>CAWCYF010000002.1:1167500-1234000 GCA_963799805.1 uncultured Acidobacteriota bacterium
AGACATAAACGATTTTAAAGTCGTTTATCTACTCTGTGTTTAGAGTAAATTTTATGGTCAAGCTACTAAGGGCATGCGTGTGGATGCCTTGGCGCAAGTAGGCGATGAAGGACGTGGCTAGCTGCGATATGCCTCGGGGAGATGCAAGCAATCTGTGATCCGGGGATTTCCGAATGGGGGAACCCAAGCCGTATGAACGCGGCTTATTGTCCGGTGAATACATAGCCGGGCAAAGCGAACTCGGGGAAGTGAACCATCTCAGTACCCGAAGGAGAAGAAAACAACCGTGATTCCGATAGTAGTGGCGAGCGAACTCGGAACAGCCTAAACCGGACGATCCGCAAGGAGAGTCCGGGGTTGCAGGACCACAATAATCATCTGAGCTCTGTGCTGCAGAGCTTGGATGGTTAAACGAGGGATAGGAAAGTGTTAATAGAACGGTCTGGAAAGTCCGGCCATAGAGGGTGACAGCCCCGTATATGAAAATGCAATCCTCTTTCAAGTGGCTCCTAAGTACCGCGGGACACGTGGAACCCTGCGGGAATCTACCGGGACCATCCGGTAAGGCTAAATACTCACTTGCGACCGATAGTGAACTAGTACCGTGAGGGAAAGGTGAAAAGAACCCCTGCGAGGGGAGTGAAATAGTACCTGAAACCGCATGCTTACAAGCAGTGGGAGGGCTATGCTCCGCAAGGAGAAGGCCTGACCTCGTGCCTATTGAATAATGAGCTGGCTAGTCAATCTCAGTGGCAAGGTTAAGCGAAAGCGAGCCGAAGCGAAAGCGAGTCTGAATAGGGCGATTTAGTCGCTGGGATTGGACGCGAAGCGGGATGATCTACCCTTGGCCAGGATGAAGGTCGTGTAACAGCGACTGGAGGTCCGAACCGGTGTTGGTTGAAAACAGCTCGGATGAGCTGAGGGTAGGGGTGAAAGGCTAATCAAATTCCGTGATAGCTCGTTCTCTCCGAAATAGCTTTAGGGCTAGCCTCGCGTGGTCCGTCGCGGTGGTAGAGATCTGGATGAACTAGGGGCCTTCCCAGGTTACCGAATTCAACCAAACTTCGAATGCCGTACACGTCAAGCGCGGGAGTCAGACGGCGGGGGCTAAGCTTCGTCGTCGAAAGGGGAAGAGCCCAGACCATCAACTAAGGTCCCTAAATTCATGCTAAGTGGGAAAGGAAGTCGAGAGGCTCAGACAGCCAGGAGGTTGGCTTAGAAGCAGCCATCCTTTAAAGAAAGCGTAACAGCTCACTGGTCGAGCCGCTCGGTGCCGACAATCCATCGGGGCTCAAGCATGGTACCGAAGTTATGGATGCGGGGCGCTCTTCGGAGCGTCAACGCGTGGTAGGAGAGCATTCTTAACCGATGTGAAGGTGTAGCGTAAGCAGCACTGGATCGTTAGGAAGAGACTCTGCCAGCATAAGTAGCGAGAAACCAGGTGAGAACCCTGGTCGCCGTAAGTCTAAGGATTCCTGAGAAAGGTTAATCCGCTCAGGGTTAGTCGGAGCCTAAGGTGAGGCCGAAAGGCGTAGCCGATGGACACACGGTTAATATTCCGTGACTACTGAAGCTCGATCAAGACCGATGCGGGGACGCAGCGTGTAAATCCCTCTGCGCAATGGTTTCAAAGGAGGGGTGAAACGAGGTTGGGAAAGGGAAATCCGCCCGGCCGTCTGCCAGGAAAATCCGCTAAGGAGAGTTTTTAGTATCCGTACCACAAACCGACACAGGTGGACGAGAAGAATATTCTCAGGCGCTCGGGTGATGGATTGTTCAGGAACTAGGCAAATTAGCTCCGTAACTTCGGGAAAAGGAGTACCTCTAGCAATAGGGGTCGCAGCGAAACGCGTCAGGCGACTGTTTAACAAAAACACAGGTCTCTGCAAAGTCGAAAACGACGTATAGGGGCTGACGCCTGCCCGGTGCCGGAAGGTTAAAGGGAGAGGTTAGCCGCAAGGCGAAGCTTTGAACTGAAGCCCCGGTGAACGGCGGCCGTAACTATAACGGTCCTAAGGTAGCGAAATTCCTTGTCGGGTAAGTTCCGACCTGCACGAATGGCGTAACGATCTGACGACTGTCTTAACAATCTGCCCGGCGAATTTGTGGTTCCGGTGAAGACGCCGGATGCCCGCCACAAGACGGAAAGACCCCGTGCACCTTTACTATACCCTATCAATGAATTATGGGGTGCTCTGCGCAGAATAGGTGGGAGGCTTTGAACCCGGATTTTTGGATTCGGGGGAGCCACCGGTGAGATACCACCCTGAGCATTCTGTGATTCTAACTTACTCCCGTAATCCGGGAGAAGGACATTGGTAGGCGGGTAGTTTGACTGGGGCGGTCGCCTCCTAAACGGTAACGGAGGCGCTCGAAGCTTAGTTCAGGAGGTTTGGAAATCCTCCATCGAGTGCAATGGCATAAACTAGGTTAACTGCGAGACCAACGAGTCAAGCAGGTACGAAAGTAGGACATAGTGATCCGGTGGTTCTGTATGGAAGGGCCATCGCTCAACGGATAAAAGGTACGCCGGGGATAACAGGCTGATCGGAGTCAAGAGTTCACATCGACGCTCCGGTTTGGCACCTCGATGTCGGTTCATCGCATCCTGGGGGTGTAGAAGCTCCCAAGGGTTAGGCTGTTCGCCTATTAAAGCGGTACGTGAACTGGGTTCAGAACGTCGCGAGACAGTTCGGTCCCTATCTGTGGTGGGCGTAGGAGATTTGAGGGGGGTTGGCCTTAGTACGAGAGGACCGGGCTGAACAGACCTCTTGTGATCCAGTTGTCACGCCAGTGGCATAGCTGGGTAGCGAAGTCTGGTCGGGATAAGCGCTGAAGGCATATAAGCGCGAAACCTTCCCCGAGATGAGATCTCCCAAGCGAAAGCTAAGAAGGGCCGTGGAAGACGACCACGTCGATAGGACGGATGTGGAAGCGTGGTAACACGTTGAGCTTACCGTTACTAATAGCCCGTTCGGCTTGACCATAAAATTTTACTGTGGATATAGAGTAGATTGTGGTTGCCCCGTCAATATTCTGAGTCGGAGCGCTTTGCGCTTCGGCGATTTCAGCTCGCACAGGGTTGGACCCGTTGTGCGGGCGAAATCAAATGCGACCTTTGGGTGATTGTAGCGAGGGGGTCCCACCCGTTCCCATCCCGAACACGGAAGTTAAGCCCTTCAGCCCCGATGGTACTGCACGCGCCAAGTGTGTGGGAGAGTAGGACGTTGCCCGATTAAGAAAAAGCCCCGGCGAGAGCCGGGGCTTTTTGTATTGTATTGGCGAAAGGCACAACTTCCGGTTTGCGCGTAATCCGAGCTCTTGGCCGACGGGCAGCACTCCAAACTGGACCAGCCCGACCCGCGGCAAAGGAACGCTGAGTACTTCTCCGCGCTATACTTTATTCCGCATCGGAGTTCCGGTGACTACATTAAGAGGAGTAGGAGTGGGCTGTGAGTCAAAAAAAAGTGCCAGCTAAGGAGTATAGAGATATTTGCGACATTGTCGCCAAATATGTTGAGGCCTTGCGCATCGGTAGCGTCGATATGATGGCGGGTATCTTCCATAAGAATGCTGTGACGTACGGCACTGTCAATGATGAGCTTATGGGCGGGGCCGGTAATCCTGCGGTTGACTTTATTAAGGACCATGGTAAATCCCCTGAGATTGATTCTCATGTCGATGTGCTTGACATAACGCCAACCACCGCAGCCGTGCGACTTGTTACGGAAAATGATGCGATCGGGAGTGATTGCACCGAATATCTAACGTTTCTTAAACTTGATAACGGCTGGACTGTTATTGCTAAAATTTTTCACCAGTTTGATAAGTGAACCCTTTCACATAGTTATGTGACCTCCAGAGACGACATTTCGATTAACCCTTCCGGATGGGGCGAAGCCAAGGCGCTCGACTCTCATAGCCCCTGACTGGATCGCCGGCAATCCGGAGTTAACCGCCAATATCTGGAGCGCTGTCACGCTCCGGAATTGACTGCGTGCTGAGGCGGGGACAAGGGCTACCGCCCCTTTCCCCGCACCCCTTTCTCCGCTTGCGGCACCCTCCCTTCGCTTCGCTGCGGATTGGGTCCTCTTGACGAAGCCGAACACTTCCTGCACAAGCGAGATGCCAGCGTCGCTACGCTCCGATGGTGTTCGGGATCATCCCGGAATGCTGTTCGGATTCCTTCCGGAATAAGCGTTCAGTTTCGCCGGCTCCAGGTCTTTCTCGACGATGAGCCAAATGCGCGTCAGTTTGATGTTGTCATAGTCGTGGCGGAATCGATTGCCGAGACCCCGGATATCCGCCCAGACGATCTCGGGGCAGAGCTGTTCGGCTTGCTCACCGAGTTTGGCCGCGGCCTCGCTTAAGATGAGCAAGGCATGATCTACGGCATAGACTGCCAGTTCGTTAGAGGAGAATGTTGCGAAATCCATTCCGGCGGTGAAACGTTCGATCCGGGCAATACTATGGCAACAACACAGTTGACTCACCTGAGTCTGCTACAATCGAAGGCGAAGCTGTTCCATTGCCTAGAACGCTTCCCCTCTGGAGGTGTTGCCTAGAATGTTTTCGGTCAAATCGATCGCTGCCTTCGTCGCTGAGACCATCCTTGTCCTCGGTGCGCTCGCTTGCATCCTTGTGTGGCTCGACATCAAACCGAAGGATTTTAGCGCTATGACTCTGCCCCACTGGATTTGGCTAGTCGCGGCCATAGTGATGTTTTCGATAAGCATATGGAGTTCGGTGCGCGGTTTAATTTTGAATATAACCAAGGATAAGAAACATGCGGAAGCCGTGAACGGCCTGATGAAGCAGCACGAACAAAAGGCCGATGTCTTACGGATGGCGAATGAGACACTCGTAGGACAAGTATCCGTACAGCAAGGCGATCTAAATAAACTAAGGCGCAGGCTTGAACTGCTAAAGAACTCTGCCCCGACGCTTATCTATGCCGGACAACTACAGATGCTGGCAGCCGAGGCTAGGGACCTAGTGGGAACCTTCCAGGAAATCATCAACACTAACTACAACAAGTTGCTTACAGATCGCGCGGAGATGGATTTAGCTCGGCCCATGACCCATGCCCTTGTCTCGCTATCCGGCAGTGAAGCAGACCAGCTTCCTTGGCAACGGATGAGGCTGATGTCACTTAGGGATCGCTACAGCGCCCATCGCTCCCTTTGCGAACAGAGGGGAATTTCGACATTGTTATCTGTTCCGAACGACAACATAAACAAGGAAGATTTCATTACTGCTGTACTGGAGCACGAAGAAAATCTGCTGAAAACGGCTAGGGAAATAGAGAATCGTTATGCGGCCGCATAGCGGCGTTTCTATTGACTCGTGGAATTGTGCTCGCGTTTTCTCATTGGAGGAGCTTTGATGACCTGCTTTAACAACTTCTCGAATCGCCGATACTCAAGCGGCTTCTTTGCCTTCGCTGGTTTTGTGTTTTCCTCGGCCTTGTCTTTTTGCTTTGACATCCGAGTCACCCCTTCACCCGGGCGTAAGTCAGTCTCTTGCCGCTCACGCAACCAAGTACTTTTTGAAAACGCTCTGCGTCAGCGCATCAGGACCGATTGCGTAGCGGTAGTGCAGCACGCAACCAAGTACTTTTTGAAAACGCTCTGCGTCAGTTGATTTCCGTTCGTTATAGCGAAATGATTGCTCATCAAGGTATCTGAACAAATGGAACGGCTCAACACTCACATACGTGCCCTTGATGGATCGCTTCAGAAGCGACCAGAAGTTTTCAAGCCGGTTTGTGTGGACGTTCCCATCAATGTAGGCTTCCGCATGATCCACGACCTTGTGGGTGTATTCATCAAGACCCTCGTAGGACTTCAACGCGTCTGTGTACAGTGCCGCCTTGGGTTCGACGTTCGCTCGAATCTCGGCATGAAGGTGATGCTTCCGGCGCGTTCCCACTACCGAGATTCTGACTTTGCCAGTCTCACGTTCAAGCAGCCCGAACACAATCGCCTTGCCCATCGGTCCGCGTCCGTGGATCTTTTCAGCGCGTTTATCGGCGTGCATGTTGCGAGCCTTCGCGCCAATGAAGCTCTCATCCGCTTCAATCGTGCCGGTCATTTTATTGATGCTTCCAGTGTGCATTGCATGTCTGATTCTCTGAAGCATGAACCACGCGGTAGATTGCATCACTTTCAACGCGCGTCCAATTTCGTAGCTGCTGACGCCGTTCTTACAGTTGGCGAGCATCCACATCGCGCAAAGCCATTTGTCGAGTCCCACAGGCGAATCCTCGAAGATGGTTCCGACCTTCACGGAGAACTGCTTTTTGCAGTCGAGACACTTCCAAAGCAGCCTCGTTTTCAGGAACGAAAGGCGTTTGGAATCGCACTTGGGGCAATGCGGACCCCGTGCGCCCCATTTTGCTCCGGCTACAACGCCCAAGCAGACTTGGGGGTCCGAGAATACCCGGATGGCCTCCATCAAACTACTGGAATACCTAAAGTTAGCCGTTTCCATGACCAATACTATCATGAATATACAGGTGAGTCAACTAGATTGTTGCCAATACTATCGAGAATGTCTTCGAAGCGGCGGACGGGATACCTAGAAGGCACGGATAAGCTCGCGCTCGACGGCGGCTTGAACGCGGGACTTGAGAGTTCCTTCTTCCATAAGATCGACGGGGGCACCGAGAAGACTGGCGATGCGATTCTGGATATGGATAAGATCCAGGAGCGAGAGCCGCTGATTCTCATCGAAAGCTGCGAGAAGATCGATATCGGAAGCCGCTCCCGCGTCATTGCGCGCCGTGGACCCGAACAGAGAAAGCCGGGTCACACCTGCCGCGCGGATCTCCGGTTCATGGGATTTCAGGGTAGCGAGGACCTCATCAGTCTTCTGCGAAATGTCAGCCAACCGGCTGAGCCAGCGGGAACGTCCAAGTCCCATCGAGGACCTGTGGTCGCGGCTGAACCAGGCGAACCGTGTAGTTCCAGCCCTTGGTGATTGGCAGGCAATTAACTATTTTTCCGTCGCAGGCTCCGAACTGGATTGTGATCGATCCGTCCGAGCTCGTCTTCGCGGAGGTGCTGTTCACTGAATATGCCGCGTAGGAGTTCGGCTGGAAGTAGCCCTCGCTGTTGTAGACGCTGACTGACCAGAAGCCGTCGACGGGTACGCCCTTCACATTGAGCCTATAAACGGTGCTTCCATCATTCTGAAGCGGAGTGATGGGGAGATAAAGGCAGTCCTTTTCCGGAGTTCCGCCCCACAGCATTGCGCTTGCAATCAAGTGCCTTACCGGATCGACCTGCTTCTCATTGGCACCATACATGTGTCGTGTATCGGCGAGCGTGGTTCCAAGCTGGAGAAGGGCTGCTTGCACTCTTCTTCGACTGACGTCATCCCACTTGGGAATAACGAAAGCTCCGGGACTCTGGTGGCTTACCTTCAACTCATCCTGTAAGGCATGAAGCTTTTGAATATCTTGCATTCTGCTCTGGTCAATGAGCATGCGCACCACAACCACGGCATATCGAGTTCCAACCATTGCTCTGGTGAAGGTATGGCTGCCTGCGCCATAGTAGACCGATTGGGTATATTGATCCTCGTTAATCACTTGCATCATTAGAAAGTGCTTGCCAGGGTTCGGAAGCGTGACCGTGACAGGACCTGCATCAAGGTCGAAGACAGCCATCGAGTACAACGTGTCCCGGTTGGGCCGGATGATTCCGTGCTGGTCAATGGGCGCAAGCTCACGAGCATGCAAGAATCTATCGAAACCGCCACCCTTCGCCACGAGGGCGAAATACGCATCGGACTGCGCGCGATTGTAGTTATCAATGGTGACTGGTACAGGCGCGTTCGAAGGAGCCTGGGAATCTGCAAACTCGGTCGTTGCTAAGAGCGACAAAGCTATCGAAACAGCAGCATAGCCTTTCATCATGATCCTTGCTCCTCTGAGATTCTAAATGTATCGCACGTGCTGGAGAGCATTAATAGCCTCACGCGAAATCGCTCAAACGCATTGAGCGGCGGCCCGACGTGTCCGAACGTATATGGTAACATATGTCACATATGGTAAAGACTACCGTATATCTCGATGCTGAAGTGGCGCTCATGTTCCGCCAGCTATCACAGCTTGAAGGGCGCAGCCAGGCGGAACTGATTCGCGATGCTCTGCTGGAATTCGCAAGCCGGCGGAAGCGGCCGCCAATTCCCGGAGTCGGTGAATTCGACAGCGGCGAATCTGAAGTCTCCGAGCGTGCGGAGGAGATCCTGCGTAATGCCTCGATGCAGGGAAAATGGAAGAGACAGAAGTCGCGTGGCGCTCATCGCTGACTCGGGCGGTCTCTACGCGCTCTATGATTCGCGAGACAGGAATCATCGGGCGGTCCGGCAGGTGGTGAGCGCCGAGGCTGGTCCCATCATCCTGCCAGTGGCGATTCTGGCCGAGCTCGACTATCTGTTACGTGTCAAGCTCGGAATCGCCGCGGAGGTGCGGCTGCTCGAAGGAATCGTGAAAGGCTCCTTGAGCCTGGAAGGATTCACGATGCAGGATGCTGCGCGCTGCACGGAACTCATTGGGCAATACCACGATTTGGATCTGGGCCTCGCCGATGCTTCGGTGATTGCGACGGCGGAACGGCTGGAGGTGTATCGCATTTTGACGGTCGACGAGCGGAATTTTCGCACGGTGCGTACGGCGCGGGGAAATCCGCTGGTGTTGTTACCTTCGGATCGGACGAAGCGGTAATTGCCGAGGCTGAGGCGCTACAGGATTTCGGGCCAGGAGTGTGCGTTTAGAGATAGCTTGGCGGTGGCGGCGATGCGCTCTTTCTCCGAGGGGGAGAGAAGATCCGAGACGATATTGTTGGAGTTGGCGGGATCGATCAGGCGGGCTGTGGGGAAATCCGTGGCCAGGAAATCGAGAAGCGACAGAAATGATCGGGCGATGTGAGGACTTGGCGACAGCGCGCGAATGGCGGCCAGTTCCAGGACAAAAGAGGGGAAGCGGAGAGCGTGACGGCGGCTCCAGATTTTGAGGGCCAGGATTTCGTCGGTCAAGCCGCAGGAGCGGACATAACGGATCTGTTCGCCGATGTCGGTCTGGAGCCAGGTATTATGCCGCACCTGCCAAAGAGTGTGGACCGTGGAATCAGAACGGCGGCGCCCAGGGATCAGGTCGACGGTCGCGGCTTCGATCACGATGCGGACGGAGACGTTGCGCGGCTGAGGAGAGTAGTGGAAGAGATGCGCGGCGAGCGAGGTATGAAGGGCGCTCAGGGGGCCGGGCATGGCGGGGGAGAGGCTGAGGAAAAGGTCGAGATCGCTGTCGCGGAGGGCCGTCGATTTGGCGCGCGAACCGGAGACGGTGATGGATTCCAGACGCTCGCCACCCCAGGAGCGGAGGAGACGTTCCAGTTTTGGGAAGCGTGGGTGGCTGGAAGCGCGATGGCGGTTGACGACGGCGCGGAGGTAGAGATCTTCCGGCTTCATCGGAGATGGCGGGAATATTCGGAAAGATCGAGGGCGGGGGCGGCACCCATCTGCTGGAGCCGGTGGAGCAGACGGAGGATGAAATAGATGAGGGCTTCCTGGGAATGGCTGAAACGGACGGAGAAGGGGGTCGCAATCTCGAAGGCGCCTTGCCGGAGCGAGCAGCCGAGATCGAGGCGCTCGTCGAGAGGCATGCGGCGGAGGAGAGCTGAGACGCGGTCTCGAAACGGTCCGGCCCAGACCGCGTCGAGGCTGAGGATTCCAGCGAGGATGGGAAACGGCGGCTTGGGAGGGTAGAGGGAGCCGGCGGAGAGAAGCGGCACGGAGGTGCGACGGAGTCTGCGCACGGAGGCGGCTTTGCGGCCAGCGTCGACGATCCACTTGGCGCAGAGGGTCTGCTTGACTTCAAAGACGGCGTAGACGCTTTCGGCGGGCACGTGAGGGCCGGAGTCGTGATGAAAGAGCAAAGGGGAATAGAAATGATCGTAGACGGCAATATCGATCTGGCGGCTGCGGCGGCCATCGGCGTCTACAATGAAGGCGCTGGTGGCGCGGTAGCGCTGAGGGAGGTAGCGGTTAAGAAGGTCAATCCAGCGGCGCTCGGTGGCGGCTCCGCAAGCGGTAGGATGCTCGAAGATCGCGCTGGCGGAAAGGTCGGCGAGCATCTGCTGTTGTAAGTGGAGAAAGATTTGATGAAGATCGATGCGGCCGCTGTCCTTGTGTTTCCCCATGGATCTACGGTAGGCGTGAGAAAGGTTTGCACGGACCAGTTGGGTGGTGGAAGTTATTCGTGAGATGACTGGAAAGAAGTGAAGATAAAGCGGGACTCAAGTCCCGCGAAATTGGTGCGGCTCATCCTTCAGCGAGGAATCTCTCCCATTGCCCTCAACAGCGGCGGGATCGTCAGTCCTTCGGCGAAAATTGAAAATGCGACGACGGCGAAGCTGACCGTGATGATCTCTCCTCGGGCTGGGATCTCCTGAGGAAGCCCGAGCGCCAGCGCCAGCGCCAACGCTCCCCGCAGTCCGCCCCAGAACAGAACGTGCTGATGCCGCTTCGTAACGCGCCAGCCAGACCGTGAGAACAGAAAACAACACGGATAAACGGCGACGGCCCGTCCCAGTAGGACCAGAACAATGGCGAGAAGAGCAGGGAACCGTACTGCTTCAAAATGCTGGCGAGCTTCGTGCATCCCGATCAGGAGGAACACTAATGAATTGGAAACGAAGGCGGCATACTCCCAAAAAGCTTGAACAGCTTCTCTTCCTCGGCTGGAAATCACGCGGACAAGACCAAAATTCCCCACGATAAGTCCGGCGGTGATGGTGGCAAGTACGCCCGACCAATGAAAGTGCTCCGCCAGCAGGAAAGATCCGTACGCGGCCACGGCGGTAACCGTAATTTCGACAAGGTGATCGTCGGTGCGTCCGGCCAGCAGCAATGCTCCTCCAGCCACAACCGCTCCACAGACGAGGCCGCCGCCGGCGGCGATTAAGAAGGACGCGATCATCTCCATGGGCGTGAGATTCTGTCCCAGAGCCAACCCGACCACGATCGTGAAGGCGACGGCGGCCGTACCATCGTTGAAAAGACTTTCACTCTCAATCAGCAGCAGCAGCCGTCCGTGCGCCCTTGCTTCCTTGAACGTGGCGATGACCGAAACCGGGTCCGTGGCGGCGATAAGGACTCCAAAGACGACGGCGTCGATCCATTGCCAATGCGCAAGATAGTGCATTCCCGCACTGGCGACCCCTGCGGACAGACCCACACCGAGGGTCGCCAACACCAGGATCACTGGAAAATCCCGACGTAGCGGTTTCCATGGGAGGTAGAATGCGGCCTCAAACAGGAGCGGGGGCAGCAAAGCCGAATATATGAGTTGTTTAGTGAGACTGACGTCTGGCGCGAAAGGCAGGAGAGCCAGAAAAATACCTGCCGCCACCAGCCCGGCGCTATACGGAAGGCGAAGCCTGCGAGTGAGGATCGCGACTACCGCGGCGATCAGGAGCAGCACCGCCAGGCTTTCGATATTCAATTCCATAGGCTGGTTCAATGCGCCTATAGTTTAAGATTTGTTGAGAACAGATACAAAAGGAGCGGGTGCTGGTACGCTTTGAACGCATCTGTTATCCTCAAAAGTTAGATTCCTGAATACTCGAAATTTCCTTTCGCATCCAGAGGTTTGTATGTCCGGTCATTCAAAATGGGCGACCATCAAGCATAAAAAAGCCGCTCTCGATTCGAAGCGCGGAAAGATGTTCACGAGGGCAATCAAGGAGATCACCATTGCCGCTCGAAGCGGGGGCGATCCCGACATGAACCCGCGCCTGCGCACGGCCATCGTGGCGGCCAAGGCGGTCAGCATGCCGGCCGACAATATCAAGCGCGCCATTATGCGGGGGACGGGCGAGCTCGAAGGCGGACAGATCGACGAGATCATGTTTGAAGGCTACGGGCCGGGGGGCGCGGCGGTCCTGGTGCTGGTGGCGACCGATAATCGCAATCGCACCGTCAGCGAAATCCGCCATATGTTCGGGAAATTCGGCGGGAATTTGGGCGAACAGGGCAGCGTGGCGTGGAAATTCGAGCGCAAGAGCCAGATTGTCATTGAAGGCGATAAGGCCTCCGAAGATCAACTGATGAATATCGTGCTTGAGGCCGGCGGCGAGGACTTGCGCAACGACGGCGGCAATTGGGAGGTCATCTCCGCGCCGGAGTCGCATGAGGCTGTGCTCGAGGCGATTCAGAAAGCCGGCATTCCCATCGTTTCCGCCGAGATCGCTATGATTCCGAAGACGCCGGTGCGCCTGGAAGGGAAGCACGCGAGCGCGATGCTCAAACTGAACGAAGCTCTCGAGGAACACGACGACGTGCAGAGCGTGTATTCGAACTTCGACATCGACGAGAAGGAAATGGAGGCGCTGGCCTGAGCGGCGAGCGATCCCAAGTGCGTGTATTGGGCATCGACTGTGGAACCGAGCGGACCGGCTGGGGCGTCATCGAAAGCGACGGACGGCGCCACCGCGTTCTAGGTCACGGCGTGATCCGAACGGCGACGCGCGATCCGCTCTCGTCGCGGCTGGCTGTCATCGCCTGCGGGCTGCGGGCTGTTATCGCCGATCACATCCCCGATGCTGCCGCGGTTGAAGAAGTCTTCTATTCCCAAAATGTCCGGACCGCGCTGAAGCTGGCGCATGTGCGCGGGGTGGCGCTGCTGGCGATCGCCGAAGCGGGTGTGACTTTGGGCGAGTACTCGCCGCTCGAAGTGAAACACAGCGTGGTGGGCTACGGGCGCGCCGAAAAACATCAAGTGCAGCTGATGGTCCGGTCGCTGACGGCGATGGGGTGCGCCATCGAATCGGAAGATGCCGCCGACGCCTTGGCGGTCGCGATCTGCCATGTCACGTCGCAGCGATTTGTCGAGACAAATCGCTCCAAATCGAGGATGGCGCGATGAAATTTCTGGCGCTGTTCGCCGTAGCTGCGATCGCGCTTGCGTCCGGCCAGCCGCGCGTCATCTACACCAAATCGTTTCCGGGGTCGGTGCCGGCTTATGTTTCGATTACCGTGGAGCGGTCCGGTGAGGCCGCTTACAAGCAAGCTCCGGACGACGATCCGGAACGATTCCAGCTGGACGCGGATACGACAGCAGCGATTTTCGATTTGGCGGAGAAGCTTAATCATTTCAATCAGCCGCTCGAATCCGGGTTGAAGATCGCCAATATGGGGGTCAAAACATTCCGGTGGGAAAACGGTTCAGAAGCGGGCGAAGCCAAATTTAACTACTCGCTGGATGAAAACGCCAAGGCTCTCCACGATCTTTTCGAGCGCATTACCGAAACGGAGGGTTTGTTCGCGGCCTTCGATCGCGCCATACGCCATGACAGGCTGGGCGTGAACGATGCGCTCGTAAACATTCAGAACTGCTGGGACAAGAAACGGCTAGTCGCCACGCAGCAATTTCTACCCTTGCTCGATCAGGTGGCCGGCAAGGATACTTTCATGCATATGGATCGGGAGAAAGCGGCGCAGCTTGCCGGTGCGATCCGGGCTGGGAAGTCGAAGGCGCAATGAGCGCGCGTTGGGCCGCCGTCCTGCTTGCAGCTTCCCTGGCATATTCCCAGACGCCAGGCGGCGCGGAGCCGGCGCAAAATAACACCGAGCAGCGGGACTTGGGGGATGCGCTGACCAACGCCAATAACAGTCCCGTAGACCTGATACGGGAACTGGAAGCGTTCCTTAAGAAATATCCGCAGACGACGCAACGCGCGAATATCGACCATACGCTGGCCAAGGCCGCCATCGACACTAAAGACGACGTTCGCACGGTGCTTTACGGCGAGCGAGTATTGGCTTCGACGCCGGACGACGTTCAGATGCTGGACCGCGTCGCGCATTCGCTGCTGGAGCTGGGCGGCCGTGAAAATGCTCAAAAAGCGCTTCACTACGCGCAGTCATTCGAGAAGATTATCGAGGGGTTGCCTCCCGCGAAGGGGCCCGATTCTGCGCGCCACCTGGAAGAGCGCGACCGCGCGATGGGGCGTATGCTGCTATATCAGTCCCGCGCGAAATCCGTGCTGGGACAAAAGGAAGATGCGGAGAGCCTGGCCGCGAAATCGTTTTCAGTCTATCCGACTGAAGAGGCAGCGCGCGAGTGGTCGTTAACGCTCGCTCAACTGGGCCGCGATGAACAGGCGGTAACCAAGCTGGCGGATGCATTCGCCATACCCGATCCGCATGCTACCGATGCGGACCGGCTCGAAGATCGGCGCCGCCTGGGCGAGCTGTACAGCAAGCTGCATGGATCCGAAACCGGGCTCGGAGATCTGATCCTGACATCGTACGATCGCACCGCAGCGCTTCTCGCGGATCGCGGGAACCGGCTGCGCAGTCTGGATCCAAACTCCAGCGCGACCGACCCGATGCAGTTCACGCTCACCGGCCTTGACGACAAGAAACTGAAACTTGCGAGTCTCAAGGGCAACGTTGTAGTGCTCGATTTCTGGGCCACCTGGTGCAAACCCTGCCGCATGCAGCATCCTATGTATGAGACGGTGAAGCAGCGCTTCAAAGATCGTTCCGACGTGGTCTTTCTTTCGATTGACGCGGATGAGGATCGTCAGCTCGTTTCGCCTTTTCTAGACGAGCAGAAGTGGAGCCGTGCCGTTTATTTCGACGACGGCCTCCAGCGGCTGCTGCAAGTGAGCGCGATTCCCACGACGATTCTGTTCAACAAGCGAGGCCAGGTTTCAAGCCGGATGAACGGCTTTTTGCCGGAGCTTTTCGTGGATCAACTGACGGAGCGCATCCGAAGCGCATTGGCGGAATCGAATCCCTGAGCGGGCGATGCCGTTTCGCCGGGTGATATGGATCGTCCTCGATAGCGTCGGTATCGGCGAAATGCCGGATGCGGAGGCATACGGGGATCGTGGCAGCGATACGCTCGGCAACATCGCGCGGCAGCGTCCATTGCATCTTCCCAACTTTTGCCGTCTGGGTCTCGCGAATATTAAGCCGCTGACCGGGCTTGATCCGGTCATGGACCCGGCCGGCGCGTTTGGGCGCTGCGCGCTGGCGTCGCCCGGCAAAGACACCACTACCGGTCATTGGGAGATGGCGGGGATTCACCTGGATCAACCGTTTCCGCTTTTCCCCGCGGTTTCCCGCCGGAGGTGATACGCGAGTTCGAGCGGCGGATCGGGCGGAGCACGCTCGGGAACAAAGCGGCTTCGGGCACGGAAATTATCCAGGAGCTGGGTGAGCGGCACATGCGCACAGGCTCGCCCATTGTGTACACTTCGGCCGACAGCGTGTTTCAGATAGCGGCGCATGAAGATGTGATTCCCCTGGATGAACAGTATCGGATTTGTGAAATTGCGCGGGAGATCCTGCGCGGCCCTTACGAAGTCGGACGCGTGATCGCGCGGCCGTTTATCGGTAAGCCGGGTATGTTCACCCGCACGTCACATCGCCACGATTATGCCGTGCCGCCGCCCAAAGGCATGCTGCTCGACCAGCTTTCCGAGCGCGAAATCGACGTGTACGGCATCGGGAAAATTTCCGACATGTTTCTGGGCCGCGGAATCCGGGAATCGGAAAAGACGAAGAATAATTCCGACGGAATGGCCAAAACGCTAGGCGCGATGGATCGCGTGGATCGGGGTCTGATTTTCGTAAACCTAGTGGATTTTGACCAGCTCTACGGCCACCGCAATGACGTAGAGGGTTATGCGCGAGCGCTCGAAGAGACGGACGAGTGGCTACCATCACTTGAGACTAAACTGCGCGATGACGATCTCGCGATCCTTACCGCCGATCATGGCTGCGATCCGACCACGCCTTCGACCGATCACAGCCGCGAGTATGTGCCGCTGCTGGTCTATGGGAAGAAAATGCGGGGAGGGGTGAATCTGGGAGTGCGGGGGACGCTTTCGGATATCGGGCAGACGGTGGCGGAGAATTTCGGGGCGCGGATTGGGAGGGGCGAGAGTTTTCTGGCCCAGTTGAAGTCATCTTCGGTGTAACTTTGCGGGTACTCAGCTTGTATTAACCATTAATATGATTGTCAATCCTTCTATGACTCGGCGCTCCGCCGCCGCTCTGGTGCTCCTTTGCGGCGCACTCACTTCGTTGAACGCGCAGGAGGCAGCCTCCGGGCCATCAGAAGCCGACGAGCTCCACGAGCTTCAGAGACTGGAGCCTGTGCTGAAGTTCTTACGCGCCCGCAACGCGCGGGACTACGCGATCACTACTCCCAACGGAATCGACGAAGGGAGTTATGTCAAGATCGGCGGCATCGAGCAATGGATCACCATTCGGGGTGAAGACCGCAAGAATCCGGTGCTGCTGTTGTTACATGGAGGGCCCGGGGATGCGACGAATCCCTGGGGGTACGCAGCTTTTCGCAACTGGCTGAAGTATTTTACCGTTGTCCAATGGGACCAAAGGGGGGCCGGAAGAACATTCGGACGAAACGGAGCGGCGTCCGCGTCTACCATCACCGCTGAGCGAATGGTCCAGGATGGCGTCGAACTTTCGGAACTGTTGACGAAGCGATTACAGAAGGACAAAATCGTTCTCGTCGGGCATTCCTGGGGCTCCGTTCTGGGAGTGTTCATGGTGAAGGCGCGGCCCGAACTTTTTTATGCATTCGTGGGTACCGGTCAGGTTGCTGCCGATCCTGCGCGAAACTCTGCCGTTGCATACGCCGCGCTGGTTGAGCGGGCCTCCCGTGACGGCAATTCTGAGGCTCTCGAGGAACTGAAGCAAGTCGGTCCTCCGCCGTATAAAGACGGAAAGGGCTTCGCCGTCCAACATAAGTGGGCAAATCGGTTTGAAGGAGCGGACGTGTTCATTGCATCCATGCTGGGATTCGCGATGCATGCGCCGGGGTACTCTCTGAAGGACATCAATGACTGGCTGGAAGGACAGAACGTGAGTGGCGAGCACCTCGGTCCCCATTTCGACACGCTCGACCGAAAGCTTCTTGAAATTGAACTCGCCGTGCCCGTGTTCGTCATCCAGGGCGCGGAGGATTTCACCACACCGACGAGCCTGGCTAAAAGCTACGTTGATTCACTGCATGCTCCTGGCAAGGCTTTCGCCACGATTGAAGGGGCCGGTCATTTTGCTGTGTTCACAAACCAGGACGCGTTTCTGAAGGAGCTCAGGGCTCGAGTGCTGCCGTTGATACGCTAATTACTCAATTGTAGAGAGCAGGTCCTGTATCACTACCGCGCAAATTGGATAAGCTTGGGATGTGCGCAAACTAGCTTGCATCTTAAGTGTCTGCTTTGCCGTGAGCTTGTTCGCTCAGGAAGCGCCCACGGCCGCGAACGCCCCATCGTGGAGCGCGAAAAACGCTGCGGTGTATCTGGACGCGCGAATGACTTGGTGGATAGACTGGCCGCGCGCGGCTCGCGATCACGAAACATTTTGCGTCTCCTGTCATACCGTTGCGCCTTACGCCTTAGCTCGGCCGGCTCTGCGGTCGGCTCTCGGCGAGCAGGGCCGGTCGCCCATCGAACACAGGCTTCTGGAAAATGTTACCAAGCGTGTTCGGATGTGGAAGGAAGTTGAGCCTTTCTATCCCGACAAGGCGGGCGACCCCAAGACCACTGAATCGCGCGGGACCGAGTCCATTTTAGACGCGCTGATCCTCGTCAGTAATTCGCCAACGGATAAGTTAAGTCCTGACGCGCGGCTGGCGTTGGACAACATGTGGGCGCTCCAGTTGACGAGCGGGGATGCGAAGGGCGCATGGTCCTGGCTGCAGTTCCACAATTCGCCATGGGAGGGCGATTCTCAGTATTACGGAGCGGCGCTGGCGGCGATTGCAGTGGGCACTGCGCCCGGCGGCTATCTTTCTACTCCTGAAATTCAGGGTGGAATGAAATTGCTTCGCGAATATCTTTTGCGGGAGCGCGACTCGGAAGTGTTAATCAATCGCGTGATGCTGCTGTGGGCCTCGACGAAGATTCCAAATCTGCTTACGCGCGCTCAGCAAAAGGCGATTGTGCTGGAAGCGCTCAGCAAGCAACAGGCGGATGGAGGCTTTAGTCTGTCATCGTTTGTGGGAGCGTGGAAGCGGCACGACAATACGCCGCTTGAGACCAAGAGCGATGGTTTTGCCACAGGCATCGTCGCTCTGGTGCTGCAGGAAGCAAGGATACCGAGGGACGATCCGCCGTTAAAGCGGGCCCTTGCGTGGCTTTCCACAAATCAGGACAAGACAGAAGGCCGATGGCTGGCGTATTCGCTGAATAAGCAACGCGATCTCTCGAGCGATATCGGGCGGTTCATGAGCGATGCGGCCACCGCGTATGCGGTTCTGGCGCTGGAACACGCGAATCAAGAGTAAGGCGCCGGAAGGCCGTGCGCCACTCGATAGCGCCGCATCTCCCACTGCTGATCCGTTTTGAGAATCAGGTCCATGAGAGGCCGTCCGGTACAAAGAAGAGCGAAACCGGCTGCGCGATCCTCGGGAAAATACGATACCGACGCGGTCTGGTCAACCTCGCCTTGAATTATCCGGGCCGCGCAGGTCAGGCAGCGGCCCTGGTGGCAAATGGCAGGCAATTTGATACCCGCGCGAGCGGCGGCGTCCCAGATGAAATCCTGCGCCGAGCAATCGATGGTATGCTCGCCATCCGGGGTTACGAGAACCACGCGAAACGTTCCTGCTTTGATTGAATCGCGCACAACGCCTAGCGGCTGTGCGCTTTTATGGATTGTAGAATCCCCGGTTCTTGCTGTAAGGCGCCTCGCCTGGTTCGCCGCGGCGGAAATGTCCGGAGGGGACGGATTTGCCATCGCGCTCATGGGCGAGTAATTCAATGAACCAGGCTTCGTGCTCGATTTCTTCATTGAGGATACGCGAGGCCAAGTCATAGGTCCGCGGGTCCTTGCCGAAGGTCATATCGCAAACGGCGCTCCAGCTTCGGATTGCGCAGCGCTCGGATTCGAGCAGCAAGGTTAGGATGTTCACCGCCGTCGGCGGATCGGGCAGCTTGGCCGCTACGCATCCGGCTTGATCGTGAAATTCCTTCAAGTCGTTGGGAAGGTGCCCACCGAGCTCGTAGATTCGGGGCACGATGAGCTCCCAATGAGCGCGGTCTTCGAGGCGGGCATCTTCGCAAATCTCTTTATAATCCTCATGGCCGGCCAGGTTCATCCGAAGGATAGTGTAGTAATAGTACGTGCTGGCGAATTCAGCGCCCGCGTTCGCCACCAGCATCTTAATTAGCTTCTCGACGTCGACACCACGCGCGCGGATCACCTCTACTCCTACGCGTTTGGTAATGTCTCCAGGTTTTACCGCATCTTGATCTGGCACAAATTATCTCCTCCTTAGGATTTAGTCTATAACGCGAAAGGGGCGGAACGGCTAAAGGAGTTGTGGGATCGCAATCAGGCCTACGTTCCCGCTGTGGTACTTTCAAATGTGACGCTTGGACCTTTCTGACCTAAACAGAACATTCTTTATATGAATTTGCGTTCGCTATTCAGTATTTTTTCGTCGGATCTCGCGATTGACCTCGGTACTGCTAATACCCTGGTGTATGCCAAAGGCAAAGGTATCGTTGTAAACGAGCCTTCGATTGTCGCGATTCGCAAAACTTCGGGCGAGATTGAAGCCGTGGGCCGCGAAGCCAAGGAGATGGTGGGACGCACGCCCGGCAACATCGTGGCCATCCGGCCGATGAAGGATGGCGTCATTGCGGATTTTAAAGTAACTGAGCGCATGCTTAACTATTTCATCCATAAGGCGCATGGTCGGAAGATGCTGGTGCATCCGCGCATTATCATCGGCGTCCCGAGCGAGATTACGCAGGTAGAAAAACGAGCAGTTATCGATTCTGCCTATCACGCCAAAGCCAGCGAAGTGTTCCTGGTGGAGCAGGCCATGGTGGCGGCGATGGGAGCGGGCCTGGCGATTACCGAGCCTTCCGGGAATATGATCGTGGACATCGGCGGAGGGCACCACGGATGTAGCGGTTATCTCTCTTTCCGGGATTGTATATTCGCGGTCGGTGCGGGTCGCAGGCAATGAGATGGACGATTCGATCATGCAGTACATGAAGCGGAAATACAATCTCCTGATCGGCGAAACGACAGCCGAAAAAGTGAAGATGCAGATTGGCTCGGCGTATACCCTGGAGAAGCCGCTTACAATGGAGATCAAAGGGCGTAACCTGATTGAAGGGGTGCCGAAAACCATTACCGTGGACGATAGCGAAATCCGGGAAGCGCTTTCGGAGTGCGTGGCCACCATCATGAACGCGATTCGGGTGGCTCTGGAGCGCACGCCTCCCGAGCTTTCCGCCGATATCAGCGATCGAGGAATCGTGCTCACCGGAGGCGGAGCGCTCATTAAGAATCTGGACAAACGAATCCGGCAAGAAACGGGATTGCCGGTATCGATCGCGGAAGATCCGCTGGCGTCGGTGGTGCTGGGAACGGGGAAAATGCTGACCGAATTTAAGCTTCTCAGACGTATTGCAATCGAGTAAGGTTCGCCGGTCTCGGGCCGCATCCGCACGCGGCCATGTGAAGTGAAGTATGGAGTTTTTTCTCAATCGTTACCGGAATCTGGCGGTACTGCTGCTGGCGATCCTGGCGCAACTGGTGCTGCTGGCCTATCAGGTCAAAAGCAATCAGCAAGCACGCGTGATCCGGGTGTGGGCGGTGACCGCCGTTACTCCGCTCGCGAGCGGCATTGAGGCCGCCCGCAGCAGTCTTTCGCATTTTTTCAGCGATTATTTCATTCTTCTGGACGTGCGCGAAGAGAACCAGCGCATGAAGAAGGATCTGGACCGCATCCAGATGGACAATCAGTTTCTGCGAGCCGAGCTATCGACGGCGGATCGCGCTCGCGCGCTGGCGATTTTCCAGACTCAATCGCCTTCGAAGACTACGGCCGCGCACATCATCGGCAACACCACGGATTCCGGCGCAAAGGTCGTGATCGTCGATCGCGGCAGCACCAGCGGCATCGAGAAGGGCATGGCTGTGATCACGCCCGACGGAATCGTGGGCAAGGTGGATAGCGTTTATCCTACGGCTTCCTTCGTGCTGCTGATCACCGATCCGACTTTCGCCGCCGGCGTCGTTTCGCAAAATAACCAGGTACACGGAACTCTCAAGGGCCAGGGGTACAGCACCGTGAAAGTCGATTATGTGCAGAACGAGGAAAAGGTCGATCAGGACGAATGGTTTTATACCTCCGGGGATGATCGTATTTTTCCGCAAGGGTTTGCCGGTCGGGCAGGCGACGGTGGCGCGCCCCGGCAAGGCGCTCAAGGAGATTTACTTGACGCCGAGCGGATTGCGAAACGGACTGGAGGACGTACTGATCGTCGTGGAAGGCGTTCACGCGCCCATTCCAGACGTTCACTCGACGAATCAGACCATGCATTTGCTCCCAGCTCCGCCGGGCGAAGGCGATGGAGCGGGCGAGCGGATGGCTCCCGGAGAGCGGGCTATCGACCGACGCGGACCGTCTGCTGGAACGGTATCGCAAAATCGGGGAAGCGCAGAAGCACGCATACGGGGAGCGCGGCAGCGGCGCGCCCAATTACAATCTCGGCCTAGAGGAACTGGCACCAAGGCGCCGGCGAAACCATGACCGAGTTGACGGAACAGTTCAGCGAGCCGATCCGCAAGCGGAGTGTTTTCAAATTCAACATCGCCGCGATGATCGGAATCCCGCTCGCCGCGATCCTGTTTCAAGTTTATGTGCCGCGGTTCATCACCTATCTTTCCTATCTGGAATTGCCGCTCCTGGTCACGGTGTACTTCTCGCTGATGCGCCGTTCTCCGATGGCGGGAGTATTTTTCGGGGCAGGCGTGGGCTTGGCGCAGGATTCGCTTTCGCACCAGCCGCTCGGAATGTTCGGGATCGTGAAGACGTTGGTGGGTTATTTCGCGGCTTCAGTAAGTCAGCGGTTCGATGTTGAAAATCCAATGGTCCGGCTGGTTCTCGGATTCTTTTTTTTCTTTTTTCACCAGTTCTTTTATTGGGTGCTGGCGCGGGCATTGTTGGGAGAGGCGCTCGATTTCGATCCGCGGCAGACTCTGGTACTGGCCGTGCTGAATGCCGCGGTCGCGGTTCCGCTCTTCCACTTATTGGATAAACTCAAGATTACCGAAGCATAGCGCCTGAGCATGGACACGGAACCAACCCAACCTGAAACTTCGGACCATTTGTTTCACGACGACACCCGCTTCGCGCTGGGCCGCATCGCGGTGTTCCAGTATTTGGTGACCTGCATTTTTCTGTTTCTGATTGCAGGGTTTTGGGTACTCCAGGTGCGGGATCACGAGGTCAACAACGAACTGGCCGACCGGAACCGCATCAAGACCGTGCCGCTCCTGGCGCCCCGGGGAAAATTGCTGGATCGCGACGGACGGGTTATCGTCGACAATCATTCCGCTTTCACGCTCCTCTTGACACGCGAGAATCTCAATCCCGACCATTTGCCGTATATTGCGGCCGGCTTGCATCTGGATCCCGACGAGCTTCGCGCCCGTCTGAAGCGCTTCGAATCCCGGCCTAAGTATGTGCCGATCGCGATCAAGCAGGAGCTGACCCCGGCGGATCTGGCGTTCGTCGATTCGCATCGCGACGCGGATACATTCCCCGAGATGGAATTGATTCAGGATCAGCAGCGCCTTTATCCCCAGGGAGGGTTGGCCGCGCACGTGATCGGTTATGTGGGCGAGGTTAGCGAAGACGAGCTCAACACTTCCGAGTTCGCAAAATACTCGCAAGGCGAGATGGTTGGCAAATTTGGTCTGGAGCGCCAATATAACGATCTTTTGACGGGCGTCGATGGGCAGCGCCGCGTGGTGGTGGACAGCGTGGGGCGGGAGCGGCAGGTACTGGACGATAAAGAGGCTACGCCGGGGAACAATTTGCAGTTGACCCTGGACCTGGATCTTCAGGCGGTTGCCGAATTGTCCATGGAGAATCGACGCGGCGCGGTGGTCGCGCTCGACCCTCGTAACGGAGAAGTGCTGGCGATGGTGAGCCGGCCGGCTTTCGATCCGAATGCGTTTACGACGCGTATCCGGACGGAAGACTGGAAGGAGCTGACCAGCGATCCCAATAATCCGCTCATGAACCGGGCCATTCAGGCTCAATTCGCGCCCGGCTCCACATTCAAGCCGATCGTCTCGATCGCGGCTCTCGAGACGGGCACTATCGAAGACAATTTCTCGGTGCATTGCGGCGGAGGCGCCACGTTCTACGGCCATTTCTTCCGATGCGACGAAAAACACGGGACGCTCAATCTTCACAACGCGATCGTGCACTCCTGCGATACCTACTTTTACACCGTCGGGAACAAGCTGGGGATCGACAAGATGGCGGAATATGCGCAAATGGCCGGATTCGGGAAAAAGACCGGTATCGATCTGCCCAATGAGGCCGAGGGGCTGATGCCTTCGTCGCGCTGGAAACTGCGCACGCAGCGAGAAAAATGGTACGCGGGGGAGACTATCTCAGTGGCCATCGGACAGGGCGCGGTGACGGTAACTCCGATTCAATTGGCTACGGCGATCGGAGGTCTCGCCATGGGCGGCGCCTGGTATCGTCCGCACCTGGTCAAGGATAAGGCCGATGAGGAGCCGGTGCGGCGCGCGAACTGGGATCCGGTGAACATCGCCAAGGTGGTCTCGGGAATGTACGGCGTGGTGAATGAAGGCGGAACCGGAGCATCCGCGCAGGTGAAGGGCCTCGAAATTTGCGGGAAGACGGGAACGGCGCAGCGCATGTCGCTGACCTTGGCGAAGTCGGGTAAGATCGCGGCTCAGGAAGCCAAAGAGAACGGCTGGTTCGTCGGATTCGCGCCTCGCGAAAATCCGGAAATTGTCGTGGTCGCATTATTTGAATCGAGCGGGCATGGCTACTCGGCTGCTCCGATCGTGCGGGATGTGATCAAGGCGTATTTCGATAAAAAAGCCCGCTTGGCACACTCGCAGCCCCAGCTCGTGTTATTCGAGCGGCCGGGAAATAAGCCGTAAATGCCGCGCTACCGGAGTTTTCGCGACCTGGATTGGCCCCTGCTCATCATCACGCTGGCGATTTGCGCGCTGGGAGTGCTGCAGATCTATTCGGCCACGCACGGCACCAAATGGCACGATGCCTGGTGGAAGCAGATCTTGTGGATTCTGATTGGATTGGGCTTCATGTGGGTGCTGACGTCGGTGGATTATCACACGCTGCTCGGTCAAGCGCCCCTCATCTACGCGGTCTCGATTGCGGCCTTGCTCGCGACCTTCGCGGTGGGAGAGGTGGTGTTCCATTCGCGGCGCTGGATACGTATTCCCGGTACCGGCTTTCAGATCCAAATTTCGGAGTTCGAAAAAATAGTGATAATATTAGTGGTAGCGCGGTTCCTGTCGGAGCTGAAAAGAGACGAGATCAGGATTCGCGACTTACTGAAATTAGGAGCGTTAGTCGGGATTCCGACGGTGCTGGTGATGAGCCAGCCGGATTTCGGCACGGGCGCTACTTACCTGCCGATTTTGGCCGCTGGAATTTTGCTGGCTGGGATTCGATGGCGTTATCTGGCCGCGGTGGCGATCGTCTGCGCGCTGGCCGCACCGGCCGGATGGTATCTTCTGAAGGATTATCAGAAGGCGCGGCTGATCACTTTTCTCGATCCATCTTCGGACCCGCGCGGGCGTGGATATCAGGTGATTCAATCCAAAATCGCCGTGGGTCATGGCGGCGTCTGGGGCCAGGGTGTTACCCAGGGCACCCAGACTCAGCTTCGTTTTCTGCCGGTGCCGCATACCGATTTCATCTTCTCGGCGTTCGCGGAGGAACATGGGTTCGTGGGTGTCGTAGTAGCCCTGGGCTTATATTTTCTGCTGCTGATGCAGATCGTGCAGAATGCGCAAACCGCGCCCGATCGCGCGGGAATGTATATTTGCATGGGGGTTGCGACTTTGCTGCTCTTTCACCTGCTGGTAAATGTGGGGATGGTGGTGGGGAGCATGCCTGTGACAGGAATTCCATTGCCGCTGATGAGTTCGGGCGGCTCGGATACGTTCTCGGTATTTATGATGCTGGGGCTGGTCAATAATGTGCGGCTCCGGCGGTTTATAGGGTAGAAGGTTATTCAAACACAACGGACCGGGCGCCGTACGGGCGCGGGGACGATAGGCGAGTTTGGCACAACAAGTTTTTGGAGCCGTTTAAGGGAAGCGGCGGACCGGAGCACGACGCTCCAGGTTCGGAAGTTATCGAAGCGTTCCGTTGAGACGGTTCTACGTGCCGGTCTAGATTGCAAGAGCCGGAGTGTATGAGAAAGACTCCATTCCGGCGCCAAGGACCGGCATCCCATTCCCAAACTGCCTTGGCAATAGTCCCACCTCTGTACACCCGTTCGCCGTAATACGCGGTAAGGACCGCGGGGGAGGGACCGATGAGCAAGGAATTGGTGATCTCGACCAACCGGCACGAGACTAGAGTTGCGCTGGTCGAGGACGATCAATTGGTTGAAGTTTACTTCCAGCGGGCCAACGAGTATTCGCTCGCCGGCAGCATTCACAAGGGACGCGTGACGCGCGTTCTCCCAGGCATGCAGTCCGCGTTTGTGGACCTGGGTCTGGAACGAGACACGTTTCTCTACGTGTCGGATTTTCTCGAAGAGCACGAGGATTTCGACAGAATCACGGGCAACGAGCGGCCCATTGAGCGACCCACGCGGAGCGATCGCGACCGCCGGCCGCCGCAGCAGGCGCAAGCCATCGCGACTGAAAGCGCTGCGGTCGCACCCCGAATAGAACCGGCGGCGGCTGGTCCCGCGCCCGCTCCCGAGCGTAAGGAGGAGCGCACCGGCGACCGGGATCATCGGGGACGGCGCTCCCGTCGGCGCCGCAGCCATGGCCGGGGATTGCCGGAATCAAAATATGCGTCCGAAGCCGATTCAGATCAGCGGCCATCCGAGCCGGCCTCTGCCGCGGCTAATGTAACTCGGTCCGATGTGGAGACCGTGACGGAGAGCGTCCGCTTGATTCTGCCGGGCGAGTCCCTGGCCAAATACAAAGGGGCGGAGGCGAGGGAGCCAGCACCGGCCGCGACTGTACAGGAAATCGTACTCGAAAACGAAGTTGAAAGCGAGTTCGAGGAGCCGATCCATTATCCGCCCGAAAATGCAATGCCGGATGCTCCAGCGCACGGGGCGGCGGCGGACACATTGTTAGCAGCCGAGCCGGTTACAGCCGAGCCGTCGATATCTGAGGCGACTCCGGTTTTGGAGGCCGAGGAACCCATCGAGGATGAAGAGGACGCAAGCTCCGGGCCAGCCGTCGCGCCGCTGCTTAGCGATGAAGAGGATCGCGACATTCAGGAGATGATCCTGGGGAATCCGGACCTGATGGATGAGGTCGAGGACGGCGTTTTGGAGACAGAATCGGCGGAAGAGAGCGAACCGGAGATGACTTTGCCCAAAGAGCCGGAGGGTGGGACAGCGTCGGTCCGAGAGCGCGGAGAACGATACCCGCATCGTGTCTCACGGCGGACGCGCCGTCGTGGGCGCGTAGGTTTTCCTCAGGAGGGACGCCCTCAACGAGAGGGACGCCCTCAACCGGAGGGGCGCCCTCAACCGGAGGGACGCACGCAACCGGAGGGGCGCACGCAACCGGAGGAACGACCTCAGCAGGTAGCGCGGCCGCAAGAGGACCGCCCGGGTGCTGAGCATACACCGGCTCGCGCCAGCATCCCTGAGCCTTCGATCTCCGATCTGCTCAAGGAGGGCCAGGAGATTATTGTCCAGATCGCTAAAGAGCCGCTGGGACAAAAAGGCGCGCGAATCACTTCGCACATCGCGCTGCCGGGACGTTACGTCGTCTATATGCCGACACTCGAGCATATGGGCGTTTCGCGCAAAATTTCGAGCGATGAGGAGCGGCTGCGTTTGAAGCGTATTTTGCAAGCGCGCCGTCCCGGTCCAGCGGGCGGTTTCATCACGCGCACTGCGGCTGAAGGGCGCACCGAAGAAGAGATCGGGGCCGATATGGCATTTCTCTACAGCCTCTGGCAGGATATTCGCAACAAAGCCGAGAAGCGGCCCGCGCCGGTGCTGCTGCATCACGACCTCGATATCGTCCAGCGAATCCTGCGCGATCAACTGGGGGACAGCTTCAAAGCCATCTGGATCGATAATGAGGATACCTACGAGAGTGTGCTGCGGTTCGTCGAGCGCTTCCAGCCCGCGCTGGTCCCAAAGGTGAAGCTGTACACACGCGAGGCGCCGATCTTCGACGCCTTCAATATAACGTCGGAGCTTGAGAAAGCTTTGCGTCCCAAGGTCTGGCTGAAGTCCGGCGGCTACATCGTGATCAATCAGACCGAGGCGCTGGTAGCCGTCGACATCAACACGGGGAAGTATGTCGGCAAGTCCAATCGCCTGGAAGATACCATCGTTAAGACCAATACCGAAGCGATCAAGGAGATCGTTCGGCAGATCCGGCTGCGCGATTTGGGCGGTATCATCGTGATCGATTTCATCGATATGGATGAGCGCAAGAACCGTCAGAAGGTGATGCAGACGCTTGAAGAGGCCATGCGGGTCGACCGTGCGCCGTACAAGATTCTGCAATTCAACGATTTCGGACTCGTCGCTATCACCCGCAAAACGAGTCAAGCAGTCCCTCGAGAGGACGCTATGCTCGCCGTGCCCGCACTGCGACGGCGCCGGATACATCAAAAGCGTGCAGACGGTGGTGAGCGAGATTCTTACCGAAGCGCGCAAGCTGGCTGCGAGCATCGAAGGCAAAGACGTGATGCTGCGCGTCCATCCCGACGTGGCCAAGCTGCTGAAGTCCCATCAGAACAGATATCTCGAGGAATTGGAAGAGGTGCTGCGGCGGCCGGTACTCGTAAAAAGCGATCCGCTGCTGCATCATGAAAAGTTCGATCTGGCTTGAAATTTTAAGATAATATTATTCGACGGAGAAACAAGATCTATGGCGGAATACGCACATCCCGAAACGCTCGTCTCGACCGACTGGGTCGCGCAACACAGCAAAGACCCGAACGTCCGCGTAGCCGAAGTGGACGTGGACACCAAAGCTTATAAAGAAGGCCATGTTCCCGGCGCGATCGCCTGGGATTGGACCAATCAACTGTCCGACACAGTGCAGCGCGACATTCTGTCAAGATCGCAATTTGAAAAGCTAATGGCGGACTCAGGAATTTCAAACTCCACCACGGTGGTTCTCTACGGCGATAACAATAACTGGTTCGCCGCGTGGGCGCTTTGGCAGATGAAAATGTACGGTCACAACGACGTGCGTCTGATGAATGGCGGCCGCAAGAAATGGCTGGCGGAGGGCCGGGAAGTCTCGCTTGAGGTACCGAAGCCGGCGGCTGCCACCTATCACGCTACCGGTCCGGACAACTCTCTCCGCGCGTTTCTCGATCAGGTGCGGGCCGATATGGACGCGCACTCCCACGGGATGGTGGACGTGCGCAGCCCGCAGGAATTTACCGGCGAGATCCTGGCGCCCCCCGGGCTGCCCGAAACCTGCCAGCGCGGAGGCCACATTCCGCATGCCCGTAATATTCCCTGGAGTAAGGCCTGCAACGAGGATGGCACGTTCAAAACCGCCGATGAACTGAGGGCGCTGTATGGCGCTGAAGGCATCGATGGATCGAAGCCCGTGATTGCGTACTGCCGAATTGGAGAGCGATCCAGTCATACCTGGTTCGTGCTGAAGTACCTGCTTGGGTTCGACCGCGTTCTGAATTACGATGGCTCCTGGACGGAGTGGGGAAACCTGGTCGGCGCGCCGGTCGAGCGCGGCGTCGCGAGCGCCAAGGCATGAAGGTTGAGAATTTTGCGGAGCGCAGGATCGAGATCGCAGGCTGGCCGGTGAATCTGACCAGCTATAAGATCGGCGATGTCTTCCATTGTAAGGCGGACAATGTTTCACCCGGGGCTGCGCTGACCCGGACCACTGGGGCGACCCAACAGGAAGCGGAAGAGAAGGCCATCGCACGGGCGACGGAGCTTCTGGGGCGGACCAAGCGCCGGGAGGTTTAACCAGGTTTGGGCGTATGGCGTTACACCCATACCCTGGCATCAGTATGGCCGTTTTGAGTCTCACGAAGCTTAGTAGTGTCTGAAATGTGCACCCTTAAGGCACCGCCGGCACTCTCGCTCCGCGCAGTACGCTACTGTATTGCATATGAACCCCCAACAGCCTCCTCCCAAGATTCATCTTGCGAGCACGGCGGATTATCGGGAAAATTATGCCAACAGCGTTCAGGTTCGCGTGAGCCTGTGGGACTTTTTTCTGCTGTTTGGAACCATCAACCAGACTGCGCCGGATAATGTTTCCATTCAGAATTTCCAAGGGGTTTTCATAAGCCCCCAGCAGGCCAAGGCGCTCGCCAATGTGCTGCATCAAAATGTCCAGCAGTATGAAGCCGCATTCGGTGAGATCAAGCTCGAGCCGCACGCGGCCGGCGGCGTAATCCAATAAGCCTCCCGTGTCGTCCAAGGGGACCGCTTCTGTAATTTTCTTCACGGCGTTTACGGCGCTGCTCGTCGCCATTCATCTGCCATTTCTGAGATTGCCGTTTTTCTGGGATGAAATGGGACAATTTATTCCCGCAGCGCTGGACATTTTTCGGTCGGGCGCATGGATCCCGATCTCGACGCTGCCGAACGTCCATCCTCCCGCGGTGATGGCGTATCTGGCCTTGGTGTGGCGAATTTTCGGCTATTCTATTCCAGCTACGCGAGTGGCGATGCTGGCCATCGCTTCGGCCGGCCTGATGTTCTCATGCTTACTGGCGATTCGCCTTGCGCGCGGAACGGTAGGAGCCCCGGCGTTTGCGGCAGCGATATTTCTGCTGGCTTCACCAGTGTTTTATACGCAGGCCATGATGGCGCAACTGGATATGCCGGCGATGACGCTGACGGCGCTCGCGCTGCTCCTGTTCCTCGAAGACCGATACGCCGCTTGCGCCTTGGTATGTACGGCGTTGGTCCTGGTGAAAGAGACTGGGATTTCGACGCCACTGGTTTTGGGCGCCTGGCTATGGCTGCGCGAGCGGCGGCGGAGGGAATCGCTTTACTTTCTCGCGCCTGTAATTGCATTAGGCATCTGGTTGTCGATCCTTTATCAGTCCACTGGAGACTGGCTGGGAAATCCCGAATTTGTCCATTACAATGTTTGGGACTCGCTCCGGCTCAGCCATATTCTGGCGGCGCTGGTGCGGCGGGCATACTTTCTATTCATTGCGAATGGAGTGTTTGTGGGATCGCTCGCGCTCTTCATCGGCTCGCGGGTGCTTCGCGGACGTCAGTGGACCATCGCCTTTTTGGTCGCGGGCGCGCAGGTGCTTGTCGTTACCGTGCTCGGAGGGGCTTCGCTCGATCGCTACGTGCTGCCGGCGCTGCCGGTGGTGTATGCGGCCATGGCTGCGGCTGCCTCCATATATCCGGCAAGCTGGCGCTGGACCACACAGGCTCTCATGATCTGCGGTCTTGCGCTCGGCCTCTACTGGAATCCGCCGTATCCGTTTCCATTTGAAAATAATCTGGCGATGACCGACTATGTTTCGCTGCAACTTCAGGCCGCCAGCTTCCTCGAAGGCTTTGCGCCCAACAAGCGAATCGCCAGCGCGTGGCCGTTCACCGATGTGATCGAGCACCCCGAGTTCGGTTACGTGAGCCGTCCTTTGCAAGTCGAACGCGCCAAGGATTTTCAACTGGCGAGTATCGCCGATCTGGATCGCAAGATGGGCGTTCTGGTGCTGTTCTCGCAGGTGTGGGGATTCAACGGCGGGGTGATGGACTATGAGTTCGTGCGAAATTATCTGGCGCGCTACTGGGATTACAAGCCCCAGGCGACCTCCGAACAAATTCGCGCGGGGATCGGTTTTGTTCCGGTGATGCGCTGGACGCGCGGGGGCCAATGGATCGAAATCTATATGCCGGAAAAATAGGAGGGTTAATACAACCGGACGCCTCTGCGGCCAGGCTCGCGGTACATGTGAACCGTATCGACAAAGCGCACTTTTCTCGACGCGTAGGTCATCACCAACGCATGGGTGCGGCAGCCGTCGCCGAAGAAACGTACGCCATGCAGCAGCGCTCCCTCGGTGACGCCGCAGGCGGCGAAGACGATCTGCTCGCCTGGGGCGAGATCGCGAGCCGTATAGATTCTTTTGGGATCGCGAATGCCCATCTGCTCGATACGCGCTTCGAGCTCGGGCGTATTCACCACTAGGCGCGCCACCATTTCGCCGGAGAGGCAGCGGAGCGCCGCCGCTGTAATGACTCCCTCGGGAGCGCCGCCGGTGCCCATCACCGCGTCGACGCCCGCCCCGCGCACTGCCGCCGCAATTCCCGCTGAAAGATCGCCGTCCGGAATCAGGCGGATTCGCGCGCCTGAGGCGCGGATCTGCTTGATCAACTCCTCATGACGGGGGCGGTCCAGCACCATAATCACCAGATCGCGTACCTGACGATCCAGGCTGTTGGCGATGGCCTTGAGGTTATATTTTACAGGTGCGTCGATATCCAGGGCATCGCGACAGGCGGGGCCGGCGATGATCTTTTCCATATAACAATCCGGAGCGTGGAGCAGGCCGCCTGGCTCCGACGCGGCCAGCACGGCGATTGAGTTCGGGGTCCCCATGGCGCATAGGTTCGTGCCTTCGAGCGGATCGACCGCGATATCCACCTGCTGAAATTCAATCCCGTCAGGCGCGGGCGCCCCGACTTTTTCGCCGATGTACAGCATGGGCGCTTCATCGCGCTCGCCTTCCCCAATGACGATGTTACCTGCGATGTCGACTTCCTCGAAGGCATGCCGCATGGCTTGCACGGCGGCCTGATCGGAGGCGTGCCGGTCGCCATGGCCGATAGTTCGGGCGGCGGCGATAGCTGCTTCCTCCACGACGCGCGCGAAATCGCCGGCTAAATCTCGCTCAATCGTGCTTTTGGTGGGTAACGATGCAGGTGCAGTCACGCCGTCAATCTTAGCAAAGCGTTAGGGCTGCTGCGGAGTGCCGGCGATGGTTCCGCCGAGACCGGCGTAGGTCTCCTTGATCTTGACCACCTTCGCGCCGGCGAAAGTAACGAAGGTTACGCGTCCGGGCGGGATGCCGTAGATCCAATCCTCATATTCGACTCCGTCTTTGGTCTCGCGCGTTTTGCGAACCGGGCGGCCCATCGCAAGCAGTATCTCATCCCGATCCATGCCCTCGACGGGCTTCTTGTCCGCAATCGCCTTCTTGATCTCCGGTAAAAGAACTTCCGTGTACTGTTCAGTCGCGCTGTGCTGGTTGAAATCGAGTACAGGCCTCAGCATTTTTTTCACTTCAGCGGACGTAATTTCACCGATGGGTCCCTTGAAGCGGAGCCCGATAGTGGTGCCGCCGGGCGCGTTCGAGTCCGAATTCATCGGCCTCGAGCTGCCCGAAATGGGGCCGCTGATCTGGACATGGTCTTTCCACGAACCGTGGCCTCTCATTCCGTTGTTGATTTCGAGAATGATGCTGTCCTTTTCGACACTGACGCGCGTTACCTGCACCAGATCGCCGACGCGGGCGGCAGGCCCGAACTGCTTGGTCGCCTGCGACCACGCCAGAGGATCGACGTTCCCGTCCGGGTCGATATCGAGGGGCTTTTTCGACTGCGGCAGAGGAGCCTTGACGGTGGCATACTCAGCCGACAGACCGCGAACGATTTCGAGGCGTTGATCCTCGGTCAACTTCTTTTGATCGGCGGAGAGCGAGGCAACGGCTACCAACGCAAGAAGGACCCGGGGGGAAATCGCAGGCATCAGGCACCTCCATCGTCACTCGAATCGCGCTTCTCGGTTGCGCGCCACACTACAAAAAATAGCGCCACCACCACCACGGTGGTCAGCACACTGCCTTCCGGTCCATATGCGCCGCCGCTCCAAAGGATACCAACTCTCCAGTCGAGCGCGTATCCGGTCAGTCCCATTGTAAACCCGCTCAAATTGACGCCGAAGAACGGCAGCGCGAGGTTCCATCCGAAGTGCAGACCGATCGGCAGCCACAGCGCTCCCGTGCGCAGGTAAGCGTAGCCCAGAAGCACGCCCCAGAGCATGGTATTTGCGATCCCCAGGAAGTTACTGTTCGGATTACCGAGATGCAGCAACCCGAACAGAACGCCGGCAGGCAGAATGGTCGCGAATGGGCCGAGGGAGCGGATCAGCAATTGGAACGCGTAGCCGTGAAACAGCATTTCCTCTCCGGCTGCTCCAAACAGCAGCACCACGGTGACGAAGATGAAGCTCGGCCATGGGTGCTCGACGCCCGGCGCGTGCTCGAAAGTTGCGGCGCGGGTGACGATGGGGCCGATCAGCATCGCGACAGCCGCGCCGATTCCGGCGGCTGCACCGGTCAGAAATTCGCGACCGGACGTGTCCATCCAACCCAGGCCTAGATCGGAGAGACGGCCCCGCTCATAGATGCGCACGACGATGGCATTGGCCACCGCGGCCGCGGCGAAAACGGACAGCGCGGAGGTCACCATGATCCCTGCTACCGGCAGCATCAATCGCGGAAAGACGATCATGCCCATCCATCCGATGAGGATGAATAGACCGACGCGAAGGAGAATACCGATCCGATCCGGCGCGGGAGTCTCCGGTGCCGCGATCATGCCGCGCTCCGGAGCGGCCCCCGCAGCGCGAAAATGAATATTGCAGCTAGCGCCAAGCAGACCAGCGCGCCGGTACCCGCCACATCGGGCAACCACCGGGATCGATAAAAGAACAGGACCAGAAGCAGCAGGAAGACTAGGCGCAATGCATGCCGGGCGGCTCTGGCGGACAAGCGCAGAGTGATCCAGGCGGAGGCCGCCGCGAGCGCTAGCGATGCCGTGGCGCCCAGCAAGCTGGCGGCCGCGAGCGTATGCAAATCCGGCGCAGGAATAGAGCCGCGTGGATGCGTGGAGTAGACCGTGATAAATCCTGCCAACAGAATTGCCGACGCCATGCACTCTCCGTAAAGCACCGCCATCAGAATGCGCGCCATCGCGGTGATCATAGAGTGTGGACGCTCTCTGGCGAAGACTTGTGCCGCGGCTGGAGCGGCGAATAGGACTCCCAGGCAGGCGTATGCCGCGATAATTACCGGGTCCAGGAACTGAACGCCTTTCGTCCAGGGGAGAAACACGCCAAACACCGCCACCAGAGCCGCATGAATCAGGATGACACGAAACCCGCCGGGCACGACGCTGAGATTTTTCATTGCGCGTTCCGTCAAAACATGGTACCAATCGGTCTAATGGATGGGTTTAGTCCAGCCGATTGATTTCCTAGATTATGTTTGATAGACGCATCGGACCGCGAATGCTCTGCGCGGATTTGGTTGACGTAAAGTGGAGAGACCCGAGCGGTCGAACGCGAAGAGGCGTTGCGAACCTTGAGGATATCTCGCTTTCCGGCGCCTGTTTGCAGATGGATCGGCCTATTCCCTTAGGGTCCGAGCTCCGCATCGCGTATCCGAGCGGCGAGCTGGCCGGCAAGGTGAAGTATTGCGTGTTTCGCGAGATTGGTTATTTCCTAGGCGTCGAGTTCGATCCCGGAAGCCGCTGGTCCCAACGCCACTTCCGGCCGCAGCATCTGCTGGACCCGCGCCGACTGGTGGGGCGTGTAACGAATCGGCTGAAGGTGGAGAGTCGTTAGGGATCGGCCGGTTGTAGTCGTTGTAGTGCGCTCAAACATTTTCCTCCCCCAATGTTGTTTAGAGAGGATTGGTGTAATCTATGGAAATGAAGGCTGCAACTCAGCTCGAAAAAAGAAGCAGTCGCTTCACTCTGAGCAGGCTTCCGAAACATCTACAGGATACGCTTGCTCGACAGCGCCCAACCCTGCTTCGGTCGAATCCCCTTCAGGTCAATCAAGTCCATCAAGGTGACGCTCGTGTGCTCATGGAGCGCGTGCAGCCTGAGAGCATTGCTCTTAGCGTATGGTCGCCGCCCTATTTCGTGGGCAAGTCTTACGAATCGAAACTCAGCTTCGATGACTGGCAAAGCCTCTTGCGGGAGGTGATCGCAGGCCATTTCACGGCGCTCAAGCCGGGTGGTTTCCTCGTTATCAATATCGCCGATATCCTGTGCTTCAAAGACTCCAAGATGCCCAAGGTGTCTGCTGAAGCAGTGGGCCGAAGGCGTTCGCAGGTGACCCACGAAGATGTACTTTGTGCGATGAACGCCAATCCCACGTTTAGTCGTTACCAGATCGCCGCATTGCTTGGGTGCAGCGAACAGACGGTAGATCGTCGCCTGAACGGGAACAATATCCGCGGCGGAAAGTATGACACTCAGACTCGGGTGAAGGTCGTCGGTGGCCTGATTGAAGAATGGGCGCTCAAGGCAGGCCTTTATCTCTATGATCGGCGCGTGTGGGTAAAAGACGCCGCCTGGGAGAACAGCCGGTGGGCTACGCTCTCGTACCGCGCGGTCGATGAGTTTGAATACCTGTACTTTTTCTGGAAGCCTGGTATCACTGTAGTTAACCGCGCACGCCTAACGCCCGATGAATGGAAGCAATGGGGCGCTCGTGGCGTATGGCAGTTTCCCTCGGTTCGCATCAATGACGATCATGAAGCCAAGTTCCCCATCGAATTACCACTCCGTGCGATCCGACTGCTCACCGACCCAGGTGAAACGGTACTCGACTGCTTTATGGGCAGCGGTACGACCGCAGTAGCGGCATTGCAGACGGGCCGAAGTTTCATCGGGATCGAGCTAGAAGAGAAGTCGGTGATGCTTGCGCGAGTGAACATCGCGGGCTTTCAGCAAAGCCTATTTAAGTAAGCTCTCGATGCTTATTGATCCCGACGATCTGTCGCAAGATCTCGATAAACTGGAAGCGATTGAAAAAGCCTCCTTGCGGTTGGTCGTACAGGCTGTGTTTGATTTCCGCGAGCAGTCCATAGAAATTTTTCAGCATGAGCGCGATCTGGTCCAGGATATTGGCGAGGATTTGACAAGAGAGGCACTCGACCGCATGGGAGTTTCCAAGATTGATGAAAGGCTCTTCGGAAAAACCGACTATAAACGCGCCAGATATATTTTTCATCCTGATTATGCGATGAGACAGGCTCTGTTCGTGGATTCTAAGGCTGAAAAAGTAGAGGGTCAGCGGACAGCGACGCTACAGACTGCGCAAACTTCCCTGAGAATACGTCACATGCGCGCAGGGCAGCCCACAGACGAACTCGGCAAACTGCCGTCGGTGTGGCAGGCCGCTAAAGGCAAGTATCTTACCACAACGATTTTCGTGAAGTACAATTACCGTGAGACGGAAGACGAATACCGTCTGGACAATATAATCGTTTGCGCGTTACCGAATCGAATGCTCCAAGAGCGATATAACCCGACCGCAACGGACACAATCTGGCTAGCAGGTCGAAATGCGCCCACTCTTGGCGAGGATTTCGTGTACGGCTTGCTTTCGGATTGCTCCAGTCAAAATGCGCGTGGCGAGTCCAGCGAATTCCGTTGCCGCCAGATCCATTTTTATGGAACGAGGTAGCCAGGCCGATTTAGCGCACACGCCTTTGCGATGACTGAATTATGCTTAACTTAAACAGAGGGCGGCGTTGTGTTTAAATTCTTGAACTCTGGTCCGGTGCGGCTGGTGACGCTATTGCTGGTAGCGCAGGCGGCTCTGCTTTACAGCTCGATTCGACCGGAAGCAATCCCGGCCGGGCGTCCCTTGGCGGGCATACCGCAGATCCTGGGCCCATGGAGCTTGGTCGAGGAAGGCGTGGTCGATGCCGATACTCAGGCGGTCCTGAAAGCCGATGACCTGCTCAACCGAGTCTACGCGGACCGGTCGACAGGCCGCGGCGTGAACCTGTTCATTGCGGCGTTTCGCTCTCAGCGCAATGGAAAAGCGCCGCACTCGCCCAAGAATTGTCTCCCCGGCAACGGATGGACGCCGCTCCAATCGGACGAGTTGGCGATCGACGTGGGAAGAAGCGCGCCCATTTCAGTCAATCGTTACGTCGTGGCGCACGGCGATTCGCGCAGCCTGGTTCTTTACTGGTATCAGTCGCGCGATCGCGCGATTGCCAGCGAATATAAGGCCAAGTTTTGGGTCATCATGGACGCCGTCCGTTTGAACCGCACCGATACGGCACTGGTGAGAATCGTGGTGCCGATGGCTCCTAACGATGAGGCTGGCGCCACCAGAACCGCTTCGGAATTCGTGAAAGCGTTCTACGGCACTATCCGGGAATACCTGCCGGCCTGATTTCAGCCTGGCTGAGCATGGTACTCAACTCTCCCGCGCAGGATCGCAGCCAAGCCCGATCCATGGTTATCTGTGAAGGAGGGATCGTCGCGACCAGCCAGACGCTGGCTTCCCAAGCTGGGGCGCAGATCCTGCGGCGCGGCGGTTCCGCCGTGGACGCCGCCATTGCGGCGAACGCAGTCCTCGGAGTCGTAGAGCCGATGATGTGCGGCATCGGCGGCGATCTCTTCGCGATCCATCGAGCGGCGAAGACGGGAAAGATCACCGGCATAAATTCCAGCGGATTCGCGCCGCGATCCCTTAACATCGAAACGCTTCGGAAGCTGGGCCTGACCTCCATGCCCGTCGCAGGCATTCATTCGGTGACTGTACCGGGATGCGTGGATGGATGGGTGCGGATGCATACGGAATTCGGCAGGCTATCGTGGCACGAACTGTTCGCTCCGGCGATCTATTATGCCGAGCATGGTTTTCCCGTGACTGAACTGATCCGATGGGATTGGGCCAATCAGGAGGCCAATCTCAACGCGGGTGAAAACGCCCGCCGTATTTTTCTGAAAGACGGCAACGCGCCCGCGGTAGGTGAAATCTTCCGGAATCCCGAGCTGGCACATGCGTATAAAATCCTCGCTACTGCCGGGTCCGTTTCGTTTTACACGGGCGAGATCGCCGCGGCGATCCTTAAAACCTCGGCGCGCTGCGGAGGTTTACTTTCTGCCGCGGATTTGCGCGAGTTCTCCTCGGAATGGGTCGAGCCTATCTCCATCACCTATCGCGACTGGACGGTCCATCAGCTTCCTCCGAATGGGCAGGGTGCGGGCACGCTCGAGATGCTGAACATCATGGAAAATTTTCCGCTTCCCGGGATGGACCCGTTGAGCGGCGATGCTTACCACGTCAAGATCGAGGCCCAGAAACTCGCTTTTCAGGATCAACTCCGTTATCTCGGCGATCCGCGCTTCGTTGATATTCCCTTACAGGGTCTTCTCTCGAAAGAATATGCGCGGAAACGTGCTGCGCTCATTGACAGGTCGAGAGCGCAGGGCGAACCTGCGCCCGGAGAACCTGAGGCTGTGGGCGCGGGCCACACGGTTTATCTAGCGGTGGTCGATCGTGAGGGCAACATGGCCTCGTGGATTCAGAGCATTTCAGATTTCTTTGGGTCGAGCATCGTGGTCGACGATTTCGGTTTCCATTTGCAAAACCGCGGCGCGGCGTTTTCTTGGGAGCCGGGACATCCCAACGCGCTCGCGCCGCGCAAGCGCCCCTATCACACCATCATTCCCGGTTTTCTCGAAAAGAACTACCGGCACATCGCGTTCGGCATTATGCGGGGCGCGAATCAGGCGCAGGCGCAGGCGCAGTTCGTCTCAAACGTGGTGGATCATGGAATGAATATTCAGGCCGCTCTCGAAGCTCCTCGTTTCACTAAGATGACGCCGGCTGGCTGCGACGTTCGGATCGAGAGGCGCGTGCCGCTCGCCGCGCGCGAGGATCTCCAAAAAAAGGGCCATGTGTTAGAGGTGCTGGGCGATTACTCGGGCATGATGGGCGGGGGGCAGGCCGTGCTGCGCGACTCGCGGGCGAAGGTGAACTACGGGGCCTCGTCGCCGCGGAAGGATGGTGCTGCTATTCCCGAGCCAGATCCTTACTTTTAGAAATTCGCCGGATTGCGAAGCTCTCCCGCGCTCGTCGCCGCGGCTGCAGCGGCGGCCGCCGCATTTTGCCTCCGCTGTTGGCGTTGCAACGCCAGTAGCTCCCGACGGCGTCCCAGCTTGACCCGATCGTCCACCTTGCGCCAGAACTTCCGGAAATAATCGGCTGCGGAAACGATCCCGAACAGCATCACGGCCCATAAGGCCAGCGTCGCGGCTTCGTTCAGAAAAGGCCAGCGGATTCCGGCGATGACCAGCGAAATAGCCAGTACCTGCGCGGCCATTTTCGTTTTACCCAGCTCGCTTGCCCGGATGGTATGACCGGAGGCCGACGCGATCGAGCGGAGACCCGATACTGCGAACTCACGCCCGATTATCAGGATCACAATCCATGCCGGCGCACGATGAATGTCCACCAGCGAAATCAGGGCCGCCGAGATCAGTAATTTATCGGCGATCGGATCGAGCAGAATACCGACCGTGGTCACCTGCGACCATCGCCGCGCCAGATAGCCATCGAGCAGGTCCGTGGCGGCCGCTGTCAGAAACACCGCGAGCGCAAAATTCTCCCGGGATATAGGCGCGAGATATTGCCAGCTCCCAAGATAAGATCCATCCCCGAGCAGCGCCGCGACCAGCAGCGGCACGAAGAAAATTCGCAGCAGCGTGAGTAGATTGGGGAAATTCATCCGACTTTAAAATCATATCCCAGTCATTGACTGGCGGTAATCAGGTAGGGCTTTAGTCTTCGCTTCAGAGATTCCGGCACGACGGCCTCGATCTCACAAAAGTCCCCGATATACCGCGTCGCGATTACCCTCGCGCCTTCATGCAGCAGGTGCAGCGGAGATCCTTCGCCAATCGGAAAGCGGAACCGGCAATCCGAAACTGGATCGAACGCCAGCATCTCGTCAATCTTGGACAATAGCGTCTCGAATCCTTCGCCCGTTCTCGCAGATATAGCTGCTGCGCCTCCCGGCTGATGCTCCGGATCGGCCAGAATCCTTCGGGCCAGCGCAGCCGGGTCGGGATCGCCTGGAATGCGGTCCATTTTGTTCAGGACCAAAATTTGAGGCGTATGCGCCGCGCCGATCTCATTGAGCGTCGCGATCACGTGCGCGGTGTGCCGCTCCGCTTCCGCCGAACTCGCATCGACGACGTGCAGCAACAGTTCCGCCTCCACCACCTCTTCAAGCGTTGCGCGAAACGCCTTCACCAAAGTAGTTGGAAGATTGCGGATAAAGCCGACTGTATCGCTGACCAGCGTGCGCCTTCGCGACGGCAGCGTGATATGCCGCACCGTCGGATCGAGCGTGGCAAACATTTTAGAGTCGGTGAGCACGCCCGCGCCGGTGAGTCGGTTGAATAACGTCGACTTTCCCGCATTGGTGTAGCCCACCAGGGCGATTGTGCCCAGCGGGACCGCCTGCCGCTGCCGCCGCTGCGTCGTGCGGCCGCCGCGAACGCGTTCCAGGCCTTTTTCGATGGCCTGAATACGGTGATGAATCCGCCGCCGGTCGGTTTCAAGTTGGGTCTCGCCGGGTCCTCGTGTGCCGATTCCTCCCCCCAGCCGCGACATGGTTATGCCGCGTCCGGTGAGTCTCGGCAGCAAGTAATTCAACTGAGCCAATTCCACCTGCAACTGTCCCTCGCGCGTTCGCGCGCGCCGCGCGAAAATATCGAGGATTAACTGTGTACGATCGAGCACCGTTACTTCGAGTGCGCGCTCTAGATTCCGCTGCTGCGTCGGCGTCAACTCGCGGTCGAAGATCGCGAGAGTCGCCCCGTGGAAGATAATCTTAGCTTTCAGTTTCTCCACTTTCCCGGAGCCAACGAGGGTGGCCGCGTCCGGCCGTGGCCGCGATTGAATCAGAGTTTCCGCTACGCGGGCTCCGGCGGTCGCAGCTAGCTCAGTCAGCTCCTCCATCGATTCTTCGGCGCCCTTGAGTCCGGATTCAGCGCTCGACGCGACTCGCGGGGCGGCGCGCCCGGTCAGGTTCAGTCCTACCAGGACGGCGATCTCTTCAGGCATGCCGGGGATCAGCGGTGCCGCGCACTTCGCTTCGTTTCAGCTTTCCTCATCTTGCGGAGGCGGCCCTGGAGCGGCGTGGGCGCCGACAGACGCGGCGCTCGAATGCGCTGGAGTATGAAACGGTTTCGACAGCACCACCGTCGAAATGGCGTGTTTGAAAATCAGTTGCTCCTGATTGTTGGCTTCGAGCACCACCGAATATTTATCAAAGCTTTTGATGCGCCCGGAGAGCTTCACTCCGCTCATTAGATAGATCGTGAGGAAAGTCTTGTCTTTGCGCGCGTTATTTAAAAATGCTTCTTGTATGTTTTGCGCCTGCTTTTCCAACATGGAGCTCCTTCTTTAAGGCCCCACGGGGCAGCCCGCAAGTCCGCCCCGCTCGGGCGAATTTGAGTCGTGTCCTCATGATACCCCATGGATGCCGGCTTTACACTGAAGATATCCGGGATGAGGATTCTCCTGATTTCAACGTATGAGCTAGGCCGCCAGCCGTTCGGGCTGGCATCTCCCCGAGCTTGGCTGGCGCGCGAGGGCCACCACGTTTGCTGCATCGACCTCGCCGTCGAGAGTCTCTCCGAAGCTTCTGTTCGAGACGCCGATCTCATCGCGTTTTATCTGCCGATGCACACCGCGACGCGGTTGGCACTTCCGGTGATCGAGCGCGTGAAGCGGATAAATTCGCGGGCACGCCTGGTCTGTTATGGGCTTTATGCGCCTTTAAACTCGGAGTTGCTTCGCGGCATGGGTGTGGACGCAATTGTAGGCGGAGAGTTCGAGCCGGCGCTCGTAAAACTGGCGCAGGGAGAGAACGCTCCAGAGATTTCTCTCGAGCGTGTTCGATTCATTCCGCTCGATCGCGACGGTCTGGCGTCTCCCGAGCTTTACGCGCGGCTGCTCGATGGCGGGGAGAAAAAGCAGGTCGCTTACACCGAGGCCAGCCGGGGCTGCAAACACCTGTGCCGGCATTGTCCCGTAGTGCCCGTGTACGGAGGACAATTTCGCGTGGTCCAGCGCGAGGTGGTGCTTGAAGATATTCGGAAACAGGTGGGGGCGGGCGCCCGGCATGTAACTTTCGGAGACCCGGATTTTTTCAACGGTCCGACCCACGCCCGGCGAATCGTAGAAGAGCTGCACGCCGAATTTCCGCAAATCACCTACGATGCAACCATCAAAATTGAACATCTATTGACCCATCGCGATTTACTCGGAGTTCTGCGGGAAACCGGATGTTTATTTATTACCAGCGCGGTTGAAGCCGTGGACGACCGGGTGCTGGTCAAACTTGAAAAAAATCACTCCCGGCAGGATTTTTTAGAAGCGGTACGCCTGGTGCGCGATGCCGGCCTGATTCTGCAGCCGACCTTCATTGCGTTCACGCCTTGGACGACCGTCGAAGGGTATCGGGAATTGCTGAAAGTGCTGGCGGACCTGGAATTAGTGGAGAACGTGGGCTCCGTTCAGCTCGCACTGCGGCTTTTGATTACATCCGGGTCTCGTCTGCTCGAACTTGAAGACGTGCGAGGCTGGGTGGAGCCTTTCGATCCGAAGTTGTTGGTCTATCCGTGGAAACATCCCGATCCCGAGGTAGAGATCCTCGGCCGGAGGATCTTTCGCGCGGTTCATGAGGGTCAAAAGAAGGGCCGGAGCCGCGCTGCGATTTTCCGTGAAATTTCAGAGCTCGCGGGCGCTCCTCCGCTGCCCGATAACTTTGAACTGTTGCCGCGCGCCGCGATTCCGTATCTTGATGAGCCCTGGTATTGTTGAGCGGAACCAACCGAAGCGCAGGTGGCGCTTCTTTAACAGAAACGTCGCACAGGTTGGGCTCCTATGAGTAAAAGGGTTCTTTTGATTGCCTCTACCACCGGCTACCAGACTCGCATTTTCGCGGAAGCCGCACGTGGCATGGAGCTCGATCTGATCCTAGCCACCGACCGCTGTCATGTGCTCGAAGATCCCTGGGGTGACCACGCCATGGCGTTGCGGTTCGAAGATCCAACGCCCGGAATCGAGGCGCTAGTCGCACGCGGACCGTTTGATGGCATCGTGGCGGTCGGGGATCGGCCCGCATCTATAGCTGCTCAGGCTGCGGCTCGACTTGGATTGCCATTTAGCCCGCCTGACGCCGTACTCGCGGCCACCAATAAATTCTTGGCCCGCGAGAGGTGGCGTCAAGCCGGATTATTGACTCCGGCGTACCGGCTGGTCCCGCTCGCATCGGATTCGCACACGGCCGCCCGGGAAACTCGCTATCCCTGCGTGTTGAAGCCGCTGACGCTTTCAGCAAGCCGTGGCGTGATTCGAGCCAACGATGAATCTGAATTCGAAGCCGCATTCGCGCGTATTGAGAAGCTGCTCCCGAAGGACCATGAAACGCCTCTGCAAGTCGAGGATTTCATCCCTGGCCGCGAATACGCCTTAGAAGGCCTGATCACGGATGGGCGTTTGCAAGCGCTCGCGTGGTTCGACAAGCCGGACCCTTTAGACGGGCCGTTCTTCGAGGAAACGATTTACCTAACACCCTCGCGTGAGCCGGCGCAGGTGCAACAGGCGATGCTCGACGCAGTTCAGCGCGCGGCAAATGCGCTCGGGCTCACGCGGGGGCCGGTTCACGCGGAGATGAGAATTAATCATCGCGGAGTATGGATCCTCGAAGTTGCGCCGCGCCCGATTGGCGGGTTGTGCTCGCGGGTGCTCAGATTTAACGGCGATGTGTCGCTCGAAGAAATAATTTTGCGGCACGCTCTTGGCGAAAATGTTCGCGATGCGCGCCTCGCGCCGGGCGCGCACGGCGTGATGATGATTCCGATTCCGCGCGCCGGCGTATACATGGGCGTCGAAGGTTTGGAGAGCGCACGCCAGGTTCCGCACATCGAAGATGTCGTGATTACCGCCAAAGAGGGCCAAATTTTACTTCCGCTGCCTGAAGGGGCGAGCTATCTGGGATTCATTTTTGCCCGCGGAGTTTCGGCCGAAGTCGTCGACCGCGCGCTGCGTGAATCGCACCGCCGCCTTGACTTCCAAACGTTAACCCCTCTTCCTATCGTAAGATAGGAGGACTCATGAACGTTTGCATTCTGGGCACAGGTTATGTCGGCCTGACTACGGGCGCATGCCTCGCGTTTCTTGGGCATAACGTCTCCTGCATCGATGCCGATGTGGAGAAGATCGCGGCGCTCGAACGCGGCGAAGTCCCCTTTTATGAACCCCACTTGGCCGAGCTTATGGCTGCGGCCCGCTGTAATTTGAGGTTCACAACCGGATATGCCGATGCGGTCCCTGGCGCCCAGGTGATTATCATCTCGGTGGGCACGCCCCCCGGAACGAATGGTGCGCCCGACCTCCAGTACCTCCAGTCGGCGGCGCGCAGCATCGGTGAGCATTTGTCAGGAAATTTCACCGTGGTGGTGAACAAATCGACCGTCCCGATCGGCAGCGGCAACTGGGTTGGGTCGCTGGTGAGGGAGGCATGCGAGCGGCAGAACGGGCGTAAGGCGCAGCGCGAATTCGCGGTGGCGTCCAACCCCGAATTTCTTCGCGAAGGCACGGCCCTGCAGGATAGCTTGTATCCGGATCGAGTGGTGATCGGCGCCGATGAGCCGCAAACGGCCGAGGTGCTATATACGCTGTACCGGCCGATTCTCGACCAGACCTTTCAGCCTCCGCCCTATCTGCCCCGGCCGGAGCGGCTGGGCGCGGTACCGCTGATCTCCACCGATCTGGCCTCCGCGGAATTGATCAAATACGCTGCCAATGCTTTTCTGGCGCTGAAGATCAGTTACATTAACGAAATCGGGCAACTGAGCGAGAGAGTTGGCGCGGATATCGCGCAGGTCGCCCGCGGCATTGGCCTCGACGCGCGTATCGGGACGCGTTTCCTGCAGGCCGGGATCGGATGGGGAGGTTCGTGTTTCGGCAAGGACACGGCGGCGCTGATTGCGACCGCGGCCGAATATGGACTGGAGATGCCCATCGTGAAGGCAGCGCGTGAGATCAATCGCCGACAAAGAGATCGCGTGGTTGAAAAGCTGCTCGCGGAGCTGAGGATTCTCAAAGGCCGAACCATCGGTCTGCTGGGCCTCGCGTTTAAGCCGGATACAGACGACCTGCGTGAGGCGCCCGCACTCGACATCGCCCGCAAACTGATTGAGCGGGGAGCGCGCGTGAAGGCGCACGATCCGGTGGCGATGGAACGGTTTCTCCGGGAGTGCGGCGACCTCGGCGTAACCTGCTGCGAGACGCCGGAGGAAGTGGCCATCGATGCCGATGCGCTAGTCCTGGTCACGGAGTGGTTGCAGTATCGCGAGCTGGATTGGGAGCCGCTGGCGCGCTCGATGCGCACGGCGATCATGTTGGACGGGCGCCACGCGCTCGATCGCGCTCGAATCACACGCGCCGGATTTCATTATTTCGCGCTAGCCGGCTGAGCGCGGGTTTGAGAAAATAGAGCTGGAAGCTCGAGTGAATCACCTGTTGCAGATCCTAAAAGAAGACGACGCGCCAAAAGTCCGTCTGGATCGCGCAGCGCTGGAGTTAGCCGCCATCCACACACCGGAACTTGCGCCTGAGCCTTTTCTCGACCGCCTCAATGAGCTGGCCTCACAGCTTGGAGACCGGCTCCGTAATTTCAACGACGGCCGCGACTTTGTCGAAACAGCGCAGCGCTACTTGTTCCAGGATTTGGGGTTTCATGGCAACCAGGAGGATTTTTTCGATCCGGCGAATAGTTGTCTGAACCTGGTTCTGGAGAGGCGAACCGGCATTCCTATTACGCTCGCCGTGATGTACATGGAAATCGCGCGGCGGCTCGCCATGCCGGTGTTCGGGATCGGTTTGCCGCGTCATTTCGTGATCCAGTTCGACGATGACAATTACGATACCTATATAGATCCGTTCAACGGCGGCCGAACCATCAGCGCGCGCGAATGTTTTGCGCTGGCGGGGTCCCGTGTGGCCGATCCGGCGCTGCTGAAGCGGGTCTCGAATAAGCAGATCGTGATGCGGATGCTCCAGAATCTGCACGGCTGCTATCTCCGGCGGCGGGATTGGGCGCGCGCGGTAGATACGCTGGACCTGTTTATCGTCGGACTCTCAAGCGATTCTTCCGCGGGCGCCCGGGAACTCGCCGGGGCGTACAAGCGCCGCGGGCTCTTTCGGATGGAGTTGAAACGGTTTCAGGCCGCGCGGCAGGATTTCGAAAAATATCTCGCGATGGAGCCCGACGCCGCCGATCGGGAAGAAATCCGTAAGCAGATGGAAGCGATTCATCGCTGGCTCGCTACCGTGAACTGACGATCCGAATGTGTTAATATTCCTTGAAATCGGGACGATACGAAATCAGGATAAATGGACTATTCTTTGCCAGATAGCGATGCAGTATTAGCGCGGTTTAACCGGCTAGTTCAGGAACTGCTGCGCGGCACCATGCACCGCAATACCTTCCGGCCGTGGGAGATTGAGCTGCTCCTGGACATCGAGAGTTGCGATCTGCGCGAGTCGTCGAAACGCGAGACTTTGCGCCGCTACCAAAAGGCCGTGCAGCGGCAAATGGAGAAAGGTGGACGCCTGCCCCTTAGATTATCCGAGTACCTGGAAGCCATGAAGACCAAGCGGAGACCTGCGCCGCTCGAGTCTTCAACCCGCTGAGTTGGTATATGCTGGAAAAGGCTAAGGGGAGCCTTGTCTGAATAGCGACGAACCTAACAAAAGCGGCCGCACAGTCTTTTGTGTCAAATTTCAAAGAGAAATGCCCGGCCTCGATGAAGTGCCCTTCGATAATCATCCTCTAGGCCAGCGGATCTATGAAAATGTCTCGAAAGAAGCCTGGAAACTGTGGCTCGAGCAGATGAAGATGATCATGAACGAGTACCGTTTGAACCTGGGCACCGCCGAGGCGCAGGAGTTTCTGCTGAAGCAGATGGAAGAGTATTTTTTTGGCGAGGGCGCGGTATTTCCGCCGGGCTATGTTCCGCCGCGGTCGAAGAATTAATATGGTGAGTACAACAGAAGTCTCAAGAGATGTGTACCGCATCTCTGCGTTCGTACCTGAAATCAATTTGGAGTTCAGTCACTTTCTGGTTAGAGACGACGAACCATTACTATTCCATGCTGGATTGCGCAGTATGTTCCCTCTGTTGCGCGAGGAGATCTCGCGTCTGATCGATATTTCGAAAATCAGGCACATTGGATTCAGCCACTTCGAGTCTGATGAATGCGGGGCTTTAAATCAATGGCTCGAACTGGCGCCGGCAGCACAGCCGGTGTGCGGTTTGGTGGGCGCTCTCGTGAGTGTGAACGACTTTTCGATACGGCCCGCCCGGACGTTGACTCGGGACGACACCTTGCGGACCGGCCGCTATTGCTTTCGATTCATTCCGACACCCCACGTGCCACACGGGTGGGATGCCGGCGTTCTTTTCGAAGAATCGGAGCGGACGCTATTCTGCTCAGACTTGTTTCATCAATGGGGCCATCGCGAACCGGCAACTGCCGACAGCATTATGGAGCGGTGTAAAGACGCGCTGCTCGAAGCCGAAGCAGGTCCGTTTGCGAATTACGTGCCCTACACGCACCACACGGGCCGCGTACTCGAAACCTTAGCGGAATATGAACCGAAGACGCTTGCGATCATGCACGGCTCGACCTATTACGGCGACGGAGCGCAGGCACTCCGGGATCTCGCCATGGTAATGCGCGACGTGCTCGGGCCCAAAGCGGAGCACGGTGAAACGACATCAACAGGAACAATAAAAACCTGAGGAATATGCGCAACGATGCAGACTATCTCACCACGCCGGCCATGGGGCTGCTGGCGGTAGCATACAGCTTCTTGGGCATCCTTCCCGAGAGATAGGCATAACGGCCGGCTTCTACAGCCAGCTTCATCGCGGTCGCCATGAAAACGGAATCCTCCGCTGCGGCGATGGCTGTATTCATCAGGACTCCATCGTAGCCAAGCTCCATGGCAATGGCTGCATCGGATGCGGTCCCAACCCCCGCATCGACGATCAGCGGAACCTCAGTAATCATTTCCCGCAGAATACGCAGATTAGTCAGGTTCTGGATGCCTAGCCCGCTCCCGATAGGCGCTCCCAGCGGCATTACGGCCGCGGCGCCCGCCTCAATCAACCGGCGCGCATTCACCAGGTCGTCGTTAGTATAGGGCAAGACCACGAAGCCTTCCTTCGCCAGAACCCGGGTGGCCTCAAGCAGGCCCTGATTATCGGGAAACAGAGTACGCTCGTCGCCAATCACTTCCAGCTTTACCCAGTTCGACAGGCCCACTTCCCGGCCCAGCCGCGCCGTGCGAACGGCCTCGTCGGCGGTGTAGCAGCCGGCAGTGTTAGGGAGCAGGAAGAACCTGGACCGGTCGATAGAATCGAGCATGGATTCTTTCGAGCGGTCGGTCAGGTTTACGCGTCGGACCGCGATCGTAACCACCTCGGCTCCGGAGGCCTCATGACAACGAACCATCTCGGGAAAGCTTCGGTATTTTCCGGTGCCGATGAACAGCCGGGATTGAAATTCCCGATCCGCAATTCTTAACACATCCATATTTCCATTCTAAGCAGGCCATGACGCGGGAGGCGAGTTAACGCTCCGCCGGGGACCCGCCGATATACCTTACGAGGGGAATCCAGCCGAACATGAAAAAGGATAACTTGCTCAAGCTGCTGGGGATTGCGTTTGTAGTCGCCATCCTCTCAACGGGCGTCTTTTATGGCCTGTTCGTCAACAAGCTGAGCAGCAATACCGGTGGCAGGACTATGGTGATCGCCGCCAAACCCCTGAAGCCTGGAACGGTTTTGGAGTCTGCCGACGTGAAGACGATTCCATGGGCCAGCGAGCAATTCCCTAAAGGGACCTACCAGAGCGCCAGCCAGATTATCGGCACCACCGTATTCGATCCGATCGACGAAGGCGAGCCGGTAATCTCCGCACGCTTGGCTACCACTCGGTCGGGCGGAGATGCGGGCGTGCCCTCCGGTCTGCGTGCGGTTTCAGTTCATGTGACGGACTCGGCAGGCGTCGTAGCGCTGTTGCGCGCGGGCCAAAAAGTGGATGTGCAGGTGGTGATCGGCAGGGGCGGCCTCACTGGCGTTGAACCCGCCGTACGCACTATGCTTGAAAACCTACAAGTGCTTTCTGTAATCCCGCAGCTCGAACCCAGTTCACAGGGCCAGAACTTGCCCGTAGTGACGCTGCTCGCTAAACCCGGGGACGCCGACATGTTGGCGCTGGCGGACTCCGGCGCGCGTGTACGGCTGACTCTTCGTAATCCTCTCGACAACGATATGCGGACGCGCGCACGCTTGCCCCTGGGCGCAGTGATGCGCTCGAGCGACGAGAGGCCATAGCACCGAGGGACTCCCATGTTGATCGTTTTCTCCCTCGCGTTTTTTGTAGTCATCTTCCTGCTGGCGTCAATCGCCGTCACGGTCGCCTGGATGGGGTTCCTGAAACAGACAGCAGAAGAGTCCGACGCCGCCCGCCGAGATCTGGAAGCGGGAGAAGACGCGGGTGGCGCCGCATATGACGAGCAGTCGCCTTTATTCCGTAGCGAGCGGCTGAGCACAGTTAATTTCTGGGATAGTCTGCTGACCCGTTTCGATTTTATCGAAATTCTAAAAATACGCATTGCCCAAGCTGAACTGGACTGGTCAGTCGGGCGTGTGACCTTGCTGATGCTGTTATCCGGCATCGTCGTTCTCGCGATTCTGCTGAAGTTCATCGATACTTGGGCGGCGCTGGCCGGGGCTGTGCTTACGGTTTTTGCGCCCTATGCGTATATCCTGTACCGTCGTAATAAACGATTTCGGAAATTCCGCGAAAACTTTCCCGATGTGCTCGATTCCCTGTCGCGCGCGCTGCGCGCCGGTTATCCGCTGTCGGCCGCCATGGAGATGATTGCCGCCGAAACTCTGCCTCCCGTATCGGTAGAGATGCGGAAGACGTCGGCTGAAGCGAATCTCGGGATGGGCTGGACCGGGGCGCTCGAGAACCTCGGCCGGCGGATTCCTCTGCTGGAAGTTAACCTGTTCATTGCCGCGGTAGAGTTGCATGCACGCACAGGCGGCAAACTGAGCGAGGTATTGGGCTCGCTGTCGGAGACCATGCGCGAGGCTATCGCGCTGCAAGGTGAGGTACGCTCGCTCGCCGCGCACGGGAGGCTGACCGGTGCGATTCTCACCCTTCTTCCGATCGGAATCGCAATCATGATGATGATCGTCAACCCCTCCTACGTAATGGTGCTGTTCCATCATCCGTGGGGAAAGAATCTGATCACTGCCGCAGTGGTATGCCTGGTGGTAGCGCAGCTCCTGATCCGGAAGATCGTGGATATCAAGGTATGACGCAGGCACAAGTACTAACCGGTTTCTTCTTTTTTATTCTGGCTGCGGTCAGTGCCGCCGGCTACGCGTTCGTGCTGCGTCCTTCGCGCAGCGGAACCGGTGCGGGCGAGACTCTTTCCACTATCGCCCTCGACCGGCCGGACCTACCTACGGCCCAGGCAGCCATGGCGGACATGTTCGGCGCAATCGGCGAGGCGATGCCCGGTTCGCCGGCGCGGGCTGAAAGCGCTCGCCGTCAGTTGATCGCCGCCGGATATCGCTGGCCGTCGGCTCTCTCCATTTTCCAGGGCATTAAATTCGCGACCGCCGTCATGCTGGCCGTAGCGGCCACAGCGCTCTCCATGGTTTTTCACTCGAATTTGGCCGCAGCGCTGATTCCGGCAGTGTGCGGGGCCGGACTCGGGTATCTGCTGCCGGACCGTGTGCTTGATCGGCTCGCGGCGCGGCGGGTCGAGCGAATTCGCCGCGGTTTGCCGGCAGCATTGGATCTGATGGTTCTGGGGATCGAAGCCGGACAGCCGCTCGATGCCGCGATACTGGATGCCAGCCGCGGACTGCGCGGGACGCATCCCGATCTGGCCGCGGAGTTCACCCAGCTCCAGCTAGAGCTTCGGACCAATACCACGCGCATCCAGGCATTGAAGAATCTAGCCGAGCGCAGTCACGATGTGGAGCTGCGCAAATTCGCGCACCTGTTGATCGATACGGATCGCTTTGGCACCAGCCTCGGGCCGGCTCTTAAGATCCACGCGCGTTACTTGCGTATTCGCTTCCGGCAAATCGCGCAGGAGAAAGCCCACAAAGCCGGCGTGAAGTTGATTTTCCCGGTATTCTTTCTGATTTTTCCCTCGGTGATTCTGGTGACTCTAGGACCGGCCGTGATCCTGATCTTCACGCAAATGGCGATATTTTCGCAATAGCGTTATTTTGATCGCCGGCCCATCACAGGCCTGCCCAGAAACGGAACTCGAATCCGTAATACGCGTTCCCGCGTGCGCTCCTCGTGAAGGTTACGGGTCCGCGCCCTCAACAAGTCCTCTAGCGATAAAATTCCCAGCAGTTTGGTCTTGTTCTCCCGATCCGTAACCAGAAATCGCGTGAGACCGGACTCGGCCATCCGGTACACGACCGCGCGAAGGCTCTCGTCGGGATGCACCACCGCCGGTGGATGCTCGGCGATCTCGGCGAGACTCGAAACGTCGCTGTCCTCTACTGCCTTCATGAGGTCTCCGCGCGTCAGTGCGCCACACAGCGCGCCATTAGAATCGAGAATCGGATAAAGCTGCTGGCCCTGCGGACCATGCGATTGGTTTAAAGCGCGGCGTATATCGTCGAGGGGACTGGTGGAGGGAAGCGCGATCACGCGGGTGCGCATGACATCCTCGACCAGCAGCGTCTCGAGGGGATCGACCGCATATTCCCTGCTCAAATGGTAACCCGGCGGCTGACCTTCTCGGTCAGAATCGACCGCCGCAGCGTGAGCACCGTAAAGGCGTGAGCCGCGAAGCAGGCGATCAGCAGCGGCAACATGACATTCATGTCGTGCGTCAGTTCGATCGCGAACAAAATTCCGGTGAAGGGAGATCGCATGGTTCCGCCCAGAATCGCGCCGAGACTCACTAGAGGCCAAAATCCTGCCCCCATATAGTGCAACCCCAGATGTTGAAACAGCCCGGTTTCGAGGCCCCCGAGAGCGCCGCCCATCATCAACAAAGGAGCCAGCACGCCGCCCGAGGTACCCGACCCGAGGGAAACCGCCCAGATTACCGATTTCACCAGAAGGATACCGGCAATGACGGTTCTCGGAACGTCACCCTGAAGAAGCGCTCCAATAGTCTGATAACCAACTCCCAGCGCTTGAGGGAAAATAAGGCCGCCCACGCCGACGACCACTCCGCCTATAGCGGGCCACCACATCCAGTGAATCGGCAGGCGGTGGAATGAATCTTCCGCAAGGTATACAGCCAAGGTCAGGAGCGCGGAAAGTATACCGGCAAGCAGACCGGCCAGCAGGCATGCGGTCAGCGCCTCCGCCCCGATAAAGGCCGGATGCGGTGGAACTGGAAAAAGCGGGCCCGCGCCGATAATGTACCAGCGCGCGGCCGCTGCCGTCGCGCTCGCCATGGCGACGGGAATCACGCTGCGCGGTTTCCACTCGAATAGCAGCAGTTCTACGGCGAGGAGCACGGACGCGATCGGCGCGGCAAAGGTAGCGGACATGCCGGCCGCCGCCCCCGCTACCAACAACGTCTTACGCTCCACGCTGGTGAGGTGAAAGAACTGGGCGATCATCGAGCCGAACGCTCCGCCGGTCATGATGATGGGACCTTCCGCTCCAAACGGTCCTCCCGACCCGATGGAAATCGCCGAAGATAGGGGCTTGAGAATTGCCAGCCTCGGCTGCACTCGGCTTCCATTAATGAGAATGGCTTCTATCGCCTCCGGAATGCCATGCCCCCGAATCCGGTCCGAGCCGAAACGCGCCATCAGGCCGACGATCATCGACCCGGCGACCGGTACTAATATCGCCCAAGCGCCAAGATGATTGTCCGCCGGCGAAGTCAGATGAGCGTCCCATCGCCCGAAGTAAAATAAATTCGTAAAAAGCCCGATGAGCCGCAGTAATAACCAGGCGACGCCGGCTCCGATCGCCCCAATTGCGATTGCCAGAATAGACAGGGGAATGACACGAAATGTCGCGGTGAAATCTCCGAGCGACTGTTCGCGTTCTTCTTGCTTCCAGGCGTCCTGTAGACGCCGGCGCAGCTTTCGCAACATTCTCTCTCCTCCGTTACCTTTGTTTCACCAGCGTCAATACCGTATCGAGCGCCCGTATTAGTTCAGGACCTGCCTTGCTTAATTCCACCTGATGGGACAACGACAGAGCGTGTAACAGTTGTTCGCCCGCGGGTGTCAACCGGATCAGCACTTCGCGCCGGTCCACCGTGCCCGGTTCCCGTACGATTGCGCCGCGTTCGCAGAGCCGGTTGATCAGTTCTACCGCGCTGTGATGCCGAATCTGTAACCGGTCGGCGAGATCGCCAATAGTTGGGAGCCTTCCGGGCGGAAGTCCCTTGATCGCCAGCAGAAGCTGATGCTGCTGAGGCTCAATGCCGTGTTCCCGCGCCGCTTCTTCGCTGTACCGGAGAAAGCGTCGGATCTGGTGCCGAAGCTCCGCCAAGCTCCGATAAGCCCGAAGCGAAAGATCCGCAGTGGCTGTACCCCGTTCCAATTTATATCGTATCACGAGGTATCTACCGTCCGAAAGATAAATCTAATTACTAAGGGTTAATCTGCGCGGCGGTGCGACCCACATCCATTGGAGTACGCAGTTTGCCGATGCCCTCGATCTCGATTTCGACGACATCGCCGGGCTTCAGGAACTCGCCGCGTTCCATGCCAGTGCCGGAGGGCGTTCCTGTGGAGATCACGTCTCCAGGGTAGAGAGTCATGACGGAGCTGATGTATTGAATCTGGTGAGCTTCGTCCCAGATCATTTGACTGGTATTGGAATCCTGCTTCGTCACGCCGTTCACCTTAGTGGTGATGTGGAGGTTGTCGGCATGAGGCATAAACTCCTTTGGCACGATGAAAGGTCCAAATGGAGCGCCGCGATCGATGCTCTTGCCGTCGAACCAGTTGGTGCCTGGAAACATCGACACCACACGCTTGCGTCCGCCTCGATCGCTTAAATCGTATAGAATGCTGTAGCCGAAAACGTAATCGTGGGCGTGTTCCTTGGAAACCATGTAGGCGGGCTTCCCGATAATAATCGCCAGCTCGCCCTCCCAATCGATGCGGTCGCGGCCGGGCGGAATAAGGTAAGCTTCGCCGGGATCGATGATGCAGGAGCGCGGCGATTTCGCGAAGATCACCGGCGCGTCGCGATCCGGATCGATTTGAGATGCGGCTGCAGCGTTAAATCCGCCGCGGGCTGCGCCCCGGCCACTCTTGTCTGTCTCGCCACCCCGGCCTTGAGCCGCACCCATGCCCTCGGCGTGGGCGCGATAATTCGCGGCGAGATTGAGCAGGTTCCATGGATACTTGATCGGCGCTTTAATTAAAACTTTATCGACGTCGAAGGCGAACGCCATGCCTTGCGTCCCGTTCTTCAGAAAATTGGCGATCTGATAAAGACGCGGCGACGCGGTCGCGTACTGCTCGATCAGCTCGCGCATTTCGCCCGGCAGTGTCATGGCCGGAACATGCGCCTTTTGGATCAGGTAAGCATTCGCGCCGGCGATGTCGACGACTCGCGAGCCGAGGACCAGCCCGATGCGCACCTTCCCGTTTGCCTCGAAGGTCGCCAGCTTGAATGGCGTTTCCGGCTGATTCGAGACCGTCGCCCCCTGTGCACTGAACCCAAACATCGCAACCACAAAGATCCCGGTTGCAGTTTTACCCATGTATTTCATTTGCTCCTGCCTCTTTCGACCAATTCTACAGGTTTGGCAGGATGTTTGCGGGATGTGGCAAAAATCAGATTTTCAGGATCGCCCTTCGGGCAAGGTCGGTAGTAACGCCATATACGATGTGAGATGCGAGCGCTTCGGCATGCGAGCTCAGAGGCGATTCCAATGCGGGTCTAGATAATCGCAATGCCGGCACCGCGACTTCATCCGCGCCTAACCAAACCATGCCTCCATATGCCGCACCAAAACCGCTGCGAAAGGCGGGAGCCGTCTCGGCTAAGGCTCCGTAAGCCGCGCCTATAAGTGTTCCGAATGCATAGTGTACTACCGGTCCGGCCCACTTTTTATCATCTTCGCTCAACTCGTGCCCCGCTATTGTTCGCGAGATCCTTCGGGCGATTTTGATAGTGGCGTCCTCGTCTTCGCTTGGCGATGTCTTTTCGTCGGCGCCGTTATTCGATACGCGTTTCGCCGTTTTGCTCCAAAGCGCTTGAAATTGATTCATGACAAACGAGGCAGCCAAGCCGCCGAGAGCACCCGCAGCGACGCTTTTCAGGAGTTTTCGTTTTCGGCGTGATATATACATACAGAGCAGACTCTGCTCCCACGCACCATGTTTCAAGGCGGGTAATGGCGAGCCACTTGCTCCGACAATGTGCGGCATGGATTCTCATCCCAGCGTGATGCGCGCGGATACGGCGCAGCTACCAATTAAGCGCAAAAAGGCGCGCTCTCTAGCAATTTCCAAGACTGAATCGACCCTAGAGGTGCAAGCGGGCGGCCGAACCGTGACCCTGACGAATCTTCGGAAGGTATTTTGGCCTGACGAAGCGATTACGAAGCGGGATTTGCTTCAGTATTATGCGGATATTTCCCCCGTCTTGTTGCCGCACCTTATCAATCGAGCAATGGTCATGAAGCGCTACCCGGATGGCGCGTTCGGCAAATTTTTCTTTCAGAAACGCGCTCCCGATCCGCGACCTAAGTGGGTTCCTATCTGTGCGATTCAGCATCCATCGGCTAATCTTGTCGACTTCCCGGTTATCCAGGACCTTGCAGGACTTTTGTGGGTGGTCAATTTGGGCTGTATCGATTTGAATCCATGGTATGCCCGATGCGACGATGTCGATCGACCCGATTATCTTCATTTCGATTTAGATCCAACTCCGGGTTCCGATTTCAAACAGGTGCTGGAAGCCGCGCTGGCTGTTCGCGAGGCGCTCGTTGCCCTAAAAATCCCCAGTTATCCGAAGACCACGGGATCGCGAGGATTACATATTTACGTGCCCATTGTCCGAGGCCCACTACAAAAGCAAGTGTGGACGTTTTCCAAAGCACTAGCGCAAGAGTTAGCCAAGCTCCATCCGGATGTCGTTACCTCGGAATACCGCGTCGCCAAACGGCCGCCTAACCGGGTGTTGGTCGACTATAACCAGAATGCCTGGGGCCGCACGCTGGCTTCGGTGTATTCGGTACGGCCCAAACCACGGGCGACTGTATCCGCGCCGGTGACCTGGGAAGAAGTCGAACGGGGAATCGCACTCGAGGACTTTCGGCTGGACAACATGCCGGAGCGAGTGAATCGTGTGGGCGATCTGTTCCGCCCTTTGCTGCTAAAGACTGGCCGATTCAAGCTGGACCGTTTATTATGAACCTCCCGATTTCCGTTCCTTTTCCTCCCATGGAGGCGAAAATCGCCAGCGACATTCCAATCGGACCCGAGTGGGAATACGAGCCGAAATGGGATGGTTTCCGCTGTCTCGCATTCCGCAGCGGGGATGAAATCGAGCTTCAATCCAAAGCCGGCCAGTCGCTTACCCGATATTTTCCCGAAATTGTCGATTCTCTTCGGAGCCTGAAGGCAAAGCGATTCGCGTTGGACGGAGAATTAATAGTACCGGTGAATGGGCGCCTTTCGTTTGACGACCTGCTGCAGCGAATCCATCCCGCGGCAAGCCGTGTCGCGATGCTCGCGAGGACGCATCCGGCGCAACTGGTGGCCTTTGATTTACTTGTCGACGAGAAGGGTGCTCCATTGATCGATCTGAATCTTGAGGAGCGCCGTCACCGCTTGGAATCTTTTTACGGGGCGCATGTGGAGGACAACGGCAGGATCGTGCTCTCGCGCTCTACTCGTAATCCGGAGGTGGCGCGCGGCTGGATCGAAAAAATGCGCGGCCAACTTGACGGGATCGTCGCAAAACGCATCGACCAGCCGTACCTTTCCGGCGAGCGAGCGATGGAGAAGATTAAAACTATTTGTTCCGCCGATTGCGTGGTAGGCGGATTCCGCTATGCGTCCAAAGGACGGATGGTGGGTTCCTTATTGTTGGGCCTCTACGACGAAGAAGGTTTACTAAACCACGTGGGCTTTACATCTTCGTTTCATGCGGCCGAACGCCAAACGATAACGAAAAACCTGGAAGCACTCGTCCAAGCGCCGGGATTTACGGGACGCGCGCCCGGCGGCCCGAGTCGCTGGAGCACGACTCGTTCAGCAGAGTGGCAGCCGCTCAAACCCGAACTCGTGGTTGAGGTGCAATACGACCACTTCACCGGAGATCGGTTCCGTCACGGAACCAAGCTTTTACGATGGCGGCCCGATAAGGCACCGCGTCAATGCACCATGAAACAGGTTGAATTCGAAAGTAAGGTGACTTTCAAATCTCTGTTAACTGCGGATTAGGCGCGCGAATCGCGTGAACCAAAGTACAGTAAGCCGGCGCCGGCCAGCGCCGCGGAAATTGTCAGCAATTCGCGCGCGTATCCATCGTTCCGGTGTAGTGAAGGCGCGGCGCGTTCCGGGAATTCACCAACCCCATTCCGCAAATCTCCGCGAAGCGACATTTGCAGCACCTGAGCGATGTGTAACGCGCGACGCTCCGTTCCCTGCTCAATTTGCGTCCGGCAGCTAAACCCGTCAGCGATCAGCAACGCGTCGTGCGGCGCATGGCGCATTTCCGGCAGCACGCCAAGCTCGCCGACCTTTTGGGAAATATCGTATTTCTCCTTCGAGAAGCCGAAACTGCCCGCCATTCCGCAGCAGCCTTTGTCGAGAGCATTCAACGTCAGTCCCATGGAATGAAGCAGGTGCTCGTCCGCGTCCATTCCGATCACGGCCTTCTGATGACAATGCCCATGCAGCACGGCGCTTCGTTTTGTTGGCGGAGGCTGGAAGTCCGGCGCCTTCTTTTCGAGGAACTCTGCCAGCGTAAAGGTCTGTTGTTCGAGGCGCATGGCATCCTGATTGTGCGGCATCAGATTCTTCATCTCATCGCGGAAGACCGCGGCGCAACTTGGCTCCAGGCATACCATCGGGACGCCTTCCTCAATCGCCGGACGCAAAGCCCGGATGGATCGATGAAGCAAGCTTGTTGCAGTATCCAGCATGCCGAAATCATACAGAGGACGTCCGCAGCATAAGTGTGCCTTGGGGACCCGCACGGAGAATCCAGCCGATTCCAGTACCTCCACAGCCGCTACCGCAATTTCAGGATGAAAATAATTATTGAAAGTATCGGCCCACAGAATCACAGGAGTTTTTTCAGTTCGCCGCGTGCGTCGATGCCGGAACCAGGACCGGAATGTCTGACGCGCAAATTTTGGAATTCGCCGCTCGCCTGCGATTCCACCGGCGAATTTCGCGACCGCCTCCAGCCCCGGAGTTTGGGTGAAAAAATTCACCAATTCCGGCGCGTACGATCCTAAGCCCGCCCACCACGAAATTAATCCCATGCTGTAGGCATCGCGTGGACGCAAACGCCCTTTGTAATAGTGCGAGAGAAATTCCGCTTTATAGGTGGCGACGTCCACATTCACCGGGCAATCGCTCTTACAGCCCTTGCAAGACAGACAAAGATCCAACGAATCGAAGACTGCGTCGCTTTTCCAGCCATCCTTTAGAACTTCGCCCTGCATCATCTCAAACAGCATGTGCGCCCGCCCGCGCGTGGAGTGCTTTTCCTCCATCGTGGCGCGATAGCTGGGGCACATCGTTCCTTTTTCCATACGCCGGCATTCACCGACGCCAACACAGCGCTGAGTGGCTAGGTTGAAACTCCCCTTATCGTCCATGAAATGAAAATGCGTCCGAGGCTCAGCAGGGTGATAGTCGGTTCCGTACCGAAGATTTTCATCAATCCGGTACGGCATCACCACCTTCCCAGGATTCATTTTCCAATCTGGGTCCCAAAGCCCTTTGAACTGCTCGAAAGCGTGCACCAGCTCTTCGCCAAACATTTTGTAAAGAAATTCGGCCTTGGATTGCCCATCGCCATGTTCACCGGAGATGGAACCGCCATACCGAACTACAAGATCCGTAGCCTCTTCCATGAAGCGCCTGTAGTTGGCGATTCCTTCGGCGGTCAGAAGATCGAAGGTGACGCGGGTATGGATACATCCCTGGCCGAAGTGCCCATACAGCGCGCCGATATAGCCGTGCTTTTGGTAGAGCCGCTCCAGATCGCGAAGATAACCTCCGATTTTCTCGGGCGGGACTGCGGAATCCTCCCAGCCCTCCCACGTGACATGCTCGCCCGGCACCCACGCTGTAGCGCCCAGACCGGATTCGCGAATTTCCCATACCTGCTTTTCTTCCGCCTGATTATCGAACAGCTTCATGCTGGGCGCGTCGTTCTTCTGCCTCAGCTTTGCCATTAATTTTCCCGCGGCATTATCGGCTTCTTCTTTTGTTTCGCCGCCGAACTCCACCAGCAGCCATCCCTTTCCATCCGGGAGCAATTTTAGATCCTGCACGTGCAGACCTTTAATGGTCATGTTCTGGATCAGAAGATGATCGAGAGCTTCGCAGCCGATGGGCTTCGATTCCATGACCTCTGGTATGTGATCCCCCGCCGTGAAAATATCCGGATACCCAAGCACAACAGCGAGCGGGCGGGAGGATTGTGGACCAGGCGGAGGGCGGCCTCGGCACAAAAACGCAAGTGGATTCCGTTCCCACCAGCGCGCGCGCGACATTGAATCCGTTTTCCGGTAGAAGCTCGTTCAGGTTGTAACCGGACACGCGGCGCGGAATATTGGGATACCGCTCGCGAACCAGATCCGCATACCGGTCACGCAACTCCTTCATGCCGGAATAAATTTGACCGCGGCGACCGCCCTCCGCGATGATGCGGGCCAGCTCCGCGTCGCTGGTAGCCCCGACGCGCATGCGGATGCCGTCGTAGGTTAATACATCCAACTCATCGACATTCTCTTCGGTCTTGCCGGCCATGACGGAGTGGACTCCGCAGGAATTGTTCCCAATCATGCCGCCCAACGTATTGTGATTGTGTGTCGCGGGGTCGGGCCCGAACGTGAGCCCATGCTGGTTGGCTGCATCGCGGAGCCGATCGAGAACGATTCCAGGCTGAACCCGCGCCCGCTTGCCTGCCGGATCCAATTCGATAATCTTGTTCAAATATTTGGTGAAGTCGAAGACCACCGCAACATTGCAACATTGTCCGGCCAGGCTCGTGCCGCCGCCGCGAGCCAAAACGGGCGCGCCATATTGCCGGCATATGGCCACCGCGGCAATTACGTCCTCAATCGTTTTGGGAATAACCACGCCGATCGGAACCTGCCGGTAGTTGGAGGCATCGGTCGCATACAGAGCGCGGGCGCCTTCGTCGAAGCGAACCTCGCCTTCCAGCCGCTCGCGGAGATCATGGACTAATTGATCCGCATACGGGGGCGGCGTATCGCCTGGGCGCTCGCGCCGACTGCCGCGCGAAATCTCATTCTCATGAGTTATGGTTGCCATAACTGTCGAAATCCCGCTAAACCATTTCCCGAATCTTGTCCGCGAGCATTGTTTCCACAATTTTTTTTGCGGTCCGGTGTTCCCTTGGCCAGCGATTCGGCGAAATGAGCCGCCTGACGAGCAGTGACAGAAGGCGGCATCGGGGCTTCGTTCGGGTCCACGACAGCTTCGAGCAAAGCGGGGCCGGGATAAGAAGCGCTTCGTCGAGGATTTGTCCACAACTCGCGGGGTTCTCAATCGTGAAACCGGCGCCCCCACAGGCGTGACCAAAAGCGGCAAAATCGATAGGGCTCAATTCACATGCATATTCGGGATTTCCGAGGAACACCATCTGCTCCCACCCAATTTGCCCGAGCGAATTATTTTTGATAATGACGATCTTAATGGGCAGTTTATATTTAACGGCGGTCACGAAATCTCCCATCAACATCGTGAATCCCCCATCGCCTACAAAGCCCACGCACAAACGGTCCGGATAAGCGATCTGCGAGGCAATCGTATAGGGAAGGCCGCACGCCATTGTCGCGAGATTTCCGGACAGTGTATGGAGTTGGCCGCGCTTCACCGGGATGTGACGGGCCCACCATGTCGCGATGGTGCCGGAGTCGCAATTCACGATTGCGTTTTCAGGAAGACGCTTGCGGAGTTCTGCCGCCACGACCTGCGGCTTCATCGGTTTTGTCGTTGCCGTTTCCTGTTTTTCCATAGCTTTCACCCAGTCCTTCATGCCGTCCCGGGCTTGCTCTAGGAAACCCTTTCTGCGTTTCTCCAGCTTGGGAATAAGCTGGCGCAGCGTCTCGCGGCTATCGCCCACCAGCCCGACTTCGACTGGAAAGCGCAATCCGATACGGACTGGGTCGATATCGATCTGCACACCGCGCGCCTGATCCGGCTTCGGCATGAACTCGATATAAGGAAAGGAACTGCCGACGATGAGAATTCTGTCGCAATCCTCCATCGCTTCCTGCGAGGGTTTAGTCCCGAGAAGACCGATGGTGCCCGTGGTATAAGGGCTGTCGTCGGGGACGCACGCCCTTCCGAGCAGGGCTTTGATAATCGGCGCTCCTAGCTTTTCGGCGGTCGCCTCTAGTTCGTCGGTCGCATTCAGCGCGCCGCGTCCCGCCAGAATCGCGACCCTTTTCCCTGAATTTAGAATTTCAGCGGCCGCGTCGATATATTCGGGGCGGGCCATTCTGGCGCTATGAGACGCAATATCCGAGACGTGGTGAGGAATGTTGCGGTGGCTGCGATTGCCCGCGGCCTTCACTTCCATTTCCTGGAAATCGACCGGTATGGTGATATGCGAAACACCACGATACGCCAGGGATATCCGGCAGGCCAGTTCGGCGATATTTTCAACGTGATCCGGGCCCATAACCCGCACGTTGTAGCACATAGATTCATGAACAGCTTGTCAAGTTCGACATCCTGCTGCGTATGAGTGTGCATCAAGTCGGTCGAATTGAAGGCCGGTGATCGCCAGGATGGGCTGACCGTCGAGCTTCGCATCATAGAGGCCATTCAGCAGGTAAATGCCTCCCGGGCCAGAGGTGGCGAGGCAGCATCCCAAGCGCCCGCTGTGCTTGGCATACGCGCAGGCCATGAAAGCGGCGGATTCCTCATGGCGTACTTGCACGAACCGTATATCCGACTGCCGGTTTCGCAGCGCTTCCACAATTCCATTAATTCCGTCGCCAGGAAGACCAAAAATTACGTCGACTCCCCATTTGTGAATTGTCTCTATCAGAACATCCGAAGCCGTTTGCCTCATATTAGTTCTCCGCTCCTTCTGCTTGGGCTCTGTGTCGTAGACGAAACCCCGGTAACGGCGTTTCGAGAATCGTCGGGCGCAGGCTGACGGGACTTCTATTAGCGGCTCGTTTTCCGGCTGCGAGAGCGGGCGCTATTCTTGGCCTGCCGCGAAAGCGCTTGGTGCGATGCCGCGGACCTACCTTCACGCTTCAGAGCGTTCGTCGTCGCGCGCGAACGCTTCGGCGATGGTTTGGCGGTTTTGAGCTTCGGCCTTTAGCTGAATCCCGCTGAGCTTGAGCGGCGGTTTTAGACGACACAGACCCTTTCTTCGGCGGCGGCAAATCCACACCCGCGCGTCGTGCTTTCGAGAGCCCAATCGCAATCGCTTGCTTGGTCGATCGCGCACCGTGTTTCCCTTCGCGAATGTGGTCCATTTCTTCGCGGACGAATTCACCGGCTTGAGTAGTCGGCGCCTTTCCTTCGCGGTCATCTTTACTAGCGCGGTCCAAGGTCCTTTTTTCAGGCATTACAGATCTCTTACTCTTCGATTACACGGTCCATAAAGATGGATTCGTGTTTCCCAACTCCTGTTACGAGGCATTCTGGAATTAAAATTGCTCACGTTGAAAATTGAATGGCTACACCTCCGGGTGATTCAAAAGCTTCGCAGGAGCGCTTTCGGCGGTTTGCGAAGGCTACCGCCGACGCGGTAGGGTCTCCTCGGGCTCTGTTGTTAGGGATTTTCGCTACCGTCGTCTGGGCTGCATGTGGGCCGGTGTTTCACTTTTCCGATGCCTGGCAGCTCGTGATGAGGTACCTCAATCGCCACGTTTCTGATCGTATTCCTTATTCAACATACACAGAATCGAGATACGAAAGTCGTGCAACTGAAGCTGGACGAGCTTATCTGCGCGATTGGATCGGCTCGGACGGAATTGGTTTCCATGGAAGGCAAGAGCGATGAAGAACTGGAATACCTGAAAGAAGAATTTGAGCGCCTGCAGGCGCGCGCTTCGAAGAAATTAGAGGCACGTGCTCAAAGAAAAGTCACGGACGTGATCGAGCCGCCTTGCAAGGCTGGCGTATCCGGGGAATAACGCGGTTACCTCGTCGGAGCAGGGGCATCTACCGGCGAGGGCGCTTTCACGGCAGCTTTCTTGATTTCCTGATCGGGCGTGACACGCTGGCCTTTATGAAAACTCGGCAATTGTATCCGCTCTTTTGTTTTGGCAGATTCGAGGATCGCCCGGATGACACGCACATCGGCAAGTCCCTCTTCGCCCGATGGTTCTGGATTTTTATTCTTTAGAATGCAATTTGAGAAGTAAACCAGTTCAGCGCCAAACTGGTCCGTTTGCCGGTATTGCTTGGTCTTGGGCTCTTCATCGTCAATCGACACTTGCGAGCGAAGTGGCTTCTTGAAATCATAGGCCGGTGAGAGGCGGATCCAGCCCTCGTCCCGAGCAAAGAAAACTCCGAAAATCCTGCCGCTCCGAAACTGCTGCTTGGTCAGCACTGCCAGCCGTTCGTCGGGAAAACGGAGTATTGCTGAAGTCATCTCTGTGTTTTTGTCAAACCGCCCATCCTTTTGGCTTGCGGCGATGGCGCTCACCTCGACAGGCTCATCCTGGAACAGGGATCGTGCGGCATTGATGCAGTAAACTCCCATGTCATAGAGGCTGCCGCCGCCTTGCTCTTCCGTTTCCTCGACGCGCACGTTTTCATCGGCCACCTGCTGGCAGAACGCCCCAGTGAAAATGCGAAGATCGCCGAGACGTCCCGATAAGGCAATTCGAAGAGCATCGAGGTTCGCCTGTTCAAAATGAAGCCGGTACGCAATCATCAACTTCACTGAAGATCGTTCACAAGCCACGATCATTCGTTCACACTCTGCTTCGTCGACGGCCATGGGCTTTTCACAAAGCACGTGGATTCCCGCCACCGCCGCGCGAATCGTATATTCACTATGCAGGTGATTGGGCAGCCCGATGTATACGGCGTCCACCTCGCCGCTGTTCAGACAGTCTTCGTACTGCTCGTAGGAATAGGTGTGCTCTATTCCGTAATAGTTCGCGAGCTTTCTCCGCTTCTCCTCCTCTCCGCTCACTAATGCCGTCAGTTTGCTGTTGCGTGCATTTTTAAATCCGGGAAGTAGTGCGGATTGACTGATATTGCCAAGCCCGACCACGGCGTAACGGACTGCCTTCATATCACCTCGCGCTTTCAATTAGCGAGACGATTCGATCAGGGCTGGTGTTTCGCGAAAATTGGTGGGCCCTGTAGGATTCGAACCTACGACCAACGGATTATGAGTCCGCTGCACTAACCGCTGTGCTAAGGGCCCTCTGTCTAGCTTATCTGCTAATGAAAATCATGTGAGCCAATGCCGATCGTGAGTGGACTCTCCAGAGCCGCAACGCGCCGCGCCAGGATATGAATGACGTGATCCACGTTTTGCATTTCGCCCTCCACCATTACCCAGGGATAGCTCAGAATATCGAGCCGCTGCCGCTCGAAGAGATCGGGCATGATCACTACGTTCGAGATGCCGGTTTCATCTTCCAGGCTCATGAAGACGATCCCTTTGGCGGTGCCGGGCCGCTGGCGCACGATCACATTACCTGCAACTCGCACCGTGCGGCCATTGGGAATGCGAAGCGAGTCCGGCCGCCGGAATAACGCGAAGACAGGTTGAGTTCCGCGCGGCGATAGGCCATCGGATGCCGTCCCGACGGTCATGCTCGGTGCCCTGGCAATCGGCAGCCAGACGCTCTTCGACGCTCATCCGGGCCGCAGGGGAGACTCCGACGCGGGTTCTGGAATCTCCCGCAGCAGCTCGCCCACGGGCTGCGAAGCGTGGGAAGCCTGCCAGAGAGCGTCTCTGCGGTGAGTAGCGCCAATAGAATTCAATGCGCCGATGGCGGCCAGTTGCCTCATCTCTTCTTTTTGCAATTCCGGCACGCGCCGCGCTAGATCCTCGATATCGTGCGAAGGGCTGCGATCGGCATGATCGCTTCGGCTGCCTGTCGCCGCAGCCCGCGCACATAACGCAGACCCAGCCGCACGGTGACGACAATCCTCAAGAATGCAATTTACTTTGGAACGATTGATATCCACCGGCAGCACTCGCAAGCCGTGCCGCTGCGCATCTTCTTCACCAGCGTCGCCGGACTATAAAATCCCATCGGCTGATTGTTGAGCATCGCCGCGCGTGAACGCCGCGAGATAGTGGCATTTTCAAAAACGCGCTGGCATACGCGATCAGCGCGAAGCTCGCCGCATGCGATTCCGGAAATCCATACAGCGCAAAAGATGTGATCGACTGCACGATCGTATCCTGTGTTGTGCCTGTTGATCCCGTTCGCTCCATCCCGCGCCGAAGTTTTACCTCGACGTCGCGCATCAACTTTTCCGACCGTTTGAAACCGAACGCACGGCGCAACTCTTCCGCCTCGCCTCCACTAAATCCTGAAGCAATCATCGCCATGCGCAAAAGCTGCTCCTGAAACAGCGGCACGCCCAGCGTGCGCTCCAGCACTGGCTCTAATAAAGGATGCAAACACGTTGGCGCTTCCTTCTACCCTGTCGCCGCGCTAAATACGGATGCACCATTTTCCCCACGATCAGTCCCGCCGGATGATCGCCACTTGCACAACGATGTCGTAAAACTCTTTCGGCTGGAGCCGCGGCAAACACGCCATCTGCGCGCGGCTCTCGATCTGAAACATTCCGACGGTGTCGGCCTTACATAACGTTGTCGTAGATTTTCTTGTTCGTTCTGCGGCAACTTCCCGAGATCGACTTCGTCCCCGTAATCCTTGCTGATGATTTGCAGCGACTCCTCGAGCACCGCCATCATCCCTAAACCCAGCAAATCGATCTTCACGATCCCTAAATCCGCGCAATCTTCCTTATCCCACTGCACGACGACGCGATCCGGCATCGTCGCCTGCTCCAGCGGCACAACCGAATCCAGTTGCCCCTGGCATACGACAAGTCCGCCGGAATGCTGCCCCAGGTGCCGAGGTAAATCCTGAACCTCGATGCGCAGCTCAAAAATTTGCGAATCTTCGGATGGATTCAGATCGAATCCCGCGTCGCGAAAATGATTTTCGGGCGTGTCGGAGGAGTCCACCCAGCCCCACATGGGGACCAGCTTCGACAATTTGTCGAGTGTCGATTCATCGAAGCCCAGTACCTTCCCGGTTTCGCGCGCTGCCGACCGGCCACGATAGGTGATGACGTTCGCCGTCATCGCCGCGCCTAACTTTCCATAGCGCTCATAGACGTATT
>CAWCYF010000003.1:0-2045915 GCA_963799805.1 uncultured Acidobacteriota bacterium
GATGCAGGGCTAGTCAAAGTGAGCGCACGCCGAGAGGGAGGGAACCGGTACTGACAGTGCGCGACGATGGAGCGGGCTTGTCCTCAATGCCAGACACGGGTAGCGGCGTGGGGCTGTCGAACACACGCGCGCGCCTCGCGGCCTTGTATGGCGGCACTGCAACACTGGAGATTACTAACGCCGAAGGCGGTGGCGTGGTCGCAACCGTACGCCTGCCGTACCATGAGGCGGAAGGGAATGGCTAGCATTCGCGTCCTAGTAGCGGACGATGAACCGCTCGGCGCGCCGCGGCGTGCGTCAACTTCTGGCGCCGCACTCGGACATCACGGTCGTAGGCGAAAGTCGGAACGGCCCGGAAACATTAAGTGCGCTGGATGCGCTTAAACCCGACCTGCTTTTTCTCGACGTGCAGATGCCCGAGATGGACGGCTTCGCAGTACTCCGTGCGCGGGGCGCCGATCGCATGCCGGCAGTGGTGTTCGTTACGGCGCACGATCAGTTTGCGGCCGAGCCTTCGAAGCGCACGCGATCGATTACCTGGTGAAGCCGCTGAACGTGGAGCGCTTTGAAGCAGCCCTACGACGAGTGCGCGAGCGCTTGCGCCTGATGCAGGCTGCGGACCTCGCTCAAAGGCTCACGGCTCTGCTCGCTGCAGGGCATGAGAAGAAGGGCATCGAGCGGCTGGTGGTATCAACGACAGAAAGCGACCTCGTGATTCCGGTGGCGGAAATCGATTGGATCGGAGCCGACGATTATTATGCCCGGTTGCATGTTGGAACGAAGAGCTACCTGCTGCGGGAGTCGCTAAGCTCGCTTGAGGCGCGGCTCGACCCGGCACGGTTCGCCCGCGTACACCGTGCGGCTATCGTCCAGCTCGATTCGATACGAGGGCTGCGAACAACGGGCGGCGGTGATGAGGCTATATTGCGAGATGGCTCGCGCATTCCGGTGAGCCGAAGGAGGCGCGTTGTACTGGACCAATTGCTGGGTCGGCGTCGCTAATTCACCTTTGGAAGGTTTACGAATGTGTCGCATCAGCGCGAGAAGTTCGGTCGTTCTCATTGAGTTTTTCTAATTCTAAGATCCAAACCTTTGGAGTCGTCCCAAATGTCCGGCTAAACGCTTTAACAAAGGCGCTGCATTGCCGGTAGCCAACCCCGAACGCCACTTGCTTTACCGAGCATCCGGCAACAAGTAGTTCCACTGCCTTCATCAGCCGGACCTGACGGCGCCACGACTCAAAGTCAGTGCCCACATCTCTTCGGAAGGCTCGTTCAATCGTTCTGACACTCACGCCAACCTGGGCACACAATCCGGCCAGCGTCTGAGATTGAGCGGGGTTCTTCAGCACAGCCTGCGTCACTGCGAGCGCGCGCGGTTCTCGCGGCAGTGTCACAAAGATCGGCACCGGTGACGCCTTCTCCAGATGAGAGACGACCAGGTCGCAAAGCGCTTGCTCCAGGCGATTCGTTATTCGAAGTTGGCCGATGCGTACCGTCTCTACAATAAGTTCTCGGAGCAGGGGAGTCACATGCAGGACGGCACAATCAGATGGTAACGCGGAAACCAGTCCGCGTTTGATGTACAACGTGCGCATGGAAACAGCTCTGGGCATATGAATTCGATGCTGGGTTCGCGCTGGCAGCCAAAGCGCAAAATGGGGCGGTATTACCCACGTCCTTTGGCCCGAACACACTTCCATAGCTCCGCAGATCGCATAAATCAACTGATCTGACCCATGCGCGTGTTCGGGAACCCGAAAACCGGGTGCGTACTCGTAGGCCAGGGTCGCAACGGAAATCCCCGGTCTAGGATCAAATTCCTTGAGAACTCGGGAGTGTCGCAATTGCACTATATTATGACGCTATAGTAGCCTTGCGACAACTGAAAAATCAGCTCATGATATTCTCATGTGCTCCGGGCTCGGCAAGTACAACATAATCGGCTTCATTACGATCGTGAATGTGGATCGTGCGAAAGAATTCTACCGTGACACGCTCGGCCTGCGGTTACTCAGTGAAGAGCCTCCCTACGCACTGGTGTTCGATGCAAACGGCATCATGCTGCGCCTAGGAATGGGCAAGGAGCGCGCACCAGCTCCCGGTACAGTTCTCGGTTGGCAGGTCCCGGATGCAAGCGCTGCCGTAAGGGATTTGGAACAATCCGGAATCCGTTTCGAACGTTACGACCAACTGAAACAGGACGCACAGGGCATCTGGACAACGCCGACAGGCGCAAAGGTCGCTTGGTTCAAGGATCCCGACGGAAACATTTTGAGCATCTCGGAACATCCGGAATTGAAACGGTGAACGTCCTACATCGCTGGTTATGCTCTTCGGGACGCTGGAAGCAGACTGTGGAAAGGCATATTCTTCCTTGGGTGCTCGAGGGTTTGGATCTTGGATCAAACGTCTTGGAGGTCGGTCCGGGATATGGTGCTACCACGGAACTGCTGCGGGGGTGGGCCGCCCAACTCACCTGTGTGGAAATTGATGCCCGGCTTGCGGAAGGTCTGCGCCGGCGGCAACTTGGCCAAAATGTAACGATCCTGTGCGAGGATGCCACGGCAATGTCACTTCCAAATGCGGCTTTTGATGGAGCGGTATGTTTTACGATGCTTCACCACGTCTCGTCGGTAGGACTGCAGAACCGCCTTTTAGCAGAAGTCGCCCGAGTCCTGCGGCCGGGTGGAATCTTTGCGGGCACTGATAGCATCGACAGCCGTCCCTTTCGTCTTCTGCACATTCTGGATACACTCGTTGTCGTTGAGCCCGACACATTTTCGGACCGTCTCAGAGTCGCTGGTTTCGAAGACGTGCGAGTCGACGTAAACCGCTTTGCGTTCCGATTCCGTGCGCGCAAACCAGTCAGCAGAGGAAATTTCTTGTAAGGAAATCGCGAAGCGCTGTAACGAATTTGGTGATTCTCTTAAATGCATGGTTCGGTTGCTTTTTACATGGAGGTTTTGGGCTTGAAATTGGGAGAGAGGTACGGAAATCACTAGGCGTCACCTGAGGCCGTATACCGCAACCGTGACACGATTTGCTGTGCTTGGTCTTGCGGCCACGCTTTGGATGTCTGGGAGTCGCCCAATGGCGATATCGCAACTTAGGTTTTTTGAACTTGCGTGCTCTGACCTGAGCCGCGCCAAAACCTTCTATTCCGAACTGTTTGGCTGGCAATTCCGCGATACTGCTTCTGCAGACTTCATCATGATCGAGGGCGCGGGTATACAGGGAGGAATAATTCGCGATCCATCAACTCCGGCCGGGCGTCCCAATGCCAAGCTATTCTTCAAAGTGGAAAAACTGAAGACGAAGCTTGCCCAAGCCGAGAAGCTTGGCGCGAAGATTGTTGTCCCGCCCACCCAGGTTTCGCCGACCAGTACGATCGCCGAATTTCGCGACCTCGATCAGAACGTGATCGGCATGATCTGTGACACTCGCTGCTCGGAATGAAACACCACTGTTCACCGCTCGCCGCTCCGAAGACAGTTAGAACTAGCCGTGATGCAGAGAACACTCTCTCCGTAGAGTATGCGTTGAGTGCGGGTGAGGAGAAGAGAAGTAGGAGCCGATGAAGACCGCATTGGTCACAGGAGCAACGAGGGGTGTGGGCAACGGTGTAGCCGTCAGTCTGGGGCAGGCTGGGTTCCGGGTGTTTGCAACGGGCCGCAGTATCGACGATGCACCTCTGCCGAAAACAGTGATCCGTATCCCATGTGACCACACAAAAGACGAGCAGACGGATGCCGTATTTGACCGAATCGGCGAGCAAAGAGAAGGTTTGGACCTCCTGGTGAACTCTGCTTGGGGCGGCTATGAACGGATGATCGAGGACGGAAAATTCACGTGGCCCCTATCGTTTTGGGAACAGCCTGCCCATCGCTGGAACAGCATGATGAACGCGGGCGTCCGCTCTGCTTTCGCTTGCTCCGCCCGTGCTGCGACGATCATGGTCCCGCAGCGTCGCGGACTTATCGTGAACATCAGTTATTGGGCGGCTCGCAAGTACATCGGCAACGTCGTTTATGGAATTACAAAGGCGGCAACTGACAAGATGTCGGCCGACATGGCTCATGAACTCCGCGACCACCGGGTTGCTGTTGTATCGCTCTACCCCGGACTGGTACGGACGGAAGCCGTACTGCAGGCGGCTAGCGCCGGGTGGCTGGATATATCCAACAGTGAGAGTCCGGAGTTTATCGGTCGCGTCATTGCAGCGCTCGCCGGCGATCCTGATCGAATGTCACGAACTGGCCAAGTGCTAATCGCTGCCGCGATTGCACAGGAATACGGCATTGAAGATGTTGATGGGCGGCACCCTCGACCGCTCACGCTTGAAACTGCGTGAGCTGCCTGCCGAGTCAGTGGATTGCGACAGCTGAATTTTCCCTGTGATTCGCAAGTCCGAAGGAGCGGTGAAGGATGATTCCGAGACTCGGAAGCTTGACGCCATGTTTTAACCCGGATAATATACTATTATACCCGGATGAAACCGGCATTGAAAGCGGAGGAAAATAAGTCTTGTTTGACGACTTGCACAGCTTTTAACGGCAGCAAGCGGATAGCCTCAGGCGGCGTGCGAGAGGTCGCCCTGAAAGCAAAGGCGCTAATGGATCGCGATCCGCGCGCGCAGGTGCTGATTCTCGACGACGTCACTAGCGAAGTGATTGAGGTGGACTTTCGCGGCACCGCAACGCAGGTCTTAAAGCGCCTTCCGATCAGCGCGACGCGAAGCTGCGAATCGGTGTTGTGTAACGGAGAAGCCCGCGGGCCTGGCCGCCCCAAATTAGGGGTTGTGGCTCGGGAAGTTACCTTATTACCGCGGCACTGGGAATGGTTGGCATCTCAGTTTGGTGGTGCCTCTGTGGCCTTGCGCAAGTTGGTGGAGCAGGCCAGACTGGCAAATAAGAGCAGAGATCGGCGGCGACGGGCGCAAGAGTCAGCGTACAGGTTCCTTTCTGCAATGGCGGGAAATGAAGCTGGTTTTGAGGAGGCGACCAGAGCGCTATTTGCAGGCAAGAGGAAACAATTCAACGAACTTGTCACTCCGTGGCCGATCGATATTCAGAACCACGCGAAGAAGTTGGCCGCCGTTGCATTTGAGGGATCAGATTAGGCGAATCGGAGAGCCTGCGGAGCGTGCGACCAGTATGCACTCGAAGATAGACAGAAGAGAAGTCATCAGAAACTTCAAAGAGTTTAAGCCTCTTCGGGGCGCGTTCGCAGTGCGCTGCACAGCGACCGGACGGATCTGGGTGGGTGCATCCCCGAACCTCGGTGCTGTGAAGAATCGCTCCTGGTTTAGTTTGCGCCATGGCAGTCATCCCAATAAGACACTTCAGGAGGAATGGCGAGCCGAGGGCGAGTCCGCATTCCGGTTTGAGATTTTGGAGAAACTCGATGACGACGTGTCGCCCCTCGAAATTGGAGATCTTCTTAAAGAAAAAACGCACCACTGGGTTGCGGAATTGGACGCCCAGTCGTTCTAAGGGGCCTGGCGCCGATGGTTCCGAACGACCTCCAACGATTCTTTCCTGCGGCTCAATTCGGAGAACTGCGCGATGTTGTGCCCCTCACGATGGGGCAATCGGGATCGAACGTTTACTCCGTTACTGCGGAAACCGGCGAGTACATCCTGCGCATTCACGGCGAGCACTCTGGTTCCTGGAAGAACGTCATCTTGATGCAGCGAGTCGCTTCGGAGAATGGAATCGCTCCGCCGCTTGTTTATATTGACGACTTTGCCCAGGCGGCGGTGTCTGTTAAGGTTTCGGGCGTATCCTTTGGAGCCGCTTTCTCGCAGCAGACGACACGCGCGGCGGCGTTGGGAAGCCTGGTTGATGTTCTAACGAAGCTGCATGCGATTGCGATGGATCGATTCAAGGCTATTGATCCGATCCACTTTGCTCGCTCAGTTTGGGATGAGCAGGTGCAAAGACAGTCTTTTCCCAAGTGGGCGATCCCGCTTGGAAGCCGAATCACAGAAACGGACAAGCTGCTTGAACAAGACCATAGAAGAGTCTTCAGTCATTGCGACCTCCATCCGGGCAACATTATCTGGGACGGGCATCGGGTATGGTTGGTCGACTGGGAACGGGCCGGCCCTGCCCATCCATATCTCGACATGGCAATAATCAGCAATTTTCTTACCCTTCCGGAAGCAAATGCCCTCGAACTTATTGAACTGCAGCAGCAAGCACCGCTCGATGCAAGTCAAAAGCTCTTGTTTGCTGCATTGCGCGACCTATGCAGGGTCGTCTACGGTGCGGTATTCTTCCGCCTTGTGAAGAATCTAACTTCTGTGGAGTTTGCGAGTCGTGAAGAGACGCTGACCCTCGGAGAGTGCTTCGCGATGTTTTCGACAGGAAAGCTCACACTGGACGAGCCCCGAGGGCGGGCATTGATCGGAGCTGCTCTATTGAAACAGTGTGAGATAGCGCGTCAGCCAATAAACCGTGCCGGGCAGGGGTAAAGCGAGAGGCGACCTCAAACATGAACGGGGTGGTTACCCGGCATAGGCCAGCCGGACGCTTGAGGTTTGCGAAAGCCTTATCACCCGACCGGAGATGTCGGGCAGTTGTCTGGTTTCGCTTTTCCCTCAGCGGAAGTGGCCCCGTAAAGCCGCAGCCGATCAAGGCTAACGACCATCCGGGGTCTATTGGCCAAAACGCTTGCGAGGTTTGGAGATCAACTGGAGTTGCCGGCAACCCAGGGGATATCGCTTCTACAGGACGACAAGCATTCGAACCTATCGACCGCTGTTTACCTTTTGTTTCTTAAGATAAACGCGTGCTGTCTTGACAAGAGGCGGCCTTCCCTCTATAAGGCAACCGGATCGACGAGATCTCTTTGTTCCTCGATCTCCTCAGCGGATGTCGGACGACAGCTCCGTCAGATGTTCAGAAGTCCCGACTTCCGGCAAGTTCTAACCGAAGAATTTTCTACAAAGAAGACTTTGATGAACCGTTTCAGAACTTCGGTAATGTTTGGATACAACGATCATCGTTCTATACGGACTCGCCGTATTTCCAAATAATTCGTTTTCCCAAGGTGGTCGCGGAAATGCTTGGATTTTGCCAAATCCAGGAAGGACTTCAACGAAAATTAAACGTTGAATATCAACAGGCGTTTCGGTTTTGTACAGTCGCGATAATGCCAAGCGCAATCCACTTTTTCGATTCCACCGGCTCTATCAATAGGGTAAGCCGGCTGAACCGTTTGCCTCCGGCAAACGCTCGCAATGATGGTTTATGCGCGTAACCTATTGAGTCCATGAGATTGGTGCGCCCGGCTGGACTCGAACCAGCGACCTTCTGCTCCGGGGGCAAACGCTCTAACATCCGAACCACGGATGCGACGGTACAAGGAAAGCATCGAGATTGTGCGACCTACCTTGGAAGCACTTTTGCCCACCAACTTTGGGGCGCTCACGCGATACGCTTGAAATCACTTTTGACCACCACCTTTCAGATCAGAGGCAAACCGTTGACCCCGCCGCCCCGGCAGTATGTGCTGAACGCAAGAAAGCTCTCCTTATCCCAACGGAACCGACGCGCGTGCGCAGAGTGGCCGACCTCCGCTGGATCGAACCATGAACCGCGGCACAGGCTGCCTCCATACGTACTACAATTGCTGAATTTGGGGGCACCGACGTGTGAGGGGCGGTTCCTTTCACCGCCGCAAATGGCGTCGGCGCTCAGACGCGATCGATCGGTATGGTGGCCCAGATGTCTAGGATATGCTCTTGCTGGTTCCTACCAGCGATTGAATCCGACGTTCGGGCGCAGACAAATTTCCACGGAAGTGTTCTTGAAAATGTCGTTCGGCACTTTCCAGTCGGTCTAAGGCATCCAGCAATTGCATTCTCGTTTCGATTAGAACAGGGTGCTCTGGAGCGACGGCTTCTCCTTGCCGAATTGCGAACCGGATGCGATCCATCGCGACCCGAGCCTGGTAGGCCAGCTCAAATGACAGTCCATTTTTCGGCGTGGTTCGCCCGAATCTCCCGTTGGATATCGCGATCCGGCGAGATCGAAGACGGGAGGAAATGAAAACTGGAATGAAGCTCGTCATGAAGAATTTTGTACCTGCTTTCCGAACGCGAGTCAAAAAACGGTGGCACTGCAGATTGTGGAGGTCCTGGGATCCGTTCATAGCGTGCCCTACGGCATTTGAGTTCCGTTATCACCGTCGTGGAGCATTCGCTCGCTCTCGCTCCGCGACGCGCATTGGAGTTGGCTTCTGGCGTGCGTGGTCTCGGAGCCAATCGGCGATCTCCCAACCGCGAAACCGTACATTGGACTCGATCTTGTAATGCGGAATCAAACCTTGAGCAGCATAGCTGTAGAGGGTCTTCGGTTTGATCGTGATGATCCCGGACAGCTCCCTGGCTGTCAAGAGCTTTGGAGCTTGCAAGAGTTGCTCGAAGATGTCGTCCGAAAGTGGACCGGACGGCTGCGGAAGCACGGGGTAGGTCGACAACGCGTCTCCTTGAGGATGGAATCAGCCTGCTGTCGCCTTTGACGACGCCGCTTTCCTTCTGTTCTAGCCGTTCTTGTGGTGTCGGTCAAAAATCTTCTTACGGTCCGACCTCCGCGTTGACTCGAGTGACACGAGCACGGTTCGAGAACGCAGGCGGGCCGCAGATGCGATCTTCAGAGGAGCGGGTCGTGACCGATGTTCCAGAAATAGCCCGGATTCAGGATGCGCGGCTCCTCTTTCGATTGGATCCCGATTCCTCACCTGGCTTCCGCGCCTTGACTCTCGAGGAGCTCTTGGCTCTTCCTGGTATTCCGATCAAATCCAGGCGATCATGCACGTCCTGGGCGGGTACCAGGTAGCGCATGGTGGTCTCGACCGACTTATGTCCCATCCAGTGCTGAACCGTCCGTATGTCGAACCCGGACCTGAGCATACTGGTAGCGTAGGTGGACCGGAAGGTCTTGAGATCGAAGGTTGACGCGTCCAGTCGTGCGCGGGTCGCGATCTCTTTGCAGCGGCGCAGGAAATTCTGCTCGCGATTCCCGGTCGGTGACGGGAACACGAAGGGGCTATCAATAGACTGCGGGTGATTGCTGAGCACTTGCGCCAGATCGACAGGAACAGGCACCTCCCGTTCTTCCCACCGCTTGGGAAAGAAACCCAGCTCGGGCTTTGACAGGACTCGCACGGTCCGCAGTTTCAGATTGAGGTCCCGCCAGAACAAATGCATCACTTCCTGCTCTCGGAAGCCAGTCAGGAGAAAAGTAGAAAACAGGGCCAATTCCCAGGCATCGCAGGCCGAGAGAAAACGTGACTGCTCTTCTTCTGAATACAGTTTGGGGAGGCATAGGATGGCTTCGGGCAGTTGCAGTTCACGCGTGATGTCGCGCCGGCCGTTACGCCTAAAAAACTGCGCGATGATAATCACGTTGTGCAGGACCGTGTTGGCGGATAACCCGCTCTTCTTGAGTTTGACAATGAAATCGTCCAACTCGTCTGTCGAGATCTGTTCCAGACGCCGGCCGGGAAAGTGGTTTTCGAACCGGGTCAGTACCGCATTGTACTTGCGGTAGGTGTTTCTCTTTTTCAGCGTATCGGTCTGGTCCAAATAGCGCCGGATCAGACCGCAAAGAAGCACCGGCTCGGGCGGAGGAGGCGGCTCGACGGGCTTGTATCGCTGGAGGATGCCTACCTCGGTGGCGGCGAGCTCGGCTTTCTTGATGCGCTGCGCTTCAAGCGCCTGTGAGACGCTGCGCCCCGCCGGAAGGCGCATCCGCGTTCCGGCTTCCCGCCATTCGAGAAAATAGCTTCCCTCCGGCAGTGCTTTCCAATCCCGCTCGCCGTTTCCCTTGCGGGGGATCGATCGAAGCACCCAGCGGCTGCCGATCTTGATCTGTTTGACAATATTGACGCGCGCCATCGTTCCATTCCCGATACCACGAAATGGGGCGACGACGCGAAAAACTCGTCGCGGAGGCTAGTGTGGACAGTAAAGCGGCCAGTAAGCTGGCCAAATTATTGAGAAATCAGGCTGAGACGGGAAGCTGGCATTCTACCACTGAATTACTCCCGCCCTTCTGTCAAATTAGTTATTTAGCTGAACTTTTAGAATTGTTGGACGGAGGTGCACCCTGTTCCGTCCACGCAATCTTTCCAGTACTTGTTCAGGCTCACTATAGCATAATAAGAACTGCAACTCCTGGGCGGGTAAGGCGTCACACGTTGGTCAAAATCGCAGTTTCAATCCTAACTGAACCTGCCGTGAAGGAACGCGCGTCGAGGTAATCTCTCCTTCAGTAGCGGTACCTACAGTGGAACCGGGTTGGCTGAAAATCGGATGGTTAGCAAGATTGTATATTTCCCCTCGAAAATCCAGATGCACGCGTTCGGTTATTGAAAACGACTTTGATAAAGAAGCGTCCAGGTCGATCAATCCAGGGCCCACCAGATCGTTCCGTCCGGCATCGCCGAATCGGTATGGACCAACGTTCGGTATAAAGCTCACTCGATTTACAAAAGCGGCAAGATTAAACCAATCGTTTGGAGCGGGATTCGACAGATTGGGACTGATCCCCGTAGCGTCCGGCCGGCATGTAGCGTCGGTGTTCTGAAACGAGGAGCTCTGACAAGACATGGAGAACGGGAACCCACCCTCAAGCGTCAGAATTCCGCCCAATTGCCATCCTCCAATGAAGGCGTCCAGAAATCGGTTAGCGCGGGCGAGCAGGTACTGGCCCTTTCCGAAGGGCAGTGTGTAAAGACCCGACGTGGTCCACTTTTTCCCGAAATTGAAGGCGGAAAGCCCGCGCTCCGCGGAGAGGTCGGCCCCGTTAGGCGGAACGTATTCATCGCCGGTAGCCTGACGGATGCCGCTGCCATTGTCGATGGATTTTTCCCAACTGAATGCACTGAGCAGGGTGAATCCGCGCGAGAAGCGGTGCTGCAACTTGATCTGCAACGAATCGTAACTGGAGTGGCTAGCGGCCTCGACTGCCTGGATGAATCCCAGCTCGGGGAAGGGGCGCAGCAAGTTCCTATTATTTACGGGCGCTGCTGGCGGTGAGTCATTGTAGTAGACGGTGCGTTGCAAATGGACACCGGCCGAACCTTGGTAGTCCACCTCGAGGGTGGTTGAATTAATTAGCGCACGCTGGATATTGAAGGTCCATTGCGGAGTGTAGGGCTGCGGATCACCCCATACCCATGATGGGGCGTTTGTCGAGATCGCTACTATGGGAAACGGATTGGACCATGTTGCGTTCGGAATAAAGGCGTTCGAGCTACTATTAATCCGTAGCGTAAAGGGCTGGTTGCGCGTGACGTCGAATGCTGTGTTGTCGATATCGTGCGGATAATAAATACCAAATCCCGCACGAATGACGGTCTTTGAAGTTACGTTATAGGCTAATCCTACACGAGGGCCAAATTGGAGAAAGGCCGTTTTCCAGGTGGTATTTCCGAAACGTCCATCCCGGGTATAAGGAATTCCGGCAGGTAGCGGAACTGGCGGATTGCCTTGATAGAAGTCTCCCGTGCCTGCCCGTACCCAAGTCGGAAAAAAGGAATTGTCCCAGGCCCAGTCGATATTAGTCATGTGGTCGTACTTTTCGGTCAATCCGGGCTGAAGCTCATATCGCAGTCCTAGGTTGATGGTCAATTTCGGAGTGACCTTCCATTGATCCTGGATGTAGGTACCCAGCGCCCAATCCCGGAGTTGGTCTGCTACTACTCCTAATTGAGCTCCCTGTGTGGATATATCCCCCAGCAGGAAATCGGCCACGGCATTCAAAGGCAAAGGTGTCGTGCCAGCCAGGTTTGTATATTGGCCCGTAAAGCCGAAGTTGCCGCGCGCGGCATCATCGCCTGTGATGTCGAAGCGAATGCGCTGGAAATCCCCTCCGAATTTAACACTGTGTTTTCCGAGGTTCCACGAAAAATTGTCCGTCGCCTGGATGGTTGTGTCCCAGCTCGAGTATGGTCCATTTCCTGGATCGCCAATACCCGTGAAATTACTGATGGTGATGGAAGGGATACCCCAAAATGCGGGAGTGTCTATCACATCCGGAATTCCAAGCTTTTGCACATAATTAAAGTTTGGATTGCCGGTGTGGAGATTGCCGTTTATTGACTCTAGTCGGCTCATGCCCAGCTTGAACTCGTTCACTTTCGCAGGACTGATCACAAAGACGTTCCCCAACATCGCCTGATGCGTAATCGCACTATTCACAGTGCCCATGCCGGCAACCGTACTCGGCGTATAGCTCGGCTCGTTTCCATGGCTGTAGCGGAACTGGAAGCTTAATTTTTCACTCTCCTGCCAGTCAATTCGCGCGAGTTCCCCGTCGTGGTTATCAGTGATGGCTTCCGAATTATTTACGTAATTATTAGAATAGACATTATTGAGTATTTTGGTCGGCATGGCGTTCGGTGCTGGAAAAAGTGCTGCGGCGATGAGGGACTGCGGGGCAATACGGTTCGGAGGAATAACGTTTCCCGGGAAAGGTGTCTGGGATAACACTGTCGTTCCGTCGCCCGACACTACCCGCGTGAGGGGATCGTAAATGGTTGTGCTATAACTTGAAAAATCGCCATTAAAATACGACGGTAGCGGGACACTCCCGTAGCTGAGATTTTGCTGACTTTGCCGCTGCCCCTCATAATTGAATAAGAAGAACAGTTTGTCGTGCCCGTTGAACACGCGGGGAATCTGAACCGGGCCGCTCAGGACAAATCCAAACTGGTTGCGCCTCAGTATTTCAATCGGAGTATTGGGTTGCTGAAAGAAATTCTTGGCATCCATCGCGGTATTGCGAAGAAACTCGAACATGGTCCCGTGGTATTGGTTGGTGCCACTCTTGGTAACCACATTCACCTGGGTGACGTTGTGGCCAAATTCGGCGCTATAAGTGCCTGTCTCAACATTGAATTCCTGCAGTGCGTCGATGGACGGCTGAACTAGATAGGTGCCGTAGTTCGGATCGGTGTTCTCAATCCCGTCCAAAGTGTAATGGTTATATTCCAGCCGCTGTCCGGCTAGATTTAACTGAAATGCGGACCGGTCCCCGCCTCCGCGCGCCTGTGCGATGGAATTCGATGGACCATAGATTGTCCCCGATGGAACCAGCTCAGCCAACTGTAGGTAATTGCGCCCGTTAAGCGGCAGATCCTCGATACTTCGATTTTCGATCACCGTTCCGATGGTCGTGGTCTCAGTATCGAGCGTTGTCGCCAGCGCCTGTACTTCGACGCTTTGGTTCACGTCGCCTATTTGCAGGGAAAAATCCTGGCGCGTTACCTCGCCCACAGCAACTGTAACGTTAGAGCGCACGTCAGCCATGAATCCGCTCATAGTTACCCGGATCGAGTACACGCCCGGAGTCAAAGCAGGCGCATCAAAGATGCCGGAACCATTGGTCGTTATGCTTCGCGAAACTCCTGTAGCCGTATTCGTGATTACGACAGTAGTTCCGGCCACCACCGCGCCAGTTGGATCGGCGACTGTTCCGATGATCTCACCGGTCGGTGTTTGGGCCCCAGCGAATAGCGGCAAGAGTAGAGATAAAAACCATATTTTCTCCTTGGCCAAACACCTATGATGCGTGATCGGGGACATAGAGCCTGCCTCCATACACGGGGAAAAGCTTATGAATCCCAGCAAGAATATATCATCTATATTAGTTTGTCAATTATTTTTGAATGAGGTCTTGCGGGCTACCAGGACTATCGCGGTAGAGCGTATTCGTACAAATTTATGGCTGTGCGGGCCAAACGGATCACTCTCCCATAATCTTATGAGTCCATATCGAGAAGCGACGGCTGCGACTTTTTTCGGCAAACCCTTAAGGGTTTCCCTTTTCACGACCGTTTCTTCTGTAGCGGCCCCACAGAACTCAACTTCAAAGCGAGGGCCTCGGGTATTAGCCTCGGTCAGGGCCTCCCTCAATCTGCTCTCCGCATATGCGGCAAGGTCCATCTCCGCTGCGAGGATTTTAAAACGCCGAAACTGCGCGAGCAGGCTGTCCCGCTGCCAGGGTGGATCGCTGTCCTCAAGCACTCCCTCTCGAATGTTAAGCCAAGATTCAATCTTGTCCACGGTAATGGAAGACAAGATTCCCTGTCGAAGAGCGGGTATTTGGGTCCGCAAACGCTCACGATCGAGGAATACCAGTCGCCTCGAAAAATTCGGGCTTCCAATACTGACGTCGTTATACAGGAGCGGGATATAGCCTTGGCCGGCGGCGTCTGGTCCAAGAATACCCGACTGTTCCCTCAAATCCAGGATGCGGACGATCGTTCCGCCAGGTTTGAGTACGCGCCACATGCCCCCGAAGGAATTTACCAGGACCGGCCTTGAAATTGCGTCTGCGACGGAAAGTTCAGCAATAACATCCGCGGACGCGTCCGAAACCTCAGGAAGATCGGGCAGCGTCCCCACAGTCTGGCCGGGATGCAGCGGATTTTGGTCCGTGCACATCCAGTGAATTCCTGGTGGCAATGCATCCTCGATCAGCACCGACAATTCGCCGGTTCCCGCGCCGACTTCCAATACCGTGGTTCCGTCGCGAAGATGCGGCGCCAATATTCTATGGATGATGCGGCCCAACGCAGGCCGCACCCACACCGCTGCGTCCTGCTTCTCGGTCGGCTGCGCGCGACCCCGGTGATCCGGATAGCTCAAACAGTTGAAATATGTTACGTCAGTTTGAAGTTACAGACGTATCCCATGTCGTCGCAATACCACATATAGCCGTCATGGACCGTCGCCCCGTGAATTAAGGGATCTTTTTCGGTTAGCTGGACCTTCTCCACGATCTCGCCGGTCTTATAGTTGTGCCGGAAAAACGCTCTCCAGTTGGAATCGGCGACCCACAACGTATCTCCATCCCAGCCAACTCCGTGTGGACGGTTGCCGGGCACAGGCCACCAAGCCTGAACAACCCAGGACTTGGGGTCCATAACGTATACGTGCCGGGCCGGCGGATTCGCGAAATAGAGAAGACCGTCGCGGTTTTCAATTCCATGCGCGCCGGTACCAGAGAGTCCGCTCGTGGCGGTGAGCGGCACTTGTCCCGGCGGGCCAGCAGGTCCGCGGCCGCCCCGTCCGCCACGTCCTCCGCCTTTAGCTTGTCCCCCCAGAGGACCGACTTGCTCTTGCGTGCCGGCTCCTTTGGCAGGAGGTAAGGGGCTGCGCGCGGCCGGTGGATCGCCGGCCATTGCATAAATTCGGCCTGCGCCCGGTGTCCAGTACTTCGCGATAGTCTTTCCATCCTGGGGACTGCAGGTGACGATCAGACTATTGTGGGTCGAGGTGCACCACATCACGTTTTCCGCATCGACTGTCACGCCGCTGGAACCTTCCATATCAACCTGAAATTCACGGATGACTTTTCCGTCAGCGTAGTTGACTAGAGATACGTAGTTACTGCTTCCCTGATCCAGGATCCACAACCCCTCCGGAGTGGCCTGAAGGCCATTCGGCTTGCTGTGCGGTGAATCGTAAACAATATCTATTTTCCCGATTTTCCGCGTCTTAAGCGCGGCAACATCGATCCGGGGTGCTGCAAAAGCCGGTAGCGACGCGGCAAGAGGTGCAGCGGCCGCAGCCCCGATAAAATCTCGGCGTCTCATGAGAGGTTCTCCTTTGAGTTAACGGGTGCAATCGAGCGATCATAACACCAACTCCGGGACATGTCAATCTATCATATATCGCACTTTGGGTCCTATGGCAGGGATTCTGGGGATTTGGCGATAGAACCGGCAGAATCCGAGTCTCATTACAGGCTGCAAGCCGAGAAGAACTTCGCTCATCAATTGTGCGCCGGCTTCTGTTCGATGTGATCGATCACGAGGACGGTATGCGGCGCTTGCGCATCACCAGTTTCAGGCCGGGTTGTTTCATAGCACCCAAGTGAGATGCTGCCTGCGAGATCCTATCAGCGCGATGCGCGCGAACACTCGCACTGGGCGGCAGCTTATTTGCGTGATTGAAGACTGCGTCGTCGCCGCGGCGTTGCATTTTCCGACATCAATGTCGTGTCCACAATGCTGCCATCTGCTTGCGGAGCCACGCCGTATCCCGCTGGCGATGACAGGTCAGGCAAGCATTCGGACTGTCGGCGGTGCCGAAGCGGTCCGTCATATCCGCGTCCGGTATATCGTCGATCTGGTGCGATCGCGCCCGGAACAAGATTGCATCCATAATTCGCGGCATGTGGCAGGAAACGCAACGGCTTCCCTCCGTGCCGGCCGCGTGGTGGGTATGGCGCTCAGAATTCTCGCGGAGCTGGACGTGGCATTGCACGCACATCTGGTCGGAATCTTCGCCAAATTTCAGCGACGTTAGGTTGGTTAACGCATCTGCGGGATGGGGATTGTGACAAGACCCGCACGTGGCTCCGCCCTTACGGAAGCATTGCGACCGGGTAAACGCTTCCACGATGAACGTGGTGGCGCGAAAGCGCCCATCTTTATAGAAGGCTCTGCGCGAAAAATCAGAGAGCAGGTGTGTGGAATACGATCGATAAAATGGACTCTGCTTCGAGTAATTCACTGCGCCGTCGGGTTGCGCGTCATGCACTGCGGACTGCATGTGACACTGTGCGCAGATTGCGACATACTGACCGGCTGGAATCCGTTTGAAGTCGACCGGGGGCTCGATGGCGGCGCTCGCAAGACCTTTGTGGTCTTTCATGGACTCTACATGCGCGAAGGAGGGTCCATGACACATTTCGCAGTCGACCCCGCCCTCAGCGAAGGTCGATCTCATGGGCTTGGCTGGACTATTCTGAAACTGCAACTGGCTGGTGTGGCACGGAGCGCAGTCCTGCTGATAAAAAGTTCCTTCGGGAATTTCATGGAAACGGGAAATATCGGCGCGCTGTGAGCCTGCACTATCGACAATTTTCCAGTAATTCACCCATGCCGATTCCAGCCGGCTGTACTGAATCGGAAGGACTAGAAACTCCCCGCTGGAAAGTCTTGTAGCATAGGCCTGCTGCCACTTCGATCCGATAATGTAGTCGACCGGGTAACGGATCCAACGGCTGGTGTTTCCCTCGCGAATTTCGATCACGCGCTTGTCTCCCTCAGTAATGGCGCGCGCGCTACCAGAGACCGGCTGCCGTCCTGAGAAATCGCCGATCACGTCCGCGGCGCGGTATGGACGAAACATTTTCGCCATGCCGGTCGATTGCCAGTTCTGGAATTCCTGGAGATGACATCCACGGCACGCCTCCGATCCGGCGTAGCGCAGGCTTGCGGAGGCGGCAGGAGCTGCACGCTCCGACGCGGGAGGATTCCACTTCAACGCTGCAATATAATCCTCGAAGCTCTGCGATTTCTGCTGAGGGCTTTCGCCAAAGATGCGGCGCAACAAAGGCCGAGCGGCCTCCGAGAGCGGCCCGCCGATTTTCATTACCCTAGCAAAGCACGGGGCGGCCTCGCTGTCGCGCTTTGCGGCCATTCGGACGACGCCGAGGGTATAAAGCGCTTCGGCGTCATCCGCATTCAGGCTGAGCGCCGTCAGCAGCCACCGTTCTGCATTTTCGTACGCCCCCTGCGAGGCTGCGACACGGCCCAAAACAAAATAGGAAGTTTCGCGAAGCGCATCCCGCGTTCGGGGCCATTGTTCCAAGGTGATCGGGGAAGGATTATCGGCGTATTCCAAATATCGAAGGGCGTCCCGCGCGTCCGTACCGGCCAAATCGAGCTGCTTCAGTTTAGCCGCTGTATCGGCAGCCATCACCAGTAGAAACGGATTTTCCGGCATCAGGCGCAGTGAACGATTCGCCCAGTCCAGACCGGCCGCTAAATCTCCCAATGCCACGCATGCCCGTGCCGCGATCTCGTAGGCTTCCTTCAGGACGATCGAACCCCGATACTGTTCACTGAAGCGAACTGCGAGGGTCTTTCGCTTCGCGGGTTCTGACGCGTTCCATACTTCGCGGAACGCGCTCCTTTCATGCACATCCTGAATTTCGTCAAAGATCGTGAGGCGCTTCGCCAAGCTGCCTGCGCTGATCGCCGTATCGATCTCCTGCGCCTGACCGAGGCTCGCCGCAATCAGCAGGAGCAGCGGCGAAAATCTCCATTTCACGAAGTTCTTCCGACAGATTACCAGCTTAGCCGAAGGCCGAGCCGCAGATAACGCTCGTCGAAATCGCGGCCGCTGTTATTGGTGCTCGTGATGACGCCGAAGCCATTCAAATTCGCGACAGTGCCGTTCGAGTTCAACTGCATGGCCCCTACATTGGTGCCGCTGGGGTTCGCCAGGTGCGGTGTATTGGTGACGTTGAACCCCTCGGCCCGGAACTGTAGAGCGAATCGCTCGCCCAGCCGAAAATTGCGGAACACACTGGCATCGAGGTCAATTATTCCAGGCCCGCGGATCGTATTGTAACCGGCAGTCCCGAAGCACGCGCATGTCACCGAGGCGAAATCCAGAGGATTGAAATAAGGATCGTCGCCCCCGAGAATTTGGACATTTTTCACGACTTGATTTGCCGTTTGCGGACTCCCCGGCGCATTCAAAGAGGCGGTGCTCGCGGTGATGGTGAAAGGCGTCCCGGAGATCACGCTGAAGACTCCGCTCACCTGCCATCCGCCGGCCAGCGCGCTCACCATACGGCTGCTGCTGTTCAGGAACTGTTTGCCTTTCCCAAACGGCAATTCATAAGTAGAAGCCAGCGTAAAATGCTGAGGTATATTAAACGACGTCACACCCTTATTTAGTTTGAAATACTGCGGAATCGGGATGGTGCCCGCAAAGTTCGAGATCGCCTTCGACCACGTCTCGGAGGCGCTGACCGTAAGACCGCTAGTGAACCGTCGAGTCAAGGTGGTTTGCAACGAATCGTAGGAGGTCCGGGCCATCGGCAGAAGATCGCTTATTGCAGCCGTGATGCCGAGCGTTTGGAAATATGGCTGACTCGCCGTTCCCCCGCCGATTTGTCCATAGTTGATGTTTTGGCTCTGCACCTGATGCACAGCCCGGTTGCCCACGTAGCCTGACGTAAGGACAAAATTGTGACCGAGTGACTTCTGCACCGTAAAATTCCACGACATGATATAACCGCGAACGTAGTTCATCGGCAACGTGGTTGTTCCCGCACCCGCCAGCAGCGGAACGGACCCGCTGGCGACGTTCGGCGTGGGGAATATCGGGTCGCCTGCGCTGAGGTTTCCCTCGGCGCTGTAGCTATTCGCACCTGCTTGCGTGATCGGGATCGTGGTTGGATACGCGTAAAGCCCAGCGCGATACATATTGTCCTGCTCCCAGTTGAGAGCGAATCCGGTTCGGATGACGAATGTCTCCCAAGGCCGGTAGGCGATGCCGAAGCGGGGTGCGAATTGCAACGGATTCACATGCACCCCGCAATCCCCCGGATTGCCCGCGATACCACAGATCGTTACCTTATCGGTGGTGAAGTCGAAGATTTCGATTCCGCGGTCGGCGCGGGTGGGGACTGGATAATACTCCCATCGCAAGCCGGCAGAAACCGTCAGTTTCCTGTTCACTTGCCACTGATCGCGAGCATACAACGCGAAGGTCCAATCGCGCAGCGTAGCGGGACGCGCGGCATTCGCTCCTGAATTCAAAGGCGGTGTGTCCGTGTCGTCCGTGAGCGATTGAGGCAAGCCCAACAGGAAGTCCCCAAAGCTGTTGTATTGATTGGGGACCGCGCCGCCGTTCAGCGCAGTCAACCCACCAGTGAACGTGAACGATGGAGCCGTGATTTCGTAATGGTTGAAGTCCATCCTCAGCACTTCAAACCCAAATCTGAGATTGTGCGATCCCTTCGTCCAGCCGGCGTTTACCACGTAATCATACTGCGGATCCAGGTAGTCGAAGACAGAGGAAGTGTTGACAGTATTGCCATAGCCCGTCCAAAGCCCTGTACAGAACTGGCCGCACGTTGCATTGCTGAGATTGAAAACAGGCAAGGCTATGTCTCTCTGGCCCGGCGGTTGGCAGGCATTGGCGATGCCGAGGACCTCTCCCCAACATTGCTGGGCTCCCGGCGGATGTTGCTGTGTATGTTGACGGGTGAATCCGACGACGCCATCCACGAGAAAGTTTGGCCTGACAATATAGGTCCCTCCCACTGAGGTGCTCAGTACGCTCGCACTGGAAACCGTTCCCAAGCTGAGCGGATTGCTGCCAGCGGCGCCTGGATAATATCCACTGGTGGTTTCGCTGTCGGGAAGATAGCTGAAACGTCCATAAATGGTGAGCTTATCGCTAGGGTTCCAGTTGATTTTAGAATCCAGTTTGGTCCAGTTGGTGTCGTATTTCGGGATTGCAAAATAGTTGTACGCGCTCAGGCTGTTCTGGGGAAGCGGAAGATATGAAAGCATATTCTGGGTGATCGGGCTCAGCCGCGAAGCCGGGATCATATCGTTAGGGAACGGAGTTCTGCCTGTGCCGTTCGCATTGCCCGTCGTAGGATCGTAAATCGTCGTGCCGGTAGAAGAGAAATCTCCGGTGCGTATGGCCGCCTGAGGAAGGGTCAGAAAGTTACTCGTCGGACCATTCTGGGTGGCATACGGTCCGGCTCCTTGGGCTCGCTCAACTGTGGATTCCACACTCGCGAAGTAGAAGAGTTTGTTCTTCTTGATTGGACCGCCGACCGTGCCGCCAAAAACATTCTTGTCATCTTGAAGCTTGCCTACGTTTGCCGGCAGAAAATATCCGCGAGCCCGCAGGTCGGAATTCGTTACATATTCGAACGCCGACCCATGCAGTTCGTTGGTGCCGCTTTTGATTTGGACGCTGACGGTCGCTGCTCCAGCAAGACCCTGCTCGGCGTCGGAACTGTTGGTAACCGTATTGACGGTCTGAATTGCCTCGATGCTGGGCGTGTACGCCTGAAGACCGCCGATCCACAGGTTCGTTGCGGTAATTCCGTCGACTCGCACGATCATTTCGCCCGTGGGAGTTCCGTTCACATCGAACTCCATAGAGCGAGAGGGATTGTTAATGCCGCCGGTCTGGAAATAGATGGGCTGGGTCACACCGGGCGTATCGAACAGCAGCGACTGGAAGCTGCGTCCGGTCACCGGGAGATTCTCAAGTTGCTGAGTGGTTGTGTCGGCGTGGACGTCGGCGCGATCGGTCTGAAGCACGGCCGCCTCTGCCGTCACATTCACCGATTGCGATACTGCCCCGACAGCCATCGGCGCATTCACACGGACCACGCTGTTGAGCTGCACGAGGATGTTCTGTGCCGTAAAAGACTGGAACCCTGGCTTTGAGACGATCACGGTATAGGTTCCTGCCAGGACGTTGGTGAAGCTATATCCGCCGGCGTCGTTAGTGACGGTGTCGCGGGATTGATTCGTTTCGAGCTGGGTAATAGTCACCTTCGCGTCGGGAACGCCGGCCCCGCTTTGGTCGGTCACGTTACCCACGATCGAGCCGTAGAGGACTTGCGCGTTAGCTTGGCGACAGAGCAAACCAAGCATAAGGACAGCCGATAGGATCAAACAACGGCGTAGCATACGTAGTCTCCTTTTCCACCAAGCAAGTGGCCCGAAGCAAAAGAACGCGCAGACCGGTGACCAAGGAGATATATCATAGGTCACAGCGGGATGCAAGAGAAAAGCTTGAGATAGCCCGAACTTTGATTTATCATGGCTGATACGGCTTCGTAGGGCCGATCCCTCATTAGGAGGTTCTCAATGATGAAGCGCAGAACATTTCTTGCGGTCGCAGCGGCAGCGCCCGTTGCGGGCGCCATGACTCTCGACCTGAACAAGATTCCGGCGCGGAAATTCGGAAAAGTAGAAATCGTCTTTAACTCTCCAGGTGAGCATCCGCAGCCCAACGGGTTGCAAGCCACCCCGGATGGCCTGTGGATTATCGATCAAGGCCCAGGGAACCGCGCCTACTTGGTCGAGTATGAGGGAGGCAAAGTCTTGCGATCGTTCGATACCGAAACCGATCGGTCCAGCGGCATTACCTACGATGGTGAAACGCTCTGGATCGGCTCTACTTATAATCGCGAGATCGTCCGAGCCGATGCTCATACCGGCAAAGCGCTGGAGCGGCATTTTACGCCGGGAGCAGGAGTAATTTACAATATGGTCGGCGATCCGAAGGGGCGCCGCAGCCCGCTGCCGAGAGTGAATCCGGCGCCGAGACCGGCAGCGGCCTCCAAAGAACCCAAGCAAGTCGGAGGCTTTCAGGCGGGTCAGATTCAAGGAGCGATGGCGCCCGGAACTGGCGCCCATGGGCAGGAATGGCGCGACGGAAAACTATGGTTCGCGGTTCCTCCCTCTCGTAGCGTTTATTGCATCGATCCAAAAACTTGGGTCGTGCAGACCAAATTCGGAACCGCCGGAAATCGCCCCCATGGAATTGGATGGGAAGGTAAATATCTATGGGTGGCCGATTCAAACTTGAATGCCTTTTTCAAGCACGATCCCGAGACCGGCGAGATGGTGGAGAAGATTCAGCTCGCGGACACGGACCCGTTGCCCCATGGGATGACCATCTGGCAGGGGAACATGTGGTATTGCGATGACGTTGGTGTGGTTTGCCGGCTGAAGCTTTCGTAACCCATCCCGCACATGCATTCGTGAGCCGTAGGCGTTTTCTGGAAACGGCGGCTGCTGCATGCGCCGGAACGGTAATCAAAGGTCAGGCCGTACCCATCCCCATCATCGACTGCCACATCCATCTATTCGATCAGACGCGTCCGCAAGGCGCACCGTACAGCGGCGGAAGAGGAAACAAGGAGCCGTCTTTACCTGCACGATATCGCAAGTTAGCCGCGCCATTGGGTATTGTAGGGGCGATTGAAATCGAAGCCAGCCCGTGGATCGAAGACAACCTCTGGGTGCTTGAGGTGGAAGAGAAAGATCCCATCATGGTCGGCACGATGGGCAATCTTCAGCCCGGCAAGTCCGAATTCAAGGAATACCTGGAGCGGTATCACAAGAACAAGTTGTTTCTGGGCATTCGTTACGGTAATCTCTGGGGATATAACCTCGTAAATGAGGTCTCAAATCCGGTTTTTCTCGACGGGCTGAAGCTGATGCAGCAGGCCGGTCTGGCGCTCGATACCGCGAATCCCCGGCCGGACCTGATGGAAGCAGTGATCAAAGTCAGCGATCAGGTCCCAGATCTGCGCATTATTCTCGATCACGTGCCTTCGATGCTGCGACGCTTGGATGCCAATACGAGGGCTGCTGTCGACGCGAACATGCGAGAGCTGGCGAAACGCCCTCAGGTGTACGTCAAAGTTTCTGAAGTAATGCAGATGATAGATGACAAGCCATTACTAGATCCCGCCGTGTACAAGCCAGATCTCGATTATCTATTCGATAACTTCGGAGAAGACAAGTTGATCTTCGGAAGCGATTGGCCAAATGGAGCGGCTGTCGATAACCTGGCCGCCATCGTAAAAATCGCGCAAGATTATTTCAATGCGAAGGGTCGCGCGGTCGCCGAAAAGTATTTTTGGAAAAATTCGACCGCTGCGTATAAATGGGTCCGGCGAGATCCGAGCCAGCCAAGCATAGTCCCTAATTCACTCGATTTCCGGCGATAAAGACCGCTTCGATACTGCGTGTGTTTCGAATATCGCTCAGCGGATTTTCCTTAAGGACGACGAAATCGGCCCATTTACCTTTTTCGATTGTTCCCAGATCCTTCGCTGCGCCACCCAGGAACTCCGCGGAACTCTTGGTAGCCGCGGTGATCACCTGCGTAGGCGTCAACCCAGCCTCCACCATCAGCTCCGCCTCCCAGTGCGCGAAATAACCGGGGAAGCGCGCGGGAGGGCCTGAATCCGTGCCGAATCCATACCGGATTCCGGCGTCGGCAAGACGTTTCAGATTCTCTTTCGCCGTTTCAAAAAATTTTGGGTATTCCGCTATCTCCGGGTCGCTAGCCGCTTGCTTTTGGTATTCGTGGCTCTTCAGAGTGGCAAGGGTTGCCGGTGAAATCGAGCGCGTGAAAAACGGGTCTTTTAAGAACGGCGCTTGCTTGGCATAGGCAAACATCGACGCCTCGCGAGAGAGCGTCGCGGCCATCTGCCAGGCTCCGTGCTGCTTCATTGACCGGATCAACTCGTCATCCACCGGCTTGTCGCGGACGCTATGGGCAAGGCCGTCAAGACCGGCTGCCACAAGTTGCTTGGCATCCTCCAGATAGAAAATATGCGCGGCCACTTTCAGACCGTGCTTATGCGCAGCCTGAATGATAGCGCTGGAGAGTTCGATGGGAATCTTCGGCAATTTGCCAAAGTGATCCTCTACCCAGAACTTAACCAGGTCGGGATGATGCGAGGCAAGCTCATCCACATCCGCCGCGGCTTCCTTCGGAGTACTTACCTCATACGCGACGCCTTCCATCCCCGGAGTGCTGTTGGGATATCCGCCCTTGACCGTGAAACCGCGGCCGGCCGTAAAAATGCGAGTAACCGTGGGCCGCCCTCGGCGCTGCTCGTCCCGAAGTTGATATACCAACGGCTGGTCGGTTCCCATGGAAACAACCGAAGTCACGCCATAGCTTGCATAGATTTTCAAGTTCTTCTCGACGTTTTCCCGAGTGTAGAACCGCTTGGGGTCTTGTGTGAGACCTGAAACGATGCTGACGTGGCCGTGGAGATTTATCATTCCCGGCATGACATATTTGCCGGATAAATCGTTCACAGCAGCTCCTGGTGGAACTTTCAGTTGAGCCGCCGGCCCCACCCAGGTGATCCGGCCATTGTCGATAATCATGGCCGCGCTAGTTTGAGGAGCTCCGCCATTGCCATCAATAAGAGTAAAGCCCTTGAAAACGGAAATTTCGGCGGCTGCCGGGAGGCACAGAAGTAGCGGCGGGAGCAGCGTCAGGAGAGCGCGTTTCATTTGGTCCTGACCCTCGCCTCTTCAAGAATCCGGCATGCGCGCGAGGGATTGAATATTCCGCAGGAACAAAAGCGGGCCATATAGCTGACAGCCTGTTGGGGCGTGCGACGTCCTTCCTTAACCCAGTCAATCATTTTTTTGGCTAAAGACGAACTTACCATTCCGTGACCGCACATGGTCGACAATTTTAGGACATCTTCGTTGGGTAGATGCTCCGTTTTGCCTTCGAAGCCGAGCGAGTAACCGACACTATGCCGGCATAGGCCAGCCGCGTGACAACATTGCTCAGCGCCATCGATCGATGTTGATATGTTCACGCTCAGTCCCAGGTCGGCCTCTCGGACCGCCTTCAAAAGGTCTTCCGCGGCAACCCGATTATCGAACACCGCGGCGGCCGTGGTCGGAGTGTCGAGACCGGCGATGACAGCCTCGAAATCAGGCTTGCTATCTCGCTGCCAATGGGAAAAAGGGTTCATGGATTTGGATGGCCGCAGTGCGCCTCCGTGCCGGGCGTCGCCCATGTTAACCGGTTTGAAGCGCAGCGCCATCTCCAGAAATTTTCGCAGCTTTGGAACCGCGTTCTCATCATTTCTTCCCCGGCTGCTTATTGCAAACACCACGTAATCGTCGCGAAAGCTTTCGGCATCGCCGAATCGATGCAGCGTATTCGTCATCGCGCAACCGCCTCTCCTTCAAGCCGCTCCTGGGCCCGGTTTGTAATTCTTCCCAGGCCGGTATTCGTTTTGGCGCGCTCCAGGTTATATCCCAGGCGCTCCAGAATCGGTTCGACGACGTGATCTTGCCCGTCCGGGGAACAGCGGGTTCCCACGCCGAGCGCCACCACTGTATCCAACTTCTTTTCTATGCTCCACACGAGCCGGATGATCTCTTCGGTCCGTTCCACTGGAACCTTAATCTCGACGATGGCGGATAGAACCTTCTCGCCGAGGATATCTTCCCGAAGCGTGCCCGTCGCCACATCCGACATGAGGGAAGTAACCGGATTCTTTTTCTCGAAGGAGACCCCGGCCTGGGCCAACGCCCAGCACATTTCCTGGATTTCCCGCATCCAGACCCCTACACCCGGACGACCGAATTCGATGGTGAATCCGACCTCTCCCACATTCACCCGACCGCTGATGTCATTGGTTTTTACCTCCTCGGTCCCGCGGCCTTCGACGCCCGTGGACTCATGGGGAACGCGGGGATCTGAAAATGCGCGCCGCACCACCCGCGGCCAGGTGAGATCTTCAGGCACAAACGCGGCGGTCGGGCAAACATCGGGTTCGGGGTCGAAGCGGAGGCGCATCGTTTGGAACACTTTCCGCATCGCACGCACGATGGAGGGATTGAGATGCTCCTGACTTAGCCCATTAAAACAGGCATAACACTCGACGCACTCATCGCGGTTCACAGTCGCCCGTTTCGCGACAGGATCGATGTAAATGGCCCCCATTGGACACACATACGTGCAGTTTCCACAGGCGACACACTTTTTAGGATCGATTTTCATGTTTTTGCTCCTCTAGCTAAACAGCCAACCGGCGAGGATCGATCCGGCTAACCAGCACAGCCGATAACAAGCAGAGTGAACTGGCCATCAAGAATGGTGAAGTCCACCCGAAAATCGTTGCAAGATACCCAATCATTACAGCCGAAATAGCGCCACCTAGATTACCCAAAGTATTCATGACCGACGAAACTGAACCACTGTAATCTCCCCCGATATCAATGCAGATCGCCCAGGAAACGGCCACAGTGAGCTCGAGACCAGCCATTGCGATCGTAAGGCAGGCCAATGCGGCGACTGGATTACTGGCCAGGACGCCGGGCAAAAGCGCGACAGCCGCGATTGTGAAACCAGAAATTGAAACGACCAGGCGGCCCCGCCGCAGGTCGCCCCATTTAGAAGCCAGTTTGTCGGATAGCAAACCGCCTACAACATTCGTCACGGTCGCAGCTAATAACGGGAGACTGGCCAAACCCGTTTTTAATAAAGTGAAATGACGCGCTTCCCTCAAATATGTGGGAAACCAGGCCAGATACAGCCATAGAACCCACCCATAGCAAAAATAAACGGTGCTCAGGAGCCATAGATCGCGGCTTCGAAGAATACGATGCCACGGCACGCTGCTCTTGGTGGCCGGATCTCTTTTCGACCCACCTTTAGGCAGTAAGGCGAGCTCCGCGGCGTTCGTTCCAGAATGATCGGCGGGGGAATTGCGATAGTAGGCGTACCATAGAATGGCCCACAAAATTCCAACACCGCCAAACGTGTAGAATACTGGCCGCCAACCCCAGATCGCCAGCAGAAACGCTACAATCGCGGGCGCGAGAGCCGCTCCGAGCCGAGATCCCGAATGCTGGAAACCTTGCCCGAATGCACGCTGCTCTATCGGAAGCCAGCGCACCATAGCGCGAGAGCCGGCCGGAAAAGCGGCAGCCTCACCCGCTCCAAACAGAAACCGCGTGATCGCGAGAGAACTCGCATTGAATGAAAATCCGGTTGCAGCCGTAAACAGCGACCACCAGGCCAGGGCGCCTGCCAGCACGATCCGTGCGCCAAACCGGTCCGCCATCCACCCGGCCGGCACTTGGAACAGCGCATAAGACCAGTTGAACGCCGAAACACTCCAGCCCATCGTAATTTTATCGATGTGAAACTCGCGCATGACGGTCGGAGTCGCGGTCCCCATCGCGCCGCGCTCCATATACATCAGGAACGCCATAAAGAAGCTTAGCCCGAGCACGCGATACCGTACTCGCGTTGCAATAGCAGGCTTGAGGTTGGCGACGCCCGGCGGCAAGGCCGCCCCCTTGGCAGGTACCATAAAGCCTACTTGCCGGAGCTTAATTGTCGGCGCACAGTTCTTCGGAAATTCACCAGGACCTTATGCTAGCACAGCAAACTCGGCAAATGATAGATCAAAATCCAATCTCAGACGGGGTCGAGATGGGCCGCAGTTGTTCTCCTGGGAACGCTTGGCTTGCGTCCGCGGGCTTTTACCGTTATTGCGCTCTTATCCGAAACGTCCGGGGCCCCATGCTGCCCGGTTGAAGAGATCCAACGGAACGCAAAACCCGTGATCGTTTTGCGGACCAATGTCGTAAACTCCGGCTCCTGCACCGAACGTAGCGCTTCAATAAGGGTATAATGTTCGCGGCCCATCGAAGCCGTTAATGGCATTTCGCTCGCCAGAACGACGAATGCGAACAGCGGCGCCATCAAACGCTCTAAGGTATCGGCCAGAAATGGATTTCCAGAAAGCTTCCAACAGCAGCGGTGGAATTCAAAATCACGCTCAAGGAACTCGCGGCGGTTCCCTTTTTGCCCGGCTTCAACCAACCTGTCTACGCGGGTTTTCAGCTCGTGCAAATCGGCTTCGCTGACCCGGGCGCGGGCCCATTGCAGCGCCAGCGTTTCCAGTTCAATCCGCAGCATATACAGATCACGAACTTCCTCGGCGTCGAAGGTTGTAACAAAGGTTCCTTTGTTGTTGACCCTGCATACGAATCCTTCATGCTTAAGGGAAATGAGGGCTTCGCGGACCACCGGTGTCCCGACGTTCATCTCTCGTGCGATCTGGCGCTCGATGATCGCATCACCGGGCTGCAGCGTGCCTGAAAAAAAAGCATTTTTTAAAACCGCAGTTACGCGTTCGGTGAGGGAGACGGTCTCGATTTGACTAAAAACAACGCCGCTGGGCCGCGGATTTAAATCAGCGGATGACATGTAGGTCAATGATAGCACAGCTTTGCCGAAGATCTGAGGAGCAGTTTCTTGAGAGAACGGCGTGATATCATAGATGAATTATTGTGTCTGTCAAAGTTGCCATTATAGGTTCAGGAAATATTGGTACAGACCTCGTGGTAAAGATCCTGAGGACTTCGAAAATCCTCGAGATCGCGGCTTTGGTCGGGGTCGATCCGGATTCCGATGGACTCGCCCGCGCCCGCCGTATGGGAGTCGCGGTCACCCATGAGGGGATCGACGGACTGATCGGAATGTCCGCGTTTAATGAGATTCAGATCGTGTTCGATGCCACATCCGCCAAGGCGCATGCCCATCACGACTCGGTCCTGCGAAAGTACGGAAAGCAACTCATCGATCTGACTCCCGCGGCTGTCGGACCTTACCTTGTGCCGGTCGTCAATATGGGCGAAAATTTCGACGCGCCGAATCTGAATATGGTTAGTTGCGGTGGGCAGGCGACAATCCCAATGGTGGCGGCCGTCAACCGCGTCACCAAGGTGCACTATGGCGAAATTGTTTCGAGTATCGCGAGTAAATCCGCAGGACCCGGAACCCGCGCGAACATTGATGAATTCACCGAGACAACGGCTCGAGCGATTGAGCGTGTAGGGGGAGCTTCCAGGGGTAAGGCAATTATCATCCTGAACCCCGCCGAGCCTCCGCTCATCATGAGGAACACGATTTTCTGTCTTACCGATGAAGCCGATACGATTGAAATCGAGCGCTCGATTGAGCGCATGGTGGAAGCGGTTCGCGAGTACGTGCCGGGGTATCATCTCAAACAGCGTGTGCAGTTCGAGCGAATCGGCGTGGCCTGTCCCATGCAGGTCCCCGGTATGGGCAGCTTTCACGGAATTAAGACATCGGTCTATTTGGAGATCGAGGGGGCCGGGCACTATCTTCCGAAATACGCCGGAAATTTGGATATTATGACTTCCGCAGCGCTCCGAACGGGAGAATGTCTCGCTAAGTCAAAGCTGAATTAAACGAAATCGAAACCGTGCTGAACGAAACGCAACTCTATATTCAAGATGTCACTCTTCGTGACGGGATGCACGCAATTCGGCATCAGTACACGACTACACAGGCAATCCAGATTGCCAAGGCTCTCGATAAAGCTGGAGTAGATGCCATCGAGATCAGCCACGGAGACGGTCTATCCGGATCAAGTTTCAATTATGGTTTTGGAGCCCACACGGATTTGGAGTGGGTCTCGGCTGTCGCGGAAAATGTGAAGCGCGCGAAAGTCACGGTTCTGCTGATCCCCGGCATCGGCACGATAGAAGACCTTCATTGCGCATTCCAGGCCGGAGCCCGGTCGGTGCGGATTGCGACTCACTCGACCGAGGCCGATATTGCAAAACAGCACATCGAGCATGCCCGCCAACTGGATATGGATGTGGCCGGCTTCCTCATGATGGCCCACATGACTCCTCCGGCGGAACTGGCCCGCCAGGCGAAATTAATGGAATCCTATGGCGCTCACTGCATATATGTGGTGGATTCCGCGGGCGCACTGTTGATGCACGAAGTGGCTGAGCGATTTACCGCATTTCGTGACGTGCTCGATGCCGGCACGCAAATGGGGATGCATGCGCATCACAATCTTTCGCTCGGCGTGGCGAACACCATCGTCGCGATCGAGCACGGCGCCACTCGCGTGGATGGATCACTGGCGGGGATGGGTGCGGGCGCGGGAAATGCCCCCCTCGAAGTATTGATTGCCGTTCTTAACCGGATGCATCTTACGCATGGATGCGATCTGTTCGCGCTGATGGATGCGGCCGAGGATCTGATCCGGCCGATTCAGGACCGTCCCGTGCGCGTAGACCGCGAAACGCTTTCACTCGGGTATGCCGGCGTCTATTCGAGTTTTTTGCGTCACGCCGAAACTGCCGCAGTCCGTTATGATCTCGATACACGGGATATCCTAGTCGAACTCGGGCGAAGACGAATGGTAGGCGGTCAGGAAGACATGATCGTCGATGCGGCTTTGGATCTGCTCAAAGCTCGCAGCACGCGAACTCGTCATCCGCAGTAATCCCTTGACTTCAATTGACCCTATGATATATTTTATAGCGCACGTCTAAGGGTAGCTTCTCCAAATGGAAGCCCTTCAGGGGGAGATATGAAGTGTATCGCCATAAGCTTGTGGGTAGCCTGCGCTTTATCGTTAGTAGCCCAGAATGATCGAGGCGTGCTGACTGGCACAGTCGTCGACCCGGGAGGCGCAGTGATTGCGAATGCGACCGTGGTCGCGCAGAACACCGAAACACAAGCGGTGTATTCGACCGTGACGACATCTACTGGGGATTACACAGTCCAGGCCTTGCCTATCGGTATCTATGATTTGACAGTGTCCTCGCCTGGATTCGGCACGTTTGTTCAACACGGGATTCGAATTTTTGTCGGTCAAACGGCGCGAATCGATGCCACTTTAAAGGTTGGAGAGTCTAAGGAAGAAGTAACCGTCACTGCAGACGCGCCGCTGCTCAAGACCGAAACATCGGATCAGAGCATGAATGTTCCGGTAGAACAGCTCGATAATCTCCCTCTTAACTTCGGGGCCAACGGCAACGCTTCCAGCGCCAATATCCGCAATCCGTACACCTTCATCAACCTAGTTCCCAGCGGTTCGGTCTCCAGCTATTCCTCCATCCGGCTGAACGGGGCCCCGCTGAACACGTTCTACGTCAATGTGGAGGGTCAGGAGGCCAACAATCAACGCCTGCTGATCCGCCAGGATCAGGTCCAGCCTTCGGTCGAATCCCTTCAGGAGATGGAAGTACAAACCAGCAACTATGCCCCTGAATTCGGTCAGGTTGCCGGTGGCTATATCAATCTGGTCACAAAGTCCGGTGCAAACGAATTGCACGGCAGCTTGTTCGCATACGTGGTGAATGAGGCCCTGGGGGCTGGAATTCCCTTCACGAGTAACGGAAATAGTGAGCACCTACGGCCTGAAAACCGCAGATACGATTCCGGCGGAAGCTTCGGCGGTCCGGTCATCATTCCCAAAATCTACAACGGTCGAAATAAGACATTTTTCTTCTTCACGGATGAACAGTTTTATCAGAGCCAGGTCACTGCTGGGGTCCTTCAGACGGTCCCGACGGTCGCGATGCGAAATGGCGACTTCAGCGGTGCGCTCACAGGCAAGGTCCTCGGTAACGATCCGTCCGGCGCTTCCATTTTGGAGAATACGATCTACGATCCGTTGACCGCCTATACCGTAAACGGTCAAACCGTCACCAATCCTTTTCCGGGCAATATAATTCCCATCAGCCGGATGGATCCAGTTGCGCTCAAGATCCAATCTCTGATTCCTCTACCAACCGGTCCGGGAACGCTCAATAACTGGTCGCAGACTTATGATGCCTTAACGGAAGAATCCATTCCCAGCGTCAAAATCGACGAATATCTCAACAGCACCAACAAGCTATCGTTCTATTGGTCCATGTATTCGGGTCCCCACTATAATGGGTTGGACGGTCTCCCATCACCGATCACGACGGTACGTCACATCGATACTCGCACGAATACTGAGCGGCTGAACTATGATTGGAATATCACCCCAACCCTGCTGCTGCATGCCGGAGCCGGATTCCTGCGCCATACAAATCCGGACCAGAGCATTCCATCTGTATTTAACTACGACCCGATAGCCGGTCTAGGATTGAAAGGTGCGGTCTTCGGCAAGGGTTTCCCAGATATAGCGGGCCTGTTTTCGGCTACCGGCGGCGGCCTTTCGACGGGTGGCAGTCTCACCTCCACGGTGATTGGCGCTAACGGCGCTCCAATATTTTCCAACAAACCTACCGCTGTCATGGACCTAACCTATATTCGAGGAAGCCACACCTATAAGATCGGAGGGGATTGGAGAGTCGACGAGCTTACCCAGGAAGCTCTAACCGGGCAGTTTGGGACTTATAATTTCAGCAATGCTCAAACATCGTTGCCGTATCTCCAGGGGCAGACTCTTTCTGGCGGAAACGTCGGATTGCCGTACGCCAGTTTTCTGCTTGGTCTTGTAAACACTGCTAGCGTTGCAAATCCAACCGCTCCCCAGGCCCGGAAAGATGCGGTATCTATTTTTATCCAAGATGAATGGAAAATTACGCATAAGCTTACTCTTACGTACGGTCTGCGATGGGACTGGCAAACTTATCCCGAAGAAATCCACTCCCGCGAGAGCATGTTTTCGCCCACCACGCCCAACCCTTCGGCCGGGGGCCTTCCAGGAGCGACAATCTACGAGGGAACTGGTCCCGGGACTTGCAATTGCACTTTCTCAAGTGCCTATCCCTATGCAATCGGTCCACGCTTGGGCGCCGCATACCTGATCGACTCGAAAACTGTGATTCGCGGTGGATGGGGCATGACATATGGGCAGACCGGGAGCGGCCAGGCGACTCCTGTTTCGACCTTTGGCACAGGCGGCTGGAACACGATTAATTTCTCGAATCCAACCTACGGGGCCCCGGCGCTTCAACTTTCAGACGGGCTGAACTACAGTCTTTCGCAGTTGTATTCGACTAATCTAAATCCCGGCATTTATCCGCAGCCCGGTCAAATCAATACACCGTCGAGTTGGGTTGATCCGAATGCGGGGCGCCCACCCCGGATGGTTCAATGGAACATTTCTCTGCAGCGGCAAATCACTACCAATGTCACTATCGAGGCTGCGTATGTGGGCAACCGGGGCGCTTGGTTCGAAGCCGATAGTTTAATCAATCTGAACGCGAATACGCCACAGCGATTAGCCGCGCTAGGGATAAACACCAATATCCCGTCGCAACTGGCGCTGCTGACGATGCCGCTCAACTCGCCGCAAGTAGTGGCGGCCGGGTTCAAAGCTCCATACGCAGGATTTCCCGTAACCTCGACGCTCGCTCAAGCTCTGCGCCCATTTCCCCAGTTTGGCACCATAAATGTCGTCGGCGCGCCGCTGGGCAATACCTGGTATGACTCACTGCAAATGAAGTTGACCAAGCGTTTTTCGCACGGTCTGGATGCGCAGGGAAGCTTTGTCTGGCAGAAGGAGCTGGCGGATAATACCCACGAAGGTTTCGTCAACAACGTTTTCAACCGCCCCAATCAGAAAACCTTATCCGAATATTCCCAGCCGCTGGTCCTGGTATTTTCGTTTAATTATCGCTTGCCTGGATGGGGATCGAATCGATGGGTAAGCGAAGTCGTTCGCGACTGGACTTTCGGCGGAATTTTCAAATACGCGAGCGGACTGCCGATCCTTGCGCCTGTCGCGCAAAATAACCTGAACTCCGTGTTTTTCCAGACAACCTATGCCACGCGGGTGCCCGGGAAGCCACTCTTCTTGAAAAATCTCAACTGTAATTGCATTAACCCGTATAGCGACCTGGTGCTGAACCCGGCCGCTTGGTCCCAGCCATCCGCGGGCCAGTTTGGCCAGTCCGCAGTGTATTTCAACGACTACCGTTATGCGCGAACTCCTAGTGAACAGTTGAGTTTTGGCAGGCTGTTTCGCATTCGCGAGCGCATGACATTTCAGATTCGGGCGGAGTTCTTCAACGTCTTCAACCGCGTTTCTCTGAATCAACCGGTTTCTACCAATGCTCTTCAAACCGCAACTTACAACGCACTGGGACTCACCGGAGGGTTCGGGTTTATTAACCCTGGATCGGTGTTAAATCCACCGCGGAACGGCCAGCTCGTCGCACGTTTTCAGTTCTAGTGCGGTTCTAATCGAGAGCGAAGGAATAAATCGTGCTGCCGCCGGCAATCGCCACATATTGTTTGCCGTGATCTGTATACGTCATCGGTGAGCCTTTCCAGATCTGGTTAGTCTCGAAGTGCCATAGTGGCCGGCCAGTCTTGGCATCTACCGCGGCGAACGCACCGCCGGTCTCGCCATAAAAAACGAGTCCACTCGCCGTCGAAAGGACTCCTGAATAATTGCTCTCGGTGGGGCCAAACTGTCGAATTTCCCAAACCGTCTTGCCGGTCTCGAGATCGAGCGCGCGCAGTAGCTTCGCGGGCGGGTCCAATGGGTCGCGGGCAGGCCCGTATCCTCCCGTGGTCGAGGGCCGGTACGTTCCGCAGTCTTCGACGGTCATGACATAGAACAGACGGGTTGCCGGATTGAAGGCTGTCGCATACCAGTTCGTCGCCCCTCTTACCGCAGGACAGGTTTTGGTGCCCTGCGGAGTCGGATTGTTAGCCTCGAGCAACTGCGGGTGGCCATCGGGACCCACGCCACTCGCCCACGTCACTTTTTTCGCGAATTTCTGCGCCATAAGAAACTCGCCACTAGTCCGGTCCAGGACGTAGAAGAACCCGTTGCGATTAGCCTGCAGGAGCAGTTTGCGGTCTCGCCCATGGAAGCGGCCGTCGGCCAGAACGAGCGGTTCGTTTGCGTCCCAATCGTGAAGATCGTGCGGAGTGTACTGGAAATACCAGCGAAGCTTTCCTGTTTTAACGTCCAGTGCAACGACACAGTCTGTATATAAATTGTCACCTCGCCGTTGGCTGCCATCCGTTGCCGGAAAGGGCTGCCCGGTCGGCCAATAAAGCAATCCCAAATCGGGGTCATAGGATCCGCTGAGCCAGGTCCCGCCGCCGCCGCCGTCTGTTTTAATGGCAGTGCCGCGCCAAGTCTCTGAACCCGGTCCCCCGGGTCTCGGAACGGGCCAGAAGCGCCAAACCAGTTCACCGGTTGCCCCATTGTAGGCCGCCAGGAATCCCCGAACGTTCTCATCGCCGCCAGAGACTCCCGCGATCACCATGTTATTCACAACCAAGGGCGCGGAAGTTCCGCCGTACCGCTCCTGCTGCTGCTCTGGCATGACGATTTCCCACATCAACGCGCCGGTGAGGCGGTGAAGACAAATGAGGTGAGCATTATCCGTCGTAAAGAACACACGATCGCCCAGGATCGCAACTCCCCGGTTAGCTCCCCGCGAGGCATCCGCTGAGATCTTGGCACTGTCGGTGCGCGGGCGCGAGTAACACCAAACCTCGCCGCCGGTTCGCGGATCGAGAGCGCAAACCCGGTTGGGAGCTGTTACGTACATCAAGCCGTCGGAAACTAACGGCGTAGTTTCGAGCGGACTGAAGTTGAGCGGATAAGTCCATTGCAGATGTAGCCCGCTCACGTTTTGAGGGTTGATTTCGGTTAGCGCAGAGTAACGGTTTGAACTATAGTCGCCATTGTAGGTGGGCCACTCTCCCGGTTCCGGTTGCAAAATCTTCTGAATGGCTTGGGCGGAGATTGGTTCGGTGGTTTTCAAAGCGCCGATCGCGACGCCGCCTCTGCCACTCAAATATGCCAATAGATCGCGGCGTTCGTCGGGAGCGATGGTCAATGCAGGAATCATCGATTCCCGTTCGGGGATTATCTCTTCATACTCCGCATTCGACAGGAAATGTAAGCGACCATCGAAGGTCTGTAGCTGCAAAGTTCCAATGCCCTGTCTGCGGAGGAATCCACGGAGCACGGATTTATCCCGGAGGCGGACGCTTACTTGCGAATACGGTGAGCCGCTTCCGCCCTTTGGGTGGTTGATCGCGCGCTGCAGTTCCGCCGAAGTAAGCTGCCGGCCGATATTGGAGAGATCCGGGCCATTTCCGCTACCCCGCCCAGCCACCATATGACACGAAGCGCACTGGCCCTTGCTGAAAAAGAACCGCTCTCCAGCCGCTGTGTCGCCCTCCGGTTTGAGATCGTAAGCCGAAGCGTTGAGACCTCTCACCCACAGAGCAAGCGTCTGTAGCTGAGCATCAGGCAGCCCGAATTTTGGCATCCCATTGGGGGTGCCGTTCCGGATGACATCGCGGATTTGCGCTTCTGTGCGGCCGCGGAGCGAACGGCTGCCTGCGAGAGCCGGACCCTTATCTCCACCTTGAGCATTTTGTCCGTGGCAGCTTGCGCAGAGTTCTCTGAATTGCTGCTCGCCCGTGGAGGTCGGAGCAGAGCTTTGAGACATCGCCGACGCGGCGGTAAACGCCGCCGCAAATGCGAAGGAGGTGAATGAGTGTTTAATCAGCACTGGACTTACTTTTTGAGGCCGAAAGCATAGGCGGTCGAGTTGTGCGTAGTGAAGTAGATCTTACCGGCCACTATAACAGTGTGTCCAGTCATTTTTGGATCGACCGCCGTCGCCATGGCGCCCCAGACGCCGATCGAGGCATATCTCCGCGTCATTTCCCATCTTCGGCGAAAATAGCGGCGTCCGATGGTCCGCTCCCCAAGAGAGTTGGCGTTCAACAAGTAAATCGTGCCGTCTTTTCCTGCTGTCACCACCAATTCCCTGTAATTGTATGCGAAGGTTAAAGGCCCTCCCGATTCCGAAATCAAAGTCCTTGACATTCAGCAGTTGCAGATTTGGCGGCGTAAAATAATCCTGGAGCTCCAAAGTCTTGGGGCGAGCCGTAGCAGGCAATCGGGTGGGCTGGATTATTCAGATCCATTGCGAGCATGGCCGATGCCACCTGATTCGATTGTGTGCCACCTCAGCCATGTCCGACCGTAGTGTAGAGCACCCTCCAATCAGTCCGATGTTCTTCCGTGACAATGCGGCCTCACCTCGATTCCAACAGCACGCTTCGCGTCCCCGCCCATGTAAGCGGGTCATCGGAAGAAGCACGAGAGCCGCACATAAGGAGGCAATTGGGAAGAGCATATTGTTGGATGACATATTATAGATCAAGATGCGATCAGGCGCACCGCCAAACTTTAAATCCGTTTTGCGATGGGTGCGCTTTACCACATTATTGTTTATGTTGGCTCAATCCATGCCGGGAGCCGTTATGCATGTGCGGGATCGTATGATAATCGCGAGGAGCTCGCCTAGTGGATCTCGCGCAAGTTGAATCAGCTACTCCGATTCCGCAAGCCAACCCGGCTCTGGTGGATTCGGCGGCGCTGCGGCGCGAATTGGAATCCGGGATCGAGGGGGAGGTGAGATTCGACGAGATCTCTCAGGCGCTTTATTCCACCGACGCCAGCGTCTATCAGATTCGGCCTCTCGGGGTGGTGGTGCCCCGGAATCAGCAAGACATTCTTAGAACCATTGAAATTTGCCGTCGTTTCCGGTGTCCGCTGACGATGCGCGGCGCTGGAACTTCCCAAGCCGGACAGGCGATCGGCGAGGGCGTTTTGATCGACACCTCCAAATATTACAACCGCCTTCTGGAGGTGAACGCGGAACAACGCTGGGCGCGCGTCGAACCCGGTATTGTGCTCGACGAGCTGAACGCACAACTGGCGCCGCTCGGGCTCCGGTTTGCTCCGGATATTTCAACAGCCAGCCGGGCCACGATCGGCGGGATGATCGCCAATAATTCGAGCGGCGCACGCAGCGTCCTCTACGGGAAGACCATCGATCATGTGCTGGAATTAACGGTCGCCCTCTCCGATGCAAGCATTGTTCAGTTTCGCGAAATTTCCCGAAGCGAGGCGCCGGCCGGCGATACGCTCGAGGCGGCCTGCTACCGAGCCGTGGCGCGACTGGCCACCCAATTAGCGGTCGAGATTGACCAGCGTTATCCGAAGATTATCCGGCGCGTCGGCGGATACAATCTGGATCAGTTCACTTGCGTAGACGCTCCTCTGAATCTGGCTAAGCTGATCGTTGGTTCCGAGGGCACGCTGGCCATCGTGCTGGAGGCGAAGTTGCGGCTGGTGCCTTTGCCGAAAGCTAAGGCCGTCATGGTGGTCCTGTTTCACGATCTACTCGAATCGCTCTCCGCCGCTCCGGTGATTCTGAGGCACAAGCCCTCCGCCATTGAGGTGATGGACAGCTCCATTCTCGGCAATACGCGTCAGAACGCCGCACTGGACAAGATTCGTAACTCATTCATGCCGGGCGACCCGGCTTCAACCCTGTGCGTCGAGTTTTACTCGGAGCACAAAGAAGACCTCCCGTCGCGTCTGAACGCACTCGAAGCAGATCTTCGGTCGCGCAGCCTGGGTTATTACTACCACTCCGAAATGGATCCGGGTGCTCAGGCGCGTATTTGGAGTCTGCGCGAGGCGGCGCTCGGGCTCTCGATGGCCATGAAGAGTGACGCCAAGTCGATCTCCTTCGTCGAGGATACAGCGGTGGCGCCGGAAAAGCTGAGCGAGTTCATCGGCCGCTTTCTCGAAATCGTTCGTGCCCACGGGACAACGGCGGGAGTTTACGCGCATGCCTCTGTCGGTTGTCTGCACGTGCGTCCAGTGATCGATTTGAAAACCGACGACGGCGTCCGAAGATTCGAATCGATTGCGCGGGCAGTCGCTGGACTGACCCTCGAATTCGGAGGCGCACTTTCCGGAGAGCACGGGGATGGCTTAGTTCGCAGCCCGTTTATGCGGCAGATGTTCGGTCCGGTGCTGTACGAAGCGTTCCGGGAAATCAAGCGGACCTTCGATCCGCTCGGGATATTCAATCCGGGCAAGATCGTGGATGCGCCGCCCCTTACATCCAATTTACGATTCGGAGCCTCTTACCGGACCGCCAATCCCGGAATCCTGGTTCGACTACTCGGAATATGGCGGCTTCGGCCGAGCCGTTGAAATGTGCAGCGGGGTGGGAGCTTGCCGGAAAAAGCTCGCGGGAACCATGTGCCCTTCTTACATGGTTACCCAAGAAGAAGCGGATTCGACGCGGGGCCGCGCAAACGCGCTTCGGCTGGCCATGACGGGACAACTTGGCGAAGCGGGCTTGGGAGAGGATGGCGTGTATCGCGTACTCGATCTTTGCCTGGAATGCCGGGCGTGCAAGTCGGAATGTCCCGTGGGAGTGGACATGGCGAGGTTTAAGAGCGAGTTTCTAGCGGACTATTGGCGTAGGAATGGAACCCCGCGCCGTGCTCGCGCTCTCGGGAACATTCATCGGCTGGCGGCGTGGGGCAGCCGGCTAGCACCTTTTTCGAATTGGATCTTCGCGAGCGCGCCGGCTGGCTGGCTCAGCGAAAAATTGTTAGAAATCGATCGCCGGCGTCCTCTCCCGGCATTTCAGCGCCAAACTTTCGAGCGATGGCTCGCTAGAAATCCTCGCCCGAGCGAAATTTCAGGCAAGCCGGTGACGCTTTTTAATGACACCTTCACGAATCATTATGAGCCCGAGATCGGCGTGGCTGCTCTCGAAATTCTCGAGCGCAGCGGCTGCACCGTTAATATTATTCGGCCGGGTTGCTGCGGACGGCCTTTAATTTCGCAGGGCCTGCTTCGGGAAGCTCGGGCGCACGCGGAAACGGTGATGGAGGCTCTTTATCCAATTGCGAACCGGGGTGAAAAGATTCTTTTCTGCGAGCCTAGTTGTCTTTCCGCCGTGAAGGAGGACGCGCCTTCACTGTTGCGCGGCGAGCAGCAGCGGAAAGCATTCGATGTAGCCAAAGAGTGTCTGCTATTCGAGGATTTCGCGGCTCAGCTTGACCTGCCTTTACGCGCCGGTCCCTCCAAAATTGTGCTACACGGGCACTGTCATCAGAAGTCGATGGGCCTTTTGCCGGCCACCGTTTCGCTCCTGTCCCGCATTCCGTCAGCCTCCGTAGTGGATCTCGATGCAGGCTGTTGCGGCATGGCCGGTTCTTTCGGATACGTAAGAGAACACTACGAGATCTCGAAGGCGATTGCGAGCCGGCGGTTGTTGCCTGCGGTCAAGGCCATGAGCACAAATGATGTGATCGTCGCACCCGGGACATCGTGCCGGAGGCAGATCGCCGACTTCGCGGCAGTAAGGGCCGAGCATCCGGCAGTCCTGATTCGCAGTTTGCTGAAATGACGCCGGCTGCTTCTTAAGTGAGTTGCGCGATAGCTGCGCTGGCCGAGGGCAGCTCGATTGTGAGCCGACCATTCCGCACTTGTAGAGAGTCCGATTTCGTTGCCTTCCATGTTCCTACAGGTGCAACCTCTGCTCCACCCAATGTAATGCCGGTCTTCGCATCGATAGCTGGGCCGCTTAGCCGGATTACCGAGGCGGCCCGCTTGCCTTGAATGTGACCAACTATATTGACGGTTAAGGCGGATGTCTCAGCTCCTTTGTTGATCAAAGTGAGCGCAAGCGTTCCTTTCTTCGGCTGAGTGGCATACGCTTTTACCTCAGGTGAACTCGTCTCGATATCGGCTTGGAGCAGTTCGCCTTTGCCGGCGAGCGAGAAGGCGAGCATCCCGTAATATTCCGGCTTCGCCGAGTAATGGCCTTGCTCGTCATCCCCGATGGGAGAGTATGAACTGATGAAGTCGAGGTGATTTACACCGGTTTCCATATTGACACCGGAGCAGCCGTTTGCCGCGAGCGTGAACATATAGTCGAGCACCCACAGCGCACCTGCCATGCTATCGCTCACACCGGGCCTTCCACCCCCAGAGAAGGAGTTCACCTCGCAAATGCGATACGGGAGACCGCAACTTTTCGAGGCAGCGCTCAACCTACTAAGCTGCGATTGCAGCTTCGGATCGGCACCAAGCAGCTTTTCGATGGTGCTGCTCGGGTTCTGGCCTTCACGGTAGTAATGATGTGTGAGAAGAACGGCATCTTTGCCTTCATCGGCGGCAAAGCGGGTTACCCAATCGGTTTTCCCCGCAGCATCCGGCCCGGCAAATGGGATGTGTGGAAACCGCTCACGCAGTGCTGCCTTGTAACGGTGGTATTCTGCAAGCCAATCCTCATAACTGTATTCGGGCTTTCGGTGCTTCGCGCGAGCGAACAGATCCGGCTCGTTGCCGATCTCGAAGGCAAGAAGTCTGTCCCCGGCGATCGACAGCACAGCCTTTGCCTGTGCGATCGCATCCGCCTCAGAGCCCTGGCCAAGATCCAATCCCCAGATCAATTTCCATCCGGTCGCCTCAAGAAAGCCGCCTAAGTCTCGCAGTACGGCATCGTTAACCACAGTCCCACGCGCGCTGGAAACCGCGGGAGCGTTCGGCGAATAGCTCGCGTAATCTGAAGTGTTTCCACCAATGCGGATCACACCTCGCGCACCCAGCGTGCGCACCAACTGTACATAAACGCTGTTCGCGCGACTCATGAGTTTTGGTCTAGCCACAGACGAGATCTCATATCCCAGTCCCATGAAATCAGGTGCGATCGTACCGAGTGAGCGGTCCGCTCGCACGGTTACAGAATTCTGCGCGGAAGCGGCGAAGACAGAGCTCGAGGCCAAAGTACCGGTAGCGAGAATACTATTGGCGAGGAAGTCGCGACGATTCATCTCATCTCCAATCAAAACCGATTTGATAGAATCCCACACGATTCTAGCAATATCAAGATCGGGCGGATATAGCGCTGGATAAACTTTGGCTCTCCGCTCGAAATTGTCCGCGCGGGCGCGTGGTTTAGGTTAAACGACTAGCGAGCCTTCACTTCCTCCATACTGCGATCGGCAAGCTCCTCAATGGAAAGAGCATGACGAGTGCGGCCCTTGGGTAGAAGCTGCTGCGCCAGCGCATCCCGTCTGGCGTTGTAAATCACGCGTGCATTTTCCAATTCGAGCAGGGCCATGCTGGTCGCGGCCCGATCGGGACTCGGATGGGCAGTTAAATTCTGCACGCGCTTGACCTTCTCTGCAAAATCCGCGAATGCCTGTCGGTAGTCTCGCCATGGGTCCGCATTTGCAACAGGTATACTTCTTGCCCGCTCCATACGTAGCTAGATGGAACAAACAGGCCGAAAGATTCAGCCGATCAGCAGCCGCCTTGACTTCCCGGGCCTAAGGCGTATAGGATTATTCGGCCGTTTGAATTCCACTGACTGCATTTTGGGGGTGCGCGATGAGCACACTGAAACAGGCTTGCGTTTGGCACTTGCGCAGCGATTTGCATGTTGTCGCTAGCTCATGGCCAGCTCACGACCGCTACTGTCAGCGGAACCGTGACGGACGCATCCGGCGCAGCGGTTCCAAACGCCGCATTGAAACTCGAAAACATCAGCCGGGGTGTGGCGCGAACGGCTGTCTCCGGCGCCGATGGGCGATTTTCTTTCGACTTTGTCGCCGTAGGAACGTATCGGTTGACGGTCTCTCAAAGCGGATTTAATAATGCGGTCCGGTCGGATCTGGAATTGTCTTCAGGACAAGTTCTTGATTTGCCTATTCGACTGGAAGTGCAGCAGCAAACTCAGACGGTCGAAGTCTCAGCCGAAACGGCGGTGGTCGACACATCGACAGCGGAACAGGTTGCCGCTCTGAACGACTCGCAGGTGCATGACCTGCCCGTCGCACATCTGGACTGGTCCAATTTGTTAACAGATAGTCCGGGCGCGACAAAACCGCCATACGTTACCACGTTAAACAGCACAAGTCCGGTCGGCAGCGGAGTCAACATCAACGGCCTTCCCTCCGCCGGTTACAACTTCACTGTCGACGGCACAAATGACAGCAACAACATAACCTTCCCTGCATACAACACTTATCAAGGGATCAGTCTTATCAATACAGTGAACAACGACGCTATCCAGGAGGTCAGCACCGAAAGGGCGATCGCGCCCGCCGTAGTCGGCGGCGGCATGTCGGGCAATCTCAATATCGTCACCAAGGGTGGCACCAATGCCTATCATGGAAGCCTGCACGAACTAAACGAGGTCAGCGTGTTCGATGCACGGAACCAATTCCTGACAGCTAGGCCGCGCACCACGTTCAACGACTATGGCGGTTCAATCGGCCTCCCCGTGCTGAAGAACAAGCTTTTCTTTTTTGGAAGCTACGAGGGCGCATCTCTGACCACCGCAAAGGCGATCACCGGCGGCGTTCCTTCACCTTATCTCCGCAGCATCGCTCCCGCGGTATACGCTCCCCTCTTCGCATTGTTTCCCTCGGCTCCGCAGCCTGCAGGTAATCCTACAGCGACGACTTCTCAATATTTTGGAGCGGGAACTACCAAGCAAGACGATGATAACGGTGTCTACCGGTTCGACTATTACATTAACCAGAGCAATGTCGTTTTTGTCCGCTGGATCCGCTCTCGACCTTATGCATTCTCACCGGCAATCCTGGTTTCCAATCCCCGGCAATATTTCGACAAAGGAGACGATGTGAATGCCACCTACACACACTCCGGCGCCCGCTGGACCGAAAACACCCGTTTTGCTTTCAACTCAATTCACATGCTCCGAACCGATGCTTTACTGCCGGATCCCTATTTCGGCAACATTACGTTTGGCTGGAGTTCAGCGGGGGCGAAGTACGAATACGATTGGGGAAGCTACGTGACAGGGCAGGAAGCCATCGTATTTGTTCATGGAAGACAGATCATCCAATTCGGCGGTATCATTGAGCGCCAGAGAGCCTATAATATCCAATATTCGCCGACTTCGATTACGTATGCCAGTCTCACTCAGTTTCTGAATGATACGCCCAGTGGAGTCGGATTGCAGCTGCATGCTTACCCCCCCGGTGATCCGCCTTGGGAAAATACAAGATTCCAGTATGGTCCATACCTTCAGGATGACGTAAAGCTGACCAAAAATTTAACGCTTAATCTCGGGGTGCGATACGATTACTTCACAGTGCCTAAGGAGGTGGATAATCGCATCTTTAACCGCTACATCGATCCAAATAATCCGCAACTTGGCCCCGGCTTTGGCCCAATAGTTAATAAATACTACAATCCGGATTTCACCCAGGTCCAACCGCGAGTAGGCATGGCCTACAATCTCTTCGGAAGCGGGAAAACGGTTCTGCGGGCTGGATTTGTAAAGATGTCCATGGGGCCCACGAATTATGAGTCGGTCAAAGAAGATTACCAGCTCGGTCCTTCTCTTCCCTTCTCGTATTCCATGAATCAGTCGCAAACTGCGGCATCCGGAATTAATTATCCGTTTAATGCTAATAATTACGTCCAACAGCTTACAACACTTGAAGGAGCAGGAGTAATTTCTTCTAATTTGCCAGTGGGGGCAGCTATTAATCTGCATTTCCCCGATCCATATAGCCTCCAATGGATGTTCGGAGTCCAACAAGCCCTCCCTTTGGCAATGACATTGGAGATCGATTACAACGGCAACCGGGGATTGCATGAAAATTTCGAAGAGACTCTTAACCTGCCAAATCGCACTACTGGCGTCGCCCCCGTCCCTAATTTCGGAAACGTGACTTTGATTACAGATGACGACCGAAGCAAATATGCCGCTCTTCAGGCGAGTCTCAGGAAAAGACTACAGTATGGTGTGCAATTCACTACCGGCTTCACGTACGCCCGGGTGTCCTCGTTTGGAATTGCAGACAATCTATTACAATCGGCGCCCCAAAATCCGTACAACTTCCATGCCGACTGGGGGCCGGCGCCTTTCGATATTAGACTCCGGTCCGTTACGCATGCAATTTGGGATATCCCGTTGGTAAAGTGGACGGGAGTAACGGGTCGCCTGCCGAAGCTGGCACTGGACGGCTGGCAAATCAGTGGTGTTTTAACTCTGCAGAGCGGGCTACCGGCAAATATCACTGACTCTGCCTCCGTGAATTCATCGGACCGGCCGAATGCAGCCGGAGGAATATCACCGTATATGGGCGGCTATCAGTCGGGCGTCCACCAATACTTAAATCCGGCCGCCTTCGTTGCAATTCCCATCTCCCCGTTGAGCGGTGAACAGATTGCCCCCGGTAATTTACAGAGGGACGTAATCTTCACTCCCGGTGTTGTGAATCTGGACGCCACTCTCGCCAAGGCGTTCGTGTTGACTGAAAAAGTCCGCTTGCAATTCCGCGCGGATACATTCAACACTCTGAATCACACCAATTTGAGCGGATTGATCACCACCATCAACACGACCGGCACTTTCGGCCAGCTCACGCTTGCGACGGCGCGCACGATGCAGCTCGGGCTACGGTTGAGTTTCTGAAATAAAGATTAAAGGATTATATGAGACTGATAGGCATCGTCGCGATTACGTACTTGATTTGCGGTCCGGCTGTTTGCCAGACGCAAGCACCGGCCAAAGGTGTACCGATGGTCGAAGTCGATGCGTCCTGGCCGCAGCCTTTGCCCAACAAATGGGCCATCGGGCAGGTGAGCGGGATTGCGCTTGGTCCGCAGGACCATATCTGGATTCTCCATCGTCCGGGAACATTGGGCGCGGATGAGAAGTTCGCGGCAACCGATCCGCCGACCGCTGAATGCTGTATCCCTGCGCCGCCGGTAATTGAGTACGATACCTCCGGTAAGGTCGTTCGCGCATGGGGTGGACCCGGCAAAGGATATGAATGGCCGAAGCTCGAACATGGATTATTCATCGACTACAAAGGCAATGTTTGGATCAGCGGCAATGTCGACGGGAAAGATTATGGAGAGATTTTAAAATTTACTCCCGACGGCAAGTTTCTGCTGGAGATCGGCAAACCGCTGGGGCCCGACGAGAAATCGAGTAACAACAACACAACTAGCCTGGGCAGACAACCCGCGGATATGTATGTCGATCCGAAGACCAACGATCTCTATGTCGCCGACGGGGATGGAGGCGATAGACGCTTGATTGTCTTCGATGCCGAGAGCGGCGCCTTCAAGCGGATTTGGGGCGCCTATGGTGAAAAGCCGGCCGAGGGTCGAGCCGAGAAATACGATCCGAATGCACCGCCTTCCAAATGGTTCTCTGCCGGCGTACACTGCGTTCTGGTCGGGAACGACGGTTTGGTTTATGTCTGTGATCGAAATGCGGACCGGATCCAGGTTTTCCATCCAGACGGCAAGTTTGTGAAGGAAGCTTTTGTCTCGCCGAAAACGATTGGCACGGGAACAACTTTCGATATTGCCTTCACTCCTGATCAGAAATACCTGTATGTGGCGGACGGATCAGACCAAAAGGTATGGATCCTCCAGAAGGATTCACTCGAGGTGGTTGGGTCGTTTGGGCAATTGGGTCACAGCGCCGGCGAGTTCCGAAACGTACATGCGCTTACCGTGGATTCAAAGGGCAATGTATACACGGCTGAGGTTAGTGAGAACAAGCGCGTCCAAAAATTTGCCCTGAAAAACACCGAAATGAAGAATGCGACCCACGCGGCCGCCGTTTCTCGCTAGCCGGATTGAGCAGGAGACCGCCTCACTGCGGTTGGATCCAACGTCGCGTGACACAATAGGGATGTGAAGCGATCCGGATTTGCCGATGCGCCTCTCCATGGCGGACATGTCCCTTTTTGGCTTGCCGACCGCATGGTCAAACTCGGCACGGCGATCGTCGAAAGCATTCTGGTGCACTACGGTCACGCCGAGTTCCTTTCACGATTGAGCGATCCATTCTGGTTCCAGGCACTGGGTAGCGTCATAGGAATGGACTGGCACTCGTCTGGCGTTACGACTTCCGTAATGGGTGCGCTTAAGCGTGGTCTCAATCCCCGCGCATCAGAGTTAGGCTTATACGTGTGCGGCGGCCGAGGGAAACAATCGCGGAGGACTCCGGACGAACTAAGGATGGTCGCCGACCGGCGAGGTCTCGACGGTGAGAGGCTGGTGCGCACTAGCCGGTTAACGGCAAAAATCGACAACAATTGTATCGCCGACGGATTTCAGATCTACCTTCACTCCTTCGTCGTGGCGGCGAGCGGCGAGTGGGCAGTCATTCAACAAGGGATGAATAATGCAACCGGGTTTGCTCGACGTTATCATTGGCATTCCGCGAAGGTGCGGGATTTCGTGATGGCGCCTCATACCGGCATCCTGGGCGAGCCAGCCGGTACAATCATGAACTTAGTCGACGCGCAGGCCAAACCGGCACAAGATGCATTGCTAACCATGGCGCGCGACCATCCAGAGATCACCTTGGGCCAGATCCGCCATTTGAAGATGCCCCGGCATCATAATGTGCGTGCTGAGGACGTGGACCTTAAACGGCTTGGCGCGGTGCTCGCAGTTGCCTATGAGCGGGATTTGCACAGTTTTGCTGATTTCTTACTCACGGAAAACCTCGGCCCGCGTACCCTGCAGACGCTCGCCATGGTCGCGGAGGTTATCCATGGGACACCCGTGCGATTTTCAGACCCCGCGCGATATTCATTTCGCCCTCGGCGGGAAGGACGGGCATCCGTTTCCCGTCCCGCTAAAAACCTATGATGAGTCTATCGCTGTTCTGAGGAGATCGCTGGACGCTTCCAAAGTCGACGGAGTCGACAAGTTGGAAAGCTTGCGGAGGCTGAATAAGTTTGTCGAAGCAGTGCAAACGCATTTGCGTCCGGAGGTCGAATTGCGCTCGCTGGTGGCACATGAGATTGCAATTTCTCCTTCTCTCGCCGGCCGAAGCCTACTCCAGAACCACCCCGGGCAAAAGCGTCGCTCGGGGTCCGTTCAGATGAGCCTGTTTTGACACGGCCGGAGTGAAGTCTAAGCCTCTGCTGGGCGGCGCGATTGCACTGCGGACGCGCTGCATGAGGTCCGCCTCGGCTCGCCAAGGCTCAGCCGCACGCTATAATTTTGTCATGATCAACGCCACGGAGAAGATTTGGCATAACGGGAAGCTCATCGATTGGAACGACGCGAAAGATTCACGTTCTTTCGCATGTAACCAGCTACGGTAGCTCCGTGTTCGAGGGCGTCCGCTGCTATCACACGGAATCCGGGCCGGCCATCTTCCGTGCGAGCGACCATATGCGGCGGCTGCGCGATTCGGCCAAGATTTACCGCATCGAGATCCCTTTCTCCATCGATCAGCTTTGCTCGGGCATGCTCGACGTGGTGCAGGCGAACAAACTTCCCTCCTGCTATATACGCCCGCTTGTGATCCGCGGCTACGGCGATATCGGAGTGCTGCCGGGAAAAGATACGCCCATCGAAACCTACATCGCCTGTTGGGAATGGGGCAAATATCTGGGCAGCGAGGCCATGGAGCAAGGCGTGGATGTTTGCATTTCGAGCTGGACCCGGCTCGCGCCGAACACGCTGCCCACGCTTTCGAAAGCGGGCGCGAACTACATGAACTCTCAACTGATACGGATGGAAGCGGCGACTAACGGTTACACCGAAGGAATCGCGCTCGATTCATCCGGCCACGTGAGCGAAGGCTCGGGAGAAAACGTTTTCGTGATCCGGGACGGTAAGATCCACACACCCGCTGTCGGCGCAAGCGTTCTACCCGGAATTACTCGCGATTCGATTTTGCAACTGGCGCAAGCGCTCGAAATTCCGATCGTTGAAACTCTGATTCCGCGCGAGATGCTGTACATCGCCGACGAGGTATTTTTTTCCGGCACCGCCGCTGAGATCACGCCCATCCGTTCGGTCGATCGCATTCCCGTCGGCAAAGGGAAGCGAGGTCCTATCACGGAACGGCTGCAGCGCGAATTCTTTGGAATCGTCGAAGGCCGAACCCCGGATAAATTCGGCTGGCTGATGCCGGTCGCGCAGCCCGTGGGTGTTCGCTAGATCGAGACTCCGCGGGTACCGAGCCTGTGGCCACCTCCCCCGAGACTGACACACCGGCCCGGTTCCGCAGATATCTGTTACCGGTTGTACCAGGGATCGGCCTTCACTGGCTAGAGCGAAGCACGGGTTTTCAACAGGTCTTTCTCGCGCGATTTCGCGAAGTTAGCGCGCTCTCCTGTGGGTATGTTGTGAAAAAACCAGGACCGTTATGAAATGTATCGGCCGAAACGTATCCACCCACGAACTTGTAGAAGTAGAATTCGACACGGTGATCCAGCACGTCGATCCGGATCTCAACCCGAATCGGGACGAAAGCATCTGGCTCTCGCCGGGTTTCATCGACCTTCAGGTGAACGGCTTCGCGGGTGTCGACTACAATTCGCCGGCTACGCCTCATGAAGAGATCGGCCGCTCTATTCGCGCTCTGTTCTCGACCGGGGTGACGCGATTCTTTCCGACAGTGATCACGGGCGCGCCTGAGGAAATGTTGGGAGCGCTTCGGAATCTGGCCGCGGCGCGGGACGCGTTGGCCGACGGCGAGGCTATGGAGGCGTTTCACGTCGAGGGGCCGCACATCTCGGCTGAAGATGGCCCGCGTGGGGCGCATCCGGCCTGCTGGATTCGCCCGCCGGATCTAGAGGAATTTCGCCGGTGGCAGGAGGCAGCGCGCGGAAACGTACGCCTGGTTACGCTCTCACCGGAGTGGCCGGAGGCGCCCCAGTACATCGAGAGATTGTCGCGCGAAGGAGTGGTTACCAGCATTGGCCACACCGCCGCCACACCGGACCAGATCCGCGATGCCGTGGCTGCTGGGGCGACGCTCTCTACCCATCTCGGGAATGCAGCGCACGCCGTTCTGCCGCGCCGCACCAACTATATCTGGGAACAACTGGCCGCGGATCGCCTGGCCGCCAGCTTCATCGTCGACGGCCTGCATCTGTCCGATTCTTTCCTGTGCGTCGCCCTCCGGGCCAAAGGAGTCGAGCGCAGCATCCTCATCACCGACGCAGTCATGCCGGCCCTATGTGCTCCCGGGGGCTATAAGCTGGGTGAAATCGAGGTGGAATTGAAAGACGACGGGCGCGTCGTGCTGCGCGGCGGAACTCGCCTGGCCGGGTCTAGCCTGCGAATGGACCGCGGCGTCGGGAATCTGATGCGGCTAGCCGGCCTCACTCTTACCGAAGCGATCGCCATGGCGACCATCAATCCGGCGCGCGTGGGCCGCGTTGTTTCGCGCCATCGCGGGATCAGAGCTGGGGAACGCGCCGACTTGGTCCGTTTTCGCCTGGAACAGGGCCGAATTCAGGTGCTCGAAACGATCTTGAGCGGCCGGCAGGTTTTTTCACTAGCACAAACGATCTGATTAGTCCTACGATTTTTGGCTAGCTTTTTCTCCCAATCTCGCTTCCTCGAGTAGGAGATCAAGCAAGTGAGAATCATCGCGAATCAATTATTAGCATTGGTGGTTGGGAGTTTGTTCAATGGGTACGCGAGCGGGCAAACCTTACCAAATCTATTCCCTTTTCCTAATGCAAGTGGCGCGGTGGCCACCTACAATTCAGGCGGCGCGCCTCTCGATCTGACCGGTCCGTTTTTCCAATCCTTGGGCACAAATGGTCGTAGCTGTAGTACCTGCCATCGGCCCGCTCAGGGCTGGTCCACGTCAGCGGACGAGATCAGGGCGCGCTTTGAGTCGACCGCGGGCCTGGATCCGATTTTCAGAACGAATGACGGATCCAACTGCGATCATGACATTGATACGTCGACGGTTCAGGGCCGCCGGAAAGCGTACAGCCTGCTGATCGGCAAAGGCTTGATTCGCGTCACAGTGCCGGCTCCGGCAAACGCGGAGTTCGACGTGGTGAGCGTTATCAATCCATACGGCTGCGGCGACCCATCAACGCTAGCCCTGTACCGGCGACCCTTGCCGTCAACGAACCTGCGATTCTTGAGTACGGTAATGTGGGACGGACGTGAATCCTCCCCGCAAACACAAACGCAAAAGATCGCGTTCGCCACCAATCCCGGCGATTTACTGGCGGACTTGGCCCACCAAGCTATGGATGCAGTCAATGGCCACGCGCAAGGGTCCACGCCGCTGACGCCACAACAGCAGCAGGATATCGTGAATTTCGAAATGGGCCTGTCCACCGCACAAGCGTTCGATCACCGGGCTGGCGCTCTGGACGCCCGCGACGCAAGAGGTGGGCCGGTAGAGGTCGGCACGAAAACGGTGCCGTCATTCTTTATTGGTGTGAACGACCCCTTGGGAGGGAACCCGACCAGCATGCCGTTTACACCGGTTATCTTTAACCTGTTTGATGCTTGGGCGTACCTTCTGCCGCACGGGCATGACGGGCGCGAGGGAAACCACGATGCGGACCGCCGTCGCGCAAGTATCGCGCGGGGGCAAACGCTTTTTAATTCGAAGCCGATCAACATTACTGGAGTCGCGGGCCTCAACGACGATTTAAATCTCGCCACAATACCTGGCAGCTGCGGCACTTGTCACGATTCCCCCAATGCCGGCAACCATTCTTTGCCGGTACCGCTGAATATCGGCGTTGGGGATCTGGCTAGTCCTCTGGATGTGAGTTATCTCCCCGTCTTTACTTTGCAAAACAAGACTACCGATGAGATCAAGACGACCACCGATCCGGGGCGTGCCCTCATTACGGGGCTGTGGAAGGATGTCGGAAAGATGAAGGGACCGATTCTACGTGGGCTAGCGAGTCGCGCGCCGTATTTCCACAACGGCTCGGCGAACTCACTTGGCGATGCCGTAGATTTCTACGACAAGCGGTTTAACATCGGCCTCACCGCGCAGGAAAAGGAGGACCTGATTGCATTCCTAAGTAGCCTGTAAGCAACCCCGGGGCCTACTTCCGCATCAGACTCCCAGGAGGCGTTCCGATGTCCAAGGCCCTGATTTGCGGGTGGTTTCTTTCTTCTGCTTTTCTATTTGCTCAAACCAATACGGTGGTGGGTGGCGGCCACGCGGGGCCCGCTCCGGTATCCGTAGCGCCAGGCGAGATCCTGACCTTTTTTGTGGATGGTTTGGGTATTTCCCTGACCCAGCCGATGCGCGCGCCAAGCGGGCCGCTGCCCACGACGCTGGCAGGAATCAACGTAACGTTGCGCCAGGCGACCGACACGCCGGTTCCGATTATCGAGGTCCGTCCTGTTTCAACATGTCCCCACACCGTCACGAACGGGATGATACCCGTCATCTGTGGCGGCCTGATCGCAATCACGGTGCAGATTCCTTATGAAGCGGTCGCTCTGTGCCCGCTATGCGCGAGCCCCATTCCCTTATTGCCTACGCAATTATTGGTGAGCGTGAACGGGCATACGGGCGTGCCGTTTGAGCTGAACGCTCTCGCCGATGAAGTTCACATTGTGACTTCCTGCGATGTTTTGGAGCAGCCCTTCGGCACTCCACCGCCGTTCAACAACACCGGCCTGCCGTGTTCTCCGATGGTGACCCATGCCGATGGGAGTCTGGTCTCCGCGTCGGCGCCGGCGAAGATTGGCGAAACCCTCACAGCGTGGGCGTTCGGACTCGGTCAAACCAGTCCTGCGGCCATCACCGGGCAGCCCGCCGCAGATGGTGCACCGGTCGCTGAGACGTTCTTTTTGGATTTCAACTACACCGTCAACGCGCTTCCGATCAAGCCGTACATAGGACGACCCGATGTGAAGCCTCCGAAGCCAATTTACGCCGGGCTCGCGCCGGGATTTGCGGGTCTTTATCAGATCAACTTCACCGTGCCCCCGCAGCCGGCCGGTGGGACGCCTTTATGTGCGCTGCCGGGGACCTTTGGGCCCGGGGCGAACGCAGCTCAGTCGAATCTCACCGTCAGCGTCGGCGGAGCATTCTCTTTCGACGGAGCCGGGATTTGCGTAGCCACGCAAATTCCAGTAGATTAGCGAGCTTCGACGATGGCCCGGACCAGATCGGGGATGGTATGGGGATTGGCCTCGGCATCGACGAGCAGGCCGTGCTCGCGAATCGTGGCGGAGGTGATCGGGCCGATGGATGCGATCTTCATTCCGGCGAGCGCTTCCGTTCCCGCCACCGCTATAAAATTCGATACCGTTGACGAGCTGGTAAATGTGATCCAATCCGGCTTGCGCGCAAAAATTTCACGAGTGCGCTCGGCTGCGTTCTCCGGAATCATGGTGCGATAGGCCTCGACTACATCGACGATCGCTCCGCGGCGGGCGAGCTCGACGGGCGCAAGATCGCGGGCCACCGCGGCGCGCGGTATAAGAATCAGGCGCCCTCTCAGATCGTCGCGGGCGAACGCCTGCACCAAGCTCTCGGCAACGTATTCCTCCGGTATCCGATCCACTTTCAGATGCAGGGCCTCGACGGCGGCCCGGGTCGCAGGCCCGATCGCACAAATTTTGCCGCTAAGCGAGCGGAGATCGAAAGGCGAGCGGTCTAAACGATCGATGAAAAACCGGACTCCGTTGACGCTGGTGAAGATCAGCCAATCGTAGGAATCGAGGCGCGCGAGTGCGCGGTCGAGCGGCGCAGGATCGGCGGCTTCCCGAATCTCAATTACCGGCAGCAGTAACGCTTCCGCACCCAGCGCTTCCAGAGGCTCGGCCAATTCAACTGCCTGGCTCCGGTCCCGCGTCACGACGATCCGAAGGCCAGAGAGTGGCAGAGCCTTCATGCCGCTCCGGGCGAAGAATAGATCTCGGCGAGGATCTCGCGAGCGCCCAGGTTCAACAACTGACGGCCTAGCTCTCCACCCACCTGCAAAGGATCGGAGCCTGTTAACTCACCGCGCACCACGCGCGTGCCCTCTAGAGATGCGACGATCGCGCGCAGGTGAATCGTCGATCCTTCAACATGAGCAAACCCACCGATCGGGACCTGGCAGCCGCCTCCGAGCGCCGCCAGCAGGGCACGTTCTGCGGTTATCGCGATGCGGGTTTCTACGTGATCCAACTTGCTGATCAGCGCTTGGGCCGCGTGGTCGTCCTCGCGGGCTTCAATCGCCAGCGCGCCCTGTCCCGGGGCCGGGCACATAATCTCAACCGGCAGCAGGTCCTGGATTCGATTCTCCCATCCCAGACGCCGCAGTCCAGCGGCGGCCAGCACGATAGCATCATACTGCCCTGTGTCGAGCTTACGCAGCCGTGTGTCGATATTTCCCCGCAGCGTTTTGGTCATGATGCCGCGGCCCAAAGCGCGCAACTGCGCCGAGCGGCGGAGCGAGCTTGTTCCCACGAGGGAGCCGTCGCGAAGATCTGCGAGAGCGCGCCCGACTAGCGCGTCGCGAGGATCTTCTCGCTCCGGAATGCCGGCGAGAATCAAGCCAGGCGGCAGCTCCGTGGGCATATCCTTGAGGCTGTGCACCGCCAGATCAATCGAGCCTTGGCTCAGCGCTTCCTCAATCTCTTTCGTAAAAAGAGCTTTCCCGCCTGCTTGAGCCAGCGGCAAGTCTGTGATTTTATCGCCGGTGGTCTTGATGATCTGGATGCGACTCTCCGCGCCCAGTCGCGCCAAGCTCGCCGCGATATGACGGGCCTGCCAGAGCGCGAGTCGCGAACCGCGAGATCCGATGACGATCACCGAAAATCACCCTTCCCCGAGGCGGAAAAGCTTGCGTAGCATGCCGACCAGGTGCACGCCGCCGGGATCGGCCGCCTGGCGGCGTAATTCGGAAATCGGGCCGTGCGCAATTTTGTGAACAATCCCCCGCGTGATCGCGTCGATAGCTTCCTCCTGCTGCGGCGTGAGTGCGCCGAGCTTGCCCCGTTGCCGTTCGATCTCCGCAGCGCGCCACTGCTCGAACTGCTCCTGGAGGCTGATGATGGTCGGCGCAACCTCGCGGGTTTTAAGCCGCGCTAGCATGCGCTCGACCTCTTCGCGGATGATATCTTCGGCCTCGACGGCCACTTCGATCCGGCCGTTCAGGTTGGATTCAACCGTTTTTTGCAGATCGTCAATGTCGTAAAGGAAGATATTATCCAGATCGTTGACTGACGGCTCGATGTTCCGCGGGACAGCAATATCAATCAAAAACATGGGGCGATTGCGACGGCGTCCGATGACCCCGCGCATCTGCTCGCGGGTCAGGATGTAATGAGGCGCTGCGCTCGAAGTCAGCAGGATATCCACGTCGGGTAAAGCCTGAAGCAGCCTGTCATAACGAATGGACCGGCCCTGAAACTCTTCCGCCAAAGCGTCGGCGCGAGAGTGCGTGCGATTGATGAATGCGATATCGGAAACGCCAGCCCGCCGCAAGTGCCGCGCTGCGGATTCCGCCATTTTCCCGGCGCCCACCAGCAGCACGCGCTTGCTCTCGAGCGAGCCGAAAATGTCGCGGGCCAGCTCGACCGCGGCATAGCTCACCGAAACCGCGCTCTGCCCGATATCGGTTTCCGAGCGCACGCGCTTGGCGACATTAAAAGCCCGGCTAAGGATCAGATCCAGGAAGCCGCTGACCGCGCCGCATTCCTTTGCAAGCGCGAATGCCGTCTTCATCTGCCCCAGGATCTGCGGTTCACCCACGATCATCGAATCGAGACTTGATGCCACCCGGAACAGGTGACGGATCGCGTCGGGACCATCATGACGGTAGAGATATGGACTTACCCATTCGCGTTCAACGCACCGCGACTCCGCTAGGAAATGTTCGACCGTGGCCTCGGCATCGATCTTGTCGTCGGCCGCGACGGTGACTTCGACGCGATTGCAGGTGGAAAGAATCATCCCCTCGAGCAATCCCTGGCAGTGTTTCAGACTGTCCAGAGCCTGGCGCAGCACGGGCATTTCGAACGCCAGCCGCTCGCGCACCTCGACGGGGGCGGTGCGGTGGTTCACGCCTGTGATGAGCAGCTTCATGGGGTCAGGATCGGCCTCAACCCGACATTTGCGGCCCAGGTAAGGACGGAGCAGCCGAGCACTGCCAGCGCCATCACCGCAGCTTTTCTGCCCCGCCATCCCGCGGTGGCGCGGAGGAATATCATTAACAGACACAACAGCCAGGTGACGAAAGAAAATTGAATTTTAGGATCGCCGATCCAGCGGGCGCCCGATTCGACAGACGCCCACATGATTGCAAAGACGATGCCCAGGGTGAGCAGGATAAAACCGAGCCCGATGGAAACACTGATCAGGTTATCGAGAGTGGCCAGCGGTGGCAGTTTTTCGAGCACGGTCGCGGCTTGTTTGCTTTTTAGCCTTCGCTCCTGGACCAGGTAAAACACGGCAGCGATAGCGGTAACCAACAGCGCCGCGTAGCCGGCGAGCACCAGCAGGATATGAAGGACCAGCCAGGCGTCGCGAACTCCGACGTTGGGCCAGCTCGCCACCGGCCGCTCCAGAGCGGAAACCAGAGTCATCACGAAGATCAGCGGAAACAATGCCACCGCCGTGCCGGAAAAATGATAACGCAGTTCCAGCACCAGGAAGACGAGAGCGATCAGGAATGCACATACGCATAGAGTTTCATAGAAATTATCAAGCGGCAGACGGCCATATGCCATGGCCAGTTCCACCAGCGAAACGGCATGCAGCACGACTCCGACGCAGAACGCTCCAAATGCTGCGCGGTAGAGCGTTTGCTTCCGCCACACTGCCGCCAGCATGGAGTGCAAAAGGCCAATCGCGTAAAGGCAGGCCGCTACCCGGAGCCAGAAAACACTGGTTTCAACCACTTACTTGATTCTACGGCGGGAGTGGCGGCTTGCGCCAACTGCGTACGCCTATGCTTATAGAATGAGCTCAACACCAACCAAACCAATATCCGATCTTGTGTGCCTGGTAACCGGCGGAACGCGCGGCATAGGAAAGGCCATTGCTAGTATGCTGGCGCGCGAAGGAGCCGCAGTAGCGATTTGTGGCCGGCATCGCGATGCCGTTGATACAGCGGCTGCCGAGCTGAATGAACATACGGGCGGTAAAGTCAAAGGCAAAGTTGCCGATGTGAGGAGTCATGAACAGGTTACCGAACTCTTCAAGTTTATCGATGAAGAGTTTGGCGGGCTGGACGTACTGGTCAATAACGCAGGTGTGGGCGTATTCGGTTCCATCTCGGAACTGTCAGTTCAGGATTGGAACGAAACAATCGAAACTAATCTCACCGGTGCGTTCTATTGCTGCCGTGAAGCTTTACTCAGATTCGGAACCAGAGGCGGCGGTTACATCGTCAATATAAGTAGCCTCGCTGGAAAGAATGCTTTGCCGGGCGGGTCGGCATATAATGCCTCGAAATTCGCCCTCAACGGATTCAGCGAGGCAGTCATGCTCGATAAGAGGAGCGAAAATGTGCGGGTCAGTTATATCATGCCCGGGCAGCGTGGCAACCGAATTCGGCGGCCATGGCGCAGATGCAGGTTCAGATTGGAAGATTTGGCCCGAAGACATTGCCGAAATTGTACGCATGCTCCTTCAGACCCCTTCACGAACATTGATAAGCCGGGTCGAAGTCAGGCCGGCACAGCCGAAGAGATAGATGGCGCTTGAGAATCCTCTGGGCGCCGGGAGCATCTAAAAGATGGCACTTGAGTTGCCTAGTGATTTATGGAGCGGGTCTGGAAAGCAGACGGTCCCGAAGAGTTCGAAGAAGGCGGTAGATAAAATGATAGGGCTAAATATCCCGTTGGATCCGGCAAAAACAGGGCGCGACGCGATGGCGTTGGAGACCAGCCTGCGGCGGCTGATCATCGGCCAGGACGAAGCGATCGAGCAGATCGTGAATATTTATCAGATGCATCTGACTGGAATGAGCGCCCCAGGCCGTCCGATCGGTAACTTCCTGTTTCTGGGGCCAACCGGCTCCGGAAAAACGCGAATTGTGGAAGCTACTGCGGAGACTCTTTTGAAGAACCCTCGCGCAGTCATTAAGATCGATTGCGCCGAGTTCCAGCACAGCCATGAGATCGCCAAGCTGATCGGGTCGCCTCCGGGTTATCTGGGGCACCGGGAAACTCATCCGCTGTTGTCTCAGGAAGTGCTGAATCAATACCAAACCGAGAACGTGAAGCTCAGCTTCGTGTTGTTCGACGAAATTGAGAAAGCGTCTGACGCGCTCTGGAACCTGCTGCTTGGGCGTACTGGATAAGGCCACGCTAACGTTGGGCGACAACCGCAAAGTGGACTTCTCGCGGGCGATGATCTTCATGACCAGCAATTTGGGCGCCCCTGAGATGAGCAACATCATGAACCCGAGACTCGGCTTTTCCGCCCACGCGGATCGCGACCGGTCGAGCCATGGTCTCATCGATGAGCAGATGACGGGGAAAATTTCGCGCAGCGGTGTGGAAGCGGCGCGCAAGAAATTTACGCCTGAATTCATGAATCGTCTCGATAAGATTGTGACCTTCCATCCGCTCGGCGCGCAGCAGCTCCGGAAGATTCTCGATATCGAGCTGAACCTGGTCCAGCAGAGGATTTTCAATACCACCAGCGATCGCGCTTTCGTGTTCACACTCTCCGATGCGAGCAAATCCTTCCTGCTCGAAGAAGGTACCGACCTGAAGTACGGCGCTAGACATTTAAAACGCGCTATCGAACGCTTGCTGGTGCAGCCAATGTCGAATCTGATCGCTACCGATCAGGTGCGCGGGGGCGACTGGATCCGCGTGGATTTCGACGAGGCCACCCGCTCTCTGCGGTTCGCCAAGGAAGCCGAAGGGCTGCCGGTTCAGGATATGGCTCGGCTGGTTGACACCTCGGTGACCATCCCCTCGCTGGCCTTTGCGACTGCCGCGGCAGTCGAGCCCGTTAAAACGCAAACAGCCCGTAGCTCTAAGCGAAGTTAGTATCCACTCCGGACTTCGTCCACGGTCCAGCGAGACTCGGGCGCGTCTTATAGAAAATTTCGTCCCATCGATGTCGATCGCTAGGGTAGAACGGCTCACAACCAGAATTCCCATTTACCCGCCACCAGCACATACGCGCACAGGCACGCGTTGGTAACGGCATGGGTTAAAATAAGATCGCCGAGGCTCTTGGTGCGGACCATCCACCAGTTATATAAAATCCCCGCTGCCAGGCCTACCTCCCAATAGGGGCCGTGCTCGGATGCAAACAGCACAGCCACGATCCAGAACGATCGCCGCTGTATAAGCGCCCAGCGGTACCTTGCGGAAATTATCGGAGATGATCCAGCGCATCATCCACGCGCGCCAGAACAACTCTTCGACGATAGGCACAATCGCAACGGCTCTGAGGGTGCGCAAGGCTAGCACGGCAGGCCGGCTTTGCCCTGTGATCGACATAGCGGACCGTCCTGCTCCGGCGAGCAGATTCTGGAATAACCAGAACTGGCGATAACCAGGAAAGAGCAGATCTGGCCCGATCCAGATGACGAATACAAGGATTCCGATCAGGACACTCCCGGTCAACCTTTTGACGCGGAAATCGAGAACCGGACGGGCAAACCGAAGCACTACCAGCGCCATGCCCACGATCCAAACGATCTGATCGGTGAGCTCCGGAATCGGCACTATGGCGTGCAGCGCCAGGAAACCGATGAATACGCCAAATGGGATGACGTAAGGCGCTGATGGAAAACGGGTCGCCACGGATTCGGAGCGGGTCACGCGGGGCTCGGTTCCGTTCAAATCTTCTGCAACAGCTCGTGGATCTTGTCTTGTTCATCCTTCGATGGATTATCCTTCATGGCCGTTTCAAGTTCTCTCTTCGCGGAGGGTCGATCGCCTTTCTGCATCAAAGCCATGGCGTAGTGGTAGTGGAAGGTCGAATTCTTAGGGTCCTTCACGATCAGGTCGTGGAAGATCTGGACGGCGTCATCGCTCAGGTTCTTCTTTATGTAAATCCAGCCCAGCGTGTCGGCGACTTGCGCGGAGTTCGGCAGCTTCTGCCGGGCGCGCTGCGCCATGGTCAAAGCTTGATCCAGATCGACGCCTTCCTCGGCTTTGATGAACGCCAGATTATTCAGCGCCACCGGATGATCGGGCTCGAGCTTGAGAATTTGTTCATAGATCGGCTTGGCTTGGTCGCGCTTGCCGGCGCCATCCATCAGCAGGCCCAGTTGAAGCAGGCAGTTGGTGTCGCTCGGCACGGCCTGGCTGCAACGGCGGAACGATTCGATGGAGAGGCTCAGGTCGCCTTTGCGCCGTTCTGTCTCTCCCAATCGGAACAGCAGGTCCGCCGATTTGGGCTCTTTCTCGAGCAAACCCTGAAACATCTGGATCGCCTCGTCGTAATGGCTCGGCGCGAACATCGAGATTGGCCAGCGCCAGCTTCAGATCCCGCCGCTGCGGCTCGCGATCGACGGCCTTTTTCATTTCTTTAATGGCCTCGTCCATGTGGTTCTCGCTGGCCATGGTTTCGACCACGCCTATCGAGTCCGCGCAAGTCGCCGGGATTAGTCTTGTAGCAGTTCCCCAAATACCTGCTCGGATTTTTTGAAATCCTTCTCCATCCAAGCGAGGTATCCCACCTGGTATTTTGCTTCGGCATTCTGCGGATAAGTTTTGGTGACAAAATCCACTTCTTCCCGCGCTTTGTCTCTATCTCCGATGGCCAGCAAAGAGCTCGAGCGAATCAGATGCGCCTGCAAATTCTTGCGGTCGAGCGCGATGATTTCGTCGGCGGCCTTAAGTGCCTTTGGCGCATCGCCTCGCGCTAGATAGATTCGCGCCAGCAATTCCCGCGCGGCGATGAAATCGGCGCGAAGCTTAATGGCTTCTTCCAGTTGTTGCTGCGCTCCATCGAGATCGCCCTTGGCGGCCAGCGCCCTGGCGAGATTGAAACGAAGCAGATGATTCTGGGGCATCTTGGTCACCAGCGACTGGAGATCGTTGGCGGCCATAACGATCTGGTCGCGATTGCCGGTGGTCAGCATCAGCGCTGCCCGCATGGCGATGGCTTCATTATCCTTGGGATTACTTTTCAGAAGCCCTGCCAGAAGCTCGTTGGCCTCGTTCTTCTTCCCCGTGGTGGCGTACAATTCCACCAAACGCTTCTGATAGAGCTGCTTTTTCTTTTGGAAACGCTTTAATGGCCGCCTGATACTGGTTCTCCGCCTCCTCGAATCTACGCAGGCGGAAAAAGAAGAAATCGCCGGCCAGCAGGTGGCCTTCGGGATATTGTTTCTCGTCGGTCAAACGCTGGATGACGGCGTCCATCTCGTTCTTGCGGTTCAATACATAATAGTGAGCCGCCAACTGTAGCAGATAAGCCGCATTCTTCGGATTATTCTCCGTCTTGAGCTTCAGCACTTCCTCGGCTTCAGCCGGTCTTGTTCAGAGCGGGCATATTGCAGGTACAGCAAATCGTAAATGGGCGCATATCCCTTCTCTTTGGCGATCAGGTTCCGGGCGAGCTTCTCAGCCTCTGGAAACTGATTATTCGCCACCAGCGCCTGGAAATAGCTACGACCAGATTGGGTTGATTGGGCTTAATGGCATTCGCCTTCTCAAACTCCTTTACCGCTTCGGGCGCGTTCTTGGCCAGCAATGCAATCTGCCCTTGAATGCGGTGGCCGTCGTAAGAGTTCGGATTCTGCTGCAACAGCTTGCCGGAAAGCTCTGTCACTTCCTTGAGCAACTCGGGCGCGTGCGCTGCATCCTGAGTCGAAGCCAATAAAAACAGGTCGGCCAGTTTCGTTGCCGCATCCGCGTTAGCGGGTTGTAATTCCACCGCGCGCCGCAACATGCGTGCCGCATCCCCGTAATTAGCCAACTTCAGATCGGTCAACCCCAGGCGATAATAAGCCTCGCCGAACCGCAGGTCTTTCTGAAGAGCGCGCCGATACATGATCGAGGCTTCCTTGAACTTTCCCTTGTCAAAGAATTTGTTCCCGTTCTCTACGTATCGCTGTGCCTGGGCCTTCGGATCGCGGCTGCATGACGCCACGATCAACAGCAAAGGCAAGAATACCAGAAGTTTATAGCGCGTCATTACCTCACTTAAACACAATTATTCGAGGGGCGCAACGTACCAAAGTTCTGGGAAACTAGTAGGTTAGCGGACGTTTGTCCGAACCAAAAAAGGGCCTCCATCCGGACTTGCGACCCGGAAGGAGGCCAGCCTCTGGAGCGTTGAACAGACTGGAGTGATGCTACATATGAATTCTTACGGAGCGGCAGTCACATGCGCCCGGCGATTCCTCTGCCAGCACGCTTCGGAGTTGTCGGTGCAGACTGGCCGGTCCTTCCCAAAACTGATCAGGGTAAGTTGAGCGTCGGGAATGCCCATCGTATTCAGAAATTCCTGAGCGGCGCGGGCGCGGCGATCGCCGAGAGCCATGTTGTATTCTTCCGAGCCTCGCTCATCGCAGTGACCTTCGATCAAAAGCTTCTGATTAGGATAATTAGATAAGATGCCACGAATTACCGAGACATCTTCTTGAAGCGCAGTACGCGCGTCCTCGCGGATAGTGCTCTTGTTGTAATCGAACATCGCGTCTTCTAACCGAGCCAGCCTCTCGTTGAGTGTAGCCCGTTCCTGCGGCGTCATTGTCGCCGGACGGCTGTTCTCAGCGGGTGGCTGGCTCGCGGACACCGCCGCGCCGGAGGACCTCGGCGTGAGCGGCGTCGATCTGGGGGAGACGATAGGCGTCGTGTCAGGTGGCCGTGAGGCGGCTACCGGGGCCTTGTGGCTGCAAGCGGCCGTGGAAAGTAATGTGGCAAGGCCCAGCAGGGCCAGACTTCCTTTTTTCATGGGGTCCTCTTTTTTACAACAGGTTTTAAAGCATTACAATCAATAATACGCGGTGTTTAAATTTTTGGACAATCCTGTTCGGACAGTATATCGCTGGCGGTGGGACTCGATAAACTGGATTCCGATGGCTCTTCGTCCGGTTGCGGGCGGACGCCGCCTCCTGCTGGCCGGCTTCGGAGGTCTCCTGGTTCTGATGCTCGTAGCCGGCGCCGATGCGATACTGGTGCTGCGCAATGTGCGCACCAGCGAGGCTCAGGTCCGCGATAGGTATATGCGCCGTAGCGGCGCCCTAGACGGAGTCCGCGCGGGTATTTACCAATCCGCTATTGTAATGCGGGATTACCTGCTGGCTCGCGATCCGGATCTGGCTCGTGAGCAGGTGGAAAACTGGAACCGTATTCATCAACGCACGGATTCCGCGCTGGCGAATTTCGCCGCGACGCTGGGTCCCGCCGAGACCGCGCCTCTCCTCAGCCTGGAGGCCGAGATCCAGGTTTATTGGAAACTCCTCGACTTTATGTCCGAAATGCAGGACAAAGATCGAAGAAATCATGGCTCGATTTATTTCTCCGGCGAGTTGGTTCGCCGCCGGACCGCCATGCTCGACTTGGTGGATCGTGTCGATCAGATCAGCAGGCGCGAGCTGGCTTCGGGCGATGCCCGGCTCAACGTGACTTTCGACGCTCTGCGGTTTCGTCTGATTTGGATGCTCGGAGCGACATTGAGCGCGGGTCTGTTGCTTGCCGCCTTCACGGTACGGCGCACGCTGAACCTGGAGCGCGAGTTGCAACGGCGTTATCAGGAGGGGATGCGCGCGCGTCAGGAGCTGAAGGAGCTTTCGGCGCGCCTGGTCTCGGCACAAGAAGAGGAGCGGCGGACGATTTCGCGGGAGTTGCACGATGAAGTCGGGCAATCGCTTTCGGCTCTGCTCATGGAGGCCGGTAACGCCGCCGCCAGCGTCCCCGAGACTTCGGTCGACGTCCGCCGCCATGTCGAATCTATCAAGAAGCTGGCCGAGGCGAGCGTCAACGTCATTCGCAACATGACCCTGCTGCTGCGCCCCTCGATGCTCGACGATTTCGGCTTGGTTCCGGCGCTCGAGTGGCAGGCCCGCGAGGTCTCGAAGCGTACCGGTTTGCGGGTCCACGTAGAGGCGGAGGAGACCACCGATGAGCTCCCCGACGATCTCAAGACTTGCATATACCGCGTCGTTCAGGAGGCGCTACACAACTGCGCGCGCCACGCGAGCGCCCGAAGCGTCAGGGTGATCGTGAGGCGGGAGCCGGCCCAGATCATGCTCTCGGTAGAGGACGACGGACGCGGGTTCGATGCGGGGCGCGTGCGGGGATTGGGACTGGTAGGCATGGAAGAGCGTGTCAATCACCTGGGCGGAGCCTTCGAAATCGATTCGTCTCCCGGCGGTGGGACCCGGGTGGCGGCCGCCCTGCCGGTCGCTAGCTGACATGTCCATCCGCATCCTCCTCGCGGACGACCATACCATCATGCGCAACGGCCTCCGGTTGCTGCTCGAACGCCAGCCGAATCTGGAAGTGATCGGCGAGGCCGCCGACGGGCGCGAAGCTGTCGCGCTGGCGGCTTCTGAAAAGCCCGATATCGTGGTGATGGACATTGCCATGCCGCACCTGAATGGAGTGGAGGCCGCGCGCCAGATCATGAATCATAGCCCGCACATCGCCATCGCCATTCTGAGTATGCACAGCGATGAGAGTTACGTGATTCGGTCCCTGAAGGCGGGCGCCAAAGCGTATTTATTGAAGGATTCGGCCGAAGCCGACTTAATCGCCGCCATTCACGCGATTATGGAAGGAAAGTCGTTTTTCAGTCCGGCTGTCCGGCGTATTTTAAAAGAGGATTACATGCGTCAGTTAGCCGAAATGAACGCCGAGGACAGCTACGAGGTGCTCACCAACCGCGAGCGGGAAGTATTGCAACTCGTTGCGGAGGGCAAGAGCAACAAAGAAGTCGCGGTATTACTCAATTTGAGTCTGTACACGGTGGAAACCCATCGCACCCATATTCTGCAGAAATTGAATCTGCACAGCGTTCCGGAATTGATTTTATATGCGGTGCGGAAGGGAATTATCAGCTAGCGGTCCTCATGACCGCTCTCTCACGGCCGTGGCTTAATCGCTGCACGGACGCTATTTTTGGTAAAAAGACCCACCGTTCCCGCGTCTGCCGGATTCATCTCGATACGCGTTCCGGCGGGCAGCGCGATGGGATCGAGGTAATAGTAGGTTCGCTGAAAGGCCGGTTTGTACTCGTACAGCCACAGCAGCGGCTCGATACCGCCGTCCGGCCGCACAGCCACGATCTGAACGGTGGCACCAGGTTTTAGATCTTTAGGCCGTACCGCCACTACCCGGACTGTCGAAGGCAATTTCATATTGGCAGAAACCACCATCTCCGATGCGCCAGCCGGCATTGCGGGATCCATCCAGGCCACGGGTTTGGGAACGGCGGGCAAGTACTTCGGATCGCCCTCCGGGGCGCCCCCGTCCACCCAGTCCGCGATCAAATCGAGTTCCTCTTGAGTGAGGCCGCGATCGTCGTGAAATTGGCCAAATCCCTTGACGGCTTGCCATGGGGGCATGCGTCGCGCGAGCGTCTCGTCTTTGATCGCCACGGCCCACGGCCGCGCCACCTCGTAACTCATCAGCGAGAATGCCGCGCCGCCATCGCGGTGGCACGACGCGCAACGCTTGTAGACTAATCTGGAGATCTCTTTCGACCACGTGATATTTGTGGTGATGGGATCGTGGGCCTGGGCCACGCAAGCGCCGAACGCCGCCAGGAGCGCAACTGCAATCACTCGCACGGACAGCCTTATTCTACAATGCTTGTCACGGCGCTGTCTTGAACAGACTTTTCGGAATCATGCCGTGCACCCCCAGGGTTCCGTCCACTAACTGAGTGATGTCGAAGTCGACGGCTACGCTGGCCAGCATGTAGGCGTCTTCGCGCGTCATTTTTTTCTCGTTCACCAGGAAATCGAGAGTCTCATGCACAGCGATCCGGGTGGCCTCGGTAAGGTCCTTGTCGATGCCCATGGTGATGTAGTGCGTAGGCGTTTCACCGCGCGGCCATTTCAGGTGCATGTCGTGCCGCACGATGAACTGAAATACGCCGGTGAGCGAAGTCTCGAGCGCAGTGACGTCGATCTCTCCGTTACCCATCCCGGCGTGTCCGTCGCCCACTTCAAACAGCGCGCCCGGAGCCTGGACCGGGATGAAAAGCGTGGTTCCCGCCACCAGCTCTTTATTATCGAGATTGCCCGCGTGCATACCTGGCGGCGCACTGTTGACCCTTCCGGCGGATTCCGGGGGCGCCACGCCCATGCTCCCGAAAAACGGCTTTAACGGAATCTCGATCCCCGGCGCGAAATGTCCCACCATCTTTTCCCGATCAAGCGGAATGATCTTCATTCGTGGCGTCTCGAATTCGCTGGTCAGGAACCCAGCCGTGGGTCGATACTGGTTGTAAGCGTACGGGACAGTCAGCCGGATTTGCTGAATCCGCACTTCAAGCACATCGCCCGGTTGCGCGCCCTCGACGGCAATCGGGCCGGTCAGCAAATGACCGCCCGGCCCTTTCGCCGATTTCGGCACTTTCTCATAAATCTCGCGCAGCTCAGTCTGTATCTGATCGGGCGGGACGCCGGCGGCGACCAGACGGTCGGGATTGCCGGACACGGTTTGAATCTCCACCACGTCGCCGGATTTGATCGTGAGGACCGGCTTCGCGCCCGCCCAGTAATAGCCCCACGCGATGGTATCAGGGGAAACTGTCAGTTTGTGTTCGGCCGCCGGGAGCGCCGCCGTGGTCAGCAGGGTGAAAAGGACAAGACGGTTCATGTTTGCTTATGGTGACACAACATTGCGGGTTCTGCACGATTTCGAGTAGAGTGTGAGAACATCAAGGATTCATGCCCTTTTGTACGAATTGTGGAGCGGAGGCGCAGGGGAATTTCTGCCCGAAATGCGGCGCGCCCCTGCCTGCCGCTGCGGGCCCGACTGTGGTTCCACCACCGCCGCTTTCCGAAGCCGCTCGGGGGGGACTGACGGACAATCTGGCCGCGGCGCTGTGTTATCTGTTGTTCATTGTCACCGGAATTGTGTTTTTGTTGATCGAGCCGTATAACCATAACAGGACGATTCGCTTTCATGCCTTCCAGTCCATCTTCCTGTGGATCGCCATTGTGATTGTTTATATCGTCCTGGGGATTTTCAGCGCCAGCATGATGGCGATTCCGGGCATCGGGTTTTTGTTCTCAGTGGTACTACACCCCGCCCTCGCGCTTGCCATCTTCATCCTGTGGCTGGCGTTGATGTACAAGGCGTACAACAATCAGCGTTGGGTCTTGCCGGTCGTAGGTCCCATGGCGGAAAAGCAGGCATAGAGTTTGCGCGCGATCACTTTAGCTGTTTTCATTGGAAATCTTGCAGGAAGCCTCGCGTCGGCGCAGGCTCCGCGCATCGGCGTGATCGATTTCTATGGCCTTCACAAAGTGCCGGAATCCAAAATCCGTGCGGCGTTGGGCGCGCGCGAAGGCGATCCGCTACCGCCTTCGAAAGGCGACGCCGAGGAAAATCTCAGCGATCTGCCGGGCGTGATCGATTCCCATCTTGAAGCTGTCTGCTGCGACGCCGGCAAAATGATCCTGTACGTCGGGATTGAAGAGAAGGGAACTCCGCACTTCGAGATCCGCGAGCCGCCCGAGCGGGATATCCGGCTGCCGGATCAGATCACCGCGACTTATCATGAATTTCTTCAAGCTTGGGCGGCGGCGGTCCGCAAGGGCGAGGACCGCGACGATTTGACCCACGGTCACGCGCTCTCGGCTAATCCCGAGACACGCGCCATTCAGGAAAAAATGATCCCGCTGGCCAAAGATCACTTGAAGGAGCTGAGCGATGTTTTGCGCAACTCCTCGGATGAAGAACAGCGTGCGACCGCGGCCTACGTGATCGGTTACGCGCCAAATAAAAGCGAGATTGTCGATGATCTTCAGTACGCGTTGAAGGATTCAGACGCTGGAGTGCGCGCCAATGCCACGCGAAGTCTGGTGGCCGTGGCCGTACTGGCTCGTCTCCATCCCGTTTCCAACCTGAAGGTCGCCCCGACCTGGTTTGTCGAGATGCTGAATTCGCTCTCCTGGACAGACCGGAAGCAGGCTCTAATGGCGCTCCAGATCCTGACCGATGATCGCGACCCATCCGTGCTGGAGGAATTGCAGGATCGCGCGCTCAGTTCTCTGGTCGAGATGGCCCGCTGGAAAACTCTGGAGCACGCGTTGCCGGCTTACGTGCTGCTCGCGCGAATCGCGGGGGTTCCCGATCGGCAGGCTCAGGACGCATGGGCGAGAGGCGATCGTGAATCGGTAATCGCTCAGGTAACGGCCAAAAAGAAAGCGAAGTGATTTACCGCATTCCTTTCTTCTTCAAGTAGGCGATCAGCGCGGCCGGGTCGTCGCTGATGATCCCGTCCACTTGCGCGTTCACCAACTTGTCCCAGTCGCGCGGCTTATTGGCGGTCCACGGCACGATCTGAATTCCAGCGGCGTGCGCGGCGCGAACTTTTTCCGCGGTCACCAGCCGGAATTGCGGCGAAACGATCTCCACGTCTGCCTCGTGCGCGATCGTAACAAAGTCACGATTATCTCCCTCCCATAGGGCCGCGCGGCGGATCTCCGGCGCGAGTTTCTTCATGGAGTGCAAGGTGCGGAAATCAAAAGATTGTAGAAGCACTCTCTGCTCCAGATGATGCTTGCGAATCTGCGCGAGCACAAGCCGGGCAAACTCTTCCGGAGGCGGCGTGAGATCCGGACGATCGGGGAAGCTCTTGGCCTCAATATTGAACTGAACCTCATTTCCAGCCGCGAGCGCAAAGACCTCATCGAGAGTCGGTATTCGGGTGCCGGGAATCGGCATCTGCTTGGGAAAGAGCGGATTGTGGATCTTGCCGCAGTCCCATTGGCGCACTTGGTCCAATGTCAGCTCGTGGATTGTCGCTTTGAAATGGGGACCGCCGCTACAAATGGGCCACATCAGGTATGGATCGTGCGACACGACGACCACGTTGTCTTTAGTCACGGCCATGTCCAGCTCGAGAACATCCGCACCGATACCGATTGCGTACTCAAACGCGGGTAACGTGTTCTCGGGCCGCATGGCGCGCGCGCCGCGATGTCCATGCACCAGGATTTTCGGCGCCGCCGGAAGCATTGTCGCCCATACTAGCATCACTAGTATTGCGGGCAGCCGCGGCATGCGAAGTCTCAGGTCTCAGTCCGTCTCAATTCGCACTGGCAGCAATCGCTACAGCGGAGGCACTTCTCACAGCGATGATTGGGGCAGACGTCCTTCGTGCAATGCACGCAGATCTCGGTGGACGGTTCGCCGCAGATACTACAGGTAAAAATAAGCGTTTCAGTCATTCGTACTTGTTCCGGTGTTCTTCTTGGATGGGGCGGGCTGGCGGTTCAGAATCCCGCGGCAGCGCTGCGCTTCTTTATCGACGACCTGAAATTCCTGCTCGTTGTTTGCGGCCAGATCGGTAATGTACTGGCGCAGCTTGTCGCGGTTCGAGGAATTTTCTCCGAGTACGCTGGCCAGCAGGTCGCCGACGGCCGGGTTCTGATATTTCCTGACGCCGTCAATCAATGAATCGATTCCCGTCTCGAGCGACTGCGCCCGGAAGTAAACGTCCAGTGCCACGTCAATCTGGCGGGCTGCTTCTTAAGCGCGCTGATCGAATTTACCAGGTAACCGAGCTCGTCCTCGGACCCGCGCCACTGTGCGACATAAGCCTCCGGAGCGCCCTTCGAGACCCATTGCCGGCGGCGTCACTTGATCGAGAATCGGTTTGAGCCGCTTGGCCTGCGCGGAGAACGCGTCGAGCGTCTGAGAAATATCCCATTCGGAGGCAACTCCGGCCGGTATCTGCCCGTAAACGAAGCCCGTTAATATAACTAGCGGAAGTAGAAACTTCATGATCTACCGCTAGTGTCTCATGGGCCGCAGCGCGCGGATTCGCTTCACTTCTTCTTCGCGGGAGCCTTTTGCGTCGTCTCGCCGGGACCTGGAACGGAGAATAGGTTGTCGGTAAGGTCCTGATCGATCACCACCGACTCCGAAAAAATTTCGTACACCTTCTCGCCATTCCGTTTCCGCGTGATGTCGTGCGGCCACTGCACGCCCGCGCCCGCATCGCGATAGCGCGAAAAGCGAGTCTCTTCGTCATTTCGCTCCTTGGTCTGGGGATCGCGCCATGAGTAGATCTCACGTACCGGCAGCTTCGTCGATTCGTGGAAGTACACGGTCTCGACTCGATCCTGCGAGTCGGTCATGTCGACGATTTGTACCGGCAGATTGTCGAACACGTCGGTGCCGCGCAACTCGAATATCATCCCAGGCTCGTTCAATCGCTGGCGCAAAATGTAGAAAATATTTCGAAGCGTAGTATCCCGGTAACGCTCGAACCGGTCCTTCGCAATCTCCTTCGCGCCCCGCCAGCTTATCTCCCATCCGCCATCCTGACGAAACAGAACAGCGGTATCTTCGTTCTTCCCAAACGCCTCGACGTTCCTGTACGCCCAGGTCTTCGCCGGTCTTTTCCGGGGCTACGCTTATATAGCGTGTGTAAATCTTTAGCGATCGAGTATGAGGAGATCTGCTCGCGATAAAAAGTATACACGCGGCCGGACTCGATTCGGTCCTCCATGGTGAGGAACTTCTGCCCGCCGAGCGCCGCGATCGCGTCATCAATCACCTTTTTCCCGCGCTCTTCAGCGGTTTGCGCCGCTGCGGAAACAGCGCAGAAGAGCAGCAGCGCGGCCAGGATCTTGCCGTTCATGGCCTCGGTGGTGGGGGAATCGTTAGATCGAGTGTCTTCACCGGTCCGAGCGTCGTCAGCGGCTTGTCAAACTCTTTAGGATTGCCCACGGCGACAATCGCGAGGTCTTGCGGCAGTATGTGCTGCTTCGCTACCCGCAGCACGTCGGCGCGCGTCACCGTAGAAATAGCCTTTTGATACTCGAACAGAAAATCCTTGGGATAGCCGAAGTACTCATACCGCATCACCCGGCTCAGCGTCTTCGAGGGGCTGTCGAAAAAGAATACGAAGCTGTTCAACGCGCTCTGCTTAGCGTCGTTGAGCTCTTGTTCGGTCACCTCCGCCGAGCGGAGCTTGTCGATTTCCACCCGGATCGCCTCTATCGTCTCGGTTGTGGAACTGGATTTAGTGCTGCCGACGATCCGGAACGTCCCTGGGTGGTTGTAATTCGCCGCCCACACCGCGGCGATGCTGTAGGCATAGCCAAGTTTGGTGCGGATCTTCGACACCAGCCGGCTGGTGAATCCCTGCCCCAGAATATTGGAGGCGACCTCCAGCGCCGGATAATCCTTGTCGCGAAGCGTGCCGCCCAATTCGCCCATGGCGAAAAACGTCTGAGTCACATCGGATCTGTCGGCGAGATAAATGCCGGGAGCCGGCTTCGCGGTCACGGGAGGAAACGGCGGCACCGGCGCCTGCTCCACGGTCCAGCTTGCAAACAGCTTTTCGAGTCGATCCCTCATCTGTGGCGCGGAAAAATCGCCGTACACCCCCAGCATGATATTTTTCGGAAAGTAATAGCGGCGATAGAACTGAATCAGATCGTCGCGATGGATGTTCGCCAGATCCGTATATTCGATCTGCCAGCCGTAAGGCGTATTGCGGCCATATAAGATGCTCATCAACTCCCGCTCGGGAATGGCTTGTGGATCATCGTTCCGCCGCGCAATTCCGCTGCGCGCTTGCGAAAGCACCAGGTCCAGTTTATCCTGGCGAAATTCGGGGTTGGTGACCACCTCTTTAAAAAGTTCGAGCACATCCCCGGCGGATTCTTTCAACGCGGAGAAGGTGAGGCTAGCGCTGGTCTCCTCCATCGAACTCTCGACGGATGCCGCTTTATCCTCAAGCTGCTCGTCGATCTGATCGCCGGTCTTGGACTGGGTCCCGCCGGTGCGAAGCACCTCCGCCGTCACATCGGCCAATCCGCGCTTATCCGGCGGATCGAAAAGATTACCGGTGCGGACCAGCGCCAGACCGCGGATCAGCGGCAGCTCATGATCTTCGAGCAGGAAAATGCGCATGCCGTTTGAGAGCGTAAAGGTGGCCGGCACGGGGATATGGACCTGCGGCAGGGGCGGATATTTCAGGTCCTTATAAGAGGGCAGCGGCTGAACGGTAGTGGGTGCTTGCGCAGCGCACCTGAGCGCTACCAAAATCGCAATGGCGCAAATTCTAATGCTCACTGAGCGCCCCCGTTTGCCGGCGCATTAGTGTAGGCCACGGTTCGAGTGGGTCCGATCAGGTATGTTTTCGCCACGCGCTGCACGTCCCCGGCGGTTACCCGATCATATTCCTCTAGTTCGGTGAATAATTTTCGCCAGTCGCCATAGTTTGCATAATAACTGGGCAATTCCGAGGCAAGACCGGTGTTGCTATCCAGTCTCCGGATCAGGTCCGCGCGAAGCTTCGTCTTCACGCGCTGGATCGCTTCGGTGTCCACCGGCTGGTTTTGGACGCGCTCGATGATTCCGTAAATCGCTTTTTCGTTCTCATCCACGGTATGGCCCGAAGAGGGAACTACAAAGAACAGGAACAACGGCGGGTACTTCCCGCTAGGAAAGGTGGCGACGCTCTCCGCGCCCAGCGCAATCTGTTTGTCGCGCACCAATTCTTTGTAAATGATCCCGGTACGTCCGCCGGAGAGAACGTCGCTCAATACGTCGAGGGCAGCGTCGTCCGGCGAATACTGGTCGGGACGCTTGTACGCGATCACCAGGAGCGGCTGAGACGGCGACGTCACGACCACACGCTTCTCGCCCTCCTGTGGGGGCTCGACGGTGTGTATCAGCGGCGGCAGCGGCGCGCGCGGGAGTCTCGAGAAATACTTTTCGGCCAGACGCTTCGCTTCGGCGGGATTAACATCTCCCGCAATCCCGATGGTGATATTGCCGGGCGTGTAATAAATTCTGTAGAATCTCTCGGCTTCGGGACGCTGCAAATGGTCGACATCGCTGGCCCAGCCTCCCGGCATGGTCCGATATGGATGCGCCGCAAAAGAGGTGGCCAGCAGCATCTCGAGCAGCTTGCCCTGCGGGCTCGATTCGACACGCATACGAAGTTCCTCTCGCACCACGTCGCGCTCCTTATAGAACTCGCGGAACACCGGCTGCAGAAATCGCGCGGATTCGAGAAGGAACCACAATTCCAGCCGGTTAGACGGGAAGCTGTAGAAATAATTGGTGGCGTCTTCGCCGGTGTTGGCGTTCATGCCCACGCCGCCGTTCGATTCGACAATGCGGTCATACTCGTTCGGCTCGACGAAGCTCTCGGCCTTGGCGACGGCTGCTTTCACCTCTGCTTCGAGGGCTGCGATCTTTTTTGGATCGGCGTGAAATCCTTTGCGGCGCTCCTGGTCCAGACTGTTATAGATCTGGTCGACCGTGTCCATCGCCTTCTTCTCCTCCGGCCAGTTCTTCGTGCCGATGGTTTCGGTTCCCTTGAATGCCATGTGCTCGAACATGTGCGCCATGCCGGTCTCGCCGCGAGGATCGTCCACAGACCCTACATTCACGTAGGTGTGAAAAGAAACTACGGGAGCTTCGTGGCGCTCAATGACGATGAAGTGCAGACCATTGGCGAGGGTGAACTCGGTGACCTTTTTCTCAAACTCCTGAAGAGATTGACCGCCCAGCAGCAGAGGAACAAGGAAAAGAAAGAAACGTAACCGCATCATTCAATAGCGTAACAGGTGACAAGTTTATAAGAGAGTGGCCAGAGATCTATTGCTCTCGGGCCTGCGGCGGCGGAGAGAGCAGCATCGCCCTGATTCGTTCGATATGAATTTGAGTCTCTTTTGCGCTTTCAGAATAACGGCGTTTGAGGGTAGAGGCGGTCTCTCGTCCCGCCATATTATTCAAAAGATTCTTTCGCTCCTCAAACATTCTTAAGGAAGCCCATAGAGTTTCTTCAATCTTCTCCGTTTGGCTTGTGAGTAGCGCAGGGGAGGTGAAAGAGTGCCCCGTATGGCACCGATATCTATGGCCATCGGAGGTTCCGACTTCCCAGAGAACGCCCCCACAGTTTGGACAATTGTAGGGGACCTGCTTGCCCAAACCACTCACCTGCGCCACATCGCTCAATACCCGTTCCGCGATCAGCGCCTCTGTTTTGATATCTTCGGGAATAGGTTTGCTCTTGCCGGGAGATTCCTTCACCAGACTCTCAAGCAACGCGCCCATATCGGCGAGAGGGACGCAATGATCTATGTGGGCATTGGTTAAGGCGCTTTGCGGCATTTCAGGGAAAGCGGCTTCCTTCGGGTCTTGTACGACCGTCACGCCGCCACACTTTTTCACCGCGATCAGGCCCGCGGTGCCGTCGTCGAGCATGCCCGTAAGAACCACCCCTATTACACGCGCACCGTGCGTGGCCGCGGCTGAACGAAACAACGGGTCGATTCCCGGCCTATAACGGTTTTCGCGAGCGCCCTTCCGTGACCAAGAAGTGATGCTCTTTGACCAGCAAGTGGTTATCGGGGGGAGCGATATAAATTTTCCCAGGCTGAAATTTCTCTTCGTTCTCCGCCACTTTGCATTCGAAGGCTCTGTACCTGCCAAGGCGATGTAGCAGGGCGGCAGCTGTAGCTTCGGGCGCGAGATGCTGAACGATGAAAATTGAGGCAGGAATATCCGTGGGTAAACCCCCGACCAACGAATCCAGTGCGTCCAGGCCTCCCGCGGACGTCCCAATCACGACAATGTCGCGTCCTTTAGCTTGCAAGGAGCCTATTTTACCTCGAGAATATCCTTTTCCTTAACTTTTGAGGCTTGGTCCACTTTCTGGATGTGCCCGTCGGTCATTTTCTGAATATCGTCCAACGCCCGCCGTTCCTCATCTTCGCTGATCAGTTTGTCTTTGAGGAGCTTCTTAAGGTGCTCGTTGGCCTCCCGCCGGATATTACGCAGGGCCACGCGATGCTCCTCGGCGATGTGATGCAGCCGCTTGACGATTTCCTTGCGACGCTCTTCAGTCAACGAAGGAATCGGCACGCGGATAATCTTGCCATCGTTGGCCGGGTTCAGCCCCAGATCCGAGCTGCGGATGGTTTTCTCGATAGAGGGAATCTGAGAAACGTCCCAGGGCTGAATCGTCACCAGAGTGGGCTCCGGAACATGGAGATTCGCCACCTGGTTAATAGGCGTCGGCGTGCCGTAGTAATCCACTTTGAGATCGTCGAAAATGCTAATAGAAGCGCGACCCGTCCGAATGCTGGCCATATCGTGCTGCAAAGCTGTCAGAGCTTTGTCCATTCTGGCTCGCGCATGGCTTTCCACGTCCTGCGCGCCCTTGAACACCTGATTAGCGGGCGCTGTTTGTTCTTCTTTCATGGAATCTCCTGTTCCTTGTCATGGAACCTCTCGGTTCCTGGCTAGTGAATTAGCGTGCCGATTGGCTCTCCAGCCGCCATTCGCATTATATTGCCGAAGACATTCAAATTGAAAACGACGATAGGAAGGTGATTGTCGCGGCACATCGCCACCGCCGAGGCGTCCATTACCTTCAGATTTTTCGAGAGCACGTCGGAGTAGCCGATTTCGCCATAGCGGACCGCATCCGAATTCGTCAACGGATCCTTATCGTAAACGCCGTCGACGCGTGTGGCCTTGGCCACGACCTCGGCGCGAATTTCCAAGCCCGCGCAAAGTCGCGGCAGTATCGGTCGAAAAATAGGGATTTGAGGTGCCCGCCGCGAAAACGACGATACGGCCCTTATCGAGATGCCGGATTGCCCGCCGCCGGATATACGGCTCGGCCACCTGATGCATCTCGATCGCGGTCATCACGCGGGTCGGTACGCTCTGCTTCTCGAGCGCGTCCTGGAGGGCCAGCGCATTGATTACGGTCGCCAGCATACCCATGTGGTCCGCCGTTACACGATCCATGCTCTGCGCCGCCGCCGCGACTCCTCGAAAGAAGTTGCCCCCGCCCACTACCAGACCGATCTGCACACCCGCGGAAGCCACTTCGGCTACCTCAGCCGCCAGCGCGGCGACACGCGTGGGATCTATACCGAATGAGCCTGCGCCCGCCATTACCTCGCCGCTGAGCTTGAGCAGGATTCGCCCGTATCTCGCCACTGGATCTCCTAAGTAACAGCCGGCAGAACGGAGTGCGTCGGCCCTTATCTGCCGAGTGAGGCTCTTTGCCGGCTAGCTGTTTCCAGCCGCTGCCGGTTTTTCGCCGGCCGCATCGCCGACCTTGAATCGCACGAAGCGCGAGACCGAAATATTTTCCCCGAGCTTGGCGATCCGGGTCTTAATCAGGTCGCCGACGGTGGTGGTGTTTTCTTTTATGAAAGGCTGCTCGTATAAGCACACCTCTTCGTAAAACTTATTCATCCGCCCTTCGATGATCTTGTCGATCATCTTTTCGGGCTTGCCTTCCGACAGGGCGCGTGCCCGCTGGATGTCGCGCTCTTTCTCAAGCGCCGCTTCTGTCACATCTTCCTTGCTGAGAAATTGAGGATCGGCCGCGGCGATCTGCATAGCGATATCATGCACCAATGCCTGAAAATCTTCGGTGCGGGCCACAAAATCGGATTCGCAGTTCACCTCCACCATGACTCCCAACTGCGAGCCGGCGTGAACGTAGGTCCCGATCACGCCCTGCTTGGTGGTCCGGGCGGATTTTTTCGCCGCCGACGCGATACCGCGCTTGCGCAGCACTACTTCGGCGGCGGCCAAGTCGCCATTCGCTTCAATGAGCGCGCTCTTACATTCCATCAGTCCCGCCCCGGTGCGCTCCCGGAGCTGCTTCACTAGTTGTGCACTAATCTCCATAATCTTGTTTGAACCCGCGATTCCGCTCGCAAGCGTTACCGGTTTCGGGTAGATAGCTCTTCGGCGGTCTCGGAGACCGGTCCTTTACGCGGTAGCGATATCGAGGGCAGGTCTTCGTCGCTCAGGCTCTCCGACATAAGCTGCTCGGCATACTTCGGGTCGACATACTGGGCGTACTCCGGAATTTCCTCGACCGGAGTCTCGTCGCTGATAATTTTCTCCGCGGCGAAATCCTGCTCGGTCGCCAGTTGGCGTCCTTCGACTACCGCATCCGCAACTTTCGTGGTGAAAAGGCGAATGGCGCGAAGCGCGTCATCGTTGCCCGGAATCACGTAATCGACCTTATCGGGATCGCAGTTAGTGTCAACCACAGCAACCACCGTGATGCCCAGCTTGCGCGCTTCCTCGACGGCGATGGCTTCTTTATTCGAATCCACCACGAACAGGATGTCAGGCAGGCCGTTCATGTCCTTGATGCCGGAGAGATTCTGGCTGAGGTGTTTGCGCTCCCGCTCGAGGCGCACTACTTCCTTTTTCGCGCGACCCTCCCAGTTGTTTTCGGTGGACATCCCTTCCAGTTCCTTGAGGCGCTTGATGGAGCGCTGCACCGTAAGCATGTTGGTGAGCAGGCCCCCCAGCCAGCGCTGGTTCACGTAATATTGCGAGCACCGGGTGGCCTCTTCGGCGATAGCTTCCTGCGCCTGGCGCTTGGTGCCAACGAATAGCACGGTTTTCCCCTGGGCCGCCATCTCCCCGACGTAGCGCATCGCGTCCTTGAACAGCTTCAGCGTTTTTTGCAAGTCGATGATATAGATCCCATTACGTTCGCCAAAGATGTATTCTTTCATCTTGGGATTCCAGCGCTTGGTCTGGTGCCCGAAGTGAACGCCGGCTTCGAGCAATTCCTTCATACTAATAGACGGCAATAAACCTCCTCGTTAAAGTGAATGACCCGACGCCGCGGCCCAAAGCGGAATTTGCGGCGTAGGTAGAAAATGGAGAGCGGACAAATCGCGTTCGCCCCAAAACAAAACTCGTTGACACTTAGCGTTTAGAGAACTGGAACCGCTTCCGGGCGCCTTTTTGTCCGTACTTTTTGCGTTCGTGCTGGCGCGCATCCCGGGTGAGCATTCCCAATCCCTTCAATTTTGCGCGCAACTCAGAATTGAACTCCAGCAGCGCGCGCGCGATACCGAGCTTGGCTGCGCCGGCCTGGCCAGTAGGACCGCCCCCAGCCGTCGTAATCAGAATGTCGAACTTGTCGGCAGTCTCGGTGGCCAGCAACGGCTGCCGCACGATGGCCCGTGACGCTTCGCTCGGGAAATAATTCTCGAAAGTTCGTCCATTTACCTTAATCTGCCCATTACCGGACCGAAGAAAAACTCTCGCTACCGCTGTCTTGCGGCGGCCTGTGCCTAGATGTTGTAGCAACGCCACTCAGTCCAATCTCCTATGATTCCACAGCTAATTCAACCGGCTTTTGCGCCGCATGAGGGTGCTTAGGACCCGCATAAACCTGCAGCTTTCGATACATTTGCTTCCCTAATTTCGATTTCGGAAGCATTCCTTGGATGGCTTCCTCGACCATGCGCTGCGGGCGGGCGGCGCGCACCTTGCGCGCGCTGGTCTCAGTAAGGCCGCCGGGATAGCCGGAGTGTCGGCGATAAATTTTCTGCTCTTCTTTTCGGCCGGTCAAACGAACCTTCGCGGCATTCACCACCACCACATGATCGCCCGTATCGAGAAACGGGGTATAGCTCGGTTTGTGCTTTCCCATCAGCATCATGGCAGCCTTGCTCGCCACCCGCCCCAATACTGCGTCTTGGGCGTCGATCAGGTGCCAATGGCGCTCGATATCGGCCGGTGACGGAATCGCCGTTTTCATGTAGACAGACCTTCTCCCGCAAGTTTCAGACCACTACAGGTTACCGGATCGGCTGGGAGGCTGTCAAACTGAGGCGCCTGGGAACCGGTGGCTATCTTATCAAACCAAAATTGGCATTGAACTCAAAAGTGCTGCCGCGCCCGGGCTCGCTCGCGACCCCTATATTGCCGCCCATTCTTTCCACCAGTTGGGAAGAGATGGTGAGTCCCAGCCCTGTCCCTCCATACTTTCGGGTCGAGGAGCCATCGGCCTGGGTGAAAGGCTCGAAGATCAATTTCTGTTTCTCTGGAGGAATGCCTACTCCGGTATCGGTGACGGAAAAATGAAGAGTTATGGTGGCCGCATCCTGCGAGACCGTTTCGATTCGGACGATAACTTTCCCTTTTTCAGTGAATTTGATGGCATTGCCCACGAGGTTAATGATGACCTGCCGCAGGCGGCCGGGGTCGCCCTGGAGAGCGTCAGGAACATCTGGGTGCACATGGCAAGCCAGTTCCAAACCCTTCTCGCGGGCTCGCAGCGCGACCCCCCGCATGGCCTCATCCATGATGTTCCTCAGGTCGAAATCGATGACCTCAAACTCCAGCTTTCCCGCCTCAACTTTGGAAAAGTCGAGGACGTCATTCAACAGAATCAGCAATGACTCGGACGACCTCCGGGCGTCGTTCAAATATTCGCGTTGTTCGGGAGAAAGCTCGGTATCGAGAACCAGATCGGTCATTCCCATGATCCCATTCATGGGAGTACGGAGTTCGTGACTCATGTTGGCCAGGAATTCGCTCTTCGCGCGGTTGGCTGTCTCCGCTGCTTCTTTAGCTTCCGACAGCTCGGCCGTCCGTTCCAGAACTCGCCTTTCCAGCTCCTCGTAAGATTGTCGCAAGGTCTCCTCGGCCTGCTTGCGTTCAATGGCAACTGAGATTTGAGCCCCCACCGAATCCAGAAAGTCCAGATCGCGGTCCGTGTAAACGTCCGCTTTCGTATGATTCTGGACCGCAAGCACGCCGATGATCTCCCATGGAGTCTTAATAGGCACCCCCATCCAGGATGCTGAAGGGCTCCCATCTACGTTAATCTCGCCTTGTTTAACGAGTTCCCCGACTGCCGTGTGAGGGAGCAGCATAGGCCGGCCGGTCCTAAGTACGTGGGCAGCGCAGCTTTTCTCCCATCTCCGGGGTGCCGGAGGAGGATCGAATTGATCGACGAACAGTGGGAAATGAAATAGCGCCTTCGTTTTGTCGTAAAGCGCCACGAAGCAGTTCCGCGCGTCGATAACTCTATTCAAAGTCTGGTGAACTAGATGAAGCAGATCCTCGAGGCTGGCGGTGGTATTGGCGCCGTGGATCACCTCCAGAATTACTTGGCGCTCCGCCTCGGTTCGTTTGCGCTCGCTGATATCGCGAATGAAGGCGCTGAAAGTCCATCCGCTGGGGAGCATAGCCGGACAGATGGCCAGCTCGATAGGAAATTCCCGCCCTTTCCGATGAAGCGCGGTGATCTCGATACGACGGCTCAGCACCGGTCCTTCACCAGTGCCCAGAAAGTGGGTCCAGCCGCGCTGGTGGGCTTCCCGGTATTGCGGCGGTATGATGACGTCCGACATGCGCCGGCCCACCACTTCGTCGCGAGGCCAGCCAAAAACGCGTTCCGCCTCCGTATTCCAGACTGTGATCAGGCCTTGGTGATCTATGGTTACGACCGCATCGAGAGCTGTATCGACGATCAGGCGCGTTCGTTCTTCGCTCCGCCGCAACTGCTCCTCTGCGTGCTTTCGTTCCATGAACTGGCCCATCTGGCTGCCGACCGCATCCACCATGCGGAGTAGATCTTCGTCGGGGTCCTGCACGCTCTGGCTCAGAAACTCGAGGACAGCCACAATTCCTTGTGCGTTCCGGACGGGAACCGCGAACCCGCCGTGCAGGCCGCATTCGGCCGCGACACCGGCGCCTGGGAAGTTGGGCTCGGCGGCAACATCGGCGATCCAGGCAGGCTCATCTGCACGCCAGACACGGCCCGGCAAACCCAACCCGGAAGCGAGCGTGGTCTGCTTGAACTTTTCTTCGAACCGCTCCACGTCGATTTCGGGTGAATGCCACGCCATTTCACGCCGCAGCAGCTGAGCTTGATCGTCCACGCGCCAAAGAGCGGCCACATCCCACGCGAGCCCCTCTCCCATCGCGCCCAGGATTCTAGGAGTGGCTTCGGCCAGCGTGGCGGATTCAGCCAGGACGCGTGTCGCGGCGTGCTGCGCGGCCAAACGCCTTTCAGCGCGCTTGCGCTCGGTGACATCGACCATCACTCCCACAAGTTCGTCGATATGATGGTTTTCTCTAACCAGGCGGACCGAGTTCCGCAACCAGACCACGTGTCCATCGGCCGCAAGCAGCCGGCACTCAAATTCCTGAGCCTGGTTTCCTTCCGTAGCTTTGGCACAGCACGCCTCCACCCCGGTCCGATCATCGGGATGGATGTGACTCTCCCAAAACATCGGCTCTCTTACCCATCCCTCCAGCCGATACCCAAAAACGGCTTCCGCCTCCTGGCTGATGAAACTGAAGCGAGAGGCGTGGACATTCCTTCGCCAAAGAATTACTTGCGCCGACTCGACAATCTGTCCGAAGCTTTGTTTGCTGGCCTTAAGCTCCAAAGTCTGAGCCGAGAATCGTCGGCCAAGCGACGACGTAAGCACGGCCAGGATCAGGACCATCAACGTGACCGCGCCAATACCGGCAGCTCCCAGTGTTGTGACGCTCATGGCGTGAGAAAGGTCCCCACTCGCCTCGGATGCCGTAAAGCTGCACGCCGCCATGCCCGTGTAATGCATAACCGGAATGGCAGCCCCCATCACCACTGCGCTAGCAGTTTTTCGCCAATCGGCCGCTTTCGCCTCCTCGCGAAAATAAAAAGTCAGCCAGAGTGCGACCAGAGAAATCACGATGGCGAGCAACACCGAAAGAACCAGGAGGCTGGGATCGTAGTGGCACATCGCGCGAAGCCGCATTGCGGCCATGCCGATGTAGTGCATGGTAGCGATGCCGCCGCCCATTACTACACTGCCGGCCATCGCCCGAAGAGCCCCCATTCGTTCCCGACTGACTAGAAAGAGAGCGACGGCCGATGCCAGAATTGCGGCAAGCAGCGAAACCAGGACCGTCGGCCAGTCATAGAGCACGGGAATCGGCAGGTTAAAGGCCAGCATCCCGATGTAGTGCATCGACCAAATACCGAACCCCATCGCGGAAGCGCCACCAGCCAGCCAAGCCAGCCGAGCTCGGCCTCGGGCGGCCGTTACCCGTCCGGCCAGATCCAGCGCGGCATAAGAGGCGAGCGTCGCAATCAAGACAGAAAGAGCAACCAGATCGTAGTTATAAGAACTGACCATGGCGATGGCTGCGCTAGTCATAGCTCCCTGCGTGTTAGCGGGCATCCCACGGAAAATTAATGCACGAAGCTGTCAAATTGCCAACCCCGTCGTAACGGAATAGAAGAACGGGCGAGGCATCCTCGCTGAAGCGGCCCTTTCGCAAGCCCATAATCGGCAAAGGACTCGAAAAACAGGCGTGATCGATCTTGATGCCGACCCTGACATCGACCAGCTTAGTGTCTTTGTCCGGCCCATTTTTCGTATTCTGAATTTCGATCACACCCAGGTTGAAATCTCCCCTGACTTGCACATAGGGGGAGCGATAACCTGGTTCGACCACCGAAATGTCATCGGCGAACTTCAACGCTCTGCCCTGCGTGGTCAAGCGTGCGATAGACCGGTCGCCGTTGATCGGGCCAGGCGGTTCCCACAGCTCGTTTTGAACACCGCACTGAACCTGTTGCGGCGTGAGCATAACCTGTTCCGCGTCGAGTCTGAGCGGGGTTGATTCGAGAATACTTCTGGGTCTTATCGTCATTGAAATCGCCACTGCAACCGGTGAGGCGAGGGAAAGCGCTATCGCTAGCCCATAGAGTGGCATGAGAGATCGTCATAGTGTCTATACGCCTTATGTAACGCTTGGCGCCTACTTATTCCATCGGACGTTTTTAACGTCTTGAATAGGAGTACTGGACCACTGCGTTTTTTGACCCTTGAGCGGTTTTCTATTGCGGTTTGAACAGCCTGCATGAGACAATAGCCAAAGTTTTGCAAGGAAGTCCCGGCTCAGCCGGGAATGGAATAGGAGAAATCAAGTAGTGAGAGAAAAGGGTGTCGTGAAATGGTTTAACGCCGCTAAAGGCTATGGGTTTATCCAGCGGGCCAGCGGCGAGGACGTATTTGTACACTTCTCTGCCATCCAGATGTCCGGTTACCGGACTCTGGAGGAGGGCACGGAGGTAGAGTTCGAGGTAAAACGGGGTCCTAAGGGCCTCCAGGCTGAGAACGTTAACCGGCCGTAAGTCCGGACCCAGGTATAGTTTTAAACAAGGGCCTCCGTTCGCGGATGGCCCTTTTTTATAACTTTTAGCTCCGACCCAGCCCCAGCGCCCGCATTCTTTTATGGAGATTGGTCCGCTCCATCCCGAGAACCCGCGCGGCGCTCGACACGTTCCACTTACTTTCCTCGAGCGCTCTTAGGATATGCTCCCGCTCGGCCGATTCTTTCGCTTCGCGCAGATTCCCGTGGACCGCGGATCCCGCGCGCAATGCGGATCTCCACCGGGACTGAATCCGGCTGCAGCACATCTCCTCTTGTCAGAATCGCCATTCGCTCAATGGTATTGCGCAGCTCGCGAATATTGCCGGGCCAGGCGTAATCCTCGAGCGTTTCGAAGACCGCCGGGTCGAAAGTTTTGGGCTTGAAATTGTTACGCGCGCAGAACTCGGCAAGAAAATAATCGGCCAGCGGCCGGATATCTTCGCGCCTTTCGCGCAGCGACGGCACGCGAACCGGCACCACGCATAGCCGGTAATACAGATCCTCGCGGAATTTCTGCTGGGCCACCAGACTCGCTCAGATCGCGATTGGTCGCGGCGATCACGCGGACCGTTACCCGAATGGCTTGCTCTCCGCCGACGCGGTGAAACTCGCCTTCCTGTAAAACGCGCAGCAGCTTGGCCTGCGAGGAGGCGTGCAGATCGCCAACTTCATCCAGAAACAGCGTGCCCCCATCGGCCAGCTCGAATTTTCCGCGCCTCGCGGAGGTCGCCCCGGTGAACGCGCCCTTTTCATGGCCGAACAGCTCGCTCTCGATCAGCTCGGTCGGAATGGCCGCGCAGTTTACTTTCACGAACGGGCCGGCAGCAAAAGGGCTTTCCGCGTGAATGTGGGCCGCCAACAGTTCCTTGCCCGTGCCCGATTCGCCCGCCAGTAACACCCGCGCATCGCTCCGCGCCGCCATCGTGGCTTGCTCCAGCACCCTTTGGAACGCGGCGACTGTCGCCGATCATACGAGCTCCGCCCACCATCTCGCGGAGACGCCGGTTTTCCTCGCGGAGTTTCGATTCCTCCAGCACGTGCTTCAGCGATAGCAGCACCTTTTCGCGTCCCAGCGGTTTTTCCAGGAAATCGAAAGCTCCGGCGCGAGTGGCTTCGACGGCGTCGGCGATGGTGCCATGCCCGGAGATCATCAAGACCGGCGCGCCGACATCGTTCGCGCGCAGCCAGCGCACCAGATCGATCCCGCTGCCATCGGGCAGGCGCACGTCAATCATATAGGCGTCCGCCCGCTGCGAGTGAGCTTTGGCTTCGGCGATGGAGCCGGCAGGCGCTTACTGCGTAACCCTCGCGTTCCAGGATCAGCCGCAGGGAGCGCCCGATATTCTCTTCGTCATCGACGATCAAGAGCCGCTTCTGCGCCATTCTGTCCTATGCTTCCGAGCACCACTCGAAACGCGGCGCCGCCCAGCTCGCCTTCGAGCGTTTGAATATCTCCGCCGCACAGCAGCGCGCTGCGCCGCGCAATCGAGAGTCCCAGGCCCATGCCGCCCTTCTTGAACGAAATCGTAGGCTCGAACAGGCTCACGCGCGCCTGCATGCTCAGCCCCGGCCCGGAATCGTGCACGTCTATGTTCAGCTTCGAAGCCGCTACCGAGGTCGATACCAGCACTATGCCGCCGGGCCGCGCCGCTTCCGCCGCGTTCTCCAGCAGATTCGTAAGCACGCCCTTGATCAGAGTCCGGGTCGGCAACGGCCCGGGGCGTTCCGGAGCTAGCCGCAGGTTATAGATTACTGTCGGGATGCGCCGATCTTGAGAAATGAGATGCGTTCCTCGACTAGCGCATTCACGTCGATTTCGGCGGGCATCACCGGCGGCTCCGCGGCAAACTCCGAAAATGCCCGCACACGCCGCTCCAGCGTCTGCACTTCGTCCACCACGATCTGCGCGGCCTGCTCCATGAAAGCGCCGTCGGGCTCCATTTGAGCGGACCGGCTGATGATCTCTTCCATGGTCAGGCGGATGGGCGTGAGCGAATTCTTCACCTCATGCGCCATTTTCCGCGCCAGCGCCTGCCAGCTCGCTAAGCGCGTGACGTGGATCAGCCGCTCCCGCGCTTGCTGGAGCTGATCCGCCATATGGTTGAAAGCCTCGAGCGCCGCGCCAATTTCGTTCGACCCTCCCGCCGGCACCCGCGCGTCCAGATCTCCGGACGCTACCTTTCCTAACCCTTCAGTCAACTGTTGTACCGGCCGGCTAATGCGATGCGCCATGTAGATCAGCGCGCCGAGCGATGCGAGCCACAGCGCCGCTGCCACCAATAGCAGCGTTCGGCTGAAGCCTCGATGGAAATCGTACGTCGTCGATTTTTCGAGCGCCTGTCGCGCTGCCGCGTATTCGCGCGTGACGTCCGTTCAGAGGCACGCCCATCGGCCGCGAGAACACCTGTATCATCTTCCCCGCGGCGGACGTAATAATCCAGGCGGTCGCCCTCATCGCCGGCCAGCTCGAATTGTTCTGCGAGCGCCGCTATCTCGGAACGCCTGCGCTTCACCCGATTTCAAGAGGTCGCGGCGCGATGCGCCCCTCCGCGGCATCTCTGCGCAAAGACTCCCGCGTTTCGAGGTACAGTTCCCGGCCGGTCTTTTCAAGCGATCGGCGAGACTGCGTCCAGTTCCTTGAGCGGCGCAAGCTCCAGGCTGCGATCAAGCAGGCTGAGTGTGGTCCATAGCGTGAGACTGACCGGCAGAAGGCTAGCGGCGAGAAAGACCAGGATCAGGCGGTTACGCAGCCGGTTCATCGAGGCCACATACCACTCTACGACCCTCTTCCATGGTTCCGCTTCAACTCGTCGATGGTTAAAGGACCAGCGTCGAACGGTCCCCAATGCGACTGCTGCGATTGAGGAGGCCGGCTGAAAATTTCGATGAGCCTGGTCAGGCTGAGCCCGCGAATCGCCGATGTCCCCACGCCCGAACAACGATCCGTTCTTCCCATCTTCGGCCCTGATTTCCAGCCGAACCCAGAATGGTTCCACATCAGGAAGTCCGGTCAAATCGAGCGACATCTGTTGAAGGCACCAGGTCTCCGCCGCGTGGGCCGTCAGATGAGCAGCGGCTTTTACAGGAGCTTGCAGCTTAGTGACTTTAAAATCCTGCTGCCAGACATCGTAACTAACTACGAAACGATCGGCGACGCGCTGGAACAGGTGATTGTGACTGCCCGACCAAAGCGTCACCTGAAAATCGAATGGCACGGGAGCCGCGTTATGCAGCGCTTCCAGAGGCTTGCCTGCCAGGAAGTGTACGTGCGGCGCCGATAGCTCCAGTCGATTGTCGTGCCAGTTTAGAATCAGCTCTTCCGCCGCCATGGCCAGCGCGAAGCCGGAGACGAAGGCCAAAATCAGCCACCACGATTTGACGGTTCTCACGCGCCTCCGAGCGATATTCATTTCAAAAATTGAGCCCGGCGTAAAGGACCGGCTCGATATGGCCGGCGCGAATCGGGAACGCTACAGCGAGCTGGAAGCCTTCTGCTTTAACACCTGTACCCCACGGACTGTTTAGCCTCGCGGCCCTGGGCATTGTCCCATATCGCGCCTGTGTCGTAGAAAACCTGGAAGAACTTGTAACGATAATCAATCGATCCGTGAATCACTCGCGAGCCGCCGACGGGGTCCAGGTCGAATTTGTTCCAGCCACGCAGCGTTGTCGAATCGCCGAGTACGAACCGGTCGAACAGCGGTGCGTGCCCATTCAGAAGGCCGGCCAGAAACCCAATCTCTACGATATTGTGAGCGCGGCGGTACCGGTAGCGAGCATTGGCGAAGTGGCGTGTATAAACCTCGTCGGATTCGAGCAGATTGGTCGAGGCTCGAATCGAATAAGATCCGGTGAGCTCCTGACCCTGCGTGTCATTTTCCGACCCCCAACGCCGGTGGTAGCGCAGAGAACTTACCACCGCGTTGGAGGACTCGGTTTTCGCCGCCGCAGCTTCCCCATCGGAATAGGGAATCCGGAAGCGCGCGAAGCTGGCGCCGAAGCTGACTTCGAGCGGAGATGCGATCTCGAGTGTTGCCTCGGGCGTGAAAACTTGCCGGGAAGTATAGATATCGGAGGGCGAAGCGGCCTGGAGCGTTGCGGCATTCCACTGCTCATGAAAGTCGTCGAACTCGAACCGGACTCCCACGCGGTCGACGCCCACATGCTTGCGTTCAAATCTCGCGCGAATACCGGCGAAGCGCTCAATCAGCGAGTCAGCATCGCTCACCAGACCGAAGACGAAGGAGTTGCCCTTGAAATTAGTGGTAGCGCTGCCGTCTCCCGTCCAGCCTTCTTTCGAGTCGTACATAAATTTCGCCACATTCAGATCGAAAGGCTGTTCGATGCTCTTGACATCGAAGTTGACGACGAGATGATCGGGTTCCACGCCCCGGCTGACATTGACCATCACCTCCGACGCCCGAAGCTCGTTCTTGATCCGCTCGGCCAGCCTTTTCACCTTGGAATCGTCATACTTGGACCCTACCACTTGATCCAACGCTGTGCGCAGCCGGCGGCTGATGTTTACGCGGCGCAATCCCGACACGTGGACGCTCTCCACCGTGTATCGCGAATTGACGTTCAGCTCTTGAAGGCTGTTACCATCGTCGTCCGCGACACCGCATCCGGCCAGCGGCGCCGCCGCAATCAGCGCCAGGAGCGCAAGCACTTTCATAGATGGCAAACTAGCAGGCACGGCAGAGGCCAACCCGATCCTGGATACTTGCAATCACTTACATGTGGACGACGTGTGCGCCCGGTTCACAGGTGGGCGACTTAGCCGGGTGGTTAGTGCGCGGGAACGGGGCGCGGCACGTGGAATGTCATCAGAATCAGCGTCCCATTGATCGCGCTGAACCCGTGGGGCGTGTTTTCGGGAACGATGAGGAAATCTCCCTTGGAGATGGTCCGCGAATCCCCGCCCTCAATGGATGTGCCGGAGAGGTTCTCCGCGTTGGTCCGTTTCTCGTTGGCTAGCTTGCCGCCAGTCACCATGGTCGCGGAGCCGTCGATCACGTAAAATAGCTCCGCCTCCTTTTCGTGTACAGCGGGAGGAGCCACGGCTGTGCGGTATTCGAGATTCACGCGGTACGGCGCGAGCCGCAGGATCGGCTCCGAGACCACGGGTTGTCCCTCTTTATGGTCGCTTTTGGCTTTCGCTATAAGCGCTTGCACATCTGAAGACGAGGCAAAGGTTTTGTCCGGCTGCGACGATGCCTGCTGGCCCACCGCCGCTACGGTCATTGTCAATGCAAGGGTAACTACGAATGCGCGCATGTTCAAACCTCCAGTTTGGGCTCAGAACATACTATCACGCCGTGCAGCAGGTGGGTGCGCAGCAGTTTTTCTGAGGCTTGGTGGCACGGATAAAAGCGCTCATGAATTTCCCCTCAACTGCCGGCGCGATCGCATCCACGTCGATGCCCTCTCCGCTCAGAAACCGGCGGGCGTCTTCGATGCCGTAGATACGGGTCGGCTCAATATCGATCGAATCGAAACCGGCCTTCGCCAGCTTACCGGAATATTCGCTGTCGCGGAGCGCCCCGGCGATACAGCCGACCCACAATTCCATGCTGCGGCGAATTTCCGCCGGAACGTCGCCGCGGACCACCACATCGGAAACCGCGAAACGGCCCCCGGGCTTGAGTACGCGGAACGTCTCGCGCAGAACGCGGTCTTTGTCTGACGAGAGATTAATCACGCAATTCGAGATGACCACATCCACGGAGTTATCGGGCAGCGGAATATTTTCGATTTCGCCCTTTAGAAACTCGACATTTTCCACTCCGCTTTTGCGCTGGTTTTCGCGAGCGAGAGCGAGCATCTCGTCGGTCATATCCAGGCCGTAGGCTTTCCCCTCTGGGCCTACGCGCTTCGCCGACAGCAGCACGTCGATGCCGCCGCCCGAGCCGAGATCGAGCACCGTTTCGCCGGGATTGAGGCGCGCGAGCGCGGTCGGATTGCCGCAACCGAGGGACGCGTTTACAGCCTCCTGCGGCAACCCCGTGGTTTGATTGGCTTCGTACAGATTCGAGGTGATTGGATCGCAGCATCTGTCCAATAGCGGCGCCGCGCCGCAACATGAGCTGCCGCCTGTCCTGGCACGAAGAGCCGCCTGCCCATATTTTTCTTTCACGATATCTTTGATTTCCATTTTGTGTCTCCTTTACTTACAAATTTGAATAATCGATTCGGGTTTTACAGCTTTGTTGCGGGTGCAGCATTCGGCGTACAGAAATCCGAGCAATTCCTCCAGAGCTTCGGTGTTCGCCGTATACCAAAGAAACGTGCTTTCCCGGCGCACTTTGACTAGGTCCTCATTCTTGAGCTTTTCCAGATGATGCGAAAGGGTGGAATTGGGAATACCCAGCTCGGCCTGGATGTCGCCCACCACAAGGCCCTCGGGATGAGCGGAGAGAAGGAGTTGCATAATGCGGAGGCGAGGCTCGGTCCCCATCGCGGAAAACATGTCCGCATAGCGGGCGACCTGTTCTGCCGTCTTCTTTGGTTTTGCCCCAGTCATATTTCTATGATAGCGGAAATAAGAAACTTGTCAATGCTTTTCTTCAAGAATGGTGGGGCACAATGAAGAAGTGTCTCCCTCCAAGACCTGGCCCATCCAGCTCGCGCTCCTGAGAGGTATCAATGTTGGCGGGAAAAATATGCTGCCTATGAAGCATCTCGCCAAAATTTTTGAGGATGCCGGATGCATAGATGTACGGACCTATATCCAGAGCGGCAACGTCATTTTCAGGGCGCGCAACAACGCGGTTGAAAAGCTTCCCGGTAGAATCGCAACTCAAATTGCAGAGAGCTTCGGCTACGGGACTCCGGTCGTGTTGCGGACGGCTACGGAACTTGGCGAGGCCATCCTACAAAACCCGTTCGTCAAGGCGGGAGCGGACGAGAACACGCTTCACGTCTACTTCCTTGCGAGCCTTCCGACGAAGGAAAACGTCGAAGATCTCGATCCCGATCGATCGCGCCCCGATGCATTCGCTGTCGTAAACCGAGAGATTTACCTCCGCCTCCCGAATGGGATGGGGCGAACCAAACTCACCAACGCCTATTTCGATTCAAAGCTTGCCACAACCAGCACGGCGAGGAATTGGCGCACCGTAATCAAACTTTTCGAGTTGATGAAAAGCGCGTCAGCGTAAAAGCTGCGCCCTAATTCCTATTTGTGCTGAATCTCGGATGGGGCTCGCTGGCGATCGAGCGCTTCGATACGCAGGTCCCACTTCAGCGGCACCGTTTCCGGAGGGAAACATTCTTTATCGTCGCACGCCTGGTACCGGAAGGCCCCGGCGACCATCAGCTCGCCAGGCTTGGCGTTCTTTCCAATGGTGATCTCGCGCAGCACGTGGATATGGCCTGTATATACCGGAACGCTCTCGTTGATGGCCTCAAGGCGGAGAATTTTTGAGGGCGGATAAATGGCCGGGTGTGCTGCGAATGCACTCGATTCAGAAATGGCCAGATCAATCGGAATGTATCCCTGAACGCCAGGCGCATACACGTGAAACCCACTCGGAATATCGATGTCGAGCGCCAACGGAACGCGCAGGCCAACGTGGACCGTTTCGTCTCCGGCCGATGCCGAAAGACGCAGGTGCTTGGCCTCCAGATTCGAATGCGCCACGCCGAGGCCTGCGCCGAACTTTTTCGCGAGAATGCCGGAGGCAGCATCGCGCTGGGTGTAGTCATCTTCAAAATATTTCTCGACTACAATGTCCTTGGTATCGAGGAGATAAGTGCCCGGGTAGGGGATTCCAAAGGACGGCCCTTTGGCAGTTTTATTGAGAATGCCGAAAGCGCGGATGATCTTCGAGCCAGGATCGGAAAGGAGAGTAAAGGTGATGTGCTGCCGATCGGCAAAGCTCTTCAGAATCGCCGGGCTATCGTAGCTTATGGCCGCCAACCGCAACCCGAGCTTCTGGATTTCAGGTAGGCTCCGTTCCAGCTCGACCAGCTGGGTTTTGCAATAGGGTCACCAGTCGGCGGAACGGATGAAGACCAGCATCGCCCCGTTAGGCCCCATTAGAGACGGGAGCGAATGGCGCACTCCGTTCTGGTCGGAGGCTTCAAAATCCGGAACTTTGGAACCGACGGCGGGTCCCGTCCTGCCGCCGGCATAGCAGCCGATTATTATCGTGCATACCAGTACGAATACGGATGCCGCGAACCGCCTCATCGCTCCAGGCTACCAGATGTTTCTGGGGAACCTTTCGGTATCGAGCGCTGGAACGCCGAAAGGCACACGTTCGTCGGCGATGGTCTCACCTAACCGGAATCGCAGCGGAACTACGCCTGCCCAGACGGGTAGGGAATAATCGTCTTCATCGTCGACCGGTGGACCGATGCGCACCTTCGCCGACACCTCCTCGAGCGGCAGGGCCAGTACGGTGGTGGCCTTCAACTCCTGTGGCGTGGGTTTGCGAACCTCTTCCCAGCGGCCGGGAAGAATGTGGTTTGTGAAGCAGTGCAGCGCCTCGCACTTTTCATCCGGATCGGCGACCAGCCGCGCCTGGCCGAGCACCATTACGGATCGATAATTCATGGAGTGGTGAAACGCCGAACGCGCCAGCACGAATCCGTCGATTAGCGTTACCGTAACACACACTTCCGGTCCTTGGCCGAGACCGCGTAGCATCCGGCTCGCCGCCGATCCGTGGATATAGATTTGATCTCCGGAGCGCGCGTAGCCCGTGGGAATCGCGTAGGGCTGTCCATCGATGGCGAACGCCACGTGGCAAACGAAACCTTCGTCGAGGATGGAGTAGACCTGCGCTCTATCGTAGACCCCGCGCTTGGGCATGCGCTTCACCTGGGTTCGGTCCGTCGGTGTAAATGGTTGCATCCTAGCTTTACTGTAATCGTTAAAGTGGTTAGCCGAAAGATCCACTTCTGATAATATGAGTCAGTCCACTTGTGGGCATCCCCATAATGTCCATCCGGCAGGAACCGCGGCGCTGCGTCGTCAGTTTCCTGCGGGAGTGTCGATGTCGCTCGCGCGGCGGCTGGAACTGATCGCATGAGCGCGGGAGCGCGCCACGGTCTCCGGCGATCCGGCGGGCATGCATGTCCTGGTTCGGTTCGAGGAGGTCGGCAATCGGCGAGCGCGCCATTCAAGAAAGAGTCAGACGCCTGACCTGACACTTCCATCAGCGCTGTTGGATAAAAGATAATTTGGGGAGTTTCTTCTTCAAATCCGGCCAAAACTCGCTGAAGATATTCGATCCCATGGCGATACCAATGCCCAACGTGCCGGCCTGCATTCCATCCATAGTCCGGAACCGCTGCGGCCGCCACTCCCGCACGACGAAGGGCATCCCATAGTCGGTCAACAGGAGGCTATAAGCCGGCATCAAGGAGCCATCGTCTTTTCGAACCGCAAAAGTATGGACGACGGCGTACTTGGTGCGGTTCCAAGCGCCATGTTGACCAGATCGAAAATAACGAGGGTCTTCGTGGTCCAACGCTCGTATCGCAAATTCGACGTTGTGCCTTAGTAAACTATCGCCAAAGGTGTCTGTAAGACGCACTGCCAGGGAATCGCCAGAGGTGCCCCATTGTTTGGGCGTGTCGTTCATCTGATCGATGCCCGCGTGCACAGCGTAGGCCGCCAATCGTGCCGGGCCGAAAATTTCCTCCATGGAATATAGCCATTTTTGTTTCAGGTTGAGCGAAGTGTAAATGGGTTGATCCCCAGTTGCGGGAACGACCACCGCGGGGGTTACGAGAGTTGAATCTCCGGCTATCTCGGCGGGAGGCGAGGCCATCGAAGCGTCTTGCGCGAGCGCACTTAGATGCCCGGCTATCACGAGCACGAACGTTCCGAAGCCCGCCATAGCCGTCTTCATCAAATCCCTTGTGTTAGCCGCCGATCAGCGCTGACCTACTATGCAGCTACGACCCGGCAAAGTCAAGGGTGTTGAGCGGTTTTACGGTTCAATAGTACTAGCTAGCGTTCGTGGTGCTCTTCTTCGCCACGGTGACCCTCGCGGGGATAGGCGCGTTCGCGCTCTGAACGTTGATGCAACTCGTGCCGCTCCGGAACCCGTTCGCCCGGTCCGTATCGCCGGAAGCCTTCGTAGGGATGAACGTAGACGCCTCGATTGGCCCAGGTGCGCCCCCAGGGTGCGTTATTAATGAACACCCGATGTGCTCCCCAGTCGAAACGGTCGCCGCCCCAGCCCCATGGCCGGAAGAAGCCGCCTAGGGTCACGCCGAAGCCGAAATTGATCGCTCCGCCCACGAAAAATCCAGGCCGCGGGGCGACGAAAACTACTCCAGGGTTGTAATACGGCACCGGGATATAATCCGGATTTACCGGTGTAATCGAGATGTAAGGTCCGCCGCTCACCACGATCTGCGGATTACTTCTCAGGTACCCGAAATCCTTGGCTTTCCTGCGCTCTCTCTGCACAGCATCCATTACGTCCTGCTGCTGTGTCATAAATGCGTTTCCAAGTTGAGTTGTCCAGTTCATGTCCGAAGCCATCATTTCGAGGACGGACGGGAAGGGAAGCAGCGCTTGCACGCTGGGATCCCAAGGTAGTTGATCCGACTGGATGGCATTGGCCAGGGCTTGTCCCGTCAAATAATGGTGCTGATCCGCCCATCGGGCCGCATCCGGAATCTGGTCGGGAAACGTCGCGGCTGCGAGAACCTGCGCCAGCAGGGGGTCCGGGTAGAGTGCGATTCTGGCAACCAGTTGGTCGAGCGCGCCCGGCGGCATCAGGGCTGGAGGCGGAGGCGGTGGAGCTTGGGCAGACACCGTGCCTATTACAATTGCTAGACCCGACAGGATTGCTGGAATTCTTCTGGTTATCATTTAACCCTCCAAACTACAAGACGGCGCGGTGAATCGGTTTGTTTCGAGCGGCGGTGCACCTTAATCGGGCCTTAACCTTGCCGCGCGTCTTCGTTCTTTTGATAATCGGCGTGGGATGTTTCTTCCTTCAGACGCAGTATCCGCGCGTGGGCCTCTTTTATTTTGTGCCGCTGATTTTCGATCAGCGATCGGGTCTGTCCTGAAATATCCAGGCTGGCGACCAGCTCGTAGGCGCCCACGGCATTCTCTTCTCCGGTCTCGCATGCCGCGATGATTGCGGCTCCGTCGCCACCTGTCAAGCTAGACTTCAAATTCATCCAGCCGCGGAACATGGCCCCGGTCAACGTGCTTGAGTCGGTGGATTGGCCGCCAAGACGCACGACTTCGGCCTGCAATTGTCGCGCGAACTCGCCGCGCTGTTTAGCATAACCGGCGAAAATGGTTTCGAGCTCGGTATTCCGTACATGTTCGGAAGCCGTGCGATAACCCAGCTCCCCATCCTTGCAGGTTTCGGTGAGCTGATTCAGATGTTGTATGGTTTCATCAATGGTCACTTCTTATTATCTCCACACTCTCGATCTGGAAAATGGTCCTTATCGTGCATGAGAATAGGAAGAGTGTCGATCGTCAGGAGAAAATTATGAAAATATCAGTACTATGCCTAATACCGACCGCGGTGTTGGCAATCATCGTTACGGTAGGGTGTTCAGGGCCCTCCCCTAAGTCGCCGGATGTCAGCGATGCCATCCACAAATCACTTGATCAGGCGGGCTTCAAAGACGTTTCCGTGGATCAGGATCGCGATAAGGGCGTAGTCACCCTGGGAGGGCATGTCGCGACCGATAGCGACAAGTCACAAGCTGAATCTATCGCAAAGTCCATGGCTGGCGGTCAGGTTGTATCGAACCAGATTGCAGTACTCCCGCCAGGAGCAGAGGGTACTACTAAAACCGTCAACTCGGATTTGGACAAGGGAATCGGAGAAAATCTGCACGCCGCTCTCATCCAGAATGGGCTCGATAAGAGCGTAAAATATGATGTTAAAAACGGCGTCGTCACCTTGACCGGCGATGTTGCTTCGCCTTCGATGCGCGCCCGCGCCGCGAGTGTGGCCTCGACTGTCCCGAATACGCGCCAGGTGGTGAATGAACTCCAAGTTAAAGTTCAAAAGGCCACTTCGTCTAATTGAGCTGTAGTTAATGTGAGCCTTAAAGAATACCAGCGTAAACGGGACTTCAAGACCACCCCTGAACCGAAAGGCGTCCCGGCAAAGCCCCAGGCGAATGGGGGGGATGTTCGTGGTTCAAAAGCATCAGGCTAGTCACCTCCACTACGATTTCCGTCTTGAATGGGGAGGGCTGCTTCTTTCATGGGCGATACCGAAAGGGCCTTCACTCGATCCTTCAGTAAAGCGCCTGGCCATGCAAACCGAGGATCATCCCCTCGAATATGGAGGCTTCGAGGGCATCATACCCGAAGGCGAATATGGCGGGGGGACCGTGATGCTTTGGGATCGGGGTGTCTGGAAGCCGGAAGTTGAGAATGTGGAAAATAGTCTGGAAAAAGGAGAACTCAAATTCACGTTGTCAGGAAGTAAGCTGCGGGGATCGTGGGTGCTGGTCAGAACCCGTGGTTCGAAATCAGGCGAATCGGCCCGATCCGCATGGCTCCTAATCAAACACCGGGATCGGTATGCATCCACCAAAGATATTACCGCCGAATTGCCTCGATCCGTCCGGTCCAAGAAACTGCTGGTCGATATCGCCGAGGCGAACCATGGAAATGTGGAAAAAGCGGCCAAGGGTGATCCGCAGAATCCGTGAAGCCGAACCAGCGGATTCCGTTTTCAGTGAAACCGATGTTGGCAACCCTCGTGCGAGAACCCTTCCATAAACCTGGTTGGGAATATGAGGAGAAATACGACGGCTATCGCATTCTTGCCTACAAAGAGGGTGATCGCGTAACGTTGAGATCGCGCAACGCGAAGGACCGCACTACGACTTTTCCAGCCATCGCCCGCGCTGTAGCAGCTCTCGGGGCTGAAACCGTGCTGCTCGATGGAGAAGTCGTCGCATTCGACCGCCTGGGCATTTCTCATTTTCAGTTTCTGCAAAATCTGAAGTCTGAACCTGTGTACGCGGTATTTGACTGTCTCTATTTAAACGGTCGCGATTTGCGCCGTCAACCCCTATCCGCCCGCCGTTTAGCATTGGAAGGAGTCGTGCCGAAAGGCGTCACCATATTTCCTACCCGCAGTCTGGACAAAGATGGATTTAAGGCTTACAGGCTCGCCAAACAGAAGCACTATGAAGGCATCGTTGCAAAAGATGAATCGGCGCCTTATGTGGAGGGGCGTTCAACCCTCTGGCTCAAGGTCAAGGTGCACCAGGAAGAAGAATTTGTGATTGCAGGATACACCGCTCCCACCGGCTCTCGTCGCCATTTCGGGGCTCTCTTGCTGGGCGCGTACTCGCTGGGCGAGTTCCAATTCATCGGAAAGGTTGGGACCGGCTTCACGCAGGAATTATTGGCAAAACTGTTTCGCATGTTCCAACCCTTAGTGCGTACCGATTCCGCCTTCGCCAAGGCCCCGCGGGGGAAGCATATCACTTACTTAACGCCAAAGCTGGTCGCTCAAATCGCTTTTCAGGAATGGACGGCCGACAACAAACTTCGGCAGCCAGTCTTTCTGGGCCTCCGGGACGATAAAAAACCTGAAGAGTGCATTCTTCCCAGCACTACTCGAAATCCGTAAACTTATATCGTGTCAACTTCCCTTCAGAAGCCTGCGGCGCCCGCCCGAACCGGACCCAAATCGAGCGAGGGCTCGGCTGAGGTTCCGCGGCCCGAATATCCCCGACCTCAATTTCGTCGGCCAGAGTGGTTAAATCTTAATGGTATTTGGGATTTTCGTATCGACGATCACAATATTGGATTAGCGGAGCGATGGTTCCTCACCAAGGAAAAATTTCCCCAACGCATCCTTGTGCCATTCTCGTTTGAGTCATCGAAAAGTGGGATTGGCGACTGTTCCTTGCATTCGTGTGTGTGGTATCGCCGGGAGTTCCACGTACCGCGCAAGTGGTCGGGAAGACGAGTCTTGCTTAATTTCGGTGCGGTCGACTATCGAGCTACGGTCTGGATTAACGGGATCGTTGTAGCCTTACACGAGGGAGGACACACTCCGTTTCACTGCGATATTACGGACAAGCTCCGTAAAGGTCGAAATTTGATCGCGGTTCGTGCCGAAGATCCTCCCACCGATCGGTACATCCCTCGCGGGAAACAGTATTGGGAAGAAAAACCGGTTAGCATTTTTTATGCGCGTACTACCGGTATCTGGCAGACTGTCTGGCTAGAGCCAGTCGCCACAAGTTATTTAGAGTGCGTACGCATAACGCCGCGGATCGATGGCTCGATCATCTTCGAAGCTAAAATCATAGCGCCAGGCCATTCACAATTCGTTACGGCCACAATTCAAGAGGGAGTGCGCACGATCGCTTCCGGCATGAGCCTGGCCTCGGGTCCTCACACGGTATTGTCTGCAAGCGTAGCGGAACCGATCCTCTGGTCGCCCGATACGCCGTACTTATATAACGTCCGATTCGAGCTTCACGGTCCAGACGGGATGCTGGATGCGACGGAAAGTTATTTCGGGTTCCGCTCGATCGCGACTCAGGACGGCAAGGTGCTGCTCAACGGTAATCCTATTTATTTAAAAACCGTGCTCGATCAAGGCTATTGGCCCGAATCAAATCTTACGCCGCCCAGCGATGAAGCGATACAGGCCGATATCCGCATGGCCAAAGAGCTTGGATTTAACGGAATCCGCAAGCACCAGAAGGTCGAAGATCCACGTTATCTTTATTGGGCCGATCACCTTGGCTTACTTGTGTCCGGCGAGATGGCTAACGCTTATCTCTTCGATACCGAAGCTGTTGCTCGGATAACGCGCGAGTGGATTGAGGTCGTCAACCGGGACTACAATCACCCTTCTATTATCATATGGGTCCCTGTTAATGAGAGTTGGGGTGTGCCCAACCTTTCCGATAAGAGCCAGGTAGCGCATCTCAAGGCCCTCTACTATCTGACCAAATCTCTTGACGCCGAGAGACTGGTTATCGACAATGACGGCTGGGAGCACACCGATCACACAGATCTTTTCGCTATCCACGACTACACCCGTACCGGCGAGGAATTGCATCGCCGCTTCGAGAACATCGCGCGGAGCGGAGTGCCCTTGCCGCTCTATGGGAAAATGTATCTAGCGCCAGGATACGGGTACAATGGCTCGCCTATATTCTTGTCTGAGTTCGGCGGTATCGGCTATATACTTCCGGAGGACCTCGCCAAAGTTCCCGAAAATTCGTGGAGCTATTCAGGTGTGGAGCGAACCCCTGAAGATGCTCTGAAGCGCATGCGGGGATTGTATGAAGCCATCGCTTCGATTCGAGCGATTACTGGAATCTGCTATACGCAGCTATATGATGTGGAACAAGAAGTGAATGGCCTAATGACCTATGACCGGCGCCTCAAATTTGCTCCCAGCCTCATTCGGGAAATTAATTCGCTCTTGAAGTGAGCGTCTCCCCAGAAGTCACGTTCACCAGTGGTTTACGAACCAGTTCGCCTCTTGTAGCTCCAGATAGTTTGGCACAAAGTGTCAATGCCTGCGCGACCACTTGATCCATGTTGTAGTACTTATACGTCGCTAGACGACCGACAAAGTGAGTATCTGGACGGGATGATGCCAGCGCCTCATATTGTTTATAGAGGACCGCATTCTCCGGGCGCGGGACCGGATAATAAGGGTCGCCCCCGTCGCGCGGGTATTCATAGACTATACTCGTCTTGGAATGAGCCTGCCCGGTTAGATGCTTAAATTCGGTAACACGCGTATAAGCGTGTTCGTTTGGATAATTAATAACGGCAACTGGCTGTAGTTGTTCAAGGTCTAAGGTCTCATGCCGGAATTCGAGAGACCGGTACGGCAGCTTCCCATACCGGTAATCGAAGAATTCATCTATTGGACCCGAGTACACCATTTCGTTATATCGAACGTAGTTGACGATATCCCGATAGTCGGCGTTTAGGACCATCGTAATGTTCTGATGATCGAGCATATTCTCGAACAGTCGCGTGAAGCCATGCAAAGGCATAACCTGGTACGTATCGGTGAAGTAGCGGTCATCGCGATTGGTTCGGACCGGAATGCGCGCCGTAACCGACGCATCGAGATCTGAAGGATCGAGCCCCCACTGTTTTCGCGTGTAACCGCGAAACATTTTCTCGTACAGATCCCGTCCCACGCGGCTCACGACCACATCTTCCGCCGTACGGACTGACGAGGGCTTCTCTGCTACCGCTTCAAAGTACTGCTCGAGCTGATGACTTTCGAGATTAAGCCCATACAGCCGGTTGACCGTGTCCAGATTGATGGGAATGGGGACGAGTTCCTTTCCTACCTGGGCAAGCACCCGATGCTCATACGGCCGCCATTGGGTGAAATTCGACAGATAATCAAGGACATCGCGCGAGTTGGTGTGGAATATGTGCGGACCATACTTGTGAGCCAAAAGACCCGCCTCATTGTAATGATCGTAGGCATTCCCCCCTATGTGCGGCCGGCGATCGACCAGCATCACCTTCTTGCCGAAGTTGCGCGCCATTTGCGAGGCCACTACCGATCCCGCGAATCCCGCTCCGACCACCAGGAAATCAAACACCGGCGGCCTCCCGGCGCGAAATCTTGACTCCTGAAACGCTAGCGGCCGCCATCCCTTTGCGGGATGCCCTGGGTTCCAAAAGATTGTTTATAAGGCTGTTCATCGCGGACCAGGTATCTTCCCAAGACAGCGTTTCTAAGAATGCATCCGCGCGTTCCCGCCATTTAAGACTCATCCCATACATTAAGGCTTGCTCGACGGCGCTCACAAATTCATCGGGGTTGTAGGCAATCCGCGCCAGGCCAAGCTCGCCATAAGGCTTAATTACATCGCGGATGCCGGTAGAGACCACCGGAAGACCCGCTGCAAGATACTCCGGCGTTTTAGTCGGACTGATGAAGCGGGTCGCATCGTTGAGCGCGAATGGCATCATCGCCACGTCCCATCCGGCGAAGAACTTGGGCAAACTATCGTAGCTCTTCATCCCGAGCCAATGGATATTCGCTTCGCGGGGTAACGTGGATGGATCGATTTTGACGACCGGTCCCACCATGATTAGCTGCCACTCCGGACGGCGCTGGGCGACTTCGCGCAGGAGAGCCAAATCCAAGCGCTCGTCAATTACTCCGGCATATCCGAGACGGGGATGTGGAATCTCCTGTTGAGACTCTTCCGGCGTCATTAGAGAACGGGCTTGTCCAAAATGAGCGACATCGACTCCACTTGGGAACGCATATACGTGGGAATGGCGGGAGCGTTTCGCCTCAAAAAGACTTACGCCGCCTGTGAACACCAAATCGGCCATTCTCAGAAGCTTATTTTCGTTCGCACACAGCTCCGGCGGCGCGCCGCGAAAGAGCGAAAGCTCATCCATGCAATCGTAGACGACAACTTTAGGCGCGAGACATTTAACGGAAAAGTCGAGCGCCATAGGAGTGTAAAACCACGCGATATAATTCCGGATTCGCTCTTGGCGAAGAAATGCCCGCAAGAGGGCAGCCACGATTCGGTTAGATGCTGAGCGGGACTCTTCCGGCAAATGAGGTGTAAGCACGCAGACACCACTCCGGGGGCAAATCTCTCTGCGCAGCTCCGCTGAGGGAAGAGTCTCGAAGATTGGTTCCTCCACGAAATATACACGGCGTTCTCGGGCAAAGCGGCTCATCAGATGCTGGGGACGTTGAAAAACAAATTTCCAGCGAAGATGAGATAGACAAATCAAATCAGGACGTTCAGAATGTCTGTTCCTGGGGTTCATAAAGTTTACTCCGTGTATTCAGGCACTTCTTAATTTCTTCAGCCAGCGGTCCATAATTTTCCCGTGAGCCGTCGGGGCGAGCGTAATCCCACAGTCCGTTGTAGCAATGACGATCGTCATCCCATCCCGGATGATTCAAAATAGGATAAAGACAGATTCCATGCATCGGAATCCCGGCGCGAATCGCCTTTTGGACTTCCCCAAATATATAATCGAACCAACCAGGCCGGGCCTCGTTCTCAGCCCCGGTTTCCGAAACGAACATGGGGCGACGATAGCGTTCGTATACTTCTTCGAGAATTAGATGGAAAGGCCGATATTTGGAATCGCCCCGCTGTATGGTCGCGCCGAAGTTCCACCATTGATTGCGATCGTAGTAATTCACGCCAATGATATCTAGGTAGGATTCCTTGCCGCCGAGTTCGGGAGATATCCGTCCGCTAATCATGTCCCAGGCTTCGAACATAGATAGACGGTAGGCTTCCGCGTCGCGGAGGTCGCCTGGGCGTGCGGGATTACCCACAATGTGAATCACCGGTTCGGGCGAAACTAATCGGGCCTGCGGCAACTCGCTCCGGATCGCCTCCGAGGCGCCGATTGCCGCTCGAACGAGTTGTTTTTTGAGTTCTGGGCCACGACCTCTGCAGAATGGATTGATGTAAGCTACATCGCCGCCGGCCCAGGCGACAAATGAGATCTCATTCACCGGCGCCAGATATGCCGTCTCAGACATTTCTCGTCTAAGAACTTGGCAGAAATCAAATGCTAAGTCCGTGAAGGCTTTTACCCATTCCGAGGTAAAAATATCGAGATGATCTGGCCAACCGAAGTGAAACAGGTCCCATACGATCTGTATTCCCTGCCGTTGGGCCGCCTGAATCATAGGCATTACCGACGAAAAATCCCGTACTCCCGCGGCCGGCTCGATCAGGTGCCATCGCAAGCCTTCTCGTACGGTCCGCATTGCGAAAGTCTTCAATCGCGCATAATCTTGTTCCACGAACCGGTCGTGCTGGGTCGAAGCCACCAAATCTAATCGCTTCCCGCTTGCAAGTTTTTGCGTAGAGCACTCAAATCCTGCTTGAAGGAAGCTCGCGAAGAGTGGGCACAATTCAGATGTCATACTTTCGTCCGGGATCGGCCCTGCAAATCCTGTCGCTAGTTAGACCTTGCAGACCGCCTTGCGTTACAGAGAATGTGCGCATTCTGCAATAAACTTGAGGTTTTTGCGATCAACATCTTGCTTGGTGTATTGGAAAAGAAGTAGATTTATATCTAGGTTGCGCCACGATGTCGTGCCTGGATTTTTCCTACAGCAGCAAGCCCCGGCTTTTTCGCGCACCCGGACGAGTCAATCTTATAGGCGAGCACACGGATTATAACCAGGGGTTTGTGATGCCCGCTGCAATCGACCTGGCCACAATTGCATCCATTGCGCCCGAGGAAACACGGGAAATTACGGTCCACTCCTCGACCTTCGCCGAGACTTTCGCATTCGATATGGAGGAACAAAATCCGGTCCCCCGCCAAGCTTGGAGCGATTACATCCAGGGTATCGCGGTCATGCTGGAGCGCGCCGGATATCGGCTCAAAGGAGCGCATCTATGTATCGACAGCACGATTCCGATTGGATCGGGCCTCAGTTCATCGGCGGCTCTTGAAATCGCTGCGGCACTCGCCCTATTGACGAACTCCGGCCGCTCCTTGGAATTAACTGAACTCGCACTGCTGTGCCAACGCGCGGAAAATGAATTTGTGGGAGCCCGTTGCGGCATCATGGATCAGTTTGCGTGCTGTTACGGTCGAGCCGGACACGCGATCTTGCTGGATTGCCGCTCGCTTCAGATGAATTATGTTCCCTTACCTGCTGGCATAAAGCTCGTCGTTTGCAATACCATGGTCAGGCATGAATTGGCTGCCAATGAATACAATCTACGCCGAACTCAGTGCGAGCAAGGTATCCAAGTCCTCTCGAAGATCTTGCCTCACGTTCATTCTTTGCGCGATGTAACAGTCGCGGATCTTGTCCCATGTGCACACTCGCTTGATCCAGTAATTTACCGGCGCTGCCGCCACGTTGTTACTGAAAACCAGCGGGTTCTTGAAGCAGGTGCGGCCCTTCACAGGGGAGACTTGAAATCTTTTGGAGAGCTGATGGCGGCTTCGCATGCCAGCCTTCGCGACGATTACGAGGTTAGCTGCCCGGAACTCGATCTGATGGTCAGACTGGCGCTCGAAACTGACGGAATCCATGGAGCGCGAATGACGGGCGGAGGATTTGGAGGCTGCACGGTCAATTTAGTGGATGCGTCTCAGGCCGAACGATTTTCGAAGGCTGTAGCCAGCGCCTACGACAATGCAACTGGACGGCACTGCGCGATCTATATCTGCTCCGCTGAAAATGGCGCAGCCGAAGAGCGCAGTAAGCCGCAATGATCGATTGGAGCAAGCATCCACATCGGCGCCGTAATCCACTGACGGGCGAGTGGACGCTGGTCTCGCCCCAGCGGCTCGAGCGGCCGTGGCAGGGGCGCCTTGAAACCACTACTTCGCCGGCAGCTGTGACCTACGATCCGGCATGTTATCTGTGTCCGAGCAATAAGCGCGCAGGTAATAAGCGAAATCCGGAATACAGCGCCGTCTTCGTTTTTGATAACGATTTTCCAGCCCTGCGCTCCGATACCCCCGCCGCTTCCCTGGATCGAAAAGGACTTTTGTCGGCCCAAACGGAGCGAGGCATTTGCCGGGTCGTCTGCTTTTCACCGCGACATGACCTGACCATCTCCCGGATGGACGTCGGCGCGATTACAGTCGTCGTCGATACATGGTGCGAACAGTACCGTGCGCTTGGCGACCTTCCGTTCATTGATAACGTGCAGATCTTCGAAAATCGCGGCGAGATGATGGGCGCTAGTAATCCGCATCCGCATTGCCAGATCTGGGCAAATCAAACCACACCCAATGAAGTTGTGGCGGAGACTGCTGCTCAATCGGCTTATAAACGGGAAAACGGATCGTGTCTTTTGTGTGACTATCTGGCTTTGGAACGCGGATCGGAGCGAATGGTTTGCGAAAACGAATCCTTCATAGTGGTTGTGCCGTTTTGGGCGATCTGGCCGTTCGAAACCCTGGTGATAGGGAAACGTCACACTACTGGGTGGGATGAGCTGAGTCCAACGGAACGTACCGCGCTGGCCGACATTTTGAGGCAGATTACAATAAGATACGACAATCTTTTCGAAATGTCGTTTCCGTATTCCATGGGCTTTCATCAACGCCCAACAGATCTGAAGCCCTACGATTTCTGGCACCTGCACGCCCACTATTACCCTCCCCTCCTGCGCTCTGCATCGATTAAAAAATTCATGGTGGGTTATGAATTGCTGGCGGGACCACAGCGCGATCTTACGCCGGAATCCGCGGCTGAGAAGCTTCGCACTTTGTCTCCGATCCGTTATTCAGATCACGTCTAAATGCGCGAAACAATCTGTAACGGCTGCGACAACGGCGCATCTACCGAATGGCACTCGAACTTGGAACTGGAGATTGAACTATGTATCACCATGTGAAGCAGCTCATGTACACTGTGCGCATCGGCGATCCCGATCCGCGGTTTGGCAACATGCTGCTGGAGCAATTCGGCGGCGCGAATGGCGAGCTCGCTGCGGCCATGCAGTATTCTATTCAGGGTCTCAACTGCGATGATCCTGCACGAAAGGACCTGCTCATGGATATCGGCACCGAGGAGCTGAGTCATTTGGAAATCGTAGGGACGCTCGCGCGTATGCACTTGAAGCCCCTTAAGACGAATCGCGACGCAGCGCACGCCGATCCGCTTATTGCGATCGCAGGGGGCGGCGGCGTGAGTCTCTTCAATTCTATGGGCGATGCCTGGACGGCGGATTATTTGAAGATCACAGGCGAACTAGACGTCGATCTCCGCAGCAATATTGCGGCGGAAGCCCGGGCAAAAATCGTTTATGAACGCTTGATCGACTTTTCGGACGATCGCGGCACAATTGATGCTCTCCAGTTTCTAATGACCCGCGAGATCACGCATATGAAGGCGTTTACCGCGGCTCTCGAAAGCATGGGTAAGCCGACGTTTTCCATCGGCGCCATCCCGCCGACGCCGGAGTTAGTGAATCAATATTTCAACGATTCAACGGGAACAGGCGAGAATGGCGACGCCGATTATCGAGGGCCTTGGAATGAAGGCGGCGAATGGGAATACGTGAATGCTCCCGCATTTCAGGAATTCGCATCCGAGAAGTCGGGAGCCCGAGTTGCAACCGATGGATCAGCCGACGGCCAAGGCTCTGATCGCGAGTCCCAGCCTAGGGAGTCGGCGAAACGCAAGTAGCAAGATTTGCGAAGGGCTCGTGAACCGTGTTCAGCTCACCAGTTCACGAGCCATGAAGTCTGGGTACCCACTGGACATTTTTCGCTGGCCGTATTCGAAATAATTGTCTCGTATGTTTCGAAGTAACGTTGCACCATTTTGTCCATCGTAAAGCGGACTCGGGCAACGTTACGGCATACCTCGGGATCTAATTTTTCCACTTTCGCGATCCTGTCCGCCATCTGCTTGGCGTTGGATACCAGGTATCCTGTGCGTCCATCCTCAACAATTTCCGGCAAAGCCCCATATCGAAATGCAATTACCGGCGTCCCGGAAGCCAAAGCCTCCATGGCCACCAGGGAACTGGTCTCCGCCACGGTGCTCGGTATCAGCAGACACTTCGCCTCTGCCATTAATCGCTTCTTTCGAGCGAATCCTACAGGGCCGATGAACCGGCGTTTCTTATCCAGCCGCGGAACGATCTGGCTCCGAAAGTACTCGAGATGCGCTGTATATGGGAAGGTCTCCCCAGCCAGAAGCAACTCGACGCCTGCCTTCCGGGCAGCGTCCAGGGCGAAGTGGAATCCCTTTTCAGGGCAAATTCTTCCCATGGCCAGTGCATAATTGCGCTTCATGATGGGGCCTCCGAACCGTGCCACATCGATTCCATTAGGAATCGCAAGCAGCGATGGTCCTACTCGCGGACAGGCCCGGCGCTGCGATGACGAGACGCAATTTAGGTAGAAATTCGGCCGCTTCAGTTTGAAGATAGTCCGTGGATACCAGTCCGGGGGGAGATGCAGAGTAGCCAAAACTGGGACATCGCCGGCCGGTACATACCGATGAAAATCTAAGCTATGCATGTGAACTAAATCCACGGGAAATCTGGCTAAGGTCTCCCGTAGCAACCGGCTGTGAACCTTTTGGGCCCATTGGCGCTGGCCGTCATTGAGCGTTCCCCTCGCGCTGGGGGATGCGATCAAGGTACCCTCGACCTGAGACCCTTCGGCTGCGATTACAAGCGAACGATGCCCGGCCCTGGTAATGGCGCGATCCAGTAATGTCAGGATCTGTTCTGACCCCCCTACTGCGTCCGGACCAACCTCGGTTAAAGGATAAGCAACACTGACGATCGTGTGTCCCATTCGGGGACCGAGCGCTTTCGCGTCGGAGAACTGCAAAGAACCTCTTGCAATTGTCACGCCAATTTTGGCGATTTACGTGCTATCCCTGAAGGTTGGCGAAAAAACAAACACCAAGCCCGAGCGTGGTCGTGATCGGCGAGTTTTTTGTAGATGAAATCCTGAGCGAATTTCAAGAGTTGCCGAAATTGGGTGAGGAGTCTTTTGCCCGCAAGTTCCGCCGGGAAGTAGGCGGAGGCGCTGCGATCACGGCATGTGGGCTGGCCAAATTGGGTATTCGGGTCTCGGTGCTCGGCGCAGTTGGAAAAGAAGATGGTGGTTGGCTCATTAAACGCCTGAATTCCTTCGGGGTTAACTGTACCGGCCTCGCCTTTCACAAGCGCGAGCCCACGGGGCTGACCGTCAGCGTCTCCACTCGCGAGGATCGAGCGTTTTTTAGCTATTATGGAGCGAACCGAAGCCTTCATAAGGTGCTAACCAAACCGGAAACGCTCAAAACTATGCAGGAAGCGGACCATGTCCACTTCGCCTGCGCGCTCGATAGTAAGCTCGATGAGGCCCTCATCATGGGTCTGCAGCATTGCCGCTGTCGTGTCTCGATCGACGTTCAATCCCACGTGAGTTGGCTGACGCGGCCCGAAAGCCTGAATATTTTACGGAATTGTGATGTTTTTTTCCCAAATGAGCGGGAGGCTGAATGGGTCGCCGGTGAAATCGGCACGCATAAAATTCTTCATTCGCTTCGCGATAAGGGCCTTCGCGGAGTGGGCCTGAAACTTGGCGGAAAGGGCGCCGCGCTCCTCTGGCGCAAGCGTGAATTCCTCGCGGATCCTTTCCCGGTTCAAACGCTGGACACAACCGGTGCGGGCGATTGCTTCAACGCCGGTTTCATCTATGCCTGGCTGCGCGGCGAAAGGCCGCAACGCTGCCTTGAGATCGCGAATATTTGTGGCGCGCTTTCGACCCGTGCGCTGGGAGGCGTCGCCGGTTTCCCTAATCTTGAAGAACTTCGAGACTGCGCATCGCAGATGGGCCACAGGGCGTGAAAATCGCGGTGATCGGCTGCGGTCTCCGCACTCCTCTGCTGATCCATGGGCTTTCACGATCGGACCTGAGCATCTCACGTTTGGCGCTTTACGACCCGGAACCGGGGCGAGCCGAACTGATGGCAATTCTCGGCCGGGCTATTAACGGACGGTCCAAAACGTCAATCGCTCCCGCATCTAGGATCGAGGATGCTGTCGCGGACTCATCGTTTGTGATTAGCTGTGTTCGTGTCGGGGGAATGGAAGCCAGGGCCCGGGATGAACGCCTCGCCTTGGAGTGCGGATTTGCGGGTCAGGAGACTACCGGGCCCGCCGGGTGTGCCATGGCTCTCCGCACCGTGCCCGTGATACTTGAACAGGCCCGAGTTGTGGAACGCATCGCGCCCGAAGCGTGGATCGTCAACTTTACCAATCCCGCCGGACTGATCACTCAGGCTATTTCATCGAATAGCGGCGCGCGGGTGGTGGGGATTTGCGATACCCCGGCGGAACTGTTTTTGCGCATTGCCGTCGGTCTGGGAGAGCCACTCGAAGACCTCGACTGCCACTACTTTGGGCTCAACCATCTGGGGTGGGTGCAAACCGTGCGATTACGTGGTGAGGATGTGACAGAGCGGGTTCTGAATGACGATGCCCTGCTCGGTGGCCTGTACCCGGCGGAGTTGATCTCACCGTCGCTCATTCGTTCACTGGGTCTGATCCCCAGCGAATATTTATTCTTCTACTATCGCCGGCGGACCGCACAAAAAAATCAGGGAGCCGCAGGCGCGACGCGTGGGGAGGAATTGGTCACTCTGAACCAAAGGGTCGCGGCGGATCTGGAATCCCATGTCAAAAAGAACGATGTTCCCGTAGCGCTCGAAGTTTACCGGGCCTATCTCAATCGAAGAAACGCCAGCTATATGCGTCTGGAGGGGCTTGCCGAGTCTGCGTTCGGGCAGCCTGAAGTGGATTGGGATCCCTTTGAAGGCGTTACCGGATATCACCGGATTGCTGTTGAAGCCATTCGCGCCCTGTGCAACTCCGAACCCTCGCGACTGATCCTGAATACCCCGAATCACGGGGCCATCGACGATCTCGAGCCCGAGGATGTCGTTGAAGTTCCGTGTCTAGCTGATAAATCCGGCATTCGTCCCATCCCCATTGGACCTTTGCCGGAGTCCGTCCGCGGTCTCACAATCTCGGTCAAAACGTACGAGCGCCTGGTGATTCAAGCCGCCCTGAAAAAATCGGCCGATCTAGCGGTTCTGGCATTATTGGTTAATCCGATTGTCGCCGACTGGGATGCTGCCCGAAATTTCATTCGCAAGCTCAGCCGCGACTCTTATTCAGGACTTCCTTCACTTTATTAAGCATTTCCTCCGCAGTATACGGTTTCGGGAAGATCGCATATCCTTCAAGCGAACTCTCTATTGTGAAGGCGATCGTCATCGAGAAAGCCGCCCAGGATCAGAACTCGCATACCTGGGCATTTCGTTTGCAGATACTTGGCTGCATCATGCCCCGGCAATCCCTGCACATACGTGCGGGTAATCAACAGATCGGGTCTGCACTCTTTCAACCGGTCTACCGCTTTCCCGAGATCGCCAGTCGCCCGAACGACATATCCTTCGCGTTCCAATTTCTCCTGAACGACGGAACGCACAATTGGATCGGAAACCAAGAGCAGGATAGTCGTCTTCATCGTGGATGGATCCGGCACAAGAACAGAGTAGCATCGAGGAATGGGTGAAACTGCTATAGACCGGTTCAAAAAAGCGGCTGCCGATTCGGCGGTCAAGCAGTTGGAAAACGGGATGGTTGTGGGGTTGGGTTCGGGAACAACTGCGGCCCTGGCAGTGGACTCTATCGGAAAACGCGTCAGGGGAGGCCTGCGGATCGTCGGTATTCCCACCTCGGAGGAAACTGCCGCGCAGAGCCGCAGAGTGGGGATTCCCTTGTCCACGCTGAGCGAGCATCCGCGCATTGATGTGACCGTCGATGGCGCGGATGAGGTTGAAATCGGCACGCTCAATCTGATCAAAGGCGGGGGAGGAAACCTGCTACGCGAAAAGATTGTGGCGTACGCGAGCTCGCGGCTGGTTATTGTCGCGGATGAAACCAAAGAAGTTCACCAGCTCGGCAGCCGTGTGGCGATACCCGTTGAGGTGGTCCCGTTTGGTTGGGAGTCAACCGCAAAGAGGTTGGATCGATTGGGGGCCAATCCAACCCTTCGTCTGCGTTCGAATGGCGAGAGCTTCCTCACCGATGGCGGACATTACATCTTGGACTGCGCTTTCGGTCCCATCGCATCGCCGCCGGAGCTGCAAAGCCGCTTGGACAGCATAGTAGGAGTGGTCGAGCACGGATTATTCATCGGACTCGCATCGCAGGCCGTGATAGGCGGGAGCGATGGTGTCAAAGTGCTGAATCGCGAAAAAGGGTGAATTCGCGCCCAACGCGGCAGCCCCTCAGATATTCGGCAGCAGATCGAAATATTCATCGTCCTCTTTGGTTCCACCCTCGCCTTGGCCAAGCCGCTTCTCGGATTCAATAAACTCTATCCGTTCAATCCACTTGACCATCTTGTAACCCAGTTGGTTCTCCACCCGCAGCCTCAGGGGAGCGCCGTATTCTTTCGCGAGTGGCGCCCCGTTCATGCGAGACGCCAGCAAGCATTCCGATTTCAGAACATTCTCGAGGCTTTGTGTGTTGTAGTACACGCCCCCATATGAACCTGGGCCAAATGAAAGGAAAGCGACTGTTTTGGCAGCAGGTTTCGGCTGGACGAATTCGACCAGCCTCTTCATGGGCACTCCTCGCCATTGAGCGATACCGGACCAGCCTTGGATGCAGTGGTGCATCGTTATGAACTCGTCCATTCCCATGGTCTCCAGTTCGGCTAGCGATAACTCTACGGGTCTATTGACCAAGCCGCCGACCTTCAGCTTATATTCACGAAAATTATTTGCGGCCATCTGTTTCCAATCCTCGCGTTGGGGCATTTTGCCATTAGGCCAAAAGTGCGGCGAGATCTGGTCTGTCCTGTATCGCTGGCTGGGAGTCAGGCGATTCAGAGTGGCAAGCCGGATCGGCTGAGAGATTGCCTTCTGGATGTGTTGTAGCTTACGCGGTAGAAGCCACGAAATGTAGTGGGCGGCGATCCAGCAAATAATCACGACCGCAATCCCCACAAATCCCAGAATCATCCCCAGCCGGCTCTGATTATCCGTTCCGAGCACGATATGGTTCATGTTTCGCACGAATCCCGTCATCACTACCAAGGTGATATGGACGATCAGGAATGCTATGTAGCCGAGCAGCAAAACGAAGTGGAGGGACCGAGCCGCCTGTCTTCCGCCAAAGATCCGGGGATACCAGGGAAAACGATTTACCAGCGCCGGAGACATCGCAATCCCTGTCAGAATCGAAAGCGGCCCGAACACGAGGACGACCGCGAAATAAGCCAACTGTTGAAGGGCGTTGTAACCGTAAAAACCATTGGGCTCCGGCGGCAAATGTAAATTAGCGTAGAGGACAAACGTGCTCCAGGCCTGAGTCAAGACGATCCAGGAGGTTGGAACGAGTCTTCTCCATTGCTCCGTTGTGAACAGTAATGCAACAAAAATCAGACCCGTAACGATAAAGCCATAAACATCGATGAAATGCCAGGAGCGCGCCACTCCCACGGTATGGCGATAGCCCGGCAATCCGAACCACGGCGATATGTAACGCTCATCGTCGTTGGCCGTCCATACCCGGTCCTTGGGGACCGTCAAGGGTGTAAATCGAATCCACTCCGTGCCTGGAGTGCAGTTGTTATTAAGATAGAGCCGCGGATGATCCATGAGAATGGAAAGGCCGCTCCGGGCCAGCATCGTCAAAAAGAGAAAATTGAAAAAGTGAGCATATCGAATCCATGCCGGAAAACCGTGAGGCGCCGAACTCTCGAATGGAGGTACAGGAGGGATATGCGGCAGGCCGAAGATAGCTGCCTCGCCCCACGCCAGCAGGAAGGGGATAAGTATCATTAGAATTATTCCCGCTATAAACGCAGGCTTGATCCAGACTCGGAATCGTCGATCTGGCGGATAATGAACCGCTTTGTGAGCCGCATCGAATTGGATCATCAGCGCTCCTATTTGCTTATTGCATCCCCGCTAGAGCTGCAAAGGCTGTTGGACAGGACCGCAGGAGTGGCCGCCAAAAGCCGGAAGGTTATCAAAATGGCCGGGATCAGGAATACGAGTGAACCAATCACCCACATAATGACAGCTCCCAGGATCTGGTCGGAAAGCGGTGAGATTTGAAACCGATTCGGCCGCGCGACGTAGTAGCTGTAGACCGGCCGATCGCAGAATGCAAGCAACGCGGAGATCGCGGTATTCACGAGGTCCGCGGAGAGCAAGGATAACAACCGCCCCCAGCCATTCAATCTCATTCGGGCCGGCCACGGCTGCAGGATACTCCACCAGAACAACAGAGAACCAGCCAGAAAGCACACGTGCTCGAAGTCGTGCCAATATTCGTGCCTCAAAGCGAAATCGTAGGCCGCGGGCACATGCCAGCCGATGAAGCTCAGGTTCATTGCCATCCAGGCGACAACTGGCGAGATAAGCCAGTGTCCCAGGCGGCGCAGTACCTGAAGACGCAGGAGCGGACTTAATATGGGCATGCGCGTCCACGCCGGCAGCCCGCGCAGGAGCGGAACGACGGGCAGGCCGAGCAGCAGCAGAGGAGGCACGGCCGACATAAGAAGCAGATGCTGCACCATATGCGCGCTGAGCAACTCGTCCGCAAAACTATCGAGCGGAGATGCGATGGCCGCCCATAAAGCTGCGAGACCCAACCAAAAATAAACCAGCCGCGATGAGGCAAATTGATCTGGTCTAGTGCTTCGAATCGCCTGCCAGCCGCGCAGGTAGATCCATCCCGCGATGGCGATAAGAATAGTCAGCGTAAGCGGCGCTCCGTCAGATTTCGAGAGGCATCCACTGCGGGCGTGAGATCGTGCCCGCGCAAAGTCATGAGGAATTGCATTAGCGCGGTCGCTTCCGGCGGGCTGAGAGCGTTTCCGTAAGAAGGCATGTTTCCGCCTCCCTGGAGTATCTGGCGAAGGATCTGATCTTCTGTCATGCGGGCGGCGATTGAGTCCAAGGCGGGGCCGCGCAGGCCGCCAGCCCCAGCCAAGGAGTGGCAGTTACGGCATTGCTTTTCCTGAAAGACCAGGGCGCCCTGACGCTGAAGCGGCGTTCGATCGTGCAGATAGGCCGGCGGAACTGGATCGCTGGTCCACGCATTCATGATCGGACTCCAGGGTTTGTAAGTTCCGAGACGGGTAAAAACGCCGAGCGCTACCGCGACCAAGGCGACCGTCAGTACTGCAACCGGGCGGCGGGACCAGTGCTTCTCTCCTTCTCCAGCGACGAGTGGAAGCAACAACATCGCGCCAATGATCAGCACCGGGGCGATGAACATGATCGGTGTTTCCAGACTAGGTGGCAGAAGAGCCAGGACTGCAAAGATCCAGAGAAACGGGAGATCGGGTTTCGGAGCGGTTTGGATAATAGTGGGGTCGGGCTGTCCAGTAGGGCCGAAGGGGCCGAAAAAGAGAGCGCAGGCCATTACGGCGAGTATGACGGCAGCCCCAAAGAAAGCGTCTTTCCAGACGGCATCCGGCACAAAAGGGATGCCCTCTTTCTGGATTAGCTGCTGATATTCACGCTCGTAAGTAGACTTACGGACCAGGCGTCCTGGCATTGGCCACTCGTTGATGCCGAGCCGCAGCACCATCCATACATGCAGGCCGACGCTCGCGAGCAGGATACCCGGAATTGCGAAAACGTGCAGCGTGAAGAAGCGCGAAAGTGTTGCGCCGGCGATGATGGGTCCGCCAAGGATTAGATGCACCAGGGGCGCCCCGATAATCGGCACGCGGCCCATAATCGCTACGCCGATGCCGAGCCCCCAATACGCGTCCTGATCGAAGCGCAGTACCTGACCGGTAAAGGCCATACCGAGGGTCAGCAGCAGTAACAGTACACCGATCATCCATGTAAGCTCGCGAGGGAATTTATATGCTCCAAAAAGGAAGACCTGTGTCATGTGAATCAGCACGACGGCAATCATGAAGTTCGAGCCCCAGCCATGAAGCGCTCGCAGAAACCAGCCCAAGGCGATGTTGTGGTTGAGAAACTGCAAGCTGTTCCAGGCTTCGGCCGCCGAAGGAGTATAGACCAGCGCGAGCAGAATGCCGGTGACGATTTGAAGACCGAATAATACCGTGGCGGCGCTCCCGAATACGTACCACCAGCTCGAGCTCCTGGCCGGTATTGGATGCTCTGCCGCTTCGGCAATTGGCTTCGCAAGACCGAGCCGCCGCTCCAGCCAGTTGTATAAATCGATGGCCGACTGCATTAGCCCTGGCACGACCGGGACCTCGATGCGGGCTTCTCAACTTGGATAAGCGGATTTTTGACACAGGCCTCGGTCGCGAGCGTCGGCATCTGACCCGCGCTGATCATCAATTGGCCTCCGGAGATCTTGTGGCGATACTCAAAGAGTCCACGGGGAGGCGGCCCCGCGGCGCGCGATCCATCCGCATAATAGACGCCGCCATGGCACGGGCACAAAAACAGTTTCGATTGCGCAAACCAGTGCACCGGACAGCCCAAATGCGCGCAGTTGATTGCGAAGACCTGAAAGCGTTCACCGGCGATACGCCGGACCCAGCAGGGCAGAGTGCCCGTTTGTCCGTCCAACGGCGTGGCGCTGGGATTCCGATAATCGACCAGGCGCGTCTCGCCTTCGGGGAAATCAGTCAGGGGGCCGAGCGTCACCCAGGCGTTATAACTGGAAACTTTTCTCAGGGATGGGCCAAGAATATAGCCGATAATCGGCACGGCCAGTACCGCCCCCACCGCGCCATTTACCAGCAACGAGATCCCAAAAAGAAAAGTTCGTCGCGATGATGTTTTCATAGTCCCTCTGCTTATTGGTGTTGCGCATAGGGCTGACCAGGGAACGTGGTGCGATGCGTGGCAAGCCATGCGACTATATCCGTGATTTCCTCAGCGGTCATGGCGCGCGATCCCGAGCCAGAGATATCCGACCGCCAATCCGGCATCCGCTGGTCTGGCCGCCCCGCGATGATAGTGCTCCGCAGGCTCTGATCGCTGACGAGAGCCAAATAGGAGGGATCGACAATTGAACCTGGCGCTTTCACTCCAGCGCCATTCACTCCGTGACAACCGGCGCAGAAAATAGCGAAATCTTTTTGCCCTTGCGCTGGATCTCCCTGGGTAGCGGCTGCATAGGGCGGCGGCGATTGTCCGGCAAGAACGTCCGGGTGGCTCCATTGCTGGAGCATCCCCTGGACCACATCATTTACCTGCTGGTCGGTGAGCATGCCTCCCGCCGACCTTGCAAATGGTGGCATCAACGTGCCGACTATCCCGTTCGCGGTGACCTGCCGCAGAGTTGCCTCGCCTGCCACAGCGAGGTAGACAGGATTGGCTAGCGAGAGGGCCGCGCCATTTTTCCCGTTTTCCCCGTGACAGCCTGCGCAGTTCTGCTTATAGAGCGTGGCGAAATTCGCGATCTGCTGCGGGCGTAATACTTCGGGGCCGGGTGCGGGACGGCCACAGCCAATGCTTCCGAGACATAGGCTCGCAACCAGGAGCACTGGGCAGAATACCCTCATTGGACACTATCTTTCTTCTCTGTCCGATCACGCCCTTCGCCTTGCAATCCCGCGCGGATCGCGAATGGGAGCGCCCGGAACTGAGGAGTACGCACTTTGACTTGCCGGTTAACCACGTAACCCGCCACCAGCCCGAATAGACACTGCGAGATCGCGAACCACAGCCAGTCGATGCGCTGATCGAGGATAGGGCTCACAATTCCAAGTGTTGTGTAGAGCAGACCTGTCCACAAAAAGGGCGCAATGAATCCAGCCGTGAGAATTGGATATTTCGGGTACATCGGAAGCATCGCGCCATAAAGTAACCCGACCAGCACGGACGCGACAGCATGGATGCCGAGCGCCGCCAGAAACCCGCGCAGATGAAACTCGCTGAGAAATGCATTACTAGCGCCAGCCCAACTCACAAAACCGCCAGCCGCAAAAAGATTGATCGCATACCAGACGCTGTGAAATTTGAAAACTCCGTACAGCACCGCCGGAATGGTCATGGCAATGCCGCCCGCGATGCCGCCTTTGATCCCCGCGGTGATACTGTAAGTCTCCAGAGGCAACATCTTTCGATGCATTGCATCTACAGGTAAGCGCGCTACCGAGCTGCGCGTGCTGACGACTGGAAGGACCTGAACCTGAACCTCGACCCGCTCATGGCACTCATGCGGCAGCACCTGGCGAAACCAACCGATGCTGGAAATGACGGCCAGCAGCGCTCCCAGCACGCTCACGGCAAGGTTCGTCACCATCCCAGCGATCACAAGACTGATTCCGAAAGCCAGTATCATCGGCCATGCGGTGGGGGCCGGCAACTCCAGCAGGTTCGTTCGGCCGCGCTCGTTTTCCGAAACCGGTTCCAACCCTTACCTCCCGAGAATGTAGACCACTGTAAATACGACCACCCAGACGCCGTCCACAAAGTGCCAATAGAACGACAGCACGTCGAGGCGCTCCGCATGTTGTTCACCGACCAGGCCGAGAAGCGCGAGCGCAAGCGTGAGAGACAGCATGGAGAGTCCGATGACGACGTGCGCCGCGTGCAGACCGACAAGCGAGTAGAAGGTAGTACCAAAAAGGTTGGTGCGGATCGTGAGGCCATCATGCTCGATGAGCTTGTACCAATCGCGAGCCGTGCCTGCAAGAAATATGAGGCCTAGCAATACGGTTGCCGCCAGCCAGAGAGTGCAGCGGCGAACTTGGTTTTTTCGCAACGCTGCCACCGACAAGTACACCGGAAGGCTGCTGGATAGAAGGCAGATGGTGCCGAAGATGGGGACATCGAGCACCTCGCGCGGAGTCGGTCCGCTGATGCTTTTCCCCAAATAAAAAATGTAAGCGACCACAAAAATGATGAAAATGGCCGATTCCGCGACAATCAGGCATATCATCCCAACCACGCCGCGGGAGGGCAGTCTCCACGATTGCACCGTATTGTTTGGGAGTGATGCCGTGCTCATCGTGCGCTCACGGTTCGTATTTTGAATCCGGATCTTCGGGATGCTTGAGATCCCAAAGTGGGCGGCGGCTCTGCACCGTAGGAATTACCGCGAAATTATACTCGGGCGGGGGAGAAGCAGTGGACCATTCCAACGTCCATGCGTCCCACGGATCTGGCCCCGCGATCCTGCCCTTATAACTCGAGCGCAGCAGGTTAATAACGAAGCAGCCGATGCCGAGAGCCTGAAAAATTACACCACTGCTGACGATCAGGTTCCACACCTCCCAGCCCCGGTCAGCCTCATAGGTGTAAATGCGGCGAGGCATCCCGAGAATCCCGGCGATGTGCATAAAGTCGAACGTAAGATGGAAGCCGATCACGAACAGCCAGAAGTGCCACTTTCCCAGAGTCTCGCTCATCAGGCGGCCGGACATCTTGGGGAACCAATAGTAGAACGCGGCAAAAATTGCGAAGGCGATCGAGCCCACCAGCATATAGTGAAAGTGCGCGACCACGAAATACGAGCCGGTTAGCTGCCAGTCAAATGGCGAGACTGACAGCATAATACCCGTAAGGCCCGCGATCACAAATTGAAAAACAAATGCGACACAAAACAATAAAGCCGTGGTGAAGTGAATGTTTCCGCCCCACAGCGTCGCGAGCCAGTTGAAGACCTTTATTCCCGTGGGAATGGCAATGATCATAGTGGAGAACGTGAAGAACGTATTGGCTCCTGGACCCAAGCCGACCGCGAACATGTGATGGGCCCAGACGCCGAGGCTGATGAATCCAATCCCAACTGTCGAGGCCGCCATGGCTGCGTAGCCGAAGATCGCCTTACGCGAGAACACCGGTATGATCTCGTTGATAAATCCAAAGGCGGGCAGCACCAGGATATAAACTTCCGGGTGACCGAAAATCCAGAAGAAATGTATCCACAAGACGGCCGAGCCGCCGGCTTGCGTATCGAAGAAATGGCCGCCCAGATAGCGGTCGATCAGAAGCATGATCTGCGCGGCCGTGAGCGGGCCGATCGCTAGGACCGCCAGAGCGGCCGTAACCAGGTAAAGCCACGCCAATAACGGCATCCGCGTAAGCTTCATACCTGGGCAGCGCATGCTCACGATCGTCGTCAGAAAGTTGATTCCAACGCCGATGCTGCCGATGCCGCTAAGAAAAACGCCCAGCGTCCAGTAATCCGTGCTGTGACCCGGGGAGAAGACTTTGGCGGTCAAGGGAGCATAGGCAAACCAGCCCACGTCCGGCGCGTTGCCCGCGCCGTAGAGGCCATCGCCTCCCAGAACGCTGAAGTACAGAAGCAATCCGGCAAATGCCGATATCCAGAAGCTGAATGCATTCAATCGCGGAAATGCTAGATCCCGCGCGCCCAGCATCAGCGGCAGCATGTAATTGCCGATACCGAAAAGGATCGGCATTCCGAAGAAGAAGACCATGGTGGTGCCATGCATCGTAAAGAGGCGATTGAAAACCTGCGGAGATATGAAGCTGTTATGTGGAACCGCGAGCTGAATGCGAATCGCCGTAGCCTCCAGCCCGGCGATGATAAAAAAGATCAGCGCGTACCCGATATACATCAGGCCGATCTTTTTGTGGTCGACAGTTGTGACCCACTCGTGCAATACCTCCAGCATCAGACGGCGCGGTTTCGCTGCCGCTGTCAGATCGATTACTCCGGTTACCGGGATAGAATCGGCCATATCTAATGAAGCGTGGTGAGATAGGCGGTCACGGCGTTGAGGTCTGGATCGTTCAAATGCATCTCGGGCATCAGACAACCGGATTTGAATTGAGCCGGGTTGCCGATCCACTTCTTCAGATTTTCGGCGGTATTCTGGACGGCTCCAGATGCGATTGTGTCGCGGCTGGCAAGGTGTGTCAGGTCCGGACCAAACCGTCCGGTCGCGACAGTTCCCGCGATAGTATGGCAGTTAATGCACGCATTGCGGAAAAACACAGCCTGTCCTTCCGCGGTGCTCGCGTCCGCGCTGGCCGGCTGCCGCTGGTGTTCGACCCACGCGTCGAAGTCGGCCCGAGTCTGGCCATATACACGAATCAGCATTTGGGCGTGCTGTGTACCGCAATATTGCGCACATTGCCCGAGGTAAAGTCCCGGTGTCTCGGGATCGATCCACATGATATTTACGCGATTCGGAATCACATCCGTCTTCCCGGCCAGTCGCGGAACCCAGAAGCTATGGTCGGTATCGGCCGAAGACATTTCCAGATACGTAGGCGTGAGGTGGTGTGGATCGCTGACCGGAATATGAAGTTCATTGGCGGTGACGATGCCGAGCTTCGGGTAGCGAAATTCCCACCAGTACCGGTGTCCGATGACGATCACGTCCAGCGCCCCTGCCGGCTTCCGGGCATACTCGGTGTTAAAGATGATTCGAGCCGTGGCCAGGAACAGCACCACTACGATGAGTATCGGGATCACCGTCCAGGAAAGCTCAATCTGGTTACTACCGTAAATCTGAGCCGGTTCCCGATCCGGATCTTCTTCGCGATGGCGGTACCGGATGAGGACATAAGCCAAGAGGCTGCCGACCACGAGAAAAATGCCGGCCGTAATGGCAAGCACGAACATCGATAGTCCGAAAATCAGATGAGCCGGGGTGCCCTGTGGATGAAAGATGCTGGTGGGTTTCTCACTGAACCACGACGCGAGCTGCACGTCCATTCGCACTCAAGTCAACTGTAGGAGAAGCGGCGTCAAAACGGCGTCAAAAACCTGCGCGCCTTGCAAGCTCCGTGTTGCGGTTTTATTTTGAGGAGATGGCTGAAAGCCGCGCTTCGGCGGCCTTATGGTAATTCGAAAACACTTCGTCGTCTTGAGTCTTGTGACTGATTACATCCAGGATTTTACTGCGCGATTTCACCGCGAAGTGTTTCGGTAACCAAATCCCATCGTCCACTGGCATTTTCTCCAGCTCGAACCGGGTGCCGGGTTCGACACGCGCTAGAAAACCTGCGATTGAGACTGTATGCACGACTTCGGCTTCCACCTTCACCCACTGAAAAGTTTTTTGATCTATCCAGAGCGTCCCTCGCATGCCGGGCAGCACCTCGGATTCCAGGTTGGGCGGCTGATAACCCGGCCGGGGTGTCGCCTGGAGCTGGTACACATTATAGCCGTCTAGCACCGGCTCACCGGCAATTTTGAAATCGAACGCTTTTGTCAGTTGATCCATCAGCAGATGGTCCCGACTGCGGTCGTTTTCGTATTTCGCAATACGCTGCGATCGCGCCCGCGGCGACTCACTCTTTCGTTTTGCGATCGCCTGTTGCAGCTTCTGCTGTTCTGTTTTCCGAGCCTCCCCGGGAATCGGCTTGCCATTGATCGCCACCAGCCGCCTGTAAGGAGAACCCAAGATCATCATGACGTCATAAGTCTTAGTGCCGCTGGGCTGTCGATCTGTTTCAGTGTAAGAATACTCAGGATCCGCTTTCCAATCCGCATTATTAGCAGCGACCGAACGCTGGATAATGGTTTCCACACTCAACTGGGCAAAGCACGGCAGAACACCCGGCCAGAGGAGAAGCACAGCGGCCTGTCTCATTCGAGTCCTTGCCGTACCTGAAAGTCCGAGCCCTCGGTCCGAAATCGATATCCCACGCCTGGTTCGGTCACGATAAAACTGGGTTTCGCGGGATCTGTGTTCAGCTTGCGGCGCAGATGGCTCAGCGTAACACGCAATAGGTGCACCGCATCCTGGTAGTGGGTTCCGCCCCACAGTTCGCGAATTAATTGGTGATGCGTTCGCACCTTGCCGGCGTGGTGAATCAGAACCTTCAAAAGATCGTACTCCGTCGCGGTCAGCTTCACGTGGGTTTGGCCGATCATAACCTCTCTTCGGCCGAAATCGACCCTGAGGTCACCCGCAGTAAAGATTTCGCTCTGCGCCGGGTTTGCGACTCGCAGGGCGACTCGCATTCGCGCCAGCAGCTCTCCCATCGAAACCGGTTTTGTCAGATAATCGTTTGCGCCGGTATCGAGAGAACTGATCTTTTCCGATTCTTCCTGGCGAACGGAGACTACGATAATAGGGGTGGATGTCCATTGCCGAAGATTCCTAATCACGTCCTTGCCGTCCATGTCCGGCAGACCAAGATCGAGAAGAATCATATCGGGGCGGGCCAGTTGCACTTTCCGCAGAGCCTCTTCTCCCTTGCGGGCGTGGTAAACAGTATATCCGGCTGGTGGAAGCGCCACGCTGAGGAGTTGGCGGAATGACTCTTCGTCGTCAACCAGGAGCACTCGCGGACCCTGTTTTTCTATGGGGATGCCGTCGGTCGCACTTAACATGACTCTTGGATTGAGACCTCCAGTACCGCCTTCCCAATTAGTTAGATCGTATGCGACCCTCCTCGTTTCACGGTTTCCGTGCGCAGGTCTCCTACGTTAAAATGAACGCGTTACCATGCAAAACCCGCTCGCCGGCGAGGAAATCCGCAAAATCCATGCTTACTGGCGTGCCTGCAATTTTCTATCGCTCGGCATGCTCTACCTGCGCGAAAATCCGTTGCTGCGGGAGCCTCTCCAGGTAGAACACCTGAAGAAACGCCTGATTGGGCACTGGGGATCGGACCCGGGCCAGAGCTTTGTCTGGGTTCATCTCAACCGCCTTATCAAAAAATATGATTTGAACATGATCTACATCGCCGGCCCGGGACATGGAGCTCCAGCTAGCCTCGCAAACGCCTATCTCGAAGGAACATACTCCGAGGTCTACCCCGATAAGAGCGAGGATGCGGAAGGCATGTCAAAATTCTTCAAGCAGTTCTCATTTCCTGAAGGCATTGGCAGTCACTGCACTCCGGAAACGCCCGGCTCCATTCACGAAGGTGGCGAGCTCGGCTATAGCCTTTCCCATGCCTTCGGCGCGGCATTTGACAATCCCAGTTTGATAGTTGCCGTGGTGATAGGAGATGGCGAAGCTGAGACCGGACCCCTGATGGGATCGCTGCACTCGAACAAATTTCTCAATCCGATTCGCGACGGCGCGGTGCTTCCCATTCTTCATCTGAATGGATACAAGATCGCCAACCCGACCATTTCGGCGCGTATCTCTCCAGAGGAGTTGCACAGTCTGTTCACCGGCTTCGGCTGGACTCTTTACCTTGTCGAAGGAGAAGATCCGTCGCTGATGCACCAGAAAATGGCGGCAGCGATCGAGGAGTGCATAAATCAAATTCGCTCCATTCAAGAAGCCGCTCGACGCTCCGGAATTCCGGAACGGCCTCGCTGGCCGCTTCTTATCCTCCGCTCGCCCAAGGGCTGGACCGCTCCTAAGGAACTGGACGGTCACAAGCTGGAAGGCTCCTGGCGAGCTCATCAAATCCCGATTCTCGACGTGGAAAAAAATCCGGCGCATCTGAAAATTCTCGAAGATTGGATGCATGCTTACAAACCGGAAGAGCTTTTCGATTCCAGCGGCAAGCTTATACCGGAGCTAAAAGAATTGGCGCCGGCCGGAAAGCGGCGGATGAGCGCAAATCCACATGCCAACGGCGGCCTGCTGCGAAAACCGCTTCAGTTGCCGGATTTCAGGAACTACGCGGCGCCGGTCGGCACACCCGGTGCGTCGGAAGCTTCGCCCACTTACATACTTGGCGAATTTCTGCGCGACGTGATGCGCGGCAACATGGGTAATTTTCGAGTCTTCGGACCGGATGAAACCGCGTCCAACCGTCTTGAAGCCATTTACTCCGTTTCCAAGAAGACCTGGCTGGCTGAATTCAAACCTGAGGATTTGGATGGCGGCGAACTGTCCCAGGACGGCCGCGTAATGGAAATGCTCAGCGAGCATACGCTCGAGGGCTGGGCCGAAGGTTACGTCTTGACCGGCCGCCATATCTTCTTCGCCTCATATGAAGCGTTCCTCCATATCATTGACTCCATGGTCAATCAGCATGCGAAATGGCTGGAAAAGTGTAAAACCGAAGTCAAATGGCGTGCCTCGATCGCTTCCTTGAATCTCTTGGTCACCTCTACCGTCTGGCGCCAGGACCATAACGGCTTTACCCATCAGGATCCTGGTTTTCTGGACGTAGTCACAAATAAAAGCGCCGTGGTGACCCGGATCTATCTTCCCCCCGACGCGAACTGTTTGCTCAGTACGGCGGACCACTGTCTGCGAAGCGTGGATTACGTCAACGTGATCGTAGCGGACAAACAACTTCATCTCCAGTATCTGGATATCGACGAAGCCATCAGCCATTGCGCGAAAGGAATCGGAATCTGGCACTGGGCGAGCAACGATCAGGGCAGCGAGCCGGACGTGGTGATGGCGAGCGCCGGCGATGTGGTCACGCTCGAGGCCCTGGCCGCAACGGCAATTTTACGCGAGAAATTCCCGGAGTTGAAAATCCGTTTTGTTAACGTCGTCGATCTGTTCAGGCTTCAGCCTGCAAGCGAGCACCCGCACGGGCTGCCGGATCGCGATTTCGATTCGCTGTTTACAACCGATAAGCCGGTTATCTTCAATTTTCACGGTTACCCCGCGCTGATTCACAAGCTGGCATATCGCCGCGCCAACCACGACAATATGCATGTACGGGGTTACAAGGAGAAGGGTAGCATCGACACTCCTCTCGGGTTGACCATTCAGAACCAGGTGGACCGATTCAATCTGGCGATCGATGTCATCGATCGCGTTCCGCGGCTGAGAACTTCGGGAGCGCATGTGAAGGATTGGTTGCACGACCAAATCGGCGAGAATCTGGCTTATGCCCACGAACACGGCATCGACAAGCCTGAGATCCGGGACTGGAAGTGGCCCTATGGGCAACGCGGTTCGTAAGGAACCACCATTGAACGGGTCTGCCGAGAGCCGCGACACCATGCTCGATCTCTTGCAGCGGGAGTCGTTTGAATATTTCCTGCACGAGGTGAACACGGCTAATGGGCTGGTTATCGATAAAACGGAAGAAGGTTCGCCGTCGAGCATAGCCGCTGTGGGTTTGGCGCTCTCGGCATATCCGGTCGCGGTCGAGCGCGGATTCATGACACGCGACGATGCTGTAGCGCGAACACTCGCGACCTTGCGGTTCTTCTCGAACTGCTCGCAGGGTACCCAGCCGGACGCGACCGGCTACAAAGGTTTTTATTATCACTTCCTGGATATGCAGACGGGACGGCGCGCCGCAAAATGCGAACTGTCGACCATAGATAGCGCGCTGCTATTTGCGGGAATGCTCGCCGCAGCGGCCTATTTCACGTCCGAATCTGAACAGGAGCATGAGATATGCAAGCTCGCCGACAATCTCTATAGGCGTGCGGATTGGCAATGGGCGCAGAACGGCGGGGCTACAGTCACTCATGGGTGGAACCCGGAGAAGGGATTCCTTAAATACCGCTGGCAGGGTTATGACGAGGCCCTCATTCTTTATCTCCTCGGGCTCGGCTCGCCCACGTACCCGTTGCCGGCAGAAAGCTATACAGCCTGGGCCTCCACGTATAAGTGGAGGAAAATTTACGGCTATGAATATCTCCATGCCGCCCCGCTTTTTATTCATCAACTTTCCCACGTATGGGTGGATTTCCGGGGCATTCAAGATGATTTCATGAGGGACCGGGGAATCGATTATTTCGAAAACAGCCGCCGCGCAACTTTGATTCAGAGGGAGTATGCAATCCGCAATCCTCGGGAATTCAAAGGGTATAGCGCCTCCTGTTGGGGCCTGACGGCCAGCGACGGACCCGGACCGGCGACTCGCTCGATCCATGGCCGCAAGAGGCGTTTTTTCGACTATGTCGCACGTGGCGTCCCGCGCGGTCCGGATGACGGAACGATCGCGCCCTGGGCGGTGGTGACTTCGCTGCCGTTCGCCCCTGAGATTGTACTTCCATCGCTCGAATACTTCATCGGCGAGGTGAAGCTGAAGGAATCGAATCCCTACGGGTTCAAGGCCGCATTCAATCCTACGTTCCCCGATCCTACCCACCCTCGCCGCGGCTGGGTTTCGAAATGGCACTGCGGTTTGAATCAGGGTCCAGTTGTGCTCATGGCTGAAAATTACCGTTCTGGTTTATTGTGGGGGCTGACGCGGCAATGTCCCTATTTGATTCGAGGATTGCGCCGGGCCGGATTCACAGGCGGGTGGTTAGTCTAGAATCAGAGGAGCGGCAAATGTCGGGGCGTAGCGCAGCCTGGTAGCGCACCTGCCTTGGGCGCAGGGGGTCGGGCGTTCAAATCGCCCCGCCCCGACCAATTGCGAGCGACGCACTTTACCCTGGCAGACGAGGAGCGTGAGTTGTATACTTACACCTAGTCCGGAAGCCACGATGACTCCGGCTGAAGGAGATCTATGGAGATCGATCGAAGAGCACTACTTGCAAGTATCGGCGGCGCAGCTGCCGTTACGCTCATGAGTCATGAAGCCAAGGCGGATGCCCTGGAGCACTTCATGTCGGATCAGCTGGACCTCGCTTTAGAGGGCCAGCAAGCGATGCCTAACAACACCGCAAACGCCCAACCTGAAAAATTTCCGACCGTAGCCGAGATCCAGGCTCAGATCGAGACGCGATCCTCCAGGCGAGGCACAGGTAGCCTGTTCGTGGCGGGGCGCGCAAATGGCGGACACGTGAAGAGACTCGAGCCATTGCCAGAAAAACCGACCCTGCTCGACTATTATCAGTTGAGATTTGCGCCGGCTAACCATGTGCTTCAGAGCGCCACTCGCGCGATGAAAACAGGAATGACCGAAGAGATCATCTTCGCCTGCCTGATGCACGACGTAGTGCAAAATTTGATGAAGCCCGACCACGGCTGGTGGGGAGCTCAGCTAATCGAGCCCTACGTCTCCGAGAAAGTGGCGTTTGCCATCCGCTACCATCAGACACTCCGTTTTTATCCCGATTCCGCCGCGGGTTACGAATATCCAGATCTGTACAAACGGACCTGGGGAGTGGATTACGAGCCGCCGCCCTACATTCAGGCCACCTACAAGTTCGTTCGGAACCATAAGTGGTATATGGAGCCGAGGTTGGTGACGGTCAACGATCTATATGCGTTCGACCCGAATGCGAAAGTATCCATCGATCCATTTATCGACATCGTCGGGCGCCAGTTTAAGCAGCCCAAGGAAGGTCTGGGATTCGATAATAGTCCCGTCGCGCACATGTGGCGCACCATGTCGAACCCCGACGCGCCGCTGTAAGATATTTACCGATGCGGCGCCCCTGCCGTGCTGGGGTAGAATTCAGTCATCTGCTGAATTTTCAAACCGCGCTGATCAACGTCTCCCTCCTGTGGCTGCTGACCGCGCCGCACGAGTTCGCTCACGCTTGGGTCGCTACACTCCTGGGCGATAATACGCCCCAGCGCGAAGGCCGCGTAACTCTCAATCCGCTCGCCCATGTGGACTGGCTGGGGACCACGATTCTTCCGGCGCTCACGTCGCTTTTCGGCGGCGGTTTCATAGGGTGGGGTAAACCGGTTAACACGAATCCCGCACAGCTGCGCTGGGGGTTGAAGGGATTGGCGATAGTAGCGCTCGCCGGACCCGCTAGTAATATCGTGTTCGCAGTGGTGCTGGCCATTGGCGCACTGGCATTTCAAACGGCCGCGCCGCCAGCCTCTGGCTATTGCGCGCAAGGAGTGCGGCTGAGCCTCTATTTGGCGATCTTCAATTTGCTCCCGGTTCCGCCGCTCGACGGTTCCAAGCTCCTGCTGGCTGCAAGGATTCCGTATTTCATCTATGCGGAATTGGCCCGAGCCGGATTCGTGCTGCTGATCATAGCGCTGTCCGTCACCAGTCTGGGATTTTGGATGTCGCATGTAAGCGACGATGCCGCTGGACGAATTTTCCAAATGCTGCGTTTCAGCGTGTGATATACTACCCGGCCGGGAGTAAACTTGTGTTTCGAACTATTTTGTTTCTTTCCATTTTGCCGCTTTTGCAGGCACAATCGAGCAACTTGAACATTTACTGGGCCGATGTTGAAGGCGGGGGCGCCACGCTACTCGTGACCCCGGGCGGCGAATCCCTGCTGGTCGATACCGGCAATCCCGCTCCGGGCGATCGCGACGCCAAGCGAATCTACGAATTAACGCAACAGGCCGGCTTGAAAAAGATCGATTTTTTGTTGATCACTCACTTTCATGGGGACCATGTAGGCGGTATAGAGGCGCTGTCCAAAATGATTCCGATCGAGCGATTTTTCGATCACGGGGATTCCGTTGAGACCACCAATCCTCGCGACGCGAAGAACTGGGAGACCTATAAAACCATCTCGATGGGTAAGCGGACCATCGTGAAACCGGGAGACAAAATCCCCATCGAGGGTCTCCAGGTCGTGGTCGTGTCTTCGAATGGCGAGGTTCTGGCGAATCCGATCAATGGAGGCGGTCCTAATCCGTTTTGCCGCGGTGCGGAGCAGAAACCGCCCGACACCACCGAGAACCAGCGCAGCGCCGGGATTCTGGTCACCTTCGGGAAATTCAAATTTCTGGATTTGGGAGATCTCACCTGGGATAAGGAGATGGAACTGGCCTGTCCCGTGAATAAGCTCGGCACCGTCACGATTTTTCAGGCCTCCCATCACGGCTTTTACCGCGACTATTCGGGCGCGCCCGCCTTCGTGTGGGCCATTAAGCCGCAGGTCGTGGTCGTGAACAACGGGCCTGCTAAGGGATGGCAGGCCAATGCGTATGACACGGTACAGAAGATCTCCGGACTTGAGGGCGTGTGGCAGCTCCATCGCCGGCTCGATACCGACGCAGCCCACAATACCAAGCGAGGATATGATCGCCAACATGGAGCCGACCAGCGAGTGCCAGGGGCATTCGCTCAAAGCCTCGATAGGTCGCGACGGCAGTTACACCATCACTAACGGCCGGAACGGATTCAGCAAGACGTACGCTTCGCGATAGGTTAAATGATGTTCTGGATAATCTCCATTCTCTTGGGTCTCAGCTCTCAAGCCGTTCTCGCGCAGGATCAAATTAATCCCCTCGGTTCCGATCCCGGCGCGATCGCCGCGGGGAGCAAGCTTTACGAGCAGATTTGCCAGTCCTGCCATGGGGGCGGAGCGGCCGGAGACCGGGCTCCGTCTCTAGTGACCGGCGTGTTCCCACATGGTGATGAGGATGGCATGATTTTCATGAACATTCGCCGCGGGATTCCAGGCACTCAGATGCCCAGCTTTTCCGGTTTGACCTCCGATCAGATCTGGCAAGTGATCGCTTATATCCGGAGCCTGAGCGGGCGCCATTACCAGAACCAAAGAAACAGTCCCCGGCGATGCCGCGGCCGGCGAGAAGATCTTTTTCGGCAAGGGCGGCTGCAATTCCTGTCACGAGATTAATGGACGCGGCGGAATTGTGGGACCGGATCTTTCGGCGGCCGGGAAATTGCGCGCGCAGATCCTGCGGCAGAAGATCCTGGATCCGAGCACGAGCGCTCGCGCCGGCGGTCGCGGCGGCCGCGGGGAACCTCGCTCGATTTTGATCAAGACCCGGGACGGCCGCGAAATCCGTGGCGTGCGGCGCAGCGAAGATACCTTTTCACTCGTGATGATCGACACGGCAGGAAAGCTGGTCGATGCTCGACAAGCGGGATGTCGCCGATGAACAGCTCTTGCAGAAATCATTGATGCCTGCCGATTACGGTCAGCGGCTTTCGGCCGACGAACTTCAAAACCTCGTGGCGTATCTGAAGGCCAACGACCATCGCGATTTGGCGCAGACCATCCACGCCGAAATTCCTGGCGGCCTGACGTATGAAAGGATCGCCAATGCGAGCGCCGAGCCGCAGAACTGGCTCACCTATTGGGGCGATTACCAGGGGCGCCATTTTTCCTCCCTGAAAGAAATCAGCCCGGCCAATGTTAGCCAACTCCAATCCCGCTGGGCCGTGCAGATGCCGGGCGATTCGGTTCTCGAAGCCACTCCGCTGGTGATCGATGGCGTCATGTACACCAGCGGGCCGCCCGGACAGGTTTTCGCTCTTGACGCGAGAACCGGATTGCAGATCTGGAAATATCAACGCCAGCAGAAGGTCGTCAGCCCATATCAGATCAATCCGTTCAATCGAGGCGTGGCGGTGCTCGGGAATCGTGTTTTTCTCGGCACGCTGGACGCGGCGTTGGTTGCCCTGGATGCGCGTACCGGATTGCCACTCTGGGAAGTACAGGTTGCGGATACGCTCAAAGGCTATAATCTCACCTCGGCGCCCCTTGCTATTAAGGATAAAATTATCGTCGGCGTGGCTTGCGGCGAGTTTGGCGCGCGGGGATTCATAGACGCTTACGATGCCGCAACAGGCAAACGACTGTGGCGATTCTATACCGTTCCAGGGCCGGGTGAATTCGGTCACGAAACCTGGAACGGCGAGAGTTGGCAGCAGGGCGGGAGTCCCGCCTGGCTGACCGGGAGTTACGACCCGGATCTGGATACTCTCTACTGGGCGGTTGGAAATCCAGGCCCCGACCTGGACGCCGAAATTCGCAAGGGCGATAATCTGTTTTCCTGCTCGGTGCTGGCGCTCGATCCATCCACAGGACACCTCAAATGGCATTATCAGTTCACGCCCGGCGACAGCCACGATTGGGATTCCACCGAAGACATGGTGCTGGTGGATCGCGATTTCCGAGGCCAGCACCGCAAGCTGCTGCTCCATGCCGACCGTAACGGAATTTTCTACGTCCTCGATCGGACCAGCGGAAAATTCATCTCCGGCCAGCCGTTCGTGCGCCAAACCTGGAACAACGGGTTCGACGATAACGGCCGTCCCATTTTTCTTCCCAATTCGGATTCGAGCCCGGAGGGTCACGTGGTGTATCCCTCTGGCGGCGGCGCTACAAATTTTCAAGCGCCATCCTACGATCCAGAAACCGGTTGGATGTACGTCGTCTTTCACGAATCCGGCCAAAAGTATGTGCGCGCCCCTGAGCAGTTCGATCCCGGCAAGCAATATTGGGGAGGCAGGGGGTTGCCTCTCGGAGAACCCGATAAGGCTGGCGTCCGCGCGATTGACCCGGAAACAGGCTCGGTCAAATGGGAATATCGCGTCTCCGAAGCGTCTCTCGCCGCGGGAGTGCTCTCGACCGGCGGAGGGGTGGTTTTCGCCGCTACTCGCGAAGGAAACCTGATCGCTCTCGACTCGAAAACCGGCAAACCGTTATGGCATTTCCAGACTGGCGGAGCGATCACGGCGTCGCCGATGAGCTACGCAGTGAACGGAAAACAGTTCGTCGCGATTTCAGCGGCCGGCGTGCTTTACAGCTTCGCGCTGCCGGAGCGGGCAGAGCGCGGCGGTGTGCTCGCAGGGCTGAATAAACTTTGCCATCACGTTCCGCTGTGTGGGTTTTACTGATCTCAGATCCCGCTGGCCCGGACCCAGAAGCTTTCGGTCCATTTAGCGCCGGGAGCCAAAATCTGCAAATCGGGGTATTTGCCCTCGTGATGCAGGTTTACGGCGTTGGTAATTCCGGTCATCGGCTCAAAGCAGATAAAATCCCGGGTTTGTCCCGCCGGCGCGGGCGGCGCATAAATGACCGCAGCGGGATACTTGGGTCCGAAAAGCGCCTCGACTTTTTTCCCGCCCGCCTCGATCGAGAAATGCGCGCGGCCATCGGCATCGCGCTCCAGATCCGTGAAACCTGTATCTAACGGGTGGCCCTTCAGAGGAAGCGGATTCGGCAGATCCAGCGGCTTGAACTCGCCGGTTGCAAGCAGATGATCGTCGGCAAGAACCATTTTGCGGGCCGCGAGACTGGCGGTCCACTCATCGCGCGGAACGTCGGGAATGCGGTAATACGGATGAAACCCGAGCACGATCGGCATCGGCTCCGCGCTTAAATTGTTCACGGTGAGCCGCACTTCCAACGTGCCTGCGGAAAGCTGATAGGTCATCTCGTATTCCTGGGCGAACGGCCATTGAGCCATCAGGTCGGGATATTTCCAGAACTGGAGCCGGCTCGTTACATGGGCCGATTGCGGGTCCGCTTTCACCTCCATCACCTCCCATAGGGGAGAGGTCGCCAGCAGTCCGTGAATCGGAATAGGACCGCGGACATTTCCGAGCGTCATATTGAACGTATACTTCTTCCCGTTCGCCCAGAAATCCTCCTCGCTGAGGCGGTTCGCCCAGGGCGCAAGGAAAGGGATGCCGCTCAGCCCGGGCTTCTTCTGAAACTCCGCAAGATCGGAATCGGGGAAATAGAGAATGTTTTTCCCATGCACCTTCATCTCGTAGGCGCGATTCCCGATCGAAGGAACAATGGAGACCTCGACGCCGTGGGCGGCGTCGGTAAGGCGCACGATATCGATACCGTGATCGGACGTCTTTTCAGCCGTGTAGTTTTGAGCAACCTGCGGAGAGAGAAAGCGCCATCAGAAGAACGAGACACTTCATCTCGCCGCACCTATTCGGGTAAGCCGGAACGCGACCAACTCGCCTGACGTAGTTGCCGCCGCTGATGGCCACGACAATGTACTGCCGGCCGTTGAGCGTGTACGTCATCGGCGAGCCGCTCGCGGGCGCAGGCATGTAGACAGCGCCGGCATCTTTGCCCGTCGCCTTATCGTAGGCGCGCAGCATCGCTCCTCTCGCGTCCGGATGCCGTGGTAGTGAAAGCCAGGCCTCGCCGGCGATGACCAGCTCCTTCGTCACCAACGTTCCGATAATGCCCGACTGGCCCGTTCTCGGAATGTTCAGACCTTTCAGCTTGGGATGATTGCGGATGTTATCCGGGGTTTCGCCATGCGCAATCTGCCAGGCCATGTCGCCCTTATCGAGATTGATCGCGGTAATGCGGCCGTAAGGTGGTTTCAACAACGGCAGACCCTCGATTCTCAAGCCGAAGCCGCCGCCCTCTCCGCCGCCTGCGCCACCGCGGCCGCGCCGCGGGTCCTCGCGATGCCGTCCGGGGGGCCGCACCCATAGGAGTGTCGTCGCCGCGCGGGGCCACACCGGCGCGTCCCTGGACATAGCCAAAGTCCGAGGTTTCCGGGTTAGCGGGAACCAGCCCCAGGACCGAAGGATCGGTTTTGGAATACACGTAGATCAGGTGCGTCTCGGGATCGTATGCGCCGCCCGGCCAGTTCGCGCCGCCGGTCGATCCGGGCTGGTGAATCGTGCCAATCGGGCCAGTCGAGCTTACTCACCACAGGCGGCGTAAACAGCGGTCCGATCTTGTACTTTGAAACGAACTCCACCGCTTCTGCGCGAAGCTCCGGCGTGAAGTCGATCAGATCGTCAATCGTGACGCCCTGGACGTCGTAGGCCGGCGGCTTGGTTGGAAACGGCTGAGTGGGCGAGTACCACTCGCCCGGCACATCGCCTTTCTCCACGGGCTTCTCTACGATCGGCCAGATCGGCTTTCCCGTGACCCGGTCGAATACGTAAAACCAGGATTGCTTGGTCGGCTGCGCCACGGCTTTGACCGTCTGGCCGTTAATGGTGATGTCGGTCAGGATGGGCGCGCAAGGGATATCCATATCGAACACGCCGTGGTGCACAAGCTGATAGTGCCACTTCCGCTTGCCCGTTTCGAGATCCACGGCGACGATGCTCTCGCCAAATAAGCCGTTGCCCGGGCCGGTGACCTCCATAATAATCGCCTGTCGGTAATTCCACCGGCAGATATACCGTCCCGAGTTGTTCATCCACCGTGATTTGTCCCCATACGCCCGTGTTGCCGGTGTAGGACCAGGAGTCGTTTTCCCAGGTATCGATCCCGTATTCGCCCGGCTGCGGGATGGTATGGAAGATCCACAGCCGCTTGCCGGTGCGCACGTCGAACCCGCGGACGTAGCCCTTCACGTGATGAAAACTCTTGGGCGACCCGCCTGCCAGGTGCGCGGCTCCCACGATCACCACATTCTTCGCCACCACGGGCGTCGAGTGAAGCCCGACTTCTCCGGTGACCAGATCGATCTCCTGGTCGTCGTCCTCCTTCAGATCGACGACGCCGTTTTTGCCGAAGCCGGGCACCGGCGCGCCGGTCTTGGCATTGAGAGCGACGAGCCGGTAGCCGGGCGTGACATAGAGGATTCGCTCTTCCTTGCCGTCGGTCCAGTAGGCCACTCCATGTCCGGAAAGCTGCCGCGGCGCATTCGTGCCTCGCTCGCCTTCATTTTCGCCATGCACCCACAGCAGTTCGCCGGTGGCGGCATCGAGCGCTACCACATCCCGCCTTGATCCCGCCGTCGAGTACAGCACGCCGTGAACCATGAGCGGCGTTGCTTCGTAAACGGTACTCGGGCCGCGGACCCAGATGTCGGTCTTGAAGCGCCAGGCTACTTCCAGCTTGTCGAAATTGCTCGCCTTGATCTGATCGAGCGGCGAGTAGCGAGTACTCCCCAGATCTCCTCCATAAGTTGGCCACTCCCCGTTTTTCGCGCCCGATTGCGCGCTGACGGGAATCGTAACGCCAACCAGCAGGCACACGCCTGCGCTACATGTAAAATTCTTCGAGAGAGCATTCGCATCACGCTTTGTCCTTCCTTCGGCTGCTGAAACGTTTGCCGTAGGGAAAATTATACCGCGCTTTTTTCCCACCCGCAGACGGGGAAGGGGCTGTGGCACACTGGAGTGTGTGACTGTTAAATCCAGAATTCGCTCCACCACAATACTCTGCGTCCGGCGCGACGGCAAGGTGGTGATGGCGGGCGATGGGCAGGTGACACTGGGTTCTGAAGTGCTGAAAGCCTCCGCGAAGAAGCTGCGCCGCCTATATAATGGAAAAATAATCGCCGGATTCGCGGGCGCCACGGCGGATGCTTTCGCGCTGTTCGCCCGCTTTGAAACCAAGCTGGAACAGTACAACGGGAATCTCCCGCGGTCGGTCGTCGAACTCGCCAAGGAATGGCGCACGGATCGCATGCTGCGTCACCTGGAAGCTCTTTTGCTGGTGGCCGATACCGAAAATACTTATATCGTCAGCGGCACCGGCGACGTGATCGAGCCGGACGAAGGCATCGCCGCCATCGGCTCGGGCGGGCCGTTCGCCAAATCCGCCGCCGTCGCGCTGCTTGAAAATACGAAACTTTCAGCGCATCAGATCGTCGAAAAAGCAATGGATATCGCGTCCAAAATCTGCATTTATACGAATCAAAGCATCCTTTACGAGGAGCTCGGCTGATGGTGATCTACCTTCCTGCGCAAGCCGCCGAAGACTCGCCGGCGCTCGATGAGCTGACGCCGCGCGAAATTGTGCGGGAGCTCGATAAGTACGTCATCGGGCAGAACGATGCCAAGCGCGCCGTCGCGATCGCGCTGCGCAATCGCATCCGCCGGCAGAAGCTCGACCCTGAGATGGCCGACGAAGTGATGCCCAAAAATATCCTCATGATCGGTCCCACCGGGGTCGGGCAAAACGGAGCTGGCGCGCCGGCTGGCCCGGCTGGCCAACTCGCCATTTCTCAAGGTTGAAGCCAGCAAGTTCACCGAGGTGGGCTACGTCGGCCGGGACGTCGAGTCGATGATCCGCGATCTGGTCGAGATCGGGATCGACATGGTCCGGGAGGAGCGCCTTAGCGAAGTAGGCGAGCGCGCCGAACGCAACGCCGAAGAGCGTCTGCTCGATCTGTTGATGCCCACGCAGCCCGAAGCAACAGATAGCGCGGACCGCACTCGCGAGAAGCTGCGCGAAAAATTGCGCGCCGGAAAGCTCGACGACCGGATGGTGGAAATCGATGTCAAGGAGCGCGGGCCCACCTTCGAGTTGTCCACCGCGAGCGGCATCGAGGAGATGGATATTAATCTCAAGGACATGCTGCCCGGGCTGTTCGGCGGGCGTACGCGTAAGCGCAAGATGCGCGTCGGAGAGGCGCTCGATTACCTGGTCCAGGAAGAGGAACAGAAGCTGGTGGACATGGATCAGGTCACGCGCGTGGCGATCGAGCGCGTGGAGCGCAGCGGCATCATCTTCCTCGATGAGATCGATAAGATTGCGGGCCGGGAAGCCGGTCACGGCCCCGACGTCAGCCGCGAGGGTGTGCAGCGCGACATTCTGCCTATCGTCGAAGGCACTACGGTCAACACGCGATATGGGTTCGTGCGCACCGACCATATCCTGTTCATCGCCGCCGGTGCGTTTCATGTATCCAAGCCCAGCGACCTGATCCCGGAGCTGCAGGGCCGCTTCCCGATCCGCGTGGAGTTGAAATCGCTCACCGAGTTGGATTTCATCCGCATCCTTAAAGAGCCGAAGAACGCGCTGATCAAGCAGTATCAGGCGCTGCTCGATACCGAAGGGATTAAGCTCACCTTCACCGAAGACGCGCTGCAGGAGATTTCCTCGTTCGCAGCGCGCGTGAACGAGTCCACTGAAAACATCGGCGCGCGCCGCCTTCACACGATTCTCGAGAAGCTGCTCGAAGACGTTTCTTTCGACGGGCCGGACCTGAAGAAAAAAGTCGTGAAAGTGGACTCGGCTTACGTGCGCAAGCAGTTGGCCGATATCGTCAAGGACCAGGACCTGAGCCGGTATATTCTGTGAACCTCGGGCCGCCGACGCTGGCTGCGGCCGTGCTGCTCGCGGGCTGCGGTTATATAGGACCGCCTCAAGCTCCCGCGCTGGATATTCCCTCGCGCGTTACCGATCTTCGCGCTGTCGAGTACGGGGAGAATATTCGGGTCGAGTTCACACTTCCGCCGCTCACCACGGAAGGGTTGCCGCTCACGAGTGTCCGGTCGGTCGAGTTGCGCGCCGCTGTATCGGGAGGAACGCCCTCAATATTTGACGTGCCGGCGGTGGGTCCGGGACCGCTAGGCCGCCTTATACCGGCGCGAGAGTGGATCGGCAAAGATGTAGTATCTGACTGTCCACGCGACCGGTCCTAAGGGCAAAGTCTCAGATTGGTCGAACCCGGTCACTGTGCATATCGATCCTCCGCTCCCCCGGCCTGCCAACCTGAAAGCGGAAAATGCCGAGCAGGGCGTGCGGCTCACTTGGCAGGACGGCAGCCCGCATTATCGCGTGTTTCGCGCGGAGGGCGATCAGAAGCCCGAGCAGCGGGCGGAGGTTGACTCCCCCGAATACCTCGACACCACTACCCATTACGGCACGCGCTTATCAGTACCTCGTACAAGCGGTCGCCGGCCCAACGCAGCAGAGCGAAGTTTCCGCGCCGGCTACGATCACGCCCAAAGATATCTTCCCTCCCGCGGTTCCCAGTGGGGTGTCGGCGGTCGCCGGAGTAAACGCAATTGAGCTCGCGTGGGAACGCAACACGGAACCCGATTTCAAGGGATATAACGTATATCGATCAGTTGACGGCGGCCCGTTTGAAAAAATTGCATCGGAGATTACCGCGCCCGCGTATAGCGATCATCAGGTGGAGTCCGGGAATACCTATCGATACCAGGTGTCCGCCGTCGATGTGAATGGACTGGAAAGTCAGCGCTCGGCTCCGCAGCAGGTTACGGCGCAGTAAGCATATCGACTTGCTCGTTTTTAATTTTCAAAGATCAAAAAAATTATCGGGCGCCCTTTAGCCAGTTTTTCGCTGGTCGGCTGGCGCGACCATCCGTTTTTTTAGCCCGCAACGGAGTGGGATCGGTAAGTGTACCGACGAACATCCAACGCACGCAGGCCCGCCCGGGGATTGTCTAGAATTGCCCCTTCTTGCCGGTTCTGTCCTCCGTTGGCAGAGCACATGAACTCCACGGCTACAAATTACGCTAGCGTTATCAGAAAGCCACGCGGGTGAGAGTGGGAGGATAGTGAAAACGGTCGAGATAGGGTTTGCGATAGTGTGGGATTCGTGGCGACGCTCATCGGGATGCGTAAGCGGGCTTAGCGGCAGAGTGACCTGCTATGGAAGCGGGCATCAGTGATCGCCCGTGGGACATTGCTGATCTACTGCGGTGACTCAAAAAGCTCTTTCTGCAAAGGCACAATTTCTAGAACATCGAGCCTGACTGGTTTGAGATTTTCATCTAACTGGGCAATGCATTTAATATTCAAGGGGCCTGAATGTCCAAAGAGAGGATATACCGATTCCGGCCTATCCATTGCAAGTTTGAAATAGACCCGCGTTCCATCCGAAAGGTGGATGAATCCGCTATTGCTAGTTTTCGTCATTTGATTTATCTGACCGACGAGCCAAGCCTCTTTTGTCGATGTGACTGCTTCTTCGGATACCTCAAATAGCGCTTTCTCGGATTCGTCAATCGTTGCGGATAACTTCTGCTCGGCAGCGATGGCTTCGACAGTTCCAGACGTGACCTTACCAGCTTCTAGTGGTTTGGCAATTTTGGCAAGGTCTGGATCGAGAGTACCTTCCTTGAAGAGATTGTAAATTTGCACGTTCGTTGTGATGCTGACTTGGGCGAAATTGACAACGGAGATTTGGCCGCTCACGGCGTCTATCTTCGTGCTATAGGGCTTTTTTTGAACGTGCTTCTTAAGTTTGATTACGGCAATAATCATTCCAAGAACGCTCATCGCCGCTTCAACGATATGAGTTGCGGAGTCAATCGCCGATGGATGTTGAGCCACCATACTCAATACATCGAGGATTAATTGTGCCGAACCCGGACGTATCGCCGTGAGGCGGAGCTTGTGCTGCCCGATTATGCCTTGACGTGCAGCCACTTTCCCGTAGCCGCTCGCAACTCCCTGGAGAACCGGAACTAGGTCATCGAGAGACATCGTCCCATCGTCAACCTCGGGGCCGCTGTACGTTAGACTAAGTTCCAGTTCGGCCTTTGGCATTTTGAGTCATCGTAACATCAACGCAGATTTAGGACACTACCGAGCGCGCCACAGAAACCCGAAACGCTCTTGTACAATGGAACGTGGCGGGCCGCGCCTGATCGCGGCCGAGGGAAGGGTGTGTGTGAAAGCTACTGATGTAGGCAATCCCAACTATTACCATAAGGTAGTCGATTGCCAATGGGCGTGCCCCGCGCATACAAACGTGCCGGAATATATCCGGTTGATCGCGCAGGGAAGATTCACCGACGCCTACATGCTCAATCGGGAATCGAATGTTTTCCCGGCCATTCTGGGGCGTACTTGCGACCGGCCATGCGAGCCGGCCTGCCGCCGTGGACGACTGGATGGGAAACCGGTAGCGATCTGCCGGCTGAAGCGCGTGGCGGCGGATCATCGCGGCGAGATCGGGGACCTGCTGCCCCGGATTCCCGCAAAGAAGAACGGAAAGCGCATTGCCTGCATCGGCGCGGGGCCAGCCTCGCTGACGGTGGCGAATGACCTGATGCCGCAGGGCTACGAAGTGGTGATTTTTGAGAAGAACGCTAAGCCGGGCGGCCTGATGCGCACCAATATCCCGGCCTTCCGCCTTCCGCATAAAGTTCTCGACGAAGAATGCGAAACCATTCTTCAGATGGGCGTGGATATTCGCTACAGTACGCCCGTCGACAGCATGAAGATATTGCTGCGGGAGGGTTTTGACGCGATTTTTATCGGGAGCGGCGCGCCCCGGGGCAAAGAGCTTGAGATTCCGGGGCGGCACGACACCGATCGCATCCATATCGGAATCGATTGGCTGGAGTCGATCGCGTTCGGGCATATCGATTCCGTCGGAGAGCGCGTGTTGATCATCGGCGTCGGAAATACGGCGATGGATTGCTGCCGATCGTCGCGCAGGCTGGGTGGCAAGGATATTAAGGTTATGGCGCGCCGGCCGCGTGGGTTCTTTAAGGCTTCCACCTGGGAATTGGAGGACGCGGAAGAGGAAGCCGTCGAGATCGTTATCAATCATTCGCCCAAGCGGTTCGTAGTCGAAGACGGCAAGCTGAAGGGCATGGAATTTGAGCGGCTGGAATGGGACGCGTCCGCGAAGAATTCCCGAGTGATCGACACTGTGTTCCTTCCGGCCGACGATGTAATCCTGGCGATTGGTCAGGAGAACGCTTTCCCGTGGTTTGAGCGCGATCTAGGCGCGCGCTTCGATAAATGGGAGCAACCTGTGGTCGACGAGGTGACCATGGAGTCGACTCTGCCGGGCGTTTTCTTCGGTGGCGACGCGGCATTCGGACCCAAGAACATCATCTGGGCGGTTGAGCACGGCCATCAGGCAGCCATCTCAATCGACAACTATTGCCAGGGTGTTTCTGTTGCGGAGCGTCCGGCCTATGGGATGAATCTCATCAGCCAGAAGATGGGGATGAGCGAGTGGAGCTACCATAACGACTACAATCCCGCCTTACGTCAAAAAATGACGCATGTCGATCTGACGCGGCGCTTCGAACAGCTCAATATCGAAGTGGAGCTCGGGTTTACGGCAGAACAAACCGCGCGCGAGGCGCAGCGCTGTCTCAATTGCGACGTCGAGACCGAGTTTAATGCGGATCGATGCATCGAATGCGACGCCTGTATCGATGTGTGTCCGCTGTTGTGTCTGACGATTGCCCGCGATGGCGACGAAGAGGATTTGCGCAGCCGCCTTTCGGCCCCGGCCACCAACATCACACAGGACCTGTACACCTCCGCGCCGCTCCCGCAGACCAAACGGCTCATGATCAAAGACGAAGATCTCTGCGTCCACTGCGGATTGTGCGCGGAACGCTGTCCCACCGCGGCCTGGGACATGCAGAAATTCGAGCTGCTGATTCCATACGCAGGGAGGCCGGTGTGCACCAGCTCGCCCGTACCCGCGTAAACGGCGCCCCAGATACGGGAACCCGCATCAACGATTTCGCGATCAAGCTGGGCAACGTTAACGGAACCGGCTCCGCCAGCGCTAACAGTCTGCTCATGCAGGCGATTTTCCGGATGGGCATTCCGGTCTCCGGGAAAAATCTGTTCCCCTCCAATATTCAAGGTCTGCCCACCTGGTACGAGATTCGCGTCAACAAGGACGGCTACACGGCGCGCGCGCTCGACTACGATCTGATGGTAGCGATGAATTCACAGACCTACGATCGCGATGTCCGCGAGGTTCGCGCGGGTGGCTATCTGCTCTACGATTCAAGCTGGCCGCTCGACGCCAGCCTTTCTCGCGACGATATTACGTTTCTGGGTCTGCCGCTGGCGCAGATGTGCAACCAGAATTTTCGCGATCCGCGCGAGCGGATTCTGATGAAGAACATCGCTTACGCCGGAGCGCTGGTAGCCGTGCTCAACGTGGATATGGAGATTGTGGAGCAGTTGCTCGAAGAGAAATTCTCCGGCAAAAAAGCGCTGCGCGAATCCAATCGCCGGGCGCTCCAGTTGGGTCACGATTACGCGAAAGAGCATTTCGATCCGCTGCCGTTCCGTCTCGAAAAGATGGATGCGAATCGCGACAAGATCCTAATCGACGGCAATACGGCCACCGGACTAGGCTGTGTTTACGCCGGCGCGACGGTCGCCGCATGGTATCCCATCACGCCGTCCACTTCGGTGATGGACGCCTTCAAGGGATTCTGCGACCAGTACCGCCGCGATCCCGAAACCGGCAGAAATAACTGTCTCATTCTTCAAGCGGAAGATGAGCTGGCCGCAATCGGCATGGTGATCGGGGCTGCCTGGAACGGCGCGAGAGCCTTCACTTCCACATCCGGTCCAGGCATCTCGCTAATGAATGAGTTGATCGGGCTCGCATATTACGCAGAGATTCCGGTCGTGATCATGGATATTGAGCGTGTAGGTCCGTCCACTGGAATGCCTACGCGGACACAGCAGGGCGACATCTTCGAATGCGCCTACGCCTCGCATGGAGATACCAAGCACATTCTGCTTTTCCCGGCGAATCCGGGTGAGTGCTTCGAGTTCGCCATCAAATCTTTCGATTTAGCCGAGCGGTTCCAGACGCCGGTCTTCATGTTGTCGGATCTGGATATCGGCATGAACGATTGGGTAGTGCCCCGTCTCTCCTGGGACGATTCTTATCGGCCCGATCGCGGGCGCGTGCTCGGCGCGGAAGAGCTTGAGAACATCTCCAAATTCCTGCGGTATACGAATGAGGATGAGAACCATGTAGCGGCACGCACCTTACCGGGCGTGCATTCGAAAGGCGCGTTTTTTGTCCGAGGCTCCGGGCACAATAAGTTCGGCGGTTACACGGAAATTCCGGACGAGTACCGGGAAGTGGTGGACCGGCTCCTGCGCAAGCATACGGCTGCAGCCAGATTCATACCAGCGCCGGTGATTCTGAAGCGCGAGGGAGCGCGCATCGGAGTGGTAACGCTCGGCGGATGCGATCCGGCCGTTCGGGAGGCGCTCGACCTGCTTGCCGAGCGGGGAATCGAATGCGACTTCATGCGCCTCCGCGGTTTTCCTTTCGAGCATAGCGTCGAAGAGTTTCTGAACGAGCACGATGTGTGTTTTATCGTCGAGCAGAACCGCGACGCGCAGCTGCGCGGCCTGCTCACGCTTGAAACCAGCGTGGCCAAGGAGAAGCTGCGATCGGTCCTGGTTTACGGCGGGTTTCCGCTGAGCGCGAGCCACGTCATCAATGGAATTTTGAGCCAAATGGAGATTGTCGCGGAGGGCGCCGCAACTGCGCCTGCCGCCGTTGCCAGCGAGTAGGAGTTGTTTCTGTGCCATCTATAGCCAAACCTGTCGCGATTCACCCCAGCCTTCAACGCAACGAGCTGGGGCTGACCATCCGCGATTACGAAGGCTCCATGTCCACGCTATGCGCGGGATGCGGGCATGACTCGATCACCGCCGCGATTATCCGAGCGCTGTGGGAGCTTTCGACGCCTCCCCACATGGTAGGGAAGCTGAGCGGGATCGGCTGTTCCTCGAAAACGCCGACTTACTTCGTAGGCGGCGCGCATGGGTTCAACTCCGCTCACGGCCGCATGGCCGCGATCGCGACCGGCGCCAGCGCCGCGAATCGCGATTTGACCTACGTCGGAATTTCCGGCGATGGCGATTCCCTTTCTATCGGCTTGGGTCACATGTGCCACGCCATGCGCCGCAACGTGAAGATGCTGTACGTCATCGAGAACAACGGCGTTTACGGGCTCACGAAAGGCCAGTTTTCCGCCTCCGCGGATGTCGGATCGAAGAGCAAACGCGGGGAGCCGAACCGTATGGCGCCGATCGACGCCGTCGCCCTGGGCCTGAGTCTGGGGGCGACGTTCATCGCGCGCAGTTTCTCCGGCGACAAGGATCAATTGGTTCCGATCCTAAAGGCGGGACTTGCTCATCGAGGGTTCGCGCTGGTGGACGTGATTTCTCCCTGTGTGACCTTCAACGATCATAAGGGATCGACCAAGAGCTACTTGCATACGCGGCAGCACGCTATCAAGGCGAACGAGACGGACTTCGTTCCTCCGGCCGCGGAGATTCTGGCCACCATCGGACAGAACGGCGCGGTCAGCGTGGCCATGCATAACGGCAGCGTGGTGCGGTTCAAGGGAGTTCCGAAGGATTACGATCCCACCGATCGCGAGAGAGTTCTCCACTATCTTCACGAGCACCAGGGGGGCGGCGAGATCGTGACCGGCCTCCTGTTCCTCGATGAAACTGTCGCGGATATGCACGAGACAGCGCAAACGACCGCGATTCCGCTCTCGAAGCTGCCCTATGAGAAGCTATGCCCCGGCGCGGCGGCGCTCGATGAGCTCCAGCAAGAATTCCGGTAGCCTATCCTACTCTGAGGAATGAATCGACCACGGCCGTGAACTCGCCGGCTTGCTCGATGTTCGAAAGATGCGCGGCGTCCAGCTCTACATATTTTGCGCCGGCTATATTGGCCGCGAGGAACTTGCCCTCGGCCGGGGTTGCGCTCTGGTCCTTTGAACCCGCGATGACCAGCGTGGGAGCCGTGATGCGGGAGAGAAGCTCGCGCTGGTCCATATCGCGCAGCGCCGCGCAGCTCCCCAGATATCCCGTGGGAGGCGATTCGAGAAGCATCCGGCGCACCTGCTCGATTTGTTCTGGAGCCGCTGCGCGAAAGCGCGGAGTGAACCAGCGCTCAAGCGTGGCTTCTGTAATCGCGGCGATACCGCTCCTCTGGACGGCGTCCATTCGAGTCTTCCACGCCTCGGGGTTCCCCACCTTCGCGGACGTGTTACAGAGGATCAGCTTTTCGATCCGTTCCGCCGCGTTCGCACCCAGCCACATCCCAATGGCGCCGCCCATCGAGAGCCCGCAGAATGCAACCGTCGGCAATCTCAGGCCATCGAGGAGAGCGATGACATCACGGCCGAGCATCTCGATGCTGTACGGTCCGGGAGGGGCGGAGGAAAGACCCTGCCCGCGCGCGTCATAACGCAGCACACGAAAATCTTTCGCCCGGATGCAGGCCTGTGATTCCCACATGGATAGATCCGAGCCCAGCGAGTTCGAGAATACGAGGACTGGCGCGTTCTCGATGCCTTCGAGACGGTAATGAATGGTGGTTTGGTCACCCAGCCTGAGGTATGGCATATTTGGCCGGCCGCACTCGTTCCAGATTTGGCAAGAATCCAGTTAAAAGACCGATCGCCGGCAGAAATGAGCAGATATGATACACGAAGTTGATACTTGTGAAATCGGCAAGCCTGCCCAGAATCGCCGCACCCACGCCGCCCATCCCAAAAGCGAAACCGAAGAACATCCCCGAGATCATTCCGATCTTCCCAGGAACAAGTTCCTGGGCGTAGACCAGGATCGCTGAAAAAGCGGACGCCAGAATCAGGCCGATCACCACGCTAAGAACTCCCGTCCAGAACAAGTTGGCGTACGGCAACATGAGCGTAAACGGCAGAACGCCGAGGATAGAGCACCAGATCACATATTTGCGGCCGAACCGGTCGCCAACCGGGCCGCCGATGATAGTTCCAGCCGCCACTGCGCCCAGGAAAATGAACAAATAAATCTGCGCGTTCTTTACCGGCATGTGAAATTTATTCATTAAATAGAAGGTGTAATAGCTCGACAGACTGGCCAGATAGAAGAACTTCGAAAAAATGAGAGCTACCAAAACGGCGAGGGCCAGCCTGACCTTTTTTGCCGGCAACGCCGGGCTCTGCTCGAGATGGGCCGCCGGCGATCTCAGCATCCTCGATCTATGCGTTTTGGACCACCCGCCGACACCCGCGAGCACGATCATACCCACCAGTGCCATCGACGAAAACCAGCCGATGCTGGATTGGCCTCTCGGCAATACGATGAATGCAGCCAGCAAAGGTCCCAGCGCGGACCCGCCATTTCCGCCGACCTGAAAAAGCGATTGGGCCAGCCCATGCTGTCCGCCCGAAGCCATTCGAGCTACCCTCGACGACTCGGGGTGAAAAACCGCCGACCCCATTCCCATCAGCGCGGCGCCCAACAGGAGCGTGATATAGCTCGGAGCCATCGAGAGGATCACGAGCCCGACTAGCGTAAATCCCATCCCGAAAGTTAGAGAATACGGCATCGGCCGCCGGTCGGTATAAAGCCCCACCAGAGGTTGCAAAAGAGACGCGGTCATCTGGTAGGTAAGGGTGATGAGACCGATCTGTCCAAAATCGAGGTGAAAGGAGCTCTTCAGCAAGGGATAAATCGCCGGAATCAGCGATTGAAGCATGTCGTTCACGAGATGGCAGAAGCTGATGGCCGCCAAAATTGTAAAGGCGGCCTTCTGTACTGCCTCGCCCGGAACGCGTGCGCGAACCTCAGTGGCGTTAGGACCCATAAAACATCTTAGATGATCCGCAGCATGGGGCGATGCTACAAAAGCCGAGCCCGTTCGGTACCCGTTTCACTTCGGTTGCCTCGCAGCTCGGCACCAATATCACCCTTGACATCTTGTTCCAGTTTGCCTATAATCCCAATCACCTTATTTTAGCTTCAAAAAGAGAGTATTCTGTCAATAATCTTGGGGATTGCTGCGAAAGGGAGGATCTTGTGAGGTTAACTTTTCAGATTTTATTTTGGGCTGCGCTCGGGATCCTCGGTGTGTCGACGATCTCCGCGCAAAATTTTGTGGGGGGCGTGCGCGGCTTGGTCCAAGACCCGGGAGGAGCGGTCATCGTGGGAGCGACTGTCACGCTGACGAACGATGCTACGGGTGTGGCGCGCACCAGCACTACCAATGCCACGGGCCAATATTCTTTCTCGCAGGTGGATCCCGCGACATATACGATCACCGCCGAAGCTCAGGGATTCAAGAAACTGACTCGGCCGGGGGTGATTATCGCTACCCAGGAATTCCCCACAATCGATCTGAAGATGGAGCTCGGCCAGATGACCGAGAGCGTTCAGGTGACGACCGAGGTGCCGCTAGTCGAAAATACGAATGCCTCCAATGGACAGGTGCTCAACGAGCAGCAGGTGGCGGATCTGCCGAATTTGGGCCGCAATGTGTATCTGCTGTCGAAGCTCTCGACCAATGTCGTCCCGGGCGGCGATCCGCGCTGGAATCGCTTCCAGGACCAGATCGGCTCTTCGCAGATTTCCATCGGCGGCGGTCCGATCCGGGGAAACAATTACTTCATTGACGGTATTCCCGTCACGGATGCCGTGAACCGCGCTGTAGTCATCCCTACGGTTGAAGGCGTGCAGGAAATGAAGCTTCAGGAGGGCACCTATGACGCCACAATGGGAAGAACCGGCGGCGGCGTGTTCAACACTCTGCTGAAAACGGGGACCAACGATTTTCATGGAGACGTAATCGGCTATTATCGGACCACAGATTTAACGGCCAATACATTTTTCGCCAATTCAGCGGGCCAGCCGCGAGCCGCCACTTTGTTCAAGAATTTTGGCGGCGGAATGGGCGGGCCCGTTTATATTCCCAAGGTCTACAACGGCAAAAATAAGACTTTTTTCTATGTCGCCCAGGAAGCTTACCGGCAGCACACGCCTCTGACCAATAAGTTCGAGATGCCGACCGCGCTCGAAAAAACTGGCAATTTCACGCAGAGCGGGGTAACGATCTACGACCCTTCGACAACGCGGGCCTGCACGTCAGCCGATAATTGTCCCAGCGGTGTAAGCCAAATCCGCACGCCCTTCCCTGGAAACGTTATTCCCGCCTCGCAAATCAATCCGATCGGGCAAAATATCATCAATGTTTTGCCGAATTCGCAGAACCCGACTGCAGCCGCGGACACGCATCGATTACACGGGCAGCGATTCACTGTTCGACCGCGCCGATGAATACATCTACAAGGTGGAGCATAGCGTGACGAACTGGTTTCGACTCACCGGATCTTTCGTTTATTACAAAAGCCGGGAGCCGGGCGGCAACGCTTTAGGAATTCCAGAAGGCAGCGACACCAGCACCAGCGCGTACCTTTTATACCGCCATGTCGATGCTACCGCGATTAATGCCATTTTGACGCCCAACGCTACGAATGTGATCACTTTGCGTTATGGCTTCAACCGTTTTCCTAACGTGGAGTATGGTGTCGCCCTGCACGGAAATGCTCCTAATCTGACTGCTCTCGGATTCCCATCCAACTATATAAGCGAAGTAGGAGCTAACTATTTTCCCAATATCGGACTTTTGGGCCAATCGCTGAGCACGACAATCGTTGAGCTATTCGAATTATTATTCCAAGAACGCCATGGCAAGCGTCTCGAAGTACATCGGCCGTCACAACCTCACCTATGGTTTCGATTACCGGGTGATTAACAGCGGTCCTTCGGTAAGCTACAACTCGGGCACATTCTCTTTTAATGGAGTCTTCTCGCGAGAATATCCGACCCAGTCGAGCACGACGACAGGCGCCGATTTTGCGGATCTTTTACTGGGTTATCCGGATGCCGGATCTGCCAACACAGCAGTGCCGCTTAATGTTTACGTCCGCTATTACGCCGGCTACATCCAGGACGATATTCGCGTGAACAACAAGCTTACCGTGAATCTCGGCCTCCGCTATGAATATGAGACTGGGGAGTCGGAAGTCAACAACAATATGGTGACCAACTTTAACGAAGCGGCCATCAATCCAATCGCGGCCGGGTTACCGGCTGGATCGGGAGTGATTCCCTACGGGGTGATCGGATATGCGGGCATCAACGGTAATCCGACCTCCTGCTGCCGGCCATCGCGCACCAAATTCGGTCCGCGCTTCGGGACCGCCTATCAGTTGAATTCGAAGACAACGTTGCGAGCGGGAATAGGCATATTCTATGCGCCGACGGTATTTAGCAGCGGCGATTCGGCGCCGGGTTACACGCAGGCTAATGGATACGTAGCCAGTAATAACGGAAATTCGACGCCGGCCAACTCCCTGAGTAATCCGTTCCCCCAAGGCGTTGCTCAGCCTTCCGGGAATTCGCTCGGCGCTCTCACTGCCATTGGGAACAGCTTCAGCTTTCTCGACCCCAATAAATCGGGCGGGGGAACAGTGTATCAGTATTCAATGGACATTCAGCGCGAATTAGGGAGAGGTATTGCGGCGGAAGTGGGTTATATCGGTTCGCGATCGAACGGGCTAACGCCCAGCCCGACTGGGACCGGCACGCTGCCGATCAACCAGATCGCTCCTGCCAATATCGCGCTAGGGCAAGCATATTTGAATGCTTCCGTTGCGAATCCGTTCTACGGCTTGCCCGGAGCCGCCGGGCGTGATCGCGAACCCGACGGTTACGCGAGCCCAATTGCTATTGCCGTTCCCGGAGTACACCAGCATCTCCGAAAATACTACTGTCTCTCATGCCCGCTACGATTCTCTGGTGGCGAAGGTGCAAAAGAGATTCAGCCATGGGATTAACTTTCCTGTCGACCGTCACCTGGTCGAGAAATGAAGACAACGAGTGGGCCGCCGGCGGTGGGAACGCGCTGAATGGATTGGGCGGAGCATCGGGCGGCGGAATTCAAAATATTTACAATATTAACGCCGAATGGGCGCGGTCGGGCCTCGACACGCCATTCCGCTGGACCGGCACGTGGACGTACCAATTGCCTTTCGGGCACGGTAAGGCATTCCTGAACAGCAATCGATTCGTGGATTATACGCTGGGTGGATGGTCGGTCAACGGCACTGCGATTATCAATACCGGCTTCCCCCTGTTTATCATTCAGAGCAATCAGAACGGGAATCTCTTTGGGGGTTCTACGTCGTCGCCGATTTCACAACGCCCCAATGCGACTGGCGTCAGCCCAGCTAAGTCGGGCAGCCCGGAGTCATTGATTAGCGACTATATCAATCCGGCCGCTTTCACGCTGGCGCCTGCCGATACGTTTGGGAATATATCGCGTGAACATTCCCTACCGCAGCCCCGGTCAAGCCAACTGGGACGTCTCCCTGTTCAAAGACTTCAAAATCAAAGAGCGGTTCACGGCACAGTTCCGCGCTGAGGCGCTGAATGTCATTCAACACACCGTTGTTCGCGCCCCCGTATACCACTTTTGGCTTGAAGACTTTCGGGGTACTTAATTACCAGGCGAACATCCCCAGAGAACTTCAACTGGGCTTACGGTTCGCTTGGTAATAGTGTAATTTAGCTGGCGGCTCGTGTTTATCCTTGACACGGCTCCCCAGTTTGCTTACAATCCCTAACACCTGAGATTAACGTCGAAAAAAGGGGGCCACCGGTGAAGCTGACCCAGATTTCTCGTATTTTTCTTTTAGCTGTCTTGGCGATTATGGATGTTCCCATGCATCTCCGCTCAGAACTTTGTGGGCGGTGTGCGCGGCTTGGTCCAAGATCCAGGGGGAGCAGTCATCGCCGGCGCGACCGTCACCCTGACGAACCAGGCTACCGGAGTGGCGAACGTTACCACAACAAATGCCACAGGGCAATATTCTTTCTCGCAGGTGGATCCCGCGACGTATTCGATCAGCGTTGAGGCTCAGGGATTCAAAAAGCTGACTCACCCCGACGTGGTCGTCGGTACGCAGGAAACCGTCGGCGTCGATATCACGATGGAGCTTGGCCAGATGACCGAAAGCGTCCAGGTGACCACCGAAGTGCCTCTGGTCGAGAACACGAACGCCTCCAACGGCCAGGTGCTGAACTCGCAACAAGTCACGGATCTGCCCAATCTGAACCGCAACGTATTTCTGCTCTCCAAACTGTCCGCCAACGTCGTATATGCGGGGGATCCGCGCGATACGCGGTTCCAGGACCAGAGCGCCTCCTCTCAGATTGCGATCGCGGGAGGCCCCATTCGCGGGAACAACTATTTTGTCGACGGCATTCCGATCACAGATTCGACCAACCGGGCGGTGATCATTCCGACCTACGAAGGCGTGCAGGAAATGAAGGTTCAGGAGGGCACCTACGACGCTACCATGGGCAGAACCGGCGGCGGCGTGTTCAACACCGTATTGAAGACCGGGACGAACGATTTTCATGGAGACGTATTCGGATTTGACCGGACAACGGCATTGACCGCGAATACATTCTTCAATAACGCAGCCGGCGTTCCGCGGGCGATCTCGACGTACACGAATTTTGGCGGCGGGCATGGGCGGCCCCGTGGTAATTCCGAAAGTCTACAACGGCAAGAATAAAACTTTCTTCTATGTGGCCCAGGAGGCTTACCGGCAGAAGGTACCTTTGACCAACTCTTTCGCGCTGCCGAGCGCACTCGAAAAGACGGGAAATTTCTCGCAAAGCACCGTCACAATTTACGATCCATCGTCGACGCGACCTTGCACTGCCGCCGACAACTGTCCCAGCGGCGTAACCCAGGTCCGCGACCCGTTCCCTGGAAATATCATTCCTGCCTCGCAGAATCAATCCGATCGGTCAGAATATCATCAATGTTTTGCCGAATCCTCAAGTCGCCTCGGCAACCGACGCGCTCAACTACACACGGACAGACTCGGCGTTCGATCGCGCCGATGAATATGTGTATAAGGTGGAGCATAGCGCGACGAGCTGGCTGCGGCTCACCGGATCTTTTATTTATGAAAAGAGTCACGACCCGAACGGCAATGCTTTGGGAATTCCGGAAGGCAGCGATACCAGCACTACACCCTATGTCCTGTTCCGCTACGTCGACGCGACGGCCCTGAATGCCATCATGACGCCTAATGCGACCACGGTCATCAGCATACGATATGGATTCAACCGTTTTCCAAATATCACTTATCCGGTCTCCATCGGCAACTCGCTGTCTCCCACTCTGCAACAGCTCGGTTTCCCCTCCAACTTCACGAGCCAGGTGCAGGCCAATTATTTCCCGCAAATCAGCCTTAATACGGAAAGTCTGAGCAACGTTTCACTAACCTATGCCAATTATTATTCGAAGAACCTACTGGGCAGCGTTTCGAAGTATGTCGGCCGCCATAACATCACCTACGGCATTGACTACCGGGTGATTAATAGCGGTCCCGGGGCTAGCTACAATTCGGGCGTCTTTAGCTTCAACGGAGTCTTTTCGCGCGAGTACCCGACCGTCGCTAGTACCACCACGGGAGCCGATTTCGCTGACCTATTACTGGGTTATCCCTCGGCTGGATATGCCAATACGGCGACCGAGCTAAATACGTATGTGCGCTACTACGGCGGCTATCTTCAGGACGATATTCGTGTAAATAATAAGCTCACGATTAATGTCGGGCTCCGTTATGAATACGAAACCGGAGAGAAGGAAGTCCAGCAGCGTCATGGCGGTCAATTTCAACCAGACTGCGATCAATCCGATCGCTGCCGGCTTACCAGCCGGGTCGGGCGTAATCCCTTACGGCGTGATCGGATTCGCGGGTATCAATGGGAATCCGAAATGCATGCTGCTCGCCCTCTCATACTAAATTCGGTCCGCGCTTCGGAACCGCGTATCAGTTGACTTCGAAGACAACTCTGCGAGCCGGAATCGGGATCTTCTATGCGCCCACGGAATTCAACTACTGCCGATTCATCCCCCGGTTACAATGCAGATCAATGCCTATGTGGCGAGCAACAACGGGAACTCGACGCCCGCGAACTCACTGAGCAATCCGTTTCCGCAAGGTATCGCTCAGCCTTCGGGTAATTCGCTTGGCGCCCTCACGTCCATCGGAAACGGATTCAGTTATCTCGCTCCGAACAAGGCCGGAGGCGGCACGGTGTATCAGTATTCCGCGGACATTCAGCGTCAGATAGGGGCCGGTATGGCATTGGAGGTCGGCTATTTTGGATCAAGGTCGAATGGCCTTACGCCGTATCCGACTGGGACGGGCACTTTGCCCATCAATGAAATTAATCCCAGCTATCTCTCGCTGGGACAAACGGCGCTCAGCGCCTCGGTTGCGAATCCATTTTACGGGATACCCGGCGCGGCGGGGGTCATCGGCAACCCAACGGTTACGCGAGCCCAATTGCTGTTGCCTTTCCCTGAGTATTCGACCATCACTCGAAAACGTGGCCGTGGCTCATGCCAGGTACGATTCCCTGGTTGGAAAACTGCAAAAGAGATTCAGTCACGGACTTACGTTCCTGACCAGTCATCACCTGGTCCAGGAATGAAGATAACGAATGGAGCAGCGGAAACGACAATGGACTTAATGGTCTTGGGCAATGCGGGCACGGGTGGAGTTCAGAATATCTACAATCTGGGCGCCGAATGGGCGCTGGCGGCGGCGGACACACCGATGAAATGTTCCGCCAGTTGGACCTACGATCTGCCATTTGGAAAAGGGCAGCCTTTTGCGCATGATAATACCGTGCTGAATTATGTGATCGGCGGCTGGGCAATCAACGGAACGGCGGTCATCAGTAACGGCTTCCCGCTATATATCACCCAAAACAACCTCAACGCCAATATTGGTGGACTGTACCAGCGTCCCAATGCGACCGGCGTCAGCCCCGCCGAGTCGGGCAGCCTGGGGCAACTGATTAATCAGTATATCAATCCTGCGGCTTTCTCGCCGGCGCCGGCCGATACGTTCGGGAATCTGTCCCGGAACATTCCTTATCTCGGTCCCGGCATTGATAACTGGGATCTATCCATGTTCAAGACTGTCACATATTAAAGAGCGGTTCAGCGCGCAATTCCGGGCCGAGGCCCTGAACGCGTTTAATCATCCTGAGTTTGCTCAGCCATACACAAATATCAATCAGAAGACTTTCGGCCAGCTTAGTTTCCAGGCAAATCTCCCGAGATCGCTTCAGTTCGGGATACGCTTCGCCTGGTAGGGATCTACCAGGACATTTGCCGCTGGGTATATTTCGGCCGATCTCCGCGGGGCTGGCTGGCCAGTCCAATCATGACGCGTCTATGCCGCAAATGAGAGTTCATGACAACCGCGGGTTTGGTATTCTGAGCCATGCAGGAGGGAAATAACATGATGAAAGCCGCTCGCGCGATCACCGGCTGTGCAATTTTGCTCTCGCCGGCTTCGGCCCTGCCATGGCGCAAGAAAAAGGCAAACAAGGGAAGCAGCCCGCCGGTCCCGGCCTGACTTTGACCACTCCGGCGTTCCCCGACGGCGGCGAAATACCCGCGAAGTATACTCAGTCGGATCCGAATCCGGTTTCGCCCAAGCTCGAATGGAGCCATGTGCCCGCGAGGCACGGTCAGCTTCGCTTTGATCCTCCACGATCCGGATGTCGCCATGCAGCGGAAGACCGATGACGTGCGCATTGGATGATATTCAACATTCCGGGGACTGCTCGCGAACTTCCGGAAGGCGTTCCCGGGACAGCTCAGTTGCCGGATGGAGCCGTCCAGGCGAAGAGCCATCGAGGAGATCCCGGCTACATGGGGCCGGGCGCTCCAGCCGCTGGACCCGATCATCACTACACATTCGAACTGTTCGCGCTGGATACGAAGCTCGATTTAGGGCCGGATGCCACGCGCGCCGAGGTGCTTAAGGCCATGGAGGGCCATATCCTCGGAAAGGCCGTCCTCGTGGGCCGTTTCCATCGGCATTAATCGCATGGATCGGCCGGCGCGCGCGCCAGTTTCTCAAGCGCATCTCCCGTCAGTCGGTATCTGGTCCACTCATCCATCGGCACGTCGCGCCCAGCTTTTTGTAAAATTGGATGGACGGCTCGTTCCAGTTGAGGACTTCCCACTCGATCCTGCCGCATCCGCGTTCGGTTGCGATTTTTCCTAGGTGCGCGAGCAGCGCGAATCCCACCCCATGGCCTCGCGCGTGAGGCTTCACGTAGAGGTCCTCCAAATAAATTCCGGGCTTAGCTAAAAACGTGGAATAGTTCGGAAAAAACAAAGCGAAGCCAACACATTCCTGATCCCAATAAGCCAGGAGCACTTCGGCCGCGGGCTGTTTGCCAAATAACGTCTCCCGAAGCCGTTCTTCAGTCGCAACCACCACATGAGCGAGCTTCTCGTACTCGGCGAGTTCCCGAATCATGTCCAGGATCACAGGGACATGCACTTCAGTCGCGGGAATAATCCGGATGGCAGGCCATATTCCGCCCAGTCTAAACGAGTTGGTCCACTTCGTGCAGGTAAACAGCGGTTCGAACTCTTGCGCTTGAAAGGATCACGGGAGATGGAAGAAAAAAAGAAATGTGCGCACCCAAGTTGCGCGTGCAGCGCCAAGCCGGGTAGCAATTATTGCAGCACTTATTGCGAAGGTGAGGCAAAAACTTCCGACGTCATCTGTAATTGTGGCCATGCGGAGTGCAACAATCGATAGCAGTTCGCCAATAAAAGCCAATCTCGGCCGCGATTTCGAGTTTGGGGATAAACTGCTAGGAGTTATGAAGGTCTAGAGCTCGATTTGCAGAGGGTTGAAAGGAGAAACTATGAAAGCATTGATTTTAGGTCTGCTTGTGATGACGGCAAGCGTGATGACGGTTGGGGTAACGGATGTATCCGCCGCAGAGCAGACATGGACGGGGAAAATCAGCGACAGCAATTGTGGCGCTACACATAAAATGGCTGGAAAAACCGACCGGGAATGCACGGAGGCATGTATCAAAGGCGGCGCCAAGTATGTATTTGTGAGCGATGGGAATGTTTACAAGATCCAGAATCAGGACTTCGCCGGGTTGCCCGTACATGCGGGTCACACCGTCACCCTGAAAGGCGAAATGAATGGCGACACCATAACGGTCTCCACATTACGATGCCTAAGAAGTCCAGTTGAACTCCAGTTATCGGAGGTAACCGCTGCGGCCCTGGTTGTTTGCACAGCGATGAACCGATGTGCAAACGCCCGGGCCGTTTTGGTTTTAAGCCGACCGCATTCGATTGCGATAAACTGTACGTGCATAGGGAGGATATCCAGATGCGGTTTGTATCGCAATCGCGCCTGATTTTATCCGCGGCGCTCTTTTTGGCTCTGTCGTTTACGCAACCCTCCTTTGGCGACGACGCTCACCGGCTTCTCACCATTGATCATTACGTGCAAGTCCGTTCCACCGTTCCGGTCATCGCCGGCCAAACTGCGGAGATCTATGTTCGCGAGCTGGTTCAGCCGAGTACGGTCCTGCGAAGCGCGCCGCCAGCGGACCGCGTGGCGCTGTTTGTGCATGGCGCGGGAACGCCGGCGGAGGTCGCTTTCGATGTCCCTTACCAAGATTACAGTTGGATGGCATATCTGGCCGAGGCCGGCTTCGACGTATTTGCGATGGACGTAACCGGCTATGGCCGCTCCACGCGCCCGTCGCCCATGAACGATCCCTGCAATCTATCGCGCGCGCAACAGGCGGCATTCATTCCGAGTCTGATCCCGGCCGTCTGCGACCCTAGTTATCCGCGGCAGTTAACCACGATTGCCTCCGACTGGGACGATATCGGAGCGGTGATCGACCATGTGCGGGCGCTTCGGCATGTAGACCGCGTCAGCTTACTGGCTTGGTCTCTGGGCGGCCCTCGGGCGGCTGGGTACGCCTCGCAGCATCCGGAAAAAGTGATGAAGCTGGTGCTGCTGGCGCCCGCATATAATCGGGCAGCTCCGGCCAATCCACCGGCGCAAGTTCCGGCCAATGGCGCGGCAATGACCACGCAATCGCGCGAGGAGTTCAGCGCGAATTGGGATCGCCAGACTGGCTGCCCGGCGCAGTACGATCCAGCGGTGAGCGAGGTGGTGTGGCGTACGCTCGATAGGATCCGACTCGGTAGGCGCGACATGGGGAGGCGGAGTGCGCCGCGCTCCGCAGGTAACGACATGGGGATGGAATTCAGCGGCCGCGGCCAAGACCCAGATGCCGACGCTGATGTTCTCAGGCGCTTACGATAAGCAGGTACCTCAGGAGCGGGTGAAAGATTTGTACACGGATCTGGGTGCAACACAGAAAATATTTGTGGATCTCGCCTGCTCTTCGCATAATGCGATGTGGGAGAAAAACCACCTGCTTATGTTTCAAGCGTCACTCGAATGGCTGACCCATGGCTCGGTCAATGGTAAGCCAGAGGGAATGCTGCGGCTGGGATACTGAACGCTGGAACTTCCCTCTCGACACGATCATCCATTGGGCATGCCTAATTATCAAATCGATTCTCAACATACCGCGGCGCAATTCAAAGTCCGGCACATGATGATTTCCAATGTGAAGGGCGAGTTCACTCACGTCACCGGTTCGGTCGAGTTCGATGCTTCCAATATAGCCACATCTCACATCGAGGTGACGATTGACGCGGCCAGCATCAGCACCCGTGAGCCCGATCGCGATAAGCATCTCAAGAGTCCGGACTTTCTAGATGTGGAGAAGTATCCGGAGATCACGTTCCGTTCGACTGACATCGTGCCCGCGGGAGAGGACAGCTATGAGGTTGTAGGCGACCTTACGATCCATGGCGTGACGCGTACAGTTGCGCTTCAGGTGGAATCGGTAACCGCCGAGGTGAAAGATCCCTACGGATGGTTGAGGCGCGGAGCGACAGCCAAAACGCATATCGACCGCAAAGACTTTGGGATCGTCTGGAATTCGGTGCTGGAGGGCGGAGGTTTCGTCGTCGGCAACGACGTGGAGATCACCATCGATTTGGAACTGATGCGTAAGGCGGAATGAATCGCGAGACAGCCTCGACGGTCGATTATACGCTCGCCGATCAGGAGCGCATGCAGCGCGCTCCCCGGTATTTCGAGTGGCAGGCTCGCCTGGCCGCTGCTGAGGCCGGACGTAGAGTGCTTGAAGTCGGCTGCGGCTTGGGCAATTTCACGCGGCACCTTTTGAATCGCGACCTGGTGATCGGCATCGATGTGATCCAGGACTGTGTCGACCGTTTGATCGAGCGCTTCCCGAATCAGCCGAATCTTATCGCGCGGCGGATGGACGTGCAGGACTCTGAGTTTTGTCGAACTGAGGCGATACGAGCCGGATTCAATAGTATGTTTGAACGTGCTCGAGCACGTGCGCGACGACCGGCGAGCGCTCGCGCACATGCGTGCCGTGCTGCCGCTGGGAGGCCACGCGATTTTCATAGTACCGGCTTTCGAATCGCTATATGGCCCGATCGATGCGAGGCTCGGTCATTTTCGCCGCTATTCCAAGCGAGACTGGCGCGCGCTTGCGGAATCCACCGGGTTTCGCTTACGCGTGATACGCTACATGAACTCGGCCGGATGCGCCGGTTGGTGGATAAACGCGAAGATTCTCAAGAGAACGGAACAATCCGCCGGGCAGCTTGCGATTTTCGATTCTCTCATCGTGCCGGTCCTGTCGAGACTGGAGCAATGGAGGGAGCCTCCTTTTGGCCAATCTATATTCAGCGTCATTGAGAAGGAGGACGCTTGAAGGTCTCGATCCTGATTCCGGTATATAACGAGTTTCTGACGCTGCCGCTGGTACTAGAGCGGGTGCTGGCGGCGCCGCTTCCAGAAAGTTGTGAGCGTGAGATCGTCATCGTCGACGATGGCTCCACGGACGGAACGACGGAGCTACTGAAGCGCTATGAGAATTCGCCATTGCTGCTGGTGCATCACTCCCCCGTGAATTTCGGAAAAGGAGCGGCGCTGCGGATCGGCTTTTCCAAGGCCACCGGCGATCTTTTCCTGATTCAGGATGGCGACCTCGAGTACGATCCAAGTGATTTTGCCAGAATTCTGGAGCCTTTGGTTTCCGGTCGCGCCAAGATCGTCTACGGTTCGCGATTTCTAGGGAAGGTCAAAGGAATGAAATGGCCGAACTGGACCGCCAATAAGCTGCTCACAGTGGCTGCCAATGTTCTGTATGGAGCGCACATAACCGATGAGGCGACGGCTTACAAGGCATTTCATCGCGACGTTATCGATGCGGTAAGCTCTTCAGTGCGTTCGTTTCGAGTTTTGCCCGGAATTTACCGCCAAAGTACGGCGACTGGGCTACTAGAATCCACGAAGTCCCCATCTCTTATAATCCGCGAGGAATTCTGGAGGGAAAGAAAATCTGCTGGCGGGACGGACTTGAGGCTTTGTGGACCCTGATCCGTTTGCGCGCTGCGCCTCTGCGAAGCTTCGACCGGCGGCTCATGATTACGCGGGCGGCCGCGGGTGTATTCCAGCCAAGATGAGGCGGAGCATCGTCACGGTCCCAATTCGAAAAATCGGCGACGGTTCTGTCTCCCTCGAGCAGGATCTTCTGGCGGTTGAGGAACCGCTGCAAATTCGCATAGGCCGGCGAAACGTCGCCATCACCATGCGCACACCCGGAAACGATGAGGAACTAGCTGCGGGCTTTCTCTATACCGAAGGAATCGTGCAGGAGGCGAGCCAGATTTCGAGAATTGTGCCCGAGCCGGGCAACGCGATCAGTATCGAGCCCGCCCCTGGCACGGAAATGGACTTCGATCGGCTGGACCGACATTTTTATCTTTCCTCAAGTTGCGGCGTTTGCGGTAAAGCCTCGATTCAGGCGCTGGAAACGATCGGCTGCCCGGCTCTGATTCGCACTCGTCCCTTGATTGATCGCGAGTGTCATTCACTCCTTGCCCGAAATTCTGCGGAGCAAACAGGCGATCTTCGACCGCACGGGTGGATTGCATGCTGCCGCTCTATTCGATTCGACCGGCAATCTCTCGAGCGTGCGGGAAGATGTCGGCCGGCACAACGCCGTCGATAAACTGATCGGCGCGGCCTTTATGGACGGGGGCCTGCCCCTGAACGATCACGTCCTCACGGTCAGCGGCCGAATGAGCTTCGAGCTGGTACAAAAAGCGCTCATGGCCGGCATCCCCGTGATGGCCGCGGTGGGCGCGCCCTCCAGTCTCGCGGTCGAGTTGGCGCTGCGATTTGGGATGACGCTGCTCGGGTTTGTGCGCGATCGCCGGTTCAATATCTATTCCGGAGAGTGGCGGATCGTTTAGCCTTTTTTCTTCTCGAACATCTGGTCCGCTGAACTCTTGACAAGCAGCAGCACCAGCGTGCTGGCGAGGCATTTGATGAAAGAAGGCGTAAAGTCGAAGAACAGCGAAGCGACCGTCAGAACCGCGGAACCAAAGAATGAGTATGTAATTAATTTCGTGAAACGCCGGCCGAGCATAGAACCCAGTTCACGCGGCACCGCTGCGCCGCAGGTGAAACATAGCGTTTCGGTATTGGTAAGCGTCGAATTGCAATCCCGGCAGCGCCTCAGCAACGGTTGAACCTCCAAGCAAGTGTATCGCTTATGTGCGTCGTTCACCATCGGGGATTCGCCCGAGTACCTCCGCGATATCGGTACGCTCCATCTCAGGCGTTGGTAGTGGGTCCGTTTGAAATTTACCACAGCGCTTTGGCATTGACAAGCGCATCCGCTTTCGTATGGGACAATGAGGTATGGCTAGCTATACCGTGCTCGACCACTGGACCGCTTTGCGCCGGAGTCGTTCCGTGAGGGTAATCTTTGCGGGATTCGTGATTTCCAACGCCGCTATCGCATTCTTTCGCGGTAACTCAGTCAACTGGCACGATTTCAAGAAATGGTTTTCCCTGGACCAGTTTTTGTGGACATTGGCGACCACCCTCGCTGCGCTGCTGTTGGCGGTTTTCTATGAGACCAGGAATATCGTTCGGCAAAAGGTTCAGGAGCAGACAGCAAAAACTAGGGAGGTAAAAGCCGACCTCAAGAATGCGCTCGAAAACCTCAATGGATGTCCTCGACTTATTTTGGGGCATGACCCTAAAACGCTCTGTGGGTTCTTTGTGGTCACGACAGTAGCGGATGCGCGGATGGTTCAACTAGAGCCTATCGACAGTCCGCACTACCGCCTGACGGCTGACCTTATTCCTTACATAGCGAGCGGTGTCCCGCAAGTACCGCTTGAATTGCATGTCGAATTGATAAGCCCCAAGCCTGGAATGATAGAGAGTGCGGATCGGCAAGACGCATGGAAAGCATTTGCTGATGACGGGTGGAGCGGTCGCAATCCTTACGACACCCCAGACGAATTCGTAGACGGTACGCGCAATACTAATTTACTTATTGCGCTGCGGTTTTCTTATGGGGATTTTTGCGGCAAGATCCGCTACACGAGTTCTGCTGTGGTGGCCTGGGAACCATTGCTCGGATCGATAGTGGACATCAGGCCGGGATTGATTACTAAGGAGTTGATCTAAGCAGCCATGCGTGCTGTGTTATCGGATAAGGTCACAATCTCTTGAATCGACCACACATGCGAACTCAAACCAGCTTCCATCGCCGGAGTAGCCCGAAGCGTCTGATGAATCCGCGCAAAGTTGTAGTGCATGTGAAACAACGCGATCATGGCAACGTGGTTTTCAATTTTCTTGCTGAACGCATTGGTCAGGCGAGTGAATCGCCGCATACCCATTCTCATGTTGAGATTCTGCCGCTCGACGTAGCTGGTCGAGACAAATTCAGGCTCGGGATTGCCGATGACGGCCTTACGGGTTGTGCCAAGACATTGCGCCGGGCTGTAGCGCTTGTATCCCTCAGGATCGTTGCCGTAGACCTTGACCAACTGGGCGAAGTCGATATCATTCCCGAAGGCATAAGGAACGGCATCCAGATACATCTTATGGCCGTCCGTGGTCAACTGGATTCTATTCGACAAGCGCCCGGCAACATCCTGAAGGAAGTCAGCCGCAAACCCGGCATCCCTCCGTCCGACAAGCCAGCTAAGAACCAACTTGGTATCGGCATCAACGGCAGTGAACGTCCAGACATCGCCTGCAATCTGACGCTCCGCAATTTTAGCGTCAAATTCTTCTGTTTGCAATAGCAGAAACTCCAGATCTCATCGACCTGGACGCGCTTCGCCGGAATGTTGCGGATCGTGCGGTTCTGATATTCCCGACACGCCGCCCCGACGCTCGCCAGAAGGCGAAGTACAGCGCCCTTGGACACGCCAGTCATGCGCGAAGCGGAGCGCACAGAGCAGCCTTCGACCAGAGCCGAGATCGCCGCGATTTTCTTTGCCATGCTGATAACGTTCGCCATGAATCAATTGTACGGGAGCGCTTTCGCATATGCAAGAGAAAAGTGACGTATGGTCCAGTTTTATTGAGTAGTTTTGGCCTTAGACCAGCGGGCTTTGGCGGCCTTCCTAGCGCTCCGCCTGCGCTGTTCATCGGTCATAGTCTCAAGTCTGCGCTTGCCGCCGATCCTGCCGCCCTTGGCTCCCATCTCGCGCATGACTTGCTGGACAATCGTAAGCTCTGTGCTATCTACCGCTTCCAGGAAAACTCTGCGAGCGTTCTGGACGGTATCAAGTTTTTCAGTAGTGCGTTTCCGCTTTGGCATATACCACAAGCGTTGCACGAAACAGGAGAATCGTCAAGATATGCCAATTTCAAATAGACCCACTACCCAGGCGTTTATTGCGAATTGAAACCCTCAGTTCAGCCTGGAGTTAACTAAGGCCCGAGTCTGCTCGCTAAGGTCGGCGCACGTCGTCCACGGGATCGGTTGCGCTACTCTGGGCAGTCAGCATGAAGTTCACGATCCGCGTGCTGCTCTCGCTTGTCCTCGGGCTGCTGCTGGGCGCCATCGTTTCACACCTCTCGCCGGCGTGGATGCGCGTGCCGGCATTTCTCGCGCCGGTCGGAACGATGTACATAAACGCCATCCGCGTGTGCGTCATTCCCATGGTGATGTCGGGCCTGATCCTCGGCGTCGCCGCCGCCGGCGGCGGAATGCTGATCCGAAGTCTAGGCGCGCGCGCGTCGATTCTGATGCTGCTCACCTTGACAGCTGCCGTTCTGTTCTCTGGCGTGCTGGCGCTGTCTCTTTTTTCGCGGATGAATGCCAATTCGACTCTCGCCGCCGGACTTGCTCCTGCTCCGGCCACTGCTCCAAATCTCGCGAAATGGTTCGAGGATCTGGTTCCTTCAAATATAGTGGCCGCCTTGGCGGACGGCTCCCTTCTGCCGCTGGTTCTCTTTTCGTTTGCGTTCGGACTAGCGCTTGCACGAGTGGAAAAAGAACGCCGCCAGCGAGTGGTTCAGTTTCTTGAGGGAATCTACGATGTGTTCGTGGTGCTCCTGAACTTTATCGTTGGCCTTACACCCATCGGGGTATTTGCGCTTGCCGTTCCCCTGGCGGCGCGCACTGGAATCGGAGCGGTCGGAGCGCTGGCGTACTATGTTTTCGCGATGTCCGCGGTTCATGCAATGTTCCTGGTTCTGATCGTCTATCCTGCCGCACTGACCTTTGGCCGCGCCTCGCTTTCCCGTTTCTCACGCGCGGCATCGCCATCCCAAGTAGTAGCGTTCACATCCCGATCGTCGATGGCCTCTCTGCCGGTGGCGTATACCGCGGCCAAAGAGATGGGGTTGTCCGAGGCAAACTGTAATTTCATTCTTCCGCTGGCCGCATCCATTTTCCGCGCCGGGAGCGCAATGCAACAAATGGTGGGTGTTTTGTTTCTCGCCAAAATAAGCGATATTTCGCTGGGCGCCCCGCAACTCGCGACACTTGCCCTTATCAGTATCGCCACTAGCCTTACCACGCCTGGTGTGCCCGGAGGATCGATCCTGGTTATGGCGCCGGCGCTTGCATCCCTGGGTATACCGGTTGCTGGAGTGGGTCTGCTGATGGCGGTCGATTCGATTCCGGATATGTTTCGCACGGTGGCGAATGTTACGCCCTGGATTGCGATCAGCGCCATACTCGCGCGTGGCGACAGCACCCGAGTAAGATAAAAAAATGTCTTTCTCCGACACAGAAGAGTCCTTGCCGCTTGGAGTCCCGGTCGATTCTTCCCCTGCCGAACGCCCCCAAAGGGTAACGCTGGAAGGGCGTTTCGTTTCGATTGCTCCTCTCGACCCCGAAGTCCACGCCGAGTCGCTTTATGGGAGCAGCCACGGTTCGGATCAACAGCAACTTTGGCGTTATATGTCGGACGGGCCGTTTCCAGATCGCGGCGACTTCGATTCGCAATTGAGAATGAAAGCGTCTTCCGAAGATCCTCTCTTCTTTGCGATTCTTGAAAAGCCGTCGGGGATCGCTGTGGGATATGCTTCCTATCTGCGCATCAAGCCCGTCCACCGGTGTATTGAGGTCGGGAACATTCTCTACACTCCGGCTTTACAGCAAACGACTGGCGCAACCGAAGCGATGTACCTCATGGCGCGCTACGTATTTGAAGATCTGGGATATCGCCGGTACGAGTGGAAATGCAACGCACTCAATGCACCTTCGCGGCGGGCTGCGTTGCGTTTCGGTTTCAAATTCGAGGGCATTTTCGAGCAACACATGATTATCAAGGGGCGTAACCGCGATACGGCATGGTTCTCGATGCTTGATTTGGATTGGCCTGCACGGCGAAGCAACTTTGAACGTTGGTTGTCCCCCTCGAACTTCGACGCGGCGGGGCGTCAAAAGCTGGCGCTTTCGAGTCTAAGCGCACCGCGCGGTGAGTGACTGACGGGGGCCCGTTAGGGTGGTCTGCCCGTATCCACTCGACGATAGCCGCGCCTCGCATTGCGGTGAACTGTACTCGTGTGGCCCGTAATATAACCACAGAGTGTTGTCCGTCTTTAACCGCTAAGAGAAGACAATCGCCCGGCCCATAGTGAACGCGCAATTCTCGTCCCTCTTTTGCATAGCGGCGAATGCGGTCGAGGATCGGCTTGGACAATCGTTCCATCGTTTGAGGAAGTTCCATGCAGCCGAGCATAGGGTCCGCTGCTGTACCGGACAATCAGACCGACGTACTACGGATTCCTAGGACTGAAAAGGCGAGCGGAGTTGCGGTCGTGAACACATCGGATCGATGCCGCCTATCGGGGCCTCGTCCGGTCTCTCCAGGGCAACGGATGAGGGTCTTCAGGCGCGGACGGAGTTGTGGCGAATCACGCTGGCGTACGCTACTTGCACCCACTGCGCCGGTTGGAACATTCCCTTTCCAAATTTGTCGTCGAATTCCTTTGTCGGCGCCGCTGCGACCACTTCGTCGACGCTCTTACCCTGTTTAGCCATCGTCTCCAACCGCGCTGAAACTATCTGAAGCATTTCATGTGTTGCGCGCAGATCTTCTTTTGACGCCAAAGGCCCGTGTCCTGGAATGATTCGGGTCTGAGCATCGCCCATCTTCAACAGACTCTCAGCGCCGGCGGCCATTCCGCCCACCCATCCCGCGGTCGAATAATCGATGATCGGATAAAAACCATTGAAGAATAAATCGCCGGTATGCAGGACGTTGGGACCCGGGAAAAATACGTAGGCGTCGCTATCGGTATGTGCGGGCGGGACGTGGGTATATTCGATTTTTTCTTTGCCGAATGTCATATTTCCACCCTTCGCAAAGGTCTCGGCCGGAATTCCCTCGGGCTTCAATGGCCCGAAGGTCCGGTTAAACACTTCCATATTTACTTTTTGGCCGAGCCACTTTTTCGTATTCTCGTGAGCGATGATTTTGACGCCCATCCCGCCCAGCATTTCGTTGGAGCCGGTATGGTCGAAATGCCAATGGGTATTGAATAGAACCCGAATTTTATGGGAATCGATATCGGCGATAGCCTTCTGCAAATCTGCGGCGCGCTCCGGCAGGCCGCCGTCGATCATCATCAGACCGTCGCCGGCGATTACCACCCCGACGTTGCCTCCGTCCCCGATCAGCATGGCCAAATTGGGGGAGAGCTTCGTTGCGGTTATGGGCGACGGTTCCCCTTGCCCCAAGGCAGAAGAAGTAAAGCTGAGACCCGTGGCCCCGCCAATAACGGCCTCCATAAAATCGCGGCGGTTGGAATTCGAATTGGCCATACACGGTAGATTATCACGTCGCGCGGCGCGCCTATAGCCTGATCCAATTCCGCCAGATCAAAACTAGCGACAGGCTCAACACAATCATCCAGAGGACGAATCCTTGCGCGAGAGTTCGCCACCCAATCCGTTTGACTGCGGCCATTGAAACCGACGAACCGATCAAGAACAGGGTTAGCGCGAGTCCCGCTCGCGCCGCTGTTACGCATAAACTGAAGACCGGAGCGCCAGCCGGCCAAGCGCTGCGGACCCAAGCCGCGCAGAGAAAAAATCCGATGAACCATGGCATCGTCACCTTGCCGCGAGCTCGAACGATAATTGCCGTCACTACGGTGACCGGAACAATCCACAACGCCCGAACCAGTTTGACGGTGGTCGCGATTGCGAGAGCCGCCGGGCCATAGCGCATACCAGCCCCGACCACCGAACTGGTGTCGTGTATAGCCATTGCCGCCCACAAGCCAAACTGAGTCTGGGTGAGTCCTATAACGCCGGCAATTGCGGGGAAGGCGAACAGGGCAATCGCATTCAGAAGAAACACGGTGCTCAGCGAGACGGCGGTTTCGTCGTCGTCGGCTCCAATGAGCGGCGCAACCGCGGCGATGGCGCTGCCCCCGCAGATCGCTGTGCCCACCGAGACAAGAAGGGCAGCTCTATGCGCAACTTTCAGGAATCGACCTAGGGCGAGCCCGATCAGCAAAGCCGCAGCGATTCCAGCGCCGGTATAAACAAGGCTTTTTTGGCCAGTCTCGAGGACCGAATGAATGTTCATCCCGAAGCCCAGGCCAACCACGCTGGCCTTCAACATCCATTTGGATGTCGAAGCCGTCACGCGGGTCCATCGATTCAGATTGAGAAGTCCAAAAGCAACCCCCAGCACCAAAGCAATCGCTGGCGAAGACCACGGAGTGACACTATAGATCAGCGCGGCGGAGAAGAGCCAGACGTAAAAGACGGAATCACGCGGCTTCGCGACATCGGCGACAGCAGCGCCGGCGGCCATAGACATCTATCGAGGCCTCCCTGTTATGCGGCTTAGGAAGCCGGTAATTATTCGCATGAAAAGACGAAACGGATTATGCAAATATGAGGAGATCTCCCTCTGGAGATCCAATTTCGCGCAAGTCTGTTCGTGAAGCTCCTCTCTTAGCCTTGTAGTCCACGCAGTCCGCTCTTCCAGCTCTTTTTGCAGCTCCACTGCCCAGGAGGTTCGTTCCTCGAGGCCTTTCTTGAATCGTGCGGTCTGCGCTTTGAGCTGACGATCGAGTCGTAATGCCCAGGCAGTGCGGTCTTCAAGTTCCACCTTCAACCGAGAGGCCTGAAGGGTGCGTTCCGCAAGCTCCTGCTCCAGTTGCAATGCCCATTGTGTGCGTTCTTCAAACTCCTCCTGCTGCCGCAGGACCAAGATTCGCAGCTCTTCGAGGTCTTCGTCGGTCTTTTTGACCCGGGTCGCATATTCGCTGAGCGTTCGACATGCGACTTTAATCTCGTTCTCCGCGTTGTGCGGCCATGCTCGCCAGTTGTACGATGCGCTCGGACCAGCTGGTGAGATCGATGTGGACCGGCCAGCTCTCTCTGGAACTCGCACGCAAAACTCTGGAGATAAATGATTCAGGAAAATTTTAGAGGAGCATGGATTCGGAGAGACTACAGCCAGCATATGCGTCGGTTTCAGATGTCCCGAGGCCATCTCTTCCTCGTCGCGCCGGTGGACCCGATCGATGAAGCCGCGGTCCCATTCAGAGGTTGCATCGAAGTTGGGGCCGAAGGCGCGATCGATAAAGGGATCGATCACGTTGCCAAACGCTAGAAATAGATTGAAGTGGAACTGCCGCAACAGGAGCGGTAACAGATCCTGAGATCGAATTCCCTCGAATCCCTGGAGGGAACAGTCCCAGTTTTCATAAAGCTCTTCATAGCGCTCTAAAGCCTGATTGAAACGATAGGAGGGCGGCAACCCCCGCCAGAACTCATGCACGATTTCGAGAGCTTCCGGCCAGCGTTGATGTCCATTTCGCCCAATGATGTCGGCGATCAGTAAAGTACCGTCCGGCCGCAGCGATTGCTTTATCTCTTGAAACAGCCCTTCCAGATTCACCACGTGGTGTAAGGAGAAATTAGCGAGCACCGCATCGTATTCATGTGCGGCGTTCCACGCATTCAGATCGCCCTGAGCGAACGTGAGCTGGCCGTCGAGTCCCGCATCTCGCGCTGCGCAGCGGCCGCGCTCTAGCATCGCTCGATTCAGGTCGAGACAATCGATGGTGAACTTCGCGTGCCCTTGCGCGCGGAGCTCCACTGCAAGCCGCAGCTCCAGATCGCAATTGCCCGCACCAAGACTGATAAAACGCATGGCCCGGTGCGGGTCGCGATTACATCGCTGTCTCAAATAGGTTCTGAACATTTCGTCCGAGCTGCTGAATCCAAAAGGACGCAGTTTCGGACCGATAAACCGATTGGACCAGTAATGAAAAATCGCCGGGAGTCTGTGCACGTCGACACAGCTTTCATAGGTTCGTATTTCAGTTGCGAGAGCTTTCTCGTAACTGCCGGTGATCGATTGATCCAGGTGGGGGCTCCTCCTTCCGAGGATATCAGCCCCCGCCGCCCGGATCCGCCCCGCATCTTACATGTGGGTTAGATGAACAGTTACGCTCGCGAGCGTGTTTGCCGCGGTGAGCGGTTTACCGCCGGTCAGGTCCTGAAGATAAAAAGTCAGGCCGTCGGTTACCCACGCGCCCGTGGTCATCGATCCCGAGGGGCCGTAGTCGGTTAACAACGGGCCATTGGGGCTGCCGACCCGGATCTGAATAATCTGGGCATTAGGAGCATTCCAGGTGAGCGTTGTGGTCCCATCAGCGCCTCCGGTGACCGGTATCGGATTCGGACTCGCTGTTAGAAAGGTTCCGTCCGTTGTCGCAGCGGAAGCTGCTGAAGTATTCAGGAGGCCGTTTGCCCCGCTGGGGAAGAAGCCGCCCGACGACACATTGGCGGCCCCATACACCAAGTAGAGCACTTGTCCGGGCGTGCGCACTTCCGTGAGGGCCATGCTGTCCGTCGAAAAATACTGAGTTCCCGAGGGCGGCGGAGCGTGATCTGCGCCGTCCACCGGCTGGGTGGCGATTCCCAGTCGCGCCACCTGGTTGCGAATATTGCCTGAATGCTCCGCTTCCACGGCGAGAATCCTGGCTGCGTATCCGAGAATTGTCTTGCTCGTGATAAGAGGCGCGGCGCCGCCATAGGCAGTCACCCCGACGTCCTCAAAAATTCGCGCCAGGGTTAGAAAACCGCTCTGGTTATTAAATCCGATACCCAACGCGCCCAGGTTGATGGCGGGTTTTGCGATTGGCATCGCGCCCAATCCGGTAATTGCGGACTGTAACAGGCCAACGTGGAGAACTTCGTCATGGGCCAATTCCTGCGCTACAGCCTGGACCGTACTGTCGGTAAATGTAACCTGAGCGCCGCCCGTGGTAGGCCCCATACTCCCGCTTCCGGTGACAGTGACCCCGGACTGGGTAAGCGTCATGCCAGTGGTTGCAACCGTATAAAATTCCGCCTCTAAATACTCCAGATTTAGCGCGAAATTTAGGATATCGGAATCGGCGATGGTGGGTTGTTGCGCCTGCGCTCTGCGACCGGTTCCCGCCACAGCTCCCAGCACAGCGCTGGCAAGCCCAAGCTTCTTCACAAAATTCCGCCGATTAGGCATAGCTGCGATCAGATCTGCAATTTTTTTTGATTCCACGTTTATCGGTTCCTTTGGATTTTGATTTCTGGCGCAACCCCTTTCTGAGGTGAGGTAAGCGTCGCTACCATGGATACGAGTATTGGGATGGATCGGATGAGCTGGCTTTATAAAAACCCAAAAGCTCCATCGCGGAAACTAACCCCGGCCCTAGGAGTCCAACGAGGTGACCAGTGGGAATATCCACACAGGAGGTTTACAGTGCCGAAGAAAGCGGCGAGTTCGGGCGGGAAGAAGGTTCAGAAAGTCATGAGCGAGTACAAACACGGAACCCTCAAATCGGGAAGCGGAAAGAAAGTAAAAAGCCGCAAACAGGCCGTGGCGATCGGGCTTAGCGAGGCGCGCAAATCCGGCGCTAAGATTCCCAAGAAGAAGGCCAGCTCTTAACCATCCATTTGCCATTCACCATCTGCTACTATTTGGTCATGATAATGTGCTCGCCTGACGGGGTTCGTCCGAAGGTTCAATGATCCCCAGAAGTTATCCTCAGCGTCGTCCAAGAATCCGGGAAAACGTCAATGAAGCCATCCGCGCGCGTGAAGTGCGTGCGGTCTTCCCCGACGGTTCTGTCGAAATCATGGCTACTCCACTTGCTATTCGCAGAGCGCAGGAGCTCGGGCTCGACCTGATCCTGATCGCCCCTACCGCCGAACCGCCTGTAGCCAAGGCCATGGATTATGGCCAATGGCAGTACGAAAACAAGAAAAAACAGCACGACGCTAAACGCAAGCAGCACGTGATCCTTGTGAAAGAACTGAAATTTCGGCCTAACACAGACGATCACGACTACGAATTTAAGAAAAATCACGCGATCCGTTTTTTACAGGAAGGGAACCGCGTCAAGGCAGTGGTGCAGTTTCGAGGACGGGAAATCGCTCACACGGATCTCGGGCGGAAGCTGCTGATTCGCTTCGCCGAGGATCTGTCGCAATTTGGAGTCGCGGAGAGCCAGCCGAGATTGGAAGGCCGCAACGCGCACGTTCTCCTAAGCCCGGTCAAGACTGCCGCTCAGCCGAAGGAAAAGCCCAAATCGACTGAACCGGGCAGCGCGCCGCCGCGCGCCTCGGCCTAACCGAGCTTATCGCCAGTGGCCTTTATGGAAGGCGTAACGGCCGCCGCGGTGTTCCCAGTATCCATTAACCCAGACGGCGCGGGGGTGAGGCGGGCGAACCCAGACTCCGGGGACCCAGGCGTAAGCTCCGTTATTCCACCCCCAATACCCAGGTGTCCATACATACCCCAGGCCGGGCGCAGTTCCAAATGCTTCGACGCGAACTGGAGGGGGCGGAGCCGGCGCATAGTAGGATACACCTACGCCGCAACCGACCGTAGAAATCGCTCCAAGGATCAACGCCAACCAAATACGCTTCATATTTGTCTCCTACCGGTTAGAACCCTGCGGGCGGCCCATCGTTGCAGGGTTCATTCTCCGTTAATATGTAGAGTTCTTCACGATCACGGCATCCGCCATCGAATGCTTTAGCGCTTCTATTCCTTCGCCGGTGACGCTGGAGATTTTGAAGAACGGAAGGCCGCGTTGCCGCGCCACGCGTTCAAGCGAGGCCACGCGCTCAGGGTCCTGCGCCACATCGAGCTTGGTCGCTACCACTATCATCGGCTTTTTTACTAGGGCCTCTGAGAAGCTGGCTAGTTCGCTCATGACGATCTCGAAATCGTGGACCGGGTCGCGCTCGGTAGCTTCCGAAACATCTACCAAGTGAGCCAGCAGACGCGTGCGCTCGACGTGCCGAAGGAACTGGGTTCCCAGGCCGTGGCCGGCGTGCGCGCCTTCGATCAGTCCGGGGATATCGGCGACGACGAAAGTGCGGCCATCGGCAGCCCCATTCCCTACGCTGACGACGCCGAGGTTAGGTTCGAGCGTGGTGAACGGATAATCGGCGATCTTGGGGTGCGCCGCCGAAATACGCGAAATCAATGTGGATTTGCCGGCATTCGGGAAGCCCACCAGTCCGACGTCTGCCAGGAGTTTCAGCACCAGGCGCAGCCGGCGTTCTTCCCCCGGGAAACCAGGTTCGTGCTCGGTAGGCGTCTGATGGGTAGAGGTAGCGAAGCGCGCGTTGCCCTTACCGCCTTTGCCGCCATGGGCAGCTATAAATCGGTCGCCCGCTTGCGTGAAATCGTGCAGCAACTCGCCCGAATCCGCGTCGTAGACCATGGTGCCGACAGGCGTCGCGACATCGAGAGAGGCGCCATCGCGGCCCTTGCGGTTGCTGCCTTCGCCATGCCGGCCTCGTTCGGCTTTGTGCTCGGGATTGAAGCGGAAATGAAGAAGCGTGTTGTGGTGCTCGCTCGCAACCAGAACCACATCGCCGCCCCGACCGCCATCGCCGCCGCTAGGACCGCCGCGTGGGACGAATTTTTCCCGGCGAAACGCCAGGCAGCCGTTGCCGCCGTCCCCGGCCTTTACGTAGATCTTGACTTCGTCAATGAACATGCGCTGGCCGGCGGCGGCGGAGTTGTAAGAGCCACTCCCGTCGCGCCTAAGCGGATAAAGAGTGTTCGATTCACTTTCACACTTTCCTCCTGGGATGTTCGAGTTAACGAACAGAAAGAGTATACTCCTGCCCAGGATTAAACGAAAGAGGCTAATTCGAGTCTAATCGGTGGTTTGATCTAGGGGACGAATGCTGACGAACTTCCCGTGCCGGCCGCGATTCCGGAATTCGATCACACCGGTCACCATGGCGAAAAGAGTGTCGTCCTTGCCCCGGCCGACATGCTCACCGGGCTTGAACGGCGTTCCGCGCTGCCGGACAATGATGGACCCGCCGGAGACCAGTTGTCCGCCGAAGGCCTTCACTCCCAGACGCTGTGCGTTTGAATCGCGCCCGTTTCTCGAACTCCCCAGACCTTTTTTGTGTGCCATACCTATGCCTATACGAGAATCTCGTTCACCGTCACGCGTGTGAAGTTCTGGCGATGCCCGATGGTGCGCTTATACTGCTTTTTGCGTTTGAATTTGAAGACCAGCGTCTTCCCGGAGCGGCCGTGCCCCGCGACGGTTCCTTTGACGCGCACGCTTTCCGAGTCCGCGCCGCACTTCACGGAGTCGCCATCTACTACCGCCAGTACGCGGCTGAATTCCACCTCGGCGCCGATTTCGGCAGGGAGGGTTTCAATCTCAATCGACTCACCCGGAGTGACGCGATACTGTTTCCCGCCGGTTTCAATCACTGCATACATAGGGATTCCTTAGAATACTACAGATTACTCGAGATGCCTAGTTCGCCTCGCTGGCCGTCGTGGGCGAGCCGGCGGGGCGAAGCTGCGCTTCTTCCAGGCGCTGGGTTTCCTGCCAGGTGAAAATCATGCGGTGGATTACGGTAAGATTCGCCAGCACCGCGATTACCCATAACACCGGAGCCATTTTGTCGAACAGCGCGCCGATAATCATGAGCACCACACGCTCCGGCCGCTCCATAAAGCCGACTTTGCAGGCCGGAATCGTGACCTCGGCGCGGGCCCGCACGTAGCTGACCATCACCGAGCCGGTCATGGCGATGGCCGTGAGCACCACGTATCCCCAGCGGTTAATCGAGCCGTACCAGACCAGCAGGCCCACCATCAACGCTAGATCCGAGTAACGATCCAGAACCGAATCGAAAAAGCCGCCGAAGCGCGTCACGCGGTGGGTCTCGCGGGCCACCCTGCCGTCTACCATATCGAAAAGGCCAGCGGCGATAATCACCACGCCCGCCCATCGGAACTGGCCGAGCGCCAGAAGAGCGGCCGCCCCCATATTGATCACCAGTCCCAGAAAGGTGAGCGCGTTGGGATGGATTTTTGAAAGAGCCAAGCCGTGCACGATCAGGAGGATCACTTTGTTGCAGGATAAACCGATCGCACGCGTGAAAGTCATCCCGACTTCTCCGTCTGGTGGATCGTGGTCAATTCGATAATTTCCATCTCGCGGACGCCGCCCGGAATCTGGATGCGAACGGAATCGCCCACTTGCTTGCTCAGCAGACCTCGCCCGATTGGGGAGCTGGTCGAGATGAGACCCTTGGCAACATCGACTTCCTCGCTGGTGACCAGCTTGTACCGGATTTTCTCATCCCGGTCGAGATCCAACACCACGACCGTCGATCCGAGGCCTACCCGATCGTGCGGAATCATCGACATGTCAATCATCGATAGATCGCGGAGGCGGGAGTTCAACTGGTTTAGGCGCGCGTTCACATAACCCTGACGTTCTTTGGCCGCGTGATACTCTGCGTTTTCGCTCAGATCGCCGTGCGCACGGGCTCTCAGAATCTCTCTGGGAAGCTCGATGCGCAGCTCATTTTCGAGTGCGTTTATTTCGTCCTGCAGCTTCTTTTTGAGCTCTTCCATGCGCTTCCGATAGCGATTATAGCGCGCCCGCCGGCTTCCGTCGACACATTATCTTTTGAGGACCTTGCGCCGCATGTCCGGCCAGAACTCCTTGAGAACGTTGAATCCGGCGTCGCTGAGGACATTCGTCGCAAACTTTTCGAACGTTTGGGTGGCGTTACGGTCGCGGGGGGGGTAATAGATGTTCGATAGAGAAGCAGATATCAGGTTTCCAGCAATTTCAGACGTATTGAAGCGGTTCCTGCCGGAATCGGTGCGTGTGACCACGATTCGAGTGAAAGCATAGCCTGCGCGCTTCCATTTAGTTCCAAGGCCGAGGCGAAAAAAACGGGGATCTTCATGGAGAAGCACAGGCAGAATGGCTTCGCTCATATAGTTGCTCAGGAACTGATCGGCAAAGGTCGCGCCGTAGCGCTTGCCATATCCCGCCGCGCCCTGACCAAATGTGGGATTCTTATTTTGCCACTGCGATACGCCGGCGTACAGACCGGTGACAACCCAAGAGAAGGGATCGAAGCTGTCGTCAGTCGCCAGCTTAAATTTACCCTTTACCGTCATCGGCGCGGCAGGGCGACCATTTAGCGTGTTGTAGTCCGGAACTACGCCTAGGATATGATGTTCTCCTAAGGGAAGGCCATTCGCATCAGTAGCCTGCCCCGTAGCTGGCCCGGCAGTCTGTCCCGCGGCGTAACGAGCCAGATACGCGGCAGCAAACAGCAGCGCGGTAAGAGGCTTCATCATTCTTTAGATTGACGAATCTCAGCCAACTAAGGATACAGGAATGCTGGTAAATTATTCCAAGAATTCTTATTCCGTAAGCTAGCTACACTAGAAGATTCCCATGAAAGAAAAGGTTTTCCCAGCCAAGGCGATCGAGGGCGTCATCACTGTGCCCGGAGATAAATCGATTTCCCACCGTTACGCTATGCTGGCCGGCATTGCTGAAGGCCCGAGCACAATCCATAACTATTCTACCGGCGCGGATTGCCAGTCGACTCTGGGGGTCATGGCGGCGCTGGGCTCGGCCGTCGAGCGGCGCGATGGCAAGATCATAATCCAGGGCGGCGCGCTCCGCGAATCGGACGCGGATCTGGACGCGGGGAACTCCGGATCGACCATTCGTATGCTTTCCGGGATTTTGGCCGCACAGCTTTTCACCACGCGCATCGGCGGCGATGAATCGTTGTCGCGCCGTCCCATGGAACGCATTATTAAGCCACTGTCGGAGATGGGCGCTGCGATTGAGGCGCGGGAAGGATGCTTCCCTCCGCTCGTGATTCACGGACGGCCGCTACACTCGATCGACTATACACTGCCGGTCCCGAGTGCGCAGGTGAAGAGCTGCATTCTTCTGGCCGGTCTCTTCGCCCCCGGCGATACCATTGTCAGAGAACCGGTGCGCACGCGCGATCACACCGAGATCGCACTCAAGGAATTCGGCGCCGATATAGAATCTCAACGCCGGGTGATTACGCTTCATGGAGGCGCGCGGCTTACAGGCCGCGAGCTCACGGTTCCAGGCGACCTCAGCTCGGCTGCGTTTTTCCTGGCCGCCGCGCTGCTCGTGCCGGAAGCGAACCTGGTGATCCATGGCGTGGGCCTGAATCCCACGCGTTCCGCGCTTCTAGACTTTCTTGTGTCAATGGGCGCATCGATCCAAGTCTTGGATCTGCATCAGACCGGCGGTGAACTTGTGGGAGATCTGCGTGTGCGTGCTTCGAAAATCGCAGGAGGAGTTATCGAGGGGCCGTTGACGGCTGCGCTCATCGATGAAATTCCGGCGTTGGCAGTGCTGGGAGCGGCGAGTGAAAGCGGACTCACCGTGCGCAGCGCTTCCGAGTTGCGTGTCAAAGAAACGGATCGGATCGCCGCGCTCGAAACGAACTTCCGCCGCATGGGTATCGAAATAGAGGCGACTCCCGACGGCTTTCACCTGCCGGGGCGCCAGCATTTCCATGCCTCCGTAATCGATTCAGCCGGCGACCATCGCATCGCGATGGCCTTCGCCGTGGCTGCGCTCGCCGCTGATGGCGCTTGCGAAATCGAAGGAGCAGAATCGGCCGGCGTATCTTTCCCGGAATTTTTTAGTACACTTCGCGAGATCGCTTCGCAATAACCGCTTTATCGGCCAGAAGATCCGAACCCTCCAGCGCCGCGCGCCGAATCGCCCAGCTCTACCTCGTCCCAAGCGACCGCCTCATAACGAGCCACCACCATTTGAGCGATTCGATCGCCCTTCTCGATAATATAATCGGCATGGCCCAGATTGAACATGATCACGCGGATTTCTCCGCGGTATCCGGGATCGATGGTGCCGAAATTCACGGTAATCGAGTGCTTCAATCCGAGTCCACTGCGGGGGCGCACTTGCGCCTCATAACCGGGCGGCAGCTCGATCGCGATACCGGTCGGAACCGCCTGGGCTGTGCCCGGCGTGAGCACTGTCCGTTGTAACGCCCGCAGATCCAACCCCGCGTCTTCCCGTGGGCCATGCGCATAGTCTGGCAGAACGGCATCCGGGTGCAGCTTCTTGATGTTGATTTTCATGATTGGCGAACCGCTATCATAACCCTTTGAGCTCCCCCAAAAATACACGTGTGCTGGCCGTCTCGCCGATGCCGCCTGAAAAGAGCGCATACGCGTTGGCGCGCTACAGCCGGTCGCCCGATTCGATCCGCGAATCGGTGGAGTGGGTGCGCGGACACGATTCGGCCAAGTTCCTGGAGAGCTTCTATTTCCAGTACGGGCACGCGTCCATTGCCGATCTCGGGCACGTGGTGCTGTGTTTTGAGGGCGTCTCGGAGCTCGCCGCAATTGAGATCGAAGACGAGCAACTCTGGGACGGGCAGGCGCGTTCTTCGCGTTACCAGGATTTTTCGCGTTCCGGATTTGTAACGCCGCCGGGTCTGGCCAAGGAGGATGCCCAGCTATACGGAGCTGCGGCAGCCCGGCTGCTCGACTCTTATCAGCAGATTCACCGGCGTATATGCGAGCATCTAGCGGGGCGGCTGCCCCGGCCCGCGGAAATGAAGCTCGAGGTTTACCAGCGCAATCTTGCCGCGCGCGCTTTCGACGTGGCGCGATACGTATTATTCCTCGGTATCCCCACCGGCGTCGGCCAGGTGACCAGTATCCGCACGCTCGAAAAACAAATCCGGCGGCTCAAGGCGTCGGGATATGCCGAAGTTCGAGAGATTGCCGGAGAAATCGCCGAGGCCTGCGCCGCCCCTCCCGCCTGCGCATGGGACTCTATGTATGCCGCCGAGCCTCTGGCGCCAACGCTTGCCCGTCACGTCGAAGCTGACGATCACGCCGCGCAATCCCGGTGCGATCTGGAATGCTGGGCACGCCAGAATCTTCCTCACCCGGTATCGGCGGGCACGCCCGAAATGGTCGATCTGTTGCGGCCCGCCGATACGCACTCGGATATTGCGGCGACCTTACTCTATCCAGTGACCGATCGTCCCTTCCGCGACCTGTACCAGACAGCGTGCGACTGGAGTGCCGCACAGCGCAACGAAGTGATCGATGTCGCGTTGCGCTCCCGCACTCGCCGCGACGAGCTGTTGCGGCAGTTTCGCGGTGCCCTTTATGCCTTCGATATCGTGATGGACATCGGGGCGTATCGGGATCTGCACAGACACAGAAGATGCCAGCAGTTCCGGCAGACCTACAGCGTGGCGCTTGGTTACGATACGCCAGACGCCCTGATCGAAGCGGGATTGAAGGATGTTTACGACTCGCTGATGGAGGAAACTTTCGGCGCGATCTCCCGTCTGCCGGGAAACACGGCGCATTACCTGCTACCGTTCGGGACGCGCTCACGGTTTCTATTCAAGATGGATTTTGCCGAGGCCGAGTACATCGCGCGCGTGCGCAGCGGCGTGAAAGGTCATTTCAGCTATCGCAAAGTGGCCTGGGAGATGAAGCGCAAAATGGACCAGCTCGAACCCGATCTGGGGCGGCTGATCGAGGCCACGCCGCCGTGGGTGGAAGATCCGCTCAAACGCTAACTCATGGAAATTCGGATTCTGACCGCGGCGGACGCCGAAGCGTATTATCAATTGCGGCTCCAGGCGCTGGAGCAGGAACCGGACGCCTTCGGCACATCAGCCGAAGAACATCGGGCGACCCCGGTTGAAGCTTTTCGCGAGCGGCTTGGGTCAGGCTCGACGGATTTAAATTTCGTTTTGGGTGCGTTTGCCGAAGGCCGCTTGGTGGGTACCGCTGGATTCGTGCGCCAGCAGCGTGTGAAGCAACTCCACAAAGGGCTGGTATGGGGTGTTTATGTGATTCCGAAGTGGCGGGCGCATGGCATCGGACGCGCGTTATTGTCAGAGCTCGTGCGCCTGGCGCGGGCGCAACGCGGTCTTGAACAGATCGAACTTGCCGTGGGAACGGGACAGGACCAGGCCAAGCGGCTCTACACGTCTCTTGGTTTTGAAGTGTGGGGCCGCGAGCGCGCCGCCCTGAAGATGAACGGCCGGTATGTCGACGAGGACCATATGGTGCTCCGCCTCACAGCGTAGCCCCCGAACCGCTCTTTTCGGTTAAGCGCTTCGCGAAGCGCTCAACATTCACAATGAATCGCTCATGCGTTCCATCCGCGATCTGCTCCCGATCGTCAAACGCTTCCACTTTAAAACGCACCCGGCGATCGTCTACGGCGATCACTTCGGTCCTGAAGGTAACATTCATTCCTAAGGGCGTGGCGGCGAGATGCCGGACATTCACTTCGGTGCCCACCGAATCGTTGCCGGGCTCCAGTAGCGGCAATAGCGAGTCGCGCGCTGTCATTTCAATCAGCATGATCATCCACGGCGTTCCCAGCACGCGCGCGCTCTCGAGCCCCAGGAAATCGACCGCGATATCACTCGATACCGAGCGGCTACGCTCGCCCTTTAATCCGACAGGAATGCTGGCCATGTGCGCTTCTTATGTTATCGTGAAAGTGTTATGTCTATTCCGAACGTCAAGCGGTATCGAATCAGCAGTCCGGACGGGTCTATGACCGCTACGCTCATGTCCGTGCTTCCCAAGAATGTCGACGTGAACACGTATCTTTCAGATGCGGCCAAGCGCTTCGACTGGAAAGCTTATCAGGAAGCGCAGCAGAAACAGTTCAAGCTCCGCGTCGGACAGCAGAAGCAGAAAAAAGCCAAATAGTCTTTTCGCTACGGCAGTCTGGACCTAAGCGTTCGCAGGCTGCGGAGTCCCGCGTCCGCCACTTCTTGATCGGGGTCAGTCGACAGCATTTGCAGATACGGTACGCTGTCTTGATCTCCAGAACGCGAAAGGATAATCCCGAGCTGGATTTTCTCGTCTTTGGTGGCGCTCGCAAGCGACGGGTAGATAGCTTGGCGCACTTTTGGATCTCGCGCCAGCTCCACCAGATAGGCGCTCGCCACGCCCTGATAAGCTCGCACATTCAGAGTGTTGACCAGATAGCGTGACGGGCTGAATTCGCCCATGTCCAGGTTGCCTTGGAGCACGAGCGCGAATGCTGCCGACAGGCGCGGATTCATCTTGTGCTCTTCGTTATATGCCTTGTCGAGCACGGCCCGATCGGCTGGATCTTTCAAGCGGCCGAGGCCTTCCGCCGCAGCCGCGCGAAGCGCGTCATCCTTATCCGTCAGATAACGGATAAAGGTGGGGCGGTCTGCCGGCTCCCCAAGCATCGCCAACGCGGCCAACGCCGCCCGGCGCACTTTCAACGTGCGGGCATGCTCCAAGGCGCCACGGACGTCCGGGGCTGCGGAGCGGTTCAGGAGGATACCGGTGGTTTCAAGCGCGGTGACCTGGATCTTTTCATCCAGGTCCCGAAGCAGAAAGGCAATCAGCGGCGCGGCCGAGGGGTCGCGGATCTTCTGGATCGCGATCAGGCATTCATACATCACCTGGTCGTCCTTGGAATGGAGGGCCTCCGCCAGATCGGGAATCGCGGCCTTGCCGCGCAGTATACCGATTGCCCGGGCTGCATTGGCGCGGGCTTCGATACTTGCGCCATGGGCGGCGAGTTTTCCTATAGCCTCGATTACATCCGGGCGCACTTGCACAAAGGCATCGATGATTTTATCGTTCGTATCAGTAAACTTGGCCTTAATCGTGGTGCCGACGCGATGCAGCGATCCGCTGAGACCAACCTTGATATAACCGGGCAGATAAAAATTCACCAACCCGTCCGTGGCGCGGATCTGAATTTCGGGGTCGTTATCGCGGGTCGCCACCACTAACGGATCAACGGTCCGCGGTCCGCCTATGTCGACCAGCGCCTTCACGGCTTCGATGCGGACGCTCAGGTCGGGATCGGTCACATAGGGAACGATCTGCGAGATCGCATCCTCGCCCTGCTTGGACAGATCGTGGACGGTCTTCAGGCGTTGTTTCGTATCGGCCGCGGGCGCCTGGCAAAACGCAAATCCAGCAAGAAGGAGAAAAGAGAAGATTGTTTTCACCGCACAAACTCGACTGAAACGCGGTGCGGGATCAATCCGGCCTCGTAGCCCATGTCAAGGAGCTTCTGTGCGGCCCTGGGGACCAGTTCCCCGCAATCCACGGTGTAATGGTTGACGTACATCCCCACGAACTTCTCCGCCAGATGCGGTTCCATGTCGCGGGCAAATTGCATGGCGTAATGAAGCGATTCCTCACGATGCTCAAGCGCGTACTGGATGCTCTCGCTCATCAGGCGGCAGCATTCCGTCATAACTTCCGGGCTCAAGTTCCGCCGCAAGGCGTTGGCTCCCAGCGGCAGCGGTAGATCGTAGGTTTCCTTCCACCAGCGCCCCAGGTCGACGATGTTGTAAAAACCGCTGACTCCATAGGTCAACTGTGCCTCATGGATCACCAGGCCGGCGTCGGCCTGTTTGTCTCGGACCGCATCCAGGATATGATCGAAAGGCACTTCCACAGCTTCGAAGTCCGGCTGCATCAGGCGCAGCGTCAGATACGCCGTCGTGAGCCTGCCGGGGATCGCGATGCGTTTGCCCTTCAGCTCTTCGATCGTGAGAGGATGCGTCGCGACCAGCAGCGGACCATAGCCGTCCCCGACACTCGACCCCGATGCCATCAACACGTATTTTCCGGCGACGAATGGGTAGGCGTGATAGGAAATCGCGGTCAGCTCGTAATCGCCTGTCCGAGCCTTCTGGTTGAGGGTTTGGATGTCCTTGAGGATGTGACGGAACTGAACGAACGAGGACCGGACTTTTCCCGTGGCAAGCGCATAAAACATGTAAGCGTCATCGGAATCCGGGCTATGCGCACAGGCGACTTCGGCGGAGGCATGAGTCATGCGTAGGATTTGAATTTCAATAATAGCAGGTGCCGCGCAGATTTTCGGGAATGCGACTACAGCGATTCCAGTTCCGGCCGAAGCGCAGCCAAGGCCCGTTCGAGCGATTGCAGCTCGCGACTCGCTCCGTCCAACTCCCGGGCGCGGCCCATATTCTCGATCGCGAGAGCGGCGTCTACCGGAGCATTCGCGCCGAAATTCGAGACCGATCCCTTCAGGTTATGGGCCGTGCGCTCCACGCCAAGGGCATCGCCTCTGGCGACGGCATCGCTCAGAAGAGCCATTAACTTCGGGTAGTCGTCCAAAAAAAGATGGGCGATTTCCTTGAGCAGCGCGGGGTCGCCGCCGGCACGCGACAACGCCTCCTCGTGATCCATAATCGTTGCATCCATCTACTGCTTCTATCGGTAGTCCGCGCCGGAATCTGAATAATGATCTTCCGAAAGCCGCCATGAATCTTTGCGTCTCGAGTTTGGGTAATTACGCACAATTAGCGCAGTACCCGAGTTTGGCGTTGAGGTCCTGTAGGTAGAATGTAACTAGTCTGATGATGCTTGCCTCCCTAAGCGATCGGATCTTGCAGCAACTCTCGGACCTCGCTCCCGAAATGATCGCGTTTCTGCGAGAGATCACCCGCATCCCGACCGTGAATCCGCCGGGCGAATGCTACGCGGATTTCGCGGAAATCTGCGGGCGGCAATATACGAAGCTTGGATATCGCGTCGAAAAGATCGTCGCAGCGAGTCATCCCGATCACACTGCGAAGCATCCGCGCATCAACCTGCTGGCGCGAAGGGAAGCAGCAGGGAAAGGGCCCTGCATCCACTTCAACGGGCATCTGGATGTCGTGCCGGTGGGAGAAGGTTGGACGAAAGATCCTTTCGGCGGCGAAATCAGCGGCGGCCGCCTCTACGGACGCGGGACTTCGGACATGAAGGCGGGCCTCGCGGCCTCTCTGTATGCGATCGAAGCCATTCGGCGCGCGGGCGTGGCGCTGCCCGGCGCAGTCGAACAAAGCGCCACCGTCGATGAAGAAAGCGGCGGATTCGCCGGCGTGGCATACCTGGCCGAAAATGGCTACCTGAGTCCGGCGCGGCAGCAGCATGTGATCATCACTGAACCGCATGGCCCCGGTCGCGTGTGCCTGGGACATCGCGGGGTATGGTGGTTCGACGTGATCATGCATGGGCAGATCGCCCATGGTAGTATGCCCTTCAACGGAGTCAACGCGGTGGACCGCATGACCGTGTTTCTCAATGCCGTGAATGAACGGCTGCGGCCCAAGCTGGCCGCGCGGCGGACCTCCATGCCCGTAGAGCCGGAAAGCGCCCGCTACGCGACGTTAAACATCAACTCAATCTTCGCGGGCCAGCTTCTCGATCAGCGGCAGACTCCTTGCGTGCCCGACCGCTGCACTGCGGTTTTCGACCGCCGCTTCCTGCCTGAGGAAGAACTGGCGCAGGTCAAGGCCGAATTCATGGAGCTCCTCACCGAAATCGGACTGCCGCACGAGATCCGGGATCGCATGATCGTCCTCCCGGTCTTCACGCCCAAGAATTCACCCGTGTCGGGTGCGGTAGCCGAGGCGATCCAACAGGTCTGCGGCAAACCCGCGGGGTTCATTGCCAGTCCCGGCACTTATGATCAGAAGCATTTCGTGCGTATCGCCAAGATCATGGATTGCGTATCTTACGGACCGGGGACGCTGGAGATGGCGCATCAACCCGACGAGTATGTCTCGCTCGAGGACTTGGAAGCCTCCGCCAAAGTGATGGCGCTGGCAACCCTGCGTCTAATGGAGATCCAATGAAACGACGTGAATTTTTCGCTCTTCCGGCCCTGCTAGGCGCGAGCGCTTATCTCCGCGATTTGGCCGCTGAAACCGAGCCCGGTCCGACTGGCTCGATCACCGACGTCGAGGGAATCAAAGTAGGTCATTCCACGCGCGCCGATCGTCCTACAGGCTGCACGGTGCTGCTTTCGGAAGAGGGGGCCACAGGCGGCGTCGACCAGCGCGGCGGTGCGCCCGGCACGCGTGAAACCGATCTGCTGAATCCTGTAAATCATGTCGAGAAACTAAACGCCATCGTGCTTTCCGGCGGCAGCGCCTACGGTCTGGCCACTGCCGATGGCGTGATGCGTTACCTCGAGGAAAAAGGATTCGGATACCCGGTCGGCCGCGGCGCGAATGGCAAGCCGCGTGTCGTGCCGATCGTTCCCGCGGCGATTCTCATGGATTTGGGGTATGGCGGCAGTTGGGAAATCCGTCCGACCAGCGAGAACGGATACCAGGCTTGCGCGGCAGCAACAAGCAAGGCGCCGGCACAAGGCAGCGTCGGCGCGGGCGCTGGCGCTACGGTTGGTAAGATGGGCGGGCAAGGGCGCTCGATGAAGGGTGGATTCGGCACCGCATCGCTTCGGCTGCCGAATGGAATCGTGATCGGAGCCATGGTGGCGACCAACGGGGTCGGCGATATCTGGGACCATATCCGCGGCAAACTCGTGGCGGGCACGCGCACCGAAGACGGCAAGCATCTTGCGGATGTCATGAAGCTGATGCGCGAAGGCAAGCTGCCTATGCAGCAGCCGCCGCGTCCGGAAAATACAACTCTCGGTGCGATCGCCACCAACGTTGAGCTGACGAAAACGCAAATCACCAAGGTCACGCAGATGACCGCCGACGGTTACGCGCTGGCGATACGTCCGGTACACACGCCCGCAGACGGTGACACAATTTTCGGCGCAGCCACGGGCAAGCTGAAGATCCCGGCGGCTAACCTGGAGCGTCTTCTGGGCGTGATCGGGGCCTTGGCCGCCGATGTGATGGCCCAAGCCATCGTGTCGTCGGTGCTGCACGCCAAGGGAACGCCGCAAATCCCGTCGGTCTCCGACCTCGCGGCCATGCAGCAGAAATGATCTCAGACGGCTATGTCGCCGTCGTTGGGATATGCGGCGGGACTCGTCGGCCTCGGTCTCTATCTCTCGCGCCGCGTGCGCTCGACCAAGGATTGTTTCGTGGCCGGACGCCAGCTTCTGCCCGGAGGTAAGAGAGATCCCGGGTATCGTGGTATTCGCGGGCTACAGTAGCCGTCAGCTATGCCGGAATGGCCGGAAAAGTTACTTGCGTGACTGACCCGCCTCATACGTCCATCGAGCTCCATACGTTCAGCGCCGTGCAGCCAGACAGTGCTCCCCGCCGGAGCGCTGGTATTAAAGAATGTCTGCCCGATACTGCAAGCTGTCGGCCAGCGTTGAACCCGTTTTAGATGGGCGCGTTGAAGCCGCACCCGAAAAATCGACATTCTTGCCCTGGTTCGCAGATCCATCTGCAATGCGCCGCCTGAGCCTTGCAGCCGGCGCGACTATATTCTGCATCGGGCTATGCGCTCAAAGGCAGAATTTAGCGGAAACATAGGCGCATTGCAGTACGTTCCGGGAGCCTACTGCGTTGAGGAGGTAAGGGCAAAAGACTCGACCGGAGTGGCGATACGATCCGAAAGCCCTCGTGTATTTCGAAGCGGCACACTGGCGCGCGCGGCGTAGGATGGGATCGAAGTAGAACTCTATGAGTACTAGTCGGGGTTGGCCACAATTCCTCTTCTACGTAGAACTGAACGTGAGTGACACCCACGTTATCGCTCGCTATGGCCGCCACAGCGACAACACCGGAGACCGTAGCTTTGTTTATACGGATAGCGCCGATCGGCTAGGCACCAGCAATCCTCCCGGCTGAGGTTCATTGAGAACCCGTCATGTTCGTTTAAGTGATTCTGGGGAAGGGTATCCGCTAGCTTTCACTTCGGGCGCCTCGCGTGCACAATCCAACACTACAACGGCTCGTGGCTGCTTCCTGAACTCCGGTGCATCGGCTTATCGCTTACGGCGTAATCAGCCGCGGATTCTCCGGCTGACGAAATATCTTCTGCGCCCGTTTGTTGCAGGATCTCTTTTGCCCGTTTCGTCCAGTCTGAGCTGTCGCAGTGGACGGATAGAAGAATACCTCCCATCTTAATCCGGCCTTCATAGCGTTTGGCCTCGTACTCGGGTACACCAAGCCCTGATAGAGCCCCGATAATCCCGCCTACTACCCCCCCCGCGCCGACGCCGGTCAATGCGCCAATAATCGGCCCAGCAGCGAGTAGGGGACCGAACCCCGGGATGAGGAGCACGCCCGCGCCGATTAATCCGCCTAGCACTCCGCCGATTGCGCCACCGGCCGTAGCGCCTGCCGCCGCGCCTTCAGGCGCTTTCGTGTGCTTTTCGGTTGCAAAATCCTTGGTACCCTGGTTGTCCGCCATGAGCACCGAAATATCGGTATCGCGGAAACCCGACCTTTGAAGTGCGTTGACGCCTTCTTCAACCCCTTCCCTGGTTGAATAGATGCCAAATACCGCAGTGTTCTTGCCTGCCATTGTATTGCCCCTCCCTATTGAACATCAGCACGGCAACGGCCAAAAGCACCTCAGGCTTACCTGAGATGCTCGACAAGGTATCCTGGCTAGTATGAGGGTTGTTGCTTGAACCGAATCTCTCTAGCAGTTCGCAGCTTTTTTTCCATCCTCTTCAGTGGTATGCTTTCTTCCGAAGTCGCCCAAGCGTTTGGATATTCGAAAGTAGTGCCGATTAAGCCGGTTCAGGCGCTCAGGCCACAGGCCGGTCCCGCCGAGGGCGCGGTTCAGATCCTGTCAATTTTACAGCGCGATGCGCGCCTGATCGATTTTCTAATGGAAGATGTGTCGGGCTATTCCGACGAGCAGGTCGGTGCGGCGGTACGCGACGTGCAAGCGCAGGCGCGGCTATCGATCGAGCGGTATATGCGCATCCAGCCGTTGATCGATGGGGTGGAGGGCACGTTTACCAACGTCGACGGGATCGATTCCTCTGCAGTAAAGTTTATCGGAAATGTTCCCGCCAGCGGCAAGGCCGCGGGCGGAACTCTGCGTCACAAGGGCTGGAAAGCCGAGGGTGTAAACCTGCCCCCAGTGAGCCCTGGAAATACGATCGCGCCCGCCGAGATCGAGATCGAATAACCGATGCATATCGGAATCGATCTTGGCACCACCAACTCGGCGGTAGCTTTCATCGATCCAAAAGAATCGGACGAAGCCGATTTCCCTCCCATCCAGGTACTGGATATCCCGCAGTTCGTCGCGCCAGGGCGAATCGAATCCCGCCGCACCCTGCCCTCCTTCTTATATCTGGGAGACCAGGAGTACGTAGGTGTCTTCGCCCGCGAACAGGGCGCGCTCATTCCCACCAAGTGCGTGCATTCGGCTAAGAGCTGGCTCTCAAACCCCGCCGTCGACCGTACTGCTAAGATCCTGCCTTGGGACGCGCAGCCGGCGGGTCGCGTGCTCTCTCCCGTCGAGGTTTCGACTCGGATCCTGGCACAGTTGGTCCAAGCCTGGAATGACCGGCTTGGATCGCCGATTAGCGAGCACAATCTGGTGCTCACAGTTCCAGCGAGCTTCGATGAGGAGGCACGCGAGCTGACTGTGATGGCGGCGCACGAGGCGGGAATCGAGCGTCTTACGCTTCTCGAAGAGCCGGCGGCGGCGTTCTATTCGTGGATCGCCAACGATTTGACGCGTTCCCAGAAGCATCTCTTCGACGGCCAGACCGTTCTGGTATGCGACGTGGGCGGTGGCACCAGCGATTTCACGCTGATCCGCGTGGCGCGGGAGGGCGATCGTGTCGATTTCACCCGAACAGCTGTCGGAAAGCACCTGCTGCTGGGCGGCGACAATCTGGATTTGACGCTGGCTTGGCTGGTCGAATCGAAGCTCGGCAAAACACTTTCGATCCGCCAGCGCAGTGGCTTGCGGCGGCAATGTGCGACCGCCAAAGAGCGGCTGCTTTCGGACCATAATCTCAAAAGCGTCGAAGTAACCGTGCTCGGCGCGGGATCGGCGCTCGTGGGCGGCACGATGCAGGCTGAGATCCTGCGCGAAGAATTGCTGGAGCTGGCGCTCGATGGATTTTTGCCCGAATGTGAACTCCGCGACAAGCCCAAAGAAGACGAGCGGAGCCCGTTCCGCGAGCTAGGCCTTCCCTACGTTTCCGATCCCGCGATCACGCGGCATATGGCGGAGTTTCTTTCAACGGCCGGCGATGCCACTCCCGACGCGATTCTTTTCAACGGAGGGTTTTTCATTCCCGAGATCCTGCGCCATCGCGTGGCCGATGTGATGGAGCATTGGCACGGCCGCCGGCCCGCGATTTTCGACAATCGCGATCTGGACCTGGCCGTAGCCGTCGGTGCGGCATACTACTCCTACGTCCGAACCACTGGCTCGGGATTGTTGGTGCGCGGCGGTCTTCCACGCGCATACTTTATCGGATTGGGAGGGGGAGCGGGCGAGGCACTGCGAACCATGTGCCTGGTTCCGCGAGGAACCGAGGAGGGGTTCACCATCGAGCTTGATCCGGGAAATCTCGAATTAGTTACGAATAAGCCCGTCTCCTTCCGGCTGTACAGCTCGCGTACGCGCACCGAGGATCAGGCCGGTAACGTAGTCGAGTTTCCGCCTCATGACCTCGATGGCGATCTGCATCTTCATGCTCCTCTCAATGCGGTGCTGCGCTTCGGGAAATCCGGCGAGCGCAGGGTGCCTGTGAAGCTCGGCGCCCGGCTTACGGAAGTGGGCACGCTCGAGATCTGGGTAGATTCGAAAGCGAGCGAACATCGCTGGCGTCTGCAATTCGAGCTGCGCAAGGCCACCGCCGCGCAAGCGCCGTCGCGGCCCGCCGCCGTGATCGGCGAAGAAGCGCTGATCGTTGCCGAAGCGCTGATTCCCGCAACATTTTCCGAAGGTAGCATCGAGCCGGAACAGCTGCCCGCGAGGCTGGAGCAGACTCTCGGGCTCGGCCGCAATTCATGGCCGCTCACCGCCATTCGGAAGCTGGCCGACCGTATGCTGGAGCTGGTGGATGGTCGCAAGCGAAGTGCGGCGCATGAGGCGCGCTGGCTGAGCTTGTGCGGATTTTGTCTGCGGCCTGGATTCGGCTTTCCGGGCGATGAATTCCGCATCGAACAAACCCGCCGTGTGTATGCGGCCGGCCTACAGTTTGGAAACCACGTGCAGAACGAGGTCGAATGGTGGATTTTCTGGGGACGCGTCGCGGGCGGCTTGAATCGTAATCAGCAGACGGATCTGTTTCAACGCCTCGCCGCGACTTTGCTGCCTCGCACGGCGAAGCGCCCCAGGGTCAATCCCAGCCTGCTGCGCGAAATGTGGCGAGCCGCGGCCAGCCTGGAATTACTGCCGATCCAGACTAAAACGCAGTTGGGGGATGATCTGGTGACTCGCATGATCAAGGGTGATTTCGTCGAGACCGGATTGTGGTGTCTGGCTCGCCTCGGCGCGCGCAAACTTTTTTATGGACCCATCAACCAGGTTCTTCCAGCGGCCACTGTCGGGCGGTGGTTGGGGCCGCTGCTCAAAATCCAAAAGGCGGAAGACGCGGTGGCCGCGATCGCGCGCCGCACAGGCGACGCCACGCGCGATCTGCCTCCGGCCACGCTCGATCTGGTGCGCCGTGCTTTTCCCGATCTCGATCTCGACGCCGCACCCGAGGAAAATCTGGCCGCGATGGGCAAAGTCTTCGGCGAGGATCTCCCGGCCGGGCTTGTATTTCATGGATGAACTGGCGCTCGTCGAGCACATCCGAAAGATGGCGAACGCCAGCGGTCGCGGGCTGACCCTCGGCATCGGCGACGACTGCGCGATCTTTCGCCCGCGCGGCGGCGAGGAGCTTCTTTTCACCGCCGACCAGATGATCGAGGATGTGCATTTCCATCTCTCGAGCGGCGCTGGTGCAATCGGCGAACGGGCATTGGCGCGCAGCCTGAGCGACATCGCGGCGATGGGAGGCGAGCCTCGCTTCTGCCTGGTGTCGCTGACCGCTTCCGATCCCAAATGGATACTCGCGTTCTATCGCGGCTTGCTCCGATTGGCGCGACGAACCGGTACGGCGCTTGCCGGCGGCGATCTGGCCCGGGGGGGGAAAATCTACTGCGATGTGATGGTGTGCGGATCGGCCCCCCGGGGGCGAGCGCTGCGGCGCGACGGAGCGCGGCCGGGGAATGCAATCTATGTTTCCGGACGCTTGGGCAGAACGTGGAATCGCCGTATCGAGCCCAGACTGGATTTCGGCAAGAGCTTAATTGGTCGCGCAACTGCTTGCATCGACCTGAGTGACGGCCTTTCCATGGATCTTCATCGTCTGTGTCTGGAATCCGGGGTCGCGGCGGAACTGGAGAATATACCGACTGCTCGGGGAGCCGATGTCGAACGCGGGCTTCATGGCGGCGAGGATTACGAATTGCTGTTCACGCTTCCCGCGAGCTTCGCCGCTCCGTGCGGCGCGATCCGCATCGGTGCTATCGTCACCGGTGTTCCCGGATCCATCCGGTTTCAAGACCGCGATATCCAGCCGTTCGGATACGATCACTTTAGAAAATAGAGAAAATATGGCCAGTCCCGCGCCGATTCTGGATCTGATCGAAGCTTTTCGCCGCTCTAAAACCCTGTTCGCTGCGGTGCAGTTGGGCATCTTCGACGGAAAGCGTCCTCAGGGCGCGGCCATGGATCGCCTGCTGGATGCATGCATGGGGCTTGGGTTGCTTGAAAAACGGGGCGGGAAATACGCCAACACTCTCGTCAGCGACGAGTACCTGCGCAGCGCCAGTCCGCATACATTGTCCGGCTATATCCGTTACTCGAATTCGGCGCTGTACCGGCTTTGGGCCAACCTCGAGGACGCCGTGATCGAAGGCGGGAATCGATGGACTCAAACCTTCGGCGACGAGGGCGACCTCTTTTCGATTTTCTTCAAGACCGAGCAGTCGAAGCGCGACTTCCTTCTGGGGATGCACGGATTCGGCAGTCTTAGCTCGCCTGCGGTAGTCGCGGCATTCAATTTATCCCGCTTTCGACGCCTGGCTGACTTGGGCGGCGCCACCGGTCATCTGGCGCTGGCCGCGCGGGAGAGCTATCCGCAAATGACCGCGATCCTATTTGATTTGCCTGAGGTGATCGAGATCGCCAGGGAGTACGTGGGCGATCGGGTCGAACTCCTCGCTGGAAATTTTTTTAAGGATGAACTGCCTGCGGCTGATCTGTTCGCGCTCGGACGCATTCTGCACGACTGGAGCGAGGATAAAATCGGCAGTCTGCTGGTTCGCATTCATGGCGCCCTGCCCGCGAACGGCGGATTACTGATTGCGGAAAAGCTTCTGAATGAAGATCGAAGCGGGCCTGTCGCGGTACATATGCAATCACTGAATATGCTGGTTTGCACGGAAGGCCGCGAGCGTACGCTGAGTGAATATGCGTCCCTTCTGCACGAGGCGGGTTTCAAGGAAGTGCGAGGCCAGGTAACGGGAGCTCCGCTCGATGCGATCCTTGCCACGAAATAGGCGGCCATCGGAGGCCCGCTGATATACTGGGGCAGCATTGATTTTCCTGGCTCCAATTGCGATTACCGCCATTGCGATTCTTAGCGCGATTGGCGGTGTCTGGCTCACTTCCCTTCACGCGCTTTCGCGGCGCATGGTGCCGTTCAGCGGAGGCGTCCTGATCGGCGTCGCCGTCTTCTGGGTGCTTCCAGAGATGGCGGACTTTTTCCGATGGCCCGCGGCTTTAGCCTGGATCGCCGCCGGATTCGCGCTGCTGTGTGCGATCGACCGGTACCTGTTTCCGGTGTGTCCCTCCTGCTCGGACACTCACGCGCACGAAGATTGCGCAACTCGCCTGCACGAATTCGCCATGCCGCTGTTAGCAGCCGCCGCGTTACATAGCGCTCTCGATGGATGGAGCGCAATGGCGGCGCAATCGTCTGGTTTCGGCGCAGGCTTCGTGCTGGGCATTGCGGCGCATAAGGTTCCGGAGGGGATCGCACTCGGCGTAATCGCTCGCGCGTCCCTTGAGAAGCGAACCTCGGCGATTACATGGTGCGCTGCGGCGGAATCCGCGACTTTGGCGGGAGCAGTCTTCGAAACGTGGTTAGAGCCACACGTAGGGCCGCACGGCATTCATGCGCTGCTCGCATTGGCCGGCGGAAGCTTTCTTTATCTCGGCGGCCACGCCATTCACGGAGAGTCGCAACGCAGTGGTTCCCGGCCAACCTACGTTTCCGCGCTCACCGGCGTCGCCGGGTCCAGCGTTCTCAAATTGTTTGTTTCTTAAGCGGGAATTTAAACCGATATGGTCGGCCGGCGGCGATGCCAGTCTGTTTTGCTTTGAAAGGCGCTGCCCACCGTAATCAAATGATGCTCGGAGAAAGACCGCCCGACCAGCGAAATTCCGATCGGCAGATTTTCTACGAATCCGCACGGCAGAGAAATCGCGGGCAATCCCGCCAGATTGCCCGCTGGAATCAGCCCGTTCAGCCCCCGCGATTTTGGCCGGGCGCGGCCGGTGGGTGCCTGGCCCACTGGGTCCGTTATCTTTGAGGCCACCGTCAACGCCGTCGGAGTCAGCAGCAGGTCCATGTTGACGAACAGGTTCTGAAAAGCATTCTGCACCTCTGACCGGATACGCATGGCCTTCAGGTACTCGGTAGCCGGGATGTCGAGGCTCGCCTTCAGGCCCGCAATCTGCCGCCGGTCGGCCAACTGATCCACCTCGCCGCTCCGAATCAGCTTTTCGAAAATGGATGCTGCATCGCCGCTGATAATCGTGTTCGTCAACGCGCCGTATGGGAAATCCGGAATCTCGACTTCGCTCATTTTCATGCCGAGCGATTTCATTACGCCCAGCGCGGTTTGAAAAGCAGATCGAGTGGATGGTTCCACCCATTCGTCGAAATCCACCGGAGCGTAGCCGACTGTGAAATCCTGCAGCTTGCGCGCATATTGCGGCGCATAATTGAAACCCCTTCCAGCCGAGCCTGGATCTTCGCTGTCCCCTCCGGCGATGGCTTGCAAAACCAGCCCGCAATCTTCAGCGGAGTGGCACATGGGTCCGATTTTATCCATGGTCCACGACAGAGCCATCGCGCCGCGGCGGCTTACCAGGCCGTAGGTCGGCCGCAGTCCGGTGACGCCGCAATAGGCGCTCGGAAGCAGAATCGATCCCGAGGTTTCCGATCCCAACGCGAACGTAACCAGACCGGCCGCGACGGCCGAACCGGGGCCGCTCGAGGAGCCGCCGGACCAGCGCGTGGGATCCCACGGATTTAATCCCGGTCCAGTGAGCGAAGCCGCAGGATATTCATATCCGCCCCCGCCGGCCAGCTCCACCATCGCCAACTTGCCAATCAGGATAGCGCGGGCCTTCTCCAGCTTGTCGACTACGCGGGCATTTTCATCGAACACCTGATTCGCGTAAGGCTTTGCGCCCCAAGTAGTGGGGTGACCTTTCACCGCCAGCAGATCTTTGACGGCGCACGGAATCCCTTCGAGCGCGCCGTGCACGCGATCGTGTTTGAGTTCATCGTTGGCATCGTGCGCCTGACGGATCGCCTGACGGCGCAGAGAAAGCGCCAGTGCGTTATAGCGCGGTCCAAGCCGCTCCAACCGATCGCAAAAAGCGCGGGTGAGATCCACGGCAGAAAATTCCTGGGCGCGCAGCCTGGCGCCGAGCTCGCCAACGGTCGCGAAGAAGATATCGTCAGAAAAATTGGCCATTTTATCAGGCCTTGAATCGGAAGGCTGGTTCTGTCGACATCGGCATAGCGACTTTATCGAGCTGCTGGGCGGTGTTGCGCTGTCGCTCCCGAGCGGCCTTCACATCCTCGGATTCCGGGGGACCGACAGGACTCTGTGCGCTTTCGGCAGGGGGGGACGCGAGAGGGACAGCGGCAGTCGCCGCCAGCATCCGGGCGAGTGTTCGGCGGGTGACCTTCATGCGGCCATTATATTAGGCGCTGGCAACAGTGTGAGCTGTCGTCAGCGCTTCGAGCGCGGCTCTTTCCATCACCGCTCGCGGCGCGTTCTCTCCGGTCCAGATTTCGAACTGGCGGGCGGCCTGCTCGAGGAACATCTCCAGTCCCGCGATTACAGCACATCCTTGTGCCTTGGCTCTTTGCGCCAGCAGCGTTTCGAGCGGATTGTAGACCATATCGAAGACCAGTTGGGCGGGAATACGATCTTCGAAATAGCACTGGTCGACGCGCGGAAACATCCCGAGCGGAGTGGCATGGATGAGCACATCGAACATCCGTGCCTCCGCCTGCTCGCGAGAAAGCGACTCCGCGCCGCAGGCCTTTGCGAGTACGCGGACACGATCGAGATTGCGCCCCGTGATGGCCAGCCGCGCGCCCGATGCGGCCAGGGCATAGGCGGCTCCGCGGGCCGCTCCACCGTTACCCACCACCAGTATGGATGCATTCCCCAGCCGCATATGGCGCTGGAGCGGCACGGTGATTCCACCCGCATCCGTGTTCGTTCCGCGCCATTTCCCCGCCTTTCTCCACACGGTATTCACTGCCCCGATGCGCCGCGACAACGGATCGATTACATCCAGGTATCGCAGGATTTTCTGCTTGTGAGGAAGCGTCACACTGAACCCGGCTATGGGCAGCTTTTCGGCGAGTATCAGAAAATCCTTGAGCTGGGCCGGCTTTACCAGGAACGGCAGATAGACTGCGTCGGCGCGTCGCGCTTGAAAGGCGCGGTTGTGAACGGCCGGCGAAATAGAATGCTGCACGGGGTCGGCGATAACACCGTAGATGCGAGCCTCTCGTGTGAATTTTTCCACGCGATAGAGATGCCGAAGCTGCCGCGCGCACACTTGCCCCGTCGCGGTTCCTGCGGATGTGCTGGGCGCGGCATATGTGTACAGGCCGCCGAAAGCGGTCGATAACACACGCGTGGGAAATCCGGTCTCGCCCATTGCCAGGAGGATCGTGGGAGTCTTCGGATAACCGCGAGCAAGCGCCAGCAGCCTGAAATTGTCCGACGGTTTCCGTGCGGTTGTCACCACTTTATATGCATCGGCTGGAACTCGGGTCATGCGGCGCAGCACGGAATCGAGCGGGGGTGTACCGCCGTAATTGTGATAGGAGAGCAGCAAGTAGGCGCGCGATTGCAAAGAGTCCAGGCGCTCCGCGCAATTCTCCGCACTCTCGATCTCGATGTCCACCGCTTTTGCGCCAGCCTGAATCGCGGCTTCGAGAATCCGGACCTGCTCCTCGATGCTCCCGTTATAACGCCCGTGATTCTGATGGCGGCGGCAGGTTGCAAGAATAGTGCAATCCGCATGGCGCGCCAGAAATTTACGGAGTGCCGCGACGCCTAACTGCGGGTCCGGAAGGTAATCCAGGCGAAATTCGAAAAAACGCTCGCCCGCATCATACTCATGGCGCGCGTGCGCCAGTAACGTATCAACCTCCGCAAATCCGAGCGCGATACAGATCCGGGGAAGTACGATGCGGGACGGCATTCAGCGCTGAACAGCATAGCACGAACCCCGATGGATGCGTTTAGGGATCGGTGGTAAAATTTCCAGCGGAAGCTAGTCTTGGCTGGTGCTGGGCCTGGTCTTCAAAACCAGCGTGGGGCACTTCCGTGCCGCAGGTGGGTTCGACTCCCACTAGCTTCCGCCAGTTCTGCTCCGCCAGCTAATCTCCGCCGCGATAGATCACTCGCCAGATCTTGCCGTGTTGGCTCTCGCTGATATACAGCGAGCCATCCGGCGCTTGCGCTACGCCGTCGGCGCGCGCCTCCGCATCATTGGGCTGCATGAGCGGCGACTTGCCTGCGAACCCGTTGGCAAAAATCTCGAAATTCCCCGAAGGTTTGTCTCCAGAGAATGGCTGAAAAGTTACGTTATAACCATCCATAGGCATCGGCGCGCGGTTCCATGAACCGTGGAACGCGATAAACGCGCCGCCCTTGTAATGCGCCGGGAACTGCGTGCCATCGTAAAACATCAGGTCGACTGGCGCCCAATGAGCTGGAAAAGCAGTGATGGGCAGAGTGAACTGGCTGCAGCGGCCGACCGTTTTCCCATCTCCGCCGTACTCCGGATTTAGCAGAAGCTTCTTCATCCCATAATCGTAAAAACAGAAGGGCCAGCCGAAATTCGACCCCTGCTCAGCGCGGTACATCGGCTCGGCGGGTCCTTCGGCATTTTCTTTCGCCGTAAATTTACCCGGCCACAGCGTGTCGAGCTGGTCCCGATTATTCATCACAATATAGAGCGCCCCGTCATGCCATGCGATGGCCGGCATTTGGCGGAGACCGGTGGCGAAGCGCACCCCGTCCGCCTGCGTCTGTCCCAGCTTGTTCTCATCGAACTTCCAGATGCCGCCATGCTTCTCGAGAATCGGGCAAGGGTCCTGTCCCGGTACTCCGGCCTTGCGATCCTGCGCCTGGCAGGCATTGGAAGGCGCGCCAACATTGATGTATAGCGAGCCTTTTCCGTCGAATGCGATCCCTTTATCCTGATGCTCTCGCTCCGTGGGCAGATCCTTGACGATGACCTCTGCCGCGCCCGTTGGCTTCAGCTGACCGGGCGTCATCTTATACCTTTCAACCGTCGTAGTGGTAGCCACGTAGAGATAGCCATTCCGCAGCGCAATCCCGGTACTGCTGCCCTGCCCGAAATGTTCTTTTGTGTCGAGCCGTCCATTGCCTGTCGTATCGCGAAGCGCGACGATGCCGCCAGTCCTGCCGCGGATTGCCACATAGACATCGCCGTTCGGAGCGACCACGAGATGCCGCGCTTGGCCGATATCGTCGGCGGCGACAATGGCGCAAAAGCCGGCTGGGAGCGTAATCCCGCCATTACCGGGGTCGCACGCGGGCAGCTTGGCGGCACTCATGCTAACGGGCGCTAACGTAATCCCGCACGACGCGACCAGCAATCCAACCGTAAAACGATTCATTTCGTCCTCCTATACCTATAGGATAATGCTGGAGGGGACCACATGTTGAAACCGACGATACTCAACGGACGCGGAATGCTTGCGGTAAGCATTGCGTTCGCTGGTCTTTTGAATGCGGCGCGGCTTCCTCCTCCGGCCAAGGATTTGTCCGCAGGCGTCTCGAATCGAACCGCGGTCGCCGTTTTCGCGGGCGGCTGTTTCTGGGGAGTGGAAGCCGTTTTCGAGCATCTCAAAGGAGTCTCCGGGGTGGTATCGGGTTTCGCCGGCGGCAGCCAGGCTACGGCCAATTACGAGGTGGTCAGCACGGGCCTCACCGGACATGCCGAATCCGTCCAGGTCACTTACGATCCGTCGCAGATCTCCTACGGTCAACTGCTACAGGTTTTCTTTTCCGTCGCGCATGACCCGACCGAGCTTAACCGGCAGGGCCCCGATGAAGGCACGCAATACCGCTCTGCCATTTTCTATATGACAGAGGAGCAGAAGCGGGTCGCTGAGGCTTACATTCAACAACTGACCCAAGCCAAAGCGTTTTCACATCGCATCGTGACGCAGGTTGTGCCGCTCAAAGGATTCTATGCCGCAGAGGAATATCATCAACACTACCTCGATCGCAATCCGAACCAGCCCTATATCGTTTACAACGACATCCCCAAGCTGAGGCAATTGCACAAGCAGTTCCCAGAGCTGGTGAACGGGAAGCGAATCCCTCAATAAATCTGTAGAAATTTAGGAAAATCCTTTTCCTAACTGGTGCAGTGGTGTATACTTGCCCATAATCGGCAAAGGGAGAACCTATGTTTCCAGCTCGCTTATTTCTCGCAGTGTTTCTGACCACAGGTCTGTACGCGCAGAATTTTCGCGGTAATCTTGCGGGTATTGCAACCGACCCTTCCGGCGCTGTCTTGCCCGGGACCAGCCTGCAATTAACGAGTCCTTCCACCGGTCTGACGCAAAGCACGACATCGTCGGCCAGCGGCGACTTTCTTTTCGTGGATTTGCCGGTGGGCCTATACACCTTGACCGCGACCGACCCCGGGTTTCAAACTAAGAAGATCGACAACATCGAAATTGCGGTTTCAAAAACCACCAACATTACGGTTCAACTGGGCGTGGCTCAGCAGACCTCGACAGTGGAAGTGTCCGCGAACGCTGTCTCTGTCGATACTACATCCAGCGCGCTCACAACTGCGGTGAATACAGCGACCGTGCAGGACCTGCCGATGAATGGCCGCGATTTCCGGCAGATGATTAAACTCGTTCCCGGCGCATCGCCCCTGGCCACCTCGATCAACGGCAGCCGGACCACTGGGAGCAATTATCAGATCGATGGCGCGGATAACAATGACGCATTTCAGAACACGTCGGCAGTCAACCAGGGCGGCGTGTCCGGTATTGCGGGAACGCTGCTGCCCATTGAGGCTATCGATCAATTCGCGGTGGAATCGAGCGGCGGACCCGAGCAGGGCCGCAATGCCGGAGCCCAAGTGAACGTGGTTCTCAAATCGGGCACCAACGATTTCCACGGTAGCCTTTTTTACTTCAATCGCAACGAAGCGCTGGCCGTGCGATCGCCGGTACTGCCAGCCACCAGCCCGAAACAGGTCATTCGCAATAACCAGTTTGGATTTTCGGCGGGCGGTCCCATTATCAAGAACAAAACTTTCTTTTTCCTGGCCGGCGAGGGGCAGCTCGCGATTGCCGACAACTCCATCCTCACTACAGAGCCTTCGAATGCGTGGGTCAGTGCGGCAGAGGGGGTTCTGGCGAAGTATAACGTTCCGGTGAATCCGGTATCGCTGAACCTGCTGAACATTTTCCCCGCCAGTGTCCGTAACGGCCCCGCCACTCCGAATAATTATCTGAGCAACGGTCAAAACAATTACAACAGCTACAACGGAGTAATGAAAATCGATCATCGTTTCAGCGCAAGCAACTCGATGTTCTTGCGGTACTATGTCGGCACCGGCTCTCAGACCGCCGATATCGGATCGCACATCGCGGAATTCTTCCAGCTCGCGCCAGCTCGCATGCACAACGTTGCCGTGGCCGAGACCGCGATTCTATCGCCACATTTGGTCAACGTGGTAACACTCGGCGTCAATTACTTCTTCCAAGCGTTCAATGACGCCGATACCGGCTTCAATCCGACCGCTCTGGGCCTCAATACGGGGGTAACGTCGCCAGTGCTGCTAGGATCGCCCGCAACTTAAGATCACCGGTTTCGACTACGTCGGCGCGACCAGCCCCGAAACCCGCACCGACACCACGGGTCATCTGACAGACACCGTCTCCTACAATGTCGGCCGTCATGCTTTCATATTTGGCGGCGAATTCCGCCGTGCTGTGCTGGATATCGGCTACGACATCAATGAGCGGGGCACATTTCTGTTCGACGGTTCGCGTGGACCGTGGTCCACGGATCCGACCGTCACGGGCGACCTAAGAAACCTGTCTGATTTCCTGGCAGGTTATCCGAGCAACTCCAACGGCGCGACAATCGCGCAGGGGCCGCTACAGCGACTATATCTGCAAAATTCTTTTGACCTGTGGGCTGGCGATACGTTCCGGATCAATTCCCGGTTCACCCTGAACTACGGTGCGCGGTACACCTATCAGGGCGTTCTTCACGATTCGAAAAACTCCATTACGAATTTCATCCCCGGCCAGGGCTTCGTTACGCCCAATGTAAACGGCGCCGGTCCGCTTTACCCGCAGGACTGGCATGATCTTGCGCCCCGCTTCGGTTTCGCATACACCCCGTCCGCCGATGGCAAGACTGTGATTCGCGGCGGCTACGGCATTTATTACGATGTGCCCGCGTTGAATTTCTTCACGGCCAACACGTCGCTGCAGCAATGGCGGCGCTGCCGGCGTGAACGCGAATCCCGGTGGCGCGAATCCGGTTTATAATCTCTCCGTCAAGAACGTAGTCTTCGCGCCTGGGGTGCCGATTTTCGGATCGACCACGCCCACGCCACCGTTCGGCGCGTTCGCGGTCAGCCAGAACTTCCGCACAGGTTACTCACAGAACTTCAATCTAAATATTCAGCGGGAGCTTTCACAATCTACGCTCCTGCAGGTCGGCTATGTGGGCACTCTGGGACGGAAGCTTCCTGTGCTTCTCGATATAAATCAGCCGATTCTCGTGAACGGCGTGGCTGTGCGTCCATACGCCGCGCTGTACCCCCAACTGGCGACTATTGATACGGCGGAATCGGTCGCCAACTCGGAATACAACGCGCTTCAGACTTCGCTCAGACAGAGGCTCTGGAAGGGTTTATCGGCAACTGCCAATTATACCTACGGCCATTCAATTGACGATACATCCGCCGTTCGCAACACCGTGCCCACCGACAGCTATAATCTTCACGACCAGCGCGGTTCTAGCACGTTCGATATTCGTCACATGTTCACGGGTTTTATGACCTACGATGTTCCGCAGCTTGGGAAATTCGCGCCCCGCCTTACCAACGGGTGGCAACTCAATGCATTGCTGACGTTCTCTACCGGTCAGCCGATCAATATCCTTGCCGGAACCAATGTCAGCGGCACCGGCGAGAATCAGGACCGTGTGGACGTTGTAGGCAACCCTTTTGCCAATGTCCCAGTGATTCCAGGGCCGGCAGTGCAGTATCTCAATCCGGCAGCTTTCGCCAAGCCGGCGCTCGGCACATTCGGGGACATCGGCAGGAACGCGTACTATGGACCGGGGTTTGGCTCGGTTGATTTCTCAGTGTTTAAGAGAACCCCGATCACCGAGCGAATTTCGACGGAACTCCGCGTCGAGATTTTTAATCTCTTCAATCGGACGAACTGGGCGAATCCGACGAGTTCGAACCTGAACTTAACCAGCTCTAGCTTTGGCCAGCTTACGCAGACCTTCAGCAACAGTACCGCGCCAGGCATCGGCTTCGGTGAGCCTCGCAATACGCAACTCGCGCTGAAAGTTATCTGGTAGTGGACGGGATTACCGATCCGGCGATCACCTGTGCATGATTTAACGCAGAGACGAGTGCGACGCCACCGAGGATGTTTCCAATCAGCGTGGGAATCATATACCCGCTCAGGTATGACCACCATGTCTTGGCCCCGATCATCACCAGGAATAGAACTTCTTCCGATCCCACAATGATATGGGTCAGACCCGCGAGGCCTACGATATAAGTAAGGATCACGATAATTGGAATCCGGCCCGAATCAGTGGCGGCAAGCATCCACACCACCATCGCGATCAGCCACCCCGCAAAAATCCCGCGGAGCACGGCGGCCCAAAAAGCGACATCCGCCGCTTCAATGGCCAATTGCTTCATTACGTTCTGAACGTCAGGCCTCAAAACTGCCGTATTGCCGACAACCCAGGCGAAAATATGAGCGCCGACGAGATTTGCGATTAGAACCACGGCCCATAATTTCAGAACCGATCTAAGCGTAGCGAAGTCTCGCCGCGCGAGTAGCGGGATGATCGCCGTGAGCGTGTTCTCGGTAAAAAGTTGCTGACGGCCAATGATCACGATCAGAAACCCTAAAGGATAACCGAGATTGGTCAATAATGGGCGCCAAGCAGCGTCTGGAAGATGGGCGCGGAGCAGACCCTCCGCAACGAAGGAAAAGCCCATCGATAGCCCGGCAGCCAGACCGGACCAAGCCAGAGCGGATATAGGCCGTCGAAGCTCTTCATCACCATCTTTGCGGATGGCTTCATGAACCACCAGCGCCGTGACGGATGTGCGGGACTCCGCCTCTTGTTCCTGGCGCTCGGTCAACGGAGGAACGATATCTCCCTGTTTGAGAGGCTCCCCTTTTTCGTCGACGATCATAAGTGCGGATGGTTTAAGCCGGCAACGGAGTCGGTCCGGGACCGGTAGGATCGATCACATCCGGATCAGGTTCGTCCGGATCAGGTTGATCGGGTCCTGGACCGGGAAAGCGCTCCGGGTCTGGATCTGGCGGCGGAAGCTTGGGTTCTTTAGGTTCAGTTTCGGGCATTTAGTTCCTTTTCGATGCTTCTGGAAAGTCTCAGGCGGGAGAGTTCATCAACCCACGAAGCCATACCGTCTCCAGTCTTCGCGGAAACTGGGATGACCCGCATCCCGGGCCGTACGGTTTGGATATTGCGGTTTACGGCTCCCCAATCAAATTCTACCGCCTCTGCTAAATCGATCTTGGTAACGATCGCTAGGTCGGCGCTATTAAAGATGGTCGGGTACTTCAGAGGTTTGTCCTCGCCCTCGGTGACCGATAACAGAACCGCGCGAAGGCTTTCACCCAGATCGTAAGATGCGGGGCAAACCAGATTACCTACATTTTCGATGAACAGAAAATCGAAATTGTCGAGCTTCCATCCTGCTATCGCGTTCCGGACCATTTCCGCATCCAGATGACAAATCGTGCCGGTCGTAATCTGCTTCACTAAGGCCTGACTACGCGCTAGCCGTTTCGCATCGTTTTCCGTCGCTAGATCGCCGACAATAGCCGCGACTCGATACTGTAAGCGCAGCATGGACAAGGTCTGCTCCAGAAAAGCTGTCTTCCCCGAGCCGGGACTGGAGACGAGGCTGACCACGGAGATTCCCGACTGCAGGAAGCGCTCTCGCAGCTCGCGCGCTGCGAGGTCGTTATGCTTCAGGATATTTTGCCGGACCTCAACTAAGCGCGGTTGGGCAGTCATTACTCAACCTCCATTGCCGTGATCAGCAACTCTTTCCCCTGGGGGATTTCCTCGAAGATCAGGCTCGTATTCGCAAGTTCGGTGTTTTCGCGGGCCATTTCGAATGCGGAAGCGAGCGCCTCTTTGGCAACCCCGGATAACGCGCCGATCCGAACGTGGATCGCCGTCACTTGCGTTGCGCCCAAACGCGTTACCTCTTCCTCCGCCACATCGATAATACTGATCGCGATCGATAGTTCATGCACGCGAAAGGCGCTCCAAAGCTTCGCGAATTATGTGATAAATGGACGCCTGCACTTCCTGTATCCGAGGAATGTAATCGGAGCGGACCACGATCGGAAAATCGGCCAGCCCGCGGCGCACTACCTCTCCGCCGTCGTTACCCAGAAGAGCAACCGTCAATAGCTTTCGCTTGCGAGCCTCTTCGAGCGCCATAATAATATTCCGCGAGCCTCCGCTCGTGGAAATCCCAACAGCGATATCTTCCGGACGGCCCTGTGCAATAAGCTGACGAAGAAAAACGACATCGACTCCTACATCGTTCGCGACCGCCGTAACGTTCGCGGATTCCAAGGCTATTGAGATTGCCGGGATCGGCTGATAACCCGCGGGCGGACCCACACAATCGATGGCCCAATCGTTGGCATCTGTCGCCGAACCGCCGTTTCCGAACAAAATCAATTTGCCGCCGCGTTTCAGCCGGTCCCAGATAGCGAGCGTAGCCTTGGCGATTGGAACGGACTCTTCGGCCGCCGCGCGCACTCTTAGTCTCGCGTCGTCGTCAACTTTCATTTGAATCGAGGCCGCCACTTCCGCCACGAGGTTCGTCGTTTTCTGCTTCTGTTGACCCAGGAATGGATAGAGAAAGCCGGAATCTCCCGTATCGAAGCCAAGCTCCCGGTGTTCGAAAAACACGTGCACGGTTTCCCAAAGCGTGTGATAGAGAATCTCGATTAGTTCCTGATGAACGAAAGAGTCTGCGATGGGGGTTTGTATAGCATAATCGCCCTGCGGACCGGGAAGCGCCAGCGTCATGGCGCCGCGGGCGTGGGCCTCATCGAGCGCGCCCCACACTTCCGAATCTCCTTCGGGCGGCCCGAAGCCCATCACGATATCTTCCGAATGAACTAGCGCTTCCAGCCACGGTGCGAACAGCGGCGATATATCCAGGGCGGGCAGAGCGCGTTTGCCGACAATCACCGGATGCACAAATTCCACCGATACGTGCTGAGCATCGGTGAGATACGGTCCTCGCCCGAATGCCAGCAATCGTCCTCCGCGCAGAAAACGGTCGGACATAGCTTGGGACACTTCCGCCAAAGCATGCGCCTCGCGGGAAAAGAATTCGTCGAATAGCGGATTCCGATCGAGCAGCCGATGCTGGATCCGCTCTGTCAGGCTGCGCTCCCTTATTTCTTCAGGAGCCGAAATTGCGGTCAAACTTTTTTCCATGAGTCGAACCATTAACAGATTCGCGGTAATGGATCTCCGACGAGCATATCCACGATTCGATTGCTCCCGTAAAGGGTCGTAACCAGGACGGCGCCCGCGGGCTGCTCTCTTATTTCCCCGATGATCTCCGCTTCCTCGCCTCCCTCGGTCCGGCGTAGTGCCTCGATCGCTGCTTCGGCCCAATCCGGCGCAACTACTGCCAGAAACTGGCCCTCATTCGCAATATGCAGCGGGTCCAGACCGAGTAGCTCGCACGCGCCTCTGACGGTGTCGCGAACGGGAATCTTATCCTCACCTATAAAGGCAGCCAAACCGCAGTCGTGGACGAGCTCGTTCAATGCTGTCGCCACACCTCCTCGAGTGGGATCGCGCATCCACCGAATCCCGGGGCCGGCAGTTCGAGCCAGAGCCCGGACCAATGGCAGCACAGATCGCGTATCGGAGCAAAGGTCCGCTTCCAGATCAAGCTCGCCTCGCGCCAGCAAAATCGTAATCCCATGATCCCCGATGGGTCCTGACAGAATGATCTGATCGCCAGGGCGAACCGATTTGGGCGAGACAGTGACCCCGGGAATTCGCCATCCCACCCCGGCTGAGGAAATATACATCTGGTCCGCTTTGCCGTGTTCGACCACCTTGGTATCTCCGCCGGCAATTGCAACTCCAGACCGTTCCGCCGCTGCCGCCATCGCGCGAATTTCTGCGGCGAGCACGTCGGTCGACAGCCCCGCCTCGAGCACGAAAGTGACCACCAGAGCCGTCGCCTCCGCTCCGGAAACCGCAAGATCGTTAACGGTTCCATTCACCGCGAGATCTCCGATTGATCCGCCTGGAAAACTCAACGGCTTGACGACGAAGCTGTCCGTCGTAATGGCGATGCGAGATCCGTTCACTTGAACATAGGCCGCATCGCCTAGAGGCTCCTGCGAGCCTCCCCAAAGAAGCGGCGCAAATAATCCCTCGATCAGCCGCCGACTGGCTTTTCCACCGGCTCCATGCGCCATTTCAATCTGCGGGTCCCGAAACCGAATATTGGAAAACCCATTGGTCATCGGGACACCGCAACGAGTCCGGCCTTGCGATGCTCGTAATTGAAATAAGCGGCGCAGGACCCTTCAGAGGAAACCATCAGCGCTCCGATTGGATGCTCCGGCGTGCATTCATTTCCGAAAAGCTTGCATTGCGCAGGTTCAAGAACACCCTTGAGAACTTCGCCGCATTGAGCCGACTTGGGATCGGTGACTCGTATCCCCGGTGTCGAGAAGCGCTGTTCTGCGTCCCATTCCGCAAAGGTATTGCGAATCCCCAGAGCCGATTGAGAAATAAATCCTAGCCCGCGCCACTCGAAATAAGAACGCAGCTCAAAAACCTCGGCAATGGCTTTCAGCGCAGCCCGATTTCCTTCCCAGGGAACGACTCGTCTGTATTGATTCTCCACTTCGGCGCGTCCGTCCCGGAGTTGATGCAAGATCATGACGATCGATTGCAAAATATCCAGCGGCTCGAATCCGGAAACTACAATTGGTTTTTTTTCATTTCGCGCAATCCACTCGTAGGGCCGGCAGCCGATTACGGTAGAGACGTGGCCCGGTCCGATAAATGCGTCGATCCGCATATCCGGCGAGTCGAGAATTGCGCGAATAGCGGGAATGATAGTGACGTGATTGCAGAAAACGGAAAAATTCCGGATCCCGTCGGCTCTCGCGCGCAGCAGTGTAAGCGCGGTGGAAGGCGCGGTGGTTTCAAATCCAATCGCAAAAAACATCACGTGACGATCCGGATTCGCCCGTGCCAGCTTGAGTGCATCGGCAGGCGAGTACACAATGCGAATATCCAGTCCCCGGGACTTATGTTCGAGAGGACTCCCGCGAGTGCCGGGAACACGCATCATGTCCCCGAAGGCCGTGAAAATGACGTTCGGTTGCTGCTCCACCATCGAAAGGCCATCGTCGATTCGGCCCATGGGCAGAACACATACCGGGCAGCCTGGACCATGGATCAGCTCTACATTGGGCGGTAGGAGATCCTTCAGTCCGAATCGATAAATTGCATGGGTGTGCCCGCCGCAAACTTCCATCATTCGATACCGACGGGCAGGATCGGCGAGTCTGTAAATTTCCCGCGCGGTCCGCGTGATCAACTCAGGATCGCGGAACTCATCGACGTATTTCATAGCGAGCCTCTTTCTTCGCTGAGTCCATAACCCGAGGCCTCTTCCAACGCGATCGCTTCTTCTCCCATGATCTTTAAAATACGCATTTGTTCATGCGCGTCGTCTTCGCTGATTTTACACATCGCGAATCCCACATGAATCAGCACCCAATCGCCCGGAAGGGCGCCAGTCTCTTGCAGAAGCCCGACGTCGATTTTGCGGCGTACACCCACAACATCCACCAAGGCGAGGTTATCCCGCTCCGGAAGGATCTCAAGAATTTTGCCTGGAATTGCCAAACACACGGGCTTCTCCCCGCCGGCCAGCGCCGGCCCTACATTGAACTGATTTTCACGTAGCGTATAACGTCCGGAATGGCTGCGGTCGTCACCATGCATAGCCCTCCGTACCCCAAAACTTTATTCCGGGCGACAATCCCCAGGACTAAAGCTATGCCGCCCAGCATAAAGAACACGTCTTTGGAATCGCTCGGCGTACCGGTTTTGCGTGTCGCTCTTACCTTAGTTGATGGCATTGGATCGTCTCCTTGTTCAATTTCTGTTCATTCAAAAGTTTCGAAACCAGCGATTCGACTACGTTAACTGCCCAGTTGACGGCCGCCGCTACGATCGGGCTCAGACCGAGATGGCCTTCTTCCTCTGATCCCAGCATTAACGGCTCGCATCCGACCAGTAAGATCCGCGGGAGTTCGCCGCCCATCCTCTTCACCATGCGGAACACCCGCATAGGATTCATGCCGTGCCCTTCCATTTGGACCTGTGGTTCCTCAGGCGAATCAAGATCGCTGAGATCCGGCTCAATCGTATAGATCGTTCCGGGGACATCCCCTCGCGGCGTAGCGTCCAGGATAATGGCGATTTCGTAGCTCTCCATCAGTGTATAGATTAAGTCGAATCCGCGAATCCCGAAATCGACTACTTTCACTTCACCCGGCAGCTTGCGAGCCGACAGCTTTTGGGCAAGCTCTACGCCAAACGCATCATCGCCATGAAAGATGTTGCCGATGCCCGCAATCAGAATACTGGGACGATTCGTCATGAGGTTCGTTCTTCTTCGGTGGCGCAAGTCTCGATCTCACTGGAATCGAAGAAAAACCGGTGGCCGGGCTGCCGCAGCAGGCCCATGTCGCGTCCCGGATCTTCGTCGATAATCACCGCGAAATGCAGCTTGCCTTCGTAATCCTGCTCGATGGATTCGATGCTCGCAAATTTTCCCGCTAGGGCGATATCCAGAACATCCCCGCCTTTTCGCGGACGAAGCCGTACTCGCGATCCTGGGTGGACAGCTACACCCGATATCTTCACCGACTTGAGCGTCTTATCTTCCAAGCCGTGCCATTCCCATTCATTCATTGGATTCTCATCTCACCGTCCGAAGTCCCCGTAGCGCCCCATGAAGTTTCGCCAGGTGTTCGGGCGGCAATGCTTCAGTCCTCTCCAGAATTCGGCGGGCGCGTTCGTCGGAACGCCGCATTTCATTCTTCTCCTGATCCGTCATGGTCATGATCCGCAACGTCAGGATCTCATCAATCTCAGTTCCATCGAACAGATCGCCCGGACTTTCCGGTGCGATCTCCGGATAATCGTAAAGAATAATCGGAGATGAAAGCATGCTGTCCCGCTGCCCTTTTTCTCCAACCAGAACCGGCCACGTACCTACGTTGCGGCATCGTGCGGACGCTTCGCGAAATTCTTCCGGAGGATCGAGCAGCGACAGAAATTCGCCGTTCATTACACTCAGAATCGTGTGCGTCGAGACCATCGAGCGCAGCAATGCTCCCTCGCGATTCCTTCGATCCGAATCGGCTAACGCCGTCAGATTCGATATACTCGCTGTAACTTGATACAACCCGTTCTGCGCTTCTCTTACAGTCAGCTCGACCACGCCTTCGATCAACTCGTTTTGTCGCTGAATAAAACCGGCAATCTCACCCGCGCGGCTCTTCACCTCTTCGATTTGGGCGCAGGACTGAAACTGGAACGACTGCCGTCGTGGCTCGGCGATTTCTGAAACACGGCATACCGGAAACACGATTTCGCGTTCGATGGCTTCCTGCCAACTTTGATACAGCGCGCCGTCGATCTCCGCCGCCTCAACGAACTGCAAGCCGGAGTCGGAATCCGAGGATGGCGGCGCCGCGATCCGCCGGTTCATGATATGTAGAAATTTAACGCGCACCTGAAGAGCGGTCAGAGGCGTGCCCCGCACCAGGCATTCTGTCTGCATGGTGCATGAATCCCAGCCTTGCAAGGCGCCCACATAATCTCGCGGGTATATCACGCCGAAATTCCAGCGCTGCCGGTTCTTCACTGTTGAAGGCCGGTACGGATAGAGAATATAGCCCTCATAGAGGACGGCATTTGCGATCTGGTCGACTGGGCTCACGGGTGCGTCGCCTCCTGAAGGATCGGTGCTGTGCGCTCCAGCACTTCTTCCCAGGTCGGAATACCGTGATGAGTCTTATATTGATACAGCCTGTCGAATACGTCCCTGCGCAAACACAGCCAGGCGCTATTCGGATAATATTGCTCCATCATTTCTTTCCAGACTTTTACCGGAAGCTCGAACTTGGCCTCCTTGTCCCATGAGATAGGCGCAGCCTGGAGTGCGCCATGCTCGTTTTCATAAAATACGGTACCGCTGAACTGGAAGCACAACGGAATCTTACCGTCCTCTAAACCATAAAAGTACTTCGTCGCGCCAATATTGAAATCGAAGCTGCATGGAACCGGGAGTTCACAAACTGTATTCTCCGTGAAAGGCGGAACCACGATGTTCGCATGGGTCCACAGCATCGTACGAAGTGTTTGACCCCATCGACTGATCTCTCCGAACAGATCCAACAACTGTTGCTGGTCGTGCGGAGTGTACTGCCGTCGCGTAACCTCAATTTGAATCTGGCAGCGAAGCGCGACCGTGTGGATTCGCTCAGCGCCGGGATTCCCGATGCGAATCTGGAAGCCTAGCAAAGGTGCTGCCGCATAGGGCGTGACCGACACTCCTTCCACCTCAAAGTTCAGGTCAGGCATGAGCGCTCCTTCATCCCGGCAAAGAACTTCGCCACTTCTCTCCACACCTCTGTTCCACCCGATAAACCGTGCCAATGCGTTCGAATCAGACCCACCAGGCGGAAGCATTCGTCGATCGGAAGGAGATAATAGCTGGCCGCATCGTGGCCGCGCGCTGCGCCGAGGCGATTCACCAAAAGGGCCTCGACATCCGGCTCCATCTCCTTAAGTTCGGCATTTTCGGCGACGATATCGTTCCACCTTTCGCGCGGCAGCAGAGACTCCACCACCCCGGCAGGACTCGGATAAAGCGCGGTAACTTTGGCGGCCGCTGAATCCTCAAAGAAAAATGCCATATTGATGGGGATCATGAGATCCTCCCACTGGCTATCTGTCAACTTGAAATTCGGCAGAAACCGGATCTTCTGAGGGACTCGCCTATACTTACCTCTGTTTCCGCTGAGCACGATCGCGCATGGATTACAGGAGCAGACGAGCTTCCGTGTAGAAATGTCAAGTAAATGTGCATGGCCAGGAGGAATGACTGCGTTACAGATACCGCAACGCTCCGCCTTGTTCCGCTGCGCGAATTGGCGCAGGGTCTGAAAAGGATGATGGGATGGCGTCGTCTGCTCCGGACTCATGTTTGTATCCCGACACGGAGCGCCTCCAAAGGCACAAAGCCAGACGATGAATCGCGCCCCTCCTCGCTCTCAATTACGAGAGATGCAAGATCCGGCGCGGCGGAATAAATGGCATCCTCAACGGCAGCCTCAAGAGTGCCGGCCGTCGACCCACACCCGTGTCCGCTCGACCGGATTCGAAGCCGGACATTCCCTTCTTCGATCCCAATCAGTTCCGCCTCGCCGCCCAGCTTTTGCAAATGAGGCTGCGCTTTGTCGACAGCCTGAGCGATTCGAATCCGGAGGTCCACCGGATGCAGATCGTGAACTGCGAGCAAAGCGCCCACCAGCTCGTCGTCTCCCAACTGTCGGAGAATTTCAGCGCTCCTCTCGCCCGATTGCGAAATAATTTGGAGAAGGCGTTTCAATCCGTCGGCGTGCATCTCCATGACGGATTGAATCAACTCTCGAGCGGTTGACTGGATGTGCGGATCGGCGATCCCATCCAGGTTACCAACGAGTTCGTCGATTCGTTCCGCCTTAATTCTCACGGCTGAACCCCAAACATTGGAGAGTGATGAGTGTCGAGGATCTTGCCATTGCCTAAATACATGTGTACGCCGCACGGCAAGCAAGGGTCGAAACTTCGGACCGTGCGCATGATGTCGATCCCTTTGAAATTTTCGGGCCCGTTCTCTTCAAATAGCGGCGTATTCTGGACCGCGTCTTCATAAGGACCCGGCGTGCCATAGATATCGCGCGGGCTCGCGTTCCAGGGAGTGGGCGGATAAGGATGATAATTCGCAATTTTGCCGTCGCGGATCACCACATGATGAGAAAGAACTCCGCGGACCGCTTCGTGAAAACCGCAGCCTATGGCTTCTTCGGGGACTTTGAAATCGGACCAGGTGCGGGTTCGGCCCGCATGCAGCTCCTGGAGAGCCTGTTCCACGAAGTGCAACGCCGCCGCTGCGGCATATGCCTGAAAGTACGTGCGGGCGCGGTCTCTTTCGATCGTATTGCTCCATTTAGGAATCTTCCATTCAAATTCAACTTCCGGCAGCGTCATGGTTTTGGGCAAGTAGATCTTAACGCTTTGGCCGGTCGCTTTGATATACCCAATGTCTACGCGGCCGGCCAAGGCCGTCGCCCAGAAGCGTGCGATTGGCCCTCCTCCGGTATCGAGCGCGAGATAATCGCCGGTTCGTTTGTCGTACCAGCGTGGAGACATGACCCACGTGTATTTATCGTTAAAGTCCCGCTTTTGCGGCCGGGGAGTGGTGGTCTGGTTCCAGGGATGACGCTTATCCACGGGATTTCCCAGCGGATCTTTGTTTACATACGTTGGAGACCCTTCCCAGTCGTCGTAGTACGAGCTACCGAGCAGAATACGAATATTAAGGTTTATATCCACCAAGTCGTTGGTGACTAGTTCGCCATCGACGACCACGCCAGGCGTGACGAACATTTCCCGGCCCCAAGCCGTCATATTCTCGTACTTATAATCACAGTGAGCCGGATCGTTAAAGGAACCCCAGCATCCGAGAAGAATTCGTCGCCGCCCGACCTCTTCATATCCAGGGAGCGCGTCGTAGAAGAAGTCGAAGAGATCGTCGTGAAGCGGTACGACCTTCTTCATAAACTCCACGTACTTCATGAGGCGCACCAGGTAGTCGGTGAAGAGCTGAACTGTGGGAACAGTGCCGACGCCGCCCGGATACAAAGTCGAGGGGTGAACGTGGCGGCCCTCCATCAGGCAGAACATCTCTCTCGTCAGCCGGCTCATTAGCAACGCTTCCTTATAAAAGGACCCGGTAAATGGGTTGAGCGCGCGCATGATATCGGCGATGGTTCGAAAGCCATGAAGGTTCGAGTGCGGAGCTGTCGTCGACTCGGCCTTGGCGAGAACGCCCGGGTTCGTCTCCTTGACCATCTGCTCGCAGAAATCGACGCCGACCAGATTGTCCTGAAAAATGTTGTGATCGAACATGTACTCGGCAGCTTCGCCCAAGTTTGTAATCCATTCCCCGAGCGCCGGCGGCTGAACCCCGAAGGCCATATTCTGCGCGTACATGGCGCAGGTGGCGTGATTATCGCCGCAGATTCCGCAGATGCGGCTGGTGATGAAGTGAGCGTCCCGAGGATCCTTCCCCTTCATGAAAACGCTGTATCCACGAAAAATCGACGAGGTGCTATGACATTCGGCGACGTGCCGGTTGTCGAAGTCGATTTTGGTGAAGATCCCCAGGCTGCCCACAATTCGCGTGATCGGGTCCCAGTTCATCTCCACCAATTTTCTGGAACCGGTAGGAGTGCCGGTTTGAGATATGGTTGCTGTGCTCATGAATAATCCCTTCTTCGCCCAATCCCTCAATAGGTTCTCGGCCGATAACCCGTGGTCAGATCGGGACCCGGATGGCGCCACTTCGGCTCTTTGTCTAGCGTGGATTTTGTAATGTGGCGCAATCCGCGCATTACGCGGCCATATGCTCCGGACATATTACTCGATACTCTCGCGCCGGGAGGCTCGTCCATGAAGGGCATAAACTTATCCGGGAAACCAGGCATCGTGCACCCGATACAAATTCCGCCGACATTGGGACATCCTCCAATCCCCGCCATCCATCCTCGTTTAGGCACATTACAATTCACCACCGGCCCCCAGCAGCCGAGCTTCACAATGCACTGCGGCTTGCCATACTCCGTGGCGAAATCTCCCTGTTCATAATAACCGGCCCGGTCGCAACCTTCATGAACGGTCCGGCGGAACAGCCACATCGGCCGCCCGGCGTCATCTAGCGGAATCATCGGGGCAAGGCCGGCCACTTGATAAAGAAGGTAGAGCAGGGTTTCCATGAAGTTGTCGGGCTGGACAGGACAACCAGGAACATTGACCACCGGGAGACCCGCCTTGGAATGCCAGTCATGCCCTAAATAATCGTTCAGGCCCATGCAGCCGGTCGGATTTCCAGCCATGGCATGAATTCCGCCGTAAGTCGCGCACGTCCCGGCGCCTACAATTGCCAGAGCCTTGGGAGCCAGGCGATCGAGCCACTCGCAGGTTGTAATCGGCTGCCCGGTGTTGGAATCCGTCCCCATGGCGGCCCAGTAACCTTCCTTCTTGATCTCCTCGTTTGGGATGGAGCCTTCCACCACCAGCACGAACGGATCGAGCTTGCCTTCGTCGGCCATGTGCCAATGCTTCATGAAGTCATCGCCCACTTCGTAGGCGAGAACGGGGTTATGAAGATAGACCTTCGGAAGTCCGGGAATTGCCCCGAGCACGACATCCTCAATACTCGGTTGGCTTGCCGCCGTGATCGAAACCGAGTCACCGTCGCAGCTCAAGCCCGATGTCATCCACAGGATGTGCACCTCCGAAACAGGGGACGGCTTTTGAGTGATGCGTCCGTACGGGATCTCTTCCGCCATAGCGTGTTCCTTTCGGGTGTTCCGTTGAGTTGATGCGCTACGGATGAAAGTTGTTTCATCAAAAGATCGGCGCTCAAAAACGTTTTATTCGTGCCGGTGCGGGTGAGTATGAGGATGGGAGTGAAGATCTCGCGAGCCGTGGCGATGACGATGCGCGTGAATCAGATTGGCCCGTTCGAGCAGCGCCTGATCGCGCAATACGCGGGAAGGCTCGCCTTTCGCCGCGACTTTTCCGCTCTGCAAAACGAAGCAATAGTCCGCGATATCTTCGACCAGAGCGAGATCGTGAGTGGCCGTGATTATTGTTTTGCTGCCCTCGCCCCAACCGATGAGCCAGTCGATGATCTGGCTTTGACTTCGCGGGTCTAGAGCCGCGGTCGGCTCATCCAGAAGCAACACCTCGGGATTGAGCACCAGAACCGAAGCCAGGGCGACCCGCTTTTTTTCTCCACCGGAGAGGCGATGCGGCGGACGGCTCCTCAGTTGTCCGATCTCCATCAACTCCAGCACCTCGGTTACGCGCCGGACGGTTTCATCTCGGCTCCAGCGGAGTTGTAGCGGCCCAAACGCCACTTCGTCGAAAACGGTCGGGTTGAAGAGCTGGACGTCTGGATTCTGAAATACAAGTCCCACGCGGCGACGAAAATCGAAAACGAACTCGCGATCCGCGAGCCGTCCGCGATTGAGCGGCTGCCCATGGAAGGAAACGCTGCCCGAATCGGGGAAGTAAAGGCCATCGAGCAGCCGCAACAATGTCGATTTCCCGGAGCCATTTGCGCCCACCAGCGCGACGCGCTTCCCGGCCTCAATCGTGAGCGAAATGCTGTCGAGCGCGAGCACCGCATCATAACTAAAGGAGACGGCATCGAGAGCGAAAATGCTAGCCGAAACCTCGCTCACCGCCCCCACCAGAACGCAGCGACGGCCAGCGCCGCGAATCCCCCGAGCCAGCACCAATCCGCGGCACAAGCTTGGAAATCCTGGAGAACGTAAATCTCGCCCTGGAAACCGCGCGACTGCATTGCCAGGTGGACGTCACCGCTCAGATCAAAGCTCTTGCTCAGAAGAACTCCTATGGCCGAAGCCGCAAGCCGGCGGCGCTCAGCCTGTTCCATTACCCCGACGGTCCGGCTCTTGCGCGACTCGAACATATCCAGGGCCGTCTGGAGAATCACGAATATGTAACGATACGCCATTCCCAGAATTGCCACCAGCACCATCGGAAATTTGAAAATGCGGAGAGACTTCAAGACCCACGGCCACGGCGTCGTGAGCACCAGCAATGCGGACAGAGTCGCCGCGGTTTCCGCGCGGCAGAAAAGAAACGCGGCGCTTCGGAGCCCCTGCGAACTCAGAACCAGTCTGCCCCATAGGAAGAGCGGAGTGCCGGGCGTCAGGAACAGGGCCGGCGCTGCAATGGTTCCCGTGAAGAACAGGACCGGCGTCCAGATCCATATGCAGAGCTTCGCTATGCTGATGCGCGAGAGGAAAGCGAGAATAAGGGCGATGATGAACAAGGCGGCAATCACCGGGAGCCGATGCGCCGACGCAACCACGATCACCAGCCCAAGCAAGCCGGCGAGTTTTACACGCGGATCCACGCGCTGGAGTATGCCGCCCGCCGCGGCGATTCGCTCCGCGTTGGCCGCATACTCTGATGCGCCTACCAGATTTGCGAGGGTGCGCTCGATAAAGCGGGTCCCACTGCCGGAGCGTATCATCCGGAGGGCGCGCCCGGCTGCTCGCTCGATGGCCGGGCTGAGAGCGACCCTGCCAACAGGCTTACGAGGGTGACTAGGCCGATCCCGGACATCGCCGAGAGCATGTATCCGAATGCAGCGCTTTTCAAAAACGGAGGAGCGTAATGCGGCATAGGCGCCGTCCAGAATGAGCCGAGGCGTTGAAGCCCCGCAGGAGCCTGCGGCGGCGGAGCGTGATTTCCCGAGGCGGACGTCATCTGTCGGCGGCCTTGCGGATTGGAGAAATCCTCGGCGGACCATTGCGACCACGCCGAGCCGGCCGCCAGAATGCCGAGTGGGGTGAGAATCATCATCACGGCCAGGGCCATCCACAGGGGTTTTGTCACCTGCCAACCGCGGGCTGATCTCGATATCGCCCGGATCGGACGCAGTCGCAATGAGCAGGGAAGGTTCGGCGCGTTGAAGGTAAGCGACCGCGCCGGCCGTCACAATCGTCTCGGCCAGCCCTGCCACGGTGAGATGACCGAGCATCATGGCGGGAATCGCAATGTGCAAAGAGTACGGGGCGTAGAGCGGTGCGCCGGATGCGTCTCGAAAGAGCAGCGGCTGGATTCCCAGTTCGATGGCGGTCACCAGTGCGGCGAGATTGATGGAAAAATAGCCGGCCATTGCGGCGGCGATCACCCGGCGTCGCGACTCGATCGGCGCCCTGCCCGCAACGATGCGATAAATCGCATAGCTGGCCAGCGAGCCAACAACCGCCATGTTGAAACAGTTGGCCCCTAAAGAGGTAATACCTCCATCGCCGAAGAAAACAGCCTGGATCATCAAAGCGATGGAGATCGCGAGAATCGATCCCCAGGGTCCAAGCACGATCGCGGCGATGCTGACGCCCACCGCATGTCCCGTAGTCCCGCCGGGCAGCGGCAGATTGAACATCATGATGATGAATGAGAACGCTGCAAAAACTGCCAACAGCGGAACCGTTCGCGTGTTCACTACGCGCTTCATGCGTCGAAGCGAGACGTACCAGAACGGCGCCGACCCGGCATAGAGTGCAGCGCAAGTGCTCGGGCTAAGATAGCCGTCTGGAATGTGCATGTGCCGGCCTGTGCCGTCAATTGACCAGTTTACCGGCACAACCGAGCGGACCGCCAGTTTCTTTGGTCTACTATGGACGGCCCGCCAGTAAAGTTTAATTGCCGTTATTAATTGCCGTTATCGATAGGCGGCCAAACCAAAATCGGATCTCCCATGATTGATTCCCCTTTCTTGGCCCAAAACAGGCCAACTTCTGACGACCAAAGGGTAGATCGGCAGATCCGAATCAGACCTCATACGACACCTCAAGTTGTTAAGAAATGAGTGATCTCTTATTCAGCGCGGCGTGGGATTGCGAGGTGCATTGCAGACGAAACGAAGTAACCAGCGTGATCGGGTTTACGAGCCCGCGATCGGCGCCGCGATGATCGGCGCCGTCGTTGGCGCTGGGGACCCGGATTCAGATTCCACCGTCACCGCTACCGCACCCAAAGTTGTCGGGTCTACCGGTCCGGATAAAATATGCAGCGCGGTGCCGGATGCGTCGGACTCAAACACACCCGCCGGCCGCGGAGCGCCGCCTTTCGGAATCACCCACATTTCGTACGTTTTCCCCGCCGACAACCGGGGCAGGTTCGAAGCAATCAGCAGTACGCCGCTGCGCGGATTTACGAAGACGTTGCCCCGCGGCGGAGCGGGCTGCCCCCTGCCGAAGCTCACCTGCCGCGTCTCGGGCTGATTGAGAAAGCTCAAGGCTTGCTCCACGCGATCGCGCTGGGCGCTCATCTGGATAATAGTTCGCCGTGCGTCGGCCAGCTCGCTGGTCCTTCGGCGCTCCTGCACTCCCAACCAGAGCGCGATCGCGAACATGCATGCGGCCGCAAGAACGGCAACCCAGCTCCAGCCGGAATGCTCCACGCCCACGGCTGCCAGCACACGCCGCTTCAATCGTGCCGGCGGCGCAATTTCCGGCGATGAGCTCAAAAGTAGCGCATTCACCGCTAGTGCATCGTTCAGGCTTTTGACGCAGGTCGGACAACCGCGGCCCAAATGCGCGTCCATCTCGGCTTTTTCCTCGCCCTCGGCAAGGCCCAGGGCATAAAGCTCGTATAGGTCCTTCAGCTCATCGCAGGTCATGCGGTTCTCGCCTCCGTGAGCTCATTACGCAGGATCTTGAGCGCGCTACGCACCCACGTCTTCACCGTACCCAGCGGTTGCTTAAGCCGCTCCGCCATCTCGGTTTGCGACAGCCCTTCGTAATAGGCCAGCTCGACCGCGATTCGCTGATTCGGGCTTAATTTCTCGAAAGCCGCATGCAGCCTTCGCGCGCGGTCCACCGCGAGCGCGCTGTCTTGAAACTCGGAGAATAAAACTGGATTTTCCAGACAATTCAGTTCCAGTCCGACCGCCGGCATGCGTCCCTCAGCCGATCGCAGATAATCAATCGCCCGGTTTCGCGCCACCGCCAGGATCCATGGCGCCAGCGCGCCCCGCTCCGGATCGAAGGAGGAGATGCGATTCCAGGCCCTTAAAAAGGTCTCTTGCACCAGATCCTCAGCCGCCGCCGCATTGTGGACTATGCGATAGATGAGTGAGTAAGTTAACCGCCCGTAACGGTCGAAGAGATCGCTCATTGCCTGCGGCTCGCGAGCCTTCAAACGTCTCGCCAGTTCGGGATCGTCTTCAAAGCGCAGCACTAACTGCATTATGGCGTATGCCAATCCGGCTGGCAGTAATTTCAAGAGAATCATAGACGATCGCGTGCGGCCTCTATTTGTAAGTACGTAGGCGCACGGAAGCCGGATGGGTGCCCGAATCTGGGATAATGGCAGCGGTGTCCCGCGTCAAAGAGCTTGAATCGCGGCTCGAGCACACGGAGCAGCAGCTTCGGCTGCTTCAGACGATCAGCCGCTCTATGGTGCGGGAGATGAGCCTCCGCGAAGCGCTCCAGGGAGTGGTGGGGCTGGTGGTCGAGTTCATAAAGTGCGATTCCTGCTTTATATATCTCCTGCAGGACCGGGAACTGGTGCTATGCGCTTCGAATAATCCGAAACCCGATACGATTGGAAAGGTGCGGCTGGGCCTGGGAGAAGGCTTGACCGGATGGGTTGCGCGAGAACGGCGGCTCTTATCCATTTCGCGCGAATCGTATCTGGATCCCCGCTTCAAGCTTTTCAGCCATCTGCCCGAAGACACCTATGAGGCGTTCCTCTCCGCGCCCGTCATTGTGCGCAATGCCGTGGCGGGCGTGATTAATGTGCAGCATTGCGAGCCTCATTTCCATACAGGCGGCGAAATGGAACTGCTGACCACGGTGGGCGAACAGATCGGCTGTATGGTCGCGATGGATGGCGCGATTCCGGCGTTGGCGGCCAACAATATCCTCGATCTCGCGGTGGCGCCTGTAAAGTGAAACGCTCTGCCTCTCTTCCGTTCCGCGCTTTGATTGCTCTGGTTCTGGTCGCCCCAGTGGCGATGGCCCAACGCTGGACAGTGCAATATTTTTATGACGAGGCGCGGACCACGCTCTCGCTGGAGGATCTCGCTTTCCCCTCGGCGCAGCATGGGATCGCCGTCGGAACGATTTACGATCAGCTTAATCAGTCTGGCAATCCGAAATTCACGGCGTTGATATCGAGCGACGGCGGCGCCCACTGGTCGCTCGAGCCCATCAAGGATCGTCCGCGCTCACTCTTCTTTCTGGATGAGTCGAGGGGCTGGATGGTGGCGGACAACGGCATCTGGTTTACCGAAGAATCGGGCCGGAACTGGGCTAAAATCAGCGAGCAGAAGAAACCCAATCACAAATTCGGAGCCACCCCGCCCGGCGGAATCATCGAGCGGGTCTGGTTTCTCGATCCCCAGCATGGGTTCGCTGTGGGCTTGCAGAAGACGGTTCTCGAAACCCATGATGGCGGCCACACCTGGACTCCGGTCGCGGAGGCCGCCAAACCCCAGGCCAACCCTTCTTTTACATCTTATACTCGGATCGCTTTCGATGGCCCGAAGTTTGGAATGATCGTGGGCCAGGCGATTCCTCCACGTCGCGATGATGCTCATCGGCTGCCCTCCTGGCTAGACCCCGAGAAAGCAGCTAAACGGGAGCAGGTGCCGAATCTCACGCTGGTTCTCCAAACGCGCGATGGAGGCGCAACCTGGAATAGCTCCACCGCTCCTCTATTTGGCGAAGTCGCCAGTCTACGGCTGGCGGGAACCAACGGGTTGAACGTCATGGCGTTCGACGAGGGATTTGAATGGCCTTCAGAAGTTTACCACCTCAATCTTTCCACGGGAGACACTACGCGCGTGTTTCGCGAAAAAGATCGCCGTGTATGGGACTCTGCGTTGTTTGCCGGTCCGCGCGCGTTTCTCGCCACGGTCGAGCCCTCCGGCCGGCTCAACACCACGCCCATTCCCGGTAAAGTCAGGATGCTTACAAGCACAAACCTCACCGATTGGAGCGAAATGAAAGTTGATTATAAAGCCGTGGCGCGCTGGTTGGTTCTGGCGGGCCCGGACGCCGATCATCTATGGGCCGCTACAGATACCGGTATGATCCTGCACCTGGAGCCCGACCTCACCACCAGCCATTCCCGATAACACACGATTAGTCCTAACCCCCGTTCCATTACGAAGTTATAAGAATTTCGCAGAACAACTTCCGAACAAGTTCGCGTCTAACAAATCGAGGTGAACTGATGCGCGGATTAACATTGTTAGCGTTAGCTGCTGTTGCTGGAATCGGCTTCACGGCTACTACGCCCCAAGCAAAAGCCCAAGTCGAGGTGAACATCGGAGAACCCCCTGTTTGTCCGTATGGATACTATGACGTTCCTCCTTATGCCTGTGCTCCCTACGGCTACTACGGCCCGGAATGGTTTGTCGGAGGTGTGTTCATTGGCGCGGGTCCCTGGTTTCATGGTCCTGCCAATTTCCATGGTCATGTAAATAACCATTTCCATCCAGAACACGGCTACAAGGGCCCCATGCCACAACGTGGCGAGAGGCCCGAGCCGTCAAAACCTGTCAATAAGATCGCCCACTTCAAAGGAAATGAAGTGCGAGATGGACGGGGCCATGTAGTGAACGGCAAACATTAGCCATTTAAGAGCTGTAAACCGATATGGGTGGAAGTGAAACTGGATGCGGTGCAATTAATCCACGACCGGTTTCCGCCACAAAAACCGTTCCCTGCAAGGACGAAAACTAACGAAATTGCATCGGCAGGGCGCGCAACGGTAAGGTGTACCTCCACAACGCAGCAGCACCAGCGTCCAGAAAGGCGGATTATAGTATTGCTGGCTCCAGGTCGTTAGTTCCTGGCGGTAACAGCGGGGACACCGGGCATATTTCCACGCGCCGGCTGCCCACACGCTGGTCTCCCACCGAGTATTGCAGCGCCGGCAGCGGACAGGATAAATTCCTATGAGGGCGCGCCCACGCTCGGTGAGATTTCGCTGACGGGAAATCCGAATTTCGCGTGTGCCGCATTTCGGGCAGGCAAGTTGCACGGAATATCTAAATCGATTATAAGTTCTTATTTTACGATTTCAACGCCTCGCCGGCTCGAAATGTAATCTTGTACGTACTCCCCAAATGCCTGTTGCAGCCGATCCCGCACCGGATGCGGATGCGCCTTCAGCTTAAGTCCTGCGATCGCCCTCACCGGCAACAATTCCCGCGTGGTCGACGTGACAAACACCTCATCGGCCGTTTCCAGATCGGCAAGCAATACGATTTCTTCGAGTAAATTGAGGCCTCGGACGCGAATCTCCTCAAGCAGCACGGACCGCGTCACTCCGGCGAGGCAACCGGAGGCGCGCGGCGGCGTTGAGACGCTCGAGCCTTGGACCACAAAAATATTGGCCGAAGTGCATTCGGCGACCTCGCCGCGCTCGTTGAGCAGCAGCATGTCGTCCCAGCCCTGTTCGTGCGCGCGTTCATACCAGGTGAGATTTTGGGCCCAGGACAGAATTTTCGCGCCGCTGAATTCGCAGGCCGCATGCCGGGCATCGGGCGCTACTCCCAGGCACACCGCCTCGCTCCACCGGTTGAGATCGGCGGTGAAGGCGATAACGTCGAATTCGCGCCCGACCGGGCTTTCAAACAGGCCCCCGCCATTTCGCACCACCGCCACCCGGAGCGTCGCGTTCCTGGCTTGATTGGCCTCGACCAGACGGCTCAGTCTCGCCTCCAGCCACGCAGGATCCCTGGGGAAAGGCACCCGCATCCGGGCCGCGTCCCGTTGCATCCGCTCCCGATGGCGCTCCCAGGCAAAGGGTACCCCGTCGTAGACGCGGAGCGTCGAGAACACTCCCCAGCCATTCATCAGCCCCACTTGTCCGGGCGACAGAACGCGGTCCCCGGCCTCGTGGATCTCGTCATTGTGCAGAGTGAATCGGTGCATGACCCTATTGTAGAAGCCGCCGCCTACCGGCTCACGAACTCGTTGGTATAGGTTTTCCCGAGATCGATAGAAGCCGTGCGCATCGGCACCGGGCCGGGGTGGCGCGGCGGGTTCCGCAGCCGGTCATAAGAACGAAGATGAAGCCGGCGATACTTAAACACGCACGTAGCTCCTCAGCGAGCGTCAGCCTCCGCGAACAATTCTTTCGCGGTGACCAAGAAGTTGAATTCCGGCAGCTCGAATCGGGTTGCCTGCGCCAAGCCGCCGGCGCTATAAACATGGAATTTCTTCAGCTCGGGTTCGACCACCCAAACATGCTGGACACCCCACGTATGATACTCTTCGAGCTTCTGAAGAAGGTCCTGATGACGATCGTCGGGCGAGGTGATCTCGATGATTGCGAGCGGGGGCGAAGCGGGGGTCTGCTCCAGAGGCGGTTCCTTGAAGACCGCCAGATCCGGAATCCGGAAAAGATCGCCGGCCAGTCTCATGCGGACCTCAGTGCCGCAAAAACCAGCATTATGCAAATGCACCGATAACAGGTGCTGAATTCTTCCGTGAAGCCAGGTTGGCATCGACCGGTTTATCAGCTCTCCGTGAACGAACTCGGGCTCCCTTTCACTGAAATGTCTGGCGAGATACTGTTGGGCCGACAAAAGCGCGCTGGTCGCCATCGACCCTAGTCTAACTCAGTAACAGCCGAGCTCATGTGCGCATCCGCGCCAGGAAGTACAGCCCGGCCAGCGAGAAAATCACATCCGGGGCCCAGGCTGCCACTTGAGGCGGCAACTGGCTCAGGTTCCCCACCTGCTCGAACACCTGTCCCACCGACCAGTATGCGATGGCGATGGCGAAGCTGAGGCCCACACCGGCCATCGCTCCCCGGTTTCCGGCGAGAAATGCGAACGGAATCGAGACCATCGCCATAATCAGCGCGAACAACGGCACTGAAAACTTTTTCTGCAATTGCACCTGGAGGGCAACCGTGTCGAAGCCGCTCCGCTGTAATTCGGCGATATACCCTTCGAGCTCCTCAAAATTCATCTGCCGCGACTGCTTTACTTCATGGACAAAGTAATCGGGCGTCTCCTCGATCTCCGGAAACGTGCGTGTCTTGCCGGAGAAATCGTCCAGATGGGTCACCGTGTCACCGTCGATGTCGCGGCTCCAGCCGTTTTCGAAAACCCACGCGTTGAGATGCGGCTCCCATCGGGCCCGCTCCGCCGAAATAGCGCGCTTCAGACGAAAACGCGCCGGGTCGATTTCATAAACGCGCACACCGAGCATGGTGCGCTCGGCTTGATCGAAATACTTGTAATAGTAGACCTGATCGTGAAAGCCGTAAATCCACTTCCGGTCGGGACGCAGGTAGGTTTGAGGAGCCTTGCCCTTGATCTCGTTCCGCAACGCGTCCTGGCGGCGGTCGGCTTCGGGAACCCAATAATGATCGAATGCGAATAAGCTGCCGCTCAAAAAGAAACACGCGATGAGAATCGGCACCGACAGGCGGTAGACGCTAATGCCGCACGCCTTGAACGCAGTAATCTCATTATGTTTGGAGAGCACCCCAAAGGCCACCAATACCGCGGCGAGAACCCCGAAGGGGGACAGATCGTAGATCAGCCTCGGCGTGAGAAAGAAATGATAGCTGAGCACCCGCGTCATGGAAGGATGATTCTTGATAATGTCGCTCAGCAGCTCGAAGAATGTGAAAACGTGAAAAATCAGGACGAAGCTAGTCACCAGCAGCACGAAGTAAAAAATAAAACTGGCGAGCACATACGTATCGATCACCTGCGGCAATAAAGGCAGACTGGTTACCCAGCGCCTCGGCCCAATCCGTTCGAGTACGCCCGGCCGGCGTTCCTTCCGCGACCGCCCCGCACTGCGGAAAAATCCCGTCATCCGACCGATGAGGTCGCGGTCGCCGGGCAGCTCGAGGCGCGCGATCAGAACCAGGCCGAGAGCCGCGAACACGATATCCGGCAGCCAGACGGCGATTTCCGGCTGAAGCGTGCCCTGGCGCGCCAAGCTGATGCAACTGATTAGCCCCATCCAATAGAGGAACGCAATGGCGACCGTGAGCACCACGGCCGCGGATTTCCCCGAGCGGCGCGTGCTGATACCGAGCGGCACCGCGGCTAGCGCCAGCAGGATGCAGGCCAGCGGCACCGCCAACCTGCGGTGCAGTTCGATGCGGTCGTCCAGAAGTTGTTCGCGGCCGAGCTTCGAGTTGTGATATGCCTCGCGATACAGAGGCACCGTATCCATTTCCATGGACGGGCGCGAGGCGCCTACTTCATTGGGTTTTTGCGCCACCAATGCCTGGTCGCCCGTCGGAAATTCGGACACGTTGTAGCCGGTGGTTTTATCAGTTTCGTAGGTGCTGCCGTTGCGCATCGAGAGCTGGATACGATTGAGCGCCACGTCGGGAACCGCGACTGCATCCATGGCCAGCGTGATCCGCGGGTTATCGCCGCGATCGGCCGTCCCCGGCGCGCGTTCCTCGGGCGGGGTGATGTCGGCCAGGAAAACTCTTCGCCAATGCGGCGTCAAACCGGCGGTGACATCGTTCACATAAAGAATCGAATTGGGAAATTGCTCTTCAAACACGCGCGGCTCGACGTCGGCGGTGAGCTGGCGGGCAATCATCTGATTTTCGACGCGATAAAACTCGCGAATGGACCAGGGCGTCAACCACAAGGAGGCGGCAAAAGCTACCCACATCGCCAAAAATCCGAACCCCATGATGGCCGGGACTACACGGCGGCTGGGGACGCCGGCAGCGCGCATCGCCGTGATCTCACCGTCGCTCGACATTCGGCTCAGCGTCACTAGGGTTCCTACCAGAACACCCAGAGGCACGGTGAAGGGAAGCACCTGTGGCAGGACCAGCGCGAACAGATACGCGATGTTCGAAGGCTTCCCCGAAGTGCGCACCAGAAATTCGAACAGGGGGCGCGACCGCTGCAAAAATAAAACGAAGATAAACAGCACCACGCCCAGCATCGCGCTCACGAAAATCTCACGAAAAATAGTGCGGCTGAGCAAACGCATGGCGGCTTCCGATTATGAAGTCCGGCCGGCCGGTGGGGGCACTACCGAGGGCTTGGGCAACTGCTCCGTGGGAAGCTCGAATTCGATTTCCTCGAATAACAGCGCAGGCGAGACGATCGCCGTCGGAGCCAGATATCCGCCAGCGCCGATCATGGCTAGAGGCGCCGCGTTGTTCACGAAATCGAAAAGCACCGCTTCTTGAGAGGCTGCTACGATGTCGCGCAAGGAGCGCGTGGAAACGCCGCGGAATCGCAGGCCGCGCACCAGTTCTTCACGGCCGTCGGGATACACCCGGTACATCAGAACCGGTGGACTGAGCGGACGCGCAGAGCCGCCCGATTGCGCTCCGCTCGAGAACATCTGCTGCAACTCGGCGGCGCCGCCCGAAAAGGGATAATCCAGTTTGCGAATCAGCATGCCATATGGCTTACCTCGCTCGCTGCACATATCGATCAATTTCTTTTTCAGATCCGGCAGCGGCGCGCCCTGGCCGGCATTGATGAAGAGATTGCTAATGGCGGCTGAATGCGCGCCGTACGCTCCTTGCAGACGCGCATGGCCGTTTGATGATGCGAACCCTTTCACGGGCTGGCGAGTCGTGAGAAAGCTCTTCAAGACACCCTTTTCGACGACGGACACTCGCTTGGCGGGTACGCCTTCGAGGTCGAACTGGTAATAACCCGCAAGCGCCTTGCCGCGCCAGGCAGTCTGCGAAGGATCGTCGACGATATCGAGCCACTCCGGCAAAATGCGTGAGCCGATTTTCGTCTCGAGCTCGCTGGCCACAAAATTGACCGCCCGGCCGGGTGTGGACAGGGGCTTTCGCGGGACACGCAAATTGTCGCCCAGGAGCTGCGCGCAAAGCTGCGCCGCGGCTCTCGGCTCAAACAGAGTAGGCCCCGAGAAAGCCTCGCCCGCTGGCGCGTGCGCTAAGGCGCGGATATTCCCGGCAATCTCCGTCAATCCGTTGCGCAAATCGGTCTCGGCGGGAAACTGGTTCAGTTCCAGCGCTTGAAACACCCCTGCGTCTTGCAAGAGCATGCCATCGGAAGTCTGCCCCTGCGCTTTGGCGTACATCAGAAATACGCTGTCCTCGTAACGCAGCGCGGTTCCTTCGGAATCGATCAGATAAGTGATGCCGCTGACCGCCTCGAATTGGACCATGGAGGAGAGCACTTCCGGATAAGTGTTGAAGATGGACGACAGTTTCACAGTGCGCGACGTCCACGCCGAGTCATCGAGCTTGTTTAGCGTCACCTTGGCGATGCTCTGGACCGGCTCGACCCGGGAAAAATCGGCCAGCTTTTCCGTGGATGCGGTGGCACCGCTTAGCGCCGCGCGTTTGCGGGCCATGGATTCGAGCGCAGTCTTAAAAGCGCGATCCGTGGCGAGCCACAGGCAATCGCGCAGAACCGCATAATCGTCATCGAGCGGCCACGTGGATGAGTCATAGCGCGAGCCGCTATATCTCCCGCTCAAAACATGTCCGGTATCGTCAAAGTCATAGCTCCCCACGCGCACTTCGATCGAAGGAAAGCGAAAACGAGTATGTCCTGCCGATACCGGCGCACCCATTTCGGCGGAGATGCTGAAAGTATCAGCATCGGTGAGACCGTAACTGATAAAGTAAGGGAGATCGTCGCCGCCGCCGCCGACCACGCGAAGCTGGCGGGAGCGCTCCAGCTCATCGCGCATCGCGCGTAGAATTACATCGTCCCCGGCGGGAGTCTGTGCCCTTCCCAGAAACGCTGAAGCAGCCGCGGCAGTCGCGATCGCAAATTCACGGCGATTCAGACCCGGCATCAGGGGCGACCCTCCGAAGTTGTCGGCCGCGACAGATACGGCGGCAGGTCCTGCGAACGCTCCTTACGCTGAATCTCGATTTCAGAAACCAGAATCGCGGGCGCGATCGCCGAGACCGGCACGTCGCCCGACTCTGCGCCGCAGATCCCATTGAAAACTTCCATCCGGTCGGACGTCGCCATAATTTTGGAGAAGCTGGCGAGCGGCGTACCCACGATGTCCACGCCGCGAATCAATTCGTCGGGGCGGCCATCGGCATAAACGCGATAGACCACCAGTGGTATGACCGTGAACGCCTGCAAGCCGCGGCGCGCCGTGGTCGTGTAACCCCCGGTCACCTCATCGAAAAAAAGCCCATAAGGTTTGTTCTGACGCTTAACCTCGGCGATCAGCATATTGCGAAGTTCGGCATCGCTCACCTGTTTGGTCGATTCGACAAACAGATTCGATTGTCGCGAGACTACCTCGTTGCCAGGGGATCGGCGCCCGTGCCCGTTGGACTGCGGGAAACCGGCGATGGGCGCGCGCGACATCAGGAAGGTCTTAAGAACTCCTTTCTCGACCAGCGAGACCGGGCGCGCCTTCACGCCTTCATCGTCGTAAGAATAGGACCCGCTGAGCACCGTCCCATTGAAACTGACGCGGGTCGGATCGAATACGATCGAAAAGAAGTCCGGCAAAACCGGCTGATTCACGCTCTTTGTGAAAGTCTGGCCCTCGGATTCATCCTTCTGGCGATGCCCTTCGATGCGATGCCCGAAAATCTCATGGAAGAACACGCCCGCGGCGCGGCCCGATAGGATCGCCGGACCCACGTAGGGGTCGGAGGGCGGAGCGTGAAGCAGATTGGTGAGCGTAGCGCCGGTGCGCTCGACGGCCGCCAAAATCTGCGCGTCGTTCGGAAGCTTCGCGGGGTCGTCCGTCTCGAAGGTCTGAAGAGTAGAGAGGTCCATGCCGTCCGCCGCCTTGCCCCGCGCGACGATAATCATACGCGTGAAAAGCCGGCCATGCTCAAGCCGCGTGCCCTCAGTGGTGACCAAGGTCTTGGTAACCCGCTCCGTCTCAAGCGCCACTTCAGAATTGAGCGCGCCGGGATATTTCGCGAATTCACCGGAGACTTTTCGGAGACGCGCGGCCCATTCGGCAGCGTTGAATTTGAGCTTAGGCGGAGACGCGAAGAAAACCTGCGGCTGTTCCGCCGAGAAGTCGTCGGAGCTATCGCTGGACTGAGAGCGTAACTTCTCATCCCCTTTCAACTGAATCAGCCAGTTGGAGATGCTGCGGTAAGTGCGATCCGTGGCGAGCCACACGGATTGCCGGATGGCCACGGAGTTATCGTCAAGCGCGATGGGTGTGGCCGAAGTGAAGCGCGGCGGCCGATTCGAGCCTACACGGTGATAGTTATCGAATTTGGGACTGCCGGCCCGAATCGTGACGTCAAGCAGCCGCTGATGGCTATGGTTCTGGGATTCGAGAGCTCCCTGGCTTGCGACCAACTGGTCGGCTTCGATCTCGGTGACCGCATAGCCCATAAAATACGGGGCCGGATCACCCCTCTGTTTCAGGATCGTGAAATTGCGGTCGAGCTCGTCCGCCAGGATTTTTGCGAGTGGAGACTGCGCCCAAGCGCCAGAGGACAGGAGCACGGCGACGAGGAGAGTACGCACTGGATTCGTATTTCTAAGGATAACGCAGAAGCTGGAAGCCCAGACTCGCCAGTTCGGTTTGCGCACTCGATCCTTGCGCTGACTTTTACTAGCCTTGGATCGCATTTAATCGTGATAAAATCCATTTACTCTGCCCGAATCGAATCCGTACGCAGATCTAAAGAAGCTCGCCAAGAAGGATCTCGGCGGCGAAGCTACCACCCTCATTTTGGCCGAGCTCATCGCTAGCAGCCTCGATACCTTAGATACTTCTGAAACGATTGAACTGAATTCCGAGGTCGCGAGGAAGAAATACTTCGCTTTCTCCAAAGCCGGAAAACTGTCGCGTCCGGTTCGTCTTGACCTGTGGAAATTGGATGCTGCACGTAGCGGCATGGCTGCATTCACTAGCGGCGCGTATCGAAAGTTTCCGGCCAGCCAACTCGACAGCATTCTCTACACGATGGGCCTGAGCTTTTGTTGTGCAACCGATCTCCGAAAGAGCGGCGATAAGAAGACGCCGGCGACATTTTTTGAATTTTTCATTGGCAATATTTTTTCACGCGAATTGGGAGTTAACCCGAGGCAAGTAGTTGACGTGCTCAACTTAGATATGACCGCCACGTTGCCGACCGACTTTCTCTTTGATCTTGGCAACGGGCGATGTAGAATCCATTTGCCGGTAAAGCTGTCAACAAGGGAACGTGTGGTGCAGGTTTGGGCGCACCAACGCGTTCTAGATGGGGTATACGGCGTGGGGCGGTTCAGGGGCATCCTCGTGATTGCAACTGAGACCAAAGCAGCTACCGAAAGCCGCAAGGTTACGGAAATCTGCCTTCCGGACCAGTGGAGCGTGTATCAGATGTTCATTTCGCAATTACGCAGAGTCTACTACCTTGATGTTCCGGACCGTTATGCGAAACTGCCGAAAGTGTTTCCGTATATCCAAGTGAAACCGCTCTCTGCGTTTTTCGGCGAGAAAGAGAAGCTGATCTCACCAACGGCTGAGTAGCCGCTTCCTCTTTGATTTGCGGAAGACGAGGAAGTAGGAGTGATTCTTACGGGCATGGACCTGTCGAAGCACTCGGCTAACGCCGGGCCGATTATTCCTCAGCAGTACAAAGAGATCCTCAATCACGAAGCCGTTTCGGGTGAATTCGTTGACCAGCTCCACATGTGTTAGGCGTTGCTGGTTTGCGCAGACCTCATCTCCGCATTTCACGATGTAAACGCCCTCATCCCTCAATGTTCTATGGGCCTCTTGCGCGGCCTTGAAGTAGAGATCTAAAACGGCTTCGTGATATTTCTTGCCGCTGCCGTTAGTAGCGCCATTGTTGGCGTAGTAATGTTCAAAATTCTGGTGATTTACGTGCGCTGTGCCGCCGGGGGTGTGCATATAGGGAGGGTCGAAAACAATGCAATCCAGAGAACCGTCTGAGTACGGAAGACTTCTACAGTCGACGCCCCCTTTTAGATCGCTCGCAACCAAGCGATACCTACTCTTGGGGATGTTCTTCCAAAAGACCCCCTTTCCGTAGGTTACGTCGGCTACTCGACTGCCCGGCTTAACGTACAACGCAAGCACGTGGGGGAAAACATCATCATTCGTACCCTGGTATCCGGTAAAAATGAGATCATTGGTGGCAATTCCTGAAGGAGACTTGCGCTTTGCCTTGGTCGGAGTTGCCATCACTCCGAATGATAGTTGAACGACCATCGTTTCTCAAGGTTTTCGGAGGATCAACTTACTTTTATCTGGCTACCCGATTCAAGCTGGGACGGGGACGAGACTGCGGTCTCTCCAGACGTTCAGCGCCAAGCCGTAACGCCCGCGCACGCCGGTTTTCTCGAAGATGTGCTTCACGTGAATTTTCACGGTACCCGGACGGATGCCGAGATCCTGAGCGATTTCTTTATTCTTGAAGCCTTGCTCGACCAGCTCCAGAACCTGCTGCTCGCGCGCGGTCAGGTCGCTACGCGGATAGCGGTCGGCCCGGCTGGAATCGCGGAATACGGACTCTTCCATCCAGCTTCGCCCGGTTGCTACGGCGCGCAGACAAGATATTACCACCGGGACTCTGGCCGTCTTGCGCAATATGCCCAGCGCACCCGCCTGCAGAAACCGAAGCGCCTCAGCCTCGGTCACCGAGACTCCCCAAATCACGATTGCCGGCAGCGGTTCGTCTGCGCCGGCCCGCGCCAGCTTCGCCGCCGATAACCACTCTAGGATCGCCTGGATCCCGAACGCCTTGTCCAGCATCAGGACGTCCGGAAAGGATTTGTAGAGTAATTCGGTGGCCCGCGTCAGCGAGTCCGTGCTTTCCAGAAACTGCAGGTCCGAACAGCCGCTCAACAACGTCCGAATACCCTCCGCGGTTACCGGTTGAGTATCGCAAACCGAAACCCTCTTTAAAGGGCTCCGGGAGGGGGCCTGGGAATGATTCTGGCCTACCTCGCCCGATATCCCGTTGCCCAAAGATGGATTGGTCGCAGTCACGTTTTAGAAGCCGCCTTCGTAGATTGTCTGTCGCGCAGGACTCGCCTCGGCGCGAAGTAAAATCGTCAACCGAGAGACTCATCGGCCGGATTTAACACTTTGTTAGTTGATGCAACCGCGGCAGCCTCTCATGTTATGATCGCTTCTAGTCGAATTACTTCTTTGAAAAGTAACTCAAATTGCTCTGCTGGTCCCATGCAGCATGAGGCTCTTCCATCCGCGTCCAGACGAGCAGTCATTATCAGTCCCAGCCTGCCTATAGCGGAGGAGCTGGAACCGCTATTGCAGCCCTTGCTGGCTGGTGCGGCCCTTAACCGGCTTTACAACTATCCCTCGCCCCAGAACTTGGGCGGCGCCCTGGGCGGAGGCGCCCCGCAATTAGTATTTCTCGACGTTGCTTCCGACCGGGAGCAGGCGATACCACTTCTCAGCGAAATGGCGCGCTTGGGGCACTCGGTACAAGTGATCGCGCTTCTCTCTGCCAACGATCCGGATTTCGTGCTTCGCTGCCTTCGGGCCGGAGCCGTCGATTTTCTGATTCAACCTTTTACAGCCGACCAGATCGAGGCGGCTGGAGCCAAGCTGGAGCGGCGGCAGCCTGCCGGCGGCGGCGCGAGAAAGGGAGCCAGCAAAATCTATACCGTAATGCCTGCCCAGGGGGCATGCGGGGCGACCACCATTGCCTGTCACCTCGCGTTCCAGTGGAAGCGAATGGGCGCTCAGAAAGTTCTGCTCGCCGATCTCGATCCGCTTGCCGGAACACTTTCGTTTCTGCTCAAGATAAAGTCGGTTTACAGCTTTCTCGATACGCTGCAGCACTCGCACGAGCTGGATGCGGATCTGTGGAACGGCATGGTCACGCCGGCGAACGGAGTGGATGTCCTGCTTGCGCCGGAGTTGATGGTAGACGGGAGTCAGGACCTGAGCGATCCTACGCCGATTCTCGACTACGCGCAGCGCGCCTATGATACCGTCGTGATCGACACTGGGGGCGTGTATGGGGAATGGAATCTCAATCTGGCACGGATCGCGAGCGAGCTGCTGCTCGTCACTACCAATGAGCTTCCGGCTTTGCAGGCGGCGCAGCGCGCCTTGTCCTATCTGGAAACCAATCGGATTGGGCGCTCGAAGATACGGCTCCTCGTTAACCGTTATCATCGCGACGTCGGATTGAGCCGGGAAGTCATCGGCACCGCTCTGCACACCGAGGTCTTTGAAATTCTTCCCAGCGACTACGAATCTGTGCAGAAGTCGCTGCTGGAGGGGCGCCCCGTCGCCTCGAATACGCCGTTCGGGAAGGCAATTGTACAATTAACGGAACGGCTGGGCGGCCAGTCCAGCAGCGTGGTGAAAAAGAGCTCGCCGCTGGGTGGGCTGCGTGGACTGTTCACGAAAACATCGAAATGATTTCGTAAATGCCCCAATTCGGGCATGAGCGCAAGGCTATTGCTCAACCAGGCAGGAACATTTATGAATCGATCCACTTGTGTCGCACTGATCCTCTCGGTAGCTGCGTGGCCCGCCGCGGCGCAGAGCGGACGTTCCGCTCCCGTCTCTGCGTCGCACTACGATGACGCCGTTCTTTCGAAGCCCGCGTATAAGGTCCGGATCGAAGCGAACGTGCGCGTCCCCATGCGCGATAGTGTCACATTGTCAGCCGACATTTACCGTCCCGATGCGGCGGGCCAATTTCCAGCCATCCTGGGGCGAACGCCCTATGGCAAGGCGAGTCCCGCCACAGCCGAAACAGCCAAATGGTTCGCGCAACGTGGTTATGCCTATATCGAGCAGGATGTGCGGGGCCGCTACGATTCAGATGGCCATTTCTACGCTTTTAAGGATGAGGCTAACGACGGTTACGACACCGACGAATGGATCGGCAAGCAACCGTGGTTCAACGGAAGTCTGGGAACACTCGGGGGTTCGTATGTAGGATACGTGCAGTGGGTCCAGGCGATGCGCGGCAGCAAGTATCTCAAGGCAATGGCCGCATCCGTGACCACGCCGGATATTTACGGCAACTGGATCTATATCGATGGCGCCTTGCATTATGGATTCGACTTCCCATGGGGCGCCATCGCCATCGACGGTCACGTCGGCCAGTTCAGCCAAGGTAATAACTGGCCGCAGATGTTCCTGCATCTGCCGATCGATACCTCAGATGAAGCTGCCTATCACCGGACCGAGCATTACCGCGATTGGCTGGCTCACCCGACCCGCGACTCCTACTGGGATGGCATCAGTTTTGAGAACGACTATGACAAAGTCGGCGTGCCGGTGCTTAGTGTTGATGGCTGGTATGATATCTTCCTCCGCGGCGCTCTTCAGGCTGACGCGCAGGTCCGGAAGCTGGGGAAGACTCTGGAAGCGCGCACGGGCAAACGCTTGATGATAGGACCATGGGCTCACAGCACCGGCGGCCGGGTCGCTCTGCGCGGGGCTGGCGCGGATCCCAGTCCGATCGATTTCGGCGATTTCGCGGAGGTGGACATGAACAAAGTTTATCTCCGGTGGTTCGACCATTGGCTGAAGGGTATCGATAACGGCGTTGCGAAAGAAGCGCCGTTCCAGATCTTCGTCATGGGTGAAAATTATTGGCGAAACGAAAACGAGTGGCCCTTGGCGCGCACCCAGTTTACGAACTACTACATCGATGGCGGCGGTCGCGCTAACTCCACCGAAGGCAACGGCAAACTCTCCATTGATAAGCCGGGCGGCGCAGCGACCGACACGTTTTCCTACGATCCGGACCACCCCGTGCCATCAATGGGCGGCAATGTCTGTTGCAGCAGCGTACCCAGCGGGCCGTGGGATCAACGGCCGGTGGAGCGTCGCGATGACGTCCTGGTATATACCTCAGCCGCATTGACAAACCCACTAGAGGTCACCGGGCCGGTTTCGATGAAACTGTTCGCTTCGACATCCGCCAAGGATACCGACTGGACCGCGAAACTCGTCGATGTTCATCCCAATGGATTCGCGCAAAATGTAGAGTCCGGAATTGTTCGGGCGCGCTACCGCAATGGCGCCGGCAAAGCCGCCCAGCCGATTCAACCGGGAGCCGTCATTGAATACACGATCGATCTATGGGCGACCAGCGCTGTGTTTCTCGCTGGGCACCGGGTTCGCCTTGAGATTTCGAGCAGCGATTTCCCCCGATTCGACCGCAACTTGAATACGGGTGATAACCCGAACACGGACACGCGGCGTGAGATCGCGCAGCAGACCATATATCACGATGCTCAACATCCCTCGCATATCGTGCTCCCGGTGATTCCCCGCGGCCAAGCCGGACACACAGGATCGCCCGCGAGGTAATTCAGGAAGTCGCATATTCGATGCTTGCAGTCAACTCCGATCAGTGCTACGCTTTCTCAACATTACGCGGCGTGGGTGCGCCGTGTTCCTGTTTTGGGGTAGGGACGGGATATGAAAGCATTGATACTGGCTGTGTTGTTTTTAGCATTAGCTCTTGGGCAGACCTTCCAGGGCACGCTGCGGGGCCGCGTTCTCGATCCGGACGGGAATGCTATGGTCGCCACCAAGGTCACCATAACCGACGAAGGGACTCAGGTCGCGCGTACGACAGTTACGAACGATCAGGGCGAGTACGTATTCAACTCAGTTACGCCGGCAGTCTACACGTTAACCGCGGAGACGCCCGGCTTCAAAAAGTTGGAACGTAGAGGGATTGATATTGCCGCGCAAGCGGCTGTTACCGTCGACGTCACGCTGGAGATAGGCTCAGTGACCGAGTCGGTTAATGTCACGGCGGAGACTCCGGCGCTCGAGACAGCGGACGCCTCCACGGGACAGGTAATCGATGCTCAGAAACTTACGGATCTGCCGATCCTCGGACGTAACCCGTTCTTTATGGCTAAGCTGGCTGAGAACGTGGTATTGGCCGGAAACGTCAAGTTCGCCCGGATGCAGGACCAGAACGGAAACGCCCAGACCTCAATCGCAGGTGGCCCGATTCGCACCAACAACTATCTGGTGGATGGGATCTCGGTAACCGACGTTACCAATCGCGCTACGATTCTCCCTTCCCCAGAAGCTTTACAGGAAATGAAGCTCCAGGCCAGTACGTACGACGCTGAAGTAGGGCGGACGGGTGGCGGCACATTCAATACCGTGCTGAAATCGGGCACAAACGATATACATGGCAGCGCCGTGGGTCATCTTCGGACGACGGCCTTGGACGCAAACAATTTTTTTTCAAATCGCGCCGGTCAACCTATCGCGCAGCAACCCTTTAAGGATTGGGCTGGATCGCTGGGAGGTCCGATTCGCATTCCCAAGATCTACGACGGTCGAAACCGTACGTTTTTCTTCATCACCACGGAATCGTACCGGCAAGATGACGCCCTTACTCAAAACCTCGCAGTCCCGACGGCGCTCGAGCGCGTAGGGGACTTCACACAGAGCTTCACCAAATCAGGCGCCGAACAGATCATTTACGATCCGCTGACCACTAACCTCACAACCGGAGCTCGGACTCCCTTCCCGGGAAATATTATTCCGTCCAATCGTATTAGTCCTCAGGGGCTGGCGCTCGCGTCTTACTATCCGCTGCCCAATGAGCCGACGGCATACTACGCAGCTCCGAACTACACCACTACCGGTCCCTATCCGAATCGCGGCGATCAAAGCACATGGAAGTTGGATCACCAATTCTTCTCGTGGTTCCAGGCAGCAGGATCTTATATCCATCAGAAAACCTACGAGACGGACAACCCTGTGGGAACTTTTCCCAATTTCCTGGCGGGGCCGACCCAAACCCGGCTTTACCGCCGCAACGATGCAACGCAAGCCAATGCGACGCTCACTCCGCAGCCGACAATGGTGGTTGCCATTCGCTGGGGCTTTAATCGCTTCTACAGCACCTCACCCCCGTGGAGCGCGGGCTTTAACCTAGCTACTTTGGGAATGAATTCGCTGGTTCCGATAACGCCAAATACTGCCTTCCCTGTCGTTACGATGGGCGCTGCCGTCAATGGTTGCAGCAACGGAACAGGCGGTGACTTCGCATTTTTTGGCGGTGGTTGTACGGGCCAGGACGTGTGGTACAACCGCAGTTTCAGTGTGTCGGTTTCGAAGTTCCTGGGCCGCCACAGTCTAAAGGCCGGCTTCGATTTCCGTACTCTGCACGATGCCGGTACGCCGGTGACAGGACCAACTAGCTTGGGCTTTACCGACGTGTTCACGCGTGCCACACCGCAGTCCGTAACCGCCGGTACAGGCAGCAGCATGGCGACTATGCTGCTCGGCTACCCCACCAGCGGCCAAATGACGCTGACTGGAAAGTTCGATGAGTTTATTCGGTACTACGGCGGGTTCGTGCAAGACGATTTCCGCGTCAGTTCCAAACTCACGCTGAACATGGGTATTCGTTTCGAGTATGAGTCCGGCGTGCAGGAAGAAAATAACAAATTAGTGACCGTGTTTAACCCTACTGCTCCGAACCCGCTCTCACTCCCGAATTTTCCGGTATCCGGCGTGATCGGGTATGCGGGAGTGAACGGGAATCCAACGCAATCCGGCAATCCATTGCCGATTAAGCCAGGCCCGCGATTCGGTCTCGCTTACTCCATCGACAGCAAAACCGTAATTCGCGGCGGATATGGGATCTTCTGGGCCCCCGCGGCCTTCGTTTTGCAGCCCACTCTCGGGTATACACAGACCACGTCGATTATTCCTTCAACGAATAACAATTTTACGCCGGCGGTGACGCTTGCGAATCCCTATCCGAACGGGCTGGTGCAACCTACCGGTAACACTCTCGGGCCACTAACTGGAATCGGCACCGCCCTCTCGCTTCTCGATCCGCACGCGCAATCCGGGGGCTATGTTCAACAATATTCGTTCGAAGTACAACGCCAGACTGTCGGCAAATTTGTGATCACGGCCGGTTTCCTTGGTTCTCATTCGCTGCATCTGATTCAGACTGGCCAGAATGTCAACCAACTCAACCCGTTATATTTCGCGCTCGGATCGGCTTTGAACCAGAGTGTCGCCAATCCGTTTTACGGCAACGGAGGCACTGGAGCGCTGGCTAATCCCACGGTCGCCCGCTCCCAACTGCTGCTGCCGTTCCCACAGTACACGAATGTAATTATGCAAAACTCTGGCACTGCCAGTGCCCGCTATTACTCCGCCTATATTCGGGCGGAACGCCGCTTCAACAATGGCTGGACGCTGCTCGCTTCCTACACTTTCTCGCGCAGCATGGATGATCTTTTCGGGATTAGCCTCGCCGGCACCAATCAAATTGCTTCACCGGCGGGTCCGCAGAATGCCTACAACCTCACCGCCGAGTATGGGCTTTCGACGCAGGACGTTCCCAACCGGTTCACGACCGCGATTACATACGAATTGCCATTCGGCAGGGGTAAGCCGTTCCTCCAGAATGGACGGATTCTAGATTTAGTCGCCGGGGGGTGGGTGGTGAATGCAATCGCCTTGATCCAGACGGGATACCCGTTAGTGATCACTCAGCAAAACAACAACAGTTCCATCGGCGCCACTTATCAGCGGCCCAACGCCACCGGCATTTCGCCAGCGACCTTCGGGTCGACCGACCAGAGGATCAACAGCTGGCTGAATCCGGCCGCGTTCTCGCAGGCGCCGCAATATACGTTTGGAGACATAAGCCGTGACATCAACACTCGCGGCCCGGGTTTGTACAATTGGGATATTTCTATCTTCAAGACTTTCACGATTCGCGAGCGCTTGAGAGCGCAGTTCCGGGCCGAGGCTCTCAATGCCACCAACACGGTTTATTTTGGTGAACCCAATACGACCTTCGGTAACGCGGCCTTTGGGGTGATTACCGCTCAAAACAACAATCCTCGAATGATTCAGCTTGGATTGCGGTTTACATTTTGACGGCGAGGTAAAAACCATCGTCGCCCAAACGTGTAATACTTTTTCTGTGGTAAAGAAGCCTCTGGCAGAGGCTCCAAGTTCCAGGACAATCACGGTTCGGGACATTGGCCTGGGAGCGCTGCTGTTCTGCGCTGTTCTCATCGCATACTTGCCGGCCCTTCATGGCGGACTCGTCTGGGACGACGATGCCCATTTAACTCGGCCGGACATGCAGTCCCTCCACGGTCTTTGGCGGATCTGGTTTGACCTGGGCTCGACACAGCAGTATTATCCGCTGCTGCACAGCGCGTTTTGGATCGAGCACTTACTGTGGGGCGACGCAGTGTTCGGCTACCATCTGACGAACCTGGTTCTGCACGTAGGAGCCGCGTTGCTGGTGGTCCTGATCGTGCGGCGCCTTTCGCTCCCGGGAGCGTGGCTGGCGGGTTTCATTTTTGCGCTTCACCCGGTGTGCGTGGAGGCGGTGGCATGGATATCGGAGCAAAAGAGCACTCTTTCGACGCTCTTTTATCTCGGCTCCGCACTGGTCTATCTAGTCGTTTGATCAAACGCGGCGGAGATCGCGGTATGCGCTGGCGCTAGGGCTGTTTGTGCTGGCCCTGCTGAGCAAAACCGTGACGGCTACGCTTCCGGCGGCGCTTTTGCTGGTGCTGTGGTGGAGACGTGGACAGCTCACCTGGAAGCGCGACGTTCTGCCGTTGCTGCCCTGGTTCGCGATCGCCGCCCCAGCGGGCATTTTAACCGCTTGGGTAGAGCGGAAGTTTATCGGCGCGGTGGGCCCTGACTTTACTTTGACCTTGCTGCAGCGCTGCCTGCTGGCGGGCAGAGTGATTTGGTTTTACCTGGGGAAATTGCTCTGGCCCGCGAATCTGATCTTTATCTATCCGCGGTGGACTGTGAACCCATCGGTGTGGTGGCAGTACCTGTTTCCACTCGGCGCCCTGGTCCTGGTAGCGGGCTTGTGGATGTCGGCGCGCCGGAATCCTTCCAGAGCGGGTCGCGCACCTCTGGCAGGGTTCCTGTTTTTTGCGGGAACATTGTTTCCGGCGCTGGGATTCTTCAATGTTTATCCGTTTCGTTATTCCTATGTCGCCGATCACTTCCAGTACGCAGCGAGCTTGGGAATTATTATTCCGCTGGCTTGTGGACTCACACTGGCAGCGGGGCGCATTTCCGTTGACGCCCGGAGGCTGGCTCCGGTGCTGGGCGGGATACTAGTGGCCGTGCTGAGCGTGTTGACGTGGCGGCAGAGCGGAATGTATCGGGATGTCGAGACTCTTTATATGGAAACGTTGGCGCGCAATCCTGCGTGCTGGATGGCGGAATACAACCTCGGATGCGTGCTGTTGAAGATTCCCGCTCGATTGCCCGACGCAACCGCACATTTAGAAGCGGCGGTACGGCTGAAGCCGGAGTATACGGAGATACATGATAACCTGGGACTAGCTCTATCGAAGGTCCCGGCGCGGGTGCCCGACGCGATCGCCGAGTTTGAAACGGCTCTGCGGCTCAAGCCCGACTCGGCTCAGGCTCACACCAATCTGGCAAGCACACTCCTAAAAATTCCCGGCCGGCTGCCGGAGGCAATGACTCATTTGGAAGCAGCCCTGCGGATCCAACCCGATTCGCCGGAAGTGCAAAATGATTTGGGGCTTGCGCTGATGAAGATGCCTGGCCGATTGCCCGAGGCCATTGGCCACCTTGAAGCGGCGGCGGCGGCCAGACCCGATTCGGCAGAAGTGCAGACCAGCCTGGGACTCGCCCTGTTGAAACTCCCCGAACGATTGCCTGAGGCCATTTCACATTTGGAAGCGGCGGTGCGGCTACAACCCGATTCCGCGGAAGCGCAAAACGGACTGGGAATAGCCCTCTCGAATGTCCCGGGCCGTGCGGCCGAGGCGACTGCGCATCTGGAAGCGGCGGCGAAAACCAAGTCCGGTTCGGCGGAAGGACAAACCAGGCTTGGAATCGCCTTGTTAAAGATTCCCGGCCGGGCGCCAGAGGCAATCGGCCACTTAGAAACAGCGCTACAAATGAACCCCGATTCCGCCGAAGCACACAATAGCCTGGGCTTTGCGCTGACGGACATTCCGGGGCGGTTACCCGAGGCGGTTGCGCATCTCGAGAAAGCGGTGAAAATTCAACCAGATTACGCCGAGGCGCACACCAACCTGGGAATCGCGCTATCGAAGATGCCGGGGCGAATGCCCGAGGCGATTGTCCACTTCAAACGAGCCGCGCGGCTCAATCCGGATTCGGCGCCGGCGCACACCAATCTGGGCTATGCTCTTTCGACGATCCCGGATAAACTGCCGGAAGCCATCGCCGAATATCAACAGGCATTGCGGATTAATCCCGATTCAGTAGAAGCGAACATCGACATGGGAATCGCGCTGGCTAGGATTCCCGGCCGATCTTCCGAGGCGATTGCGCATCTAGAAGCGGCGCTGCGGACCCGGCCCGATTTGGAACCCGTGCGGCAAATTCTGGCTCGCCTGCGAAGCGCTCAGCGGTAATTCAGATATTGACTCTTCCGCGCATCACCTCAACCACGTAGCCGCCGACACGCACATTGTGCACCTGCTCGCCACCAAGGGATGCGACGCAGTAGATGAGGCTGGGACGTTTTACGAAACGCCCCTGGCGGATGACGAACTGCGCGTCGGGTTTGCGTATGCCGTATCGCACGAGAAAGGCCGTCGCGCATCCCGCGGCGCTGCCTGTAGCTGGATCCTCGCTTCCCCCGCCCAGCAGGCGCGACTCGATCTCATCCGCCCCGGTGACGACATAATAAGTGCCGCCTGGGCCCACCTTATCCCGCTCCTCCTTCGGCATCCGCGTGTTTTGCAGACGCTCGAGAGCGCCGCTACTCTTCAGGGGAATGATGAGGAACGGCGATCCCGTTGAGACGATCTGGGGCGTATAACGCGTATCCAGATCCTCAGCCGGAAAGCCTAGAGCCTTCGCGAGCGCGGGCGGGTCCGGATGCTTGGTTCCGAATTTCGGATCGTTCTGCGTCATTTCGAAATAGGTTCCGTCCTCCTTCTTCAACGCGGTCACAGGAATGGGACCAACCTTCTCTTCGAGCATCAATGGCGATTTTCCAGGACGAGTCTTCGCCATCACGAATGCGGTTCCGAGCGTAGGGTGACCGGCGAAAGGAAATTCCCCGTTTGGGCCGAAAATTCGCACCACGCCGTCGCCGTTGCCTTTGGACGGCTGGAGAAAGGTCGTCTCGGAATGATTCAGCTCGCGGGCAATCGCCTGCATCTGATCGTCGCTCAGCGTTGCCGCATCCGTAAACACGCACAGCGGATTGCCCTCGAAAGGATGCAAAGTGAACACATCCACTCCGATGAAATCGCCGGGGTTTTCGTTTGCGGCGCGTTTGGCCTGCGCCTGCCCCGTCGCTTCTTGCGTCGCGGCCAAAGCGGTGCCAGCCGCCCATTGCAACAATTTTCTTCGGTTCATTCCGGCCTTCCTCCGAGAACCATGGTAATCCAGTTCCCCTGGACTGAGGCGAGGCATCGGCGATACCCTCTTTACATGACCTTAATGGAGCAAGAGACCCATTTGAATTCGTTAGGAACGCCGTGGGACAAACTGAAGGACAGTTTCGCTGAGGAGCGGGATCGCCAGATCGAAGCCGTGCACGAAAACAAGGCGGTAAAGGAGGAATGGAAGGCCGACATCGAGAAGGCCCACCGCGATAATTACGCGCGATTAATCGATACGCTGGTTCGCCTTTCTGGCCGGACGAAATAGGACGATCTTCAGTTCCCGCCGGCGGTCTCGAGCACGATTTGCCACAAGAGCTCAACTCCGTCTTCTAAGTTTTGGAGTGCGATGCGCTCGTCGTTGCCGTGCACGCGGCTGTCCGCGCCTTCCTTAGCGAAGACCGGCGCGCCATATACCGCCATGCCCTTGGCCCGCAGAAAATTGCTGTCGGTTGCGTCGAGGCTCATGTACGGCACTACGAGATCGCGCGGATAAATGCGTGCAATGGTGCGTTCCATGGCGCGGTAGAGCAATGTGGTCAGCGAACTCGGATCGGTCGCGGGTACTTGTGCGCCCGCCGCCAGCGTGACGTCCACGGCGCTGTCGTTAATCGTCTGGCGAAAGCGGGCCAGCACTTCGTCGCGAGTTTCACTGGGCAGCCGAAACACATCCACGTCGGCTTCGGCGGTATTTGGAATCACGTTGGTTTTGATGCCCGCGCGCAGCATTGTGGGCGCTACCGTAGTGCTCAGCATATCGTCCAGGTCCGGGTCGTGCGCGCGGATCTGGTTTGCCGCGGCCTGCGCGGTGGCGGGATCGTCCAGCTTTCGGCGCAACGGTTCGAGCCAGGAGTAATCGGGCAATTTCGACAGGTCGCGGAGATAGCGGCGGGTAGTCGGGTTCACGCGAACCGGCTCCTCGGCTTCGGATAGCTTCACAAGCGCCCGTGACAGGTGCACTACTGGATTGTCGACCCTCGGTGCAGAGCCGTCGCCGGCAGTGCCCTTCGCCGTCAGGACAATTCGCATACGGACCTTTTGTGACGTCTGGATCTCAAATACTTTGGCGCCGTCCTTGGTCTCAAGAATCGAACCGCCCTCGTTGAGCGCGAACTCGGAATCGATTTTCGGCCAAGCGTGCTGAGTCATCCATTCAATACCGGTCGATGCTCCTTCCTCATCCGCCTCCGACATCAGGATCAGGTCCCGTCCGAGTTTGATGTTGCGGCGCTTGATCTCGACCATCACGGCCATTTCGGCCGCCAGCAGCGATTTGTCGTCCTGAGTCCCGCGCCCGTAGATAAACCCGTTGCGGATATCGCCGCCGAATGGATCGACGGTCCAGTCGGCCCGATCTGCGGGAACCACATCGCTGTGCGCCATCAGCAGAAGCGGCCGGCCTTTCCCGGTCCCCCGCAGCCGTGCCACGAAGTTTAACCGGCGCGGATCGTTTCCCAACATCTCGCACGAAATGCCATGAGTATCGGCGACCTGCTTCAGATACTCGGCTACCCGGGTCTCATTACCGGGAGGATTAGAAGTGTCCAGCTTCACCAGGTCGATCAGGTACTGACGGGCGCGATCTCCCAGCGGCCGGTTGTCATCAGCCACCCCTGGAATCGCGAGCGTAATCAACAACGCAAGCAACCCGCGCATTGGTAAACAAATTTTAACACGTGCCGGTACAAGGACATCCCGGTCGCGCTGCGTCCGCGCAGCTTCGCGCACCGATCCCGGCCTGTGTTAGAGTGCAGAGCATGGCTAGCCGCAGCGTCAATAAAGTGATTTTGATCGGCCATCTCGGGCGGGACGCCGAGACCGCTTATACCGCCTCCCAGACAGCCGTCACGAAGTTTTCGGTCGCGACCAACCGCCGCTGGAAGGATCAGCAATCGGGCGAATGGAAAGAGGAGACGAACTGGACCAACGTGGTAATGTGGCGCGGTGAAAATGTGGCGCCATATCTAACTAAAGGCAAGCAGGTGTATGTGGAAGGACGCATTCAGACCCGCAGCTACGACGATAAAGATGGCAAGAAGGTCTGGACCACCGAGGTCGTGGCCGACGATGTGATCCTGCTCGGCGGACGCGGCGAAGGTGCACCCGACGAAGGTTACTCGCAGGAGCCGATGCGGAGCGCCCCGCGAGGCCGTCCGGCTGCCGCGGGTCCACCGGCTGCGCCCGTGAGTGAGGGCGTCAGCGACGATGACGTGCCTTTCTGAGGAAAGCCTTTAGAGCAGCTTCTCTTCGCTGAATTTATTGAATCCCGCCTCGACTAATTCTCCGAGCTGCTCGATCAGCTTCGGCTCAACCGTCGTGAAGTTGAAACATGACTTGCCCTGCATGCAGCGTTTCAACCCGGCAGGAAGGCGCTTCAGCAACTCGGGATAAGTATACACAGGCATCAGGTGGAAGCTGACCTGGGATTTGCCGACGCGCAAGCCCGCGAAGAACATGCGCTCGCCCTGAAAACTTCGCGCTTTGGTTTCAAGGTAATAATGATCGGGCTTGTCGGTCTTGACGAATAGGCGCCGGGAGTATTTCACCAACACGGGCCGGATGGCTTTAAAGACCGGCGAAAAGTCGAGAGCGGGTTCGGCAGCGGCAGGCAACACCGCCGGTTTGGCGCTAGGTTTCACAGAACGTTTGGGAGCGGACATGGCGCAAGTATACCCTCTACCCGACGCCGAGCGGCGCGAATTAGTTCCTGTGATAATTCTTGACGTCTAACTTTGACCCATGATATGATTTTCCAGCGTTTTAAAGGGGGGTGTTTCCATGAAGAAGTGTATCCGAATAGGCGGCGCTTTGCTTTTCCTCGCCGGGGCGATTGGACTCTACGCTCAAAGCGAATCGGCATCTATCGTGGGAACGGTTGCGGATTCGAGCGGCGCGCCGATGGCGGGCGTGAGCGTGAGTATCCGCAACGATCAAACCAACGCCACCGTGACCGCCCAAACTAGCGCCGATGGCAATTATTCGTCTCCTCCCCTACCGCCCGGTTCTTACACGCTAACTGTGGAGCAACAGGGTTTCTCCCGTACGATTCAGACTATCCACCTGGATGTAGACCAGCACGCGCGGCTGGATTTCGCCCTCAAGCCCGGACAGGTGAGCGAATCCGTGACGGTCGAGGCCAACGCGGCAATGCTCGAGACGCAAAGCGCGGAGCTTGGCAACGTGCGAACCGCGCAAGCGGTCAACGATCTTCCGCTCAATGGCCGCGATTTCATGGTGCTGACCTATCTGGCCCCCGGCGCCAGCAGCAGCGGTACTGGTTACACCATGTCGCGCGGCGCCAGCAATCAGTTGGGTCTGCAAGGCGTTTCGGTGAACGGCATCCGCAACGGCGATAGCACGGAGTATTTTGACGGAATCCAATCCCAGGATAATGAATACGGCAACATGATTCTGCTTCCCAATCAAGACGGGATCCAGGAATTCAAAATGCAAACCAGCGGGCGGGATGCTACCACCGGGCGCACCGGCGGCGCGGCGGTTAACCTAATCACAAAATCGGGTGGAAATGACTTTCACGGAACGGCCTTCGAGTTCTTTCGCAACTCCGACCTGGACGCCAGAAACTACTTCGATCCCCCTCAGATTCCTGCGTTTCACCAGAATCAGTTCGGCGGAAGCCTTGGCGGACCGATTAGAAAGGACAAGACCTTTTTCTTCGTCGATATTCAGAAGTCATACACGATTCAAGGACAGTCGTTCCTGCAAACCGTGCCCACAGCCCTCGAACGCGAAGGGAACTTCACTCAGCTCTCTTCGATCGTTTACAATCCATATACGAGTCCACGCATCCCGTTCCCCGGCAACATCATCCCTTCGAATCTGTTCAGTCCCATCGGCGCGGCAATCGTGAATTTGTATCCGCTACCGAACCTTCCCGGATTGGCGAACAACTATTCCTACGATCCGCCGCGAACCCTTGCTCCGATTGAGGGCGACATTCGCATCGATCATCACTTCACTGATAACGACTCTCTGTTTGCGCGCTACAGTAACTCCCACTCGGGCAACATTGTTAATCCTGGGTATTTTCCGCAGTACGCCGGCGGCCCGATATTCCCGGGCAACTATACTAGCGATGGCGAGCAGGGCGTGATCGGTTTTACTCACGTGTTCTCGCCGTCGTTCCTGGCCCAGTTCCGCGCGGGATATTCGCGAATTGACAATACCGGCGTGAATTTCAACCAGGGCACCAATTTCATGGACCAGATCGGAATTCCCGGCATCGACGGCTACGGCTACCAATGGCAAGCGGTCGGTGTTTTCTCGATTACCGGCCCCTCTACGGTGGGCGCTAACGGCAACATCCCCTTCGTAAAGGCCACCAATAATAAACAGGCCAGTTGGAGCTTCAACTGGATTCACGATCGTCACTCGATCAAGTGGGGCTACGACCTGTTCCGTCGCGCCATGAACACGGTGCAAATGGGCGATCCCTCGGGAGTCTTTACCTTCAACGGACAGTTCACGCAGAACCCAGCGTCGCCCTCCGGCACCGGTTTCGGCCTGGCGGACGCGTTGTTGGGGCTCGACGCATCCGCGGGCCTTTCCGTCTGGCAGGAAACCGGCACCCGGCGTTGGGAGCACGGCCTTTTTGTCCAGGACGACTATCGCGCGACCAATAAGCTGACGTTGAACCTGGGGCTTCGCTATGAGCTCGCCACACCCTGGACGGAAATCCACAACCGGCTTGCGAATTTCATACCCGCGCTCGATAACGTCTACCCTGTTAAATCGCCTCAGATACCCCAGGACACGATGTATAACGCAAACTATTTGGACTTTGAACCCCGGTTGGGTCTGTCCTATCAGTTGACTTCCAAGACCGTGATTCGCGCCGGCTTCGGAGTCTTTTACGATTTCACCAGCGAGAGTGTGAATTCGCTCGGCAACAACAATGCGCCATTTGCCGGCAACCTTTCGATTACGAATACGACAGGGGGGCTGCCCAACGCAGCGGGCAATGTTCCGCTCTCACAAGGGTTCCTGCCGTATCAGCCCATCGGGGCCTTCCAGACGTTGGGATCGAGCGTGAGTTATTTCCCGAGAAATGATCCGGATGCGATGATTATGCAGCGCAACTTCTCGATCCAGCAGCAGCTCACCTCAGACACGGTTTTGACGGTTGCCTACGTGGGTACGGATGGCGAGCATCTGACTATTTATCCGAATATCAATCAACCGGTTCCCGGCCCGGGCGCTGCGGCTCCGCGCCGGTTATACCCGCTGTTCGCGTCCATCACCGAGATCTCGCACGGCGAAAGCTCCTCCTACAACGCTCTTCAGGTAACCGCGGAGCGGCGGTTCTCGCATGGATTGGCGTTTCTCGCCGCTTACGCCTGGGGCCACTCGATTGACATCACCAGCACGACAGCGGGCGGCGGCGTGCAGAATCCCCTGTGCGAACGCTGCGATCGCGGACCCTCCGATTTCGACATCCGCCAAAGCCTGGTCCTGAGCTGGAGCTACGAGCTTCCTTTCGGCAAGGGAAAGGCTTTTGGGAAGAACTGGAACGGGCTCACGGATGCGGCCCTAGGCGGATGGAAGTTCAATAGCATCGATACATTCCAGAGCGGTTCGCCGTTCTCGGTCAACTCCGGCACCAACACCGAGGGATCGGGCGGTGGAACGCAGCGCGCCAACGTCGTTGGTACTTGGCAGGTCCCGAACCCCGGACCCAGTGAGTGGTTCAACCCAGCGGCATTCGCCGCGCCGCCAGCCTATACCTATGGCAATTCGGGCCGCAACATTATCGTCGGCCCCGGAACCAATCAGATCGATCTATCGCTGTTTAAGAACATCCCGCTCAATTTCCGCGAAGGCACGCGCCTGGAGTTCCGCACTGAGGTGTTCAATCTATTTAACAAGCCGCAGTTCGATAACCCGAACGAATCCGGAGCGACGGCGGGGGCCGCGACTATCGGCGTTCCGGGAGCCGCGACGCTGACCTATGCCGGAAACCCGGCATTCTTCCAACGCACATCGCGCGAGATTCAACTCGCGCTGAAACTTTATTTTTGACGGGTGCGCTTGAGCGACCGTTCGAGCGCGGCGTTGAATTCGCACCCGAACAGCGTGTTCACAGCCAGCACGTACATCCAGACGGCTAGCGCGAGACCCGCCCCTACACTGCCATAAAGCAGGTCGTAATTGGAGATGTGGCGCACGTACCATCCAAATGCGAGGGTACTCAGAAGCCAAAAAATCGTCGCCAATACGGCTCCTGGCAGTACGCTGCGGAACTGCTGTCTGCGGTTGGGCCCGAAATAATAAGCTAACGCGGTGATCGTGACGAACGACCCGAACGCCAGGGCGTAGCGGACCACTCGCCCGGCCAGCGCCACCCAGATCGTCAATCCCCCGTGTCCGAACCAATTCAGCAGCCAGTCCTCGATGCGGGTACCGAAGACGATTAATGCGGATGCCCCGATCAGGGGGAAGGTGCAGGTAAACACCAGGAGCATCGCTACTGCGCGCTCCGGTAGGGCCGGCCGGCCTTTGGGGATACGATAGATGTTTCGGAATCCCTGCATCAGGCTGATCATCACCCCAGACGCCGCAAAAATGGCGAGTAACGTGGCCGCGATCAACAGCCATTTCGGACGCTGGCCGCGAACGACGAAGAGGTTTCGCACCACCTCTTCGGTGCCGGGCGGCACCGCTTGATACAGCAGCCCCGCGATGGTACGAGAGATTTCTTCGGCGCGGGCCTCGACCAAAAGCGCCGCCAGCGCCGTGACCACCGGGAAAAACGCGAGCAGCGCCGAATAAGCCGCGCCTTTCGCGATTTCGAGGCAATCGTCCTTGTATGCCCTTATCGCCGCGGACCGCAGCAAAGCCCAGAATCGCGCTGCAATTCCCTCTGGCGTCAGATACATTATGGATGACCAGTTCGGAGGCGCCGCGACCGGAAAATGAAACGCAGTGGGAAAACCAGAAGAAGGACCGCGAGAGCCGCAAAACTAATATAGCGGCAGACCCGCAATTGGACGCCCCCATCATAATCGAGCTGTACGTCACATTGCCCGGCACACTGAGGCCGCAGCCATATCAGGCCCAGGCCGTCGCGGTTAAGCCGAACCTTGCGGCCGTTCGTGGAGACGTGCCAACCGGGATGGTATGAAACCTGGACAGAGATGACTTGCCCCGGCTGCACGGTCGTATGAATGCTGATCCGGTTGCGTCCCTCCCATTTAAATCCAGCCGCGGGTAATGAGGAATCCTCCAGGGCGATGACGTACCGTTCGATGTCGCCAGTATCGGCGGGAGCGGCGGGCGCGCGCCTCACGAGCGCAGACTCAGGAACCACGTGCGCCAGCGACGCGCTCCGCTGAGGGACCCGGTAGATGGTCATGTCGTCTTCACGCCAAAGCACCGGCAAAACGCCGTCAAACTTATTAGGATGAGCGAAAGGCTTCCAGAATTCCTGGCTATTCGGTCCTGAAACGCCAACCGCTCCGGCGCCGTATGCCTGCAACCATGCGAGCGACACGCGAGCGTCATTCTTGGCGGTGCCGCCGCCATTGTAAATCGCGTCGAGACCTCGCTGTTGAACCTGGTTATAAGCCATGCTCCAGGAGCTACCGGAGAATTGGGGAATTTCGGTAAAAGCATTGGCCCACTGCGCGATCGACCCAGGCATCATGATGCGAACGCCGGGAAGATTTCGGTCGGCCCAAGTAGAAGCGCGGTATTCGATGGTCCGGGTCACATCGGCGGCGGCAAGAACGTTTTTGGCGTACACGCGATGGCTCACAATTTGTTCGCCGGCCAGCGCGATAAGCAAAAACACAAGCGCCATTTTCACCGGCGTGGATCTTTTTTCAAACCAGGATCGCGATCCGAACACAATTGCCAGCGCCAGGGCAAGCTCCATCTCCAGTTTGTAACGAAGGGGCTGCGGGATGAATTGCCGATGAAAATAGAGAGCGATCAAGGGCACGCTGCTGGTCAAATACGCGAACAACGCGAAGAACTGTAATCTCCAGTCCGCGGTCCAGCGTGGGAGATAGCGCCACAAAATGGTCCAGCCGAGGATCACGATGGCGAGCGCCGTGAGGGAACCGGCGTTCCAGCCGGGTTCGCCATGATTCGCGGCAGCCGCACGCATCGCCCCTATCAACGACGGCGGCAGAAATGCGGCGCACAGCGCCAGCGCGAATGCTCCGATCAGAATTGTCAAACCTAAATTGCTTTTGAACTCGTCGCGGCGGAGCACGAACAGCAGACAAACCGCGGCCATTGTCACCATGATCGGGCCGAAGGCGCTGGCGAGCGTCGCGAGCGAGATGACGACCGCTGCCGCGACATAGTAACCCAAGCGCCGCTTTTGGATCGACAGCGCGAGGAATAAAATCGCGAGCGGCAGCAGCACTACCGCCATCAGGTGCGGCGTATCGTCCCAAACCGCAACCACGAAGAGGCGGCGGGCGTCCCAAAAATTTCGCAGCAAAAATTTATCGTCGGGAACCAGGAGCTGTGTCGGCGCGGTGAGCGAGTAAAACAGAGCCGCGGCGAAGCTGTATCCGGGCGCGCGGGTGAACAGCCACGCCATCAGAAATAGCGTGAGGGGAGCTAGGCAATAAGCGACTCCCGTGATCGATTGGAGCGCGAGCGCCGCTGGGATATGGCCCAATGCGGACCAGACCGCGATCAGCGCCGGGATGAGAGGCGAATAGGTGAACTCGAAGGGAATACCGTCATCCCAATACGGCCACCAGGCAGGATGAAACCAGCTATCGCGGGCGTGCTCCGCGATGGCGACCCAGAAGCCGTGCATTGAATTCACGTAGGCGGTTTGCGCGAAAAACAGCTCGCGACAGATGTACAGGTTGACGCCCACCAGGATCAAGGCGTAAGCGGCGGCGCGTAGCGATTCCGGACGGCGCAGTCTCGTCATGCACAGCTATTTCAGCGGCGAGACCGTCGCCGGTCCGAGCGCATAGAGTCTGCGATCGAAGACCATTACGCGAATTTCCTGGATCTCGCCGCTCACCTGAAAATCTACATTTTGCGAAATATCGAGCCAGTCCTTTTGCGCTTTGTCGAACTGATCCTGCGTCAGATTGACATCGATCGCGATGGGAGCCCACGCTTCTTTGAGGAAGCCTTGATTGTAAAATGCGAACTGTAACGCAAGTTGGCCTCGATCCTTCTCGCGAATCGGCGAGTAGTATGCGAGCGGATAGCTGCTCTGGCTATCTGCCAGCGCGCCGGCGAGGGCTTGCTCAGCGTTGCCGCTCGTATACCAGCGTCCGCCAGTGAGCGACGCGAAATTTTGCAGCGTCACTCTGGAGGCGCTGTTTACGTTCGCGGAGCGATCCACGGTGTAGATCGCGATCTTTGAGAGCGCAGCGGCTGCGATGAAATCCCGCACGGGCGTGAGATCCTCCAGCCCCGCGACCTCGATGTCTTGCGTGACATCGCTCCCAGGCTGCGCGACTGCGCTAGCGACAGCGACGAACATCAGAAGGGTCCGCGACATGCTTCTACGATATTACCGCTCGTGTTATCCTGAATAAGTCTTGGTAGAGGAGCGGGGGCTAGGAGTAGCCTGGCGCGCGGTTCCGGCGAGTTTCCGGAGCGCCGGGTGAAAGGGGCAACCCCGCCGAAACCGATGTTCCAGGCTCGCCGGTGCAACGGTTGGTGAGTACGGTCAATACCTGCTCACTGTCATTCGATTCTTGATCGTAAAGTGGAGTCGGATGGAGCGCTATCGAGAAGTGGTCCGGTATCGACCCTCCTCGGCTGTTTCTTATACAGCGCTTCCATCTTCAACGCGGATGAATGTTTTTGAGCTCACGCACGCGCTGATCAATATCGATTCGGTGACGCCGAATGAGGAAGCGGCCGGTCTGTTTTTAGCCGATCATCTTTCGTGTCTGGCCGCGCGGACGGGCGGACACGTCGAGCGCATGGAGGTCGAGCCGAAGCGATTCAACGTGCTCGCATATTGGGACCAGCCAGTGGTTACACTCTCGACTCACATCGATACCGTGCCGCCGTTTTTCGGCTCGCGGGAAGATGACGAATTTATCTGGGGCCGGGGCGCGTGCGACACCAAAGGGATCATCGCGTCCATGCTTATCGCCGCGGAATCTTTACTCGATCAGGGAGTGCGCCAGTTCGGATTGCTCTTCGTGGTCGGCGAAGAGCGCAACAGCGCCGGTGCGTTCGTTGCGGCTCGCGAGGAGCGAGGCAGCCGCTTCCTGATTAATGGCGAGCCGACCGAAAACAAGCTCGCACTGGGATCGAAAGGCGCGCTCCGCTATGAAATCGTGGCGCGAGGGCGCATGGCTCACTCGGCCTACCCGGAGCTGGGAGAATCGGCCATCGATAAATTGCTCGACGTGCTGGAACGCGTACGCCATATGCCGCTGCCGATGGACCCGCTGTTCGGCCCTAGCACGGTGAACATCGGCACGATCCAAGGCGGGCGAGCGCCAAACGTGGTCCCGGACCACGCGCAAGCGGAGGTCTTCTTCCGGTTGGTTGATCAAGGCGCCTCGACACAAGCGGCGATGAAGAAAGCGGCGGACGGCTTGGTCGAGCTGCGAGAAATCATTTGCATGCCCGCGCTGCGATTCGGCGAGCTGGATGGATTCGAGACGACGGTAGTCTCTTACACAACCGACATTCCGGCGTTCGGCGGCATGTGGGGTCAGCCTTATTTGCTGGGACCGGGGAGCATTCGTTTCGCGCACACCGCGGAAGAGCGGATTTCTAAAACCGAATTGACCGAAGCCGTTCAAATTTATCAAAAACTAGTGAGGCGATTGTTACAACAATGAGCGAACGAATCCCTGTCGGAGTATTGGGCGCCACCGGCATGGTGGGCCAGGAGTTTGTGACTTTTCTGCGAGATCATCCCTGGTTCGATCTCACCTGGATGGGAGCGAGCGACCGCTCCGCGGGGAAGCGCTACTGCGAAGCGACGTCCTGGAGGCTAAGCGGCGCGATGCCGCCCTACGTGCGCGACCTGGTCGTTTCCGAATCGATCCCGAACGGCGGTCCGCGCCTGGTATTCTCAGCGATGGACGCGTCGGTAGCGACCGAGATCGAGCGAGCCTTCGCCGGCGCGGGTCACATCGTGGTCTCAAATTCCCGCAATCATCGGATGGAGGAGGACGTCCCGCTGCTGATTCCGGAGATCAACCCTGAGCACCTGGGCCTGCTTCCGGAACAGCGGAAAAAGCGCGGATGGAAGGGCCAGATCGTCACTAACCCCAATTGCTCGACGATGGTTTTGACGATCGCGCTCGCGCCTTTGAAGCAGTTCGGCATTCGACGCGTGATGGTGACCACTATGCAAGCGATCTCGGGCGCCGGATATCCGGGCGTCGCTTCGATGGACATCAACGCCAACGTGATTCCGTTCATCGGCGGCGAAGAAGAAAAGATGGAGCGGGAGACGCAAAAGATTCTCGGCGATTTTCAAGACGGGCGCGTTGCGCCGCTAGCGGCGCTGGTCAGTGCGCAATGCAATCGGGTTCCCGTGGTCGACGGTCATACCTTGGCCGTATCGATCGAACTTGGAAAAAAACCGGCGGAGAATGAGATCATCGGCGCGATGCGCGGTTGGCGTGGCGTTCCGCAGCAGCGCGGCCTTCCCAGCGCGCCGCCGTGTCCTGTGATTTACATGGAAGAAAACGATCGGCCGCAACCGCGCCGCGATGTCGAGCGGGAAAACGGAATGGCCGTGTTCGTCGGCCGCCTGCGAAAATGTCCTGTGCTGGATTATAAGTTCATCGCGCTGGGACATAATACCGTGCGCGGCGCGGCCGGCGCGGCGGTTTTGAACGCGGAGCTGATGAAGTCCGAAGGGTGGCTTGACAAGTAATTATCACGAGGAAACGGTCCAGTGATCGTAATGAAATTCGGCGGGACTTCCGTCGAATCGGCGGAGGCGATGGAGCGTGTGGCGGCGATTGTGCGGGTGCGACTCGACCGCCATCCTTTGGTTATCGTCTCCGCTATGGGCAAAACCACCAATAAGCTGCTCTCGATCGCATCGGCTGCTGTAGAGGGAAAACGGCAATGCGCGCTTGAAATGCTGGACCAGCTCAAGGCCTTCCACCGCCGCGAATCGGCCGGCTTGGATGTGGAGGCCGAAATCGACTCGCATTTCGAGGAGCTGGCGGAGCTGGTCAAAGGGCTCGCGGTAATGGGCGAGCTGACGCCGCGCTCGACCGATGCGATTTCATCTTATGGCGAACGGATTTCGAGCATCCTGCTCACGGCGCGATTTCGGCGCTGCGGGATCGACGCTGTGCATTTGGACGCGCGGCAAGTCATCGTAACGGATCGCCGTCACACGCACGCAGCACCTCTATTCTACGAGACGAACGCGCGTCTGGAAGCGATAATGCCGGCATCTGGCTTATGGACGCGTGGTGGTCATGGGAGGCTTCATTGGAGCGTCGCTGGATGGAATCACGACCACGCTCGGGCGCGGCGGATCGGATTATACGGCGGCGATCGTCGGCGCAGGCGTGCACGCGGAAGAGATCCAGATCTGGACGGATGTCGACGGTATGCTGACCTGCGATCCGGCCATTCTGCCGAAGTTGCCTCCGCCTTAAGACGTGCTCGTTTGCAGAAGCCGCTGAGTTGGCTTACTTCGGCGCGAAGGTGCTGCATCCGGCGACCGTGATCCCGGCCATCGAAAAGAACATCCCCGTGCGTATTCTCAATTCCCGGCGCCCGGAGAATGAGGGGACGCTGATCGTCGCGGAGGCAGCGCCGTGCGCCAATGTGATCCGCTCCATCGCATGCAAGCGCAATATCACGCTGGTGAACATCGTCTCCACCAGAATGCTGATGGCCCACGGTTTTCTGCGCCGTATTTTCGAGATTTTCGATCGCTTCGAAACACCCGTGGATATGCTGGCCACATCCGAGGTCAGCGTCTCGTTGACTATTGACAATACGCGCGCGCTGGCCGCGATCCGCGCGGAAATCGAGGAGTTTGCCGAGGTTTCGATCGAAGAGAACCAGGCCATCGTGTGTCTGGTCGGCGACAACCTTCGCAAGACTCCGGGGGCGGCGTCACAGGTTTTCAATTCGCTCGATGGCGTGAAAGTGCGGATGATGTCGCAGGGCGCGTCGCTCCTGAATATCAGCTTGGTCGTGGCTGCCGGCGATGTTTGCCGCGCGGTAGAATCGCTCCACCGCGAGTTCTTCAGCGACCCCGATCCGGCTGCTTTTGAATAGGAGATCCTACGAAACTGGCTCTTATCGGTTACGGAAAGATGGGGCGGCTGATCGAGCAGCTCGCGCCGGAGTATGGATGCCAGATCCATGCCCGTATCGATATTGGCGAGGATTTCAAGCAAGCCGCTGGAGCCGATGTCGCCGTCGAATTCAGTGTGCCGGAAGCGGTTGCGGACAATGTCGAGTCCGCGGCGGCTCTGGGATTGCCCATAGTGGTAGGAACGACAGGCTGGCGGGGGCAGATGGATCGCGTGCGGGCGGCGGTGGAGCGGCACGGCACGGGTTTGGTTTGGAGCCCTAACTTCTCGATCGGCGTGAACGTCTTCACTCGCCTGGTGCGCGAGGCGGCGCGGCTGCTGGCGGACGAATCGCAATATGGAGCCTGGGCCTGGGAGATTCACCATCACACCAAGAAAGATGCGCCCTCCGGCACTATGCTCAAGTTGGTCGAGGAGATGAAGACGGCGGGATACATCCGGCTGATTGACGTAAGCTCGAATCGCGCAGGCGCTCATCCCGGAACGCATGAGATCGGCTTCGATTCCGCCGCGGATACGATCACGCTGCGTCATACGGCGCGGAGCCGGGAAGGGTTCGCGCGCGGCGCGCTGAAGGCCGCACAATGGATTGTGAATAAAAAGGGCGTGTTTGAGTTCAGCGACATTCTTTTTGAGAGGTAATTATGTTCACAGGATGCGGCACCGCGTTAGTAACTCCGTTTCGGAGCGATCTTTCCCTCGATGAACCAGCGTTGCGCCGTCTGGTGCGTCGGCAGATTCAGGCCGGTATCGATTTCCTGGTGTCCTGCGGCACCACCGGCGAAAGCCCCACCCTCACGCGCCGCGAGCACCTTCGCGTGATCGAGATCACGCTCGAAGAATCCGGGGGCAAAATTCCAGTGCTGGCGGGAGCGGGCGGGTATAACACGGCTGAGGTAATCGAGCTGGCGAAGGAGATCCGGCAGCTTGGCGCCGATGGCATTCTTTCCGTTTCTCCTTACTACAACAAGCCCACGCAAGAAGGCCTATACCAACATTTCAAGGCGATCGCCACGGCGGTTCCGCTGCCAATAGTTATTTACAACATCCAGGGACGCACCGCCGTGAACGTCGAGACGGCGACGCTGAAGCGCCTATCTGAGATCGACAACATCGTGGCTGTGAAGGAAGCCTCGGGCAACATTAGCCAGATGGCGTCGGTGGTGCATCAGATGCCGGATCGTTTTAATGTATTGAGCGGTGATGACGCCGTTGCGCTGCCGCTGATCGCGCTCGGCGGCCGTGGATTAATTTCCGTAGCGTCCAACGAAATTCCAGCGGAGATGACCGCGCTTACGCGGCATGCGCTAGAAGGCGATTTCGCCGCAGCCCGGGAGGCCCAGCGAAAATGGCTGCCGCTGATGGAAGTGAATTTCGTCGAGACGAACCCGATTCCCGTGAAGGCCGCCCTAGCCATGATGGGACTCCTCGAACCCGTCTGGCGTTTACCGATGACACCGCCGCTGCCGCAGAATCAGGCCAAAATTGAAGCTGTCCTGATCTCACTGGGCTTGCTGGCAGCCGCGCGGAGCAGACATGCAAGCTGAGATCGAAAAGCTATTTGAAGAAAAGCCTGCCTCTTACACTCCAGAAAATTTCGAGCTCTTTCAGCGCTTCAAGCAGGCGCTGAACGACGGGCGAATCCGCTCGGCCGAGCCCGATCCCTCGGCTACTCACACCGGTTGGCGAGTGAATGCATGGGTGAAAAAGGGCGTCTTGCTGGGATTCCGAATGGGCGTGGTGGTCGATATGTCCGTCGATCCGGTGCGGCAACCCATGTTCGATAAAGACACGTGGCCGGTGAGAACCTTTACGACGCAGAGCGGCGTGCGCATCGTGCCCGGCGGATCGAGCATTCGGGATGGTTGCTATATTGGCAAAGGCGTGACCTGCATGCCTCCGATGTATATCAACGCGGGCACGTGGGTGGGCGATGGGACCATGGTGGATTCGCACGCGCTGATCGGGAGCTGCGCGCAAGTGGGGATGAATTGCCACATTTCGGCGGCCACGCAGATCGGCGGAGTGCTGGAGCCAATAGGCGCATTACCGGTGATCATCGAAGATGACGTGCTGGTAGGCGGAAACTGCGGCGTCTATGAAGGCACGGTCGTCAAACAGCGAGCGGTGATCGCTGCCGGCACGATTCTGACCAGCTCGACGCCGGTGTACGACATCGTGCATGGCACGGTCTATCATTCAACCGATGGCGAGCCGCTGGTGATCCCCGAGAATGCCGTGGTGGTGCCAGGCTCGCGCGCGGTTTCTCATTGGCGGGGAAAAGAGTGGGGCCTTTCGCTCTATACGCCGGTGATCGTGAAGTACCGCGATAGCAAGACCGCAGCCAAGGTCCAACTCGAAGATCTGCTCCGGTAAAGTCATCTGCTGGCTTCAACCAGCACTTCGAGCGTCCGCTCGGCTGCCTGTTCCCAGGTGAAATGCCGCGCGCGCTCCGGGCCTGCCGCGGCAAGCCTGCGGCGGAGGTCATCGTCGTTCACGATTCGGTCGAGCGCAGCCGCGATCGAGTCTTCTTCGGATGGGTCGAAGAACAAGACCGCGTCGTCCGCGACTTCGCGCAGCGGCGGAATATTGGAACAGGCGACCGGAATTCCCGCCGCCATGGCCTCGAGCACGGGCATCCCGAAGCCTTCGAAGGTCGACGGGAAAATGAAGCCTCGCGCGCGTTCATACAAACGGTAGATCTCCTCGCGGGGAATCCAGCCGGTGCGCTGAATCGAGTCCTCCACGCCCAACCCCGCGATCAGTCGATCGAGTGACGCCGTGTGAAAGCCGCGCATCCCGGCGAGCACCAGGCGAAAATCGCGCTTTCGGCGCGCGTAAGCGCCAATCAGCCGGTCGAGGTTTTTGTGCGGATGCAGGGTCGATACACAGAGGACGTAAGGCTCCGTGCAGGTACGATCGAGAGAAAAGAAGGCCGGCTCGACGCCGTGAGGGATCACTGCGATGCGTTCAGCGTCCAACTTATAAAAGCGCATGAGATCCTCGCGGGTCGCTTCCGAAACGGCGATCAACTGCCGGGCACGATGCGCCGAGTTCCAGAGCAACAGCCGCCAGAACGGAAGATCGAACCATCGAAAATGCTCCGGATGACGCTTGTGCTGAAGATCGTGAAATACCGTCACGCTGGGGCACGGCGCAAAAACGGGCGCCGTAAACCCGGGGTTGAACATAACCTCCAAGTGGTACCGGGATGCTTCGAGCGGCAGCACCGTCTGCTCCCACAGGATACGAGCGGGACGAAATCGGGCATGCACGCACTGCGGTTTCCAGTCGAAATTGGCCTGCTTAGGGACGAGATCCGCGCCGGTTTCGAGGTTGGTGAAAATGAAATACTGATTGGCTTTATCGATACGCGCAAGCGCGGCGAGCAATTCACGCAGGTAGATTTCAGTACCTCCGACGCATCCTGGGATCAGATACAGCGCGTTGACGCCGATGCGGATTGTCTCATTGATGCTGCCGACCAGCGGCATCAGGGGCCCACGCGGGCGAGCGATTCGCGAGCGTCCTGGTTTTCCGGGTTCAAGGCGAGGGCATGCTCAAATTCCCGTGCAGCAGCGGTTCGATCACCAGCCAATTGGAAGATCTTGCCGCGATATACGTATGTCATGTCGAAACTGCGGATCGATTTTTTCGGCTTGGGCGAGCTCGACCAGCGCCTCCTGCATCTTGCCATGGGACGCGTAGACCTTGGCGATCTGGGAGTGGACGTGCGCAGTGTCGCGGTAGAGCGCGGCCTGGCGCAGCTTTTCGATCGCTTCATTCCATTGGCCCGCGCAATCGAGAGCTAGACCCCAATCCACGAGAAGCTGATCGTCGGCCGGACCCAGCCGGGAGGCAGCTTCATAGGATTGCGCGGCTTCCTGACAGCGGCTGTTCTCGTACTGCGCGAAGGCGAGCTGAAAACGGGGGCGATATTTGTAGGGAGACTTGGCGACCGTGTCCTGCCATAAGGTCAGCGGGCTCTGCCACACTTCGCTGCGCTGATAGGTGAGAATCGCGCAGACGCCCAACGCAGCGGCGCCGGCCCACATCACGTGCCGAGGCTGCATTCGCCGCAGAAATTCGAGACACACGAGCACCAGGCCCAGGAAGGGAAGATAGAGGCGGTGTTCAGCCAAAACATCCTTGATTGGCACGAAGGAGGACGTGGGCGCCAGCAGCAGCAGGAACATGAACACTCCAAACGCCGCGAGCGGATAACGCTTTCGATAGATCCAGGCGGCCACGGCGACGGCAGCAAGCGCCGCCAGTCCGAGAATCGCGCCGTGGTCGAACAGCGTTCTTGAAACCGCCACATCCGGATCGACGTTCTGTCCGTAGGGAAGAAAGAACATCCGCACATACATCCAGATTACGCGGCATTGCGTGAAGAAATAGCTAGCGGGCGTAAAATCTTCCACCCGAAATCCAGCGGAGGTGGTGGTGCGTAGGATCTGCCACAAGGAAACCGCGCCAGCTACCGCGCCGATGGCCAGCAGTCCGTACAGCATTCGATTTTTACGAATCCCGCCTCGACGCCAGAAATAATCGGTCAGCAGCAGAAGAGCCGGCAAGCACCAGCGTATGCTGCTTAGTAGCGACCGCGGCGCCGAACAGCGCCACCACTAGCCAGGGCGCGCAGGAAGGTGATCGAATCGCCCCGTTTATAAAGAAAAACCGCAAATGCCGCAAAGAAAAACAGCACGCTGAGATTTTCCGAGCGGCTGGCGACGTAGGCCACCGATTCGGTCTGAATCGGATGCAGCAGGAACAGCGCGCCCGAGAACACAGCCAGCACGGCGCGGAGCCGACCCTGTACGCCCGCCCACTTGAGGAACTGGGCCGCGATCAGCGCCGCCAGTACGGAAGTTAGGAAGTGCAGAAAAACATTCGTGGCATGAAACGTATACGGGTCGGAGCCGCCCAAGCGATGGTCGATCCAAAAGCTCAGCATCAGCAGCGGGCGAACGGAGCCAATCCAGCCATTCAATTGTTCGCTGATCTGCGGGGCGTAATAGGGCAAAGAGCGGTCATCGAGAACGAAACCGCCGTTCAAGGCGGGCCCGTATGCGGCGAAAACGACGATCAGTCCCGCCAGGGCCGGAGCACCAGATCCACCACGGCGGCAACCACGGATGCCGGGCTTGGCGGCGGCGGAGACGGCGGGTTTAGTTGCCTGCGGCCGCTTTGTTTTTTTCATCGAGAGACTCGAGCCGAAATTCGAGGATGGCGACGCGCTGGGCGAGCGCAATACTCGAATCCTTCAGACGGGAAATGATCAGCGAGAACCGATAGAGCACCACCAGAAACACAGCGCCGGCCACGGTCAGCAGCGCCAGCGGGGCGTCGGTGAGCCCTAGCGAAGTGGCGGCCCATTCCTCGAGTTCCGCGCCATCGCGATAATCCCAACAGCGCCAGACCCGCCAGCAGCCAGCTCACCGAATATTCGACGCGGATATGCTCGCGGCGCACCGATGCGAGCACCAGCCCGATCAGCAGCAGGCTGAATACAGCCATCACATTAAGCAGACGATCCATATTCTATTTTCTCCGGCCTTCGAATTTCAGCACATTCACGAAGACGCCCAGCAGAACGTGGACGATATAATAAACCGATTTGACGGCGGTGATGGAGCTGCGTCCGGCCCGCCTTGGCCGCATCCGGCACGGCACCTCGACAAAACGGAATCGTTTGCGCTGTAGTACCACCAAGGCCTCGATTTCCGGATACTCAAGCGGGAAGCTTCGGCTGAATAAGGCCAGGGCGGTGCGATTGACTCCCACGAATCCCGAGGTTGGGTCGTGCACTCGGCCGGCCGAGGATGGGACGCAGCACCGCGCGAAAAACACCGATACCCATCGCGCGCACGAAACCGCTGTGCTCGCCCTGGCCGTTGATGAAGCGCGATCCGATCACCATTTCGCAGCCTTCCCGCTCGAGCGCTTTGAGAATTCCAGGAATATCGCGCGGGTCGTGCTGGCCGTCCCCATCCACGCGGATTACATAATCGTAGCCAAGCTCAAACGCCAGGCGGTAGCCGGCTTGCACGCATCCGCCTAGGCCCAGATGATCGGGCAATGATAATACCTGCGCGCCCGCCGCGCGGGCGACTGAGCCGGTCGCGTCTTCCGAGCAATCGTCGACCACCAGCACCGGAACGCCGGCATCACGGCGCGTACCTCCTTCACTACGCTCCCCACCGCACCTTCCTCGTTGTATGCCGGGATCAGAATCAGCAGCTTCACAATGCGGCCACTTGCCTGATGGAAATGGAATGCGCGGCCAGCAGCGCTTCAAACTCGCGCGGCGTAAGGCGTGCCGTAGCGCGGATGCGGCGCCGTTCGGCAAGCAGGCGCGGCAGTTGGATCAACGCCGAAAAGTGGGCCCGCAGCACCAGCCATGGCAGCAGCGCGGCGGAATGCCCCGCCTGACGAAACTCCGCCGCTTTGCCACGCCTTTCGAGCAAGGAAAGCGCGTGCCAGAAATAACGCGCCGCGGATGCAAACGGCGCGCGGATCAACATCGACATGGGAACATTGCGGATGGCCGTGTATAGGCGGTTGCGCTCGACATAGTACGCCTTGAGCGGCGATGCGCGGCCCGCCGAATGCGAGTAGCGATGCTCGACCACGGCTCCGGCCACGTAGGCGCACTCCCATCCCGCCCAACGGGCGCGCAGCCCCAGGTCGGTGTCCTCGCAATATAAGAAAAACTTCTCGTCGAAAAGTCCGATCTCATCGAGCATCTCGCGGCGATAGAGCGCGGCGCAAGCGCTGGGGAGCAGGGCATCTCTCTTCTCAGCAAACATACTGGGAACCTCGCGATGACCGCGCTGCTTGCTGGATGCATCGGCAGCCATCAGCATGCCCGCGGAATCGAGGCGATCCGAGCCGGCCAGTCGCACTTCGGACGCGCACATGCCCGCTCCCGGTCGCGCTTCAGCGGCGGCCACCAGCGTTTCCAGCCAGCGCGGGTGCGCTACAGCATCGTCATTGAGAGTAACCAGATAGGGAGCTTCGGTGGCTCGAAAGGCTTGATTGATCGCCGCTCCAAATCCGGCATTGCGAGTATTGGCGATGATGCGCGCGCGAGTGCCCCCCACTTGGGCGCGATGCGTTCCGCTGTTGTCCACGACAACCACTTCAAACCGGTCGAAAGTTTGATTTTCGAGTGAGCGCAAACAATCCGCCAACGCATCGCCGGCGGCCAGAGTTGGCACGACGACGGTGACTACAGGGGCCGCCAAAAGACGATTCTAACACCGCGCTTGGAGCCGCTCATTCAGAGAGGACGACCAGCGGGTTGGCTTCCTTGCCGCCTTCGAGATCCAGAAAGCGAGGATCGAGCAGCCGCCCGGTCTCGATATTCCCCATGGCCGAAAGCAAGGTTTCTTTGAGGTGAGGATGATCCTTTTCGAGGCTCGCGAAAAGCTCCCGTAAGCGTGCGGCGAACAGTGCCGGTACGCTCCGAGCAGCCGCAAGGAATCAGCGGCGCTCCCAAACGATTCGACGAACCGGGCTGTCAGGTCCTCGGTAACGTAGACCAACGGACGGATGAGCCGGAAATCGCGCTGGCGCGACCAGGTGACGGGCGGCAGCGAGCTGACGCGTCCGGTAAACAGAGCGTTGCGCAGAAACGATTCACAAAAATCGTCGGCTGTGTGACCGAAGGCGATCACGTTTGCGCCCAGACCGCGGACAATTTCATATACCGCCCGGCGGCGATAGCGGCTGCAGAGGTCGCAACCGTGCTCAGGCTGCTCGTGGAGCAATCGAAATGACGGGCGATCGTGATAATAGGTCCAATCGATCCCGCGATTTTTCAGATACTCGCCCATAGGCTCGAAAGGGCGAAGGAACTTGCCTTGTTCCACTGTAAAGGCGCACACGGTGAACTGGATGGGGGCGCGCTGCTGCAAGAGGATCAGCGCTTCGAGCATCGTGAGCGAATCCTTGCCGCCGGAAAGCGCGACAGCCACGCGGTCGCCATCGCGGATCATTTTGAATCGCGAGACGGCCTCGCCGACCTTGCGAAGAAGTGTTTTTTCCAGATCCAAGGTTTATTATCTCTCGATTAGAGCCATGTACCGCTGCGATACATTTCATAGCGCTGTCCAAACTTCTGCCAGAGCAGCTTGCGCTCTCTGTGGGCATTCCTCATCTGGAGTGGCACTAGAATGGCCAAAAGCAGCAAAACATACCATCGATTTACCGCTAAAGCAATCCCGCAGACCGTCAAATCCACGAATGTGTATATCGGATGCTGTAGGCGCGAGTACAAACCGTGCGTTATCAAATCTTTTGCCTTCGGCGCGACGGAAAACGACTTGCCTAACTGCAACCGCGCCAGAACCACTAGGCCAAAAGAAATAGCGGCAAGCGCCACGCCAACAACGGTCTCCAGCTTCATTTGGTTCCTCTTTGGGATAAGGACTGCTTGAACTTTACCACAGAGCTCAAAGCTATCAGTGATGGGTCCGGTTCCACACCCAGATGACGCGCGTATCGTGCTCGTAGCCCAGAACGCTGACCGAGGCCGTCGAAAGTGCGAACAAGCGCCCATCCTGCGGCTCCAAATCCAGCCAGCGCGCCGCGAGAACACGCAGCATGTGTCCGTGGCCGAACAGAGCCACGTCGCCGGACGCCGAAACCGCCCGGGCAATCACGCGGTCGGCCGCTAGCGCCCACCTGTGCGATCGTTTCACCCCCCGGCGGTGTGCCTGTCCAAATGGTCCAGCCGGGTGCGTTCTCCTGGATCTGTGCCGTCGTGCGTCCTTCATATTCGCCATAATCCCATTCATCCAGATCGGCGGTCAGTTCGGGCGTGTAACCTGCCAGCCGGCAGGTATCGGCCGCGCGCCGCATCGGGCTTGAAAGGACCAGCGCGAAGCTCCGATGATCCAGCAGATTCTTCAGATCCCCGCGCGGCGCTCGCCTTCAGCCGTCAGCGGGAGGTCGGTGCGGGAGGTATGCTGACCCGAAAGCGTCCACTCGGTCTCGCCATGCCGGATCAGCCACAGTTCGCCAGCGGGAAGCCATCGGTTACTTGAACCTCGTCTTGTATTGGAAATCGATCCCGAACAGGCCGCTCGCTTCGCGCACGGCGACGGCCGACCAGTGCTGGCTGAAATCGTACTCGATCTGCACGATCTGCTCCTCTGTACGATTGAGATTAGTGATATAGGTAAGCGTGATGTCGTGCGAAACCTGCTGTTCAAAAGTGAGGCGGGCTTCGGGCAGATATTCGACGCCTGTCACGGTCGGATCGATTTTGACATGGCTCGCTCCGAAAAAGCGCTGGAGACGGCTGGATTGCTGCTCCGAAACCGCCTGGTTCAGGAGGTCGCCTCCAGCGTCGGCGAAATTCGAAGCTCCGGGTGTGTACTGGATAGCGGCCACATCCGCGGTTTGGGAGGGCGCGCGGCCCACCGCCAGCAGCGCGATAATATCTCGCGTCGGCAAAGGCGGATCGGAGCTGTAGTTCACGTTGAGCTTCTGCAGCGTGCCGGAAAGATCGATATTGACTGTGATGCCGCGGGCCTTGCGTTTCCAGGTTCACATCGAAACTGGGCTCGATTCTCGCGGGATTCAGAAACCGTATGTCGCCGCGATCGATGGTATAGCGATTGCCGAACAACTCAATCTCTCCCTGGCTGATGGAAACCGTTCCCAGCAGGGCGGGCGTAGCGGAGTGCCCCGCAGGCGAAGGTCGACCTCGGTTTCAACATCGCGCGTCAGCGAGGTCTGGAGGTCGAAGCTCGGCGCGCTCTCGATGCGCACATCGAACTGCATGCCCCGCAGGTATTCGTTGGGTTGCGGCGCGGGCGCGGGCCTGGACGCAGCGGCGATGATCTGGCCGAAGTCGACGCTCGCGCTGGCGGTGGCGCGAGTCAGCGTCAAGTTCGCCGGATACGGTGCTCGAATCCGAGGTGCCATTCAGCGCTAGCTTCGCGTTCAGCGTGACGCCGATATTGTCATATCGCAGCCGCACAGTTTGCGCCTGAGCTTGTAAGCGATATACCAGCACCGAACTGAACTCGACAAATCCACCGAGTGCGACCGTCCCGCCGCCGGTTTCCGCCGTCAGCTTCTCGATGGTGGCGCGATTCCGATCGAAAATAACCGAGCCGTTGAGCGTTGTCGACGCCATTGGGCAGATCGGCCAGGTATAAGGAGGCATCCTTCAACTCCATCCGCCCATTTAACTGGGGATTGGTTAGAGATCCGCGAAGGGATGCCTGCACCGTGGCGTTGCCGCGCGCCAGCAGGTCCCGGTTGAGAAGTTGCAGGATTGCCAGATTCACGGACCCGCGCACCGCCAGATCCGCACTGGCTTTGACATCGAATGGGATTCCGCCGCTGACTTCCAGACTAGTCTCGCGAGCGGTGAACTGGGCCGCAGTGATACGCGCTTCCTTGGACGTGATCGCGATCTCCACGGGCTTCGTGTTCTTAACCACCACATCCTGCGGCTGAACCCCGAGGCGCAGCGCCTGCGAGGGTTTAGCATTAATCTGCACCGTATCGAACGTAGCCTCCAGGCGGAAATCCCGAGGCTTCGCCAGCGCCACGGAAAGCGTTGCTCCGCCTTCGACAAATCCCTCGAAAGGCAATACTGCATCGCGCTCCTCGGGTGTGCTTTTGATGAGTCGCCAGCGTATGGAGCGTGGCCACATCGAGCCGCGAGAAACGAATTTTCGCGGAGCCGGGGCGATCCATGTCCATCGGCCAGGAACCTTGTGCTTCGAGAGTCGTGCCGAGCATCTTTGCATTGGCCCTAAGCGTCAGACTCGGCGCCGTGCGTATCGCCGTTTAAGGTGAGATCGCCCAGCGGCTGCCGATCCAGCGTGATGCCGCGCAGCGAAGAATCGCCCTGAACCGAGGCGAGCGTGAATGCGCCTTTCGCGATACGGGCAGTTCCGCTGATCTTTCCGTCCAACGTCCCATAGAGACCGGGCTGGAGCTTGGCGAGCGCCTGGGCGCGCGAAACCGGCAGCGCTTCAGCGGCCAGATCGAAGCGAAGCTCGCCATTCTTCCAATCCGATTCGCGATGAACATACGCGCCATCGAAACGCAGCTTGCCGGGTCCCGTATCCGCTTCGCCCGCCGTGATGTCGATCTCTCCCGGCGAATAGCGCAGATTCGCCTGCAGCCGATCCGCCTGCTCGCCGAATGCCGCGGGTTTTTCCACTTGGATGCCGATCTCCGCCTCCGGTCGGCGCGGCGTGCCGGACAAGTGGAAGCTCGCGGCAGCGATCCCCGCCACCGCTACGGGAGAGTGAAATTCCCTGGCTAGGTCGCCAAGGGGGGCATTGCGAATATTCAATTGCGCGGCGATCGCTCCGTCTTCAAAGTTTCCGTTCACCGGCGCGATTCGCGGCCGATCCTTCGATCTGGGCGGCGCCGCGAGTGAGCGTCATCCGTTGAAGCTGGACGCCTTCCCGGCTGGCATCGACATCGCTGGTAAATCGATCGAACGCGTGACCCTCGAAGCTCGCCTTGGTCAGCGCGGCCTGACCATTGACGCGAAGATCGTCAAGCGGGCCGGAGACGATTCCAGCAAAACTCGCGCTTCCTTGATTCAATTTCAAAGGAAGCTTCGCCGGCGCGCTGTAGCCCGCGATGGACATGGCAGAGGTCACATCGTCGAGGTTGGTGGAGCGCGCATTCACCTGCAGCGTGCCTCCCAGCGCACCCGAGAAATCCAGCCGCGTTGCGGGGGTGGCGAGATACGATTTGCCCAGGCGCACGATTCCGCTCTCCTGGTCGTAGGAAACGTCGAGCTGGCCTTCGACGGGCGTGCCCTCCGCTCCCGCAGTGATTCCGATATTCGCCGCGAGCTTCGTCGCCGCCGGTTGCCCCAGCACGGCATCCACCGTGAACCCGCCGGCGAGCGTTCCAGTCAGCGAAATCGGGCGGTCCGTCGCAATTTTCGCGGCCTCGCGCACGCTGAGTCCTTCGATGTTCCCCTCGAAATGAAGCTTTCTTCCAGTCCGCGAGCTCGCCCTGGCCCGTAATAGTCGAGCCGAGCGCGGCCATGGTCACTCCGCGCAGACGAGATTTTTACGCGTCAGGTTGATATCGCCGCGAACGTCCGCGCCTTCGATCTTCAAACGGTCGCGCCTGTATCCGATTCCGCGCGCGCTGGCGCGCCCCTCCAGGCTGAAATCGAACTTTTTCACGAAGGAGACCGCTAAGCGCCCGTCGAAGGCGGCAACGCCAGTGGGCGCGAGAGGCGCATGAAACAGCGCCACCAGGTCACTTACAGGAGCATTGGCCTTAACTGTGAACGTGCCGTGGGGCTCTTCCGGATTTATGAGCACGCCCGCAAGCTCGATGCGCGATCTCCCTGTCGCCAGGTCATCCGCGAGAATTGCGATTCTCGATTTATCAAGCGTAAAAACCGCGGAGGTATCGAACTCAAGCGAGCCGGCCCGGCAGACTGGCGCGATCACGCGCACACGGCGCGAAGACAGCTCACCGCGATACAGAGGACCATTGGGATCGATATGCCATCCGTACCTGCAGGTTCTCCCCTTGAACGTTGAGCGCATATTTGCGGTCGTCATATTGCACTAAACCATCCACGACCTGATAGCGGAGCACGCTGAAATTGAGCAGATTCTCGGCCCAATTCTTGATGTTGTGAATCAGCAGGTTGGTCGAGCCATCCGGATACACGATGACGTGCGCCTCCGGCCGATCGAGCGCGAAGCGATACCAGATCGATCTTACGCTCGAACGCGGAGACGATCCGCAAACCCAGGCTGATTGAAGGGATGCGCAGCGAGCGGAGGCTCGCCGGATGGCTTCTCTGCCGTGCAGCACCAGCGGCTCGATCGTCACCAGCAAGCGCTTCCAGTCGAAATTGAAGCTGCCCATTTCGACGCGGCCGCCGGTTGTTCTTTCAATTTCGGAGATAATGCGTTCGCGGACGCGCTCGTGGAACCAACCGCTCCGCAGCACCAGGACGCCGGCGATGCCGCACGCGAGGAGCACGAAAATCCAAGCCCCACCGCGAACATGCAACAGGACGCGAACAGGCTTGCTCATTGGAATGCCGGCTCCCGATAAGCGATCTCGGTCTCACTCCGCTGGATTGCGAGCCAGCGGTCGAGCGCCTGGGCCACGCGTTGATCGATCAGGAGCTTTTCCATCTCATCCTGGCTCGCCTCGAAGGATGGAACCTGGGCCGGATTCGTGCGCGCCATTCCGCGGCCATCTGATCGTAGTATTGGCGCACTTCCTCGGGCGTCACTTCGATTTCGGGGCGGAACCGGAGATCGGTGAAGCGCATCGCACGCAGGCCCGCCAGCAGATGATCGACTAAATCCTCCTCGCTAACTTGATAATGCTTCAATGCCGCTTGATAATCCGCATCGTTCGGGTACTGCGATTTCACCTGCTGCAATACTCGCGCGGCATCTTCCGCCGGAGGCAGCGCGGCCCGGCTGAATTCCGCCTCCTTAAGGATCAGGGCCTGGTCCACCAGGCGCGCGGCGGCCTTGCGCTTCTGCTCGCCACTCAGATCGACGGGTTTTTGATCGAGGAACGCCGCGACCCGCAGGTCGTGTAATCACGTCGCTTTCGGTGATCACCTGGATTGCCGACGGTGACGGCGATGCGGTCGAGGATCTCGGCGCGGCCGCTGAGCGCCGCCAGGATCATCGCCGAAAAAAAATACAAATCGTGCGCGCATCAGAACGTCTGCCCCAAAGAGAAATGAAATTGAAAGGCGTTGATTTTCTGTGTGGTCAGAATGCCTTGTCCGGCCAGCAACTGAGTCTCGGTACCTTGAAATCCGAAAAAGCGCGGAGCGTTAGGGCTCAGGCTGAAGTCGGCGCGCAGAGGCCCGATGGGCGTGCGGTAACGGATTCCGAACCCGACGCTTTGCACCATATAATCGAAATCTTGCAGATTACGCTGCCGGAAACGTATATCGATGGCGTTGAGCTGGGCGTAAACGTTGCCCATATCGTGGAACAGCACACCTCCCAGATTGTCGCCGATTAAAGGGAAGCGCAACTCCGTCGAGTGGAACAACAGAGCGTTGCCGCCCAACGGGAATCCGGTTTCGAGATCGCGAGGTCCGGCCTGGTTGTCCGGGAAGGCCCGGTTCGATGAAGCGCCGCCCGCAAAGAAGCGCTCCGCGAGCGGGATTTGAGGGAGACCCGCAAATCGCTGGATATAGCCGAATTGCAGCGTGCGCGCGATCACCACGTTCCGGCCAATCGGATGATATGTGGAATTGCGCATCAGCAGGCGCGTGAAAACCGTCTGTGAGCCAAGCTGCTTTAAAGCCACGCCGACATCGACGGTATTGTACATGCCACGGTGGGAGTCGACCGGGTTGTCGCGGCGATCCTGGATGAAGGTCATCGAGTACTGGCCTACCCGCTCGGGTTGCGAGAGCAAGGGGATCAGCTCCGGCGAAACCACTAGATTGCTGAGAGTGACGTAGCGAAAGGTCAGGCGGTATTGTATGCTGTTCGCGCGCGTGAGGCGCTGCGCGAGCTGCACCGATCCTTCCCATCGCCGCGCCGCGAAAGTCCGGATATCGCGGGAATTGTCGAACAGACCCGGCGACGGTGAGAGATAAGTTCGGGCTTCCGGCAAGCTGCTGGATCACATAGCTGAGCACCACCCGCTGCTCGATTGTCGAGAACCGCGTTTGCAGGCTGATGGTGTGCGCCAGGCCCAGGAAGTTGATACGCGTCAGCCCCAAGGAAATGCGCGGCACGAAGCCGGTGGTGCCGGCCGGTTCGTCAAAGGTGGTGACGCCCGCGCCGATGCGCCCCAGTTGCGCGCCGACCCCAGCGTTAAAGGAATATTGGTCCGCCTCATCGACGCGGATCAGCACATACCTGCTGTCCTCGATGCCATCGGGATTCTGAATCGCGGTCTCGACCTTGGAGAAAATGCCCAGGTCGTATAGCTTCTGCTGGCTGTCCGCGATCCGGCTCAGGGAGAGAGGATCGCCGGGATTAAGAAGGATGCGGCTTTCCGCCAGGCGGGGCTTGGTCGCCTGCAGTCCGCGAAGCAGCACACCCCGCAAGTATTCGTGCCGGCCCGGGGTGCACTTGAAAAGACCAGATTGACTGTGTGCGGCGCCGAGCCCGGTGTTTCGGTCCAGTCGAAGGTCGCATCGGGATAGCCATTGTTGTAGTAGTAGTTCAGAATCGTGTCGCGATCGATGGCCACATTCACGTCGCTGAAGGGCTCGCCTTCGATGGACTGGAGCTGCGAGCGCAGATACGGGATTTCCGCCTCATTCACGCCTTCAAACTCCAGCTTACCCACCAGCCACTGCGGACCTTCCTGCACGTCCAACGAAACCGACAAGTGGCCCTTCCGCCCTTTGTAATCGTCTTCGGTCTGGACCTTCACATCGGCGTCCCGAAATCCGTTCGCGTGATAAAGATCGCGGATCGTATCCAGGTCGCGACTGAGCAGTTGTTGCGAGTAGCGGCCGAAAAGAAAGCGCGGAAAACTCGCCGGCGTAATTTCCAGGCGCTCACGCAGAGTGGCGGTATCGAAAAAGCGATTGCCTTCGATCCGCAAACTTCACCAGTTTGTGGCGCATGTTCAGAGTGACTTGGTAGTCGATCGACTTCGCGGTTTTCTTCGGGCGCGGACTCGTTGAATTCGGCCTCGAGAGTCGAAGTAGCCCTGCGACTGGAAATATTCGAGCAGGTTCCGCTGCCCTTCCGCCAGCAGGCTGCGATCGACGGTCCGCTCCTGATAAATCGGAATCAACTGGCGCAACCGGCCGCTTGATACTTTTGCGCCTTCGATCTGAACCTGCACGATCGGCCCGCTATTAATCGTGAGCGACGGGGTCACTGTGTTGGTGGCGTCATGGTAAGAGAGCCGGTCCAGCGTGACTTGCGCTTCCAGATGATCGCCGCGCTCGAACTCGTGAAGCACACGGCTTACACCCGTCTGCACGCGCTTCTCGGTGACCTCGCGCCAACCGCCCAGCTTCTCATGGAAGTCGAATGTGGGCGGCCACAGGCCTCGTTTCCATCGGGTGTCGTGGATGATGCTTTGCCGTCGATTTTATGAAGTTGCCGGAAAGCTGAACGCCGTCGAAATGCGCGCGGTTCCCGGCATCCACGTCAAAATGGATATCCACTTCCTCGGTGGCCGGGCGATGGTCGAGCCAGGACGTGATGGTCGGCCTGGTACAGTCCGTTCGCCCGCAAGCCGCTCCATCAGGTTATCGCTGGCGCGATCCAGGTCGCTAGCGGTGAATTTGGCGCCCAACTCGAGCTTGGTCGCGGCGTTGAGCTGCACCTTATCGGGAGGCTCGGGGACTCCTGCGATGGTCACGATGCTCACGAAATAAGCAGGTTGGGTGGCGATCCGCAAGGTGACCAGACCGTTGGCAGGCGCGCCTTCGAGCTGCGCGTCAATCGCGATATCGGAGAACCGGCCAGTTTGATAGAGCCTCTGAATCGCCGCGCGGATCTCGGCGCGATGGAGAGTGGAGCCAACATGGAAAGGCAGTAACGCATCCAGCTCGGATTGAGGGAGGGGCTGATTCGGCGGATCGAATTCAATACGCCCGATCGTGCGACCCTCGAAATCTGCCGCCGGGCCTTGAGTTGGGGCAGGCCCCTGAGCCGCGCGATAACGACGGCGATCAGGAGCAGTAAGAACAGCGGCACCGGCGAACGCACGCCTGACAATGATAGCGCACGGGTTGCTGCTAACATCATCAATAGGCCATACAGTTTTGATGCACGCCGTGGAATCGCGTTACTCCCGCCAGATTCGCTTCGCGCCCGTGGGGGAAGAAGGGCAGCAACGGATTCGCGCCGCGCGGGTGGCGATCGTCGGCTGCGGGGCGCTCGGCTCTTTTCAAGCCGAAGCGTTGGCGCGCGCGGGCATCGGACGGCTGCGCCTGATCGACCGCGATTTCGTCGAATGGAGCAACCTCCAGCGCCAATTCCTGTTCGACGAAACGGATGCGGCCGAAGGGCTTCCCAAAGCGTGCCGCCGCGGCACGCCGGTTGGCGAAGGTAAATGGCGAGGTCGCTCTCGAACCAATCGTCGAGCCGACCTGACGCCTTCAAACGCCGCTGAATTACTCGAGGATATCGACCTGATTCTCGACGGCACCGATAACTTCGAGACCCGTTATCTGATCAACGATGCCGCGGTGCGGGATCGCATCCCCTGGATCTACGGCGCTGCGGTGGGAAGCTACGGATTGAAGCTGGCCATCGTGCCGGGGCGCACGGCCTGCCTGAAGTGCGTCTATCCGGAGCCTCCCCAGGGCGCGCAGCCGACCTGCGAGACCGAAGGGGTACTGGGACCGGTCACCGCGATAATCGCCGCTCTGCAGGTCAGCCGACGCGCTGAAGATCCTGGCTCGGGGCGCGAGATTCGCTGCTCGCTCGCCTCACCACAGTGGACGTATGGTCCGGCGAGATCCGGCAACTGGATCCGCCGGCGTCGCGATCCTGCTTGCGTGTGCTGCGGCGCAGCGGAAATTCGTGCATCTCGAGGGCGCGCGGCATGCGCCCATCAGCCTCTGCGGGCGCAATGCGGTCCAGATTCACGAGCGCGCGCGTCCCCTCGACCTGGAGGATCTGGCCAGCCGGCTCAGCGCCGTAGCGCAGGTTCGGGTCAACGAATTCGCCTTGCGCGTAACGCTCGAACCTTACCAGCTCACTATTTTCCCTGACGGCCGCGCCATCGTCAAAGGCACCACCGATATCGGCGTGGCGCGGAGTCTGTACGCCCGCTATGTGGGAGCCTGATCCGCCGCTGGTTTCCATCGTTACGCCCTGCCTCAACGCGGCGCGGTTTCTTGAAGAGACCATCGCGAGCGTCCTCGCGCAGGACTACCCGCGCATCGAGTACATCGTGATGGATGGCGGCTCGACCGATGGCTCGCTGGATATTCTTAAGCGGTACGAGGGCCGGCTTCGCTGCGATTACCGGGCGGGATCGCGGGACCGCGGATGCGATTAATCGCGGGTTCAGCCTCTCGCGCGGGCAAATTTTTTCCTATCTGAATGCGGACGACGTGTATCTTCCGGGCGCAGTATCCGCCGCAGTGCGGTCCTTTCGCGCAGATCCGGAGGCATCCGCGGTTTACGGAAGACGCTTGGTGGGTGGACGAAGCCGGATGCCGCATCGCACCCTATCCAGTGCGGGAGTTCGACCGGTCCCTGCTCGCCCGGGAGTGCTTCATCTGCCAGCCCGCGAGTTTTTTGCGCCGCGAAGCCTTTGAAAATGCCGGCGGCATGGATCCCGATCTGCACCTGACGTTCGACTACGAATTATGGATGCGCCTCGCGCGGGTGGTTGAAATGCGGCGAATTGACGAGACTCTGGCGCTCTCGCGGATGCACGCGTCCAACAAATCGCTCGGCCAGCGCGGGGAAGTTTTTCGCGAAACTTTTCGCATTTTGAGGCGGCACTACGGCTATGTGCCATTCCAGTGGGTTTACGGATACTTGTGCTACCAGGCCGATGGCCGGGATCAGTTTTTCGAGCCTTTCCGTCCCTCCATCGCTCGTTATTTAAAGAGTCTTCCCAGCGGCCTTTGGGTGAACCGCAGCGCCATGGCGCGATATTTGGCGGAATGGATTTCAGTGATGAGCTGGGCGGGCCTGCGACGCCGGCTCCACCTTGCGGGTCAGTGATCCTCAGTCGTTTCCCTTATTTCTTACCCGGAAGCCGGAGAGAATTCTTTCATTTGCAGAGCGGACCGGAGTATCGTGGGCGTCCGGAACTTCGGCGATTTGATCGCAAAATTCTGTAATCTCCAATAGATCAAACCAGGCCATCTCTCGGCACTCACAGAAATGGCAGTACCCGGTGAGCCCAATACGGGTGCAACCAATAATCACGTCTTCAATGAGGCCGGTGCGTTCGCAGGTTGTGCAGTAAAACTGGACACGATCATAAGACCCACCTAGATTCATATAGAGTGGTCTCACGATGCGCTCCGTAGTCTCGTGGGGTTAATCTGTAAATGAAGGTAATTGCATCCTACGGGACCTCCAATCCTGTATGGAACGGACTGAGCCAGAATTTATGGGAGCCGGAGGCCAAATTCACGCAGCAGGTCGTCTTGCGCTGAATAGAGACGCACCCAGTAGACGCCGGGGCTCAGACCTTTGGGGAGGCGCGCTGAGAGTTTGTCATTAGATGCTGCTTCATCGGCCCTCCCAGACGCGTTGCCCATGGGCGCCAACGACCTCTAAGCGGTACGCGTTCGAGGGTGGCAGATCGTCCAGGTCGATCGCTAAGTCGAGCGATCGTCCCGAAGGAGCCTGGGGCATTGCGAGGTTTTCGCCTCCACGAATGGCCGTCAAAGCTACGGGAGCAGATGGCTGCCCCGACTCAATTCGCCGCGTCATCGTCATTGAGATCATGGCCCACGAAAGCACGGCGATCGGTTCCTAATGATGCTAAGGCAATCGCCCACGCGGGATTTACGGGTCGGGCGCATGCATCGCGCACTCGCCTCCAGATGGTTGGCCTGGGCACGCTGGATTTTACAAGTGCGTCCACCTTGAACTCTGCTCTCATGAGCGAGATATAGTCGTGAAGGGTTTCCAGTGACCGCTGGCACGATTCGCACGCCAGCAGGTGATCTTTTAGCGCGGCCCCACCTTCGTTCCGGAAGCCGGCTGAAACCAGATTCCTTGAGCATCGCCTCAAGGGGATGGGTGTTAGATGTCTGGCTAATCTGCCACGGTATCCACCCTCTGATGTATGAATCGTCCCATGCTGACACTTCTATTCATCAGTGGGAAATAGCAGCAAAAGCTCTCTTCGACGAATCAGTCACCCCCGTATTATGGATCAGTGTTTCCCTACCCGTCACCTGATGGCTTTGCCTCGATCGGACTCTGTATGACGAGCAGGTTAGCGGATTCGCAGCCGTACGGAATCGCGTGTACCTGCCCATGATTTGGCGAGGAGTAATCCGAATATGAGGCTATCTGTCCGCCTCCCCCATCAATTCGCCGTGATCAGATCTGGAATTCTACGGGGTTCGCCTTCGGCGTCAGCACACCGCACTTGGGACTTATCGCGAGCCACTGAGATATGCACGAATTCCCGCAATCGGCCGATAGCCATTCAGGACTAGATGCGGTCAATAATAGGTTTGCTGCTCCTGGCCGTTGCGCCGGGGTTCGCGGCGCAGGCGGAGCGGTCGCTTCCCTTATTTTTCTTCCCGAATTCCGGGCAGACGGATTCTTCCATCCGTTACATCGTGGAGACACCGAAGCTGCGCGCCGGATTTCGGGCGGATTCCGTTATTTTTCAGGTCGATGGCATGCGTGCGCAACTGCGTTTCGAGGGGGCCAATCCTGGCGTGGCGATCGAGGCATTGGAGCCCATGCCCGGCAAAGTGAATTTTTTCGCCGGGCAGAATGCAAAAGATTGGATGACGGGCCTTCCCACTTACCACAAGATCGTTTATCGAGGACTGTATCCGGGTATCGACATGACGTATGGCGGCTCCGGCTCCCGGATTAAGTCGGAGTTTATCGTCGCGCCGGGCGCCGATCCGAACCAGATCCGGCTCGCCTACGAAGGCGCGGACCGCTTATATGTAGATACGAATGGCGATCTGGTGATAAGCGGCTCAGGCGCGGAGTTACGCGAAGAAGCGCCAGTAATTTACCAGGACAATGCTCGCGGCCGGACCCGGGTGGAGGGGCGCTACCGGCTGCTGGACGCTCACACTGTGGGATTCGAGATCGGAGCCTATGACGCATCAAAAGTCCTCATCATCGATCCGGTAATTTCCTATTGCACTTACCTGGGCGGCAACTCGACCAGCGCGGTAACCGGCCTGGCGGTCGATACCGCAGGCGATTTATACGTAACGGGTTGGACCGCGGCGCTCAATTTTCCGATTGCCGGCGCAGTTCAAGCCGCCAATCAGGGCGGAGTCGATGCGTTCATCGCGAAGCTGAACCCTACCGGTACCGCTCTGGTTTATGCAACCTATATTGGCGGAAAAGCCGACGACCAGGCCGCCGGGATCGCCGTGGATGCCTCGGGGCAAGCTTACGTCACCGGGTTCACGGCCTCCACCAATTTTCCCCTTGTGACGCCCATCCGCTCCACCCTCGGAGGCAGCCGCAATGCCTTCGCGCTTAAGCTGAATGCGACCGGAAACATACTGCTGTACAGCACCTATCTGGGCGGAACGAATTACGACCAGGGCACCGCCATCGCCGTCGATGCATCCGGCAATGCCTACATCGCCGGTGATACCCAGTCGGCGAATTTTCCGGTGCTGAATGCCGCCCAGGGGACATTCGGGGGCCAGACGGACGCGTTCGTGACCAAGCTGACCTCATCCGGGCGCAATTTCCTTCAGCACGTTTCTCGGCGGAGCGGCTGCCGAGCACGCCGGCGGAATCGCTGTCGATTCGAGCGGCAACGTCTATGTGGCCGGCGGAACGTTCTCGACCAACTTCCCCACCGTCAACCCGATTCAGAGCATCAACGGCGGCGGCCAGGATGCCTTCGCCGCTAAATTGGGACCCAGCGGCTCGACAATTCTCTACAGCACCTATCTGGGGGGTGGTGGCGGAACGCCGTCTGAGCCGGAACAAGCCAACGCGATCGCCATCGATACGACTGGAGCCGCGTATATTGCCGGTGTAACTAACTCTACCAATTTCCCGGTGACCCCCGGCGCCTTCCAAACCTCGTTCGGCGGCGTGCAGGATGCATTCATTTCAAAACTCAACCCGGCCGGCAACACGCTGGTCTTATAGCACGTATCTCGGCGGCCCTAGCTTTGATTGGGCCACCGGGATCGCGATCGACCACAGCGGCATCGCGTATGTGGCGGGCTATACTTCCTCCTCCGAATTTCCGCAGGTGAGCGCCGTGCAGCCGGCATTCAATGGACTTTATGACGCGTTCGTGTCGGAGCTCAACGCGGCGGGCAACGCGGTCGTCTTCTCCACGTTTTACGGCGGCTCGGGAGCCGATGTCGCCAATGCGATCGCGCTCGACCAGAATGCCAATATCTTCACCGGGGGAGAGACCAGCTCGATGGATCTTCCGTTGCAGGCGCCGATTTATTCGGCCAACCTGGGCGGGAGCACGGGATGGCTGCTGCGGCTCGGCGTGACCGCGCCACCTCCGCAGACTCCTGCCGCGATTTCCGTGACGCCCTCCTCGGGATCTGGAAGCACGGTGACCTTTACCGCGCAGTATTCGGATACCGGCGGGAGCCGCGGCCCTGACCGGCGTGGTGCTGCTGATGAACACTTCCGCCTCGACGAATTATGCCTGTTATGTGAGTTACATCCCCGCTTCAAACCAGTTCGCCTTGGCGAACGACGTAGCCTCATCTGGTTCCACCACAGTGATTCCGGGGGGCGGCAGCGCGCAGAACAGCCAGTGTACCCTCAACGGGGCCGGCAGCTCCGCCAGCTCGTCGGGGAATAATCTTGACGCTCACTGTTTCATTGACATTCCAGCCTGGTTTCCCCGCGAGCCAGACCGTGTACCTCTCCGCGACCGATTCCCAAAGCACCACCGGATTGGTGGCGCTCGGCGCCTGGACCGTTACGATCGCCCCGCCCCAGCCCTCGGCCAGTTCTGTGTCGCCGAACGGCAGCACCGGCGCGAGCCAGACCTTCTCCTTCGTCTTTTCCGATAGTCAGAATGCGGCGAATCTGGCCGATATGGCCGTGCTGTTTGCTCCGTCGCTCGTTTATTCAAATTCCTGCTATATCGTGTACGATGCGGTCCACGGGGAGATCCAGTTGGCATGGGATAGTGCGCTGGGTTCGGATGCGAAAGCCATCGGTTCAACTACCACGCTTCAGAACAGCCAGTGCACGGTGGGAGCGACCTCGGCCACGATTTCGGGCCTTTCCGTGATCCTTACGGCGAACATTACCTTTCAAGGCGCATTCACCGGAACAAAAAACATCTACATGTATGGCGTGGACGCAACCGGAGCAAATACCGGCTGGGTGCCGAACGGAACTTATACCGTGGCCGCGGGTGGCGTGCCAGTGGCGACTTCGGTGGTGCCCGCGTCCGGGTCCGGGCCGAGTCAGCGCTTCAGCTTTACCGTATCAGATCAGGGAGGCTCCGGCTTTCTCACGGATTTGACGGTCGTGATCGGCTCGTCCACTACCAATCTCACGAATTCATGCGTCCTGGTCTACGCGCGCTCCGCAGAACGTGATCTCGCTTTCCTATGACATTCCGTCGCACGGGGCCGCCGAGCTTACACCCGGATCGAGCACGGTGATCTCCAACAGCCAGTGCATCGTGAATGGTGCGAACACCACCGTGGCTTTCGGAGCCACCACAATGACCGTGACCGTGGATTTGGCCTTCAACGATAGTTACTTCGGCGCCAAGAACATCTACCTGAACGCATCGGAACAAAATTCCAGTTCAGGCTGGGTCGACGTAGGGTCCTGGACCGTCACCGGAGGCGCGCCCACGGCGGATTCGGTCAGCCCCGCTTCGGGCACGGGCGGCGTCAATCCTTCGCAAATTTTCACGTTCACCGTTTCCGACTCGGTATCCTCCGCCAATCTCGACGGCCTGGCCGCGCTGTTCACCGTTGGCGCGCCGGCCAACACGGCCAATGCATGCTCGGTGGTGTACAACTTTACCGCCGGCACAGTCGGTCTCTATGCCGACGACGGGGTGACGCTCAATACCAAAGGGCTGGGATATTCGACCACTTTGCAGAACAGCCAATGCGCGGTGGGATACACGGGAGCGTCCTTGACCGCCAACTCCATCGTCTTCACTATCGAAATTCAATTCAAAGCGGCATTTGACGGGCCCAAGACCGTTTACCTGGAAGCGAATGAAGCCAGCTCCAGTTCCGGCTGGGTGTCGCGCGGCGCCTGGACAGTGGAAGCGCCGCAATAAGCAGTAATCAGCCCTCCGGCGGCGCTTGCAATGCGGTCGCGCTCTGGAGTCCGGTGGCCAGCTCCGGAAGAATCCCAAGCTCAACATAGATCGGGCGAATCGCGCGGCGCAATGCCGGAAGACGCCGTGCAAACCACAGGGCGCCGGCCAGGCAGAGGACGCCGCCAGAGGCGAGCGTGGCCGGCGCGCCGAATCTCGCCGCTAAAGTCCCGGCCAACAGACTCCCGATTGGGTAAATTCCCAGGATGGACAGCGTGTAGAACGACATGACGCGGCCGCGTTTATCGTCCGCCACGATGGTCTGCAGAATGGTGTTGCTGGCCGCCATCTGCTGCATCATTCCGAACCCGGTCATCGTCATCAGCATCATCGAAAGCCACACATAGCGCGAAAGCGCGAACAAAATCAACGCCGCTCCAAACAGGCCACATGATAAACCGATCATCCTGCCGAGACCGATTACGGTCTTGCGCAAGGTGAGGCTTACGGCGCTGACCAGCGCTCCCACACCGGACGCCCCCATCAGAAACCCCAGCGTATGCGCGCCCCCGTGCAGCACCGTCGCCGCCATGATGGGCATCAACACCGTGTACGGCATTCCGATCAGGCTCGTCACGCCGAGCAGCAGCAGAATCGAACGAATCGGCGGCGATTCGATCACGTACTTCCATCCCTCACTCAATTCCTGAGAAACGCGCTTTGCCGGCGGGCGCAATTCCACCGGTTTGAGCTTCATTGCCAGCAGCGACAGAATCACAGCGATGTAGCTGATTCCGTCGATCAGGAAACAGTAACCCTCGCCGGCCGCGGCGATCACCACGCCCGCGATGGCCGGTCCCACCAGCCGCGATCCGTTCACGATCGATGAATTCAGCGCAATCGCGTTGGACAAATCCTCGCGGCGGTCGAGCATTTCCACGACAAAAGTCTGCCGGGCGGGCATGTCGAAAGCATTGATCAGTCCCTGGAAGAAGGCGAGGCCGATGATCCACCAAATGTTAATCACTCCGCCCAGCGCCAGTGCAGCCAGCGCGAGCGACTGCACCATCGACAAAACCTGCGTCGCGACCAGTGTGCGATGCCGGTTCCAGCGGTCGAGCCAAACGCCCACGATCGGCGCGAGAAAAAAGGCTGGAATCTGGCCGGCGAACCCGGAAATGCCGAGAAGCAGAGCGGAATGCGTGAGGCGATAAACCAACCAACTGGTCGCAATACGAGTCATCCACGTCCCGATCAGCGAGATGCTTTGGCCTCCGAAGAACAAGCGGTAGTTGCGAGACTTTAGCGCTCGCACCGCAAGGGGCCAATCGACCGATTTAGGCATGGAGAATCGGAGAGGTCCTCTACTCTTTTATACTCGGGCGAGGCGCATTGACGTTATCGCGCGGGCGGGCGTAGAATCGGGGCGAGGTTCCGGGGCTATCGATAATTAAGTATCGCCGCGGGGAATTCGTTGGGCGAACCGCGACGGGCTTCGCGATCCAAATCCGCTCACGAAGGCTGTCGTAAGCCGAATCTTTGTCGCTCGCGTAAGCTGAGATAATCATGAGAATCTTTATCACCGGAGCCACCGGTTACATTGGAAACGCTGTCGCGGCAGACTTGGCGCGGGCTGGCCATGAGGTGTACGGCCTTGCGCGCAGCACGGATAAGGGACGGCGCCTTCTTGCGGCAGAGATCACGCCGGTGATCGGCGAAATGGCCCATCCTGAAACCTATCTGGAAGCTGCCGGCAAGTGTCAAGTCCTGATTCATTGCGCCGCCGAATACACGGCCCAGAACGCGGAGCTTGATCGCCGCACCGTTACTGAGCTTTTGAAGCTCGCGAATGACAGCAGGCAACCCCACCTTTTCGTTTACACGAGCGGCGTATGGGTGTACGGCAGCACTGGTCTGACGGCCGCGGACGAATCGACTCCGTTGAAACCACCCGCCGTAGTCTCTGAACGAACCCAAACCGAAGGTGTCATTGTCGCGGCAAATTCCGATTTGGCGCGTACCATCATTCTGCGGCCGGGTTGCGTTTATGGGGGCGCCGGCGGACTCACCGCGTCATGGTTTCAAAGCGCGGAGAAGGAAGGCGCGGCCCGCATCGTCGGTGATGGCAATTTCCGCTGGAGCATGGTCCACGTTGCCGATCTTGCGGAAGGATACCGGCTGGCTGTCGAATCGTCCTACGGCGGTGAGATCTTCAATCTTACGGATCGCAGCCGTTTTACTGTCCTTGAATGCGCCAAGGCCGCAAGTGTTGCAGTGACCGGAAGGGAAGCCGTCGCCATAACCTCGCTCCAGGATGCCGCGAAAGCTCTCGGCGCAATGGCGGAATGTTTTGCGTTCGACCAGCACATCGATTCTTCAAAAGCTGTCCGGATGCTCGGGTGGCAGCCACGGCACGGCGGCTTCGTCGATGGCGCCGCACGCTACTATCAAGCTTGGAAGGCTATATGAATCCATATGCAGGGTATTTGGGGGAGCGGGATCCGCTCGAGGTGATCGCGAACACAGCCCGGCAGCTTGAATCGATATCGGAAGCGCTTGGCACGGAGCGGCTGGAGCAAGCTCCGGCTCCAGGAAAATGGAGCGCCCGTGAAATTTTCTGCCACTTGGCGGATTGCGAACTGGCGTTCGCTTTTCGTCTGCGGCAGGCACTCGCCGAGGATCATCACGTAATCCAGCCCTTCGACCAGGAAAAATGGGCCCGCACTTATACGGCCTATGATGCTCCCGCGGCGTTAAAAACATTTTCGGCTGTTCGTCAATGGAATATCAGTTTGATCCGGGGTGTTACGCCACGTGAGCTTTCGAAAGCGGTAAGCCATCCCGAGCGCGGAGAGATGACGTTTCAAGTGCTGATCGAAACCATCGCGGGCCATGATGTCAACCATGTCCGTCAGCTCGACGCCATCGCTGCCCGCGGGGCGTCCGCCTCCTAAATAATGGCCTTATCTATCCCGCGAATCGGTAACGTGGGACACTTGAATATATGAGCGTGCCTCAACGCTGCACTTGTGGCGCCCTGCTTCCGGCGGACGCGCTTTTTTGTCACAAGTGCGGCAAGCCGCAACGTGAAGATTTAATACCGGTGGAAACTCCAGCTCCCCCGCCGGTTGCTCCGCTACCGCTGCCAGCTGTAGGACCTCCGCCCATAGGGTTTCACAACGGTCTAGCCGTGCGCATCGCGCTGCTTGCGGAGATGGTGACGATCTTCCTCTCGGTGATCGCTGTACAGCTCCCGCTGCCCCGCGCCATCGCGCTGGTATTATTGATCCTGACGGGCGTTTTAGCTGTATTTTTGGTACCGGCGCCGCACCGGACAAAGACTCTCGATTTTGAGTGGCGCTCACCTCGGGTGGATCTGCGGAGTTTTTGGATTTATCATCGTTACGCTCATGCTGACTATGTTCGCGCTGGCGCTGTCGGAGCCATCGGCAGTGGCTACTATCCGCGAACAACTGAAGACGGTTGGCAAATCGGACGCCGACCTGGATCAGATGATCCGGATTTTTCACGACCCTGCGAATATCACTGGCGCCGTGCTTGAGACTTTCCTGCTATTCACCATACTGCCGGCTTTCGGCGGTGCGATCGGGGCCAAGCTGTTAGACCGGCACTGATTCGCGCCAGTGATTCCATTGGCATGTGAAGCGCGGGCTAAGGAAAAGTCAACTTGATTGTCACTCTTACCATTAATCCCGCCATCGATCGCACCGTAACCGTAGACAAGCTCGTATTTGAGGATCGGGCTTACATTCTCGGGCGCAGTGAAGCCGCCGGCGGTCGAGGTATCAATGCCTCGCAGGTGATCCATTCTTTCGGAGGCGAGACCGTGGCGCTGCTCGCGTCGGGCGGAGACGCGGGACTGAGAATGGAGCGGTCCCTGACAGAGATGAAGCTGCCCTTCGAGGCGGTGCGCGTGCGCTCGGAAAGCCGCATTAATCTCACCATCTCGGATAAGCAAGGTTTGACCGTGAAGCTCAATGAGCTGGGTGCGCCGCTCGAGGAGCAAGAGCTCGGCGAAATCCGCAAACTGGTCGAATCCAGGCTCGATCAAGCGCGCTGGCTGATGATCTGTGGCAGTATCCCGCCCGGCGTCCCTCCACGCTTTTATTGCGAGATCATCGAAATGGCCCAGGCGCGCGGGGTTAAGATGCTGCTCGATACTGACGGCGATGCGCTGCTGCACTCCCTCGAGGCCAAGCCGACGACGATTACGCCGAATCAGCACGAGGCCGAACGTCTGCTGAATCGTGCGCTGATCACTCGCAGCCAATTTCTCGAAGCCATCGATCGCCTTCAGGGGATGGGACCCGAGTCGGTAATTTTATCGCTTGGCAGCCGCGGCGCGCTGGGGTCCGGTCCGGAGGGCGTATTCGAAGCTCTCCCGCCGCGCATCGAGACGCTCTGCCCCATTGGAGCGGGGGACGCCATGGCCGCTGCATTTGTATGGAGCATGGACCGGGGCAAATCGTTTGCGGATTCGTTGCGGTGGGGTGTGGGCGCAGGTACCGCTAAAGCGGCCCTGCCTGGTATGGTATTCCCCACGCTGAAACAGGCAACGGCCATTTACAAGCAAGTGGAAGTACGTCCGCTGCGGTAAAACGCTGGCGTTATTTTCGACGGCGCTTGAAGAACGCTTCTGACGATTTCATGCTGGTTGACAGTAGCGCCAGGAACAGCGTCAACAGCGACAGCAATGTCGCCACCGAGCCGATTACCAGGTAATCCGATTCTTTGAGCGGCTTCGGCATCACATTAGCCAGGATTACGGCGGTTGCCGCGAATATACAGGCTGAGCCCAACCCGAGTAGCAGAGAGCGCCGCATTAGTCGTACTTCTCGACGAGAATTTGTTTGCGGTCGAAGCCCATCTCTTTCAGGATATTTCGCACGTCATCGACCATCAGCTTGAGCCCGCAGAGCAGGACGTCGGTGTCCCTGCGCTCGCCGACCGCTTCCTGGAGATGGGCCTGTACGCGTCCGGTGCGCCCGGTCCATGTCGAGTCGGGCCGTGTCAAAGTCGGCCAGAAGCGAAAATGTGGAAAGCGCCTAGCCATCTCTTCAAACTCGGCGCGATACATAAGACTATGTTCGTAGCGGACGCCGAAGATCAGCGTGAATGGCTGCGAATTTTCGTTCAAATGTGCGTGAAGAATGGAGCGAAACGGAGCGATCCCGGTGCCGGTGGCGACCAGAATCGCGCCGCGACCGGGATTGCGCAGCACGAACTGCCCGAGCGGAGGTCGCATCTCCACCGCGTCGCCGGGCTTCATTGAAAACAGATGCGGCGAAAAAGCGCCTTCCTGGAGCAGGTTCAAACAAAGCTCGAACCGATTCGTACCCAATGGGGCGGACGCGATCGAATAGGCGCGCGTGATTTTCTTGCCTTTCGCGATGCCAGTAAGCGATACGAATTGCCCCGGAGTGAACGCTATCTCCGCCAGCTCCGGCGCCTCGAATACAAAGTGGCGCACGTCCGGCGCGATCTCGATCGATTCGATCAGGCGCGCTTCCATATGGTCCATTACGGCGCGACGCTCACCGCCGCCGATTGGGCCGGGAACGCCGTGCGCAGAAAATCGGAAAAGGCGCGACCACGGCGCCGTCCGTTATTGTTCCGAAATTCCATGCGCTGCAAGAAAACCAGGGCGCCGAGCACGTCCGCATCCCGCAGGGAATTCATCCCCGTTTCCTCCGTTACGCGCTTGCGGAATTCCTCGATCGATTGTTGCAATGCAGCCTGAAGCGCGGCTGCATATGGATTCTGTGGACGCGTTTCATAGATCAACCCCGATTGGAGGGTGCGATAGGTCCTGATCAGCGCGTCCAACGCCTCTCTCACGTCCAAATCGACGGAATGTTCTTTTTCCATTGCGCGCCCCAGCGCCAGGGTGAGCCACATGATGACGCTCTCATGCTCCTGCACGAATTTCTCGCTGAGCCGGACGTCCTGATTGGGAAGATCGGCGGCGATCAAGGTCTGAGGCTTCTCGCGGCGGCGCGCCTCCTGAAGATGCTCGCAATCGGCCGGACAGTCGATGGTGTTCTCGCGTTCCGTGCCGCAGCAGACTGCGCAGATTTCCCCATTCGCGCCCGGACAATGCCGGCGGGCGCGCCTCTTATTACATAGCTTGCACAACGTGGTCACGACGGGACACCTCTATCGTATCATCGGGAAATGGGACGGACGGATCTTTATCTTAAGGTAGAGCTCGATCTCGACGAGAAGGAAAAGCCGGAGCGCGTTGCCTCGGAAATTTGCCGCTTGATTCGAAAAATCTACGGAGTTCGCTCCGCGGAAGTGTCGAACCTGGTGGAGAAAGATTAATTCCGCATCGCCGCAAATTCCCGTTCAACCGTGCGATGATTTTTTTGGGAGGAACTTTTATGAATCTTAAATTGCTCACCATCTTTGGTGTGAGCGCGGGTTTGCTCTGCGCCCAATCCGACGCAGCCAAGCGCCTGGATGCCGCCGGCGCCGCTTTGAAGGAGGTGATGGACACACCCGACAAAACCATTCCTCAGGGATTGCTGGACCACGCCCAATGCGTCATCATTGTTCCCGGTCTCAAAAGCGCTGCATTCCTCGTCGGCGGCAAATACGGGAAGGGATTCGTGTCCTGCCGAAAGAAGGGCGGGGTGGGCTGGTCGGCTCCGGCCGCGATTCGCGTGGAGGGCGGCAGCTTCGGTTTCCAGATCGGCGGCCAGGAGACGGATGTTTTTATGCTGGTAATGAATGAGGGGGGCATGAATCGTCTGCTCTCGACGAAGTTCACTTTGGGCGGCGACGCAAGTGTCGCAGCCGGTCCCGTGGGCCGCTCCACGCAAGCGCAGACGGATGCCGCCATGACGGCCCAGATCCTTACCTGGTCTCGCTCGAGAGGGCTGTTTGCGGGCGTGTCGCTCAGCGGCGCGACGCTGCGCCCGGACGAGGATTCGGATCGGGAGCTTTACGGCCGCAAGATTTCAAACCGCGACATTCTCACTACGGATGTTGCACCGCCGCCGGCGGCCGCGGCTCTCATGTCCGATCTCGATCGCTATTCCAGCCGCAAGTGACATGCTGGATCCTGAAGTCTCCTCCTGGATGCGCGAGGACTGGAACGCGCGCGCCCGGGAGGACGCCGGCTACTTTGTCGCTTTTGGCCGGCGGGATTCTGACGATGCGGAGTTCTTCGCCACCGCAACCGAAGTGATCAACGGCCTGGAATGGGAGTTGCGCCGCGTGCCTCTTCGGCAGCGCAGCGGCTGGCGTGCGCTTGAAATTGGTTGCGGTCCGGGGCGGCTTATGCGTTCGATGAGCCGCCACTTTGTCGAGATTCACGGAGTTGACGTTTCCGATGAGATGATTGCGCTCGCGCGCGAGAAGCTGATTGACATTCCGAATGCCCACCCGCACGCGACCGACGGATCAAGCCTCGCCCGCTTTGAGAATGATTCCTTCGATTTCGTTTATTCCTACGCGGTGTTCCAGCATATTCCGAGCCGCGAGGTTGTGTTTGAGTATTTGCGCGAGACACATCGCGTACTTAAAACCGGCGGCCTGGCGAGGTTTCAGTTTAACGGGCTGCCTCGTGCGGACGCGGCCTTCGATACCTGGGCAGGCGCGCGATTTTCTTCGAGCGAGATTCTCGAATTTGCCACCGTGCACGATTTTCAGGTGCTAGCGCTCGAGGGCGTGGCCACTCAATATCTGTGGACCAGCTGGCGCAAGAGGCCCCGCGGCTGGCATCTGGCGCAGGAAAGCGCACTTAGCGCGCCGGAGGAAACAGCGGTTCAGATTCGCCGGATCACGAATGCTAACAGCTCGGAGCCCGGGGCGCCTAGCCGGGGCCGTTTCGCATCAATTTCCATCTGGGTAGAAAATCTGCCCGCCGATGCCGGTCTGCATCATCTGCAAGTCGTCATCGGAAGCTCGCTCGGCACGGCCTGTTATATTGGACCGCCGGACTCCGCAGGTTTGCAGCAGATAAACGTGATTCTCCCCGAGCTCGAAGCCACCGGTCTGCTGCCTGTTGAAATTGACTGGCGGGGTTGGCGGATCTCCCCTCCGGCCACACTGCGCGTCATTCCGCCGGGCCCGTCGGTTCCACGCATCCGGTCCATCACCGACGGCGTCAATCTGACTTCTGATAAACGCGTCGAAACGCGCTCCGTGAAGATGGTGCTCGAAGAAATCGACTACCCTAATGAGATTGAAGCATCAATCGACGGTTATCTCATTTCCGATCTCGAGTACCTTTGCACAGATCCGCGTCCGCAGCGCTTCGAAGTGAATTTCCGTCTGCCGGAAGAGATCGGTCCGGGCGCGCATCGGCTCGAACTGCGGTTCGGCCGGCGAAAACTCCCGCCGGTAATAATCAACGTAGTTGACTGAGCGCTTCTGGCAGAACCGGTGGATAATAGATATAGAGGTAGTTGCATTACATGAACAAGTGGCTGGCGGTTGCCGCCACGGCGCTCGCCCTAACGAGCGCTGGATTGGCGCAGACGGTGGATTCTGCCCGGCCCAAGGCCGGGAAGGTTGAGATTTTCCACCTCAAAGATATAAAGCCGGGGATGCACGGGACGGCCTGGACTGTGTTCTCGGGAACTGTTCCCGAGCCTGTCCCCATCGAGATCGTAGGTGTGTGGAAAAATCAATTGGGTCCACGCCAGGACGTAATCCTGGCCAAGATGGGCGGAAAAGCCAAAGTGACTAACGTCGCCGCCGGTATGAGCGGCAGTCCGGTTTACATCGACGGAAAACTGGTGGGTGCGGTCGCGCTGCGAATGAGCGTGTTCTCGCCCGACGCTATCTGCGGAATTACTCCCATCGAGAACATGCTCGAGATTCAGGACTTCGATAAATCGCGGCCGGCTGACGCGCGCACTCCCGATAAAGTTCCCGCGCCGCACACAGCATCCGTCGAAATCCCAGGTGAACTTCTGGGCCGTCTGGTCGCCGCCGGATCGTCGGAATCTTTGCCGCAGCGAGTTCCAGCGATGACACCGATCGACACTCCGCTGGTTCTTTCCGGATTTACCGAGAGCACGATTCGCGCGTTTGAGCCGCTTTTTTCGCAAATGGGAATCGCTGCCGTCCAGGGCGGAGCGGGCGCGGGGAATCTTTCTTCTAAACCTGCGCCGGGTTGGGAGCACTCGTTAAATCCAGGTGATGCCGTCTCGGGTGTTCTGGTATCCGGCGACATGTCGGCCACCGGTATGGGTACGGTGACCTACAACGATGGCAAGCGCATACTTGCGTTCGGCCATCAATTCTTCGACCTTGGCCCGATCGATATGCCGATGGCGAAGAGTGAGATTTTGATGGTGCTCAGCTCCGCGTTCCAGCCGACGAAATTCGGCAATGCCACCGAGGTGGTCGGCGCGCTTCGCCAGGACCGGTTCAGCGGCATCATGGGCGAGCTGGGCGCGGAAGCCCCCACCGTGCCAGTCCATGTAAAGCTGCGGGCGCTTGGATCCGGCGACTCCGTTCTCAAAGAGAAAGAGCTGAACTTTAATGTTTTCGTGCACCAGAAATGGACGCCGTACCTGATGATGCTGACGCTGTTCAATTCGCTTCAGCAGATGAACGAGTACGCTGACGAAATGACGTACCGGATGAAGGGGAATGTCGAGCTGGACGGCTTGAACAACATCCATCTTTCGACCATGCTCGCGCCGAGCGAGTTGCCGGTGCCGCAGCCGATGGTACTGGCGGGTTGGTGGGGAGAAACATTCAATCGCCTGTTCCTCAATCCCGTCGAGACGCCCAAGCTCAAGCGCGTCGACATCACAGTGGACCTGTTACCGGATCGCCGGGTCGCCACGATCGAAAACGCCTGGACCCCTTCGACCGAAGTCGATGCGGGAACCGAGATCCCGGTCAAAGTGTTCCTCCGGCCCTATCGCGGGGAGCGTATCGAGCGCTCGGTAAACGTGAAGATTCCCGCCGGCACGACCAAGGGCGAGCATCGAATTCTATTCAGCGATGCGGATACCATGAATCGCATGCAGCGTGCCGCCGCGCTCGGCGACCGCTACCTCAACCTTCCGGAGACCGTTTCCTTGATCAACCAGGAGCGCGGGAATAACGAGCTTTACGTCTCACTCGTGGAAAACCGTCCGACGTACTACTCCGACGATAAGACGCTGCCCGCATTACCCGCCTCCGTGCTCAACGTTCTGCAGACGGAGCGTACCTCCAGCCGCGCGCTGGTCGGCTCCGGTGAGAGCGCGATCGAGCAGCTTTCGGTTCCCTTCGAACAGGTAGTCAGCGGCAGCTATTCGCTAAAAATCACGGTGAAGTAGATCACTTTCATGCAAATTTCGCGCGTTTTGGCGGTATTCCTGTGCGCGGCCGGAGCCGTATCCGCGGTCGAGACCAAGACTTGGCAGGAAGCCGAGATGACCGATTTCGAAAAGGGCAGCCTGACCCGGCTCTCGCTCGATAGCGACGGCCGCGTCACTCTGGCGCCGGCTCTCAAGGAAATCTTCGATCCTTCGGAGACCTTCTTATGGGCCGTGGCGCGCGATTCGAAGGGGGATCTTTACGCCGGCGGCGGCGAGCTGGGCGGCAAGGCCAAGCTGTTTATGGTCGATCCGGCAGGCAAGGCGAAGACTCTCGCGGAGTTGGATGGTCTGGCGATCCAGGCGCTCGCCGTTGACGGCCAAGATCGCGTTTACGCCGCGACCTCGCCGGACGGCAAGGTGTATCGCGTGAACGCCGCGGGAAAGGCCGAGGTCTTCTACGATCCACACGCCAAATATATTTGGGCGCTCGCGTTTTCAAAAAGCGGGGACCTCTACGTCGCCACAGGCGATCAGGGCGAGATCTATCGTATTACCCCCGCTGGCGCGGGTTCGGTTTTCTTTCGCACCGAGGAGACCCATGCACGGTCGCTCGCGGTCGACGCTAACGACAATCTGATCGTGGGAACCGATCCGAGCGGCTTAATCGTGCGAGTTTCGCCAAGCCACGCGGCGAACGGGCAGGCTAAGGGATTCGTGCTCTACGAGGCTCCCAAACGTGAGATCACAGCGTTAACGGTCGCGCCGGATGGAACCATTTATGCCGCAGCGGTCGGAAACAAGCAAGCTCTGCCGGCGCCACCCGTGCCCTCCGTAGCGCCGGTTCCATCGGCGCCTCCTCAGTCCGGAGCGAACACAATCACGATCACCACGGGACCACGCTCCAACCCTGCTCCGTCCCCAACATTCAACGGCACAATTCCCGCAGTAGCGGGCGGTTCTGAGATTTATCGAATTCAGACGGACGGCTACGCGCGCCGTATGTGGAGTAACTCGCAGGATCTGGTTTACGCTTTGGCAGTGGATTCTCGCAGCGGAAAAGTGATAGCGGGGGCTGGGAACCACGGCAGTATCTACCGGCTCGATTCCGATTATGCGTATACCCGCCTGCTCAACGTGCCAGCAACGCAGGTCACTGGATTCTGTTCAGGGCCGAATGGTCGGCTCTATGCGGTGACCGGTAATATCGGCAAGATTCTGGCCATCGGCCCCGGTCTCGAATCCTCAGGGACACTTGAGAGCGATGTGTTCGATGCCGGCGCATTTTCTTATTGGGGCCGCATCTCAGGTGAATCGAAAGAGCCCGATTCGATCGTGTTCGAGACGCGCAGCGGGAATGTCGATCACGCGGAGGAATACTGGAGCGCATGGGCCAAGCTGGATGCGGGCCGCGTGGTATCACCCGCGGCACGGTATTTACAGTACCGAGCAACTTTGTCGGCCTCCACCCACGGCGCGCCCGAATTGGACGAAGTGGATATTGCTTATCAGATGAAGAACGTTGCGCCGGTGATCGATGAGATAGAGATCACGCCGGCCAACTACAGGTTTCCTGCGCCCACGGTTCCCTCCACTCCAGCTAACCCGGCGCTGAATCTGCCTCCGCTGGGGCGCAGCAGCCCACAGCAGACCTCTTCGGCCCCCACGGATACCGGATCGTCGCCCGCGCTCACGTGGTCGAAAGGTCAGGTTGGCGCGCGCTGGCTCGCCAATGACCAGAATGGCGACAAAATGGTTTTCAAGCTCGAGATCCGCGGCGTGAATGAGACTGTTTGGCAGCCGCTACGGGACAACATCTACGAGCACTACTACAGTTGGGATTCCACCGCGTTCCCGGATGGGAAATATGTGTTGCGGATCACCGCCTCAGACGAGCCGTCGAATCCTCCCGGCCAGGCTTTGAGTTCGTCACGCGAGAGCGATCCGTTCCTGATCGACAATGCGCCTCCGGAGATCACCGCTTTGCGCAGCGCCCTCTCCGGCAGCCAGATCGAAATTCGCTTTCACGCCAAAGACGCGCTCAGTGTGCTAAATAAGGCCGAATACTCCGTTAATGGCGGCGAGTGGCTGATGGTAGATCCGACTACGCGGCTGAGCGATTCGACCGAAGAGGATTATCGGATTCTGGTGGATCGGAGCAATCAAGGCGAAGTAACTGTCGCGGTGCGGGTCTCCGACGATTACGACAACCAGGCTATAGCCAAAATCGTTGTGAAGTAAAAATGAAAAGCGGCGTGGTCATCGCCGGCGCTGGACTCATCGGCGCTTCCATCGCCTGGCGCCTCTCGCACGCGGGCATGCCCGTCACACTGTTCGACGCGGGCAATTTCGGCGGCGAGGCCAGTTCCGCCGGGGCTGGAATGCTTTCGCCCGGCGGCGAGTTCGATAGACCTTCCCGCTGGCTCGATCTCGGAGTGGAAGGGATGCGGCTGTACCCTCTTTTTATAGAGGAATTGCAGTCGGAAACCGGTCTCGCCGTCGACTTCGCTATCTGTGGATGTGCTTACTTCTCCAACACTGAGCAAGAACTTCGCGCGGCGCGCGATCGCGCGAAATTTCAATCGAGTGCCGGCATTCGCGTGGAGGTGACTCCTGACGGCCTGTTCTATCCCGATGACGGATTTGTCAACCCTGTCGATCTGCTGCGCGCGCTCCGCTGTGCCTGCGAGAAACGCGCGGTTCGCATTGTCGAAAATCGGAAGGTCGAAGAAATTGAATCGAGCGATTACGCGGCTGTCGTGATCGCGGCTGGAGCGTGGTCCGGAAGCATCAGGGTAAAGTATCGGAACGAACTCGTGGCTCTGCCAAGCACTACTCCGATCAAAGGGCATCTCCTCGGGTTTCAACTTGAGCCGGGCGCTCTCGGACCGATGCGACGCCGGGGTCACACCTACGTTCTGCAGCGCTCAAATGGCTTCACGATTGCAGGTTCCAACGAACAGCAAGCCGGGTTCGATCACGCCATCGATTCGGCCATCTGCGAGGAGATTCACGGTCGCGCTTCGACGTTGTTTCCCGCCCTCGAAAACATTGCGCCCTCTGCGCGTTGGATCGGGCTTCGCCCCCGGTCTGCCGACGGACTAGGTCCTAACATTGGACGTGTCGAGGGAACTAATATCTGGCTGGCTTATGGCCATTTTCGGAGCGGAATCCTGTTGACGCCGTTAACGGCGCAGCGGGTAGCAGGCGAGATTCTCTTCAGTTGATGCGGCGAACATTCATATGGAAATTTGTGATCGAAGTATACGAAAACGCTACGGCACTCTTGCGGAAGGGTTCGTGCCGCTGGGCGTCACCACACTTGGACCGGCCGGAATAGTGTTCGTGCCGCCGATATTCGCCACACTTGGACCGGCCGGAATAGTGGCGGCAGTCCCGTGCTGATTTGCGCAGCCCGAGCACAGAATTAATAGGGATAACATTACCGCGATAGCAAGCGAACAACGTGAAATTTTCATCGAATTACGCTCCTGGCAGGTGTTGACGTGGTTGTCGCAGGGTCAGTTTCAGCTCTTTTGGACGAGGAAAATTCAAACTGACCCACTACCGGATGCCACAGGTTTGAATTTCCTGTTCGATTTCGGCGCAGACCGGCGCTGGAACATAAACGCGAGAAGGGCCGTGACGATTGGTTACAAATTCGTTCACGAACGCTGGCATCACGGATTTCAATCCAGGAGTCGATAACAACGTTATTATCTGGGTTATTCGTTTTTGCGATAAGGGCCAGCTAGTGTATATTGGGAGCGCACAGAGATGTTCCATATTCGTAGCTCCGCGGGCTGGGTGCTCGCACTCGCGGTCATCTCGATCGTGAGCCCGCTCGGCGCGGCAGACGAGTTACTCCCTATTCCCGCGACGCCCAAAAAACCGGTGATCGACCAATACAATGGTGTCAAAGTTATTGACGATTACCGCTGGCTCGAGTCGGCCAAAGATCCCGAAGTGCGCGAATGGAGCAGCCAGCAGAACGCGCGCACCCGCGCATATTTGGATCATCTGACGGATCGGCCTGCAATTGTGGAGCGACTTACGCAGCTCTATTCGAGCGCATCGACGCGGTATTCGGACCTCAAGTTCAGGGCCGGGATACTCTTTGCCATCAAGACCGAGCCACCGAAGCTGCAGCCCTTCCTGGTGACTCTCGCTTCGCCCGACGATCCCGCCTCCGCGCGGGTGATCGTCGACCCTAACGTGCTTGACCCGAGCGGCGCCACGGCCATCGATTTCTACACGCCTTCGCTCGATGGCAAACTGGTTGCTGTGTCGCTCTCAAAAGGCGGCAGCGAAGCTGGATCGGTGTCTGTGTTCGAAGCGGCAACCGGCAAACGGCTTCCGGACATGATCCAGAGAGTCAATGAAGCCACGGCTGGCGGCAGCGTCGCTTGGAACAGCGACGCGAGCGGCTTCTGGTATACGCGTTATCCTCGCGCAGGCGAACGGCCTGTCGCGGACCTGGATTTTTATCAACAGATTTATTTTCACCGCTTGGGCCTGCCGGATACAGAAGACCAGTACGCGCTCGGCAAGGAATTTCCGCGCATCGCCGAAATCCAGCTCGATTCATCGGAAGACGGGAAGTATGTGCTGGCGCGCGTGGCTTATGGCGATGGCGGCGATTTCCTGCACTATATGCTCGAGCCGGACGGCCGATGGCACCAGATCACGCGTCTGGCGGACCAAACTTCCAAAGCCGCCTTCGGGCCGGGAAACTCGCTCTATGTGCTATCGAGAAGCGATGCGCCCATGGGCAAGCTGCTCGAACTTTCGCCTCCAAATTTCGCCATCGCCACAGCCAAAACGGTGGTGACGCCGGGCCGCTCCTCGATCGAGGGTTTCCTCGCAACCGGCCCATATCTTTATGTGCTCTATATGGCAGGCGGGCCATCGAAGCTGGTCGTCAAAGAGGCGGGGAAGCAGGAACGGGCAGTCGATATTCAACCCATCTCATCGATCGGCGCGCTCGTGCGCATGGGCAGCAATCAATTATTGTTTGAGAGCCAAACCTTTATCGATCCTTCAGCATGGTATCGCTACGATCCCGCGAGCGGAAACCTAACCAGGACGGCGTTGCTCCAGACCTCGGCCGCTGGATTTAGCGATGTTGAAGTGATTCGCCAATTTGCAATTTCAAAGGATGGCACGCACGTTCCGCTGAATATTCTGCGGCTCAAAGGAACTAAGCTCGACGGAAATAGCCCGACTCTTCTTACCGGCTACGGCGGCTTCGATATCGCCGAGTCTCCGGGCTTTTCTGCCCGCCGGCGCCTGTGGCTCGATCATGGAGGCGTTTGGGCGATCGCAAATCTGCGAGGCGGATCGGAGTTCGGCGAGAGCTGGCATGAGCAAGGCCGCCTCACCAAAAAACAGAACGTCTTCGACGATTTCATTGCCTGCGCGGAGTACCTGATCAAAGCAAAGTATACAAATCCCGAAAAGCTGGCCATCGAAGGCGGCAGTAATGGCGGATTGCTGATGGGTGCTGCGCTGACTCAGCGGCCCGATTTGTTCCGCGCGGTGGTAAGCCACGTCGGGATCTATGACATGCTGCGGCTGGAGACGTTTCCAAACGGCGCATTTAATGTGACGGAGTATGGGAGCGTGAGAGAGCCGGATCAGTTTCGCGCGCTCTATGAATATTCGCCCTACCATCACGTGAAGGATGGAACAGATTATCCGGCCGTGCTGTTTTTGACAGGCGACAATGACGGCCGCGTCGATCCAATGAACTCGCGCAAGATGACGGCGCGCCTGCAGGCCGCCACCCACTCCGGCCGGCCCATTTTCCTGCGAACCAGCTCCAGCTCCGGCCACGGCATCGGGACTGCGCTCAATGAGCGTATCGAGCAAGATGCCGATGTTTTCGCATTTCTCTTCGACCAATTGGGAATAAAGTAGACCGCAAGCTGCTCAACGATGCTCAGAGCGATTCGATCCAGAGTTTGGATAACGCTCGCGGGCGCGATTGCGGCCGGGATTCCGATTTGCGTTTGGCTGTTGGCAAGCCGTCAAAAACTCGATCTTGCATCGGTCAATCCGCGACATACCTGGTATCCGATGGTCCTGATGCCGTGGGCCAAGTACGGTTACGATTTTGGTGGCGTCCACGGCGCCTCCTCCGACCCGAGAATTGACGCGTGGTTTAGCCGGCTCCAGCAGGATGGCGTGAAAGCGGTCGCTTGGTTCCTCTTCGGAGACGGGCGGGGATCGCTCGTGTTCGATCCATCGGGCCGGGTCCGCGGTCTAGCTCCCGGGTTTCAGGCCGATTATCATCATGTCCTGAAACTGGCCCGGAAGCATCGACTACAAGTGATCTGGGTATTGACGGATTTCGAAATCGGTATGCCGGCCGAGACCGCCCGAGGCGTTCACATGTTCGGACACGCCGACTTGCTCGAAGATGAAGCGAAGCGGGCATCCCTGATTCGCAATGCGCTCGTCCCGCTCCTTCAAGACCGGGAAAACTCCTCTCAAATTGCGGGCTGGATCGTGATTAACGAGCCTGAGCAGATCCTGCGAAGCGGACGCGTAACGGAGTCGGCGATCCGATCCTTGGTACGGGAAACTGCGGCAGCTATAAAACGCTACCATCCGGAGCAGCGGGTGGGTCTCGCGAATTCCGATGTCGCCGCGATGATCGAGTTCGCCGATCTCGACGATTTGGATTTTCTCGTCTTCCACCACTATCGCGCGACGCTTCCTCCACCTGCGGCCTTCGTCGAGGATTACATTCGAAAGCGGCTTACCATCGCTCGGCGCAGACCAATCTTTATCGGAGAGTTCAATTTGAGCTTTCCTCCCGGGTTCGAATTTGGACCGGTTCGTGCGAACGGCCCGGGATCTCGGCTATGCGGGCGTTTGGCCGTGGAGTCTCCGCAATCGCGCGAACGAATCGGGAACCGAGGCGACTGAGGTCGATCCCCAGTTCACTATAACCGGGTCCTATGCACGAAGCATGCGCGCCGCGTCGGAAGAGGACAGGACCCTCCGCGATTGGATTATGAATCAATTGCGGCTGAACCTTCTGCCGTCGATCGAACAGCGGATCTCTCGGCTCGCCAGAAAGTCTGAGTATCGTCAGGCTGATGCGGAGGCCAATCTCGAATGGGTACAACGGGAAACTGAATTGGAATTGGATTGGCTGCAAACGCTGAAGTGGGATCTCGCCGACGATCGGGCGCTGAAGCGGGCACTTTCGAGAGAATAGAGGTATGCGAATTCTGCTTTTCAGCGGTAAGGGAGGCGTCGGTAAAACCAGTGTCGCGGCAGCCACCGGCCTGCGATTGTCTAGTCTCGGTTATCGCACTCTGGTGATGAGCGTAGATCCGGCCCACAGCCTAGCCGATGCTTTCGATCTCGATACGGCTTTGTTTCAGGACAAGACCAGCGATCCATATCCGATCGATGCGAAGCTTTCGATCCAGGAAGTAAATATTCAGAAGGAAATCAAACGGCACTGGCGCGAGATTTCCAGTTATGTCATATCGGTGCTGCGCACCACCGGCATCAGCGGCGTGGAGGCCGAAGAGCTGGCGATCCTCCCCGGGATGGAGGAGCTGAGCGCCATGATGTATGTGAACCAGTTTCGCCGCGAGGAATCCTACGACGTCATCGTGCTCGATTGCGCGCCCACCGCCGAATCCATGCGTTTCGTCAGTATGCCGACGACGCTCGAATGGTACATGAAGCACGTGTTTCCGTTTCAGCGCGGTTTGCTCAAGGCGGTGCGGCCGGTTGCGAATCGCATCTCGCCGATGGAGTTGCCGCCGGATAATTATTTCGCCAACATCCAGAGTCTTTTCGGGCGGCTGGAGGGTATTGCGGAACTTCTCGAAAACTCGCGGTTCACCAGTGTAAGGCTGGTGACGAATCCTGAAAAAATGGTGCTGCGGGAAACCCAACGCGCATTTGTTTATTTTTCACTGCATGGATTGACGGTAGACGGAATCATCGTGAATCGCGTGCTTCCGGAGGCAATCACCGACGCGTGGTTCGGGGAATGGCGGGCTTCCCAGGCCAAGATCGTGGACGAAATCGAAGAGTACTTCGCGCCCGTGCCGATAAAACGCATCCCCCTGTTCACCCACGAGGTACTTGGGCGAGAGCGGCTGGCTGAACTGGCTAAAGTGCTGTATGGGGATGTGGAAGATCCCGCGGCGGTGACGCGCACCGAAGCGCCCTACACTTTCATTAAGACCGATACGCATTACGAAGTGCGTTTGCGGCTTCCCTTCGCGGCCAAAGGCGAGGTCGGCCTTTTCAAGAAAGGCGATGAGCTGGTGGTGGAGATCGGCGGCCTGCGAAGGCACATCGGCCTCCCGACATCCATGATTGCGCTGAATCCTTCGCGCGCCGTCCTCGAGAATAAAGTGCTAACAATAGAGATGAAGGAAGATTGAAATGGAAGAGAAACAAACCGCTGGCCAGCCGCAGCACGGCTGCTTCTTCTGCAATGTAGCCGGACCGCAGATCGAGGCCATGCTCGATCATATCTGGCCGGAAACTACGCAGGAACACTTCCGCAACGCGCGAATCGAGATGCTGAAGGGCTATCCGAAGCATGTTGGACGCCCGGATCGAGCGCATGGCGAAGCGTGCTCAGAAGGGCACCAAGGTTACCGTAGAGTAAGCCCGACTCAGTCTGTCGTAGATCTGGTCAATCCAGTCTTCATGCTCCGGTTTCATCAGCACGGAGCGCAGGCATACGATGTGATCCTGGTCCCTTTGAAGCTCCGGCCACGCCTTCGCGAAAAAAGATGTTGGTAGATGGATCAGTGCCAGATGGAGTTGCTGGCGCGCTGCTTCCTCAAAAATCTGTTGTGATAATACTGATGCCGCGCTGGCCGAATTTGCACGCGGCGCCCACACAACAATATCCAGCTCCGGACCGAAAGGCACCACAAAGCGAGGATCTTCGGCAAGTCGCCCCGCCAGCGCTAATGCGGCCCGCCGGCAGGATGACAGGCCGTCCGCAAATTCGCCGCCCGGGATCAGCGGTAAGAGACGCTGCGTGGCCCAGAGTGCGACTGCCGATGCACCCGCGCGCGAGCATTCCAGGCTGATCTCCCCCAGATGCAGTTCGCTCGAAGAGAAATACGTGTAGGGCGATTCGTGCTTGTAAAGAGCGCCGATGCCCGGATCGCGGAACAATACGCAGCCACAGCCGTACGGCTGCAGGCCGTGCTTATGAGGATCGATGACGATGGAGTCGGCATCGCCTATTCTTTCAAAAGCCGCACGCGTCGCTGGCGCGAGATTATCGGCGAGCGTGAAGTAGCCGCCATAAGCGCTATCGACGTGGACGCGAAAACCGAACCGATCCCGTAAACGCAAAATCTCCGGCAGAGGATCGACGGAACCGACCCCGGTAGTGCCGAGCGTCGCCACGACGCAGCCGATATCGCCGCTGGCGAGTCGTTGCTCCAGAGCGGAACAATCGAGACGGCCGGCTGCATCGACCGGTAATTTCTCGAAAGGCAAGCGGAGCGCCCCGCCGATGCGCTCATGGGTGTAATGCGCCTGTGTCGAAGCGACAATCTTTTTGCCCTCGCGGAGCCGGCCAGCCACCCATAGCGCTTCCAGATTCGCCAGTGTGCCTCCGCCCGTTAGATGTCCCAGAAAAGTTCGCCATCCAAACATTGAAGCGATTTCCGCTACCGCCTCCTTCTCCATCGCCGAACTCGCGCGGCCGCCATCGAGCGCGTGGTTATTCGGATTGATCCAGGTAGCGAGGGCGTACGCCGCGCGTGCGATCGGGTGGGGTGGTTTCAACATCTGACCGGCGTACAAAGGATGAAAGTAGGGATAATTATCGCGTAGACGGAGGGCAACTTCGTCCATCACGGCGGCAATTCCATCCGCTCCCGGAACCAGCGCGCCAATTTCTGGCAGATCGGCGAAACCGCACTCCAACTGGGTGACCGCTTCCGGAAGCAGCTCAAGCGTGCGCCTTTCAAGTAGCATGCGAACTTCCTTCATAGTACAATTTAGGGCATGCGACGCTTAACCCTATTCATTGCCCTGGTTTTTTGCGCCTGCTTGAGCGCTCATGAGCCATTTCATGCCCGCCACGCAATGGTAGTCGCGCAGGAGCCGCTGGCCGCAAATGTCGGCGTAACCGTGCTAAAAAACGGGGGTAACGCTGTCGATGCCGCCGTTGCAGTGGGCTTCGCTCTCGCTGTGACCCACCCGTTCGCGGGAAATATCGGCGGCGGCGGATTCATGCTGATCCGTCTCGCGGACGGGCGCACCACGTTTATCGATTTTCGGGAGCGCGCGCCTGAAAAGGCGTCGCACAACATGTATCTGGACGCGAACGGCAAGCTGACGCGCGACAGTGTCGAGGGATGGCGCGCACCTGGCGTCCCCGGCACAGTGCGGGGTTTCGAGCTCGCGCAATCCAAATACGGGCGCAAAAAATGGGCAGAGGATATGCAGCCGGCAATCGATCTCGCCTCCAATGGTTTCCCGGTTACGTACGCGACCTACCGGTCCCTGCAGAGCAAAAATCTCTCGAAGTATGCCGACTCTAGACGCATCTTTCAACGTGACGGCCACTTTTATGATGTCGGCGAAACGTTCATGCAGCCCGAGCTCGCAGCGACGTTGAAGCGCATCGCCAACTTCGGCGCAAAGGATTTCTACGAAGGCGAAATCGCTCATAAGCTGGCCGCCGACATGGCGGAAAACGGCGGCTTGATCACACTTTCCGACCTTCAGGGACTATAAGGCCGTGGAACGCACGCCGCTGAAGGGTAAGTATCGCAACTACGACATCATCACTTCGCCGCCGCCGAGCTCCGGCGGCATCGGAATCCTGCAGATGATGGGGATGCTCGAAGGCAGCGGCTATGAAAAGACGGGCGTCGATTCCGCTGCCGAGATTCACTACGTATCGGAAGTGATGAGTCGATACTATGCCGATCGAAACACGTACGAGGGCGATCCGGATTTTGTCAAGAATCCGATTGCGGGGTTGCTCGATCCCGCATACATCAAGAAGCGCCGCGAATCCATCGATCCGAATCATGCCACGCCCAGCGATAACCTCAACGCCGGTCGCCCTGCCGGTAGCGAAAGCACGGAAACCACGCATTTCGCCGTCGTGGACGCCGATGGTAATACTGCCGCTGTGACCTACACGCTCAACGGCGGTTTCGGTAGCGGTGTTACGGCGCCCGGCCTCGGATTCGTTCTCAACAATGAGATGGACGATTTCGCTTCTAAGCCTGGTGAGCCGAACATGTTTGGTCTGGTGCAGGGTGAGGCCAACGCCATCCAGCCGGGCAAGCGGCCCCTCTCATCGATGGTGCCCACGATCCTGCTGCGGGACGGCAAGCTGTTCATGGTGGTCGGCGCGCCTGGCGGCTCACGCATTATCACCGGAGTCATGCAGGTGATTCTCAACGTCGTCGATTTCGGCATGAATGTTCAAGACGCAGTCGACTTCCCGCGTTTCCACGATCAATGGAAGCCCGATAAAATTTATGTCGAAAAGGGAATTTCGCCCGATACGGTCGCCCTGCTGAAGGGGATGGGCCATCAAGTCGATACCACCGGCGGCGGAGTGGCGGATGTCGAGGCTATTGTGATCGACGGAGGCTGGCTGCAAGGCGGGTCCGACACCAAGCGCTCCGCGCAGAGCGCCGCAGCCGGTTATTAACACTTGAAAGAGCCAAGGATGATCTTTGGCGCGCATGTAATCGTATACAGTAACGATGCGGCAGCTGATCGAGCCTTCCTCCGGGATGTCCTCGGACTTTCATCCGTGGACACTGGGCACGGATGGCTGATTTTCGCGCTGCCTCCAGCGGAAGTGGCGGTTCATCCTCTCGAAGAGAACAGCCGGCACGAACTCTACTTCATGTGTGACGATCTTGAGAGCGAGAGATCGGCGCTCGGAGAGAAGGGAATCCCCTGTTCGGAAGTGCAAGAAGCAAGGTGGGGGTCGATCACTCACATCCGGCTTCCCGGCGGAGGCGTAGTAGGTCTCTACCAGCCGAAACATCCGATTGCGTTGACCCTCACCTCAAACTGATCCACTACCCAGTAAGGCTGGTCTCAAACTCGCGCGGGAGTCGCGGCCAAGCACTTCTCAAGCGCCTCGCACAGAAAATTTACGCCATCCCCTGTTGCGAGAGGCCCCATGACTCCGATGCGGAAGATTTTCCCCGCTAATGGTCCGAATCCCCCGGAGATCTCGATGCCGTGCTCGTCGATTAGCCTCTTCCGGATCGCCACATCGTCCGCGCCATCGGGAACGCGCACTGTATTGATAGTCGGGATTCGGCGGCCTTCAGGAACGTACATGCGCAAACCCATGGCCTCGATGCGCCGCACAAATTCAACGTGACAACTCTGGTGGCGGGCGAAGCGCTGCTCGATTCCTTCATCGCGGATTGCCGCCAAGCCTTCGTGCAGCGCGTAAAACATTGAGATAGGCGCGGTGTGATGATACCGATGCTGCGTATCGTAATACTCCGTGAGCAGCTTCAAATCCAGATACCAGACCGGGCACGGCGTTTTGCGCGCCTGCAATCTTTCAATGGCGCGCGGGGAAACGGTCAGTGGAGCGAGGCCCGGCGGGCAGCTCAGTCCTTTTTGCGTGCAGCTAAATGCTATGTCGATGCCGGCCGCATCTACGCCGATGGGCAGGCCCCCTAGTGAAGTGACGCAGTCGCCGATCGTCAATGCGCCCACTGCATGAGCGGCCCGAGTGATTGCTTCGGGAGCCTGCAACGCTCCCGAGGATGTTTCGGCATGCACGAACGCGGCCAACTGCGGGCGTTCGCGGTCCAGAAACTCTGCGGCCTCACGTTCGCTGAAAGTCTCTCCCCACGGCTTCTCGCAGCGCACCACGTTGGCGCCGTGGCGGCGGCCCATCTCGGCAATCCGGTCGCCGAAATACCCGGCCGTGAAGACCGCGAACTTCGAGCCGGGCTCGACGAAATTCGATACAGCCGCTTCCATTCCAGCGCTGCCGGTGCCGGAAATCGCAAAAACGAAATGGTTATCTGTCCCGAACACGGCTCGCAAATCGCTATGCACTTCCTCGACGACTTTAAAGAAAAATGGATCGAGGTGACCGACGATGGGCTTGGTCATCGCCTCATAGACGCGAGGTTCGATCTGAGTGGGACCTGGGCCGTACAGGAACCGGCGAGGAGGATTGAGTGCGGACATAATTTCAGTGTAGCGACTTTCGAACTCCGTTATTTATCCGGAATGATCGCAGCAACGTAGGTGATCTCTTTGCCCGTGGCGACTAGCATCTGGTGCGGCGTCTTCGCCGGAATGTGAATAATATCTCCTGCCGTTACCGTATGGCGTTCTCCACCGTCGATCCTGGTTCCGGCATATTCGCCGCTGCCCGCACCGCGCTCCTTGGCATCCGCAATCTTTCCTCCGACCACCAGCGTTCCGTCGCCCGAAATGACGATCCAAAGGTCGTTGAAATTGTCGTGCATCTCCGGCACTCCGTCGCCCAACCTGTGCAACAATCGGACCCGCTGATTGCCGTAATCTCCGAGAACCTCCCGTGCGGCATGGTCCGGGCCCACCTTTGCATTCCTTGCCCGGTCCTCCAACTCGGATGGCTTCCATATAGAGAATCCGGCAGGATCGGCGGCCGACGCAGTAGAGGCCAATATAATCGCAAGAAAAAATCGCATCATCGTATGCTCAAGCCTACCGTGGATATGCGGTGAGCCGGGGAGGCCGGAAATCCGGCTGGAGCAGCCAAACTGAGCGATCGGGATAATACTTGAGAAGCTTTTCATTTTCTGCCGGACCGAGATCGCGCGCCCAAATAACCCTGGCGCTATCGATATCGGCTGCATTGTAGACCCACTCCTGGGTTGTGTGCGGCGGCCAGTAGCGGACGAATACGAGCTGTTTGCCGGGAGCTTGCGCAAGCCGATGATCGATTGCAATTCGCCCCTCGGAATCGCCATGATTGATCGCGTCCCAGGTTTCATACCGCGTCATCGCTCTCGAGATTTCATCGTTCTCGAACACGTGGAGGCCATACCAGAACACGAAATGAACGACACAGAGAAAAACGATCAACCGGGCCGCTTCCTGGCCCGCCAGCCATCCTCGAAAGCTCATCCGGCTCAAACGTTCGAGCCCAATGACACTCATGAGGACAAACAGACACGTAACCGCTGCAATGTAATGCGGGTAGAAGTAAGGATAAAAATTGGAGCCCAGGCTGAAAATAAGGGTGGCGAGAAAAGCCCAGACAAGCCTATATTCGCGGAGAGTCAACGCAAATGCGGGGAGTGCCAAATAGAGCGGAGGGAGAAGGAAAAAACGATAAAAACGCACGCGGCTCCCGAGGCGCTCCAAATAGCTTGTGAGCGTCTCCGTCTGGTTCCCGTGAACGGAGGCTTGAATCTGATAATCAATCTCCTGCTCCCGCGTAAGTGGGTGATGCGGAATCGGGTTCGGCTGAAAAGTAAACGTGGTCGGTACGCCATATTGATAGCGGCTGAGCGCGTTGGGAAGAGTGGTCCAACGGCCGGTGACCGCCTCGTTTTGAAGCAAAGTCAAAGCGATCGCCGGGATTGTTACCAGGACCACAGACCGGCGCGGCTCTCGCAAGCTTACGCAATGCGTATGGACTGCGCAGAGCGGGCAGGAAAAATAGGATCACGCTCAAGACCAGAAAAATGGATTCGTAGGGACGCGTCAGCAACTGGAGGCCGAGGCCGAGGCCCAGCAGAACCGCGTCGCGGGTGCGCGCGCCTTCACGCAGCCTGGGTAATGATCCAAACACCAGGCAACCCGCCGCCCCGGAAACTGCGCCTCCCCAATAGCTGTTCATCCACTGATTGAGAGGGCCGAACTCGAATACGGCTAGCAGTCCTCCAACCAATGCCCAGCCCGGAGTAGTCCAGGCCCGCAGCATCCAATAGCAAAGTGAGCACAACGCGGCGACTGAGAGCGCCACGCCGGCCCAGGGATGTCCGAAGATCATCCCTCCAAGGGCCAGCGCGAGACCCTGTCCAAGCGGGAAAACGGAACTGTAGCTGGGTTCCTGCAGGACAAAGAAAGTTTCGAAAAATTGGTTCAGCGGATGGGGCGGATTCGCCAGGCGAAAGTGGAACAGCGTATCGGAAAGAAGGAGATAGCTGAAATCATCGGCGACATTCGGCGACGGAATCGGGTGATGAGGAACCAGCGCCAGCCGAAGCGCCACCGGCAGAACAGCCAGCAGCAGCATGCACCAACCGGTCCGAAGGGCAAATCTCCGCGCGTACATCTCAATCGACGCGCGCCACACCACCACTAGCCAGATCAGCAGCGCCGCGATTGCGAATTCAATGAAGTCGCTCGCCCCGAAGCCGATAGGATTCAGAAGAGGCCGGAAGGAATGAAGGATCTGAAACAAGGACACCATCTAAGATGGGAAGGAATTATGAAGGCATGCTTCCTGCTATTCACCCTGTCTGCGCTCGCGCGGGCCGGGCCTCCTTTTCAGACCGACGATCCGGAGCCCATCGAATTTCGCAATTATGAATTTTATACGTTCGCCAACTCCGATGGCACTCCAGTGGAGACAGATACAGAAGGTCCGGCGGTCGAGTTCAACTGGGGAGCTGTTCCCAATGTTCACCTTCACATTATCGTTCCAGCGGCGTCTGCGCTGCCCTCGATCGGTCCCCGAACGTTCGGTTGGGGCGATATAGAAACCGGTATCAAATACAGATTTGTGCAGGAGAGCAAGCATCGGCCGATGATCGGTACGTTTACTATGTTCGAGCTCCCCGCCGGAAACGCGCCGCGAGGGTTGGGCGTGGGGAAAGCCTGGTACAAGGTTCCTCTGTGGGCGCAGAAAAGCTTCGGCACTTGGACCACCTACGGCGGTGGAGGGGAAACCATAATCAAAGGCGTTCCCCGCTACCGCAGTTACCCCTTCGCCGGCTGGCTGGTTCAGCGCGATCTAGGAAAGAAGCTGACGCTCGGGATTGAGGTCTTTTACCATGGATCGGAAGGCTTGATGACTCCTCAGACCAGGCCCGCCACGCTGATCGACATCGGGGGCTATTATAAATTTCGCGATCCTGGGTTTCAATTGCTCTTTTGCTACGGCCACACGGTGTTTGGTCAGACGGAGAATTACGAATACCTCGGCTTATATTGGACCTGGGGCAAAAAGTCCGGCGGCACGGATAAAGCCACAGACAAAGGAATGCCCGGGTTTGGGTCGATGGCGTTTAACTAAAAAGTGTCAACTGCGAATCCTGGAGCCAGAGCTCAGGCTCCGCCTGCGGATCTTTGCGGTCCAGACCGTAGCGGCGGGCGGCCTCATGCAGCCGTTCGCGAACTTTTCCCGGATAATCGCCGCGCAGGTATGCTGATCGGTCGAACCGCTCTTTATAGCGCCGCACGAGTGAAGGAAAATGCTCCTCCAAAAAGGGGATGAACACTTGGCGCGCGCACGGTTTCAGGAACAGCACGTTGCCTCCAAATCGGCACGCTCCCGCGTTTGCCGCCGCGCGGGCAAGTGCGTCCAATGCCGATTCGCTATCGTTGATCAAAGGCAGCACAGGCGAGCAGAACACCATCGCGCGCAAGCCGGCGCCGGTCAGCTTTCGAACCGCTCCCAATCGAAGATCGGGGCGTGGCGCCAATGGCTCAATCAATCGAGCCAAGTCGCGATCGACGGTGGTGACGGTCATGTGAACGCTCAGATAATGCCGGCGGCCAACCTCGCGCAAAAGCTCGATGTCGCGGGTGATCAGATCCGATTTAGTGGTGATCCCAAGGTGGAATCCGGTCATCTCGGCCCAGACGCCCAACATCGCCCGCGTGATGCCGAAACGCCGCTCCGCAGGCTGGTAAGGATCTGTGGCGGTGCCGAGCGCGATGTACTCGCCGCGCGGAATCCGGTCCAGCTCCTCGCGGAAGCGAGCCTTATCAAAGTGTTTCGCGTAAATCTTGCGCTCGAAGTCCTCCGGGTCGCGCAGTTCCATGAACTCATGAGCGTACCGCGCATAGCAGTACTTGCAACCGAATTCGCATCCGCGGTAAGGATTGACCATCCACCGGAACGGAACCCTCGGACTGTCGCAGCGCACCACGAAACTTCGCGTCGGAAGATCGAAGTACTCTACTCTCTGTTTGGCCTCTATCCGAGGGCTGGAGGCGGCTAGGCGAGCGATGCCGATCAGGGCGGCCACTCACCTATATTCGCCTTATATTCGCCTGGTGTCAAGCTACAGATTCAGGCCGGATATGCGCCGGTAATGTAGTTCTCAAGCTGTTGGATCGTTTGTCCTTGGGACGTAATAATCCAGTTCACCAAGTCGCCGATCGAAAGAATACCCACGACATTTTCGCCATCGAGGACCGGCAGGTGACGAATCCGCCGGGATGTCATCAGACGCAAGCAGTGGTCGAGAGTCTGGTCGGGAGTGACATATAGAACCGGCGTGCTCATAATTTCTCGCACGCGCATGTCGCGAGACTGCCGTCCTTGGAGGACCACTTTGCGGGCATAGTCGCGTTCGGAGACAATCCCGGCCAGCCTGCCCGCGCTCAAGACTACTAATGCTCCAACCTGCCGCGTCGCCATTTGCTCGATCGCTTCATAAACGGGAGCTTCAGGTGAAACGGACCAGACGGTGTTGCCTTTTTGCTGGAGTAGCGATTTTACTGGCTCGTCCAAAAAATTTTTGGTTTCAGAGGGCGTAGGGGATGCTTGCATAAATTTACCTCCTCCCTGAGATAGTGCGCCCTGCCTGAATCCCACGTCAAGCCCCCCGCCTCTACAGAACTATCCTGGCGTCTCCTTCTCGTTTCGTGATTCGCTCGCGATCCAGGAATTCGAGCAGCGGGATGGCATATTTGCGCGATACTCCGGTCCACTCCTTAAAATCGGCGACGGAGAAGCGGACGCCTTTTCGCGCGGCGAGGGTCTGGCGCAAAGTATCGATCGCGGAGGCGTGATAGATCAGGTCCTCGCCTACGCGCAGCAGGTTGCGATTGCGGAGAAGCATCTGGAGCAGGGAGCGGGCGCGCGCAGTCTCCACGCCAGACTTCGCGAGTACTTCCGGCGTGGAGGGCACAGCCAGTCCGCCCTTTCGGAATAAGGTTTCGATTTTTTCGAGCGCGTCTTCCTCATCGTGCTTGAGCGCCACGCGATGCGATGCCAGCCGGATCGTCTCGCCCTCGGTGATAATTTCCTTGGTGCGATCAAGCAGTGCGTCGAGAAGAAAAGCGGGAGCCTTCGCCAGCTCGCGGCTGCGCAGTTCCTCTTTGGCAAGACCCGGTTGTAGTGGATTTCGCCGGTGAAAACCCTTGAGGATCTCCCGGAAACCCGCGATTTTTTCTTCGGTCCACGCGCGGCTGGCAAGCCACGCATGCGGGTCGGGATGATAGACGAACTCGCCCGCTTCGCCGATGCTTCGTACCTCAGAGGCCAACAGACCGGTGCGCGCAACCAGGGTCGCCACGCTCATTCCATGCCCGGATTCGGCCACCAGCAACGCCACGCGATCGGCTGGTGTCGCGGCCTCGATCGTCTTCAGGCGCTGGTCAAGGGCTCCGCGGCGAACTCTGGGGGGCGCGTCAGATATCCAGCACCACGCCTCCGCCAATCGTCACTACGGGCGAAAACATACGCACGATGAAACGGTCGCCCGGCAGCAGCAGCAGAGGATCGCGCAGCAGGAATCGAACATTCGCCCGCTTTCCGGGACGCATCGGCTCGGTTGACATAATCAGGCGTGCTTGCGCCTCGACCTCGGCCGTGCCGGCGTGGAAGTGCACCGGCGCGCGATGTTTCAGAGGGTGCGCGCCGGGGAGCAAATCGAAGGCGCAATCCACTTGGCGAGTAGCGCGGAATAGCCCCGGCGATGCCAGTGACATTCCTCGATGCGCCTCCGAGGGATCAATGCCCGAGAGATTGACAGCTGTGCGCTCGCCCGCCTGTGCGCGCTCGACCGGTGCTCCGTGAACTTGCAAGCCGCGAATGCGGGCGCGCTTCTCAACCGGATACAGCTCGACCTCATCGTGCACAGACAGGCTTCCCGACATCAGGGTGCCGGTGACCACTGCGCCATGTCCTCGCATCGAAAAGCTGCGATCGATGGCGAGGCGTGGATAACGCGAGGCGTCTTTGCCGGCGATCGGCGGCGGCTGCGCCCTCGAGCGCACCGCGCAGGTCCTCTAGTCCAGCCCCGCTGGTAGCGCTCACCGAAACGATAGGCGCGCTTTCAAGGAACGATCCCGCGACGAACTCTTCCACTTCGAGGCGCACCAGATCGACAAGATCGGGCTCGACCAGGTCGGATTTGGTGAGCGCGATCAGACCATGGCGGATCCCGAGCAGGCGGCATATATCGAAATGTTCGCGAGTTTGCGGCATGATAGATTCATTCGCGGCGATTACCAGCAAAACGAGATCGATACCGGCAACTCCGGCGAGCATATTTTTAACGAATCGCTCGTGGCCGGGAACATCGATGAAGCCGAGGCGGAGACGCGAGGGGAGTTGCAGGTGAGCGAAACCCAGATCGATGGAAATGCCCCGGCGCTTTTCTTCTTCCAGGCGATCCGTGTCGATTCCGGTCAGCGCCTTAACCAGAGCGGTCTTGCCGTGATCGATATGTCCAGCCGTGCCGACGATGATGTGCTGCATACTTGTGAGGTTGGCGCTCACTCGCGCGGGACAGCAGCCCAGACCAGCGCGGTGCGCTTGCGGCTATAGCAAAAATAAATTACGAGACCGATCGCCAGCCAGACTACGAAACGAATCCACGTCAGCAGCGGCAGCCCTATCATCAGGATAAGACAACAAAGGATCGAAAGAATAGGCACTAAGGGCACCAGCGGAACACGGAAGGCGCGCGGGCGGTCGGGCTGCTTCCTACGAAGAACGATGACGCCCGCCGAAACCACGATAAACGCGAACAGAGTGCCAATATTCGAGAGCTCGGCAAAAGTATCGATATCCCAAAGTCCCGCGGGAATCCCAACGACGAAACCCGCGATCCAGGTGCTGATATGGGGGGTCCGAAAGACGCTATGGACGGCGGAGAACATTTCGGGCAGCAGGCGATCGCGCGACATCGCGAACCAGATTCGCGCCTGTCCGTATTGGTACACCAGCAAAGAGGAAAGCATCCCGGTGAGCGCCCCAACGGTCACGATCAGCCGGAGCCGGTTGTATCCAAGCACCTTGAGTGCCACCGCGACGGGCGAATCCGGATCGAGCGTTTTCCAGTTGGCGATGCCCGTGAGAACTGCGGAAACGGAACAGTAAAGTATCGTGCAGACGATGAGCGTGGCGATGATGCCGATGGGCAGGTCCCGCTGGGGGTTGCGGCATTCCTCGGCCGCTGTCGAAACCGAATCGAAACCGATATAGGTGAAAAAAACAATCGACGCGCCGGTGAGGATTCCGGGAAATCCATTCGGCGCGAAAGGATGCAAGTTCGCCGGATTTACGGCGCGGAATGCGCCAATGCAGAAGATCGCGATGGCTACGATCTTGATGAAAACCATAACGGTGTTGGTCTCCGCGCTTTCCTTTACGCCGCGGACCAGAACCCAGGTGACCGCTAGAGTAATCAACAGAGCCGGTAAATTGAAGACGCCGCCAGGAGTATTGGGCGCGGGATAAAGCGGAAAGGCGATCGCGGGCGGCAGATGGAATCCGAACAAATTGTCGCTGAGATCCTGCAGATATGCCGAAAAACCGACCGCGACAGTCATATTCGACACCGCATATTCCAGGATGAGATCCCAGCCGATGATCCACGCGACGATTTCGCCGAGAATTGCGTATGCATAGGTGTAAGCCGATCCGGCGATGGGAATCATCGACGCAAGCTCCCCATAACACAAAGCGGCAAAAAGGCAGGCGACCGCCACCAGTACAAAGGAGAGCGTGATCGCTGGCCCTGCGCCGGGGCGACCTAGCGTGGAGGCAGCGGAGGTTCCATGCAGCATCAGGTCGAGGATAGTGGCGTGAAGGATCGACTTGATCTGTTCGACCTTGCCGGCGGCGGCCGTGCCCGTCACCGTAAATATCCCGGCGCCGATCACCGCGCCGATACCGAGAAAGGTCAGGCTCCACGGCCCCAGCTCCTTCCGCAGGCGTTTGGCGGGATCTTCGCTATCCGCGATCAGCCCATCGATGCTCTTGGTGCGGAAAAGGGACGACGACACTCCACGCTCTTAACGCTTCCTCTGCCCCTTCACCATCTTCTTCACTTTGCGCTTGCGGGAACCGCGCGCAACATCGGCGGGCCGCTTGGCCTTGGGTGCAGCCTTCTTGCGAGAGGCGCGCTTCAGCTTCTTTCGTTCGTCGGTATCGGTGACCTGTTTAGTATTCATTCAATCTTGATTCCCGCATACTTCGCGATCAGTTTCTTTAACCCATAACCGGGAAAACTCACGGTAAGTTTGGTATCTTCGCCCGATCCTTCCAGTCGAACCACCGTGCCACGGCCATATTTAGCGTGCTCGATGGTCGAACCCGGTCCTATTTTTTTCTTCTTCTGCGGTTGTGCAGGAGCCGGAGCGGGTTTAACAGCCGCCGCCGGTTGAGCTGCCTGCAATCCTTGCGGCGCGGGCATACCCCGCTCCCGGAAAAACTGCCTGACGTTTTCAACCGAGTTATAAGTCTTCCCAGTATAGAGGTTTCGCTGAGCCGCTTCGCGGACTTCGTAGCGTTCCGCAAATAAATCGACGTGGCCTCGATCGCCGCGGACGTTTTCGATCAAGTTCAAGGGAACTTCTTTGAGGAAACGGGAAGGGATGGACGCCTCCGGCTGGCCTCCGCCGAAGCGCCGCCGGTAGCGCGCCCAGCTCAGATAGAGCTTGGTTTCGGCGCGCGTCATGCCTACATAGCACAGGCGGCGCTCCTCTTCCATCGCACTTTCGGACAGAAAAGAGCGGCTGTGCGGAAACAGACCTTCCTCCATCCCCGCGATGAATACGACCGAAAATTCCAGGCCCTTGGCGTTATGCATCGTGAGCAGCGAGATCCCCGCGCGCTCGTCGGCCGAATCGGCGTCAGAGACCAGCGCCGCATGGTCCAGGAAATCTCGGATACCTTCGCCGCGCTCGGAAGCATCCGCGGCGGCGTTGAGCAACTCGTCAAGGTTGGCCAGACGCGCGCGCGACTCTTCCGTACCCTCGTCTTCAAGCATTTTGCGGTAACCGGTGTTTTCAAGTACGGCGCGAAGGGTGTCCACGGGGGGCCGCTGTTCGACGCCGGCAGCCAGTTGTTCCATCATCCGATGAAAGGAGGACAGTGCGGCCTCGGCTCTCGGCGGGAACAGATGCTGCTCGAGCATCCTCGAGAGCGCGGACCATAAAGAGAGCTCGTTCGACAGCGCGTATTGCTCGATCTGCTCCACCGTAGTGCGGCCGATCCCACGCGCCGGGGTGTTGATAATCCGAAGCAGGCTGAGGGAATCGCGGGCGCTCACCAGGACTTTTAAATACGCGAGGATGTCCTTAACTTCGGCACGTTGGTAGAAGCTAAATCCGCCCACTACGATATATTTGCGCCCGTAACGCCTCAGCGCCTCTTCAATCTGACGGGACTGAGCGTTGGTCCGATAAAGCACCGCCACTCGCTCCTTAGGATTGCGGGCCATGCGGTTCTCAATCGTATCGGCGATGTAGAGCGCTTCATTTTCAGCATCGGGGGCCTCATATAACGTGATCTTTTCGCCTGCGCCCGACTCCGTCCACAGCCATTTCCCGATGCGTTCAGTGTTGTGCGCTACCATTGCGCTGGCCGCGTCCAGGATCGACTTGGTCGAGCGGTAGTTCTGCTCCAGCCGAATGGTTACTGCGCCTGGAAAATCGCGCTCGAAATCGAGAATATTGCGGATATTCGCGCCGCGCCACCCATAGATCGACTGGTCTTCATCGCCTACCACGCAGATATTGCGGCGCTCTCCGGTAAGCAGACGCATCAACTCGTACTGGCTGCGATTGGTGTCCTGATACTCGTCCACCAGGATGAACTCATAATGGCGATTCAGGCGCTCGCGCGTGGGAGTGTCATGTGCCAGGAGCCGGACTGCCTGAAGCAGCAGGTCGTCAAAATCGAGGGCATTGGAATCGCACAGGCGGTCTTCATAACGCTCATAAACCACCGCCAGGCGGGACGTAATCGGATCGGTGGCGGAGCGCGCCAAATCCTCGGGCGTTTGGTTATGACTTTTGGCGTGGCTGATGCGGGAAAGCGCGGCGCGATGCTGCATGAATTTTTCATCGAGTCCCAGTTGCTTATAAATGGTCCTCAAAATCGAAATTTGGTCATCGTCATCGTAGATGGTGAATCGGGGAGTAAAACCAGGACGGAGGCTTGAAAGCGGCGCTCCATCGCGGCGCAGCAGACGTACGCAGAAAGAATGAAACGTAGAGATGGTCGGCGCGCCCTCCGATGGAATTCCCGCAACCAAGCGGCGTACGCGGTCCCGCATCTCGCCCGACGCCTTGTTCGTGAACGTGACGGCCAGAATGGCCCAGCCGGGAACCCGGTGCATGCCCATCAAATGGGCGATGCGATGCGTAATCACACGGGTCTTACCGCTACCCGCTCCGGCCAGCACCAGGACGGGTCCCTCGATATGTTGAACAGCCTCACGTTGGCGGGGGTTCAAACCCTCAAGAAAATCCATTGAAATGTGATTTTATCATGCAGCCGCGCATACCCATTTTAAGGGGTATCGGTAGTTCCTTGTGCCTACCCGCATATAGGAGGGTTGTATTCGTTATGGCTAGTAATGCATAGTACTGTAGAATCTTAGTATGAATACCTCCCCCGAGACTCCTGGTGCCGTCCAGGCTAGGCTGGCCTATTTCCGTAACCGGAAGGCCGTCCTGGATGAGCTAATCAGTTGTCTGGAACTGTACGCGGCCCACTACCCTCCCTCACCAAGCGTCCCAATCGCCGATGCGGAAGATCGAAGTGGCGATTTTGTCGGCGCCGCTTGAAGCTTCGGATTACCGGGTCATACCTCTACGATCACCTGTTGTAACCTAACAATGAACCGGTGCGCCTTTCCCATTGGATAGATTGTATTTTGACAACCGCCGGACGGTGCCTGGGGAAGCGCACGGGACACGGCGGCGGCCATGCTGGTTGAGTTCGAACTCATAGAACGGGCTCGAGCGGGTGACGATGGCGCGTTCAATCAGGTCGTTCAGGCATACCGTAAACGGATTCTGGGAACGATTGCGCGCCTCATCGGCAGGCCCGAGGATGTGGAGGATGTGGGTCAGGAAGTTTTTCTGCGCCTCTTCTATTCGCTCGATCAGTTACGAACCGCCGGAGGTTTTTGAGCCGTGGCTATATCGATTGACGGTCAATGCGGCCTATGATTATTTGAGACGCCAGCGGCGCCGGCAGGAGAGCCGGATGTCAGACTTGAGCGAGCAACAGGTGATGCTAGCGGATGCGGCGGAAGGCGGCAAGCGCCGGGTGGAGGAGCAGAGGCGAACCAGAATTCGGGAACTTGCGCAGTCGCTGTTGAAAAAAGTTTCCGAGGAAGATCGTATCCTGCTGATGTTGAAGGAAGTTGAAGGGCTATCGCTGAAGGAACTCGAGAAGATATATCGGGTTAGCGAGAACGCGCTGAAGGTGAGGTTGTTTAGGGCCCGGCAGAGGGTGCTGAAAGCCTATGAATCCGGGGATACCTGATATGGGAGCGGACTGGTGGCGGGAGTGGACCGAATGCCTGGAGTGGACGGAATGAACGACAAACTCGACAAGCTGTGGGCGGAGTATCGGGAAGCTTGTCCCGATCCGGAGCCCACTGAACAATTCATGCCCAATCTATGGCGGCGGATCGAAGAGAGGCGCTCGGCGACAACCTTCATTTTCCGTCGTCTGGTGGAAGTTTATGTGATGGTCACGCTGGCCGTGGTTTTGGTACTGGCGTCGATCGTGATTCCGCGTCTCCAGATCAGGCCGGTTTACACGGCTACGTACGTGGATGTACTGGCTGCCGATCACCCCAACACTTACGTCGATATTCTGGCAGGTGACATTAAATGAAGTTGTCCCGCGCGGCGATCACCCTTTACCTCACTCTTGTGTTTGCGAGCGGAGCGCTTCTGGGCGCGTTCGGCCATCGGCTTTACACCGTATCGACGGTGAGCGCCAAGACTACCAAGAATCCCGAGGAGTTCCGCAAGAGAACCATCGCCGAAATGCAGGGCCGGCTGAAGCTGACCGACGCGCAGGTTGCCGAACTCAACTCAATCATGGACGAGACGCGCGCGCGGGTCGAAGAGACCCGGCAGAAGATGAGACCGGCGTATCAGGCCATCCACGAAGAGCAGTCCGCAAAAATCCGCGCCATGCTCAAACCCGATCAGCAGGCTGAATATGATGGCATGCGCAAAGAACACGAAAATCGCCAGAAGCCAGGCGGACGCGGTTCCGGCCGAGGATTCTAGTTCTAGCGCCCTAATCGCAATAATCTTCCCGCCAAGACGACACCGCCGGCCGCTGCCGCCTCCACGCTATATCGCGCGAAATCGGACGGCTCCAGAGTCCGCACCGTGAATCGGTCCGTCATAATCATCTGGGCTCCCACCCGGCCCAAAATCGCCGCGGCGAGATACACCAGAAAAGGATACTTGTCCATTACTAGCGATAAGAAACCACTGCTCACAATCACGAATGGAATGCTTAATCCGAGACCAAGCAGCAGCAGAACGAAGCTCCCGTGTGAGGCAGCGGCAACCGCGAGAATATTATCCAGGGACATGGTAATATCCGCAATTACGATCAATCCGATACATTTCCAGAAGCTTTGGTATTTCACTTCGCCGGTCTCAGTTGGCGTGGCGTCGCGAAACACTTTTACGGCGATCCACAAGATAATGAAGCCTCCGATCAACTGCACGAAGCGAATCTCTAGCAATCGCGCTGCAAACGCCGTAATCGTGACCCGAAGAACGACCGCGAATGCAGCGCCGATGGTGATGCCCAGAAAACGCCGCTGCGACGGAAGTGACCTGGCAGCGAGTGCGATCACCACGGCATTGTCTCCCGCCAGAATCAGATCGATCAAAACGATCGAAAGGGCATTGAGCAGGAATGGCCAGGGCAAAACTCAGTTTAGCCGAGCACTGGAACGCTTACCGCGATCGGTCTCAACTATCAGAGGCGTGTCCGTTCATTGTTGAAATAGGCCCGCTCATCGCTAAAACGGGCTCAGTGATCCGGTTGGGCTTTGCCGGAAGGCGTCTGCCCGGTCACAATAAGAAGATGCCATCTCGCCTGTTCGCTCCGATGCTGCTCGTATTGTTGTTTGCCGCTTCTTCTTCCGCGCAGGTATCGGCGGGAGCGGGAACGGTCCAAGGAGTGGTTTCGGATCCTAGCGGAGCCGTAATTCCGGGCGCCACCGCAAACCTTACAAATCCGGTTTCTGGTTACACGCGCACGGCGACCACCGATGAAAACGGCGCGTTCGTCTTTCGGAACGTTCCACCCAATCCATATCATTTGGAAATCACCGCCGGGGGCTTTACTACCGCTTCCCAAGATGTGGAGGTGCGCAGCACGGTTCCGGTCAACGTGAAGTTTACGCTGCAGGTGGCCGGTTCGACCACCTCGGTCAACGTTGAGGCTAGAGCCGCGGATCTTCTGGAAACAGTTGCTTCGGCTCACACCGACATGGACCAGGAATTGTATTCCAAGCTTCCTCTGTCTACCGGCTCCGGTATGGCGGATCTGATCACTCTAGCGAGTCCCGGTGTGGCGGCCGATTCAAATGGTTTTTTCCATCCGCTCGGTGATCATGCGCAAAGCTCACTGTATGTGGATGGGCAGCCGATCACGGATCAGCAGTCCAAGCAATTTTCGACGCAGATCCCCATGAACGCAATTCAGTCGATGGAGCTGACTACGTCGACGCCCAATGCCGAGTTCGGGGATAAGACCAGCCTGGTCGCGACCGCCGTGACTCGCTCCGGGCTCGGCGTCGATCATCCGTTCGGGACCTTGGATACTCACTATGGCTCCTTCGGCGCCTATGGCGAGGATTTCGACTACGGCATGGGCACACCAAAATTCGGCTTTTTCCTAGCCGCCGACTCATCTCGAACCGGGCGCTTTCTCGATACGCCCGAGTTCTCTCCGCTGCACGATGTCGGCAACACGGAGACCATTTTTAACCGCCTGGATTATCAGCCTGGCGGCCGGGACTCCATGCACCTCAATCTGTTTCTGGCCCGGAACTGGTTTCAGATCCCTAACACCTACGATCAGCAGGATTCCGGACAGGATCAGCGCCAGCTCACACAAACCTTCAGCATCGCGCCTAACTGGATACACACCTTCAGCCCGACGGTGGTGATGACCTGGAATCCTTATATCCGCGAGGATTTTGTGAATTATTATCCGAGCGACAATCCGTTCGCCGATCAGCCCGCCACGATCGGAGAAAAGCGCTGGCTCAAGAATTATGGAACGCGGGGCGATGTTTCGTGGGTCAAAGGGAAGAACAACTTCAAGATGGGCATTCAGGTGGAGCGCACTGCCTTGCGCGAAGATTTCGATTTCGCCATCACGCAGGCAGGCTTTGTGAACCCCGCCACGGAGCCGGGGCTTCTGCCCTACGATCTGACGGCGGGCGGCCATTATCTGACCTTCCTCGGCAGCGCCAATATCGACGAGTATGCGTGGTATGCGCAAGACTCGATCACAGTGGGGAATCTCACGCTCAACGGAGGCTTGCGCGTGGATGTCTACCACGGCCTATCCCACGCTTCCGCTCTCGAGCCGCGTGGGGGCATCGCTTATCACATCAAGCCGACGGGTACGGTGTTGCGCGTTGGCTATTCGCATACTTTGGAGACGCCCTATAACGAGAATCTGATTATCTCGAGCGCCACCGGGACGGGCGGTCTCGCCGTGAATACGTTTGGGGCTTATGGCGCTTCCGCCCTGAAGCCCGGCCGCCGCGATCAGTACAATGCCGGCCTGGAACAGGGAATCGATAAAAAGTTTGTCATTTCCGCCGATTACTTCTGGAAATATACGCACAATGCGTTCGATTTCGATTCGCTCCTCGACACGCCGTTGGTATTTCCTATTTCATGGCGTGAAGCGAAGATCGACGGCGTCGCGGCGCGCGTCGGTATGACTCAGACGCATGGATTTTCCGCGTTCACTTCTCTCGGGCACACACGCGCCCGGTTTTTCGGGCCCGAAACAGGCGGTCTGATCTTCAATTCGCCCATCCAAACGGGCGCATTTCGGATCGATCACGATCAGGCCTTCGAGCAGACCACCTATGTGCGCTACGAATCGCCCTGGAAGAAAAAGCCGTGGATCGCCTTCACCTGGAGATTCGATAGCGGAGAAGTAGCGGGCGCGATCACGGATCTGGCCGATTTGCTTGCGCTCACCGCGGATGAGCAGGCCACGGTTGGATTTTATTGCGGCAGTCAGACCGCCGCGCTCGGGCACGCGATCACGCAGTGCAGCTCGTCCAATTACGGAGCGACGCGCCTGCGTCTTCCCGCTCCGGGGACCTATAATCCGGATCACGATCCAACGCGCGTAGCTCCTCGCAATCTATTCGACGTGGGCGCCGGAATCGACAATCTGTATACCAAAGAGCACTACCACGTGAAGGTCCAGTTTACGGCCACCAATCTCACCAACAATGTTGCTCTCTACAACTTCCTCTCCACCTTTTCAGGAACGCATTTCGTCGTGCCCCGGTCCTACCAGGCGGATTTGGCTTTGGTTTTTTGAGCGCCGTATATTGGTTGAAGTGGCAGCTCTAGCGCTTCTGTTGTGTTCGATTTTTTCTTCATTCGCCGGGGGCCGCGGATCTATCCGCCGCTTTGTTGGCGGCTGCGGCGAACGGGCACACCGACCAGGTCAAGATGCTGGTTAGTGAGGGCGCCCATCTCGAAGCGAAGGACAAAGGCGGACGAACTCCCTTGATGCTGGCCGCGCAGCATGGCCATGCCGATACCGTGCGCTGGTTGCTCTCGAGAGGCGCTCGGCCCGATGCGCGGGATAATGATGGGTGGACGGCGTATGCGCTGGCCGCATCTTCCGCCGCGGACGGAGTTTTTCGGAAAGGCCCCGAAGAAGTCATGAAAATCCTGCCGCGTCCAGCCCCTGTCCGGCTGGCGGTCCAAGCCGGATGGTCTCCGGAGGACCTGATCAGCTCCTGTTTTATGGACCGGGAGCGGCTGCTTCGTCAGGTCGACGATATGCTTCTCGGCGTCCTAGCTCAGCGGGCGCTTGAAGCTGCCCTGAAGCGGTCAGGCGACGGGCTAGTGGAAGTGGTCCAACCGAATTTTCCAGCCGACGCGGTTCTCGAACTCGAAGTGCACCCTGCGGCGTCCTGTATTCAGCCTTCCGGTACACAGGCGGGCGGCGACAGCCTGAGTCTCTCGATCGCGATTCGCGTGATTCGCGCGCAGGATCATACCGTGGTTCTGAAGAAAACATTCGGAGGAGGATTAAAAGGAGTGCATGCGCAGATGGTCGCGAACCCGTCGCAATACACCGCTCTCTATGAGAAGTGGATCGATGCCCATTCGGAATCGATCTACCGGAATGTAGTGGCGGCAGCGATCCGGGCGGCTCCGGCTCCTGTTCTCTCTGAATAATTCGGCTGGTGCCAGTACGAATATGGGAAAATGAACCTTGTGCCCTAGGCTACTTTTCTACGTCGGAAAAATGCTGCTGGGATTTGATCTCGCCAAATCATAATACAAGTCGCACTATTTCCGAACCCATTTGGTCACGTGGCCGCTGCCGTCTACGACAGCGGCCAATCGGTATTCTTTAGTGTATTCTTTGTTCCAGGGATACACGCGATAGTTAAGCGTGAGCTTATAGTCCGCGTCCTTGATTGGCGCGTTAACCAGATAGGCGGTCTCGCACCGGGCGGTGATCGCCTTGCGGCCCTGGAACTTTACAATGTGGCCCTTGTTGACTACGGTCGCGTCAGTAACATGTACGCCGTTCTTCAAATCCAAAGCCCCCAGTTCGCAGGTGTATTCGAAATTCGTGAGCGGCGTGAGATTTTCGTTTGAAATTTTGACGGTTAAGCTCGTGGGATTGGCCGGTAGAAGAGGATATGGAAGATCTACGGCCGGCGCAAAAAGCACCGGAAATATGAGCAGCACCACCACGAAAAAAGTGGCCAACATCGTCAGAGCCCTATAGATGCCGCGTTTCGATCGGGCCCGAATCGTGGTGAGCGGCGGCGCCGGCGGGGGAATCGGCTTGGGATTGTTAAATCTCGACATTAAGAACGCGTGCGATCATTTAAAGAATGGGGCGGCGCGCAGTCCGGACATATACAATACGTACACTTATCGTTACGGCTCTGTTGCTGCTTACAGTGTACTTCAGCGATTATCTCTCAGTCGCATCCAGAGTTCCCCAGACTCGCTCATTCGGGACCGTGCAAATCCAAGCCTATTATGCGGTGCGCAAGAAGAATAAGCAGACCGAATTCATGTTTCTAGATCCGCAGGACCAGGTGTGCGTGCATTCCTTATTCCCGCACTTCGGCGACGATCCCTGCTGGTATCTTGAGCGGCACAAGCAGAAGCGCATCGATATGTAAGCGCACAGGACGCGGCGGCATCCCGCCCCGATTTGAGTAGAATGCCGCCGCGTTCCGTTGTGCGCGTATTTATGTAAGCGCACAGTACGCAGCGGCTCCACAATTCAGGTCCACTTCGTGCGACCATCTCCTTTAGGAGAAAATATGACCAAACCAACATTTGCACTTGTATTTGCAGGTATGGCCGCGGCAGTCATCGTCTATGCCGCCACTGCGCCTGTCACCGTGTCGCTCAAGAACGCGGAAGGACAAAGCGTCGGCACCGCAATCATTAGTGAGATGAAAGGCGGCAATGGAGTCAATATTAAGCTGGACCTTCATAACCTACCGCCCGGAGAACATGCCATCCACATTCACCAAACCGCCAAATGCGAAGGGCCCGGTTTCACAACTGCCGGCGGGCACTTCAATCCCGAGGGAAAGAAGCACGGCAGCGAGAACCCCGAGGGTCCGCATGCGGGCGATATGAAGAATTTCACGGTAAAATCCAATGGCACCGCGAAGGTTACTGTAACCGATACCCATGTGAACCTCGGGTCGGGTCCCGACTCTCTTTTCGCGAATGGCGGCACGGCGCTGATGATCCACGCTTCCGCCGACGATTATAAATCGGATCCGGCCGGTAATGCGGGAGCCCGTATCGCCTGCGGTACCATCACGAAGTAATTTCATATTTCTCGAATTCGAGCTGATCGCCCGCAGAGGTTCCGGTCTCTGCGAGAGTTCCGGCGGGAAGTTCCAAAACCGAATGTGCGCGCCAGCTCAGCGCAATTTTACGCCGAGCCATGTTCGGCCGCGTCTTCAGTATTTTTTTGTTCCGGCTGAGGAACAACACATCAATCGGAAATTTCATGCCGAAGGTGTGAACCCCTTCAGATGGGGCTATCCACAGCCCCTCTCCAGGGTCCAGCCGATTGTGCTTCAACAGCCCGGTGCGGCGCTTTGCGCTGGTATCGGCGATATCGGCGCGGTCGGCCAGCAGCCGACTTCGCGTCTGGTTGGAAACTCGCAGTTTCAGCAATAGTGCTCCTCACGCATAAGTATAAGACCGGTAAAATAGAGTTATGAACAGCGGTATGGAGAAAGCTACTTTCGGCGCCGGTTGTTTCTGGGGCGTGGAGTCAAACTTCCGCCAGCTTGCGGGCGTCACGTCCACGCAAGTTGGATATATGGGAGGCACCATGCCGAATCCAACATATCAGGACGTCTGCACCGACCGGACCGGCCATGCCGAGGTGGTCGAAGTGACCTTCGATCCATCCGTAACCACTTATCGCGCCTTGCTCGAGGTGTTTTGGAATAATCACGATCCCACTACGCTGAATCGCCAGGGTCCCGACGTGGGCACGCAGTACCGTTCCGTGATCTTTTACCATTCCGCGGAACAGGAAACGGAAGCGCGCGCGTCGCTTGAAGCCGCGCAGAGCCGTTTCAACCGGCCTATTGTTACCGAGATCGTGCCCGCCACCGAGTTCTGGCGCGCCGAGGAGTATCATCAGCAATATCTGGAAAAACGCGGCCTGGCGCACTGTAGGTACTAATTGAAAATAGGTTTCGTCAGTCTCGGATGCCCGAAGAATCTCGTCGACACCGAGGTCATGATGGGACAGCTTACGGCCCAGCGGGCACGAGCTTACTCCGCATCCGTCTGATGCCGACGTGATCGTGGTTAATACCTGTAGTTTTATCGATCCCGCCAAGCAGGAATCCGTCGACACCATTCTCGAGATGGCGGAGTATAAGAAGACCGGGCGCGCGCAGCGTCTGATCGTCGCCGGATGCCTGGTCGAGCGCTATCGCGCCGAAATTCAGAAAAATATGCCCGAGGTGGATGCCGTGATCGGCACCAATGAGCTTGAACGGATCACCGCGGTTTGCGAGGGTATTGAAGCCCCCGCGGATCCCTTCGAGCCTTATCTCTATCACGACCTCACGCCGCGTATTCTCGCGACGCCCCGACACTACGCTTATATCAAAATCGCCGAGGGCTGCGATCATCCTTGCACGTTCTGCGTCATCCCGCAGTATCGCGGAAAATTTCGGAGCCGGCGCTTCGAGTCGGTGATCTCGGAAGCTACGCGCCTGTTTTCTCAGGGGGTGCGTGAGATCAATCTCATCGGCCAGGACACCACCTGCTTCGGCGAGGATCTGGGAATCAAGGACGGTCTTGCGCTTCTGCTCGCGAAACTAGCTCAAATCGAGGCGCCGCAGGAAACCTGGGTGCGCTTCCTATACTGTTACCCGAACAAAGTAACGCAACGGCTGCTCGATACCATCGCCGCTCACAAAGCGCTAGTCAAATACATCGACATGCCGCTCCAGCATGCGAGCGCTCCCGTCCTGAAGCGGATGAAGCGCGGCGCGAGCGGTGACATTTTTTTGAAATTGATCGAGCGCATCCGCGCGACGATTCCCGGGGTCGCGATCCGCACCAGCATGATCGCCGGTTTCCCTGGAGAAACGGAGCAGGATTTTGAAACGCTGTGCCAGTTCGTGGAGGCTGCGCGTTTTGACCGGTTGGGAGTCTTTTCCTACTCGGATGAGGATTCGAGCGCGAGCTTTCATCTGGACGGCAAGGTCGACGCGCGCACCATTTATAATCGCAAGCGGCGGCTGATGGCGATTCAGCGAAAAATATCGAGAGCGCGGAACCGTACTCTGGTGGGGCGTGAATTTCCGGTGCTGGTCGAGGGCCCTTCAGCCGATTCCGAGCTGGTCTGGCAGGCGCGGCTCTCGACCCAAGCGCCTGAAATCGACGGCGTCTGCTACATCTCCGATCCAGGCGAGAAGCCCTTACATGCGGGCGAGATCCGCACCATGCGGATTACCGCGGCTCACGATTACGATTTGACCGGCGAGCTCATCGATGCGCCCGCGCCAGTACGTCCCTCATTCGTACAAATTCAGCCGTCGCTCGCATGAAGTGTCCGATTTGTCAGAAAGAAGTGAATCTCGACGACCCCTTTATGCCCTTTTGCAGCGATCGCTGCCGGATTCTCGATCTAGGGCAACTGGGCTTCGGGGAAATACGTGATCTCGACGCCCATTGAATCGAAGCAGGACGACGAGGAAGATTGAAAATCCTCGCGCGCGTACTCGCTACGTGGTTTTGCTGCGGCTACGCACCGATGGGACCGGGCACAGCGGGATCGCTCGCAGCACTGCTGATCGCGTGGCTGCTGCACCACTTTGCGGAGCTGCCAGGCGCGACATTCGGCTTACTTGCGGCGCTGCTCGCCGCGCCGGCGATATGGGCCGCGGGCGTAACGGCGCGGGAAACGGGATTGCCGGACCCGCAGATCGTGGTGATCGATGAGGTCGTGGGACAGTGGATCACGCTCGCCGGAACCACGCATTAAACTGGAAAAGCTGGCTCGCGGCGTTCGCGCTGTTTCGCCTTTTCGATATCTGGAAGCCTTCGCCGGTGCGCCAGCTTGAGCGACTGCCAGGCGGCATCGGCATCGTCGCCGACGATGTCATGGCGGGTATCTACGGAGCGCTTGTATTGTTGGCCGCTGGATGGTTCAATCTTTATTAGCCCCTCTTTTCACACGGGTTGCATATGCCATTTCGCAAAACCTCCGACGCACGCCCGCAGATTCTGGCGGTATCGCCCGCCGCGGCTATTCCAGGCGGCGAGTTTCAGATTCGCGGCAAAGGGCTCGCGGCATCCTCGCGAGCGTGCGTGCGATTCGGAGAAATCGCCGGGCCGATCGTCATCGGCTCGCCCTCGTTCATCATCGTGCGCGTGCCGGAAGGCGCTCCGCCGGGCGATATGATCGTCGGCCAGGACCAATCAAGCGTGCCCTGGACGTGCGGAATCGGCATCCTGGTCGCCGACAGTCTGCATCCGGTGGCGAACCCGGTGGTCGATCGCTTCGGCAATATCTATACCACCTTCAGCGGATCTCCCGGGCAGAAAACGCCGGTGTCGATTTACAAGATTGACGCTAACCACAATTCCAAGCCGCTTGTGACCGATCTGATGAACGCCACCGGCCTGGCACTCGATCAGGAAGGGTCGCTTTACGCCTCCAGCCGCCATGAAGGAATCATTTACCAGATTTCGCCTTCCGGCACTGCAACCGTATATGTCGAAGGCATGGGAGTGGCCACCGGAATCGCATTCGACCCGGAAGGGAACCTGTATGTGGGCGATCGCAGCGGCACCATTTTCAAGATCAGCCGCCAGCGCCAGATTTACGTGTTCGCCACGATGGAGCCGTCCATTGCCGCATATCATCTGGCGTTCGGTCCCGGCGAATATCTGTACGTGACCGGCCCCACTACGTCCAGCTTCGATTCCGTCTATCGTGTTTCCGCGGCGGGCCACGTCGAAACTTTTTATCGGGGTCTGGGGCGCCCGCAGGGGATGGCGTTCGACGCGGACGGGAATTTGTACGTGGCGGCATCGCTCGGCGGACGGCGCGGCATCGTGCGGCTGACGCCCGCCGCGAACCCGGAGCTGTTCCTCTCCGGCCCAGCCATTGTCGGGCTGGCGTTCTCGCCATCCAAATCGCTGATTCTGGCGACGAACAACTCGATTTACAGAGTGGATGCGGGCATTGAGGGCCGCCGGATTCCATCCTAGGGGAGCACGAATCGTTGGATTCAGTTCGAGACGCCGAGATCATCGCTGTCGGCTCTGAGCTTCTGACGCCTCAGCGCGTCGATACGAACTCACTCTATATCACCGAACAGTTGAACGCGCTGGGCATCGAAGTGCGGCGGAAACTCATCGTCGGCGACGATCGTGAGCTGCTCACGGCCGCGGTACGCGATGCGGTCGCAAAGGTAGGGATCATCGTGCTCACAGGCGGTCTGGGCCCTACTGAAGACGATCTCACTCGCGATGCTGTGGCCGCTGCCCTGAATCGAACGCTGATCTTCAGCCAGGACCTGTGCGACCGGCTGGAGGAACGCTTTCGCCGCGCCAATCGCAAAATGGCGGATAACAATCTTCGGCAGGCGTATCTGGTGGAAGGCGCGGAACCATTGCCGAATCCGCGCGGCACTGCGCCGGGCCAGTGGATCGAAATGAATGGGCGCGTAATCATGCTGCTGCCGGGTCCGCCCGGCGAGCTGAAGCCCCTGTTTGCAAATGAGTGCCTGCCGCGTCTCGAGCGCCGGTTGCCGGCCCAGGCGATCCGAACCCGCTGTTTTCGCGTGGCCTGCATGGGCGAATCCGATCTCGATCATTTGATCTCGCCGGTTTATTCCAAATATGCGAACCCGGTCACGACCATTCTCGCGGGCGCGGGCGACATACAGGTCTTTCTGCGCGCTCGCTGCGCGACGGCGGAGGAGGCTGAGCAAGCTACTCTGCGAAGTGTGCGGGCCCATCGAGCAACTGCTCGGCGATCGCCTCTATTCCCGCAACGGCGACTCGCTTGAGGCTGTCATCGGGACCATGCTGCGCGACCGTGGGGCGACCCTCAGCGTCGCCGAGAGCTGCACTGGCGGGATGCTGGGCGAGCGCATTACGTCCGTCGCCGGAAGCTCCGGCTATTTCCTCGGCGGGTTTCTGGTTTACACGGACTATATGAAAACGGAACTGCTGGGAGTGGACCCCGCGGTGATCGAGCGCTGTACCGCGGTGAGCGAAGAGGTCGCGCGCGCGATGGCCGAGGGCGCCCGCTGGCGCACTGGTTCGACGTTCGCGATTTCGGTCACCGGAGAAGCCGGTCCCGAGAGTTCCACCGCGCGGCTCCCGGTACGGTATTCATTGGTTTCGCTGGACCGGATGGATCGTCCGGCGCGCGCCGCTTCACCTGGCCGGGCGATCGCGCGCGTGTGCGGAGCTTGGCCGCTCAGAACGCCCTGGATTTCCTGCGGCGGGAATTGATCCGCAGTGTGAGTGGAAAGGTGTAGCGGCGATAAAATGGAAGCATGTCGACTTTGGCGCCCGTAGGCATCGCCGCCAAATATGAGCCGGTGATCGGCCTGGAAGTCCATGTCCAGTTAGCCACGCGCACCAAAATCTTTTGCGGCTGTCCTACCAGTTTCGGTGCGCCGCCCAACACCAATGTTTGCCCGGTGTGTCTGGGATTGCCGGGAGCGCTCCCGGTTTTGAGCCGCAGGGCTGTCGAGCTGGCGATCGAAGCTGCACTGGCGCTGAACTGCACGATCAATCCGCGCTCCATCTTTGCTCGCAAGAATTATTTTTACCCGGACCTGCCCAAGGGTTACCAGATCTCGCAATATGACCAGCCCCTGGCCGAAAACGGTCATGTGAATGTCGAAGTCGACAGCGTGAGAAAGCGAATCGGGATCACCCGCGTCCACCTGGAGGACGATGCGGGCAAGAGCATCCATGATGGTTTCAAGGACTCCGGCCGCTACTCCTATGTCGACCTGAACCGGTGCGGCACCCCGCTGATCGAAATCGTCAGCGATCCGGATATGCGCAGCTCCGGGGAAGCTTATGCTTTTTTGACCGAGCTGAAACAGGTGTTGCAGTACCTCGACGTATCCACCTGCGACATGGAGAAAGGCCATTTGCGCTGCGACGCGAATGTGAGCATCCGCCCCCGCGGCGCGGAGAAGTTCGGCACAAAAGCGGAGGTCAAGAACCTCAATTCATTCCGATTTTTGAGACTCGCCCTGGATCATGAAATCGCGAGGCAAGTTGCCTTGATCGAGAGCGGCGGAAGAGTAGTCCAGGAGACGCGCCTGTTCAACGTCGCGACCGGCGAGACCGTGAGTATGCGCAGCAAGGAGCACGCGCACGATTATCGCTATTTCCCTGAGCCGGACCTGGTTCCTCTACGCGTGAGCGAAGAGTGGATGGCGCGGATTCGCGAGAGAATGCCGGAGCTGCCCGGCGCGCGGCGCAGACGTTTCGTGGCGACCTATGGGCTGCGCGAATACGATGCCGATGTGCTCACGCAAACGCGTGCGGCGAGTGATTTTTTCGAAAGAGTCGCGGCCATATCGGGCGATCCGCGAGCCGCCGCCAACTGGGTAATAGGCGATCTCGCCGGGTTACTGAAGCAGGAAGGCAAGGAAATCGCCGAATCCCCGGTGACCCCCGAAAATCTCGGGCGGCTGGTCGCGCTGATCTCTCACGGTAAGATCAGCGGCAAGCTGGCGAAAGAGATTTTTCCCAAGATGTTCGCGGAGAGCGTTGATCCCGAGACCATCATGGCGCGCGATGGTCTGGAGCAGATCGGAGATGCGGGCGCACTTGGCCGGATTGTTGACGAGGTGGTCGCCGGAAATCCCAAACAGGTCGAGCAATATCGCGGTGGTAAGATTGCGGTGCTAGGCTTCCTGGTTGGCCAGGTGATGAAAGCTAGCCGCGGCCAAGCCGATCCAGCGGCGGTCAACCGGATATTGAAAGAGAAGTTATAAGTCACCGTCTGCCCTTCGTGACCTCATCCAGCGTGCTGACGGTCTCGTCTGGTTCCGGACGCACTGTATAATCCGGGTTCACATCGGCACTACGAATCACGCTCTGCTGGTCAACGATGTATCGTGCGGGCATCGGCAAGCGGAAGGCGTTCTCGCTATGGACTTCCCGCATCACCCCGCCGCGTCTGAATTTTGACTGGTCATCACCTAGTCAAAGGCAAGCTCCGCTTCATCTCCCCGATGCTAGGTATACTCAAACGCCTCGATCTGGGCACGCGGACTGTTCGCCGGCAGTGCTGCGAAACAGGACGTTGTATGTGGCCTGACTATTGAACGGCGGATCGAGGTAAATAAGATCTACGCTCTCATCGTCGAAAGTGCCTTTCAGGACGGTGAGATTATCGCCGTAGTAGAGCTTGTTCATGCTCTCGCTCAGCGTATCAGACTTCAGGCCAGTCAGACTATCATCAATAAGAAAGCATGCCCCAAACTCTTCGGCGAGCCACGCCTAAAACAGCGCCGCGCGGACTCTCGCTCGAGCCTGAAATCGAGCCTTATCCTGAGATCCCTGAAGAACCGGCGGGACCGAAGGTCTCGGCGATTATCGTCAGCTACAATCGCGCCGCTGCGCTACGGCGCGCGATCGAGGCTCTGGAGCGCTCTCAAAGTCGCGAGCAGCTTGAAATTCTGGTGGTCGATTGCGGTAGCCAGGATGAGAGCCGTAACATCGACGCCGAGTACCCAGGTATTGATATGCTCCGCCTCCCTCACCATTTCGGCGCCACTAAAGCGATGAATATCGGAACCCGAACGGCGAAAAGCGAGCTGGTGTTCTACCTATCGCCCGAGGTAGAGGTTTCCCCCGACACCATCGTGAGACTGGCCGAGCGGCTGGCGGCGGATCCAGACGCCGTGGCGGCATGTCCTCTGCTGGTCGATGCCGATGGCCGTCCAGTGTCGAGAATCCAAAAGATCCCAACGCCGCAAAGTTTAGCGGCGGCTTGCCGCGGCGATGAACCGGCGCTTGAGCCGCTTGACCTGACCGCCGATAGCATCGCTGTCGAATACCCGGGCATCGATGCGCTGATGGTGCGCAGGCAGTTCGTGAAGGGCATGAATTATTTCGACGAGCGTTACGGCCAGTTCTGGGCCGATGCCGATCTGGCGATGCAAGCCTATAGAGCCCAGAAAAAGATCCAGCTTTATCCCGGCATCCGCGTCGCTTATCGAGCCGAACCAGACCCGCTCGAGGGCGATCCGCTGCTAAAGGCCGATTGTGCGCTGGGAGCCGCGGTATTCGTCGGCAAATATAACGGTTTCATGGCGGGTCTAGGGTTCCGGCTCGCGGCGATTTTTCGCGCGCTCGCCCGGCTGGATCTGCGCCAGGTCACCTCGTTGGTGAGCGGGCAGAAGCTGGACGGTTCCCAGGCGGGATGAGGGCGCGCTGTCTCAGGTTTTTCATCTAGGACACTAACCTTCTCCTCACGCCCGCCCGATAGAAGGAGCAGGTCGCATAGATATGCATATGGATGCCTTTCTGTGGATGTTTCTTCCGGTTTTCGTGGCCGGGGGCAGCGCCTTACTGTCGTTTGTTGTCATGCAGGCGAAGATGGAGGTGGCGCTCTCTAAAGAGCGTGAATCGCTGGCTGAGGCGCGCGCCGCCGTCAGTTCGGGTAAAGTCGTTCTCGAAGAGCGGATCAAGGCCACCGAGGAAGCCACCAAGCGCCACTGCCTCGATCAATTCATGCAGGAGTTCCGGGTCGAAGAACGCAGCTACGTGCGCGAAAGCAGATCTCTGTCAACTTCCAGGAAGACCATGGTGATGCAGGAGCGGCTGTACTTCCGTAACATTCCTATGTCTAACTGGATTGAGCGCGAAATGATTATTGAAGAGGGTCAAAATCTCGACAAATTGGCAAAAGAGTCGGTCTTTTCGGATCAGTTGCCCGCAGGGCGGCGCGCTCCAGCGGCGCCTAGCGCCCTGGTTACCACTCACATGCCCGCGTTCGGCGCACAGTAGCCTGTAATCCGCCGTCAAGCAAACCCGTCAGCATAGGTATGATGGGGCTGATGGCTCAGCCGCTATTGGGCGAGAGGTCCGGGGCTGAAGTGTTGGGCGATTTCGGCACATGGATGACCTCGGAGCAACGCCGGATCTACGCTCTTTGCCAGCGTTTTCTACAGGATCGGGACGAGGCGGACTCGGCGACCCAGGACGTATTTCTGAAAGCCTTCCAGTCGCTCAGCCGCGGCGGTGGTAAGGATCTGGACGATCCGGCGCGTTGGGTGACCCGAATTGCTGTGAATACATGCCTGGACCGCCTGAGGTCGCGCAAATGGCAGTTCTGGAGGCGCCGCCCGGCCCCCGAAGACGAGCAGACGATTCTGGCGATGGCGGCCTCAACGGCGCCCGAATCCGAGGATCGCTACTTTGCTACTCAGATCCGTGCCAGGCTGAACGCCGCCATCGAAAAATTGTCGCCGCGCCAGCGGACAGTGTTCACTTTGCGGCATTTTGAAGACATGAGCATGGACGAAATCGGCGCTATCCTGGGTTTGGATGCGGGCACGGTGAAGGCGCATATGTTCCGCGCAGTAACGAAACTGCGGGCACAATTGGGCGATCTTTACGAGGGAATGAGATGAACCAGCATTTGGAAGATAACGAGTTGATCGACCAGATTTATGGGTTGGGCGATAATCGCGAACATCTCCAAAGCTGCGGCGATTGCGCTCGGCGATGGAGACAATTATGCGAACGGCGGGCCAGAATTATCGCGCCTGAAGACGTTCCGGCCGGGTTTTTTGCGGCGCAGCGGCGGACCATTTACGCCCGTCTCGGGGAGCGTCCCCGAAAGCAGATGAAGTGGGTACCGGCGTTGGCGGCGGCGAGCCTGCTGGCAGCCGGTTTGTTCATTTACGGGCCTATCGCTTACCATCCCGCCCAAGTTCCGCATTCCGACGTGGCCGACGCGCAGTTGTTTTCTGACGTGTATACTCTGGAGCAGTCGAATGAGCCTTTGGCGGCGGTTCCAATACACGAACTGTTTGAGGATAATCAATAGATCATGCTGAGATGGCTGTGGCTGGTAGTTGCGTTTCCGGCGCTCTTATGCGCTCAGCCTTATTCACAGCAGCCTGGACGGGGACCTCGCCCTTGGTGGGACAGCAGTATTACGCATGACCTGAACCTTACGGATGCGCAGACCAAGCAGATTCACGCTACCGTGCAGGAGTTTCGAGGGCGCATGTTCGATTTACGAGCGGCGGCGAGTAAGGCTGAAAGCGACGTTCAAGCGGCTTTTGATGAAGATCCCGTGGATCAGCGCAAAGCCACGGCGGCGATCGACCGGCTGGCAAGCACGCGCGCCGATTTGACCAAAGCGCTTTCGGAAATGGATTTGAAGCTTCGCACTATTTTGACCTCGGAGCAGTGGCAGGAGCTGAAACGGCGGCAGCGTTCGTGGCCCGGCCGCGGCGGACGGCGGGGCGGTGCGCCTAGCGCTGGCGGTGCGTCAACCGGGCCGGCTCTTAAGCAACAGAACTAATCGATATGGTATCTGTGAAAGAGACGTGACGCGTGGGGACGGCGCGGTAGCCAAGTGGTAAGGCAGAGGTCTGCAAAACCTTTATTCGGCGGTTCGATCCCGCCCCGCGCCTCCAAGCTTAAGCCTTAGGACAGGAATCACTGAGGATTCGTATCTTTGAAGTGCAGGCGATCGCGCATCGCCTGGTCCTCCTGCCGCTCCTCGGCCAATTGGTCGAGAAAGGCCGCTTCCTCATGTGCCAGAACACGGTGGTATCCGTCGGGATCGACAAATGTGTCTGGGCTGTAGTGCATCCCGGGACCATATTTTTGTCGCAGACCGTATTGTGAGGCGTGCGAGGTCAAGAACACGTCGCAAGGGAGCGCTTCCAGAATACGGAAAGTGCGCGCATAGTCCTCGGCGATCTCTGGATACTCCGGATTGTGCAGGAACACCGTTCCGGGATTGATGGTAGGTAGATTTGCGATCAGAACATGATAGGTGCGGCCGTTCTCGACGATTTCCATCGAGTAACTGACGCTGCCTTTGGTGTGGCCCGGCGTCAGGTGCGCGGTAAGCTCGGTCCCGCCCAGCTCGATCTTATCGCCATCTTTGAAAACGCGGTCGACTTTCACGGGCGTGAACCAGCCTGAGATTCCGAACAGATAATCAGTCTTGCCGCCGGTCTCAAGCAGCGGAACCTCTTGTTCGATCGCCAGCATTTTCGCGCCGGTCAGGCGCTTGATCTTGGCCATACCAGCCGCATGATCGCTGTGCGCGTGAGTGACCAGGAGAATCTTGATATCGGCGAAGCGGAACTTCAGAGTCTGCATCCGAGCGCGGATTTCAGGCACGGAAAATTCAAAACCAGTATTGATGAGGATGTCGCCCTTACCTGTGACGATTAAAAAACTGGCGAGATCCGAATCGCCCACGTAATAAATATTCCCGATAATCCGATGGGGCGGGAACCCCTGAGCGGAAACTAAGAGCGGAAGCGCGGCGAGCACAGCCAGGCAGCGCATATCCGTTTAACGGGACGTACGCGCGGCGCACCAGCCGCTTCCAGGATTTACGCTCGATCGTCAGCGGGGCGAAAGCCTGAGCAATAATCTCGGCGTGTTCCTGCTCGTGCCGCTTGTGCGACCCCGGCGCGGGGCTCGCGCTTTCCGGCCGTCCCGCATACCCGATCTGGCGATGCTGCGCCTGAATAGTGGGCTGGATCCAGCCGCGCATGAACGCCCAGGCTCCCATATTGCGAGGCTCTTCCTGTACCCACACCAACTCGCCAGCCGCTGGATAGCCCGCGAGCATATCGGCGAACTCGGCCTCCGGGAACGGATAGAGCTGCTCCATGCGCACGATGGCCGTATCGGTCGAGTGGCGCGCATCCCGCGCGGCCAAGAGGTCGTAATAAATTTTGCCGCTGCACACCAGAATCTTGCGGATCGAGGAGGGGTCGTCAACTGCTTCAACCAGCATCGGGTGAAAGACGCCGCTCGTCAGATCTTCGACGCTCGAAATCACTTTGGGATGGCGCAAAAGACTCTTGGGCGTCATCACGATGAGCGGCTTCCGCAACCCGCGCCGGTCCGGGCCGCCGTGCATCTGCCCGCGAAGCAGGTGGAAATATTGCGCCGGCGTAGTGCAGTTGGCGACGCGCATATTGTTCTCCGAGCATAGTTGCAGGAAGCGTTCAAGACGCGCGCTCGAATGCTCCGGTCCCTGACCTTCCTGCCCATGCGGGAGCAGCAGAACCAGACCGCTAGGCTGGCCCCATTTGGATTCGGCCGAGGCGATGAACTGATCGATAATCACCTGCGCGCCGTTGGCGAAATCGCCAAACTGCGCCTCCCATAATACCAGCGTCAGCGGATCGGCCACGCTGTAGCCGAACTCGAAACCCATCACCGCGTACTCACTCAAGGGGCTGTTGTAAACGTCGAAGCGCGCCTGGTCTGGCGACAGGTGCTGAAGCGGAACATACACGCGATCGTTTTCCGAATCGTGGTACTGGACGTGGCGCTGGCTGAAGGTTCCGCGCGCGCTATCCTGTCCGCTTAATCGCACCGGCGTGCCCTCCAGCACCAGGCTGCCGAAAGCCAAAGTTTCGGCGAGCGCCCAGTCGATGTGGCCGCCCTCGAGCGCCTCGCTACGGCGTTGAAGGAAGGCGGCGAGTTTCGGATGCAGATGGAAATCGGCGGGAAATGTGGTGATGCCTTGGACGATCCGCTCGATCACGCCGTGCTCCACCGCGGTCGGCGGATGGTCGGTCGGGATCGCCTCGATCGGAATGGCGCTCAACTCCTGCAATTCGTATTCTTCTTTGTGCTCCTGGGCTTCGCGGTGAACGTCATCGAGACGCTTCTTCTGCTCTTCGCGCCAGGATGCGACTTCGGCCGCGGTCACTACGCCATCGCGCTCCAGCTTCGCGGCATACTTCTGCGCGACCGATTTTTGTTCGCGAATCTTACGGTAGAGGATCGGCTGGGTATAGCTCGGGTCGTCGCCCTCGTTATGGCCGTGCTTGCGATAACACAGCATGTCGACGACAACGTCTTTATGGAACCGCTGGCGGTAATCGAAAGCCATCTGCGTCGCCCGCACGCATGCCTCCGGGATCGTCGCCGTTGACATGGAAAATGGGCGCCTGGACCGCCAGGGCGACATCGGAGCAGTAGGTCGAGGAACGGCCTTCCTGCGGGTTGGTGGTGAATCCGATCTGATTATTGATCACCAGGTGTATCGTGCCGCCGGTATCGTACCCAGCGATCTGCGATAGATTGATAGTCTCGGCCACCACGCCCTGGCCCGCCATGGAGGCGTCGCCGTGGATCACCACCGGAATGACGCGTTCGCGCGCTTCATCGCCCAGTCGATCCTGCTTGGGCCGCACCAATCCTTCGACCACCGGGTTCACCGCTTCCAGATGACTGGGATTGAACGCGATAGAAACGGTGATGTCTTTTCCGTCCGGAGGTGTGGCGCACGCCGCATGCGCCCAGGTGATACTTCACATCGCCCGAGCCTTCCGCCGAATCGGGATCGAGATCGCCGTCGAACTCTGAAAAGAGCTGGAGCATGCTCTTTCCGACAATATTCACGAGCATGCTCAGCCGCCCGCGATGCGCCATCCCGATGACGCTCTCCTGCACGCCCCCGGCTGCGGCGCGCTCGAGCAATTCGTCGATAATCGCCAGAGCCGCTTCGCCGCCTTCGAGCGAAAAGCGCTTGTGGCCTTTAAAGCGCGTGTCGAGAAACAATTCGAAACCTTCGAGCTTCGAGGATGCTCTTAAGCACGCGCCGCCGGGTGGCGGTCTCGATGGCCCACTGGTTGGCCGAGGGCTCCATATATTGCTGCAACCAGCTCCGCTCTTGCAGGGTCGTCGATGTGCATGTATTGCACGCCCAGCTTACCCGCGTAGGTAAGGCGCAGCCGGTCCAGCAGTCCGCGCAGCGTTGCGACGCCGAACGATCCCGCATGGAAGGTGCGGTCCAAATCCCAGATAGTCAGACCATGGGTGGAAGGATCGAGGTCAGGCTGCGGAGGCCGCGTGCTTCCGAGCGGATCGAGGTCCGCCACCAGATGCCCCCGCTCCCGCCATGCCTGGATCAGCCGCGCCACCGCGGCCTGCTTCATCGGATCGGAGTTGATTAGCGGAGCGGCTAGCCTGGTCCGGCTCCCAGCGAAAAGCCCGCTCGGGGATTCCCAGATCCGTGAAAATCTCGTCGTAGAATCCGTCCTCGCCTTCGAGAAGCGATTGCAGGCGGCCCAGAAACATGCCGGATTCCGCGCCCTGAATCACGCGATGATCGTAGGTGCACGTCACCGTCATCACTTTGCTGAGGCCGAGCGACGTGCGCGCATCCTCGGGCATGCCCCGGTATTCGGGCGGATAATCGATCGCGCCGGTCGCAATAATCGCGCCCTGTCCGGGCATGAGCCGGGGAATCGACCCTGCCGTGCCGACCGTGCCCGGATTGGTGAGAGAAATCGTCGTGCCCTCGAAATCGGAAACCGTGAGCTTGTTCTCGCGCGCGCGAGCCACCAGGTCGTCATAGGCGGCCAGAAATTGCGTGAAGCTCATTCCCTCCGCATTCTTGATGGAAGGGACTTTGAGGGAGCGAGAGCCGTCCTTCCCGGCCACATCCACCGCGATTCCCAGGTTCACGTGGCTGTGGCGTGACGCGGAAAGATTCCTGAGCGTTCTCCGAATACGCCTGATTTAGTGCCGGGAATTTTTCGAGCCGCTTTCACGATGGCCCAAGCCACCAGATGCGTATAGGAAATCTTGCTTTGCCCGTTCAGCGAACGATGCTGATTAATCGCGCGCCGGTTTTCATCGATCACCTTCACCGGCATCACGCGCTGGCTGGTGGCGATGGGGATGGTCAGACTGGCGGTCATGTTCTCCGCGATGCGCAGGGCAGGCCCGCGCAAAGGGATTAGCTGATCGCCGGGCGAGACGGGAACCATCGGGGTGTCGTGATTCTTCTGAATGACCGGCGCGCCGTTCGTTGCCAGCGTCTCATGACCGTCGAGCACGTGCCCGTTGGCCTCAAACATCTGTGTCCAGTTCGGATCGACCGTCTTCCGGTCGTATAGATATTGGTGATACAGCTCGTCTTCGAGCCAGCTATTGACACTGGGAGTGGGGGATTCCGGCATGAATAAGAGACTTCTATTTATCATGATAACTGATGCCCAGCGCACTCATTTTTTCCGACATTCATAATGACGCTCGCGCCCTCGAAAAGCTGATGGACATCGAGGCGGATTACTACTTCGCGGCCGGCGACCTGGTAAGTTGGGCCCGCGGCTTGGATCAAATGGGCGAAATTTTAAAGCGCCGCGCGGGTCGCATATACGTCCTCCCCGGAAATCACGAATCGGAGCAAGATATCGCCGCGTTCTGCGACCGGTTCGGGTTCATTAATTTCCACGGAGCGACGTTGGAAACAGGAGACGTACACATCGCGGGACTGGGATATTCAAGCCCGACGCCGTTCCATACGCCAGGTGAATATAGCGAGCAAGAGCTGGCCGCGCGGCTTCAAAAATTCGCGGATCTAAAGCCGCTGGTGCTGATCTGCCATGCGCCTCCGCTCGATACCACGTTAGATCGAATACGGGAGGGTCTGCACGCGGGCAGCCGCTCGGTTCGCGATTTTATCGAAAAATATCAGCCCGAGCATTTCTTCTGCGGGCATATTCACGAAGCTGAAGGGGTGGCGATACAGATGGGCTCGACCCAGGCTCGCAACGTCGGAAAGCGCGGTTATGTTCTGGAGCTTTGAAGCCCGAAAATATAAAGGCGCTAAACGATCCCGAGGGAGAGTCTAGCGCCTTTTAGAATGGAGGCTAAAGATTAAAAAGTTACGCCTTCTTACAAGCGTCGTTAATGCTATTCAGCGCTGCTGTAAGGGTTCTCCGCGAGGTTGCGATGTTCATACGCATATGATTCGCGCCGCCCAAGCCGTACGAAGTTCCGGGGTTCAGGTCGACCTTCGCATTCGTCATCAGCCACTCCTGGACCATCGCCTCCGGCGTAATTGGCCTCATCGGTCTCCCTGAAGAACTCCCGGAAGACGCTCGTTTCTGAGTAGCCTCTTCGGCCATTTGCTTGGCGCCGATTTTGTCGACTAACCCGCTGACGTCCACCCAGGTCAGATACGTACCCTGAGCTTTAGCGGGGATTTTGATCAAAGGCGACATCTGCGTTTTGAAGTAATTCTGAACGAAGTCATGGTTGCCATCGATATAAGACACACACTGATTCAGCCAATCCTCGCCCTCGGCATACGCGGCCTGATTTGCAATCATACCGAGCGTGGTCAGATCGGCCCGGTTGTTGGCCTTCACTGCGTTGAAATATTCCGGGTTGGTGGAGAAGAACCAGGCGCATTTCATGGCCGCCAAGCTGAACGACTTGCTCGCCGCCTTGAACGTAAGGCTGTTGTTTACGACATCCCTGTTCTCCAGCGTGCTGAAGGGCGTGTATTTCCCTACCTTGGTGACGAAATCGCAGTGAATCTCATCGGACAGAACCACGACTTTGTGCTTGAGACAAATTTCACCGATCCTGCCGAGATCCTCGCGCGACCAGGTGTTGCCAGTCGGGTTTTGCGGGTTGCACAGAATGAACACCTTGGTCTCCGGGCTGATGCGCCGTTCGAAATCTTCGAAATCGATCGCAAAGCGACCGTTCTCGTATTTCATCGGGCTCTCTTCCGGCGTTAAATGGCAGTAGCTGATATCTCCATAGAATCCGTTGTAGGTAGGCGTGGTCAGCAGGACTTTGCTGCCCGGAGGCGAAAAAGTTTTCAGCGAGGCAATCAGTCCGGGATGCACGCCAGTGGCGATCCCCAGCAAATCGGGATTGATGTCGATGCCGTAGCGCTGTTTATTCCATCTGATAACGCCCTCGGGAAAGGCCTTAGGCATCGTCAAATAGCCCCAGTTCTCATGCGTCATTCGTTTTGCCAAAGCTTGGCCGATGCAGGGCGCGGCTTTGAAATCCATATCCGCGATGCCCATGCCTGCTACCAGGCTGCTGGCGTGAAATTGCTGCATCGCGCCGTCCCACTTGACGTCGTCCCAACCGATGCGATTGTAAGGGGTGTCGAAATCGTACTTGCCCGGACTGACAGACCCTTCGGCTGCCCGCGCATCTGGCGCAAATGACGAGATTGCACCGGCCGCCGCGGCGACCGACCCAAAAAATCCTCTACGATTAATTCCTTCAAAAAGTTTCATTAGCTAAAGGCCTCCATTCGGATCGTTTATACCACCCAGGAAAATCAGTGTCAAGGGTGGGGCGAATACACCGTGGTCGGCAGTCGGCAAAAAATGCGCCGGATTTGATCGCCCCAGTGTTAGCCAGAGGTCAGATCCGGCGCTTTTCAGAATGGAGGTCCGAACGGTTAGAGGCTACGTTTTTTTCAAAGCATTATTCATGCTGTTGAGGGCCGCCTCAAGGGTTCTGCGGGAAGTCGCGATATTCATCCGCATGTGGTTCGCGCCGCCTAAACCGTAAGAAGGTCCGGGAACCAAGTAAACCTTTGCATTCTTCATCAGCCACGCTTGGACCATATCCTCCGGCGTCACGGGTATGTTTTCTCCCATCAGGGTTCCCAGGTACGAGTTCGTTCCCTTCCGGTCGGCTTCATCGGCCATTTGCTTCGCGCCGATTTTGTTGGCGAGCGCGGTCACATCTACCCACACCAGATAAGTGCCTTGAGGTTTGGCGCCGAGTTTAAAGTATGGCTCCATGTTGGCCTTCACGTATTTTTGAACGTAATCGTGGTTGCTATCGATGTACGATACGCACTGATTCAGCCAATCCTCGCCTTCGGCATACGCCGCCTGATTTGCAATCATGCCGAGCGTGGTCAGATCGGCCCGGTTGCGCGAACTTACTGCCTTGAAATATTCCGGGTTGGTGGAAAAAAACCAGGCGCACTTCATGGCCGCCAAGCTGAACGATTTGCTCGCGGCTTTGAATGTCAAGCTGTTGTTTACAACGTCCCTATTCTCCAGCGTGCTGAAGGGCGTGTATTTCCCGGCCTTGGTGACGAAATCGCAGTGAATCTCATCGGACAAGACCACAACCTTATGCCTGAGACAAATTTCGCCGATCCTGTTGAGATCCTCGCGCGACCAGGTGTTGCCAGTCGGGTTTTGCGGGTTGCACAGAATGAACACTTTGGTGTCAGGGCTGATGCGCCGTTCGAAATCTTCGAAATCGATCGCGTAGCGGCCGTTCTCGAACTTCATCGGGCTCTCTTCCGGCTTTAACTTACAGTAGCTAATGTCGAAGTAAAACCCGTTATAGGTGGGAGTGGTCAGCAGGACCTTGCTTCCCGGAGGGGAAAACGTTTGCAGCGACGCGACCAGGCCGGGATGCACGCCGGTGGCGATCCCCAGCAAATCCGGATTGATGTCGATGCCGTAGCGTTGTTTGTTCCATCGGATTAGGCCCTCGGGAAAAGACTTGGGCATCACCATATAGCCCCAGTTCTCATGCTGGCATCGCTTGGCCAGAGCTTGGCCGATGCAGGGCGCGGCTTTGAAATCCATATCCGCGACGCCCATGCCCGCGATCAGTTGTTTCGTGTGAAATTCCTCCATTGCGCCGTCCCACTTATAGTCGTCAAAACCGACGCGATTGTAGGGAGTATCGAAGTCGTATTTGCCTGGATTGACAGATCCTTCGGCCGCCAGCGCGTCTGGAGCAAACGACGAGAGTGCACCGGCCGCTGCGGCGACCGTTCCAAAAAAGTTTCTACGATTAAATCCTTGAATAGTATTCATTAAGTTTGCGGGCCTCCATTCGGATTGATTGTGTCACCGCGAACAATCAGCGTCAAGGGTAGGGAATGTTACCATAATTCACGATGAGTCAGAACGGCGCTGATCTTGCCGGTCCAGCAACCGAAACATACGATCAGTTTATGGCGCTCATCAAACGCCGGCACACCTGCCGGGGCTTCAAAGCGGACCCGATTCCCGACGGGCATATCGAAAGAATTCTCGAGGCGGCCCGCTGGACCATGTCCGGCGCGAATTGCCAGCCGTGGGAATTCGTGGTGGTTCAGAATAAGGAAAAGATCAAGGCGCTGTATCACGCCTATCAGGAACATATCAACGAGCTGAATTTCTGGCTGGAACAGCGCTTTCCGTGGGAGCTGCGGCATCCCGGCTTCCGTATCGAGGGCGGTCTCGAAGAACAGTATCGGCAGCTTCAATCGCGCCCGGGCTGGTCGGCCGCGCCGGCCCTGATTGTAGTTTTGGGCGATGGGCGGCGGCAGATGGCTTCGGTATCGGGCGCGAGCACTCCGGGCCGTCATCAGACTCATCTGACGGACGCGCTATCGAACGCCTCCACGGCCATCCACCTGGCGGCCGCCTCTCTAGGACTCGCCTCGCAGTGGGTCTCCATCCATATTGAGGAGCCGTTCAAACAACTCCTCGGCGTTCCGGCGTTGCTCAGTCTTCACACCATTATTCCGGTAGGCTATCCGCGTCAGCAGCTCGGCGGAAGCTGGCGCCGGAGATTGCAGGAATTCGTCCATTACGAGAGTTACGATCGTGCCAAAATGATGAGCACCGAGGACGTCGTCAAGTATATTTACAAACTTCGGGACGCTACGATTCGGGCTTATGTGCGCTCGCGGGGAGATAAAGAGATTCCCACTAAAAGGCCGGAATGAAAACGATCCTGGGATTGTTGCTCGCCGTCTTGATGTCTTCGTGCAGCCGTGCGCCGGGTAAAGAGCAGACGCATCTCAATATCGGTCTGGTGTCGACGACGGCGACTTATCTTCCGCTCTACGTAGCAGTCGATCAAGGACTGTTCGCGAAGGAAGGTCTGCAGGTGGATCTGCTGAACTTCCGCGGCGGTTCGGATCTGATCAAGGCGCTGGTGGCTGGATCGATTGACGTGGGTGTCGTATCGCTCGCGGAGGTGACAGCCGGAATCGACGCCGGGCAGCCGCTGAAGGCGTTTTACGGAGGGTTCAATGTTCCGGCTTTTTCCTGGTACGCGATTCCCTCGATTAAGAGCATCGCGGACGCTAAGGGGAAGCGTTTTGGCGTGACCCAGTTTGGCTCGTCGACCGATTTTCTGACACGCTACGCCCTGGTAGCGAACGGGCTCGATCCGGCTAGAGACGTGCAGATTGTTCAAGGCGGCGATTCGCCCACTCGCCTGGCCGCAATGAGGGCCGGCCAGCTCGACGTGAACGTGCTCGCCGCGCCGGATACATTCATCGCGGCCGATCAGGGATACAAGATGATTTTCAGCCAGAAGGATCTTGCGCCGGATTATCCGTATCACACCTTCGCCGCGACCGAATCGTTCATTCGCAATCATCCGGGTACGCTGAAAGCGTTGCTGCGCGCGCACATCCTGGGACTGCGGCTCGCGAAACAGGATAAGCAGCTCGCCGAGCAGTCCCTGGTGAAGCGCGTCAAGATGGACCCGAAATATATTGGGCCGACATATGAAGATTTCATCGGCTATCTCTACGAAGATGGCCGGCTACCGAGCGAAAAAGGGCTCCAGGTATTCTTCGATATGGGCATCCGGGCCGGACGATTTAAGCAACGTTGGCCGCTCGAAAAATACTGGACGCCGGTGTTTGCCGATACCTACGATCAATGGAAGCCAGTGTCTTGAGATCCGCGAAGATTCTCCCGCCGCCGCATATTCGCGTGGAGGGCGTGACTATCGCGTATGAAAAACCAGGCTCGGAAAAGAAAGATTTCGGAACCTTCATCGCCGTCGCCGATTTGAACCTCGACGTGGATCGGGGAACCTTCGTGACCATCGTGGGGCCGAGCGGATGCGGGAAGAGCAGTCTGCTTCTGGCCGTCGCCGGTTTGATCGAGCCTGCGGCCGGCCGTGTCATGGTGAATGACTGCCTAGTTTCCGGGCCGGGGCGGGACCGCGCCATGGTATTCCAGGATTTCGCTCTGCTCCCCTGGCGGACCGTGCTCGAAAATGTCCGCTTCGGGATCGAGCTGCATCGCTGGAGCGGAGAGGATCTCAATGAGCGAGCGCGCCGCTATGTGAGCTTAGTGGGACTGAATGGCTTCGAACAGTACCGACCGCATCAACTCTCGGGCGGAATGCGGCAGCGCGTGGGTATCGCTCGTGCTCTCGCTGTCGATCCCGAGATTCTGCTGCTCGACGAACCATTCGGTGCGCTCGACGCGCAGGCGCGAGAAGTCATGGGGAACGAGCTTCTCAAAATTTGGGAGCAGGACAAGAAAACCGCGCTTTTCGTGACTCACAGCATCGATGAAGCTATTTTTTTGGGCGATCGCGTGGTGGTGATGAGCAAAGGTCCCGGCCGGATCGTCGAGACGATTTCGATCGATCTGCCGCGCCCGCGGACGCTCGAGATGCTGGACGGAGAGGAATATATCGAATACCGGCGCCGCATTCGTACTCACCTTATGGGAGGGATGCAAACCGAAGGCGCTATCGTAGCTCCCCATGGCTGAAATCACGGTCGCTCACACCCGGTCCTGGCTGCTTAGCCGCGCTTTTGTGTCCACGGCAGCGGTTGCGATTTTTCTCATAGGCTGGGAAATCGCGCCGCGGATGCATCTCGTCGATGTCGTCTATTCGAGCGAACCCAGCCGGGTAATCGCAGCCAGCGCGGAGATTATCAGGAGCGGGGAGTTGCTCCACGATGTTTCTATCAGCCTTGCGGAATTCATATTGGGTCTGGCCGCCGCGTTAGCAGTGGGCCTGCCGATCGGATTGCTGTTGGGCAGTTTTCAGACGCTACGTTATCTGCTGGACCCTCCCGTGATGGCGATTTATGCTACGCCGCAGCTCGCGCTGCTGCCGATTTTTATACTGTGGCTCGGAATCGGCATGGGATCGAAAATCGCCGTCGTGTTTGTCCTCGCGGTAATCCCGATCATCGTGAACAGCATTGCGGGCGTCCGGGACGTGGACCGTTCTCTCGTGCTCGCGGCCCGATCTTTCTGCGCCAAAAAGCGCGATATTTTCACGAAAGTGATTTTCCCGGCGTCGTTGCCGGCGGCGATGATCGGTATCCGGCTGGGCATCAGCCGTGGAGTGCTGGGCGTGATTGTCGCGGAAATGTACGTTTCGCAATCCGGTATCGGCCACCAGATTATGCAATATGGCTCCGCCTTTCGAACGGATTATCTGGTGTTTTATGTCGTGCTGGTCTCGATCTTCGGATTTACTGCGACCGCCGCGGTGCGAGCGCTCGAGGAACGATTACGAAAATAATGCGGATTCGATCCTACGCGCCGCTGCTGCTGGGGATATTGTCATTCGCAGCGATTCTTGCGGGGTGGGAAGCGCTGGTCCGCCTCGGATGGGCCAATCCGTTCTTCACGTCCGAGCCAACGGCCATAGGGGCGGCGCTCGTTCAGCAGGCAAAATCGGGCGAGCTTTTGCGCAATTTCATCGTGAGCCTGCGCGAATTCGCGATTGGATTTGGCGCGGCGGTAGTCGCCGGCCTGGTGCTGGGGATAGTCGCGGGTTGGTATCGGACGATCGAGTATATCGTGGATCCCTTCATCTGGTTTCTCTATTCGGCCCCGCTGATCGCTTTTTATCCGATCTTTGTAATTCGGCTGGGCCTCGGATCGGGCACCGTGACGGCGATTTCGTTTCTCCTGTCGGTGACTCCCATCGCGGTTAACACGCTCACCGGGATCAAGAACGTCAATCCGGGGCTGATTCTCGCGGCCAAGTCTTTCGGAGCGCGCCCGCGCGATCTGCTGTGGAAGATCGCGCTGCCGGCCTCGGTTCCGATGATTGTCGCGGGACTGCGCCTGGGCGTCGGCCGCGCGCTTACCGGAGTCATCATCGCTGAATTATTTGTCGCCAGCGCGGGCCTAGGATACAGCATCGCGTACAATGGCCAATTGCTGAAGACGACGGACATGTTCGCATCGCTCGCAGTGGTGGTGATCCTGGGCGTGATTTGTACGCAGGGTTTGAGCGCCCTTGAAGCGCGGCTCGATTTCTGGCGCACGGGTCCTGGGATTTAGGATATGGCCCTCATCGTCGCTGTAGATATCGGCGGCACGTTTACCGATTTTCTGGGATACGACGATACTACAGGGCGCCTGGTCAGCGCGAAAAGTTCCAGCACGCCCGGCGATCTCGCTCGCGGAATCCTGAACTGTCTCGACAAGATTCACCTGCCCCCAGGAGCGATCGATACAGTCGTCCATGGCTCGACGGTGGCCATCAATACCGTGGTTGAACGCACCGGCGCACCTACGGTGCTGATCGTCACTCGCGGAATGCGCGACGTTTACAAGATCGGACGCGGAAATCGTCCGGAAGCCTATAATATTTGGTTCAAACGGCCGCGGCCGTTGGTGCCGCGCCATCTTACCTTCGAAATCGAGGAGCGCCTGGGTCCCGCCGGCGATGTGCGAATTCCCTTCGATGCCAGTCAAGCCGCGAGCGTCGCGAAAGGCGTAGCTGATACTGGAGTCGAGTCCGTGGCCGTCTGTTTCCTCCATTCCTGGAGCAATCCGGCCCACGAGAAACTGATGGGCCAACTGCTGGCGGAACATGCACCAGGCTCCTTCGTGACCCTATCGCATGAGATTCTACGCGAGTACGGCGAATATGAGCGAATCTCGACGACGGTTCTCAACGCATATATAGGTCCCAAGGTCCGCGCTTATCTGGATGGACTCGAGCGCATGTTGGGCGGCCACGGATTTGAAGGCGATATTTTGATCATGCAATCAAACGGCGGCGTCATGGCTCCATCCACAGCTAAGATATTGCCGGTGGCCATGCTCGAATCCGGACCGGTCGGCGGATTTATCGCAGCAGCGCGAACCGGCTGCCGTTTAGGTTATCAGAGCATTATCGGATTCGACATGGGCGGGACCACCGCGAAGACGAACCTGATTCGTGACGGAGAACCGACCATGTCGCATGGCTATCACATCGGTGGGTACGCCGAAGGCCATCCGATGATGCTGCCGGTAGTGGACACGGTCGAAGTCGGTTCAGGCGGCGGAAGCATCGCGCGTGTGGATGAGGTGGGTTCGCTGTGCGTGGGACCGGTCAGTGCGGGCGCGGAACCCGGGCCGGTCTGTTATGGGAGGGGCGGCACGGAGCCTACGGTCACGGATGCAAATCTGATTCTGGGACGTCTCGATCCCGCTGGGTTTTTAGGGGGCGAAATGATGTTGGATTCGAGCGCGGCCCGCACTGCGATTCAGAACCGCATTGCTCTCCCTTTGGGACTGTCCGAAGTCGGGGCGGCTCTCGCGATTGTGAAGATTGCCGTGCTGAATATGTCGCTCGCGGTGCAGCAGGTATCGGTTGAGCGCGGCTACGACCCGCGCGATTTCGCGATGGTCGCTTTTGGAGGCGCGGGACCTCTGCATGCGGTGGAAGTGGCGCGAGCGCTCCACATTCCGACCGTCGTCGTTCCGAATTTTCCGGGTCAGTTTTCAGCAGCGGGAATGCTTATGGCCGACTTGCGACACGATTATGTCCGCACTTATTACAAGCCGCTGACCGGCGCCGATTTCAACCAGCTGCGCGGAATCTCTGACGAGCTGGAATCGCTCGCGCGCGAGCGCGCTGCAGAATTCACCACATTCCGCTACTTTGTTGAAGTCCGCTATGCCGGGCAGGATTTTTCGATTCCCATTCCGATCATTCCCATGCTCTTCAACGGAGAATACGCGGAAACGATCCGAAGTTCGTTCAATGAATTCCATCAGCGGCAGTTCGGATACAGCGATCCGGTGCAGCCTTTGGAGCTGGTAAGCATCCGTTTGACCGCCATCGCGGCGCGCCAGCATCGGGATGGCTTCACCGCGCCGCCTCCGGCCGGGAGCGGCGAACCGCAGATCGCGTGTCGCGCCGTTGTTTTTGAAGATGCCGAGCGCCCGATCCATTGTCCCGTGCTGCAACGCGAGCGGCTCCGGCCTGGAAACTGCGTCGCGGGTCCGGCGATTATTCAGGAATACGCGAGCACAACCGTGCTGTTCCCGGGAGATCGCGCCAAAGTGGCCGTATCCGGGGAACTACTGATTCATATTCAGGACTCTTAGCATGCTCGATGTGGTTACCCTCGAAGTTATCCGCAATGTTCTGCCCGCGATTACCAACGAAATGTCACACGTGTTGCAGCGCACTTCCTACAACATGATGATTTACGAGGTGCGCGATTATTGCTGCGGATTACTCGATACCGCCGGGCGGCTTCTTTCCCAAAATACTGGCGGCGTTTCGCATTTCGTCGCGGATTTGGGCGTCGTGATTCGCGACGGCATGGAGCGCTATGGGCGCGATCGATTCCATCCGGGCGATGTGATCGTCACTAATCATCAGCGTGTGGCGGGCCAGCACTTGAACAACATTATGGTCTACACGCCCTGCTTCGACGAGAGCCGCGAGCTTTGCGGATTCGCTGTCACCAGGGCCCACTGGATCGATGTCGGCGGCGTCAGCACTGGGTTCGGCGCGGGCAATCACGCCATTGATCCCTGGATTGAGGGACTGCAGCTTGATCAGGTGAAGCTCTATGAGGCCGGCGAGCTGGATGAAAAAGTTTGGCGAATTATTCGGGACAACATACGTTTCCCGGAATCGTCCATGGGCGATCTGAAATCGCAAATCGCGGCGTGCCGTCTTGCCGAACGGCGGCTGGAGGAGATTCTCAAACGTTATGGGCGCGCGACGGTTGAATCGGCAATCGAGCGCATTTTCGATCAAACCGAAGCGCGTTGCCGCGCAGCCGTGGAGCAGTTGCGGGACGGCGTGTACGAGGCTGAATCGCTGTTTGGCGGCCATGCGCTCGACAACAACGAGCCGCTACGCATCAAAGTGAAGATTGTCATCGCAGGCGGTGACATGACCATCGATCTTACAGAGTGCTCTTTGCAGCGCCGCCAGCCCGTGAATGCGCGCACCCTGGCCGCGCCGCTGATCGCTTACAAGGCCATTACGATGCCGAACGATCCGGTGAATGAAGGCGCGTTCCGCGCGCTGAAAGTGGCTATCCAGGAAGGCAATTATATGATGGCCCGCCATCCCGCGCCGATGGCGTCCTGGAGCCGGACGCTGCCGACGGTCGTGGACACGATCCTTCGCGCGCTCGCGCCCATTCTGCCGGATAAAATTCCAGCCGCGCATATGGGTGTGCTGGGCGGGACGGTCGTTTTTTTTGGAGTCGACCCGGTGACCAGGCAGCGTTTCGTCACGCAAAGCATTGAAGGCGGCGGCTGGGGCGGGCGTCTTGGGCAGGATGGCGAATCTGGCGCAGTTTCGGTATGTCAGGGGGACGTTCACAACGCGCCCATCGAAAAAATGGAGCTCCGCTGGCCCATTCTCTTCCATCGCCGGGAATTGCGCCGCGACTCAGGCGGCCCCGGGCAGTTCCGAGGCGGGTTGGGCATTGAGACGGAAGTCGAAGGACTGGTGGAAGGAGCGTGGTCTCTCGCCGATACCGGCCGCCATGATTTTCCGCCGTGGGGATTGAATGGCGGAGAGCCCGGCCTGCCTTCTGATAGCCTTCTGCGAATGCCCGGTGAATTGGCGTTTAATCATGTAGACGTGATTCGTCATATGGTGCCGGCCGGCGCCACAGCGATCATCGCCACAGCCGGCGGCGGAGGCTGGGGCGATCCGTTGCTGCGCGATCCCGATCGGGTGCGCAGGGACGTGCTCGAAGGATACGTCTCGGCGGGGGCAGCCCACGAGCGCTACGGTGTCGTCTTCCGGCCGGGAACATTCGACGTCGATGCTGCGGCCACAGCCTGGTTGCGCGCTAAGCGGCGATGAATACGCTGGTGGCGCTCGCGGAATTTATTCAGAGCCGCGAGCTCGCTGAGCCGCCCCCGGACCGGCAGGATCGGCTCAAATTACATGTCGTGGATACACTCGGCGCGCTGCTCGTGGGAAGGCGATTGGCGGAAGGGCGATTAGCGGAGGAGTGCGCGGCAGTCCGCTGCACCGAAATCGACGACATACATTTGGCGTCGTGCACGACTCCTGGGGCGGTGGTCGTGCCGGTGGCATTTTCTGTGGCCGGCGAGTTGCGCACATGGGCAGAATTTGGCGCGGCAGCTACGGCCGGATATGAAATGCTGATCCGCCTCGGCTACGCGATAGACGGCCCTAACGTTCTTCGGAAGAAAATCTGGCCCACTTATTTCGCCGCTGCTTTCGGAAGCGCTGCTGTGGCTTCTCGAGCTTTTGGACTAAGCATAGAGGAGACGGCCGGCGTGTTGTCGACCGCGCTCGCGTTTTCGACCGGTAGCTCCACGCCCGCGCGCGATGCAACCTCTTCCCGCTGGTTGACACTGAGTATTGCGGCAGCCAATGGTGTGTTCGCTGCACGAGCGGCGCGAGAAGGATTTGTCGGCTGCGGCGATATGCTGGAAAAGTACGCTGGCCGAATCGCCGGTGTCGCAATTTCCCGGCGGCGATTGCTGGATCGACTTGGGCACGACTATCTTTTCGATCAAATCGGCTTGAAACCCTATCCGATCGCGCGCCAGGCGCTTTCGGCGGTGGAGGCATGCCGCGAGCTGGTATCAGTCGAAAAGCTCAAGCTGGCATCGATCGAGGAGATTGTGGTTTGGGTTCCCGAGCAGCAGCGATGGGTTATCGATCATCCCGAAACGCCAGGCACTCGAATGGAGTCGGTCGTCAGCGTGCAATACCAGATCGCGCTCGCGCTGCTTGCCCCGGATCGATTGGCTGAGATGCACCGGACGCCTCCGTTTCGTAGCGCGCGTGTGCGAAATTTGATGAGCAAGGTGCGTGTCCGCCGCAGCGCGGCATTGGAAAGATATTATCCAGCGGCTTGGCCGTCGCAGATAGAAATCAAGGCGGCCGGCCGGCGATTCCGTCATCAGGTTCTCTATCCGCGCGGCGATGCTCGCAATCCTCTGGACTGGGACGATATGGCTCGCAAATTTCCGGCGCTTGCGAGCGTCATTTTCAAAGTAAGGAATCTGAATGCCGAGGATGCCGTGCCGAATATTTGGGAGTTGCGGCAGTGATCGAGAACAGGAAGCTAGAACAGGCGGTCAAGTTGCTTGCGGAGCGCGGGCTGGACGGGCTGATCGTTTATTCCGACGGCAGTTGCAATATACTGCGCGCGAGTTATCTCCATTATTTCGCGGGTTTCCCTCCCATGGGTCCGAACAATGCGGCCCTCGTCTCGCGTAGAGGTGAAATCGCTCTTCTGATTCAACCGGGCTGGGACGCCTGCCGGGCACAACGCCTGAGCTGGATCGACGACGTGCGGAGCGCGGATGATTTCGCAGCAGCCCTGGTCGCCGCATTACACGATTTCAAAATCTCCGGTTCAGTGGGCTTGGCCGGTGGCGCGGAGATGCCGCATTGTATTCGCGAGGCGCTCAATCGGGAGGTTCAGGTGGAGACGGCGGACGAACTGATCGAGATTATCGCGCAGACGAAGTCTCCGGAGGAGCTGGATCTGGTGCGAAAGACCGCTGCGGTCGCGGACATCGGCTTCGAAGCGTTTCGCATGTTCGCGCGGGAAGGCGTTCGCGAATACGAGCTGGTTGCTGAAATGGAATACGCGATGCGGTGCGCGGGCGCAGACGATAATTTCATCCTGATGAGCTCGGGAGCGCATAACACGGCCATGCGAAATCCAACCGATCGAAAAATCGAACGCGGAGACGTCGTAATTGGAGAGATCACCCCCGTGTGTCACGGACAATTCATCCAACTCTGCCGCACGGTTGCGATCGGGGAGCCGAGCCCAGTGCTCATTGAGAAATACGAACTGCTGCTGAACGCATGGAACGCAGCCGTGGCGCGCGTGAAGGCGAATGAGCCGGCCTCGATCATCGCGGCGACCATCGACGGCATGCTCAGTGAAGCGGGTTACGGTGAGTATTGTAGGCCTCCCTACATGAGGACTCGCGGCCATGGATTCGGAGTAGGCTCGGTTGCGCCTGGCGCCACGCTCGACGCTGAGACACGCCTGCCGCTGCTCGAAAATCAAGTGGTGGTGGTGCACCCGAATCAGTATTTGCCGGAGACGGGTTACCTCGCTTGCGGTGAGAGCTATCTCGTAACGGCAACCGGTTCCGAGCGCCTGTCGCATACGGAGACGAAACTATACGTGAACAAGTCTCCTAGATAACAGCCGCACAACCAAGGCGGGCGGCGGTACTCTCAAATGTAATGAGGCGGCCGCCCGCCTCTGTGCGGCTGAATGCAAACGCTCCAACCTACACTCAGGCTCGGCCGGGATGTTTGGGATCGGGCCAATATGCCGGTCGAGGAGTTTCAGGATCGCATTAAGAAAATGCGCACGGAGATGCAGCGTGCGAACATCGACGTGCTTCTGCTATACGGCAACGGTCTCGATGGCTGCGGATATCCGACGTATTTGAGTAATTACACGCCCAAACTGCCGTTCGCCGTGATGGTGCTGTTACCGCGCGAAGGCGAACCGGTCCTGATGTTCCAGGGATCGACTCGGGGGCGATCCGCGGCCCAGGCGACCACCTGGATAGAAGATACGCGGCCCTGTGGGGATATTGCCGCTACGTGCGCATCCGCGCTCGCGGAGGAAAATCTATTGAACGCGACCGTGGGGCTAGCGGGAATTCGGCAGATGATGCCGTACCATCAATGGGAGAGCCTTTCCGCTGAACTCGGGCGCGCCGCTCTTAAGAACGTAGAGCCTTTTATCGATCGGCTCCGCGCAATCAAGTCGGTTCGCGAAATCGCCCAGCTGCGGCGTGCGTCGCAGATTGTCCATCGAAGCCTCGACGACCTGGGCACAAGACGATTTGATATTCCGAACGAATCGCTAATCGCGACCTATCTCATGCGCGAAGCGCGCAGGCAGGGAGCGGAAGACGTGCGGGTTCTAGTTGGTAGGCCTCGCGAATCCGGATGGGCATTCCGTCCAACGGAAGATCAGGCGATTGCGGAAGGCGAGACCGTCTTCATTCATCTGGGCGCGTCTTGGGAACGCTATTGGTGCGAGGCGATTCGGACTTATATCCTCGGATCGGGAACCTTTGAGGTGCTTTGGGACGAAGCTCACGAGAAACAATTCCAATCGATCCTTGCGGGCCTCGAACCTGGCCGTACCGCTGCTGAGTTTGCGAGGATGGCTGGGAGCTTGATCGTGGAACCATATGGGCTGGGGCATAGCATCGGGAATACGCCCACCGAGCTGCCGATGCTTGCGGCCAATGATGAGACGAGAATCGAGCCGGGGATGTGTTTTTCGGTTCGCCTGGCGCTGCCGGATCCGAGCCGGGGTTTCATCTTGCGCGGCGATACCGTGATCGTGGCTAAGTGAACTGCTCCTGTTCGGTCGAGCCGGCCAGCGCCTGCACCGAAGTCAGTCCTCGGGAGATCGTGCTGGAGACGTCGTCGAAATAACCGGTGCCTACGAAGCGCTGGTGTTTGATTGCGGAGAATTTGTGCAGCTTGGCGGCCAGGAATTCCTGCTCCTGGAATTTCACGTATCCGGACATTCCTTCCGCCACGTAATCTTTCGCGAGCATGAACATGTGATGGTTGATGGAGTGGAAACCGGCCAAGGTGACGAACTGATACTTGTATCCCATCGCGCCCAGCTCACGTTGGAACTTGGCGATGGTAGCTTCATCCAGTTTTCGCCGCCAATTGAAGGAAGGCGAGCAGTTATAGGCGAGCATTTTATCGGGAAACTCCTCGTGCACGCCGTCGGCGAACTTTTTGGCTTCTTCGAGGTCCGGCTTGGAGGTCTCGCACCAGATGAGGTCGCAGTATGGAGCGTAGGCTTTGGCTCGGCAGACCGCGGCCGCAGGTCCGCCCGTGTATCCGATAAATCCATCGGGGGTGCGCTCACCGGTCAGGAATGGCTCATCGCGTTCATCGGCTTGACCGGAGAGCAGCCGCGCACTATCGGCGTCGGTACGGGCAAGGATTAGCGTGGGCACGCCGGAAACATCGGCGGCCAGCCGCGCCGCGACTAGTTTCTCGACAAAAGCCTGAATGGGTACGAGCACCTTGCCGCCCATATGCCCGCACTTTTTCGCAGCGGCGAGCTGATCCTCAAAATGCACGGCAGCGGCGCCTGCCTCGATCATCCACTTCATGAGCTCGAAGACGTTCAGCGGTCCGCCGAACCCTGCCTCTGCATCGGCTATGATTGGGGCGAACCAATAGGTATCGCCGCCGCCCTCCCGCGTCTGGATCTGGTCCGCGCGCATGAAGGCGGCATTGAGGGCCCGTACGACCGTCGGCACGCTGTTAGCAGGATAGAGGCTCTGGTCCGGGTACATCTGCCCGGCAAGATTGTTATCGGCGGCGACTTGCCAGCCGGACAGGTAGATGGCTTTGAGCCCGGCCTGCACCTGCTGGACGGCCTGGTTGCCGGTGAGCGCCCCCAGAGTGGGTAAATAGGGTTCGGTTTGCAACAAATTCCATAGGCGGTCGGCGCCCCTGCGGGCGAGCGTGTGTTCGATCTCGATTGACCCACGCAGCCGGACAACGTCCTCACCTTTGTACGGGCGCTGGATGCCTTCCCAGCGCGGATCATGCTGCCAATATTGTTCGAGCTCAATAGCGTTCATGGGACGATTATACTCTTTCGATTTTGGAGCGCAACCGATCACGGGCGTTTTCTGAAACAAGACACTGGAAGCAGGCGTCTATCGTGCATCGGGGACCTAGCAGCCACATTGGTGAGTAACATGCCGGAATACCGCCTTTCGGGGACATCCCTGTGTGATCGAAGCTTTTTCCTTCTGGCGTTATTCGTTCTGCTTGGTTTCAGCCAGCCTGCTTTCCCACAAACCCCGAGCTTTGAAGGCCAGCGGATTCTTGAAATTCGATACGAACCGGCTCAGCAGCCTCTCGCGCCCAGCGATCTGAAGCGGGTACAGATTCTGGAAACTGGCGCTGCGCTCCACTCCGCCGACGTCGCCGAATCGATCGATCGTATGTATGCCACGGGGCGGTATGAGGACATTCAGGTGGATGCCGAGCCCGGGAGTGGTGGAGTCGTGATTAGTTTTCTCACGAAGAACGCTCGATTTGTCGGACACGTCGGGACGAGCGGCAAGGTGTCCAATCCTCCCACGCGCGGGCAGATTGGCAACGCAGCCCAGCTCCAGTTGGGCACCCCATTTCATCCGGAGGATCTGAACCAGGCGCAGAAAAACATCCAGCAACTGTTCATCAGCAACGGTCTGTATGAGTCCACCGTACATCTGGAGAACAGCGAATCGGACCCGCAGCAGGTCAACGTCAATATAGTTGTGAATGCGGGAAAGCGGGCTCGCTACGAGATGCCTGTAATTCATGGCGACACGAAGTCGCTATCCGACGCCGCCATTATTCGCGCGACGGGATGGCGCGTGGTCATCATTCATCGATGGAGGCAGGTCACGCAGTCGCTTACATCGAAAGGCGTGGAGGGCGTCGCGAAGAAGTACCAGAATATGGACCGGCGGACTGCGTCGGTTCAGCTCGAATCGCTCAACTACGACCATGACACCGGGCGCGCTCAGCCCACGCTCGATATTAATGCCGGGCCGAAGATCGAAATCAAAGCGCTGGAGGCCAAGGTCTCCAAGCGTAAGCTCACCCAATTCATTCCGATTTATCAGGAGGGTGGAGTCGACCAAGATCTGCTGGTGGAAGGGGCCCGCAATCTACGCGACTATTTTCAATCTCAAGGCTATCCGGACGTGGATGTGACATTCCGCGAGCTTCCGCCCCAACAGGATGAGCAGACGATCGAATATTTCATCAGCCGGGGCGTGCGCCAGAAACTGGTACGGATCGAGATCCACGGCAACCGGTACTTCACCGAGGGCACCCTTCGGGAGAGAATGTTTCTGGAGCCCAGCTCGATCCGGTTCCGGCACGGGCGCTACAGCGACGGTTTTCGACGAAAGGATGAGCAAACCATCGCGGATTTATACAAGCAGAATGGCTTCCGCGACGCCCGCGTGACCTCCTCGGTGGTGAACAACTACCAGGGGAAGCCCCAACAAATCGCGGTCATTTTTTCCATCGACGAAGGAGCTCAATGGCTCGTCGCGCGTCTTGATCTCACCGGCGTCGACGACCTGGACAAGGATGCTATTCTTCGCACGCTCGCCTCGCAGCCGGGACAGCCGTATAGCGATGCCAGCGTGGCGATCGATGCCAGCGTTCTAGTGATCTTGTGCAATTCCCACGGCTTTCCAAGCGCGACTTTCCAGTCGAGCGCCAGCCCCGCGGGACCTCCGCACCAGGTGAACCTTCGATATTCGGTCACCGAGGGTCCACATAACTTCGTGCGAGACGTACTGATCACCGGCCTGAGAAACACGCGTTTAAAGCTAGTCGAGAACAACATTAAGATCCAAAGCGCAGATCCGCTGTCTCAGGCTGCAATTAGAGAAGCGCAACGCGAGCTGTATCAGCTCGGGATCTTTTCGCAGGTCGACACGGCCATCCAGAATCCCGATGGGAGCGAGACGTACAAGTATGTCATCTTCGATTTTAATGAGGCTAGCCGATACACAATTAACGTGGGAGTAGGTGCGCAAATCGCGCGGATCGGAGCCACATCGAACAACCTGACAACACCGTCGGGCACGACGGGCTTCAGCCCGCGTTTATCGGTAAACGTAAATCGCTTGGATATGTTTGGCCTCGGCCACACTCTGGCTCTACAGACGCGTCTATCGAATATCGAACAACTAGCGGCCCTCAGCTATCTCTTCCCGAAGCTGAATAACAAAGAGGGCCGCACGCTCACCTTTAGCGGCCTTTATGATCTGACGCGCGATGTTACGACATTTTCATCGCGGCGGGAACAGGCGTCAGTTCAAATTTCACAGAAATTTTCGAGGGCGATCACCGCTTTGATGCGTTTCCAGTATCGCCGGGTAAGCGTCACCAATATAGTCATTCCAGCGCTGCTGATTCCTCAACTCGTGCAGCCGGTACGGATCGGGATTCTATCGGGCAATTTGGTTCGGGATCACCGCGATAATCCGGCTGATCCGCACGGAGGCTCGTACACCAGCGTGGACCTGGGGCTGGCGTCCAGCGTATTTGCGTCGCAAAGAAACTTCACCAGACTTCTGGCCCGTAATGCCGGTTATTACCAGATCGGGAAGAATCTGGTTCTGGCGCGCCAATTGACTTTCGGCGCTATCGTTCCCTACCACACGAATGGATTGACCTCGAGCGACGCAGTGCCGTTGCCGGAACGCTTCTTCTCCGGCGGCAGCATCTCCGATCGCGCGTTTCCCGAGAATCAAGCGGGCCCCCGCGATATCGGAACTCCCGCCGGTCCTGGCGGAACAGCGACGCAGCCCACCGGTTTCCCACTAGGAGGCAATGCTCTATTGTTCAGCAATCTCGAATTGAGATTTCCGCTGTTAGGGGAAAACATCGGTGGGGTTCTGTTTTGGGATGCGGGGAATGTCTATTCCGACGTGAGTAACATTTCATTCCGCTTCCATCAGCGTAATTTGCAGGATTTCGACTACATGGTACATGCGGTGGGGTTCGGCTTACGCTACAAAACGCTGATTGGGCCCCTTCGGGCCGACTTCGCCTACGGCCTCAACCCTCCGCGGTTCGTCGGCTTCAATGGAACTTACCAGCAGCTTCTGCAATGCAATCCGAATCTGCCTTCATCCCAATTGCCGGCGGTCTGCACGCCGGTTCCGCAAGGCCTCAGTCACTTCCAATTCTTTTTCTCGATAGGGCAGACATTCTGATGCGTCACGTTGTCATCTTGCTCGCAGTTACATGCCTCGGGCTAACCGGCACGATCATCGATCAGATCGCGGTGGTCGTGGGCAAGCGAGTCGTCAAGGACAGCGACATCACGCGGGATATTCGAGTGACAAGTTTCCTGAATCGCCGAGAACCGGATTTCAGCCTGGCGGCGCGGAAGAAGGCGGCGAGCCGTCTTATCGATCAGGAATTAATTCGACAGCAAATTCAATCGGGAGCATATCCGGTCGCGCCGGAGAGCGAAGCGGCGGGTCTTATCGCGCAGATCAAGAAGGATCGCTTTCCGACCGAGGCGCAGTATAGGAGCGCGCTAGCCCATTACGGCATTAGCGACGCCGAATTGAAAGACAGGCTGCTCTGGCAGATGACCGTGCTGCGCTTCATCGATGCCAGATTTCGGCCGCAGGTGCTGGTAACGGATGACGATATCCAAAATTACTACAACTCGCACCGAGCCGCTCTCGCGGCATCCTACCCAAAGGCGAACGGCCTTAACGATTTGAGACCTCAGATTATCGAACAGATCACAGGGGAACGGGTCAACGGATTGTTTGACGAGTGGCTGAAGCAAACCCGTGAGGAAACACGAATTGAATATCTGGAGAAGTCTCTCGAATGACGAAGCCCAAAAAAATCTTCCTGATCGTCGCGGCATCGCTGGCGGGGCTGGTGGCGATTGCCGCTATAGCGCTGGTCCTGATAGTTCGCAGCGAATGGTTCCGAGGATATGTGCGGAGCAAGGTAATTTCCTACGTCGAGGACGCAACCGGCGGAAAAGTCGAGATGAAGACGTTCAATCTCGATTTGCGCCGAGGCGCAGAGATCACCGGATTCGTAATTCATGGAACAGAGCCTCCATCCAGCGCGCCCTTATTCGAAGCGTCGGCAATTGTATTGAGGATGAGACTATTTCCGAAGTGGGACAAACTGATCGAGCTCGATTATCTGGGAATACAGCAGCCCCGCGCGACAATATTTGTCTTCCCCAATGGTCAAACTAATATTCCGACGCCGAAAACAAAGTCGAGCGGCAATGGACTCTCTACCGTTGTAAACCTTGCGATTCGCGATTTCGAGGTTCGAGATGGGTCCGCTCAGTACCTAAATCAGAGGATCCCGTTCAGCGCTCGCGGCCGAAACCTTCGGGCTCAATTGGATTACAATCCGGCGACACCAGGCTATCGGGGTCAGATTTCCATAGACCCGCTCTATTTGGCTTCGGGAGCGCGACCCCCGTTGAACGCCAAGGTCGTCATACCGCTGGCTTTGGAAAAGGACAAAATCGTAATCGCGTACGCAAGTATTGAAACTCCACAATCGAGGCTGGCGGTGAATGGAACGATGCAGAATCTCCGTTCTCCCGTTATCTCGACGAACGTCTCAGCACACCTTGCGCTCAACGAGTTAGTTCCAAGCTTCGATATTCCGATCCACTTGCAGCGAAATGGCCCCGCTGCTATAGACTTTGACGCGGGCATGCGGATGGATCAGGGATCGATCCAGATAGAGAATGCAAGAGTCGTGCTGGGCCAGTCCCAATTGGAGTTGGCTGGAGCGCTGCGGGACTCATCCGGAAAAAGCTCAGCCGGATTTAAGGGGAATCTATCTCTGGACCAACTGGGACAACTGCTCCAATTATCGGTGCGGCCGCGCGGTGATGTGAATATTGCAGGTCGCGCCAGGTTCACCAGTGCGGTGGATTATCAGGTTTCCGGAAGCATCCATGCGCGCGATCTTGCGTTTGTGGCCGGCAAGTCGCATTTGGCGGGAATTGGAGTAGCTTCCTCTTTCAACATCGATCCCAAAACAATCGCGGTAAATGGCCTGCGAGTTTCAGCTCTCGGCGGCGAGGTCACCGCGGATGCGCGTGTTGAAGATTTGGCAGCATTCACAATTAATGGAAATCTTCGTGCGCTTCGTCTCCAGTCCTTAACTACGGCGGCAGGTTCGGCGCAAGCGGCTTATGGAGGAATATTATCCGGGTCTATGGAAGCGCGCGGGAATTTAAATTCACCCGGCCTCACGGGAATTGACGCAAGTAGCCAGCTCGACATCGCGCCGGCTGGACCCGGGATGCCGATTTCAGGGCAAATTAACCTCAGCTACGATGGCGCTCGGGACGCGATCTCGATCGATCATTCTCAGGTCTCGCTTCCACATACGCGAGTCGATTTATCCGGGATTATTGGCCAAAGGGCGGAAATTCAGGTGGTTTCGCGCAATTTGAATGACTTTCTTCCGGCGATCGCGCTGGCCTCGCCTTCAACACGACAATTCCCAATCACTTTGACAGGCGGCACGGCGAACCTGATCGCCGATGTAAATGGACCTTTGAGAGCGCCTCATATTACGAGTCGTTTTAGTCTGACAAACTTTGAGGCCGGACAGCGCCGATTCGACAAGCTGACGGCGGATTTGGCCGCGTCCCCGTCTGGCGTGAGCCTTCAGAATGGAGCGTTGAACCGCAAGTTACTTCAAGCTAATATTTCCGGTTCCCTCGGATTAGCGGACTGGAAAATCACGCCCAACCAGCCGCTGGCTGCGAATGCGAGCATACACAACGGCGATCTTGCAGATGTTCTCGCGCTGGCGGGCGAATCCAGTGTGCCGGCGAGCGGCGCGCTGAATTTCGACGCACGGATCAGGGGTACGGTCGGAAATCCGCAAGGGTCGGTGGAGTTGACGGTGGCGAACGGCTCCGCTTATGGAGAACCGTTTGATCGGCTCCAGATGGGGGTGGCGCTCACCGATCAGCGGATCGATCTTACCTCGGCGGAGTTGGCCGCCGGGGCCAGCCGCATCGACGTGCGCGGAGCGTTCAATCATCCACGGGACAGCTTCACGACCGGCCAAATTCACGTTCACACCGCGACCAGCCAGATCCAATTGAGCGAGTTCAAGACACTTGAGGCGCGGCGGCCAGGTCTCGCCGGCATTGTTAATCTGGACGCGGATGTGTCTGGAAGTCTGCAGCGGGCGGGCGGCAAAATCGCCTTTGTACCTTCGATTGTCAATGCTGACCTGCGCGCGGCATCTCTCCGGGACCAACATCAGAACTATGGAAATCTCACGGCCTCCGCACGCACCAACTCGTCTAATCTAAATGTTCGCTTGGACTCCGATTTCGGCGGTTCAAGCATCGTGCTGGCGAGCCAGACGGAATTGGCCCACGACTATCCGACTACTCTGGAAGCGAACGTGCGGGGCTTGCAAATCGAAAAAGTCCTTCTGCTCGCTGCCCCGAACGATACGCAAATGCGCGGCACTTTATCACTGACCGCTCACGCTTCCGGCACTCTAGACGATCCTCGGGCGAACGTCAGCTTTAATTTGGCCAAGGCTGTGGTTTATAACGAGCCTCTGGATCAGGTGGAAGGGACCATCGCCTATACCAATCAGCTCGTGAATATTTCCAATCTCAGGCTGGCGAGCCCTGCAGGCCAGGTGGAATTGACTGCGTCACTTTCACATCCGGCATCGGGTTCTTTGACTGATGTTCGCAGCGGCCACATCGAGGCAGATCTTAAGAACTCGCGGATCGATTTGGGCCGCGTGCAGTATGTGAAAAAGATCAAGCCGGGGCTGACCGGCATCGCGCAGTTAGCAGCTGACGCTTCGGCCGATTTTTCCCAAGTTAACGGGGAGCGCCAAATCCGGTTCTCGCATCTGGACGCCAACGGCGGGGTAACGGGAATTGAATTGAACCGGCAAAATCTTGGCGGAGTCACTTTTAAATGTGAGACTAAACAGAACGATGTGTCTTTTAATCTGGATAGCGATCTCGGGAAAAGTTCGATTCATGGCAGCGGTCAATTGCGTCTCCAGCCGGATTATCCTGTGGATGCCAAGCTCACTTTTGCGAACGTGACCTATTCGGGGTTCAGGGCTTTCTCAGAAGCCCCGGCGGAGACCGCGCCCGGGTTCGACGGATTATTGGAGGGGCAAGTCAACGTCACGGGACCGGCCACGCAGTTGAAGAATCTGCGAGGCGACTTACAGGTATCGCGGCTGGAGCTTTCCACGATTCGGCCAGGCACAAATGCAAAGGTCCTGACACTTCAGAACCAAGGCGCGATCGCCGCCCATCTGGAGAATTCGACGGTTCAACTTCAGAACTTTCACTTGACCGGCCGGAACACCGACATTGCATTGAAAGGAACCTTGGCATTTGACCGACAAAGTCCTCTCGACTTTACGGCGACAGCCAATACAGACTTGGCGCTGCTTAAAGATTTCAATCGCGACATCTATTCAGGCGGAAGCGTGGCGCTCAACGGCACGATTCGCGGGGCGCTTGCGCACCCTCAGATGAACGGAAAATTGGAACTGAAGAACGCATCGGTCAATCTGGCCAGTTGGCCCAATGGGATTTCCAATGCCAACGGCGTCGTCCTGCTGAGCGGCACGAACGCGGTCATTCAGAATCTTACCGCGGAATCCGGCGGAGGGAAGGTTTCGCTCACTGGATTTGCCGGCTTTAACGGTTCCATGAGCACGTATGAAATTCGCGGAAGCGCCAGTCATGTCCGCTCACGATACCAGGGAGTATCCGTCGTCACCAGCGCGTCCGTGACTCTTACAGGGAGCAGCGAACGCAGCGTGCTGGGAGGAAACGTCACCATTGAACGGGTAGGATATGGCGCGCAGACGGATTTCGGCACCATGCTCTATGGCTCCAGCGCGCCACCGGAGGCCTCGTCCAGTTCGACCGGGCCTCTGGCTGGTATGCGGCTCAATATTCGCATTCAGACGGCCGCCGACGTGCAGTTTGAAACGACTTTAGCAGAGGGTCTTCAGGCCACGGCCAACTTGACACTGGACGGCACGCTCGCAAATCCAGGCATAGTAGGAAGAATTAATATAACGGCGGGAACTCTGGTTTTCTTCGGGAACAAATACACGGTAAATCGTGGCGCGATTTCTTTTTACAATCAATTCAGCATTGAACCGGTTCTGGACGTTAGTCTGGAAACCGCGGCGCAGGGTGTCGACGTGGTATTGACGATCTCCGGTCCTATCAACGATTTGAAATTGACCTATACGTCCGATCCCCCCTTGAAATTTGACGATATCGTGGCCTTGCTCGCGACTGGTAAGACTCCGCCCGATCCTACTATTGCGGCGCATCAACCTGAAGCTGACCAATCTGTCAGCCAGATGGGGGAGTCCGCGATTATCGGCCAAGCGGTGGCGAGTCCGGTCGCTTCGCGACTGCAGCGGGTATTCGGCGTGAGCCAGCTCAAAATTTCCCCGACATTCGATCCTGGGTCTTCATTGCCGACCGCGCGCCTCACTCTCCAGCAGCAGGTAACTCCGCAGATCACTTTCACTTATACGCAGGATTTGAGCCAATCGAATTCGGAGATCCTGCGCGTCGAATGGGCGCTGAGCCCGCGGTGGTCCGCAGTGGCGCTGCGCGATGAAAATGGTATTTTCGGAATCGATTTCTTCTATAAGAAGAAGTTTCATTAGCGGCTCATCGGATCACGCACGCTAAAACGTGGTATTCTTAATTATGTCGAGACAGCACGGGGACAAAGCTCGCTTTCATAGGATTCGGAAGCGGAATATCGCTCGGCGGTTGAGTATTCGAGAACTACGCCAAAGACTATCAGGCTCCAGAGTTCCCGTTCCAATACCAACGGCAAAGCCTCTTGATACAGAATAAGCCACAGTCGTAGATGAATAAGGAGATAGTTATAGTGCCAGAAGCTTACGGTCATCATATTTCGCCTATACACGCGAATGCGAAAAATGTATGCGATCACTGTGATAAACCCGCGCTTTGGGAAACGGATTATCAGTTCCACGGCGAGAACGCGACGCAGAGCTCGAATCCAGAGCAGGTGTGCGACACGCACGCGAAAATGTTTGCCGCGCGATGGCCAGGGTTGGAATTTCCACCGAAATATTCCAGATAGTCCAACGCCGGATGATTGTAGAAAGGGTATCCAAATGCAATATTTTGTTCGAGTGAGGGAACGGCACGATGACGGCGTCCGGAAGGTCTATCCGGATCTGATGTGCTCGGGTCTCAGCCAGGCCGTGCAGGAAGCCAAGCGGTTGGTCCTAGAGGCCGACCAGGCTCGGATGCTTGAAGCAGACGCGTGTTTCAAGAAGGGCACCGGAGTTCACACAAAATATCGCTGCTGGATGGATGCCCGCGGATCTTTGCACGAGAGTGCGCTTATCTAGACACTTCGATTAGAAGGTCAACCGATCTTTTTGGGCCTCAATCTTGCCAACGTCGATACCCGGCACTTTTTCCAGATCCTCCACCGTTTTGAAGTTGCCTTTGTCTCCCCGATAGTGGACAATCGCCTCGGCGTCCTTCGTCGAAATTTCGAGTCCCGTCGCCAATTCGCTGGCAGTGGCTGTGTTGACGTTGATCTTTTCCGAGGAGAGCGAGTCGGAGAAGTTCTTGGCGAGATAATTAACGATTACCTCAAAATCCTGGTCTGTGCCTTGGGCTCCCTTCGTACGCATATCGTCGACGGTGGAGGCCCAGCCGTCTTTATTCTGTTTCGCGCCAGTCACAACGTCCAGGCTGTGGCAGCTACTGCATGTCTTCTCGACAAGTTCCTTTCCGGGTCCGGCCGGAAGAGGCTCCTGCGCGGACGCGGTGAAAGCCGCCGCGAGGCAAGTCAAAGTTCCAAGCAGTGAATTACGCAACAGGCGCATCATTTATCCAGAGTATCAAGCCTTCACCACGATCGTCTTCACATTCACGAATTCGCGGATGCCGTAAACGCCCAACTCCCGGCCATAGCCCGAGCTCTTGACGCCGCCGAAGGGAAGCCGTGGATCCGATGCGACCATCCCATTGATGAAAACCATTCCCGCGTCGATTTCCTCGATAAATTGGCGCTGCTCGGATTCCTCGTGAGTCCATGCGCTTGCGCCTAGTCCGAAGTCTGTTTCATTCGCCTGACGAATCGCATCGGCGATGCCTTTCGCGCGCAAAATGACAGCGACCGGCCCGAATAACTCCTCACGAAGAGCAGGCGAGTCGTTCGGAACATTCGTCAGCACGGTTGGGGCATAGTAGTTCCCTGGGCGGTCGAGTTTCTTGCCTCCGGTAAGAACGCGCGCACCCTTCTCGACCGATTGCCGGACCTGGGCGTCGAGACTGGCGAGGATTTCCGGCGTTGCTAGAGGACCAAGCTGGGTGCTCTCCTCCATGGGGTCGCCGACGTGCAAGCACTGCATCGCGTCGACAAATTTCCTCTCAAACTGATCCGCGATGGGCTCGTCGACAATAAACCGCTTGGCCGCGATACACGACTGGCCATTATTGACGATGCGCGCCTGAACCGCCGTTTTCACAGCCTGCTCCAAATTCGCGCTCGGCATCACGATGAAAGGATCGCTGCCGCCCAGCTCCAGGACCGTTTTTTTGATCCGGCTGCCGGCCCGGCTCGCGACCTGCCGTCCGGCTAGCTCACTGCCAGTCAGCGTTACAGCCTTAACGTGCGGATCGTCGATTACCCGCTGCACCATGTCCGATCCGATCAACAGCGTCTGGAAAACGTTTCGCGGGAATTCTGCGCGGTCCACAATTTCTTCGATCGCCAAGGCGCACTGCGGTACGTTAGAGGCGTGTTTCAATAGTCCTACATTTCCCGCCATGAGAGCCGGGGCCAGAAACCGGAATACCTGCCAGAACGGAAAATTCCAGGGCATGACCGCAAGCACCGGACCGATGGGCTGATAACGAATAAAACTGGCCGCTGCGTCCGTCCTTACGGATTCGTCCGTTAAAAGTCGTTCCGCGTTTTCGGCATAATGCCGGCACACCCAGGCACACTTAGCGGCTTCCGCAATGGCATCCTTCAACGGCTTCCCCATCTCCAGAGTCATCAGGCGGCCGAACTTTTCCTTATCGGTTTCCAGAATCTCTGCGGCTCGCGTCATGCGGCGGGCGCGGTCCGGGAAAGACGTCCGGCGATAGGCTAGAAATGCCTCCGCCGCCCACGCAAGCTTGTCGTCTAATTGCGATGCAGTGAGCGAATTAAACGTGCGGAGCGTCTCACCCGTAGCGGGGTTGACGGTTGCAATCATCAGCGCGCGGCCATGCTGTCGTTGGTCTTGTTGCCGGTGGCTTGCGCGAGGCCCTTTACAGAAGGCGTTCGGTTTGGCGTACGGAGCAGTTGTTGCTGGAACGCCGCTGCCGCCTCGGCACGCCTGCCGTTGTCGAGAAGCAGCTCACCGTAGAATTCGATGGCCGGCTTGATCGGCTCCGGCGGTCCAGACGGGGCAGTAAAGTTCGATTCTACATCGGCTGCCTCTTTCGCCGTTTGCAGAGCGGCAGCTTTATCGCCCTTCGCCAGTTGCACGCTGGCGGCGACTTCTTTTTGCATAATTGCCACCATCTTGGCGGCGTATGGATCGGCTTTAGCAACGCGTTCTTCCATACCGCCGAGCTCCTTAGCCGCCTGCTCCGCTTCCGCGATGTCTCCGAGCTTGGCTGCGCTCAGACCGGTGATGAATATCCACGGACCCCAACCCGGAGAGCGCGATTGCATCGGCGCCATGGCCATGCCCTCCATAGATTCGGGAGCTTCACCCGTGGAAGTCTTCAGCGGAATCTTTTCCCATTTTCCGGTTTCCAGAATATAGCGAGCCCACATGGTATGGTACTGCTGAACCAGGCCGTTGCTTTTAGGATTCCGCTCGGCGGCTTGCTTGGCAAGCTCCAAATTTTGCTTCGCCTCATCGAAATTACCCAGCATCAGATTCGCGTACTCCAGCCAAGAGAGGGTGTGAAAGTCCTCCCGGCCCTCGGGAAGGTGCATGCGGGTGTTGACCGCCACAGCAGCCTTGTAGGCCGCAATGTTAGAGGAGCGGACGTCCTGCCACATGCCCAATTGCAAAAATATGTGGGAAGGCATGTGCAGCGCGTGAGGCGCGGACGGCGCGATTTTAGCATAGACCCGGGCCGCCGGCAGAGCCAAAATGGCGTGATCGGGATCGTCAAATGCATGGATGATAAAATGCGCTGCGCCTGGGTGGTTCGGATTCTCCTGAAATACTTTCTCGGCGATAGACGCCGCAAGGGCCTGCCGCCTGAATCCTTGATCGCCGGGACGAACGGTGCCCAGCAGAGATAGTGCATACAGGATTGCGACTTCATTATCGTCAGGCCATTTCTTATACATCTGCGCCATGGCTTGAGAGTACGCATTGTCCCGAGCCAACTTGTCCCCGGGCGCGTAGAAGAGCAGATCGACGGCTTCGAGATAACCTTTCTCTTTGGGGGTCTGAGCTTTCGCGACCCGCCCTTCGGCTGTGGGCGCGAGCCGCTCAAGAGCCTTTTTCGCGGCGGGCACGTCGACTTGTGCCCAGAGAGGATGATTGTAGCTCATAGCCTCGCCCCAGTACGCCATTGCGAAATTGGGATCGATTTGCTCGGCCTGCTGGAAGGCTTCCCTGGCCTCATCAAACGCGAAACTATGAAGGTCTTTGACGCCTTCGATGAATTTCGGTTGAGCGGCAGAGCTACCGGAGGTGGGAAAGGTGATATTTCCTAATTCCTGCGCCCATAAACCCGCCGAACCGAGGAACGCAATACCAATCCCGATCAAGCTGCGCGTGCAAAGATGTGTCTTCATACGTATCCCTCCCGGACCAATTTACTATTATGGACGGTCGAGGGGCTACTAGGTGGGGTCCGGTGGCCACGAGAGGCGCGTTGTCTTGACCTAATTGGGATTCATGTATTAAGATTGGCGCGCGATACGCAGATTGCCTTCAGAAACAAGGAGAATACGATGTGGTGCTCGAAAACGAGCGTTCCTGGTTACATCGCGGTCTTGCTGGGTGCATTTTCAGTTCCTGTTTCGGCCTTTCAGACTGCAACCTGTGAAAAACCGGCCAATGCAATTGTTGCCGAGAACTGCAAGCCCGGGAATCCTTCCACCGAATGGGATGTGAACGGCTCGGGCGATCCCAGGATTCAAGGTTTCGCTACGGATATCAGCGTCAACCTCGGCGAGACGATATCTTTCAAAATTCGCGCGGACTCGACGGCCTATCGGATCGACATCTACCGGCTCGGTTATTACGGCGGCAACGGGGCGCGTCTGGTAGACACGCTGAAGCCGTCGGTCGCGCTCCCGCAGAAGCAGCCCGACTGTCTCATCGACGAATCGGTTCGCTTGTACGATTGCGGCAACTGGAGCGTATCGGCGTCGTGGGGGGTGCCGCGGGACGCGATTTCAGGGATCTATATTGCGCGGCTGGTCCGTGAAGACCAGGAGCCGGCCAACTGGCGTCCCGACAATGCTCGCCTCGGGCCCGGGGCTGCGGAAAGGCCGGAGCCAGGGCCGCATGCTTACGGCGCGCTCGGGCTGGGTAAGCTCGCAAATGCGCTGAAGGAGCCACGGGCCAGCCATATTTACTTCATCGTCCGGGATGACTCGAGTCATGCCGATCTTCTTTTCCAGACATCCGACACAACTTGGGAATCGTATAATCGAGCCGGAGTCACGAGCACTTATGGCAGCTTCGACGCGGCGCATCCTATGGAACGCGCCTACAAAGTCAGCCTGAACCGGCCCTACGTCACTCGCGACTACCGGGCCGTGAACATGGTGTTTAACGCCGAGTACCCGATGGTGCGGTGGCTCGAATCCAATGGATATGATGTGACCTACTCGACGGGTTTGGACAGCGATCGGCGGGGCGCGCTCATCCGGAATCATAAAGTGTTCCTTTCCGTAGGACACGACGAATACTGGTCGGGAGCGCAGCGCGCCAATGTCGAGGCTGCGCGCGATGCAGGTGTGAATCTCGCGTTTTTCAGCGGCAACGATGTCTTCTGGAAAATTCGCTGGGAACCGAGCACCGACCCTTCTCACACGCCTTATCGGACCATGGTGACCTACAAGGAGACGCACGCTAACGCCAAAATCGATCCGCTGCCCGACGTGTGGACCGGCACGTGGCGAGACGCACGTCCTTTCAATCCTGAAGGTCCGAAACCCGAAAACGCGCTTAAGGGAACCATTTTTACAGTCAATGCCTGGCGAAACGACCCGCTGATCGTTCCGGCGGAATTCGCGAAGCTGCGTTTCTGGAGGAATACTGAAGTCGCTGCGCTCAAACCTGGTGAACAGGTAGTGTTCGGCTACGGCATTCTCGGCCACGAATGGAACGAAGATCTCGACAACGGATTCCGTCCGCCTGGCCTTATGCGGATGTCAACTACTACCGTGAATAATGTTCCTTACATTCAGGACTACGGGACGGTGTACGCGCCAGGAACGGCCACTCATCATCTGACGCTGTATCGCGCCCCGAGCGGCGCGTTGGTATTCAGCGCGGGCACGGTGCAATGGGCGTGGGGGCTCGATCCGAATCACGATACCGAGACCGGCATCCCGCCCGAGCGTGCGGGCTCCGGCGACATTCGCGTCGGTGTAGATCTGAAAGGGCCTGTGCGCGCTATGCAACAGGCGACGCTGAATCTGCTGGCCGATATGGGCGCTCAACCTGCTACGATTCAGCCGGGATTAGTGCGAACGACCGCATCTACCGACAAAACGCCGCCGGTCTCGCATGTAAATCCGGGTGGTCCCCATGCGATAGCGAACGGCGCTTTCGAGGTTACTGGTACGGCCTCGGATGCAGGCGGAGGTGTTGTCGCGGGAGTCGAGGTTTCGATTGATGGCGGCAAGACATGGCATCCCGCGACGGGCACGGACCAATGGAGTTATCAATGGCAAGCACAATCGGCGGCGGGGACAACAGCTTTAAGCCGCGCGGTTGACGATAGCGGCAATCTCGAAAGGGTGGGGGGCGCAGCAAAGAATTGGACGCGCTAATCCCCCCATGTCATCAGCCAAACTTCTTCGGGCTGCGATTCTCAGCCTAAGTGTTCTTTCAAATTCCATGGCACAGATGCGCACGAGGAAACCGGTTTCCTCCGTTTCGGCGCCGAGCAAAGTGCGCACGTACTATATCGCGGCGGATGAAGTTCAATGGAACTACACTCCTCGGGGCCGGGACCTGACCGGCACTCCCGCAGTGGAGAACGAATCGGCCGAGGGCCAGCGTCGAACGACTTTTCTTAAAGCCATATATCGCGAATATACGGATGCGACATTCAAAATTGTGAAGCCACGCCCGCGGCAGTGGGAGCATTTGGGGATTCTCGGTCCTCTCATCCGGGGGGAAGTCGGCGACACAATCAAGGTGATCTTTTTTAACCACACCAATATTTTTTGCAACATGCACCCGCACGGGCTTTTTTATGCGAAAGATTCCGAAGGCGCGCTCTATAATGACGGCACCGACCCTAGGGAGAAGGCGGACGATCGGATCCCGCCCGGCAACTCTTATACCTACACCTGGCAAGTGCCGGCACGCGCGGGGCCAGGGCCGGGCGATCCCAGCTCGATTCTGTGGATGTACCATTCTCACTTCGTAGAACCGAGGGACATGAACACGGGGCTCATCGGGCCGATTATTATCAGCGCTAGGGGATCCGCTAAGCCCGACGGCACGCCTAAAGATGTGGACCGGGAATTTGTTGCAGCCTTTGCCATCTTCGACGAGACATCCAGTGCGTATTATGAGAAGAACGTTGCGGTGCGGCCTCCGCAGTCGATCAATTTGAAGTTGTCCGATCCCGCGTTCAGAAATCTTTATTTGATGTATAGCATCAACGGTTTTATTGAGGGCAATCTGCCCATTCTGACCATGAAAAGAGGCGAGCGAGTCCGCTGGTACCTGATGGCCAATAGCAACGAAGAGGACGTGCACAGCGCACACTGGCATGGCCAGACGGCGATGGTAAGTCAAATGCGTACCGACACGGTGCAGTTAGGGCCGATGGGAATGACCGTTGCCGACATGATTCCGGACAGCTTGGGAACCTGGCTGTTCCATTGCCATGTGAACGAACATTTCGAAAACGGAATGCAAGCGCTCTTTAAGGTCATCCCTTGATTGTTGACTTCGCGCTTGAGATGAATCTAAGATTTCCTATGGCTCTATTCCGTCGCTCCGGCGTTTCTTTCATGCTGCTGGCCTTTTCCGTCCCGGCAGCCTTCGCTCAAAAACCTATAGATTGGAAAGCTGTAAATGCCGAGACATTCAATTACTTCACATCGTTGATCAAGATCAACACGAGCAATCCACCGGGCAACGAGACGCTCGCGGCCAAATATCTTCAGGGCATTCTGGAACGAGAAGGAATTCCTACAAAGCTCGTGGGAGCCAATCCGAACCGCCTTAGCCTTATCGCCACATTGAAAGGCAACGGAACGAAGAAGCCGATCCTGGTGATGGGCCACACCGACGTGGTCGGCGTGCAGCGTGAAAAGTGGACGCATGATCCATTCGGCGCGGAGCTGATCGACGGCTACATCTGGGGCCGCGGCACCATCGACGATAAGGACCTGGTCGTTGGCTCGCTGATGACGATCCTGCTGCTGAAGCGAAGCGGGGTCAAATTGGATCGCGATGTGATTTTCGTGGCCGAGGCTGCCGAGGAAGGCGGCAGTCCCGACGGCACCTACGGTATGCAGTACATCATCAATCACAACTGGCCGGACATTGATGCGGAATACTGTCTTACGGAAGGCGGAGATTTCCGTTCAGTCGGCGGCAAGGTCATCTACCACAAAGTTGAGGTAACCGAGAAAGTCGGTCGAGGCATGCGCCTGGTGGCTCATGGCACCGCCGGACATGGATCGATGCCCCGAGAAGACAACGCGATCGTACACCTTTCCGCTGCGGTTGCGGCCATCGGCAACTGGCAACCGCCGATGCATCTCACCGATGTGACCCGGACCTATGTGGAGAAACTAGCCGCTGTGAGCTCTCCTGAGGATGCGGCACGGCTCAACGCATTGCTTGATCCATCTAAAACCGCCGAGGCTCAGGCGTATTACCGGAAGAACGATATTGAGATGAATTCGATGCTTCGCACCAGCATCAGCCCGAATATCATTCAGGGCGGTTTCCGCAGCAACGTGATTCCTTCGGAAGCCACCGCCACATTGGATATTCGCGCAATTCCGGACGAAGATATGGATAAGTTTAAGGGCATGATGACCGAGGTAATTAACGATCCGGCAGTGGCCATCGAATCCAGCAACAGCAGGTTGGCGAGTGCCCCGCCGCCGGCTGCGTCCGGGACAAATACGGAAATGTGGCACGCTCTCCAAGAGGTACAGCAAAAGTATTACCCGAACACACCGATCCTGCCATGGATGCAGACCGGGGCCACAGACATGCGTGGTCTGCGGGCCAGGGGCGTACAAAGCTACGGTATCGGCGCGGAGAAGCCCACCGAGGATCTGGTCACACATGCGATGCACAGCGACAACGAACGGATTAAAGAGAGTGGATTATACGTCTTTGTTCACTACATGTACGACGTAGTCGCCCAGGTAGCAGAGCCCGCCCGCTAACGTTTACGGCGGACCGTTATTCACGTTCTATCCGAGTCCGTAATTCCTTCCATCTTTATTGTTTAAAGCGCGGCGCCAAGGTCCCGATAAAGGACTACGGTGCTACTCTTTGGCCACGAGGAATTCAGCCCCAATGGTCCAAATAAAAGAGGAAGTCAAAAAAAAAAGACTGAGGGTGTTGTACCGACGGGTAGTGGGTCAGTACCGACGCGATCGTCAGCGAAAGCATCACTGAAGGCGCCCCCGAAAGGGCGGGCGGAACTAGTGAAGGCGCTCCTGGCGAAGGTAGAGAAGAAACTTACCGCAGACGGTGTGAAAGCGACGTTAGGGGACTATATCCGGCTGGTACAGCTCCAGAAAGAGCTGGAAGAAAACGAGCCGAGGGAGATCAAAGTCACATGGGTGGAACCGGAGGCGACGGGCTCCGACTCCGGGAAATAAAATACAGCCCGCTGCCATCGCAAAAGAGGTTTCATAATTCGGCAGCGCGGTTCAAGGGATTTTCCGGACCGATAGGATCGGGCAAGAGCCAGGCGCTGTGCCAGGAAGCGCTCAGGCTGAGTTATATGAATCCAGGCCGCACGGGGCTTATGGGAGCCCCGACATATCCGATGTTGCGGGATGCCACGCAGGCGGCATTTCTGGAAGTCTTGGAACAGAACCGGATCCGGCACGAGTTGAATCGCGCAGAAAACTCTCTGATGCTACCGGAGACCGGGTCGAAGATCCTGTTTCGCGCGGTGGAGGAATTCGAGAGGTTGCGCGGCAGCAACCTGGCCTGGTTTGGATTGGACGAACTGACGTACACGGGCGAACAGGCGTGGCTGCGGTTGGAGGGGCGCCTGAGGGACCCGAAGGCAAAGCGGCTGGGCGGATTCGCGGTGTGGACGCCGAAGGGGTTCGACTGGGTTCACGAGCGATTCATAGCGAATCCAGTGGAGGGTTACGAGACGGTCGTCGCGTCACCGTTTGAAAATCGTTTTCTGCTGGACCGGATTCCCGATTACTACGCGCGATTGAAGAGCAGCTACGATGCACGGTTCTATCAGCAAGAGATTCTGGGCGAGTACCTCAGCGTGCATGTCGGCCGCGTATATTACGCGTTCGACCGAAGGGAAAATGTAGCCGAGGCGGAAGTGGTTGCAACGAGGCCCTTGATGTGGGCACTCGATTTTAATGTGGATCCGATGTGTTCCGTGGTGGCGCAGGTGGACGGCGATAAGGTGACGGTCCTGGATGAAATCGTGCTGAGGCGGGTCAGCACGCGCGACGCGTGTGAGGAGTTCGCGAGACGGTTTCCGGGACATGCGGCAGGACTGATGGTGTACGCGGACGCAACCGGAGCGCGACTCCAGACGACAGGGACTACGGATATCGTGATCCTGAGGGAATTTCTGCAAAGCGGAGCATACGGAACGGTGAGATTTAAGATTCCGAAGTCGAATCCAGCGGTGCGGGAAAGAGTGATGCTGATGAACGGAAAGCTCGAATCGGCCGCAGGCGAGCGGGGGTTGAAAGTACATCCCCGCTGCAAGGAGTTGATCAACGATTTCGAGCAGGTGATGTACAAAGAGAACAGCTTGATCGTCGATAAGGAGCGCGATCCGCGGCGAACGCACTTGTCGGATGCTCTGGGATATCTGGTGTGGCAGGAGTGCCGGGGCGGAGCAACCGTAGGCGAGAAGGGACTGCGACTTATCTAGCGGAAGAAGGTAGGGAAATGTTTGATATCGATCGCGAACATCCGGAATACGTGTTACGGAAGGCAACGTTGCGGCAATATCGTCATCTGTACTCCGGCGGAGAGCAGCTCAAGCTGCACGCGCAAAATTATTTGATTCGCAGGCAGCGAGAGCCGGCGGATGTGTACGCGGAGCGGTTGAGCCGGGTTTTTTACGAGAACTACATCGGATCGATTGTGGACTGGTACGCGGCGACGCTGTTCCGGTGTGAGCCGGTGCTGGTCTTCAATGGTCACGATGAAGGCAGCAAGAGATTCTATTCCTCGCTGGTGGAGGACGTGGATCAGAAGGGCACAGGCCTGACGGATTTTTGCCGGAAGCAATTCGTGGAGAGTCTAATTACAGGCGGGAGCTTTGTTCTGGTGGATTTCCCGCGAGTTTCTTCAATAGCAGGCAGCCGTGGCGAAGAAGACGCTCTGGGAGCGTCGCGGGCATACCTGGTGGATTACGCAGCCGACGATATCATCAACTGGAGTCTAGACGACCGGGGAAATTACGAATGGGTGGTGATCCGGACGAAGCTGCTCAAAAAAGATCGAGTGGAAGATGCCGATTGGGAGATGGAGACGCGCTGGGCGTACTACGACAAGCAGGCGTTCCGAATTTATCGGCAGATGAGCGAAGGCAGCGGTTTAGGAATGGTCAGAGGCTCCGAGATCGGGGTGGGCGGCGGCGCGGTTGAGCTGGTCGACCAGGGAAGACACGGACTGGCGAAGCTGGGTCGAGTGCCGTTGTTCCGCTTGAGGATACCAGACGGACTGTGGCTGCTGAATCGTGCGGGGCTGTTGCAGTTGGAACATTTCAATAAGTCGAATGCGCTCGGATGGGCGCTGACGATGGGATTGTTCGCGATGCCGGTGGTTTATTCGGAGCGTGAATGGACCCAGATGGTGGGGGAGAGTTACTACATCCAGCTCAGCCCGGGGGACAGATTTGGATGGACCGAACCGGAAGGCAAGGTATACCAGATTGCCGCAGATAATCTTACGAGCCTGCAGGAAGAAATTTATAGGGTGTGCTACGTACCGCAGGCTGGGACGTCGCTCGATAAGGGCCCCCGGCAGTCCGGGATCAGCAAGCAGATAGACGCGTCGATTACGCAACAAATATTGCGAGCGTACGGAGACGCCATCAAGGATCTGATCAGGCGCGTTCTGAAAGCGATCGTGGAGGCGCGCGAGGACCAGATCGATATAAATATAGGGGGAATGGACGAGTTCGACATCGCAGATTTCGGAACGGAGCTCGCTGACGCTCAGCAACTGCTGGGCCTGGGGGTGGATTCGCCCACGCTTAAGAAAGAGATCTTCAAGAAACTGGCGCTGAAGTATCTGTGCGATGCCAGGCAGGACGTGAAAGACCGCATTGCGGCGGAGATCGAGGATCCGGGAACAGGAGAGAAACATGGATGAGGGACAGAATGATGTCCGGTCGATTGTTCAGGCGGTAATTCAGGAATTCGTAAAAGCCGAGCAGACCAAAGTGGAGCCTGCGTACAAAACAGAACTCGGAGAAGAACGCAAGCGGCGGGAAAGTCTGGAGCAGCGGGTCAACGAGCTGGTAGCCGAGAATAGGCGGAACCGGACAATCGCGGAAGAGGCGGAACGAAGCTCGGCGATACGCACGGAACTGCAACGGCTGGGGGTGGCTAAGATCGACTTGGCCTACAAAGCTATCAAGGACGATATTATCCGCAGCGAAGATGGAAAGCTACAGGGGCAGGGCGGAGCGGAGATACGCGAGTATCTCGCGCAATTTGTGGGTGAAAATCCCGAGCTGCTGCCGGCGCGACTGGCGGGCGGATCGGGAGCTAGCGCTGGACAGCGAAGCTCGACGGGGATGGCAGGCGTGGACCTGGATAGGATCCGGCCAGGAATGAGCGCCGAGGAGAAGGATCGAGTGCGGCAGGAAATCGTAAAAGTTGCGGCGCAGACTCTCCGCGGCCTCCAATAAAACGCACACGACGGAATGCAACGGCTCAGAGGCCGCATGCGAGATGACCGGACGGTAGACCCGTCCATTCAGAATCAGGAGAAGAATGCCAATTATTACATCAGCAAATGTAGCGAACGCGATTGTCAAGCTGGTAGCAGCCGACGCATTACCAGCTCTCATGGGAAACCTTGTCATGGGGAACCTGGTGAATCGCGATTACGAGCCAACTCTGGCGCATGCGGGGGACACAGTGAATGTGCCAATTCCTCCGACGCTGGTTGCCAATAACATCGCCGAGGGCGGGACGGTGCAAACGCAGAACCCAAATCTTGGGAACGCCCAGATCGTATTAAATACCCATGTAGAAGCTACGTTTCAGATTCCGGACATAACCAAAGTTCTGGCCGTGCCGGACTTGCTGAAGCTGTACATGCAGCCGGCCGTAGTAGCACTGGCGGAACGGATCGAATCCGATCTGCTATCCCTGTACCCGATGTTTACCTCGAACGCAGCAGTCGGAACGGGCGGAACGCCGATTACAGAAGCCGTGGTGGACGCGGCCGAATCCACGCTGTTCGCCCAGAAGGTTCCGGCGAGCGCCACCAAATATCTGGTGGTGGACCCGACTACGTATTCGACGCTGCGGCAGATCCCGCGGTTCAGCGAGTTCAACACAGCGGGTGAAGCGGGTCTGCGGGCGTTAGTGGATGGAGCGGTCGGCAAAATGAAGGACTTTTATATTTTCCGATCGCAATTTGTAACGCAGACGGGAAGCAGCCCGGCGTCGACGCACAATCTTGCGTTCGCGCGGGACGCTATCGGTCTGGTGGTGCGGCGGCTGCCCCAACCTCTTCCGGGTACCGGCGCGATCGCCGAGTATGCAGAATTGGGGAACTTCGGCATGCGGGTCACGATGAGCTATCAGCCGAATACGCTGGCGCAACAATTCACGGTAGACGTGCTGTACGGGACGGGAGTCCTACGGAACAGCTTCGGAGTGCAGGTGAACAGCTAGGCAACAACGGGCCGGGAAACCGGCCCACTCCGATTCAACGGCACGATTCTAGAAATCAGGAGTGAGAAATGGATTTGCGCGCATACTATAGAAAAATTCGAAAGATTGAGAGCGGAATAGAAGAGCCGCTGGTCGTTATCGTGAGCCGGGAGACTCCCGACGGAGGCAAAGCGGGGGTGAAGGCGGAGATTCCGCGAGCGCTGGCTGCGCGCATGATCGCGGAAGAAAGGGCCGAGTTGGCTACTCCGGACGAGGCGACGCAATTCCGAGCAAAGACACAGGCGGCGTGGAAAATCGCCCAGGCGGTGCTGACCGGCGGCAGCGTTCGGGCCGTGAGAAGCGTGCTGAAGCCGCAGAGGAAATCCTAGAACGCGAGGAATATGGCCCTGCTTACCGATGGTAATCCAAACGATACGCTCGCGCTGCAGGTCTATGAGAGTTCGATTCTCGACGTGGCGAGCACGGAGGCAATCGATCTGGGAGCGAAGCTCAGTCTCGCGACGGAAGAAGTGTCCCAGGATGTGATCGACATTCTGCTAGATCACGCCTGGACGCCAGATCCACAATCGTATGTCCGGCGGCGAATCGGCGTTTCGGACGTGGTGGTGACGCCCCAGATAAAGCGCTGGCACGCGCTCCATACGCTGGAGATCGTCTATCGGGACGCGTTTAACAACCAGTTGAACGACCGGTACCTGGCGAAGTGGAACGAGTATCAAAACCTTGCGAAAGATGCACGGGAAGACACGATGAGATATGGAATCGGGCTGGCGTTCATTCCGGTTCCCCAAGCGTCACAACCGATTTTCAGCGTGGTGCCGGGAACCAATCCGGCGACGATCTATTACGTGCAAACGACCTGGATCTCCGCGACCGGGCAAGAAGGAGCGCCCAGCGAGTTGACTACGTATGAAACGCCACCGACGAGTGTGCTGATGGTGGGAATGCCGATTCCGCCAACAGTAGCGACAGGATTCAATGCGTACATAGGGCTTTCATCGACGACTGTAACCTTGCAAAATACGACGGCGATCCCGGTTGGCGAGAATTTTGCGGTAGCGGCGGCGCTCGCGACGGGAAGTCCAGTGGGAGGCGGGCAGCTAGCGGATATATTCATCATCGGCGGTCGAACGCTGAGGCGAGGATAAAGCGATGGCGCGAACGGGAAGCGTAGTCACGCAGATAGTAGTCGGTTTATTGACCGACCCGAGCGCCGGTCTCGGTCCGACGGTGGCGATGCTGGCGGCCGACAGCGGAGTCGCACTGGCGCCGCTTCCATCTGGAAGCGTCATCGATCAAAACGTTCCAGTGGCGCTGGCGGAGCGCAGCATGGCAGTGAAGTATCCGGTGGTTCACGTGTACTCAGACCGGACCCGAAATCTTCTTACAGAGAAATTCCGGACCTTTTCAGGGAAAATTCGATTGGTTACGGAAGTGCGGGTATCGCAAGATCGGACTGAAGGGCTGGAGGACCGGCTGCGGCTATACGTGGACGCCATCACCCAGATTCTTGATGCGAACCGTGGAACCTGGGGCCAGGGAGCGTTCTTCACGGGAGGATACGAAGCAACTTACGAGCCGATGCAGCACGGGGGAAAGAACCTTCTGCAGATTGCAAAAGTGACATTTGAAGTGGATCTATCGAGCTAAAAAGAAAGCGAACGGTTTTATGTCATCTTACATATCGTCGAACAACAACCGCTTTTACGTGGGACTGGAGTCCAGCTACGGCGTGGTGCCGGCCATCGCCAGCCAGAATCGGATTCCAGCGGTGAAGCTCACTGCAAAGCAGGTCCCGGAGGAAACATCGCGAAAGGACAAAACAGGAAGTCGAACGTTTGTGGGGTTACCTAACACAATCCGAAAAAATACGAGCTTCACGCTGCATACGTTTATGACTGAGTGGAGCAATCAGGGCGCGCCACCGAGTGAGGGACCTTTGTTTCAAGCGGCAATGGGCGGGGCGCCGCTGTTATACAACGGCGGGACAGTCGCATCGGCGACGGGTGGAGCGCAGATCCAGTTTGCGGCGCCTCACGGGCTATCGGCGGGCCAAGCGGTGACATTTTCCGGAGAGATGCGGTTCGTGGCGGCGATTCAGGACACGACGACCGTTTTTCTAAACGCGCCATTCTCGAATACCCCGCAGGCCGGAGCGGCGTTTGGGATCACGATGACCTATCCGCTGGCGACATATCTTGGCAGCGTCAGCATTTTCGACTACTGGGATCCCAGCACGGCCGTACAGCGGATTATCGAGGGCGCGGCGATGGGCACGATGAAACTGACGGTGAACGGAGACTTTCAGGAGTTCGAGTTTTCCGGGCCAGCTCGGGATTTGATCGACAGTGCAAGCTTTACGAGCGGCGAAGGAGGCCTAACGGCGTTTCCGGCGGAGCCGTCGACAGCTGGATTCGACTACACAATTATCCCTGGACACCTCGGGGAGGTCTGGATGGGCGCATCGCCGAACCAATTCTTCACGCTGACGGCGGCGACGCTAGCGTTGGACAACCAGGTGGATTTAAGAGTGCGGGAGTTCGGGAGCGACTTCGCGCAGGATATCGCGGCAGGCGAGCGGTCCGTGAAACTGAATTTCGAGATTTTCGAGCAGGACGATGCTCAAACGCCGGAGTTGTACCAAGCGGCGCGGCAAAGGTCGCCGATTGGCGTGATGTTTCAGTTGGGCGAGCAAACGAACCAATTGTTCGGAGCGTATATGCCGGCGATGGTGCCGGAGGTGCCGGAATTCGACGATTCAGAGACGCGGCTGCAGTGGAAATTTCAGAACAGCCGGTCACAGGGGACTACAGATGACGAGTTGTATGTCGCCTTCGGGTGACGGGCGGCGGGATACGCGTTACGAGAGCTCGGTGTGGTTCGAGGCACGCGGCTATGCGGGCGTGAGGTATGGGGTAGCACGGGTGTCATTCGGGCGCCGAATCGAGCTGGCACGGCGGATCCGGGAGATCGGGCGCAAGCTCGAGTACCTAGAGGCCTCTAATGACGCGCGAGAGAAACTGGAAGCCACAGTGCTGGCGGCGGAAATCGATCGCGCCTACCTGGAGTGGGGATTAACGGGAATCGAGGGACTCGATATCGACGGCGTCGCGGCTACCCCAGCCTTGCTGATCGAAGCGGGGCCTGTCAGCCTGGCCGCAGAGATTCTGGCTCGCATCAAGAGCGAGTGCGGGCTGACGGAAGACGCCCGAAAAAACTAATCGTCGCATTCCATTTTCAGATTTCGAAAACTTCTCCTGCGCATCAAGAACAGGCCGGGTGGAGATGCGACCAATGCAGACGGCAAGGGCTGGAGGAGAAGAGGCGCTGCGGGTGGCTGCCAGAAGGGCGGCGGGGCGCACCTCGGCTGGTATGGGCGCGAGGGCGTGCGGCCACGGAGGAGTGTCCGAAATCGCTTGTGACTTCACAGAGTGTGGAGTGGCTAGAGAAATTCTTAGCGTGGAAGTTTTCGGGCGGAGGTGCACTGGACGAATTGCCGGCGAGGGACGCGGACGCGTTTCTGACACTGGAAAAGGAATGGCGGGAATTGAAACAAGATCATGGCAAATAAAAGCCTATCGAGTGAAATTTCGGCGCTGTTTGGCGGGAGCAATGACGCGAACGCAACGCCCGATCAGGTGCTCGCGCGAACGGTTCAGTCGCTTACGGGGATCAGCGGGGGATCGAGCGGATCGGTCCAGAGCGGCGCGCTAACGGAACAGCTCACGAGCCTCACCCAGGAACTCCAGCAACTGCAAACGATCAATCAGACGCAAACCGATTTGCTGCAGGCAAACACGCAAGCACAGAGTCAGAGCAGCAGCGCCAAGACGCAAGGGAGCGGTTCCGGTTCCTGGGCGAGCTTGATAGGAAGCACGCTGCTGGATGTTTTTGGGCTGGGGTCTGGGTTGAGTCCGCTGATTTCGGGGCTAATGAGTTTGTTTGGCGGGGGTGGAAGCAGTCAGCCCGCGGCGCCGATTCCCTATATCGCGCCTTTGTCGGTGAATGCCACGGCCGGGATCAGCACATCGATCTCGGGAGCATTTGGCGTAGACAACGCGGATGGAGGCCTGCCACAACCGGTATCGTCGCTATCCGCCTCCGGGCCATTATTACCCGCACCGGTATCCACTCAGATCTCTGCACCGGCGCAGGCAATGGATAGCCAATGGTTTCTCGACCACAGCAACGATATCGCACTGGCAGTGAGGCAGGCAATGCTTCAATCGAGCGTGTTGAACGACGTGATACGGGAGGTATAGATTGGCCAGCTTTCCGACGTTAAAGACCGGGGCCGTAGCTCAGTATCCATCGGACCGAAGCCGGAGCTTTTCGACACAGGTACTGCGATTCCTTGACGGAAGCGAGCAGCGGTTTGCGGGATACGGGACACCGCTACTGCGATGGTCGATCCAACTGGCATTGCTGGACGAATCGGAGCTAGTGAATCTGGAGCAATTCTTCGAAAGCGAAGGCGGACGCGCTCAGACATTTTCGTTCACCGATCCCTGGGACGGTACGGTTTATCCGAACTGCAGTTTCGACAGCGACACCCTGACATTGCAGTACGGGGGCCAAGCGCGTGGCAAGACATCGATGGTTGTGAAGGAGAACCGGAGCTAGCGTGCTGGTATTTCCACAATTGACGACGGGCGCCTCGGTCTTATATCCAGTGACGAAGAACTCGATCCAGAGGACCGTTATCAATACGCTGGGCGACGGGCGCACGGTCGTGTATGCAGATCCCTACGCGGCCGCGATGGCCTGGGAATTTCGGACATCCGGGCTGACGGCGGCCGAGTGGAATGCGATCGAGGCGCTATTTCAGGCGACGTCGGGCATGTGGCAGACATTCACCTTGCTGGACCCTACGGCGAATCTGCTGCTGTTCAGCGAAGACTTCGGAGCGACCGCGTGGACCAACGGGCCGCTGATCCAATTGACGACCGGTACTGGCGATCCTCTCGGGACAACGCGGGCGACCACCGCCGTGAACGCAGGCCAAGCGTCGGGCGCGGTTGCGCAGGCGCTGAACGTTCCAGGAAATTTTAAATATTGCCTAAGCGTATGGGTGCGAAGCCAAAGCGGCTCCGCGGTTACACTGACACAATCGACTACGGGCGGAAGCCTGACCTCAACGTTTTCTCCGACAGGAAGGTGGACCCGGGTGGCGCTTGCGGGGAACCTGCAACAAAACACGACGACCGTTACATTTGGCGCGCAATTGGACCCAGGAGGATCGGTGGATTTGTTCGGGATGCAGGTGGAGGCACAACTGGCGCCGTCAGACTACAGGCAGAACGGCGCGAGCGGCGGGGTATATGCCAAGGCGCGATTCGCCGAAGACAGGATTACGGTGATTGCGCAAGGAACCGATGTGTATGACGCGGTGATTAAGCTCGTGGACACGGAGGGCTAGGTCAATGTCCTTCACCATTGATGTACTGAAGGAACAGGAAGCGCCGCCCACTCCGCTATTTCTGTTCGACTGCGTGCTGAGCTCGGGCGCAACCGTGCGCTGGGGTACAAACTCGGTAACGTTTAATGGCAACGCCTACCCCGCACGATTAATCAAGCATAATTTGTATGAATTGCGCGCATCGTCAGATATTGGAATGGATGGCGCACCACAAGTCAGCATTACGCTGGCGAACGCGGACTCCTATTTCTCTCAAATCGAGCGCAGTACTGGATTCAAAGGCGCGCAAGTCACCATACAATTTTTGTTTTACGATATGGCAGCCAATACCCCTGCGTCGGAGGCGCGCGTGATGTTTCGGGGAACTGGGAATTCGCCCGACCAGATTACCGAGTCGACATTTCGCGTCTCGTTTACGAACCGGCTTAATCTGCAACGAATTGTGCTGCCTGAAGTCCGAATTGAGCGACTGTGTCCATGGATTTTTCCGTCGACCGCAGCGCAGCGGCAGGAAGCGGTCAGCGGAGGCGCCAAAGGAAAATATTCAGCGCTGTATAAATGTGGATATTCTCCGGATCAACCGGGTGGCACAGGAAATTTGAATTCCGGCGCGCCGTTCACGACCTGCAATTATACGCGGGTAGGTTGCGTGCAAAACGGAATGTTCGACAAGGACCAGTCGGGTAACGTGACAAGCCGGTTTGGGGGATTGGAATTTGTGCCGCCGCAGATCGTGATCCGGGCTTACGGGGAAAGTGGAACGCAGTTATCTCCGCTTCTGGATAACTTGGCCGTTTATAACGATTTCGTTCCGTTGGTATACGGGACGGCGTGGTACCAGCCACCGATCGTATTCGCGCGCAATGACGGGAATCTCACTCGGATGGAAGTATTACTCGGAATGGGCGAGATCCAGGGCGTAGTGACGGTCCTGGTGAACGACATTTCGATCCCAGCGGGACAAAACGGTGTGAATATGACGGCGACGGGATGGTACAACCTGGTGACTCCCGGAACCCGGACGGGCGCTTTTAATCTGGATTTTACAGATGGGGCAGGGAATCCATTGGGCGATCCCTACGGCGACATGGCCATGATGAGCGTGGTGGTGCCAAACCTGATCAGCAATGGCCAGTCATTAGCTACGATTCAGGTTCTGTTGAACGGTCTGAAGCTCGAGCAATTCGATACGTCTGGAACATCGCAGGGAGAATCGTTCACGAATAACCCGGCGTGGGTGCTGCTGGACGCGCTACGACGGAGCGGATGGCTGACCACGGAGGTCGATTTGGTGAGCTTCGCGACAGCCGCGGCATACTGCGCAGAAGCTATTCAAACCGCGGATTTAAATAGTAATCCGGTGTCGACCCCGCGTTTCGAGTGCAATCTAGTACTGCAGAAGCGGACGAGCGCGGCGGAGGCGGTGCGGGGGATTCGGAATGGATCATCATTGATGCTCACCTACGGCAGTGGCGGATTGCTGAGGCTGACAGTGGAAAATTCTCTGGCGCTGCAACAGCCTACACTGCCGGACGGAAGCAATAGTACCGAGACGCTGAACGGCGGATGGCCGGCATACGAATTCAGCGACGGATCCGCGACATTTTCCGGTCTGTTACGAGATTCAACCGGCGCTCCGCAGCTCCGGTTATGGGCAAAGAACGGGGCGGACACCCCGAACAACCTCACTGTGGAGTTTCAAGACGAATTCAACAGCTATCAGCAAGACAGTTTGTCCTTGGTAGATGTGGACGACGCTCTTCTGACGAATCGGGAAGTGACAGCTTCGTTTGCGGGATTGGGGTTGCCGAACTTCGATCAAGCGACGAGAATGCTGCAACTGCAACTCAATAAAACCATCGATGGATATACGCTGATCGATTTCGAGACGACGGTAAAGGGGATCGGGCTCGCGCCGGGCGACCTGATTACGATCACTTATCTGAAGGAAGGACTCGAGCGTCAGCCGTTTCGAGTGACACGGATCGCGCCGGGGCAGAATTTTCAGACCGTACAGATCACGGCGCAATGGCACGACGATGCCTGGTATACAACGGGTGGCGCGAATACGACCGGGGCAGGGCAGCAGTCGAACGCGTCTGTGGGGCTGCCTCGGCCGCTGGTGGGAAGCGTTGTGGACGCCAATGGCATCGAGCAATTCGGCATCACGGAAACAACCATCCAGAACTCCGATGGAAGCTTCGCGGTGCAGTTGAGCGCGGCGTTCACGCCTCCAGCGCTGCCATCGGCGACGGGGGTAGGGATTCCGTTATTGAGCCTGAGCCCCGTAATAAATTCGACCGGAGGGACGCTGGCTGCAAGCCAGTATCTCTATTATGCGATCAGCGCGATAGATGGAACCGGCGCGGAAGGCGGGCTCTCATTTGTGGTCGCGGCGAAAATTCCCGTGGGTACAAGCACGAATGAAGTCACGCTGAACGGCTTGAGCTTCTCGCCTCTGGCGGCGGTGTTTAACGTCTATAGGGGACTAAACCCGACTCAATTGCTATTGATCGCCTCCAGCGAGACCGTGGCGACGAGCTTTACGGATACGGGCCTTCCATCGAAGTTACAAGGTCCGCCCGACGGCAACTACGATCATGCAAATTTCTATTGGCGGATAGAGTTGCAGCCGGAAGTCGCTGTGGGAATTCATTCGGCGACGACCATCGGCAATAGCACTCTAGGCATGTTGCCGGACGATTTCGCGGGTACGGTGGTGCGGATCACCCGCGGCACGGGCGCTACGCAAGAACGCGCGGTAGTATCGAATAATGCAACGACACTGACGGTGACACCGGCATGGACGGTGCAGCCAGATTCCACCAGCTTTTTTGTGGTCGCAAATTCGACGTGGAACTTCGGCGGATTGGGAGCCACGAGTCCGGTGGATATTGAGGTTCCAAATCAAACTGGCGCGACCGTGGAAATATCCGGAAGATCGGCGAACGTTCTTAATGCCGAGAGCGCGGCCGCACTGAACCCGCTGACACGGTGGCAGATTTCCGGCGCAGGTGGCAGCGGGGTGGACGGCGATATGCCGCCGCAGCCGGTCTTCGGGCTGAATTTGGCGGGGCAGGGCGCGATTGACCTGATCGGCATTTCATTTCCAAGCCTGACGAATACGCACACGATTTCCGCGGGTACGCTAATGCTGTTCTTCTGGAACGAGCTAAGCAGCCCCTCAACATTTACGCTGAGTGGAGCAGTGGCAGCGACCGACACGATGATTGCGTTGAACGCCGCTGGCCCGGCATCGCCGGGCGACCTGATTCAGATCGAGGGCGAAGTGCTGCAAGTAGTGTTGGCACAAACCGGCGGCTTGCAATATCAGGTGACGCGAGGCTCGCACGGCAGCATCGCAGCGGCGCATGCAGCGGGCGCACTGATATATCACCTTCAGGAGAATGTCACGATCGTTCCATTTGTAACAGACTTTTTTGGAAGTCCGGCCAGCGGAAGCTACAGCGCCTCGATCTTCCTGCCTGATATTCGTGTGGGAGCGGCGGAATTTTTCGTGACAAATGTTAGAGGGAACAGTCCAGTGGGGACTGCGGCATTCGGAGCGACAGTAGATCAGGGGCTGCGGACGCTTGCCGGCGGGCAGCTTTCGATCCAGGTCGAAGGATACCTGGCAATTCAAACGGATGCAGCTCCGCTCCTGGTAATCGAAGACTCCTACGCGGCACGCGACATTTTCGCCGTGGTAGCTGAAGCGCCCAGCGGCGGGCCGATCGAACTGCAACTTATCCAAGGCAGCACGGTTTATTGCACTTTGACGATCGCCGATGGAGCGAACAGCTCAAATTCCATAGACGGTTTTGGTTTACCGCCCCTACTGGCGGAATCTCATATGACCCTGAACATCACCGCAGTGCCCGCGGCTGCCGGCACGCTTCCCGGACGGGACCTGACGGTCACAATTCGATTATAGGCAGACCATGGCGGAGACGATCGAAAAACTGACTCCGGACAGGGACTTACAATGTTACTTTTTTGAACCATCGGCCGTAGCGGCGTTGAGCAACGCATCTACCACAGGGTTCACTGTGTCGGGCTCATGGAGACAGCAGTTCGATTGGGCAGTGATCGAGTGGAACCGCGACAACACGCATGAGCATCCGGCGTTTCGTTATTTGCCCGACGGTGATCTGAGCGGGCTGACGCTCACGTATCAGGAGACGCGAACGAATTGCATTCCGATGGACTCGAATCTATACGCCACCGTGGACTGGCCATCGCTGCGCATTTGGGCGACGCCGCCGGGTGGCGTAGAGACCATTTATTATGTGACGCTGTACCAGCCAGCAATCGCCACGCCCACCGTAGGAAGTTTCCACTGCGCGTATGCGGACTTTACCCTGTCGGGAACGGTGGCGGCGGGGGATTACGTGGGACTCGCTTTCCTCGATGAACACTACACGTATCAGCTCTATGGAACGGACACACTTGAAACCACCGTGGCGGCTCTGGCAGCAGCCGTGAACGAATCCTCGGCTGTCATGACCGCATTGGCAACCGGAACAACCATCCGGCTGTACTATACCGCCGGCCAACCGCAGACAACCAGCACTGCGGGAGCAAATGGAAATCGCTTCGGAGTGTATTCGTACTCAACCGGAGCGGAGACATGGGACGCACCTGCTAAGACATTTTCAAACGGGACGTCGCCAACGCAGTGGCAGGTTACGCTCCATTTCAGCTCCTTGACAGATCGCGATGGAAACACAGTACCGACGAACAATATTCGGAAGATGCGATGGACTTATGCCGCCGACCTGCAGACGGGGACGTTCCAACGAAGCGAATTTAAAGTTGCTCTCTCTAACTGGACAGTGACGGGGACAAACCGGACGTACTCGGTGGCAGGACCGGGGAGTCAGCGGATCGAGGACAACGCCTCAGCGATTACTTACACGGGGTCATGGAGTGAATCGCGCGGGAATTTCTCGGGTGGGACGATTCACTACACGAATACAGAAGGGAATTCGCTGAGTTACAGCTACCAAGCCCAGCAAGCCCACACGTTATTCCTGGGGACACGATACACAGCTACCGGCGCACAGCTTTCTATCACGGTAGATGGTGGACCGCCGGTCACGGCGAAGTTATTGATTCCGGCGGAGGATATGCTGATCCGTTGGCTTGTGGGGCAGTACGGCGCAGGCAGTCACACCATCACGTTGACGCACGCGGGGCCCGCCGGAAATGATTTTTACTTCGACTTTATCGAACTGGCCGTGCCCACGACGGCTCTCCCGGTGTTTGCTGCGGAACCAAAGCTGACACTGGCGACAGATTGGGATACAGAACATTCGCTTGCCCTCGCTCCGGAAAGGACTGCGTGGTTTATCAACGCGCTGGGATTCACGGGCCGGCAGAATCATTACGTAGGCGCGTTGTGGTTTTACGAGCTGGTGAACACAGGAAACGTGTATGCATCGTGGACAGTTACGTTCACGGGCACTCCGGATTTCAGCACGACCGAGACATTAAGCCTAGACGGGACCGTATTCACCAAGTTAAATCATTACGGCGATACAGCGGAAACACTGGCGCTCGCGTACGCGCAGGCGATCAACAACGGATCGACCGGTGTGTGGGCGAGCGCGTCGGGAAGTGCCTTAACGATCTACTCCCGAACGATTGGCTTGGCTGGGAGCAGTCTTTCGATCACCGCATCTACGACCAGTACGGACCTGAGGATTGCGGTTGCGGTGCTGACGGCCGGAGTTGACGGGAACTGGCGGACGGACTTGGTCGCGGCTCCACGGCTGAATAGAGCGGTGCGGGATTGGACTCTCAGCTACTTTACGGCTCTGCAGGGCTATAGCATCGATGTGGCGGCCTCATTCAGCATGGAATTGGGGAATGGCGATCCATCCGCAGCGGTCGGAATTGCGCAAGTAGGTCCTGCTGGCGATCCCATCCTTTTGCCCACGCCGTCGCTGCAGACCAATTTCTCTCCAACGAGCCTCGCTTTCTGGCAGGAAGCGTACAGCGAAATGGCGAACATTCAGGTGGCGGCAGGACTGACTCCGTTCTTGCAATTCGGCGAGGTGCAGTGGTGGTATTACCCGAACAATGGGTTGGGCGGCTATTTTTCCGGGATGCCATTCTACGATGTCTGGAACCAGAGCCAGTTTAAAGCGGAATATGGGCGGGCAATGGACGTGATCACAACGAACACGGTGGATCCCGCGGACTATCCGCAAGAAATAGCATTCTTACCCACCGTGATCGGTAATTTCACGAATGCGGTAATGAGTTTTGTGCGAACCAGCCAGCCCTCATGCCGATTTGAAGTGTTATATCCGCTCGACGTGAACCAAACGAGTTTCAATCAGGCGATCAACTATCCCGCCCAGGACTGGACGTCTTCGAAGCTTACCTGTCTCAAGACGGAATGTTTCGGGTTCACACTCGGGCGCGATTTGAACCAAGGCGAACAAACGATCGATTTTGGTCTGTCTCTAGGATTTACCACAGCGCAACGGAGTCACCTCGTTGGAATCGGCGACTCTACTACGGCGTGGCTTAAAGAGGCGCAAATCGCCCAAGGTATGAGGTTCGAGAGCGTGGTATTGTTCGCGCTCGACCAATTTTGCCTGATCGGATACTCCGTGCCACTACCGGTGGGTCTACGTCGAAGCGTGCGAATGGGCCGCTAGCTTATCATTTGCAGCGGAGGCCTGGGTTACGATAAGGCTTGCTGCAGGTCCAAAACGTTTCGAAAGTCTACCAGTTGTACAAGCGTCCGATCGACCGTCTGCTGGGCGCCCTTCCTTTCACTAAACAATACTCTCCAACCGAATTTTGGGCACTCCGAGATATCTGCCTGAACGTCGAGCGCGGCGAAATCCTGGGCATTGTCGGTCCGAACGGCAGCGGCAAGAGCACACTGTTGCAGATTGTAAGCGGGATTCTGGAGCCGACGCGCGGTCGAGTGATAACGCAAGGCCGGATCGCCGCGCTGCTCGAACTCGGCGCCGGTTTCAATCCGGAATTCACGGGACGCGAGAATGTGTTTCTCAATGGCGAAATTCTCGGCATCCAACGGCGTAAGATGGAGCGCGTGTTTCCGGATATTGAGCGTTTCGCCGAGATCGGCAAGTTCTTAGATCGGCCGGTAAAGGAATACTCGAGCGGAATGTACGTCCGCTTGGCATTCGCGACGGCAATTCATGTGGAGCCGGAGATTCTCATCGTAGATGAAGCATTGGCTGTAGGCGATGCCATTTTCGCGAACCGCTGTATCAGGAAATTCGATGAGTTAAAGCAGCGAAAGGTGACGGTTCTATTCGTTTCGCATGACCTCGGATTGGTAAAGCGACTATCTGATCGCGCGGCGCTGATGTTTGACGGGTGCGTGGCGGCCTACGGTACGCCGGGCCATGTCGTCAATTGCTATGTGGGGATGGTTTTAGAGCGCCAGGAACGCGAGCAGCCGCATTTCCGCGAAGGACGCGTGAAGAATAGCCACCGGCATGGCGACGGCGCGAGCCGCGTGACGATGGCCGAGCTAGTAGGCGCAAGCGGGCAGCCGACGCGGAATCTCGATCCTGGCGAACCGGTAACCGTCCGAGTGCAAGCGCGGGCGGAAAAAGATTTGGACGATCCGGTGGTCGGCGTGCTGATCCGTAACCGGCTCGGAATCGATGTGTTCGGCACGAACACACGAATCGAACGTGTCGAGCTGGGGCGCATCGCCGCCGGAGACACGTTCGAGGTGGAGTTTGCGTTCGATTGCCTGCTGACGCGTCAAGACTATACACTGACGGTTGCAACACAGTACCCCAACGGCTATAGCCAGGATTGGCTGGACGATGTGATCTCGTTTTCAGTAGTGGATTCCCGCGACGTGGCAGGATTCGCGAATTTCAAAACCAAAGTGAACTGGCGGAGGATCATTGCCCGGCAGACTAGCTGAGATTCAAGCGGCGCTCCGAGAAGAACAGATTGACGGATGGCTGTTTTTTGACCATCATCATCGCGACCCACTCGCGTATAGGGTGTTGCAGTTTACGCCCGGATCTATAGTCTCGCGGCGCTGGTACTACTTTGTCCCGGCTAACGGTGAACCGGCGGGACTGGCTCATCGCATCGAATCGCACACACTATCGGAATTGCCTGGAAGCCACGCTACCTACGCCGCGTGGAGTGAGATGGTCGAGCGGCTTGGAGCCATGCTCGAAGGCTCACGCCGGATCGCAATGCAGTACTCACCAAACTGCGCGGTGCCTTATGTGGCAATGGTGGACGCAGGAACGGTGGAGCTGGTGCGCAAACTCGGCGCGGAAGTAGTGACTTCGGCGGACCTGATCCAGCTTTTCGAATCGAAGTGGACCAGGAGCCAGCTCGAGAGCCATCTGGAAGCTGGGCGGCGGATGGACCGGATTCGACGGGAGGCGTTCGAACGAATCGGGGCCAAACTGCGCGCAAGTGAGCGCGTGACCGAGTGGGATATCCAGCAGTTCATCCTGGAGCGGTTCAGGGAAGGAGGACTGGTGACGGATCACGGGCCGGATGTAGCGGTGAACGCGAATGCATCGAACCCGCACTATGATCCGAAGCGAGGAGCTTGCTCGGAAATTCACAAAGGCGATCTCGCGCTGATCGACATGTGGGCAAAGCTCGATCGGCCCGATGACGTCTACTACGACATTACATGGGTCGGCTATTGCGGCGAAACGCCGCCGGCGGAGGTGGAAAGAATATTTGATATTGTGCGTGAGGCGCGCGACAGGGCGGTGAAGCGAGTGCAGGAGGCCGTCGAAGGCAAGTGTGAGCTGCGGGGATTCGAAGTGGACGATGCGGCGCGAGACTACATCCGCGAGCAAGGATTGAGCGAGTATTTCTTCCATCGCACCGGCCATTCGATCGGATCTGAAGTTCATGGCACGGGCGCGAACATGGACAACCTGGAGACGCATGATGAGAGGAAAATCATTCCCTGGACCTGTTTCTCAGTGGAGCCGGGAATTTATCTTCCGGAGTTTGGAGTGCGATCTGAAGTAAATGTATTTGTGGACGAAGAGAGCGCGCGCACTACGGGCGAGGTACAGGAGAGCCTGGTGGTTATTTAATGTTCGCGGAGATTCGAGCCGTGATAGCGAAGATTCCCAGAGGGCGGGTAGCGACGTATGGCGCTGTGGCGAAGGCCGCTGGATTTCCTGGAGCAGCCCGGCAGGTGGCTTGGGCGCTTCAAGGAGCAGAGGGAAAATGGCCCTGGCATCGTGTACTGGGCGCGGGCGGAAAAATCCTTTTGGCGGGGGCGGCAGGCATGGAGCAACGATTACGCCTGAAGGCAGAGCACATCGAATTCCGGGCTGGGAAAGTGTGGATGGAGCGCCATGAGTTTCGATTCAGAGGCCGCTGATAGTATGATGAAAACTTAGATATGAAAAAAGCTCTGATGGTAATTTTCATGTGCGGCGCCGTCCTGGCGCAGACCAAGAAGGCCCCGCCGGCGGCTCCGAATTTACTCAATCCGGCGACGTTGAAGGCAAAAGCGCCGGAATCGTATAAAGTGAAGCTCACAACGACCAAGGGGGACATAATCATTCAGGTGACGCGGCCGTGGGCTCCCGCCGGCGCGGACCGGTTCTATAATCTGGTGCGGGCGGGTTTTTTTACCGACGCAGCTTTCTTCCGGGTGATCCCCGGCTTTATGGCGCAGTTCGGAATTAGCGCGCGTCCGGACGTAGCGCGCGTCTGGGAAGCGGCGAAAATTCCGGACGATCCGGTCACCCAGAGTAACCGGCGCGGCACGATCACATTCGCCACGGCCGGTCCTAATACACGCACGACTCAGCTATTCATCAATTTCGCCAATAATCCGGGTCTGGACTCGCAAGGTTTTGCGCCTTTCGGTCAAGTGGTCGAAGGTATGGACGTCGTCGATAAGATTAACTCCGAATACGGCGAGCGGCCGAATCAGGGAATGATTCAGGCTCATGGGAAGGCCTACCTGGATAAAAATTTTCCCAAGCTCGATCGGATTATTTCGGCGACAATCTTGCCAGCGGACGCTAAAAAGTAAATTGCCTCCTCGCTGCACAACTCCTCAGCAATATTGCTCATCTTTGGTGTAAAACATAAGAGTAGCTATATGTTTCTTATGAAGTTTTGTGGAAATCCGTTTTTGCCCGTTCCCGCTCAGCAAGTTACCAGATCATGTTCCAACCTGGGTTCTCCACAGGAATTTAAAGAGGGTAAGTGCGGCCAAGCAAATGGCGAAAAAAACATTTGCCGGAATGGCGCTAAGCCGGTAATGTAGGACGTTCCCTAAATTCAAGTGAGCTTCAATGGCGACCATTGAGCGAGCCTCTGCTAGAGGCCTTCCCGCGAATCTCGATGCCGAGCGGTTCGTGCTCGGCTCGATTCTCCTGAACGACACCGCTTATCTCCAGGTGGCGGGCGCGATTGAGCCGGAAGACTTCAGCCTGGAGAAGCATCGCCGCATCTTCTCGCGGATGAAGGACCTCTACCAGCGCGGAGAAAAGATCGACCGCGTGACTGTGGCCGATGAGCTCATCAAGCACGGCCAGCTTGAATCGATAGACGGACTGACGTACCTGGTATCGCTTGACGACGGGTTACCCGAGATCGCGAATTTGGACAGCTACATCCGCATCGTGCGGGACAAGGCGACTCTCCGCAAGCTGATATTCAGCGCCCAGAAGGTGATCGATCGTTGCCTAATCGGCGATGAGGAGCCGGATGAGATTCTGGCCAGCGCCGAAGAGACCTTGCTCAAGCTGGGCGAAGGGCGTACGCGCGATCAATTATCGTCGCCCTCGAACATCGTCGAAAATTTTCCGGGTGGAGTCAATGCGTTTCTCGATCCTAGCCAGCGACTGCGGGGCTTGAGCACTGGATTCACGAAATTTGACGAAATGACCGGCGGCCTGTATGGCGGCGAGCTCGCGATCCTGGCGGCGCGCCCTTCGATGGGCAAGACGGCGCTGGCGTTGAACATCGCCCAGCACGTGGCGACACATCCCCGGATGCGTAAACCAGTAGCGGTATTTTCGCTCGAAATGTCTTCATCCAGCCTGCTGACGCGCCTGCTGTGCGCCGGCGCCCGAGTCGACCAGCACAAGTTCCGCGCGGGATTTCTCAATGCTGAGGAAAGGAGGCGTTTGCAGGTTGCGTTGGGCGATATGACCGACTCCCCGCTCTATCTGGACGACACCCCCGGCGTAAACCTCATGGACGTGCACTCCAAGCTGCGCCGCATGCAAAACGAGCACGGGCTTAGCCTGGTGGTGATCGATTATCTGCAATTGATGAGCAGCCGCGGACGTTCGGAAAACCGCAACCAGGAAGTAAGTGCGATGTCGCGGGGCCTCAAGCTGATGGCAAAAGATCTGAACGTGCCGTTCCTGGTTTTGTCGCAGTTGAGCCGCGCCTCAGAGACACGGCCCGGAGATCACAAGCCGCAATTGAGCGACCTGCGCGATTCCGGATCGATTGAGCAAGATGCGGACCTGGTGGCATTCATCTACCGCGAAGAAATTTACAGGAAGGATCGCGAGGATCTGAAGGGTCTGGCAGATCTGATCATCGCCAAGCAGCGCAACGGGCCGATCGGGACGGTGCCGCTACGGTTTCTCGGGCAGTATACCCGTTTCGAAAATCGTGCTGAGGATTTGGGCGAAGAGCTGACCGACTAGCTGGCCGCGGCTGGCTTATTTCACGCCCGACATTAGCCGTACGGTGGGTTTGATGAGTGCAACGAGAATCAGTCCGGCCACAATGGTGGAGCCGGCCACCGTGCCGAAGAGCTCCGGTAACGGCATCGATTCATAAACGGACGCGGCGATTCCGGCCAGATAATCGCCGATACTGATCGAAACGAAGAAGAGGCCCATCATTAATCCGGCTATACGGACTGGCGCGAGTTTGGTCATGGCGCTCAGTCCCACGGGGCTAAGACACAATTCGCCGAGTGTTTGAAGAAAATAACTGCCAGTGAGCCACCAGGGTGAAACCATTACGCCCCTTGCGGACAGGATCGCGGCGGGAACTAAAAGCGCAAATCCAAGCCCGACCAGGAGCAGGCCCAGGGAGAACTTCGTTGGACTCGAAGGCTCTCTCTTGCGGAGCGCAATCCAGAGCCACGCGAAAACCGGCGCCAGGGCGATCACAAACAATGGCTGGACGAACTGGAACCAGCTCGCGGGGAATTCGAAACCGAGGAGGTTGCGGTTCGTGCTGCGCTCGGCGAAGAGGTTGAGAGATGAACCCGCCTGCTCGAACGCGGCCCAAAAGAGCACGGATGCCAGAAACAGTACCAGAATCGCACCTGAGCGTTTTCGTTCCGTCTGCGACCATCCCGGGCCGAACAGAAGCCAGGAAAATATTGCTGCCGAGACGATGACTAGAACCACTCCCAGGGCGTTCGAAATTGATTCTGCTGTGAATACAACCTTCCCAGCTGCAGCCATCACACCCAAAATTACGAGCACTGTCACTACCGCCGCGCCGCCGAGTGCGATATTACGCTTCTGACGCCGGTCTTGATCGATGTTTTCAGGCGTTGCTGGATAGAGTCCGGCCGAACCGAGATTTTTGCCGCCGATCACGTATTGAATAAGCCCGGCGATCATACCCACTCCCGCCAGACCGAATCCTAATCGCCAGGAGATTCGCTCGCCCACCCAACCGCACGCCAACGGCGAAATGAGCGCGCCGAGGTTTATCCCCATGTAGAAAATCGAGAAGCCGGAATCGCGCCGCACATCCCCGGGGGCATAAAGCTGGCCGACCATCGTGCTGACGTTGGCCTTCAGCAGACCCGTCCCGATCATGAGCAGCACCAGCCCCACGTAGAAGATGGTCACGCTGGGGCTCATCAGACAGAATTCTCCGGCCGAGATGAAGATGGCGCCCCACAGCACAGCGCGCCTCTGGCCTGTGATGCGGTCCGCGATCCAACCACCGGGCAGCGCGCACAGATAAACCATGGCGGTATAGAAACCGTAAATCGCGCCCGCTTTCACGACTGGGAAGCCCAGGCCGCCATTGGACACACTGGCAGTCATGAACAGGATCAGGAGCGCGCGCATGCCGTAATAGCTGAAGCGCTCCCACATTTCCGTGAAAAAGAGGGTTGCTAGGCCGCGGGGATGGCCGAAAAAGCTCCGGTCGGCGCGTACCAGTTCCAGAGACGGGTCGACATCGGGGCGGGAGGCCATCGAAAGCTAATTGTATAAGATCGCTGAGTGCTGGATGCGTCAGTGGTAGATGATGACGCCCGTCGCGGTGCTGGCTCCAAAGCTAGCGATGCGATCGATGGTCGCAGCAGTGAGGCGCTTCGCACGATTATCGGGGATATAGAGGATATCGTTGGCCAGTAGCGTAACGTCGGGAGACTGACGCTTCATGATCTTGTCCAGAGCAACCGGAATTTCCTGCTTCGTGCCGGAATCATTGCGCCGGTAGATGTAGGCGTTTTTAGTGGCGAATGGCGCAAGCCCTTCAGCCAGCGCGAGCACTTCCAGAAGAGTGGTTTCTCCCCCGTTCTGCAACGGAAACCCTCCGGGCTTTCTTACATTGCCGATCACATACAGCTTTTGGACCTCCGGCACTCGGATGTCCTCGCCGCCGGTCAATTTAAGATTGAGCGACGTGTCGCCGCTGTCGAACAAGGCGCGAACCGGGATGTGACGAGTCGCGGCAATATTGGAGCCGCTGACCAGGATCTCGCCGCCGGCGTCCGCGTTCAGCCCTTCGGCGCGGGCCAGAGCTTCAAGCAGAGTCACCGGCGCGGAAGCCTGAAAGACCAGCGGCTTCTTCACAGCACCGGAGACACTGATGGGGCGGCTATGATACTCGGCAATGGTCACCGTAACGAAGGCGTTGACCAGAATACGCTCCTTCTCGAGAGCTTCCGCGATGGCTGTCTCCAATGTCGCGGGATCGAGGCCTTCGGCTTTGATACGCTGCGTGAGCATCGGCAGGCGGATCAGTCCGTCGGCGCCCACTCGAATGGTCCGGCTGAATTCGGGCGCGCCGTAAACAAAAATCGATATGAGATCGTTCGGTCCAAGAGGCTGGGCCGGCAGGTTAGCGCCGATCTCAGGGCTGACCGGCGAAACGCCGGAATCCTGCCCTCCAGCGGGTGCAGCCACGAGCAGGATCGTGAGAGCAAGAAGGATCACATGAAAGAGTGCCGGAGTCCGTCCGGTTATCTCATATTCCGCCCTCGCTTTACGGCAAGGTGTGTCAAAATAGGCGCTATGTTAACCCCCCGTTTGCTCCTGGGTGCTCTTTTCGGCCTGGCGTTCTCTCTAGCTGCGCAGAGCCCAAAATACGACCTGATGATTACGGGCGGAAAGGTAATCGATGGCACGGGCGGTTCCTGGTACTACGGTGATGTGGCCATCAAGGGCGACACCATCGCCGCTATGGGTAAACTCGATCCGGCGGATGCTGCCGTGCGCATGGATGCCAAGGGGTTGGCAGTGACTCCCGGATTTATCGACGTGCACACGCACGCCCGGCGTGGAATCATCGACGATCCGTTCGCCAAAAACTACATCTGGCAGGGGGTCACCACGGTTTTTGAGGGTCCCGACGGAAGCTCTCCGCTGCCGATCAAAGATTTTCTCGATCACATCGCCGCAGCGCGTCCGGCTCCCAATTTCGGCACGCTCGTCGGTCAGGGCAGCATCCGCCAGAAGGTGATCGGGCTGGTGAATCGCAAAGCCACGCCGGAGGAAATCGAGAAAATGCGCCAGATTACGCGGCAGGCGATGCTCGATGGCGCATTCGGCATCTCCACCGGCCTAATTTATCTTCCAGGCACCTTTACGCCTACTGAGGAAATCATCGAGCTGGCTAAGGTCGCGGGCGCGATGGGCGGCATTCATACCTCGCATATGCGCGATGAAGCATCGCACGTTCTCGACAGCGTGAAGGAGACGATTCGTATTGGCGAGGAGGGCGGCCTGCCAACTCAGGTGACTCATCACAAGATTATCGGAGTTCAAAATTGGGGTAAGAGCAAGGAGACCATCGCGCTGGTCGAAGAAGCCCGCGCCCGCGGTGTAGATGTCACCATCGATGCCTACCCTTACACCGCGTCCAGCTCCAGTACGGCGATTCTGATTCCTACTTGGGCGCAGGAGGGCGGCCAGAAGTCGCTCCTTGAACGTCTGGACGCGCCGGAGCAGCGTGTGCGGATCAAGGCGGGCGTGGTGGAAAACCTGCGAACGGATCGCGGCGGGGGCGATCCGGCGAACGTGGCGATTGCGAACTGCGGCTTTGATCCCAAGCTCGCGGGCAAGAACCTGGCGCAGATCACAAAGGAGCGCGGCCGCGAGCTGACGCTTGAAAATGCGGCCGAGACGCTGCTCGACCTGCAGCACTCGGGAGGCTGTCAGGCCATCTATCACGCTATGGATGAGCGGGACACCGAGACCATTCTCCGCTATCCGTTCACCATGATCGGCTCGGACGGCGAGGTCCCTCATTTTGGCGTCGGGTCGCCGCATCCCCGCAGCTATGGGACCTTCGCACGCGTGCTGGGGCGTTATGTGAGGGAACGGCACACGCTGACGCTCGAAGATGCTGTGCACCGCATGACCGGCCTTCCCGCGGCGCGATTCAAACTGTTTGACCGCGGACTGCTTCGGCCGGGAATGAAGGCAGACGTGGTGATCTTCGATCCGGCCACCGTCGCCGATAAAGCCACTTTTGAAAATCCCCACCAGTACGCCGTCGGATTCCGCGACGTGATTATAAACGGGAAGGCGGTTATCGCCAACGGAAAGCTGAGCAGCGAGCGTCCCGGGCGCATTCTCTACGGTCCGGCCAAGCCGACCCCTTAATGCCGTGACGGGCCGAACTGCTCCAGATAATTGAGAAATGCTTCGCGATCCTCCGGCTTCAGAGGCGCGCCCCAGCGCGTCATTTTATCGAGTTCGCGATTCCACTGGACTCTCGTGAGGCGCTGTTGCCGAATCAAGTCGGCCTCATGACAGGTAAGACAAACGCTCTGGAATCTCGCCGGTTGCGGGATTTCAGAAGCGGCGGGGGCGGCCGGAGCCGGCTTCGGCGCGCCGGAGATCTGCTGGACTACATCCACTCCGATTCGAGGCGCAACGTTCCATTGATAACCGGAGGGATTCCACTCTTCCGCGAGCGGCTGTATATCGCCGCTCTTATCGCGCGCCCGCGCCATCACGTTGTAGTAACTTTCTCGCTGCGGCGTCCACGAATACTGCCATTGTCTCCAGCCAAACTGTGTGGCTTCGCCTTCCAGTCGCGCGGGACGCCAGGTACGCCCTGAGTCGACGCTGATATCCACATCAGTCACCGGGCCGGTATCGCCGCTCCACGCCACGCCACGAATCGTGACCGGCTTACCGACCAAAGTTTGCGCACCATCGGCCGGCGAGGCGATCACGCTCTTCACCCGCAGGCTAGTTACGGGCACCATCTGATCGGGTGGGATCGTCATCCCAGGCGGCACCGGATGGGGCGGATGCCGGTACGCATTAACCATCCAGAATCCGTCGAACTCATGGTCGAGCACGCTAATGGAGGTCACCCATTTAGTCCAGGAGTCGCTCGCCCATCCGGGCGCGATCACGCGCAGCGGGAATCCATGTTTCACCGGCAGCGCTGCGCCATTCATGTCATAAGCGAGAATCGTATTCGGATCGAGCGCCTTCTTCACCGTTATCGTCCGCTGAAAGTCCGCCATCTTGCCGATCGGAACATCAGCCCCATCGAATAGAATTTCCTTCGCGCTATCTTTTATGCCCGCCTTCCGCAGGACCTCGGCCAAGCGCACGCCGCGCCACCGGCCATTGCCGACCCCGCCGTTTTGCCACTGCTGGCCGGGAACCGTGGGGTTATAGAAGGCGCGTCCATTGCCGGCGCATTCGAGCACGCTTACAAGCTCTACGCTCGGTAGTTTCTTCAGGTCGTCCATCGTCCACGCGAGCGGCGTCGCCACCTGGCCGTCAACTTTTAATCGCCATTGGCTGAGCTCCACGGTGGGAACGTAGACGTGCGTTCGGACGAAGAAATGGTCCACCGGCGTGATGAAATCGCTGAAGCCGGAGAGAGGCATTTCCAGATCCTCCGGACGCGTGGAGTTCACGATCATGTCGCGCGCGGGCGGATCGGCGGCCGAAACTAAGCCCGCGGCTGCGAGCCAAAGAAACTGTCTCCGGGACTGTAGATTCATACTTGAAATCATACCGCCGCTGGCGAAATGATCGGGCTCAGGCGCGGGTTCGAGTGGTCCGGGTACAATCCCTATATGAACGCTGGCGCTCTGCCGGGCGTGAAATTCACAAAGAGGTGCGGGGATGAGTAAAGTACGAGTATTGGTTGGCACACGCAAGGGAGCATTCGTCCTGGAGTCGGACGGAAAACGCGAACACTGGGACATCAGCGGCCCGCATTTTGCGGGCTGGGAGATCTACCATTTAAAGGGATCGCCCGCTGACCCGAATCGGCTGTATGCGTCGCAGTCCAGCGGGTGGTTCGGGCAGCTGATCCAGCGCTCCAACGACGCGGGTAAGACCTGGGAGGCGGTGGATAATAAATTCATATACGACGGCATTCCCGGTACTCACCAGTGGTATGATGGCACACCGCACCCGTGGGAGTTTAAGCGAGTCTGGCATCTTGAACCCTCGCTGACCGACCCGGATACGGTTTACGCCGGCGTTGAGGATGCCGCCCTGTTCCGCTCGACGGACGGCGGGAAGAAGTGGGAAGAATTGTCGGGGCTGCGAGGCCACGGCTCGGGACCGCGCTGGCAACCTGGTGCAGGCGGCATGTGCCTGCACACCATCATTCTGGATCCGAGCGACCCAGGCCGGATTTTTATTGCCATTTCGGCTGCGGGCGCGTTCCGGACCGACGATGCCGGCAAGACATGGCGGCCGATCAACCGCGGCCTGCACTCCGTGACCATTCCCGACCCGACTGCCGATGTCGGCCATTGCGTTCACCGTATCGCCATGCACCGGTCGCGCCCCGACGTGCTCTTCATGCAGAAACACTGGGACGTCCTGCGCAGCGACGACGCGGGCGATTCGTGGCATGAGGTCAGCGGAAATTTGCCGACCGACTTCGGATTCGTGATCGATGTTCACGCCCACGAGCCGGATACGATTTATGTCGTCCCGATCAAAAGCGACTCGGAACATTATCCGCTTGAAGGAAAGCTGCGGGTATATCGTAGCAGGACGGGTGGAAACGAATGGGAGGCGCTCACGAAAGGGCTGCCGCAAAGCGACTGTTATGTGAATGTATTACGCGACGCAATGGCGGTCGATACGCTCGATTCGTGCGGCGTTTATTTCGGCACGACGGGCGGGCAGGTATATGCGTCGGCGGACGCTGGGGACAACTGGGCGCCCATTGTCCGGGATTTTCCGGCCGTGCTTTCTGTCGAGGTTCAGACCTTGTCATGATCCGGGCCGTAATCCGCGTGATTCTTCCGGCGCATCTTCGTACACTGGCGCACGTCGACGGCGAGGTGAAGCTTGAGGTTAACGGCGAGGCTACGCAGCGCTCGGTTCTGGACGCGCTTGAGGCTCGCTATCCGATGCTGCGCGGGACCATTCGCGATCACCTCACGCAGCAGCGTCGGCCGTTCGTGAGGTTCTTCGCCTGTGAGCAGGATCTATCCCACGAATCGCCCGACGCTCCGCTGCCCGAGGCGGTCGTGAAGGCGGTCGAGCCTTTTCTGGTGGTAGGGGCCATTGCCGGCGGTTACTGAAGAGGTGCATTAGAATCGGAGTGCGATGTACTTCCAACAGTTTTATCTTACCTGCCTTTCTCACGCGTCCTATATGCTTGGGTCGGAGGGTGTCGCCTGTGTTGTAGATCCGCAGCGCGACGTATCGCTCTACTTGGAGGAGGCTCGGGAGCGGGGCTTGATCATTCAGTACATCGTCGAAACGCATCTTCATGCCGATTTCGTGAGCGGCCATCGCGAACTGGCCGAGCGCACCGGAGCCGCTATTTACCTGGGCGCGCGTGCGGGCGCGACCTTTCCCCACGTTGGCGTAAAGGATGGCGATGAAGTCCGATTCGGCAGCGTGGTGCTGCGCTTTCTTGAAACGCCCGGCCACACCCTTGAGAGCGTATCGGTCCTGGTGGCGGATCTCGACCGCAGCGCCGCGCCGTTCGCCGTGCTGACAGGCGACACGCTTTTCATCGGCGATGTCGGGCGGCCTGATCTCGCAAAAGATAAGACTCCCCAGGAGTTGGCGGGGATACTCTACGATAGCCTGCACCAGAAGCTGCTAACGCTCGCGGATGACGTGGAGGTCTACCCCGCGCATGGAGCCGGCTCCCTCTGCGGCAAGCAGATGCGGCCGGAGCGGCAGTCCACCATCGGAAAGGAGCGCGCGCTCAATTACGCACTGCGTCCGCGGACCAAAGAGGAATTTGTCCGCCTGCTCACGGCGGAGTTGCCGGAGCGTCCCGGTTACTTTGCGCTTGACGCCGAAATCAATCGCACCGGCGCACCTGCCATCGATCATCTTCCGCCGCTCGCCGAACTTACCGCCGATGAAATTTTGGCGCGGCAAGGCGCCGGCGCTATCGTGCTCGACACGCGTCCCGCCGTGCAATTCGGAGCGGGGCATATTCCCGGTGCGGTGAATATCGCCCTGGCCGGTCAGTATGCGACTTGGGCTGCAACCCTGCTTGGATTAAATCGGGACATAATTCTAGTTGCCGAGGACGAGGCACAGCTCGAAGAATCGCGCCTACGCCTCGCGCGCGTCGGTATTGAGCGGATCATCGGCCGTTTGCAAAACGGTATGGCCCAGTGGGCGATGGAGGAGAAGCCGGTGGACCAAATCTCGCAAATCTCCGTCGAGGATCTCGGCCGTGCGCTCGAGGCCGATCCTGGCTCGATACAGATCGTAGACGTGCGCCGGACGCCCGAGTGGGATGACGATCACATTCCGGGCGCAATGCTGGCGCCCCTGCAAAAACTCGAATCGATACTCTGCGATCTTGACCGCGATCGCCTTCTGGCGGTGCATTGCAAGGGCGGATACCGGAGCTCGATCGCGTGTAGCCTGTTACGGCGGGCGGGCTTTCAGCACGTCGTCAACGTGATCGGCGGGTTCGACGCGTGGCTAGCCTGCGGCTTGCCGGCAGTTAAAGAGACGCCGAGAGCGCCTCAGCCGCAGCCTTGTGATCGCCCTCTTTGAGATAAATGACGTAACCGTAGTGCCCCCGACCGTCCGTAATGCCGCTAGAAGCGTAGACATGTACGCCGGCGGCAAACAGGGCCCGCTGAATCTCCGCGAGAGCGCCTAAACGATCGTCGCCCTGCACTAGGCAGGCATGCTGCGGCCCGATCAATGTCCAGCCGAGTTTTTCTGCGACGCGAACCAGGCTGTCGCTCTGATCGGGGAAAATCGTCAATTCCACATGATCCGGACCGAAAGGCACCGCGCTAAAGGCCAGCAAACTGATCTCTTCCGAGGCCAATTTTGCGAGAATCTCATAGGCCTCGCCGGGCTCATCTTCAACCCTTGTGTAGAAATACTCTACGCTGCGGACGGTCAACGCCATTTTGGCTCCCTCTTACCCTAATGATCGCAGGCACGCTTCGAGCGTATCCACTGCGAAATCGGCCTGATCCGCGGTGATTACCAGGGGCGGAGCAATGCGTATCGAGTTCGGCCCGGCGCCAAGAAACAGAACGCCGCGCTCAAAGCACATGTGGAGCAGGCGATCCCGCAACTCAGGCGCACGTTCTTTGGAGGCTTGATCGCGGACCAGCTCGATGCCAATCATTAATCCCAGGCCGCGGACGTCGCCGACCGTCGGGAAGCGCTGGGGAAATTCGTCCAGACGCGCCCGCATGTGCGACCCGATGCGCGCTGCGTTTTCGACCAGCTCCCGCTCGAGTAGTTCAATGGTCGCCAGAGCCGCGGAGACACAGACAGGATTTCCGCCGAAAGTAGATGCGTGCGCACCCGGCTTCCAGCTCATTAAGTCGGCGCGCGCTACCGTGGCGCTTAGCGGCATACCGCTGGCGATCCCTTTGGCTAGCGCCATGATGTCGGGAACCGCATCGAAGTGCTCGGCCGCGAACATCTTGCCGGTGCGGCCCATCCCGCTCTGCACTTCGTCGAAGACCAGCAGGATCCCATATTTGTCCGCCAACCGACGCAGTTCGTCGAAAAATTTCTTCGGAGGTACAATGTAGCCTCCCTCGCCCTGCACCGGCTCGACCACAATGGCCGCTACTTCCTCGGCCGGGACCAAAGTACGAAAGAGCTCCTGTTCGATCACCTTCACGCACTCTACCGCGCAGGAATCCGGAGTCTTGCCGTAAGCGCAGCGATAACAATACGCATAAGGAACATGATGCACGCCCGGCATCACCGGGAAGAATCCCTTCTGCTGTACGCTTTTACTGGCCGTCAACGCGAGCGAACCCATGGTGCGCCCGTGAAATCCGCCGAAAAAGGCAACGAACCGCCCTCGACCCGAGTGGTAGCGCGCCATCTTTATGGCGGCTTCTATGGCCTCAGTGCCGGAATTGCCGAAATAGACCCGCGGCGGTAGGCCGCCAGGCGCGAGCCTGGCCAGCTTCTCCGCCAATTCCACCATATTCTCGTAGTAAAAATCGGTCCCCGACATGTGGATCAGCCGGGCTGCCTGGCGCTGGATCGCTTCGACCACCTTCGGATGGCAATGCCCGGTTGCGACCACGGCAATTCCGGCACTACAGTCCAGGAGCCGGTTGCCGTCCACGTCTTCTATGATCGCGCCCTCGCCGCGATCTGCCACCAGAGGGTAAGCGCGCGTATACGACGGCGATAATACTTGAGCATCCCGGGCGATGATGGCTCGGGCTTTGGGACCGGGCAGCGCCGTCACCAGCTTTGGCAGATTCACAGCAGCCTCCTTAGTTTCAGCTTAAATGTAGGGGGTAGAAGCCTCGAACGAGGCTGGCTGGAGACGTGCTCTAATCGCAACCGAAGAGAGACGGACGGGCGGCCGAGGGTATCGCCATGGCTAAACGCAATCATAACATAAAGTTGTTGAATCTTAGCCGAGTTCGTCTGCATCCTAGAGTTGATAATGATAAACTAAGATAAACGGACTAAGTTGCACTAATATGCTATAGTTCTGACGGAGCTGGTTATATGGACCTCAATCGATTCACCGAAAAACTCCAGGAAGGGCTGCACGCCGCCCAAGCTCTGGCTGCCCGTCATGGCCAGCAGCAGCTCGACGTCGAGCACTTGCTTCTAGCTCTGATTGAGCAGCAAGGCGGACTGGCTCAGTCGATCATTGTGAAATCCGGCGCCAATCTGGAAGCACTTCATGCGCGGCTGTTGCAGGATGTGGAGCGCCTGCCCCGCGTATCCGGCACTGCGGCGGGAATTGATCAAATCTATATCGCGCCGCGTCTCCAAGATCTGCTGAACCGGGCGGAACGCGAAGCTAAAGATTTCAAAGACGAGTATGTCTCGGTCGAACATGTACTGCTGGCGGCGACGGCTGAAAAGGCTTTCAAGGATTTGGGATTGACTCGGGACCGGCTGATGCGGACGCTGCGCGAAGTCCGCGGCAACCAGCGAGTCACGTCACCCAACCCGGAGACTACTTACGAAGCCCTTGAGAAATACGGCCGCGATCTGACCAAGCTCGCGGAAGCGGGGAAGCTCGATCCGGTGATCGGCCGCGATGAGGAGATCCGGCGCGTGATCCAGGTACTTTCCAGACGCACGAAGAATAATCCGGTGCTGATAGGCGAGCCCGGTGTGGGCAAGACCGCCATCGTGGAGGGTCTCGCGCAACGCATCGTACGAGGCGATGTGCCTGAGGGTCTGAAGAACAAGAGAGTGGTGGCTCTCGACATGGGCGCGCTGATCGCCGGAGCGAAATTTCGCGGCGAATTCGAGGAGCGCCTCAAGGCCGTCCTAAAGGAAATCCAGAGCGCTGAGGGCCAGATCATTCTGTTTATCGACGAGCTGCACACCGTGGTCGGCGCGGGAAAGGCCGAAGGAGCGATGGACGCCGGCAATCTTCTCAAGCCCATGCTCGCCCGGGGCGAGTTGCACTGCATCGGCGCCACTACTCTCGACGAATACCGCAAGAATATTGAGAAAGATGCCGCGCTCGAAAGACGCTTCCAGACTGTGCTGGTGGATCAGCCTACCGTAGAAGATACCATCTCGATTCTGCGCGGCCTGAGGGAGCGTTACGAGCTTCATCATGGCGTGCGTCTGAAGGACTCGGCTCTGGTGGCCGCGGCCGTACTGAGCCAGCGCTACATCTCCGATCGCTTTCTCCCCGATAAGGCTATCGACTTGGTGGATGAAGCCGCTGCCAAGCTCCGGACTGAGATCGATTCCATGCCATCGGAGCTGGACGAGATCCTGAGGCGGCAGATGCAGCTCGAAATCGAGCGTGAGGCGCTGAAGAAAGAATCCGACAAAGCATCGCGGGAGCGGCTGGCGAAACTCGAAAAAGAACTGGCGGAGCTAAAGACTTCCTCCGCCACGCTCCAGGCCCAGTGGCAGAACGATCAGAAGACGCTTCGGGCGCAGCGGGATCTGCGCGCCCAGATCGAGCAGGTCAAACAGGAGATCGAGCAGGCCGAGCGCGCCTATGACCTGAATAAGGCCGCAGAGCTGAAATATGGGCGGCTGATCGCGCTTGAGAAACAGCTCGAGGCCCAGACTCGCGAGACCACGCTGCTTAAAGAAGAGGTCGACGAAGAGGACATCGCCCAGGTCGTGAGTCGTTGGACCGGGATTCCGGTTTCGAAGCTGATGGAGGGCGAGGTCGAGAAGCTGATCCATCTTTCGGACGAACTGCACAAGCGCGTTGTGGGCCAGGACGAGGCCGTGGATGCTGTCGCCGACGCGGTCATGCGAGCTCGCGGCGGTCTGAAAGATCCGAAGCGGCCTATCGGCAGCTTTTTGTTCCTGGGGCCAACAGGCGTGGGGAAAACCGAGCTCGCGCGGGCGCTCGCACAGTTTCTGTTCGACGACGAGCACGCCATGATCCGGATCGATATGTCCGAGTATCAGGAGAAGCACACGGTTTCCCGCCTGGTGGGCGCGCCTCCTGGTTATGTTGGGTATGACGAAGGAGGCCAGTTGACGGAAGCCGTGCGCCGTCGGCCCTATTCGGTAGTCCTGTTCGATGAGATCGAAAAGGCGCATCAGGACGTGTTCCATGTGCTTTTGCAGGTGCTCGACGACGGACGTCTTACTGACGGCCAGGGCCGGACCGTCGATTTCAAAAATACGATTGTGATTATGACCTCCAACGCTCAGCAATCGGAGCTGCCGCGCTTATTCCGCCCCGAATTTCTGAATCGGGTGGATGAGATCATCACGTTCCATCGGCTGACCGAGGAACAACTGAAAAAGATTGTCGACATTCAGCTCTCTGGCCTTCGGGCGAGACTCGCTGAACGCCATATTGGGCTGGAGCTGTCCGATGCGGCTCGGGAATACCTGGTCCGCGTCGGTTACGATCCCACCTATGGCGCGCGCCCTTTGAAACGCGCGATTCAGAAGCTCGTGGAAACGCCGCTAGCCCGCAGATTAGTGGCCGCTGAAATTCGGGATGGCCAGAAAGTAATCGTTCAAGAACGCAATGGGGAATTAGGATTTGAGGTGGAGTCCGCGGCTCGCGCGGAAGCATCTAAGGAAGGGAGTTGATTATGCCGGAACAAGACAAAGCGATTCGCACGCTGCCGCTGCTGCCGCTGAAAAACTCGGTGCTGTTTCCGGGTTTGCTGATGCCGCTCTCGGTAGGCCGCGCCGGTTCGGTGGCCGCTGTTGAAGCGGCTTTAAAGACGGAAGAAAAGGAAGTCGTGGTGGTTACCCAGCGCGATCCCTCCGCCGATGCGCCCGAAGCCACCGGTCTGTTTACGATTGGCACGCTCGCAGTTATGCGGAAAGTGAACCGGTCGAAGGACCAGATTGAGGTCCTCGCCTACGGTAAGGAGCGGGTGGTGATCGTGAAGGTCGACGATGAGGGCCACTACATGACGGCCCGTGTGCTCACCCTTCCGCTACCTGATGACTCCAGCCGTGAGACCGAGGCTCTGACGCTTGCGATCGTCGAGATGGGATCGAAATTCGTGGGGTTGATCCAATCCCCGAACCAATCCCCGCAGGAACTGGCGCGCATGTTCACCTCGCAGGAGGACCCCCTGCGGCTGGCATACATGATCGCTTCGATTATGAACCTGGAAACTCCTCGGGAACAGGCGTTGCTCGAAGCACCCACCCGGGTCGAGGCGCTGCGTCTGGTGCATGGCTGGCTATCGCATGAGGTGGAGGTGCTGGAGCTGCGGAACAAAATTACCGAGGAAGCGCGCGGCGAGATGTCGCGCGAGCAGCGCGAATATATTCTGCGTCAGCAGAAGCGCGCTATTGAGCAGGAACTGGGCGAGAAGAATTCGGAGCAGGGTGAAGCGGAGGCTCTGCGCGAAAAATTGAGCAAGACGGAATTGCCGGAAGACGTCAGAAAAGAGGCCGAGCGGGAGCTCGTCCGCCTCGAGAAAATGCCGTCGGCTCAGCCTGAGTACAACATCATCCGCACCTGGCTCGATTACGTGATCGAGCTGCCGTGGAACAAGCGCAGTGAAGATAACCTGGACATCGGCCGCGCGCGGCTGATCCTGGATGAAGATCATTTCGGCATCTCGAAAGTGAAGGAACGTATTCTAGAACAGCTCGCGATGCTGAAACTGAATCCAGAGGCCAAGGCGCCTATCCTGTGCTTCGTCGGCGCGCCGGGCGTCGGCAAGACTTCGCTCGGGCAGTCGATCGCACGGGCGCTGGGGCGTAAATTCGAGCGCATGAGCCTCGGCGGGATGCACGATGAAGCCGAACTACGCGGCCACCGCCGAACGTATATCGGGGCGCTTCCAGGCCGCTTGGTGCAGGCGATGCGGCGAGCCGGCACGTCCAATCCGGTCCTGATGCTGGATGAGGTCGATAAGATGGGCCGCGATTTCCGGGGCGATCCGGCGTCCGCGTTGCTCGAGGTGCTGGACCCCGAACAGAACAAGACATTTCGGGATAACTATCTGGATCTGCCGTTTGACCTTTCGAAAGTCCTGTTCGTCACCACGGCAAACTCGCTGGAAACGCTTCCCGCGCCGCTGCTGGACCGCATGGAAGTCCTGCGGCTGTCGGGTTACAGCGAGGAAGAGAAAACACAAATTGCATTGCGGTATCTATTGCCACGCCAGTTGATCCAAGCTGGCCTGACGCCTGAAAAATGCCAGATCACCGAGCCGGCGCTGAAGAAGATGATCGGCAGCTACACCCGTGAAGCGGGTGTGCGGAAACTGGAGCAAACCATCGGCCGCGTGATCCGCAAGGTCGCGCTCAAGTTCGCCGAGGGCCAAACCGAGCCGGTCACTGTAGCGGCGGAAGATCTGGCCGAAATGCTGGGACCGGAGCCGATTCTGCCGGAGCAGGCGCGTCGGGAGCTGCCTCCGGGCGTCGCCACGGGCTTGGCTTGGACAGAAAGCGGCGGCGATGTTCTGTATGTTGAAGCGACTTTGCTACCGAACGGCAAGGATCTCACTATCACAGGGCAGCTCGGGGAAGTGATGCAGGAATCCGCGAAGACCGCCCGCAGCTTTGTGTGGAGCCATGCGTTACGTTTGGGAATCAAGCCTTCGTTGTTTTTAGATTCGGGCCTTCATATCCACGTGCCAGCCGGTGCGATCCCCAAAGATGGACCGTCGGCGGGTGTCACGATGACAACCGCAATTGCATCGGCCTACATCGGCAAGCCGGCGCGAATCGACACCGCGATGACCGGTGAAGTCACGCTTACAGGCCTGGTCACGCCGATCGGCGGCGTGAAGGAGAAGGTCCTCGCGGCTCGGCGGGCCGGCCTGAAGCGCGTGATCCTGCCGAGAGGCAATCAGAAGGATCTGCGCGAGCTTCCGGAAGAAGTACAAAAGGAGATGGAGTTCGTCTTCGCGGATACCGTCGGAGATGTGCTTAAGGACGCGCTGGACCTGCATCTGCAGCCCGCGTCTACACGGAAACCGCTCGGAATGATCGATAATACCGGTCGGAACGTGGCATAAATTATCCTCCAACCCTGCGGCGGTATGCATGGTATCGACCACGCATACGGCCGTAGCATCCTCTAATCGTCTAACGAGTAAGATAGCGTCTATGAAGACGCTCCTTCTGTTTGTGGCGCCGGTTCTGTTTGCGGCTCCTCCCACCCTCCAGGACGCGAAGAAATTCCTTGATGATGCCGAAGGAACACTGCTTGCTCTCAGCACCGCTGATAGCCGCGCCGACTGGGTGCATGAGAATTTCATTACCTTCGACACAGAGGATCTTGCCTCTGCCGCCGATCAGCGCATGCTCGATGAGAGCGTGCGTCTAGCCAAAGGCGCCACGCGTTTCGATGGGCTGAAGCTGCCTGCAGACATGGCCCGCAAGATGACGCTCCTGAAGCTGGGTTTAACTCTGGCGACACCCTCCGATCCGAAGGCGAGCGCCGAAGTCACACGGCTGGCGACCTCGCTTGAGGGGACGTATGGAAAGGGGAAATATTGTCCAGGCGGCAGCCGCAAGTGTCTCGACATTGAAGACATTACTCGCATTCTCGCCACCAGTACCAATCCCACGGATTTATTGGACGCATGGCGCGGATGGCATACGATTTCGCGGCCTATGCGTAATGATTTCGCGCGTTTCGTTCAGCTTTCGAATCAGGGCGCGCGAGAGTTGGGGTTCAAAGACACGGGCGCGATGTGGCGCTCCAAGTACGATATGGCGCCCGACGATTTCTCGCGCGAGCTAGACCGTTTGTGGGACCAAGTGCGCCCGCTCTATTTATCCCTGCACGCGTATGTGCGCAGCCGACTGAGGGAGAAATATGGACCCAGCGTGGTTCCGGCCAACGGTCCCATACCGGCGGATCTATTGGGGAATATATGGGCGCAGGATTGGTCGAATATTTATAAGCTGGTCGCACCGCCCAACGCCGATCCCGGTTACGATCTCACTGAGATCCTGAAATCTCGCAAAACGGACGCGGTGCAGATGGCTCATTACGGCGAAAATTTCTTCAAATCCCTCGGCTTTGCGCCTCTGCCGCAAACGTTCTGGGAACGGTCGTTGTTCACCAAACCGCGCGACCGTGAAGTAGTATGCCACGCCAGCGCGTGGGATCTCGACAGCGTAGACGACCTGCGAATCAAGGCCTGTCTGGATATTACGGCCGAAGACTTCACGACCGTTCACCACGAGCTGGGCCACAATTTTTATCAGAGAGCCTACGATAGACAGCCGTTCTTATTCCGGGACAGCGCCAATGACGGATTTCATGAGGCCATCGGCGACACGATCGCATTGTCGATCACGCCCGAATATCTGGTTAAGATCGGGTTTATTCGCACAGCGCCGGACGCGTCGAAAGACATCGGATTGCTGCTGATGCGTGCTCTCGAAAAAGTGGCGTTTCTGCCCTTCGGTCTGATGATCGATGAATGGCGGTGGAAGGTTTTCTCGGGTGAGGTGACGCCGGAGAAGTACAATCAGGCGTGGTGGGACCTGCGGCTGAAGTATCAGGGCGTCGCGCCGCCCGTTCCTCGCAATGAGAACGATTTCGACCCGGGCGCTAAATTTCACGTGCCCGCGAACGTCCCATATATGCGCTACTTCCTGGCTGACATTCTCCAGTTCCAATTCCATCGCGCGCTGGCGAAGGTCTCCGGTTGCACGGGGCCTCTGCACCGTTGCTCCATCTATGGGAACCAAGAGGCCGGGCGGCGGCTAAACGCAATGCTCGAAATGGGCGCGAGTCGCCCCTGGCAGGATGCTCTCTATACGCTCACCGGCCAATGCCAGATGGATGCGACCGCCATTCGTGATTACTTCGCACCCTTGCAGAAATGGCTAGACGAGCAAAACCGGGGCAAGCCAATGGGGTGGTAATCACCGGCCATGCAACAATGAAAGTCTACTGTGACAGGCTCTGAAACTCGTCGGAAATTCCTGGATTATTTCGCTGCTCGTGAACATCGGGTCGTGCGCAGCTCCTCGTTGGTCCCGGCCAACGACCCTACGTTGCTTTTCACCAACGCCGGGCATGAATCAGTTCAAAGACGTTTTCACGGGCCTTGAAAAGCGCGATTATTCACGCGCCGCAACCTCGCAGAAGTGCGTCCGGGCGGGCGGCAAACACAACGATCTCGATAACGTCGGCTACACCCGCCGTCATCATACTTTTTTCGAGATGCTGGGTAATTTCTCCTTCGGCGACTATTTCAAAAAGGACGCCATCGCCTTCGCCTGGGAGCTGATCACCAAAGAGTATGGCATGCCGAAAGACAAACTGTATTTCACCGTTTTTCGCGAGGACGACGATGCCGAGAGGCTCTGGCAGGAGGTGACGGGCGTCTCCAAAGACCGCATCTTCCGTCTCGATGAGAAGGACAATTTCTGGCAGATGGGCGATACCGGACCGTGCGGCCCATGCTCGGAGATTTATTACGACCTGGGCGTTGAAGCCGCCGAACCCGGCCGCGAGAGCGAGGAGTTTCCCAGCGACGCCGGCGGGCGCTTCGTCGAAATCTGGAATCTCGTCTTCATGCAGTTCGACCGCGATGCCAACGGTATGATGACGCCGCTTCCCCGGCCCTCCATCGATACCGGCATGGGTCTGGAGCGCATCGCCGCTGTCCTCCAAGGGAAGCTTTCAAACTACGACACGGATCTGCTGCGCCCCATCATCGAACAGCGCCGGCGAGCTGTTCCGGAAAAGCATATGGCGAGGACGAGCGCTCCGACATGGTCTTGCGAATCAATGCCGATCACGCGCGCGCCGCGGCATTCCTGATTCATGATGGAGTGCTGCCCTCGAACGAAGGCCGCGGCTACGTGCTGCGCAAAATCATGCGCCGGGCCATGCGGAACGCACGCATGATCGGGCGCGACGGAACCGTATCTCTATCGAGCTCACCGGATTCGTCGCCGAACTGATGCGCGCCGGCGTATCCGGAGATGATGGAAAGCGTCCAGCGCGTGGCTCGCGTCGTCAAAGACGAAGAGCATCGCTACGCGACCACGTTCCAGATTGCGGAAAAAGTCTTCAGGATGAAGCGAGGTCTGCCGTTGACGGTATGCTTGCCGGGCGCTGCATCGTTCAAGCTATATGACACATACGGCCTGGCTCTCGACGAGCAGGAGGAAATGGCGCGCGAACCGGGCTGACCATCGACCGCGCAGGTTTCAATGCCGAAATGGAGAAGCAGCGCACCCGCGCCCGCGCGAGTTGGAAAGGCGCGGACAAGGCGCAGGTCGCCGGTTTATCAGGCAACTGCCGCGAACCGAATTTGTCGGCCGCGAGACGCTGGAATCGCCGGCCACCGTGATCTCGCGTGCTCGATGGTGACGGCGATCGCGCTCGTTTAATCGCACGCCTTTTTACGCCGAAGCCGGCGGCCAGGTGGGCGATACCGGTGTTCTGGTGTCCCCTGCCACTGGCGAAACGGTTGCTGTGGTGGAGTCCACCTAAGCTGTCGCGCCGGGTGCGACGGTGCATCGCGTGAAATTGGCTGGTCCCGTGAAGGAAGGCGATCGCCTGATCGCGCGAGTGGACGCCGATTCGCGGCTTAGCCACCATGCGCAATCATACCGGAACGCATCTTCTGCACGCCGCCTTACGCACGGTGCTCGGTCCGCACGTGAAGCAGGCGGGAAGCGTAGTCGAGCCGTCGCGTCTGCGCTTCGATTTCACGCATTACTCCGCGATGGATCCCGACGAACTGGCGGAAGTCGAGCGCCTGATGAACCAGGAGATCCTGGCCAATCATGAAGTCCATACCGATGTGATGGATCTCGATCATGCGCTCCAGACCGGCGCAATGGCGCTGTTCGGCGAGAAGTACGGCGACCGCGTCCGCGTCGTTTCGATCGCGGATTTCAGCAAGGAGTTGTGCGGCGGCACCCACATCGCCCGCACAGGCGATATCGGCATCTGCAAAATCGTGTATGAAGGCAGCATCTCTGCCGGAGTTCGCCGTATCGAGGCGATCACTGGCGAAGGAGCTCTGAGCCGATTTCGGGCGGACGAAGCCAAGTTGTCGCGCGTGGCGGGTGTTCTGCGCGCATCCGAAGTCGAAAGGTCGACCACGTAGAAAGACTCCTCAGTCGCGAGAAGGCGCTCGAACACTGAGCTGCAGCAGATCAAGAATCAGATGGCGCAGGCGCAGGTCGCGCAAGTTGAAACGAGGCGCGCGAAATCGAGCGGCGTGAAAGTTCTGGCTGCGCGCGTCGACGGCTTGGATCGCGCAGCAGCTTCGGACCATTGGTCGATTCGCTGCGTAATAAATGGAAGTCCGCGGTAGTGGTGCTGGCCACCGGCGAAGATTCAAATGTTGCGATCGTGTCCGGCGTCACCAAAGACTTAACGTCGAAAGTTCACGCGGGCAAGCTCGCGGGCGCGGTGGCGCTGGCGGTAGGCGGAAAAGGCGGCGGCCGGCCCGACATGGCGGAGGCGGGCGGAAAAGATCCCGGCCGCGCTCGACGGCGCGCTGGCCGACGTTTATACAACCGTGCAGGGGATGCTGTAGCGTGGAATCGACTCGACGTCGTAGTGGTGGGCGCGGGGCCTACAGGCTTGGCTTGCGGCATCGAACTGAAGCGGCGGGACCTGCGCGCCGTCATGATCGACAAGGGCTGCGTCGTCAATTCGATCTACCATTACCCCCCCAACATGGTGTTCTTCACGACGCCGGAGCTGCTCGAAATCGGCGACATTCCCATGACCTCGCTCAATGAAAAGCCGGTGCGTGGTGAGGCGCTCAAGTATTACCGGCGCGTCGCGGAACATTATCGACTCAACATCCGCCAGTACGAGCGCGTCGGGCGAATTTCAGGAGACGACGGAGCCTTCGTCGTTCATTCAATCGACATGCACGGCTGCCCGCACGAGTATACATCGAAGAAAGTCATGCTCTCCACCGGCTATTACGATCGTGGCGAATCGGCTGAACGTGCCTGGCGAGGACCTGCCGAAGGTGATCGCATTATTACAAGGAGGCGCATCCTTATTACAACCATGACGTGCTGGTAGTGGGTGCGAAGAATTCGGCCGCGATCTCGGCGCTGGAACTGTATTGGAGCGGCGCCCGCGTCACTATGGTTCACCGCGGCCCGGGCATTCATCGAAATGTAAAATATTGGATCAAGCCCAATATCGAGAATCGCATCAAGAACGGCGAAATTACGGCATACTTCCAATCGCGCGTGCTCGAGATCAGAGAGGATTCGGTCCTAATCGCGATCCCGGACGGGCGAGAGATGGTTGAAGAACGATTTCGTCTTCGCGATGATCGGCTACAGTCCCGATATCGAATTTCTGGCTGAGCATGGCATCCGGTTCGATCCGGCAACCCTGCGGCCGAACACCAATCCCGAAACTTTGGAGAGCGATCGCAAAGGCATGTACCTGGCCGGCGTGCTGGTGGCCGGAATGCATACCAATGAAATTTTCATTGAGAATGGCCGCTTCCACGGCAAGATGATCGCGGAGGCGATTCGGGCGGTGTTATGACTGGAATGTTTACACGGCGGATGTTCGGAAAGCTGGCGCTCGCCGCCGTAGCAAAAATTAATTCCAAAATTGATGGCGTGACGATCGGTGCGCAGACCTATAGCTTTAGGGATCGTTCGCTCGACGCCTGCATCGCGGGTATGAAAGAAGTCGGTCTCGGCGAAGCGGAGCTGTGGGAAGGGCACATCCTGCCAAAAGATCCCAAGGAATTGAAAACGTGGCGATCCAATCCCCCTTTGGATGCGCTGCGCCGGGTCCGTCAGAACTTCGACAACGCGGGTATCGAGCTTTACGCGTTTAATTATAACTTTGTGGAAAGCTTCACGGATGAGGAACTGGCGCGCGGCTTCGATATGGCGAAGGCTTTGGGAGTCCGGTATATTACGGCTTCCTCAAATATTTCGACAGCCTGGCGTCTCGACCCGCTGGCGCGTCAGAACCAGATTTATGTCGCGATGCATAACCATTCCAATTTGAAGCCCAATGAGTTCGCCCGGCCTGAAGATTTCTTGGAGGCGATGCGAGGGAAATCGAAATATATAGCCATTAATCTTGACATAGGTCACTTCACCGCCGCCGGCTACGATCCGGTGAGCTTCCTTGAAGAGCACCACGACCGCATCGTCACTCTGCACATCAAGGACCGCAAGAAGAATCAGGGCGATAATATGCCGTTCGGCCAAGGGGATACCAGGATTCGAGATGTCCTTCAGCTCTTGAAGACGAAACGGTACGCGATTCCCGCGAACATCGAATACGAATACCACGGCGGCGATACAGTTGAAGAAGTGAAGAGATGCTTTGCATACTGTAAGGCAGCCCTAGCTTAATACACCTATGCCGGCCATGGACCACCCTTCACGGGTTGGCAAATACGAGATCGAAGAATTCCTCGGCGGGGGAATGTCTTATGTGTATCGAGCCAGAGATACCGTGCTGGGTCGCGGTGTGGCGCTCAAGATGCTTTCCGATGCGGCGGCTGCGGATTCCGAATCCAAGACCCGGTTTTTTCTTGAGGCGCGGACAGCGTCGAGTCTTCGTCATGAAAATGTAGTCGCGGTATACGATTTCGGCGAAGACGAGGGCCGCCCTTTTATGGTCATGCAATTTCTCGAAGGAGAGAGCCTCCGGGAAGCGATCAGGCGCAACGGCTTAGGGGATTTCACCAGCCGTATGAAAATTGCTCTCCAGGTGGCTCGCGCCGTCGAATATATACACGCCAACAAAATTATCCATCTTGACGTCAAACCCGAAAACATTCATATCGATGAGGCCGGTAAGGTGACGTTGATGGATTTTGGGATTGCCAAGTCCGGAGACGTGCAATTGACGCGCGCGGGCTTTACGCTGGGAACACCGTGCTACATGGCGCCGGAGCAGGTGCGCGGGCAGCCCGTCACGCGGCAATCCGACGTGTATTCGTTCGGCATGCTTTTATTCGAGCTGCTCACCGGCGCGAAACCGATTACCGGCGGTACGGTCGAAGAGATCTTCCAGAAAGTTCTCGATGAACCGCCGAATCTCGCGCCGATTCAGGAGCTGGATTACCCGGATACTGTCAAAAATCTTATTGAGCGGTGCCTGGCCAAGCAGCCCGAACAACGCCCGCAAGGGTTGACCGCCGTTTGCGACGAAATGGAGCACATCCTCAAACCGCCGGTGCCTCGAACGCCCACGCCGCACATTCGGCGGTTCGCGATAAGGCAGCAGTTGCCCCGCGTTTCCGCGGAACCGCTCCCGAAATTCATTAGAAAACTTCCGGCAAGTCTTCGCACGGAAAACGGGCTGATGCTGCTCGCCGCGCTTGCCGCAGCGGCGGGAATCACGGCGATTTTCTTGATTGTCGTGCTGGCGCGCCTAGCTGAGTAGCGCGTGCTTAGACCTCGCATGATACGCTCGAATTATGGGCTTCTCGCAATCGTTTTTCGCCGGGCGCTTCGGTATTTCCGAGCACGATCTGGAAGGATATTTGAGCGAAGCGCTCTCCGCGGGGGGAGAGTACGCCGACCTTTACTTCGAATATCTCGCCACTACCTCCATCGGGATCGATGAAGGGATCGTTAAAACCGCGACGGAAGGGGTTACGCTCGGAGTAGGCGTCCGGGTGATTGCCGGTGAGCGCACCGGGTATGCTTACAGCGACGACCTGAGCCCCGAAAAAATTCGCAAAGCGGCGCGCGTGGCCGCATGCATTGCCCGTGGACCTGCAACCGTCGTGAAATCAGGCCTGGACGAAGCTCGCAGGCACAATCTCTATCCCATGCTGACCTCGCCGCATGAGACAGGTCTGCTCGATCGCGTCGACTTAGTCAAGCGCGCCGACACAGCGGCACGCGCTTACGACCCCCGTGTGTTCCAGGTTCAGGCCAATTATGCCGACAGCCTTCGACATGTGATGGTGGCGACCAGCGAGGGCCGCTTCAGCTTCGATCGACAGCCCATGGCGCGCATGAGCGTAACCGTCTTGGCGCGCGAGGGCATCGGCGCTCCGCAGCATGGCCACTCCGGCGGCGGCGGACGCGTCACGCTCGACTTTTTTTTGAACGAGAAGACGCCTGAACACTTCGCGCGTGAAGCGGCTCGCCAAGCCGTCGTCCAGCTTGGCGCGGGGGAGGCGCCCGCAGGTGAGATGACCGTCGTGCTCGGCCCCGGCTGGCCTGGCATCCTGCTGCATGAAGCAGTGGGCCACGGCCTTGAAGCAGACTTTAACCGCAAAGGTGTCTCGGCGTTCACCGGGCGTATTGGCCAGTTGGTGGCGAGCCCTCTGTGTACCGTGATCGACGACGGCGTGATCGGCAGCCGGCGCGGCTCGCTCAATGTCGACGATGAAGGCATTCCTACCCAGAAAAATGTGCTGATCGAGAAGGGCGTGCTGCGCGGATATCTCCAAGATAAGCTCTCGAGCCGGCTGACTGGTTCCGCGTCCACCGGCAACGGACGGCGCGAAAGCTATCAGCACATCCCCATGCCGCGCATGACCAATACATATATGCTCGCCGGTGAGAGCGATCCGGAAGAGATTATTCGCTCGGTTCCGAAGGGCCTGTACTGCACCACGTTCGGCGGAGGCCAAGTCGACATCACCAGCGGAAACTTTGTCTTCTCCGCGACAGAAAGCTATCTTATCGAGAACGGCAAGCTAACGCGTCCAGTTCGAGGCGCGTCACTCATCGGCAACGGACCGGAAGCGCTTAAGCATGTGAGCATGGTGGGTCGCGATTTGCAGCTCGATGAAGGCGTCGGCGTGTGCGGAAAAGAGGGACAGAGCGTGCCGGTGGGTGTCGGGATTCCGACGGTCAAGGTCGACCGGATGACGGTAGGGGGAACTGCAGCGTGAGCGGTGTTTCCATGATAGACGTGCAGCAGCTGGCCGCGGATGCCGTGAAGCGCGCCCTTGCGGGCGGCGCGACAGACGCCGAGTGTACCATCTCGGAAGGCGACGAATTCTCCGCCAATGTGCGTATGCGCCAGGTGGAGAGTCTAAAGGAAGCCGGATCGCGCGGCGCGGGGATTCGAGTTCTGGTAGGGCAGCGCACCGGATCTTCTTACACCTCGGATCTTTCTCGCGAAGGGGTCGAACAGATGATCCGCGCGGCGCTCGATCTGGCGAAGATCACCAGTGAAGATCCGCACGCCGGATTGCCCGATCCCGGCGACCTCGGCCAGCTCACGGGCGACCTGCGGCTTTATGACGACGCTGTTGCGCGCATGGAAACGGGGTGGAAAATCGCACAGGCTCAGCAGGCGGAAGAGGTAGCGCTCAAGTCCGATCCACGCATTCAGAATTCCGAAGGTGCATCCTTCGATTCATATTTAGGCAGCCGGGTATTCGCAAATTCGCGAGGCTTTGTGGGCGGATACCGCAGCTCCAGTTGCGGCCTGAGCGTAGTGCCGGTCGCCAGAGACAACGGTTCCATGGAGCGCGATTATTGGCACACGGCCGCGCGTGCCGCCGCTGGGTTGGAGAGCGCGGAAGAGGTCGGCCGGCGCGCAGCGGAGCGGGTATTGCGGCGGCTGAATCCCCGCAAAGTGCCCACCCAGAAAGCTCCCGTGGTGTTCGAGCCGCGGACTGCCCGCTCGCTTCTTGGTGAATTGTTCGATGCGATAAACGGCTCGGCGATTTATCGTCACGCCTCGTTTCTCGCGGGCCGCCTGGGCGAGAAAATCGCGTCGGAAGCACTGACCATAGTCGATGATTCCACCATTCCGGGCTTGTTCGGCAGCTCTCCTTTCGACGATGAAGGCGTGGCTGCAAGAAGAACCGTAGTGGTCGAGCACGGTGTGTTGAAAAGCTACCTCCTGAATACTTACTCGGCTCGAAAACTGGGATTGAAGACCACGGGCAACGCGGCGCGCGGGATTACCGGGAATGCCGGCGTCGGTCCAGGGAATTTTTTTATTGAAGCGGGCGGTTGCACTCCCGAAGCGATGATCGCAACTGTCCGCAAGGGGTTGTATGTCACTGAATTGATCGGAGCCAGCGCCAATATCGTGACTGGCGATTTTTCGTCCGGCGCCGCCGGCCTGTGGATTGAAAACGGCGAGTTAGCGTATCCCGTTTCAGAGATCACCATCGCCGGCAATCTGAAACAATTATTGATGGAAGTGGAGCAGGTAGGATCGGACCTGGAGTTTCGCGGCTCCGTCGCCTCCCCGACCATTCTGATTCGGGAGATGACGATCAGTGGCCAGTAAAATTTCTCCCGCCCGGCAAGATGTCACCCCCCTCGCGTTGGGCCTTCCGATTTATGTTATCGCTGCGGTGATCGCGCTCGGCGCCGCGCTGTTCCTGTATCTTCAGTATTTTTCCAATCGCCCGGCGGCGGATATTCCGCTGACGGCCGAGGGCAAAGCGTACACGCGTAATCTCCAGCTCAGCGACGTCGAGATGAAGGCGACCGAGAGCTATATGATGCAGACCGTGGTCGAGATCAACGGTAAGATTCGTAATGCCGGCGGCCGCGCCCTGGATCTCGTCGAGGTTTATTGCATTTTCTATGACCGCAATGGGCACATGCTTTCGCGCCGGCGCGTTCCGGTGGTCAGTCGGCGAATGGGAGGATTGAAGCCGGGCGAAACCAAATCCTTCCGCTTGCCTTTCGACGACCTCCCGCAAGACTGGAATCAGGCGATGCCGCAACTGGTGATCGCAGGCGTGAAATTCTCTAAATAGGTTAGTTCAGCACAGCTTAGTACATCTGTCGCTTGGACCTTAGGATTTCAATTGTATGATAAAACCTCACGCATGGCACAGCAGAGCAATCTTTCCGATGCGTTGGCGCTGGAAAAGAACAGATTCATGAAGTTCCTAAACGACGCCACGACGGAAGCTCAAACCGAAGTCGCCGCTTTGGAACGCGAACTGGCAAGACGAGGCTTTTCCCATTCTGGATTTCGCCTTGCAGGAGAAATGAAAATCCGCTTGGGTAAAATCGATAGCGTCGCCGAGAAACGAATTGCTCTGAGGAGAGACTTAGGCAGCAAGCTCCCGGAATTACTTGAAGACCAACCCTTGAAAAGCCTAAAAAGCGAACTCGACGGATACGTCGATTCAGCTTTTGTCGATTCGGCCGTTAAAACATCCATTCACTACCTGTCCTCCCGGGCCCCGAATTCCGGAGGCGAGCTCCATGAGGCGCTCTGTAGAGGGTGGGAACATAAAGCGGCGGCCATCAAAGCCAGGCTCAACGGCGAACTCCAGGCTCTACGACTGGAATCACAGCTCGGATTATATCAGGAGGCAGCATCTATGACATCGTTCAACATCTCAAACAGTACAATTGCGAATTTGAATCTTGGGACCGTCGTCGGTGACCTCCACGCCTCCATCCGAAATCTAACTGGCCAGGGCCACGCGGAGTTGGCGGCGGCGATACAGCGGCTTACCGAGGCGATCACGGCGTCGCACGACGCTCAACGGAAGGAGTTTCTGGAGCACCTATCCTTCGTCTCGACGGAAGTCACGCGTTCACCGGAGAGCAGGCGGATGGGACCGCTGAAGTCGTCAATCGCTTTCCTGCAAACTGGGCTGAGCACCGCCTCTCAGTTGGCCACCATCTGGCAGGCGGCAGAGCAGGCACTCAAGGCGCTCGGCGTGTTTCCTTTTTAGCGAATCGGAGGCTGATACAGAAACGTATAGCCTCGGCCTGAGGCGCATTATCACCACTCGATCGGGCTGGAAGCAATGCCTACTTAATATCTCATCCGATCCGGCTTAGCTTCCCAGGCCCGGAAGCGCGCCAGCGCCTCCGCGCGTATCATCGGAATGAAGAGAATCTTACGCTGCGCAGGTGAGCTGCTGAAACCAAATTCTTCCGCTTGCCGTTCGACGGCCTCCCGCAAGACTGGAATCAGGCCGTGCCGCAACTGGTGATCGCAGGCGTGAAATTCTCCTGATGGGCAGGCACAAAGCGGTCGGTCAGAAATTGGACCCGCTTTCTGCACGAGCCTTCAATGCGCGATTCATGGCTACAAATCCCGCCTTGGTCCCGCCCTCCAGGCGCGATTTGGCAAACGCGACTAAGATGCCCGAAAACTTTTCACCTTGGATGAATTTGACCCGACCCGGCGCGAGCTGGCTGATTTGGAAGTAATGCTCGCCATCAAAAATTCCCGGCAGTAGAAAGCGACCGAGCCAACGCAATTCCTGGTTGGGTATCACAGCCAGCACGGTAGGGCGAAAAGTCATTCCTTTGCTTCCCTCCGGCTGAACGAAGATTGTAAGCTGAGCGCCCACCTTAGCGGCACCTTCAATACTGCGGATGAATGGGTTCCACTCGTGATGCAACGGGAAATCTAGCAGGATGGACCAAATTCGCTCAGGTGTGGCCTCCATCTCGATCTCAGTTTTTATTTCATGCATTGCGTCACCCGTTCCTCCTGTAATTAATAGTTCATCCGATCGGGCTTAGCTTCCCAGGCTCGGAAGCATTCCAATGCCTCCTCCCGCATCAGAGGAATGAAGGGAATCTTACGCTGCGCCAGTGGCAATTCAAGCTGTTGATAGATGAAGGCGTCATCAAAACCGGCGGCTGCCGCGTCCCGCGCAGTGCCTCCGAAGAATACGCGTCGAGGACGCGCCCAATAGATCGCGCCGAGGCACATCGGGCAAGGTTCACTGGTCGTATAAAGATCGCATCCATCGAGTTGAAAGGTGCCCAAACTGGCGCACGCGGCCCGAATGGCCACAATCTCAGCATGAGCAGTAGGATCGTTCGCGGGCCGTACCCGGTTCGTTCCCGAAGCGATAATATGATCGTCTTTGACGATTATGGCCGCAAATGGGCCGCCCCCGGAACGCATGTTCTCGAGAGCCATGGCAATGGTCCTCGACATATAGGAGTTCTTCACCGTGTCGGTCTTCAGTTTACGCTACAATGAAGTGCGCGGGATTTATTTATAGCTTTCATGGAAAAATTCCTGCCTTGCCGTAATCCGCTAGGAATGTTCAGTCGTTACGCGGAACTCACCAAACCGCGCATCACCGGTTTTATCCTCATGAGCGCCGCGATCGGGTTCCTGTGTGGAACTCACTTAGGATTTAGCTGGTCTTGGCTCACGCTTATTCACATGCTGATTGGGACCGGGCTTATCGCAAGCGGGACGGCGGCTCTCAACCAGTGGTATGAGCGCGACGCCGACGCCATGATGAACCGCACCAAGGCCCGTCCCATTCCGTCCGGCCGGGTCACTTCGACCCAGGCTCTGTGGTTCGGTATTTCTCTCTCCGTATTGGGTTTTGTGGAACTGTGGGTGGGCGCCAACCCGCTCACCGCGATGCTCGGCCTGTTCACGCTCGCCAGTTACCTGTTCCTTTACACGCCGCTGAAGCGGCGGACGCCGATCTCGACCACGATTGGCGCGATTCCTGGCGCAATGCCGCCCCTGATGGGGTATGCTGCGGCCACTGGACTACTGAATTGGGATGCGGGCATACTATATGCCATTTTGTTTTTGTGGCAGTTCCCACATTTTTACGCGATTGCCTGGATGTACCGCGAAGATTACGCCCGCGCCGGCATCCTGATGCTGCCCGTGGTCGAGCCAAAGGGCGATTCTACCGCTCGGCGGATTCTCCTTTTTTCGCTGGCCTTGATTCCCATCAGCCTGCTACCGAGGCTTGCCGCCATGGCCGGCAACTGGTATCTATTCGGCGCGCTAGGCCTGGGAATCGTGTTTCTCTATGCCGGGGCGCGGGTCATGCTCGATCTCACACGTTTGCGGGCACAGCAGGTGCTCCTCGCCAGTGTGGTTTACCTTCCTTTGCTTTATGGCTTGTTGGTGCTTGACGGACATTTTCAATAAACGCCCGCGCTTTGCGCTGGCTCTGCTGGCGATCAGCGCGTCGCTGATTACCGGTTGCACTGCTCGCGCCAGCCTTCCGTCATATTCGACCGTTCCGGATTTTACTTTGACCGATCAGAACGGTCGCCCATTCGCGAGCGCCTCAGCTTTACGCGGCCAGGTCTGGGTGGCCGATTTCATTTATACGAATTGTCCGGGGCCGTGCCCCCGCATGAGTTCACAGATGCATCAGGTGCAGACCGCGCTCGCAGGATCCGACGGACTGATGCTGGTCTCCTTCACCGTCGATCCGGCGCGCGATACTCCCGAGGTGCTCGCGACCTATGCCCGTCACTTCCAAGCTCAACCCGGACGCTGGTTCTTTCTCACCGGTTCTCAGGCCACGCTTCACCACTTGAGCCGCGATGTTTTTATGCTCGGGGACATTGACGGAACTTTGGAACATTCGACGCGCTTCGTCCTGATCGACCGGGCCTCGCATATTCGCGGCTACTATTTGACTTCCGAGGACGATGCGATCCCCCGACTGATCGCCGATGCGAAAGGCTTGCTTCGGGAGCATTTCTGATCGGCATTCACGATCTTCCGGCGATCAATGCGACTTTGAACGCTACCGCGGCCGTGCTGCTACTCGTCGGATTTACGCTGATTCGTAATCGAAACCGGGTAGCACACAAACGCGTGATGCTGGCTGCGTTCACGGTGTCGGTTTTGTTCCTGATTTCGTATCTGGTCTACCACTCGCAGGTGGGTTCCGTGCATTACCCGCACACCGGCCCTATTCGCACCGTCTATTTCACCATCCTGTTCACCCACACCGTCCTGGCCGCCACCGTACCCGTACTGGCGGTGATCACGTTGCGGCGCGGATTGAAGAGCAAATTTGACCGGCATCGTGCGCTGGCGCGCTGGACTTTGCCAATCTGGATGTATGTGAGCGTCACGGGAGTGGTGGTGTACCTGATGCTGTACCAATTCTGATTGGTAAAGCGTCCTACAATGTGGTTGAGGGAGCGTTGTCAATGCGACCCATTCTGATTACTTTGCTGATTGCGGGCTGCACCGCGTTTGCTCAAGCGCGCGGAGGTCATGCAAACGGAGCTTACGCGGGTCGCGCGCCATCTGGGCGCGGCAATGCGCCCGCTCATACCTGGGCAGGGCGTTCTTCTTATGGAAGAACTGCAATTATCCCTTACCCGGTATTTTATGGCGGCTATTATCTAACGCCTCCAGGCTATGGGTACGGTTACGATCCTACAGCCAGCGGCTATGCCGATCCGAGTCAAGGCTACTATGGCGATCCTGGATATGCGTATGGCTCCGGTTATGGATATGGACCCGGATATGGGAATCCTTCCCAATCTCCCGCTGTAATGGTGAATCCGGGCTATCGTCCCGACCCGGTAAACCCGGTGCTTCACGATTATTCCAACACGCCTTTGCCGGAACCGACGTTCAAGAAGTACGAATCGCCCACGCATCCCTATGACAATCAGGCCGCGGCTGACCAGCAGCCGACCATCTATCTGATCGCTATGAAAGATCACACGATTTTCCCCGCTGTGGCTTACTGGGTCGAGGGGGATACTCTCAACTACGTCACTACCGAGGGCAGTCTAAATCGGGCCACGCTGGATCTAGTGGATCGCGACTTCTCAGCGCAATTGAACCAAGAACGCCACGTCGAGTTCAAATTGCCTGCGCAAAAATAGAGAAAACTATCTTTTCGTAGTTTTAACCGGGCCGCCTTCGTTGAGTAGAGCGGTAATCAGGTTACGAAGATAAGTTTCATCCTGGAGACTCGCATCGCCCTGCGGAGGAGTTTGCGCGCGAATCATGCCCTTACGATCGATCACCACAATCTGTGGCACCATGACCCGGTCCATAAGTGAAAAACCCAGATAATTGACGACTGTATCGTTATTGGCGATTCCGATCGGATAATCAGGTCCAAACTGGCGAATGAATGCGTTCACCTGCTGCGGAGAGTTATCGTAGGCGGCAATGCCGAGGGGCTGAAAGCCTCGCGGGCCCAATTCCTTGTGCAGCTTGATGAACATCTCAGTCGCGTGCTGGCAATGGATACAAGTCGTGGCCAGAAACTCGATGATGACCACCTTACCCTTGTAACTCGACAGCAGCGTCTGGTTACCCGCCAAATCCACGATGGTGAGCTCGGGCGCTTTGCGAGGCAGCGGAGGCATCGCCAGTGACGGGATACTGAGCGCTAGGAAGGCGGCGGCGAAAACGGCAATAAAACGCATGGCTAGCTGGGCTCCTTCAACAAATTGTTAATCAGGTTCTTGAGGTAATTTTCGTCCTGCAGGTTTGGATCGCCCGTCGCTGGACTTTGAGCGCGAACCACGCCTTTGCGATCGATCACCATGATCTCGGGATAAACGTAGCGTTCCTCGGGCGAGACGCCCAAATAAGGCAGGACTTTCGCTGCCGTGCTGTATCCTACCGGAAAACTCACCCCAAACTCCCGCACGAACTCGGGGACTGTCGCCGGATCCGCTTCGGGGTTGAACGCAATCCCGATCGGCTGGAAGCCTCGCGGACCTAGCTCCTGATCGAGCCGCGTGAGCATCTGCGAAGTTCGGGCGCAGTGAGGGCACGTCGTCGCCAGAAACTCGAGTACGACTACCTTGCCCTTGAAACTCGAAAGCAGGATCTTCTTGCCCGATGGCTCGACGATCGTAAAATCGGCCGCTTTGCGGGGCACCGGAGGCGTGGCCATCGCCGAAGCGCAGAGCGCCAGAACACCGGCAAAAGCTAAAACTCGCATAGTGGCCTAGCTGGTCCTCCTGGGCGTCGAAGATTTCTGGTTACCGGTCGCCGGACCTTCTTTGAGCAGCCTGTCGATCAATATCCGCAGAGGCGCCTCCTCTTGCAACTTCTCGTCGCCTTGCGGAGGACTTTGCGCCCGAATCATGCCTTTGCGATCGATCACGACCACCTGCGGCACGACATATCGCGTGTCCATCAGGGAGTAACCGAGATAGGCGAGCACTTTATCGGGCGTACTATAGCCAACCGGATAACCGACATTGAACTGCTGCACGAAATCTTTCACCAAGAGTGCGGCATTATCATTGAAAGCCACGCCCAGCGGTTGGAAACCTCGCGGTCCCCATTCCTTGTACAGCTTCGTAAAAACCTGAGAGGCGGCCTGGCAGTGGGGGCAGGTGGTATACAAAAATTCGAGCACGATCACTTTGCCCTTATAGCTCGACAGCGCCATCTGCTTGCCGGAAGGTTCGACGATCGTGAAATCGGGCGATTTGCGAGGGACGGGAGCTTGGGCCCAAGCCGGGGCTCCGAGCGCCAGCAGCGCGGCCAACGAAACCAATCGCATACTCATATTTTAGCGCACAGCAATTTAGCGCAAGGTGCCGGGCGCGCTCGCGCCCCCGACCGGCAGCCCTTCAACGGATTGCACGATCGCTCCCGAAATGCTCAACCGGAACCCGCCGTCATCGCCGGTCCCGCTCACTTCATCTTCCGATTGCGCGGAGATCTTCATCTCTTTCCACTTGCCTTTCAAGACCCGCCGGTACAGTCCGAAATATGCGCGGGCGGATTGAGGAGAATCCCACTCCGAGGCGTACACAAGTAATGGCAACTTCGTCCGCCGCTGCTCGTATAGCCGGTAGGTTGCGCCCCGCCAGTGGCGGGCGGCATCCGCTCCCACCTTTTCGCCGATATACTGCCGCAACAGAACGGAAAGATCAAACTCGCCTAAAGTGCCATCGGAGAGCAGCCGGAATTGTCGCGATTCCTTGCCGAGAATCGAAGGAAGGGGTGGTGGGTCCGGGTCCTCCGGGTTTTTATCGCTGAAGTACGCATCCGGATGTATGATCTGTTGTGTGCTCAGCGGCGGATCTGTGAATACCCGATCGAAACTCTGCCGGCCGAACTTGTGATAAACGGCATCTTGAAATATCATCCCCTGGTTATAAGGGAAAATTAGAGACTCGCGGATATAGAGCGGGGCTTTTGCAAATACGGGATAGTCGGAATCGCCGGCCGCGGGCGAAGCGGTAACCTCTTTGAGAACCTTTTCCGGCACTTCGGCTTTTCCTCCAGCCCGCTTGGACATATAGGCCCAGGCCAGCCAGGTAGCTTGGCCCTCCATCACCGCTTGGCGGGCCGTCGCGGCGTCGTCATCAGGCGAGTCGTGATTCAAATATCGCCCCAGCGGATGATGCTGATCCGCCAGCGCATGCGCGAGTTCATGCACCAGCGCGAGTTGCTGATCCGGACCCGCCGGCGTCGATTCGAGGATGAAAAGCCGTTTCTTCTTGTAATCGTAAAATGCTGCCGCCTGCTCGCTCACCAGGTCCACTGATTCGCGCGCGAGGTTGAAGTCCTTCGGCACAAACCCGAACACCTTGAGCGTGAGTTCGTCGGCGCGAATTTCCTTACTGGAGGCTTTCTTCACCCCCGTCTCAACCAGATGTCGAAAACGCTCGGTACTGAGCATCTCCGCAGGAACTTTCCGCAGGACCCGCCAGCCAGTGATCTCGGAGAGCGCCACCGTCATTTCGTCAACCTGCTTAAACAGCGAGGTCGACGGTTGAGCCAGCGCTGAGATCGCGAGGAGCGCCAGCAGAACGAGACGAGCGATCATGTAAGATCCAGGTTATCACGCGTGCTATCGCGAACACGCTACAATAAGGAAATTACATGGCAGACGACAAACTCTACAAATCCGTATATCAGGGCAGCGGAACGTTCCTCATCAGCAAGCCCAAGCGCAAGTCCCACAAATTGCGGCAGAGCCGGTTAAAGCACTTGCGGCGAGGAGCGCGCAAGTAGAGAAAAGCCCGGAGCGCGCGGTTCTCCACGCAAGCGCAAATCTATCTCGACCGTTTTCATCACCATCTCACTTTTGCCAGCGTGGCCTTTCACAACCCTCGCGTAACTTGTAGGCGAGGAGTTCATGTGCTCTGCCAACGGAGGACAGAACCGGCCAGAAAAGGGAATTTCTAGATAATCCCCGGCGGGCCTGCGTGCGTTGGATGTCCGTCGGTACACTAACGATCCCACTCCGTTGCGGGCTAAAAAAACGGATGGTCGCGCCAGCCGACCAGCGAAAAACTGGCTAAAGGGCGCCCGATAAATTTTTGATCTTTGAAAATACAACGAGAGCGATTAATCCCCGAAAGACCCGACCTCTTCCACCTTCTCGGCGGTCTTCGAGGCCGGAGCGATAGCCGGAGCAATAGAAGTGAGCGGCACCAGATCCGGCTGCGGCTTTTCCCCGAGAACGTGCTCGCGGTAAAGCTTCATCATCTGCTCCTGCTCTTGCTGCTCGCGTAGCTTGGCGTCGCGGGCGCGCTTCTTCTCTTCGCGAGCCGTCTTGGCGATTCCCAAATCGTCCAGATCGTGCTGCACGCCATGATTCACATCTTCGGCGCGAAGCACCAGCGTGTGATCGGCCGTGGGTAAGTTGACTTTCTTACCGCCTGCGATAATCTCGTGCCGGCCGTGCTCGTCATACCACTTGGTGAGCGTCGCGGTCATGTGCATCTTCTCGATGATGTTGCGCCAGCCCACGCCGGTATTGTAGGCGCAGAAGGAGATCTCGCCTTCCTGCGTGGCGTAGGGAATGATGCACTGCTCGGTGCGGCGGAAATCGTAGTTGAACAGATCCTGAAACCACATGCCGGCAACGAACAGGAAATTCCAGCGATCGGCCCGCCGCTTCTGAATATCTTCCATGGTGCGGTCGCCGGTGACTTTGCCGTATTTTTTATTGGTCATGCCAAAGCATTTGTCGAATTTCGCGATCAGATCGCTCAACCGGAAATGCGTCGGCGCTTCATAAGGATTGTAGTTGCGCAGCAGCGCCAGCGATACTCCGATCACCGACATTCTCTTGCTGCGATTCCCGTCGTTTATGCGAGCCACGTCGCGCGCCAGGCGATCCGCGTTGAGGAAGGCAGTCACTGGGCGATATTCCTTGGTTTCCTTGTCGCACATGATCGCCATACCCACGCCGCAGTTGGGATGACAGCCGCAACTCAACTGCCCCCAATCGGCGTTAGGACCATGAACCCGGTCAGCGAAATCGGAGAAGGTGCTCATGAAGGAAATGGGGAACCAGTCGCGCGTGGGCTCGCCCAGTCCGGTCTGATTCTTTACATCGTGCGCCAGGTGCGATAGCGTGTAGCGCTGTGCTTGGCGGCGCTCCTCGGTAACAGCTTCATCGCGGCCGGTGAAGGAAACCGGCTGGAAGCTGAGGAACGGAATCTTCTTAGGGTTGTCGAGCGCGAAACGCACCACCGCGCCTACTTGCTCATTGTTGACGCCGTTAATCAGCGTGATCACCGGCACGATATCCACGCCGGCGTTATACAGATTTTCAATCGCGCGCAGTTTTACGTCGAACAAATTGCCCACGGCACGGTGTGAATTGGCCTGGTTTCCGATGCCGTCAAATTGAAGGTAGGCGTAACGCAGACCGGCTTCAGCGGCGGCTTTGGCGAACTCCGGTCTTTTGGCGAATTCGATTCCGTTGGTCGCGGCCTGCACGCTCTGATAACCCAGCTTGCGGCAGTAGCGGATGGCGTCCAAAAAGAATGGGGAAAGCGTCGGCTCCCCGCCCGAGAACTGTACCGATAACTGACGCCGCGGCTTAATGGATATGGCGTTATCGAGCAGCGTCTTGATATCTTCCCAACTTAGTTCATGCACAAACCCAACTTGATTCGCGTCCATGAAACACGGATCGCACATCATGTTGCAGCGGTTGGTCAGATCGACAGTCAGCACGGACCCGCGCCCGTGAGTGATGGTGCTGGTTCCATGGTCGTGCAGCTTTTCGTCGTTGTGGGCGCGAATGTCTCGACCCGGGAAAACGTCTTCCAGGTGTTTGAAGAACGCCGGGTCCATCGCCATCACATCCTCGAAATGCCCGTGAATCGAGCAATCCTTCTCCATCAGGATCTTACCGTCGCGCTCTATGATGCGGGCTTTGATCTCCCCGACTTTCTCGTTTTTGAGGATCTCCACCGGCAGTTTACCGTCGAGAATCTGGTTACGGATTTCCGGGACGCACTTGGGGCAAAGCGAGTCGGTCTCGCGTGGCCACCCGAGCTTTGGCTTTTGCTTCTCCCAGCTTTTGAGCAGCGGTTTGTCGGACCATTTCGGAGTGAAGGAAGGGTTCTGGCGGATCGCGTTCAACTTGTCAAAGACGAACCACGCGCCATTTGCTGCGACTGCTACGGCCTTTTCGAGGTGTTTGATCGGCTTAGTCAAGGGGGATCTCCAGAGTGTGATAAAGTGCTAACTTCAACGATTCATTATAGGCAGCGGGTCTCTGACTGAGCTAGATTAATGAAGTAAAATGACGCTGGCTGCATCAAACGGCATTAACGTGCAGTTGAACGGCGTTGGGCTCAAGTCATTCCAAAGCAAGGAGATAGCGTTTATAATGGTAGCGGAGTCCTTCGCCAATGTCCTCAATTGATGTGCCGCTACGTAACGGCGGCTTTGGTCATACCGCGCGCAAAGACGTGTGGTGGATCGAGCCATTGCTGGTATTCCTGGGATTCAGCGCTTTTATCGCTTATTCCACCTGGGCCGCCCTTCAGGGCGATCATTATGCATTCGGTCCATATCTTTCACCCTTTTACTCGCCTCTGCTGATCACCAGCAGGCCGGGGTGGTGGCCCATGTTCTTGCCCTTCTCCGCGGCCATGCTGATCCTCTGGGCGCCGGGCGGATTCCGTTTGACCTGCTACTACTATCGCGGCGCCTATTACAAGGCCTTTTGGGCCGACCCTCCTTCCTGCACCGTGGGCGAGCCTCGCAAGACCTATTGGGGCGAAAGATCGTTTCCTCTGATCCTCCAGAATGTTCATCGCTATTTTATGTATTTGGCGCTCCTGTTCATCGTGCTTCTGGCGCACGACGCCTGGAAAGCGATGTGGTTTGATGGACACTTCGGGATTGGCGTTGGAACGCTGGTAATGATCGTGAATGTGATTCTGCTCGGCGGTTATACCTTGGGATGCCATTCCCTGCGGCACTTGGTGGGAGGGCGCGTCGACCAGATCTCTAAGGTTCCGGCTCGCAAAACGGCTTACGATTGCGTCTCCTGTCTCAATCGCCGGCATATGCTATGGGCTTGGCTCAGCTTATTCTGGGTGGGCTTCACCGACATCTACATCCGGCTGTGCTCCATGGGCATCCTTAGGGATGGCAGGATTCTGTAGATGCCCGAATACGAGAGGTTCGAGTCCGATGTTCTGGTGGTCGGCGCGGGCGGCGCGGGATTGCGCGCAGCGATTGAAGCGTCGTCTTCTGGAATGAAAGTCGGAGTGGTCACGAAATCGCTCCTGGGGAAAGCGCATACTGTGATGGCCGAGGGCGGCATGGCGGCGTCCATGGGCAATGTAGACGAACGGGACAATTGGCGGGTCCACTTCGCCGATACGATGCGCGGCGGCCAATATCTGAACAACTGGCGCATGGCGGAATTGCACGCCAAGGAAGCGGCCGCGCGCGTCCACGAGCTCGAGGCCTGGGGCGCCGTGTTCGATCGCACCAAGGACGGCCGTATTCTGCAACGGAACTTCGGGGGGCACCGCTATCCCCGTTTGGCTCACGTGGGGGACCGCACCGGACTGGAGATGATCCGCACTTTACAGGATCACGGTGTTCATCAGGGGATCGATTTCCACATGGAGAACACCGTTCTAACCTTGCTGAAGGACGGAGACAGGTGTGTCGGCGCGTTCGGTTACGATCGCGAGCGCGGCCGTTTCAAGCTTTTTGCGGCGAAAGCCGTGGTGCTCGCCACCGGCGGTATTGGCCGCGCGTACAAGATCACCAGCAACAGTTGGGAGTATACCGGCGACGGCCATTCTCTGGCGTATCACGCCGGCGCGGCCTTGCTCGACATGGAATTTGTCCAGTTTCACCCCACCGGTATGGTGTGGCCACCCAGCGTGAGCGGCATTCTGGTGACGGAAGGCGTTCGCGGCGAAGGCGGTGTACTACGAAATAAAGAAGGAAAGCGGTTTATGTTTGACGATATTCCGGAGAATTATCGCAGTTCTACCGCCAATAACGAAGAGGAGGGCTGGCGCTATACCCAGGGAGACAAAAGCGCTCGCCGGCCTCCGGAATTGTTGACTCGCGATCATATCGCCCGCGCTATCCGCCGTGAAGTCAGGAACGGCCGTGGCAGCCCGCACGGCGGCGTTTTCCTCGACATTTCGTGGATCAAAGATAAAATGCCAAATGCAGGGGCGCATATTAAAAAGAAATTGCCGAGCATGTATCACCAGTTCAAGCAGCTTGCCGATATCGATATCACCGCCGAGCCGATGGAAGTCGGTCCCACCACGCACTATATGATGGGCGGCGTGCAGGTGGACGCCGAAACCCAGATGTCGACCGTGCCCGGTCTGTTCGCTGCCGGCGAGTGCGCCGCGGGATTGCATGGCGCCAATCGATTGGGCGGCAATTCGCTCTCCGATCTGGTGGTCTTCGGCCAAAGGGCGGGGCAATTTGCCGCTAAATTCGCCAAAGACCACGGCGCGGGGCAAATTGATTTAGAGCAGATTGACGCCTCTGCTCGCTGGGCGCTCGAACCGTTCGATCGCGGCGCGGCGGGCGAGAATCCGTTTGCGCTTCAGCATGAACTGCAGGAGACGATGCAGGAGATGGTCGGGATCGTGCGCCAGGAAGAAGAGATTCTCCGCGCGATTGAGGAGATCCAAAATCTGAAGAAGCGCGCCGCCCTCGCCGGAGTCACCGGCAATCGTGAATATAACAACGGCTGGCACACTGCGCTCGATCTGAATAATCTTTTGACTGTGTCCGAAATCGTCGCGCGGGCCGCTGCGAGTCGCAAGGAAAGCCGAGGGGCTCACTTTCGGGACGATTACCCGGGCAAGAGCGACAAGTGGGCCAAGATAAATCTCCGCATCGAGAAAGGACCGGACGACGGAATGCGAATTGAAGAGGTGCCGGTCAAGGAAATGCCCCCAGAGTTGAAGCAGGTTATCGAGGAGAACCGGTAATGACGAGCGCGACTTTTCGAATCTGGCGGGGAGATCGCGAGGGCGGCCGATTCGTCGATTACAAAGCTGAGATCGAAGGCGGAATGGTGGTGCTGGACGTGGTGCACCAGATTCAGGCGACCCAGGCCAACGATCTTGCCGTCCGTTGGAACTGCAAAGCCGGCAAATGCGGCTCGTGTTCGGCGGAAATAAACGGCAAGCCTCGCCTGATGTGCATGACGCGCTTGAGCGAGCTGCCGCTCCAGGAACCTGTGACCGTAGAGCCGATGCATACCTTCCCTCTCGTGAAGGACCTGGTCACCGACGTTTCTTGGAATTATCGCGTCAAAGAACGCATCAAGCCTTTCGCGCCGCGCAAGCCCGATGCTCCCGATGGAAGCTGGCGTATGCAGCAGGCCGATGTCGACCGCGTGCAGGAATTTCGAAAATGCATCGAGTGCTTTCTGTGCCAGGATGTCTGCCACGTGCTGCGCGAGCATCATTTACACGACCGGTTCATCGGTCCACGCTTCCTGATTTACACGGCCGCGCTGGAGATGAATCCGCTCGATACCGCGAACCGGTTGGGAGACCTGCGCGATAGCGGCGGCATCGGTTATTGCAATATCACCAAGTGCTGCACCAAAGTCTGCCCGGAGAGTATCAAAATCACCGATAACGGGATCATTCCTCTTAAAGAGCGGGTGGTCGATGAGTATTACGATCCGCTGCGCGGGTTATTCAAGATGTTCCGCTAATCTATTTGACAGCCAGCCATGCCAGAAATAATCCGTCCGGTTCCACATCTTCCCAGTACGAAATAGGCTGGCTGGCAACCTCGCGGCAGTGCCGTGCCAGCAGTTTCTCTAACTCCTTGCGTCCAAACCATCGCTCCCAATCGGGAGTCTCGATGCGTCCCCACGCTTCAATATTTTTATCGACGATCGCGATCCTTCCGCCCGGCTTGACGATGCGGCATAGCTCGTCGACGGCGCGAGGAATGTCGACGGCGTGCTCGAGCGATTCGGTGGCATAGGCTCCATCGCATGAATGGGTCGAGAGCGGGAGCGCCGTCATAGTCGCTGCGCAGCGATGAATGCCGGCGGGCACATGCGTGAGCATCGCTTCAGCTAGATCGAGCGCCATCACCGTCGCGGATGGATGCCGCTCCTGCACAATACGCGCGAAGCGTCCCTTCCCGCACCCAACATCAGCCACGCGTTTACCGGCGAGATTTCCCAAATGCGCCAGCACCAGCTTGACATGCATGATACGCGGGTCAATGGAGGAAGGATAATGCTCCTCGTCCTCAGCCGCCCGGTTGAAGAACGCGCGAATCTCCGCCGGGGATACAGCCTTTTTATGGGTGCGGAACCATGACACGCTCAGGCTCGCGTAAGGAAAATCGGGAGGCCGGTTTTGTTCGCGTAACTCGGCCGGTACCGATTGGTGTTATACATCGTCGCTACATCCACGTGCCGCGGCCCGAGCTTGGGGTCGGGAATGCGGACCATGGTGTAGCACCCGTTGACTAAGCGCGGCCATCAATCCGCTCTTGCCTTCGAGCACTGCGTCGAGCGCCATTGCGCCGAAGGTTGAGGCGATCATCTTATCGACGAAGTCTGGCTCGCCGCTGCGCAGATCGTAGGTCAAATCGCTCACGATGCTTTCTTCCTTGGTGCGCTGGCGGATCTCCGCCGCCAGAGCTTCACCGATGCTGGCCTTTTTCCGATGCCCGAATCCATCCGGCGGGCCATATTCCTGCACCGTATAACCTTCCCATTTGGCCCCCTCTGAGATCACCAGAAGCGTGTAGTTGCTGGGTGTGCTGTGCTTATCCGTAACCAGCACCTCGATCAATTTCTCCAGATTCACTTTGTACTCGGGAATACAGCAGCGGATCGAAGTCACATAAGCTGTGTACAGCGCCGTGAACCCTGCATCGCGTCCGAAGATTCGAAAAATGCCGATACGCTCGTGCGAACCCACAGTGGTTCTCTGCCGTCCGATGGCTGCGGTCGCTCGCGTAATCGCCGTGGAAAAACCGACGCAGTACTCGGTATTGCGAACATCATTGTCCATTGTTTTGGGGATCGCGATGACCTTGACCCCCAAGCGATCCAGGTGTGCGGCGTAGCTCAGCGTATCGTCGCCCCCCAGGGCGATCAGGTAATCGAGGCGCAGTTGTTCGAGATTTTTCAGGACTTGCGCGCTCACGTCCCAGGTGTCGCCGTTCTTAGGAAATCCCGCTCCAGCCAGAAATTCGGGCAGGATCTTCATCTTCGATGGATTGGTTCGCGAGGAGTGCAGGATCGTGCCCCCATAGCGATCGATAGTGCGCGTGTTCGCGCGCGAGAGCGGCCGAATGTAATGATCCCGGCTGGCGGGGTCATCCAGTTGGACGTGCGTCAGGCCTTCCCAGCCTCGCCGGATACCGACGACCTCGGAATCGTTTTCCGTCGCCCGGTAGACCACTTCCTTAATAACTGAGTTCAGGCCGGGGACATCGCCGCCGCCTGTGAGAATTCCGATACGCCGCGCCGCCATGAAATTTCATTTTAAAGGACTCACTCCTCTCGCAGCACGACGATGGGATCGAGACGGAAGGCGGTCCGCATCACTTTCATAAATACCCGAAACGATAGAGCAGGGTTACAAGTTTCCGATACCTTTTGTTAACGGATGCGTCTACACTCGAAGTAACTGGAGGACAAAAATGAATCGCTATTCCCTGATCCTATTCGCCGCCGTTTTAGGCGGCTCCTGCGCAATTCAAGCGCAGACTAATAATCCGCATAGCGCGGACTTGAAGAAGGACTATATGGGCATCCAAAGTAATATTTTGAAGGCTGCCGAAAAGATGCCGGCGGACGACTACAGCTTCAAGCCCACGCCTGAAATACGCAGCTTCGGCCAGTTGATCGGTCACGTAGCCGACGCCCAAACCGGAATCTGCTCCTCTGCGATGGGCTCTCCAAAGAGGGGCGATGCGGCGCAGAAGACCTCGAAGGCGGATCTGGTTGCAGCTCTCAAGGCATCGAACGAAGTGTGCGATAACGCCTACAATTCGCTTACCGATGCGAATGGCGACGAAAAAATCAAATTAATGGGCAGTGAACGGACTAGGTTCAACGCCCTGGGTCTGAATGTCTCTCACGATAATGAGATGTACGGTTACATGAGCGTTTACATGCGCCTCAAAAACGTGGTCCCGCCCTCCAGCGAGAAGTAAACGATCCTCGCCGGGGCTGGATCGCGGTATAATGAATTCGGTGGCTCGCGGCTGGGAAAGCAAATCGGTGCAAGGCCAGATTGAATCCGCCCAAGCGCGCCACGGACATCCCCGGGTGATACTTACCGCCGAACAGGCCGAAATTGAGCGTAAGTGCGATAGCCTGTTGCTCCATCGCACGCGAGTCATGAACGACCTGGAGAATTGTAGCGATGATCGGTACCGTAAGACTCTCGAGGACGGCCTTGCGTTTCTCGAAAGCAAGCTCGCGCAACTGGGCTGGCGAGCGTAGCGGGCTACTCCCACTCGATCGTAGCGGGAGGCTTATTCGTCAGGTCGAAAAACACGCCCGCAATTCCGTCCAAGCGGCTGAGCGCGTCCGCAATCTGAGCGAGCAGATCCGCCGGCATCCGCACCGCCCGCGCAGTCATTCCGTCAATCGATTCGATGGGGCGCAACACCACGGAATCCGGCCGCTCTGGAGTTCCGGCTGGAATCAGCACCACTGGAAATTGCCAAATTTCTTTGTCGAAGCCCGAGGCGTGCGCCAATTGCCGCACCACCGCATCGGCGCGGCGCAGGCGAGCCAGGCGCTCGGGGCTAAGCGCCGCCGGAGCGATCCGCAATTCGGCCAAGGGAGAAGCGGTCCAGACCTTCGCGACCACGCGATTAACGCCCGAGTGCCGGTTGATCAGCCGTGCCGCATTCCTCTTCCGAGGAAGGAAACTCCGTCCAAAGCTAATACCGGCCGATAAGTACGCGAATCGCCTTGCACGCCGACTGAATGAACCGGCAAGATCCACCCATCTTGTGTTTTCTCCGGCGCACCCGCTATGGCCGAACAAAGGCAGCGAATCGCCAGACCAGGTCCCGGAAACGGATGACGGTCGAGAATGTCCGATGGCGATTCCGAGCTCGCGCCCGATGCTCCGGACCTCATCCTTATAGAAGGAGGCGAGCGGCTCAACGATGCGCCCGGTCTCCATCAATTTTTGAATGCCGGGCACACGATTGTGGTGCGTCTTGATCAGGTCCGCTTTCGCTGTTCCGGCGGATTCGATGGTGTCGGGATAGATCGTTCCCTGACCCAGAATCCAATGGCCGTCGAGGAAATGCTCGCTTTCGAGAATTCGCTCCTGCACCTCGACGAATCGCTCGCCGATAGATGTGACGCTTTTCCTCGGGATCGCACACGCCTTGGAGCGCGGCGAGAAATTGCTCTCGCGCATCCTCCACGTCGATGGAACCCGCTCCCAGAGATGAAAAAATCTCACGCACGAACTCGGTCTCGCCCTCTCGCATGAAACCCGTGTCCACGTATGCGCCACGCACCCGATCCGGTCCCAGCGCCCGCAGGCACAGCGTATATGCGACGGTCGAATCCACGCCTCCGCTGACAAAGAAGAAAATATTCCGGCGACCCGCCGCGGCGCGGATCTGTTCTTCGATGCCGGCAATCTGGCCAGCCGGGTCCCAATCGCGCTCGCAGCCGCACACCTCGAACAGAAAGTTCGCGAGAATCGCCCGGCCGCAGGGCGTATGTGCTACTTCGGGATGAAACTGAAGCGCGTAGAGTCCCTTCGCCGGAGCGGCCATTGCAGCTACGGGGCATGTATCCGTGCTCGCTAGAACGGCGAATCCCTCGGGCGGGCTCACTACCACGTCGCGATGACTCATCCACACCTGCTGGGCGCGTTCGATCCCGCGAAAGATGGTGTCGCTGGAAGCAGATTTCGAGCCGCGCGAATCCGTATTCCCCGTGCTCCCCCGGGCGGACAGATCCGCCCAGCAGGTGCGCCATTAATTGCTGGCCATAGCAGATGCCGAGCACCGGTGTTCCGGAGTCGAGAAGCGCGGGATCGATTGCGGGGCTGCCGGGATCGTAGACGCTGCTGGGGCCGCCGGAGATGATCACGCCCTTGCGCCCGCTAATAATAGAGGCGGGAGTCTCGCTGGGAGCGACCTCGGCATAGACGCCCAAGTCGCGTACTTTGCGGGCGATCAGATGACAATACTGGCCGCCCGCGTCAAGGACCGTAATTTGAGGCTGCAAACGCTGCGCTTTATCGCGTCTGATCCTGGCGCGTGACCCGCTGAACCAGCATCTTTTTGGCGCTATCCAGCAGAGACTTGGCCTTGGGCATGGCTTCGACGGCCTTCGCCACTTCCGGGTCTTCCTCGATCTTTACCCGGTCCGCCGCATCTACGCCGAACGCCTCAATGTACATTTCACGCTTGAGTTGTTCCTTGATCCACTGATGGTTCTCGGTGAACTCCCCTTCGGTGAACTTGACATCGTTCTTCAGCAGAAACTGGTGGAACGAGTTGATGACGTTCTCGTCGGGTTCCCAGTTTGCGGGAAGCTTGGGGTCCTGCCGCGTGCCGAAGAAGGTCGCGGAAAAATTGAACAGCGCAAACTTGCGCAGTACCTCGATCTGGAATTTATTCAGCTTGGGCGCCGTGTACTTTTCGTCGGGCGTGATGCCGCCGCCGCCATAAACCGTGCGGCCGCTGTCGGTCATCTTTGACGTCGGCAAGATTTTTCTGTTCCCGATTATTGTTGTAGTAGTAATCGAGAAACGAAATGTTCGAATAATCGCGCTGGATCAAACGGCCGCTCGGCGTGTAGTAATGCGCGGTGGTCAGCGCCAGACCGGTATTGTCGCTTAGCGGAAACACGGTTTGCACCAGGCCCTTGCCGAAGGTGGTTTCGCCCAAAATCCAGGCGCGATCATGATCCTGCAATGCGCCGGAGACGATCTCAGCGGCGGAAGCGGAGTAGCGATTGACGACCACCACGATCGGGATAATCCTTGCCGCCGGTGTCGTCGCTCCGGGCAACGTAGTTCTTATTCGGCTGCGCGCGGCCGCGATGGCTCACCACCAGCGCATTTTTCTTCAGAAAATGTCCCGCGACCTGGACTCCTTCATTCAACAATCCGCCTGGATTCTCACGCAGATCGAGCACCAGCCCCTTAATGTCTTTCTCGGGCAGTTTTTTGAGGTTATCTTCCATCTCTTTGGCGGTGTCTTCGTTGAACTGAATCACCTTGATGTAGGCGATCCCGGGCTTAAGCCAGAAAGCTTCCGATACGCTGGGATGCGGGATCTCGTCGCGGACGATATTGAAGGTCAATGGTTTTTCGACCCCGTCGCGACCGATCGAGACCTGCACATGAGTTCCACGCGGTCCCTTGAGCAGGTCCGCCACCTCGGTAGTGTTGAGGCCGGCTGTCTTCTTGTCGTTCACTTCAAGGATTACATCGCCCGGCCGGAGGCCCGCCTTATAAGCCGGCGATCCGGGGAACGGCGCCATAACTACGGTAGAAGCGCCATGTTGCGCCACGGTCATTCCGATGCCGAAGTAGTGACCGCGCTGATCTTCCCGTAATGCCGCATACGCTTTGGGATCGAAGAAATTAGAGTGCGGATCGAGCGTTCGCAACATCCCCGGAATCGCGCCGTTGTAGATGGCTTTATCGGGCTTCACCGGATCCGCGAAGTTCTGTTCCACCACATCGTAGACCTGGGTGAACGACTTCAGGCTCTGGCTGATGTCGTCCTCGGGTGCGGTCGCGGCCGCTACCCTGCCGTAGCTAAAAATACCGGCGGCAAGTGCGCAAAGAAGTACAAAAAACGGAATCACGAGATAGCTACGGCGACGTGACGGCATCCAGGAACCTCCACCTGAGTTCAGTATATCAACTCGCCGTCGGATAGGGAAGACGGCTTCCAGGATCAACCGAGCCGGGTCCGCCGGGCGGATGAACCGCCTTCCATGCGCGCGGGTTTGCGCTCCTCCGCTGTGAGCCGCCGCGCCTGATCGCTCACGCAGACCACGAACATAGGCTGGCGGGCGTTCTTGAGAAGGTCGATGATCCGATCATGATGGTCTTCCAGATAAATCGATTTGCCGTCAGTTACCAGGTGAAGCTGCGATGCGGATTGAAGCACGTCGGTGAGGCGCTTCCCCATTTCCTTTTGCAGGAAGCGGAGCACGCGCCGGATTTTCTGGAGCGAAAATCCCTTGCGCCGCAGTTCCGCGATCACGGTGATCTCGATCACCTCGGCGGGAAAGTAAACACGCCGGTGACCCAGCGTGCCGCGGCGAAACGACTTTGCGCTCATCCCACCATTGCAATTGCCGCAAGCTGACTTCCGCAATTCGCGCCACGTCACTCGATGAGTAGGTCCGTTCCTGGATCTGCGCTTCGGGACGGCTCTTCCTGGCTTTAAACATAAAGCGTTGCTTTCGTTTTGCTTGAAATCCTGCGACCTTCTCGATTGTACTCGACTGGGGAGCGGTGTCAAGCGCAAAGGCGCGGCGCGCTCGTTTTGCGCGAGTTCCTCAAAGAGGCAGGCGAGTTAGCCCCCGCCCACAAACCAGACGATCTCGATCTGAGCGCCCTGATTCACTGGCGTCGCAGCCCAATTGGATTTGTGAACGATTGCGCGATTGAGCTCGACGGCCACTCGCGACGCGTCAATTTCCAGATATTCGAGCAGCCGGATCACGTCCAAATCCCGCGGAACCTGCCGCGGCTCGCCGTTCACCATAACTTCAATAGGTTTTTTTTCAGCGATTCCCTTATCCGCGTTTGACACGATGTTTCGATCCTCACTATATTCAATACTTACTACCTAATCTTCCGCAGATGCCAGTTACCTACCCGCAAACTTACTTCCCCATCCTGGTGCAGATCGTTATAGCGGTGGCCGTCGCCGGCGGTCTCATTGGAGTCTCGGCCTTGCTCGGCAAGCGCGCGCGCAGCCCCCAGAAGGATACCCCTTATGAATGCGGTATCGAGCCTACGGGTTCGGCGCGGGAACGTTTTAGCGTTAAATTCTACCTGGTCGGAATGATCTTCATTCTGTTCGATATCGAGGCTGTGTTCCTCTATCCCTGGGCCATGGTTTTCCGCGAGCTGAAGATGTTTGCTTTCGTCGAGATGCTCCTGTTCGTGGTGCTGATCCTGGTTGGCTACTTCTATGTCTGGAAGAAAGGCGCCCTCGATTGGTCCCGCGAGGAGATCTCGACGCGCGAGGAAATATCTAAGTGACGCATCCGGCCATTCTGGAAATCATCGAAGCTTTCAGGGAACAGACATTGATTGTGGATCCCGCTGGCATCATCGATTTGTGCGGTTATTTGAAAGGTTCGGAAAGGTTCGGACGGCTGAGCAGCGTAACCGCGGTCGACTGGTATCCCGCCGATCCCCGTTTCGAGGTGGTTTACCATCTGCACTCGCTCGAGCTCAATCTGCGACTGCGATTGAAGTGCCGTGTAGGCGGCGCGATTCCTGAGATCGATTCCATAACCGGCATCTGGGCAGGCGCCAACTGGTATGAGCGCGAGGTGTTCGACATGTTCGGAATCCGCTTCCGTAATCATCCCGACCTCGAGCGTATCCTTATGCCCGTCGATTGGGAAGGCCATCCACTGCGTAAAGATTATCCCGTGCACGGATACAAGTACAGCTATCCCAGTGAGTAGAAATTAGATGAAAAAGGTACTGGAAGACCACGTAGCCACGGTCCTGGCGGTCGAGGAGTTGCCGGAGAATCCCGCGGCGCCGCGCCGCATGACTCTGAATATGGGTCCGCAGCACCCCTCCACTCATGGGGTTCTGCGAATCATGATCGAGCTCGATGGCGAGACGATCCGGCGGGCCGTACCCGACATTGGGTTTCTACACACTGGCATTGAAAAGCAGTGCGAGGACCTGAGCTGGCATAAAGTCACGACCCTGACCGATCGCGTGGATTATCTCGCGAACCTCTCGAATAACCTGGTATACGCGCTGGCTGTCGAAAAGCTCCTGCAACTCGAGATGCCGCCGAGCGTGCAGTGGATGCGGGTGATGCTAGCGGAGTTTTCGCGGCTGAACAGCCATCTGGTGTGGCTGGGCACGCATGCGCTCGATATCGGCGCAATGAGCGTCTTCTTCTATTGCTTCCGTGAGCGCGAGAACATCTTGCGGATCGTCGAAATGTTCTCAGGACAGCGCATGATGACCAGCTACATCCGCATCGGCGGTCTGGCGCTGGAACCGCCGCGCGGCTGGCAACAGGCGGTAGGAAAATTTATCCGCGGGTTTCCCGGAAACGTGGATCAGTACGAGGAGCTGCTCGATTCCAATCCGATCTGGCTACGGCGCACTAAGGGCGTTGGATTTGTCCCGCTCGAGATGATGCTCGATTTGGGCGTAAGCGGTCCGCTGGTCCGTGCCGCCGGGCTCAAATGGGACATTCGCAAATCGGAGCCTTATTCGAGCTACGACAAATTCGACTTCGACATTCCGACGCATACCGAAAACGACGTTTACGCACGTTACCGAGTGCGCCTGGAGGAAATGCGGCAGAGCGCTCGCGTAATCACTCAGGCGCTTGAAGGAATGCCGGAAGGACCGTGGCACGCCGATGCGCCGCATGTGGTGCTTCCGGATCGCGAAAAGATGAAGACCCAGATGGAGGCCCTCATTTATCATTTCAAGATCGTAACCGAAGGCATCCGCGTCCCGGCCGGCGAAATCTATCAGTGCATTGAGGCGCCGCGCGGCGAGATCGGTTATTACATCGTGAGCGACGGAACGTCTAAGCCTTACCGCGTGCATATGCGCACGCCTAGCTTCGGCAACCTGCAGGCGTTGAGCCCGATGCTGCAGAACGAGCTCATCGCGGATTCGATCGCGGCATTGGGCAGTTTGGATTTTGTGCTCGGAGACGTGGACCGCTAACAATGACCTTCTCGCCTCAATTGGAAGACAAATTCGCCCGGATGCTAACGGTGTATCCAGCCGGACGCCAGCGGTCGGCAGTCGTACCCATGCTGATTTACGCCCAGGACGAAGTGGGTTCCATCACGCGCGAATTGATCGAGGAAGTCGCCCGGCGATGCGGCGTGGCGCCGCTGCAGGTGGATGAGGTGGTCGGTTACTATTCGATGCTCCACCGCAAGCCGCTCGGAAAATTTCACGTGCAGGTTTGCACCAACATCAGTTGCATGCTGGTTGGGGGCGAAGAATTGTATGAACATGCGCGAAAAAAACTGGGAATTGGTCATAAAGAAGCGACACCGGACGGGCAGTTTTCGCTCGAAGAGGTCGAGTGCATGGGCGCCTGTTCATGGGCTCCGGCAATGGAAATTAATTACGATTTCCATCACTACGTTACGCCTGAGAAATTCGACCAGTTAATCGATGGCCTGAAGAAGGCGCACTAAAAATTGGATGACTTACAACGAACCTAGCCCGCTTGAGACCAGAGTTGTGAGCAGGCGCTTCGGCTTGCCGAACTCGACGTCGCTCGATACTTATCTGGCTACCGGGGGCTTCAGCGCATTCCGCAAGGCGAGAGAAATGAAGCCGGAGCAGATCGTCGATGAGGTGAAGGCATCGGCGTTGCGGGGCCGCGGCGGTGCGGGTTTCCCGACCGGTCTCAAATGGAGCTTCGTTCCGCGCACTTCGCCCAAGCCCAAATACATCATTGTCAACGCCGATGAAAGCGAGCCCGGCACATGCAAGGACCGGCTCCTGATGGAATATGACCCGTACCAGATGATCGAGGGCATTCTCATCGCGAGCCTGGCGGTGGATTCGCATGCTGGCTATATCTATATTCGCGGCGAATATCGTTATCTGATCGAGCTCCTGGATCGAGTGATTGCCGAGGCATATTCGAAAGGGTATCTGGGCAAAAATATCGCCCAAACGGGATGGGATTTCGATCTATATACGCACACCGGCGCCGGCGCATACGAGTGCGGAGAAGAAACGGCGCTGCTCGATTCCATCGAAGGGAAGCGTGGAATTCCTCGTATGAAGCCTCCGTTTCCGGCCGTGGCCGGAGCGTGGGGCTTCCCTACTTTGCTCAATAACGTAGAAACGTTCAGCGCCATTCCTGGCGATCATCGGCGAAGGCGGCGCGGCTTTCGCAGCGCTTGGGACCCCAAAAAACGGGGGCACGCGTCTCGTCTGCATCTCCGGTCACGTGAACAAGCCGGGCGTTTACGAGTTACCGCTGGGCTATTCCATGATGAAGGCGATTTATGACATCGCGGGCGGCATTCCGGGCGGCCGGAAGCTGAAGGCAGTCGTGCCTGGCGGCTCTTCGTGCCCGCTCCTGAAGGCGTCGGAGTGCGATATTCCCATGGATTACGACACGCTCGCAAAGGTCGGCAGCATGCTCGGCTCGGGCGGAATGGTGGTGATGGACGAGACCACCGATATGGCCCGCGTGGCGCTGCGAATCATGAGATTTTACGCCCATGAAAGCTGCGGATGGTGCATTCCCTGCCGTGAAGGCACGACCTGGCTGCGCAAAATCCTGATGCGGCTATGCGAGGGCCGCGGGCAACGCGAGGACATCGCGCTGTTGGGAGAACTATCGAAAAATATGCTCGGCCGGACTTTTTGTGCGTTGGGCGATGCGGCGGCGCTACCAACGATTTCGATCGTCGACAAATTCGCCGAGGATTTCGAGAAGCATCTGGCGCGCGAAATGGTGATGGTCTAGAATGCCCGAGATTGTAAAGCTGACCATTGACGGCAAGACCGTCGAAGCCCAGAGCGGGACGCTGTTGATTGAGGCCGCGCGGCAATCCGGCATTGAGATTCCGTCTTTCTGCTATTACGAAGGTCTTACGCTGCAGGCGGCTTGCCGCATGTGTCTGGTGGAAGTGGAAAAAACTCCCAAGCTGCAGGTGGGCTGTACGCTGCCGGTGGCAGAAGGAATGGTGGTTCACACCGATTCCGCCGTGGTGCAGGACGCGCGCAAGGGCACTCTGGAATTTCTTTTGACGAATCACCCGCTCGATTGCCCAGTCTGCGACAAGGGGGGCGAGTGCGAACTGCAGGACATGGTGTTCCGTTACGGCGCGGGCGAGAGCCGCTTTGTCGAACGCAAGGTCCACGAGGATGAGAAGCAGTGGTCGCCCGTCGTTTATTTCGATGCGCCGCGCTGCATTCTCTGCTACCGCTGTGTGCGAATCTGCAATGAAGGGATGGGCGTCAACGCGCTCGGCGTGTCGGACAGGGGAGCCATTTCCGCCATCGTGCCGAATTTCGACGATCATTTGGAATGCGATGAGTGCGGCGCGTGTATCGACATCTGTCCTGTTGGCGCGCTCACCAGCGGGATTTATCGCTACAAGACGCGGCCGTGGGAGATGAATCACGTCGGCACCATCTGCACGCATTGTGCCGATGGCTGCCGCACTACGCTCGGCGTACGTAACGAGAAGATCATACGCGGTAACAATCGCGATCGCTCCGGGATCAACGGTGAATTCCTCTGCATCAAGGGCCGCTACGGATTCGATTTTGTAGAACATCCGGAGCGCCTGCAATCGCCCATGATGCGCACCCCCAGCGGTGATTTCGAACCGGTCTCCTGGTCCACGGCGCTCGAGACGATCGCCGGAAAATTCAGTGAAGTGAAGGGTAGGAACGGCAGATTCGGCGTGATCGGCTCGAACCACACCACTAACGAAGAAAATTTTTTCCTGGCAAAACTGGCGCGCCAGGGGCTAGGGACACAAAATATCGATCATCACCGGACCGGCGATCTGGCCGCGCTGTTCGATGCGCTCGCAGGCCGCGATGCGGCTCTCGCGACCGCCGGCGATCTTTACAGTGCCAAGGCCGTACTGGTCGTGGCGAGCGATCTATCGCAGCAGCATCCGTTACTCGCATTCCAGGCGCGTGCGAACGTCCGTCATCACAGCGCGCACATTTATACGGTGACCATCGGGCCGGTGCGGGAAGATCGGCAAGCTGTGAAGAGCATTCGGGTCGCGAAGGGCGGGGAGTTGAGCTGGCGCCGAATCGCTGCGCGACGATCTTAAGGCCGAAGGCGATTTAATTATTGTTTTTGGCGACGCGATTCAGGGTGATGCTGTCCGTAAGCTGGTGGCCTTCGGCGACTCGTTGGGAATCCCGGTGAAGTATGTCTGCCTGGTCGATTACTCCAATTCGCGCGGCGCGTTCGATATGGGATTGGTCCCGCACAGCGGCGGCATGTCCCGAGAACAAATGCTCGCGGCCACCGATTTGGACGTGCTGTGGGTGATCGGCGCGAATCCGCTGAAAAACGCGAATCTGGCGGCCGCAAATGCTTTCGTCGTCGTCCAGGATCTCTTCCTGACGGAGACCGCACGGCGTGCCGACATTGTTTTGCCGGCAGCGTCAGCCTACGAGAAAAGCGGCACTGTAACGAACGTCTGCGGCGAAGTGCAAAGGCTGAAACCCGCGATCAAAGTCATGGGGACGAAGACCGATCTCGAAATCTTCGGCCTGATCGCCAAAGAGATGAAGCTTCAGCTCGGCATTTGGCTCCCCGAGAAAGTATTCGCGGAGATTCGCAGCGCCGTTCATGGCTACGATGTGCCATTGCCCGTTCTGGCGACCGGCGGGGCCGCCGCGACGCTTCCGTTAAACGGCCATGTGGCCTCGCTTCCCGGCATCATTCGCTCGTCGGGCGATACGTTGTTCACCTCTGGATCGCTGTCACGCTATTCGAAGATTCTGAATGCGGTGATGGAAGCGCCGGGCGCATTATATGGCGGCCAGTCGAAGCCATGAATTTTTTCATCGTCAGCCTCATTAAGGCCGCGGTGGTTGCGTTCGTGTTGCTGACTACGCTCGCCTACCTGCAATGGATCGAGCGCAAGGTAATCGCCCACATCCAGCTTCGCATCGGTCCGCGGCGCGTGGGGCCGCACGGTTTACTGCAGCCGCTCGCTGACGTGGTCAAGCTCCTCACCAAGGAAGACATGATCCCTTCCCACGTGAATAAGGTCTTTTACTTGCTCGCGCCGTTCCTCGCCGTCACGTTTGCGCTGATCTCTATTTCCGTCATTCCCTTCGGGACTGAAATTAAAATCGGCAGCTTCCAGACCGCTATGCAGTTAACCGATCTGAACATGGGCGTGCTGTTCATCCTCGGACTTTCCGGCATCGGCGTGTATGGCGTGGCGCTCGCCGGTTGGGCGTCGAACAACAAATATTCGCTGCTGGGCGGCCTCCGCAGCTCCGCGCAGATGATCAGTTATGAGCTGCCTTTGGCGCTGGCCATCGCCGCTCCTTTGCTGATGCTGAATACGCTCAGCTTCCGGGAATTGGTGAATTTGCAGGGCGGCTATTACTTCGGATTTCTGCCGCGCTGGACCGTATTCCAAGCGCCGTTTCCGCAGATGGTCAGCTTCGGTTTGTTCATGATTGCCGCCTTCGCCGAAACCAATCGAATTCCGTTCGATCTTCCCGAAGCGGAAAATGAGCTGGTCGCCGGTTTTCATACTGAATACTCCAGCATGAAATTCGCGGCGTTTTTCATGGCGGAGTACGCCAACATGGTGACGGTTTCCTGCGTCGCCACGCTTCTGTTTCTCGGCGGATGGCAGCCGCTGTTCCCAGCCGAATACGGTTCGAGATTCGTGCCGACGCTTCATCTTCGCGATCGGCGGCCTGGTCGCCCTGTATCACGGGATGAATCCGGCCAGGCCTTTCGATCGCATCACGCTGCCCGTGACCGGGATTGTGTTTCTCGGCATTGCCGCAATTTTTCTGGTGCCCATCGTTGCGACCATCCTGCTTCCGCTGTTTTGGTTTGCGGCGAAAGTCGGATTCATTCTGTTTCTGTATATCTGGGTCCGCGGCACGCTGCCGCGTTTCCGCTATGACCAGTTGATGAGTTTTGCCTGGACGTTTATGTTTCCGGCGGCCATTCTCAATCTGTTCGTCACCGGCCTTCTGGTGGCGCTGACTTCGAAATAATTATGAACGCGATTCTTTTTCTCATCTTCGCCGTAATCGCAGTGGCCTGTGCCCTCAATCTGGTGCTGCAGACTCACCCGATCTCAAGCGCGCTCTCGCTCATCGGCGTGATGGGCTCGCTCGCCGTGCTGTATTTGCTGCTGGGAGGCGAATTCATCGCCATGGCGCAGCTCATCGTTTATGCCGGCGCCATCATGGTGCTGTTTATCTTCGTCATCATGCTGCTGAACGCCGGCGTGGAACGACCGAGCGGGGCGCCGTCTATGGGTAACATTTCTGGGCGTCCCTCTGCTGATTGCGCTGGGCGGGATGTTGGCTTACATTATCGACAGCGTGCTCCCGCCCACTCAAGGCGTGAGGTTCGGCGAGTTCATCCACGGCACCGCCATGGACGTCGGAAGAACTCTGTTCACATCCTACCTGCTGCCCTTTGAAGCCACCAGTGTCCTGATTCTGGTCGCGATCGTGGGCGCGATCGTGCTCGCGCGAACGGAGCTTGAATAAATGCCGCCCCTTCCGGAAAGCGCTCCGCTTAGCTGGTATCTCACTCTCAGCGCGATTCTGTTTGCGCTGGGCGTTGCCGGATTTATGTTCCGCCGCAACGTCATCACTGTATTCATGTCGATTGAGCTGATGCTCAACGCGGTGAACCTCAGTTTTGTGACATTTTCCTACAAGCTCAAGCAGGTGGACGGACACATTCTTAGCTTCTTCGTAATGGTGGTCGCGGCGGCCGAGGCCGCGGTCGGTCTGGCGATCATCTTGACGGTTTTCAAGAATCGCCGCACGCTCGAAATCGACGAGGTCAGTTCGCTCAAGAACTAACCATGCAACTCTGGCTCATTCCCATTTTTCCGCTGGCCGGATTCGCGCTGAACGGCCTATTCGGACGGCGCTGGTCGAAGGCCGTAGTCAATGCCGTCGCGGTCGGCTCGGTATTGCTGTCGTTCTTGTGGGTTTTGAAGACGCTCGCCGCTCTGGGCGTTTTCGGCGGCGGCAATGCGCTTGAAACCTCGTATATCGAGCACTATTACACCTGGATTCAATCCGGCGCGCTCAACATCGGCGTCGATTTCGCGGTTGACCGTCTAACCGCCGTGATGCTGATGGTGGTTACCGGGGTGGGTTTGTTGATCCACATCTATTCCGTCGGCTACATGGCGCACGAGGGTGGTTACTTCCGCTTTTTTGCCTATCTGAATCTGTTCATGTTCTTCATGCTGGTGCTGGTGCTGGCCAACAATTATCTGCTGCTGTTCGTTGGATGGGAGGGAGTGGGGCTGTGCAGCTATCTTCTGATCGGGTTCTATTTCCTGGAGAAATTCGCCACGGATGCGGGCAACAAGGCGTTCATCGTAAACCGCATTGGCGATTTCGGCTTTTCACTGGCGGTATTTTTGATCTGGAATCATTTCGGCTCGCTCGATTTCGGAAAAGTATTCGGCCAGGTGAAGAGCATGCCGGTGGAGGCAACCCCCGGTTGGATCACGGCGATTTGTCTCTTGCTATTGGTGGGCGCGGCCGGTAAATCGGCGCAGATCCCTCTATATGTCTGGCTTCCAGACGCCATGGCCGGCCCGACTCCTGTCAGCGCTTTGATCCATGCCGCGACCATGGTTACCGCTGGCGTCTATATGATTTCGCGCAGCTCGGCGATTTATCTGCATTCGGCGTTCGCGCTCGATATCGTGGCTATCGTTGGATTGACCACCGCGTTCTTTGCCGCCACTATCGGTCTGGCCCAGAATGACATTAAAAAAGTATTCGCGTATTCCACCGTCTCGCAGCTGGGCTACATGTTCCTGGCGTTGGGCACTGGCGCGTTTTCAGCCGGAATTTTTCACTTAATGACGCACGCCTTTTTTAAGGCTTTGCTATTCCTGGGAGCGGGCAGCGTGATCCACGCGCTCTCGGGTGAACAGGATTTGCGGAACATGGGCGGCCTTCGCCGCAAGATCCCGATTACTTTCGCGACCTTGATGTGCGGGGGCGTGGCTATCGCCGGCGTGCCTCCGTTCTCGGGATTTTTTAGCAAGGACGCGATTCTGGCCGCGGCCTATCATCACTCTCCCTGGATGTACTGGATTGGAGTGATCACCGCATTCATGACCGCGTTCTACGTTTTCCGGGCGCTGTTCATGTGTTTTTTCGGCGAGCCTCGCGGCGATCATCATCACCCTCACGAAGCTCCATTTGTGATGTGGGGACCGCTTGCCGTGCTAGCCGCGCTGAGCCTGGGCGGCGGATTCATCAACATCCCGAAATTTCTAGAGCCGATGTTCCCGCTGGCGGGCGAGAGCGGCGACGAATGGTTGATGTACATCTCCGTGGCAGCCGGACTGGGCGGGATTGCGCTGGCGTTTCTCTTCTACGTGGTCGCGCCCGCGATTCCGGATTCTCTTGCGGCCGGCCTTCGCTGGCTCTATATTCCCATCTACAACAAATTCTTCGTGGATGAGTTTTACGACGCGACCGTAGTGCGTCCGGTTGTCGACGGCTCACGAACCCTGTTGTGGCGCGGCGTGGACGTCGGCGTAATCGATGGCGCGGTGAACGGAGTCGGCGCGCGCTCGCGCGGGATCGGCGGAATGCTGAAGCTCGCGCAATCCGGTTACATTCGCAGCTACGCGGCTTGGGTGCTGGCCGGCTCGATCCTGCTTCTTATCGTGATCGCCCTAGCAGGAGGCGGGCGATGACACTGCTCGATATCGTGCTATTCCTGCCGCTCGCTGGATTTTTCATTTTGCTGGCTGGCCCCCAAGAACAGTCCGGCGACCATCCGCACGATGGCGCTGATCATTTCCCTGCTCGTGTTCCTGGTGTCTCTCGGACTCATCGCGCCATATTGGTTCGCCCATCCGATGGGTTATACATTCTCGACCGACGTGCCGTGGATTCATTACCCGCCCATCCGCTATCACGTAATGTTGGACGGCCTGAGCCTGTGGCTGGTATTGCTCACGACACTGCTGACGCCTGTCTCCGTGCTGGTTTCCTGGAAGCACATCGATCATCGCGTCAAAGAATTTTTCGCCTTTCTGATCCTGCTCGAATTTGGATTGATCGGCGTGTTCATCGCTGCCGACTTGTTCCTGTTCTATGTGTTTTGGGAAGTGTCGCTGGTGCCGATGTACTTCCTGATCGGCATCTGGGGTCACGAACGCCGCATTTACGCCGCAGTCAAGTTCTTCATATACACGATGGCGGGATCGGTGCTGATGCTGACTGCGATTATTTATCTCTACAACAGATCCGGGTCGCTCGATTACCTCGAAATATTGAGCCAGCTGCAGACTGGCCGCCTGGTGCTCGATCCGCAAGCTCAGATGCTGCTGTTCCTGGCGTTCTTCATTTCTTTCGCCATTAAAGTTCCCTTGTTTCCGCTGCACACCTGGCTGCCGGACGCCCACGTCGAAGCGCCTACGGCCGGGTCCATCATGCTGGCCTCGGTCATGCTGAAGATGGGTACTTATGGACTCATACGCTTCTGTCTTCCGCTGTTTCCGCAGGCCGCGCAGGAGCTCCGCCCCGTGGGTAATAGCGCTCGCCATCGCCGGTATCGTATACGGAGCGCTGGTAGCGATGGTGCAGCCGAATATGAAGAAGCTGGTCGCCTATTCTTCGGTCAGCCATCTCGGTTTCGTGGTCCTCGGCATCTTCTCTTTCACGCAACAAGGACTGGATGGCGCGGTGTACCAGATGCTGAGCCATGGCATCTCGACGGGCGCGCTCTTCATGCTGGTCGGTTATCTCTATGAGCGCCGGCATTCGCTCGAAATCGCGGCTTACGGCGGCGTAGCAACGCCTGCGCCGAACCTGTCGAGCGTGTTTCTGATCGCCACGCTCGCCTCCATCGGACTGCCCACGCTGAATAATTTCATCGGTGAATATCTGGTGCTGCAGGGAACGGCTCAGGTCAACTTCACCTGGGCTATTGTGGCCGCCATCGGCGTGATTCTTTCAGCGTGCTACATGCTGTGGCTATACCAGCGCACATTCTACGGAAAAGCGTCAGAGGACGTGGGGCATCATCTCTACGACCTGACTCCGCGCGAATGGGCGGCGATTCTTCCGCTGCTGGCGCTGATGGTCTGGATGGGCACGTTCACGCAGAGCTTCATGCCTCCGATCAGCGCCCAGAACGCCCGTATCCTGGATCAAACCGGACGGTTCAAAGTGGAGCGTGTGCAGTACAAGTTACCCGCGGCCCCGGAGGTTTCCCGTGCCCGATAACTTTCTTCCCTCGAATGCCGAGTATCTCCGCATTCTGCCCGAAATTATTCTGACTTTTGTGGGCACGCTGATTTTGTTTCTGGAAGCCGTGCTGAAAGAGCCGCAAAAGCGAATCTTTGCGCCGCTCTCGATCGCCGGACTCACCGCCGCTTTGATGGGAGCTCTCGCCGCGAACTCTAATCCGGGAGCGGCGTTTCACGACATGCTGATCGTCGATGGCTTCGCTACGTTTTTCCGCGTGCTGGTCATCGGCGTCGGATTGCTTACCGTGTTCGGGTCCGCCGAATATCTGCAGCGCGAGCGCTCTTCCGGCGGCGAATTTTATGCCTTGATTTTGTTCAGCGTGACAGGCCAGTCCCTCATGGCGGCGTCGAACGAGCTGATCATGATTTTCATCGGCCTGGAGATTTCCTCCATCGCTTCCTATATTCTGGCCGGGTATTTGCGCGACGACGCGCGCAATAATGAATCGGCGCTTAAATATTTCCTGCTGGGGTCGTTCGCCACCGCATTCCTGCTTTACGGCATCGCCTGGACTTACGGAATCACGGGCGCAACCAACCTCGACGAGATCCGCCTGGCGCTCAACTCCACCGCCGCGCCGCCGCTGGCGCTCACAGGCGCCGCTGCGGCTTTGATGTTCGTCGGATTCGGTTTCAAGATTTCCGTTGCGCCCTTCCAGGTATGGGCGCCGGATGTATATCAGGGCGCGCCGGCCCCAGTCGCGGCTTTTCTTTCCGTCGGCCCGAAGGCGGCGGCTTTCGCGATCCTGATCCGCGTATTCATGACCGCATTCGGTCCTATTGCGGATCGATGGGAGCCGTTCCTGTGGGGCTGCGCGCTCGCCACCATGATTGTCGGGAACTTCGCTGCGCTGCAGCAGTCGAATATCAAGCGCATGCTCGCCTATAGCTCCATCGCGCATGCCGGCTACGTGCTGGTGGCGGTGACCGCGCATTCCGAGATCGGCTCCGCGGCCGCCATGTTCTATCTGGCCGCGTATGCGTTCACCAATTTCGGCGCATTCGCGGTGGTGGCCTATGTCGCGCGGAAAGGCGAGCGATATGTAAAGATCGACGATTTTGCGGGACTCGCGCAGCGGCAGCCGGCAATGGCCGCTATGCTGACGATTTTCCTGCTGTCCTTAATCGGCGTGCCGCTCACCGGCGGCTTCTTCGGCAAATTTTATATTTTCAAGGCGGCGTTGGATGCGAATCTGGTTTGGCTCACTGTGCTGGGGTTGCTGACTACCGCCGTGGCTGCATATTACTATCTGCGAGTCCTGGTAGTGATGTATATGAATGAGCCGGCAGAGTCGGCGAATAAGCTACCGGCCGCCGGCCCGCCATGAAGATCGCTATTTACGGCTCCGCCGTGGGTACGCTGCTGCTCGGGATCTTCCCGTCGTTTGTGCTGGATTTCGCAAGCAAATCCGCACTGAAATAAAGGCGGATATTTTTAAAAATACCGGCGCAGATCCGCGATTTTTTCAACCTGAATCAGCCGGCCTCCGACGCCATCCTGTAAATCCTGGTGTTCGAGAACCCAGGTGTGCGGATGCGGCACGAGCACCGCTCGTAGACCGGCTTCGAGCGCGGGGTTGATGTCGGACCTGGGCGAATTTCCGATCATCCATGTACGCGCCGGATCTAGATTGCGCTGCTCGACCAAGAGCCGGTAGGCAGGCGTGTCCTTCTCCTTCACGATTGCGGTATGGGCGAAATATGGTCCTAGCCCGGATCGGTCCACCTTCAATCGCTGTTCCTCCGGATGTCCTTTGGTAAACAGCGTCAGGTCATGGCGGCCGGCCACATATTCCAGCGTCTCTTTTACACCTTCAATCAGCTCCACCGGCTGCTCCAAGATCCGCTCCGCAAGCGCCATCACCCGCACCAGATCCTGCTCTCGGATTTCGCGCTCCGCCAAATGCCGGTACGCCTGCTGCAGATTGCGGCCGAAATTTTGCGCGCCATACCCATGGATCTTCGCATTGGCCATTTCGGTCTCATTCAAAATATCGCGCACCTGCGCCGTGCTGAGCTTAGAATGATCCAAAAATTCGACAAAATCGTCAAATGCACGCTCGAAATAAATATTATTTTCCCAAAGTGTATCGTCGGCGTCGAAGATTAAAGACTGACGGATCATTCGATCCCGGCTAGCCCGTGGCCGTTGCGTGGTGCGACCGTTTTGACGTGCTGCACCCGCTTCTGGCGGACCAGATAGGAAGGCAGGAAGTCGGCGATCTGCCGCAGACGCCCAGCCTCGCTTCGCGTGGCGAGCAGCGTCTGGCGAAACGTGACATCCGGCACCGGCTCCGCAAGGCGAAAGCTCAACTGCGGAGCTTTTGCCTCCAGAGTTTCGAGCGGCTCATGCGAGGAGAGAGCCTGCAGGTCGTTATAGCCCGCAATGGCGCGATTCCGGATATCGGCCGAGGGCGGCTCGGATTCTTCGTCATCGAAAAAATCGACTGTGCCCCGCAAGTAGGAGCGCTCGTCGTTCAACATGACGATCTCAAACCGCCGACGCCCGCGCGCCATGATATCCATTCTGCCATCCGGATATTCGCGCAGGATCTTGTCCACCGTAGCCGTACAGCCCGTGTTCACGATACCCTTATCGCTGGCCAGCACTACGCCGAATTCGATCCGGTCGCGAATCACTTCGGCGATCATTTCCTTATAGCGGTCTTCAAAGATATGCAGCGGTAACTCAGCTCCAGGCAAAAGCACCACCTGGAGCGGAAACAGCGGCAATAAACGAGACTGCATGGTACTATTATGCGCTTGAAGACATGATTCTGAAGCTCAAGCGGACGCCGGGGATCTATCTGGTCGGGTTCATGGGATGCGGCAAATCGACGATCGGACCAGCGCTCGCCGATGAGTTGGGATGGAATTTTAGCGACCTCGATGCCGAAATTGAGTCACGCGCCGGTTCGCCGATTGCGCAGATTTTTGACGACGCGCGGCGAGGCGGTATTTCGCGAGATGGAGACCACGGCTTTACGCGAGCGCGTGCGCACCGTGCAATTGGGCCGCCCCTACGTGATCGCATTGGGCGGGGGAGCATTCCTACGAGAGGAAAATTTCGAGTTGGTTTCAAATCATGGCGTGTCGGTATGGCTGGATTGTCCGCTGTCCACGATTGAGCGGCGTGTCGGCGCCGCGAATCACCGTCCGCTGGCGCGCGATCCCGGCGAGCTTCGGAGTCTGTTCGAGTTGAGACGCGGCGGCTATGCCAAGGCCCATTATCGAGTGGAGCTGCTCGACGACGATGTGCGCGCCGCGGTAGCGAAAGGTTTTGGCTCTCCCACTCTTTTAGAACGTGAGCAAAAAACACGCCCTTCAAATTTTTCGAGCCGCGCTTCAGGCTGCCGATCCCGAACAAGCCGTTCTCCGCCATCTGAAATTTGACGGCGAGACACTGACGGCTGGAAGGCGGCGCTACCGGATTTCAAAATTCGATCGCATTCAGGCGATCGGGGCGGGGAAGGCGAGCGCGGCGATGGCTCGCGGCGTTGAGCGTGTCCTCGGCCGGCGGATTTCCGGAGGGCTCATCAACGCTACGAAAAATGCGCCTCTGCGTCGGATTGAACTCTGCGAATGCGGACATCCCGTCCCGGATCAGCGCGGCATTGCGGGTACGGAGCGTATCCTTGAAATCGCGCGCGCCGCGACAGTCCGCGACTTGCTGATTTGCGTGATCTCCGGCGGCGCTTCCGCGTTAATGCCCGCCCCTATCCCGCCGGTCACGCTCGCCCAGAAACAGGAGATCACGCGTCAACTCCTGGCCTGCGGCGCGACTATCCACGAAATTAATACGGTTCGCAAACACATGTCGCAGGTGAAGGGCGGAAGGCTCGCGAAGCTCGCTTGGCCCGCGACCGTTATCGCCCTGATTCTATCGGACGTCATCGGCGACGATCTGGATGTGATCGGCTCCGGGCCAACCGTCCCGGACCGGTCGACCGTCGCCGACGCTCAAGCGATCCTCGACAAATATAATATTCCCCCGCCCTCCGTCTTCGAAGAAACGCCCAAGCCCGGCGACCCGGTGTTTGCGCGCGTTCAGAATCTGGTTGTCGGCAGCAACCGTCAAGCCATCGATGCTGCAGCGCGCCAGGCTCGTATCCTGGGCTATCGCACTTTGGTGCTCTCTACGTTCATCGAAGGCGAGACGCGCGAGATCGCGTCCATGCACGCCGCCGTCGCGAAGGAGATTCTGGCTAGCGGCCGTCCCGTCCGTGCTCCCGCCTGCATCCTTTCCGGAGGAGAAACGGTGGTGACGGTGCGAGGCAAAGGGCTTGGGAGGAAGAAATCAGGAGTTCGTGCTGGCGGCGGCAATTGCGCTCGACGGATTCGGTCCGGCGACAATATTCAGCGCCGGGACTGATGGGATTGACGGTCCCACCGATGCGGCAGGCGCGATCGCTGACGAAACCACAATGGCTCGCGCCCGTGCACTCCGACTAGATGCGCGCCGATTTCTCGCGGACAACGACTCCTATCACTTCTTCGAGAGACTTAATGGGTTAATTAAAACCGGGCCCACCGGAACCAACGTGATGGACGTTCGCGTATTGCTGGTGCCATAGGATAGGCGTATACTCTCAAGAGTCTGAAAGGAGAGTGTTACCATGCCGACATACATTGGGTTATTTCGAGCGACACAAAAGGGTCGGGAAACCATCAAAGACGCCCCGACTCGATTACAGAAGGCGAAGGAGAGTTTAAAGGCCGCTGGCATTAAGCTCGTGGGCTTCTACCTGACAATGGGCCAATATGACTACGTAACCATCTTAGAAGCGCCGAGTGATGAAGCCGTTGCGAAAGCCACCCTCATGATTGGCTTAGCCGGAACGCTTCAAGGTGAGACCCTTCGAGCGTTTACCGAAGAAGAATTTCAGAAAATCGTGACGGGATTGCCGTAAAAACGATTTCTACTCCGCCCGCAACGCCTCCGTCGGATCGACCGTAGTCGCTCTGCGCGCCGGAATATAACTCGCGAGCATCGCGGCGGCAACCAGTCCGATCGATACAGCGCAATACGTAAGCGGATCGACTGGACTGATCTCGAACAGCAGCGAAGACATCAAACGCGTCAGCGCGATCGCCGCCACAAATCCGCACACTACGCCTGCGCTCGCCAGCAGAAATCCATGCTTGAGAAACATTCGAGTCAGCTCCTGCTGCTGCGCGCCCGAGAGCCATGCGAATGCCGATTTCTCTCGTCCGCTGCAGCACTGAGTAAGAAATCACGCCGTAAATTCCTACGATGCCGAGCAGCAGCGCCATCGCGCCGGCTATAGCGAGCATAACCAGCGTAAAAGAAGTTCGCGCCAAAGATTTCCTGTAAACTTCCTCCAGCGTCCGGACATTGGCGACGGGAAGATCCGGGTCGACCGACCACACCGCTTGCCGGATCTCCTTCACAAAGCTGTCCGAGCCAGCGCGGCTGCTTCGAATGATGTAAGCCAGAGAACGGCTCATCCCGGTACCTTCAAAACTTCTTCATCAGGATCGGCCAATAGACAGTCGCAGGCGCTTTTTGCTCGACGCCGTCTGCGCGAACGTCACCCACTACGCCCACAACTTCGCGCCAGTCGCTTGTGAGGCTCTCGCGAATTCGCTTGCCGAGCGCCGAGGCTGGATCGTGCCACAATTCGCGAGCCAGGTTCTCTGAGACCAAAACTACCGGCCTCTTTTGATCGATATCGGTCCACGTGAGATCGCGCCCGGCCACCAGCGGAGTACCCATGGTCTTCAATAAATCCGGCGAAATAAATCTGAAGAGGCGGACCGGCGGAATGGTTCCCTCCGCATAAACATGATCTTCTGCGCGGATCGGATCCATCCACCTGTGGCCGTCCATAGGGAGCTCGCTTACCAGGCCGGCCGATGAAACGCCCGGAATCGCCGCAATTTTCCGCAGGATCTCTTGATGTGTTTGAACCGCCCGCTCCTCGCTATCCGCCTGCGCTTTCGGAATCGAGAGATGGAACGTCTGAATTTCCTGCGGACGCGCGAATCCGGGTTGGACGTTCTTCAACACTTGAAAAGTGCGAATCATCAAGCCCGAGCAGATCAGCAATACCAGCGCCAGCGCCACTTGCGCGATCACCAGGATGCTTCGCGCCCGATGCCGTTCACGGCTCTGGCTCAAGGTGCGCCCGCCGCCGCGAAGAGTGGTTCCCAGATGCGGTCCGGCATACTTGAACACCGGAATCAGCCCGAATAATACGCCTGCTACAAGCGAGATCGCAAGCGTAAACAGTAATACCATCGGATCGATCGAAATATCCTGGAGACGCGGAAGATTCGCCGGGCCCATCGCGACCAGCAGTCGCAAAGCTCCATACGCGACCGCCAGCCCGAGCGCTCCGCCGCACAGCCCTAGCGTGACGCTCTCGAAAAGGAGCTCACCTGCGATCCGTCTCCAACCCGCTCCCAGCGCCGCGCGAATCGCTAGCTCCTGCTGCCGGCCCTCGGCCCTCACCAGCAGCAGGTTGGCCACATTCGCGCACGCGATCAGCAGCACCATGCCGATGGTTCCCATCAAAACCCACAGCATCCCGCCAATATCGCCGATCAGATCCTGTTTCAGCGGTCGCAGATGGGTTTCAATCCGCGCATCTTCGAACATCTTGATGCTGTATCCCGGAGGCGGTGGAAATTTTCGCATCGCGATGCGGAAACATGCGCGCCATGTCGGCGCTGGCCTGCTCCAGTGTGACTCCGGGTTTCAGCCGCGCGATTCCGTGGTAGCTGAACTGCCCGACGAATGTTTTGCTTCGATCGAACTGGAATGGCAGGATCAGCGACGGATTCTGGTCCATGAACCGAGAAATCTTTCGGCAAGACGCCGATCACTTCGCAAGCCTCTCCGTCGACGATGATTCTCCGCCCGATCGCCGAAGCGTCGCCGCCGAATCTGCTCTGCCAATATCCGTAGGCCAGCACCACTGTTTCCGGGCTCCCGGGTTGATCGTCTTTGCGTGAAAACCAGCGCCCCAGGCTCGGATGAATTTCGAGAATTGGAAGCACGCCATCGGTCACGCGCAGAGTCCGCACCTGTTCCGGTTGCGCCAGGCCAGTAATGCTGGCTGTGTCCGGGCCCCACAATCCGTTGTCTTGCAGAGTCCGGCTTTCCTCGCGAGACGTGAAATACACAGCCGGCGATGACGGCAATTCTTTGATGTTCAAAGCTGGCGAGGAGTGCCAAATCGCGACCAACTGTTCAGAGTGGGCATAGGGCAACGGCTTGAGTAGAACGCCGTTAATGACGCTGAAAATCGCCGTGTTCGCGCCGATGCCGGCCGCGAGCGTGACCAGCGTCACACCGGTGAACATCGGCGATTCGTGTCAATCGGCGCAGAACCTGGTTGAGTTGGCGCATGGGATTATATTACTGCTCGACGCGTCTTAACGGCGTCGAAGTAGTCGGAAGCTCGGATGGACTCTTCGAATCCCGAGGCGTAAGAGGCTTGTCGTTCTGCGTCGGATTTGCGCACCATTACGCGTCCGCGATCGGTTTCGAGGTTTACCGCCGGGCCCGCATCCTCCGATCCGCGCAGGGTAGCGCCATCGCGGTGATTTTCAAGCTTCAGCGGGCTGCCGAAATCGTTGGTAATTTCGCCGCGCTCGGTCTCAGCGGTGAGATCGAATTTGGCGTTTGGCGGCAGCGACAAAGTAACGTCTCCCGAATGGGTGTGTACGTCCATGCGAGCCAGCGGCAGCATGCCTGGCCTCAGCTCGATATCTCCCCGGCCTACCGACAGTTCGAGCGCGTTGGTGAAATCGCTGATCTGCACATCTCGCGAACGCCCGGACAAATGGATTGGGCCTATCAGGTTCGAGCCGCTAAAGTCGCCCAGCGCCATCCGCACCTGGCCGGGCACCTTCTCGATATTCAGTTCGGTTCCCATCGGACCGTTGAAATGCAGCGGACTCGCCAGGTTCCGGAACTGCACTGCGCCGGTGTAAATGCCGGAGATGGTCACCGGTCCGCCGACGTTTTGAAGATCGATATCGGACCCGCGACCCTTCAGATCGAATGCGCCCTTTACATTCACCGCGTGCACCACATCGCTGCGGCGCAGATCGATCCGTGCCTCGCCGCCAATATTCTGCAGGCGCACGCCCGCATTATCCGAAGTAATGTCCACGCTGCCGCCGATATCGGTCACGTCGAAATCCCCCCCGCGCCCGTGCGCCTCGACGGTCGAGCCTTTCGGCACCGTGATTTCCATGTCGGAAGAGATGCGCAGGTTGCCCCCGACCCGGTCCTGATGCGTCCGCACCACAATCTGATTTCCGTCGCCGGAAAGTTCGAGCGGAGAATTCTGGTGGGCGCGATCCGCTGCATTCCGGTCCAGGCTGCGGATGGTCTGGTGGCCCGTCACCTTGATCGAATCCACATCCGCGCCGGTGATACGGGCATTCCCTCGAAAAGCTTCCATCACCACGCGCGGTGTTTTTGAACAGGCTCTTTCGCCCGACATAGGGTAGTCGAAACTTTCGCCGAACATTTCGATTCCGCCCATGCCGATGCCGTTTCTCTGCCACCATGGGGAGAATTGGCGTACAGTATGCACCGAAAAACCAAAAATGCACAGGAAGACGATAACGAGCCATTCGCCGCCGGAGATGCCGCGCCTCGGTAGATGGTTGCCGACATGGAGGCCCAGTACAGTATCTCCGCGAGCCGCAGCACGCCCCAGCCAATCAGCAGGAAGGGCCAGTATCTGGCTAAGTAGTCGAGCAGCGGCAGCTCTGGATGTAGGTTCCGCGCCAGGAATAGCGCGCCCAGCGCGATTAGCAGCAGCGGCGCAACCCAGGATGTCCGCCTCATGCTTGCTTGGTCCCCGTTTTTTCCATCAGTTTGAATAATCCGAACACGATCAGCAGCACGGGCCAGGTGCGTCCGAAACTCACTCCGTTGAATTGATCGAGCGCGATCAATACGCCCAGCGTGATCAGCAGAAAAGGCCCGCGAATCGCGGACGCGAGCGAGGCGCTTGTGTTCATGTCCGGCCTCCGGGGCGCGACGCGCGCGCGTATAGCATATAAGCTCCAGACGATGATCAGAATCACAGGCCAGTAGCGATCCAGACGCCGCAGTTCCAGGATTCCCATGTTATCCAACAGGAACACGGACCCCGATCGCGATCAGGATCACCGGCGCCAGGGGTAGTCTCGCGCCGCGCATGGGAATCAGACTTGAGAACTCATCCACCATTTGACCTTGTTGCCGTCTTTTCGCGGTGTGATACGCCTCAAAAGCCATATAGAACCAGAAGGCGGCCAGCAGCAAACTCATAAGAGGTTCGAAACCGCTCGCGTAACCGCTGCTCAGAATGCTGATGATCAATCCGATGATGACCACGTGAACCAGACCCTTGGCATACTGGCCGTTGTAAATCGCACCGACGCCGGGAATCAATCCGAGCACGAATGCGAGGCCCGGCGAGACGCTTTCGTTCAATAGCGGAGGCGGGCTAGGAGCGGTATAGGGCGACGATTCCGCCGCGGTCGCTGACGGAGGCGTGTGTTGTATCGGCAAATGCTCCTCGCAAAAAATAGTTCCCTGGGCTGAACGCACAGTGGCCTCATCGAGCGGCTTTCCGCATACCCGGCAATATCCGACAACTTTGGCCTCCGAACTCATTTTGGCTGCGCTCCCTCTTTTGACTTCGGACTTTTTGTCGCATTCGCGGGTTGATTCTTTACCGTCGCCTGCATCCGCCTGCTGCTCCTCGCTCCATTCGTTCAATTGCGCTTGAATCTGGAACACCAGACGGAGGCTGTTGTAATGCTTCACCGTGCGCTCCCATGCCCGGTGCAGGCGATCCTCGGCCGTCATCCATACTTTGACGGGGTCCAGATCTGAGGGCTTCAACTGCCGCACCTCGATACCGGATAAACGCCCCAGCATGGCGAACGACAATACAGTCATGGCCATTCCCATCACGAAACGCGGCTGCAAAACCGGGTCCAGCCATTTTCCGAACCAGCGATGCAGCCACGACGGCTTCACAGTGGACCGGCCGATCTCGAACAAGATGCAGGTAACCAGTTCCGGCGGCGCCTCGACATTGGGGGCGCGCTCCATGAACGCGACCGCGCCGGCCGCATCCCGCGCCAGCTCCGCGCAACCCGGACACGCGGCCAGATGGCTCTCCGCGGCGGCCTTTACCTCGCCGTAGAGCGTCCCGTCCACGTAGTCGGCCAGTAGAATTTCCAGATCCGCGCAAGTCATGGCAAAGCTATTTTTTTCCGCCGTAGGATACGGGCCAGCTCGGCCCTTCCGCGATTCAATCGCGATTTCACCGTTCCTTCCGGCACATTCAACGCCTGAGCGATTTCCCGGTATTCCAATTCCTCAAGATCCCGCAGGATCACCGTCTCGCGCAATTCCGGCGACAGCTTCTGCAACGCATCCTGCAGCAATTCACTCGTCTCGCGGCCGAGCGTCAGTCCGTCTGTCCGGGCCGACATCGCCGTTTTCTCCTCCAGCATCGGAAGCTGGTCTTCAATTGAATCGCTCGCCCGTTCCAGTTTCGTCCGGCGATAATGGTCGATCAAGAGATTGCGCGTCAGTCTGGCGAGCCATACCGTCAGTGCGCCCTCACCCTTCCGGAAACTCTTCAGGGATCGAAAAACGCGCAGAAATACCTCCTGGGTCAGGTCCTGCGCCTCCTGATCCGATCCCGTAAAACGGTAGCAGATTGCATACACCCGCCGGGTATGAACCCGCACCAAGCTCTCCCAGGCGGTTTGATCGCCGCTCAGGCATCGCGCGATTAGCTGATCGTCCTCGTCCAAATACGGTCCCCGCGACTCACGGGTTCTAAGCGCCCGCAGCCAAGCCTCTGCCGCCCCGTCCGCGGCGGAGAAACGAGAGGTCGTGGTAATCTGTCCAACTGTGGCGAAGGCCGCCATGATTTGTTTCCCTATGATGGAAACGAATAAACAGCATGAGAAGTTCGACCTACATTCTAGCCCGCGCCGCGTGCAGGGCGTTTTGAGCAGGAAATATCTTGGCGCCGCATTGCTGGCCGGGGCCGCGATCCTCGTGGCCCTGTTCGCCCTGCATCGGTGGCGAACCGCCGGATTTGACTGGAGCGGCTTCGCGGCTGTTTTGCACCAAATCGACTGGACTTGGCTGGCGGTTTCCTTAACCCTGGTCTTGACAACTTACGTCGGCCGCGCGCTGCGGTGGGAAATCATGCTCAGGCCCTTACGGAAGAATGCGAGCATTGGTGGGCTTTTCGCCGCTACCGCCATTGGATTCACAGCCGTAGTGCTTTTCGGCCGTGCCGGTGAACCGGTGCGGCCGTATTTGATCGCCAAACGGGAAAAGGTCTCGTTCTCGAGCCAGGTGGCGGCATGGCTGATAGAGCGCATTCTGGACCTGCTGATGATCCTCCTGATTTTTGGCGTTGCGCTGACTCAGGTTTCCCGAAGCGGCGTCCAGCCTGGTCCCAGAATACGACTGGCGCTTCAGGCCGGGGGCTACACGGCTGGATTCACGGGAGTAGCCTGCCTGGCACTGCTGATCGGCATGAGGCAGTTTCGGGGGAATGTACAGGGGCGTCTCCTGGAGGCCCTATCTTTCCTGCCGGAGGCCATGGTCGAGCGGATTCGGAGCTTTCTAGGATCTTTCGAAGAAGGCATGCAGTGCATGCGCAGCTCCGCTTTCACAGTGCTGTTGATTGCTTACACAGTAGGAATATGGGGTCTGATCGCTGGTTCTTTTGCGTGTATTCTTCGCGCCTTTCCAGCAACTTCCGGGCTGGGGATCACCAGTATCGTGATCCTCATGGGGTTCGTAGCTTTCGGCAGCGCCTTACAGATTCCGGGGGTGGGGGGCGGTATGCAGATCGCCACCGTACTGGTGCTGACGGAGCTGTTCGGTATTAAGATTGAAACGGCCAGCGGGATTGCCCTGGTTCTGTGGATCGTGACGTTCGTTGCAATCGTGCCGCTGGGTCTGGCGTTAGCCTTTCAAGAGGGGCTTAAATGGCGTAATTTTAAAGACATTAAGGTAGTAGCTGAAGGAAAAACATGATTTGCCCGTTTTGCGGCCATCGCGAAGACCGCGTGATCGACTCGCGGGAAAGCAAGGAGGGCGATGTCATCCGCCGCCGCCGTGCGTGCCTGAAATGTGAGCGCCGGTTCACAACTTACGAGCGTAGCGACGAAATTCCTTACATGGTCGTCAAGCGAGATGGGAGACGGGAGAAGTTCGATCGCAAGAAGATCCTGGAAGGGCTGCTGAAGGCCTGTGAAAAGCGGCCGGTTCCCATGGCCAGGCTGGCGGAGGTTGTCGATGAAGTCGAGTCGAAACTTGCGGATAGCCCCGATCGGGAAATTTCCACGACACAGATCGGAGAAACGCTGATGGCGCGTTTGCGCGCACTCGATAAGATCGCATATGTCAGATTTGCTTCAGTTTACCGGGATTTTCAAGATATTGAAGCTTTCTTCACGGAATTGAAGGATCTTTTGCAGAGGCGGTGAGATATCACCGCAGGAGGCTGGCCGGTAACGGTACTAATTAAATTTTGTAACCGTGTTGTTCTGGAAGCATCTTTCAAAATAGGGACTTAACTTAAGTCCGAAACACTGTTATACTGAGTTATACTGATTATCAAGTGGGCGGCGATTGACGAAAGGGTAGCGTATGCTCCATTTCTATGTCCAAGCGATTGGAAGACACAGGAGATCCGAGCCGCGCGGAAGTTTTACACCCCAAGATAGCGCCCACGTCTGAACCGTGGTTGATGGCGTTTGTGGATTGGGGGAGGTGATTGCGTTGGATCATTTTGAGGATCAATTCCTAGGCGAAGGTCAAGAGCCTTTGGGCCTTCCTTTCGACGAGGAAGCAAATTTTTTCCATCCTGAAGAAGTACATGACGAAGACTTTGCGGCTGCACATCCAGTCGAAGAGTCTATCTATACCGATGATCCGGTACGGGTTTATCTGCGCGAAATGGGGGCGGTTCCGCTACTGACGCGTGAAGGTGAAGTGAATCTGGCCCGCCGCATGGAGCGCGGCAAGCTGCGCATGCAGAAGGCCATCAGCCGCTCGGCCCTGGTTCAATTGCGAGCTGTGGAAATTGCCGAGCAAATCCGGCGCGAAGTCGAAGATCTGGACGCTTTCGCCGATTTGGGCGACCTCGAAGAGGACAGCGCCGCATATGCGAAGCGTCGTGCGGAAGTAAAGCAAGACTTGGCGGAGATTGTCAACTTACATAAGAAGTTTGCGCAGCTTTCCGATAAGCTGGAGACGATTCCGGCCAGCAACAAAAAATTGCGGCGGCGTTGGATGGCGAAACTGGCCCGGTGCCGGGTTCAGGTATCTCAGGCGATCCGGAAGGTGCCGTTCTATCTCTCTCAATGGAAGCAATTCGCGAAGGAAATCGAGCGCGCGGCCGAAGAGCTTTCGCAGCTCGAATTGGAATTGCGCAGAATAGAAGGCCGCTCCAGCCAAACCGCGCAATCGAAGGCGCGAGAGTTGAGGCGCGAAATCCGCAAGAGAGAGGACGCGGCCGGAGCTGGGTTCTCCGATCTGAAGCACACCCTTTCGGTGATCCGTCATGGAGAAATCGAAGCCGAGCGCGCTAAGAAGGATCTGGTGGAGGCGAATCTCAGACTGGTGGTCTCGGTCGCCAAGAAGTACGTCAACCGGGGATTGCATCTACTGGACCTGATCCAGGAAGGCAACATCGGATTGATGCGCGCCGCCGATAAGTTTGAATACCGCCGCGGCTATAAGTTTTCTACCTATGCTACGTGGTGGATCCGCCAGGCGATTACCCGCGCGATTGCCGACCAGTCGCGCACCATTCGCATACCCGTTCACATGAACGAGAGCATGAACAAGTTCCTGCGGGCCACGCGAGAGCTCGAAAAGGAGCTGGGCCGCGTGCCGACCAACGACGAAATCAGCCGCCGCATGGATATTCCGGTCGAAAAGGTCCAGAAGTTGAAGACCATCTCGCGCGATCCGGTTTCGCTCGAAACTCCAGTAGGACGCGACGGAGAATCGGCGCTGGGCGATCTGATCGAGGATCGCTGGGTGGGTTCGCCGGTCGACACGGTGATCGATACCAATGTGCGCGACGAAACCGCGAATATCCTCAAGACGTTATCTCCCAAAGAGGAGAAGGTGATCCGGCTGCGTTTCGGCATCGGCTGCGAGCGGGAGCATACGCTTGAGGAGATCGGCCAGGAGTTCGACGTCACACGCGAGCGCATTCGCCAGATCGAAGCCAAGGCGCTCCGGCAGCTTCGTTCTCCAGAGCGCGCACGTCACCTGCGCGCATTGCTTGCTGCGCGATAGCGTTTTTTCTTGACGTTATAACCTAAGACGGTATACTCTATCTACAATATGTAATTCGGTAGGGCGAGTTAGCCTCCATTCCAACTCGCCCTACGCCGACCGTGATACAGGATTCTGCATCTACCGCGCTGAATCGGTCTCTAATATATTAATGACTTCGTTAATCACCAGATCGGTCGCAGTCCAAGCTAAATCCTTGCTCGATCTGATTGGGCACACGCCGCTGCTCCGGTTGCCCAAGCTGGAAAGCGAAGTTCCCGGCGTTCAGATTTATGCAAAAGCGGAATTTTTGAATCCAGGTGGTTCGGTGAAGGACCGTTCTGCGCTTAGCATGATCCTGGATGGCGAACGCAGGGGGCAGCTCGCTCCGGATCGGGTTGTGCTCGATGCCACCAGCGGTAACACGGGAATTGCCTATGCGATGATCGGCGCGATTAAGGGCTACAAGGTGAAATTATGCCTTCCCGCGAATGCATCGCATGAACGCAAGCAGATTCTCCGGAGCTACGGCGCTGAGATGGTTTTTTCCGATCCAGGCGAGGGCTCGGACGGTGCGATCCGGCTCTGCCGCCAGATTTACGAAGCCGATCCGGATCGGTATTTCTACCCGGATCAATACAATAATCCAGCCAATTGGAAGGCGCATTTTGACGGCACCGGCGTAGAGATCCTGGAGCAAACCGGCGGCGCAATTACGCACTTCGTCGCCTGCATGGGGACCAGCGGGACGTTTATGGGAACCTCGCGGCGCTTGAAACGCGAACTCCCGGGCGTGCAATGCATCTCGGCCCAGCCCTCGTCGGGATTTCACGGTCTGGAGGGCCTCAAGCACATGCCCACCGCGATCGTGCCCGGCATTTACGATCCCGTGCTCGCCGACGATAACCTGTGGATCGAAACGGAAGATGCGTATCGCATGGCTCGCTGGTTGGGGCGGCATGAGGGGCTGCTAGCGGGAATGTCTTCGGGGGCGAACCTGCACGCCGCTCGCGAAGTGGGCCGGCGGCTGGTGGCTGAAGGCCGTAACGGGGTCGTCGTTACCATAATTGCCGATGGCGCTACGAAATATCTGAGTGAATCGTTCTGGAATGATCAAGATTGAGAAAGCCGCATGGGATAAGATGGTGGCCCATGCCGAGGCGAAATATCCCAATGAGTGCTGCGGGGCCATGCTTGGGGTCGCCGGAGACGAAAAGTGTGTGATGGCGGCCGTGCCACTTGAGAATGCCTACGGGGGCGAGCAAGGCTCCCGGTATGAACTGCGTCCCGAGGATCTCCTCGCGGCCGACCGTCAGGCGCGATCGGCGGGCCAGGACTTAATTGGCATTTTTCATTCGCATCCCGATTGCGACGCCTATTTTTCGAAGACCGATCTTGAAAATTCCTGCCCTTGGTATTCTTTCGTCGTACTATCGGTGAAGGAAGGCAAGTTCGACCACGCGGCCAGTTTCCTGCCAAGCGCCGACCAGACTACCGCGAAGAAAGAAGATTTGATATGGCCAAAGTCCTAATTCCTACGGCACTGCGCCAATTCGCCGACAAGCATGATTCGGTGGACCTGAACGGCGCGACTGCCGGTGAAGTGCTCAGCGAGCTTACATCCCGGTTTCCCGAGCTGCGCAAGCAGCTTTTCAATGACGAGGGCAAGTTGCGAAGCTTTGTCAATGTCTATTTAAACGACGAAGATATTCGGTATTTGCAAAAGGACGCCACCGCGGTGGCGGCGAGCGACACACTGTCGATTGTTCCCAGTATCGCTGGAGGCGCCACGGAAGTCGCTTCGCCTCCGGTCGCTCTTTCGAAAGACGAGGTCCTGCGCTATTCGCGCCACCTGATCATGCCCGAAGTCGGCACGGAAGGGCAATTGAAACTGAAGAACGCGAAGGTGCTGATGGTAGGCGCGGGCGGCTTGGGCGCGCCCGTGGGTTTATATCTGGCTGCGGCGGGGGTCGGCCGGATCGGTGTGGTGGATTTCGACGTAGTCGATTTCACCAACCTCCAGCGGCAGGTGATTCATGGCACCCGCGATGTAGGACGCAAAAAACTCGACTCGGCTTCGGACCGGATGCTGGACATCAATCCCAACCTTCGGATCGACCGGTATGAAGTCGCCCTTTCGAGTGAAAATGCGCTCGACATTCTTTCCGGCTACGACATGGTGGTGGATGGCACGGATAATTTCCCGACTCGATATCTGGTCAACGATGCCTGCGTGCTGCTGAAGAAGCCGAATGTCTACGGCTCGATTTTCCGCTTCGAAGGTCAAGCGACCGTTTTTGCTTATCCGGGCGGCCCTTGTTATCGCTGCCTATATCCAGAACCGCCTCCTCCAGGTCTGGTGCCGAGTTGCGCGGAGGGCGGCGTGCTGGGCGTTCTTCCCGGACTGATCGGTATAGTGCAGGCGACCGAGGCGGTCAAGCTCAGTTTGGGCGTAGGAGAGCCGCTGGTCGGGAGGCTTCTGTTATACGACGCGCTCGCCATGCGGTTCCGGGAGCTGAAGCTCCGCAGAAACCCCGAATGCCCGGTTTGCGGCGATCATCCGACCGTCACAAAGCTTATCGATTACCAGGAGTTCTGCGGAATTCCGGGACACGCGCCCGCCGCGCCCGTACAGCGTGAAGGCGAGATCGATCCCATTGAAGTAAAAGCGAAGATCGACCGCGGCGATCGCTTCACGCTAATCGATGTGCGGGAGCCCAATGAATACCAGATTGGCCATATCCCTTATGCCAAACTGATTCCACTGGGCGATCTGCCTAGGCGGATCCAGGAGCTCGACCCGGATTCCGAGATCGTCGCGCACTGCAAGAGTGGCGTCCGCAGCGCGAAGGCGGCCGATTTTCTACGGCAGGCCGGCTTTCATAACGTGAAAAACATGACAGGCGGCATTCTCGCCTGGAGCGATAAGGTGGACCCGACAGTTCCGAAGTACTGACCCGCTCCGCGGCTATTCCTACTTCGAAATATTCAGCCGCTTCTCAGCCGCCTGCCAATTCACTACGTTCCACCAGGCGCCGATATACTCCGGCCGCCGGTTCTGATATTTCAAATAATAGGCGTGCTCCCACACGTCGAGGCCGAGCACCGCGGACCGGCCCTCCATAAGAGGCGAATCCTGATTGGCTGTAGAGGTGATCTCCAGGCCGGTATTGGTCTTGAGCAGCCAAGCCCAGCCAGAGCCGAAACGCGCCGCTGCTGCCGCTGCGAACTTCTCTTTAAATGTCTCAAAGCTACCGAAGGTCGACTTGATCGCCGAAGCCAGTTGGCCGCTCGGTTCGCCGCCCGCGTGGGGACCCATAATGGTCCAGAACATGGAGTGATTGGCGTGACCGCCGCCGTTATTGCGCACCGCGGTGCGGATGGCTTCGGGTACGATCGCGCAGTTGTTGGCGAGCAGTTCTTCCAGGGTTTTGCCCGTCAGCTCTGGTGCGGATTCCAGCGCCTTGTTCAGGTTGGTCACGTAGGCATTGTGGTGCTTGCCATGATGAATTTCCATAGTCATCTTATCGATGTGCGGCTCAAGTGCATCGGGGGGGTACGGCAATGCAGGCAATGTAAATGGCATTCGGTTTCTCCTATCGTTTATTTAGACGCTTGCTGATACGCGTCCGCGACACGAAACATCGTCGTTTCGTTAAAATGACGCGTTAAAATTTGCAGTCCGACGGGCATCCCATCGGGGCTGGCGCCGCAGGGCACGCTCATGCACGGGATGCCGGCGAGGGAGCCGGTGATGGTGAAGATATCGGAAAGATACATGGCGAAGGGATCGTTTATTTTTTCTCCGAGCCGAAAGGCGGGGAAGGGCGAAACCGGCCCGACAATTGCGTCTACCAGCTCGAATGCGTCCGCGAAATCGCGAGCGATCAGCGCGCGCACTTTTTGGGCCTTCAAATAATAGGCGTCGTAATACCCGGCGCTCAGCACGTAGGTTCCGAGCATGATACGTCGCTTGCATTCCGTGCCGAAACCCTTCCGCGCGTCATTCGGTACATCTCCGAGAGAGTCTGCGCGGAGCCGGCGCGAGTGGTATAGCGCACGCCATCGTAGCGCGCCAGATTCGAGCTGGCTTCGGCCGTCGCGATAATGTAGTAGCAGGCTATCGCGAAAGGAGTATGAGGCAGATGAATCTCACGCACTTCGCAGCCGAGCTTCTTGAGAACTTCCACCGCGGCGAGAATCAAATCCCCGGTTTCGCTCTCCAGGTTTTCGAAAAATTCGCGGGGCAGTCCGATCCTGATCCCGCGAACATTGCCATCGAGCGCGGCGGCGTAATCGGGTACGGGAGCGAAGGCTGAGGTCGCATCCATTTCATCGCGCCCCGCGATCACCTCGAGCAGCTTGGCGGCGTCGCGGACAGATTTTGCGAATGGTCCGATGTGGTCGAGCGAGCTTGCAAAAGCCGTCAAACCGTAGCGCGAAACGCGACCGTAGGTAGGGCGTGACGCCGGTCACACCGCAAAACGAGGCCGGCTGACGGATTGAGCCTCCCGTATCCGACCCGAGCGCGAGCACCGCGGTACCCTGGGCCACGGCCGCTGCAGAACCTCCGCTGGATCCGCCCGGTACGCGGTCAGGCGCGACCGGATTTCGCACCGGTCCGAAAGCTGAATTCTCATTCGACGATCCCATTGCGAACTCATCGCAATTGGTTTTGCCCAAAATCACGCCGCCCGCCTGCTCGATGCGCGCCACCGCCGTCGAATCGTAAGGCGGAATATAGTGGGCGAGCAGACGTGAACCGCACGTGGTCCGCACGCCGCGCGTCAGGATTACGTCCTTCACCGCGATCGGAACGCCAGCGAGCGGACCGGGATCTTCACCCGCAGCGATTTTGCGGTCTACTTCACGCGCCGTCATCAAAGCGCGCTCTGGCGAAAACGTCAGATATGCATTGGTCTTAGGATTTTCAGCCTCCGCATACTCGAGCGCCCGACGCGTGAATTCTTCGCTACTGAATTCTTTGTTGAGCAGCGAACTGCGGATCGAGTCGATGCTGTGATCCTCCAACCTCATCGCTCGATCACCTTGGGCACTTTGAAATATCCGCTGCCCGATACCGGCGCATTCGCCAACGCAAGAGTCTCGCCGAGCGGCGTTCGCTCGCAATCCTCACGCAGAGTCGCCGTCTCTGCAGCATCGAACAGGACCTGCGCCATAGGTTCGACACCGCTGGTATCAAGCTCGTTGAGCTTGTCCATATGTGTAAGAATGGCGTCGAGATCGTGCGCCATCCGGCCGATCTCCTCGTCGCTGAGTGCGAGGTTCGCCAGTTCGGCTACATGCCGGACTTCCTGTTCCGTGAGTTTCAAGCCCGTTCCTTTTTCCTCGATTGCCGGTATAGCATTTCGAGCACCGGATCTTCGATACCCTCGTTGCCCGATCGCGCCGTATTCCGCGCGCTGCGGCATTCTGCGGCGGGACGCTGCGGGCAACATGGGACGGAAATCGAGATCCGTCACAAGTTTCTCGCCCAGCACTTTCTCCAGATTCCCGATCAGGAAGTGTCGCAGCGTCCAAAGTTGCCGCTGCCAGATATAATCCTCGACCTCCACCACAAGGGACCCGCGCACGAAGGCAATAGCACGCGTATGCTCGGCGATTTTCTTACCGGCGGCGATTTTCCAAGCCGCGCGCGCACGCGTCTCGGGATCGGCTAGATCCGGTGAAAGTTTCAGTTTTCCGATGAGACGGCCGGCGCGTTCCATGTTGGTTGCCGGGGGAAGTCTCGATTGTATCACGCGACAATGGTAGCCGATGCCGCAAATCTAGATTCTCGCTTCCCAATCCCCGCGCCGACGCGAATTGCTGGCTACCGCCGGCCTGCCATTCACTGTCAGATCGCGGCCGGTTGAGGAAGTGCGCGCGGCGGATGAAACACCTCGCGATTACGTCATCAGGCTGGCGCGGGCCAAGGCGGAGGCATCGCTTGATGCTGGTGAAATCAACGCCGGTGAAGTCGTCCTGGGGGCGGATACGGTGGTGATGCTCGATGACCAGGTTCTCGAAAAGCCGGCCGATGCAGCCGGCGCGCGGCTCATGCTCCAGTTGCTTTCGGGCCGTACGCACGCAGTGATCACGGGAATATGCCTGCTCCATTCCGGTGGAGCGATTGTCGACGCGGCGACCACGAGGGTGCGTTTTGCATTAATGGAGGCGCGCGAGATCGAGGAGTATGTCGCGAGCGGCGAGCCGATGGACAAAGCCGGCGCCTATGCGATTCAAGGCCTCGCGTCTAAATTTATCGAGCATATCGATGGGTGCTACTTCAATGTGATGGGACTCCCGCTCTCGCTGGTTTACCGTCATTTGAAGACTCTTTAGGACTTGGGCGTCGAATCCACTCAGCCTGAAACCGCTCCAGCGTGACAAGAGATTTCTGTGTGCCCACGGCGAGAGTCGAGAGAGCGGCGTAAAGATTTGCGCGCGAGATCGCTTCTGATTCCTCGTATCCGCTCGACAGAAAGCAGGCGAGACTTCCGATAAACGCATCGCCCGCGCCGGTCGTATCCACCGGATCCACCGCGAACGGAGGAACGTGCTGCATGCCCTCCGCGCCAGCTACAAGGGCGCCGTCGAGCTCCAAGCGTGAGGATCACCCGGCTCAGGCCGTCGTCAAGAAGCCGTCGAGCGCAGGTCCGGGCCTCTTCCATATTTCGAACCGGCATACCGCTGAGCGCTTCCGCCTCGGTTTCGTTGGGGATCACGTAATCCGACTGGCCGGCTTCGCGCAGATCCAGCGGCTGCGCGGGTGCTGGATTGAGAATCGTGCGGACCCCGTACCTGCGGGCAACGCGCAGCGTGTGATACACAGTCTCGACTGGGATTTCCAGCTGGAGCACGATGAAGTCCGCGCGGCGGAGCAGGCCGGATGCGGCATCCACATCGGCCGGAGCCAAACGATCGTTGGCGCCCTTCACCACTAAGATTCGATTTTGCCCGGAGCGATCGACGAAAATGGGCGCAACGCCGGTCGAAATGCCGGGCGTAATCCGAACATGAGTGGTATCGATATTCCACGCAGCCAGGTTTTGAATCGTCGCTGGTCCGAACAAGTCGTCTCCGACACGCGCGACCATGGAAACTTCGGCGCCGCACAACCGGGCGGCGACGGCCTGATTGGCCCCTTTACCGCCGAAGCCGAGATTGAAGTCCTGCCCGAAGATGGTCTCGCCGGGACGAGGGAAATCATCCGTGAAGGTGGTCAGATCGATATTCGCGCTTCCGATGACGACGATGTGAGGCGTCTTGTTCGTCGTAGCGTCGAGAATTTTACCGGCCGCCGTCGCGCTGCTGCACGCCTTTCACGGCGCCCAAAATAAGGTTGTAAGCCGCCTGTCGCGAGATTCCGTCTTTATCCCGATCGCCATAGGGCGTCGACGCAACTCCAAACGCGGCTGCTTTGGGATATTTGAACATCTCCGTCAACGCAGCGGCCAGCTCCTGGCTGGTCGGCCCTCCCGGCACTTTCAGAGGATGACCCGAAACTTCGCGGGGATCGAGTACATCGATATCCACGTGAATGTAGATGACGTCGGTGTGGTCCGAGAGGCGCTGCATCTGACGATGGAGATTTTCCGACCGTGTGCGAATGTCCTCCACAGTGAGCTGTTGAATCGCGGAGCGATCGAGAAGATCCTGCTCGAGAGGATCGGTATCGCGCACGCCGCCTTCGACGATGTATGACGGCGGCAAGGCAGGGTCGAGACCCGTCTTAAGCCGCATCCGGGTAAGGCTCATGCCCGCGGCGATCGAAACCGGCATCCCGCCGAGCATGCCACTCAACGTGGTCTCCGGCGTATTAAAATCGCCATGTGCGTCGATGTAAACCAACCCGACACGGAGCGGCCGGGCGGTAGGTCCTGAATGCTGCAGCCCGCTGAGCATCCCGGCGAGCGAACTGCAGTTCGCGAGAAGCCCGACTGGGAGATAGCCGCTGCGGCGTTCATCGTTAACTATCTTCGCGAGGTCGCCGTCCGCGAGGAAAAGACGATTCCATTCGCCGTATGCCTTCTGTTCGTCGGGAGCCAAGGCTACCGTGGAGGTCGCCTTAAGCTGCGCGCCATGGTCCGCGAGAAACTTCTCGAGTCCGCCCTGCGCTAGGTAATCGGGGCCACCGGAGAGTTCGGCTGTATTTCGTTCGCCCACATAAGGCATCTTGATCACAGCCACTTTGACCGGATTCGCATTACCTCCGCTACCCTGCGCAAAAACGATTGGCATCGAGGTCAGCCAGAGCAGTGTAAGCGTCCTAAGCATCGTCATTTCGCTAAAAATTATAACAGTCCCACGGCCGCATTGCGGTAGATTGAAGAGATCCGATGAGAGAATTCTCATAGTCCTCGGCGTACTCGTGGCCTGCCTCATCAAGGTGAAGTGATTTCGGTGCGAATTCTGGTATTGTTGTCGCTGATTATTACTTGCATACACGCACAAAACTTGAACTGGGCCCGGCAGACGGTCGATCGCGTGGAGGCCGATTCTTTTCCAGAACTCCGCGGCGCGGATATCCGCGTGCATTTATTCCAATCCAAATCGGATTATTTTAAGTCGCGCTTTGCGATTCCTCAGTTTTTCTTTCGCCGGAAAATGCAATATATCGTGTTCGTGAATCCGGAGGTACGGAGCCGGCATGCACCCGGCGATGCAGTAACAGCTGTGATCGCTCACGAACTGGAGCACATCGTGCAGTTTCGAAACGGCAACCGCCTGCGGCTGCTGGGTTTGGTTCGGCTGGTCTCGAAACGATATACAGCCCGTTTTGAGAAAGAAACCGACTTGCGTACCGTAGCCAAAGGCTTCGGCGAGGGTCTCCGCGAGTATCGTGTCTGGCTTTATTTGAATATTCCACCGGACCAGATCAAGGCGAAGAAGCGCAACTACCTCACGCCCGATGAAATCGACAAGATACTAAGGCAGGGAGCTCAAATCCAGCCGCGATGAAGGGATCCGGCCGGGTTCGTGACTCTTCCATATCAGCTCGACAAGTTCCCGCATCGTCGTTGGCGCGGCTCCCTGCGCGCGGTTGTGAGCGCCTATCTCGAAAGCCGTCCGCCACTGGTGGAACAGGGCGCGATAAGCGGCCCACAGGCTGACCCCCGGATCATAAATATGCGCGGGCTCAGCCGAGACGCCGTTGAGTTCGATAATCTTAAACGACTCGCCTTGGCGAAGCGCATCGAGCGAAGCTGTGCGGATGTCGAAACGTCCGAGAAAGAATCCCGGATGCAGACGGCTGATGCGATCAATCGCGGCTTCGAGCGCATCCGTCTTCAGTCTCCCGCCATCGAGGAAGATCGAGCCGCGGCAATGGGATCCGATCTCGATCAGTGTAACCAGTTCGCCGTTTGCGGGAATCCACGTAGCAGCGTTGGGATGCCGCTGTAGATAAATTTGGGCGAGACAGACAGCCCGTGGATCGCTCAAGATCAGCCGCTCCAGCGTGCTGGAACCGTCCCCTGTCACCTGAGGGAATCGCTTCTCTGTGATTGAAAAAATTTCCCCTTTGGTTCTTTCGGGGTGACGGTAGTAAAAGATGCCCACCTCGAATCCGGCTACATACTCCTGGATTAGCGTATCCACCGTTGTCCCCGATAAATAGACCTTCAGTTGATCTTGATTTCGGACAATCGCGACTCCGCGGCCCCTCTCTCCCACATCGGGTTTCAGCACAACCGGAAATGCGAGACTATGCTGATCCATAAATTGGCGAGCCAGATCTAGCCTGACATCGACGACCGCTGACGCGGGAATGAGTCTGTACTGGGCGACGATATTAGCAGCCCGACTAAGAGGGTCGAGAATCTCAGACTTGGACTCCCCGATGAAACCGCCGGCGAGCATACCCGGGTTGGCCGACGTAAACAAAGTGAGGCATCCATGTTTTATACCCAGATAGATGATATACGGGAAGACGGGCAAATAGGCGGCCCAAGGAGGCCAGAATTCCCATCGAACTTTTCTCAATAAAAAGCCAAAAACTCTTCTGCGCCCCGCATAGCTGATCAGCAGCCGCAAGAATCTATAAGTGAAATATAAACAGAAGATTGCCAGTATAGACGCAAGTGAGCCTTGAATCCCATGCGAGAGGATCCCGCGCAAAATAGGAGCGCCGAACAATATAGTTGCTGCGATCAGCAACGGCGTCCAGACGATACCGGCCAGCACGAAGTAGATTGCGAATTGCCAGAACGAAGTGCGGAGCACGCCAGCCGCGAAATACGTGGGCAAGCGCAGCCCCGGCGTAAAGCGGCTGAGGAAAATAACGATTAAGCCTCGTTGTGAAATCCACGCCGAGCCTCGATTGACACGATCCTGAGAAATGAAGCGGCGGAAAATGGGAGTGATCAGGAGGCGCCGCCCGCCCTTCCGTCCGGCCAAGAAAAGCAGCATGTCTCCGCCGATGATTCCGGCGGCGCAGGTGAGCGTGGCCAGCCAGAAGTTCAGGCGACCGTCGGCCACCATCACTCCGGCGGCGATGCATGTGAGATCTTCCGAGACCAGAGTAGCTACGGCGAGGAGGAGAAGGGTATACATTACTGGAAGATTCGCTTCATCCTAGCAAGCCCGCAAAGCAGACAGTGATACACTCATCGGGCGAGTGCGAAATTCAGTCCGTTCCCTCGTCCTGGTTTATTTGCTCCTGCTATTGGCCTCGGGCATCTACCGGCGATTCGGTCCGCGCGTGGCTTGGGCGCCGGGGATGCACTTTGCGACTGTGCCGGTGGTGCGCGGTCGCAAATCGGGATTGCGCATGATCCAGATTGCATACCGGGATACAAATCCGAATGGAACATCCTCGCCGCCCGTGGTTCTGATCCACGGAAGTCCCGGAACGAGCGGAGTGTTCAAGCGTTTAATCCCCTTGCTGTCTCCCCGCTTTCGCGTGATCGCACCCGATCTTCCGGGTTTTGGCGATTCCACGCGCGACATTCCCGATTATTCATTTCTGGCGCACGCCAGGTACATCGAGGAATTGTTAGATTCGCTGCATGCGCCGAAAGCTCACTTAATCGGTTACAGCATGGGCGGAGGCGTCGTGTTGTCCCTGGCCGATATGGCTCCCGAGCGTGTGGCGTCAATCGTGATGTTATCCGCAATCGGAGTGCAAGAGCACGAACTTCTGGGCGGCTATAGGAGAAATCATTTGCTTCACGGCATCCAGCTTGGGTTCCTGTGGATGGCACGGGAAGGTCTCCCGCACTTCGGGCTGCTCGATTTCCCGCTCGATGTGGAATACGCCCGAAATTTCTACGATTCAGACCAGCGCCCCTTACGAGCGATCCTCGAGCGCTATCGCGGGCCGATGCTGATCCTCCACGGAACCCGAGACTTTCTGGTTCCCCTAGCGGCGGCTCAGGAACATCACCGTCTCGTTCCTCAAAGCGAGCTTCTGGTCATGGACGAAGATCATTTCACCGTCTTTCGAAATCCGGCAGTGCTCGCGAAACCGATCGAAGAATTTCTACAGCATGTACAGGAGAGATGATAATCGAGGAACCCGGTCGCTTCCCTCTTTCCGAGGTAACGTACCAGAAGTTTCGGCTCTGTCTTGGTAAGATCGACGAGGATCAGACCATCGAGGGAATTTGAAAAATCCGGGTCCACGTTGAACCCGAGAAGCTGCCCGCCCAGTCTCAAATATTGGCGCAGCAGGACAGGCACTCCGAGTTGTGCCGGTTCCAGATCCGCAACCACTCCAGAAAGCTCTTCAATGTCACGGCAAAATACCGGTGTGGGGGTGCGCTTCGGCGCATTCCTTGGGCGCACCAGATTGACCCAGTTCCCAAGACTCGCGCGCCTCTCGAGAAAAGAAATCATGAGCTCACGCGAGGTCGACTGATAGTGGTTACTGATGCTCACCGGTCCAAAAAGAATTTTGTAGCGCGGATTTATAATGATGAATCTGGCGATCCCTTTCCACAATAGTGCGAGCGGAGCGAGCGTTTTCTGATACTCGGCCCGAATAAAAGAACGACCCATCTCGAGCGCGGGGCCTAATCTATCGAGGAACTCGTCGCTGAAATGGAATAGCTTCGCCGTGTAAAGGCCTTCGACACCCGTGGAACGGAGCACCACGTCGGTGGCCGCCAACCGGTAGGCGCCCACGATTTCGCATTTGACAGAGTTCCAGGCGAACAGGTGCCGGTAATACTCGTCGAAGCGATCGAGATCGGAGGCTTTACCGCTCCCTTCTCCAACCGCGCGAAAAGTAATCTCGCGTAGTCTTCCGATTTCGCGGAGAAGGGCCGGCATTCGGTGGGATGGCGCAAGGTACACTTCCAAATCTCCGGACCTAGCCAACAAGAAATCCGAGCCGAGTGCCGCGATCTCGGCAGAAAGCAATGGGGGTGGGATCGCGGGGGCTATGGTCTCCAGGCAAGCCGGCCGATTACGTCTCAGCATCGGCAGCGAGATCTTAGGCTTGAAGTCGTTCCGCTTCGCGAGCAGGTATGTCCGCCAGCGGAGATATTGCGTGCGTTCCTGATCTGTCGAAATCGCTAGAAGCTTCCCTCCGTCAATGGGAGTGCCGATCCGGAGATCTACGACGTGTCGCCTCTTATTCAGCAATTCTCGCGCGAGCAGCGCCGTTCGCAGACGTGGATGAATTAGGCCGGCGGCTTGAAAGAGCAGACTATTCGCTCCCCTGACAAAAATCGGTACTACGGAAAGTTCGCAGCCACGCCGCTCGACTATTCCAATCATCCGCGCCACCGCCGTATTCCACTCGGGGTCCATGATCGCCCGCTCGCGCCATTGAAAGTGCGAGACCTCGCCCGCGGGAAAAATCACCAGCATCCCGCCAGCGCAGAGAAACTCGATCGACTTGCGCAATCCTCGCTGGTTGGCGCTTACGGAATCGTGGCCGCCCAGCGGGTCCACTGGAATGATGAGATCGGCGAGCTCTGGAAGGATAGCGGTCAGGATTCCGTTAGCCAAAAAGCGCACGTCCCTGCGGCGCTGCTTGAGCACCGTAGCCAATACCGCGCCTTCGAGAATCCCAAAAGGATGATTTGCGACCACCACGGCCGGCCCATTTCGGGGAAGTCTGTCCAGCTCCCGATCCGCGATCCGGTAGGTCACCTCCAGGTACCGGAGCAAACGCTCGGAGATAGCGCCCGTGCCCATGGATTGAAGCGCCGCATACGCGCGTGAGGCGAAGTCGAGACCGAGCGCCCGCGACAGGATCGCCCTCACCGGGCGAGGGAGCGCGATCGGCAGGAGTCGCGGAAGAACCGAACTGATCTCAGCGGCGCGCACTCGCTTTAGCCCACCCGTGTGTTTGCGATCCGGCGCCGGATCGGCCTCGCGACAGCGCGTATCGCCATATCCAGATCGCTTACACCTAAGGTCCGGCACATCCCATAAAAGATTCCCAAACCTAGCGGAATCGAAACCGCTAGATCCGCCAGCCGCGCGAGTTGCGAGACTCCCAGCCACCTCTCCATCGCGTGGCTGGATAATGCGATCGCACCGCCCATTATTACCGCTGCCAGCACAACCTTGCCGACACCCCGGGCAAGCTCACGGCCATACATGCCGCCGATCCTGTTCCGCAAAATCGCGAACAACGCCAAAAATCCGAACAGTGCGACTGCCGACGTCGACAACGCCAGTCCCGCCTGCCCCAGCTTAACGACGCGTATCATGGTTATCGCGGTCGCGTAATTGATTCCGACCGAAACCAGACTCACCAGCATCGGCGTGCGGGCGTCGTTCAGCGCGTAGAACGCGGGGTTCAGAACTTTCAGCGCCGCGTAACCGCACAGCCCCACTGCATAGCACGATAGCGCCACCGCGGTCTGCTGCGTGTCATACAACTGGAATCTCCCGCCCTGGTAAATCGCGCCGATAATCGATTTGCCCAGCACCACCAATCCCACCGTGGAGGGTAAGGTAAGCAGGAACACTACGCCCAAAGATTTCGACAAGGTTCTGCGAAATTCGTCCATATTCCCCGCCGCGGCGCTGCGCGAGATGGATGGCAGCGTCGCCGACGCCATGGCCACGCCGAATAATCCGAGCGGAAGCTGCATGAAGCGGAACGCATAACTTAGCCAGCTCACCGGCCCATCCAGGCCCCGAACCGGATCTGAAACGCCGGAAGCGAGATTGGTGTTCACCATCACGTTAATCAGCACCGCCGCATTGCCCAGAATCGCCGGGCGCCATCAAACGTAGAATCCGGCGCAGCCCCGTGTGGGACCAATCGAACGTCGGCCGAAATTTGAACCCGAGCCGGTACAAGCTGGGCAACTGCCAGCCCAATTGCAGCGCGCCGCCCAGCACCACGCCCACCGCCATGCCCTCGATGTGCGAAATGTGAAGCGTAGGTCCCAGCCAATAACCGAGCAGCACGCCAAATCCGACCGAGCCGAGATTGAAGAAGGTCGAGGCCAATGCAGGCACGGCGAAGCGGTTCGAAGCATTCAGCACGCCCATGGCTTGCGCCGCCAGTGCCACCAGCAGCAGAAACGGAAACATGATGCGCGTCATGGTGATCGCCAGCTCGATCTTGCCCGGCACATCTGCATAGTGCGGCACCAGCCAGCGGACCAATTCGGGGGCGAACACCATGCCTATCGCGCACAATGTGCCCACCACAACGATCAGCGCCGTGGCCACCAGGTTCGCGAGGCGCGCGGCTTCTTCCTTACTGCGGTTGGCAAGGTAATCCGAAAAGGTGGGTACGAAGGCGCTCGAGAGCGCTCCTTCAGCGAACAGATCGCGCGTCAAGTTCGGAATGCGGAATCCGAGCATGAACGCGTCATAGGTTAGTCCCGCGCCGAACAGATGCGCCATCACAGTCTCGCGCACCAAGCCCGTGATGCGGCTCATGAAGACTGCAATGGAAACGATGCCGGCGGAGCGTACCACGCTCTCGGCCTGGCCGGACGGTTTGACTACGTCACTGGCCGTATTGTTCAAAGAAATGGGCAATCGTCATGATCCCGGTGTAATAATTCGACACTTTGTATTTTTCATTGGGAGAGTGCAAGCCGTCGTCGGGCAGCCCGAATCCCATGAGGATGCTGGGAATGCCCAGGTGCGTGGCAAAATCGCCCACAATCGGAATAGAGCCACCGCTGCGCACGAATACAGTCTCGCGGCCGAGAATATCGCGAAATGCGCGTGCGGCCACGCGAATCGCAGGATGATCCGGATTCACCATCACCGCCGGAGCCGAGTTCAGCACCCTGACTTCGGTTTCGATCCCGGCAGGCGTATTCTCTCGCACGAATTTTTTGAAAGCCGCGACGATTTTCTCCGGGTTCTGATTCGGTACCAGCCGCATACTGATTTTCGCCGTGGCCGTGGCGGGAATCACGGTCTTCGCGCCGGCCCCGGTGAATCCGCCGGCGATGCCGTGAACTTCAAGCGTCGGCCGCGCCCACACGCGCTCGAGCACGGAATAGCCCGGCTCGCCCGTCAGAGAGGACGATCCCACTTCGTGTTCCAGAAATTCCCGCTCGTCGAATAAAAGCTTTTCCCAGCTGTTTTTTTCGGCGGGCGCGGGCGGCTCGACATCGTCATACATCGCCTGGAATTTGGATCACGCCCTTCGCGTTTTTCATTTTCGCGAGCAGTTCCACCAGCCCGAAGACAGCGTTGGGCGCTGCGCCTCCGTAAACTCCAGAGTGCAGATCGCGGGACGGACCGCGCGCTTCTACCTCCGTGTAAATCAGGCCGCGCAATCCGATGCACAAGGTCGGAATGCCTTCGGCGTAGAGCGCCGTATCCGATACCAGCGCCACGTCGGCTTTGAGTTTGGCAGGATTCTCCGCCACATATTTCGCAATCGACTCTCCGCCGATCTCCTCCTCGCCCTCGATCAGAAACTTGAGATTCAAAGGCAGTGTTCCGTTCACCTCCAGCAGCGCTTCCACGGCCTTTACATGCATGTACATCTGCCCTTTGTCGTCAGCCGAGCCGCGCGCGTACACATTCCCGTCGCGCAGCGTGGGCTCAAACGGCGGGGTGGTCCACAACTCCAGAGGGTCCGGAGGCTGTACGTCGTAATGGCCGTAACATAGCACCGTAGGCTTGCCGGGCGCATGTAGCCAATCCGCATAGACTAGAGGATGTTTTTCGGTCTGAATGATCTCGACATTCTCGAGCCGCGCAGCTCGCAGGCTATCGGCCACGAAGCGCGCCGCACGTTGCACGTCGGCGGAATGCTCGGGCAGAGTGCTGACGCTGGGGATGCGGAGAAAGGTTTTCAACTCCTCGAGGAGCCGGTCTTTATGCTGTTCGACGAATGTGTTAGTGGCTTGAGACACCCACCATTATAGGGCTTAAGGGCTCGTGGAACTTTTTGCTTTCGTGACTAAGATGGCGGCTGCTGCCCCCGCGCCAGCCACGCCTGCCGCAATCCCCGCGATTGCGCCGGTTGACAGCCCAACCGCTGCTCCTGCCGCTGCACCAGCTGCTGCTCCAGCCGCTGCACCGGCTGCGGCAGCTTTCGCGGCAGCGCTTCCGCTACCTGGAGGTGCTTCGGTAGTCGCATTCAGCGCGGCGGCAACACTCAGGCACCCCCCTTGCGACTTCAACATTACGCTGGTGACATTCATCTCCAGCGTCGCATTGCTAACGACCGGTTTAACATTGGTCGCCGTGCCGGTTACTTCAACGCGATTACCGGTGTTGGCCGCCAGATCTGTCCCGTTCAGCTCGACCACTTCCTGTGTATTGTCGTCCTGAATAATGAAGTGGCCGTCCTTGAACAGCAGGCAACCAGTACGGGTGATCGTGGCGGTGGCTGCGGCCTGCATAGAGAAATTCATACTGCGCCCGGCAGGAATCGCCGCCAGCAGCAGGCCGGAGCCGCTCGCGATCTGCGCGCCGCCGCTTAGCGCGGTCACTTCTACCCGATCGGTGAGGGTCACGCGCAAGCGCGAGCTCGCGCTGCTGGCGTGAATCTTCAAGCCGCCCGCGTCCAGTTCGTACGATGCCGGACCCGCCATCTGGCCCACACCTTTTTCGAGCAGCGCACGATTTTCCCAAACCCGCGCGCGCGAGGCCGCGCCCAACTGCATTCTGACTCCGTTGCGCAGCGCCAGCTCAGAAGAAGCCGAGTCCGTCTCCACGGTCGCGCCGTCGAAGAGAGTCGAGTTGCCCCAGACCTGCGATCGCTCCAAGGTAAAATGGCCGCTAGCCGTGACGATGCCGATGGCCGGTGTTCCCGCGAAGACCACAGAGGCGACTGCAATCGTCACCATGAGCTTCGAGAAGAAGAGAGATTTGAGAGCACGCATGATTAGTATAAAGTCGGTCGTATGAGCGGGCAAGAGAAATTATCGTAAGCCGGATGTATTACGTTTCCCGCATCGCTGCGGTGTTTGTACTCGTCGTTCTGCTGGCTGCGAGCTGGTTCTCTATACGAGTTGCGCAGGCTGATGCCGAATTTCAGAAAGCATGAGCCGGCCGCGGTGGCGTCGCGCGATCGAGATCATGCCGAGAAATACGGAGTACTTGGCGCTTCGCGCCCTCGAGCTCGACTACGATGGCGCGGATTCGATGCCGGTGCTTAAGCGCATCGCTTCGCTCAATCCGCTCGCTTCCGCTCCTCGCATCCAGCTCGGTCTCGCAGCCGAGATCCACGGCGATCCCGATTCCGCTGAAAGATGGCTCCTGGATGCGGCACGCGTCGATCGCCAGTTCGAGCCGCGCTGGACCCTCGCGAACTTTTATTTGCGACGCGAAAATCCCGCCGAGTTCTGGAAGTGGATGCGGCTGGCGCTCCAGGTTTCCTACGGCGACCGCCGCCCGGCTTTCGATCTCTGCTGGCGGATGTCGGAAGACCCGCGCGAGATCCTCACGCGCGCTATTCCCGAGCGCCACGAGGTGCTCGCCGCCTATCTTGCTTATCTGCTCGAGGAGCACCGCCTGCCCGCCGCTGCCGCTGTCGCGCTGAAACTTGCAGCCGCGGGCGATCCGAAGACCGGCAGTTGTTGTTGGCCGCCTGCGATGCTCTTATCAACGCCAATGACGCCGATTCTGCGCGGGAATTATGGCGCGCAATGGGTTATGCCGCGCCGTCCGGAATCACCAGCGGCGATTTTGAATCCCCGCGGATCGGGCATGGCTTCGATTGGCGCATGTCCGATGTTCCCGGGGTGAATCACGTTGTGCTCGACAAGCCCCGCCCATAGGATCGTGCTCAGCGGCGGCCAACCCGAGGCTTGCGAACTGCTTCGACAGATTGTCAGCTTACTGCCGCGCACGCGTTACGTCCTCGAATGGGAGGCGCGTACGCAGAACCTCTCTTCTCCTTCAGGACTTGAATGGCGCATCGCAGGTGAACGCGCGCCTATCGACGCCCAAGATGATTGGCGTGCCGGGGAGATCAGCTTCGTTGCGCCGTCAGCTCTCACCGCGTTGAGCGCTCACTTATCAGCGGCTTTCCGGCCAGCCGCGCGCCGAAGGCTGGGTGGAGCTGCGCCATGTGCGTATCCATGTAAGCGCGGGAGAGCTTCCGTGATCTGGATTCTCTCGGCGATTCTATGGTTCGGCATTCTGACGCTCCGGGCGCCCGGACGCTGGGCGCTCACCACATTTGAAATCGCGCTTTTCGCTTTGGCCGCGGTTCTCATTATCGAGCGCGCCATTGACCGGCGTGCCGCGATTCGCTTTCATCCGATCGGGCTGCTGCTCGCCGGGGCAGCGATGTGGGGAGTCCTGCAAATAGGACTCGCCCGCACGGTGGACGTCCAACGCACCCTTGAAGCGGTTCTTCACTGGATCGTGAATTGCGCCGCGTTCTCGGTGGCTCTGGCCGTGACCGGCGATCGCGCCCGCCGCCAGACGATTTCTTACCGCGCAACTGATCTTCGCGTTGACTCTCAGCGTAGGCGCGGTGATAGCGCTTTTCACCGGTCACGGCTCTAGGCCCGTTCGTTTACCGGAATCAGTTCGCCGCGTACATTGAATCTGTACTCGGCATTGCTATTTCCGCTGCGATCTGGAACCGCCGCCGTTCCGGTCCCGTGGGTGCTGATGGCTGCCGACGCTGTTCGCTTCAGTTGTCGCGGCGGGGTCGCGCGCCGGGACGATTCTCTGCCTGCTCGAGCTCATCGCGCTTCCCGTGGTAGCGTTCGCGCGCGGCTGGATCTCCGGCCGGTCGGTCGCGCGCGTCGCACTTCTGAGCGTAGCGCGGCCGCGATCCTGGTCGCCGTCGCCGGTGGGGAGACGATCTGGCGGAGGCTGCAGGAACCGAATCCCTACGCCGTTCGCGCCGAGTTGTTCCGCTCCTCGATCGAGATGGCGCGGGATCGTCCGCTTCTCGGCTTCGGTCTCGGCACCTGGTCCGAGGCTTATCCCGCCTTTGCGCGGTTCGACAATGGATTGTTCGTCAATCAGGCGCACAACGATTGGGCGCAATGGGCCGCGGAAGGCGGCGTGCCGTTCTTTCTCATAATGGCGCGCGTCGCGTCCCTACTGCTCGCGCCGGCCGCGCGCTCCCTGTGGGGACTCGGCCTGATCGCCGTTTTTCTTCACGCTTTTGTCGATTACCCGATGCAGCAGCGGCCCGCGCTGGCTGTGTTCTTTTTTGCCCTCGCCGGCGTTCTGGCTGGGGACGCGGCTATTGCTTCACCAGCAAAAAATTTCCCTGGTGTATCTTCCCGGGACTCGGCTCGATCTGGAAGTTCACCTCCAGTAAATTGAAAGCCGGACCGGGGATCAGTTCAACGGTTCCTTTCGCGCCGGCGTTGGTCGTCAGATTGAAAACCTGCGTGTAGGTATTATTGAAGTCTCCCGAAAAGCTGAATAGCACTGCTGGATCGTTCGTGCTGCCCGGAGGAAGCTTAAAGCGTGCGGACAAAGTGCCCTGGACGTGGCCGCCGGTCTCATTCACCGTCAAGTCGACGTATTCCGGCTGCGGGCCATGATAAAAGCCATCTACAGATCGGGTAGGTCCAGGCGCCTGTGTAACGCACGAGCGGTACTGGCGGAATGGAAGGCGCGAGAGGTCGTATCGGGACGGGCTGTACCGTGCGAGCGCCCGAACTCATGGGAGGCGGAGCATTTCTGGCTGGAGCTGCGGCAGCCGCAACGGCCTGTTGGACCTGGCTTGGCGCCGCTATGGGCGGCGGATTTGATGCCGTCACCTGCGGTGGGTTCGATACCGGCGCGGGCGGTGGATTCGATGGGATGGCCGCGGGCGACGCAGCCGATACCATCACCGGCGATCCACCGAGCTGGCGATAATATTCCGCCCATGCGGTCGCTTCCCGGTTGGTCTGCTCCAGCGTTTCTTTCGTTTTATCCGCAATTTGGCGAAATTGTTCGAGTGCTTTCAGGCGCGCTTTCTCCGCCGCGATGGTCGCATCCTTGGCCGCATCTGCCGCACTCTGCCGCTGTGCCAGCGCTTGGCCCAACGGGACCAGCGCCGCATGTTCACGATTGAGGGCCTGCCGGAGAGGCTGCATCCCTCTGTCTGGATCGTTCGCGAAGGCAGCCGCAACACGGCCAAGGTCGATACTATTGGCGGCGATATATTGCTCCTGGATTTCAGGAGACGCCGCAGGCAACTGCCGCCGGAGCCGCGATCGCTAGCCACGATAAAGTTTTCCCTGAATTCGTCAGCAACTGTTGCAGAAATGCAGTACGCCGACGCTTCATACTTGGCTGCCGCCGCCCCGACCACCTGGGCGCGTTCGACCAGTCCGGCTCCTCCCTTGGCCGCATCCTCTTCCAAGGTGGGGTCCATTTGCCGCCAAAATTTATAGGCGTTTTGATAGGCATCGCGGCTGGTTTGAGCAAACGCACACACAGCGAGTGGAATCGCCAGGCAGGCGACCCGTTTCATGGCTTTTTGCTTTCTGCCCGACGTGGGCTCTGTTTCGCCGGGGTCTGATTCGTAATGCTGCACTCGGTTTGCGCGCGCGCGAGGCGCGCCTCATAATATTCAATCCAGCGAGCGTTCTCCGCCTCCAGCGCGGTCACTTCCTTCTGAAGCGCTGTCTGCCGCGCCTGGTATGCGGCGTTCAGATTATTAAGAATGCGCGCCCAAGCGCATCGACCCTGCGGATCTGTTCATGCGCATCCGTGGCACGCTGCCGCGCCGCCGCAGCGATTTCCGCCAGAGTCTTCTGCGCGTCTCCGAGCGCTGCGCGCCGCTTGACACTGTCTGCCCAATTCCAGCAGTTGGCCTTCAATGCCATCCCGTTGCTGCTGAGCTTCGGCGCCGTCGCCGGTCATCTCGGCCGCCAGCGCGTCCCGTTCGGCGATTAACCGTTTCACTGCGTCGCTATCGTCTTTGGCCTTTGCCGCGAGTGCCATCAGATAAGCCTCTGAGCGCTATCACTCGGGCCTCCGATGCGCGCGTGACCTCTTCAATTGCGCTTCGCACGCGCGGGTCGCAGGGCAGCATATGCGCGATCTTCGCCTCCAGTCCCTTAGCGAGGGTATCCGAATCGGCCGTCTGTTTTTTCCGCGGCTTGCTGCAAAGCCGCCAGCGTCCCGGCGGGCCCGGCAGGCCTTTCCTGCGCAGTCAAAACGGCCGCGCTCAAAAGCCACACGTAAACGATACGGATCATGTCCCGCGAGATCTCCGCTTTGCTCAGTGTAATGGGAAAGCTTAAGACGTTACAATGGAGGTTCAAAATCGGGTAGTCTCCTCAACGGAGGACACTACCTCCAAGCGCGAGCCTGGGAGGACAAATGGCAGCACAGCCGCGGCGCCGATCAGTCGCCGTCAGCGTCGGTTCGGTAAAGGTAGGCGGATTCAACCCTATCGTGGTTCAGTCGATGACCAACACCGATACCGCCGACGTGATGTCCACAGTCAATCAGGCGATGGCTCTCGCCAATGCGGGTTCGGAGCTGGTGCGCGTGACCGTCAACACGGACGAGGCCGCCCGCGCGGTTCCTGCGAATCGTAGAAACGCTCGACAAGTTCGGCGTCCGAGTGCCCATCATCGGCGATTTTCACTATAACGGCCATCTGCTGCTCAAGAAATATCCTGAAATGGCGCGGGCGCTCGCCAAATATCGCATCAATCCCGGCAACGTGAACATCGGCAAAAAGCACGACGACAATTTCAGGATCATGATCGAAGCGGCCATCGAATATGACCGTCCGGTGCGCATCGGCGTCAACTGGGGATCGCTCGACCAGGCGCTTCTCACGCGCATGATGGATGAGAATAGCCGCCTGTCCGAGCCTCTCGACGCCAAGGAGGTCACGCTTCGCGCCATCGTCGCCAGCGCGATCCAATCCGCTACGGCCGCCGAGCGTCACGGTCTGGCCCACGATCATATCATTCTCAGCGCGAAAGTCAGCGGCGTCCAGGATTTGATCGGGGTTTATCGCATGCTGGCCGCGGAGTGCGATTATCCGCTTCACCTCGGTCTCACTGAAGCGGGGCTGGGATCGAAGGGCATCGTAGCGTCCACCGCCGGAATGAGCGTTCTGCTGCAGGAGGGCATTGGCGATACCATCCGTACTTCGCTCACGCCGCTGCCCGGCGGCGATCGCACCGACGAAGTGATCGTCTCGCAGCAGATCCTACAGTCGCTGGGGCTGCGCAGCTTTTCTCCGCAGGTCACTGCGTGTCCCGGTTGCGGGCGCACCACCAGTACGTTTTTCCAGGAGATGGCGGATCGGATTCAGACCTACCTTCGGGAGCAGATGCCTGTCTGGAAATCCTGCCACGACGGCGTAGAGGAAATGAAAGTTGCCGTCATGGGATGCGTGGTGAACGGGCCGGGCGAATCCAAGCACTCCAATCTCGGGATATCGCTGCCCGGCACATTCGAGGAACCGGTCGCCCCGGTGTACGTCGACGGCAAACTGAAATGTACTCTGCGCGGCGATCGTATCGTCGAGGAATTTATTGTGATCCTCAACGATTACGTCGACCGGCGTTACGCGCGGACGCTGGAAGTGGTCGACGACTGAGGGGCTCCGATTTTCGACACACGCGACGATATCAATCAGACGTTGATTAACTCGTCTAATGTCGGGTTATTGTGATAGTTCTGCCAGAACCTAAAAACCTCGTTTAGCGTTTTGTCGTGTTCTAGTAGAGGTCCCCAGAACTGGTAATCGGCACATGAGAGCGTGGGTTCGGTGACATTGATCTGAACGTTGAGATGCGCTTTTTGCAGATCGCTCGCACGTTTCCAAGATTGGCCGTCATCGAAGCGACCACAATGTTTATAGGCATTCGCCAAATCTGAGAGTTCACCGAGAACCGGAAATTTGGATTTTATCGCTTTTTTGAATTCACGCAGCCCTTTCTTGATTCGGTCTTTATGCTCGGAATGCAGGTAGTCCAATATATTGTTGAGCGATTCGACGGCGTTTAAGAATAAGCGCAATTCACCGTATTTGATGGAGGTGCTTGAGCGACCTTGCTCTTCGTTCCGCTTCTTGCAGCTTAGATAGTCAAAGTGATTTGGAAAGGCGATATGGGTAATGTAATTTCCATGGCTACCCAAAGGCCCTCTGAAGAATTCGGGGATAGGATTTGTAAGCATATTTCCTTCAAAGAATGTTCGCACAGAAATGTCCGGGAGGTTAGAGGCGCATTACGACCGGAGCTTTAAAGGATCGACGCCTGAGCGCAACGCAACCTTGAAGCGGCGCGTCTAGGGTAGTATCAGGCTATGGCCGCGCTGTCCGACAGCCAGGTCGATCCTGTCATCGAATTGCGGCGTGTTCCCGCCGAAAATCTGACCCGCCTTCTTGACGAGGAAACCGACGCGTGGAGCGCAGGTTTCGACTGGGATTTTCGCCCTTCGGCCGAGCTGGTGCGGCGCTTTGTCGAGCATCCATGCGCTGAGCGGCTTTGCATTGATGCGCGGCGCCAGCATCGCCGGTTACTCCTATTACGTCTGCGAAGAGAGCAAAGGACTCATCGGCGATCTGTACGTGATGCGGGAGCATCGCAGACATTGAAAACGAGAACGCGCTACTTGAGGCCGTGCTGGACGCGCTGTGGCACACCCCGCGAATGCGGCGCGTCGAAGCGCAGATCATGATGCTTTCTTCGCCGCTCCATCGCACGGTACCCTATCAGAACTGGTTGACGAGTGTCTCCCCGCTATTTTCTGAAGACACCTCTGCACGCCGGTTGCGAAGTTTCCTCCACGAACCGGGTTGCAGCTCGCTATTTCGCTTTGGCCTGAGACCCGGCAGGACGACACTGCGCGGCTGATCGCGAACGCTTACCGGGGTCATCCCGACGCTCAGATCAACGATCAGTATCGTTCTCCGGGCGGCGCACGCCGTTTTTTGATGAATATTGTCCAGTACCCCGGATGCGGAACGTTTTTCGGCCCTGCTTCTTTCATGGCGATCGACAAAAGCACGGGCGATCTGCGCGGGGTTTCGCTCGCGAGTCTGGTGGCGTCCGACGCGGGTCACATTACGCAGGTGTGCGTCGCGCCAGAGCACCGGGCACCGGACTGGGCTATGAGCTGATGCGCCGTTCCCTGCTCGCGCTCGCGGCGCACGGATGCCGTTCGGCTAGCTTGACCGTGACTGCTGCGAATGAGGCCGCGCTGCGTCTGTACCAGCGCATGGGTTTCGTGAATCAGCGGAAGTTTCGCGGCCTACGTCTGGGAGAAGCGCGGTAGCCTGAGCGAAAGCCCGAAAACATACGTTACTGTAGAAATGTATTGGCTATGGCGTGGTTCAGCCGGCAAAAACCCGGAGTGGAAGGCGCGGGAGAAGGCGAAAAGCGCGTTCGCACCGAAGGTCTGTGGCTGAAGTGCGAGGGCTGCGGCCAGATCATCTGGAAGAAAGCGCTCGACGAAAATTTTCAGGTGTGCCCGCAGTGCGACTTTCATAACCGGCTGGACGCGCGAGCGCGGCTGACCTTGCTTTTCGACGAGGGCGCTTACGAGGAGCTCGATCGCGGGCTCACTTCTACCGATCCGCTTGCCTTCAAGGATTCCAAAACTTATCGCGACCGTCTGGCCGCCATGCAGCAGGCGACCTCGCTCTCCGACGCTTTGATTTCGGCTGCCGGAAGGCTCGAAGGCCGGCCCGTGAACATTTGCGCGATGGAGCTGAAGTTCATCGGCGGGAGCATGGGCGCGGTAGTGGGAGAGAAAATCACTCGCGCTATCGAGCGGTCGATCGAGCATCATACGCCGCTGGTGATCGTTTCCGCCTCGGGAGGCGCGCGCATGCAGGAAGGCGCAGTCAGCCTGATGCAATTGGCCAAAATTTCTGCGGCGCTGATGCGCCTGGATGAAGCGCGCGTTCCTTATATCAGCATCCTGACCGATCCGACCACAGGCGGCGTGACCGCCAGCTTCGCCATGCTGGGGGATCTGAACATCGCCGAACCCGGCGCGTTGATTGGCTTTGCAGGCCCGCGCGTGATCGAGCAAACCATCCGGCAGAAACTCCCCGAGGGATTTCAACGCAGCGAATTTCTGCTGGAGCACGGATTCCTGGATGCCGTGGTGAAGCGCGCCGAGATGAAGAGCTACATCGCCCAGGCGTTGAGTTTTTTCTGTGATTAGATTCCACACTCGATGATTCAACTCTCCGCGGCCGGAAAGCGTTTCGGCCACAAACTTCTGTTTGAGGACTGCGATTGGCTGATCACGCCCAGGGAGCGCACGGGACTGGTGGGCGCGAACGGCACCGGCAAATCTACGCTGCTCAAAATTCTTGCCGGCCTCGAATCCCTCGATTACGGATCGATGAGTATGGCCCGGGGAATCACCGAGGGTTATCTGCCCCAGGACGGCCTCACGCTCGCGGGCCGGTCGATCTTCGCCGAGTGCATGAGCGTGTTCGCCGATCTGCACGAGATGGAGCGGGAAATGGAGACGCTGCACGACGGATTAAGCAGTATGGATCCTTCGAGCGCGGAGTATGCGGCGGCTGCCGATAGGCTGCATCGCATCGATAGCGAATTTAGAAATCGCGACGGATATGCGATCGAGGCCCAAGTCGGAACCGTTCTCGACGGCCTCGGGTTTCATAAAGAGGATTGGATGCGGCGGACCGAGGAATTTTCGGGCGGCTGGCAGATGCGTATTGCGCTGGCCAAACTCCTGCTCGAGAAACCTAACCTGCTGCTGCTGGATGAGCCCACCAATCATCTGGATCTCGAAGCGCGCAATTGGCTGGAGAGCTATCTCGATAATTACCCGCACGCCTGCGTGCTGGTTTCGCACGACCGCTATTTCCTGGACGTCACGGTGAATCGCACCGTCGAAATTTGGAACAAGAAGGTTCAGTTTTATAGCGGCAACTATGAGTCCTATCTTCAGCAGAAGGAAGAGCGCAGAAATCAACTCGAAGCTGCATATCGAAATCAGCGCGAGCGGATCGAGCAACTCGAGGCATTTATCAGCCGCTTCCGCGCCCAGGCGACCAAGGCCAAACAGGTGCAATCGCGCATCAAGGAACTGGAGAAAATCGAGCGCATCGAAATACCGCCCGACGAGAAAACCATCCATTTTTCATTTCCCCAACCGAAGCCGAGCGGACGTATTGTGGCGGAGTTCAAGGATGTCTCAAAGAGCTACGGAGCGAAACACGTCTTCAGCGGCGCGAGCTTCATCATTGAGCGCGGTGACCGGATCGCGCTGGTAGGAGTGAACGGAGCCGGAAAATCCACGCTTGATCAAGCTGCTGGCGGGGACTGAGCCGCTAACTTCCGGCTCCTATACTTTGGGACACAATGCGGCGCCTGATTACTTCGCCCAGGATCAGTACAAAGAACTGAACCCGGAGCGGCGGATGATCGACGATCTGAGCGATGAAGCGCCACGCTCGACGCAGACGGAGCTGAGAACGCTGCTGGGATGCTTTTTGTTTAGCGCCGACGATGTTTTCAAGCGCATCGGCGTTCTCTCCGGCGGTGAAAGGAATCGCTACGCGCTGGCGAAGATGCTGCTGGCGCCTTCGAATTTTCTGCTGCTGGATGAGCCCACCAATCACCTCGACATGCAGGCCAAAGACGTACTGCTCGACGCCCTGAGCAAGTACAGCGGCACGGTGGTGTTCGTGTCCCACGATCGCTACTTTATCGATAAGCTGGCGACACGGATTTTCGAAATTGAGGACGGCCACGTTCACGTTTTCCCGGGCAATTACGAGGATTATCTGTGGCGTAAGCAGGGCGGCGCATTCATCCGTCGAAACTGCGTCTTCTTCCGCGGCTAGCGCCGAGATGGAGCCGCCGCCCGCGCCCGCGGAATCTAAAAAACGCGTCAATCCTATGAAACTCAAGAAACTGCGGGACCGCCTGAATGAAGTGGAGGAGCAGGTTTCAGCGCTCGAATCGGAAATCAGCCAGTATGAAGCCACTTTCGCGGATTTTAAGAGTGTTGACGAAACGCTGCGGATGACGGATCTTCTGGCGGCTCGCCGGAGCGATCTTCAGGCGCGAGTTAGCGGAGTGGGAGCAGTTGTCCGCGTCCCTAGAAGGTGGCGCGTGAGAATTACTCGTTCGAAATCAGAGTAACCGGCGAATCGCGATGCGCCTGCGCGAAATAGGTCTCGACGCCCAGATTTTTATACACCTGGCCGGCGACTCCAGACGCGGCCGGACCGCTGTCCGGTCTTCCGCCAGTGAGAAGCACCACTACGACTAGCTTGTTCTTTCCAGATTCGGTGAATGAGCCGAACCAACCCAGATGCGTGGGGGAGCGCGCATCCGTGCATGTGCCAGTCTTTCCGTAAACGGGCTCATTGGGATCGAAGCCGACGCGGCGCGCAGTCCCGTACTCCACCGCACCCATCATTCCAGGCCTGATCTCGGGGATTAAATCAGCGATATCGAGCCGGCGCTTCACCCGAGGCAGGAGCGTCTGCGCTTCTTGTTGAGTTCGCGGATATTGCAGATAGTAGAGGGTGCCGCCGTTCGCCACGGCGCCTATCAAAGCCGCGTACTCTAGCGGCGTCAGTGAAATCCCGTCTCCGAAGCTGGTCATCATGCCAATACCGCTCTTAGGGACCGTCGGTGGAAGAATGCCCGGTTGCTCGCCGGAAATATCAAGTCCCGCTTTTTCGCCAAGTCCGAACAGCCTGGCATAATAACTCACGCGATCGAACCCGAGCTTTTCGCCGAGGCTGGCGAAGTACTGATTGCTCGATCGCGCGAGCGCAGTGGTCATGTCAAACGTGGTGCGTCCGTACACGCGGATCAGCGTGGTTCGCTCCACGATGCTCTCGCTCAAAGCGGCCAGCGCAACTGGAATCTTAATGGTCGAGCAGGGCTGGAATCCATCCTTCAAAGCCAGCTTCTGGTTGACCATTGTGAGAATCCGGCCAGTGGCGGGATCGGTGACTACGACCGTGCCATTCAGCGTGCCCAGTGCGGACACCGCGGCGCGCCGCACAGCGAGATCTTCGCCATCGATATAATCCCCGTCAATCGAATTGGCAAAGGTCGGCACACGCCACGGACCGCTCAGGATTTTCACTTTCTTCGGGGTGCGCGGGTGGACGAGGGACTGACGAACCGCACGTTCAACGCCATGTGCTTGCGGCAAGACTCTTCGCCAAGGCGGTCGAGCGTGACCGGTTTTTTCTTTTTTTGCGGGACCATTGCGTGAAGCGCGCCGGAACCCCAGGCCACGACAAGCATAACGAGGGCGAAACGCATAACGCTGTTGCCCTGCAAGACACACTTCCACTTTTTAAGGGGCAAGATCTCTCCCTTGGATTGGTTGGCTCGCGCCGGATCGTGAACTTCTCTATTGTGCAGGAGAATAAGGACAAGGTCAAGCGGGTATTTACCCAAATTGTTGTTAAACCGCATTGAAATCGAAACTGGCGCGGCTATCCTGGACTCACCAACTAGGGGGAATCCATTATGAAGAGCGAATGGTTCAATTATGTGCTTCCGTTCGCGCTGGCGATTGGCCCGGCTTGGGCGCAGACAGCCGGCGGACTCGCCGAAATTTCCGGAACCGTTCGCGACGCCTCCGGGGCGGCGGTGCCGGATGCGCAGGTTGTCATCTCGAATCCATCGAAAGGCGTACATATTACGGTCAGGACTTCTGAAGGCGGCATATTCGATGTGCCGGCTCTTCCGCCGGCGTCTGGTTACGCGGTGACGGTGAACAAGCCGGGATTTTCCCAGTATCAGTAAAGGATATCAATCTCCAGGTTGGCCAGAACGTGAACATCGGGGCTATCGCTTTCAGTTTCCGGTACTGCGACTCAGGTGCAGGTGGAAGGCGCCGCGCCGTTGATCGACGAGACCAAAACCGACGTCTCCCAAGTGGTCGGCTCCCAGCAGATTCTCGATCTCCCCATCAACGGACGCCGCGTCGACTACGTTCGTGCTGCTGACGCCCGGCGTCACCAATGATGGCATTTCGGCCTGCTGACGTTTCGAGGCGTGGCGAATGGCAATAATTTCTAGCTTGACGGCAACGACACCACCGAGCAGTTCTATGTCGAGAACACCGGGCGCACCCGTATCGTTTCTCAAATCTCCCAGGATGCCGTGCAGGAGTTCCAGGTGGTTTCGGCGAACTTCTCGGCCGAATATGGCCGCGCGATGGGCGGCGTGGTCAATACCGTCACTCGCAGCGGCACGAACATCTGCATGGCACCGCGTACTGGTTTTATCGCAACCAGGATTTCGAAGCGCGGGACGCGTTCGCCGAGCATCAATCCTCCCGACTTCGCGGACTCAGGCGGCGCCAGTATCGGCGGACCCTTCATCAAAGACAAATTGTTCTACTTCTTCAATGGCGATTTTACGACATCGAAATAATCCCGCTGAGTGGACAGCATCATCAAGGCAGGAGTCGTGGATACCACCAATCAAGTATGGGTCGGCTGCGGCGCGCCGGCTACCGCGGCCCAGTGTTCCGCTATTAATTGGCTGTTGCCGCGTTTCTTCGGCTCAACTACCGCGCAGCGCCGACTCAGGATCTTGGCTTTGGCAGAATCGACTATCGCCTTTCGGATCGCAACACTTTCAGCGCCAGTTTCAACTTCATGCACTTGCTTTCGCTCAATGGCATCCAGCAGACGATCCCACTCGACCAGCGGCGCTGCGATCAACGGCAACGGCAATGATCCGCGGCGCGCGTGCGCGAAGGAAAGCTCAGTTGGACATCCGTTCCCAGCTCCAGTTTCGTGAACGAGTTTCGCTTTGGCTGGATGACCGATCGCGAGAGCGATGACCGTCAATCCATGCTTTAACCGGGCGGGCGCTCGGGCTTCTCGATCGTCTCTGTGCGTCGCAGGCAGATCGGATCTGATCTAATTACATCCCGCGAGTCGAGCCCAACGAACAGCGCTTCGAGTTCGCCGATAACGCCTCCTGGATCAAAGGCTCGCATACCATCAAGTTCGGCACCGATATCGCCACCACGGAGGATTACAGCTATTTCATTCAGAACCCAATGGCTATTACACTTATCAGACCGTGACCAAGTTCGCGCTGGATTATTACCGGTAACACGACCGGGGGCCAAGAACTGGCAGATCGTATTCGAACAGGCCCTGGGAAATCCGACCGTGGACACCACGATCAACGATTACGGTTTCTACCTGGAGGACCAGTGGCGCGTTTCGCCCAGGCTCACGTCAACTATGGCGCGCGTTATGAATATGAGCAGACTTCCTCAACCCAAGGTCTGCAATCCCATTTAACCGCAGACCTGCCATATCAATTCCCCGACCACGAATCTGATGCCGCGCGTCGGTCTTGCGTACCAGTTGAACGATAAGACGGTCTTGCGCGCCGGATACGGAATGTTCTATTCCCGCATGGCGGGCGCGACGCTTCAGGATCTATTCACAGCAATGGCGTCACTCACGACGTCATCACTTTGACCGCACGCAGGCGAATCAATTGGCAGCGGGACCGGTATTTCCGAATATCCTGAGCGCGGTTCCCGCCGGCATTAACATCGCCGCGTCCAGTATTCAGTTCGCCGCTCCTAATTTTAAAATTCCTTATTCCGAACAAGGAACGTTGGCTTTGGAGCGTCAAATATCGCATGATATTGGCGTCACGGCTTCCTACATCTGGAGCCGCGGCGTCGATTTGTATGGTATCCGCGATTTCAATTTGCCTCGCGCTGGGATCGACCAGCTACGACGTATGTCATCGATGACGCCAGCGGCACTCAGGCAGGAAGCTACACTACGCCGGTTTACACTCGGACGCGGCCGGATCCGCGCTTCGGCGGCATCTACCAGGATGAGAATGGCGTCACCAGCTCTTATAATGCGCCGCATTTCAGGTCAATAAGCGGTTCTCCCACGGGATCCAAGGGCGGATTTGCTTACACCTGGTCGCATGAAATCGACGATGGCCAGAGCTACGGCCAAAACACTCCCAAGCTGTTCTTGAGCAATGCCAACAGCTGGCTGCTCAACGGGAATTACAAGGCAGATAAAGGCGACGGCCTGGAGGATCAGCCGCAGCGCTTGGTATTTTCCTGGTTATGGACGCCGACCTTCACGCATCGTAGCGGCGCATTCGCCAAATACGTTGTGAATAACTGGGAGCTTTCCTCGATCACGACTATTAACAGTTCCCGTCCGTATGCCAGCCCTACCATTAAGGTCAACGATACGCCGGTAGCGGGGATGTTCAGCAATTTCACCATCAACGGCTCCGGCTTAAGTAGTCGGGTTCCGTTTCTTCCCGTGAATAGCGTCTGGCAGCCGGCGATTTACCGGTCCGACGCGCGCCTCAGTAAGATTATGCCGTTCGGCGAACGCTATAAACTGTATTTGAATTTTGAAGTGTTCAATGTCAGCAATAGCTGGTCGCCCACGGCTATGTCTTCGCAACAATATACCGAGGCAAAAGGAATACTCACGCTGACGCCGGGCGCGTACGGAGTCGGCACCTCCGATGGTCTGTTCCCCGACGGTACGGAAGCCCGCCGCATGCAAGCGAGCGCGCGATTTACGTTCTAGCCGCCTGGATGAGCAAAATTATGCTGATCGCAATCAGGCCGCCGTGGACATAAAGAACGAACTGCCGGACGCCCATACGCCGGTTGATGGTCCGCCCCAAAAGTGTCGCCAATATGACAAACGGCAGCGACAATAAATAGAAATGATTGACGGTCGAAGTCCATAAACCCACCAGCCAGTAACCCCATAATCCCGCTAGGCTCGCGGGAAGAAAATAAGCCTGCAGAGTCGCCCGAAAATGCTGGGGCGACCACCCGCGGAGCGAACCATAGAGAACCAGCGGAGGACCATTCATGCCGTATGCGCCTCCTAAAATCCCTGCGCCAAATCCGAACAGCCACGCAAACTTGTCGTTCGTCAACTCACGGTGTTTACGGCCGAGTAATGCATGCATAGAGAAGGCGATAATCACAGCGGCCAAAATCGTTTTGACCACCGATTCGGGTACCGCTTTAAGAAGAATCAAGCCGAGGGGAATACCAACCATGGTTGGAAGCACCAGCAAGCCCGCGCTCCGGATGTGAATTTTATGCCAGTCCTGCACTACCGCGATCAGCGCGACAGTTATCGAGACGAGCGCGGCCACCGGCACCGCAATTTCGACCGGCACTACGAGCGCGAGGAGAGGCACAGCCACCAAGGCTTCTCCAAAGCCGAATGCCGATCGAATGATCGTCGCGAGAAACAGAACGGTTGTGATCGCGATCGCCGCAAACGTACTGTTGCTTGTCAGGGCGGTCAAACCTCGGGAACCGTCCACTTCTCGCCGCACTGAAATACTTTGAAGGGCTGCTCCGGCCGGTGGCCGAGCATGTGCGAAACAAAGCTGCTCTCCTCGCCGTGGTCGTCGTCGAAAGTCCCGTAGTGCATGGGCACCAGCCAGGACGCGCCGATTTCAACCGCGAGCTGCCCCGCCTCTTGCACGGAAAAATTACAGCCGCCGATGGGCAGCAACGCGATGTTCACATTGAAGGGCCGCAACCGGTGCGCCAGATCCTCGTAGGGAATGCAATCGCCCGCATGATAGATGGTCCAGCGCCCCAAACGGATCACGTATCCGAGGTACGGATAACCTCCGTCGGCGGTCCAGTCGAGGTGCGGGTGCGCCGAGGGCACAGCGTACACGCGCGCGTAGAGATTGTCTTTAAAATATTCGATGCGCAGGCCGGCATCGGTCGTCGTCATGCGCTCATAGGGAACACCTGCCGTATGAGCCCGCTCACCGGCGCTTTTCGGCAACACCAGCTTGGCGTTCCTGGAGGACTCAAGGATCGGAAGCAAAGCCGGTATATCCAGGTGCGTCTCATGGGCGTGCGTCGCAAAAATCATATCGGCGTGACGAACTTCAGCACCCGCGAGCGGCGCGGCAATCCATCGACGCCGGTGCGGCGGAGTCGAGAAGCAGGGATCGATGTAGAAGGTGATGCTGGCGAACCGCATCACGAAGCCGCACTGCCCCAGCCACCACAGCGTAGGGGTCGCGGTAATGGTGCGGTCGATCTCCTCGATCAAGGCTGGACCGCGCATGAAAGGCTGAAGCATTGCCGGTATTCTAACCCGCCGCGCGCCTCAAGCGGTCCTGAATCGCCGACCACTCACGAGTATCGGGCAGCGCTTCCACCGCGATCCAGGGCCAGCTTTCGGTGTCTAGCTCATGCAGCACGCTGTATAGGCGCGCGGCATACCTGGCGGGTTCAGCCGGCATATGCAGGCTGCGTTCTGTAAGCGCGGGTCGCCGCCACCACAGATATGCGCCGGAACGATCGGGAAGATCGGATGGTCCCGCGACCAACAACAAACGAGTTCGGGGGCTGTAATGGCGGGCATGCATGCCGGGCGACGGATGCGCCTGGCCGGCGAGACGCAGTCGCCTGCTCCAGATCGCCTAGAGAAATCATGCCGGGTCGGAGCAGGGTTAGAGTTTCACCGGCCAGGGAGACCACAGTGGATTCGATGCCGACCTGAGAAGGTCCGCCGTCGAGCACCTCGACTGCATCGCCGAATGCTTGCTCGTACGTGGGCGGCCGTGGTGGGCGAGAGGCTTGCGAATCGATTTGCGCTGGGCGCAGCGAGGGGCACTCCGGCAGCGTCGATCAACTCAAGAGCGAGAGGGTGTGCGGGTACTCGTATTCCGACTGTCGGCAGTCCAGCCGTGACGATGTCGGGAATCGCCGATGCCTTCGGAAGCACTAGCGTGAGTGGTCCAGGCCAGTAGCGCCGCGCCAGTTCATCGGCTTGCGCAGGCCACTCGACCACCAGCTCGCGAGCCATCCCGATCGACGCCGCATGCACGATCAGCGGACTCGATGCGGGACGGCCTTTCAACTCGAAGATCTTCGCGACCGCGGAAGCATCCAGCGCATTCGCACCCAAGCCGTACACGGTTTCGGTCGGGAATGCAACGAGACCGCCGGAGCGAATGCGGGCCGCGGCCTCAGCGATTGTCATTCTGGAAGATCGTCCGGCGCGTCTGAAACAGTCTTCCCTGTCTTCCGAAAAACCAGGTAAGCGTGGATCAATGCTTCCAGGTCCCCATCGAGCACGCGATCCACATCGCCGATGGCGAGCTTGGTGCGGTGGTCCTTAATCAAACGGTACGGAGCCAAAACGTAACTGCGGATTTGGCTGCCGAAATTGATTTCGAGCTTTGCGTCTTCTACCTTTCGTTCTTCGGCGCGCTTCTTCGCCATCTCGAATTCGTAAAGCTTGGCGCGGAGCTGTTTCATCGCGGTGGCGCGATTCTTGTGCTGGCTGCGCTCGCTCTGGCATTGCACGACGATTCCGGTGCTGAGGTGGGTCATGCGAATGGCGGAATCCGTCCGGTTTACGTGCTGGCCACCAGCGCCGGAGGCGCGAAACGTATCGACGCGCAAATCCTCCGGCCGTATGTCGATTTTGATTTCATCGTCGATTTGCGGATACACGAACACGGAAGCGAACGATGTATGGCGACGAGCGTTGGCATCGAAGGGAGAAATGCGAACCAGCCGGTGCACCCCGACCTCGCCCTGCAACTGCCCATATGCATTTTCGCCGTTGACCTCGAACGTAACGGACTTAATACCTGCGCCTTCTCCTTCCAGACGATCGGTCACCGCCGTTTCGTAACCATTGCGCTCAGCCCAGCGCAGATACATTCGCAGCAGCATCTCGGCCCAGTCCTGGCTTTCCGTGCCCCCGGCTCCCGGGTGAATGGTGACAATGGCGCTGCGGGCATCATTCTCACCGGAGAGCAGCATCTTGGTCTCCAACTTTTCGAGATGACCGGAGAAATCGCGAATCTCGCGCTCGATCTCCCCGGTGACACTCTCGCCTTCGCGCGCGAGCTCGAACAGCGTATCCAGGTCCGACGTCAAGCCGGAGATCTTCGTGTCCTGGGCGATTTGCTCCTCCAGGCGCTTGCGATCCTGCATCAGCTTTTGGCTCTTCTCGGGTTGCGACCAGAAATCGGGAGCGTTGATCTGTTCTTCGGATTTCGCTAGCTGAGCGCGGCGGGTGGGAGCGTCAAAGATAGCTCCGCACAGCGTCAGCTTGCTGGCGGAGCGTAACGTATTCTCTTTCTAATTCTTCTAAGGTCACGTAAAAACTATTCTAGCAGGCAGGCAATTTCCTTCGCGGCCGGGAAGGCCGCAATACCCCCTGGCGCGCGCGTCGACAGAGCGCCGCAAAAGTTTCCGAGCGCAAGGCAAGCTTCCGGCGGCGCGCCGCTTAGCCATCCATGGAGAAAGCCCGCATTGAAGCAATCGCCAGCGCCGGTGGTTTCGACTGCCGTTACGGGCGGCGGCATGGCTTGGAGCAGACGGCCCTCCGCGAGCATGGCCGCTCCGCCCGCGCCAAGTTTCAGAACGACCGTGCGCGCGCCGGCACGCGACAGCGCGTTCAACATTGCGTCCGGAGCGCTCTCCCCGGTCAGGCGTGCCGCCTCCACTTCGTTTGGGAAAAAAACATCGACGTGCGGGAGCGCAGCCAGACAGATCGCATCGGCTTGCGCGAAGCCTACGTCGAGAGAGATCGTCATGCCGTGAGCACGGAATTTTGCGAGCAGCTCGACGTCCGCGGGCGCCGCCCAATGCAGGTGTCTGGCCTGAATCGACGATTCAGCGGTGACGGCGCGAGCGAAGCGGTTAGCGCCCGCATACGTCAGAAGCGACCGATCCGCGGGATCGGACACCGCCACTGTGGTCCCGGTGAATTCCCCGTCGATGAAACGTACGCCGCATGTGTCCACTCCAGCCTGTTGCATCCGTTCGACAATCCATCGGCCATCCTCCGCGCCTACCGCGCCCAGAATACCGGTGCGGGTGCCAAGCTTGGCTAGACCCATGGCCGTAATCGCAGCGCCACCCGGCTCCCGATGAAAGTGGCGCGCGAACGATTCCTGCCCCGGCTTGGGGAGCCGGTCGAAGCCGCTCATAATCAAGTCGACATACAACTCGCCTGCTACAACGATATCCAGGCTCATGCTATTTCCCAGGGCCATTCGCCGCGGCGCTTCGCTCTCCACAAATATGCCGCGATGCCCACAGCCAGAAGCATCAGTCCCGACACAATATACCGCGCGCCGCTGGTAATAACGATATAGCTCCACCCTGCGAAAGCTACGATACTCGGCAGCGGATAGAGCCACATATGGAACGGACGCCCTATATCGGTGCGGGTACGGCGAAGCATCGTCACCGCTACTATCAGGGCCAGGGATCGGATCATGATTTGAATCACGCTGAGCGCCTTAATTAGCGCCTCCAGATCCAGCAGGCAGGCGATCGCGGAGGCGATCCCGATAAACAGCACGGCGAACGAGGGGAAATGTCCGGTTGGATGCAGCCGCGCGAAAACATGAAAAAACCGGCCATCCTTCGCCGCCGCGTAGGGCACGCGCGACAGCCCGAGCATGCCTGCGAAAACGCTGGCGAACGCCGTGATCAGGATCAACACGGTCATTACCGCAGCGGCTCGCGGACCGTGCAGCCGCGCGATGAAATCGCTGACCACATACTTCGAGCGCATTGCTTCCTGCCACGGCAGGACTCCGATGATGGTGAAATTCATCGTGAGATAAAGCACGGCGACGGCGGCGATCGCCATCAGAATCGAGCGGGGAATATTGACTGCGGGTGTCACCACCTCGCCGCCCAAATAGCAAACCGTCTCATAGCCGCCGTAATCGTACATGGCATACAGCGTCGCGCCGCCAAGTCCCATCCAGAAGGTTCCCGAGAGATCAAACGCGCCAGGGGGAAAGTTGGCTATGAGCCCGATTCGGGCGTGCAGCAGTCCGTCGCCCATAATCCACACGGCGGCGAACATGACTACGCCCCATATCGCCAAACTCAGGCGGCCGACACTCTGAATCCTGCGATAGATTAAGGCGCAGGCCACCAAGCACACTGCCATCGCGAGTGTCTTCTCTTGCCACCGTGCCATCGCCGGCCACAAGTACAGCGCGTACTGCGAAAAGCCAACCGCGCCCGAAGCCATCGACAATGGCGCAAGCGCTACCAGCTGCCACAAGAACAGGAAGCTCATCAATCGTCCCAGCCCGCGCGGGCCGTACGCTTCGAGGAGATAGCGATAAGGGCCGCCGGATTCGGGCATCGCCGCGCCCAGCTCGGCCCACACCAGGCCATCGCAAATCGCCACGACAGCACCTAGAATCCAGCCGAGCATAGCTTGCGGCCCGTGCATCGAGGCAAGCAACAGAGGGATCGTCAGGAAAGGGCCGACCCCGATCATGGCGAGCATGTTGGCGGAAACCGCGCCACCCAAGCCGAGCTGCCGCTTGAGTCCAGTAGCCCCGTTCACTTGCCGAGGCTGATCATGTTCGCAAACAGCTTATATGCTCCCGGGACTCCGGCTGGAAGCTGGCGATAAAATGCGTATGCCGAATACGTGAACGTGCCCTTGCCATAGCGCGCCTGTAGCATGCCGCCACGCTGCGGGCTTTGCTGGCGGTCGTGACATTCAAGGAGAGGTTTGTATCGGGAGTCCCACTCGGTCATGAATTTCGAGCCGCGCTCTTCCACCCATCCCTCGAAATCCGCCGCCGTGATCTTATTCGGGCTTGCAAAAATCGGATTGGCGGGGTCGAGTATAGTGACCTTCGAATCCTCCTCGGAGACCTCTTCTGGGTTGCGCCCCAGCCGGAACGGATACGGTCCGTATTGGATTTCATCGAACTCCGGCGTCTGATATTGCACGATAAGATTGCCTCCGTTCTTCACGAAATTCATTAGGCGGCTGTTGTATGTTTTGTAATCGGGCCGCACGGCGGAGGCGCGAATGCCCACCAGCATGACATCAAATTGGGCCAGATTTCCCGTCGCCAGGTCTGCCGGGCCGAGCATTTGCGGTTTGACGCCGATCTGCTCGAGGGCTTCGGGTATCTCATCGCCGACGCCCATGATATAGCCGACCTTCAATCCGGGTGCAATCTTGACATCCAGTCCGGTGAATTCCACCGTCGCCGGATAATACAAGCGTCGCGTCTCCAGATCGGGGTGAGCAATCACCTGATAGCCCTCTTGATACTGCTTGCCGCCATATTCCGCGATTGCCTGGATCGGATAGCTTCCGCCGCCTGTGACTTGCGGCGCCAAGACGCGAAAATCCGCGCTCTGGATCTCGCCTTCATGCGTGAAGTGTAGATCGGCGCTTTCGGGCGATGCGCTCCATCCTGAAGGCAAGTTCAAGTGTATCTTTGGATCGGCCGCGCCTTTTACGTTGCTAGTCACCTGCGCGTGCACGTCAATGGCGGCGGCCCGCGAAGTCACCGGAATCACACCGCGGCGTGGCGAGATTGTGATGCCGATCGCGGGCGCGATAGTGAGCAGCCGAAATTGTTCTCCCATAGGAGGTTCGTTGGAGACGATCTGAGTAGGCTCCGTAACAGTGAATGGGACGCCCTCGATCTGATAAGTGGCCGCGCCCACAATCTCCGGTGGAGCATAGGGGAGGTTTGCGAACTGGGGCTGATCGATTTGATAAATATGTTCGCGGTATTGGTCCTTGCGGCTCCAGTAGGGACGCGTGTATTCGGCGTCGTCTGCAATGTTAACGTCGAAATGCTGTTTCAGTTGCTGGTTGTTACCGAGAGAATCGGATTGGACTGGTTTTGAAGAAACCGCAATGTGGCCTCGGACGTTCAGTGCAAGCTTGACGTTTTCCATCTTTACACTCGCCCGATTAGTGAGCGTCCCGGTGACACCGAATTTCTGCCCTGGAATGGCAACCTCGAAAGCATTCACCGGATCGGCGAGCACCTCTAAGGAGACTCCCGCCAGAAGATTTCCCGCGCGAACAAATTCGTTTTCTTTATTCCGCAAGCGGAACAGCAGGTCGTATTTGGCGTCCTGATCGATCGAGGAGTTGGTAACGGTTTGAATCACGATTCGCAAATTGCGAAGAGCGGGCGCGATGTATGGCGCCAGCACTCGCGATGGATCGCGAGCGTCGAAATTCTGAATCGCGGCAGAGATTTGCTGGTCGATCTTGCTTAGCGGCACGGCTAGATTCAGCGATGGAGCCAGCTTCGCTAGACCGGAAAGCGAACAATCAATCCGGTCGAAAAGGCCTTGCTCATGTGCCGAGTTTTTGCTGACGGCGTTCTGGACCAGCTCGACTGCGGATATAGCAGGACCTGGACCCGCGCGGCGGCCGCCGCTACCTTGCGAGCGCTGGAAGCTTAGCCCGAGACTCGCGACCTGCCGATAGGAAGCGCCCAGAAGCGGATCATAAGTGCCGGTGTCGATTTTGAGAGTCGCTCCAGCCCCACTCTCGCGCACACTTCGATAGAGCTTCTTAATTTGCCAGGGTCGCAGGCCTTCGCTAAACTGCTCCGGGAAGCGGCTAGGATCGGCCGCGGCCTTGAAAACTTCAGCGCTCATCAGCCCCGCGGTCTGGTGATTGCCGTGTCCGTCGCGCGCGGAGCCATGAAAACGCGAAATGAGAACGTCGGGCCGGTACAGGCGAACTACACGCACGCAATCGCGCAGCACGTTCTCCTCGCCCCAATGCTCCAGAGTTTCGTCCAAGCGCTTGGAAAATCCGAAGTCGATGACGTGCGTGAAGAACTGATCCACACCGTAATAACGTCCGGCGGCGAGCAACTCTTCCGTACGTACCAGGCCGAGAGCATCGTAGAGCTCCGGGCCGATCAGGTTCGCGCCCCCCTCTCCGCGATTCAGCGTCAAGAGTCCCGTTCGTACTCCCTGAGAACGAGTCAGCCACGTGAGCAACGGGCCATCCTCATCGTCCGGGTGGGCTGTTACGTGAAGCACGGTTGCGGTTGTGCGCAGGCGCAGCAAGCTTTCATACGCGGCAGCCGCGTCGGAATTCATTGCGGGCGCATGAACTTGGGCGCGGCCGGCAGCGGTCACGAGGAGGAACAAAATCGTTAAAGAAATAACACCGCGCATGACTTTCCTGGAATCATACCAGCTTGTGCGGTTATCCTGAAGACTTCATGCTCAGAGTGCGGTTTGCTCCGTCCCCGACTGGTTATCTTCATATTGGGAGTGCCAGAACTTTCATATTCAACTGGCTGTATGCACGCCACAACCACGGCACGATGATTCTGCGCATCGACGACACCGATACCGAGCGCAACACGCAAGCATCGCTCGACTCAATTTTCGAGGGTCTGGACTGGCTCGATCTGGGGCCTCATTACGGGAGTGATGAGGTCTACCGCCAGTCCGATCGGTTGGCTCTTCACCGCTGCCGGGCTAATGAAATCCTGGCGAAGGGTCTCGCTTATCGCGACTTTACACCTGGCTTCGCTGACGCAGAAGAAAAACCGCATGGCGGCGGACAATGGCTGTTCAATCCGGGCATGCGGGAGCTATCGCACATAGAAAGTGAACGCCGGGCGGAGGCCGGTGAACCATTCGTGCTTCGTTTTCGTGTGCCGCGCGAGACCCGCGCCCAAATCGGATTTAGCGATCTGGTCTATGGCGCGCAATCGAAAGCGACCGCTGATATCGAGGACTTCGCTCTTCTGCGCAGCAACGGCATGCCGACCTACCACATGGCCTCGTGCGCCGACGATGCCGACCTGCGGATCAGCCACATTATCCGCGGGCAGGACCATCTCACGAACACGTTCAAGCACATTTTGATTTTCGAGGCTCTCGATGCGGCTCTACCTCTTTTCGCGCATCTGCCGTTGCTGATCGCTCCAGATGGCTCCAAGCTTTCCAAGCGTAAGCACGGTCCAGTTGTGAGCCTGACCACCTATCGCGACGCCGGTTTCCTTCCGCAGGCATTTGTCAACTTCGTGTGCTTGCTGGGCTGGTCGCCGAAAGACGACCGGGAGACCATGACGCGGCAGGAACTGATCGACGCGTTCTCTCTCGAAGGCGTAAACCGCAGCAATGCGACGGTGAATTTTACCGACGATTATCCTTTTGATCCCAAGGCGGTCTGGCTCAACGCGGAACACATTCGCACCATGCCGGCGGAGATGCTGGCCGAGCGATTGATGCCGTTCGCGCAAGCGGCGGGGTTCAATGTGGATGCCGAAAAAATGCTGCGGGTCACGCCATTGATTCAGGAGCGGATCAGGTTATTGCGCGATGTAGCCACCACCGCTGATTTCTTTTTTATGGAGGAATTGCCGGCGTACAATCGCGCCGAACTGATCCCCCAGAAGGGCGATGCAGCTATGGCCACGGCGGTTTTGGAACAGGCCCGTCAGATCCTGGCAACGACGGACTTCAATCACGACGCGTTGGATACGGCCCTGCGTACCGGCGCGCAGGCCATGAAGATCAAAACGGGTCAGATGTTCCAGCCGATTCGCGTCGCGGTCTGCGGCCGTAAGGTTGCGCCGCCGCTATTTGAAACTCTGGTGGTCCTCGGCCGCGAGACGTGTCTTCAGCGAATCGGCAGAGCCATTGAGATGCTTAGATAAATTATGGACATCCCTTCCAATTTCATTCGAGAGATCATTCTCGAGGACCTGAAGGCCAATAAGTATGAAGGACGCGTGCACACGCGTTTCCCCCCTGAGCCAAACGGGTATCTCCATGTGGGACACGCGAAATCTATCAATCTGAATTTCGGTTTGGCGGCCGAGTTAGGCGGTCAATGCAATTTGCGGTTCGACGACACCAATCCCGCCAAGGAAGAGACGGAGTACGTGGAATCGATCATTGAAGATGTCCGCTGGCTTGGCGGCGATTGGGAGGGACGGCTCTTTTACGCGTCCGATTATTTCGATCAACTCTATGAGTGGGCGGTTCAATTGATCCAAGCCGAAAAGGCGTATGTCTGCGACCTTTCGGCCGAAGAGGTCCGGAGACAGCGCGGCACATTGACGGAGCCCGGCCAAAACAGTCCTTATCGCGATCGTTCAGTTCGCGAAAATCTGGATTTGTTCGAGCGGATGCATGACGGGGAATTTTCCGACGGTTCTCGAACTATGCGAGCCAAGATCGATATGGCCTCGCCGAATCTAAACTTGCGCGATCCGGTGATGTATCGCATTCTTCACGCCGAGCACCATCGCACTGGCAAAAAATGGTGCATTTATCCTATGTACGACTTCGCGCATGGTCAGTGCGACTCGATCGAACATATTACGCATTCGATCTGTACTCTTGAATTCGAGGATCACCGGCCTCTGTACGACTGGTACCTCGAACAACTCGGCATTTATCATCCCCGGCAAATTGAATTCGACCGGCTCAATCTCACCTACACCGTGTTGAGTAAACGAAAGCTGCTCACGCTGGTTCAAAAAAAATATGTTAACGGCTGGGACGATCCGCGAATGCCGACCGTGAGTGGAATGCGGCGCAGAGGTTACAGCGCCGAGGCGATACGGAATTTCTGCCGGCGCATCGGTGTATCCAAAACCAACGGCAGCACCGAGCTATCGCTTCTCGAGTACTTCGTGCGGGAGGACCTGAACAAGCGGTCGCCGCGGGTCATGGCGGTGCTGCGGCCTCTGCGGGTCGTCATCGATAACTATCCGGAGAATCACGTGGAAGAGTTGGAGGCCATCAACAATCCAGAAGACGAGAGCGCGGGAAACCGGACCGTGCCTTTTTCCCGAGTTCTGTATATCGAGAGAGACGATTTTCGCGAAGATCCGCCCAAGCAATATTACAGGCTTTCGCCCGGCCGTGAAGTGCGATTGCGTTACGGCTACTTCATAACCTGTACCCGCGTGATCAAAGATGAGACCGGAGAGCCTGTCGAAATCCACTGCACCTATGATCCGCAAACGAAGGGAGGCAATGCGCCGGACGGGCGCCGCGTGAAATCGACGATTCACTGGGTCTCGGCCTTACACGCGATCGAGGCCGAAGTTCGCTTGTACGACACTTTGTTTACCTGCGAGAACCCGAATGAAGTGGCCGAACATCAGGAGTTCACCGATCATTTGAATCCGAACTCGCTCGAGGTGGTGAGCGGCTGCAAGGTCGAACCCGCTCTGCAAGACGCCGCGCCGGGCACCCGCTATCAGTTCGAACGGCTGGGCTACTTCTGTGTGGACCCCGACAGCGCTTCTCATAAGCTGGTATTCAACCGGACGGTCGCGCTGCGCGATACGTGGGCGAAAATTGAAAAGCAATCCAAATAAATGGTGATTCTTGGTTTAGGCGGTCTGCTGGGCCACGCGGCCTGCGCAATCCTGAAGGATGGGGAGCTTCAAGCGGCCATCGAAGAGGAAAAATTGACACGCGGATTGAGGCCGGGCGCGATGCCCCAGGGTTCGATTGCGGAGTGTCTGCGCCTGGCCGGCATCACGCGCCAAGAAGTGGATTGCGTCGCCATTGTGCGTCCGTTCGCGCGAGGGCCTGAGGCCGAATTCCATGTGGCGCTGCGCGGCCAGTTCCCCCAGAGTGAGATCGTCGTGGTGGAGCATCAAATGGCTCACGCCGCATCGGCCTTCTATGCCTCCCCTTTTGAGAAAGCAACCGTGTTGACCCTCGATCACGCCGGCGATTTTTGTTGTGGCGCGCGCTGGAACGCGAGCGGGACTGAGATTCAGATCGAGAGAGCGTGGTATTATCCCGATTCGCTGGGGCGGCTGTATGGCGCAGTTACGGAGATGCTCGGTTTCCGCGCCGGTGCCGATGAACACAAGATCCAGTGGCTCTCGACCTCTGGCGATGAGCGTTACGCCGGGTTATTTCGCGAGATTGTGTCGGAGGCGGCGCGGCTCGATCCATCTTTTTTCGACGGTCACCGGCTCGCCGGCGGAGGGTTCAACGCCAAATTCTATACCCGCCTCGGTCTAGATGAAGGGTCGACGATTCCTGCCGCGCTAGCCCCCGCGGTGGCTCGCGGTCTCCAGAAGACAATCGAGGATACGGTGATCGCGTTGGCAGGCGAAGGCGGCAATCTGTGTCTGGCCGGAGGTCTGTTTTACAATGCGCTGCTGGTCGACGCGCTGGAGCGTAGTGGCCGGTGGAAAAACGTGTTCGTGCAGGCCGCGGCCGGAAATGCTGGCACGGCTTTAGGCGCGGTCTATCATGTTTGGCATCATCTACGCGGGAACTCGCGGCGTGGCGGCTCGGGCTCTTTGCTGCTCGGCCCCGGCTACGGACCCGAAGAAATAAAACAGGTGCTGGAGAACTGTAAGCTGCGCTTCCGTTATCTGCGCTCGACCCGAGAGCTGCTGGAGACTGCGGTGCGGATGCTGGGTGAACTCAAAATTCTGGCGTGGATGCAGGGGCGCATGGAGTTCGGTCCACGAGCGCTGGGGAATCGAAGCATCCTGGCGTCGCCGCTCAACCCGTATTCAACGGAGAACCTGAACGTCTTCATCAAGCATCGCGAGCCGTTCCGCAAGTTTGCCGCATCGGTGCCTGCCGAGCTCGCTGCCGAGTATTTCGAAGTGGGGCCGAACGCGCGGCATCTGGCCACGGTCGGTCGCGTAAGGCCGGCCCATCGCAAAACCTTTGAATCGGCGATTTTGGGGAAGGACTTGGTCCGGGTGCACACGGTCACAGAGCCGGACAACCCGCTTTATCATCGGCTGCTGCTGGAGGCCGGGAAAGTGACGGGGCTTCCCGTGCTTTACAATACCAGCTTCAATCTATTCGGCGACCCGTTGGTATCGACTCCGCGAGACGCGGTACGGAGTTTCTATTCCTCGGGCATTGATGCGCTGTTCGTGGGGAATTTTTTCTTAGAGAAATAGCTCTAACCTCGGCCGCGAGCGGCGGCCGCGGGAGCAGAAGCCGGCGCGGGAGACGGGGCCGGCTCGGCCATAGGCTCCACGCGCACTAAACCAAGCAATTTGCGCAAGTCAGCATCCAGCTTCTTCCTGATATCCGGATTATCTTTCATGAACTGCTTGGCGTTCTCGCGGCCTTGCCCAATTCGCTCGCCTTTGAAGCTGTACCATGCGCCGCTCTTCTCGATCAGATTCTGCACTACGCCCAGATCGATCAGGTCGCCCTCTTTTGAAATTCCCTCGCCGTAAATAATATCGAACTCGGCCTCACGGAACGGCGGCGCCATTTTGTTCTTTACAATTTTGATCTTGGTCCGATTGCCGATCACCGATTCGCCGTCTTTTATGGCGGCGATGCGACGGATATCGGCGCGTACGCTCGAATAAAATTTCAGCGCGCGCCCGCCCGTGGTGGTCTCCGGATTCCCGAACATGACACCAATCTTTTCGCGAATCTGATTGATAAAAATCAGGCAGGTATTGGATTTCGAGACAATACCGGTGAGCTTGCGCATGGCTTGTGACATCAGCCTGGCGTGGACGCCCATGAAGCTGTCGCCCATCTCGCCATCGAGCTCGGCCTTGGGTACCAGCGCCGCCACGGAATCGACCACCAGAACGTCAATGGATCCCGAAGTGATCAGAGCGTTGGTGATCTCGAGCGCCTGCTCGCCATAATCCGGCTGCGAAACCAGCAGATTGTCCACATCGACGCCCAGCTTGCGGGCATAGGCCGGATCGAGGGCGTGCTCGACATCGATATACGCCGCCATGCCGCCCGCCTTCTGCGCTTCGGCGACCACCTGTAGCGCGATGGTGGTTTTTCCCGAAGATTCCGGTCCGAAGATTTCCGAGATTCGCCCCCTGGGAAACCCGCCCACGCCTAAAGCGGCATCTACCGAGATCGATCCCGTCGAAATGGCCGGAACGGCCAGCACCGTCTGTGCGCCTAGACGAATAACCGAACCCTTGCCAAACTGCTTCTCGATCTGGCCGAGAGTTGCGCCGAGGGCGCGGTTACGTTCTTTTTCGTCCATGGGAATCCTTTAATTGAGGAGGAACTTCATTATAACGTAGGAGACTTAAAACATAAAAGCCGGACCGCGTTGCAACGGCCCGGCTCATAAATTTAACTAACGCGCACCCGACGGTTCAGGCGACGTGCTGCACCCTGGTGCGGGCCAGAATGGCATTCATCTGGTCCTTGAGGTGCAGCTTCTGCTTCTTCAAGCGAACTTCTTCCACCTGTTCCGCTTCGGTCAGGTGGTGCTTGGCTTCCAGCTGTTCCAGTCTCTCGTGATACTGGGCGTGCTGGGCGGCCAAAGAGCGAAACTCCTCGCTAGTCGCCATCAGATGCGCTTTGATTTCATCTTGAGGATTTATCTCCATCAACGGCTCTCCTTCATGTTTGAAGTGCCACGCCGAATCTATTGGTAGGATTTTGCCGACTCGGTGGGTAGTAAAAGTTGAGTTCATTCGATCAGGGCAGCCGGTCACCAATGGCCGACCGTCGCATCATGACAATAACATGAAAAAAACCTCATGACAATAGCCGCTTCGAGCGGATCGCGATAATAATCTTCGCGCCGGCCCGCCGGCTCGAAACCCAACTGTTTGTAAAACTTGAGAGCGGTGGCATTGGAAACACGCACCTCGAGAAACCAGACGCCGCCGTAATCTGCGAGCTCCTGTTTAAGAAGACTGCGGGCTATCCCGCGCCGCCGCTCCGGTGGCTCGACGGCGAGATTGAGAATCTCGCGCTCGCCCGGACCCGTCTGGCGCGAGACCAGAAAACCTTTGACGATTCCCGCCACCACCGCGACCTGACAGTCGTAGCTGAGATAACTCTCCGGCTCCCACGCCGCCGCCTCTGGCGAGGCCTCCTGGATGGAGTTGATGGCCATGAGGTCGCCGCGGGTGGCCCTTCGAATTATCACGAGGTTGCTCTCATTTTAATGGAGTCGGAAGACTAGATTAAACTGGTAACTCCAAATGAAACGAAACGCAACCCCAGTCATCGCAGACGCAGTGCTCAAATGTCCAACGGGAATACGCGGTCTGGATGAGATCACCTTCGGAGGATTGCCGAAGGGTCGCACCACGCTGGTTTGCGGAAGCGCCGGCGCAGGGAAGACTCTGCTCGGAATGGAATTCCTCGCCCGCGGGGCCGCGCAATACGGCGAGCCGGGCGTGTGTATCTCCTTTGAGGAAACCGCAGACGAGCTCATCTCGAATGTCGCATCGATTGGATTCGATATTAAGAAGCTGGTGGCGCAAAAGAAGTTAGTGATCGACTTCGTTTACCTGGACCGCAGCGAGATCGAGGAGACTGGCGAATACGACCTGGAAGGATTGTTCCTGCGTCTCGGTCAGGCGGTCGATTCCATTGGCGCGAAACGCGTGTTGCTGGACAGTGTTGAAATGCTATTCGCCAGCCTGACGAATGAGGGGATTTTGCGCGCCGAACTCCGGCGGCTTTTCCGCTGGCTCAAGGATAGACAGTTGACCGCTGTCGTCACGGCAGAGCGCGGCCAAGGCGAGAGCCTTACGCGGTATGGTATCGAAGAATACATTTCCGATTGTGTAGTTGTTCTTGACAACCGCACCACGGACTCGGTTTCAATCCGCCGGCTGCGCGTCGTCAAATACCGCGGCTCGAGACATGGCACCAATGAGTATCCATTTCTTATCGGCGACGAGGGTATATCCGTTCTTCCCGTAACCTCGGTCGAGCTGAAACATAACGTATCAAATGAGCGCGTTTCCACTGGTGTACCAGCGCTGGATGGAATGCTCGGTGGCCAGGGCTACTTCAGGGGCAGCAGTGTACTGATTTCAGGAACGGCCGGCACAGGTAAAACCAGTCTGGCCAGCCATTTCGTGGATGCGGCCTGCTCACGCGGGGAACGCTGCGCCATCTTCTCGTTTGAAGAATCCGCCGATCAGGTCCTTCGGAACATGCGATCCATTGGAATTAATCTGAAACGCTGGGTTGACAAAGGTCTGCTGCGATTCGATGGAGCGCGCCCCACCACTTTTGGACTGGAAACGCATCTTGTGAAGATCCACAAAGCCATTAGAGAGTTCGACCCGAGCAATATCGTAATAGATCCGATCACCGCTTTATTACATGCCGGAGACATCCGCCAGACGCACAGCATGCTGCTTCGGTTGATCGACTTCCTGAAAGAGCAAAGGATCACGGCCGTGATGACATCATTAACGGGAGGCTCTGAAGCCTTGGAGCAGAGTCAGGTCGATATCTCTTCGCTAATCGACACATGGATCCTGCTGCGCGATATCGAAAGCGGCGGGGAACGCAATCGCGGATTATACGTCCTGAAGGCCAGAGGCATCCCTCATTCGAATCAGATCCGGGAAATGCGGTTGACCGGGCGTGGCGTGGAACTGCGTGAGTGCTACCTTGGAGAAGCAGGATTATTGACCGGCTCGGCGCGGCTGTCGCAGGAAGCGAAGGATACAACGCATGCGCTCGCGGCCCTGCACGCAATGGAAAGAGGGCAGGCTTTACGCAGCGCGAAACGGAAGGCCGTCGAAGCCAAGATCGCCGAGCTGCAGCAGCAATTGGAGACCGGGGAACGGGAGGCCCAGCGCTTTATGGCTGAAGAGGAAGCCAGATTGAAGAAGCTGGAGCGGGATCGTAGCGATATGGCGGAAAGTCGGGCGCGATCCGCGGATTTCTTAGCAGGAACTCGAAAAACGGAAAAAACTGCCGGAGGCCGGAAAAAATGAAGCCGAAAGAAAAATTCCGAACGAAATCCGAGCCGAACACGTCCGCTGACGCCGAAATTCTAATTCTTAAACTGTATGTCGCTGGTCAAACCCCGAAGTCATTGCAAGCTTTTGCGAATTTGAAGCGTATTTGCGAGAATCACGCGCCTGGCAAATACGCTATCGAAATTATCGATCTCATCGATAATCCGCAATTGGCGAAAGGCGATCAGATTCTCACAATTCCCACTCTGGTGCGTAAATTGCCTGAACCTGTTCGGAAGATTATCGGGGATCTCTCGAATACGGAACGCGTGCTGGTTGGTCTCGATTTGCGGCCGCGGTCCCGGCAGGCGCATTCATGAAGGCTCCAAAACCGGTCAGCGACACACGGGCTTTCGAGGCAGCTCTCGATGATCGGTCGACCGCTCATTACGTTCTGCGCCTGTTTGTGACTGGGACCACTCCCAAATCGGCGCGTGCGATCGAAAATATTCGAGCCATTTGCGAAGAGATGTTGAACGGCAGGTGCGATCTCGAAGTCATCGATATTTATCAGCATCCGGAAAGAGCGAAGCCGGAACAAATCGTGGTTGCCCCGACGCTGGTCAAAAAATTCCCCTTACCCGTCCGTAGAATGATCGGCGATCTCTCCAATAAAGATCGCGTGCTGGTGGGTCTCGATCTGGTGCGCCGTCAGGCAGAACAGTAACCCGATGTTACTGGACGAGACTATGGCGGAGAAGACTCGCGAAGATCTGCTGAAAGCCAATCGGGAGCTGCAGGACCGGCTCAGCGAAGCGGAGGAGACTTTGCGAGCGATCCGCAACGGCGAGGTCGACGCGTTTGTAGGGTCGGGTCCCGAGGGCGAGCGCATCTATACTCTCAAGGGCGCCGATGAAGCCTACCGCCTGATGGTTCAAGACATGGCCGAAGGCGCCCTGACATTGACCAGCGAAGGTCTCATCCTTTTCGCGAATGAGCAATTCGCATCGATACTCGGTATTCCCCTGGAGGACACGATTGGATCGTGCTTTCAGGACTTTGTTTCTCCGGATTGCAGGGATGCTCTTTCGGCTCTCATAGCACGGACACAAACCGGCAAGCAGAAGGCTGAGCTTTACGTCCAGAGTTCCGCGGGAGTTGTGCCGATCAACATATCGCTTAACCGTATGAACCAGGAAGGGACCGGTTATGTTTGCGCCGTGGTCACGGATCTGACTGAGCCGAAGCGCAGGCAGACTGAGGAAGCGCTCCGCCAACAGGAAGCGCGATTCCGTTATTTGACGGAATCGATGCCTCAAAAGATTTTTACCGCGAAACCCAGCGGCGATGTAGATTACTTTAATGCGGAATGGATGGCGTTCACCGGCCTGAAATTCGAACAGATTAAAGATTGGGGCTGGACGCAGTTCATTCACCCGGAAGATCTGGAGGCTACGCTACGAGGCTGGCGGCGTGCCCTCGCGACGGGCGAAGATTTCCTGTTCGTGCATCGCTTTCGGCGCCACGACGGGGCATATCGCTGGCACCTCAGCCGCGCCCAAGCCCTGCGCGACGATACAGGGAAAATCGCTACATGGATCGGCTCGAATACGGATATTCATGAGCAAAAGGAAACTGAGCAGGAATTGCAGCGCGCCAATGAAGATCTGAATCAATTCGCCTTTGCCGCCAGCCACGATCTGCAGGAGCCGTTGCGCATGATCTCGGTGTATTCGCAACTTTTGCTAGAGGGCTACCACGGCCAGCTCGATGGCCAAGCCTCTGTTTACGTGAACTTTATCACCCAGGGAAGCAATCGAATGCGGGAACTGCTCGCAGATCTGCTCGCTTATGCTCAGGTCAACGCGAGCGTACATTATCCGGTCGAGCCTGTGGATCTTAATATAATTTTTCGTCAAGTTCTGCAGACCATCCAGGTAATGATTGAGGAGAACGGGGCCGTGATTACCTGCGCGCCGTTGCCTATCGTGCGTGGTTACCCCGCGCATTTCCGCCAGCTTTTTCAGAATTTGATCGGCAATGCGATTAAATATCGAGGAAAGGACCCTCCGCGCATCCAGGTTTCGGCTGAGAAACAGGATGGGGGCGTGGCGCGTCTGGCGATCGCCGATAACGGCTTAGGCATCGACGCCGAATACCACCAGAAAGTGTTCGGCGTGTTTAAGCGGCTGCACGGGAAGGATGTCCCTGGTACCGGCATTGGCCTGGCCATTTGTCAGCGCGTGGTCGAGCGTTACGGAGGCCGGATCTGGGTCGAGTCGCAGGTGGGACGGGGCGCGACGTTTTACTTCACCCTTCCCACGGTATTGGACGTAGCCTGAAGGATCCACGCTCCGATCAACGGGAGTACCGCTATGGGCACGCACACCGCGGAAAATCCGAAACGGTCGACGACGGCGCCGATCGCGGGAGAGATTACTGCCTGTAGTAAGCCGTAGGACGAGGTCAGGATTGAAACGCCAAAGGCCGCCCGGCCCGGACCGAACATATCGATGGGTAACGCGTAAAGATTCGTCGATATGCACACCGCCCAGAAGGAGCTCAGACTGATTGCTGCCGCCGCCGTCGGGAGGGTCGGCATCAGCGGAATGGCCGCCGTGATCAGCATCACCACTGCGCTGATCCAGCATACCCGGAGCCGGGCCGCGATGACGCTCTTGCCGGCTCGAATCCAGTGAAACGCCAGCCAGCCTCCAAAAAAGGCTCCCGCGATCGAGAACGCCGGTGGAATCCACGCAAACCTTCGATTCGCTTCCTGTTGCGTGAGATGCCATTCCTGGACGAAGTAGAGCGTAGTCCAATTGCTCCACAATGTATACAGCGACATGATAAAAAGTGTGCCGAAGACCAATCCCCACAGCCGTCGGTCGCGGAGCAGGTCACCGATGGGTGCTGCCGGCATGAGCTTGGCGGTGGGCCGGACCGGTATAAGCTTCGAAGTGAACCACCATATCGGAATCCATACTAATCCCAGCGTGCCGCAAAAGATGAAGGGCAAGCGCCAGCCGTAGCGCGGCGCGAGCACAGCTACCACCAACGGGCCCGCGGTCAGACCCAGGCTGACGCCTACCTGGTTGAAAGCCATGCCGAGGGCTAGCTCCTGTGGGTCTAGATAGGTCCCGCTGGCTTTGCCGAAGCAGGGGATTCCGGCTGCTTCCGCGACGCCCAGGACAGAGCGGGAAAGCAGCACCGCGCGAAAACTATGGGCGAGTCCCGTAGCCGCGCCCGCCAGAGACCATACGATCATCGCCAGATTGACACCCGCGTTCAGACCGACGCGATCGATGAACAGTCCGGCGAGCGGCGCGACTGCGGAATACAAGATCGAAAAGAACGCGATGATCTGTCCGTACTGGCTATTGGTGAGATGGAATTCGCCTCTTAACGTAGGCGCGAGCGCGGCCACTAATTGACGATCCAGATAATTCAGCGCGGTTGAGAAGATGAAGATGGCGATCGCCAGCCAGCGCAGCCTAGACCACATCTAAGGAAAGTCCAGCATCGCCACATCACCCGCGGTTCCGAGCTTCGAATCTGGTTTTGCGGAGTACACCACATTCACTTTGCGAGGCGGCCGTTGAACGCCACACCCAAAGGTTGGCTCGCTTCCGTGCGTTACGAGTTGTTTCGCATCCCGCACCAGCAGGCGCACAGAGCCCGAGTCGCTTTTGCGAATCGTGAGGCGAAAAAGTCCGCCGCTCAGGCATTCGACACGCGTGAGCGTGCCCGCGATTTTCTCCCCTCCGGATCACCCCACCAGGGCACCGGCGTCAGCTTACTATCGCCGCCCAGCCGCTGATTGGCCGCCTTTTCGGCCGCGTGAACCTCCGCGGCCGCGGCGTTCTTGATATGTTGCAACTCATCTGCCTTTTCCTTGGCAATGCGCAGCTTTTCCGCGGCTTCGTAATCGGCGAGACGCGCATCTAGGTCGGCATGCGCCTGGCGAATGCGGACCTTCTCGGCTTCGGTGGGCGCTGCGTGCTCCGCCTCGGACCAGGATTTGCCGGCATCCGCGTATAATTTTGCCGCGCTTTGCGCTTCGGCCAAAGCCTGCCAGTAAGCCACGTTGCGCGGTTGAAGCGTAGTGGCGATCTTGAGCTCCTCGATCTTACCTGTGGAGGTGCTCGCGAGAGCTGCCAAACGGAAGTGAGGCTCGCCCCAGCGCGGGTTGGCTTTCGCCGCGAGTTCCAGCGCCGATTGCGTGCCTTTAGCGAGCAACCCGCGCGGGCTTTCCGGCGGGAAACTCTTGCCGCCGGCGCTAAGCTCGGCGAGCAGCGCGTCGACCGCTGCCTTGTCGAGGGGCTTCTCGATAAAGTCGCGATTCGGACTGAGCGCCTCGCCCGATGCAGGCACGGCTGCAAAATCTCCGTGATGCAGATACGCCTCTGCCTGTTCGTCGAGTTTGGCCACGGTGAGGTCGAACGCATTGCGCGCCGCGACGCTCTCATCCCCACCCTGCTGCAGGTTGTTGAGATAGACGCGGACCTTACCGTTATATTCCGGGCTCGTCACCAGCATTTCCATTTTGGCCCAAGCCCGCATGCGTTCTGGCGGCAGCTCGCCGGCAGGCAGCGGCGCGCCCAGCATGACATGTGTTGCATTAACTTTGATCGTGGAGAAGAGATCGCAGAGTGCGGTTTCGATCGATTCCGGCATTTGTCCGGTATTGTCGATCAGCAGGCGCGTGAGCGCTCGCAGCATATCGCGAGGCAGAGGAGTGTCCGCGGTCCACGCGCCGAGCGTCGCGGACCCGCCGTCGATAAAGGGCTGATGGAGCGCATGCGGACCGTATTCGCGTGTGTTCGAAAACAGCACCACATCGACAGGCCAGATCGTTTCAAGCTGGCTCGCCTGCGATCCCCCCAGCCCCAGTCCACCCTTGCCCAGCAGCGCGCCGAGCACGTGCCGCAACTGTTCCATTTCCGTAAGGCGATCGCGCGCCGGCCGGTCGCCCGCATCGCTGATCACCCGGAATGGTCCCGCGCGATACTCGGTCCAATGCCCGGCGCCAAAAGCCGGGGAGGCGGCCAATGCCACAGTTAAAAGAAGGAAGCGCACCGTATTATAAATCTTCAATTTTGATTCTCGCGCACAATCGTGGTCGTAGTAATATGAATGAACGGTCGCGCGGCTGGTTGGGGGACCGCGCGTCTCGGAGATGATTTCGAAGAAGGGAGGCGCTCCCGATGTGGAACCGCCGCAAAGAAGACGAAGAAAATATGTCCAAGCCGGTCTCGGCCCAGCCGACTTCGCCCGAGCTTACTAAGGAGAAAATACCCGTGTCCACAATTCCAGGCCGCACTAATATTATCGAACCGCATTTTGAAACACCCAAGGGAGGATTCGCCGTGTTGGGCAAGTCTGTCGTCGTGAAAGGCCAGATCGTCAGCCGCGAGGACCTGACCATCGACGGCGAGGTAGAAGGCACGGTGGAGCTGCACGAGCATCGCCTCACCGTAGGGCCCAACGGAAAGGTGACATCCAACGTGAAAGCGCGAGAACTGGTCGTGATCGGCACCGTCCACGGAAACGTAGACATCACCGATAAGATCGAGATCCGGAAAGACGCAAAGCTGGTGGGCGACATTAAAACCGCGCGGGTGGTGATTGAAGACGGCGCGTATTTCAAGGGCAACATCGATATCGTTCGGGCCGAGGCTCCCCGTTCCACGGCTCCGCCCCCGGCGCCGAAGCCGCAGCCGGTAGTCTCGCCCGCTCCGAATACGTCTATGGCCGCGGGGGCCGGCGATCACAAGCGTTAGCGCGTTGGGGACCAGGCATAGTAACGGTCTCGACCAGTTTTGCGCATCGCTAGAAGAACGCCCCGGTCTTTCCATTCTCGATCTGGCCGGCGCCAGCCAGGCTACTGTCAGTTTTATTACCAGCTATGGACATCGCATTTATTCGGACGATTTTCTCCTTCAACTCGATCAGTGTTTCGGCGATGGCGATTTTTATGAGAATCAAGCCAACCCTCTAAAAGTCGCCAGGTTTCTCGAGGCGACGGTTAGTTTTCAGGGTCTGCTGTTCGACGGCGCACTGGTATGGGACGCGCTGCAATTTCTGAGCGTGCCTCTGTTGAAAATCGTGGTCGAGCGGCTTCATGGCACACTGCGATCGGGTGCTTGCATGCTTGCGTTTTTCCATGATCAGGAGCGGGTCGAAACCATCCCCACTTATTCATACCGGATTTTGGATCATCGCCAGCTCACGCTGGTGGAGCGCGGACGCCGCCGCCCGGCGCAGTTCTTCAATAATCGGAGTCTGGAAAAGCTTTTTCAGGATTTCGCGTCGGTGAAGTTCTTTCTGACCCGCGACCACCTCCGCGAAGTGATCGTACGGCGATAAGCGGAAAAAGGAGCGTCATTGTCCCTGGAAGACGAAATTCTCGAGCAGCGCCTGCGTCGCACGGCGGAGATCGAAGCGGCCGGATTTCGAGCTTACGGGCAGCGGTTCGATTTCACGCACACGATCCCTCGGATTTTGGCGATGTACGCCGCCAAAACGGCGGAGGAACTTGCGGATAAGCCCCGGGTGCGCATTGCGGGCCGGGTGGAGACGATTCGCCGCATGGGCAAGGCGGGCTTCATGCATCTGGTGCAATCGGGGGAGCGTCTGCAGGTCTACGTACGCCAGGAGGCCGTGGCGGGGAACGAGTACGCGCTCTATCAGATGCTGGATTTGGGCGACATCGTGGGTGTCGACGGCTATTTATTTCGCACCAGAACGGGCGAGCTGAGCGTTCACGCGGAGAAGCTTACTTTCCTTTCGAAGATTCTGCTCACCATGCCGGAGAAATGGCATGGTCTGGAAGATGTTGAAATGCGCTACCGGCAGCGGTATCTGGACTTGATCGTGAATCCAGAAACGCAGAAAATTTTCATCACTCGAGCGCGAGTGATTGCGTCGCTGCGGCGGCAGCTCGAGGAGAGGGGCTTTATCGAAGTTGAGACTCCCATGATGCAGCCGCTGTATGGCGGCGCTGCGGCGCGGCCGTTCATCACGCACCACAATACGCTCGACATGGATCTGTACTTGCGTATCGCGCCGGAGCTGTACTTGAAGCGGCTCATCGTGGGCGGGTTGGAACGCGTATACGAAATCAACCGTAATTTCCGGAATGAGGGCGTCTCGACGCAGCACAATCCCGAATTCACGATGCTCGAATTCTATCAGGCCTATACCGATTACCAGGGCTTGATGGATCTTTCCGCGGAATTGCTCAAACATGTGGCCATCGACGCGACCGGCTCGGCCGTTGTGGAGTACCAGGGGGCCAGCCTCGACTTCGGCGATATGCGGCGCATTTCGATGCGCGAAGCGGTTGACGATACTTCCCTCCAGGGGCACGCCCTGATGGAAGCTTTCGAACGCCGGGTGGAATCACGCCTGATCCAGCCGACATTTATTTACGACTACCCGGTCGAAGTTTCGCCGCTCTCTAAAAGCAAGGAGAGCGACCCAGCCTTTGTCGAGCGCTTCGAGATCTATGCGGCCGGCATGGAGATCGGAAATGCGTATACCGAGCTGAACGACCCGCAGGAGCAGCGGCGGCGATTCGAAATGCAGTTGGCCATGCGCGAAGCGGGCGATGAAGAAGCCCATCAAATGGACGAAGATTATCTCCGTGCCATGTCCTACGGCATGCCGCCCACCGCGGGTGAAGGCGTCGGCGTGGACCGCCTCACCATGATTCTCACGAATTCCAAGTCGATTCGCGATGTGATTCTGTTCCCGTTGCTGCGTCCGGAAGGCGAAATCGGAATCGCCGGCAAGCTTCGTGGCATAGCGCCCTGACATTGATTTATGTTCGAGCTGTTTATCGCCCGTCGCTATCTCCGCGCCAAGAGAAAACAGGTGGTCATTTCCGTCATCACCGCGATCTCGATTATCGGCGTGGCCGCGGGAGTAATGGCTCTCGTAATCGCGCTCGCCATTAATGCCGGGTTCAGCAGCACGCTGCAACGGAACCTTTTAGGCGCCACAGCTCAGGTTTCGATTCTCGAAAAAGATTCCGGAGAAGGTATTGCAGGATGGGAGCAGACCGCGGCCAAACTGGCAAAATTACCGCACGTCGTCAGCGCCGCTCCGGGGCTCTATGAAAGCGCCTATGTGAGCGGACCGGTGCGGAGCGGAGGAGCGGTGATCAAGGGGATCTCTGTCAGACGCGGTGAGCCGTTGCCGGACGCGCTGGTGCACTTGAAGTCCGGGTCGATGCAGGATTTGCGGGAAACCAGCGGTATGCCCGGTATCATTCTGGGCTCGCGCCTGGCCCAGTATATCGGGGCGGTGGTGAACAAACCGGTGACGCTGATCGTTCCGAACAAGGAGCTGACGCCCTTCGGACCGCAGCCCGGATTTGTGCGATTCCTGGTTGCCGGAATCTTCGAAACCGGCTTTTACGATGTCGACATGAATTGGGCGTTCACGTCCCTGGCGACCGCCCAGAAGACTTTTGGTCTGGAAGATGTCGTGAACAGCATTGAATTAAAACTCGACGATATCTATCGAGCGCCGGAAGTTGCGCATGAGGCGGAAGCGGTGATTGGACCCAAGCTCGTTGCCAGCACTTGGGAGGAGCAGAACGGCCAGATCCTGCATGCTTTGAAGATGGAGCGGATCGTGACCATCGTGACCATAGGCCTGATTCAGATCGTCGCGGCGCTGAACATTCTGATCGCACTGGTAATGATGGTGATGGAGAAGAACCGGGATATTGCGATTCTTATGTCGATGGGGGCGCGCGCGAAGCAGATCCGCAAAATCTTTGTGTATGAAGGGGTGCTGATTGGTGTGGTCGGAACATCCATCGGTCTAGTGGTGGGATACACGCTCTGCTACTTTGCAAATCACTACCGCTGGCTGAAGCTCGACGAGCAGGTCTATTCGCTGGCTTACGTGCCTTTCAATCCGCGTTGGACCGATGGCTTATGGATCGCGGCCGCGGCTATCGCCGTGAGCATTGTCGCGACGATTTATCCGGCCCGCAGCGCCACTCGCATCGCGCCCGTCGAATCTCTGCGATATGAATAGTTCAAGTTAAACTGAAATGGAAAATGCCTGAGCTGATCGGTTGCCCCACCCGTATTCCCGTCGCCCAAGGGAAGCTCGTCGATGAATATGTCGGCGCGGTCAACTCCATGGATGGACGGATCAGCGTGGCGCATATGCGGAGTCCCGCGGGCTGGTCTGAGCCGGGCCAGCGGCCTGACTTCGATGAATTCACGATCGTGCTCAAGGGTGCGCTGCGGGTCGAGCATGAGCTAGGCATCATGGAAGTAGGTGAAGGCCAGGCTGTGATCGCGCGTCAGGGCGAGTGGGTCCGCTACAGCACGCCTGCGGGAGCCGAATACGTCGCTGTCTGCCTGCCGGCTTTTACGCTCGCTGGTTCACACAGAGACGCATGAAGTTGCGTATTCATGCGGACACATTGCGTCTGCGCCTTAGCCAATCCGATGTCGCTCGCCTGGCCATGTCAGGCCATGTGGAGGAGGCCATCACCTTCGCACCGGGACAGGTACTCCGGTACGCGCTCGAATCCGGGCTGGGAACCGAGATGACGGTTACGTTCAAAGAGAACCAGGTCCGTGTGACGCTACCGGTTGCGATGGCCCGGGAATGGATGAAGAGTGAGCAGACCGGCATCGAAGGCGGGAGCGCCACGTTGCGAGTTCTGGTCGAGAAGGATTTCCAGTGCGCCTCCGGCGAGCCAGATCCCGACGCATTTCCAACTCCGCTCAGCCGGAAATAATAGCCCGGCTATTTTTGACTCAGGGCTGTCGGTTCGTCGAAGTAGGTCAGGTATAGGACAAATGGAGTCGCCTCGAAAGGCATTTTTTCACGTGCTGAGAGAAGTGAAATCGGCCGGGTCTTCACCAGTTGGATCTGATTGTTCCAGGGATTCAACTTTACCCGGGAGCCCAACGGCAGTGCGGGAATCTGCTCCAGTTGGTCGTCCGCCAGCTCCGGCGCAGATTCCATGAAATCCGCCAGCCGGCCGAGCGCTTCAGCATTCGCTACCTGATTGCCGAGGTTAGCCTGCAGCAGATGCGGCAGAGCGGTGCGGAGTTCCGCGAGTTCCTTCAGGAATAGTCCGGCATTCGCCGTTTTCTGATAAGACGAAGCGCGCATGATCTCGATGGTTTTCTTGCCCGCGACGTTCATTTCTTCGGGCGAAGGCTGGAATCGAAAGCGCTGCAGCAGTTCCGCATCGGTCAGCATGGTTTGGTTGTGAAAGGCAAATTGAGTTTGGGTGCGATGGCCGAGAGCGATTTCCGAAAGCTCGCCGGCCAGCACCAGCGCCAGGCTGGCTTCGTCCGGCAGGACGTCAATGAGCCCGCGGCTGATGACAATCGTATGTCCGATAGAAAAAGTCTCTAGCGGCGTCGTAAGGAGCACACGGCAGTGCGCATCTACATTGAGATTATTCGCGGCGATCAGGTTGTCGACTACGACATTCAGGACTTCATCGACCGGACCCGGCGGAGCGAGCAGGCCGCCTTTTTCCAGGCGCGTCAGGAGGTTCTCTTCCGCTTGCCGTTCCCAGGAGCGTTCGCTCTCGAGCGGCGAAATGTCTTTCGAGCCGGACTGATCCTTTACGGCGGAGTTGCTCTCGATCAGAACGCTGGTCAGCTCGTCGAATTTATTCGCGGACTGTACGGTATAGTCCCAGATGCGGGTTTGCGCCTTGAAACGGGGCGTGCCAGCATTCCCTTTGCCGGCGGTTGCTTCTTCCTCGACGTAGATTTGCGCCGGTACCCATTCGCCCGGCGCAACGTTCACCCGCCAGCTATCGAAATGGAAATAGCGCTCTGGTATTGCACCCTTCGGGGTGGGGCCTTGCGCGAAGATACCGTTGAAACGAACAATCGCGTCATCTTTCTCCTCCACCCATATCCGTCCCACGAATTTGCCCGCCTGGCTGTGCTCAAGCGGCGCGACATCGAGGACCAGACAGCGCACATCGCCCAAAAACTCGCGCCGGACATACTCGAAGCTATATGTTTGACGGTTGAAATTGTGAAGGTCGATGACGGCCATTTGCGCGAAGCCGCGAGGCAGGAAGGCCATCGGGCGATTTTTCAAGGTGGAGTGCCGTGTGCCCGTTTTCGGCGGCGCGTCGGACCGGTCCACCAGGGACTCATAACCCACCGTGTCGCCCAGGCGGAAGCGGCCGAGGAAATACTGGTCCTTATTAGGGCGGGCATAGCCCTCTGCCGATTGCGGAATTTCCTGAATATAGGTCTCGATGATGGGCGTGTGATTTTTGATCGTCTCGAGAAACGTTCCTTCACGTTCAACGATGCGATCGAGCAGACGGTCCACCTCGGAATTCTGTGTCTGGGCCGCAAGCGGGAGCGTGAGCAGCAGGGCGGTAGTAATGAAATATTTCATAAGCAACCTTCTATTCAATAGGCAAGCTGAAAAACGATATGAACAACCGCCGGCGAATCTATAGGTCCCGCGTCGGTTTGCGCCGGCCGGAAGCGGATCTCGCGTGCGGCTGCAATGGCGCTTTCGTCCAGGCCGTGGCCCAAACCTCGCCGCACGCCAATAATATCGATCTCGCCCGTGGCTCGAAACAGGACCTCCAGGAGGACTTCGCCTTCAATCCGTAGGCGGAGAGCCTCGCCGGTATAGACGGGGCGAGGTTTGGAAATAATTTCGACGGGCACAAGTTGAGGCACCATCGCCGATTTGTGGCCGGATGGCACCGGCGCGGCGACGCTGATGTCTCCGAATCCGCTTCCGACGGAAGCCGTGGGGCGCGGGGCCCCCGGCTGTCGCGCTGATACTACATCAAACGATCCAGTGGCTGAAAGCGTTGCCCGCGGCGAGGCGTGAACATAGGTTTCGATGCCGGAGAATCCCGCCGGCTTGATCATCAGGTTGGGAGCCGGCGCCGTTCTGGGAGGCTCCAGGGTTCGGGGAAGTTCAAGAGCCGCGACCGGAAGGCTCGTCGTCTCGAGAACAGGTGCAGGGGGCAGATCGACAGCCAAGGCCCGGGCCGGATGTGGGCGAACGGGCGAAAGCCGGAAACGACGGGGCGTGCGAGCGGCAATCTCCGGCGCTGGTTGAAGAGCGGGCTGCGATACGACCGGCGCAATCAGCGTGATCGCCTGTACGTAACGAAAGGGGTTGGCCGGGGCGGGCGCGAATCGAAGAGAAAGAATCACGGCGATGGCCAATCCATGCACTACTATGCTGGTGATGAGAGATCGCGGAGAAAACTCTTGCGGAGCACAATATACGGCCTCGAACACGCTCAAACCCTCCATGCGTCTAATCGGCACCTCCAGGAAGAGGGTTTAGGGGAGCTTACAGATTTCAGGATCTCCTTAGAGAACTTCGAACGGCAAAGAAACTTATCGCATCCACGGATATCGAGTTCAAGTTTACGATTTCGACGCGGATAGCACGCAGATTCTCGACGCGGCTCTCGATCTCAATCCATTTTGATCGGGTTTTCTCTCATCTTCCAGTCCTACGTTTTTAATTTCCGCTCACTTATGCAGTATTTGCGCAATGGCGGCGTGACTTTACCATTTCACGATTAGTAGGCACTTTCCGAGTCTCAGCTATGAGGGCACGCTCGGTGGAACGGGAACTATTCCGGAGAAATGTGCGAGGCGGGACTCTACATGGTGTACATGGGCCTCGAATCCGGCACCGAAGAAGGACTAAAGACGCTGCACAAGCTGCGAGCCGTCTTGAGAGACCAGGACCTTATATTGGAGTCGCTGCAGCGCGACGCAGCGACGGTCTGCGCTTAGAGCGCCTCCAGCCGCAGATTACGAATGTCGAACTGGCCTTGCGCACGAATTGTGCCCGGCTCACGGCGGTACACCAGCCTTAGGACACTAGGTGTGCTATCGGGCGGCGAAGTGAAAATCCATTCCGCGGGCCGCCAAGTTTCGCTCGGAGCCAGCGCCGGACCTTCGACTGTGTTGAGTGCCCAGCGGATCCCCGTTGGTGAAGGCATGCCGCCGCTCGAATATTCAAAGCTCAGCCGATAACCGCGCGAATCGAGTGCCACAAACTCTTCGAGCACCGTACAAGCCTCCGGCTGAGTACCCGAAAAAAAGAACGTGAGACGGGAATCCCGCCATTCAGCGCTCATGCCTTCAGCCGAGGATAGCCGCCAATCGAAGCCTGCACCCGTGGGAGCGCTCTTGAGTTCGCCGTTAGTCAGCGGTCGGGATGAGGCAATCGGGGAAAAACGAATCAGCCGCGCCGCCGCAAGCGTATTCCAGATCTCTAGCGCGGCTGGTACATGGCCCGCGCGGAGCTGGCGATCGGTGAAATCCACTAGGCGCGGCGTATCAACCGGCGCGCGCAGGGCTAGCATTTTCCGCGCGACCTGTTGCGCATCCGCGTGGCGATTTTCACGAATTAGGAAATCGAGATAAGCGCGATCGAGGCGAGGCGATTCGCCGAGCCGTTCGAGAACTTCTCCGGGTCGAGATTCAAGCAGATCGCACAGTTTTAGAAGGGATCGAAGGTCGTTGTAGCTGAGCGCGGCAGCGCGTTGCGCCCAAGGCCAGAACGCGTGCGCATTGTCACGTCGAAAATAGAAGTTGGCCAGCGTCCACGCAGGAAGATACTGGCGGTCCACTCGCGCGGCCTGAAGCAGGCTGCGTTCCGCTTCGGGAAAATCGCCTTCGTGTTCCGCGGCGAGGCCCAGAGCGATCCAGGCGGAGCTTGATCGAGGATTGACCTCGATCGCATGGTGAAGAGCGGCGCGCGCGTGTGCCGGGTCGAGTTCCGCCAAGCGCTCGTAGTATTCGGTGCTGGGGCCCCCTACCTCCGGCTGCAGCGCCCATTCTGGCGAAAGCTAGCCGGACCGTCGTGATGGTGGCGAAACCGAAAAAGGCGAGCGCCAGGACGCGGATGCAGATTCACGTGATTAACGGCTGATCGAGGAGCTGGAGCCACTTTGGCTCGAGGCTTTGGCCGCGACCACGCCGCCGACCGTCGCCGCTGCGGCAACGCCGCCGATAATCGCGATGGTCGCCATCGATATCGCATGTCCTCGCCGCCGCGCCGCCGCTTCGCCGTACCGCTACCCCCGGCCGAGCCCCGCCCTGTGCCGGGCGACCCGCCCGCTCCCGCCGGCGCCGCGGCATCCCCCACGCACCCTGTTCCGCGATGAGCCACGCTGGTCACGCGGATCACCTGCGATGCATCCGACGTCGGCTGGGCCGCCGGGTCGAGATTGCCGAAGATTTCAATGCGATTGCCGGCTTCTTTCTCCAGTCCGGGTCCGGTCAGCTCCACAATCACATCGGTGGTCTCATCGGTCAGGACAAAGTGGCCCCCTTTCTTTACCAGACATCCGGACAATCTCGAGGGTCCATTCGAGGAATACGGCTTGAGCTGAAGCGCCCGGCCCGGCGCCAGGTTCGCCACCAGCAGACCCCGTGAGTTCAGCACATGGAACGAACCCGCCAGCGCCAGCACATCCACTCGCTCTCCGCCGGTGAGCGTTACCCGCGCCGAAGAATTGCCCATGTCGGGTTGGATCGTGAGTCCCAGCGCCTCGAGATGGAAACCGGGAGCTTTATCCAGCCGCGCTTCTCCTTTTTCGAGGATCATGTGATCGTCGAAGAACTTTCCCTTCGATTCCGGGACCATGAAAATTTTCGCTCCGCCGGATAACTCCATGGAGGAGCCGGCGGCTGCCCGTCTCGATCGAGACGCCTTCAAACAAAGTGGCATTCCCCGTCACAGTCGAGTTGTCCAGGAGAAATGAACCTTTCGCGACTACAGTTCCGATCACCGGGGGCGCTGCCATGGCGAAGCTTAGATTCAACGCCATCGCCGCCGCCAATAAGGACTGTACCGTTTTGAAACTCATCAAGCGTTCCGCTCCTGACTTCTCTCTTATCGGCTGATCCCAGCGCCCCGATTAGGATGAAGATCCAGGCCGTCAATCCGAAGCGCGCGAAGGGGTAGTCGACCATCGCGTGGAGGAATATTGCTGGAACCCCGAGGCCCCACACGGTGCGGATGGCCGGTCGAAGGGTCGCAAGCGCGAGCACGGCCCAGACGGCCGCGAAGGGAAGGCCGCCTTCCGAGGCCCACTCCAGCCAGTCGTTATGGGCGTGATCCACGATCCGCGCCGGTGTCGAAGGTGGCATAGGCCGGGTAGACGGTTGCGAACGTCCCCAGCCCGAATCCTCGCCAAGGGATGTTCCGAGATCATGGCCCATGTGGAGCGTGCCATTTGATCGCGATATTCGAGCGGCTGCGGCAGGCCCATCCGGCTGACAAGCTGTCCAGCGCCCGCAACAGCCACGAGCGCCGCGCTCGCTGCCACGATTTGCCAGAAGGCTCTCTGGCGCAAAACGCCCCTGCTCCGCAACAGGCTAAGACCTGCAATCGTTTCTAATATCAGCAGCCCCGCTCCCGCGCGCGACGCTGACGCCAAGCCCGCCGCGAGCATGGCCGCAGCCATCACCTTATAAAGCAGCCGATCTTCCATGACCGACAGCCACAGGGCCACGGGAAGCGTCAGCTCGAGAAATTCCGCGAAATTATTCCGGCTCGGAAAAGGTCCCCAAACATCCGGGTACCCACTCGGAAATATCCATAGGATTTTTCCGGCGGAAGTGTAGTATGCGAGGACCGCCCAGATGGCCACCACAAATCCGAAAACCGCGAAACTCCGCAGGAACAGTGTCTCGCAGCCGATCGCGTTCAGAGCGCGAAGGAGGCTACCATCGCCGTAGCCGCCAGCGCCGCCAGGCGCAGCGATGCCTCGAGCGTCGCGTACCGGTAAACCGTTGCGCTCAGCGCGAGTTGAGCGAATCCCCACAATGCGATCGCGGCTAGGCCAAGATCGGTCACACCACCTCGAGTGCGGAAGCCTTTAAGCAGCACCATCCGCCAGGATGAAGGCGCTGACTTCATAACCCCAGCTCACGAACGGATCGCGAATCCAGATCGTGAGCGTGGCTGTGGCGGCGAGCAGAAACAGCGCCGCGGTACCTCCGATCCATGGGGTCCTAGAACTATCGCGATTGAACGGTTGTGGAGATGGAGATAATCTCATCTTGTCCACACCTCACCAGATCGAAAAAGGAATTTTTATGAGACCCATCGTCGCTCCGATCGCGGCTTTCGCGCTTGCGATTTTCCTGACCGGATCTTCGGCGCGGGCCGAGGACGCCTCCTCGATTCCGGCTGAACCGGTTTCGATTCCGGCTGCGTCTGTTTTCGGTCGATCAGGCCAGCCATCAGGCGCTTAAAGCATGGACGCGCAGTCTCGCGCCGCTCGTCGCCAGCCAAGCGCTCGATGCGGCCAGCTCTTACGGCTATCGGGAGCTGAACCCCATGCTCGCCGACAGCAACGGCGACTTCGGGATGAAATCCACCGTCGTCAAATTTGCGGTGGTGGGCGCCTTGATCGGAGCGGAATATCTGGTGGTGCGAAAATCTCCCCGCGCCGGCAAGGCTCTTTGCGATTCTCAACTGGTCGGGCGCCGCGGTTACGACCGGCCTGGCGGTTCACAACTACGCCGTGCGGTAGGTTGCGCCTCAGGCGACCACCGTCTGCGCGCATGTTTCGCGTTCAAAGCGTGACGCAGAGCTTGTTGGAGCACTGGGCGGCTGGGATTGTAGTCCGGGCATAAGTTCTTTGATACACAGCACCATGTTCGCAGCGTCGCGCGCTTCCGAGTATCGGCGCAGATCTTCGAGGCATGCTGCGCATGGTGTCTTCTGTCGCGCTGCCGCGTCCATCGAAAATGCGGATCTGAGCATGCGGGGTCGGCAGAGTATCCTCTTCGAACGCGCTCAGCTCTTCAGTAGAGCTTTTCACCCGGCCGGATGCCCGAATACTCGATGCGAATGTCCACGCCGGGTCTCAATCCGCTCAACAGCACCATCTTTCGCGCCAGATCCACGATCGAGCACTGGCGCGCCCATTTCAAGCACAAAGATTTCGCCGCCCCGGCCCATGGCGGCGGCCTGCAGCACCAGTTGAGCGGCCTCCGCGGTGATCATGAAATAGCGGCGCATCCGGGGATGGGTTACGGTTACCGGACCGCCGCTTGCAATCTGGCGCTTGAAAAGTGGAATCACGCTGCCGCTCGATCCCAGCACGTTGCCAAACCGGACCGCCATGAACCGGGTAGCGTCCCCCGGCTGGAGAAGAAGCCAGGCACACCAGCTCGGCCAACCGTTTGGTGGCTCCCATGACATTGGCCGGACGCACGGCTTTATCGGAGCTGATCAGGACGAAATCCTCCGCTCCGCCATGGATCGCCGCTTGGGCTACATTGCTGGTGCCGAGCACGTTGTTTTCTACAGCCTCGAATAGGTGCTGCTCCATCATCGGCACATGTTTGTAGGCCGCGGCGTGATACACCGATTTGGGATGGTAATCGCGAAAGACCTGGTCCAGTCTCCGCCGGCTCCGGATGCTTCCGATCTCCGGATAGAAGGTCACGTCGGGAAATCTTTCACGGATCTCCCGGTCGATTTCGATAGAGCGATGTTTCGGCGTGATCGAAGCCGATCAATGCGGCCGGCCGGTAGCGCGCGATTTGCCGGCATAGCTCGCTGCCGATAGAACCGCCCGCGCCTGTCACCAGCACGATCCTCCCAGCCAGCCGCTCCCGGATCTGGTCTTCTTCGAGCCGCACCGGTGGCCTTCCCAGCAGATCCTCTAGGCGCACTTCGCGAATCTGGTCGACCAGCACGCGGTGCTCAATCAGTTCCCATAGCGCTGGAATTCGTTTCGCCGCGACGGAAGCGGCATGACATTTTTCAAGAATCGCCGTGATCTGATTCCCGCTGGCTGTGGGCAGCGCCACCAGCACCTCGTCGACGCGGCGCTTGCGGGCGATGGCCGGCAAGTCTTCTCCGTCCGCCGAGCACCCGCACGCCATGGATGCGCAGGTTCCGTTTTCCGGGATCGTCGTCGAGAAAGCCCACCACGCGGTAGCCGATCTGCGGGTTCGCCTCAATTTCGGAAAGCACGGTGACGCCCGCTTTGCCCGCGCCATAGATCAGGATTCGGCGGAGCTTATCCTGGCGCGGGACGCTGGCGGCGCAATTCGAACCCCATCCGGGCCAGCGCCCCTCGCTCCCACCATCAGAGTCAGGCAGGTCAGCAGATCGAGCACATGAATCGATCGGGGAAAGAGCGCTGCCGATCGTCAGGCGCAGCGCCACGGTAGCGGCAGCCGAGGCAGCCGCGTTCGACGTAAGCCAGGCGCACCAGGTCGGCAAATCCCAGGTAGCGCCACGCCAGATCGCGCAGTCCGAACGCCCGAAACACCGCCAGCTTCACGCCGACGAGAATCGGGAGCGACTCGAACAGCATATGCCGATAGCCCGCGTCGAGAGTAAATTCGAAGCGCAGCAGAAAACTGAACGCCAGCGCCATGGCGGCGAGCGCGCCATGGATGGCTTCGGAGATCGATCGCCGGTGATCGCAGCAAAAGCCGTTTCATACGCTGTATGGCATCTCGCGAGGATAAGTCTGCGACGATCTCCTGGGCTCCGGGAGGAGGATAAGGCTATAAGAGGTTCCCGGCGGCTCGCCATTCGACGCAAAATTTCTTCGGCGCCCCACCGATCCAGAATTTTTTCGACGCCCTGCCAAAGCTCTCCGGCGCGAGAAGAGCGCAAGCTCCGGTTAAACACAAGACTTCGAGATCGAGCGCGAAAGAGCGATGTTCCACGTGGAACAATGCCAGACGGCTCTTCCAAGGCCGTATAATCTGGTTGTAAAGAAGATCCGGGTCGCGCGAGCCAGAAAGAATTTCCCCCTCATCGGCAAACACAATCGAAGCGAGATCCGTAATTCCCGGCCGGACCGTTAACATTTCCCGTTCTTCTTCGGTATAAAGCTCGACCTCTGCCATGACTTGTGGGCGCGGCCCGACCAGACTCATGTCGCCCGAGAGAACGTTCAAGAGCTGCGGCAGCTCGTCGAGTTTCCACCGCCGCAGCCATTTCCCAACGCGCGTGATGCGCGCATCGCCTGCCGCGGTCGAATTCACACCGGATTTCCAGGCATCGGATGTCATGCTGCGAAATTTGATCATGCGGAATTCTCATGTTGCTCACGCCCGACGCGCGGCCCGAGAAAGAATGGAGAGTGAAAATCTTCGAGCCACACCGCCGCCGCGATAAGGGCCAGCACCGGCGCAAGCAGCAGCAATCCCGCGAGCGCCACTGTAAAATCAAGAGCCCGCTTCATGCCGCCGCATCCTTCGAGTGACGGCGTCCCATCAGCCGCCGCGCCGCCGCGCAGATCTCCGCCGAGCCGGGATAATAGGCGCGCTCCTCGCCACGGCTGGTGGGAGCAGGGGCGTCGGGCAGCGTCACTCGCTCGACCGGCGCGCGAAGCTCGTGAAAGGCCGCGGCCGAGATGGTGGCCGCGATTTCGGCGGAGGCGCCCGCCGTCCTCCAGCCTGGATCGGCGACGATTACACGTCCGGTCTTGCGCGCGCTTTCAATCACCGTCTCCTGGTCCCACGGCTTGAGGCTGCACAGATCCATCACCTCGGCATCGATGCCTTCAGCCGCGAGGATATGGGCGGCTTTCATCGACTCAGCGGCCATCCATGAAATGCCGATCAGGGTAATGGCGGACCCGGCGCGGCGCAGCGCGGCGGTGCCGATGGGCACGCGGTACATCCCTTCCGGCACGGCCCCAATGTCGCCGTAAAGCCATCGATCATCGATGTACAGGACCGGATTCGGGTCCTCTACCGCCGCGATGAGCAGCCCCTTGGCATCGTAGGGCGTCGACGGCATCACCACTTTCAGGCCGGGCACGTGCATGAACATGGCGTGCAGGGCTTGCGAGTGCTGCGCTCCCTGCTCGCCGCCGCGATTGATCACTGCGCGGATCACTAACGGAACTCCGGCCTGTCCGCCAAAAAGATACGACCAGTTGGCCGCTTGGTTAACGATCGGGTCCATCGCCAGCAGCATGAAATCCATTCGCGGATGAAACACAATCGGCCGCATCCCGGCCAGAGCTGCGCCGATGCCCAGTCCCGTAGTAGCGTTCTCCGATACCGGACTATCCAGGATTCGAGCGCAGCCGAAGTCCCGGTCCAGAGCTTCGAGACTCGATCCCGCATACCAGGGGCTCCACAAGCCCTGGCCGATGAGGAACACGCGCGGGTCGGAGGCGAGCAGTTGCGCATGCGCCTCGCGAATCGCCTGAACGTAGGTCAGCGTGCGCACGCGTCTTCCTCTTGCAGCTTCCAAACGTGTTCGAGGACTCGCTCCGCTTCGGCCGCCGGGGCGCTCGGGCGGCACTCGAGTGCACGCTCGATTTCAGCATCGATCGCGTCAGCGCGCGCGGCAAGATCGTCTACTCCTAGTTTCCAGGAGCTGCTTCTCAACCATTCGGATGGGATCTTTCTCAAGCCATTCCCGCAGTTCGCCTCGACGCTCGACCCCCACGTCCAGGTCGTAGCTGGGACCTACATGCCCTCGCCAGCGAAAGGTTCGGCATTCGAGAAACGCGGGGCCTCCTCCGGTGCGCGCCCGTTCGACGCCGGCGTGCGCGGCTTGATACACAGCCTGGACGTCGTTGCCGTCCACGCGCTCCCCGGGGATCGAATGGAATTCGCCCGCGCGATACAGATTGTCGGAGACGCGCCGCTCGCTCCAGTGCAGATGGCTCGCGTACAAGTTGTTTTCGCAGATAAACACGATCGGCAGACGATATACCGCCGCCAAATTCATAGACTCGTGGACATGTCCTTCTTCAAGCGTTCCATCGCCGAAGAAGGCAATGGCCACACGCGACTCCCCGCGCATTTGATAAGCCAGGGCCGCTCCGACCGCGAGCGGAACCGTTGCCGCCACGATCGGTACCGTGCCTAAATGCCCTGTTCCTGCGCAAAAAGATGCATCGATCCTCCGCGCCCCCGAGAGCATCCGGTGGCCTTCCCCAGAATCTCGGCGAGCATTCCCTCGAGCGACCCTCCTTTAGCCAGATAGTGACCGTGCGAGCGGTGTCCTCCCCAGATCGAGTCTTCCGGAGCAAGCGCCGCGCATACACCCGCCGCGATCGCCTCCTGTCCGATGTAGAGATGGCACGGGCAGCCAACCTCTCCGGTCTCGATCATTTCTGCGATCTTTTCCTCGGCGCGGCGGATGCGACGCATGGTCTCCCAGCGGCTGAGCAGCCAATCGGCAGTGAACGTCATCTTCGATAGAATTCCCGAATCGAGCTTGCGATGTAATCGACGTCGTCGCCCGAAAGCGCTGGGTTCATCGGCAGCATCAGCATCCTCTCCATAAGCGCGTCGGTATGCGGAAGCTGGGCGCGTAACCCAAGCGCCTTCCACTGATGTACGGCTTTGCCTCCCCATTGGACCAGCGTGCCGACGCCACGGGATTTGAGGAACGCTTTCAGCCCATCGCGATCCGCGGCTTCGATCTCATAATTCTGAAAAACATCGAAGTGATCGGGATCTCCATCCGGTCCAGGCGGCAGCGCCAGTTCCTCCAGATCTCTAAGCGCCTCACGATAATGTCGCGCTAAAGCTCGCCGGCGCGCGATGGCTTCATCGTACTGGCAGAGTCGGTAGATCGAGAATCGCAGCCTGAAGATTATCAAGACGGGAGTTCAATCCCCAGCTCACGATTTCGCCGTCCGCACGCCGGCCGTGATCGCGAAGCTGCGCCATGCGATCGTAAATAGATTTATTGTTCGTCACCACTGCGCCGCCATCGCCCAGACAACCCAGGACTTTGGCCGGAAAGAAACTAATCGCCGCACCCGCGCCGAAAGTTCCGGCGTAACGATTCTTGAAGCGCGAACCCAGCGCTTGCGCCGCATCTTCGACCACAATCAATCCGCGACGCCGAGCAATCGCGTCCAGAGCGTCCATATCGGCGGTCCGGCCGTTCAACTGCGTAGGGAGAATCGCGCGTGTGCGAGGGGTGAGCGCGGCCTCAACCGCCTGCGGGTCGATCAGATGGTCGGCGCCGCAATCGACCGGTACGGGTTGAGCGCCCGTGAAGTGAATGGCAGCTGCGGTCGCAACCATAGTATGGGAACAGAAGATCACTTCGTCCCCGGGGCCGATGGCCGTCGCGCGCAGCGCGATGAGCAGCCCGTCGGTGGCATTTCCGACGCCCAACACGTATTTCGCGATCAGAAATCTCGCCAGGTTCTGCTCGAACTGAAGCAGCTCCTGCTGAAGAATGAAAGCGCCGCGCCGGCCCACGTCGCGAAAGATCCTGACCAGATCCTCCTCATCCGGCGTGAACACGCGAGTGTAATCGAAAAACGGTATGGAACGGACTGCTGTCGAAATCATGCCGTTTCCGTTCCCGCGATCCGCCGCGCCCCGATTCCCGCCAGGCGAGCCGCGCCCCACAAGCTGCCCGCGCCATAGGCCAGGTGCAGCGTCGCGAAGGCGATCGGCATCAGGGCCGCGTAGCGCCAGCTCCGTTTATGAAAGGCGATTTGCAGAGAAGCCGCCAGGTTCACTGCCAGATACGGAACTGCGGTCATCGCGGGCGCCCACTTTAGCCTCGGCTCGGCGATCGCTACCCCTCCCAGAATAAGAGTCACGCCGACAAATCCCAGCGGAGCCAAATGACGCCACCGGACCGGGATCACGGTGCTGTAGGCAAAAGGGAGAACGGACCACACTCCGTTGATCCAGTTATGACGGCAGAACCGCCCCAGGCGTGAGCGAGTGTAGTAGTAAGTCACCAACTCCGGAACCATCAGGATTTTTCCGCCGGCTCGCCGCAGGCGCTGGTTGAACTCCAAGTCCTGAGTTCGCAAGAGCCGCTCATTGAAATTGCCGATCCGCTCGAAGACTTCGCGCCGCCAGCAGCCGCAAAATACGGTATCTACCCAGCGCGGCTCGCTCGCCCCGAAACGGTAGTGCGCATTTCCCACGCCAAACGGATGCGTGAGCGCGGCGACAATGGGTCCGGCAAACGCGCCCGCATCCTGGGCCAGTTCGAGCCGCACTCCGCCCACATTATCGGCATCCGTCCGCTCAAGGGACTCGACGCAGCCGGAGAGATAATCCGGCGCCATTTCGGCGTGAGCATCCAGGCGCGCGATCACATCTCCGCGGGCCGCGCTTAACCCGCGATTAAGCGCGACCGGAGTGGTCCGCTCAGGATTGTCGATCAGCCGCACGCGCGCGTCTCGTTCCACATAGCTCGCGATCAGCTCCCGCGTGCCGTCGTCGCTCAACCCGTCGGCCACGATCACTTCCATGCGTTCGGCCGGATAATCGCCCTGAAGAACCGAATCTAGGCACCTTCCCAGAAAGCGAACCTCATTGCGGCAGGGGACGATCACGGACACGAACGGTTTCATGCCTATTGGCATAGTGCTGCCGATGGGGTGTTTTTCTCGCTCCGGGAGCCGGTTCGATCCGTCAAGCCTGCAAGGACGGCATCAGCCAGCCGCGCTGTGGGTCCCAGGTCAATTTGCTTTTCTCCTTCTTCGGCCGGCAGGCGAAGGCAGAGAGTCGTATATCGAGGAAGTCCAGCGGACCGGATACGAGGCGCCGGGATTTACAGGCTCAGCACCTCAGCATGATTTCGCCCGGCGCCTCGACACGGGATTCAGTGGAGTTCCGGGTGGTTATTCCACCATGTCTGCCAAAATGAAACAAGTGCGGATTCCTGGTCCGGCGGTCCAGCTCGGAAGCCAAAATTGGCCGTCGTGTCCGCAGTCCTATATGGGCTCGGTTGATCGCACTGCAAGTAAGCAAGGCTGACGACATTACCGTTGGTCTGCATGGGGCAGCCATTTGCGAACGACGATAACCCATAAACGGCCCGTTCCTGTTCTCCGGGATCAATGCTAACCAGCAGAGTTGCGAGAAACGGAAGTGCTTCCTTGGTGTGAATCGCAGCCAAGGCTCTGATGGCGGCGGCTCTCAGGTCGCTATAGGCTGGAAGAGCGGCGGCAGTCATTGAGGCAAGCTGCTGAACTGCTGCCGGAGTGGGATCGCGCCATGAGTTCCTGAGTGCGAAAACAACATCGGCTTGGTGCGGGTCGACGCTGATTGTAGGCCACAACTGAACTAGCTGTTGTATAGTTCCAGGTACTCCTCTCTCCAGACTCCCGGCAAGACCGACTGCCTGGAATGCGGGACTGCTGGACGCGAGGCAAGTCGCAAGCATAGCTTGAACTGCTGGGGTATTTATAGAGTCGAATGCGCCCAGCAGCACTTCGGGGTCCGCATCCGGCGACTGCGCGGAGGCCGATTGGACTCCTGCCGCCGTCTCATAAACCAGAGCGTCCAAAAGGGGCGTCCCCGCCGGGTAAGCGTATGGCGGGCTCAGAGGCGCGGAAGAAGCCGGTAGAAAGATGCCGAAAACCGTACGCACGCCTTGGCTTGGCCTGGATATGAGGACATCCCAAGTTCCGGAGTCATTCATGCTCAGGAACCAAATTCCGTAAAGCGGCTGACCGCCTGTCCATGCGGGTCCTCGCACGGCGCCTGCCCATGGATGGATCACGCTGATAGTTGCATCGGGTACGCTGCCCTCCATAACTCTGGCTATATTAATTGTAAAGGAGACCTGCGTCTCGCTCTCGGTGCGGCTGGCGACAGAACCAATCACGACGGCGCTTGCGTGCCCAGAAAGGTACTGGAGGCCAGCTCCAGGAAGCTCACCGCCTGAATAACAACTTTCGACGAAGTCACATATTTCATGGATTTGCTCCTTTAATTATTGGCATATTGGCCGCTTGAGCATGTACTTGGATTTGTTATCGGAGTTGTGACGTTGCTGTAGGAAAAGTGAGTTGTGTAGGCATTTACTGCCTGCCGGAAGGGACACTCGCCTTGAAACTTCGTCGTTGAGCCCGTCCAGAACTTCTGGGTAGGTGTCGATTTCCGTCCCGCCGCTCCGGTCCCAGGACACGGTTTATGGTATTTCTCCGCCTCCCCAACACGCGGCGACCGTTAGTAAAAGCCGCTCCAACTATTGGCGTACCATATGCTTTCAGACGGCGGTGGCCACTCCTCAACCCGGATATTTCGGTATATCGGTTTCGAAACTCTCCTTAGGTCAATCAGCGTCACCGTATTGCCGTTAAATGTCGGTCAGGTATCTGTTACTGCCGGTGTTTCTCTCGCTCCGGGAATATGCGGCGTGGCGGGAGGGGCTTCCAGTTTCCGCCGGACGGGAGCATAATGAAGCGGGAATTTTCCCGGGAGGTGTTATATGCCAGCGATGACAGATCTATTGAAGACCGGTTTAGCCAAGCCGTTGACCTTGGAGGAGGGTATGCGAATTCTCGAACGGGACCGCTTCCGGTGCCGGTACTGCGGGCTGGACGGCCTGTCGAGTTTTGAGAACTCCCTGGTGATGTCCGTGGATTTCGTCCTTCCGCGGGCGCGCAAAGGGAAGAAAGAGGATGGCAACCTGGTGGCTGCATGCCGCCCCTGCAATTTATTGAAAGGCAATCGCGTCTTCAACGATTTCGAAGAAGCCAAGGAGTATGTGCTCACCCGGCGCGCGGAGATGCGCAAAGAGTGGGAGGACAAAACGGCGCGATCGCGCGGTGGCTCGGCGACGGCTTAGCGTGACCGGCGCCTAACTACAATGGGACGCTGTTAGCCAACCGTGCTGGGCGTCCCAGGTAACTTTGCTCTTCTTCTTCCTCGGCCGGCAGGCGAAGGCGAGGCACACCATCGGGGTCAGGATTCCATCGACTGCGAATCCCTTGTAACCCTCCGGTCCGGAGCGTATCAGCGCCGGCAGACAGGCGACGAATACCCACGGCGCGATGGTCGCGAAGAGCCGGAACAGCAGTCCCGATTTCGGCCGTATGCGCTGATGCGCGTTCAGACAGTAGCCCCACACCCATCCGAGCACAATCGCCCCCAGTGCGATCCCTCCGTATCCGAAGGTCAAATACCAGCCGGTAGCGTGGTGAATCGAATAACCTTGGTTCTGAATCGCTCCGACACTCTCGCTGTAGTAGAGGTAAATATCGCGGGGGCGGTCCGGCCACAGTACTCGTGGAATCACCGAGCACACCAGGCTGTACAGGCTATAGCCGAACTGAGGCTGGACGCCGGCGGCGAGCACGCCGTACATCGAGAAATGCGCCCCGTAAGCCTCGTTGCTCGATTCGAGGAAATTGCCTACCTGCGTCGCTTCCTCCAGGTGCGCGCTCACCGCCTCTCCGAGTTTGGTAATGGGAGTGCCGCGGAACAGGTCGATGGTGTAAAGGAACCACAACCCGCCGGCTACGATCACGGCCGCCTTGATCCAGCTCGGCCGCCGGGCGGATGCCATATAAGTAAGAAACCCGGCCAGCAGCGCGCTCAAAATTTCACTCTTGTTGCCCAGCAGGAACGTGAAGATCCCCATCCCGGCGAATAAGACTAGATATGCGGGAAGCGTGTAGCGCCGGGTCACGCTCACGAAATACCGCGAATCCTTGCCCGCCAGCAAGGTTGCGAATCCGATCGCAGGGGGAATCAGCGCAACGCGGTTCAGCACTTGATGTAACGTGAACCACTGATCGACGTCCTTGCGCGTATACGCATAAGCCGAGGAGTTCAACGCCCAGGCGACGGAGAGCTTATCGCTCATAATATAGACACTGCCGGCGGCGGCGAGCAGGCCGATGATCAGAATCGGCTCATGCCGCATCACCAGACGTGGGATCTCATGGGAATGGCGGCGCGATAACGTCGCGAGCAAGGTGACTTGCACCAGGAGGATGAAGCCCGCATACAGCCCGAGCGCCAGCAGGTAATTGCCGTCGAGCGCAACGGGAAACAGCTTGTGTTCCAGGTACTGGTAATGTTGGCCGCTGAATCCGCCAGTTTTGTCGATGATGAGATACCAGGCGCCGTAAAGCGACCAGTAGTAGAGCGCGGCCAAGCCCACCAGCAGGCCCGCGTCCCGCCGCCTTTGGTAAACCGCCAGCGTCAGCAGCCCGATCATCGCGCTGGCCACGGTCAGTAATGCGAAATGTTCCATATAAGCCGGTTCAGACGCTTCTCATGCCGATCCCCGATAAATTTCAATCAGCCGCGCCGCGATCTCCGTAGCCGAGAATTCCGCGGCCTTGAGATGACCGTCGGTTCGCCGAGGGGTGCCTGCGATCTCGGCCAGGGCCGCGCCCAGCGCCTCCGCGTCACGCGAGACAATGCGCGTGTGGCGCACGCCCCGAAGTCTCTCGACGGCATCGCCCGCATCCACACTCACCACCGGCAGATCGCAAGCGAGCGCTTCCTGGATCACCGCCGGCGATCCTTCGCTGTCGCTGGTCAGCAGCAGGCAGTCTGCGGCATTCATGTACGTCGGGATCAGCTTCGGGGGCACGTCGCCGTCCAGGATCTCGCATCGCAAATCTGGAATCGCGCGTCGCGCCACGGCGATCGCCGCCTGCGCAAGGTCCACTCGCTTAACGCCAGGATCGCGCCCGGCGTTAAACAGGATTACGCGTTCGGCAGCAGACCAACCGAGGCGTTGCCGCGCCCCATCGCGGGCCTCGGGGTGAAATATTTCCAGGTCGGCGCCGGTGGCGAGCACCGTGGCGATGCCGCGCCTCCACCACAGGCGATTACGAAGCTGAGAGCTCACGCACACGATGTGCGAGGCCCCGAGCGCCGCTAGTTGCGACAGCACCCGGCCCGCCGCGGGCCGCAGGCTGTAGGGCTCCGGCGAGGAGTTCAGATCTCCGCCGCGATAAGTGATCACCAGCGGCACATCCCCGGCAGCCATCGCCGCAAACAGCGCGGTCATGGTCCCGAAGTGCGCGTGGATGATGTCCGGGCGGTCCCGGCGCAGTTCCGCGCGGAAACGCCGGAACTCGCGCGCCAGCTCCGCGGGCGAAGTGCGCGAGCGCAGGAAGAACGTGCGAACCTGAACGCCCTGCCTTTGGACGCTTTCGGCCTGCCTCCGTGCGAAGATCATCGAATTGCCCTGGCCGTCACCCGGAATGACGAACAGTACGCGGAGAGTCATCGGAAACATGCGCGTCGTGCGGGAGGCAAGGTTGCGAAGACGGCCCATCGCAAGAGCTTTCCCCATCCAAGAGCGCTTTCAGGGTGCGAGCGCAGCAGGCTCGCGTAAGCGTGTCCGGCCGCCGCATATTCGCCTGCCAGCGTTAAATGGTCGGCCTGTTTGAGCGCCGCCCGAAGCTTTCCGCCGCTGTGGACGAGATTGTCTGCAGCGGCCGCAAGCGCGGCATTTACGTCCTCTTGTTCTCCGCGCTGTCGCGTCGTTGCGAGGCGGAGCGCCGCCTCCTCAACGCACGCCTGCTCGCCCGCGCGGCAAGTGCTGACGGAGCCGCCCGCGTAACGGTAGTGATACAGCGCTTCGGGAAGGTTTGCGGCGTCCCAGACTTCCGCCAGACGCCAGAAAAAATCGTAGTCCTGCGAACAAGCGAAAGCCTCGCGATACCCGCCGATCTCAAGAGCAGCCTCCCGCCGGAACATGGTCGAGCCATGCACGAACGGGTTTCCTTTTGAGAACGCTTTCAGAATTTCCTCATGCGTCCGCGGAAGCTGCGATCGCCAGAGAGGAGTGCCATTGCGCTGATGTCTCCAGGTATTGCACCCGCACAGCGCAGTTTCGGGATGGTCTCGCAGAAAGGCGAGCTGGCGTTCGAGACGCGGCGGCTCGCTCCAGTCGTCGGCGTCCTGGCGAGCCACGAATTCTCCGCCGGCGCGCTTCAGACCCAGGTTCAGCGTCGGAGTCACGCCGCGATGCGGTTCCCAGGCGAGGCAGATACGCTGGTCCTGGTTCGCATGGCGCGCCAGGGACGAGCGAACTTCTTCGACTGCCGCTGCCGTCGTCCAGGATCAAGAATTCGAAGTCCGAAAAGGTCTGGCCGAGAATCGAATCAATGGCTTGATCGAGCATTGCGGGCGGCGTGTCGCGCACCGTCATCAGAACCGTAAGGGCGATCACCAGGTTGCTCCCCACTGCCGCGCCCAGCTTGCAAACGCAACCAGGGTCCAGAGCCGCTGCCCGCGTAAGCCTCGTTGCGACGCCAGATCGAGAAGGGGACACGGAACCATGTCTCCGGCCAGCTCCCGTAGCGGCCCGCGCAGCCATTGGTCCACCGGCGCGCCAAAGCCCCGCTTGCGCCGGTTGAGCACTTCAGCGGGCAGATCGTCCCGGTAGGCCGCGCGCAAGAGAACTTTTTTCCGGCTGCCGCGCACCAACTCCCAGGGAGGCAGAGATTGCGTCCATTCGAGCAGGCGATGATCGAGAAACGGCGCACGGCCCTCGATACCGGCCGAGGCTAGCGCGATATCGGTTTTGTATGTCAGATCGTTAGGCAAATAGAGGTGACGATCGCTCCACAGCGCCCGTTTGAGCGCTCCGGCACGGGGTATTTCCTTCAGGAAAACATCCGAGGCAAGCAGTCTCTGCAGTGCACCGTCGTGCCCGCCTTCATGACCGTTTCCATTTAGCAGCCGTCCCCGATCCCCGGCGCGAAAGGTAGTCTTCGAGCCGACATAGATCTGGAGCGGCCCCGCCCCGCGCCCGTCGCACAAGTTCAAGGTAGCGGCCGCTTTCTTCAGCATCTGTTTGAGGCCAATGTGCTCGTAGTGACGATAACCTCCGAAGGCCTCGTCGCCGCCCTCGCCGCTGAGGACCACTTTATAGCGGCCGGCCAGCGCGCGCGCTAGCGTAAATGAGGGTATGGCCGAGCTGTCGGCAAACGGCTCGTCGTAGTGCCATAGAATATTTTCAAGTTCGGTCCCGAGATCGCGGCCGTTCACACGTAGAATCTCGTGCCGCAATCCCAGGTTTTCGGCTACCCGACGGGCATAGGGAAGATCGGTTTTATCGCCATCGAAACTTACGGTGAATGCGGCCACGTTCGCGCCGTGCCGCGCGCATTCCGCGGCAATTACAGAGGAGTCGATGCCGCCGCTTAGATACAGCGCGACCGGCACATCGGCGCGCAAGCGCAGACGCACCGCGTCGCTCACCAGTTCCCGCAGCTTCGCGATCCGTTCCGGGCGCGGCGTGACGGGCGCTTGCGGAGTCTCCTCGGGAAACCACCAGCGGCGCACCTCGAGCTTTCCCGCCTTGAATCGCAGGAGGTGTCCCGCGGGCAGCTTCCGGCAATCGCTAAAAATTGTCAGCGGCGCGGGAATATAGCCCAGCGCCAGGAAGGTATCGACCGCTTCCGGATCGAGCCGCCGCTCGCTGACTTCTCCCAGAGCCTTTAGCTCGCTCGAAAACGTCAGCGCCTTTCCGTTCCAGTGGTAGGCTAGAGGTTTCTCGCCGAGCCGGTCGCGCACGAGCGTCAACTCGCGGTGCTGCGCATCCCAGAGCGCAAACGCGAACATTCCCACGGATCGCGACAGCGCTTTTTCGACGCCCCATGCCGCGCAGGCTTCGAGCAGAGCCTCTGTGTCCGTGGCCGTGCGCGGGAGCTCAGCCGAGAGCAGCCCAGAGATCGAGATAATTGAAAATCTCGCCGTTGAGCACGATCGTCCAGCGCCTATCTCGCGATGTCATGGGCTGCCGCCCTGCTTCGCTCAAATCGAGAACCGCCAAGCGCCGATGCCCCAGCGCGACTCCGGCCGCCTCATCCACGAACATGGCCCCCGCCATCCGGGACCGCGATGGCGCAGCATCTCCGTCATGCGCGTTACTACTTCGCGCCCTTCCGGACGGCCAACCGTCCCCGCAATTCCGCACATCTTGGTTTCTCGTTAAAGAGGAATCACGCTTTGCGCGTCCTCAAACGCCGGATGGCGTGCCGCGCACCACCGCCGGATGCCTCTAGCGCCGATTCGCTCCAGCCACTCCGGCGCGCTCCATCCAGTGTTCTGGAGCAATGCGTGCCAGATTACACAGGCTGCGTTTCCATGTCCCGTGCGGAGCACGAAGACCGAGCGTCCACGCCAGGCGCAGACGGACATTCGCGCGCCAGGCCGCGCGCCAGAAAATCCTCCGCGCCGAACCTCCCGGCCAGAACCGCACCAGAGATCTTTCGACAATCTCAAAAATCTCGCGCTGCATGCGGGCGCTGCCGACGCGATTACTCCAGTTACCGGCATGCCGGCGGTTTACGACGCCGTGGCGGGGAAGCATCGCTACGGAGAAGCGTTCGGCGACCCTCACAAACCAGTCGGTATCGGCGAGCGCATAGCTCGCGTCGAACTCGCCCACCTGCTCCCACACCTCGCGCCGCATCACGATGGTGGAGGGGTGAAACGGCCAGTTGTAATAACGAATCAGGAACGGCATCAGGTTTCCACGGCGCAGGATCAGGGGACGTTTTGACCGCAAGCGCCGAGGAGACCACTCGCACTCTCTGCCGCGCTCGACCGCATCGATGAAACTGGAATGCACCAGGCCGATTTCGGGATGCGCGTCCAGATAGGCGAGCGAAGCCTCGAGATGGTCCGGCAGAAACCGGTCGTCGTCCGAGCACCATGCGATGAAGTCTCCTCGCGTCTGGCGTATGCGAAGTTGGCATTGCCGATGCCGCCGGAATTGGTCTCCTGACGAAATACGCGAAGGCGAGCGTCACGGAGCGGCGAGCCGGCTTAGACGCGCGAAAGTACCGTCGGTCGAAGCGTCGTCCGATACGACGATTTCATCCGGGGCGGGGGACTGCGCCAGAGCCGCCGCAATGGCTTCCTGCACCATCCCCGCGCGGTTATAAGTGGCAATCGCGACCGAGATTCTCATGATCTTTCCCTGAGCAGGCGCAGCGCCAGCGCTCCACTGACGGTTGCCGCGAGCGCGATCCATGCGGCAGCTTTAGGCCAGGAGATTGCCGTGTCGGACCACGTGCTAGCGGATGCGCCCGCGACCAGCGCCAGACCGGCCGCCCATTGGAGCCGCGCCTTTAAGGTCAGGTGAAACCCGTGGCGGCGGCGCGCATAGCCGTAACACAGCGCCAAATGCGCCGCGTAACATGCCAGCACCGCGATCGACGCGCTCTCGGCCGCAGTCGATAGCTGTGGATATGAGGCGGGCCGCGACGAAAAATACTGCCGAGCGAAACGGCATCCGCGGCCAGGAATAGATGCATTTCGCCGGTGGCGAGCATCGGGACCGCCAGCACCGTGGAGCTGATCTTCAAGATAGTCGCCCATCAGCATCCAACGCAGATAGGATGCCGCCGGGTGGAACGCGCGGGAGTAGAAGATCGTGAGAACCAGCGGCTTGAGCACCGCAATGGCGACGATGATGGGACGCCCGCAAGAGTCGCGATGGCGAGAACGCTGGCGGTGTGCCGCCCGCGCTCCTCCGCGCTCTGTGCGCGCGCCAGCGCCGGCAGGAAATAAGTCTGAAGAGACGCGAGCACCAGCGTTACATGATTCATGCTGATGCCCCAGGCCGCATCGAATTGGCCCGTGGTCGCGAGGCCCTGGGTGCGGGAGATTCGCGCCCGAAGAGCCAGCAGGACCGCGGAAGAAATCAGGCCGCCCGCCAGCATCGCCGCGGAGATCGAGACGAAATGTCCCGCCGCACGTGCGTACTAACCACGGCGTATAATCGGGCTGGAGAGGATCGAAACCATTCGAGAAACATGTGGCGTCTTCGGCCGAGCATCGCCAGCGCAGCAATCACGCTGATCGCCGTGGAAAACGCCAGCAGATACACTAGCGCCAGGGAATGCCCCCGCCGCGCCGCCAGAGCTACTGGTCCTGCGGCTACCGCCAGGGCTGCCGTCGCCAGCTACCTGTAGCAGCGCCAGTTTCTCGATGTCTCCCAAAACGTTGAGCAGCGCATTCAGAAACACGAACGCGCTCGACAGCGCCACCGGAAGAGTTAACCACCGCACCAGCGTCTCCGAGCCGGCCGGAAATCCGCAGAGGCGGCCGATGATGCCGGGCATCGCGACCATCGCCGCCGTGACCGTTAGCGTCGCCGCCGATACCAGGCACAGCGCCGTGCGAAGATACTCGCGCCGCCTCGGACCTGTTAGCGCGCTCGCTCCCTGGACCAGCGCCGTCTGGCCGTTGATCGTGGCCGCCGCCAGCGCGGCATCCCTGGTCTGTTGAAGCGTCTGGAGCAGCGCCACGTAAGCCGGCCCGAGCAGGGTCGCGATTATTTTGGTGGATAAGGCCGCGAGCAGTCCGCTCCCAATCGAGCCTGCGCCCGATTTGCCCATGGCGGTAATGATGGGCCGCCACAAAGGTGCCGCGTGACGGATTCGCGGCGATGATGGAAGGGTTGGTCATCTCAAGGGCTCGGCTCACCGACACGCCGCCACCTCTTCGCGGCATGCGACGCGATGTACAGCATCGATGACTTCGCTAACCTCTTCAGACGTCAAATGGGGGCCGATCGGCAAGCTCAACTCGGTCGAGGCCAATTCTTCGGCAATTGGGTAGTCGCCGCGACGGAATCCGGCGTCCGCATATGCCTCGGAAAGATGTGGCGGAACCGGATAGTGGACCAGCGTCGCTATACCGGCCTTGTGAAGCCACGCCCGGAATCCCGCGCGCGCCGGATGCCGCACCGCAAAAACATGCCAGACCGGGTCGCAATTTTCCGCCACACGGGGGAGCATCAGGTCGGGTATCCCTCCAGTCCTTCCAGGTAGGACTGCGCAACGCGGCGGCGGCGCTCGTTCCAGTCATCGAGCGGCCCTCAGCTTTACTCGCAGCACCCCGGCCTGGATGGGATCGAGACGCGAGTTCATTCCTTTGATTTCGTTGAAATACTTTTGCCGCGAACCGTAGTTTCTACGGACGCGAATGTTGTCGGCAAGATCAGGATCGTCTGTAATCACGGCTCCTGCATCGCCGAGCGCGCCCAGGTTCTTGGTTGGATAAAAACTGAACGCCGAGGCATCCGCCAAAACGCCGCAGGGAAGGCCCTGGTAGACGCGCTCCGTGCGCCTGCGCGGCGTCGGCGATCAGATTTGATCCCATGACTGGGAGGCAATATCCGGCCAGCGCACCCAAGTTCGCGGGCTGCCCGTAGAGGTGTACCGCGAGGATGGCCCGAGTGCGATCCGTGATCGCTCTTTCGGCGCGCTCAGGATCCAGGTTATAGGTGGCAGGGATCGGGTTCGACGGGAATGACTGCGCGCGCCCACAGCCGATACGGCCAGCCAGGTGGCGATGTAGGTATTCGAAGGAACGATGACCTCGTCGCCAGCGCCGATCCCGTAGCCGCGCAGAATCAACTCCAGGGCGTCAAAGCCGCTGGCCGCCCCACGCAGTGGCGCGCTCCGCAATAGACGGCGAACTCGCGCTCAAAGGACTCGACTTCTTCACCCAGGATGTATTGCCCGGAATCGAGAACTCTGGCGATGGCCCGATCCAGATCCTCGCGTAACTCTGCGGTCGCCGGCTTCAGGTCGAGGAAGGGCGGCATGCCGCGTGGTCCTCCTCGACCATCGCCAGATATTCGTCACGATCCCGTATGTAGTCCGAAGCGCGGTAAATATCCGAAGCCAGTACCGCGAGCACCGCGTCAGCGGAAAATTTGTATTGGGTCATCCAGATCATGGGCGGCACATGCAGCCCCAGGTCAGGACGATCGAGCAGCACCTCATCGCTCTGTTCGCCATCGAAAAGCCGCACCGAGCAATGGCCGTGAACGCATACCAGGAACTGATCGAGAGTCTTATGCGCGTGCTCGCCCCGCAGCTCGCGGTTGGGAACGCCGAACACCAGAAAATAGCGCGCGATTTTGAAAGGCAGGGTCCCGTTTACTTCAGCGAAGGAAAGACTGCCCCGATGATCGCTGATCCTGCGGCAGCTCATACAGGGTCGCCCCGGCCACCGCCACTGTAGGAGTCTTCTCGCCTGGACGGATCTCTCTCGGGCGCAGACGAGATTTGCCGCCGTTTTTTGAGCTTTCGACGTAGCCGGTGATGGTTCCGGGATTGCCCACAACAATGGCCTGGGCTGGAACATCCCGCGTCACCACCGCTCCCGCCCCGATCATGGCGTGCGGCCCGATCGTGATGCCAGGCAGGATCGATGCGTTGGCTCCGATCGATGCGCCGCGCCGAACGGTAGTGCTCGGATACTTTTCGGGGACCCGCCGGCTGCGCGGGTAGGAATCGCTCGTAAATCCGACATTGGGTCCGACGAATACGTCGTCCTCGAGCGTCAGCCCGTCGCCCGCCACTACGAAGCTCTTAATGGTCACGCGGTCGCCAATGACTGCGTCGCCCAGGATCAGAACGTGGTCGCAAATATTGCAATCCGCGCCGATGCGCGCTCCGGGCAGGATGTGAGCGAACGCCCAGATGCGAGTGCGCGCCCCGATCTCGGCGGATTCAACCAGCGCTTCAGGATGCGCGAAGTACTTCGCGCCCGCCGGTTTTGACTGGCTCAGATCCGGTTGTGGCTTGCCCAAGATTGATGAGGTCATACTTCTGGTCTCCGTAATAATCGCGATACCAATTAACGAACCGCTCTACACCCGCGGATACCGGCGTCGACGGCCGGAATCCAGTAAAGCGGAAAAGCTCCTCTACGCCGGCGTGGGTCGAGATCGCATCGCCCGGCTGCAACGGCAGGAATCGCTTCCGTGCTTTCCGCCCGAAGCTATGCTCTAAGGCTCCGATGAACTCCATCAGGCCCACGGGATGGCTGTTGCCGATATTGAACAAACGATATCCGGCGGCGTCTCGCTCGGCCACCCGCACAATACCCTCGACTACGTCGTCGATGTAAGTAAAATCGCGCTGCATGCGGCCGTAGTTATACACGTCGATCCAGCCACCGCGCGCGATCGCTCGTGCGAAGCGGAAAGGCGCCATGTCCGGCCGTCCCCAGGGACCATATACCGTAAAAAATCGCAGGCCGGTGGTCGGGATATCGTACAGATGCGTGTAGCAGTGCGCCATCAGCTCATTGGCCTTTTTGGTCGCGGCGTAAAGCGATACCGGGGAATCGACGCGGTCTTCGATCGCAAAGGGCGTTTTCGTATTCCCTCCGTAAACCGAACTCGAGGACGCATAAATCAGGTGCTTCACATCGGCTCGCCGGCAGCCCTCGAGAACGTGTAGAAAGCCGGTAAGGTTGGAAGCGGCGCAGGCGTGTGGATTCTCGATCGAGTAGCGGACGCCGGCTTGCGCCGCCAGATGAATCACCAGGCCCGGTTCCTCTTTTTCAAACAGTTTCTCGATCTGCATCGCGGTCCGCGATGTCCAAACGTCTGAACTCGAAATTCGGGTACGCTGCCAGCCGCGCCAGGCGTGCTTTCTTCAAGCGTGGATCGTAATAATGGTTCAGATTATCGATCCCCAGGATCTCCTGGCCATCGGCTAGAAGCCGGGCCGCGACGTGATAGCCGATAAACCCGGCCGCGCCCGTGACCAGGGTCCTCATGTTTTATCCACCCACCACTGGCCCAGCGCCAGCGATTGGAGCCCGCTGCGGAGGAATACGTCGACGGCGTCGCGGGCTCGATAAACCATGGGCTCGCCATGAAGGTTAAAAGAGGTGTTCAGCACAATGCCCTCCCCGGTCCGCCCCTCGTACTCTTTGAGCAGCGAATAGTAATCCGGGTTGTGGCTCTCGCGGACTTCGTGGGGCCGTGTGGTGAAATCATAAGGATGCTGCGCGCCGGCGAAGGCGGCTCGCTTCTCGGGCCGAGACCGAAATGCCAGCATCATGTAAGGCGAAGGAACCGGCTTGGGTTTGTAATAATAATCGGTCGCGCGCTCAGCCAGAACCGAAGGAGCAAACGGCATCCAGAAGTCCCGGTTTTTAATCATGGTGTTAATCGAGCGAACGGCGTTCGGCGAATCCGCCCGCGCCAGAATGGAGCGATTGCCCAGCGCCCGCGCGCCGAACTCGACCGCGCCTTTGGCCCGCGCGACGATTTTGCCCGCGGCCAGCTTTTCGGCCACCAGCCGCTCTATCGCCGGAACATAGCGAAAGCGCAGCCGGTGTGCATCGGACGCCGGCCAAAGCGCGCGCTCAGCTTCTTCATCCGTGATCGGCTCGCCGTAATAAATCGCTCCCAGCGGCTCGATGGATTCTCCGGCCCGCGCCGCGGTGTAACACGCCGCCCCGATACTGTTCGATTCGTCCCCGCAGGAAGGAAATACGTATAGATCCTCTACCTCGGGCAGCTCGAGCAGCGCCAGGTTGGCTTTGACGTTCATGAACACCCCGCCCGAGCAGGCAATCTTGTGAATCCCGGTCTCGCGCACCGCGTTTCTTACCCAGGCGGCCAACATCTGCTCCACAAAAATCTGAACGCCCGCGGCGATCGTGTCGAAGCGGCGTCCGCTTAGCAGATTTTTCAAAAAGTCGTAGGCCGCATACATCGACGGCACACCCCGCCGCCTGCGCCAGATCAGCGGATTAGCGGTGAACTCGAATAACTGCGAGAAGGGCTGCGCCGCGCTCTCGTTAAGGTACGGCGCGAGACCCATCACTTTGTATTCATGTTCGAGCGGCGCCATCCCCAGATAACGCGTCACCATCGCGTAGAGCCGCCCGATCGAGTCGTGCTCATTGACTTCAGCAATTCGAGTGAGTTCCCGGTTATGGCCGATGCTGACCGTCGCAGACAGCCGGTCGCCCGAGCCATCGCAGGTCAGTACCAACGTTTTTTCTCCCGGCCATGGAGAGGTGTAATACGCGGCTGAGGCGTGTGCCAGATGATGCTCGACCGGCTCCACGTGCTTCCGCGCAAATCCGAATGTCTCTACGTTCCGCATCCTTTCCCGGGCCTTTCGCCGTTGGTAAAACCGGTCGACAAAGGTGTTTTTAAGCGGCTGCTTTAGACGGCTTTTGAGTGTCGAGCAGCTCTCGTAATCGCGCATGATGGTCTGGCGCTGCCACTGGTGGTAATTGACGAAGCGGCCATTGAGAGCCACGCGTATTTCATCCGGCTCCCGGCCGGCGCGTTTGAGGGCTTCGAGCACAGCTCCGCCCGGCACATCACCCTGGTTTTTGGTGCGGGTCAGGCGCTCTTCCTGAAGGGCCAGCTCGAGCTTTCCATCGCGCAGCAGCGCCACCGAGGCGTTATGGCCATCGTGAATACCGACTACGACGCTCACAAGGCGGCCTTCTCCTTCGGCCGATAGTAAGATCGGTAGTATCCGTAATAGTAATAGCTGTCGCTCAGCTCTTTGTGCACTTCGTTCAGCACCAGCCCAACCACCTTGGCCCGCAAACGGTTCAGGGTTGCCAGAACCGTGGCCACGGCCTGACGGCTGGTCTGGCCGGCCCGGGCCACCACGATGACCCCGTCGACCGCCGTTGCCATCTGCAGAGGCTCGGCGAATCCGAGCAGCGGGGGCGCGTCGAGCATTACCAGGTCGAAATCGACCGATGCCTCTTCGAGCAACTCGACCAGGCCCCGGCCCACCAGATCCGAAGCTCGCCGCGAGGGTGGACCGGCGGGAAGAATGTGCAGCTTTGGAAGTCCATCCACCTGGATCAGAGCGTCGCGCCAGGGAATCTCGCCCAGCAGCACGTTCGACAGACCGACCACGCTTTGTAAATTGAAATTGCGATGCACGCTGGGGCGGCGCAGGTCGCCGTCGATTAACAGCGTGCGCTGGCCCTGTTCGGCGTGAGCGGCGGCCAGATTGGCGGCCGTAGTGGTCTTGCCCTCGCCCGGAGCCGCGCTCGTCACCAATAGAGATCGGTAGCGCCGGTCGAAGCTGGATAGCAGGATCGAGTTTCGCAGCGTTCGCACCGATTCACCGAACCCGGAAAGATCCTGTTCATGCTGCGCCGCGGCCCCAGGCTTGCGGTTTCCGTTGAAAGTGGGCATGCCGAAACTGGCGGCGCCGCGGTGTTTCATCAAAGGCAGGCTGCCGATGACTTCGGTGTGCAAAGTACGCGTCACCTGCTCGGGATCGCGGACGGTGTTATCTAAGATGTCGCTTATCACCGCTGCGCCCACGGCCAGGAGCGTCGAGAAGAGCAGTGCCAGCAGCGTGTTCAGACTGGTATTCGGGAATACGGGCTTGAGTGCCGGCCGGGCCGGGTCCGCGATCCGGATTTCACTGTTTTTAAACCCGGCGTTGATCCCAGCCTCCTTGATCTTGGCAATTAGCTCCTCGTACAAGTGCTTATCGGCTTCCGCCTCACGCTTGAGAGCTTGATATTCAAAGGAGCGTGCGTTTAGCCGGTCAAAATCCGTCTTGGCGTCGCTTACGGCGTCCTTCACCATGGCTTCGTGCCGCTGGCTCTCCTCAAACTCGATTTCGACCCGCTTGGCGATGTCCTGGCGCGTCGAATCGAGCGTCGCCTGCACTTCCGCCAACTTTGCTTCGGCGCGGTGATACTCGGGGTGATTCGTGCCGTAGTGGGACTGGATATCGACGAAGTGCTCTTTGGCATCGTTCAAGTGCTCCGTTAATTTTCGCAACGCGTCGCCCTGAGGAGTCGCGAGGGCGGCCTCCCTCGAACCGTCGCGCACCGAATCAAACGCCGCCTCTTTCTTCAGCCGCTCGGCCTGCGCGCTGGTATATTCAGTATTCAACTGCATCAGGCGCGACGCCAGGATGTTGGTCTTTTCCTCCGGATTGATGACGTTCAGATCCCGTTCGAAACCGGCCAGCGCCTCGCTCGATCGCTCCATTTTGGCCTTCAGCTCGTCCAGTTGCTTTTCCATGAAGGTCGCAATACTGGCCGAGCTGCGGAGACGAATGTTGTACGTTTGTTCGAGGTAGGACTGCGCGATGGCGTTGGCCACGTCCGCTGCCAACTGCGGGTCGGGCGAACGGTAGCCGATCAGCAGCAGGTAAGTATTGGGAGGCCTGGTCACCTGAAGACGCCGGAACGCGACTGGAGCCTCGTCGGCGCGCGATGAGCCTGAGGCTGCCCCCTGTCCCTCAGCCTCGCGCAGATGAAAGCGCCGGTCTACCGGCCGCAGCGCCGAATCGGACTGCACCAGCTTAATCTGGGTGGCTAGAAACTGATCGGCGTCGTTGAGCGCCCCGCGCGTGGCTTCGTCGCCGACTATTCCCGGGGGCGTCTGGCGGTCAATATCCACGGTCGCGATGGACTCATAAATAGGCGTCAGCCGCGCCGAGACAATCAGCGTCGCGATCACGGAGGCGGCCACAAACCCCAGGATTCTCCAGCGGTAGCGCTTGACGATCCAGAGGTATTGCGACAGAGGGATCTTGGCCTCTTCCGGCGCCTCGTCGCCTAACGCGTAGGGAGGAGCGCAATAGGCCGGCATGCGCGCCATCTCGACCAAGTTCGGGAGCTTTTCTGATTCGGTGGGCATCCCCGCGTACTACTGTTGTGGACAGGCGGCGGGAATGATCTCAGGGGAATTCCGTAATCAGGACGACTTCAGCGCCAGAGCTGATACCACTTGCGGGATTCGGAGATTATTGGGGCTTCGGCCGCCTCCAGCGGCTCACCCGCGAGCGCCGCCTGCGGATTCGTGATGCACAGCGTTTCGGCCAGCGATTCACTGTATTGTTTTTTCAACCAGGCATAGGCCTGGTCGAGCCGGGGAGGGCGGCGCTCGCAATCATGCGCGTCGCTCGCCACGAAATGCGCCAGCTCGCGATCGAGCAGAGTCTCACAAAAGCTTCGGGCGCCGGCGCCGAATTCGCCCAACAGACTCTGGGCTGTTATCTGGATGCGCGCGCCGGCCTCCACCCAGCTGGCTATCGGATCGATACGCTGTCGCAGTAACTCATTGCGCTCAGGATGAGTAATCACTGGGACCATACCCGCTTCTTGAAGCCGGGCGAAAATGTCGGCCGTGTTCGGAAAAATTAGAAGATTCGAAAATTCTACCAGCAGATAGCGCTTCTGGTTAATCGTATACTTTTGCGGATTGGCAATCGCGTCTTGGATATTGTCGTAACTCAGGTGGAAGTCGCAGCCGGAATAGAGGCGAAGCGCGTTTCCAGCGGCGGCGGCGATCTCGGCCAGACGCTCACGAATGAGCGCCGGGTCGTAGCGGTAGCTTAGATTGGCATGCGGCGTGGCCACCAGGTCCGTGGTCCCGCTCTCAGCAGCCATTCGCACCATGGCGACGGAGTCTTCGAGCTTGCGCGCGCCATCGTCGACGCCATACAGCACGTGGCTATGAATGTCTATCAAGTCTCAGTCTAATCGGAAAACGGCGAAGAGCCCGTAGCGTGTATGTTCTAGCAACCCTGCTTGGATTCAGACCGCGGGGCTCGTCGGTAGCGGACCGCAGCAGCCAAGGCTACCCCAGCGCCCAACAGACCGCCGGTACCGGGCTCGGGAACGCTGGGAGGAGGGGGACCGGATGCCGTGATCTGCCCTGCTACGACAAGCCCGTATGCTAAACCCGGACTCCCGGAATTCCACTGTTGGTCGATGTGGCCGGTAGCTATATTAACTTCCCACACGTTCCCGCTAAACGAATCCGCTGTCCAGAAGTCGGTTCCATCGGGATCGAGATTCAGAGCGAAATCACCATCTTCGTTGCCCGGAAGGGTGTAGGTCTGAATGACCGCTCCCGATGCATTCAACAAGATCGCCTCGCTGCTGTCCGCCGCGAGCACGTCGCCCGCGAGGGTGCCAGTGGGTATAATGCGGAACTCGTATACGGACGGCGAGCCCGGCAGTCCAGTAGCAAACGGCGGATTCTGCGTTTTGGTAGCCAGATTATAGCTGAGGATTTCGGTCCCCTCTCCGTCATATAGCAAGGTGGTTTGATTCGCCTCCAGGTCGGTCCAATCTGTCCCGCCGGTGCCGTTACCGCCTTGCACAGTAAAGCTCACGCTGGGAGATCCACCCGCAGCAGTGTACTCATTGATCACATTCGCGCCGGGTCCGCCGACCAAAAAGTTTCCGGCTGCGTTGACGAGGATCGATTCCGGGGTATTGTTCGATGTCGCCCAGGTGGAAGCAATCAGATTTCCGTTCGAATCGAACTTGCTGATGGTATCGGTTGTGAAGTTTGTCACGTATAAATTGCCGGAGCCGTCGAACACCATACCGGTAGTGAATGGAGTGCCCGAGGCGTCGTTCAGCGTTTGGAGAAGAGTTCCGGTTTGATCAAACACCTTCACTTGACTATTGCCCACCGCTACCAGAACATCGCCGGTTGTAATTGGGCTGCCCAATGCTACGGCCGCCGTGATGGCGAGAAGAATCGATTGAGAAACCGCCGGTCGAAATAACACCCTTAGTCCTCCGTGTCCTAAATTTTAAATGCCTCGGCTGCACTCAAGTTTAATTTCTGCCCTACGATAGTGTCAATCAAATTGTAGCCGTTTCGGACTAAGACGGTAGAGTCGTAAGTACTAGTATTCCCAATCAAATAACACGATTAACCTTACTTGCGCGGCAGTCCTGTATCGACCGCCGGTTTGCCGCTGATGCCTTCAATCGCCAGAAGGATTCCGCCGTATTCGTCCTGATCGGTCTGGAGCGTCACGTGGCCTTTTTCCCCGCTGTTATCCCAAGTCAGCGTTATGTAGTATTTCTTCGGTCTGCGTAGAACCGGCGCCACGTGGGTTTCCATAGATTTGAAGGCGTTGTGAACACGTTTGTGAACTTCCGGCCGGTAGCTGAGCTCGGTGATGGCGTGAGCCGGGATTACGGCAGCGTCTTTGTTATTCACCTGAAGACGTACCTGATCGCTGTCCACGTATACAGTCACATTATCGCCGGCTCTCAGATCCTTGAGCGACCCTCCTGAATAGGTGAGCGTGTAGCCCGCCTGGCTTTCAGTGCCATACAAGACACCAGCCAATACAAGGTAGATCAGGAGTTTTCGCATGCGTCTTCAGTTTCTAGAATACACGGCGCGCTACACTCGTATTTCCATACATGCACCCGCCGGCCTTGATCGACTTTCAGGACATAACTGTTTTTCGCGGCGACAAACTCGCCCTCGACGGGATCACGCTGCGAATCGGAGTGGGAGAGCACGTGGCCATTCTGGGGCCGAATGGGTCCGGTAAATCCACGCTGGTGAAGACCATTACACGCGAATGTTATCCGCTCTTCCGGGAAGGGTCTTTTATCCGCATCCTCGGGCAGGAACGCTGGAACGTATTCGAACTGCGTTCGCTGTTGGGCATCGTTTCGAGCGATCTGATGACCACCTTCACCCGGGACGTGACCGGGCGCGACGTAGTTCTTTCGGGCTTTTTCAGTAGTGTGGGCATCTGGTCTTCCGAAAAGATCACGCCGGCCATGCGCGAAAACGCCGAGCGCCTGCTCGCCAGCCTGGAAGTTTCACATCTGGCAGACCGGCTTACCAGCGAAATGTCGTCGGGCGAAGCCAGGCGGGTGCTGCTCGCCCGCGCGCTGGTCCACGAGCCGCGAGCCTTGCTTTTCGACGAACCGAGCACCTCCCTCGATCTCTTCGCGCAACACGAGTTGTTGATGGTAATGCGTAAGCTCGCGCAATCGGGCATCGGCATTGTTCTGGTAACGCATCACCTGCCCGATATCATTCCCGAAATCGAGCGCGTGATTCTCATCGGACATGGCCAAGTTGCGGCGGATGGGTCTAAGGAAGAAATCTTGACCTCCGAACGCCTATCGGATTTATTCGGACTTCCCGTAGAACTGGTCCGGCGAAACGGCTATTACCACGTCTTTTGACCGCCGGTATTTGGGGGGTTATTTCAGTTGCTCCACATCCGCGCCCGCCGGCTGCTCCAGAATGAACCTCGCCGCGTTCATTTCGGGAGCGTTGAACGTCACGCTTTGAGTGGCCAGCGTAACTTCATAACCATCTTGAGGCCGCCGAATATCGATGTTAGAGGCGAAGGGAATGCCTCTATAATCCTTCCAACCGAAATATTTCGTCTCACTGAGTGTTCCGCCGGATGGATCGAAGGTTTTCTGCCGGGAGATCTGCAGCGTATACCGATCGAAGTACACATTCCGCAGCAGGACAAACTGATCTCCTTCGCGCCGGACGACGAAGAGGATGTAAACCGATTTGCTTTCATCCGTGTCGTCTTCGAGCATCGTAAGATCGGCGTTCTCAGGCGGATAAATCAGCAGCGATGTCAGAAATGCGGCAGGCCGAAGGTTCTCTAGTTTATTGGAGGACACGCCGCGCGAATTGTTGCTGCCTTCGATGAATCGGTTCCGGCTGGGAATGGACAGACGGAAATCGTTTCCGGTCGAAACCATGTCGAAGATGGTGCTGTGGATCAACGGATCTTGGCCCAGAATGCGGATGTCGTCCGGTTTTCGATAGAGAAGAACTCCGCTGATGGTGGCGTAATCCTTCACTTCACCGCCGAACAGGTTTCCGACGGAGGCGGACATGTCGGCTCTTAGATTGAAGGATTGGATCGGATCGTAAACTGCGTGAATACGCTGGATCAGTTCGGCCTTGCTGGCCGTGAGCACAGGGCGATTCGCGCGATTCGGGGGCGCAGCTACAACGCGTCTTCGCACCAGACAGGATGCCGAGGAAAGGGCGGCCAGAACGAAAACGACTCCGAACAATCCTGCTCTGGCCCTGATCCTCACGAGTTACTCGAGCGTCCGTAGAAATGATAGCATCGATCGCGCGGCCAACCGAGGGCTTGACAGGCTGTCAGAAAGGGTGGATTCTTTGAGCTGAGGGATCTCATGAACTTCTATAAGCTGGTTCCGTTAACGCCTCTGGTTCTGCTCCTCCAGTATTCCGCTTCAGGGCAGTCCGTCATCTCGGCTCATTCGGGTGTCATTCATTTTTCCGAAGGGTCGGTTTTCGTTGACGATCAACCGGTCGAGCAGAGACTCGGCAAGTTTTACGACGTAAACCAGGGATCCGAGCTGCGCACCCAGGACGGAAAAGCGGAAGTTCTGCTTACGCCCGGAGTATTTCTCCGGGTCGGCGAGAACAGCGCGATCCGCATGCTCTCGAATGACCTTACGAACACGCGCGTGGAGCTTCTGAATGGATCGGCGATCGTCGAATCGACAGATGTGGCGCCGGGGACCGCGATCACCTGAACTACAGGGAATTTCAGGTCCATTTCGAGAAGAACGGGCAGTACCGGTTCAACACCGATCCAGCGGAGATTCAGGTTTATAAAGGCGAGGCGGAAGTGTTATTCGGCGGCAAGCCAGTCGAGGTGGAGGATGGTCAAGCGCTGCCTTTCGCGACTCCTCTCGCGTGCCGCAAACTCAACGGCCACGCTGGAGATTCCCTGGACCACTGGGACACAGCCCGCAATGAGTCGATTGCCGAGAATAATGTCGCCGACGCTGACAATAACCCCGATCTCGCGGGGAACGCCGACCTTTCTGGGCTTATGGGCGGCTGGCAGACGCCCGACTCTTTGGCCCCTTTATTCGGATCCGCGTATGTGCCGATGCAGGATACCTTGATGATGGGCAACATGCCGTTCAGCATGTGGGGCGCGTTTCCGGGCAGCCCGATCGCCCTGTTCGCCATGCCGATTCCGATGTATGGGCGCTATTACACTGGGTACGGACGACTGGGTAGCTCGGGCTATCTCGGTATTGGCACCCCAGGGTATCTTGGTGCGCGGCCCTTGGGAAGCCTGGGCGCGGTTCGCCCTGGTATCGGCCGGACAATTGGCCCCAGCCCGATTGCACCACGCAGCATCGGCATCCCCCGCGGCGGAGTTAGCGCTCCAGTTCACGCCACGCCGCACGGAATCGGGCACAGATAAGGGTCACCAATTCGGATCACTCGCTGGGAGCATAATAGCCCAGCCGCCAGCGCGCCTTGAGAGGCGGAAGCGCGGGCGGCTGAACCAGCTTCACCTCTACCTTGCGATATTTGCCGTCCCGATCCTGATTCGTTGGGGTGTAGGCGAGCACATATTGATTCCGCAGCTCGACCGCGATCCTGGCTGCTATTTTGGGGAGATCGCTCGAAGTCACAGCGGATAACGCCCGCCCGCCGGTTTGCTCGGAAATTTGCGACAACAGGCTCGGGCCGCCGAGTTCCGCGGCGGTCAATCCGAAAGAAAGGACTGGCTCGAATACGCCCATGGCGTAAATCTGCACATCCGCTTCTCGAACCAGGTCCTCGATATTTTTGGCGGTGTAACGGCTGTTATTGTCTCCGCCATCGGAAATAATCACGATCGCTTTGCGTGGATTTTTGGCTTTTTGCATCTCTTGTAAAGACAGATGCACTGCGTCGAGCAGTGCGGTCAGTCCCCTGGATGTGGCGAGACGTAGCCTTTTAACGATCTCATCGGGATTGTGAGTAAACGGTTGCGTCAGCTCCGCCTGGTCGTTGAATTCGACCAAAAAAGCCTCGTCCTCGGCATTCATCGTCTTCAGGAATTGAACCACCGCCTGCCGGGATGTTTCGAGCTTTCCGCCCATGCTGCCGCTGGTGTCCACCAGCAGGCCGACCGATAGCGGCGCGTCCTCGCCCGAGAAGTGCGTGATCGTTTGCTCGGCATCGCCTTCGAACAGGCGGAAATTTTTTTTCTCCAGGCCGAGAACGAACCGATTGGATTGGATCGCTGACCGTGACCGGCACCAGGACGAGTGTGGTGTCCGCGCGAAAGTTGGTGTTTCCGTCGTGGGTCCGATTGCCCGAAAGCCATCAGACAGGAGAGGCCGATCAGAAAGACTCGGCAATATCTCACGCTACACACTCCTCATCGACTTTAGCATGGGCTTGTTCCCTTCAGGGAGAATGGACGTATGCAAATCGGCTTCATCGGATTGGGAAACATGGGTTCGGCGATGGCGCGGAACCTGCTTCGCGCGGGTCACAACGTCGCTGTATATAACCGGACTCGGGAGAAGGCCGATGCGCTCCAGAGCGATGGTGCGAAAGTGGCGGATAATCCCGGCGCGGCCTGCCGCGGGGAAGTGGTCGCGACCATGCTCGCCGACGACAACGCCGTGGAGCAGGTGGTGTTCGGTGAAAACGGAATCTTATCCAGCTTGCCTCCCGGCGCGATTCACACCGGCATGAGCACCATCAGCACCGCGATGGCGCGCCGGCTCACGGAGGCGCATCGTCAAGCCGGTCAGGTGTACATTTCGTCTCCCGTATTCGGACGTCCGCAAGCGGCCGAGGCAGCCAAGCTGGTCGTGGTCGCCGCCGGTCCCAACGATGCCATCGAGCGCTGTAAGCCGTTGTACGAGGCCGTGGGACACCAGGTATTCAAGGTTGGCGATCAGCCGTTTCAGGCCAATGTGCTCAAGCTTGCCGGCAACTTCATGATTATGTCGATGCTCGAATCCATAGGCGAGGCCTTTGCGCTGTGCCGTAAATCCGAGCTTGAATCCCGATCTGTTCCTGGAGATCGTTAACGGCCTGTTTCAGTCGCCGGTTCTCGCAAATTACGGCAAGATCGCGGGAGAGCAGCAGTTTGAACCGGCAGGATTCAAAATGCTTCTAGGGCTGAAAGATGCCAAGCTGGTGCTGGCCGCTGGCGATGAGACCGCGACTCCTATGCCGCTGGCAGGTCTGGTTCACGATCATTTCCTGAGCGGGATTGCTCGCGGTTATGGCGATTTGGACTGGGCCGCCATTGCGAAAGTCGCGGCCGAAGATGCTGGACTGCGTTAATCCGGCAGGCTCGTCAATCTGGTAGAGCCTGATTCAGCGGGGCCGCCGGACAACCGTAATCGTTCAGAAAACTTTTCTTCTGCTTCTCGGCGAGATCGCGCCGCCCGGTTTGCAGACGCGCCTTTACGGTATCGACCGAAGCCGCGCAGAGATGTTTATGAACGATCTCGCAGGCAGGATTGATAGCCGGTCCGCGAGGCCCCGAAATCACTGCGCAGCTCCTTGGAGTCGAGGCCGCTGCGGTATAGATCCAGCAGCTCCTGGCGAAGGCCCGCATCGGAAGTGATCAACATTCCTTTCATCAGCTCGACGGCGGCATCATCTCCGCGTCCCTTGACCAGATAAACGCCTGGCGATCTGCTGGTAACGTCCGGATCAGCGGGTCCAGAGCACGGCGCCTCGGTGGCCGCATCGAAGGATTTGTCCGCGTCGCCCAATCGGAAATAAACTGCGGAAAGCAACCGGTATGCCTCGGGATCTCCCGAACTGGGCGAGCGTTGATGTTTGCGTTTTGAGATTTTGCGTGATATACGGCGCGCGCGCTCTTGTCGATCGAAATGCAGCGGAGCAAAATCTGAAGCGCTCTTTGATACCATTCCCGGCTGGCCTCTTTGGCGCTTGCTGTGGGACAACAGGTCGCCCTTTTCGAGATAGTAGGAACCCGCTAGCCGGTAAGCGTCCGGCATATTGAGCGAATCCGGAAGCGGGTCGAGAATCGCCAGGCTCCGGTCCGCTTCCTTGATGACGCTGTCGATGTTGGCGTGGGTTGGGTCGGATGCATAAAGAAGGCCGCGAGCATCGTGAGTCTTGAAGCTGTTGGGGCTGGTCCGGACGCCGGCTCTGGCCATGGAGAGCTCGTCCTTCCAGTCCAGATTCCGCGCCCATGTGCGGATCGCGAATCCGGCCGCGATCAGGCACAGCACCACAGGCAGCGAAACGCGCCAGTGCGGGTCTTTGAGCGATAGAGTAAATCGCAAGCACCAGGCAGGCCAGCAGACCGATGGATGGGAGATATAAGAATCGATCGGCCATGATCGTGCCGATCGGGAACAGCAGGTTCGACATCGGAACCAACGTCACAAATGCGAAGCACGCAAAGAAGAAGGCGGTGCGGTTCCACTGGTACAGCAGGACGACTCCGGCGAGCGCGGCGCAGCACGACCATCCACGCGATCCAGTCTTGAACGCTTCCGCGGGCGAGAGGAATCTGCGAGTAGGAATAATCGTTTGAAAGATTCGCCGGCCAAAAGGTCAGCCACAGATAACGGGCGATCACTTTGATCGCGGTCAGACGCCCGATCCAGAAGCCCGCTCCCGACGATGGGGTTATCGGTGAACGGAAATTCCGCGGGCAAGGCGCGGCTGAGCACGACGGATCGCTGATACAGCATTGCTGCCAGATGGCGGGAGAATGGCGAGGCATCCCAAGAGCAAGTCCGACCCGTGTTTGCGCTCTTTCCACCAGGTGAGCTCGTACAGCACGATCACGCCGAGAATCGCGACCGCGCTCTCTTTCGAAAATACTCCCACGGTCGTCACGGCCATCAGGCCGGCGAGCCAAGCGATCCGATGTCCACCCGGCCGCCTCCGTGCTCTTGAGATACATCAGGAATCCGCTCAGCAGGGCCATCCCGGCCAGCAGGTCCGCGCGTCCGATCATATTGGTCACGGATTCGGTGAGCGCCGGATGCACGGCCCACAGCGCGGCGACGAAAACCGAAGGCCAGAATTTGCGAATAAGCTTCAGCGCCAGAATGTAAACCAGAAGAACGTTGCCTGCGTGCAGGAAGAAATTGATCCAGTGATATCCGGCCGGCTGGTCGCCATTCCCCAGAACCGCATAATTGAAAAGATAGGAAAGGGTCGTGAGCGGGCGATAAAGTCCGGATTCGCCCTGAGGCCACCAATAAGTGTGTTGAAAGATCAGGCCGACATTGTCCCAGGTGGCTTCCCGGATGCGCGGTATCTTCGAGCAGAAGCCCTTTGTTGTCGAGCACGAATCCTGCGCTGAAGGAATTTGAAAAAGCCAGCAGCGTTATTGTGCAGAGCGCGAGAGCCGCGAACAGATGGCGCGTGCGACTGTTGTTACGGGCGTGAGTCGATTCGGCTTCGGTGCGGCGCCGCGTACCTTCCTGGGCTTCGTCGAAGACTTCATTCTGAGATTTCATGAGAGGTTTATGGCGCGTACGCAGGTGAAGTTTTCCGCGGCGTCAATGCTGCCCGTCCCTTTATACCGGGCGACCTGCGGATAAGGACAAAGAGGCCGCTTTCTCGTGCTCTTGCCGCCTTCCTGGTGGGAGCCGATCAGCTTATCGGGAGCGATCCCTTTTTCGACCCAGTCGACTACTGGAGCAAACCAATCCACGTTTCCGCATCCGGGACCGCCGTTGCAATGGAACATTCCCGGAACCACATAGAAGCGGTAGAAGTCTGCTAGTTTCTTTCTCGCCCATCTTTTTGACCACGGATTCGTAATAAGCCACCGACTCCAGTGGATTAATCAATGGATCTGCCCATCCGTGATAGTGCAGGATCTTTCCACCATGCTGTTTCAGCGGCCTTAGATCCGGGTTCAGCTGCATCGATGTTGGAAGCCGGCCCCGCCATTCTTGGCCGGATCGGTATCGAAATTAAACATCGTGTAATTCCAGGACGGCCCGGGGCGCGGATCGAGGAACATGAATTTCATGTAGCTCTCCGATCGCTCGACGGATGGGTTGTGGGACCCGGCGATGATCCCTTCCCAGCCGCTTCTCGGGCCGCCCCGGCCTCCTTGCGCCGCGATCTCTGAGCCGAGGGGCTGGCCGGGAAAGATTAACGTTCCATCGGACTTCCTCACACCGCCGTAAATCTTTTTCAGAGCTTCGATCTGACCGGCGCTGAAGCAGTCTGCTCCATCTGTCCCCGCCGGGCATTTAGCAAGGTCGCGTTCCGGATCGAAATTGCATTTGCGGGGATCGTCGATCAAGCCGTCTCTCAAGTCCGTCGATCTGCGTCGCACTTCTGATAGACCGCTTTCGCGAGTAAAGGCAGCTTGCCGGCTGCGATCTCTCCGGACCCGCTCTGGGCTTGCGCGTTCCACAGGATGCGCATGTTGGAGCCGGTCGCGGCAATCTGCGGAGCCCCGGTCACCAGGCCATCAAAATCTTCCGGAAACCGCTGCGCCTCCGCCATTCCCTGACGCCCGCCTGTCGAGCAACCCACCCAGTATGAGTAGCGAGGCGCCTCGCCATAATAGGCCTGGATCATCTTTTTCCCCAGAACCGCCGTTTCATGGACCGCCTGATAATCGAAGTCGATCGCCTTTCGATCCGCATTGGGATTGGTGGGGCTGGGATACGCGAAAACCGCGAGAGGTTCTTTTTCGGCGTTATGCCCGGTATCCGTGGATGCGGTCGCGTAGCCTTTACGCAAGGCCTGTATCCATCGCCGCGAGGCTGATGGTTCCCGCAGTCCCGCCGTTCCCAGCCATATAAAACCGGTTGTTCCATGTGGTGGGAAGCTTCACTGCAAACCCAGCTTCCGGCCAGATGGTTCCGCGAACGTCGCAATGTTCGGGCGTCGCGGACGTGGCGGCCACCAAGGTCGCCGATGCAATTTTCACTTCCGAGCCAAAAGAGATGGCCATGAGATCCGGGCATTTCACAACCGGAGCCGCAAATCCAAATCGGTGTCCCGAATATCAAAACGCCCAGCGCTAAATATTTCATGATTCTAATGCAGCGCTTCTTCCGAATTTGTGGTGATTTTCCGCACCCTCACGAAATCGTAGTCGGAAACACTCGCGGGAGTCGAGAACCTGATGACCCGATGGTCTCCCGGAGTGACATAATGCAGAGCCCCACACGCCTTTACCGACCGGATTTCTGGCGTTGTCCTCAAATCCCACGATGACGTATACTGCATCGATGGTGTAGGAACATGCATTGGTCCAGTTCGCCCAATAGTGCTCCACATCCATTCTGATCAGCGAATTTACTTTGAAACACTCGGATACACCGGGTTTTTCCGCGCTCAGCAGCGCACTGACAGCCAGGAACAGCGTCAATAATCGCATCTTGTCCTTTCGCGGTTTGGTCTAGTATAGTACCATCAGCGCGCGGCTACAATAGGCGATACATGAGAATTCGCGTTATTTCTGTTGACCTTGAGTCGCGGCAGCGCTCGTTTCCGCACAAGGACACTGCGCCGACACAATTTACATCAACGGCAAAGTCGTTACCGTCGACCCGCGCTTCTCGATAGCCGAAGCCTTCGCCGTCTCCGGCGATAAGTTCACGGCAGTCGGCAAGAATGCGGATATCCGCAAGCTCGCCGGTCCAGCTACGCGAGTGGTCGATCTCGGTGGCCGGACCGTTGTGCCGGGACTCGAAGATAGTCATCTGCATAACGCCGGCGGCGGCCCTGGCGTGGATTTATCGAGAGCGAGATCGCTCGCGGACGTGCTGGCGGCGGTCGCCGCGCGCGTGAAGACCGCGAAACCCGGAGAAATCGTTTTTTCAAACGGGGACTGGCATGAAGCGCAGCTCAAGGAGCAGCGGCTGCCTCTGCGCCGGGACCTCGATACGGTATCGCCGAATAATCCGGTCATTCTAGTTCGGGGCGGTCACGAATACATCGTGAACTCGGCCGCGCTCGCGAAATGGCATATCGACAAAACCACCAAAGCGCCGGATGGCGGGCAAATCAGCCGCTATTCGGACGGCGAGCCGAATGGAGAGCTGGTCGATAAAGCGCGGCGGTTGGTGGCCCTGCCCGAAAACAAAATGACCCGCGAGCAGCAGATCGATATGTGGATCGCGCAATACCGGACGCTCAACGCGGCGGGCCTGACCAGCGTGCGCCATCCCGGCATCAGCCTCGATCAATACCATCTGCTTCAGGAAATGAAGCGGCGCGGAGTGCTGACCATGCGCGTGAATGCGCTGCTTATGGCGCCGCCCGATCCGGATGCAGCCAAGGTGCGGGCCTTCATCGAAAGCTCGGGCGTGAAGCCCGACGAGGGCGACGAGTGGCTTCGCATCTCCGGCATGAAGCTGATCGCCGACGGCGGCTTCGAGGGAGGCTTTCTGCGGGAGCCTTACGAGGAACCCTACGGAAAAGATCACACCTATCGCGGACTTCAGCTAATTCCCACGGATCGCTACATAGGCATCGTGAAGGAGCTCAATCGGCTGGGCTGGCGCGTGGGCACGCACGCGGTCGGTGATGCGGCCATCGACGAAGTGCTCGCCGGTTATGAGGCTGCGAATGCCGAGCACTCGATCGTCGGGAAGCACTGGGCCATCGAACACGGATTTCTTCCCCACGAAGAGCAGTTCGCGCGGATCAAAGCGCTGGGTGTTTTTGTCACGGTGCAGGATCACCTCTATCTGGCCGGCCCGAGCCTGGTGCGCTACTGGGGACCGCAGCGGGCGGCATGGGTTACGCCGGTACGCGCATACCTGGATCACGGAATCAATGTCGGGTCGGGAACGGACTCATCGGTGGTTCCATATCCGCCGCTCTGGACCATTTATCATTTCGTAACGCGCGACACCATCAGCGGAGGCGTCCTCGGCCCAGATCAGAAGATCACCCGCGAAGAGGCGCTGCGCCTCAGCACGATTAACAACGCCCTGCTGACGTTTGAAGACAAAATTAAGGGATCGATTGAGCCTGGCAAGCTGGCCGACTTCGTGGTTCTCGCCGAAGATATCTTGACCGTCCCAGCTAAGCGAATTGAACAAATGAAAGTGCTCATGACGGTGGTCGGGGGAAAGACCGTGTTCGTGGATAGCGGATTCAGCTCTCATTAGGAGGTCCCAATGGCGCGCGATCCAAAGTTATAGGAGGAGGGTCTCAGTGAATGACGGCAATTTACGATGGATTATGGACTGATCGGCGAAAAGGTGAAACGAATGATGATCAAACAACTCCTAGTCACGGCCTTACTCGGCACCGCCCTCCGCGTACAGGGCCAACCGCAGACTCCAGCCGCCGATCCATGGCAGCCATTGCGATTCCTGCTGGGCACATGGGAAGCCGCGACGCAAAGCGGTTCTGCAGGAGCGACGGGAACAGGCACGTATATGTTCCAGTTGGAGCTCCGAAATCATGTCCTCGCCCGGCATACCGCAACTGCGGGATGCAAGGGTCCCGCCGATTTCGACTGCGAACACGGCGATCTCCTTTATGTCTATCAGGACTCACCAGGACTGCCGCTAAAGGCCATCTATTTCGACAACGAAGGGCACGTAATCCATTACGATGTCACTGTTCCCGAGCCGAATACGGCTGTATTTATTTCCGCTCCAACGGCCGGCCCGCAGTTCCGGTTGACGTATGAACTAAAGGGACGGGTGATGCAGGGCAAATTCCAAATGCGCATGGCAGGCCAAAGCGATTTCAAGTCATATTTGGAGTGGAGCGGAGCGAAGAAATAGCGCGCTTCCGACTCCCGACCGCAAGTGATATACTCCTTCGACAAGGAGACCAGAAATTATGGTCATCAATAGAAGGCAGTGGATGCGGGCATCCGCGGCTCTGGCTGCGGCCGCGGCAACGGACCAGCAGATTTCGGCGGCTGGGCCGAAGAATATCGTCATTTCGAGCAGTAACGGGTTGAAGGCTTGCTGCGGGCGCGCGATGGAGATCCTCAAATCCGGCGGCGACACGCTCGACGCCGTTATCGCCGGCGTCAATACAGTCGAGGAAGATCCGGGGCAGCATGGGGTCGGCTGGGCTGGTCTTCCCAACGAGGATGGCGTTGTCGAGCTCGATTCGAGCGTGATGCATGGGCCCACGCGCCGCTGCGGCTCTGTGGCCGGAATCGGCAATGTGAAGACGCCCTCGAAGGTCGCCAAGCTGGTGATGGACCGGACCGACCACATCATGCTGGTGGGCGCGGGAGCGACCAAGTTCGCCGAAGACATGGGTTACAAGGTTTACGACATCAATGAGGACGCGCGCCTCGCCTGGCTGGTCTGGAAGCAAAGCCTGAAGGACAAATCCGGCCATAGCAACTGGGGTCCTGGCCTCGATACTCCGCCCAATTACAAGCCCACCGCCAGTTTAAAGAACATGTTCCCGCAAGCGAGCGAAGAGAAGCTCGCCTGGGCCGTGGAAATGGCCCTGCACCCGATCAAAGGCACGATCAATTGCCTGGCGCTGAATGAGAAGGGCGAAATGTCTGGTGTCACCACCACCAGCGGTCTGGCCTGGAAGATTGCCGGCCGTGTGGGAGATTCGCCTATCATCGGCGCCGGTCTCTATGTGGATCAGGAAGTCGGGGGGGCCGGATCGACCGGCCGCGGAGAAGAGAATATCCGTATCTGTGGAGCGCACACCATCGTCGAAAACATGCGCCACGGCATGTCGCCCAAAGAAGCGATTAACGATGCCCTGAAGCGTGTGGCTCGCAACTTTGATAACGACCGCCAAAGATTAGCGCCGATTGGCATCAATTTTTACGCGCTGCGCAAGGACGGCGAGTACGCCGGCGGAACGTTGTGGAGCGGCTCAGAGCGTCCGGCACGTTCCGGGTCGAAGGGACCGACCGAGGGACCATCTTTCGCGGTCAACGACGGAGGCGAGACTCGCCTAGAACCCTGCGTGCCGCTGCTTGAACGCTGACCCACGCTCTACCTATAAACGACGGACCGCAACATAACTGGTAAGAGCACGAGGGCAAAGCTTTATTCAGTTTTCAAGCTAATGCCTTAGTCCTTCCAGCAAGGCAGACCAGCTACGGATGTTTCACCTTAGCTGATTCAAGAATCGAGAAGTACGGCCGAAACGAAAGACTGGGCGCGGATAACCGCGTCCGGTTACGGAGAAACGTTTGGCCCCCGACTCGAACCGGCTCTTGCTGATTGACGACGATACGGATAACCTCGACATGCTTTCGCGCCGTCTGACGCGGCAAGGCTACGCCGTGGAAGTCGCCGAGGACGGTCCATCTGCACTTCAGAAGATCTGCCGCTGTCAGTACGATCTGGTGTTGCTCGATCAAATGATGCCGGGGATGAGCGGGCTCGACCTGCTCAGGCTGCTTCGCGCCACCTATTCGCAGAGCGAGCTGCCGGTCATTATGGTTACGGCCGACGACCAGACCCGAACCATCGTCGAGGCTCTGGATCAGGGAGCGAACGATTACGTCGTCAAGCCGGTGGACATGCCGGATGTCACGGCGCGGATTCAGGCTCAACTGTCGCGATTGAATGCCGGCCGCACGTTGACGCTGCTCGATCCGCTCACCGGGTTAGGTAGCCGGCTGGATCTCATGGATCGCCTGAAGGATGCAGTCGCGCGGCAGGAGAGCGCAGCGGCGCCTACGCTCCTGGCGTTACTGCTGCTCGATTTGGACGGTTTCAAGCTCGTGAACGACAGCTATGGCCATGGGACCGGCGATCAACTGCTCATCGAAGTGGCCACGCGGCTGAAGGAAACGTTCTCGGCGTGCGGTCTTCCGGAGGCTGCCATGGCCCGGACAGGCGGCGATGAGTTTGGAGTGCTTATCGAACATTTCGAAAGCGTGAATAAACTGCTGGTGTTGGCGGAGGCGATTTTATCGGCAATACGCCGTCCGGTCATGGTCCATGGGCTCCAGATCTCGATTGGCGCAAGCCTGGGTATCGCGCCGGGCGTCGACTCACCGGTCCCTACGGCTGAAATGTATCTTCGCGATGCCGATCTGGCCCTGTGCCGCGCCAAGGAGCTTGGCAAAAATTGCTGGCAGATATTCGACTCGGGCCTCCGGGCGCGCGCCCAAGCCCGCCGGACCACCGCAGGCGAGTTGAGCCACGCGGTAGAACATGGCGAATTGCTGGCAGTCTATCAGCCCAAAATCGACCTCGCGACGAGGGCCATGGTCGGATTCGAGTCTTTAATGCGCTGGCGTCACCCTCGGCGCGGTCTGTTGAGCCCTTGCGATTTCATTCCCTTGGCGGAAGAAACCGGCCTGATCGTACCGATCGGTGAGTGGATTCTCTGGGAAGCATCCCGGCAATTGAAGACCTGGCAGGCGGGCTTTCCCACGCCTTTACCGCTGAGCATCAATGTGAATGTGTCGGTCAAGCAGTTGCTCGATCCAACTTTAGTGAACTGCGTGAAAAGAATCCTCGCTGAAACGGGCATTGCCCCCGAGACCCTGAAGCTGGAATTGACCGAAAGCTCGCTGATGACCGACCTCGAGGCCGCCGAGGAAGCGTTAGGAAGTCTTAAGGCCTTGCGCGTCGGTTTTAAGCTGGACGATTTCGGCACGGGCTATGCCTCACTGAGTTATCTGCGAAATCTTCATTTCGATTCTCTAAAGATTGACCGGTCGTTCATCAGCCGGCTCACGCCCAATTCCGACGGCGCCGCGGTGGTCGAAACTATTGTCAAGCTGGCCCATGCCCTGCATATGAGCGTCGTCGCCGAAGGCATCGAAACGGAGTGGCAGCTCAATGAACTGGTCCGTCTGGGGTGCGATCTGGGGCAAGGATTTTATTTCTCTACCCCGCTTGAAGTAGAAGCCGCCGAACGTCTGCTGCGAGCCTGCCGGGCGGCGGGGAATCCCTCCGTTCACGCCTCGCCGCAAGAATTTCCTCTGTGGGCGAACGCTTCGTTATAGTCTCGCTATTCTGGAAACGATCACACCGGCGGTTGGAAGCGTCCGTCTATCGCCGTCCATCCGCCGTCGACAAATAAAACCGCTCCGGTAACATAGCTGCTGGCGTCGGAGGCGAGGAACACCACTGGCCCGGCCATCTCATCGGCATTGGCCCAGCGGCCCAATGCGTTTTTATTGGCATAGGCGTTGTACCACTCGGGGCGGTTCTTGATAGGGGCCGTCAGGGGTGTTTCAACGACGCCGGGGGCAATACAGTTCACGCGCACGCCAGCCGGCCCGAACTCCGCCGCAAAGGTGCGGGCCAGTTGCACCAGGCCGGCCTTGGTGGTCGCGTAAGCGCCCTGGCCCGGTTCTACCGTAATCGAGCGGATCGAAGACAGCAGAATGATGCTGCCCGCCTTCCTCTCGTTCATAATCCGCCCCACCGCCTGCGCGATCAGGAAGGTGCCCGTCAGGTTCAAGCGGAGGACTTTATCGAACTCCGCCACAGTATAGCTGAGCAGCGGCTTTCGGAAATTGACCGCGGGCGTACTCACCAGCACGTCGATGTGTTCGTGCTTTTGCTGAATCTGGCCGACCGCACTGGCGACGGCCGTCTCATCGGTGATGTCGAGAACCAGCGCCTCAGCCTTACCAGAGGCCGCCCGAATTTCCTCCGCGACCGATTCAGCGCCTTTCTGGTTAATATCCGCGCACAGGGTCGTGGCCCCGGCTCCTGCGAGGCCGATCGCGGCGGCACGGCCGATGCCCGCTCCCGCGCCAGCGACCAGGGCAATTCTGCCGTCTAGACGGAACAACGTTTTTGGATTTTGCATGGGATTTGATCTAGTTACGCTTGGCGACCTGAAAGTGGCTGAGTGTGTCGGCGTAGTTGGCGATGCCCTTGTACAGAGCCTCTGCGATTCTTTGGCGATGCTCGGGCCGCTTCAGGAGCGCTTCGTCGGCGGAGTTGGTCAAAAATCCGATCTCGGCCAGCACGCTGGGCATCGACGCGCCGATCAGCACCACGAAGGGAGCCTTTTTGATGCCGCGATTCTTTGCGGCTGCTGCGTTGCCTTTCGCGGACAGGCTGTAGAGCGAAGTCTGCAGACGGGTCGCGAACTCACGGGATTCGTCGATCTTGTCCTTCAGCGCAATCTTCTGGAGTAGCTCCTTCAGCTCGAAAATGGAGCGCTCCGAGCTGGCATTCTCGCGTGCGGCCACGTCCAGGGCGGCCCGGGAGGTGGTGAAGTTCAGGTAAAAGGTCTCCACGCCCGCGACCACTCGATCCGGCGAAGAATTGGCGTGAATGGATAGGAACAGGTCGGCTTTGCGATCGTTCGCGATACTGGTGCGCTCCTCGAGCGGAACATAGGCGTCGTCGGACCGTGTGTAGATCACCTGGGTACCAAGGCGTTCCTCAAGCAGCTTGCCCAGACGCTGCGCGATGTCGAGCACCACATCTTTCTCGTACACGCCGGTGGGTCCATGGGTCCCGACATCGTTTCCCCCGTGACCCGGATCGAGCACGACTCGGGCGAGTTTGAGACCCAGAACACGAGTGAGCGAACGATCCCCGTCCGCGTTTCTCTTTGCGGGCAATGCCCCCGATACTGGAACCGGTGTAGCGCTGCGGTGGGTGGAGAGAGCCAGGGCTGGCTCGGGCGCAAGAATCGGCTGCACTGGCGTCTCGGGTTTGGCGTCCACTTTGTTGGCAGCGAGCAGTAGGTCTGGTTCCAGGGCGCGCGAGGGGCGATCGGTGAGCATCTTCGATCCGGTCATGCTGGCGGTTGCAGGAGGGAACGGATGCTCTTTCAATCGCAATTCGATCATCAGCCGGTTCGGGCTTGAAAGCTGCGAGGCTGTGAACTCCGCGTATTGTTGCAAGTCGAGCACCACGCGCGTCATTCCTGGATGCGTTTCGCCTACGCGAATTTCCTTAAGCAGCGCGTCTCCCACCGGCACGACGTACATGCCCTGGGTTCCCATCGCCGGCCGCGCGCCTTCGATATCGAAGAACAGGCGATCGGGGCCGGTGAGCCGCTCCGGCTTGTAGTCAAACTCGGAAGAAATCTCGATGGCAACGCGTGTCACCTCGCCGAGCGACCAGAAGCGGACGGCGGTCACCTTGCAGGGTGCGGTCTCCACCCCGAAACACACACTTACGGCCAGCACAGCGCCGGACAAAAGCATTCCGCGCGACGCGCGGTGTGCGTTAATCCACGGTCCTGAGATGCAGCCTGCCATTCTCGTCGATAAACTGCTCCAGCTTCGGATGCGGCGCCTCTGTCGTCTGCGCCATGGGCTCAAGCGCCTGAACAGGCGGCTGAGCTGTCGGCGTACTGGCGGTTAACCCACTAGCAGCAAGGCGAGCTTCGTTGTAACGTTTGCCGACTTGGTTAACGTAATTCTGCGTTTCCGGATACGGCGGCATGGCCCGGTACTTCTCTACCGCGCCCTGGCCGGCATTATATGCTGCCAGCGCGAGCCGGTCGTCTTTGTACACACCTTGCAGATATTTAAAATATTTTACGCCACCCTCGATGTTCTGCCCCGGATCGAAGCTGTTGCTGACTCCGAGCATCCGCGCCGTCGGGGGCATCAACTGCATCAGACCTTCCGCGCCTTTTTGAGACACCGCATAGGGGTTATAGTTGCTCTCCACCTGGATCATCGAGTGGACCAGAAGAGGATCGACATCATGGGCGCGCGCCGCCTGATCGACCAGTCCGCGAATATCCGCCACGGGCAAAGCCGGGCTGTTGGAGGCCGCGCGAGGGGTAATTACGATTCTGCGCACCAGACGGCCGGTACGCGGATCGGCGCGGACGACCAGAACACTGGACTGATCCGCCGCGCGAAGGGGGGAGGCGGCTAGCATAAAGCGTGACTATGAAACAAATATACACTTTTTTGTTCAAGCTCACGATACCCCTGTACCCGGACCTGGCATACGGTATCATCATCTCATGAGCGCGCAGGGCGCGGTGCGCACCCCCGGGCACGGTGGCAGTCGCTCGCGCGAGGGCTTTGTGCTGGCTGGCGGCGGCAGCACTCGTATGGGCCGCGACAAGGCTTTCCTTCCCCTGGATGACTCGACCTTGATTGAGCAAATCGCCGCTCGCGTGCTGCAGGTTGCGGGCCCCGTCACGCTGGTCGGCCCGCGGAAACGCTACTGCCGGCTCGGATATCCGGTAATTGAAGACCGTATTGCAGGATGTGGCCCACTCGGCGGGGTTTTCAGCGCCCTGAGCGTCACCCGGGCCGACTGGAATCTTATTTTGGCCTGCGATATGCCCTCCGTAACGCCCGAATTTTTGGATGCCCTGTTCCGCGCCGCCGAGATCGCCGGAGCCGACTGTGTCGTCCCGAAAACGGCCGCTGGACTCGATCCTTTGTGCGCCGTCTATCATCGCCGGTGTCGCGATCTCGCAGGGGCCGCGATCGCGCGAAATGCGCTGAAAATGCATGACTTTGTTTCTGATCTTCGTGCCATTACGTGGCCTGTGATCGATCCTTCGCTGCTGGCCAACATGAATACTCCCGAGGAATGGAGCAGGCGATGAATCCCTCTCCGCCCAACGGGGCGCAAACAGCCGCACAGCACTATATTGAGTTCCGCAACGTCTATAAGACGTTCGACCACCCGGTTTTAGTCGATGTCAGCTTCCATGTGGACGCCGGGGAGACTCTGGCCATCATCGGGCGAAGCGGAGTGGGAAAATCGGTTACTCTGGGCCACATCATGGGTTTTCTGAAGCCGGATGCCGGACGGGTGATCGTTTCGTATCTCGACATCACCGATTTCAAAGAGGCCGAGCTGCGGCGAATCCGCAAAAAAGTGACGATGGTATTTCAGTCCGGAGCTTTGTTCGACTCTCTTACCGTGGGAGAGAACATCCTGTTCTCGCTGGAGTTGCGCGAGGATTACGATGCTAAAAACAAAGAAGATGTAGTGGATGGCCTTCTACGGCTGGTGGACTTGGCTGAATATAAGGACCATTACCCGGTTGACCTTTCCACCGGCTACAAACGTGCCGTCGCGATCGCCCGCGCTTTGGCCGCGCAACCCGAGTGCATTCTGTACGATGAACCCACCACCATGGTCGATCCGATCATGTCCGATCACCTGATCAAGGTCATGCTGCGGCTGAAAACGCAGTTGCATCTCACAGGCGTGGTGGTGACGCACGATCTCGACCTTATGCGTCAGGTAGCAGACCGGGTGGTGGTGCTGTTCGAAGGGAAAGCCATTTTTTTCGGACCGGTGGGCGATCTCGAAAAATCGGAGCACCCGCACATTCAGGAATTTCTGGCGATGGACCGGGTTTGAGGAACCGTTATGCGAGGGCTGCTGTTTTTATTGACCGCATTTACCCTGGCGGCGCAGACGCCCACCCTTGAACAGTCGCTCAATTTCAAGACAGCAGGATCTCCCCGCATCTCCAACGACGGACGCTTCATTGCCTACACGGTTTCTGAAACCAACTGGGAGGAGAACTCGTTCGAGACCCAGATCTGGATGACAATGCCGGCCACAGGCGAACGATACCAGCTCACGCACGCCAAAAAATCTAGCAGTGAGGCGCGTTGGGCGCCGGACTCGAAGCGGCTGGCGTTTCTCTCCGACCGCGACGGAAGCAAGCAGATTTACATGATTTCGCCCGCCGGAGGTGAAGCCACCCAGCTCACGCATGTCGATGGCGGCATTCAAGCTTTTAAATGGTCGCCCGACGGACACCGGATCGCGTTTACATCGTCGGGAATCGAACCCAAGTCGGCGAGAGATGAGTTCGAGATTGTCGAAGGCGATTACGCCATGAGCCATATCTTTGTGCTCAAGGTCGACGAAGAAAAAGCCAAGCCCGAGGCCCTTACCACCGGGACCGAATTCAGCGTGACGGAGTTCCAATGGTCTCCGGATTCGAAGCGCATCGCCTTCAGCGCCACCCGCGAACCCAACCTGGCGAGCGCAGGCACAGCCGACGTGTACGTGGTGCGCCTGTCCGATAAATACGTGAAGAAACTGGTGGACACGCCGGGTCCGGATCACAACCCGGTCTGGTCGCCTGACGGTGGAGAGATCGCCTACGAAACCGCCAACGGCCTCGATCATTCTTATCTGAATCAGCGGATCGCGATTGTGCACGCCGATGGCGGCCAGCCGCGCCTGCTGGGTGAATCCTTCGACGAGGACCTTCACCTGACCGATTGGGGTCCGCAAGGAATTTACTTCGAGGCGGCGCAGCACACCGCCTCACACCTATACCGAATGAATCCGATCAGCGGCGCGATCGAGCGCGTGAGCTCGCCCGCGGATCTCGAACTGGACCAGGTCAGTTTTACGCAGGATTTTTCGCGCGCCGTATTCGTTTGCGCCGGGCCGAACCGCTATGGCGAAATCTGCACATCCGCCGTGTCCCCCTTCCACCCGCAGCCGATGACGAGCTTGAAGGATCAGCTTAAGGGATTCAAGCTGGCTACCCGTGAGGCGTTTGCGTGGAAATCGAAGGATGGGACTCCCATTGAGGGCGTTCTGATCAAGCCATCCGATTTCGCGCCCGCGAAGAAATATCCCCTGCTGGTGGTGATTCACGGCGGCCCCACCAGTCTCGATCGGCTGGATCTGACTGGGGACCGAAACTATCCGATCGAGATGTTCGCGGCCAAGGGCGCGGTAATTTTGCGGCCCAACTACCGCGGCTCGGCTGGGTACGGAGAAAAATTCCGATCGCTAAACGTCAGAAATCTCGGAATCGGAGATGCCGAAGATATCATCAGTGGAGTCGACGCCCTGATCGCGAAAGGTTACATCGATCGCGATCGCGTGGGCGCAATGGGATGGAGCCAGGGCGGCTACATCGCAGCATTCCTTGCTACCTACAGCGACCGTTTTAAGGCGGTATCGGTCGGCGCGGGTATTTCGGACTGGATGACCTACTATGTGAGTACCGATAATCGCCCGTTCACGCGCGATTATTTAAAGGCTACGCCATGGGAAGATCCGGAAATTTATCGCAAAACGTCGCCGATTACGTATATTAACCGGGCCAGAACTCCGACGTTGATTCAGCACGGCGATCTGGATAAGCGCGTGCCCATTCCGAACGCGTACGAACTGTATCGCGGCCTAAAGGATCGCGGCGTGCCGGTGCGGATGATCGTCTATAAGGGTTTCGGCCACGTGATCGACAAGCCCAAGCAGCAACGTGCTGTGATGGAACACAACTATGAGTGGTTCAGCCAGTGGATCTGGGGCGAGATCGCGCCCGGTCAGGTTGATACCAGCATCAGTAGCGGCGGCGCGAAGAACTGAACCGCCACGTTCCTAGGTCGTGGCGTAATACCCCTCTCTAGCCTGCACCACCATTCCCTTCTGGGTAGTGGTGAGATGGATCTTCCGGTATCCGGCGCTCTCGTCTGTGCTGTCCGAGGTATAACCGAGACTATACTGGCTGCGTAGCTCGTCTTGAATCTGATCAAAGGTTTTCTCGATGGGCTGTTTCTTGGAAACTTCGAAGAATCCACCGCCGGTCTCCCTTGAAAGCCGCTCCAGAATTTTTTTCCCGTCCGGACGGGCAGGTGGCATCCGGCCCATGCCCCCACGCCTTCCTATGCCGCGTCCGCCAAAGCCAACCAGGGGATTCTGATATCCCTCTTCGTCGGCGAACAGGATAGAGTAGACCAGCGTATCGGAACGCTGCGCCGACTCGATTGCATCCGCCAGAGTCGATTTGCTCGCGTTGTCCACGCCATCGGACATCACAATAAGCGCCTTACGGCCGGTTTGTTTTTTCATCACCTCATCGGAGGCCAGCAGCACCGCATCGTAGAGCGAAGTGCCGCCTCCTCCGCGGCGTCCTCCTCCGCCACCCGGGTATTGCGAGCCCGGCCGCTGCAATTGACGAGGCGGTCCCACTTCCAATTGGGAAATCGCCGCCTGCAAATCCTTTCTCGATGACGTGAGATCCTGAAGCAACTCCACTTCGCTATCGAAGTGGATCACGAAGGCCATGTCCTTGTTCTGGCGCATAACCTGATCCAAGAAAGTGGAGCTGGCATTACGCTCCTGGTCTAGAACGCGCCTCTGACTTCCGCTTGTGTCCACCACCAGGCCGAGGGTCAAAGGCAGGTCCGATTCTTTTGAAAAATAGCGGATGGTTTGCGGATGCCCGTCCTCTTCCAGCACGAAATCGTCTTTGGTAAGGTCGCGAACGATTTGGCCTTGCTTGTTCCGAACCGTAGCAAATACGTTGACTACCTTGACGTCTGTCGAAAAGGTTTTGTCCGGCTGCTGTGCCCGGAGCAGGCGGCCGGCCTGGAATAAGGGTAGCAGCGCGAGGACGCTGCGCCTCGATATTGGATGATATTGCGAGTTCATCCTAACGATAGACGGCTTTCGGAGGCGTCGGTGTACAGGTGAGAGGGGGACAGGATTAGAGAGCCATCGCGCGATTCGCGTCCAGAACTAGAGCGACCGCCTCATTTAGATTCTCGCGGGCCTCTTCAGGATCTCCTCCTGGGTATCGCATCAAACGGGCGATAATTGGCGGAATGCAACGTGTGCATAGAATCGCAGTTTACGTGGCCTGTCTGGCTTTGCTCCCATCCGCCTGCAATAGACCTGCGAAAGTTGTGGTCCCTCCCGTTTTTCGCGTGAAATTCGAGACCTCGCAGGGAGATTTTATCGTGGAGGCAACACGCGCCTGGGCGCCCAGGGGCGTAGACCGTTTCCATGAACTGGTGCGGGTACGCTACTTCGACCAGGGCCGTTTTTTCCGTGTAGTGAAAGGGTTCATCGCGCAGTTCGGCGTCAATCGCAATTACGATGTCCACAGCGCCTGGCGCCAGTTGTTGATCGTTGACGATCCCCCGAAGGAGAACAATTTGCGTGGAGCGCTGGCCTTCGCGAAATCCGGCCCCAATACGCGCGCAACCGAAATCTTCATTAATCTCGCCGATAATACGATTCTCGACCAGCAAGGCTTTGTTCCGTTCGCCAAAGTTATTGAGGGAATGGACGTGGTGGATAAACTCTACTCGGGATATGGCGATCTGCGCCCTGTGGGGACTGAGATCGACCCCGGCCGAGTCGAGGAAGGAGCCAACGACTATCTGGTCCCGCGCTTCCCCAAACTGGATTACGTTAAGCGGGCGCTGTTTCTCCCCTGAATTCGGCTGCCGCCGGTGTGGATTCCCAGCGTAAACATCAGGATCAACGCCATCAGGATTACGGCAACCGCCGCGATCGAGAGAAGAGGAACGAAAAGAAGAAATGCTCCCACACTACCGAGCAGCAGAGAACCGAGGAGCACCCCAAGCAGAGCGTTTGTCAATTGTCGAGTCATGCGATTAGGTCAGCAAATAGCTTGCCAATAAGCTCAGATATGCGAGAAGCTTCTATGCACCTATCTAAGTCGTTGATTTAGGAGCTTGGCGTCACCACGCGCACGATCATCCCCGAAGTGAGCGAATCGGGCGGGTCCAAAATTACCGAGTCATTTTCCGCGATCCCAGAAAGTACCTCAACCTCGGTTCCGTAATCCTTTCCGGGAATGATGTGCACAAGCTCGACCTTGCCGCCGTCCCGGACCACGCCTACCTGCAATCCCTCGCTACGAAAGATCAGCGCGTTCACCGGCAGGATCAGCGCCGGCACGGGCGCGGGAAGCTTCAGATGCACTTCGGCGTAAGCCCCCGGCAAGAGCGTCCCCGAGGAGTTGTCGACATCCACTTCGGTGAGCAGTGTCCGGGTCGCGGCGTCGATCGATTCTGCGGTCCGTACCACTTTCCCCGGGAAGCGCCGTCCTGGAAGCTCGGCCAAGGTTAAATCCGCGGTCACTCCCGGCACAGCGGTGCGGGAATAAGCTTGGGGCACGCTTACATAAACTCGAAGGCGGGAGGTAGCGGCCAAGTGGAACAATTCCTGTGCAGCCCCTCCATTGCCGGAGTTGATGAGCGCGCCGATATCGGTGTTACGTGCGGTGATTACTCCGTCGAAAGGCGCCCGCACGGTCTTATAATTCTGTAAATCTTCGAGACGCGCGAGATTGGCCTGAGCCGAAGTAATATTATTCCGCGCCGCTGCCACAGCCTTGTCGAGCGCCTGAAGGCTAGCCGTCTGGGATTCATATTGCGCCTGGTATTGATCGTTCTCCTGGCGGGATACAACACCCTTACTCGCCAGGTTGCTCCAGCGGCGCGCCGTGACGCTGGCGAGTTGTTCATTCGCTTTTCCCTGGTTGTAAGTGGCGATCGCCTGATCGAGCGCCGACTGGGCCTGCTGCAGGTTGGCCTTGGCCTGAAGGACTTGCTGATCCAGTTCCGGCGCGTCGATTTCCGCCAGCACCTGTCCCGCTTTCACGCGCGAACCGATGTCCACATGCCATTGCTTCAAATATCCGCTGGCGCGCGCATAGATCGGCGAATCGGTGAAGGCCTGAATGTTGCCCGGAAGCACCACTTCATCCTTCAACGCTCCCCGCTTAGGGTGGATCGTCGCGACCGTCGGCTCCGCCAACTCATTCGTTTCTTGCTTGACGACCGATGCCGCTTTGATCCGTGAGCTGATGCCGCGCGCCACAACTACGGCGACAACGACGGCTACGATGAGGAGAATGAGCGCCCATCGCGCCATGCTGCTGAAACCGGAGCGCTGGCGAGGCTCTACCGCTCGATCTTCGGATTCGATCATGGGCTTATTTTCCAGCATCGCTGACGATCCGGCTTCGATGCAAAAGACTGAACACGGTGGGCACAAAGAAGAGAGTGGCAACCGTCGCGAACATCAAACCTCCGATTACGGCGCGCCCCAAGCGGGGCATTTTGTTCACCGCCTTCGCCCATACCTATGGCCATCGGAACCATTCCGATCATCATTGCCAGCGCGGTCATCAACACCGGGCGGAAACGCGTAAATCCGGCTTCAAGCGCCGCGCGCTCCGGATCGCCCTCCGCCGCCAGATGCTCCTTGGCGAAGCTCACCACCAGAATACTATTGGCGGTGCCGACGCCGACGCTCATGATGGAGCCCATCAGCGCCGGAACGCTGAGCGTGGTACGAGTGATAAAGAGAAATATTACGATTCCGGCCAATGCCGCGGGTAGCGCGGTGATGATGATGAAGGGGTCCAGCCACGACTGGAAGTTGACCACAATGAGCAGATAAACCAGTACGATGGCCAGCATCAGCCCGCCCAGCAGTCCCTGAAAAGAAGTCCGCATGGTCTCGATCTGGCCGCGGACGAAAAGCTGCGCGCCCCGGGGGAGCTTGCTGCGACTTGCGTCCACGATGCGATTGACATCCGAAGCGACGCCGCCCAGATCCCGCCCTTGCACCGAGCCATAGATGTCGATGGAGCGCTGGATATTGTAATGCGATATCACCGCCATCCCCGCTCCCCTGCTGGTGCTGGCAACGTCGCCGAGGATCTCGGGCCGAATCTGTTTCGGTCCTGAGATGGGAATATTATCGAGATCGCTGAGCGATGAGATCGAATACTGCGGCGCCTGCGTGACCAGGTTGTAACTCACCCCGCTTCTCGGATCGAGCCAGAAGGTCGGTGCGGTCTGGAAGCTGCCGCTGAGCGACACCAGCATGCTGCTCGCTACATCGAGCTGAGTGAAACCGCTCTCGGCCGTCTTGGTCCGATCCACATAGATGTGAAGCTCGGGCTGATCGAACAGTTGCTGGATGCGGAGATCCACCGCCCCAGGCACCCGCTCCAGTTGGTGAAAGAGATTCGTCGCAAAAACGTGATTGGCATTCAGATCGGGTCCCGCGATCTGGACATCGAGCGGAGCCGGAAGACCGAAGTTCAAAATCTGGCTGATAATGTCCGCGGGCAGAAAGTAGAAGGAAACGCCTGGAAATTCGCGCGGTAGCCGCTCCCGCAACTCGCTTACATATTCATCCGTGGGCCGATGACCGGGCGTGAGCGATACCAGGAGATCGGCATCCATAGTCCCGACCGGAGCGGAGGTGCTGTAGGAGAGATTGATGGAGCTATAGGGCAGGCCGATATTATCGATGATCGATCCCAATTCCTTGGGCGGAATGGCACGCCGCAGCGAGGCCTCCACCAGGTCGCAGATTTTGGCCGTCTCCTCGATTCTGGTACCGGTTTTCGCGCGCAGATGCAGCTTAAACTGGCCCGCATCCGAAGTGGGGAAGAAATCCTGTCCCAGCCAGGGGAAGAGCAAAAACACGGCCGCACATACGACCAGGAACCCGGTTAAGAAAACGCCGCGATGACGGATACAGGCCGTCAGCAGGCCGAGATAACCGGCGCGAGTCGCTTCAAATCCCCGCTCAAATGCCCTTTGAAATCTGCCCAGAAGGTTCCATTCGGCGGGCGCGGCGGCGTGAAGGCGGCCCGCCTTCAATAGATACATCGCCATGGTCGGGACTAGCGTTCGCGAAAGCACATAAGAAGCGAGCATCGCGAAGACCACCGCTTCGGCCAGCGGAATGAAAAGAAATTTAGCGACGCCGGTCAGAAAAAACATGGGCAGAAACACAATGCAGATGCACAGCGTAGATACCAGCGCCGGCAATGCGATCTGCGATGCGCCATCGAGAATCCCGGTGTGAAGGTCCTTCCCTTCCTCAAAATTCCTCTCGATATTTTCAATGGTCACAGTGGCATCGTCCACCAGGATGCCGACCGCGAGCGCCAGCCCACCCAGGGTCATAATGTTGATGGTTTCGCCTAGCGCGCTCAAGATACAGATCGAGGTCAGAATCGACAGAGGAATGGATACCGCGATGATGAGCGTACTGCGCCAGCTTCCCAGGAACAGCAGGATCATCACGGCGGTCAAGCAGGCGGCTATGACAGCTTCGCGGATGACGCCGTTTACGGCTGCGCGCACAAACACGGACTGGTCCGCGATCGCTTCGATCTTCAACGCGGGTGGAAGCGCCGCCGAAATGCGAGGAAGCGCCGCGCGTACTTCCTTCACGATGTCCAGAGTGGAAACATCTCCCACCTTCTGAACCGTCAATAACGATCCGCGCAACCCATCGCGGCGGACAATGTTGGTCTGGGGCGAGAAGCCATCGCGAACATGCGCCACGTCGCGAACGTAAATGGTCGTATTCCCCGTGGCCTTCACCGGAAGATTATTCAGCTCATCTACCGTTTTCGGGCTGCCGTTAAGATCGACCTGGTATTCAAACTGGCCGATCTTGGATGTCCCGGAGGGGAGGATCAGATTCTGCGTGCCCACGGCGTTTACGATGTCGGTTGGCGAGAGACCTTTCGCCTGAAGCTCAGGCAGTTGCAGATCGATCATTATTTGACGCTGTTTGCCGCCGTAAGGCCAGGGAATCGCCGCGCCCGGCACGGTGGCAAGCTGGGTGCGAATGAAATTCGCTGCATAGTCGAACAATTGTTGTTCGGAAATTCCATTTCCCGAAAGTGCGAGCTGTACGATGGGCACGCTGGAGGCGTTATAACTGATCGCGAAGGGCGGAACCGTTCCGGGGGGCATGCCGCGAGTAACCGGCGCCGCGACAGAAATAACTTGCCCGAACGCAGTATCCAGTTTCGCATTCGGGTGAAAAAAGACCTTTACCACCGCGATGCCGTTCAGGGATTGCGATTCGATATGATCGATGTCGTTGACCGTGGTGGTCAAAACGCGCTCGTATACCGAGGTGATCCGCTCCTCCATGTCCTGGGCGTCCATTCCGGTGTAATTCCACAAGACGCTGACCACCGGAATATTAATGTTGGGGAAAATATCAACCGGCGTGCGGAGGATAACTATGGGACTGATCACCAGAATCAAAAGCGCGAGCACGATAAACGTGTACGGTCGCTTGAGAGCGATGTTGACGATCCACACTGCTTACCTTATGATACCGCGTGCATCATTCGATAGTGGATTTTATAGGACTGAAGCGTCGCGGCGAACGCGAGCAGCGCTAGAAGCGACGCGATCCCGATGGTAAAGGCCAGCGAAGCGCCGATCATCATTTCGTTCTTGAAGAAATAATCGTCGAACACCGCGGGCATCAGCGGACCCAGGCCCTGGCCGCCGAGGTTGAGGATCAGAAGATAGAGAGCCACCACCTGGCCGCGCACTTGATTGGGAAAGATCGATTGAAGCGCGGCCACGGCGGTAGCCACCGGCGGAGCAAGGCAGAAAACGGCCGGGCATGCCAACGCCAAGGTCCAGCCGGCGCGATGGGCCATCATCGCCAGCGGAAAAAATACACCGGTCCCCACGACGCTGAGAATGGCGACTACTAACGGGGCTTGGTATTTCCCCTGACGATGCCAGTGGTCCGACAGACGCCCTCCGAAATACATTCCCGAGCAGCCGAAGATGAGGAGGATCAATCCCAACGCTCTTCCCGCTTGGCCCGGAGTCCAGCCGTGAACGCGCACGAAAAACGTCGGCGCCCACGCCAGGAAGCTGAAGGTACACATGGCTTGAAAGATCATGGCTACGGAGATGCCTGCGACCGGCTGCCATCGCGCTCGGATCTGAGTCACTGTTTCACTTAAAGTGAGTCGCGTTGATTGGCCGGTGGCGTTCCGCAGAAGATTACGGCGCAGAGGCTCGCGCACTGAATAGAGCGATAACGCGAACAGAAGCCCCGGCGCGCCCACGATAAGAAACGTGATTCGCCACGAAGCGATCTGGCCCAGCAGCGGCACGGCTATTTCAGGAGTACGTCTCAGCAGGTCGATCGTGGTTCCACCCACCAGGAATGCGAGACTGGAACCAATGAAGACACCCATGGAATAGATGCCCATGGCGATGCCCAGGTTCTGCTTGGGGAAATAGTCGGAGATCAGGGAGTAAGCCGCCGGGGAGAGCCCCGCCTCTCCGATTCCCACACCGATGCGAGCGAGGAATAGCGACCAGAAGCTATTCGCCGCGCTGCATGCGCTAGTGAATACGCTCCACAGGGCCACGCACATGCCGATGAAGCTGCGCCGGTTGCGAGTATCCGCCAAACGCCCCAGGGGAAGTCCCATGAAAGTGTAGAACAGGGAGAACGCAAGCCCTTGCAGCAATCCGACCCGCGTGTCGCTGATCGCTAGATCTCGCTTGATGGGACCGACCAGCAGGCTGAGGATTTGACGATCGACAAAGGACAGCGTGTAACACGCCGTCAAGACAATGACGACATACCAGGCATAAGCACGGCTGCTGTCGGTGTTTGCGGCGGCTGCCATCGTGTCATGTTACCCCGCCCGCGTGTCGACGTTATAATGCTAATGCGTGCGAGCGTGGCGGAATTGGCAGACGCACTGGATTTAGGTTCCAGCGCCCGCAAGGGCATGGGAGTTCGACCCTCCCCGTTCGCACCAGCGAAGAGCTACGTCACGCTTCCCACGGATTCAAAACTTGAACCGGCACATCTCTAAACGCATTCGCGTCGCGTGAAACTACGGTGAGATTATGCTGAATCGCGCTAGCCGCAAGTAAGCCGTCGATGACTGGCAAGGTTTTGCCCTTTCGCTTTGCCTCAGCCGCGATCAAACCCCAGCGATCAGCGATGGCCGCGTCAATCGGCACGATTCTTCCTGCGAACCGGGCTCGCAGTTCAATTTCCAGCCATGTTTCCAGACGTGTTCTCCGCTTGCCTTGTTGCAGAGTGGCTACGCCCTTTCGAATTTCTCCAAGCGTCAGAACGCTCAAGTAGAGTAAGCTCTCATCGGCAGCCTCCATCCAATCCAAAACACGCGGCTCTGGCTTCACACTGATAAGCTCGGAAATACAGTTCGTATCGAGAAGAAAGCCGCTCAAAATTCGATGTCTCGGCCTGTATCGCTGTCTCTCTCCAAATCCAGATCAAGGCCGACGAGAGGAGACTCTCGAAAGAACTGCACCAGGCTTTTAGGCTGGTGAGAACGGCTCAACAATTGATCGAACTGCTCGACGGGGATCATTACCACGCCCTCCTTACCCTGCCGAGTGATAAGTTGCGGCCCTTCCGTTCTCGCCAAGCGGAATACCTCGCTAAAGCGGGCTTTGGCAGTCTGTATCTGCCAATGCTGCAGATGAGATTTTGAGATTTGTGACATGAGTTTAACTAGTCTGACCAGTCAGCATCAGTATAGCTGGCCTACTCCGGCGTGTCAAATAGGGCTGCAGGGTAGACGTGGGCGAAGAATCGGCGATAATGGACCTGATGCAAGCTGCATGGCTGGTTCTAGGTTTCATCGCGGGGTTCGCCCTGGCGTGGCTGCTTCTGCGCGGAAGCGGGGCGGCACGCGAGGCGGAATTAACTGCACGTCTCGACAGTGAACGCAAGGCGTCTCAAGAAAAATTGGAGCTTCTCGCCGACGCTGAACAGAAGCTGTCGAACACTTTCAAAGCGATTTCAGCAGACGCGCTGTCGCAGAATAACCGGGTATTTCTCGACTTGGCTACCGTGAAGCTAGCTCAAGCCCAGGACGCCGCGCGGGGAGAGCTCGAGAAGCGGGAGCAAGCGGTGGCCGAGCTGGTAGGGCCCGTGCGTGCTTCTCTCGATAAGGTCGACGAGAAGATTCAGCAGGTCGAAAAAGATCGAGCGGGCGCATATTCGGCGCTGCGGGAGCAGGTGCGCGCCTTGAGTGCGAGTCAATCAGACCTGAGCAGGGAAACCGGCAAGCTGGTGACGGCACTGCGTGCGCCCTCGGTGCGCGGGCGGTGGGGGGAAATTCAACTGCGCCGTGTAGTCGAGATGGCGGGTATGCTGGACCGCTGCGACTTCCGCTCGCAGCCGACGGTCGAGAGCGAAGATGGGCGGCGGCGTCCCGATCTGCTGGTGAATCTGCCCGCCGGGAAATCCATCGTGGTTGACGCGAAAGCCCCTCTGTCGGCGTACCTCGACTCAATCGATGCGCCCGACGAGGCGACGCGTAAAACGCGAATGGGAGATCATGCGCGCCAAGTCCGCGATCATCTTCAGGCGCTCAGCCGCAAGTCATACTTTGAGCAGTTCGAGCCAGCGCCCGAATTTGTCGTCCTCTTCTTGCCAGGTGAATCCTTCTTCAGCGCCGCGCTCGAGAGCGATCCATCCTTAATTGAGTTTGGCGCGGACCGGAATGTGATTCTGGCAACGCCGACCACTTTAATTGCGTTGTTGAGAGCGGTCGCCTATGGATGGCGACAAGAGGCTTTGGCACAAAATGCCGCTGAGATCAGCGCTCTGGGAAAAGAGTTATACAAGCGCATCTCGGATATGGCGGACCACTGGAGTAAGCTGGGGGTGAGCCTCAGCCGGGCGGTACACGCCTTTAATAGCGCGATGGGCACGCTCGAAACCCGCGTGCTGGTAAGCGCTCGGAAGTTTGAGGATTTGGAGACAGCCCCTATGGGAAGCGAGCTGCCGTGCCTAAAGCCGGTGGAACGGACGGTCCGGAGCGCTTCGGATGGCGGATGAAGCTCGTTAATCACTTTGGTCACAGGCCGACGGCCGTGGGGTACCGGAGGACGTAAAGCAAATTTTCTTGTCAACATTCTCTGCGCGGATACGTCCACCTCACAAGGAGGAACATGAAAGTCATACGATTTATGGGGCTTCTTGCGGGTATTGCCATGGGCTGGACGGCTTCCGCCCAATCCTGGGATGCCAGTGGGAATGGTCAGTTGAACGGCACTTATTATTTCCGCCAGGTCGCCTATCAACTAGACAATAGCAACAGTGGCACTCTCAACGATATGGTTTCGCTTTACGGCACCATCAGTTTCAACGGGAGTGGCTCATATAGCCTAAGCGCAACCGAGGTGGATTATAGCCAGCAAAGCGCCGGACCGATCACGTTCAGCGGCACGTATTCAATTGCCGCCAGCGGCTTGGGGTTCATGAGTAGTCCCCTTTCGACCGGCGATAAGGTCTATGGATTGGTTTCAAACGGAGTATTTATTGGCAGCAGTACGGACAATGGCAGCGGCTATAACGACTTATTTATCGCCGCCCCGTCCAGCGCCAATACCGCAGTGCAATCCGGATTTAAGGGCACTTATTCTCTTGCATATATGAATTTCCCGAGCATCGATCCAGGGGGGCTGGAAGGAGAAGCGCCCGCCTATGACGCCCAGTTTCAAATCAGCCCCAACGGATCGGGCCAGATCGGAAATGTGAGCGTGACGGGATACGAGGGAACGAATTTAACCAAAGCGTTCACTGTATCCGAGAGCGGAGTGAAATACACCGTAAGTAATGGCGCGGTGGCCCTGAGTTTCCCCACTTCAAACAATACTCCAGTCACCGGCGAGGTGTTTTTATATACTTCACCCGACGGCAATTTCGTCTTCGGAGGATCCCAATACGGATTTGATATGTTTGTGGGAGTTCGAACACCCGGCGCGACGCCCAGCTTCGGCGGACTTTATTACCAAGCCGGCCTGGATGAGGACGAATCGAATACGGCCTCCGGCTACGTACTTCCCGACAGTTACTTTGGCTCGCTATATGCTTTGTCTTCAGGAGATATTCTGGCGCACCAGCGGGTTCTGTCGCTGCTCACGACCAGCAGCGCTTATGACTATACCTATGCGGATTCCTATTCATTAAACTCCAATGGAACCTCCGACGATCCGAGCACTGGTCAGCATTACGTTTACGGCGCGTTCAGCTCTGGAGGGACAATACGAATCGGATTTGGAAACGCCTCTGTTCAGGGAATATTAGGGATCAGCGTGGCGCTCGCCGCGCCCCCCGCGTCCAGCTTCAGCGGGTCGGGTGTATATCTCAACCCGACTGGTGTTCAAAATGCCGGGAGCTTCGCCTTATTTACAGCAGGTATAGCTCCGGGCGAATTTATTCTTCTCAATGGAACGGGCCTGGCGAATACGGCCACCGCCAGCCCAGCCTTCCCGACCACGCTCGGCGGCGTTAAAGTTCTGATCAATAATAATCTCGCCCCAATCTATTCGGTTAGCCCAACTCTGCTCAAAGTCCTGGTCCCGTATGAAGTCGCGGCCAATTCGTTTGCTTCGATTCAAGTGGTCAATAACAACGCCACCTCGAATGCTGTCTCGGTGTTTACCAGCATGACAGCTCCGGGAGTATTTACAATTCCTCCGGATGGGTTGGCCCAAGCTGCCGCCGAGGACGCCAATTTCAACGTCATCTCCGACGGGACAAACGGCTACCGGGCGAATCCGGCTCAAATCGGACAAACGATCGCTGTCTATCTCACGGGACTGGGCGCGGTGAATCCACCGATTGTAGATGCCGGTGTAGGATCGTCCACAGCGCCGTACAATCTCGCCACCAATACCATTTCGGTCGATTTCGGCGGAACGGCGGCAACCTCGATCCCGTTCGCTGGTCTGACGCCTACAGCCATTGGGCTTTATCAGATCAATGTGACGGTGCCGACCGGAGCACCCACTGGAGACGTATATTTTGATGTCGGAGGCCCAGATTCTTACACATCCGAAGCGGGCATTTATGTCGGCTCGGGATCGTCGATCGAGGCGGGAGGATCTCCGCGAGCCATCGACGCAAATGGTCATCGTATCCGTCCGCGGCGTCCGCGATCGGTGAATGGCGCTTCGCAGATATCGTCACGCCGGAAGTTGCCGGGAACAGATGTTAACGAAGTTTCGACGCCGCTTATATTGAAGCCGCTCGCGCGTTAAATTTCTGATGTGATGCGGAGCAGAACAGCGGTAATATTATCGGGTCCGCCTTTGGCCCGTGCGGCGCCGATAAGCTGGTGACACTTGGCCTCGAGCGTGCGTTCCGATGCTAGAGTACTCGCCAGTTCTTCTTCGCCGACCACCCCGTGCAGCCCGTCGCTACATAATAGGATTTGTGCGCCCGGACCGGGACTAATCGTGTAGGTGTGGATGCGCAAGTCCTCCGAGATGCCGACAGCGACAGTAAGGACATGCCGCATCGGGTGGGTTTTCAGAGCGCTCTCTTCCAGCCCGAGTCGGCGGCCTACCTCATTTACCCAGGTCTGGTCCTCGGTAATAGCGCGTATCACGCCTCGCTCGTAGAGATAAGCGCGGCTGTCGCCGACACTGGCGATCGATAGATCTTTCCCCGTATTGAGCGCAGCCACCAGGGTTGTGCCCATCCCTTCCAGGTGTGAATCCCTCGCCGCGGCTTGCATCACCCGGCGATTAGCTTCTTTGAATGCGCCGGCCAGATTGGCGCCTCCATTGCGATTGGCGATAACTTCTCGCACCGTCTTGGCCGCGAGTGCAGAAGCATATTCGCCGGCTTGCGCGCCGCCCATACCGTCCGCCATCACGTATAATCCAAGGGCGGGATCGATCAGATAGCAGTCTTCATTATTTCCACGAACGCATCCCGGGTCCGTCGCGCCGAAGGCCTCAATCATGGGCCTCTCGATTATAGCCGGTTCCATCTTAGTCGGCTCCGGCGCCCAGCGAATTCTCACCTTCATGGAGCCTTCGGCACTTGGTTTGAAACTGGCGCCTTCGGCGTTTCGTTTGCAGGGAGAGCCTTCGGCTCCAGCATCGATTTAAGCTGCCAATACGCGCGCTCCTCGTAATTCGTCTTCAGGCGCTCCAGGCTTTGCAGGCGAGCATCCGCAGTGTGGGCGTCTCCAGCCCCAAGGGCCTGCTTCTTGAGACATCGGCCCAGGAGAAGCGTGGCCATCTGGTCCTCGGAATCATGGCTGAGGACCGCGCGAAATTGGTCGGCGGCAGCGGCAAAATCACCCTTCTTCAAGAGCGCGTAACCGAGGTTGAAGTGGTAGACGGGATCGTTCGAATCGCCTTCGAGCGCCTTGCGAAAGTCCTCGATCGCCTGCGGAAGATTGCGCCGGCACTCAGCAGCCCCCAGATCGTTATAAACCTCGCTGAGCGGGACGGCGGCAGCGATCATTTGAAATTCCTTTTGCGCGCCGCTGTAATCGCCGGACTGGAAGAGCGCCAGGCCGAGCAGAAAACTCGCTTCGCGGTAGTGAACATCGTCAGGGCCAACCTTATCGAGCCAATCGGCAGCTTCCCGATACTCTTTACGCTGATAATAGATCTGCCCGAGCTGATAACAGGGCTGCGCGAATCGCGCGTCGAGCCGTGCCGCCTGGGTGAAATATTTCTCTTTCTGTTCCGTATCGCGCACTAATAGTCCGCGCACATAATTTTCTTCGGCATCCAGGCGAATGGGAGCGCGCAATGTCCGAAAATCGGCTTCGGGCGGGGCGAGTTTGGGCGCGAGCAGCGCTAGCGCTCGCCACGCCAAGTGGGCCTGGAGAGTGGCCAGATCCTCGATCGCACCGCTCTCGACAAACTCCGGCCTCAAGCGCAGATGCCGCAGATCGACAATTCTGGCTGAGATTTTGAGCGAACCGCGCGCGCCCGAGCCGGTCGCCGCGGGCGTCGCAGCCGGCGTAAATTCGAAACTTCCGTATACCACCTGCTCCGCATCGAGCGTCTCGCCGATTTTCATAACCGACGCCTGCGACACCGGACTGAACTCCCGCAGGCGCAGCTGGCGATAAACATCCTGAACTTCATTGCGCTCGAAAGTCAGGATGCCATGCGAGCCGAATGCGTCGCGTACGGTTTCGGCAATGCTCTCCCCGAGCCAATCGAGAGTAATCTGGGGAGTTCCGCCCGCTCCCGGATCGTTCACGAACGGAAGGACTGCAACGGTATCGGCGTGCGCCAAAACCGTCGCGCACAGAAGGATGGCCATGCCGAGCCAACGATGCATAGTCCCAGTCTAGCAAGCAGGCGCGGCGCCCACTTCTCATGGTACTGGTACATTCATTCGGTGCTGCGCCGGTCAAAAGTAGTCCAAATGGAGGACTTCGGTGCTATACTGAGCGGGATTCGAGGCCATACATACCTCGGCTACGATTCGAATCCCACGGAGGAACTATGAATTTGAGAGCGAAGATTATGATGTTAACGGTTCCGGTTGCGACAGTTTTTTCCAGCCTGCCAGCCTGTGCCGCGACGATCACACTCAATAGCAGCAGTGCCGTAACCTATTTGAATAGTGGTCTCACTACCACTGATTTCCCAGCGCCCTTTACTGCGGCGAATTTCACTTCGGCGCAAACAGGACCTGCGGCCTCTGTTCTCACTTCCACCCCGTTTTATGTCAGTTCACTGACCAACGGACCCGGCGCTGTGTGGATCGGGACAAACCCAACTGCCGGCGTGGGGACCGGCGACACGGCGCTGTATGCCATCAGCTTTAATATTCCGAGTGCGGTTTCCTCCGCGTCACTCAATCTGTACTACGCGGTTGACAATATATTGGGCGAATCTAATCCCGGAATCTATATCAACGGGACGGCTCTGCCGAACTCTACTGATCTTCTCTGTTCGTTGTGTAGCACCAGCTTCACGCAGCAAAATAATTATACCGATGCAAACGTCGCGCCTCTCCTTGTCACCGGGACTAACTGGCTCTACTTCGATGCGGTAAATCAGGGCGAGGAAGCGGGCCTCATTTTCTCGGCAAATATCATCACAGGTGCATCGAGCGCTGTACCCGAGCCGTCGAGCCTGCTCCTGCTCGGCACTGGATTACTGGGCTTTGGGATTACGGTCGTCCGTCGCCGCCGGGCTTAAGAAGCTCCGGACATATTCGAAACACTCATCGACGATAAGCGGAGAGTCGCCGAATCCGTGCAGCCACCGGATCTGTGTGTCGCCCATTGAAGACAGCCGTGCGGTCTCCGGCCGCCGAAACCATGTGAGTTGCCGCTTGGCATATTGCCGCGTTTCGACCTGGGTTGAGGCGATTGCCTCCTCTAAAGTGATCTGGCCCTGAATGTAGCGAAGCGCCTGCTTATATCCGAGCGACTCGAATGGCTTCTCGGCGCCGGTGCATCCTTGAGAGAGCAGGCGCTCGTACCTCTTCAATCAAGCCGGACTGAAACATGTTACACGCTCGCGCGTTCAAGATCTTGATGAAGTTGAGGCCGGCCGGGATCGAGGCCGATCTGCAGGACTCGGTACTCTGTCAAAGGCGTGGCGGTGGTCGGCGAGGGCAGGGGATTGCGGGTGAGTATCCGCACTTCGAGCGCCCGAATCAGCTTCTGAACATCATGCCGGTGAATCCGAACCGCGGCGGCTGGATCGAGGCGCTGGAGCAGGCGGTGGAGGATTCCGGGCCGGTTCCTTTCCCGTTCCGCCAGTCGAGCGCGCAGAGCTTCGTCCCGTTCCGGCAAGGAAGGAAGACCCGAAAGAAGCGCCTTCAGATAAAATCCAGTGCCCCCCGCGATTACAGGCAGAGACCCGCGCGCCGAAATCCCGGCGATTACCGCCCGCGCCTGGCGTGCATACTCGCCGGCCGAGTAACCCTGCCATGGGTCAAGCACGTCGAACAAGTGGTGGGGAATACCCGAGCGTTCAGACGGGGGGAGTTTCGCCGTTCCTACATCGAAGCCGCGATAGAGCTGTAGAGAATCGCAATTGACGATTTCGCCTACGAACTTTTCGGCTATCCGCAGTGCGAGGATGCTTTTGCCGGTACCAGTGGGGCCGATAATGGCCACCAGAGGCAGGTGCGCCGCTGGACAAAGTGAGCCGATATACTAAGATTAGTACGGCACGAAAAGAGGACGCGAATGCATAGAACAGCGATGGCGGTGATGGTGATCGCGGGAGTTACCGCGTGGGGGCAAACGCAAGAACCAGGCGACCGGAGTGCAGGCCGCCGCGCCTCAGGTCGACCGCGCTTCCGCCTATTACCATTACACGCTCGCGCATATGTACGCGGAACTCGCTCAGACCTATAACAACCGTCCCGATTACGTCAACAAGGCGATTGAAAACTATAAAGCCGCAATCAAAGCCGATCCCGAAACACCGATGTTGAGCGAGGAGCTCTCCGAAATCTACATCGAGACCGGTCGTCTGCATGAGGCCGAAGCCGACGCGCAGGCGTCGTTGAAGCAAAATCCGAACGACATCAACGCGCTTCGTCTGCTGGCGCGAATTTACATGCGGCAGATCGGCGATAGCCAGCAGAACCGCATTGATGAAGCCATGCTCCACAAGGCCATCGAGCAATATCAAAACATCACACGGCTCGATCCCAAAGACGTCGATTCCTGGCTGATGCTGGGACGACTCCAGAAGGTGGCGCAGAATTCGGTGGATGCGCAGAACGCGTACAAGAAGGTCCTGGAGCTCGATCCGGATAATGAAGACGCACTCACGGGCTTGGCCATGGTATATGCCGACTTGGGCGATAGTGATTCGGCCACCGCTCTTCTTAAGAAGCTGGCGGACAAGAATCCGAGTCCGCGAAGTCTGCGAGCGTTGGCGAGCGCCTACGAACAGATGCATGAGTTCAAGCTCGAGGCGGAAACACTCAAGCGCGTGGTGGATTTGAATCCGCCGGATGTGAGCGATGTCAAGCGCGAGCTGGCCAAGAGTCAGATGCTGGCGGAGCAGTACACCGACGCGCTCCAGACTTATCAGGAACTGGTGCAAGAGGAGCCGCAGGACGCTGAATCGTATTTGCGCATGTCACAGATTTATCTCCAAATGAAGGAATTCGGGAAGGCCCGCGAAGCTTCCGATAAAGCCCGCGCCATCGATCCCGATAATTTAGAGATCCGTTATAGCCTGGTCAGTATTCTTGAAGCTGAGGGTAAACCCACGGAAGCGATTCAGCTTCTGACCGATATTCTGGCAGGCACGGCCAAACGCACGTACACTCCGCAGGAAAAAGCGATTCGCATGGAGCTCCTGGGAAGGCTAGCGGCAATGTACCGAGGGACGGATCAGACTGAGCCGGCTGTGGAGACCTTCCGGCAAATGGGCGAGCTCGACTCCGACATGGGTCCGCGTGTAGCCGCGGAAGTGATCGACACGTACCGCATTGGTAAGGAGTTCACTAAGGCGACGCAAGAAGCTGACTCGGCGATTAAGAAATGGCCCTCGGATCGAGGAGTGGTATTGGCTCAGGCCACTCTGCTCGCCGACATGGGCAAGACCGACGCGGCTGCCGCCGATGTGAAGAAGCTTCTCGGTGGCAAAAGCGACCGTGAGACCTATCTTTCGCTCGCCGACATTTATGACAAAGGCAAACGCTACGACGAAATGGGCAAGGCGCTCGATGCCGCCGACAAGCTTTCTACCACCAAGGACGAGAAGATCAGCGTCGAGTTCATGCGCGGCGCAATGTTTGAAAAGATGAAAAAGGCCGACGCTTCAGAAGCCGAATTCCGCAAGGTTCTGGAAGCCGATCCGAAGAATGCGCCGGCGCTGAACTATCTCGGCTTCATGCTGGCCGACCGCAACGTGAAGCTGCCTGAAGCGCTGGACATGATCACCAAGGCTCTCGAGATAGATCCCAATAACGGCGCGTATCTCGACAGCTTGGGCTGGGTGTACTTCAGACTGGGACGTCTCGATGAGGCCGAAACGAATCTGCGCCGGGCGCTGGAATATACGCCTCGCGATGCCACGGTTCACGACCATCTCGGCGACGTGCTGCTGCGAGAGTCAAAAGTGCGGGACGCGATCGCGCAGTGGCAGACCTCGCTCAAGGAGTGGGAAGCCAGCTCGCCCGCTGATCTGGAGCCGGCCGAAGTCGCCAAGGTGAAGAATAAGCTCGAAAGCGCGAAAGTGCGTCTGGCCCAGGAAACGCCAAGCAAGCGGTAACGCGGGCGGCTGGTAGACTTAGAAATTCATGCGGAAGTGGATTCTCGGTCTCCTGGTCGCGGTTGCTCTTTGCGCACAATCTCAGTCCGCTCCAGCTTCACCCCGTTCGAAGCCCCCGAAGCTAGTGCTGGCAATCGTGATCGATCAGTTTAGATACGACTACCTGACCCGGTTTGTAAACGACTACAGCGGGGGCTTGAAGCGCCTGCTGGATCAGGGCGCTGATTTCACCAACGCCTATTACGAGCACGTGCCCACCGTGACGGCGGTCGGCCATTCGACCTTTTTGAGTGGCGCGACACCCGCTATGAGCGGAATCGTCGGGAATGCATGGTGGGACCGCGACACGCGCAAATCGGTGACCAGTGTTTCGGACGATACGACGCAGGTGGTGGGCGGTAAGGGGCCGGGATCGTCGCCTCGGCGGTTGCTGCAATCCACCTTGGGCGACGAGCTCAAGATATCCGGCAAGGGCGGCAAAGTCATTGGCGTTTCGATCAAGGATCGTGCTGCGATTCTGCCTTCCGGGCATATGGCGGACGGGGCATATTGGTTCGACGGAGCGTCTGGAAATTTCGTGAGCAGCACATATTATTTCACGGAGTTGCCCGCGTGGGTCGCGGAGTTCAACCGTGCGCGCCCAGCCGACAAATTCGCCGGTCGGGATTGGATGGGGCGCAAAATGCCCGGCACGGCGGACGCCAAGCTCTACAACGATCTGGAAGCTACTCCCTATGGGAACGAACTGATCGAGCAGTTCGCTCAGCGCGCCCTGGTGTCTGAGAAAATGGGCGTAACCAACAAGATCGATCTGCTGGCCGTGAGCTTTTCCGCGAACGATTACGTCGGTCACGCGCTCGGGCCGGATGCGCCGGAAGTGCGCGATATGGCGGATCGAGTCGACAAGCTGATCGGTGAGCTGATCAGCGCGGCGGATATACAGGCCGGAGCGGGAAATGTGCTGATCGTGCTGACCGCCGATCACGGAGTTGCGCCCGTCCCGGAGATAAATCAGAAGCGCAAGATGCCGGGGGGACGCATCGATGCCCGGCAGGAACGCGACGCCGTTGAAAACGCGTTGACGGCGCGTTTTGGAGCAGGGCACTGGATCGCAGACATCTCCGAAGCCGGCGTGTACTTCAATTCCGATTCCATTTCAGGCAAGAAACTGGACGAGGCGGAAGTGGAGCGGGTCGCGGCCGGCGCCATGCGTGCCCAGCCTCACGTGTTCCGCGTCTATACCCGGACGCAGCTTATGAATGGCGAGATCTTGCAGGACCCAGTGGGCGTGCGTGTACGTAACGGATTCAACCAGGCGCGGTCGGGCGATCTGATCGTGATCCACGATCCGTACTGGATCGCGGGCGCTTCCGGGACCACTCATAGCGCGCCGTTCGACTACGACACTCATGTTCCGGTCCTGTTCCTGGGTGCGCAGGTGCGCACAGGCCGGTACAACAGCAACGTTACGCCGAACGATATTGCACCCACCCTCGCCACCATGCTGGATGTGGAGACGCCCAGCGGCAGCGTAGGCCGCGTCTTGCAGGAGATGCTGAAGTAAGGAACCCTCACTGTTAACGGGTGCTGCTAAAATATAAAATTCAAAAGGAGTCTGGTTCGACCCATGTTCCGTTCCTCTATTTGCTCTCTACTGGCGGTGTGCGCTGCCGGGCTTGTCTCCGCGCCGATGGCTTCGGCGCAGGTGAAAATCGGTGTCATCAACCTGCAGCGCGCGATCACCGAGACCGCCGAAATCAAAAAAGCGCAGAACGAGATGCAGGCTAAATACAAGCCGCGGCAGGACGCGCTTGAGAAGGTTCAGCGCGAGCTGAGCGATATTCAGACCCAGCTTCAGGCTAGCCAGGGGAAGTTGAGCGCGGCGGGGGAAGCGGATCTGCAGTCGACCGGTCAGCGCAAGCAGCGCGAAGCGCAGCGGCTGAGCGAGGATTTGCAGGCCGACGTCGACCGCGAACGGCAGGACATTCTGCAGCGCGCCGGCACGCGCATGACTGACGTCGTGAAGAAATTGGCAGATGAAAAAGGTCTCGACATGGTGGTCGACATCTCCACTACGGTGTTCTTCAAGCCGGCTCTCGAGATCACCAACGACGCCATCGCCGCCTATGACAAGGCGTACCCGGTGAAATAGCATGGCCGGGTACCTGGACGCTTATGGCGCAGGCGACGAGCGGCGGGACCGCCTGATCAAGCTCGTCCTGCTCTGGGCCGCGGCTATATTGATCGTAGCCGCTGCGTTCTATTTCACATTTCGCAATTGGGGGGAGGAGCGCACCGTCAAAGCGTTCCTTACACGGCTCGAGCAGCGGGATTATCAAGGGGCCTACAGGATGTGGGGTTGTACTCCGGACACGCCTTGCAAATATTACCCTCCTGAGAAATTCAATGAAGACTGGGGTCCGTCCAGCCCCTTTGCCGATGTAGCTGCGGTGAAGATCATACACGAGGATTCCTGCGGGAACGGCGTGGTATTCAATGTGGTGGCCCCAAAGGACGAAAACATCGGACTTTTTGTGGATGATACTACTAAAGTTATCAGCTTCGCTCCTTGGCCCCGCTGCCCCGGTCCGCACTTACGCTGGCCTTTTTCGAAACAGCGGTCCGGGTGATGGCTCAGTAGTGGAATCGATACCGCACCTCGCCATAAATCTGCCGAGGATTGATGAAGTGCGTGCCTCCGAAGGTATTGCTGGTGTCGAGCAAATACCGTGTGTTCGCGATATTCACAGCATTCACCGACACCGACCATTTCTCTCCGAAGTTCTTGCCAATCGCCAGATCGAAAGTCGAATGCGGCGGTAAATGCGACGGACCATTTCCGTTCAGGAAACCCGACCCGAACTGGTAGGCCGGCGTGGCCCACATGCGGCCGGGCAGGTTGAGCGAGAGTACGGCGCTGGCTGTGTTTCGCTGGTCGTGGTCCAGCAAAAAGTTACCTGTGGGCGCATCCTCGAGAAGTCCTCCGGTAATCGGGCCGATGCCTTGGGCTATCTGGTTGGAATATGCGATTCGCAGTTGAGCCACTTTGAAGAGCTTCGGCGAACGCAGCGTGACCTCATTTCCGCTGATAATCGCGCCCAGATCGGTAAGCGGAATAAATATGCCGGAGTCGCCGATCACATCGTGATCCAAGAAATTGCGCGCGCTGGTGTGGAAGTGCTCCATCTCGATTCCCCAACCGCGCAGCGGAATCGTTAATCCGATATCGTTCTGGATGTCGCGCTCGCCTGGCAGCGGAATGAATCCAAAACCTTGGTTGACGGCAAATTGCAGCAGCGGACCGGAAAGGCTGTCGAGCGGCGGAGGCTGATAGTAGTACGCGTAATAGCCGTGCAGAATCCAATGAATGCGCGGCAGGCGAATGGATGCGCCTAGCCGAGGGTCGAAGGCGTTCTCGTTGATCTCGCCGCCGTAGTGGGTCAGACGCAGGCCCAGGTCGAGCGTCAGCCACGAAGTTGTTTTCCATTGGTCTTCTAAGAAAGCCGCGTCGGAGTTGGCCCAATGCCGCTCCGTCTGCTGAAGTACCTGGCCGCCAGGATTGGCCGCCAGCCCAAAAATGGAATCGTCGTGCTGAGCCCAGACCTCTACGCCGGCTCGAGCATTATGCTGTTTCTTCTGGATCTGAAGGACAGACCGGCCTCCGACATAATTCGAGCGATTATTGTCGTCCAGGATAAAGGGCGTATCGGCCGGGCCGCCGACATAGTGCGCGCTGTTGTAATGGAAATACGGCGAGAGCGAGAACAGCACTCCGTCGGACAAATGTGTGGGTCCAGTGGAGGCCCGTCAGATAATCCTGTTCCAGGTCGAGATCGCGGATGCCCGCGGCCTGATCGTCAGGGGTGTTGGGGATTTGATAGTGGTCCTCGCGAAGCGAGGCGATCCAACGCAATTGGTCTTTGGGGCCAGGGTTGTAAAGGAGCGAAAGAAATCCTCCCACTCCGCTTTCCTGATCGTGAATCACCGCGGCGGTTGGATTTCCTAAGCCTAGTTCAGATCGGTTCGCATCCACGCTGGCGTAATATGCAAAGCGTTCGGTGTGGCTCCCGATGTTGATCTGGTCGTCGGTGGAATAGAAGTTTCCGAAGGACGCCACCAGCGCGCCTTCGTTATTGCGTTCAAACCCGGAAGGCGTGACGACGTTGAAGAAGCCATAGGTGCGGTCGCCGTACTCACTCGAAAAACCGCCGCGCTCGACTTCTAGCTCCTCAACATTTTTCGGGTTGATAAGAGACGCGACATTCGCGGCGATGTTGGTGTTGACCACCGGAATCCCATCAAAGAACCAGTTCACCTGATGGCCGCCTCGCATGTGGAGCATGTCGTGAACCATCGTCGCTCCCGGCACGTAGTCGGTAATCATGGATAAGCTGTTGGTCCGATCCGCACCCGGCGTCTGTTCGATTTCCTGCGGCGCGACTGTGGTTTGAGTGGTAGAGGACTCGGTATTGAGGTGGCTGATCGCGCCCGAAACCTCCACCGATTGCCTGACCTGTGCAAGTTCCATTTGCAAGTGCAGGACGGGCGTTCTTCCCGCAATCACGGTAATTTGCTGTTCGAGCGGACTGAATCCCTCGGCGCTTACGGCGAGGACGTACTCGCCTTCCGGAACATCGGCGAATTGAAACTCGCCGTTCTGATCCGACGTGGTCGTCTTTGAGAACGCCGGATTCCCGCCGCGAATCGTCACTTGAGCGCCATTGAGCGGGCGATGTTGCGGATCGTGAACGATTCCGTGGACCACCGTCGGGTTCTGCGCCCACCCGGCTGCGGCGCCGAACAGGAAAGCAACCAAACTTATAAAGACAATTCGTAAATTTGAACATAGATCCCCCTGAACAGACTGATTTAGATTTGCACTTCTAAGGCTTAGCTGAGAGACGGAGGGGGACGCTGATACAGGTAGGCGAAGCCGACGTATGCCGGAGATATAGCCGAAAACGGTTGAGCCGCTTCGCTGTCTGAAAATGCGACAGTCGGCGCGCTTTGCGGCGGAAAAATAGCGTGATCTACCCAGGCAGTGGTACCCGGCGCCTGGCCGCATGAACTGCAGCAGCCTGGCAGGGAAGAAACGGATGACCCGCTGCCCGGCGAATGATTTCTTCGGCAGCACGCGCCATGTTTGGTGGGGCAACAATCCATGCCCGAAGAGGAGGCAAGAACCAGAAGCGGCGATGCAGGCAGGAAAAGAAGTAGGAGCGCAATACAGGCAGCGGCAAAGCGCTGCGTCAATGCCCGCGTAACTCTAAGCCTCCGATTCATCCGTTCTTCCTTACAATGGTAAGCTCTTTTCGTATGAATTGCTCAAACTTCTTTAGACTGATCGCGCTACTCGCGGCTTGTACCGCCCTGGGTACCGCGCAGGATCTGGTACGCCTTATGGACGATCCCACCGTCAAGGCCGCGCTTGAAGCCGTCAAACGCAACGAGCCGCATTTCCTCGACGAGCAGGTTCGGATCTGCGAGATTCCCGCTCCTCCGTTCAAAGAAGATGAGCGCGGCAAGGACCTGGAGCGGCTGTTCAAGCAGGCTGGACTCCAGGATGTCCATGTCGATAAAGCGGGCAATGTGATGGGCACGCGTGCGGGCGCTTCGGCGCGCCCCAATCTTGTTTTTCAAGCGCATCTCGATACAGTCTTCCCCGAAGGGACGAACGTGAAGGTCACGCGCGATGGGGCGATCCTCAAAGGTCCCGGCATCGGCGACGATTGCCGCGGCCTCGCAATGATGCTCGGCGTCATAAAGGCTCTCGACGAGGGTAAAGTCAAAACTCCGGGCACGATTACGTTTGTGGCCGATACAGGCGAGGAAGGATTGGGAGACCTGCGCGGCACTAAGAATCTGTTCAACGACAGTCTCAAGGGCCGCATTGATAAGTTTATCTCGGTGGATGGGACAGGCTTGGGGATAACGAACATAGGCGTGGGCAGCTATCGTTATCGCGCCACGTTTAAGGGGCCCGGCGGACACAGCTTTGGGGCTTTCGGCATGGCCAATCCGATTCAAGCTATGGGGCGAGCCATTGCCAAAATCGATGCTTTCGAAGTCCCGGCATCTCCCAAGACGACCTTTAATGTCGGACGCGTCGGCGGCGGAACGTCGGTCAATTCGATTCCGTTCGAAGCTTGGATGGAGGTCGATATGCGCTCCTCGGATATAGCTTCTCTCGAGGCTCTCAACGAAAAATACAAAGCTGCGGTTCAACAAGCCGTGGAGGAGGAAAACCAGCGCTGGAATCAGCGCAGTCCAGTCGCCGTCTCAAACGAGCTTGTGGGAGTTCGTCCCGCCGGAGTCACTCCGCCCGATTCCGCTATCGTGATCACCGCAATCGCCGTGACAAAGTTGTTCGGCGCGGCGCCGAGGCTTTCGGAAGGCTCGTCGGACTCGAATGTGCCGATGAACCTCGGGATTCCCGCGCTCACGATCGGCGGCGGGGGCAGGGGAACCGCGCTCATTCGCTTAACGAAGCGTTCGATCCGAAGGATTCCTACATCGGAACCGAGCGAGGGCTGGTTCTCGCGATCGCGCTGGCGCGTTGACGTCAGACCTCCATAGACAGGACAGCCCGAAACCTTGCGTTTCCTCCAGCCATCTGCCGATAGGCTTCCGCGACTCTGGCCAGAGGATACCGTTCAATCATGGGATGAATACCGGCCAGCGCGCTGAACCGCATAGTCTCTTCAGCATCCTTGGGGGTGCCTGATGCCCATCCTGAAATCGAATTTCTCCCGCCGATCAACACCCACGGATTGATCGCCAGAGGTTCGGCGGACCCGGAAACGACCACTAATCTGCCATTCGGCGATAGTCCGCCAATCAGAGTGGAAACGGCATTCGAATCCGGAGCGGTGGCGAGCACCACTCGAGCGCCTCCCAAGTTTCTTGAGTTCCTCCACCGGATCGGCCGATGCATGATCGATGTAGTGATGGGCTCCGAGCTTTTTAGCCAGCGCTTCCTTGTCCCGGCGTCTTCCGATGGCGACGGTTTCGAATCCCATTTTGCGTGCATATTGAATTCCCAGGTGACCGAGCCCGCCGATCCCCTGGATCGCGACCACATCGCCTGGCCTTGCGCCTGAATGCCTGAGGGCATTGAAGACGGTGAGACCCGCGCACATCAGAGGAGCGGCCTCTTCGAGAGGCACCTCCTCGGGAATCGAGGCCAGGGCCTCGACCGGCGCAATCATGTATTCCGCATAACCGCCATCGAAGCTGATTCCGGTAATCTGGGTGGTTTCACACAGTTTGAAATCCCCGCTCCGGCAAGCTTCGCAGTGGAAGCAATGGCCGCCGTGCCAGCCCACCCCGACATGCTGGCCCGTTTTCCAATTGGAGACACCGTGGCCGACCGTATCGATCAAACCGGCAACTTCGTGGCCGGGTACGCGGGGATACTGAAGACCAGGCCAGTGCCCGTCTTTTACCACCATGTCACCGTGGCAGATGCCGCAGGCGTGAATCTTAATGCGAACTTGACCGGGACCGGGTTCCGGGATATCGCGCTCCCGAAGCTCCCAATCGCCACTCGGTTTGCTTAACTGCGCGACCTTCATCTTTCCCATTGACCAATTATCCCCCGGGAATAGAGCGAACCTTTATGAAGGTTTCGTCATCTAACAGGTAGGTGTACTAGAAATAGAGACACCGGTCCGGGCGGGGACTGCCGGATCCTTCCTCCGAGTCCGGTAGCCGCCCGGGCAAGCTGGTTAGTTCGCATTCAGCCGCGCATGAAAGGCAGCCGCGGCGGTGCTGGCTTCAAGCGTGTCGATTACGCTGAGCTTATTCCGGATACCTTCGACTACCGCTGCTTTGTAGGATGATTCCGGCATTCGGTCTACTACGCTGAGCCGATAAAGTTCCCATTGACGTTCTGTCACGATACCTCCGAGAGGGCGGGACAAACCCAACTCGACGGTGGCTCGGGCGCCCATTCCGGGCCTCAGCCTGAGAAGAAGTTGGTCCCGCTCTACAGGAGCAATCGTAAGGGTTGCCGCCGGTAGACTCAATACTCCTCCGTACCGGCCTGTACCAGTACAAGAAGTTATTGTCGCAATGCGAAGGTGAACAGCGAATTGCCTGCAGCTACCGCTACGTATTGCTTGCCGTCGACCGAGTAAGTCATGGGACCGGAAGCGACAGCGCCCCCCACAGTCGCCTTCCACAGCAGCGCGCCGCTTTTTGCGTCGAGCGCGTAGAAATATCCTTCGCGTCCCCCGCTGAACAGCAGATCCGAAGCGGTCGTCAAAATGCCGGCGTCGGTGACATCGCTCATCTTGAACTCCCACTTTCGTTCACCGGTCTTCGGGTCGACCGCTCGCACAGCGCCGTAGCCCTCTGCTTCCTTCCGAAAATTCGTAGGAGACCGTCCAAAGGGCACTGCCGATCTCGGCAACCCTCCCGCGTAGAGCTGGCCGGATTCGTACTCCTCCGGCGCTTTGACGTAAATTGAGGAATAGTTTGCCCAGGTAGGAATGTAAAATAGCCCCGTGCTGGGACTATAAGACGGAGAATACCAGTTGGTCCCGCCCTGGTTGCCTGGAAAGATCACGGTACCTTCCGCGGTGGGGGTTTTTCCGGACACACGCATAGGGCGGCCCTTTTCATCAAACCCATCCATCCAGTTCACGTCGACGAAAGGTTTCCCCAGCAGGAATTCTCCAGTGGTCCGGTCGAGCGCGTAGAACAGCCCGTTGCGATTGGCCCACAGCATCACCTTGCGTGGTTTGCTCTGCCCGTCCTTACCCTTCCAGTTCATGTCGGCGAGCACCGGGACTTGTACCGAATCGTAATCGAACTCGTCGTGCGGAGAGAACTGGTAATACCATTTCAACTTGCCCGTATCAGGGTCGAGAGCCACCACGCAGTCGCTGTAGAGATTGTCACCGGGGCGAGGATCGCCGTTCCAGTCCGGACCCGGATTCCCGATTCCCCAATAGGTCAGATTGAGATCCGGGTCATAAGAGCCGGTCACCCAGACCGAGCCGCCGCCCGTCTTCCAGGAGTCGCCGCCCCAGGTTTTGTTGCCGGGATCGCCAGGTCCGGCGATGGTGTAGAAGCGCCAGGCTTCCTTTCCCGTGTGAATATCATAGGCGGCGATAAATCCGCGGATGCCGTATTCCCCTCCGGCCGTGCCCACGATTACTTTGTCTTTCACCACCAGCGGAGCATGCGTCAAGGCGTAGCCGGATTCGGCTGGCGCCACCGTCGTGTTCCAGAGCGGCTGTCCATTCTTGGCGTCGATAGCAATCAGATGGGCGTCGATGGTGCCCATAAACAACGTGTCGCCCAGGATCGCGAGGCCTCGATTAATTCGGCCGCAGCACGGGCGCGCATCCTTCGACGGGAGATACGCATAAGTCCAGTACACCCGTCCCGTGGCGGCATCGATCGCAATTACATCGTTGGGAGCTTGGACTGTATAGAGGACGCCATCCACCACCAGCGCGGTCGCTTCGAACTTCTCAAGCGACTTGGCTTGATACACCCATTGAAGCTCCAGATTCTTGACATTGTCCGGAGTGATCTGGGTGAGCGGGCTGTACCGCTGGCTGAGAAAGCTGCCAGAGTACGTGAGCCAGTTCTGCGGCTCCTGGTTGGCGTGCAAAATACGGTCGAAGGAGACTTGGCCCCACAGATTCGGACCAATCAGAGAACCCGTGATCGAAACGAGCAACAAGATCCGCGCATTCATGGCTGGTCGACTCCTTTCAAAGAAACCAGATAACTCACCAGAGTCCGACAATTCTTCAGGGCTTAGCTTCCCTTGGTAGGAAGGCATCGGGGACTTTTCGATAAAGGCGTACTCTTTCAAATTGGTTTTTGAGAACGATCTCAGTTGTTCATGCGAATCCAAAAGCTGCACGGTAAAGGCATCCTGATTGAGCAGCCTTCCGGTGATGGTCGAGCCGTCCTTGGTCACCACTCGGAAAAACCGATTCTGCGGCAGAACCTCGGCGTCTGGATCGAGAATCGAATTTTTCAACTCGAGCGCGCGTCGAAGCGACCCGATATCGGAAAGATCCGGGCCAAGCCGCGAACCATTTCCATTGACCCGGTGGCAATTTGTGCAGCCGCTTTTGCCCTCAAAGATCGCTTTCCCTTTCGCGACGTCGCCCGATACCGACGCACTGGAGCTGGACGCTGCCATGGAACGCAGATAGGCCACGATCATCTCGGCCCGGAACGCCGGGAGATTATGGGGCGGCATGGCAGTCCCCGGAATCCCGGCTCGGATGATCTGCACGATCTCCTCATCGGATTTGGCGCTCCGGAACTTGCCATGCGCCATATCCACGCCGGGAACTTTGTCGCCCTCCGGGCCGTGGCAGATCGCGCAATTGGCGAGGAACAGGCGCCGGCCATCCTCCACGTCACCGGGTCTGTAACTGTGCTGAGCCAGCAGCGTGCCGGCTGCCAGGACCGCAGTAAAGATAACGGTCCGCATATTCATGGGTCAAGCAGAGGCCGCCTGATTGGGCATCTGTTCCTTCATCTTTTTCATCATCTCTGCCGGGGTCGGCTCCGCCTTGTGCGTCGCGATCATCCACGTGTATCCCTCGGGATCGGTTACGAATCCGCAACGGTCGCCCCAGAACATATCCATCACAGGCCCTTTGGCGGTCGCGCCGAGTTTTACGGCCTTGGCGACCATCTTGTCGGCATCTTCGGTGAGCAGATAAAGGCTGACCGGCGAGCCGCCCATGTTTTTTGCACTCTGCGAGCGCATCTGCGGGCTTTCCGGCGATAGCATCATGGTGGTGCCGCGAAGCGCGAGCTCCGCGTGTATCGGCTTGCGATCCGGTCCTTTCATAATGCTGCGGATCTCGAAACCTAACGCTTGTTTGTAAAATTTTGCCGCGGCGCCAATGTCGTTCACCACCAGATTAGCGGTGACGGCGCCGTAATTTTTTTTGTTGAGCGGATCAATTTTCTTGGGCATGGTACTCTCCTATGATGGATCACATCTTAGCAGATTATCTTAGAACTCGAAACGCCCCGCTAGCTGAATCATGCGCGGCTGATACTCCAGATTGGTGTTCGATGCGGGCGCTCCAAAGGAAGATGCGGTGATCACCGTCGCGTAGGAGCCGAAATTCGAGTGATTCAGAGCGTTGAACGCTTCGGCGATTCGCCACGAAGCGAAAATGCTCCTTGACGATAAAAGTCTTGGAGAGCCGCAGATCGACGCGATGCAGCGGGCGGCCGTAGAGGCTGTTCCGTTTAAGAAGCTCGTAAGCGGGATCGAGCGGGTCGGGGTAATTCCACGCCGGATTGTCATAGACCTTCGTGCCGGCGACGAACGTGCGATTGGTCGACGCGCCATTCCCGAACGGGCTGGTGCCGGCGCTATCGGAGAAATCGGCTCCAGACCCGAAGTGATACGATCCGCTGAATTGAAAGCCCCATTTCAATTGATAAGTTCCGTTGATATTCAGGGTATTTCGTTGATCGCCAGTTCCATTGCTCCATTCGTCGCTCACATTGAAGGAATTGTTGGCGACGTAAAAAGCCGAGCTTGAGGAATCTTTCTGGCGCGCCAGCGTATAACCGCCCGAAAGCGTCAGACCCTTCGCGAATCTGCGCCTGACGCTCACCTGCAAACCGTCATAGATGGCCCCAGCGGCGCTCGGGCGTGGCAAACCTGAGAATGCTGGTGAAGTTCGGATTGGGACGAAGACTGGTCGAGGTCGGGTTGATATTGAATCCCGTAGTCGGATCATAGGTCAAATTCTGATCGAGCCGGATCCACTCGTGATATACGCGCCAGAACACGAAATCCGCCGATAAAGTCCAGTTCGGCGACAGTTGACGTTCAAACCCGCCCGAGGCCTGGAACGTGTACGGAGTTTGCGCATCGGGAGCGACTAATTGCAAGGCTTGTGGCGGAACCGGAAGAGCCCCGCTCAGAAACGCTTGATAGCTTGCGCCCGGGATCGGATTCAAAAGGTTGACGGGTCCGGTCACTGTCGGTTGAAGCGTAGTCACGCCGTTGAACAGCAACTGGTCGTAATACTGATTCGCTTCGATATCGGCGTAGTACAGGCCCGCGCCGCCTCGGATCACGGTCTTGCGATCGCCTTTCAAATCGTAAGCAAAACCAAGGCGAGGGGCGATGTTATTGTTGTCGCCATGGTTGGGCACAGCCAAGCCGCTCGGCAGCGTGAATCCCGGGTTTAGCATTCCGATGTCATTGTCATATCGAACGCCGAGATTAAGAGTCAGACGGGGCGAAACCTTCCAGTCGTCCTGAAACCAGGTGCCCAGGATATTCCGGTGCAGGCCATAGTTGAAATTGCCATATCCAAGCGTGTAGGTCTGAGAGATCGCACCGACGGCCGCATAGTTCCACGTCGAGGGATCGTTCCACACCGGAAAGTATGCGTCCATTTGGGCCGGCGTGGGCTGGCTGTTCTTTGCGAAGGTAGTAACACTTCCGCGAACGTATTGCGGAAAATATCCATGATGATACTCGTTCATATACTCGCCGCCGGTTTTGATGCTGTGCTTCCCTTTCAGCCAGAAAACATCGTCGCGGCCCGACCATAGCGCTTCAAATTTGGGCGACGGGTAGTTATAGGGTCCGCCGAAGGTGCCGGTGCTGAACCGAAATTCCGGACTATTCACGACCGGGATATTGTCGTAAGTGAAATAATTGAAACCGAGCTTCAATTCATTGCTTAATTGGGCGGAAACGATTTTGGTCCAGGTCAGCAATCCGCTCGCCGCCTTTTGCGCCGTGCTGTTTGCGGCGGCGGGAAAGGTGGTCCCGCCAACTCCCGTAAACGGATTGCTGAAGGTATAAGCTGTCCCGCGAAGGGAAATTCGGCTGCTTTCGCTCTTCTGATAATCGAATCGCGCCAGATAGGTCCAGATTTTGTTTTCGCTCGGCAGCGAGAAACTGAGGTTAAGGAAACCGGTCGGCGTGGTGAAGACGGTGAGAGGCTGCCGCTCGCCTTCAACGGCTCCGAAAAACCAGAGCTTGTCATGCAGGATCGGACCGCCGACTGTTCCACCAAACTGCTGGTCGCTATAAGGAAGAACGGTGTGGGCCACCGGATCGGCGGCATTCAAAGCGTCGTTCCGAAAATACCCGTAGAGGCTGCCATGAAAATCGTTGGTGCCGCTTTTCGTCTGCGCATTCACTTGAGCGCGCGAGGAGCGTCCCTGCGTCGCATCGAACCGGTTGGTGATGATCTGAAACTCCGCGAGAGCGTCCTGGCTGTAGCGCGGCTGGCCGAATGAGGATTGCGGCATTGTTCTGGGTCACCTGCTGGCCGTCCACGTTGATCTGGAACTTGCCGCCATCGTCGCCGCCGACAGGCGAATTGCCGCTCACGTCATTGATGGTAATGCCTGGAACCATCAGAGCCAGGTTCATCCAATTGCGTCCGTTCAAGGGAATATCGTGCATCTGCTGCGGAGTCATATTTCCCGCTACCGCCGAGGAGGCCGTGTCGACCGCCTGGACATCCGCCACCACGTCTACCGTCGAACTGACGCTAGCGGCGCGAAGTTGGATGTCAATCACCGCTGCCTGCCCGACTAAAAGCTCGAGCGTTCGCTCCGCCGGCGCGAATCCCGGCGCCTCGACCCGCACCACATATGTCGCCGCGGGAAGCGAGGGGAGCTGGTACACTCCCTGGGTATTCGACACCGTCGCGTTTCCGGACCCGCCTTCAACGGGCGTGGCGCGGACGCTCGCATTGGGTATAACAGCCCCGGACTGGTCGGTGATCGTTCCGCTGATGGAGGTTTGCTGCGCCTGAAGCAGACCAGCCATCGAAAAGGCAAGCAGAGGGAGGCAAAACTGCAATGATCGTCGGGTCAGCGTCATGCGGATATCCTTTCTTGCGGGAAAATATCGCCCCAGATCAACGCAGATTTTTCTCGGGGTTTGGTTTAAGAGAACATAGCATGAACCTGCTGGAAACACAAGGAAAGAGTTGTAAGGCGAAGCGGGAAAGCTATGCTAGCCACTCAGTGGTTGCGCCTACCAGCATTCCGCCCAGCAGCAATGCCGCTTCGCGCTCCACATTTTGCAGCACCTGTTCCGCTCTGACCTGATCGCCCGATACGGTAGCCACTGCGACTAATCCTCGCTGCCACAGATCCTGGTAATCGATTTCAGCGACCGACACATTGAACTTAGTCCGCAGACGGTCTTTCAGGCTTTTAACGAAGTGGCGCTTGTCTTTGAGCGAGTGAGACTCGTCGAGTCTCAACTCCAAAGTAATAACGCCGATGCTAGGCACGTTCCTCCGCCGTGTCTGCGCGTTTTAAGCGAAAGCTTCCGTGGCCACGCGCTCCGTAGCGAATGCTTCGATCACATCGCCCGGTTTAACATCGTTGAAGTTGGCGAGGGAAATGCCGCACTCGAAGCCCGATTTCACTTCACTGGCGTCGTTCTTGAAGCGTTTAAGGCCCTCGATTTTCCCGGTATGAACTACTATGTTGTCGCGCAGCAGCCGTATCTCGCCGTCGCGCGTAATGGACCCGTCCTGCACCATACAGCCGGCCACCGTGCCGACTTTGCTGATGCGGAAAACCTCGCGCACCTGGGCGCGGCCCTTATACACTTCTTTAAACACCGGCTCCAGCATCCCGGTCATGGCGCGCTTGATCTCGTCTGCCAGCTCGTAAATGATCGTGTGCAAACGGATGTCGACTTTTTCGTGCTCGGCGACCGCTTGGGCTGTACGCTCCGGCCGGACGTTGAAACCTACGATGATCGCGTTAGAAGCCGAGGCTAGCAGTACGTCTGTTTCGGTGATCGCGCCGACGCCCGAATGCAGCACGCGGATTTTGACTCTGTCGTTCGAGAGCTTCTGCAGGGTATCCGTCAGAACTTCGGCCGTGCCGCCCACATCCGTCTTCAGGATGATGTTCAGCTCTTTGGTCTCGCCTTCCTTCAGCTGATCGTGGAGCTGCTCGAGGGTGATGCGATTATTCTTCGACATCGCCACTTCGCGCGCTTTGCTTTCACGATAGATCACGATCTGCTTGGCCTTGGCCGTGTCTGTTACAACCTGCAAAGCGTCGCCTACTTCAGGCAGAGATTCAAGGCCGACCACTTCAGCCGGCATTGACGGCAGCACCTCCCGTACGGGTGCGCCGCGGTCGTCGAACAGGGCGCGAACCCGTCCGAAGACGGAACCTACGATGAAGTAATCCCCCACGTGCAGCGTGCCATTACGCACCAGCACGGTCGCGACCGGACCGCGTCCGCGGTCGAGCTTCGCTTCTAAAACAGAGCCCATGGCGGGCCGCGCCGGGTTGGCCTTCAGGTCCTGCATATCGGCGACCAGCAGAATCATTTCGAGCAGGAGGTCGAGATTGATTTTAGTTCTGGCTGAAACCGGGACCATGACCGTGTCGCCGCCCCAGTCCTCCGCCAGGAGTCCGCGATCCGCTAACTGCTGCTTCACCCGCTCCGGCTGCGCGTTCGGTTTATCGATTTTATTGATTGCTACGATGATCGGAACCTTGGCCGCCTTGGCGTGATCGATAGCTTCAAGCGTCTGCGGCATAACGCCGTCGTCGGCGGCGACCACCAGCACCACGATATCGGTGACCTTTGCGCCGCGAGACCGCATCCGCGTGAAGGCTTCATGACCGGGAGTATCGATGAACGCGATCTTGCGGCCGTTCTTTTCGACATGATACGCGCCGATGTGCTGCGTGATACCGCCAGCTTCGTGCTCGGCGACGCTGGTCAGGCGAATCGCATCGAGCAGCGAAGTCTTGCCATGATCGACGTGGCCCATAATCGTAACCACGGGAGGACGCTTCTCGCGATCCTGGTCGACCTCCGCCTGCTGAACCTCCTGGCGGGTTTCCTCTTCGTAGCTGACCTTGTTGGTGGACGCGCCGAAGTCGCGCGCTAGTTCCTCGGCCAGTTTGACATCGAGCGTCTGGTTGATGGTGGCGAAAATCTTCTTCTCAACCAGCTTCTTGATGACCAGGTTGGCCTTGACGCCCAGTTTTTCGGACAGCTCTTTCACCGTGACGCCTTCCGCGATGACAATTTCGCGATCAATAGGTGGCGGCTCGAAGTTTTGTTCGCGGCGTGAAACGGGCCGGAGTCTTCCCTCTTCACGATCTACATCGCGGCGCCGGTCGGGACCGCGAACTCCAGGCTTAGTCGCGTGGCGGCGTCCCGGATCGGCCGGCAAAGTGGCCGGCTCGGCGCGCAGCGGAGAGGTCGGATGCATGGTGCGGCCGCGGTTGCGATCGCCTGGCCTCGGAGGCGCGCTGGGTCCTCCGCCGGGACCGCGCATCAAAGGCTGCCCGGGGCGAACAGGTCCGGTGTAAATCGGGCGCCCCGGTGTCGGACTCGGCGGACGGCTGGTGGGCATCCCGGGCCGCGGCATTGCCGGAACTCCGGGAGAGGGGGGTTTTGAGAGGCGCGCGACCATATCGGCGCGCGGCGGCACCACCGGCCGGGCCGCGGGCTGACCCGCCAGATTCGGTTTAGCCGGAGGACGCAAAGGAACGCCTACGCTGGCGGGCGGCGCGGGACGGAGCGCGGGCGTGCTCGGAGTACCCGGGGCTGCGTTCGCCACCGGACCCGGCATCGGCGCTGGGCGCGGTGGCATTACCTGAGAGGCCGGTGGGGGAGGAGGTGACGTGCCTGCATGAGACTGGGATACATGGGACTGCGGCGGAGAAATATGCGCAGTCTCGCCCGGCGCTGACGGAAGCGGCTGGCGCGGACCCGATAAAATCTGCCCGGGCCGCGGAGCCGGAAAGGGTCTGGCTGGAATGGGGGAGCCACGGGGCGGTATGGGTGCGCTCGGTAGAACAGTCCGTGGTCCGGTTGCCAATGGCGGTCGCACCGGATGTGAGGCGCGTGGCAGTGATGCGAGATCCTCAGCACTTTGTTTGGCCTCGGTGCTTGGCGTAGGTTGTTCCGCGGCAGCCGGTGCTTCCTCGATCCGAGCGGGCATTTCGACCTTTCCGGCAAGCGGGCTGGGTGCCGCTTCCGGAGGGGACTTCTCAATCTCCTGGGGCGCTGAAATAGGTTCCGGCGTCTCCCGGCTTGGCGTAGTTGCAGCGCCATTGCCTCCAGCGACGTAGCGGCGGATACGAAGAGCTAAGTCGTCGTCGAGCGAACTCGAATGAGTTTTCTTATCTGTGATGCCCAACTCGGGGAGAAGGTCGATAATGACGTTCGGTTTGACCTCGAGTTCTCGGGCTAGCTCATTAATGCGGATTTTACTCATACTACAAACGCCCTGGCCGATACCTTCAGCGCCGGGGTTCGGACTCAACCTCTCCTCGGTCTCGGAGAAACTCACTCCGATTCCAGATGCTCCGTATTTACTATCGTAACAGATTCGTTTTCGGGCTCAGGCGAATTTATGGCTGGCGCATCCACCTGCTCCGCCTCCGGCGCATCCACTTGTTCATGGTCCGGCGTCTCTTCGGGAGGCCCGGCCTGAGTTTCAATCGAAGCCGGCCCTTCAAACGAGCCTTCAAACTGGCCGTAATAACTATTGACTGCCAGTTGGATGCTCTCGACCGTTTCCGGGTCGATACCCTCAATTTCCTCAAGCTGCTCAGGGGTCATCGATCCCAGCCGTTCCACCGTCGGGATGCCGCCCTGCATCAACTTTTCGACCACCGTATCGGCGAGCCCGTGGTCGATCAAGATCGAAACCGGAGCCCCGGGCACCACCAGCGCCGCCATCTGAACTTCCACTTCCTGGCGCTTTTCCTCTTCACTCTTGATATCGATCCGCCAGCCCAGCAGCTTGGCCGCCAGCCGCACATTCTGTCCCTTCTTGCCGATGGCGAGCGAGAGCTGGGTATCGTCGACGATCACTTCCATGTGCTTGCCCACGGCATCGAGAATGGTGACACGCGAAATTTTGGCGGGGCTCAACGCGTGCGTGGCGAAGACACACGGTGTCGTCGTTGTATTCGATGATGTCGATCTTCTCGCCGCGCAACTCGCGAATGATGGATTGCACGCGCATGCCCTTCATGCCCACGCAAGCGCCCACGCTGTCCACATCGCGATCGCGGCTGGAAACGGCGATCTTGGTGCGCTCGCCGGCTTCGCGCGCGCATCCCTTGATGGTGACCGTGTTGTCGTAAATCTCAGGCACTTCCTGCTCGAACAAGCGCATCACCAGCTCCGGCGCGGCCCGCGATACGATTACGCCCGCATTCTTGCCGGTCTTCTCCACGCTGCGAATGATACAGCGCATGCGGTCTCCGACGCTGAAGCTCTCGAGGCGCGATTGTTCCTTTTTCGGCAAACGTGCTTCGGTCTTGCCGAGGTCGGCTACCAGATCCTGTCCTTCGACCCGTTTGATCACGCAGGTGACCAGCTCGCCCACGCGGCCCGAGTATTCCGAATAAATATTCTCCCGCTCCGCTTCCCTCACCTTTTGCAAAATCACCTGCTTGGCGGTTTGCGCGGAAATGCGCCCGAGAGCCTCCGTCGGTTTGGCGAAACGGATCTCGCCGTCCATTTCTACGCCGGGATTCACCTTGCGCGCCGCGTCGAGAGAGATCTCCTTATCGGGGTCCTTCACCTCCTCGACCACGCGGCGCACGCCGAAAATCTGGATCGCCCCGCTCTGCTCGTCGAGCTCCGCCACCAGAGTCCTCGGTAGTCCGGAAATGCTTGCGCGCGGCCACCAGCATCGCGTCCTTCACCGCGTCCAGGATGATTTTAGGCTCGATGCCCTTTTCCTTGCTGAGGATCTCGATAGACTGATAAATCGTTCCCAGGCTCATATTGAATCCGTATTTTCGTTTTTCGGGGAGTCTACCACTCGAACTTGAGATTCGCCTTTTCCACCTGCTCCAGCGGAATCCGGACGCTCCGGCCCGGCGACGGCTCGAGTGTGATAATTCCTTCGGCGAAGCTTTTGAGCGCTCCCATCCAATGCCGCTGCTCCTCAACCGGCTGGCGCAGCACGACTTTCACCTTTTGGCCGACGAAGCGCTCGAAATCGCGCGGCTTGGTCAGCTTCCGCTCCACTCCGGGCGAGCTGACTTCCAGGTGGTAACGTGCTCCGGGCACCACGTCCTCGACATCGAGAATGGTGCCCACTTGCTGGGAAATGAATTCGCAATCCCCGTGCGTAACCCCCTCCGGCTTGTCGATAAAGAGGCGCAGAAGCCGCGCGCCGCCGCCCCCGAGAAGCTGGACGTCGACAATCTCTATCCCCGCGCTCGAAGCGACTCGTTCGGCAATCTCGAACACCTTCTTCACGATTCCTTCGCGATTCTGCTCTGCCGGCATCGGCCAATCCGTGGCGGGCAAATAAAAAAGTGGGCTTTCGCCCACTTCCTATGCCCGACGCCTGATCTAAGTATACACCGCTGCCATGCTAAGGTCTACTATGCTCATGCTCGCGGCCAGCCTGGCGATTTTCGTGTATGGGATGACTGCGGCCTTGTTGGGGACCACTCTGCCCGATCTCTCGGCGCGCTACCGCCTCACGCCCCAGCAGAACGGCACGATCGCATCCACGCAGGCGCTTGGTCTCATCGTCGCATCGCTCGCAGTGGGTCCGCTCCTCGACAATGAAGGAAAGAAAGTCGGGATGGTACTGGGACTGGCCCTGATCGCGCTGGCGCTGCTTCTCCTTCCCCGGGCCGCCAGCTTTGCGACCATCACGGCTTGTTTGTGGCTGCTCGGGGTGGGCGGCGGGATTATCGTTACCGGCGCTAACGCACTCGCGAGCGATGCCGGCGCATCCGGCCGCGCGACCACCCTGAATCTGCTGAATCTATTTTTCGGACTGGGAGGAATGGCGACACCATTCATTGCGGCGAATCTGTTGAAGGGTGACTCCAGGCGCTTGTGCTCTCTCGTGACCGGGCTAGTGGCGATTACGCTGATCGTAAACGCCGTCGTCGCCATGCCGGGACCCACTCAGGGGTCCGGGTTTGTTCTTTCCGAAGCCGCCGGCGTGCTCGCGCGGCCGCCCCTGTTTTTATTGGCGCTGCTGCTGTTCCTCTATATTGCCTGCGAAGTCGGCGTGTGGAACTGGCTGGTGCGCCACCTGATCGCCCAAGGCGTTCCCGAATCGCGAGCGTTGAATATTTTGTCGCTGGGATTCGCGCTGGGTTTGCTCATCGGACGCGTGGTCGTCTCGCAAATTCTGAAAACCGCGCCCGCGAGCATGGTCACTCTGATCGCTGCGGCACTGATGGCCATCACCACGTTCTGGGTGCTGAACACCACCAGCGCGGCGACGGCTGGCATCGCTGTTTTTCTTGCCGGCCTCGCCATGGCCCCCGTCTTTCCGACCGTTCTCGCCATGGTCGCCGATGCCTTCCCGCGTATGACCGCGACAGCTCAGGGTATTGTCATCAGTTCCGGGTGGATCGGTCTGGCAGTCAGTTCCCGGGTGATCGGCTCCATCGCCGGAGGCGACCCGAAGCGTCTGAAAAAAGCGCTGTTGGTGATCCCCGCCGCGTCGCTGGGAATCGTGATCGTGAACTTGGCGTTCCTGGCGCTATAAATCCGCCCGGCCTATTTGGTCACCGGCTGCAACACCCGCTCTGAAATGACCCGGTCGATCAAACCATACGACAGCGCCTGCGGCGGCTCCAGGATGTAATCGCGATCGACGTCGCGGGCGATGCGTTCGGTCGTCTGGCCGGTAGCGTTCGCCAGAATCTCATTCAGCGTTTCGCGCATACGCAGGATTTCCCGGGCGTAGATATCGATATCGGTGGCCTGACCGGCGAGGCCGCTCATCGAGGGCTGGTGAATCAGAATGCGCGAATGCGGCAGGCTATAGCGCTTGCCTTTAGTCCCGCACGCCAGCAGAACCGCCGCCATCGAAGCCGCCTGTCCCACGCAATAGGTAACGATATCCGGCTCAATCAGGCCCATGGTGTCCAGAATCGCCAGGCCGGCGGTGATGGAGCCGCCCGGAGAGTTGATGTAAAGAGAGATATCTTTCTCGGGATCCTCGGCCGCGAGAAACAGCATTTGGGCGATGATCAGGTTGGCTACATTGTCGTCTATGGGAGTACCCAAAAAGATAATGTTTTCCTTCAGCAGACGCGAATAGATGTCAAATGCTCGCTCGCCGCGCGAAGTCTGCTCGACTACCATGGGCACCAGGACGGAATTGTGCATAAATCGCTCTCCTTAACTGAACGGATGAAATGAATCCCGCGGACTTCACCTCGGCGGGACGCGCCGTTGCGGCTGGGCGATCAGCCGGCGCTTTTCTTCGAGCGCCTTCGCCAAATCTGCCGCCGTCGTCCCCTCTAAGTATTCTATGATACGCGAGCGCAGCGTCTTCCAGGAAGCGTGCATGCCGCAGGGCACGCGGTCATTGCATTCCGGATGGCCGCTGATGCAGCGGTCGTAGCGCCCGGAGCCGTCCACCGCCTCCACGATCCGGAGCATTGAGATCGACTCGGGCGGCTGGCGCAGACAGAACCCGCCGCCGCGGACCCTTGCTCGATTTGAGATACCCGTCGCGCGCCAGTTCCTGCAAAATCTTCGCGAGAAAGTGCGACGGGATGCCGCCTTCGGCCGCGATGTGCTTGACCATTGCATATTCGCCGGCGGGAAGCGCGGCCAGGTGCACCACGGCGCGGATGGCATATTCGGCGGAGCGGGAGTAGATCATGAGAATCATACCAATCTATCTCAAAATCGGTAAGAAGTTTCCCAAATCGCCTGCCGATATGTAATTCAGGACCTTTTGCATCGCTATAATAAACGGAGGCTGGTTCGTGTAGCCAACGGGGAAGCACGAGAAATGCGGATACTGATTGCCGACGATAGCGTGGTTTCCCGGCGCTTGCTGGAAGCTACCTTAGTCAGGTGGGGCTACGAGGTGGTCGTCGCCCGCGACGGCCTGGAAGCATGGAATGTGCTCGGTCTCTGAGAATGCCCCGCAGGTGGCGATTCTGGACTGGATGATGCCGGGCCTGACGGGCCCCGAAGTGTGCCGGAAAATTCGCGAGGATGAGGAAAAACAGAAACCTATACCTACATCCTGCTGCTGACCTCGAAAAGCGAAAAAGAGGATCTGATCGAGGGCATGAATTCCGGCGCCGACGATTACATCACCAAACCCTCTTGACGAGCATGAGCTGAAGGTGAGATTGCGCGCCGGCACACGCATTGTGGATCTGCATCGCCAGCTGGTGGCGGCTCGCGAGAGCCTGCGCGAACAGGCCACTAAAGATTTTCTCACCAACATCTGGAATCGCGCCTCGATCCTGGATATCCTGCAGCGTGAGCTCGCGCGCGGCTGCCGTGAAATGCGCCCGGTCGGAGTGGTGCTGGCCGACCTCGATCATTTCAAATCGGTCAACGATACCTTCGGTCACTTCGCCGGAGATGCCGTTCTGCGCGAGTTCGCCCGGCGTATGGTCTTGAGCATCCGCCCCTACGATGCCATCGGCCGCTACGGCGGCGAGGAGTTCCTGATCGTTCTTCCGGGTTGTGACGAGGTGGCCACCTCGCGCAGGCCGAGCGGATGCGCATCGCGCTCGCGATTGAGCCGATGATGATCAACGATGCGCCCCACGTAATCACCTGCAGCTTGGGCGCGACCAGCAGCCCTGCCGGCGTCGAGCATCTTTCCGACACGCTCATCCGTATCGCCGATGAGGCGCTGTATGCGGCCAAGCATGAGGGGCGAAACTGCACGGTATATCAGCCCCCCGTCCAGCCGCTGACGGATAAAGTTCAGGAACTCGGGGTAAGCGTTGATCTCAGGAGGGCACGGTTCGAGCGATTGAGGCTCCGACCGGCCGCAATGCTATCCTTCTCCGCCGTGCGATCAACCGATAGAGGAGCAGGATCGTAAGAATCACTCCATACAGCAGCGGTAGCCGGATATCGGATTTGACTAGCCAGTAATAGTGAATCACCGCTGCCGACGCGCTGAAATAAATCAGCCGGTGCAGCGTTCTGCCAGCGCCGATAACCCAGGCGTCGAACCCAACCCGCCGTTGAAGTCACCGCCAGCGGCGTCAGCAGCATGAAAGCCGTAAAGCCGGCGGTGATGAACGGCCGCTTCGCGACATCCTTCAGCATCCCGCCCAGATCGAAAAATTGGTCGAGCCACACCCACGTCATGAAATGAAGAAAGCCGTAGAAAAACGCGAACAGCCCCAGCATTCGCCGGAACCGGATCAGTTGCGGCTGATTCAACAGACCTCGTAAAGGCGTGACCGCCAGCGTAATCAGCAGGAATCGTATGGTCCAGTCGCCGGTCTTATGGGTGATGAACTCGATGGGGTTGGCGCCCGAGATCCTCATGGAATCCTCGCCAGACCAGGTTCATCACGCGGAATCAGGCACACAAGGAACAACAGGACCTTCGTCCACTTGCTGAGGAAGATCCGCTTCATGCCGATCAGTAATTTTTGCGAAGATCCAACCCTGTGTACAGACTCGCGACCTGATCCTTCGTAGCCATTGAACATCAGAGTCTTGCGCTTGGTGAATTCGCCTAAGCGCCGTTCGCGTCCCCTGGCTCCAGCGCGGATGGTCTACGTTGGGATTCACGTTCGCGTAAAATCCGTATTCGCGGGCGTTAGAGAGATTCCAGGTGGTGGGTGGCTGCTTTTTCGACCAGGCGGATCTTGACCAGCGATTTGATGCTCTTGAACCCGTACTTCCAGGGCACCACCAGCCGTAGCGGAGCGCCGTCCTGATTCGGCAGCGTCTCTCCATACATTCCGACGGCGATCAGCGCCAGCGGGTGCATGGCTTCATCCAGGCGCAGCCCTTCGACATATGGAAAATCGATCCCGGCCTTATACGATCGAGCCTCCGGCATCTGCTTGGGATCGTAATAAGTCTGAAAAGCCACGTATTTGGCTTTCGAGGTCGGCTCGACCTGCTTGAGCAGGGCGCTCAATGGGAATCCGATCCAGGGGACCACGATGGACCACGCTTCGACGCAGCGATGCCGGTAAATGCGTTCTTCGAGCGGCGCGATCTTCATCACCGCGTCGAGATCCAGCGTTTTCGGCTTCGCGACTTCGCCATCGAATGATAACCGTCCACGGCGAGGTTCGAAATTTCTGGGAAAGCTGGGCCGGCTGTTCCTTATCCGTGCCGAATTCGTAGTAGTTGTTGTAATGCGTAACGACCGCGTAAGGAGTCACTTTTTCGTTGGTGCTCAACGGACTCTGCGTCACACCGCTGATCTTGCCTCCCGCCCGCGCGCCGAAGGGCAGCGTCAGCGCGCCCAGCGACCGCAGATCCTGCCTTCAGGAACCGGCGCCGGTTGAGATAAACCTGCTTGGGAGTGACTTCGGAATAAAGGAGTATCTTCGGGTTTGCGGATCAGCATAATTGCGCCCTCGCTTTACTCTGATGATAGCTCCGCAAATACGCTGCTGTGCGGCGCGCGGTTACATTCAAGATACGGTGGCCGTCAGCGTTAGCGCCAATGCCACTCGTCTCTTAAGCGGTGTAGCTCGCGAACATCCTCATTTAGCTGTTCACGGGCGCGGCCATTGAGCGCGTCGACGTGCGTGACATGTTCGATTTCTTCGATAGCCCGGTCCAACCTGCCGCGATCCAGACGGTTTTGATCGAGATCCTTGCGAATGTCGGCGAGATTGCGCTCGGCCGCTTCGAAATGGCCGCGATCGGGAACCGCCCATACATCATGATGCTCGACGCGGCGAAGATCCTCCTGCGTCTTCTCGATGACACGATGGGCGCGGCCCCAATCGCGCTCCTGCCGCTCCTGCGCGGCGACTGGACTCCATCCAGCGGCCAGAAGTAATCCAGTGATGGCGAGGCATGACATTGTGGTGCGGGTGTGCATAAAGTCCTCTGCTGATACGACTCCTGGCCCAGCCGAATTGTTTCCAAGCCGGCGGCAAACGCACCGCTGGGGCGCGCGGTTACAATAAAGAATCCATGCGCATTGCTCTGGGGCAAGTCAATCCCACTGTGGGGGATCTTACTGGCAACGCTGAGCGTATGGCGAGAGCCGCGCGTGAAGCCGCCGCGCGTGACGCCGAAGCTCGTCATTTTCCCCGAACTTTCTCTGACCGGCTATCCCCCGCGCGATCTGGTCGAGAAGCCCAGCTTCATCGAGCGCAGCGAGGAAGAGCTGCAGCGGCTGGCGCGGGAAACCGCCGGCCTGGATCTGAGCGTGGTCTGTGGCTACGTCGCCCGCGCCGAGGCTGAAACCGGTAAGCGTGCGCTCAACAGCGCCGCCGTCCTCCAGAAGGGGGAGATCGTCTTTCGCCAAAGCAAGATGCTATTGCCGAACTACGATGTCTTCGATGAAGCGCGCTATTTCCTTCCGGCGGAGCGGGCATCTCTTTGCACCATCGGCGGCCAACGAATCGCCCTCACGATCTGCGAGGATGCCTGGAACGATCGCCGTTTCTGGAAGCATCGGCTCTACCGGCGCGATCCCGTCGAGGAATTATTCGAGGCCGGTGGCGAAATGATGATCTGCATCAACGCATCTCCTTATCACCTCGGCAAGCGCGAAATGCGGCGCAGCGTCTATCGGGCGGCCGCTCGCCGCTACGGCAAAACCGTCGTCTATGTGAATCAAGTTGGCGGTAACGACCAACTGGTGTTCGACGGCTCGAGTTTCGCGATGAGCGGCGCGGGCGAAGTGTTCGCGTCGGCGCGCTCCTTCGAGGAAGATCTGGTCGCTGGCGGATACCGATTCTGCAACCGGCGAGCGGCACGACGATTTCTCCGACGAATGCGAGGCCGTTTACCAGGCGCTGGTCCTCGGCACGCGCGATTATATCCGCAAGTGCGGTTTTTCGCGGGTTCTGATCGGCCTGAGCGGTGGAATCGATTCTTCCTTGACCGCCGCGATTGCCGTCGAAGCGGTGGGGAAGGAAAACGTAACCGGTGTCGGGATGCCCGGCCCGTACTCTTCCGATCACAGCGTCCGCGACGCGCGCGAGATGGCGCTGAAGCTGGGAATCCGGTTCGAAATCGTGTCGATCTCAGGCGTTTATCAGGGTTTCGAAGACGCGCTGGCGCCGTTGTTCGCGGGTCTTCCGCAGGATGTGACCGAGGAGAATCTGCAATCCAGACTCCGAGGCGTCACTCTGATGGCGCTGTCGAATAAGACCGGCGCGCTGGTGCTGACTACGGGAAATAAAAGCGAGCTGGCGGTCGGCTATTGCACGCTGTATGGCGATATGTGCGGTGGGCTGGCGGTGATCAGCGATGTGCCGAAGACCATGGTATATTCGCTCTCGCGTCTGGCCAATCAGCGCCACGCCGAACGCCATTCCGGAGAGCGTTTTCACCAAGCCTCCCTCTGCGGAATTGCGGCCCGATCAAAAAGATACCGACTCTCTTCCCGAGTACGACGTGCTCGACCGGATTCTCGAAGCCTATATCGAGCAATACCAAACTCCTACCCAGATCGCCGACCGGTTTAAAGCTTCCGCTACTTCTGGTGCAAGATATCGTCAATAAAGTGGATCGCAACGAATACAAGCGGCAGCAGGCCGCGCCCGGGCTCAAAGTGACCTCCAAGGCATTCGGCATGGGACGGCGCTTCCCGATCGCACAAAGGTTTTCGGGATGAAAAGATATCTCAGCCTGCCTCTCATCAGCGTGGCGGCCGGAATTCTTTGTTCCCAGCCTGCCCCGCGCGAACAGGTAGGTAAGCAACCCGACGGAAGTTTTCTATTGCCCACAGGCTGGCGCCTGCGTCCCGCAGGCGAGCAGATCCCTCTGGATACGCTGCCCATGTCCTCGGCGCTTTCGCGCGACGGCAAATTTCTGCTGGTGTTGAACGGCGGATTCAAACCCCCGTCGATCAGTGTTCTGAGCGTGGGACCCCTGCGCGAAATCGCGCGCGTGCCGGTGGCCGACGGCTGGCTGGGCTTGACGTTTTCACCCGACGGGAAATTCGTCTATGTAGGCGGAGGCTCGCAAAGCAGCGTATTCGAGTTCACGTTTTCTCCGCAAGGCGAGCTCAAGCCGGCGCGGGTATTTGAAGTGACTCCGGCGGCAACGCGAAGCCGCGGCCGATTTCATCGGAGATGTGGCCGTCTCGCCGGACGGCCGCCTGATCTACGCGGCGGATCTGTACCACGATGCTATTGTCGTGATCAATCCGCAATCGGGCCTGGTGATCGGGCGATATAAAACCGGCCGCCGTCCGTATCGGATTCTGTTTCTTCCCGACGGAAAATCGTTTTTCGTTTCGAGCTGGGCCGATGGAACCGTCTATCTTCACGACGCGAGCAATGGCGAGCGGCTGGGCCTGATCCGGCTGGGCCCGCATACCACCGACATGGCGCTCAGCAGTCGCAAAATACCGGATGACGAGGACGCGCCGCGCCTACCGCCTATTCGTGACCGCGGGGAATACCAACAGCGTGTTCGTGGTGGGCATGAGCGCTGCCGGTGAAATGAAACTGGTCGAGACCATCAACGTCGCGCTTACTCCGCGGCATCCTCTCGGAATGACGCCCAGCGCGGTGGCGCTGAACCCGGATCAGACTAAACTTTACGTGACTTGTTCGGACGCGAACGTGGTCGCCGTGGCCGATATTTCCGAAGCCCGCAGCCGCGTGACCGGCTTCGTCCCCACCGGATGGTATCCGACCGCGTGCGCGTGCGCTCGCCGACGGACGCATGCTTGTACTCAACGGACGCGGCGCCGCCAGCTATCCCAATCCCGATTATCCCGGTCCGCGCTCGCCATACCGGTCCAGCACTGGCGATCCGAGGCCCGGCTTCGTCGGGAACCTGCAAACCGGCACCATGTCGGTGATCGAGCCATTGACCGACGACACCCTCGATCAATACACCAAGACCGCGCAGAGCCTCTCTCCGTATAAAGACTCCGACCTGGACCTGAATTCGCTGCCTGGCGATAGCGTGATTTATTCAAGGCCGCAAAGACCCTCGCCGATAGAGCATGTGGTCTATATCGTGAAGGAAAATCGGAGCTACGATCAGGTGTTCGGCAAAATCGGCAAGGGTAATAGCGACCCGTCGCTTACGCTGTTCGACGAATCCGCCGCGCCGAATCACTATAAACTGGCGCGGGAATTCGTGCTGTTCGACAACTTTTACGTCAACGCCGACGTGAGCGCGGACGGGCACAACTGGGCCACCGCCGGAATCGCGCCCGATTATACGCAGAAATTGTGGCCCTCGCAGTACGGCCGGCGCCTTAACTACTACGGCTTTGAGGGCGGCGAGCCGGCCAACACGCCACCCGCCGGCTATCTCTGGACAAACGCTCTGGCCGCGGGTCTTTCGGTTCGCAATTATGGCTACTGGGTCAAAAATAAGCCGCACCCGGGAAGCGATGGCGTGCAAATTGAAGAGATCTACGATCCCGCGCTGAAGCCGATCACCAACATGCGCTATCGCAGCTTCGATCTCGATTATCCCGACGTCGATCGCGCGCGCGTCTTTCTCGACGACTTGAAACAGTTCGAGGCCAGTGGAACCATGCCGCGCCTGCTGATTATGCGTCTCGGCAACGACCATACCAGCGGCACTACGCCGGGCAAGATCGCGCCGCTCTCGGCCTTCGCCGATAACGACGCCGCGCTCGGGATGATTGTCGAAGGAGTTTCCAAAAGCCGTTTCTGGCCGAAGACCGCGATCTTCGTCATCGAAGATGACGCGCAGAACGGGCCGGACCACGTGGATTCACACCGCAGCGTACTGCTGGCGTTGTCGCCTTACACGCATCGCGGCATCATCGACAGCACGATGTATAACCAGTCCTCCGTGCTGCGCACGATGGAGCTGATTCTGGGGATGCGGCCGCTGACGCACTTCGATGCGGGCGCGCGGCCCTCTGTCGGCTGCGTTCGCCTCCGCCCCAATAACGCGGTCGTATACCGCCGAAAAGCCGAGAATCTCGCTGACCGATCGCAATCCGGCTAACGCGCCCGCCGCGGCTCGCTCGTCTCGCATGGACTTCAGCGACGCGGATCGAAACGACGACGATGAGCTGAACGACATTCTGTGGTCGGCGATCAGGAACACTGAACCGCCTCCGCCCGTCAGGAGTTATTTCTCCCGCCCGTGATCAATCTTTGTTTTCTCTGGCACATGCATCAGCCGTTCTACAAGGATTTGTGGACCGGCGAATACAAGCTTCCATGGACGCGCCTGCACGCCCTCAAAGACTACGCGGGCATGGTACAGATCCTGGATGAATTTCCCGAAGTGCATCAGACTTTCAACCTGGTTCCCTCCATGCTGATGCAGATCGAGGAGTACGCCTCCGGCTCGGCATCCGATCCGTTCCTCGACTGCGCGCTCATTCCGGCCGAAGATTTGAGCCCGTCGCAGCGCAATTTCATGCTGCGCTATTTCTTCCAAGCCAATGTCGAGCACATGATCCACCGCTATCCTCGTTATCGCGAGCTGTATGAGAAGCACGAGCAGCCCACCATGCAGGACATTCGGGACTTGCAGGTTTTGAGTCAGATGGTCTGGTTCGACGAGGACTGGTTAAGCGCGACGAGGAAGTGGCGGAGCTGGCGCGAAAGGGCCGCGACTACACTCTTCAAGATCAATCCGTGATGGCGCGCAAGCAGCGGGAGGCGCTGGGGCGTGTGCTCCCGGTGTACCGCGAGTTTGCGGGGCGGCGGCAGATCGAAATTTCGTGCACGCCCATGTACCATCCGATTCTTCCGCTGCTGTGCGACTCCGATATCGCGGCGGTTTCGCATCCCGGCGTGGCGCTGCCCAAAAGATTTCAGCTATCCCGAAGACGCGCGGGAGCAGCTCCAGCGAGCGCGTGCCTACATGGAACAGAAGCTCGGGCACGCGCCGATCGGTTTGTGGCCTTCGGAGGGATCGGTCTCCGATGATGCCCTGGCGCTCGCTGCCGAGTGCGGCTTCACCTGGGCCGCGAGCGACAACGGCGTGCTGGCGCGCACGCTGGGGCGGGATGCCGGCCCCGACCTCACCTATCGTCCCTATATATGGCGCCAGCAGGATCGCGAAATCCGCCTGCTGTTCCGCGATCATTACTTGAGCGACCTGATCGGTTTCAGCTATCAGCGCATGGGCGCGGCTGACGCCGCCGAGCATTTCCTGGGGCAAATCCGGCAGAACGCCGGCGGGCCGCGACTCGCTTGTGCCCATCATCCTCGACGGCGAGAATGCCTGGGAATGGTATGAGGGGAACGGCCGCCCCTTTCTCCGCGAGCTGTACCGCCGCATCTCTGAGGATCCGAATCTGCAGGCGCTCACGGTCTCTGAAGCTTTGGCGCGTTTTGAGGCCCGCCCTCTCGACCATATTTTCCCGGGATCCTGGATTGACGCGAACTTCGACGTCTGGATTGGCGCGGAGGAGGACAACCTCGCATGGGATTTATTACTCGACGCGCGGCGCGCCTATGGTGAGGCGCGCGATATCCCGCCCGAGATGCATAAGCTGGCCTACGAAGAGCTTCTGATTGCCGAAGGGAGCGACTGGTGCTGGTGGTACGGTCCGGAGCACAACTCCGACAACCGCCCGGAGTTCGATCAGCTCTACCGCGATCATCTTTCTAATGTCTACCGCGCGCTCGGACAGGAGCCGCCGGCGGCGTTATCGCGTCCCATCTTGCGGGCGCAGCCGGGCGAATTGCATGAGCGACCCTCGAATTCAATTCATGCCACGCTCGATGGTGAAGTGACGTCTTATTATCGAGTGGCTGGGCGCCGGGCGGTATCGTCCCGATCGGCGATCCGGCGCGATGCACAGCGACTCTCCCGTCCGGGAACTGTATTACGGCTCCGACGATGCGTATCTTGTACGTTCGCCTTGACAGCGAGCCTGGCGTGAATTTCGGGATCGAATTTGAGGATGGACCGGCGAAGGTGGAGGCCGCCCGCGGCCGTATCGTGGAAATGCGCGTGGACCTGCCCGCGCCGCACCAGGGCAAGCGCTTCCGCGTTACCGTAGCCCGCGACGGTTTGCCGGTAGTGACGGTCCCGGAGCAGGGCTGGATCGAGCTGTCTTGAAATGTATTCTGCGTGTTAACATAAAAACTCCCCGATGCGAAGGGGACCAAGAAGTCAAAATCCTAGAGTCAAACCAGAACGACGTGACGAAGGGGAACGGCAACGTTCCCCTTTTTGTTTTTCGATCGTTAAAATTGTCGCCGTTAATTCGCGGGTTCAGCTTTCTTGTAATTCAGGTCCGCGTCAACGAAGACCTGCTTGTCGGTGAGAGCTGAGAATCTGTTGCTGAAGGCGAGATGGTACGTTCCGGGCTGAAGCTTAACGCGGAAATTCCCTGTTGTCTCTCTTCCGCCCGTGCTCCAGAAAACCTGAGCCTGGTGGCCGTTAATCCAATTGGTGTAGTTCGTTTCATCTGCAATCGCGGCCTCAATATCGTTTCCACTTCCACCCGAGGCGTTGAAGTTGCCGCTAATCATGGGTTCCACCATGTCGGATGTGATGGTGATGAGGTATTGAACGTAGCCGTGGGCCTTGACGATGATCGGGCCCGTGGCGATCTTCTGATTCATCGGGACGTAGTGCTGCGCGGCAGGAGAAGCAGTCACACCGTCGTGAATGGTACGCGTGCGGCTACTGCTGTACGACCAAATGAGAGCGCCGACAATCAACATACATCCGACGCCGAGTACCCACAGTAGACGGCTGCGTTTCTCTTCGGTCGCGTCCGGCCGTTGTAGTTTGGAGCGAAATTCAGCTCGGTACTGCTCTTCGGCGATGCGCTTCCGCTCTTCGTCCTCGATGCGCTTGCGCTCTTCGGGTGACAGCATGGGAATCTCCCTCGCCGAACATCGGCGGAATCACCTGTCACTATATCATCAGAGAATGCGGGGAAAGCCGTCAAGTCTGCGATCCCTGCTGCGAATTCGATTGACATCCGCGCCGAATAATTCTTCCTCAATCCATCCTCCACTTACCGCCGCGATGCCGCGCAGCCCGGCCTCGCCGTTTTAAGCACCATTCACTGCTTGAGAGATAATGAAGAAGTGATACAGGCGATCACCAGAGATCCGGAGACTATGCACGGCATACCTGTGTTCCGAGGCACGCGAGTGCCGGTTCAGACCCTGTTCGAATATTTGGCGGGTGGCGATACGCTGGAAGATTTCCTGACGGGATTCCCGACGGTTTCCCGCACCTTAGCGTTGGAAGCCCTGAAAGAAGCCCAACAGCTTCTGCTGACACGCGCCTGATGCGGCTTCTGATCGACGAGTGCGTCGACCAGCGGTTACGGCTTTTGTTGCCCTTCCACGACTGCCAAACGGTCCGCTTCGCAAATCTGGCTGGGCTGAAAAATGGAGACCTTCTGGAAGCTGCTGAAGCCGCCGGTTTCGATATTCTCATCACCGTTGATCGGAACATTCCGGATCAACAGACGCTAGTCGGGAGAAGGATTTCCTTAGTAATTCTCTGCGGACCAACGAACCGCTTGAGTGATTTGAAACCACTGATTCCGGCAACTCTCTCCGCACTAGACTCGATCGGGCGCGGCGAAGTGGTGCGAATCAGGTAGCGAATCCCAATAACCGCCGCCCCGCAAACTTCTCCTCAATCACTCCGCCACTTACGTCCCCACCCGCCCTGCACGATCCGCCTTCCCGCCGTAATGTAAAGCCGAGGAGATCGTTCGTTCCCCATCAGAGAGGACGGTCCAACCGAACGCGGAATACTAGTAACCCCGTGCGACGTTTGAGAGTGATGGATATGTCAGCCAGTAACACATCTGGTCCCATACCGTGATGGGCGACAATGCGGACGGAAGGCCGCGCGCGCGGCCTTCTATAATTGAAATAATCTTTGTAGCAAAATTTCAGAAAACGCCGCGCACCCTCAGTGCTTCATCGACGATCGCCAGGAGCTGCTCGCGCGTAATCTCGATTTTCTCGCTCGCATCGGGCATGTCCTCTGCCGCCATGGGACAGCCCGGCTCGAAGTGGTTGCGCGACTTGACCCGGTATCGCGCTCGCGAATCGAAAAGTTTCTGAATCTCCACGCGCGGCAGGACCTTTGGGCCTCCCAGCAGCTCGGCTACCAATGTGATGCGCGCGAAGTGCTCCACCGTTTCCATGCGGAAGAAAGCCTGGAACACGTCCTCGCCATAGCTGACCGCGCCGTGATTCGCCATCAGCATCGCATCGTATTTTGGGATATAAGGAAGCATTCCTTCCGTGAGGGCCGGAGTGCCCGGCAGCCCATAGTCGGCCAGCGGCACCGTTCCGAGAGCGACCACCACTTCGGGCAGCAACGCCAGATTCAGCGCGCGCCCGGCGGCGGCGAAACCTGTGGCTACCGGAGGGTGCGCATGCAGAACGCTGCGTATATCCGGCCGCATTCGGTAAATGGTGAGATGCATCGCCATCTCCGTGGTGCGGTCGCGCTCACCGCATATTTTATCGCCCTGGAGATTGCACAGGATCAGGTCGCTCGGGCTGAGCATGCCTTTGGACACGCCCGTCGGCGTGGCCAGGATGCGCTCGTCGTCCAGACGGACGGAGATGTTACCGTCATTCGCGGCAACCCATCCCTTCTCGAATACCAGCCGCCCGACCCGCGCAATGTCTTCGCGAAGCTCTTGCTCGCTCTTCAACATCGAACCCTACAAGTATCGCGCATAATCACAAGTGCGGCGGCGGAGCCGGACCACCGTTACAATGAGTCAAGTGGAAAAACGGCGCATGTGCCCGAACTGCCGGGCCTTCATTACTACCGACGACAAAGCGTGTCCTTATTGTGGCTTTAAGGTTGGCCCGAAGCGCGATCGAGCGGCGGACGCCGGCCGATGCGCTGGGCGGATTGATCCCGCACGCACGCTTCACCACCATGATGATCCTGCTGATCAACGTGGGTTTCTATCTCGCCACCGTGGTGCACAGCTCGCGATCTGGAACCGGTGGCGGCATGGACGTCGATGGGACTACATTGTTCGACTTCGGCGCAAAATTCGGACCCGCAATTTTCGCGGGCCAATGGTGGCGGCTGATCACCGCCGGATTTTTGCACGGCGGTTTGCTGCACATCGGGATGAATCTGTGGGTGCTGTTCGACCTCGGTGCGCAGGTCGAAGAACACTTCGGCACCAGCCGTTACCTGGTTGTGTACTTCGTCTCCAACATGACGGCCTTTCTGACGAGCACCTACTGGGCTCCGCGAACGCTCTCGATCGGAGCGTCGGGCGCGCTCTTCGGACTGATCGGAGCCATGCTGGCGCTGAGCATTCGCGATCGTTCTCTGTATGGCGCCACGTTACGGCGGCAGTATATCCGTTGGGCCATCTATGGGCTGCTGTTCGGACTCCTGCCCGGCATCGATAACTCGGCGCACCTGGGCGGTCTCGCGGGCGGATTCGTGATCGGGTTTATTTGCGGAGAGCCGGGTTATTCCAAAGCGGTGGAGCGCATATGGCAGATCGCTGCGAGCGTTGCGGTCGGTATTACTGCGTTCGCCTTTGCCCAGATGTTCCTCTGGCTCGCGTCGCCTAAATAAATTTACCTGACAATAACCTTCGTCAACCCCGCGTTTCCAGCGGCATCGTAAACCCGAATCGAAATCAGATGCTCGCCTGCCGGGAAGTTTTCGAGATGCACCAGAAAGTGTTCGCGCGCCGAATCCGTGACTCCGTCGGCCGCCTCTACGATCGACCAAGGCCCGGCGTCGATCGAATATTCGCAGCGGCGCAGCACGGATCCGCGATCTTCGGCGTCAACACTCAATATCGAGCGCTGCTCCCACCCGGCGCGGAGCCGTCGCCGTCACCGTTGGAGGAGTATTATCGATAAGAACCGGAGCGCTGATCAGCTCGGCATCCCGAGCTAAATTGGCCGGATTCGAGGGCCGGTCCGAGGCGATGATTTTGAAGTAATAGCGGCCGTCCGCAAAAACATCCGCATCGAGCAGATACGTGTTTTCGCTCATGTTGGCGCGCAGCAGCTTCCATTCGCGCTCGTCTTCGCCGCGGAAATATAGGCTGTACACCAGCCGGTCTCCATCCGGATCGTCGGCCTGCCAGGAGATCTGAAGCTGCTGGCCGGCGATGCGCGAAACCGTTTGCGAAGGTGTGCCCGCGGCCGGAGGAGCCTCGCCCGAATCGGTTACCGTTATCGAGTAGGCTGTATTGGAAGCGTTCTGCGCCGCGCTCGAGGATTTCGCCGCGCCCTGCGCCTGCGTGCTTACATTGATGCTGCGCAAATTGGGCGGCGTATTCTGCGGCAAATAGAAGATCGTGACGCCATCGATTCCGCGAGTCGCCCCCGAGCCGCCGGAGAACTCCGCGCGCCATTGGATATAGCGGGCGTTGGGACTGGTTATCGCCGTCTCGCACACTGGTGAGGGGCTCCGACCAATCGCTCCAGGTGGAATCCGGCCGCGCTGAATTTCCCGTCCGCGTGCGGAAGCTCATGCCCTGTTGATCGCCGCGCCAAGTCAGCCGGCCCCAGCGCGCCACCGTTCCAGCGTCGTGTACAGGCGATTCGAACCATCCGCTCGCGCCCGGCGCTGAGCTCAGCCGCAGAATTTTTCCGAGATTTCCGGTGGCGGCGATCAGCCCGTTTGAAGTTTGAAGCAGCCGCGTCGCGTCGCCTTGCTCGGTTTGCGCGACCAGAGTCGCTTTGCGCTCGGGATCGAGGCGATAGATGCGCCCTTGCACATCCGTGATGAACATAATTTCGCGCGACGAGACCGTCACATCGTAGGCGTTTTCTTCGTTCGAGCTCCATAAAGTCTCGACCGTGTTATCGGGATTTATTTTATAGAGCGCGGAGCGTTCTACGCCTGCATAATCGACCACCGCCGCCGTGGCCGTCGCAGCCGAACGGCGTAGCCGGCGCGGGCTTGGGAGCTTCGGGAACCGGAGCGGGGTTCAGTCCGCTCTGCGTGTCGGTGACGGTGATGCTCATGGGCGGCGCGGTGACTGCGCCGGGTGGCACGGCGGGATTGGTTGCGCCTCCGATCCTACGAGCCACGCTTCCACCTAGCGCAACGGCGTAAATCGCGCCGTCCGGGCCGGGCACAACAGCGCGAATCTCCGGGAGATTCGCGTCGTAAAGAACAAATGCCTTATTGGGAGCGCTGATGCGGTAAAGAATCCCGTTCGGTTCGCTGCCCGCGAGCAATCGTCCTTCGCGATCGAGAGCGAGGCAAGTTACGTGGGACTGGCCGGTCTCATAATACACGTCGCCATGTCTCGCGGATGTGACGCGAAAGATTCTTCCCTGATCGCCCGTGCCGACGAACAAGGAGCCGTCAGGAGCGAACTGGAGCGCCCAGATGTAGCGCGCTTCCGGCGCAAAATACTCCGTCGCCTGGCCATTTTCCACGCGATAGACTTTACCGCCGGGTGAGGTGCCCGCGTAAACTACGCCTTTTGCATCCACAGCCACGGCGAAAATCTCCGGCTCAGTGGCGGTCCACACCAGCGTGCTCTTGCCGGAGGAATCGATTTTGTAAAGACGGCCCTGGTGACCCGTTCCGAGATAAAGCGAGCCGTCCTGCGCCTGGGCCACGCTCCAGATTTCGGGCTGGTCGGATGAGAATACCGTCTCCAGCTTGGGTCCCAGCATCAGCCGGCCATCGCGTGTGAGCGAGAGGCCGTTCAATCGGCCTCGCAGAAAATCCTGGTAGCCGTTCATCTCCCAGGTAGTGGTGCTGGCCCCAAAACAGAGCGTTGTGCCGATCAAAACCAGCCCACACGCCGCTCACTCTTTCACCTCGACCTGTATCGTTTTCGATCCGGTGACCACGTTATCGCCGGCCGGAACTTCGATCTGCGCCAGGTTCGATCCGCGCCAGTTCACCGATCCCGCGTCACCGGGCTGCTCCCGAGCGAGAATCAGCCCGACCGAAGGCGGAGGGCTGGGAAGGTCCCGCCCGGCTACGGTATAAGCGCTTTCGGCGCGCCACAGACGAACGTAGGCCTTGGTGTTGCTATGCAGGCGGTTGAGAAGCCCGAGCACCTGCGCGGGCGATTGGGGCGGCGAGCCCACGGCCGGCTGAAGCTCCAGAGCATTCATGGCGCCGGCATCGGAGGCCGTAACATACAGCACGCCTGGAGACGCGCCGACCGGAACGCGATAACGCACATCTTTGAGGGTTTCGACGCCGCTCGCGTTGGTGAACGTAATCGTCAGATCCAGATCCTCGCCCGGACGCACCTGGCGCGGACCCGCCAAATCCGCGATCTGAATCTGGCTGCGGCGATCTACCGCGGTGATCTCCAAAACTGCATTCTTGAGCTTGAGCGCATCGAAGCCAGTCGAGTTCGCATAGAGGAGCGGGCTTGCGATTCCCTGCGAAGCCAGTACGGCCACGCTTACATCGCCGCTATACACATTGTCGATGCGGACGCTGCCGGCGTCGAAATCGAGGTGGCCGCGAACGGAGTATGTCGCCGAGCCGATGCTGCGGTGGCTCTGGTCGATGGCTGAAAATACGGCCATCTGCAACACCAGCGGAGTCATCACGCGGTCCTGCACCATGTTCATGTGATAGGTGTTCGCGCCGATGCGGATTTCAAGCGGCACGGTCGCGGCGCGGCGGCCCATCAGGCCGGAGACGGCGCTGTTGAGGTCCTCTGTGATGGTGCCCATCCATTCGCGCGCGGCCGAGATCTTGAAGGAAGTGGAAAGATTCGGCAGCAGCGCCAAAACTTCCGAGCGCGCGAAAGGAAGCTCGGTCGGCCCTCCCGCGAGAAAACGGTGGCCGAACGCGTAGATACGGTTGCCGTCGATGTAGGTGACGGTGCCGTCCGCGCCGACGCTCATATCGCCGGAGAGAAGCTGCACACTGATCATCGAGCCCGGCTGGATCTGGCTGGGATCGCCCAGACCGCCCGTTGGTTTCCCGCCGCCGGACACTCCCTGCCGTGGATCGAGCCCGAGTCCCCGAAGCTGCGCGCCAAAGTGGTCGAGAGTGGCGGCTGTAAATCCGGAGAACGAAACCGGCGTAGAGATTTCTTCAAGACGGGAATTGCCCGCCATTACCTGCTGGCGCGGGACCGCAGCCAGGGTAGCGGCCGGCTTGGGATCGGGATCGACACGCAACATTTCTTCGATAGGCCGGATTCCGGCAATGGCAACTTTCGACAGCGGAAATCCAAGCGCGACCGCGCCCACCAAACGCCCGTCGATATAAACCGGAGATCCGCTCATGCCCTGCATCACGCCGGTCGTTTCGAGCGGCCCTCCGCTGAGGCGCGCCAGAATGATCGATTCTCGCGGACCTATATTCTCGAGGACTCCGAGGATCTCCACCTGAAAATCTTCAATCTTTGTTCCCGAGAATACGGTGCGGCCGATGCCGCGCTGCCCGGCGCGAATGTCTTTGAGCGGGAAAAGGGGGGGCGCCGCATATAACACAGTGGCGGCCAGCGCGATGGCGATCAGGCGAAGGGCAGTCACAATTTATTGTAGGCTGGGCGGCGATCCATCGACAAAGAGCTAACGCTCGGGCCGATAACTGTCGTTATATATACGTCGTTTGCCGCTTCCATCATGACAGTTATCGACCAAGTCTCAAAACGAGTGTCACAGATGGGAGGCGCGCCAGTACGTTCTCGCACTACGATTCGGAACCGCGCCGAGCGCGCGGCGGCGAAGCTCGAAGCGAAGTGGTTCGTATATATCTTCGTTTTCACCGGGGTTTATGCGCTCTGGACGGCGCTCGCCGCGAGACGCCCTATGTGGTTCGACGAGCTTTGCACATATTACATGTGCGGCTTGCCGAGCATGAGCGTAGTCTGGTCCGCCTTAAAAGACGGCGTAGAGCTAAATCCGCCCTTGATTTATGTGGTAACGCGAAGCTTCCAGGCTCTTTTCGGGGCCAATGAACTGGCGACACGATTGCCCGCGATGGTCGGGTTCCTAATTATGTCGCTATGCATCTTCCAGTTTATATCCCGTTATGGAAGCCGCCTGGCGGCGTTGGCTGCGATGACATTCCCGCTGATTACCGGAGCTTATTATTACGCCGCCGAAGCTCGCGCCTACGGCATGGTCCTGGCATTTACCGCGGTAGCGGCGGTGTGCTGGCAATCGGCTACACGGAACGAGCGGCGCTGGATCGCACTACCGGGGCTCACGGGGGCGCTCGCCGGAGCGCTGCTCTCGCACTGCTTCGCGGTTCTGGTTCTGATTGCATTTTTCGCGGGTGAGGCGGCGCACACGATCTCGCGCCGGAAAATCGACCGGGGCGTGCTCGCGTCATTGGTCCTCGCATCTACGGTGGTGCTTTGTTACGTGCCGATGCTCGCCGCCGGAAAAGGATACACGATGAACAATCCTGTTTACCACGCATCGGTCGGGTATTCCTATCAGATGATCTTCGGACCAGTGCTTTGGCCGCTGCTGGCAGCTTTGGTCATTCTGGGCGCAGGAAAGCCGTCTTTAGATGCTCCAGCACTCGCGCGCAGGTCCGAACCTGATATTCCGGCGCATGAGATGGTGCTGGCAACAGGCTTCGCTCTGGCGCCAGTGTTCGGCGTTCTGCTGGCTGCGGCGGTCGGCACAGCTTTCATGGACCGGTACGGACTTGCCAGCGTCATCGGCGTCGGCATCCTACTGGGGGCTTCGACTGCCACGCAAGCGCGCGGGTCTAAAATTTCCGCCGCCGCGGTCGTCTTTATCTTCGCTGGCGCATTCGCGCTGCATTCCGGCGCCACGATCGCCCGCGCCCTTGCGCCGCAGCACGATTCGAATCCAGGGTACAGGGCTGCGTTGAGCTTGCCGGAACTGGGCGCCGCAGAACCGATCGTCATCGCCAGCCCGTTGCTGTTCCTGGAACTCGATCATTACGAATCGCGCGATGTGGCGGACCGGATGTATTTCCTGACGGATCGTCGGGCGGCGCTGCGGTACACAGGAACGAATTTGTTCGAGGCTTTTTACAAAATTCGCAAATGGTTCCCGATCCGATCGCATCTCGAGGACTACCATCAGTTCCTATCCACCCATCGGAATTTTTTCGTTCTCTCGGTTTACGATCAACCTTTGGATTGGGCCATGCGCAAGATGGTTGACGACGGCGTGCCGATGAGCTTCAAGGGTCAGTTTTTTGGGCGCTACGGAAATGCCATTCTGACCGAGGTATCCCAAGCGGGGACCTCCGCGCAATAGTCCCGAGGAACAGTTCTGAGGAGAATCCTTGCAAACTTTAAGGAATAGCCCTAGTTCAGAAAAACGTTGCCTCTGGCGATATGGGAGCAAGGGCGACTGGGTATGACTTCCCGCATCAGTTCACGCCGAATCCGCTCGAGCGAAAGCGGATTCGTGCTGATTACCGGAGCGCTCTCGAGTGTTACACTGTTGGCGTTTCTTGGTCTCGCGGTTGATGTTGGATACCTCGAAACGGAGAAGTTGCGGGTCCAAACCGCTGCGGACGCGGCGGCCGCCGGAGCGGCCATCGTCAAATCGAAAGGCGGGAGTTCGACGGCTGTCGTTGCCGCGGGCCAGTACGATTCCGCGCTGAACGGCGTTAAGAATGGCACGAATTCAGCTACCGTAACGATCAATAATCCGCCCTCGTCTGGCTACTACACCGCCAATAATTCCTACGTCGAGGCGATCGTTTCTCAACCGACTTCGACGTACTTCATGAGGATACTCGGCCATAATTCTGTAACCCTGACGGCGCGGGGTGTGGCTAGGGCGGGGGCGGCGTCGGGCGGCAAAGGAGTTACGTTCGGAGAATGAAATTATGAATCGAGTGAAGAAAACCGCAAAAAATTCGGGGCGTAGAGGATCGGCAATGGTCGAACTGGCGCTTCTCAGCCCTCTATTGATCCTTTGCATGGCGGGCGCAGCGGACTTCGGAAGGCTGTTTTACACCACCACCGCTCTCACGGGCGCCGCGAGAGCCGGGATTGAATACGGCGTTCAGAACACGGCGGACTCATTGAATTACACCGGGATACAAAATGCAGCCGTTGCCGCTGCGCCGAATATAATCGGCGTTACGGCCGCCGCGAGCCAGTTCTGCACATGCTCGGACAATTCCAGCACGACTTGCAGCAGCGGCTGTACCGGTATGAATACCTATCTCAAAGTGACGGTGACGGGCCGGTACAGTTTGCTGGGTACGTATATGTTCTTCAAACAGACGATCCCGATCACTGCCGTAGCAATTACGAGGTTCTCGTGATCGGACGCCGTGGCCAACACCGAGGGGAGCGCGGCAGCGCGATAGTCGAAAGCGCATTGTGTCTCCTTGTGTTCTTCTTTATGGTTTTGGGAACCATGGATTTGGGCTGGATGGTGTTTAGCTACAACCAGGTTTCCTATGCCGCGTGGGATGGCGCACGATACGCGGCTGTCAGAGGCGCAAACAGCGGCCATGCCGCTACGGCCGCTACGATTTCAAGGTATGTTACGTCGAATATCGTCGGACTCACGCCAGCCAACGTGATCGTCACCACCACCTGGAATCCGGATAACAGTCCTGGAAGCACGGTGAACGTGAACGTGCAGTACGTTCATTCGGTGATGGCGCTGACGAACCTACTCGGTAGGAATCTCACGCTTGCGAGCGCCGCGAACATGGTGATTTCACAGTAAGAGATTTTGGAATCAGGTTCCCTCGCGGGGCGCCGACAGTTGGCGATGTATAAAACCTGCCAAGAGGCTCTGCTCTTCGGCCTGTTCAAAGCCCTGGATGGTGATCGTGTAACGACCATTATCCGAACGTTGAATATAATTTTTCCCCTTGAGGTACCACAAGGCGGCATCGAGATGCTCCCGGGGACAACCCAGAAGCCTCTCAAACTCGTGAATAGTCATGTCGGCACGCTCCGGATCGTGGAGAGCTTTGGCGTACAGCAGCTCGAGGATGCCTTGACGTTTCCGCTTCTCCGCTTCCCTCCCAGCGGGCGCCTGTGCCTGGTCGAAAATCTGCCAGTGGAGTTGTTTGGCTTGACGGTGGCGCGCGTCGTAGCCGGCGCGCCGCTGGGGATCGCTCAGGATCTGATAAACCTCGCAAAGCTGAACAAACCGTTCAGGATCTCCGGTTTCGGAGTTGTCGGGATGGTAGCGCTGAGCGAGCATTCGATAGACGCGGTGAATGGTCTCGAGGTCCGCGTTCGGGCTCAACTGCAGGACTTCGTAGCAGTCCACTTCCGCGGGATCGATTGGCGCGGCAGCCTCGGAGCGGCTGGCGGGGTCTGACTCGCCGTCCATAAATTCGAGTCCGGCGCGAAATGCCCCTTTGGCTCCTTCGACGCACCACTTCACCTCGACGCGGCGGCGGGCCACGACTCGATCGTCTCCGAAAGTGCCATGAACGATGATGGTTGAACCTTTTCTCAACGGCGTCATCAATACGATAGCGATACCGCTTTCCGAGCTGTCGACAAGATCCGCAGTGACCCAGCGAGGATTCCCCATACCGTCCTTCAATTCGACCCTTACGACACGCTTGTCGATGGGCTTCCGGGTTGCTCTTCTGCGCTGCCCCGCTGTGGTGTTTGACATTGGGCCTACGGATTCTTATCGACGGGTTGGAATTAAATACAGTGCCGAATATACGGAAGAGCCGATTCTGCTACGATGCTCGCGTGTTTTCTTCCCGGCTGGACTGGGATCTTCGTCCCAATCCTTTATCCGCGCTGATCGCTCAGAAGCGGCGGGCGGGCGCGATGGTGCTGGATTTGACAGAGTCGAACCCTACGCAAGCGGACCTGGACTATCCTGGCGAAGAGATTCTTGCGACGCTCGCCGATCCTAGAGCCATGCTCTACCAGCCGGAGCCGCGCGGCCTGAGTTCGGCTCGTCAGGCGGTATCGGATTATTACGTGGAGCGCGCCATGGATGTGCCACCCTCGCGTATCTTGCTTACGACCAGCACCAGCGAGGCGTACACATATTTATTCAAGCTGCTGGCTGACCCCGGCGATGAAATTCTCACGCCCCGACCCTCTTATCCGCTATTTGAGTTCCTGGCTGGGTTGGAATCCTTGCGGGTCCGGCAATATCCGCTGCGTTACGACGGCGCGCACTGGCATATCGATTTCGATGATTTGGAGCAATGGATTAACCCCAGGACGCGAGCGCTGGTGGTGGTCAATCCCAATAACCCGACCGGATCTTTCCTGAAGCGGGACGAATGGTCGCGTCTGGAAGCGCTCGCCTGGAGGCATGGAATCGCGATTCTTTCCGATGAGGTCTTTTCCGATTACGCCTTCGCTTCCGATCCGTCGCGCGTGGATTCTCTGGCGGCAGATGCCAGTCAGGCGCTGACGTTTTCGATGAGCGGGTTGTCGAAAATTGCGGGATTACCGCAGATGAAGCTGGGCTGGATTGTCGCCAATGGGCCGGGCAACGAGACCGCGCTCGAGCGGCTGGAATTAATCGCGGACACGTATCTCTCGGTCGCAACTCCCGTGCAGTTGGCTCTGCCGCGCCTGCTCGGAGCATCGCGCGGAGTGCGCCGGCAGATTCAGGATCGTACGCGCGCGAATCTGGCTTCGCTGCGTAGATCCATCGGGCCGGATTCGCCCTGCCGTGTGCTCGATGTCGAAGGGGGATGGTCCGTCATCATTCAGGTTCCGCGGACGCGTAGCGAGGAAGAGTGGGCGCTGGCCTTGCTCGAACGGCAGGACGTGCTCGTACAACCGGGTTTTTTCTTCGATTTCGAAGAGGAGGCATTCCTGATGATGAGCCTGCTCACCGCGCCTGAAGTGTTCGAGGAAGGCGTGCGCCGGTTCCTGGCCGAGGTGATATAACAACACAAGCGATGACTGACAAACGAATTTCCGCAATGGCCGCGGTGGTTGCACTCGCGCTGGGATATGCGGGGGCGGCTCCCGCGCAGCAGCAATTCGAGCTGACCATCGACAATATCATGCGCGGCCCTGAACTCTACGGGTATGAGCCGGACGCGATTCGGTGGTCCGGCGATGCGCAGCGGATCTATTTCCAATGGAAGCAGACTGGCGAGCATCCCAGCAACCCCAGCGATAAAAAGATGGAGACGTACGTCGTGAATCGCGACGGTAGCGGGCTGCGTAAACTCAGCGAAGAGGAAGCGAGGCTCGCGCCGCCTGCTTCCGGCTCGCGAACACGGGATCGCAAGCGGATGGTTTACGCGGCGGCAGGCGACATTTTTATTTACAATTTCTCGACCGGCACGCGCCGGCAGCTTACCAAAACTGAGGAGGCGGAATCGGATCCGCACTTTACACACGACGAAAAGCGTGTGACATTCACGCGGTCGGGCAATCTGTACGCGATGTCGCTCGACACCGGAATGCTGGAGCAAATGACTGAAATCGGTCCGGAGAGTGCGGCCGGAGCCGCGGCAAAAGAGAAACGCGGCACCGACAGTCAGGAGTTTTTGAAGAAACAGGAACGCGAGCTGATCGAGGCGGTTCGGGAACGCGATAAGCAGCGCGAGGAGGAAGAAGCGAGGCGGAAGAAAGATCACCCGCGAAAACCATTTTCGGTAAACGTGCGGCAATCGGTGGCCGGGCTTCAGCTCTGCCCCGATGAAAAATGCGTGATCGCCACGATCGCGGAGCGGGGTGAGGGATCGAAACCGGAGAATGTTCCCAATTACATCACGGAGTCGGCCTACACCGATGCGATTCCGGGGCGCACCAACGTCGGCGATCCGCAATCGCGCCTGCGCGTCATCATTCTCGATGTGACAACCGGCGATGCTAAGTGGGTCGATCCGGGCTTAAAGGATCGGCAAGTACAGATGGAACAGCCTCTGTGGAACGAAGAAGGGAGTAAAGCGGTGCTGGTCGCGCGCGCGGTGGATAATAAAGACCGCTGGATCCTAGCACTTGATCCCGCGACCGGTCGCACGCGAACGCTGTTCACGGAACACGACGACGCCTGGCTCGACGGTCCCGGCGTGGATACGCTCGGCTGGTTGAAGAACGGCAATGAGATCTATTTCCAAAGCGAGCGGGATGGGTTTTCTCATCTTTATAAGGTCGGCTTCGAGGGCGGCGAACCGAAACAGTTGACGTCGGGCAAGTTGGAGGTGACTTCGGTCGAGCTTTCAAATGATGGGAGCCGTTTCTATCTGACCACCAGCGAAGTTGGCCCCGCTGAGCAACAATTCTACTCGATGAGCGTCGACGGCGGACCGCGAACCCGGGTCACAGAGGAGCCGGGCAGCCATCAGGTGGTCCTCTCGCCCGATGAAAAGTGGATGGCGGATGTGTACTCCTATACCAATAAGCCTCCTGAGTTGTTCACCGGCGAGAATCGGCCCGGCTCAAGCGAGCGGAAACTCACCTCATCGCCCGCTAAGGAATTTTGGGAGTATCCGTGGACCGATCCGCCCATCGTTCAGGTTCCGGCGCGCGATGGAGTCATGATACCGGCGCACTTTTACAAGCCGGCAAATTACAAGAGCGGCGGTCCGGCCGTCGTATTCGTGCACGGGGCGGGTTATCTGCAGAATGTCGGGCGCTTCTGGTCGATTCACTATTCGCGCGAATACCTGTTCCATCATTTTCTGATGGCGCACGGCTACATGGTGCTGGATATGGATTATCGCGCTTCGGCGGGCTATGGGCGGGACTGGCGCACGGCGATTTACCGGCACATGGGCGGCAAGGATCTGGAGGATAACGTCGACGGCGCAAAGTGGCTGATCGCGCAGGGCGCCGATCCCCAACGCATCGGGATTTACGGAGGCAGCTACGGCGGTTTCATCACGCTTATGGCGATGTTCACCACTCCGGACGTCTTTGCCGCCGGCGCCGCGCTGCGGCCGGTAACAGATTGGGCGCATTACAACGACGAATACACGTCGGACATATTAAATCTTCCGCAGACCGACCCGGAAGCCTACAAGACATCTTCACCCATTTATTTCGCGGCGGGACTGAAAGGCGCGCTGCTGATTTGTCACGGCATGGTGGATACGAATGTTTTTTTCCAGGATTCGGTGCGCCTGGTGCAAAGGCTGATCGAGCTGCACAAGAGTAACTGGTCGTTCGAGCCGTACCCGGTGGAAAATCACACCTTCGATCAACCCTCCAGTTGGGCCGATGAATACAAGCGGATCTTTCAGCTCTTCGAGACCAACCTCAAGAAGTGACCGCAAGGTCAGAATGATTCCTTTCAATTCGCTCTATACTGGAAACCCACATGACCCGCCGGCTCGCCAATCGCGCCATTTTTATCGGCGGCTTACTGTTGGTCACATTCATCATCGGGACGATTGGGTTTCATGTCATCGACGGGTATTCCCCCTTCGACGCCTTCTACATGACTCTGATCACGATCACGACGGTCGGCTACGGCGAGGTTCATCCGTTGAGTCATGCGGGCCGAATCTTCAACTCATTTCTAATTTTGTTCGGCGTGACGGTCCTGCTTTCCGCGGTGGGCGCGATGACCCAGACTATTATTGAACTGGAGCTGCAGAACCGTTATGAAAAAAGGAAGACGAAGAGGATGATCGATCGGATGCATGATCATTTCATCGTCTGCGGGTTCGGCCGGGTGGGGCGGAACGCCTCTTTCGAATTGCAGCGGACCAACGCTCGATTTTTGGTGGTGGATCGCGACGAGGAGCGAGTCGAGCGCGCCATCCGCTCCGGCATGCTCGCAGTTTTGGCGGACGCTACTCACGACGACAGTTTGCGGGAGGCCGGCGTATTGCGAGCCCGCGGCCTGGTTGCCGCACTCCCGAGCGATGCCGAGAACGTATTCATTATTCTCTCCGCCAAAGCTTTGAATCCGAACCTGAACGTGGTCACCCGCGCTTCGGAAGAAGAAGCAGGCGAAAAATTGCGGCGAGCCGGCGCCGATACGGTATTTGCGCCGTACACGATGGCCGGACAGCGGCTGGCCCATGCGCTGGTGCGCCCCCACGTGGTGGAGTTCCTGGATTTTACAAATAATCCTGTCGGCTCTAAGGTGACGATGGAGCAAGTGCGGGTTGCTCCAGGCGCCGAGTTCGATTCCAAGATGCTCCGGGACATGCATCTTCGCCGCGACCTCGGCGTCATCCTGCTGGCAGTGCGGAAGGAAGACGGACGAATGTTGTTCAATCCGCCGCTCGAAACGAAAGTTTGCGCCGGAGATCATCTCATCGTCATCGGCGAGCAGCCCAACCTTCACCGGCTGGAGCAAATTCTTACCGGCTTGAGCTGATAATCCCTCGATCAGCCGATCCATACTCATTCTTTCTTCCGATGCGCGCGGTACCTGCGGGACGCCATCCTAGATTCAGGAGAAATTATGGCAACCGATCTTGTGAATCTTTCCGATCAATTAGCGGGCGTGGTGGAGCGTGCAGCCGTGAGCATCGTTGCGGTGCATGGACGTCCGCGCATCGGCTCGAGCGGCGTCGTGTGGAAACAAAATTTCATTCTTAGTTCGAGCGAAGGTATTCGTTCAGAAGATGGTATTAAAGTTCTATTCGCAGATGGGCGAAGCACGGAGGCGCGGCTACGCGGGCGCGATCCTGGAACGGACCTGGCGCTGCTCGAAGCCGAAACGGGCAGCGTGCCCGCGCTCGAATTTGTTCCCGACGCCGGGCTGAAGACCGGCGAGCTTGTGCTGGCGGTTGGACGCACGGCCTCGAGCGGCCCTATTGCCTCGGCTGGGATCATTAGCGGCGTATCCGGCGAGTGGAAATCCTGGCGCGGCGGGAAGCTCGATCCCTTCGTCCGGTTGGATGTTTCCGTTTACCCGACTTCATCCGGCGGAGCTGCGGTGAACGCGGCCGGCGATGTGATCGGCCTGGTCTCGACTGGATTATCCCGCAGCTCGGTAATGGCAGTAACGCGAGGCACAATCGATCGGGTTGCACCGAGATTGCAAGAAAAAGGATATGTGAGCCGCGGCTTTCTGGGGATTGCACTTCAGCCGGTGGCGATTCCTTCGGCTTTGAAAGAGAAGCTGCAGCTCAACCAGGATAGTGGAATCATGCTCCTCGGACTGGAGCCGGACGGCCCAGGCGCATCCGCCGGCCTGATGATGGGAGATGTCCTGCTGACGGCGGCCGCAGAAACTCTATCGGACCCTGAGAGCCTTCGAGGAGTCCTCGATAGCACGAAAATCGGTGAGACCATGACCTTCCGCGTTCTGCGGGCTGGAGCTGTCCAGGAGGTTAAGATTCGCATAGGCGAGCGGCCGCGAAAGGAAAAGTGAATCGTGGGCCCATCTGCGAGGGCAATTTGATACGCGTTCTGGTGGCGGCGCGATCAAGTATCGTTCGCACTGGACTCGAAAGAGTCGTGCGTTCGAGTTCATCGCTCGAGTTGGCCGGGGCAATGGATTGGGCGCTGCTCGAAACAGCGGTCGCCTTGGGCGATCACCGGGCCGATGTCCTCCTGCTTGAAGCGGGAGACATGCCACGGGATAAATTATCCGCTCTGGCGGAAGAAGCGTCGCTGCCCGTGCTCATGTTGCTCGAGACCTCGGATACCGAGCTGGTGACTTTGGCTCTGCGATCGGGCATTCGCGGAGTCATTTCACCGGAAGCGACGCCGGAAGAAATCGAGGGTGCGATTCAAGCCGTAAACGTGGGCTTGGCCGTCATCGCACTTGGGTCAATACCGGACCTTCTGCGGGATGCGCATCCCGCAGAAGAAACACTCGCTGATCCTTTAAGCGGTCGCGAACTGGAGGTGCTCAATTCGATCGCGGAGGGCCTGAGCAATAAGCTCATTGCGCATCGCCTCGGTATTTCCGAGCACACCGTCAAGACCCATGTCGCCTCGATTCTTGCAAAACTCGGCGCGGCCAGCCGAACCGAAGCGGTTTCGCAGGCGATACGTCGCGGGCTGGTGATGCTGTAACCGGTTTAGAGCGGCGCGTCCGGGTTCGCCATGGTACGCCACATGTGGGCTACCGGGCTGTTATCGTATCCCAGACCTTCCTTGGGCTGCTTAAACTGGCGTCCGATGATATCGATGAACGGGTCGAGGGTAACCACGACACCTTTTTCAAATGCGTAGAGATCGTTGACCGTTACCAATCTAGGCTCCATGTACCATTTATGGTTCCGAACATATTTATAGGTGGCCTGGATATATGGCGGCGGTTCGTAATCTACACCGAAGGTGCGCTTATAAAGGTCGGGATACTCGTACCCGGCGGCGGAGTCGGGATAGAAGCGAAGCGTCTGATGATACCGAATAGCAAACGCGACTTTCTCGGAAACGTAAGGCTCGATGAGCTGCGCTCCCCACCATCCATGGTCGGGCTTCATCAAAGCATGGACGCTATCGTGAAAGAAGCAGGCAAAAATGATTTCTTCGGTCATGCCCGTCTTCATAGCCCGATTGGCGCTCTGAAGCACATGGTTCGCGGTGCCCTGCATCCGCAGCTTGAAGAAGTCGATCAGCGTCGGATTGGCGGGCATCGGCTCAAGCCTGGTCACCTTGCCATTCCCACCGCGACCGGCCACAAAGAGGTTGCCTACGCCGCGCCGGCTACTGCGGGTTTCGATCTGCTCCTCGATTTCGGCGACGGTTGGGAACTTTTGAGCCGCCGGTTTAGCTGCGGAGTTATTCGGGGAGTCCATCGACTCGTTCAACTGCTGCGCCATGTAATCTTCCAAAGCGTCCGCCCTAGCTTCATGGCTCATCATGCTGACCGCAGCCGCACCACCCAGACTTGCGAAAAATGCTCTTCGATCGACTTCCATAGGTCTCCTTTATTAGGGCTGCCAGTCAGGCACCCGCGATGTAAAGTATACAACTTCCAATCGCCGTTGGGAAGGGTCGTTTGAGGGTGTGCCGCGCGGGAAGCGAGGCGACAGGTTGGCACGAGAGGGCGCCACTTTGTCGCCTGTACCCTGCGCTGTAAAGGTGAATAGGAAGTCTTTCGTCCCAGTACCAAACAGAACGGCCGCATCATATGTATCAAGTAGTTTGGGCCGCTCCCGCATTGCGGGGAGCAACGTTGTGAGACCCGCGTCAATTCGGCCCCCCATGTGCATTCTTCAAGGCGCAGCCGAATCAGTGGAGGAGAAAAACTAATTTCATGCGAAGAAATCTGATCTTAGCTTTGGTGCTATCGTGCAGCAGCTTGTTTGGGGCCGGCGCAGACGATTCCATCGACGTGATTGTCCGCTTCAAGAGCAGTGCGGATGAGATGGGACAGCGCCGGTTTGTCGAGCACGGCGCAATTCATAAGCGCAGTCTGGATCTTGTAAATGCGCACGTCTATACCATCAACTCGCGCGATGTAGCCCTGCTTGCCGGTGACCCCGAAGTCGAATATCTCGGACCGGATTATCCACTTCAGGCCACGGGGAATGCGCCCACGCTGATGACGCAACCGGATTACGGATGGATGACCGCGCTCGGCGTAGGTTCGCCCACGGCGACTCTAGCGTGGGATGGAACCGGAATTGGGGTCGCGGTCATTGACAGCGGTATTGTCAACAGCAACGATTTGAAGGGCACGAACGGCAAATTCCGAGTCGTATATCAACAAAGCTTTCTCTCCGGCGGTGGCGACACAAACGACCATTACGGCCACGGTACGATGGTCGCAGGCCTGGTCGGGGGCAACGGCGCGCAATCGACCGGCCACAACATGGACTACACGGTCCGCGGAATTGCGCCGAACGTAAATATCATCAACCTGCGCGCGCTTGATGACAACGGGGCTTCTTCCGATAGCATTGTGATCTCTGCGATACAAGCCGCCATTTCGCTCAAGAGCACATACAATATTCGAGTGATCAATCTTTCGCTGGGCCGGCCAGTTTACTCCAGTTATACGATCGATCCTTTGTGTCTCGCCGTTCAGCAGGCCTGGAACGCAGGTATCGTGGTAGTTGTCGCCGCGGGCAACGACGGGCGCGACAACACATTCGGCAATCAGGGCTACGCTACTGTGATGACGCCTGGAAACAGCCCGTACGCGATTACGGTGGGAGCGATGAATACCTTGGGCACGCTCTCGGCCGCCGACGACAAGATCGCCAGCTATAGTTCCAAAGGACCGACGCTGTTGGACCATATTGTTAAGCCCGACCTAGTCGCGCCGGGAAATCGCGTGGTCTCGCTGCAGGCGCCCGGTAGCACGCTGGTTAAGACCTATCCAGATAACGCCGTCGGCCAGTCGCTCTATCAGAGTGGTCCCGCCAATCCTCCTTCCCCCGTTTACTTTGAATTGAGCGGAACTTCTCTCGCCACGCCGATGGTGAGCGGCACAGCTGCGCTCATGCTTCAGCAGAATCCCGCGCTGACTCCCGATCAGGTGAAGGCCCGGCTGATGAAGACCGCGACCAAACTGCCACTGATCACGACCACAGCCACAGATCCGGTCACTGGGGTGACGTACACCAGCCAGAACGATATCTTCACGGTGGGCGCGGGTTATCTGAATGTGCAGGCCGCGCTTGCTAATACGGATTTGGCGACAGCCTCGGCCGCCTCGCCCGCCGCAATTTTCGATACCTCTACGGGAGTTGTGAGCCTGGCGATCTCGCCCACCGCCATCTGGGGTGACAGCGCTGCGTGGGGCACAGGCACTGTTTGGGGCGCGAGCGCCGTGGCAGGATCGAGCGCGGCATGGGGATCGAGCGCGGCATGGGGATCGAGCGCGGCATGGGGATCGAGCGCGGCATGGGGATCGAGCGCGGCATGGGGATCGAGTGCGGCATGGGGATCGAGCGCGGCATGGGGATCGACAGCCATTTGGGGCAGCAGCGCGATTTGGGGCTCAACCAGTAGCGTTGAAGACAGTGCATTCACGGTCGAAATCAACGGCGAAAACTGAGCCGCGGGGCTCTCATGTTTACGGGCCGGTCGGCCGATAAGAAATCAGAGGATGATATGGAACGACGCAAAAAAGCCCGTTTCCCTTCGGATACGCCGGTCACGGTCACAGTACTGGACGGTGAGAAACAGCCGGCGATTTCGGGACGTGTCGTGGATATGTCAGGCTGCGGGTTGCGGTTGAGCGTTCCTCAACCGATCCCCGTTGGTTCGCCGGTTAAGGTGGAAGGCACCGATATGCTTCTGCTCGGCGAGGCTTGCCGCTCGCAGCCGTCCCAGGACGGCTACGATGTGGCGCTTGAGATCGCGCAATCCCTAGCCTCGCTCTCCGATCTGGATCGCTTGAATCGCGCGCTGGTCGGCGAGGAGGCCAGAGTTCCCGTTACGGGTGCATCGCGGACCCGCTGATCTGGCGCAGGCGCAACTGGATCTGCTGGTTTGCAGGGTCCAACCGGAGCGCTTGCCCATAATCCGTAGCGGCTGCGGAGAGATTGTTTTGGCGCTCGTAAAGCTCTGCGCGCATGACGTACGCGGATTCCGAGGTTGGGTCCAACTTGAGCGCTTGATTCAAGGATTGAAGAGCATCCTGGGGATGTTCGAGCGCCAACTGGTTTCTCGCCATGTCCACGTAAGTCAACGCGCTCGGCGCTTCCACACTCGCCAGCTCTAGTTTTTCAAGCGCATGCTCGGGTTCATGAACGCACTCATACGCCACTGCCCAGTGGCCCAGCAGAGTCGGATCGACCGGCATGCGCCGCGACAGTTCGTCCAACCTCTGAAGCGCCTCCCGGCAGTGGTGCTCGAGGATCAACCCGTGGACCAAGTGACCGTAGCCGCGTAGCTTGTTCGGCGATTTCGCGACCGTATCTTCCCATAGGGCGGCTTCACTTCCCCACAGGCGATTGCGATGATAGGTGGCCATGGCGGCAGGGACAATCAGCAAACTCGCCACGATTGCAATCGAGGATCGCCGCTGGATCGAATGGATCAGAAACTCGCTAGCGACCAGCACCAGTCCCAGCATGGGGAGGTAGAGCCGGCGTTCGGCAATTGGGTCCTTAATTGGAACGAAGGAAGAGGTGGGCGCCAGGAGAATCAGGAACAATATCAGGCCGTAGCTCCCGACCGGAAACCGGCGGCGCAGATGCCACGCGGCGGCCGCGAGCGCGACGATACCCAGGAATCCTGCGAAGGTCGCGAATTGGAAGTGGCTCGGCGACCAGGGCATATCGTAATCGATGTTCTGCCCCACCGGAAACAGGAACAATCGCAGATAGACCCAAATCACGCGGCATTGCGCGAGGGCGTATGATAGGGCGCTAACGCCGGCTACGCCGAAACCGGCGCTCTGGGAAGAACTGACGACGTTCCATATGAATTTTCCTGCCGCGAGGCCGCCCAGGAGCATCGGCACGTAGAGCCGCCAATTCCTGCGGACCGCGCCGGTGGCTCCCTCCGGAGCCCACCAGAGGTCGGTGAGTAACAGAACGATCGGAAGAGTGGCCGTATGTTCCTTGCTCGCGACCGCGCAGGCAAACAAAAAAAGAATCAGCGCGGATCTGTCCCATCCGATGGCGCCCGTGGGACGGTATAGAAACAGCGTCAGTGCCCATAAAAAGAAAACGGCGCTCAGGCTTTCGGATCGGCCGGCGACCCAGGCGACCGATTCAGTTTGCACGGGATGAACCAGAAACAAGGCTGCGGCGAAAACTGCGACGATCTGACGCCGCGAGTCATCGATCGCCTCGCGTCCCAAAATACGCAATACGATCAGGTAGACGGCGGCTGAGTTCGCGACATGGAAAAGGACATTAAAGACGTGGTACCAGTGCGGGTCGCGCCCCGACAACTGAAAGTTGATCCAGTAACTCAACATCAGGAGCGGACGGACGTTACCTACCCAGTTGACGAATCGTTCTGTATGGAACAGGCGATTATAATATGGGAGGCTAAAATCGTCGTACACGAAGGGGCCGTGCAAGGCGGGACCGTACAACTCGAAAGCGGCAAAAACGAAGATTGCTACAGCGGCAAAATACCAGAGGCCCCGGCGTCGAGCAGCTTCCGGTTCGATCTGGATTTTATTCTTGGCCTTCAATCCTCCGGCGACCGCGGAGGCACCCGGTCTATGCCTGCCTGAGACCTTGGCCATCCCCTTAGGATATACAAAGACCGCGGATCGTTTCACCCGGAAAGGGTTTTATTGACGTGTTTTCTGGGAGGCGCGCGCGGCACTGGCCTGGCCCTCGACGGTCGCAAACAGATCGGCGGCCTTGATCGGTTTTGAGACGTAGTCGTCCATGCCGGCTTGGAGACACCGTTCGCGATCGCCGCGCATGGCGTGGGAAGTGAACGCGATGATCGGGATTCGCGTTCCGGTTTGACGCTCGAGCGCGCGAATTTGGGCCGTCGCCTCGAAGCCGTCCATTTCAGGCATTTGCACGTCCATCAGCACCGCATCGAAAGCTTGGCGCGTGTAGGCGGCCACAGCCTCGGTTCCGTTGGAGGCGCCGACAACGGTGTGCCCGCGCGTCTGGAGCAGGCGCATCGCGAGGGTCTGATTAATGCGATTGTCATCGGCCAGCAGGATGGAGAGGGGAATGAAGGACGGCAATTCCGGCCCCGGGACCTCGATGAGAGCCTCTCGCCCGGCCGGTTCCGGGGCGCGCCGAACTCGCGCTGTGAATTGAAAACGGCTTCCTTTCCCCACTTCGCTCTCGACCCAGATACGGCCCTCCATCATCTGAACGAAGCGCGCACAGACCGTCAAGCCCAGCCCGGTTCCTCCATAGCGCCGCGAGTGCGACCCGTCGGTCTGGGCAAAAGGCTCAAAGATGTATGCGTGCTGTTCCGGGGAGATGCCGATGCCGGTGTCGGCGATCTCGAAGCGCAGCAGCGGGTTTTCCGTGTCTTCGTCCAGGTCCAGACGCAACGCTACCTGCCCTCGCTCAGTGAATTTGACGGCATTGCCCAGCAGATTGATCAGAACCTGGCGCAGGCGCAGGGGATCTCCAACGAGATTTTGGGGGATGCGGGGATCGACTTGGGAGACTAGCTCAAGGCGCTTTTCGCGGGCGCGCAATGCCACGATCTTGAGAGCCGCGTTTACCAGTTCGCGGGGTTCGAAGACGACCGCTTCCAAGGCGAATTTGCCGGCTTCGATCTTGGAGAGGTCCAGGATGTCGTTAATGATGCTCAGCAGCGATTCAGCCGAACCGCCCACGATTTGCAAATGCTCGCGTTGCTCGGCCGCCAGAGGAGTCTCCAACACCAGATCGGTCATGCCGATGATCGCGGTCATAGGCGTGCGAATCTCGTGACTCATGTTGGCGAGAAATTCGTCTTTGAGACGGGCTGCCTGCTGGGATTCCTGGAACAGACGCTCGATCTCCAGCTTTTGCCGTGCCACGGTATCCCGCTCGCGTTCCGCGCCCGCCTTCTCCAATTCCAGATTGCGGGTTCGGTCCGATACGGCGTCTTCCAGCTCCTTTTGCCGGGTTAGGATGGTGCGCAAGCGCCATTTCCATAACTGCCGCGAGAGGATTCCGGTACCCGCGAGCGCGCTGAGGATGAACCACCAGGTCAGCCACCAGGCGGGCCGGACGGTGAAAGGCAGACGGGCCGGAGCTCCGTACCACCCGCCCTGGCGGGAGTTGGCCTGAACCTCAAAGGTATAGTGCCCCGCAGGCAGGCTGGAAAAATGCGCCTCCCGCAACGGCGTCTCGGTCCAACCCTGGTCAAGACCGACGATCCGGTACCGGAAGCGCACGTTGTCCTCGTTCACGAAGGTCATAGCGGTGAATCCCACGTGAAGCGATCGCTGCGACCAGGGCACCGACATCCCTCCGTCCAAACTCAGGCTGCGATTGCCGAAAACGACAGAAGTGAGGCGCGCGGGAGCATCCGAGGGCCGCGCAGGCAGCCCGGACGAGGGGACCCGCAAATGAGAGATGCCCTTGCTCGTCCCCAGCCAGACGCTTCCGTCGGCATCGGCCCAGAAGGCGTTATCGGCGCCTACCAGACCGTCGGTCTGATCAAAGTGATGCCAGGAGCGGCCATCGAACACCTCCACTCCTTTGTCCGTACCGAACCAGATCCAGCCGCGCAGGTCGCATCCCACGAAAAAGCCCTTGTCCGACAGCAGGCCGTCCTTGCTTGAAAAATGGCGCCATCTCGGAGCATCGCCGCCGCTAATAAGTTGAGAGAGTCCGACAGATTCGAAGTAACCGATCCACAACGATCCGTCTTTTCCCTCGGCCAGGTATTGTACGTGGTCGTTCAGGAGGCCGTCTTTAGTGGTGAGACGGGTCCACAGGCCCCCCTCCAGACGCAAGAGTCCGTTCCAGGTCGCGACCCAAAAGCGCCCCTTGCGGTCGAGCAGAGATGCATAGATAAAATCCGGCTTACGCTCGAAGGGCAGCTCCTGACGTTCGAAGCGGATCGCGCCGCCGCGGAACTCGCGATAGAGGCCGGCCCGCGTCCCTATCCAAACTCGGTTGTCGGGGTCAACTGTGATCGAGGTAATTACGGGGTTGTCCAAACCCGACTCTCGCCCGTAGATCGTGGCCACGTGCTTTGCCAAATCGATATGAACGGCGCCGGTTCTCTGGCCGGCCCAAAGGGACCCATCCGATGCCGATCTGACGATCGCTGTTTGCGAGGGAAGCAGCCCTCGCACCTTCAGATCCTCCCATTGGCTGCGGCCTTCCTCGAACCGGCTGATGCCAGTATCGCCGGCGCTCCATAGGACGCCGGCGCGGTCGCGCTCAAGCCCCCAGACATTTTCCGAGGAAAGGCCCTCCGCCTCGGTCCACATTTCCCAGTGCGGGAAACCCAACCAACGCACCAAACCGGTTCCGTTCAGCCCGATCCAGATCGATCCTTCGCGGTCCTCATACGCGCATCCCACGGAGCTCATGGGCAGGCCGCGCGATTTTCCAATGATGTCCCACCCGGTTTCGGTGCGGCGCGCAAGTCCTCTAATGGTAGGCACCCATAGCTGGCCATCCCGCCCCAGCAGAAGCCTCCCGTCCGAAGCAGCCTCTGGCAGGCCCTCGTCCCGGCGCAAGAATTTCGATCCTCCTTTCGGGAGCTCAATGAGCTTAGTCAGGCTGCGGGCCCATACGTTGCCATGGGAATCAATCGCGACCGTGTGCCAGTCGTCGTCGGGCACCCCGGCGTCGGTTGGAGACTCCACCCGTCCTCCTTGTAACCGGCATAGTTGGAGACCGCATCCGTACCAGACCGGGCCGGAATCGGAGACCGCGATTCCCTGGACGCCCTGCGAATTTTGCGAGCCGCTTTTATACAGCAGAAAGATCGGCTTTTGGCCGGATGCTACGGGCGATAAGGCGGCCAGCAGACCGGCCGAAGTCCCTATATAAAGACGCCCGAGCGAGTCCGATGCGATGCTGTTTGCATCGTGAGCCGGAGAAAGGTCCACGGTCTGGAAGCGGTCGCCATTCAGCCGCGCCAGGCCTGCCCGCGTTCCCACCCATAAGGTCCCGTCTGATGTCTCATGAATCGCCTCTACCCGCGGCGACGGTAATCCCTCCGCCTCGGTGAAAGCCCGGAAACGGCGTCCGTCATAGCGATACAGGCCGTTTTCAGTGCCGACCCATAGGAATCCGGCGCGATCCTGAAGCAGGGCGCGAATGTCCTGGTTTTCCAGGCCGGATTGCTGGTCGTAATGCTTGAAACTGAACCTCTGTGCTTCTAAGGCGGCCGGCGGCAGGACCAGACATAGAAACGCACAAATGGCTCGACGCGTTACCACTAATATCTCTATCGGCAGACGCTCGATCGAGCAGAAGGCTTCTCAGAGGATCGCCGAGATTCGCAAGCGCCGGTCGAGGATCGCATACAACGCAATCGTCGCCAGTATCAGGATAGGTCCTTCGATCGGGGAAAGGGTATGATACTTCTGCGGTCCGTTAATCGGATTAATAAACCAGAACGCGGGAGACCTGGCGCGGCTCAAGGCGAACCAGGCGTGCGGATTCGCCGGGTCCGTGTAAAGCTGCATTCGGCCGAAAGACCACAGCACGATTCCCGCGATTATCACTCCCAGGATCGCGGCAACGCCGGGCCGCGAGAAAATGCCCTTTAGAGAACGCGATTCCGCGTCACGTGCTTTGAAGTTCAGAAATGCCATCGCAAAAATCACGCCGGCCGCGCCGCCCAGAAGGTCCATATAGACGTCATTAAAATCGAAAGGAACAGGTTTGGAGCCCATCAGGTGCCAGTACTGGAAGCACTCGTCGAGGCCGCCTAGCAATGCGATCCACGACAGGGATTCCGCGGGCGAAAGCGTCAGCGCCACCAGCGCCATGCCTTCCGGAAAATATTGCGGATAATGCACCAGCTCGACATTGTTGGCGGTGAATGAGCGCCATGTGCCCCAGATCAGGACCATAGTGAGAATCCAGAACACGGCGAGCCTGCGGCGCTCGGGCTGTCCGGCGAGCCGTCTGAAAAGGATGAGTGTCAGCAGCCCTATTTCGAGCAGGGCGATGACGGCCGAGGCCTGATAAAGGCGCTTGTGGGTGATCCGTATCGCGATTTCGTTGACCACATATTGAACATTTTCGTGCGGAAATGTTACTGCAGCCGCATAGATGGCGAGGCCAGCCCAGCTCCAGCGCGGATGCCGGTGAATCGCCGCCAACATTTTCTGAAGAACGTGCACTTGCAGACTTAAATTTCGAGTATACTGAACCCTGCATATTTTCATCTGGATCTTGAGGGAGGTTGCCTTGTGATGAACGCTCGAATGAAGCGCTGTTTAGAGTGGGGCTTCGGAGTCGCGGCAGGGCTGCTGTTGGCGCAGCCGCAGTTCGCACAAGGTCCAGGCGCGAACCCTGCGCTTTTAAAGGCCACCGCTCAGAATATTCCCGAAATACCCTACGAAGCTGTGCCCAATTTCCTGAAGCTCCCGCCCAACATGAATTTCGGCGAAAGCATCGGAGTCGCGACGAATTCCAAGGGACACATTTTCGTCTACGAACGCGGGCCACGACACCCGGCTCTCTGAATTCGATCAGACCGGCAAGTTTATTCGCTTGATCGGGGAAGGTTTGTACGGCTTCGCTTTTGCTCACGTGGTGAGAGTCGATCCGCAGGACAACATCTGGGCCGTCGACGAGGGCACGAACATGATCATCAAGTTCAATCCCGAAGGGCAGGTCGTGATGTTGCTTGGCAGAAAACCGGAAGCGCACTTGGTGGAAGCGACGCCGCCTCCGGGAACCCGCCCACCGCCGGCGCAGCCGTATATTTTTAACCGGCCGACGGACGTGGCGTGGGACGCTGCCGGGAATATATACATCTCCGATGGCTACGGCAACTCGCGGGTCGCCAAGTATGACAAGAACGGGAGATTCATCAAGTCCGTGGGGACCTTCGGGAACCAGCCGTATCAATTCAACACGCCGCATTCGATCGCCTCCGACGCCCGGGGCAACATTTATGTCGCGGACCGGGGGAATCGGCGCATCCAGGTTTTCGATAGCGATCTGGTCCTGAGGGCGATTTATGACAACGTCGGCAGTCCTTGGGCCGTATGCGTTACACCCGGGCCGCATCAGTATCTCTATAGTTCAAACTCGAACCCTAACAACAGCAATCCCGCGGTATCGGCTGTTACCGGTGAGATTTACAAAATGGAGCTGGACGGGACCATCGTGGGCAAGTTTGGGAAAGCGGGCAAGCTGCCGGGCGAGTTCACGACGATCCATGAGATGGATTGCCGCAACGATAACGAGGTTACGGTCGCCGAAATTACCGGCTGGCGGGTGCAGAGAATCAAACTGCTTCCTAAAGCCCCGAACTCGGCCGGAAAATAGGCAGCATATGAAAATCATGAAGCGCTGTTCTAAACTTTTGCCAGCGATGGCCTTTCTCGCCGCAGGCTCGGCTTTCGCCCAGCTTTATGTTCCCGAAATACCTTTCAATTCCACTCCCAACCTGCTGAAGCTGCCGGAGCGCACTTACATGGGTGAAGCGGTCGGAGTGGCGACGAACTCGAAGGGGAATATTTTCGTTTACACGCGAACCGGAAACGTATATATCACCTTGGGAACGTCGCGCGCGTTTGAGAGCGGCGGCTCTCGGCTATTCGAGTTCGATCCGACGGGCAAGTTTGTCCGCGAGATCGGTCAGGGATCCTATGGATTCGTGTTCGCTCACGCCGTGCGGATCGATTCGCAGGACAATATCTGGGTGATTGACGAAGGATCGAATATGATCATCAAGTTCAATCCCGAGGGACGGGTAGTGATGACTTTGGGCCGAAAGGCCGAGGATCTTCGAATCCCGGCTGCCGCTCCCCCAACCGCGGCGGCTGAGCCGGCTCCCGGCGGCGGCCGTGGAGGGCGGCGGGCGCGGAGGACCGGGCGGCGCGGCGCCTATGGCTCCTGTCGGCGCGGGCGCTCAGAGCGACGTTTTCAACCGGCCCACCGACGTGGCTTGGGATGCTGCGGGAAACATTTTCGTATCCGATGGCTATGGCAACTCGCGCGTCGCGAAGTTCGATAAGAACGGCGTGTTTATTAAGTCCTGGGGTTCCCGGGGTACGGCGCCAGGGCAATTCAACACGCCGCACACCATCGCGACCGATGCTCAGGGCAATGTGTACGTTGGCGACCGTGGCAATAAGCGCATTCAGGTCTTCGACGACGATGGAGAGTTTAAGACACAGTATCTCAATGTCGGCGCTCCATGGGCGGTCTGCATCTCGCCCGGCTCTCATCAATATCTCTTCAGTTCAAACTCCAACGGCACGGCCGACATGGAGAACGGCGAGATTTACAAAATGGAGTTGAACGGCCATATCCTGGGCAAATTCGGCAGGGCGGGGAAGCTGCTGAAGGAATTTGGTTCGGTGCACGAAATCGATTGCCGTAATCCCAATGAGATCTACGTGGGCGAGATCACCAATTGGCGCGTGCAAAAGCTCAGTCTCGGACCCATTCAGGGCAGCTCCGAGTAACACCCACGTAACACAACGGCAGCTTCCGCATCTTCACTTGTATGGAAGCTGTGATGACTCGTATTGCGCCGGATGCCGATCCAGAACAGTGCGGAATCGAGGGATGCTCGAAATCGGCCGTGTATGAGGTCGTGAAGTTGAAGGACGACGGTTCAGAAAAGGAAGAGTTCTTCTGCGAAGAGCATGGCCAGGAGTACGCTGTTCGAGGGCATCTGGTGATTTCGGACAACGCTTGACTGTGATAGTCTATTCCGCATGCGTTGGCTACTGATCTATCGCGGCTTCCGCCGCCTGTCTCTTCGCTCAACTCGCTCCTCCGAATGCGAGCGGCGTCTCCATCGGACACGTCCACATCATTGTCACCGACCCCGACGCGCAAAAGAAAATACTGGTCGATGTTCTCGGCGCTCAGGTGACCAATACCGGCTCGCTTGACCTGTATAGATTCCCGGGAATATTTATCGTGCTTGGAAAGGCGCGGACGCCGCCGACGGGTGGTTCGGATGGGTCCACTGTGAATCACTTCACCTTTGCGGTGAAGAGCTATGTGGACACCAAGGCGAAGCTCGCGAGCGCGAATGTTCCAGTCGTCACGGATGACGCGAAGCGCAAAGAGTTCATCGCGGAGTTTCCAGAGAAGGTGAGGGTGGGATTCAGGGAAGACTCAAAGCTAAACGTCCCCATAGAATTTCACGACATGCACCTGGTCTCGACCGACCCTGCGAAGCTTCGCGAGTGGTACGTCAATACGTTTGGCGGCAAAGACGGCAAAGATGGGTCTTTTATATCCGCAGTTTTCCCAGGCGGCCAAGTGGAGTTCGAAAAGGTCGACACCGCGCCCGCGCCCACCAAGGGGCGGTCGCTCGATCACATTGGTTTCGAGATCAAGGGTCTGGAGGCTTTTTGCAAGAAGCTGCAGGACGAGAGCGTGACGTTTGACACCCCCTACCGCGCAGCGATCCCGCAGCTCGGCGGACTACAGCTCGCCTACGTTCTCGATCCCGAGGGTACCCGCATCGAGCTGACCGAAGGCTTCATGGCCCATTCGCATGATCTGAAATCTCAATAAAGAAGGAGCACCCATGCGCATACTCTGGCTGCTGGTTGCCGGCGCGGCTTTACTCTCTGCCCAGGCGCCCGATACCCTCCCCGAAGGATACGTCAAGCGGACGCCTCCCAAAGAGGGACTCGCGCCCAAAATGAAGGTCACGGAGCTGTCCAAGACCGGACGGCAGTTCGAGCTTGTGTTCGGCAAAGGAGATGAAATAATCTCGGGCTTGAACGACTTTGCGATCAAGCAGCATCTCACGACTGCTCATTTCACGGCGATTGGCGCTTTTGATCATGCCGTTTTGGGGTGGTCCGATCCCGACAAGAAGGCCTATAAGAAAATCCCGATCGATCAGGAAGTGGAGATTCTTGCGCTCACCGGCAATATTATCGTGACTAATGGTAAGCCGACCGTGCACGCCCACGTGGTCGTCGGTCTTCCGGACGGGACTACTAGAGGAGGCCATGTTATCGAAGCGCATGTATCGCTCACGCTGCAGCTCTTTCTTGAGGATGCCGAGCCTCTGACCCCTACCGCCGCCGCTAAAACAGAACCGTAAGGGCATAAAGAAGCGCGTAACAATTGGTGATTATGCACTTGACAAACATATGAGACTTAGCGCATACTTGAGGCATGAGAAACACGCCATCGCTGATAGATGTTGCCGAGCAGTTCGGAACCAATGAAGCGTGCATTGCTTATCTCGAAAAGATGCGCTGGCCCGATGGCGTTCGCTGCCTTGTTTGCGGCTGCGATAAGATCTCCAAGTTTGTTACGAACGAAACCGAGCGGGAAGTAAAGAACCGCAAGGGCATCGTTAAAACGGTCCGCGTTCCAGCCCGTCATCTGTACACGTGCCTTGAGCCAACATGCGGTTTTCAGTTCAGTCCTACAGCCGGAACGATCATGCACGATTCACACCTGCCGCTATCCCAGTGGTTCATGGCCGCTGCGCTAATGTGCAACGCGAAGAAAGGTCTTTCCGCAAAGCAGATGGAGCGTGATCTAGGCGTTACGTATCGCACCGCATGGTACCTCAATCATCGTATCCGCAAGGCCATGGAAGACGGCGCACCGGGCTTGCTGACTGGAACAGTGGAGGCCGACGAAACTCATATCGGAGCGCGCAGGTATGACCCCCGTGGTAAGCGAGCAAAGTATCAGAAACAACCCGTATTCGGTGCACTACAACGCGGCAACAAAGACGAATCCTCAAAGGTTCGCGCCTTCCCAATTCCAACCGTGAGCACGCCCGTTCTAACTGGCGCGGTTAAGGGTACCGTGTCCGTAGAAGCCGAGTTGCTTTTGACGGACGAACACCCCGGCTATAAACAAGTCGGCAAACTGTATCGTCACGAAACCGTGAACCACATAGCCCTGGAATATGTTCGGAAGGGCGACCCGCGTCTCATTACGACAAACAGCATTGAAAATTTCTGGAGCTTATTCAAACGCGGCCTGATAGGATCGTTCCACAAAGTCAGCGTGAAGCACTTGCGGCGCTACCTGGACGAATTCACATTCCGGTTTAACAATCGCCACGCAGAGGATCTCTTCGCGCTAGTGATGTTGAATCTCGTGATAGTCAGCGGGATCAAGTATGCCGAGTTGACTGCGAAGCCAGCGGTTTCCGAGTCCGACGCTTCACTGCGCTAGGTTTCCGTTTTATTATCCCGATCTTTGCGCTGGCAGGCGTGGCAATAAGCTTCGCTAACAGCGCATCGAAGGCATCGCGGTTCACCTTCAACTCCAAAGGAGGATTCGGAAGCTCAATTTTGGTGCGTGGTCTCATCGACTTCAATTTTATTGTATTCCCTGACTGCCGTTTTCGGAAAGCCGATTCCATTGGGCTTTCGGTTCTTGCTTTGCGCGTGCTGATATGCAATCTCACTACAGACGGTAACCGTGTGCCCGTCATCGCTCACTACGCGGCGCGTGAGCACTTCGCCGCCATAGCAGAGAACACTGACCAGGGAGCCTTGCGTAAATGTATTCATACTCACGATCATACGTTTGTCGTAAGCCTTCTCAAAATTTTATCTTGCTCTACTTGACATGCTTTGTCGTAAGCATTATCCTAAAAGCGTCCTTAAGACAAAGCTAGGAGCTTACGACAAATGACCCCGACGCCTGAATCTCAGCCACCGCCTTCCATCGCCTTCGTTTCCTTCCGGTCTGCCATACAAAACTTGAGGGATCATGGACTTCCTGAAACTCTTGATCGTAGCGCATGGAATACACGATCAGGAACCGAGCAAACTCAAATCGTGAGCGGCCTGAAATTCTTCGGTCTTACGGATGACAAGGGGAATACTCAGCCTTCTCTTAAAGAACTTGTCGGAACAGCCGAGAATTCTGACCAGGAGAGGGCGTGCTGGAGTAAGCTGTTACGCCAAAGCTATCCAGGCGTGTTCAAGGTTGATCTTGCTAACGCTACGCCAAAGCAACTAGACGATGCTATCGGAGCATTCAGTGTTGCTGGATTAACGAAAGAACGAGCGATCAGATTCTTTCTGAAGGCGGCGATGCACGCTAAGATTAAGTTATCGACACGCCTGACCGGGCATCTTCGGGATCGCTCAAGCACGCCTTCGGATGCAGGGTCATCCAAGCTGGAACCACTGAAGCCGATGGGCAGAAGATCACGCCTAAGCGGAAGCGGCAGAAGCGTCAGACCCCTAATTCATCTAGCGTCAATCCACCAAGACATGAAAACGGAAGCGATGGCACCGCAGCGATGAAGACGATACGCCTGAAAAAAGTCAATGGAAGCCTATCCATCACGGGCACGTTCAACCCGCTCCAGCTGATGGGAGACGAGCGTGAGTTGGTATACAAAATTGTCGATCTGATGACCGAATATGAAGAGAAAAGCACAGGGTAAATTGCGATGAACTATTACCTGGAAATCGTGAGGAGGGTAGCGTCCTTGTCGCCCCAGTTCACCGACGGCAAGGGCCTCGCCGCGAGAAGCGAAAGAACTGGTTCCGCCCAGTTTTTCTAGGGCTGACGGAACCGGCTCATGGTGGGCGTTATAGTGCCACGCGCGTCCGGCTTGCGACGGGCGCGCATCTTATGGAGGGCGTGAGCCGGTGCTCAAGGCGTCTTATAAACGCCAGTTCCTTGACCGGGATCGCAGTTCGACTCTGCCGCCCTCCGCTCAACTCCATCATCGGGCAATCTGCCATGCCCGTCAAGGGTCTTGCGTATGTCTAAAGCTGATTTACCTTGGCTTTCGCCAATTGATTAGTTCCGAGGCGAATTCGCATTGCAGCTTCGGAGACCTTGAATATTGATGCCAGAAGAGCCGGGTCATCCCCGCTGCTCTCAATGTGCTTAACAAGGAGCTTTCGCGGAATCAGAATATCCGCCGCAAGACGGTTCGCTTCCACTTCTTCCCAAGAAGATAGGTTGCTGCGGTAAAACTCATCATCCGTCAAGGAGGCCCCAACCTTATTCCGATGCAAAACGAAATGTGCAATTTCGTGAGCCACGGTGAATCTCCTCCGCACGAACGGGTCGGAAGCACGAACTGCGATGCTGTATCCTGACGTGCCACCATTCTCCGGGTCCTTATAGAGCTTCCCCGAAATTCCTCCCGGAAGCTCATCATCTTCCCAGACAGCCAATCCCAGCGCTTCCGCTAAACCCGTCACATCTACGGGGGCTGTATGTGTAAATCGATCAATGATTTGGAACTCACCCATGATCCTCAGCCTCCTTTTTCCCCCGGCGAATTGGCCTCCCAACCCTCTCTTTTTCTTCGCTCTTCTCCAGCATAACGCTTTCCTGGGGCGGCTGTGAGATAGCCAGTCTTTGAGATTCTGTCCACTGTTCAAACTCATCGGCAATAATCGTTCTGGCTTCGGTCCTCAACTGCTCTTGCATTTTAGGACTGTTTACGAACTTTATTGCGGAACGCCGAGCTGCCGTTCTTGCGATCCCTCTGGCCTCACGCCTGATCGCGTGGTAACCCCATATAGCTAACCCTGCGACAACAACGGCAAGCGCTGCAATGCTTATTGTCAGCCCAGCTAAGACCGTGGTGACCAATTCACCGCGAGAGATGCCCTCCGGGGCTGGCCTGAAGACTGAGGCGACTCTTGCCGCGATCCACAACGCAACAAAAAAACAGAAAACAACAATCGCCACGAACTGCGCGTACATTTTCAGCCGTTCGCGGAGTTCTGAATTTGTCACCTAACGCAAGGATATCACCAACGGCCGCCTGTGTGTCAAGTGCATAATCACCTAACAATTTCCTTGCATCTGCCTCTATTCTGTGATAAGTTTGGACAATTTTAGTTGTCTCGATTCAAGGAAGGGGAAATTAAATGCGCCAAGTAGTGCTTATTCTGGGGCTGTGTCTGCCTTTTGGAATCGCGTATGGTCAGACGTTTGGACAGATCACCGGCGAGGTGAGAGACCCGAGCGGCGCGGTAGTTGCCAGCGCGGCCGTCACGGCGACCAATGTCGCCACCAACGTTGCGCGCGACACCACGACCAATCAAGCCGGAGTTTACACGTTTCCCGATCTGATTCCTGCCACATATCAAGTCAAGGTTACCGCTCCGGGCTTTCAAGTCACGACCAGCACCGTTGAAATCCAGGTGCAGCAGACGGCGCGCGTCGATTTCACGCTGAACGTAGGACAAGCGACGCAAACAGTCGAGGTTAGCGCCGCAGCCGCGGCCCTTACTACGGAAAGTGCAACGGTGGGCACGGTGATCGCGCAAAAGACTATCAACGACTTGCCTCTGAATGGACGCAACTTCCTGCAATTGGTGGCTGTGGCGCCGAACGTGTCGTACGGGTTCGCGGCCGCCTCGCAGGCAAGCAGCCGCGAAGGCGGGGACCGCGGGAGTAACCTTTACACGATTTCCGTAGCCGGGATGCGAAGCACATTCAACGAATACAGCTTGGATGGAGTTGCGGACACCGATCCCGACTTTAACGAATACATCCAAGTCCCGTCTATAGATGCGCTCCAAGAATTCAAGGTGCAGAGCGGAATTTACCCCGCCGAGTTCGGACGCGAGGCCGTGCAGATCAATGTTTCGACCAAATCCGGAACCAACGACTTCCATGGAACCGGTTTCGAGTTCCTTCGCAACAGCGATTTCGATGCTGATCCATACAATTTTTCTGGCGTTGCCACCAAGAACCCTTTCAAGCAGAATCAGTATGGCTATTATCTGGGCGGTCCGGTTTGGATTCCCAAGCTGTTCAACGGAAAGAACAAGCTCTTTTTTATGTCGAATTGGGAGGGATACAAGAGCCGCCTTACGAACACGGACACCTACACTGTTCCCACGGCCGCATGGCGGAGCGGCGATTTCTCCGCTTTCCCGACAGTTTTATACGATCCGAATACGCGCGTGCTCGGCGCCAATGGGGTATATACGGCGACGCCGTTCCCAGGTAACATAATTCCCACTAACCGCTTGGATCCGACCTCCCAAGCGCTGTATGCTTTCCTGCCCCTGCCGAATGTCAATCCAGGCAACAGTACAAATCCCTCGAATAATCTCAACATCCCTGAGGAGACGCAGGTCAACAAAAACCAGGTGACGGAACGCATCGACTATAACCAAAGCTCCAATATGCAGTGGTTCGGGCGATTCGGCTGGACCAGTGAGAACACGATTACGCCAACGCTGCCCCAAATCGGCGGTTCGCTCGCCACTAATTCCAAGCAGTATATGATTTCGAATGCCTGGGTTTTGTCGCCGACCAAGGTAAACGAGTTCCGCTTTGGATACACCACGCTCTACAATGCCGTGCAGCAGATTTTGAGCGGCAAAGAGGACGTTGTACATCAGTTGGGTCTTCCGTATCCGGCGGAGGCGCCCCAAAGTTGGGGCGTTCCCTCCGTCTCGCTGGCCCTCAATGGCCTCAGCGGCTTCGGCGACAACACCAATGGTCCTTTCGTCATCAACGATAACATCAGGGAGGCGCTCGATAACTTCTCCTGGAACATCGGCAAGCATTCGCTCCGGTTCGGCGGCGAGTACCGATATGACATCTACAATCAATTCGGCAATCAATACACGCGCAGCCAGCTACAGTTCAACGGTGAGTACACCGCTAACCCGGCGAATCTGGCGGGTGGAAATGCTGCCGCAGACATGGATCTGGGAAATCTTTACCGCGTAGACCTCGCACTCCAGGTAGCATCGGCGAACGATACGGCCAACAGTGTGGCGGCCTACATAGACGATACCTACAAATTGACGCCCAAGATTACCGTCACCGTCGGGCTGCGCTGGGAATTGGAGCAGCCTTGGCTCGATACCCAGCAAAATATGACCAACTTCCAATTCAAAACTGGGCTTCCCCAGCAGGCAAACGTCGATCCAAGCTTGTATCCGATTTTGACTCGGGCGGGCACCAATGGGAATTTCTATCAGGGCCTGGACTACATCTATGTCAATACTACGGGATATGGCCAGCCAGGACCGGTCCCAGTGCAACGGAACGGCGCGCTCGGCGCACGAATGGTCAACACGGATTATCATAATTTCGCGCCTCGGTTTGGGATCGCCTACAGCCCTACGTCCAAATGGTCCATCCGCACAGGGTTTGGGATTTTCTATTCACTGGACTCCCAGAACTCGCGGTTTGACGAGAACCGCGCTACAGCCGGGCGTCTGACCGATCTGCCGGCGCCCAACGCGCCACCGACACTCACATATCAGAATTCCCTCAATGCGGCCATTCTGCCCGTTTCCATCAATCCCGGGTTGACGTGGGCCATCGAGCAGAACATTGGCGTTCCGTATTCGATGATGTATCTGTTGAATGTCCAGAGACAGCTTGGCACGAACTCGACCCTTGAAGTCGGTTACCAGGGGGTGGAGGATCGTCATCTGAACAATCAATTGAATATGGACGCGGGCATTCCTAATGGAACTGCAGCTGCGCCGTCACATGTTCCCTACCCGATGTATTATTCCGGTATCGAATATACGGAGGGTTACGGTATAGGCAACTACAACGCATTATCCACAAAGCTCACACAGCGATACAATTCGGGCCTGACGACGTTGATTGCGTTCACCTGGTCCAAGGCGCTCGATAATGGGAGCGCTATCCGCGGTTCGACGGGCGATCAATACCCCGAGAATCCCTACTGTGTTATCGCGTGCGAGTATGGCCCCTCGGGTTTCAATACGCCGCTTCGCTTGGTGGCTTCAGTACTGTATGAACTGCCGTTCGGGAGAGGCAAGCGGTTCATTAATCAGGGGGGAGTCATGGACCGAATCGTGGGTGGGTGGCAGTTCACGACCATCCTGACTGCGCAGAGCGGCCGTCCGCTGAACACGGTGAGCTGGGATGCCGCCGGCCAGGTCATTCAACCCAATGCAAACCGGCTGAACTCAACCGGCATCAGTCCTTACGCCTCTAATGCAGACCAACACCAGTGGTTCAATCTCTCAGGCTTCTCCAATGTGGTGGCCGCAACCTGCGTCGGGACGATAACGCCAGGCTGCTATAACGATTCCTTCGGCAACATGCAGCGCAACGGTCTGATCGGACCTTCGGTTTGGACGGCCGATGCTTCGCTCTTCAAGAATATCCATATTACCGAGAGACAGATGCTTCAGCTCCGTCTTGAAGTGTTCAACGCGCTGAACCATGTAGCGCTGAACAGCCCGAACGTGGCATGGGGAACGACCACTCAAACCCCGGCTGCTACCTTTGGGCAGATTACAAACAGTGGAAGTACGCTCGGGACCGCGTATGCGATGCGTGAGGTTCAGATCGCGGCGAAGTACGTTTTCTGATTTGGGGTGTGATCGTTAAAAAGGGGCGGCAGCCTTCGGGCTGCCGCCCTTTTAACTACTGGGCGGTGGGGGCGTCGGTAGCACGGCCGCTCTCGCGACCGGGACGGGCGGGGGGCTTCCAGCCGTCATTTGACGGACCGTTCTGGAAGAACTTGGAATCTGCACTGTAGGGACCTTTCGAGTACATCTGATTCGCCTGGCCGAAGATTTTACCGGCTCTCAGCACGTCGTCATGGACCTTCTGAACTAGCTGGTGATACCGGTCGTCGGTCTGCGGGAATCCCGAGAACGAGCTTAGATCGTTGTTCCCGATGATCACGACATCCACGCCGGGCACCGAGGCGATATCAAACGCATTCGCGACACCGGTGGGCGTCTCGATCATGATCGTGACCAGCATGTTGTCGTTGATGGTCTGGCGGTAGTTAATCCCGTTGATGCCCCAAATTCTGGCTGCCTGACCAGACCCTGAGCTGCGCCGTGCGACCGGCGGATAGCGCGACCATTTGGCAGCTTCCCGTGCCCGATCCACATCGTCGACGGTCGGGACGATCACGCCCAGTGCGCCGATGTCGGTTGTATGCTGAATGTGCCATTCCTGCGCGTCCGGCAGCCGGATCATGGGAGTTGCGCCGGCATGAGGACAAGCGGCGATCATGGCCTCGATGTCCTTGAACTCCAGCGTGCTGTGCTGCATTTCAAACCACGTAAAATCGTAATGCTTAGCGGCTTCACAATAGCCGTCAATATCGAATTTGGACTGCGTGAAGCTGAAAATCTGCTTGCCATCGAGAAGCTTCTGCTTGGCGGTGTTGTAGAGTGCGGGCTTGGCCGAACTCTGGGGCTGCTGCGAAGCCGCCGGGATACTGAATACCGCGACGGCCAAAAGGGAACCAGCGACTGCTAGCGACCATTTCATTGGGACGGGCCCTCCTATAGGCCCAAAGTTTAATCAAAATTGGTTGAGACCCTCAGTCAGCTCGATATAGCCGCCTTCGGGATCGGTCAGGAATGCGACTGCAATTCCGAGGTTGGGAATTTTTTTATAGGGCACGTCGAATTTCACTCCGCTGGCTTCGAGCTTTTTGCAGAAAGCCTCCAGATTCGACACTTCGAAGCCGATGTGATCCAGCGCGCGGCCCTTGCTGCCGGGCCTGGATTCGCCATCGCGATTCTGGTTGAAACTAAAATTCATTTCGGCGATATCGGCGGTGTCAAGCTTCCCTCGTTTTTTGGGAACGCCGCCGAAGGTTGCGATATACCAAGCCCTCAGCGAAGGAATATCTTTCGAGGAGAAATGTATGTGATAAGCCAAGACTCGCTCGGGGAGCGAAGTATCTTCCTGCAGTTCTACCTTCACGCCCTCCGGGGCCATCACATAAGCATTGGGGAACCCTTCATTTCCGATAAATTCACGCTGCACCGGAATGCCGGCGGCTCGACAGCTTTTCAGCACTTCCGCCAGGCTGCGAACCTTGAAGCCGAAATGATCGATCTCGCTTCCTTCCGAGGGTGCGGTCGGCTCCTTGGCGGTGAAAAGGATGAGCATGCCCGGAACTTTGACGCCCTGGAGCCCCTCCCGTGCGAGCGGCTTCGCATCGAACTGCTCCACCCAGAATTTTCTCTGGCCTTCCACGTCTTTCACGTTGAGGTGGACATGTCCAAAGGTGATACCCAGTTGGTTCGGGGGCAGGAGTTGGGCCTGACTGGCGCCCATGAAGGTTAACGCGAACGCAAGAAATAATTTCATGCTTCCTTTTCTTCTTCCCATCCGCGCACGGGATGCCCGACCACCTGCTCAAGGCTGACGGGCTTCGGCCGGTATGGTAATCCGTGATGCTTGTCGATTTCGTCGCGATAGGACATGTGCGGGCCCGGGAATCCGATCAACTGCCAGCCAATCAGTCCGGCGTTGCCGCCATGCATCGGATCGCAGAACATTCCTTCCAGGGTATGGGCGCGGAGCATCTGGAAAAATTTCGTTCTTTCGATCGAGCGCAGTTGCTCGTCCTGTTTTTCCGGCGTCAGAGCGGTAAAGTCGCCAAGCGCGGCGATGCCGGCGCGATAGACTTCGCGGGGATTCGCCTTCGCCTGATATCCATGCTCGGGGAGGGATTCAACGAACGGCCCTTTCGTATATCGATGTTTGTCGCGGCCGTAGGGACCGGCAAGCTGGCGGTCGATGTAGATGACGACTCCGGCCTCAGTTGCGCCTGGACCGCTGGCGTCGCTTGGGAAAATGCGCTCGCACGCCGCTGAAATTACGCGAGCCTCCGCCGCGGTAAAAAATCGAAGCGGGACGTTTACGTTTCCATCCTGGGCCTGAAGGCGGATCGGTTCTCGGGCGAGCGAGTAGAGCAATGTTCCGCCGAGTGCCTTCGCGGGAACAGTCAAAAATTCGCGGCGCTTCATGCGGCCCCTTTCGAACCCTTCGCGTGTTGTTCAATGAAGCCGTCTGCGGCGCGGTAGGTTAACGCGAGCGCTGTTAGCGTGGGGTTGCCGGAAGCATTTTGAGGAAATGCCGACGCGCCGATCACCCACAGGTTCGGCACGTCCCAGTGCTGGAGATTCGTGTTGACGACACTTGTTTCGGGCGATGCACCCATCACCGCTCCTCCCTGGATATGAGTGCTTTGATACTGAATCACGTTATATTTGGCGGTCGAGGCGCGAGCAATGTCGAACTTGAGTCCCATGGCTTTCGCGATTCGCATCTGGATTGCAGTGGCATAGTTCCGCTGGCGGTGTTCATGCTCGGTCCAATCTAGGGTGAAGCGGAGCAGCGGATCGCCCATCTTGTCGGTGTAAGCCGGATCGAGATCCATGAAATTTTGGCGATATGCCAGATGTTCCCCGGAGAGTCCGATTCCTGAGACTTTGTCCCGCCAGGCGAGCGACGCGGTCTTCCATTCCGAGCCCCAATTGGCTTTCGCCGCTCCCTCGGGGATGGAGCCGAAGGAGGCGATCGGCCGGTTTCCGGAGCTCCCCATGGAGATGGTTCCCCCGCGTACGATCCCTTCCGATCCTGTGAGAGCGTGATCTCCGTCAAAATCGGCGATCATCACACCCAGCGCTCCGCTGCCCATGAATGAGTTGAGCGGACGATCGAAGAAGACTCGCGTCCCTGCGCCGACCTGGTGAGTCAGGTTCTTGCCCAGCGTACCTTTTGCAGTCTGCGGATCGTACGCCGTGCCAATTTTCGAGAGCAGGAGGAGCCGTACGTTATTTAACGTGAAGGTCGCAATCACGACCGTATCGGCGGGTTGAAAGATTTCTTCGCCACTCGCGTCCACATACATGACGCCGATAGCGTGGCCGTCTTTGTGAACAACGCGTCTCACCCAGCATCCGGTTCGCATACTGAAAGTATTTCGCCGCGCAAGCACCGGAAGGAGCGTATTGGTCGGCTGCGCCTTGGCGCCGATCATGCAGCCGAAGCGTTCGCAGTAGCCGCAATAGGCGCATCCAGCGCGTACGATGCCGTCCGGATTGCGGTAAGCCTCGCTCGCATTCGCGGCCGGTATCGGATAAGGATGAAACCCGAGCTTCTCGACCGCTTCCTTGAACTGCAATCCAACATAGCTCGTTTTTAAGGGATGAAGCGGATATTCGGACGCTCGCGGCCCTTCGAAAATATTTCCGTCCGCGATCTTCTGGCCGCGAATATTGCCGGCTTTACCGCTGACGCCCATCATCTGCTCGGCGCGCCAATAGTGCGGTTCGAGATCGTTATAGGTGATGCCCCAATCCTGGACTGCGAGATTTTCCGGGAGATGCGAAGCGCCGAACTTCTCCCGCAAATGAGTCGCCAGGACGAACTGGGTTTCGAGGAAACGAAACGACATGCCGTTCCAATGCTCGCCCGCGCCGCCGACTCCCGAGCCGGGGAGAAACGAGCCGTATTGCCGGACGGGAACGGATTGGTCGCGCACCGAGTGCCGATGCGTGATCGTCTCGTCGGCGATGTTCTGCATCAGGCGCATACGAATCGCGTAATCCAGTTCGTCCATGCCGGCGGCGTAGTCCGAAGTTTTTCGCGGCGAGCCTCGCTCGAGGACCAGAACGGAAAGGGAGGTACGCCCCGTAATTTCCTTCGCCATCGCGAGGCCGGTCCACCCGCCGCCGACAATTGCGACATTTACAGACTTCAGAGTTTTCATTTCGGGCCGTTCTGTATATTATCACCGCATTCTCGATCATATGCTGGGGGTAGCCAGATATCGCTATTATTTGCGACTCGGTTCCGGCTGTTGCTCTCGATATCGAGGTCTAGAAAATATACTTCAAGGCGAACTGAATCTCTCGCATGGTCGTCACCGTTCCTAGAGCAGTGCCGCTCGAACGAATGAGACCGAAGCTCGCGTTGGGGGTTGCGCTTTGAGTTCCCCAGGATGCGCTCGGGGGCGAAAATTCCGGATGATTCGCGGCATTGAACATTTCCGTGCGGAACTGGAGAGTTTGCCGCTCCGAGATTCGAAAATCTTTGAGCAGCGAGAAATCCAGGTTGGTGGTCCGAGGACCCATGAGATTGTTCCGCCCGCAATCTCCAAACGAAGCATAGGATCCAGGGATCGCGACCGCGTTCGAAAAATCCGCCATATTCAGATAGCTGTTGGGATTTGGATTTGCGACGTAGGGACTCACACCGTGGCAGTTCAGCCGGTTACTGCTCGGCAGGATTGCCACGCCGGCCGCGTCCCACGAACTGGTATCGAGTGCCGCGCCACTCTGGATCGTGAGTATCCCGCTAGCGTTCCAGCCGCCCACAATCTGATTCACGACTCCGCCCTTGTTCAGAAACCGCTTGCCCTTTCCGACCGGCAATGCATAGAGAACGGAAGCGACTAAGCGGGAAGGAACGTTGAAGCCGGAGGGACCATAATCGCAAGACCTGCAGAGAGCGTTTTCGGGCGCGAAATCGGGACCGGTGCCCCGGATCGCGCTTGAATCGTCCAGCGCCTTAGAGTAAGTGTATCCCGGCCAGAATGGTCAAGCCGGAATTGAGGCGCTGCGTCAGCTTGACGCTCCCGCCGTTATAGTTACCGACGCCATCCGCCATCACGTACTGGATTGCATTCAGTTCCGCATACGGCGCCCGAGTCGAGAACAGCGAAACTCCGGGAAGCGGCTGGTTCTCATTCTCTATAAGATCGAGGTGCCGGTCCTGGACGCCGTTATATCCCACCTCGAGTGTGGTGCCGCTGCCGAACTGCCTTTGGATATTAAAGACATAAACCATTGAGTAAGTGGTGGGTAGGTGCGGATTCACTCCCCACGTTAAGCCGGCTGGGAGAAATGATAAACGGAAGCTGACTGGTATTGAGGAAATTCTGATAATTGACAGTGGGCGCGGTCTGAACACTGGGGCTAATGGTGGCGCGGCCGCTCAGGTTGCGATTCAAGTCGAAAATCGAGTTCTTGCTCTCTTGCGAGTAGAAGATTCCGAAACCGGTGCGGACCACCCACTTATCGGTCGGGCTATAGGCGACGCCGAACCGCGGCGCAAAATCGAGCCAGTTGGTTTGGATCAAGCGGCTCCCCAATTGACCGTTTCTGACTGCTTGGAGCCCCGGGAAAATGAAGTTAATACCCTCCCAGAAGTTCCCGTCCGTACCTGCACGGACGTACAGCGGATGAAGAGCGAGATTCTGAACGTTGGGATTGCCGCAGTTGGGAGCGCACAGCTCATAATTAGGAAGATTTTCCCGAAGCAACTCAGTCACTTCATTCTTATCGTCGTCACGCAGCGGCTGCTCGACCTCCCAGCGCAGACCTAAAGTGAGCGTCAGTTTATTTGTGAGTTTGTAAGTGTCGTCGAGATATAACGCAGCTTCGCCAGCTTCGTAATTAGTTTGAGCCGCGCTCACCGCCATGTTGACGGTGGATGGAGCGCCGAGGATAAAATCCGCTCCTGAATATCCCCCGGCCAGCGTGTTTGGATTTGCGGTATAGTCGCCGCTGAAAGTGAACGATCCGCGCGTAAACTCGTTGCCGAAGGATGGGAACCGGTCGCGGCGATACTCGCCGCCGAACCGGAGCGAATGTTTGCCGTGGACCCAGGAGAAGTTATCCATCCACTGGTAATACTTGTCGTTAATCACGTAGGGTCCATTAGTGGGGTTGCCGAAACCGGTGAGGCTATTGGTGAGGCCGACTGCCGGGATGCCCCACAGGTTCGGGGTCGGCAGGGGAACCGGGATTCCAATTGCCGCATCAACGTTGGTAACTCCAGCCAATTGCTGCCCGATCTGGTTGAAGATACTGCTATATCCGAATCGCGCTTCGTTGACTTTGGTCGGTGAAAAAATCCGCGTGTTTGAAATCACCCACTGATTCGCATGCGTCTGGAGCGTGCTTCCATCGTTCGAGGTGATTCCGGGCGTGACGCCGTTTTCGCCGGTCCAGCTATAGCGGCCGAACCATTGCGAATTCGCGCTCTCATTGAAGTCGATTCGCTCCGTTACCTGGTTCTTGTTCACCGGCGTGTGTCGCGTTATACAGATAATTCTCAAACGGCAAGCTCGACGATTGTGAGGGCTAAGTTTGGCAGCGGATCGTAAGCTAATAGCGCGAGCGATTGCTGATTGATCCGGCTGGCCGGGATGATGTTATTCGGGGAACGGCATTGCCGAATAGGTTCCATTGCCATTTGCCACGCGAGTGTTCGGGTCCAACAATGTAATGTTAGTCAGACTCGAAAAGTCGCCGGCGCGCATCGCTGCGGGCAGTGTTGTCGCCAGGGCCGCCGTAGTCAGGCGCGACTTGAACCCTTCAAAATTAGACATGAAGAACAGCTCTATTTTTTCCGTTGAATAGCTTGGGAATCCAAACCGGGCCGCCGACCGTGAATCCATACTGATTCTGGCGGTAAGGCTGCTTTATCGGGGAGGGCGGGACGAAATCAAAGGGCTTTGCGTCCAGAGCGTCGTTGCGAAGAAACTCGAACGCAGTCCCGTGGAAATCGTTGGTTCCCGGTTTCGTGGCGACATTGACCTGACCGGCTTCGCGGCCAAACTCGGCGGGATAGATACCGCTCTGCACTTTGAATTCCTGCAGCGCGTCGACCGAAGGAAGCACGATGTAGAGATTAAAATCGATGTCGGTGTTGGTCACGCCATCGAGACTATAATATTGCCAGGTGGCGCGCTCCCCGATCTGAGAGATGGTGATAGTCGCGCGCGTTCCGCCTTCCCGGCCGGAGGCTTGTGCCGCGGCTGCGAACCCATAGTTCACGTTCGGACTGAGCGCGACTAATTGAAAATAGTCGCGGCCATTGAGCGGAAGTTCGTTGATCCGCTGATTTTCGATCACCGTTCCGACCGTCGCGCTTTCAGTGGTCAGCGATGCAGCCGAAGAGGTGACCTCAATGGTCTGCGTGGCTTGCCCCACGGTAAGCGTGAAATCGACACGGGCTGTCTGCTGCACCTGGATTTCAACGGTGCTCTGCATCTGCTGAAAGCCGGGCGCTGCAACTTTAACTTGATAATTTCCGGGAACCAGGTCGGGAACATTATAAATTCCCGCGGCATTGGTCGACTACTGAACGCGCTACATTGGTTCCGGTGTTGGTGGCAGTGACGGCCGCGTTCGGCATTACGGCGCCGCTCGGGTCCTTCACCTCGCCGGTAATTCCACCAAACGTCTGCGCGGAGACCGTGCTCATTGAAAGGCATATCGCCGCCAAAATAATCGCAACTTGGCGCATAATTCAGCCACCCTTCTTCGTCAGATGACGATTAGCGGAATTCTATCACAGATGCAATCAAAAATAAAATTTCAGAGCGAACTGCAGTTCTCGCATAAACAACCCGGAGCGAAGGCTATTGATTGTTCCGAAAGCTCCCGTGCCGGGGATCGGCTGCCCAGTCGTGCTGTTGATCGCATCACCCGTCAAGCTCAGCGCTCGGGTCGGCAAAGTTGGGGTGGTTCGAACAATTGAAGCATTCGAACCGAAACTCGACATAGCGCCCTTCCGATGCGAGATGAAAGTCTTTCAATGCCGAGAAGTCCCACTGCGCTTATACCTGGGCCGATGACCACATTTCGACCGACGTTCCCGAACTGCCCTATGGCATTCTCTGAAAACGCCTCTATGTTAAACCACTCGGCCGTGGTGGGATTACGAGAGCGACACCGACTGGCCGGGTACGGCGTTCGGCCGGTCGCTTCCGGAACCGGAGCGGTTGGTGCCCGTCGAGACACTGTTTGGAAAGCCGCTCCCCATGGTCAGAATCGAGGTAATATTCCAACCGCCTAAAATCGCATTGGCAATGCCGCCACGATTCAAGAATCGTTGACCCTTACCGATCGGCAACGCATATACGCCGGAGGTGACCCACCGAAACGTCTGGTTGAACTGGGAAAGACCACGCTCGCATGGATTAATACAGGCATCATTTTGGGGCGCGACGTCGTTAGTCTCAATGCGAATGTCGCTGCCGTCGTCGATAGCCTTCCCCCAGGTAAATGCCGACATTAACTGAAAGCCCTCGGCCAGGCGATGATTCAGTTTGGCCGTTCCCGCTTCGTAACTAGAATCCGCATCGCCGTCGATATATTGGAACGTATTGAACTGGGGCCAAGGAGTACGCGAGGCTGTGGATGTGGTGCCCGGCACAGCTTGATTGAGGTAATGATAACGCTGTAAGTGATGACCCTCGGAACCGAGGTAATCTATTTCGACAACGGTTGACTTGCCTAACTGCCGCTGAACACTGGCCGTCCACTGTTCCATATAAGGAGTACTTTGGTTATATTGCATCGCCAAAGGGCCGGGAGTCGAGATGCAAGCAACAGGAGCAGTGGTACCGCACGGATTGGTACCGTTGAGCAAATATGGATTTTCCCAAGTGATATTGGGCGCGGAGGTGGTGGGATTCGCCGCCGGGTTAATCCGGCCGGCTAAGTTGCGGGTTTGATCGTAAATCGCCGCTCCGATGTCTTGTGCATAAAATATGCCACCCCCGGCATGGAATACCCAATTGCCGAGACTGTACGCGATGCCAAGGCGGGGAGCAAAATTCGTGTAATCGGTTTGCACTAGATTTGGGCCGAGAATACCATTGCGCGCGGTCGGAACATTGGGATTAAAAACAGAATAGGGGAGGCCCTGGTAAAAGTCTCCCGTGCCGATACGCACCAACGTGGGGGCCGGGCAACCCGCAGCCGCCGCGTTCGGCTGGTAGGAGATGCAGGGAATGTACCAGTTCGCCTCCGTATTGTTGCGATAACTCCACGGAGGTATGAATTCATAGCGCAAACCGGCGTCGATCGTCAGATTGGGCCGGACTTTCCAGGTATCCACGATATAATATGCCTGGTCGGTAGCGCGCATTTGGGCCACGTCTTCGGTAACAGATTTCAAAGGGCTGCCCAGGATACCCATATCGTAATCGGCCATCGCATAGCCTGTATAAGTATTGCCTGCCGAAAAGGAGCCTCGGGCAAATGCGTTGCCTTCGGTATCGAAACGGGAGCGGACAATATCAGCACCGAATTTAAGCGCGTGAGCGCCGTGAATCCAGGTGAGGCCGTCATTCCATTGGAATGCCACATCCCGCATATCATAGGGGCCTTCGGTGGGCGTTCCGAAGGTGCTGTAGTTCGCGATTCCGACCTGAGGAATACCGTTATCGAGGGGCGTCCAGCCGCCTCCCAGTTGGAGCCCAAGTCCAGCGACATAACCGGTCGGGCTCGTCGTGCTGAAAGCGGGAACGTTGGTGGTTTGATAATAGTTCTGATTGTGGAACAAGTCGAAACCAAAGCGGGCGTCATTGACCAGGGCTGGCGATAGGATCCTCGTATTTCCTATCATTGCCTGATCCGCATGGACCTGTAGATTATTACCGTTCAAGTACAGAGAGGGCGAGGTCTGGCGATCGTGGCCCCAGCTATAGCGCCCGAACCAGGACGAATTCGGGTTTTCTACGAAATCAATGCGTTGGTTGATCTGGTCTTTGTAAAAGCTGTTAGCTAAAATTCCAAGATAGTTATTCGTATTTCCCGCGCCAGGCACATTCGGCAAGGGATCGAACGCCAAAAGCGCCTGCGAGATCGGATCCAATGTATTGTACGGCGCCCCGCAATTAGCAATCAGGTTGCCTGCGCATGGCACCTTTGTCGCCGGATTATAAATTTGGATGCCCGGCAGAAGCGAGGAAAAGTCACCGTTGCGCATGGCCTGCGTAGGCGTCGAGTAGACCTGCGTCAGGGTTTGCCTTTGACGGAACCCTTCATAGTTGGACATAAAGAATAAGCGGTTCTTGAGAATCGGACCGCCGAAAGTACCACCATAATTGTTCTGCCGGAAGGGGGCGCTGGTCGGCGCATTGGACGTAAACGCAAATGGAAGCGCGTCCAATACGTTGTTCCTCAGGAATTCGAAAAGCACTCCGTGAAACGCATTGGTCCCCTGCTTGGTGGAAGCCGTGATCTGGCCGACCTCGCGGCCAAACTCCGCGGAATAAATGCCGGTCTGCACCTTGAACTCCTGCAAATCGTCGACCGACGGAAGAAAGATATAAGCATTAAAGTTCGGCTCTGTGTCCGAGAGGCCATCGAGCGTATAATACGTAAATTCCTTACGGCTGCCGGATACTGAAAAAGACTCATTGGCGCGTTGTCCTCCCAGGCGCGTAGTAGCGGCCCCGTTCGCCGAACCGCCATTGACGCTGAACGAGGCGCTCACATTAGAGCTGAGAGCCACTAATTGGAGGAAGTCGCGGCCGTTAAGAGGTAAATCCACGATGCTTTGCGTGTTGATCACGGTCCCGAGCGTGGCATTCTCGGTGTCGATCAGAGGTGCACCGCCGGTTACCTCGACAGTTTGCGTGGTCTCGCCGAGGCTGAGCTTGAAATCGATTCGGGCGACTTGCTGAATCTGGAGTTCGATGCCGCTTCGCAACGAGGTCTGAAAACCGGGGGCCGTCACCTTGACTGAGTAAGAACCCGGCAACAGCGTCGGAAAGTCATAATTGCCCGTGTCGTTCGTAGTCGTCGTGCGGGTTTGATTGGTTCCCGTCTGAGTGGCGGTGACGGTCGCGCCGACCATCGCTCCTCCGGTGGGATCGGTAACTACGCCAGTGATCTCTCCAAAAGTGCTTTGGCCAAAGGAGGGGGAAATCCAAATAATCGTTACGAGAAGACCTACAAGTGCTGCACGCATAGCAACTTCCTACCTCGCGGTAACTTGATTAAACCCCAATATCTGTGGGAGTGTAACACACGTGTAATTGGGATACAAGCCCCTAATTGATGCGTGCTTTCTGAGTGCCGTTCACTGAATCGCTGTCTGTGTTGAGGAGAGTATTCATGCGAATCTTCGTGAGATATACGCTCTTGTTCCGTGCGCGATCGCGACAGGGGCCGCTGCTTGGATTCTTTCGTCCGAAACCGTTAGTCCTCTGGTCCATGCCCAGACGGTCTCAAATCACAACGCTACCCGGGGAAGAACCAGATCGGCGCTGTGAACCTCATCGCTCCAGCCAGGCGAAAACGGCCTTGGTCAAAGGAGGCGTATCGTTCTCCAGGGCGCGTAACGCGGAAATAAAGAGGTATGGATACTCATCAGCGAAGGCGCGAGCGGCGCCAAGGTCGAGACTTCTTTGTCACAGCCTCACCCGCGCTGTGCCCGGCGCCCCCGGTTCAGTATTAAATCCTATCGCCACGTGCTGAGATCAACTGATTCATCGGAAATGTGTTCTTACTAACGTGCGATCGATGGATTCGAGCGCCGGCCTGCCGGTTCGCGCCATCGCAATTATCAGTTCGCCCTGTAGGATCTCCAGAACCCGCTGAACACCAGCGGCGCCAAAGGCTCCTAATCCCCAACGGGCTGCTCGCCCCACGCAGACGGCCTTCGCGCCCAACGCGATGGCCTTCAGGACATCCGATCCGCTGCGGAAACCGCTATCGACCAGCACCGGGACGCGCCCTTGCACGGCATCCACAATTTCGGGCAGGACCTCCAAAGTCGATGGGTCGTAATCGAGCGAGCGGCCCCCGTGATTTGAGACGTAGACTCCATCAAGGCCGTGCTCGATACACAGCCGGGCATCTTCGGGGGTTAAAATCCCCTTCGCTAAGAAGGGTACTTTTATAAGCGGACGGATTTGGTCGATGAACTCCCAGGAGTACCACAACCGCCGGTCAGGAACCCGATATGGATTGCCCGCGGCGTTTCTGGCAGTGGCACCGCGGGCTCGCGCACCGGGTGGATTTTCGGTGAGATGGCGATCGTGCAGCGGACGCTCATAAAAGCGGCCTGCTGATCCATCGTTATGGCCACTGCCTTACAACCAGCGGCCTGAGCCTTTTCGAGAATTTCGCGGGTATCGTCTAAATTTTCTTCCGCATAAAGTTGAAACCACAACGGGCCGGTCGCCGCCGCCGCGATTTTATCAATCGAGAAGCTCGATCCGTTGCTCACAATGTAAGGCGTGTTGGATGCGGCCGTAGCTCCCTGATGCGTGGCCAGCTCTCCATCGCGATGGAGCGATCCGTGTCCCGAGGTCGGCGACAGCATAATCGGGAATGCCATCTTCGTCCCGCAGACTTCCGTCGCCGTTTGAATGGAGGGGACATCCGCGACTCCTTTCGATACCAGTTCCACCCAGCTAAACGCTTCTCGATTGCGGCGCAGTGTAAACTCACTCTCAGATCCATAGGAAGTGTAGTCGTAAACTTCCCGCGATACTTTGGCGTGAAACACCGCTTCAAAATCCCAAATATTGACCAGCTCATCGAGGCCGGGCACACGACTGTGGTCTCGAAACGGATCTTGCTGGGCGCGCAACAGGGGCGAACTGGCCAGAATCCCCAACCCGCCGAGCATCTGGCGCCGGGTGGTTGAATTAAAGCGCCTCATATTCTGTCATTTCTAATACACAAACTTCAAGCTCACCTGTAATTCGCGCATAGCAATCCCGGCTCTTAGGCTATTGATTAAACCGAAGCTGCCAGTGCCGGGGATTGCCTCGCCGGTGGCCGCATTGACCGCGTTGCTGGTTAATGACGCGCCGGGGTCGCCAAAGTTCGGGTGGTTCGCGGTATTAAAGCTCTCGACCCGGAATTGGAGATAACGGCGCTCGGAGAAATTGAATTCCTTCATTGCCGAAGCATCCCAAGTCGCGATCCCGGGACCAGTGAGGACGTTGCGTCCCACGTTGCCCCATTGGCCCACGGTATTGAGAGCGAAAGCGTCGATATTGAACCATTCGGCGGTGGTAGGGTTGCTGAGTACCGAAGTCTGCCCATATACCGCGTTCGGACGATCGCCGCCAGCGCCCGAGAGATTGGAACCGGTGCTGACCCCGATAGGAAACCCTGTGGCATAGGTGACAATCGAAGTGACTCTCCAGCCGCCAATTACTGCGTTAGTAACGCCGCCGCGATTCAGGAATTTGTGGCCTTTGCCAATGGGCAAGGCGTAAAGAACCGAGGTGACAAAGCGATGCTGCTGGTTAAACGAAGAACGGCCATATTCACAGGGATTGATACATGCGTCATTCTGTTCACCATTATCGGTGGTTACGGCGCGAATGCCGCTGCCGTCGTCTAGAGATTTGCCGTAGGTGTAACTAGCCAATAAGCTCAAACCGCCGCTAAGCCGCCGCGTAAGCTTGGCGGTGAGCGATTCATAATGGGCGCTAGCATCGTCGTCCACAAATTGCAGCGCGCCCAACTGAGGCCAGGGAGTGCGAGGAGCTATTGCGCCTGTTCCGGGAATTGGGTTATTGAGATTGTGAAAGCGTTGCAGAAACTGACTCGCTGAGCCCAAATACCCGACTTCAAGGGAAGTCGATCCGCTCAGCTGGCGCTGGATATTCATAGTGTATTGGACTTCGTAAGGCGTGCGGCCATTATAATCAAGCACCGTAGGCCCGGGACTGGAAAGACAGAAATACGGGAGGAGAAACGCCGCACGGATTATTGCCATTCAGCAAATAAGGATTGCTGAAAGTAAGATTATTGAGTGTGCTGCTTGCCGAAATAGTGAGGCGGCCGGCAAAGTTGCGAGTATTATCGTAATACTCCGAGGCTCCCGCATCCTGTGCGTAAGAAGAATCCGCTTCCCGCGCGGATGGTCCACTTCGGAGTGGGACTCCATGCAACGCCCAGGTGCGGCGCAAAATCCGTATAATCTGCTTTTTGCATCCGGCTTCCCATCCTGCCGTCGCGTGCCACCGAAACCGCCGGATCGAATCGAATCAAGAGACCGGCGTAGGGATCGCCCATGCCGACCCGGACCAGAGTCGGCGCGGGGCAATTGACCGCTGTGGCCGGCGTATAAGCAATGCAAGACAATGCCCAGTTCGATTCGGTGTTATTCCGGAAGCTATACGGAGGCAAGTATTCGTAGCGCAGGCCGGCATCGATTGTGAAATTGGGCCGAACCTTCCAGGTATCTGTGACATAGTATGCCTGGTCGGTGGCGCGCTCCTGAGCTTCGTTTTCACCCGCCGCCTTTCCGACTGATCCGATATAGCCGGCCAAGATAATCGGCGAAATTATACCCGGTAGCGTTATTCCCAATCGAATATTGTCCTCGCGCATAAGCGTTTCCAAGAGTGTTGAAGCGGACGCGTTTAATATCTGCGCCGAACTTCATGGAGTGTTTGCCGCGAATCCAGGAAAAGCCATCGACCCAATTGAAATCGGCGTCACGGTAATCATACGGGCCTTCGGTGTTTGAGCCGAAATTGCTGAAGCTGCCGAGCGATATGATGCCTGGAATGCCATAATCGAATGAGGACCATGGTCCGCCGATTTGAAGGCCGACCTGGTCCATGACGTCATATTTGGGATTACCGGTTGTCTGCAAGGCGTTTACATTGTGGAAATAATTGAAACCAAAACGCGCCTCATTCACCATCGCCGCCGACAAGATTCGCGTATTGGAAAGGACGCCTTGGTCGGCGCTCACATTCAGGATATTGCCGTTCAAATAAAGTTGCGGCGTGGCCTGAAAGTCACTGTCCCAACTGTAGCGAAAAAACCAGCTTGATTTCGCATTTTCTACTACGTCAATGCGTTGGGTGAACTCATCTTTGTTGAGCTGATTGTTATCCAGCGCCAGGTAGTTGTTAACCAGTCCCGCGCCGGGAACGTTGGGCAAAGGATAGTACTGCAACAATTCCAGCGCAATAGGCGACTGTTCCGAAGTGGGAATTATGTTGTTAGGGAATGGTAATTTGTTGCCATTTGCATCGCGGTTAAGCGGATCCCGGATTATGGTGTTCGGCAGAAGCTGTGAAAAGTCACCGGCACGCATCGCCGCAGGTGGAGTATTGAAAACCTGCTGCACCTGCTGACGTTGCCGAAAGCCCTCGTAGTTCGACATAAAAAATACTCGGTTTTTGCCGTTGAATACTTTCGGAATAGAAAGCGGGCCGCCTACCGTGAATCCGAAGTCATTTTCCTTGAAAGGCGATACCGCCGGTACTGTGCTGGTGAACGCGAAAGGCCGGGCATCGAGAGCGCTGTTGCGAAGAAATTCAAACAGCGTTCCATGGTACTCATTGCTTCCGCTAATTGTCGATACATTGATCTGGCCGATTCCACGCCCGAACTCCGCCGAGTAGATACCTGTCTGGACCTTAAATTCCTGAATCGCATCGATGGACGGCAGGAAGATATAAGCGTTAAAGTTGGGTTCGGTGTTGTTAACGCCATCCAGGCTGTAGTAGTTAAACTCGCGACGCGTGCCCGATATCGCGATCGCCTGGGTGGACCGATCCCCGCCCAGCCGGGTGGTCGCTGCGCCCGCGCTCGTCCCGCCTTGGATATTGAAGCCGAAGGCGACGTTGGGACTCAATGCCGCTAGCTGAAGATAATTGCGGCCGTTCAGTGGAAGCTCTACGATTCGCTGAGTCTCGATCACGGTTCCGACGGAGGCATCCTCTGTATTGAGCAGTGGCGCGCCTCCGGTCACCTCGACCGATTGAGTCATCGCGCCAACGCTGAGCGCGAAATCGAGGCGTGCCGTCTGCGCCACTTGAAGCTCAACTCCAGTGCGCACGGAGGCCTCGAAACCTTGCATCTCCACTCTGACGTTGTAAACACCTGGCTGCAAAGCCGGAAAATCGTAATTTCCCGCATCGTTCGTGCTCGTCGAACGCGTGAAATTGGTTTGCGGATTGGTGACCGTCACGGCCGCGTTTGCGATTACCGCCCCGCTTGCATCTGTCACCACTCCGGTTATATCGCCCACGGTCTGGCCGAACGCAGGAATAGCCAGCGCCGCGGCCAACACCAACGCCATGGCCTCGATTTGTTTCCTAGGCATAACGCCCCCGTCTTTTACGCTTCGTGAATTTTAACGACCGTCCGGTCGATGGCCTTAAGATTCGGCTTACCGCACTGGCCCATATCGCGGCCCACTTCGGTTTGCAGCATCTCCAGCAGGGATTGCACGCCGTCGGCTCCATAGGCCGCCAAACCCCATAAAGCTGGCCGACCGATCAATACCGCTCGCGCTCCGAAAGCCAGTGCCTTGAAAATATCGGAACCCCGCCGGAAGCTTCCGTCGATCAAAACCGGCGCGCGTCCGTTCACCGCATCCACAATCGCCGGCAGCATCTCGATCGAAGACGCCATTCCGCGCGTCAGCAATCCTCCGTAATTAGAAACCACGATGCCCTGGATGCCTCTCTTCACCGCGGCATCGGCTTCCTCCGCGGTCATGATACCCTTTAACAGGAACGGAACACTGAGACCCTGCCGCATCTGATCGATGACATTCCAGTTCAAGGCCGGAATCTGCGTGCTCGCAAGACGCGCGGGATTTGGAATTCCCGTCGCGTTCCGGTAAGGAGTTCCCACAGTGAGGCAAACCGCCTTGCAGCCGCTATTCACGGCCTGCTGAATCTGCGCTCGCGCGGCCTTTACATCCGCTTCGGGGAAGACCTGATACCACAGCGTGAGTCTTGGCTTCGGCGGCGATTTTCTCGAGCGGGAAACTCGAATCGCTGCTCACCACCATCACCGACTTGGCGGCCGAGGCCCCTCGCGCCATCGCCAATTCTCCATCCGGATGATAAGTCTGCTGCCTCGCCGTCGGCCCCACTATGATCGGCGCAAACATCTTTTCGCCGAACAGCTCAGTGGTCATATCCAGGTTCGTTGTCGGAACCATCATGCGGGGCCGGAACGTAATGCGATCAAAGTAGGAGCGGTCACTGCCGGCGATAGTCGAGAACACAGTGCTGGGCAGCATTCGCTGCGCCACCTCTCCGAATTCGAAAACATTGACGAGGTCCGCGCGGGGCGCGATTCGGCCGGGGGGCTCTCCTAATAATTTGGGCTGCTCCGCAGCAGCCAAAGGAGCGGCGGAGGCCAGCGATCCCAAGCCAACCAAAGCCTTGCGACGGGTCATTTCATTCGTCTTCATCGGAAGTGCGTCCTCACTAATGTGCGATCGATAGATTCAAGCGTCGGCCGGCCGGTCTGCGCCATGGCCTCGATCAGCTCGCCCTGCATAATTTCGAGAACCCGCTGAACGCCTGCGGCTCCATAGGCTGCGAGGCCCCAGCGCATGGTGCGGCCCAAGCAAACCGCTTTCGCGCCGAGAGCGAGAGCTTTCAAAATGTCCGAGCCACTCCGAACGCCGCTGTCGAAAATCACAGGAATGCGTCCTTGTACGGCATCTACAATTTCGGGAAGAACCTCGAGCGTCGAGGGGCTATAATCGAGACATCGTCCCCCGTGGTTGGAAACATAAACTGCATCAAACCCATGTTCGAGGCAAAGTTTGGCGTCGTCGGCGGTCACAATGCCTTTGCAGATCATGGGCACTTTCAGCATGGACTTGACCTGATCGGCGTATTTCCAGTCGTACCACAGCCTGCCTTCGGGAACGCGATACGGATTTCCTCGCTGCGCCGCCCCCGCTCCGCCGCGGCCACCGCCTCTGCCGCCTCGACCTTGCGGCGGGGCCGCCAGATGCCGGTCATGCATCGAGCGTTCGTAATACGAGGCCTGCTGATCCACCGTCATCACCACGGCCTTGGCGCCAGCCGCCTGTGCTGTATCGAGTAGATCTCTGGTCGCGTCCAGATCTTGCCGCGGATAAAGCTGCCACCACAGCGGACCGGTCGCTGCCGCCGCGATCTTGTCCATCGGCAGGCTGGCATTGTTGCTCACGATGTAGGGCGTGTTTGCCGCGGCCGTCGCTCCTTCATGCGTCGCCGCTTCTCCGTCCCGGTTAAGCGCGACGTGGCCCGCCGTCGGCGACACAAAAATCGGAAACGCCATCTTGGTTCCCAGAATCTCGGTCGCGGTCTGAATCGAACTTGCGTCGACTACTCCCTTAGGAACCAGCTCGACCCAATCGAACGCTTCCCGATTGCGGCGCAAGGTAAACTCACCCTCGGCTCCATAGGCCGTATAAGTGTAAGCCTCCCGCGGCAATTTCGCGAAAGCGACCGCCTCGAATTCGATCGCGGTACGGAGTTCGTCCATTCCGGGGACGCGGCTATGATCGCGGAACGGATCCTGCTGCGAGCGGAGCACCGCCGCTCCGGCCAGAGCGGCCCCCACTCCGCCGAGCAGACTGCGCCTGGTCGTAAAACTCGAATGCTTCATCTATTCGTCACCTCATATGGCATGAAAAGAAAAGCATCGGCGATCTGCTGGGCAAAGTCAAGTGAAGCTCTGGCGCCAACTAACTATCGCTCGTCGTGGCAGTATAGGCAGTCTTGGCTGGCGTTGTCCTCACGATGGCAGTTGATGCATGCGCTCATGGCGAGACTCGTTTCCCGAAACAGCCGGTCCCGCTGCGCCACCTGGCCATGACAGTCCTCGCACTTCGCGCCCGCCTTCAAGTGGGCCTGATGGCTGAAAAATACGAAATCAGGAAGTTTATAAACCCGCACCCACGGAATTGGTTGATTATCGCGCGCATAGGCAGCCAACTTTTGGATAGCCGGACTGTCCTTCTTGATTGTCCGGTGGCAATCCATGCACTTGGAAGCGGCTGGAATACCCATCGCATCACCGGGGTCCGGCATGGTGTGGCAGTCCTTGCACGTTAATCCAAGCGCGATATGCTGCTTGTGACTATAAGGAATCGGTTGTTCAGGCCCGGGGCCTTTCTCCTGCGCGAACAAAGCCGCCGCGATGAATACCGCGACCCCGAGAAATATCCGCATGGGATCTACGGGGCTAACGAGGGCGCCACATATGCGAAGAATACGACGATGAGCCCGATCACGCAAGTTAGAAAGATGCTGTGGCGAATGGTGAAGCGGAATAGCTTGGCTTCCTCATCGCGCTTCATGCTGGTCGCCGCCGATGCGACGGCGATACTGGCTAGGCTGACCATCTTACCCATCACGCCGCCGCTCGAATTAGCGGCCGCCATAAGCACCGGATTCATTCCCAGCCGGTTTGACGTCACCACTTGCAAGCTGCCAAAAAGAGCGTTCGACGACGTGTCGCTGCCGGTCAGGAATACTCCCAGCCAGCCGAGCAGCGCGCTGAAAAAGGGAAACGTCGCTCCGGTTGCCGCGAACGCCAGGCCCAAAGTGCCGGTAGAGCCCGAATAGTTCATCAGAAAAGCGATTGCGAGAACTGAGGCCATGGTCAGTTCCGCGAGCATGAGCTGCCGTGCCGTATGCCGGAAAATTTCAAAAAATTTGCGCAGATTCACGCGAAGCAAAATCGCCGAGGCAATCGCCGCTAAAAAGCACGAAGTGCCGGCGGCCGAGAGCCAGTTAAAGTTAAAGACCGCGCCATAGACGGTGGGCCTCAATACCGCCGGAGGCATTCGCTGAATCTCATTGTGCAGCCATGGCCATTGGACGAGTATGCTGACCTTGTTCAGATAATTCGGGATCGGTTTTATGCTCCATACCAGAACGAAAATTACCAGCAGAATGTAGGGCCCCCAGGCCGTCAATAATTCCCCGGCTGGGTAGTGTGGGACTGACACCTGAGCTCCCGCCCCGTGCTCGCCCGCGAGCGAAAATTGATCGCGCGGTTTCCAAAATTTCAGAAGAATGACAAGACTGCCCATGGCCACGAACGAGCTCAGAATCGCCGTCAATTGCACTCCGACGAAATTTGAGATCACGTACTGCGTGACTGCGAATGCGAGTCCACAAACCGCTGCGCCAGGGATCACACCCTTCAGCGCCTTCATCCCTCCCATGATCAGAACGACGTATGCCGGAATAAACAACGCGACGGGCGCCAAAATGCGTCCGACTCCCGCGCCCAACCGGTCGAGAGGCAAGCCGGTTGTGCCGGCCAGAGTAATGATCGGGATACCGATAGAACCGAAAGCAACGGGCGCCGTATTTCCCAAAAGGCAGATACCAGCAGCATAAAACGGAGAGAATCCCAGCCCCACTAACATAGCGGCCGCCACGGCGACCGGCGTGCCGAAACCCGCCGCACCTTCCATGAACGAGCTGAAAGCGAACGCTATCAGCAGCGCTTGCATGCGCCGGTCCTCGGTAAGATGCCCGATCGAATTTTTGATGATTTCAAACTTGCCCGTCTCGAGCGTGATGCGATATAGAAGGATCGCTCCAAAGACAATCCACCCAATGGGGAACAGGCCGTAGGCGGCTCCATATGTGACCGCGCCGGCCAAATTCCGTAGCGGCATGCCGTACTCAAAAATGGCCACCAGGACCGCTGCCAACAAACCGGATAAGGCCGCGATCCAGGCTGGTTTCCTCTGGACGCCTAGAAGAAAGAGCATCACGAAAATTGGAATCGCCGCGACAAGGGTCGAAAGCGGCAGGCTTCCCGCAAGAGGAATGTAGTTATGTTGCCACATAGAGTAGCTCCTAACCGAGTGCATCCAGCAGCGTGCGCTGGCGCCTCAGGCGCTCCTGGCGATCCCGAGCGAAACGCTGAATACCGTTAAAAATGGTCGTGGGGTCGAGATGCGCCTCGGCGATAACTTCCGGTTCCAGTCCGCTCGTGAGCCATTGATTGTCCCAATCGGAGGTAAGCGAATATGCATCGGTTAGCGGTCCCAGGTCGCGGACTGGCCACATGCGCCGGGTGCCCGTGCTCACCACCATCAGATCGTAATGCGCTTCAGCGGGCAGGACGGAGCGGCGATACTCTTCCGGTTGCCGGTCGAACAGCTCTTCGCTGATCGCGGAGATCACTTTGACATTGATTCCGGCTTCTTGAAGACGAGGCAACTGTTTCACTAGATTGACGGTCGAACTCGATCCCTGCGCGAGTACGTAGCCGTGCCTGGGTTGATCGGGCGCGAAATCGCGAATCACATACAGGCCCTTGGCCGCCGCCTTCAGATCACTGTCGGCAAACTTGCTGCGATCGGCAACGGCGAAATCGGGCCGCGCTACCTCGATGAGAGATGATGCCCACTTTAGGATCGCGAGCGGCAATTTCGGCAGCCGCGAAGTAACCCGCAGCAACATCATTGTAATCCCAGAAATTCAGGTGGATGGTCTGCCCGCGGGGGAATAGCTTCCAGACCTGCGTCGCGAAAATTCCAAAGTGCGTGCGGCCATCGGCGGCGGTTTCCGGGCCTGAATGCCCGGCGAGAATGTGCAACACGCCCATTCGAAATTTGCTGTCCTGGTTCTGCTGGCTCCAAACGCGCGCAGGCGTATACATGAGCGGAGTGAACGCGCCGTAAGTCCCACTCAGCGCCCACACCCCGGCAAACTTTTCTGGATCTACACTGGCGCTCTGCCCTACCATACCAATCGCACTCGAGACATTCCCAGCTTCCTGGATCGCGGCTTTCATGCGCGTGCCGAGCGGATTAGTCTCCGGATCGTAATGACCCCACAGGCTGCCGTGTTCCACATTGATGGATTCAGAAAGATCCGCGGCAAAGGTGATGAAGCGATTGTCGGTGACGTAGTTCATCCACTTGATAATTTCCGAGATACCGCGCCGCGTGCCGGCCACCTCGCCAGGTTTCCGGAAAAGCGTAATGGCGACTTGCTTCTCCGCGCCCGAGATTCGGTTCGTCGCAGTTACAACCTGTGGATCGACGGGAAGGTTGGTCACGCGCAAACGATCGTCCAGGAACGGGTCCACGCTCACGTCAAAATGCAGTGGTACTTCGTCCTTGATCGTAGTCGCCGATCTCCACCAGGCGATCCGCCAGCCAGTCACCCAGGCCGTTGCGATCGAGAAGCGACATCACTACATCGATGTTGGTCTTGAATTGGATCAGCCGCTCACGCGGATCGTTCACCGGTCCCTGGCGAATGCCGGAAAACTCCACTCCGTAATGCTCCTCAAAGGTCCGGGCCAGCGCGACAAAATAATCCGAGTTCATTTTCATCCCGTACGGATGACTTTGGTAACTGACTAACTGGGCGCCGTGTCCGGGAATCTTTCCTTCCACGGCTGCTGGCCAGTATCCTTTGGTGGTCTTGGCGATGACAATCATCGGACGCCGGTCCTCGGGGTCCCAATCCTCCATAGTTCTCAGCGCTGAAACGACCTGGCTGTAGTCGTTCCCATTGGTGAGCGTAAAAACATTCCAGCCGTAGGAGGTCCACTGATCAACCAGCCTGTAATCTTCGTACTTTCCGGCAATGACACCGCCGAGGAGAATGTCGTCAATACCAGCGTTGTTATCCGACAGCAGCATGCGCAAGCGCTTGCCGACCTGCATCGCGAGAGCTTGGGTTTTAAGCTCCTGGGCGTGCCCTTCTGTCATCGCAAATTCACCTTCGAGGGCGATGACTTTCGGAGAACTCGGTGCGCCGATGAAATCCCAAAACGCGGCTTTACCTCCGGCGGTTGCAATGCCGACTCCCGATGGGCCGCCGTTTACGTCGTTGGTCTGGTCGGTGCTTTCGGCATGGCCGGCCAGCGCCTTTATCCCGCGCGCTTTGGCCTGAGCGAATAACGGGTCGTCCGCCAAGCCCTGATCCTGCAATAAAGTGGCGAGCGCGCCCGCACCGCGCCGGAACCCCAGCGCATCGATGGGCAATATCGCGACGTTCGGATCGACATAATATCGCCGGTCGCCCGAAGCCTTGAATTTGCGTTCCATCGCTCGGCCCATGATCATCCACAGGGCGTACCCGGTGGGGACATTATGGCCGCCGCCGAGCATGAATTTGTCGCAATAAGGGTGTTTGGGCGGCGATAATCGTAACGCAGTCCGCCTAGTTCGGGCCCAGCGAGATGCGCCGCAACGTTAAATGGCGTGTATGCCAAAGGGCCGCCGAAATGCCCAGTCTGGGCATAATTCCCAAGCAGCGCCAGGGTCATGCAGGTCATGTATCCGACGTCTTCCAAACCTCCACGGTCGTAATTCCCGTTAAAAGGCTCAACCGCCGACGATAGTGCGTGTGTGCTTAAACCCATGCGATTACTTGCGCTGATATGCGCTGCCCTGAATCCAATCCTCCCGGCGCGGCGAGAATAGTTCAACGGCGATACTGTCTTCAAGCGCCTCGGCGGAGTGCACGAGGTTCGGAAGAATATGCAGTGTGTCTCCCCCGGTTAAAACCACGTCCTTGCCATCGACGGTGAACTTAACGCGTCCGCTTTCAACCATCGAGATTTGTTCATTGTGATGGCTGTGCGGGGAAATAACGCACCCTTTGCTCATTTCCAAACGCGCCACAGTCATATGCTCGCCGTGAATAGCCTGGCGCGCAAACAGAGAATTGATCTGTTCCTTATTGATCCCGTCCCAACGATAGGGCGGCTTATCTGTGATCAAGCTTGCACCTCCAACCTGATTAGTGTACATCGAAAACGTCATTCCGGTACCGCGGAGTTGTCCAAGCCAGATTTGAAGCGTCCCATACCCGCCTTGAGGAACGAAACTGTATCGCCGGGATGGTCGAGACTAGCATCTACCAATCGCTCGAGGATCGTTCTGAGGTCTCGAATCGAGACTCCGTCGTTCGCCAAGGCTCGGAAACAGCGTGTAATATCCTCCACGGCGACTTTGGATCGGACCGCTGACACCAATGCCGGGAAACGGCGGCTGAACTGGTCGCACTGGTTTGCGACCAGACTCCCGGAGATGAAACAGGCGCTGTTCTGCCGTAGTTCAGAACGCAGGCAGACCGAGATCATATATTCCAGCGGGTCGGTTTCCACTCCGCTCCAGGGAGCGAGAGTCAGATCGTTGATGGTGAAGCGAAAACTATTAGGCTTTAAATCCGGCGCTGGAACAAACACAAAAGCTGGATACTGTAGCCCCAACTCGTTGAACAGATCCTGGCGCAGAGCGGCTAGTAGCTGGCGGGGCGCGCCGGACGATGTTTCGAGACGGGCTAGATCCTCCAGATCTAGCTGAATTTGAATCGCCTTTGGGCGGAGCGCGTCAATTAAATCTTCAGCCAGATCGGCCGTGCTTCGGCCTTGTGCCAATGCGTTTCCCTGAAGGTAGCCGATGGTGATGGCGTCCGCGACCGAAAGTTTGAGGGCAACCGCTGTTGTTAGCGCGGCACGCATGCCGGAGTAGGGAGGTCGTCCGCAATACGGGATGGACTGATCCATGCTCGCCAGTACGCCAGGCTGAAGTTTAACGATCTCAACGATCGCGAGAGCGACGGATTCAGCGCTGTCGGCCGCAGTCCCTTCCGTATACCTGAAAATTCGCTCCAGCAGCTCACGGGGATAAGGACACTCCTGATCGTTCACACAGACGCGCAACTCATGCGGTTGCGTGCCATTCTGATTCGATCTCTTAACCTGCACCTCCGGCGAGCCGCGGAGTCCGAGTGTATCGATAACAGCCGCAAGTTGACGAGAAATCTTTTCCGCGAGCCCCCCGTCAACCGAAGCACTAAGCGACGGGCCAAGCTCTACGTCTACCGGTATCGTTACGGGCTCGCCTATAATTTGCGCATCCGCCATCAAGCCGCGCTCCTCGCGTTTGGGCCTTCAGCACTATATTGGAGCTGAGTCTTGAGCCGAAGCTTTACCGCGGTCGCGATCGATTCGATGTCACCGTCGTTCACATCGGATTGCACGAAAGCTTCAACGATCTCCGCAAAATTGGTGATCGGCGTCTGATCCGAAACCAGGGCTCGCAACACCCGTGCCAGACGAATGCGCGATCCAGCATCTGGCATGTGCGAGAGAAGGTTATTTGCGCGAAGCAGGGCTTCGGTCTCCTGTATACCAACGAACTCGGCCAAATTACGACGCGCGATTGCCTCCATGTGCCATACCGCATAAACGTCTGGAGATTCCCAAAGTTCTAATCCGGCCTGAACTACGGCCGGCCAGTATTCTGGGCCGATCCAACATCCCAATTGCTGTGTTACCGGATGGGGGGCGACTACGATAGCCTTCTCGTCGATTCCCAATCGTGAAAGGGTCGCGGGTGAAGCAGGCGAGTAGAGCTGTCCGGATTGAATGTCTCCCTCGGCAACCGCGACCTCATTGATCCTGATTCTGTAACCATCGTCCGGCAGCGTAAGGTCATCCCGGACCAGCGCCCCAGGTATTTCGACGCCCATTTCTGCGCGAATGCGATCTCGCATTTTGGGCAAGTGGATGGCCGTCAACGGCCATCTTTGGTGAAGCTCCCCGGGAGACGTTCCTTTTACCCAGATACTCTTAGGAGGCAAGAGACTTCGGCCAATTTCCAAGGTCAAGGGATAAATCGGTTGAAGATAATTTGCGAGTTTCTTCCGGGCTGTCGCCAGATCCCGCTGAAGGATTTTGTCTGCGCTCGATTCAGATTCACAATAATTCAGTTCTTCTTCAAGGCCCCAGTAGCTTGCGGAATCCTTCAATAGCGGCAGACAAACCGATCCGAGAGAATCTCCTGGTTCGGAGATGCCGAGGGCTCGATAGAGCGCGAGCGCGCTGACGAAATTAGCACGCAAACCATCACGATCCGATTGCAGGAATGACACATAACTGATTCGGGCATAGAGATCGGCGCGCGACTGCAGATGTTGCGCCATCGACGGGAGGAGGATGGTCAGCGCCTGTGAAAGCAACTGGGCAGCCTCAGCAGATTTGCCATCGCTCAGCAGCAGATCGGCTTTCGCCGTCATTCGTCGCGAAACAATTTGCAGGCCCTCCACCGCTTCGAGAAAATCAAATTGTTGCCGCAGCCGCTCATAATTTTGCGCTGCTTCGCTCCAGCGCTCCTGCGCTGTGTATAACCGCGCCAATCCGGCACAAACACCTATCATGGACTGCCCCGCGGGTTGAGGCTTCACTAAGATGCTCTTCAGTTCATCTTCTACGGAGGGAGTGGCGTATTCCACATAACGTTTTCTGGCGTTCTCCCGGATGCGATCCAGGGCTGCACGAATCTCAACGCCACGCGTCCACTGCGGCGCGAATTGTTCCAAACTGCGGAAGCCAAAAACGAACATGTCGATCAACAGACGTCTCTTGGCCCGGTCGATCGCTTCCATGAAATTCTTCTCGCCGCGAGCAACGTCCTCTCGCGCGAGATAGCTCAAACCCAGGTGGTAATAAGCACCGGCATCGTCAGGATCAACCGACAGCCGCAATTCACAAAGGCCGATCGCCTCGTCGAGCTTACCGAGCAGATACGCCGCGGATGTGAAGGCCGCCAAATTTCCTTTGTCGCCAGAATTATAGTGCTGCCAGATCCATTCGAGTTCCTGGGCGCCTTCCGCGGATTTGGAAAGAATGAGATAACTGAGCGCACGGAGATGGCGAATCCAAATTTGGTCCGGATTGGCTTTGACCGCCGGGTTCGTGAGATTTAGGGCGGCCTCGTAATCGCCGGGGGGAGTTGGATCGCCGGATGTGACGGGATCAGGCGCGGCCTCATCCAGGGGATCTCGCACATACATCAGAATGAAAGCTTTGATGCCGTCCGCGAAGAGATTTGGCTGCGCCGCGCGGCCTGAATCAATCCACTTCAGAGCGGGGGCAAACTCCCCCGCCGTGGCCAGCGCAAGCGCACGTTCTTCCATAGCCTGCGGGTTATCAGGCGCAAGATCCGCCGCCCTTTCGGACGCCTGAATCGCGGTGGCCTCGTTTCCCAGAAATCGGTGATAGCGGCTCAGACATATCCAGCGGACAGGCTCGTCAGAGTTCAACAGGATGGCCCGCTCGCAGAAAACGGCGGCCTCCCACAGGAACCCCGCCGGGCCCTCGCTGGTGGAACCAGCCATCTGCTCGGCCAGTAGCGCGCGGGTGATGTATGCCCATGAATATTCGGCATCGGGTAAAGTTATTTTCGTCGCGTCGTTCCACACGTTCAGGGCGTCATTGAGCGTGTCGGGGTCGCCCGATGGAGGCGCGAGTTGATAGGCGCGCATCCGCAAGGCGTCCGACCAGTACCAATAAATTGAGACCTGCTCCTGTTTTAGAGCCGCGGCTCGCTGAAGTTGTTCGCAGGCACTGAAAAAATCGCCTCGCCAGTAGAAAGCTCTTCCCGCCAAGTAGAAACACTGAGCTGCGTTCTCGGCATCGTCGCGATTTTCCAAGAGCTCGCCTTTAAGCCGCTGGACCGGAGCTTCGGGATTATTGCCGTCCCCGAGCCCGAGTTCCAGGGCCCGGTTGACGGCTAGCAAGGATTCATCTCGCCGTCCAAAGGCGTAGTAGAGCTCAGCCAGGAAATACTGAAAGCGGCCATCCAACTCATGCGACTTTTGAAAGAGAGGCAGACTTTCGATCTGAGTGGACGCGCCGGAGTGCTCGGAATAGACCTTTAAAAGGCTTCGCCCCTGTGCAGGATCAAGCTGTCCCTCGATTAGCGCTTCTGCCTTGCATAATACGGCGTCGTAGTTGAAAGAGTCATTCTGCAAAACCTGATCCGCGACAGTCACGGCCTCGGAATATCGTTTGAGCGCGGTAAATACCTGCGCCCGTAACAGAAGCAGTTTAACCGTGCCGGTTTTAGCGATGCCATCAGCTGTATTCACTGCCTCCAGCGCCTTTTCTGGTTCTCCCAGCGCCAGGTAGGATTGACCGCGCGCTAGCAGGAACTGATAAGCATGTCTCTCCTCCATGCGGAGGCTGTTCTGCACTTTTGAAAGAGCCTCTTCGTATTTTCCGGAGGCGACGAGCACGTCAGCCAATTTGGCGTCAATGGCTGTGACGCGCTCAGAAAGTCCCTGGGCCAAGGCTAGGTTCCGCGCATCCGCCAATACTATTGCCGATTGCCGAAGATCGCCCGTCCGCGACAAAGCCTCGCCGAGTCCTTCACGCGCGTATGGATCGTCGGAATTTGCGGCGACCGCATCCTGGAAGAATTTCAAGGCTTTGCCGAATTCACCGCGATATAAGGTCGCACGGCCCAGGAACATCGCTGCGTCCGCCCGTTGTTGAGGGGGAAGCTCCGACCACCCGACTTGACACTGGGTCTCCAGCCAGTCGCCTTCAGCGTATGCGGTTTCGGGCGTAAGAAGAGCGTGAGCATAGGGAAGAATCTTATGCATCTGCGCAGGACTCGCCAGGATAGCTTCGAGGTAAGTACGAAAGGCGGGCCGAAGCTGACCGGAGCGCTGGTAGGCAGTAGCCAGATTGAATCGTAAAGTAGACGCGCTCGGCGATTCGCCTTCCTCCCTCAGCGCTTGTTCAAAGATCTGCGACGCCTCCAAATTGCGGTTTCGTGCTAATAATCCTTCACCGAGGGCAGAGTACAACTGACGAAGCGGCGGGGCTGGAGCCGAGCCGTCACTCATTGCGACTCCCTACAGCGGCGGACTGAACCGGGTAAGAATCGTTCGCTGGGCCATCGTTAAAAGTCAGATGCTCACGGCAGAACCCGCAAAATCGAGCATCGCTTCTGACGACCTTCCCGCATTTTGGGCAGGTCCGTTTGAGCTCGCCGCAGAAATCGCAGCACAGCAAATTGGATTTGTATTCCCTCCCGCATTTAGGACAAATAATGATATTCGCCGGAGCTAGCTGGGACGGCGCCCCCGCGGACATACCCGCTGGGCCGCTGGAGACGTTTCCAGGCGCCGAAGCGAACAGCGCTCCGGATTCCCGCAGGTACAGCACTGGCAGACCGAAGGCGAGCCGGTCCGCCGGATCTTTTGATTCCTCTCTGATTCGGGACCGTGCCATCTGTACCGCAGCGTCGACGGCTTCGCCCTTGGCCAGGGCTTCGTAGAATCTGCGGGCGAACTGGTTGGCGACCAAATTCCGAACCCGGCATTGCATTCCCACGACCGCGGGAATATACTTTTGCGCGAGCCACATCGCCAAGCCGGAGAAGTCTTGGTACTCACTACTGGTGGCGCTTTCACAAGCCTGCAAAAACACCAGCCGCACCGACGGGACCTGACTGAGCTGTTCGGCCATCTCCGTATCCAGTCGCCAATCGGGCTGGCGATCCTTCCCGACAAACGCGATCTTCCCAACGCGTTCCTCCGGATACCATTTCCCATGGCCGATAAAGTGGATGACGTGGGGATTCCAGGTGCGAGCCTGTTGCAAAAAACGCGAGTAGTTTTCCCATGGCGTGGGGTTGTCCATGGACGGCAATTTGGCCGACGGGAGCAGTTCCGCAAGCTCGATTGTGCCTGGTGAATTTTGCTGCATCTCCTGAATGGCTTCGTACACGCCTTGATACTCGATCGACATGCCATCGGGTTGAGAAGCCACGAACAGGACTTTGACGGGGCCATCGTCCACCCCCAGGTTGCGAGTCTTATCCAACCTCAGGCGGCGTGTAAGAACTAAATTGAATTTGTCGCCGAGGAAATACCCGGTGCCGCCCCCCGGCTGAACCGGACAATATAAGTATTCCCAGGGCCAGCTTGATAGATTGAGGCCTTGCTGGCGTGGACCCGACGTATCGAACTGCAACTCCACTCTCAGCATCTTGGATTTGGGCGCGTAAACCGCATCGGTCAATGCCTTTCCGATGTCGTTGTCCAAAAGAACAGAGTAGAGATAGCTCCCCAGGACCCGGAATTCCTTCCAGTCGCACAATCGGTTTCCACGCAGCATATCGATAAGAACTTCTATGGTTTGCTTGGCGAGCTCGCCAGGAGGCTGTACTTTGCAAACGCGGATATCGCCGCTGGATTTGGGGAAACGGCGGGCATCTATTTTGTCTTCGTCGAAGACGGTGATGCTGAATACGTCGATCGAGCCTTCGTCCGGCATGGCATTCCCCTTCTAATGTCGCTCAAAGGTCTCCGGTGATGTCCCACGATTTTGTGTCTTCAATTGGCATTCCCGCTTCAGCAAAGCGCCGGAACCGCCTTCCCAACTCCTTGAAAACTTCCAGCAGATCGGCGCTCAACGTGTTGAAATGGCGTGAAGCTTGCATGGCCGCGGCGATGGTCACCTGTTTGGTCTCCTTCGGAACGCTCAGCACTACCACGAGAGGAAAATCGTCCTCCTGAAAGAACTCGGCTCCATCCAGACGCCAAATGACCTTGGCGAGTCCAACGGCACTGTGTTCAATCTTTGCTCGAACCACGCGATAGGTGAAGGGTCCGGCAATGATACCGATGCCGGCGCCCACCTTCGCGCTTGCTCCGGCGCTGAAATTCGCGGGCGCGCCTGCTCCGTCCACGCCTGTCTTGAATTCCAGGTTCTCGTCCAGATTGAATTCGAGATGGGTTTTCGCCTCGAGCTGAGTCTGAAATTCTCTTTCCGGGAGGATACGATAAGCTTTCGGACGAAGCCGTGCCTCGGGGTCGCCCGGATTGAATTCGATTGAAGCAGTTAGCCGGTTGAAGGCCCAGCCGCGCTTTGGGAAGAGCACGATCGGGAAGTGAATGCAATAGAGGTTAGAAGTCCGCGCGAGTTCTTGAAATCGAACCGGAACCGCAAGTCCACGGTCCGTGAAAGTATTTGTCGTAATTTTTTCGACAATCGGATAATCCGTAAACTGCGCGACATCCTCGCGCAACTCCTTCAGAAGTCTCGCTTGGGGAGATTCAATCGCGCTGGATACACCCGCTCCTTCTGGCTCCCCTCCTGCAGCGTCCGGTCCAAGATACCCGCTGAGCACATTCAATCGTTCCGCGGCGTCGGCAAGCAAAGCGCGGCGATCACATCCTTCCAGTTGGAAATCAGGAGCGATATCAGAATCGGACATTCGTCTCACCTCACATCCGAGCCAATCTTAGAGTGGATTGTATCAAAGGTTTGCGGATGCGAGTGTTTTAGACGGCCCAGATTGCGGAGAGAGCGCGCTGGAAATTTCCGCCCAGAATGAGTTCGATATTTCTACGCCCGTAGTTACGCCGGACTAGACCTTCGGTGACATCGTAAATCTTGTTTTCGTAGTCGATTCCGTCCAAGTCTATCTTTTTCGCGCAGAATGGCGCATCTCGCCCGTCCAGGTCGACGTCGGTTCCGAGGCCGGCGTGTTCGACTCCAACCAGTTTCGCTACGTAGTCGATATGATCCAATACATTCTCAATTGTGGCCGGCCCTCCAGAGCTCACAAAAGAGCGGATCATGCTCACACCCATGACTCCGCCGCTGGCCGCGACTTTCTTGATCGCCCCATCGGTTTTACAGCGCGCGCTTCTTGGAACTAGAGCGCGGCAATTGGAGTGGGTAATCAGCACCGGTTTCGAGGAGGCGCACACAGCGTCGAGGGTAGTTTGATCGGCGCAATGCGATACGTCCACGGCCATGCCTATTTTGTTCATGCGCTCGACAATCTGCGAGCCGTATTCGCTTAAACCGCCGCCTCGCGGATCGGAAGATCCGCACCCAATCCTGTTGTCGTCGTAGGTAAGCTGAGAAACCCGCTGACCCAACGCGTAAAAGCGATCCACATCGTCCACAGTCCGGAAGTGCGCGGAGTTCTGCTGGCCGATGACAATGCCGATTTTTTCGAGACGTTTTGACGCGCTCCAGATCGGCAGGGGCGTCCACTCGCAAAAAGTAGTTCGGGTGCGCAGAGATAAAAACGTTCCAATCGGTGATGTCCGTGAGCGACGCGCTGAAGATGTCCCCTGTCGTGTACCCGACCGCGGGATGAAAGATCGTGATTCCGGAATCTTTCAATTTTTCGAAAATCGGCAGGTTGAAAACAGTGTGGCTCGCGTTGCCAGGATCATAATTTCCGCCAGTCCAGTGTAAGCAGACCGAGCATATCAATCACCGTCGAGCTGCGAACCAGTTCGATCGTGAGAGCGCTATACTCAACTTCGCTCTGGGCGAAAAGTCTGAAACGCTTTCGATTGATGAACGGGGCTCCGCCAAGCGCGGCGATGCCTGTTAAAAAGTGGCGGCGAGAGACCAATGATGTTAAACCGGAAAGGGCATTGTAGCATGCATCGGCATGCAACAAAACTGCAACCGTCCGAGTTCTCCAACACGTCCCGAACTAGGGAGAAATTATGATCTGCCAATGGCACCAGTTTGATTCAACCAGGCGGGGCTACTGAGACTCGCGGCCGGCGCAGGGCTTGGCAGGCTGGACCCGACTATACGCTTTCAGCTCCGATTTCTGGAACAAGAAGGAACCCTCGGAATGGTCCAGCACGGAAATCGAGGAACTCACAACGAGATCGCCCTGGGCCAAGGAAGTGAGCGTTCAATTTGCGGGGGCCGGCAAATGGCCCGAACCCGGATCCTGGCATGGGGCAAGGTGGTCCGGCCGGGCAGGGCGGAGGAATGGGACGTCCCGGCGGCTTTGGAATTCCGGGAATCGGCGGTGGGATTGGAGGCATGGGCGGCGGCGGAGGAATGGGTGGTGGACGGAACCGCAGTGGAGGACAGCCAACTCAGTTCGTGAGAGGAATCATCCGGTGGGAAAGCGCCAAGCCGATCCTCGCAGGCGTCTAAGGGAGAGCTTCCGGACGCGTTAGCCGGTCATTATGTAATCAGCGTTAGCGGATTTCCCGCTGAATCCGGGCAGCCGGAGCAGATCGATGGATGACGACACCAGTTCGCAATCAATAGCCGACAGTTCTGGACCGGCTGAAATCCCTCACTTCTCTCGAGCCAAAGAGCAGACCCGGAGCCCAGCCGGGAATCGTTCAGCAGCAGGCTGGCTATAATGGCGGTATTCTGTTCGGGTTTTCAAAGGAAACCCTGGCCATCAAACCCGAAGACAAAGAGTTGATCTTCTCGACTCAGTTCGGACGGACCCTGGTCAGGACCAAATTTAATTTGAAAGACATGATGTATCGCGGCGAGCTAGCTCTGTAAGCTAGCCGCGCTTCTTTGTGGATGAGCGAGCCGGCTCCAGCCCCAGCAGCCTTAGATTGGAATGGACCTGGGACACGTGGTCTCCGCCAGGATAGCGTTTTAGGTACGCTCTGAACTCAGCGCCGGCTTCGGTCCGGTGATTGGCCTTCATAAGTGAAACGGCTTTGTAGTACAGTGCGTCGGCGGTCTTATCGTTTTCCGGGTAGCGCTCGAGCACGGCATCAAATGCCTTGGCCGCATCATCGAACTGCCCGGCGCTGTAATACATTTGGCCGATATAATATTGGGCCGCCGGCGCATTCGCGGTCTGACCGAAATACTTGAGAAAATCGCTGAACTCCTGCATCGCGAGAGTGTAATTGGCGCCGTTATAATCGCGAAAAGCGTTCTGATAGCTCTCTTGCGCGGACATGCCGGGCGGCGCGCCGGGCACACCGTTAGGAGCCGGGGCCGTAGTCGAAGGGATTCCCGGCGCCGAGGGTGGGGTACTTAGAGTGCGAACCGCGCTCGAAATATCTGCCAGCTTCGAGTCGAGAGAGTCCATTCTACGGACCAGCTCGGCCACGTTCGCAGCTACAGACCGAAAGTCATCCGACATTTGATCCACTTTCGTTCCCAGTGTCGCGACAGGCGCGACCAGGCTAGTTTGCTGGTCGGCCAATTTCGCGTCGATATCGCGCTGCAAAGCTGCCAAGGCGGTGGTAGACACGATTGCTTCCGTCCGCCGCTTGTTGCAGCATGTTCTGCAATGCGGCCATCTTCGCGTCCTCCGACTTTTGCAGATTCGTGACCTGTTCCTGCAGTTGCGCTACATCGCGCTGGATGGATTGCAGGTCCTCCTTTCTCTGGCCGAAAAGCGCAACGGAGCCCAAAGTAATTCCGAAGAAGAGAAGCCGGGAAACATTCATCATCTTCCTCCTGGTTAGGGACGGCCTCCGGCCGCCCCTCTTATATTCTAAAGAAGTCTGTTACTTAGTAGCCGGCGAAAGATGATCGTGCCGATTGCGCTGGTAGCAATCCTCGGTCGCTTCGGTGCATACTGGACGGTCCTTACCATAGCTGATGGTATTTATGCGATCGGCTGGGACGCCCAGCTGAACCAAAAATTCCTTAGCGGCGATAGCGCGGCGATCGCCCAACCCGAGATTGTACTCCGCAGAGCCGCGCTCATCGCAATTTCCCTCGATCACAACCGTGAAATTGGGATCGGCGGCGAAGATACGCTTGAGCAGGTCTGCGTCGCGGGTCAGCGCTTGGCGCGCGTCATCGCGAATATCGCTCTTATCGTAATCGAAGTATATGTCCTGAGCCTCGCGTCCGAGCATATCCGCGCCGGAAACTCGTGGCGGAGCCGCGGGCGGAGGAGGTGGAGGAGGCGGTTCCGTAACTTCGACGGTAACAGCGCGTGAATCCGCGCCGCCGCCGCTTCTCGCCGTGAGAGTATAGGTCGTGGTCTGGCTCGGGAAAACCTGGCGGCTGCCATTGGCCTGAACCGCGCCGAGACCCTGATCAATCGACATATCGGTGGCGTTGGCTACCGACCACCGTAAGGTTGCGGATTGACCTCGCTCGATGGTGCGGGGCTCCGCGGTGAAGCTATTGATCCTGGCAGCGGCGGGCGGTGGGGGTGCCTCCGTTTTGGCCGGCGGCGGCGGAGGTGGTGGCGGCGGAACGGGCGCCTTTTTCTTACACCCGGCAAAGGACAAAAGCAGCACGGCGGCGAACACCGCTGCACTCAGTGTTCTTGAATTCATTCGCATTACTTGTAATTAGCCTCCTGGAATTTTTTAGTTTAACCCTTTCGCCCATACGGGTTGAATATTATTCCCCTGGGTGGTGAGTTGTTGAACATTCGATCCGTCCGCGAGCATGGAGTATATCTGCGTTACCGCTCCGCGTTTGGATGAAAATACAATATGCATTCCGTCGGGCGCCCACCACGGATTTTCATTGCGCCCGGTGCCATGAGTAAGCTGGATTGGTTGCCGCTTGGCGATATCCATAATGAATATGTTGAAGCCGCCTATCTCGTAACCTCGGGTCCAGGCAAACGCGATCACTTGGCCATTCGGGTTCCAGGACGGGTTCGCAACGTCGCCTTCTCCGGAGGTTAGCCTTTCGAGGTCCCCGCCATCTATGTTCATGCGCCATAGTTGCTGGCCGCCGGAGCGCCCGGAAATAAACAGAACGTCCCGGCCGGTCTTAGGATTTACTCTGGGGGACACCTCGATAGCGCGAATATGCGATATTCTCCGGATATCGCCGCCGTTGAGATTCGAAATACAAATCTGTACCCATCCATCGATGGCTTGCGCGAATAAAAGATGCTGGCCGTCGGGAGTGAACTCGGGAGTCTCTACCACCGACGACACCGGATTGTAGAACACCATCTGCTTTCCGGTCTCGACAGACTGGATCATAATTTGTGGATTGCCCTTGGCATAAGTGGTATACGCCAGTAATTTCCCGTCCGGCGAGACTGCGGGCATATCGGTTATGGATTTGTAACGGGTTAACTGACGCTGGTTCGCGCCGTCGTAATCCATGGACCAGATTTCTTTAGCGCCGGTACGGTCCGAAACGAAAAAGATCTTCGTGCCCGCCAGGCTCTTGGCGCCGAATTGCGTTAGGATATCAGCGGCAAAGTCGCTCGCAACTTTTTTCGCGCCGGTGGCATCGAGCGATCCGAAATACAGTTTGCCAATTACCTGTGCGCTGGTTGTGTCCGGCTGCGCCACATTGTACAGCCAGCCAAACAGCACCAGTCGGCCGTCCTGAACGGCGGTGTAACCGAAGGCGAGATAGTTGGCATTCACCGGAGGTCCCGACCAGTCCGTCAGCCATGGACCGTTGCTTACAGTCTTGGGCGCTTCTCCGCGGCGCGTAGGCGCGGTTGTCACCGGCGGCTTAAAGTCCTGGGGGCGCTGGGGCGTCTCGAGCGGGTACATGCTCTTCGCTTTCATTTCGAGAACGCCCGACCCGACGAGCTGGTCCCACAGCGTTGTATTAAACGTATTCATCAAAGGCTGCGCATCTCCGGTGCCTCGGAAATCGATCACTGCGATGGAGGGTTTCTCACCCTGTGTGATGCGGCCCGTGATCTCCTGCCCTGTAAGCAATAGCGCGCCCGCCGCCATGGCACCGAGCACAACCATACACGCGGCCATAAATTTGGTGTTCATCGTTTTAGCTCGAACGTGAATTCAACCTTTGCGTAATCCCGATCGAAACCCGCTGGAATGGGCGGAAACGGACTCGCTTCCAGGATCGCGCGTTGCACTGAAAAATCCAAGGCGGGGATTCCGCTGCGCTGCAAAATCTGGAGATTGCGGATGGAGCCGTCCCGCATCAGATCGAAAGTCGCGATGATCAACGGCGCGGTTTGAATTCGCGCATCCACATCGCCAGTGCGCCATTTTTGGGCGACCAGTTCCTGAATCTGCGCTGAGTATCCCGCGAAGCGATCGCCCAGAGTCGTCTTCATGCCCGTGCCCACCCGTCCCGCGCCCGGGGTTGCCGCATACAGCGGATTAGAGATAGCCGGAGCCTGCCTGCTGGTGACCTGATTCTTTTCCAGTTGATCAAACGGCCGAAAACGCTGGTGTTCGCTTGCGACCTGAGCCGGCGGCTTTTTAACCGCGCGGGTTTTGAGGCGCACTGCGTCCGGCGGCGGCAACTTCTCTTCTTTCACGCGCTCGAGCGGCTTGGCCGGAGTTTGCGGAACTTCGGATTTGGTGTCGTTCGCCAGCGGGTTTTGTTCCCCATGGTGCGGAATCGGAATGGAATTTACGGCTTCGATCCCGATGGCGCCGCCAGCGTCCTTAGCGCCGAAAGATTCTGTGTGCGACGCCATCCATCCGTACAGCGCGAGGCCGGCAACGGCGGTGGCATGCAGAGCGACCGCTGCGAAGAAAGCGCCACGCATCGATTCGGAATTGTCGAGAATGTCGGCGGGATGGGTCATCGGCGGCGGTTCGAAGTATCTTCCGGCTTGGCCACGACCTTGATCTGAATCTTGGCCTCATTGAGAGTGCTGATTACCTGGACGATCGGGTCCCACACGGCGGCAGCGTCCGCGCTCAGATATACCACCTTCGCGCCCTTGAATCGCCGGGCCACTTCAGCCGGAATCTGGTTGATGTTAACCGGCTGCTCATTGAGGAACAGCTTCCCGCTGCGAGTGACGCTGACGACTGGAAGATCCTCGGCCGTATCGCGGACCTGCTTCACTTGCGGAACGTTGATCTCGAGTCCGAAATCCATCACATGCGCCGTGAGCATGAAAATGATCAGCAGCACGAGCACGACATCGACCAAAGGAACGATGTTCATCTCGGAAAGCGTCCCGTTCGACGCGCCAAATCGCCGCCGCCTTCCTCCCATCCTTTCCGATCCACCGGGCGAGAATGCCATATAAGTAAGATACTAGCCTTCGAAATTCCTCTCGGCCAGATTCAGGAATTCGAGCGAAAAATCCTCCATCCGGGCGCCCATTTCTTTGATCGCGTGCCCGAAGTGGTTGTAGAAGACGGCGGCGGGAATGGCTGCGGCGAGTCCCAAAGCGGTAGCGAGCAGGGCCTGTGCGATCCCCGGCGCAACGGTGCGCATACTGGTGCTCCCGGTAAGGCCCAGGGCCTGAAACGCGCTGATGATGCCCAGCACGGTTCCGAACAGTCCGATGAACGGTGTCACGGTAGCAGTGGTCGCGAGCCAGTTCATGCTGCGCTCCAGTCTGGTGACTTCTTCGCTCATTCCGAGTTGGAGCGTTCGTTCGAGCGCCAGCAGATTGGTAATTTTGGAGCGGGCAGCAACTTGCCGCGCCACTTCGCTGTAGCCGAACTCAAACACCGTGACCAGGGGTGCGGCGCGGAACTGTTCGCTCGCAGCGGCGATCGCGTCCAACCGCGCGGCTTTTCGGAACGCGCGCAGAAACGTGAGATTCGATTTGCGGGCGCGGCCGAACTGCACCGCCTTCGAAAAGATGATGGTCCACGATGCCAGCGAGAACATGAGCAGTATCGCCATCACCGCCAGTGGAACCGGCTCGGAGCTTTGCACCAGCTCCCAAAAATTTACCTGCAGTAAGTCCATGTGCAGCGCAGGGCTGCCCAAATGTCCCAATATCAACCGGCCCCTTTCTCGTTCCGTCTACATCTTTATTGTAATCGACGTGCCTAGAAAACAGAAGTGAAATAAAATGTTTCAGGCGTCCGGCGCTCGCGCATCCTTTGCTAGTTATAATCGTGTCGAATGCTGCGTGAGCTGGCGGTCGAAAATTACGCCGTGATCGAAAAAGTCCGCGTGCAATTCCATCGGGGCTTAAATCTACTCACAGGCGAGACCGGCAGCGGGAAATCGATCGTGGTGGACGCGCTCGGGTTGCTGCTGGGAGCGCGCACTTCGGCTGAGATGGTGCGCGGGCGGCGCGGAGCGCGCGCGGATCTCGGGGATATTCGAGGTTGCGCCAGCGCCCGGGCTTTTAAAGATAGCGGAGGAGGCTGGCATTGAGATCGAAAGCGACGAATTGCTGATCGAGCGCGAGATCCTGGCAGGCGGCAAATCGCGCGCTTTCATAGGCAATCGCCCCGCGACCGCGGCGCTGCTGAAGGATCTGGCTCCCTATCTGGGCGATATTCACGGTCAACATGATCAGCAGCAGCTCTTCTCTTCAGCCATACAGAGCGAGATGCTGGATGCCTTCGCGGGCGACGCGGAAATGCTGGCGCAAACGGCGGAATTATTCGCGCGATGGCGCACCGCTTCGGCCGAGCTCGAAGAACTGGATCGGTCGGCGCAGGAAACGCTGCGGCTAGCCGATCTGTGGAGCTATCAGCGGCGTGAAATCGAGACCGTGGCCCCCATTCCTGGAGAGGACGCTCAGCTTGAAAACGAGAGGCGCGTTCTGCGCAACGTCGTACGTCTGGAGGAGGTGGCGAGCGCGGCCTATGCGGCCCTGTATGACGCGCCGGAAAGCGCCTCTGCTCAGTTGCGCATCGTCGCGCGGCGCTTAGAGGAGTTAGGGCGTATTGACGACAGCGTTCAAGGCCTCCCCGGAACTCTACAGTCGGCCATCATCGCAGTGGATGAAGTCGCGCACGTTCTCCGCGGTTACTTGGGCAAACTGGAGGCAGACCCGGCCCGGCTGGATCAGGTGGAAGCGCGTCTGGCGGCGCTCGAAAAATTAAAGCGCAAATATGGCGCGACCTCAACTGGGGCGAGCTTGGACGAGGTGCTCGTATTTTTCGAGGATGTGTGCCGCAAATTTGCGGCGGTAGAGAGTTCCAGCGAAAGGCGCGACGCTCTGCGGAGAGAGATCGATGCGTTATCGGAGGCATACCGCATCACGGCAGCGAAGCTGACCAATATTCGGACCCAAGCCGCGCGCCAGCTTGCCCGGCGCGTCGAGGGCGAGCTGGCATCTCTCGCCATGGAGAAGACGCGAGTAGAAATCCGGGTCGAACCCGCGGACTGGTCCGAGCACGGCGCGGATTCAGTCGAGATTCTGCTGTCGCCCAATGTAGGCGAGGAGCCGAAGCCGCTGCAGAAGATCGCCTCAGGTGGGGAACTATCGAGAGTCGCTCTGGCATTGAAGACCGCGACAGCGCAGGCAGCGAGTGCCAACATCGCGGCTCCGCGGATTCTGGTGTTCGATGAGGTCGACGCGGGCGTGGGGGGCAGCGCGGCGGAAGCGGTGGGGCGAAGACTCAAGAAGCTGGCCGGGTCGAGCCAGGTGCTGTGCGTCACCCACCTCCCCCAGATCGCCGGGTTTGCCGATCACCATTACTATGTAGAAAAACGTAGCGCCAGGGGAAGGACTGTGGTGTCGATCGAGGAACTCTCCGCCGCTCAGCGGACCAGCGAAATCGGCCGCATGCTTTCCGGAGAGCGCGTCACCCCGGAGGCGCTTCGCCACGCCGCACAATTGCTGAAATTGGCGGCAGAATAACATTAGGACATGCTAAGCTCGAAGCTTCCGATGCGCCCTCTCGGATTCTTTGCCGCGTGGACAGCAATTCTTTCGTTCGCTGCGCCCGCCGGCGCATGGAATATCACCGGACATCGCATTATTGGCGCGATTGCTTACGACCGTCTGACTGCGGGCGCGCGCGCCCGTGTCGATGAACTGCTGCAGCACCATCCGGACTATGAAACGCTCTTGACGGCTGGCGCGCCACCCGATCCGGAAAGCCGCGCTCGCGCCGCTTTTATCGCAGCCGCCGCCTGGCCCGACGTTATCAAGGGCGATCCGCGCTTTTACGATAATCTCCGCAACGGTGCCCAACCAACGCCGCTGCTTCCGGGTTTCCCGGATATGGCGAGACATACTAACTGGCATTATTACGACGTCCCGTATACACCCGATGGCGCTCCTCCACAGCCTGCCCGCAGCCCCAATGCGATCGATCAGATCGAACGATTGCTTATGCGAGATCGGCGGCCCGCAAACGGCAGCCGTTAACCTGCCTTATGACCTGCCTTGGCTCGAACATCTGGCTGGGGATCTGCATCAACCGCTGCATTGCATCACCCGTTTCTTGAAATCGCAGCCGGACGGCGATGCAGGCGGCAACTTCGTTTTCGTAATGCCAGGCAAAAACCTTCACGCGTTTTGGGATGACCTGGCAGGCACAGACACAAGCTATGCCAGCGTCACGAACGTGGCTGCGGAGATCGCTGCAGAATATCGCCCGCCCGTCGATCCCCATCTGAGCTCGGCCGATCTGAGTCCAGAGGGCTGGCTCGATGAAGGCGTAAGGTTCGCCGTAACCGAAGTGTACACGTTTGGGCTCGAGATCGGGTCTCGCGACCATCCCAACCAGCTTTCCCCGGCCTATCAAGAAAACGCGCGGCGAGTAGCGCGGGCGCGTATAGCCCTTTCGGGCTATCGCTTAGCTGCGGTGTTGAATGCAAAGTTAAGGTGAACGTTTAAATTTATAAATGAATGGTTCGGAAGTTTATATCCGGTAACAATTTGAGGGTTTATTCCGCAGTATTACCCTTGTATACATGCGGATTCATGAAGAGTGAGTTTGCAGCACCTGTAGTAGGAAATCCCTGTACAGCGAGTTACGACGATGTTAATATGTTAATGTCCAATGGTGGAAACCTTAGAGGCTTCCACAGCGTCTCTTTCTTCAGGGGAGGGTTCGCCGACTGCCAGGCTTCCCCGCCCCAAAAGTTCGGCGCGCTACGACCTCGCGGTAGTGGTGAGCCGGCCGGTGAGTATCTTCCTCCGAGTACTCACCGGCTTTTTTATTAGTCTGGCCCTTACGGATGGGGCCGCGTAAGAGCAAATAGCAGCCGCCCAGGGACTATGGGAGCGAGCCAGTCCGCCCAGCCGCTCGCGACCACCCTTCGAAAAATGCCTGCAATCTCAAACGGTTTCTTAAGACTGGCGCGGCACTCGGCGAGATAGGCGGATGCGCCCTCATGACGAGACGCCGACTTCCCGGCCAAAGCGCCGGTCTTCACCGCGGCGAGAAGTCCCGACCCGGTAAAAGGATCGACGAAAGAAAGGGCGTCGCCGGCGGCATACACGTTTTCAGGGGTATTATTTTCGCCCGCGTTAAAACTCTGGCCAAATCGCAAAGGACCGGTGGAGACCCACTCCATGCAGCGTGTTAGCGGATCGAGACGCGCCGACAAGGAGGCTGATTGGCGCACGACCCGATCATAGTCGAATCGATAGAGCCCGAGAAAATCTTCTGGCCCCAGACCACAGACGTTTGTACGCCCGCTCTCTACGGGGTTGATGCCCACGTAGCACCGATTGAAAAAATATAGCTCGACCGCATCCTGGGCGGGGCCTTCAAAATGAGCTTTAAACCCGAATAACCGGTGCCCACGATCCTTGTGACCCGGCACCCCGGCCGAGGCGCGGCCGGATGCAATAATCATAGGCTGGTGGATCGGCATCTGATCCGCCGATCCCCTCACAATTTCCACGCCCAGCGCTCTTGCGCGCCCGAGCAGCAGCCCGTCGAACGCGTAACGGCTGAGGCCCCAGCCTGGTTCCGGCAATCGCGAAATCTTCTGCCGTCGTTCGAAATGCAATTCCATTCTATGGATACGCGCCGGCATTCCCTGAAGAAAGGAATCCCAGGCGCCGATCCGTTCGAGCTCCAACGCGATTTCTGGCGAGAAGAATTCTCCGCACACTTTGTGGCGCGGAAACCGGCTTTTCTCGAACAAGCGCACTCGGACGCCTTCCGCTCTAGCCGCGATGGCCGCGGCAGCTCCCGCAGGGCCGCCGCCCCGGATTGAAACTGTGTCGAGCAAAGAATCAGTGTACTCGACGTTCATTGTATGATGGTCGTTCATGAAAATCGACATCTTCAATCACATTTTCCCTCCCGCTTTCTATGCCGAGTTTCTCCGAATCGCGCCGGTCGATAAGGACATGGCCAATCGCTCGCGCAAGCTCCCGGCAATGTGGGATCTGGATGCGCGGTTCCGCGTAATGGACGAGTTTGGCGACTACCGCCAGGTGCTCTCTTTAGCATCGCCGCCCATCGAATCGTTCGCGCAGCCGGACGCGGCGGCAGTTCTGGCCAGGATGGCCAACGATGGAATGGCCGAACTGGTGGCCCGCTATCCGGAACGGTTTCCCGGGTTCGTTGCAGCCCTGCCCATGAACAATCCCGGTGCGGCGGAAAAGGAGGTCGAGCGCGCGATTACCCAGTTGGGAGCACTGGGCGTTCAGCTTTACTCGAACGCTGCGGGGAAACCGCTGGATTCGCGGGAATTTCTGCCGTTATTCGATGAGCTGGCGCGCCTCGATCGGGCAGTGTGGCTCCATCCTACCCGCACCAACAGGTTTTCCGACTACGCCACTGAGGACAAATCCAAATACGAAATCTGGTGGACCTTCGGCTGGCCTTACGAAACCAGCGTAGCCATGGCGCGGTTGGTTTTCTCCGGGCTGTTCGATCGCCACCCGGGGCTGAAGATTATTGTTCATCACATGGGCGCAATGATTCCATACTTTGAAGGACGTGTTGGACACGGTTGGGACCAATTGGGGCTGCGAACGTCGGATGAAGATTACGGAGCTCTGTTGCGTTCCATGAAAAAGCGGCCGCTCGATTATTTCAAAATGTTTCACGCCGACACAGCGCTTTTCGGCGCGCTTCCAGCGACGCAGTGCGGGCTTGCGTTTTTCGGAGTCGACCAGGTTCTGTTCGCCTCCGACATGCCGTACGAACCGACGCCTGGGCTCTATATTCGGGAAACCATCGGCGTGATCGAAAATCTGGGGCTGTCGCCTGAGGATAAGGACCGGATCTATCGCAAAAATGCGGAACGGCTCTTGAACCCGGCAAAAGTCAAAGCTGGCACTGGTACCGCTTAGGGAACGGAGGAAGCGGATACTCTCGCAAGGTCTCGGTCGATATAATTCGCGGCGCACCAGAACAGAATCGCACCCAACGAACTCGCCACGGCGGTCGTGATCATCGAATAGCGAATGGCCAGATCGCCGTATTGCAGTTTGAGACGATCGTTCATAATTCCGATCAGCAGAGGAGCGAGGCCGAGTGCGAACAGCGAGCCGACGACGCTCAGAGTCGCCTGTGAAAATGAGCGCATACCGACCTTGACCATCGCCTGTCCAAATGCCCAAATGGGTCCGATGTGAAATGCGATAAGAAGCGAAGCGATAGCCAGGCCGGCGATCGATGCAGCGGTAGACCCGCTGAAAAGAAAAATGAGCAGCACGGGCCCGCCGAGCCCCGATGCGATTGCGGGCGCGCGCATCATCCAGCGCTGATCCTTCCGGCTCAGCCGCTCGACAACTAACCCTCCCAGCAGCGCCCCTGTCATCGCCACCAGCCCCCTGACCGTGCCCGTATAGGTTCCGATTTCGCCATTGCTGAGATGATGGACGCGCCGCATGAAAGCCGGGACCCAGACCGAGAGACCGAAATTGGTATAACTGGTCAGGCAAAAACCGGCGAGCGCCAGGACGAAGCTGGTCTGCGTGGCCATAAACCGGATGGTCTGCCCCAGCGGCTCCTGGCGGGTATCGACCGAGACCGCATCGGAGGCGCCGCGTACCGGCTCGGAGACCGTGAACCGTATTGTAAGGGCCAGCAGAATTCCCGGTGCACCTGCGATGAAAAAAGCCGCCCGCCAGCCATAAAATTGATTGACCCATCCGCCCGCGAAGTATCCGAGAAACACGCCTAGGTACAACCCCGTCGCGTAGATTCCCATCGCGCGCTGGCGCGCCTGCTTGGGGAATACATCGGAGATCAGCGCAGCCGAGATGTTGCTGGAGGCCTCTCCCACTCCCACGCCGATCCGCGCCAGAGCGAGCTGAATTATACTGTGCGCCATGCCGCTGAACGTGGTCATGATGCTCCAGAGGAAGACCCCTGCCGCAAGAATGGAACGCCGGTTGGAGCGATCCGCCCAGCGCGCCAGCGGCAATCCTAAAAGAGATTGAAAGGCTACAAACGCGAAGCCCGCCAGCAGCCCCATGACGGTGTCAGAAGCACCCAGATCGTGTTTAATCGATTCGAGCAGAATGCTGAAAACGTTCCGGTCGAGATAGTTCAGCGCATAGCTCGCAGTCAGCAGGTAAAGCCAGTAGTGCGCTCGCGCCGAGCTAACCGGAGATGCGACGGTTTGAGGAGCAGCCAAAGTCGACCAGTGGGATCGTAACATATTTGAGAAGAGAGGAAAACTAAATTGGACCTGGGAATTGAGGGGCGGACCGCGCTGGTTCTGGCGGCAGGAGGAGGATTGGGGCGCGGCGTCGCGATCGCACTCGCGCGCGAAGGCGCAAATGTGGCTCTGGCAGATGTCGATTCGGCGTCTTTGGCGGAATCGGCGAAGGCGGTCGAGCAGCATGGCGTTCGGGCGTTGCCGGTGATCTGGGATCTCGGCGACTTGGGCTCCATCGACGGTCATGTCCGGGAGATTGAAGAGCGGATAGGAGCAGTCGATATCCTGGTGAATCTTACAGGCGGCCCTCCGCCTACACCTGCGGCCGGTCAGGATACGGGTGCGTGGAGCAAGAGTTTCCAATCCATGATCCTGCCTGTGATCGCGATCACAGATCGTGTACTACCTTCCATGCGAGCCCGGAAGTGGGGTCGCGTGATTACAAGTACATCATCGGGTGTCGTCGCCCCAATTCCTAATCTCGGCATTTCAAACACGCTCCGATTGTCCCTGCTGGGATGGTCGAAGACGCTTTCGCGCGAAGTGGCTCGGGACGGCGTTACTTGTAATATCGTCGCGCCGGGCCGTATCGCGACCAACCGCGTCCGCTCACTAGATGAGGCTCGCGCCAAGAGAGAGAACCGCTCACTCGAGTCGGTAGAGGCAGAAAGCGCAGGCTCGATTGCTGCCGGACGTTACGGGACGCCCGAGGAGTACGCTGCGGCCGTCGTCTTTCTGGCCAGCGCTCAAGCTTCCTACATCACTGGATCGGTGATCCGCGTGGATGGCGGGCTGATTCCGAGCATTTGATGCTACCGCAATGATTTTTTGATTCGTTCCTGATACTCGACCGCTTTGGCCATGATGGTCGCCGCGTCGAGCGTCAACATTTTTCGATTCCGTACGATGAGACGGCCGTTCACCATCACGTCCGCAACATCCGAGCCCTTAAGCGCGTAAACAAGTTGCGAGTACACGTTGTACATCGGGACCGCGTGGGGCGCATCCAAACCGATCGTGATCATGTCCGCGCGCTTGCCCGTTTCAAGCGAGCCGATCAAACTTTCAAGATGAAGAGCGCGGGCTCCCAAGATCGTCGCCATCGCGAACGCTTGTTCCGCCGGGAGAGCCCGAGGATCGCCTGTCGAGACTTTCTGCAGTTTCGCGGCCAGTTCCATCTCTTGCATGATGTCGTGATCGTTATTCGTTCCGGCGACGCCATCAGTTCCTAGGCCCATGGGGATTCCCAAGCTCAGAATCTTGACTACCGGCGCGACGCCGCTCGCGAGCTTCATGTTGCTTGAAGGGCAGTGAGCAAGGCCCGTGTCGCGAGCCAGGAGAATCTTCAAATCGGCATCGTCGAGCCAGACGCCGTGCGCGGCGACAGTCCAGCCGCTGAGCACTCCCATGGCATCCAGGGCCGCCGTAGGCGTCATTTTGCGCTTCGCCAGGGACTCTTCGTTTTCAGCCTTGGTTTCGGAGAGATGCATCACCAGAGGCTTGCGATAACGGTCGGCGAGAATACGGCAAGCCTTCAGGGTTTCATCCGAATTGGTATAGATCGAGTGCGGCGCCACGGCGGGGATGATAAGCGGATCGCCGGCGAAGGCCTTTAAATATTTCTCCGTCCCGGCGAGCGCGGCTTGCGAAGTTTTGTAATCGGGGGCGGGAAACCCGATGATCGTCTGTCCGAGCACGCCGCGAAGTCCCGCCTCCTTCGTGGTGGCAGCGATTGTGTCTTCGAAATAGTACATGTCGGTGTACGTAGTGGTCCCGGAGAGCGCCATTTCGAGACAGGCCAGACGCGTGCCCCAGCGCACGAATTCCTCGTCGACGTTTTTAGCTTCGGCAGGGAAGATGTACTTCTCCAGCCATTCCTGGAGCCGCAAATCGTCGGCGATCCCGCGGAACAGGGACATGGGCGCATGTGTGTGCGTGTTGATGAGCCCAGGCGTGAGGATTGCGTCGGGCCGGTCGAGACGCTGTTTGGCCCGATAAGCTTGGTCGATACCGTCGCGAGGGCCTACGGCGACGATGCTATTTCCGCGAATAGCGATCGCGCCGTTCTCAATGACACGGCGCTGCGCGTCCATGGTGACGACGTAGCGGCCGCTCCAGATCCAATCCACCGGCTGTATAGCGCGCGGTTGGCCGTATGCCACGGCACACAGCAGGAGAAATTTATAAATATGACGCATCAAATGGTCTCGGCAACAGGTCTTTAAGACGCAGAGCCTCCGACGCGCCGCGCGGATTGATTAGGATCACTTCGATATCCGCGCAAAATTCCCATAGAATCTGGCGGCACGCTCCGCAGGGCGGCGTGAGTATGTCAGTATCGGCGGCCACCGCGATCCGGCAGAATTCGCGGATGCCTTCGGAGATGGCCTTGAAGACTGCGACGCGCTCGGCGCACATGGTCAAGCCGTAAGTTGCGTTCTCGATATTACAGCCCGTGTGAATTCCACAGGCGGAATCTTCAAGGGCGGCGCCCACGCGGAACTCGGAAAAAGGTGCATGCGCGCGTTCCCGCGCCTGGAGCGCCGCGGCAGCCAGAGCATCGAGCATCGTTCTTCCTGAGTACCACGGTTCGCAGTTGCAATGTGAGATGCCATTTACATTTCAAACGCGCTGTGATAACCTTCCCAACTGTTAAATCTCTCTAAGAGGCGCCCATATGAGAATTTTGATTCTTGCGCTGATTGTTTCAGCGCCTTTGTTGGCTCAGAACGACCGCGGAACAGTGACGGGAACCGTTTCAGATCCTGCGGGCGCGGTCGTACCGAACGCAAATGTCAAGCTGACAAATACGGAGACTGGCGCTGTTTTTGAGACGACATCCACCACGACCGGCAACTACACGATTTCTCAATTGCCTTTAGGCCAGTATCAGCTCGAAGTGGAGATGCCCGGCTTCAGCAGGTTCGTTCAATCGGGAATTCGCGTTCTGGGCGCCGAGACGGCCCGCATCGATATCGTTTTGAAGCTGGGCGCGACCGATGAATCCGTCACGGTGACCGCTGACGCTTCCATGCTCAAGACTGAAAGCGCGGAACAAAGCAGCACCCTCGCGGAGGAACTGTTGGACGCCCTGCCGCTGAACTTCGGCTCCCTGGGCAACAGTGCTAGCGCGAATATTCGGAATCCTTACACATTCGTGACACTGGTCCCCAGTGCCACCATCTCCGGTACCTCAACGATTACCATGAATGGTGTTCCGTCCAATACCTTCCGCATCAATGTGGAAGGCCAGGAAGCAAACAATGCCCGAAATATCAGCCGGCAGGATCAGATGGAGCCTTCCGTCGAGTCCCTCCAGGAAGTTTCGGTCGAAAGCAGCAACTTTTCGGCTGAGTATGGACAGGTGGGTGGCGGATATTTTAATTTCGTGGTGAAATCCGGGACTAATCAAATCCACGGCAGCGGGTTTGAATATTTCGTAAACGAAGATCTCGGGGCCGGACAACCTTTCACCAACGACGGCAATGGGCACCTGATCCGGCCTCCTAATCGGAGAAACGATTTTGGCGGGAGCATCGGCGGCCCAGTGTATATTCCGCACGTCTATGACGGACGAAATAAAAGCTTCTTCTTTTTTTCCTACGAAGAGTTTCTGCAAACTCAGACCACCACAACATTCGCAACGGTGCCGACTGCGGCCATGCGCACTGGAGATTTTAGTGGAGCGCAGACCGGGCGGGTTCTCGGAACCGATCCGCTCGGGCGATCCATCCTCGAGAACACGGTTTACGATCCTCTTAGCGCGTTCCCAGCCCCCAACGGACAGATCGTCACTAATCCGTTTCCCGGAAACATAATTCCTATGAGCCGTATGGATCCGGTAGCGCTGAAGATTCAGTCGCTAATACCGCTGCCCACCAACTCTGCGCTCATCAATAACTGGCAAGAAAATGTGGTTGCCGCGACCACGGAATCGATCCCAACTCTTAAGATCGATCAGAATTTCGGCAATCTCGGGAAGCTTACATTTTACTGGTCGCGATATTACGGTCCGCACAACCAGTATGGAGACGGTCTTCCAACGCCGATTACCGGGATGCACCGCATTCTGTCGCAAGCCAACACATTCCGCCTCAATTACGATCAGCCTGTGACCCCAAGGTTCCTGATCCATGCTGGGGTCGGGTTCATCCGCCTGGATAGCCCGGACCAGTCTCTACCCGCGGTTCGCAGCTACAATTCAGTCACGGAGCTCGGATTAATAGGCGCCATCAGCAGCGGCTTTCCCGATATTACCGGACTTTCCTCGGCGAGCGGCGGCGGCATGGCTCTCAATATGGGAGCTGGCGGCGCGATCAACAAATACGATAAGCCGACAGCGGTGATGACCGGGACCCTGATTCGCGACAATCACACATTTAAGATGGGCGGCGAATGGTACAACGACACACTCTCGAACTTGAATCTCGCCGGCCTCAACCAGGGTGGCAACGGCGGAGGACTCAATCCGGTGCTTGTGAGTGCGACAGGAACCTCGGTTTATCCGAGCCCGTACGGCACCTACGCGTTTAGCAACGCTCAAACCGGTCTTCCTTACACCCAAGGACAAACCCTTAACGGCGGAACGGTCGGATTGCCTTACGCCAGTTTCTTGCTAGGAGCGGTCAACGCCGCCGCCATTACCAATCCGTCCGACACGCAGGCGCGCAAGGCGTCCTGGTCTTTTTTCATTCAAGATAATTGGAAGATTACGCACAAACTCACGCTCGATTACGGCTTGCGCTGGGACTATCAAGCTTATCCGCACGAACTCTACGACCGCTCGAGCGAATTTTCCCCAACCACTCCGAATCCGGCGGCCGGTGGTCTTCCGGGCGCGACTATCTACGAGGGGAGCGGTCCGGGAACATGCAATTGTAATTTCACGAAGACCTACCCTTATGCGTTTGGGCCGCGGCTTGGGCTCGCCTATCAGGTGTTGCCGAAAACCGTGCTCCGCGCCGGCTGGGGCATTACGTATGCGCAAACCGGTATGGGCCAGGCGTCGGTCCTTCCATCGACGATCGGCGCCGGGGGGTGGAATACGATCAATTTCAGCAATCCCACCTATGGCGCTCCCGCGCTGCAATTATCGGGAGGATTGAATTACAATCCGGCAAGTCTCTATGCGGTTAATTACAACCCTGGAATTTTTCCGCAGCCCGGACAGATCAACAGTCCGCCGAATTGGGTAGATCCGAACGGCGGACGGCCGGGAAGGCTCGAGCAGTGGGACGTCTCGCTGCAGCGGGAAATCACTTCGAATCTGATCCTCGAGGCCTCCTACGTGGGAAACCGAGGCGCATGGTTCGAGTCGGACGCCCTGATTAATTTAAATGCCAACACACCCCAGCGCTTAGCGTCTTTTGGGATTAATATCGACAGTTCCACCGATTTAGGTCTGCTCACTATGCCGCTGAATTCGCCGCAGGTGCAGGCCCGCGGCTTCACTGCGCCCTACGCGGGATTTCCTCTGACCGCGACCTTGGCGCAGGCCCTTCGGCCCTTTCCGCAGTTCGGAACGATTGGCGTGCAAGGAGCGCCCTTGGGGGACACCTGGTATGACGCTTTGCAGACCAAATTGACGAAACGAATATCGCACGGCCTGGATGTTCTGGGAACATTTGTGTGGCAAAAACAGTTGGGTGACGTCGATGGCAACGTAAATAATGTGTTCAATCGCGTCAATCAGAAAGCCCTTTCGAGTCTCTCTCAGCCGCTTGCATTGGTGGTGGCGTTCACCTACCGTGTTCCCGCTTTCGGTTCGCACGGGTGGATGCAGAGCGTGCTCCGGGATTGGACAGTGAGCGGAAATCTGAAATATGCGAGTGGTCTCCCCATTCTGGTACCGGTTGCTCAAAATAATCTAAGCTCCGTCTTCTTTCAGTCCACCTATGCTAACCGGGTTGCCGGCGAGCCACTCTTTCTGCAGGATCTCAATTGCGGCTGCATCGATCCGAACAAAGAGTTTGTGCTGAATCCGGCGGCGTGGTCCCAGCCGGCAGCGGGACAATTCGGCGTCGCAGCGCCGTATTACAACGACTATCGCAATGCACGGCTCCCTAGCGAGCAGGCCAGTTTTGGCCGGATTTTCCGGATTCGGGAACGCATGATGTTCCAAATCCGCGCAGAATTCTTCAACGTGTTCAATGGGCTTTATTTGAACACCCCGAGTTCCACGAACGCGCTGGCGACACAGACCAGAAGCCCGCAGGGTGTTCCCACGTCAGGGTTCGGATATATCAGCTCGGGATCGGTACAAGTCGCGCCGCGATCTGGACAGATCGTGGCCAGGTTCGAGTTTTAGCGGCGTCCTCAGAACAGGAGTTTCATCGCGAGTTGAAGCTGCCGCGATGTGCCCCCGTCCCCCGCTGGGAAGCGCGTACCGCCGGTGATGAGGCCGAAGGTTGAAGAGCCTACGGTTGAAACAGGGTTTGTGAAGTTCGCCTGATTCAACAAATCGAACGCATCGGCGCGCACCTGCCAGGTGAAGCGCTCGTTCAGCTTGGTATTTTTGACGAAAGCGAAATCGAGGTTCGAAAAACCTGGTCCGATGATTACGTTGCGGCCTAGATTCCCAAAGCCCAAAACTGTTCCCGGCGCCGTGCCCTGGTTGATGAAAACGGCCGGATTCTGGATGTAGGTGACCGACGTAGCGCTGCCGTTAGTTGCCGGCGCTATGCCGGTTTGTACTGTCCCGGTTACATCCGGCCGGAGAACCGCCAGGCCCGCAAAGGAGGAATTGCTGAGGTGGAAGTTGAGAGGATTGCCGGTCTGAATGGTCTCGATAATTGCGAACTCCCAGCCTTCCTTGAGCCGGTTTCCCTTGAAGGATAGATCGTAAACGGCGTTCAGGACGAAGCGGTTGCGGGCGTCGAAATCCGAAAGACCGCGATCGCCTTCGATGTCGTAACTGTTCTGAATCACCAATCCCTCAACGTTGCGGGAATTATCGTCGATGGATTTCGAATACGTGTAAGAAGCGTTGAACTGGAGCCCTCTCGCAAAGCGCTTCTGAGCGGTGAACCAAAGGCCGTTATATGACGAGTTCCCATCGCTCTCATACACGAGAATGTTGGACAGCGGCAAACTTGGATCAATAGGACTGGTCGCCGCGAGCGCCTGGAACGGGCGAACGCCGTTCACCGGCTGATTATAATTGCGCTCAATATTCAGATCGCTGCCCTTACTCCCGAAGTAGCCGACCATGAACCCCAGATCGTTGGCGAACTGCTGCTGGATATTGAAGTTCCATTCCGAGACGTAAGCGTCCTTATAGTTGTGCGCCACCGACGTCGGCGCAACGCTTCCGCCGGCAGCCTGGAAAGCGTTGGCCAGAGTGACGAAAGGAACGGAAGTGCTCGGCGCGAACGAAATGGGGAATGCGTAAGGCGGATTTGCAGCCAGCCCAGTTACCAGACCCAAAGTCGGCTGATCCGTCATAATCGCATATGCTCCGCGAAATACGGTCTTGCCTTTTTCAAACGGGTCCCACGCGAATCCGACGCGCGGCTGGAAATTCATCGCGCTTTGGTTGTAAGCGAGACCCGGTCCACCTCCCTGGCCAATATGCTGGAGCGTGTCGCTCGTGGGATCGAAGACTACGAATCTGTTTTCAGCCTCCGTAGGAGTGCCATACCAGTCATAGCGCAGGCCGAGCGTAACGGTCAGGTACGGCCTCAGCTTCCAGGAATCCATCGCGAACGCGCCGAGCGAGCTTCCATAAGTGCGGTTGGAACGATTGGAGGTGTTCGCCGTAAAACTGGTAGCCTGATCGGCAAGGAACGCCGCGATACTCGGGAATGTAACGGTTCCTGGCGTATACGCAAAATTGTCCGTGTTTTGACGACGGAACTCGGCGCCCGTCTTGATGGTATGATTTCCATGTATCCAGCTCAAAGTGTCGGAAAGAACTCCGACGTTGTCGCCGCGGCCCTGCGGAAACCCGTTAATGCCTCCGAAGGTAAATAGTCCCGTACCCGGCCCGGTCCCGCCGACGTTGATCTGGGGCAGCCCGATGGCGGCAGTGACTCCGCTATTGATACCATAGGCAGCCGCGCTGAGATCGTTCTCCGCGACGAAAGTGATGTGGATGCGGTTGAAACCGGCGCGCGCCTCATTTACCAGCGTCGGACTTAGGGTCCAGACGTGATTTATAGTCAAGAGCTGGCGGTTGCCGTTCCTCATGTCGCCGTCGCCGGGGAAACTGTTTCCTTGGGTCGAAGGCGGCTCATTCCGTTGATCCCTTTGGATCGCGTAATAGAAATTAAGGCGGCTCGAATCCGACAGGATCTGGCTGAAATTGACGGTACCTTGCTCGATGTTCACAGGAGCGACTGCGGACGAGGCAAACTGAGTGGAGCCCGAATTTGGTAGTGGAATGAGCGGAAGCAGACTCCGAATAATCGGATCGCTAGTAGCGTTGGCCTGCGCCACCTGCGCGACCGACAAAGTGGTCGAAGACAAGGGCACATTCTGACGCTGGCGAAGTCCTTCGTAGCTCAAATACACGAACGTCTTGTCCTTTACGATTGCGCCCCCGCCGTCGCCGCCGAACTGATTCCGCTTGAATGGGGATTGTGGGTTCGGAACCAGCGCACCAGCCACGGTTATATTGGTCGGATTCGAGAAATTGCGGGCATCAAGGTCGTTATTGCGGATAAACTCGTATGCCTCGCCATGCCACGCGTTGACGCCGGATCTGGTCGCGATGTTCACGATAGACCCGGAGTTCCTGCCATACTCTGCGCTGAACGTCGAGTTGTCGACTTTGAACTCCTCGACGGTATTGATAGTCGGCTGGAACGTGATCTGATTCTGATTCGGGTCGCTGAGATTGATGCCGTTGATCATGAAATTGACGCTGTCTTCACGCGCGCCGGCGGAATTGAAGGAGAATGATCCCTGGCCGCGCAAGGGAGCGGTCAGAAATCCGTTGGCCGGAGGAGTGACGGAGCCTGGAATGAGCAAAGCGAGATCGACGAAATGGCGTCCGTTGAGCGGAATCTCCTGAACGGTACGCTGGTTCACCACGCTTCCGACCGAAACGGTAGTTGAATCGATAACCGGCGCGGAGCCCTGGACTTCAATGACTTGGCTGGTAGCAGCTACCTTGAGAGAGAAATCCTGCCTGACGGTGGTGCCAACCGAAAGATCTACGTCGGTGGCGGCCATGGGTTGCATACCCGCGGCTTTCACTTCAACGCGGTATCTGCCGACGGGAAGCGAGGGCACGAGATAAACCCCGGACGAGTCCGTAGCTGTTGTGCGCTCCTCGCCGGTGCTTTGATTGCGGACCGTCACCTGCGCGCCGGCAACGGTTGCGCCCGCCGGATCTAGAACCGTTCCTTGAATAGACCCGGTAGATTGCGCGGACATGGAGCCTGCAATCAAAAGAGCGCTAGTAAGGACGGCAAAAAACGAGAAATCTCTGGAATGCGATCGAGTTGACATATGCCCCCCCAAAGCCTAAAAGGAGTATACAGCCCTTGCTTTAGATGGCCCGAACCGCGATTTTGTATCGAAGAAATTGAGCGATACTGGCTCATGTACATCCAATATGACCTGTAGGCATCGCCAATTCTGCATCGCGTTCCTGCTTGCTGTTGCGCGGATCACCATCGCACAGCCGTTGAAACCACCGGCGGATGCCAAAGCCAAAGTTGACGAGATCTTCGCGCGCTTCAACCGAGGCGATAGCCCCGGGTGCGCGGTTGGCGTGGACATCAGTGGAAACTCGGCCCTTCGCGGCGCCTATGGAATGGCTGACCTCGAGCACAGCGTGGCGCTCACCCCGGAAACAGTATTCGAACCCGGATCTATTGCCAAGCAGTTCACGGCGGCCGCGGTGCTCCTTCTGGCGCAGCAAGGAAAGCTATCGCTCGACGATCCCATCCAAAAATATATTCCAGAAGTTCCCAACTACGGAACTCCGATTACCATCCGGCGTCTGCTGAATCACACCAGCGGCCTTCGCGATTGGGGCAATGTAGCCGCAATCGGAGGATGGCCTCGCACTACGCGCGTTTACACCATGGCCCACGTTCTCGAAATCGTCAGCCGGCAACACGCTCTCAACTATCCCCCGGGCGCCGCATATTCTTACACCAACACCGGCTACAATCTCGCAGCGATTCTGGTGAGCGGCGTCGCGCAGACGAGCTTCCCAGAGTTTACCCAACAAGCGATATTCAAGCCTCTTAAGATGACCTCGACGCAATGGCGGGATGACTTTCGGCGCATCGTATCCGGTCGCGCCATCGCCTATGATCCGAGCGGCAGCACTTATCGGCAGGACATGCCCTTCGAGAACATCTACGGCAACGGCGGCCTGCTCACCACGGTCGGCGACTTGCTGCGCTGGAATCGCAACTTCGTGGACGGAATAGTGGGAGGACGGGCGCTCCTCGACGCACAGCTTGAGCAGGGTCAACTAACGAATGGACGTACGATTTTCTACGCCGTCGGCCTGATGATCCCGCGCACTGCCGGCCTGCGCGAGATCAGCCATAGCGGCAGCACGGCCGGCTATAACGCCTGGCTCGGGCAGTATCCGAAAAAAGACCTGTCAGTCGCGGTACTGTGCAACGTCTCTTCCGCTAATGCCACCCAGCTCGCGCATCGAGTGGCGGATGTTTATCTCGGCCCTGGAGTCCGAGTGCCCCGGCCCGGAAATTCGCCACCCGTTGAAGTTTCCGCGCTAGATTCCAGAGCCGGCCTTTATCGTGACGAGCGCGATCACCAGACAGTGACCATTGGTCTCAAGCAGGGTCAGTTGCAATTTAACGGCAGGGATATGCTGACGCCGGCCGGAAAGGACGCCTTCTCTTTCGGTGAGGACGGAAGCGTGCGTATCGTGTTCTACGCCGAGGGCGCTGGAAATGAGAGCCGGATGCGCGTGAGCCGTCCAGCCGATGAAGACGTCGTATACGACAAAGTCGAAACTGCAAGCCCCAATCGGACGGACCTCGAATCCATGTCCGGCGAGTATCGAAGCGATGAAGCGGAAGTGACATTCATCGTCGCGCTCGAGCACGATGGTTTGGTGATTCATCGGCGGCCGGACGCGGCGATTCCGCTCAAACCCACCTATCGCGACGGGTTCAGCTCCTCGCTCGGTAGCATTCGCTTTTTGCAGGATTCGAGTGGTCGCGTTACAGAACTCAGTCTGGGAGATCCCCGCGTCTGGGACCTGCGTTTCCGCCGGGTCCGCTGACGGCGCAGGTCGGATAATGGTCGGATGATCTCGTGCCGGGGACTCACCAAGCAATTCGGCGGCTTCACGGCAGTTGATCGTTTGACACTAGAGGTTCCTACCGGAGCTATCTGCGCTTGTCTTGGCCCAAACGGGGCCGGTAAATCCACGACACTCAAAATGCTTTCCGGGCTACTTGAGCCAAGCTCCGGCGAAGCGGTCATTTGTGGCCTGCACGTTAGTACACGCTCCCTCGCGCTTAAGCGCAGGATCGGCGTCCTTCCGGAGAACCTCGGGCTTTTTGACGATTTGACCGTAAAAGAACACCTCCTTCTGACGGGCGAAGTCTACGGGCTGACGTCGGCGGTCGCCAAAGTCCGAACCGAACAGCTTCTAAACGCTCTTGGCCTGGCGCCCGCCCGCGATGTTTTCGCGAGCCATTGTTCTCACGGAATGAGGAAAAAGACGGCCTTTGCTATGGCTCTGCTCCCCAATCCTGAGGCGCTACTGCTCGATGAACCCTTCGAAGGGTAACAACTAACTTGACATACCATGATAGATGAACTAGAATTAGCAACTGAAGCGCTAAGCCCTGAGTTGTCAAAACGCGAGGCGCTACCAGTCTGCCTCTGCCCATGGCTTGAGAATTCCTACGGACTGGTCGCATGGTTTGACATGCTTCAATTTTCGGCCGATGCTTTCGCTTGGTCTTGGCGTCAACTACGGATCATTCGGACAGATGTGTTAATCAACTGCGCCATCTGCCTAGACGGTGACGTAGCTTTTCATGTGGCACGCGATTTGAACGATGAAACGAGGAAGTTGGTTCTATCTTCGGCTGAAACGCTTGAGACATCGTTTCGGAGGATCGGGCTGACTATCACCGCTGACACAATCAAAGAATTAACGGATGAACTTAAAGGCGGCGATAGTCATACATCTGAATGGCTGAGTAGTCGAATAGACGGAATCGAACGACTCGCCACAAAAGAGTTAAGAGGTCGTCTGTTCATGTATATCCCAGAGGAAAAAGCAAAGTTCTGGCCAAGGAAAGCTGAACCGTTTGCCTTTGGGAAAGAGGTCTCGAATCAGTTTCCCTCTACGACATTCGACGCAAATTCTGCGGCTATGTGTTTAGCGACTTCGCAGAGCACTGCAGCCGTATTTCATCTGATGCGTGTTCTGGAGATTGGCCTTGCCGTTCTAGGTAGCGTGTTCGGTGTATCGCTTGCTCATACAAACTGGGGTCCGGCTATTGAAGAAATCGAAAAGAAGGTTCGTAAGATGCATGAGGACCCAGTTTGGAAAGCGCTTTCTGACTGTAAGGAACAACAGTCGTTTTACGCCCTAGCTGCGAGTCATTTCGGGATCTTAAAGGACGCTGGCGCAATCATGCAATGCATGTTCGCGGGAAATATACCGAAGAAGAGGGCGGTCAAATTTTTGAGGCAGTGAGAGTGTTCATGCAAAAACTGGCGACGCGCCTGCGCGAAATAGTGGAATGATGGAGTCATGAAGCCGCACCCGGAGATGATTGAAGGGCCGGAAGCGTTTGACAGGTTCAAGGACGCGATGAAGGCCATCCTGAAGGTACCCAAGAGCGCATTACCGCCCAGCCCGTTTAAAAAATGGAAGCCAAAAAGAAGATCGCGAGCGAAACCGCCAAGGGCGGCTTAAAGGGCCGTGCTCACAGTGGGCACCCTACTGCACGGGTCCAGAAATCACCGATTGAAGTAGCTCCAGCATTTTTTGTCGCTTTTCAAGTTCTTCTTTATTCGCGCGGGTATTCTGTTGAATCAGGTCCTCCAATTGATCCGCTACTTCTGGATGCAATTCGCAGACGACCTTTCGCAAGGCGTCAAATCGCGCGTCTAGTTGCAGAAAGAGATCCACAAATACCTGAAGCATCAGCGGAATCGCCGCTGCGGGAACTACTTGATTTGGTTGGTCTGACTTAAGCACCATGTGGATAATTATCGACCGCGACGCTTGCCGCGTTTTTGCCGTGCGCGTTCCTTTTCAGTTAGCGCACGGGGGATGATCCTCGGTCTTCCCAGTGAGTTGATTCCAGGTGAGGCGTTTCCCCACTACCTGAGTCATGGCCAGTTTGAAGCGGTCGAAATCGTTCATGTCCTGCCTATTGTTGAAGCGGTAGGCTTGCTCATCGAGGTAACGGAACAAGTGGAACGGCTCCACGCTCACATAGGTTCCGCTGATCGACCGTTTTAGCAAGGCCCAGAAATTTTCCAAACCGTTAGTGTGGACCTCTTTATCGACATAGGCCACCGCGTGGTCGATGACTTCGTGGGCATATTCGCTGGCTAATCCATCATCGGAAAGCAACGCATCGGTGTACAGCGCGGAACCGGCTTCGACGTGCTTGCGGACTTCCGCGTGAATCGGCTTCCGTTTACGACTAGAAATGACGGTGGTGCGGATCTTGCTGGACTTCCCATTTTTGCCGCGCTCTAGAATGCCCATGACTGGAGTTTTATCTTGACCTCCGGTTCCGGTAATCCGGCGGGCACGCTTCGCGACGTGCATGTTTCTTGCTTTCCCGCCAATGAATGTCTCATCCGCTTCGACCTGTCCAGTCATCTTCTCGAAAGAACCGGAATGAAGCGCGAACCGGATACGGTGCATCATGTGCCACGCTGATTTTTGAGAGATGCCGAGATCGCGCCCGACCTCATAGGAACTAATTCCGTTTTTGCAAGTCACAAGCAACCACACGGCTGGAAGCCATTTCTCAAGGGGGACAGCGCTTTCCTCGAAGATGGTCCCGGTCTTAAGTGAGAAAGTTGGACTCTCATGCTTGCCGTAGCATTTCCACACGCGAGGATGAGCAAGCCAAGTAACCTTTTCGGAGCCGCACCGTGGACACTTCACGACGCCATCTGGCCAGCGTAGGCCGATCATGAAAGTTTTGCAGTTCTCGAAATCAGAGAAGTACAAAATGGCTTCTTGTAGAGTCTTTGGGGCGTCCATGAATCAAGTATGCCCTAAAACTCTTGGTATGTCAAGTTAGTTGTTACCCTTCGAAGCGATTGACCCGGTGACTGCGAAGATTATGGGCGATCTCATCTCTAAAATTGCAAGTCGCGGTATTACGATATTTCTGACGTCTCACATTCTCTCACTGGTCGAGCGCGTGGCAACCCAGTTCGTGATGATTCGCAGCGGAAAAATTGTCTGGAATTCACTCGCACAAGAGTTACCAAGCTCGCTCGAAGATTTGTATTTCGAGTTGGCGGAATCGCCCGCGACGGAGGATCTGGAATGGCTCGGGTCCGCGCGATCCTAGCCGCAGTGTGGACAGCCACCAAGCGAAATCGCGCCTCTCTGGGATCATTCTCGAGCAATAACCTCATTTACGCCGGTTTAACGCTGTTCTTTTTGAAAGATACGCCAGCGTTCGTCTTCTTTCTCGTCATCATGGGAGTCGTTCTTTTCTTTCCTTTGAGCAACGATCCAATGCGGGCCGTTCCACGGGACAGGCTTGCGCTCTGGCCGCTCGCCAATCGCGAGCGCCGGCTGCTGCGGATGCTGAGCATGTTTTTGAATCCTTTGGTATGGCTGCTGCCCATTCTGTTGCTTTGGAAACGAGCATCCATCGGACTCTGGGCGCTGACAATCGGATTATTCGCGGTTGGATTTGTACTTCCATCGCTTCCCATTGCTAGCGGACTAAGCCTGCGCCGAGGATTGCCGAGTCTTCCCGGCCCACTGCGTCAGTTAATTCGTAAGGACCTCCGCCAAATGCTTTCCACCCTCGACTTTTATTGCGGGCTGGTCCTGATAGTACCAGCCGCTTTCATGCGTCTCGGAGGGCTGCTGCCACTGGATGCACGCTTACCGCTGACGCTGATTGTAGTGCTCGCGATTTCGACACGCTCACAATCTCTGTTTGGGCTGGACGGCGAAGGCGGACTGACGCGCTACCGGCTCCTGCCACTGGCCGGCTGGCAGGTGCTCGCGGCCAAAGACGCGGCGTTCCTTTTGATCGCGTTGGCTCTCACTCTGCCGGTCTCTCCGCTGGCTGGATTGGCGGCAGCGTTTACGGTGCTCGCCACGGGCCATCACGCTTCGGTTGTAAATTGGCGCGAGCAGACGCGGTGGAGGTTCCAGACTGCCGCCTCGTTCGGCGGAAGTCTGATTCAGATCCTCCTGATGACTTTGGCAGCGGCGGCAACCTGGTACACAAGCTCGCTCGTCCTTGCCGCCGCGGCAGGGGCTTATCTGATTTCTACTTGGTGGTGCGGGCGGGTATTAGATAACCATAGCCTTTGGCTATAGCACTGCCAACTGATGATCGCTGGCTATAATACTAGCCGCTCATGGCGGCTAAAAACTCGCCGTTGCTCCGGGTCTTATTGAGCTTATCGAGCAGCAATTCCATGCTTTCAACCGGAGAAAGCGGGTTCAGCACTTTGCGCAGCACCCACACACGGTTCAATTCTTCCTTGGGCAATAGCAACTCTTCTTTGCGGGTGCCCGATTTGGAAATATCGATGGCCGGGAATACGCGTTTGTCCATCAGCTTCCGGTCGAGATGAATTTCCATGTTTCCGGTGCCTTTAAATTCTTCGAAAATTACATCGTCCATGCGGCTGCCGGTATCGACGAGCGCTGAAGCGACGATGGTAAGCGATCCGCCTTCCTCGATGCAGCGAGCTGCTCCAAAGAAGCGCTTGGGCCGCTGTAAGGCGTTCGAGTCGACGCCGCCCGAGAGCACCTTTCCCGAGGGAGGGACAACGGTGTTGTAAGCTCGCGCCAGGCGTGTGATGGAATCGAGCAGAATCACGACATCTTTTTTGTGCTCGACCAGACGCTTGGCTTTCTCGATCACCATCTCTGCTACTTGAACGTGGCGCGAAGCGGGTTCATCGAAGGTGGAGCTGATGACTTCACCCTTTACCGATCGCTGCATATCGGTGACTTCTTCGGGACGTTCGTCGATCAGCAGCACGATCAGCGTAGTCTCCGGATGGTTAGTGGTAATCGAATTGGCAATCGACTGCAGCAGCATCGTTTTGCCCGTGCGCGGCGCCGCCACGATCAGCCCCCGCTGCCCTTTTCCGATGGGCGTCAGCAGGTCCATTACACGACCCGAGTAATTATCCTTGGCTGTCTCCATTTTCAATCTCGCCTGCGGATAAAGAGGCGTGAGATTGTCGAAGAAGATTTTATTACGCGCCTCCTCGGGCGGCTCAAAGTTGATCGCATCGACTTTGATGAGCGCGAAATACCGCTCGCCTTCCTTGGGGGGCCGGATCTGGCCGCTCACAGTATCGCCGGTGCGCAGGTCGAAACGGCGGATCTGCGACGGCGATACATATACGTCGTCCGGGCCGGGCAGATAGTTGTATTCGGGCGCGCGCAGGAATCCGAAACCGTCGGGAAGGCACTCGAGCACGCCCTCAGAGAAGATCAGCCCGCTTTTTTCGGCCTGCACCTGCAGGATTTTGAAGATCAGTTCTTGTTTGCGAAGCCCGGCAAAGCCCTGCACCCCCAGATCCTTCGCGATCTGGTTGAGCTTCTGGATGCTCATGTCCTTCAACTCGACCAAGTCGAGCGCGCTGCCGCCATTCTTACCCTGATTGGCCTGCGCGGCGCGGCGCTTGTGGTCAAATAAACGGCCGCTTGGTTGCGGCGGGGGCGCTTGCTCCCCATCAGTTCGGGCAGGAGCCGATGGCGCGGCGTTATCCTGGGCCACGGAATTGGGTTCCGAGGGAGGCTTGGCCTCGACCTTAGGGTCTGCTTCAGGAGACTTAACTTCGGGGGGCTTGATTTCAGGCGCCTTGGCTTCCGTTTTGGCTTCTGGTTTAACGTCGGCCTTCGGCTCTGCCTTAGGCGCGCGGCCATCGGACTTGTGCCGGTGCGGAGCATCCGGCTTAGTTGCCTCGACGGTCTTTACGGCTTCAGCGTCTCCGTTGGGGACAGCCGCGACGGCTCGTTCTTGATCTTCAAAATCGCTTGCCAAATTTCCCTCACTCCCCGGCCTGTAACAGCCGAGCATTCCAAAAATTCTCCGGAATATCCTCTTTGAAGAGCTCGCAGGCTTTGATGCCTCTCCTTGGGAGATTTCAGTTTGTCCACCTTGGTGGCCACCACCAAATACTGCCGTCCCTGGCTCTCCAGCCAGTCTCGAAGCTCTACATCCTTTTCCATCCAACCCCGCCGCGCGTCCAGCACGATTACCGATAACCGCAGCGCGCTGCGTCCGAGCAGGTATTGCTCGATGAGCACTTTCCACTGGGTCGATTTTTCCTGGGGGACTTTCGCGAACCCATATCCCGGCAAGTCGACGAACCGGCATCCCCCGTCGACCTGGTAGAAATTGATCAACTGCGTGCAACCAGGCCGGGAACTGATGTATGCCAGCCCGTCGGCGCCTACCAGCGCATTCAGCAGGCTGGATTTGCCGACGTTACTCCGGCCCAAAAACGCTACCTCAGCGTCGGCCTCGGGCGGAAACTGCTCCTGCCTGGCTGCGCTTATTATAAACTCTGCAGGCACGTTGAATCACCGGTCGTGGCGCCAGGGTAGGATTTCAGGGCCATGGGTGCTCCTCGCTCCCGACCCGTTACCTCAGTGCGTTACCTTTTCTTCCCGGGAGCGCGCCACGATCTCCGCGGCGGTCAGCATCCCGGCGATCGGCGCCATTTCGATCTCGGTCTCGAGCGCCAACTTCAGCACCTGGTCCATCGAAGTGACAAAGTGCAGTTTCATCTCCTTGCGCACATTCTCGGGTATGTCTGGAAGATCCTTTTCATTCTCCGCCGGAATTACAACTTCGTGAATCCCCTGACGATGCGCTGCGAGCAACTTTTCTTTCAATCCGCCAATCGGAAGTACCCGCCCGCGGACGGTAATCTCACCCGTCATCGCGATATCGGCCCGGACCGGAATACTGGTCAGCGCGCTGCAAATGCTTGTTGCAATTGTGATACCAGCCGACGGGCCGTCCTTCGGAATTGCGCCCTCTGGAACATGCAGGTGGATGTCGATGTGCCTATAGAAATCGCGCGGCAGCCCCATCACATGCGACCGGCTGCGGATGTAGCTCATAGCCGCTTGCGCCGACTCTTGCATCACATCGCCCAGCTTACCCGTGGTCGTCAGCTTGCCCCGGCCTTCCATGATTGCGGCCTCGGTCGTCAGAATGGAGCCGCCCACCTCGGTCCACGCCAGTCCCACCGTAGCGCCGACCTCGTTGCTCTTATCAGTCTGCTGATCGCGGAATTTTTGAGGACCTAGCAGATCGTTTACCTTAACCGCGCTCACTACCGCTTTTTCCGGCTGATCCTTTTTCTTTGCGCCCTTCTCCGATTGCGCGTTTACCACAGCGCGCGCTACTTTACGGCACACGTTTCCGATCTCGCGCTCCAGATTCCGGACGCCGGCTTCGCGAGTATAGTGCTGGATCAGGTCCTGGACCCCGTCATCGGTAAACTCGACCTGCTCGGCATTAAGTCCCGTTTCCTTCATTTGCTTGGGAACCAGGAACCGTTTGGCGATCTCCATCTTCTCCAGCTCCGTATAACCCGAGAGCCGGATCACTTCCATACGGTCCTGCAATGCCGGCGGAATGGTATGAAGGACATTCGCCGTGGCGATGAAGAACACCTGGCTCAAGTCGTACTCGACATCGAGATAGTGGTCCACGAACATGAAATTCTGTTCCGGATCCAAAACCTCCAGCAGCGCCGCCGACGGATCGCCGCGGAAATCCGTTGACATTTTGTCGACTTCATCGAGCATGAACACCGGGTTGCGCACACCGGCCTTCTTCATCATCTGGATGATCTGCCCGGGCAGCGCGCCGATATAGGTACGCCGATGGCCGCGAACTTCCGCTTCGTCGCGCACGCCGCCGAGCGACAGCCGCACGAATTTGCGACCCGTGGCTTTGGCGATCGACATTCCGAGCGAAGTCTTGCCCACGCCAGGAGGCCCGACAAAACACAGGATCGACCCTTTTGGATCTTTCACCAGCCGCCGCACTGCGAGAAATTCGAGGATGCGCTCTTTGATCTTTTCGAGTCCGTAATGATCGCTTTCGAGAATATTCTGGGCAAACGGCAGCTCTCGGATCTCTTTCGACTTCTTCTTCCACGGCACCGCCAGCAGCCAATCCAGATAATTGCGCGAGACCGTGGATTCGGCCGACATCGGCGGCATATTTTCCAGCCGTTTCAGCTCCGCTATCGCCTTTTCGTGGGCGTCCTTGGTCATCCCGGCCGTTTCGATCTTCTTCTTCAGCTCGTCGAATTCGCTCTTTTCCCCGCGTCCCAGTTCCTTCTGGATGGCCTTGATCTTTTCGTTGAGGTAATATTCTTTTTGCGCCTTCTCCATCTGGCGTTTGACGCGACCCTGGATAGTGCGATCGACGTTGAGCTTCTCGATTTCGATGTCCAGCATCTCGGCGACGCGCGTCAACCGTTCTATGGGATCGAAGATTTCGAGCAGCTCCTGCTTTTCTTCAATAGCGAGCTGCATGTTTGCGCCCACCGTGTCGGCGAGTTTACCCGGATCGTCGCCGCGAATCGCAGCCACCATCGTGTCATAATTCACGTTCTGGCTGAGTTTTACATATTGCTCGAACAACCCCGTGACGCGCGATGTAAGAGCATCTAGTTGGGGGCCGGTCTCAATTTTAAAACTAAAAGTCTTGATGGCCGCGCGGAAAAATCCCTCTTCTTCGCTCACGGAAAGAATCTTGCCGCGCTCGACGCCCTCCACCAGCACTTTGAGGTTGCCATCAGCCTGCTTGAGGCTTTGCACAATGTTGGCCACGGTGCCGACGGAAAAAATCTCATCCGGACGGGGTTCGTCTACGCTGGCGTCGTGCTGGGTGGCCAGGAAAATCTTTTTATCGCCGGCGAGCGCTTCTTCGAGCGCCCGTACACTCGACTCGCGCCCCACCAGAAACGGCGTCATCATGTGCGGAAAAATGACGACATCCCGGATGGGCATCATCGGCAATCGGCGTGTATCGGATTTTTCTTTCGAGGTAAGCATGTGAAAGTGTTCAGCGGAGTAAAAACTGCCGGTCCTTCGTGGCCATTGGACATTCGCCACGGGCCGCTTGTTCTATCCGGCTTTCTCCAGCAGCGCCATGTTGATCTTCTGGGTCATCACCATTTCCTTGGTGACCAAAAACTCGCGGACCTTTTTATACGACGGCAGATAATACATCAGGTCCAGCATCAGATCTTCCAGGATCATGCGTAAGCCGCGTGCGCCGACTTTGCGCTCCATAGCGAGCTGCGCGATCGCTTCTAAGGCGTCGTCATTAAACTTAAGTCTAACATTTTCGAATTCGAACAATTTCTGGTACTGCCGCACAATCGCGTTCTTGGGCTTGGTCAGAATCTGAACCAGCGCTTCCTTGCTCAGGTCCTCGAGTACCGCCACGACGGGAAGGCGCCCGATGAACTCCGGTATAAATCCGCTTTTGATGAGATCGACCGGTTGCACCTGTTCCAGCATGCTGACATCGCGCCGGCCGGAGCTGCCCGGACGCCGCGCGTTTTCCCGCCCCGCTTCGTCCTGATTCGAGAATCCGATGGTGCGCGTTCCTACCCGACGCGAAATCGTCTTTTCCATGCCAATGAACGCGCCGCCGCAGATGAACAGAATATTCGTGGTATCGACGGGCGTGAATTCCTGGTGAGGATGCTTGCGGCCGCCCTGCGGGGGAACGTTAGCGATGGTACCTTCGAGAATCTTCAGCAGAGCCTGCTGCACCCCTTCGCCCGATACATCGCGCGTAATCGAGGGATTCTCGTCCTTGCGGCCGATCTTATCGATCTCGTCGATATAGATAATGCCTTGCTGGCACCGTTGCACGTCCCAATCCGAATTCTGGAGCAGCCGCAGAATAATATTCTCTACATCCTCGCCGACATAGCCTGCCTCCGTAAGCGTCGTGGCATCGACGATCGCGAACGGAACGTCCAGAATACGAGCCAGGGTCTGGGCCAGCAAAGTCTTCCCCGTCCCGGTAGGTCCGATGAGCAGAATGTTCGACTTCGATAGCTCCACTTCGCCCGTACGCTGCTTGTTCATCTGAATACGCTTGTAGTGGTTGTATACCGCTACAGCGAGTTTCTTCTTGGTCCCGTCTTGGCCGATAACGTATTGATCCAGGTACTCCTTTAGTTCCAGAGGCTTGGGTAATTTAGGGGGTGTCCCATACTGCTGCTCATGCCGGTCGTCTTCGAGAATTGAGTTGCATACGGCGATGCACTCGTCGCAGATGTAGGCGCGGGGGTAATCCGAGGGGGAGGAGATCAGCTTGCCTACAACATCCTGGCTCTTGTGACAGAACGAGCATCGCAACGATTCATCGGAGCTTGCACGCTTCACAGGGTTCTCCTGCTCATTTATGAGGTTCGACAATCTGAGTATAGCCGATTTCCGGGGAAACAACAGTCATCTCTTTGTAATTGCCGTTTCTGACGGAAAATAGACCATGACCCGAGATGTTCAACTCACCCCTCCAGACTCGAAGGGGAAAGCACCGTTTATGCGGCAAGCTGCGTCTAGATCGGCGCGCAACCACTCGGGCGCGACTCAACCCTCATGCGCATCCCGTATCTGGTGCGCAAGGTGATCAGCGCGCGCGTCTCGACGGGGTGACCTGGCATCAGACGCAAGCTCCAGCGCTGGGCGAGGGTGGCCAGCAGCAGCACTCCTTCCATCCACGCGAAGCGCTCTCCGATACAGGCGCGCGTGCCGCCGCCAAATGGAAAATAAGAAAACTTCGGACGCGTTTCAGTCTTGCCCGGAAGCCAGCGATCCGGGTCGAACTGTTCCGGTTGAGAAAACCAGCGCGGGTCGCGGTGCACGACATAAGGGCTCATCAGAATGATGGACCGCGCCGGAATAGTGTAGTCGCCGATTCGATAATCTCGAATGGCCCGGCGTCCAATCCCCCAAGCCGGCGGGTAGAGCCGCAAGGCCTCCGAGAAAACCATTTCGCTGTAACGCAACTGCGGCAGGTCTTCAAAAACGGGAAGACGCCCGGCGAGAACACGATCGATTTCGGCGTGCAGCTTTGATTCCGCCTCAGGATTCTGCGACAGCAGAAACCAGGTCCAGGTAAGCGCGTTAGCCGTAGTCTCGTGTCCGGCGAGAAACAGCGTCAGGGTCTCGTCGCGGATCTGCTGGTCGGTCATGCCTCCATGCGTTTCATCGTCCTGAGCGCGAAGAAGCATCGATACCAAGTCTCCGCTATCGCGGCCGCTCGCCCGGTGCTCGGCGATGATACGAAGAATGGTCCGATTCAGGCGCTCGCGGGCCCGCTCGGATCGCCGCACCGATGGGAGCGGCAGCTTGTTAACCCACCCAGGCAGGGGCGAAAGCATGCGCTCGTACAGCTCCAGTAATTGGCCGAGTGCGACGCCGATCTCGTCGGCTTCGGAAGTAACGTCGGCACTGAAGAGCACGCGGGCGACAATGGCCAGCGTCAGGCGCATCATCTCTCCAGCGATATCTAATGTCGTCCCGGATTCCAACCGATTGCGACAGCGCACCGCGCATTCCACCATGGCCGAAGCGTACCCGGCCAGACGATCGCGATGAAAAGCGGGCTGTATCAGGCGGCGCTGCCGCACATGGAACTCGCCTTCACTCGTGAGCAGCCCGTTTCCGAGCAGCACGCGCGCTCGCTCCAGTACGCGGCTCTTTGTGAAGTTCGCTTGATACGTGACCAGAATGTCCTTGATCCAGTCCGGGTTGCTCACCAGATAAAGGTATCGGGGACCGAGGCGAAGACGAGCCAGATCGCCGTAATCGCGGGCAACCTGGAGCAGAAACTCGGGCGCGTGCTTCCGGAATTCCGGAAGCACGCCCATCAGCAGGCTGCCTTTGGGGCCTGGGCACGCTTTCATTCATTTCAAGTCTAATGTGAGGCCGAGCTGCTCGTCGATTACCGATTACACTGAGGTGGTGGATTACGCCGAGACTCTGGCGAGGGCCGCTACCGCCTACGGGATCGAGCCGCGGTACACGGACGTCTGGGGTCACACTCATTCCCCGTCCGAAAACGTGATCCGGGCGATTTTGGGCGGCCTGGGTGTTCCCACCGGCTCCAAGGAAGAGATCGATAAGGCGCTTGAGGACCGCGCTTTTAAGCAGTGGTCGCGGCCGACGGATCCCACAATCGTGATTCGCGAGGACGCCGCCGCCCTTCGTTTACGGATTCCGGCTGAGCACTCTGGCGGCTCGATCAAGCTTGAGTTCCGATGGGAAGACGGCGAGATCGAGCATCGCTGGTTCTGGCTTCCGGAATTGCGCACGGTGGAAACGGCGACGATTGGCGGGCGTAACTTACCTGGCCAAAGAAGTCCCGTTGCCGCAGGTTTTGCGGCTCGGTTATCACGATCTAAAGATCTATTGGATGAAGGATCCCGAGCTTGAAACCTTCGGCGATTCCAGGTTTATCGTCTGTCCACGGCGCGCGCGGCAGATTCACGATCGCGTGGCCGGGGTCGCCTTAAGCCTGTACGGATTGCGCTCGGCTCGTAATTGGGGTTGCGGGGATTTCACAGACCTGCGCGCAGCCATCGAGGTATTCGCCAAGGCTGGGGCTGCATTCGTGGCGTTGAATCCACTGCATGCTATCCCCAATCGCCAGCCGTACAACATCAGCCCCTATTTGCCGCAATGCTCGCTCTATCGTAATTTCATCTATCTGGATATTGAGCGGGTCGGTAACATGGCGAACCTGGAGGCGCTGACCCCGCAGATAGAAGCATTACGAGCGAGCGAATTTGTCGAGTACGAGGGCGTCGCTCAATTGAAACTGTCTGCGCTGAAAACACTGTTTCGCGAATTTACCGAGGCGGGCGGCGCGAGCGATTTCGACCGCTACGTCGACGCGGAAGGCGCGCTGCTTCACGATTTCGCGGTCTATTGCGCTCTCGAGGAAACGATTCATTCCAGGCACCCGGAGATTTGGCTCTGGACGGATTGGCCCCCGCAATATCGCGATCCGCGCTCACAAGCCGTGGCGGAATTTGCGCAGGAACACTCCCAGCTCGTCACGTTCTACAAGTTCGTGCAATGGCAAATCGATCGGCAGCTCGCCGAGACGCAGGCCCACGCGCTCGAAATGGGCATGAGTATCGGGCTTTATCACGATCTTGCGCTGGCGACGGACCGGTATGGCGCGGACCTGTGGGCGCACCGGGATTTTTACGTGAGCGCGTGCCGCGTCGGGTCGCCCCCGGACGACTTTTCGCCGAGCGGGCAGGATTGGGCATTTCCCCCGCCCAACCGCGATGCGCATCGTGAAAACGGTTATGAATTATTCGCGCAGTCGATCCGCAAGAATGCGCGGCATGGCGGTGCGCTGCGAATCGACCACGTGATGCGGCTCTTCCATCTATATTGGATCGCCGCGGGTATGCCGGCGGCCGAAGGCGCTTACGTCCACGAATACGACGAAGATCTGCTCGGAGTTTTAGCGCTCGAAAGCGTGCGCGGCAACTTTATTGCGATCGGCGAAGATCTGGGAACCGTGACCGCCGAAGTGCGCCAGACGCTCGCTGAATCCGGCATCCTGAGCTACCGCGTCCTCTGGTTTGAGAGAAACCCTGATGGGCGTTTTCGCCGGCCCGACGAATACCCGGCGCAGGCCGCTGTTTCGACCACTACGCACGACTTGCCCACGCTCGCCGGGTTCGGCGCGGCCCGTGACATTGAGGCGCGCCGCGCCGCCGGATTGATCGACTCTGAATCCTACCGGCGGCAGATGGCCGAGCGCGAGGAAGCCAAACTCCGGCTGAACGAGGCGCTGACTCAGGCGGGCTTCGCGCAGGATCCCGATCGGGTTCCTGCTCTCGACGCCTTGCGTGCTGGCCGTCGTCAACCAGGAAGACCTTACGGGCGAGACCGAGCAGCAGAATTTGCCCGGCAGCATCGCGCAGTATCCCAACTGGCGGCGAAAGATGAAAGTCGCGGTGGAGGATCTGGGTCCGCTCGCGGAGCGGCTCGCCACCGCGATCGTGAAGAGCGGCAGAAAACGGCGCTCGGCGCAGTGATATGCTCGGGTCAAGGCTGCGATTATGAGTGTCCGGCGGCTGTTTCGCGGGAGGAGCGCTCTGCGGGTTGGTTTTTTGCGGTGCATTATTTGCCTTTCAGCGTCCTTTCCATCAATTTCCGGGCGTCGAATATCGAAATTTCGAAGTGCCGCCGGATTGGCAGCAGGACGGTGAGTGGGCTTTTGCGCGCTTGATGTATCCGCCCGGCCCGCTCGATGGCTATTATCCTCGATTCCAGGGAGACTGGCACAAGGGCCTGTCTTTGTGGACCCAGGACTATCCCCGGGCGGACCGCCATTTCTCTTTGGCGCTTCGCCGTTTGAGCCGCATTCAAGTGCGCTCGGTCGAGCAGCCTATTAACCTCGAAGACGGAGACGAAGTTTACAATTGGCCCTGGCTGTATGCGGTTCAAGTGGGCGAATGGGGCTTGACCGAGGGCCAGGCGAAGATCCTTCGCGAATATCTGCTGCGCGGCGGGTTTTTCATGGCGGACGATTTCCACGGGACCGAGGAATGGGCGGAGTTTGAGAAAAGAATCAAATTTGTTTTCCCGGACCGGCCCATCGTGGAGATCGACGACTCCGATCCGATTTTTCATACCGTTTATGACCTGAAGGATCGGATTCAGGTGCCGGGCCAAGCTCACTTGCGATAGGGATATAAAAACAACGGGATCGGGGCGCACTGGCGCGGGATTTACGACGACAAAGGCAGGATCATGGTTGCGATCTCCTACAATTCGGATCTGGGCGACGCATGGGAATTCGCCGACGACCCCTACTATCCCGAGAAGTTTTCGGATCTGGCCATTCGGATCGGCGTAAACTACGTCATTTATGCGATGACGCATTGATTGGTATTTTCAAAGATCAAAAAAATATTATCGGGCGCCCTTTAGCCAGTTTTTCGCTGGTCGGCTGGCGCGACCATCCGTTTCTTTAGCCCCGCAACGGAGTGGGATCGGTCGTGTACCGACGGACATCCAACGCCCGCAGACCCGCCCGGGGATTGTCTAGAATTGCCCCTTCTTGTCGGTTCCGTTCTCCGTTGGCAGAGCACATGAACTCCTCGCTTACAAATTACGCCAAGGTTGTGAGGACGCGAGGTGGGTGAGAGTGGGAGAGTGGTGAAAACGGTCGAGATAGGTTTGCGATTGTGTGGGTATTGGCTGGCGAGGGGTCTGACGGGGGAACGCCCGCCGCTGTCGAAATGACTGGGACATCTATTGTCCCACGCAGGTACTATTTCGACGGTTTGGGCGTAATACGTCAAGTTGACACCGAACAGGCCAACTTCCGAGTAGCGCGTGATCCGCTCCGGGTAAGCGCCATTCGGAAGCGATCTCTCAGGCTCCAGGCCGCTCGTGCTTCGCCGTTGCAGAAAGGGTCTGTTGTCAGACTAGACGGCACCTTGTAGATTGGACACATGGCGCTCAAACGAATGGACAACGTAGGAATCGTCGTCGATGACCTCGGAGGGACGATTGATTTCTTTCGCGAACTCGGCCTTGAGCTCGAAGGGCGGGCCACAATCGAAGGAGAATGGGCCGGACGTGTCACTGGACTCGGCGATCAGCGCGTCGAGATTGCCATGATGCGCACGCCGGACGGCCACGGCCGGCTCGAGCTCTCCCGCTTCCTCACGCCGCCTGCCGTCGCGGATCACCGCAACGCCCCGGTGAACGCTCTAGGCTACCTCCGCGTCATGTTCGCCGTGGACGACGTCGACGAGACGCTTGAAAGGCTCCGCAAGCGCGGCGCGCAGCTTGTAGGCGAAGTAGTCCAGTATAAAGACGCGTATCGGCTCTGCTACATCCGCGGGCCTGAAGGGCTTCTCATCGGACTCGCCCAAGAACTCAGCTGAGCGCAATACGAAGACGTCGGGGAGACCGCCGCTTTCAGCTACCGAGTGGATCGTCGCCAACGCCGAGAAGTCTTGCGCGTACAGACTGCCCCACTCCTATCAAGCAGCCGTTTGAGGGATGATATAAGAGTGCCTATGCGACGAGTTGCCTTGATTTTTCTGGTCGCCGTAATCTGTCTTGCTCAGGGTAATTGGCTGACCATGACATCGCTGCCCAACGTTGATTTCTCCGGGCTTACGAAAACCCAGACCGATGTTGCGCTCTCCGTTCTCCGAACCGAAACCTGCACCTGCGGATGCAACCTGAAGCTCGCGGAATGCCGTGTCGTCGATACGCCCTGTGGATACAGCCGCACTTTGGCATCTTTCGTCGTGCGCGATGCGTCGCTCGGAAAATCGGCCGATACGGTCCGCGCCGATTTGCGGCAGGTGGAAACGCAGCCGCCGCCCGTTCTGGCTCAACCCATCCGGCTCTCAGTCGACGGCGATCCCATGAAGGGGCCACCCAACGCGAAGGTCACCATCGTCGAGTTCTCCGATTTTCAGTGCCCCTTCTGTGCAAAGGCGACCGGCGAAGTAGCTCAAATCCTGCAGCGCTATCCCAAGGATGTGCGGTTTTTCTTCAAGCAGTTCCCGCTGGAGACTCACTCCCAGGCTGCTCTGGCCGCCGAGGCTTCGCTGGCGGCGCAAGCCCAGGGTAAATTCTGGGAAATGCACGATAAAATGTATTCGGATTTCCGTCACATCACCCACGCCAAGATATTGTTATGGGCGAAGGAGGTCGGCCTGGATATGGGCCGCTTCACCTCCGAACTCGACAGCCACAAGTACGCCGCAAGAGTGGCATCCGAGGAAAATCAAGGCGAGCGAGCCGGAGTGGAAGGAACACCGACGTTCTTCATCGACGGTAAAAAATTAAATGCCTCATTCGAAATGTCCACGGTGGCGCCGCTGATTTCAGAGGAACTGAAGCACTAGATCTGTTCCGCCCGGCGCAGCCACTCGCCCGCAGCATGCAAAGCTTCGACATGATTGTCGTGGGCTCCGGCCCGGCGGGACAGCGTGCGGCGATTCAAGCGGCGAAGTTCGGCAAGCGCGCGGCGCTGATCGAGAAGGCCCAATACGTCGGCGGCGCTTGCATCAATACCGGCACGATCCCCAGCAAGACCATGCGCGAGGCGGTGCTGCACCTTTCCGGATACAACTATCAGAATGTCTATGGCGTCAACTACCGCGTCAAGGACAAGATTACCATGGCCGACCTGGCCTTCCGCGTTCAGTATGTCATCAAAACAGAGATCGACGTCACGGTAGCCCAGTTATCGCGCAACAATATCGAGACGCTGTTCGGAACGGCCAGCTTTGTGGACCCGCACGTCGTTCGCGTTACTGGCTTGCGCGGGGTGGTCGATTATCAGGCTGAAAACATCGTGATCGCAGTAGGCACCAAGCCCGCGATCTCTCCCAGAGTTCCGATCAACGGCTGCACCATCGTAAACAGCGATCAGATCCTGCAGATGCCTGAGATTCCTAAGACGCTGATCGTGGTGGGCGGGGGTGTCATCGGAGTTGAATACACCTGCATGTTCGCCACGCTTGGCGTGCGGGTGATTTTAGTGGAACGGCGTCCCCGTCTGCTCGAGTTTGCCGACGTCGAAATCGTGGAGGCGCTCTCTTATCATCTTCGCGATAATCGCGTCACGCTGCGCCTGAACGAGGAGGTCTCGAGCGTCGAACCCGCGCCGGACGGCACCGTCGTGGCCAATCTGCACAGCCAGAAAAAACTTTCCGGAGACGCGCTGCTCTACGCGGTGGGCCGGCAGGGGAGCGTGGATGACCTGAACCTTCCAGCCGCGGGAATTGAGGCCGACCAGCGCGGCCGAATTCCGGTCGACGCCGAATACCGGACGTGCCAGCCGCATATTTTCGCGGTGGGCGACGTGATCGGCTTCCCCAGTCTCGCTTCGGTTTCGATGGAGCAGGGGCGCATTGCCGCCGCGCATGCTTATCACCGGCCGGTCCATTCCAATCCCGCCAATTATCCTTACGGAATTTACACCATCCCGGAAATTTCATTTATCGGCAAGACCGAGGAGCAGCTCACCGACGAAGGTGCGCCCTATGAGGTGGGCGTGGCTTATTATCGTGAAATCGCGCGCGGGCAGATTCGAGGCGATACCACCGGACGGCTCAAGATCATTTTTCATCGGGAAACCAGGGAGTTGCTCGGCGTTCACATCATCGGTGAAGGGGCCAGCGAACTGCTGCACATCGGGCAGGCGGTGCTGATCCTGAAAGGAACCGTCGACTACTTCGTCGACACCGTCTTCAACTATCCGACGCTCGCGGAGTGCTACAAGGCCGCGGCATTTAATGGATTGAATAAGCTGGTCCACTTTTGACGACAACAAACATGACCGGGATGGAAGGGCTGCGAAGCATCGGAGCCGTCGTCAGTAGTCACGTCACGCTCGGCGTAGTGAGGGGCGGCCGCGTGGAAGGAGCGGTGGTCAAGTATCCAGGAGACGAGGGAGCAGAGATGGCCGGCATGCCGGCCGACGGTCTGGTGAGTGTGTTGGCGGACGAGATTAAGGCGCTGGCCAACGGCGAACCGCTGGAAGCCATCGGTCTGGCATTTCCCGGTATCGTCCGTTATGGGGTGATCGAGGAATCTCCGAATCTGCCGCAGCTCAAGGGATTCCTAATGGAGATCGCGATGCGCGGAGCGCTCGCAGTGCGCGGTATCGATACCAGGGTCGCCATCTCCAACGATGCCGACGTGATGGCTTCCGGGATCGCCGCGAGCCACGGTCATCTTGACAAACTCGTGCGAGTTTGGACACTGGGCACAGGAATTGGATACGGCTGCTACCCGGCTGCCGATGGCGTCTGGGAGGGCGGACACATGGTGGTCACGCTCGATCCCAACGAGAAATTCTGCGGCTGCGGCGGCATCGGCCATCTCGAAAGCATCATGGGACATCGCGCCATGCGCCTGCGGTTTCTCGACAGGGAACCGGAAGAAATATTCTCGGCCGCCAAATCGGGTGAGCCGCGCTGCGTCGAGTTCGCCATCCTCTGGCATCGCGCCCTGGCCGCTGCCACCGCCTCGAGCATCCACATGAGCGGCCCCGGCAAATTCTATCTCACCGGTCCGAACGCGCGCTTCATCAACCTGGATTTCCTGAATCGATGCATGCAGGAGATGGTGAAGATGAGTCCTCTCCAGGGCTACGTATTTGAGATCGTGCCGCGGAGTGATGAAATCGCGGTGGCCGGCGCCGTAGTGAACGCGCTGAGTTAGAATCCGCTTCTGGGCCGGTATCCAGGCCGGCTCTGCACGCGATATTTCTTGCCCACGTCGGTCAGCATCTCGACGGTGATCTTGCGGAAACCCTCGTTCGGGTTCGGCTGGGGATAATAAGTCACCGTATAGGAATTTCCAAGATCCTCGCGGATGTTTTCAAAAGCCTCCACCTGCTTCTGCCAGGTGCGCGCGAAATAAGATTTTCCGCCGGTGCGCGTGGAGATACGCTTGAATACGGTCGAAGAGATCGGATCTTTATTCACTTCGTTGGTCGAGATGACGTAGATCGGAATCCCCTCATCCTCGGCCACGGCGCGCACGTCGTCCGGCGCCACCATACTGGCGTTATCGGGCCCATTGGAGAATACAATCACGACCTTGCGTCCGGGGATCTTGGCGGCATCGCGCAGAGTCAGCAGCAGGGCATTATAGAGCGCCGAATCGTCGCCGGCGACGGCTTTGCGAAGCCCAAAAATAGCCTCGTTGCGCTCCCGGCTCAGTGGCGCGGCGCGCGATAGATTGCGGCTGTACGTGTACACCGCGACCGAATCGGCCCGATCCAGGCCGCGAATGAAATCGGCGATGGCGTCCGAGGCATAGACAAATCCCCGGTACATGTAATTGCTGGTATCGAAGAGCACGAAGACGTTAGTGCCGACAAAAGAGTCCACGCGTCCTTCGGCTTTCCCCTCCTCCGATACCGGCATCGCTTTCAGGCCGCCGTCGGCTGTCACTTCCATAGGCGGCTTGCTCCCCTCCATGAAAGTTCCGATCTTCTGCGGGATACCGTCTTCGAGAATCCTGAAATCCTTGGGTTTGAGCCCATTGACGTAGTGCCCCTTATTGTCGGTGACCTGGAAGCTCAAGACCACCATGTCGACTTTCACGCGGAATACCGGAGCCTCCTGCGCTACCGCGAGCGCCGCAACCCCCAGGATTCCCGCCACGGCGCCTACCGCGAGAATGAGACTAGTTATTCGCCAGAACTTGTTTATGGGCATCTTGAGCCTTTCGCACCACCTCGTCGCCCACCATGCGCAGGGAGCGCAGCAGGGCCGGCCAGTCCTCCAAATGTGTTGCAAAGATCTTTTCCACGGTCGCCTGAGTCCATTCCGGGACCAGCACGTTCAGCTCCGCCGGCCGAATATGAGTCTGATCCGCCAGCGCCGCGTAATATAGCAGATTCGATTCCCAGCTTTCCGCCATTATGCGGCTGGAATATCCCATCAGCGTCGGGAAAGTGCGCAGGTTGAGCAGCTCCAGCTCGTAGGAATTGGCGAGCGTCGGCTTGGGACTGCCGAATGTGCGCGAGATGGTGCGCGCGCTCAAAGCTTCGGGAGCCTGCAGCGCCATGCGTGCAAGATCGTTGGCGAGCTGTGATTCGCGATCGCTCGGAGCCATCTCCTGGGCCAGTTGATACATCTCCGAGGGCAGGATATTTTCTTCGGCGGAGCGCACGTCGCCCTGGGCCAGCAGCGATTCCAGCTTTTTCACGCGGACTGGTGGCGCATAGCGATCGAGTGCGCTAAGTATTTGGCGGCGGCGCTCGGGATCAAGCACGCTTTCGGCCAGCAGCGTTTCGGCGTAGGTCATGTGCAGGCCCACCCAGTGGAGCTGCAGCGGCGTCACATTCCACCAGCGCGGGATCACAGCGTTCAGGATCATCTGCGGCACCAGGTCCCCCCAGATGAGCGCCTGCTCTCGCGAAGGGATCAGGAAGTTCTGCTCGGCATTGGCGAGCGCGTAAGGCAGTGCCGCGAGAGAGCCTGATAGACGGCCTCCCGCATTAGCCGGCCAGCCGGTTCCGAAAACCTGCGTGGCTCTCCAGATCGCGTTCGTGCCCTGCACGCCAATAAAATCGTGGCTGCGCACGAACAATGGATTGGTGTAAAGAACTTGCGCCGCGGGCGGCGCGTAGTGAATATAATTGAATCCCACCAGCGTGTCCCGCAGGATCGGCGCGAGGGCTCCGCGCAGATCCTTCAGCTTCTGTGGGTCGCCGCGCGGCTTTTTCGATCGCCGGGCGCAGATTCAGCTTTCGCTGCGCATCGACATGCCGGTCGCTCCAGTACCCGAACGCCAGCGTGGTCCTCTCGATGGTGTTGAGGGAATTGCGCGGCAATTGGATCTCGGAAATTCGAGATGCCAGCTTGGCGGTGAGCGCAGTGTTCAATTTATTTCCGCGTCCCACGCTCTCCAGGTTATCCGCCAAATCGAACAGAGTGGATAGAGAGACCAGCTTCTGCGACTCGAAGATCCGGATCATGTCCTCCTCGATCTGCCGGCGTATGTCGGGAGCATCGCGCTCTCCCGCGCCGGCCAGAAGGTCGAGCATGCGGTCCTGGGGCGAGACATTGCTCGCCGAATGGGTCGCCTTCAGCAGGATACGCACCCCACTGCGCCCTGCATCGAAGATATCTGTGTCTCTCTGAATTTTTCCGAACGGAGGAAGCAATTCGGCCAGCGCCGTATCCGAATCCTCTTGCGCGATTGCGCCCTGCCGCACGAAGATCTGCCATAGTCCGGTCAGCGCCTGCGCGGTACCCGCGGCGTCTGCGCGCATTCCTGGATCGTGGATCTGAGTGATCGCGTGCGCGGTGTCGAGAAAACTCACGATGGTTTGATCCGAAACCGCGGGCGCTTCGGAAAAAAGCGGATACTGGGCGCCCAACATCCGGTACTCGCGCGCCAAGCGCTCGATGGTCGCCACTTCAAGCGGCTTGGTGCGGTTACGCTCCATGTCGCTCAATGCCATGAAAATTTTAAGCGGCTCATTCTCCACCATTTTGCGAGCCAGGCCGAATAGCGCATCGAGCACGTCGTCGGGCTCTTTCCAATTCCCCGCTGCCTTGGCGAGCTTGACATCATATTTTCCCTGCGGGCGGCTGTTAAAAAGATTTTTCCAGACCTCAATGCCTCCGGGGAGGTGCGGCTTGCCGTCGGGGTCAAGGCGCAGCCGCGCAGTGAGGAGCAGCATGTCCGTATTCGAGCGGAATACGGGACGAGCTGGCCCTGGGCTCGTGACGCGGCCCCGAATCGCCGAATAGAACCGCTTCAGGCGCTCGGGCTCGGACAGGTAATCCCGCACCGGGCCATTAATGCGCGCCAGAGCGTCGAAGTAGCTGGCGAGCCATCCATCGTCTCTCGCAATGAGTCTTTCAAAAAATGCAGCGCCCTTCTCCGGCGTCGCCCCGGCCAAGTCGCCCCAGGCCTTTTCGCTCCGCGCTCCTCCCGGCACCACGGCCTTGCCGCCGCGTGATCTGAAACATTCCGCCGAAAAAGTCGAGCACGTGCGCGTAAGTCTTCAGCCGCGAAGCTGGAATCGCTTCGCGCAAGGCCTGCGCCGTTTCGGGATCGAGCTTCGACAGACCCAAATATAGCCGGCACAAGGACGGATCTCCGATAAAATAATCGATGAATTCACCCGCGGATTTGTCTTTCGCCGGTTGCCAGTAGGCGGTTTTATAGAGCACGGGGATGCGCACGGGATGATAATCCAGCGTGAACGGGCGGTTGGTGCGCAGAGCCTCTTCGAGTTCTTGCACGGGAAAACCGGAATCGATGGTCAAAAACGCGCGGCTGGCGTTCACGGTTTCAAGCACCACGTCGGAGCCGCAGCCGCCCCGCATCCGGTATCCGATCACGCGCAGGAGATCGCTGGTCTCGGTGGAGTCGCAGGTTTCGATGCGTATGACCTTTTGGTCGCCGCTCAGACGCTCCAGCTCACGGGCCTGCGAAAGATAGCGGGTCAGCAGCTTCAGATATTCGGTGGGCTCCAGGACTTCGCTCGATCCACCCGTCTGATAACCATTCGTAACGATGTTGCGAGCCAGTGCTCCCAACACATCTTCCGGCTTCAGGTCCGGCGAGAGCGCCGCCATACGCGCGAAAGAGCGCAGGGGTCCCGGAATTTGGATCGTCTCCTGCACGGCGGGATCGCTCGCCGCTGCCGAAGGAAGAGTGAGACCAGATCCACCGGCTGCGCGATATTGATCGAGATCTCGCGCCGCAGCCTGAGAATCGCCCGCGATCAGGTCGAGAATAATCCTGCGCCGCGCTACCTGGGCGCGTTCGCTCGCGCTAGCGTTCGTCCGGGTGAGCGCCACCGATAATTTTTCATAGATCCCCCGCGCGGAAGGATCGCGGTGCCGGTCGAGAAATTCGGCATAGGCGCGTAGGACGGCCGGATCGTTGGGCCGGGCTTCCGCCGCTTTTTGAAGGCGGTCCTGGGCCTGAAAGGCCTGGCCCTCGCTTTCAAGCTGCCAGATTTCGCCGCTAAGATCCTGCGCGGCCAATCCCCCGGCTGTCGCGAACAAGGCGCACACAACGCAACAGAGTCGCATCGCTACCGGCACCTCCACTTGGCTCTCTACTTTATCACTCCGCCGCAAGGTTTGCGACCTAGTTAAAAAGAGGAGACGCAAGAAATGAGAAAACATTTCCTGAGTTCAGACTCCCAGCAGGGCGGCTTCGGCGCTCGCAGGTTCCTGCTAAGCTCGATCAAGATAACGTATGATCGTTCGGATCAGGCTTACAAGGGGCCGCCCGATTCAGCGGCGAGCGGGGAAAAACCGCCATGTGGCATTTGCCTGCGGCGCTCTTCTCATTCCGGCATCGCTTATGGCATATGTGCTTGGGATTTGGCGTTTGGCCGCCGATATCGGTGTTGCGGGCGAGTTCGGAATTTCAGGCCTGTTTTCGCACTGGCAGATCTGGATTGTACTGGGCGTACTTATGCAGATTGCTGCATCATTATTCAATCATTATGGGCGCGGGAGCGGTTTGCACATTCCTCGCTTCCTGTTTTTCCGGTTGCTCCCCTTACGGCAGGCTAAGCCCGCAACAACCCGGCGCGGGCCGACGCCGGCCGGCTGACTCCCTTGCAGATCCGCTACTAAATATCTTCCATCCGGTGCAAGGCGTGTAGTATGCTAAATAATTAGAAGTACACCACCACCTGGAGGTTTCCCAAACCCATGTCCGCAACACTTCGCAAGCTCGTTATTATCCTGCCGCTTGCCTTGTTGTCTTCCGTCGCTTGCTGGGCACAGACGACAGTTATTGAAGGCGATGTTAAAGGCGACGACGGCAAGCCGCTCCCCAACGCCGCGATTCGGATCGATCGTACCGATATCAAGGGCAGCTACAAAACCAAAACCGACAAAAAAGGCCATTATCTTTACGGCGGATTGCCCATCGGCAAGTATAGGGTCACTGTATCCGTGAACGGTACGGATCGGGACGTAATCGATGGCGTTCCCACTACCATTACCAAACCCCAAGAGGTCGATTTTGACCTCCGCAACGCAAAGGGCGGCGGAGGGTCAAACAGCGGGTGCGGCGGGTGCAGCCGGTGCAGATCCCGAGCGAGGCATGACGGCCGCGCAGAAAGCGGATTACGAGAAGAAAAAGAAAGACGCTGAAGCGGCGATGGCCAAAAACCAGGAGTTGAACAACGCCTTCAACGCCGGCAAGGATGCTTTGGCTGCCAAGAACTGGGATGCCGCGATCCAGAACTTCCAAAAAGCTTCGGAGATCGCCCCGACTCAGGATGTGGTGTGGGCGAACCTCGCCGATGCCTATGTGAGCCTGGGCAAGAGCAAGACTGGCGCGGATCAGCAAGCCGATCTTGAGAAGGGTCTTGCTGCGTATCAGAAGGCGCTGGAGATTAAGCCCGACGATCCCGCCTATCACAACAATTACGCTTTGGCGTTGGCTCAGGCCAAGAAATTTCCCGAAGCACAGGCCGAATTAACCAAGGCCGCTCAACTAGATCCCACCTCTGCTGGGAAGTATTACTATAACCTTGGCGCCCTGTTGGTGAATAATGGGCAGACAGATGCGGCAGGGGACGCGTTCAAGAAGGCCATCGAGATCGATCCAAACTATGCCGACGCTCATTATCAGTACGGTATCTGTCTGATCGGTAAGGCGACAACGGGTGCCGATGGCAAGCTCACGCCGCCGCCGGGGACCGCGGAAGAATTCCAGAAGTATCTCCAGCTTCAGCCCAACGGCCAATATGCCGAAGCTTCCAAGCAGATGCTCGCATCGATTGGCGCTTCTGTGGAGACCAACTTCAGCAAGCCGCTCACAGAATAAAAAGAAGTAAACGAGGCGCGCCCTGGTGCGCCATGAAAGGCAAAAATGTTCCGCGCGATCCTGGAACTGATCGCGGTGGTGCTGATCATCACCGTTCTGCGATCGGTGATCGGGATCATCTCCAAGGGATTCGGGAATATGGTTCGTCCAAATGCGGAGCCGAGCCCGGACACGGCCCGGCTCCGCATGTTTCCGCCGGCGGCGAGCTTAAGAAAGACCCAGTTTGCGGAACCTTCATCGCAGCGTCCACCGCCCTTCAGAAGCGTGTGGGAGGCGAAATTTATTATTTTTGTTCAGCAACTTGCCGCGATAAATTCAATGGTTAGATGAGGCTCTTAGATATCTCGCGCGCGCACTGGGATGCCATTTGCGCGGCGACGGTGCTCTGGAGATTACGCGCGTGTCCGGCATGGAGCAGGCCGGCCCGCAACATCTTACCTTTCTTGCTAATCCCAAGTACTCGCGCAAGGTCAAGCACACACGCGCGGGCGCCGTTCTGGTTACGGAATTTATCGAAGGACTCGGTGCAGCGCAGCTTATCTCGGCTAACCCGTACCTGGATTTCGCACGCGCTCTGGCGTTGTTCTACCAGCCTCCGCGGCCGCCGCTCGGCATTCATCCCCTGGCCTCGGTATCCCGCTCGGCACGAATCGGAGAGAACGCCAGCATCGGACCATTTGCGGTGATCGGCGAAAATGTAGATCATCGGACGAAATGCAGTGCTGCATCCCCACGTAGTTCTGTATGAGGGCGTCAAGATCGGGGATGATTTTTATGCTCACTCCCACGCGGTGGTGCGTGAATCCTGCCGGGTAGGTCATCGCGTGACGCTCCAGAATGGCGTGGTGATTGGCGGGGACGGATTCGGATTCGCTAAACGCTCCGACGGCACGCATTATAAGATCGTACAGAGCGGAATCGCTGTCATCGAGGATGACGTCGAAATTCAGACGCTGACTTCGGTCGATCGCGCCACGGTAGGCGAGACGCGGGTGCGCCGAGGCGCAAAAATCGACAGTCTGGTGCAGGTAGGGCACGCTTCTGTCGTCGGCGAAGACAATATCGTTTGCGCGCAGACGGGACTGGCCGGATCGAGCGTACTCGGTAAGAACGTGCTGCTGGCCGGACAGGTCGGAGTCTCGGGGCACCTGACGATCCACGATGACGCCGTGATTTATGCGCAGAGCGGAATCGGCGGCGATGTCGCACCGGGCGCTGTGATGAGCGGCTCGCCTGCGTTCGACGCTCGCGAGTGGTTGCGCGCGATAACCGCGTTTCCAAAGCTGCCGGAAATCCTGAAGACAATGCGACAATTGGAGAAAAGGCTCGCCGCCCTGGAGCGGGCCAGTCACCCAAATTCATGAATCAGTCTCAAGATGGAAAGCCCGACCAATCCGGGCACCCGATTCTCGCCTACCGGAACGACAAATTTTTGGACAGTCCGGATGCGCGTTCTCTGCGGATCATGAGCGAATATTTGTATCCTCTTTCGCATTTCCGCAAAGAGAAGATTCGCGACACGGTCGTCTTTTTCGGCTCGGCGCGCACCTTCGAGGACGGTCCCAACGGGCGCTACTACCAGGACGCGCGGGAGTTGGCCCGGCGTGTGACCGAGTGGTCCAACAACCTCCCCGATTCCGCCCGTCGCTTCGTGGTGTGCAGCGGAGGAGGCCCAGGCATCATGGAGGCGGCGAATCGCGGCGCGCAGGATGCCGGCGGCAAGAACATCGGGCTTAATATCGGATTGCCGTTTGAGCAGCGTCCTAATCCTTTTATCACACCGGAGTTGTCCTTCGAGTTTCATTATTTTTTCATGCGCAAGTTCTGGTTTGCATATCTGGCGAAGGCTCTGGTCGTGTTCCCTGGCGGATTCGGCACACTCGACGAGCTGTGCGAGATTCTCACACTGGTGCAGACCCAGAAGCTGGTCAAAAAAATCGTAGTGGTGTTGTACGGATCGGCGTTCTGGAAAGAAGTGCTGAATTTCGACGCCTTGCTGCGCCACGGGCATGATCTCGGAAAGCGATCTGGAATTATTCAGTATTGCCGACGACGTCGATGCTGCCTTCCGATCGCTCGAAAGCGGCTTGACCAGATATTATCTGGAGCCGGATAAAGAAACACCATCTATCGCGAAATCGAGGGTATAACGATCCGGACGATTTACCAATGGCTGGGCCGGGTAGGCATAGCTTTCCCGATTCTGCTGCTGGTCTATGTGGCGCTCGGGCGGATCGCGCCCGGGAAGCGGCTTCGAGACGGTCGCCGGGGCCGGCGCCGTGATCACGGGCGTGTGGCTGGCAGTACGCCTGCTCCGGCGCGCCATGAGTCACGCGATATGGCGGCTGCGCAATCGACTGCTGGTCACTTACCTGTTTATCTCCGTGCTGCCATTCCTGCTGATGCTGGGGCTGGCGGGCGGAGCAGGGCGTTTGCTGGCCCGCCAAGTAGTGGTCTACCTGATGGCGGGCGAGCTTGACCGGCGCGTGGCGGGCCTTCAGGCAGCCGCGGATAGCCTGGCACATACCAGTCCCGCGGCCCGTCCCGAAGTGATGAAGTCTATGGTCGAACTCTTTTATCGGGAGCGTTACCCGGGCATCGAGATTCTGCTGCGCCAATCCGGGCGGTCACTCGCGTTATCCGGAGGATGGCTCGCTTCCCCCGCCGCACGATGGATGGAAGCCCTCCGATGGCGTGCTGACCCGCGATGGGCGATTTTACATTTGGTCCTACGCTAAGACGGAATCCGGCGACGTCACCATCACCGCTCCGCTGACACGCGAGTTCCTGGCGAGTTTGGTTCCTGGCCTGGGCCTAGTTGATTTTGCCGAGCCGGACACGGGCCATGTGGGATTCTCCGGCGTCGCCGCCGAGAGCCGGCTGCCGCCGGCAAGTGAATCGATTCGATAGCGAATTTCAGTGGTTCGCCACAGTTCCTGTCTCGGATTGGGGCCATCCCGGGACTCAAAAACAAGGAATTCTCCATGTGCGATCGCGGGCCTCGGCGGTCGCGGCCACTATTTTCAATCGCAAGGCCGACCTGGCGCAGGAAGGATTGGTATTTCTCCTGATCGGCGGACTCGCCGTGTTCGTGGTTGTGGAGATTATCTCCGTAGTCATCGGCATCTCCCTGACGCGTACCATTACGGGTGCGGTGCATCGTCTCTACCAGGGCATGCAGCGGGTGACAGCGGGCGATTTCTCCCATCGATCGAGGTGAAAGGTAAAGACCAGCTCGCCGTCCTAGGCGAATCTTTCAATGCGATGACCGCGAATATGGAGCGATTGCTGGTCGTGGCCCAGGAAAAGGAGCGGCTCCAATCCGAAATTGAGATCGCCCGCGAGGTGCAGAACCAGCTCTATCCGCGGGCCATGCCGAAACTGCGCACTCTGCGTCTGGCGGCTGTCTGCCAGCCCGCGCGTCTGGTCTCAGGGGACTACTACGATTACGAAACCATCCTCGAGAAGCAGATCGCGCTGGCGATCGGCGACGTGGCCGGGAAAGGAATTTCCGCGGCGCTGTTGATGGCCACGCTGCAAAGCTCGCTGCGCGCGCAGTTGCAAAGCTGGAAGGAAGTCGCTGCCGCCGCGGATAATGGCGGCCCAGCGCCGGTGGTCTCGACGTCTCAAGTGGTGGGCCGGCTGAACACGCAGCTTTATTCCCATACCGCGCCCGAAAAGTTCGCGACGTTTTGCCTGGGAGTCTATGATGAGCCGACCGGCTCGTTTGGCTACACCAACGCCGGTCACCTTCCGCCGCTGCTGGTGCGTGAAGGCGTACCGGAGCGTCTGAACGTGAACGGCACCGTCGTCGGCGCATTTGCTCTTTCCCCTTACGATGAGAGCTGGGTGAATCTGAAATCCGGCGACTTGCTCGCATTTTTTACGGATGGCGTCACCGAGCCTGAGAATGAATACGGAGAAATGTTCGGGGAGGACCGGCTGGTCGACCTGATCAGCCGCAATTCGTATCTTTCCGAGGATCAGATTATCGAATTGGTGATCGCAGAGCGTTCGCCAATGGACGGCTTCCGAGGAACTGCAGGACGACATGACCCTCCTGCTGGCGCGCCGGGTCTAAATAGCTCGTCTCGGCCGTCTTTTATGGCGATTGTTGTATGAAACATTTGGCGAGGAGACGCATCTACTCTAGTCGGAGACTCAGAGTATGGTTCGCGAGCTTAAGTCGTCATCGAAATTGGATTCCTCACAAGGTCGCACGCCGACAGTGAGTGTCGATTGGCTCGCTCGCGGAAAACGGGTTCTTATTAATATCTTCCTGATCTTTAATTTGGTGGCCATAACTTGCTGGGCTGTGCCGCTGACGATTCCCCTAACTGCGGTTTTTAAACAAACGTTTCGTCCGTATTTGGCATGGTCTGGGTTATTTCAGACGTGGGACATGTTCTCACCGTCTCCAAAATCGATCAACAGCTATGTCGAAGCGATCATAGTTTATCAGGACGGGAATACTCGAAAGTGGTCATTCCCACGAATGGAACAGCTGAGCCTAATTGACCGATACTTCAAGGAGCGATATCGCAAATTTGTAGAGAACCTGAAAGAGGACACGAACTCGGCCCTGTGGCCGGATACGGCGCGATTTATCGCAAGGCTGAACAACAATCGTGCCGTTCCTGTGAAATCGGTGTCTCTCGTCCGGTATTGGTCCGATATAGTTCCCCGCGCAGACGGCGAATACCAACCGTCGCCGTGGAGAGCCTATATCTTTTATACCTACACGGTTAATCCCAGGGACTTAAATTGACACTGCGATCGTTGGCTGAAGCCTGGAACCGTTTTTTCTTCTCACCTCAGTCTCCCGTGCCGATAGCCCTTTTCCGCATTCTTTATGGGGGGCTGGTTGTTCTAACGCTCATGTTGCTGCACCAGGACTGGCTGAACTGGTATGGCGCGCACTCGTGGATCAGTCTCTCCACCATGCATCAGGTCGAACCGGGAACCAGACTCAACTGGTTTGCAGTGTTGCCGCAAAACGATGAATGGATTAAAGCCTTGTTCTGGGTATTCCTAGCATCGGCTGTATTGTTGACCATTGGATTTTTTACTCGGCTTAATAGCGTGATGGTATTTCTCTGCCTCACCTCCATCCAGCAAAGGAATCTGTATATTACACATGGGGGAGACACATTTCTGCGCGTGGCCGGATTCTTTCTGATGTTTGCGCCGGCTGGCGCCGCCATTTCGATCGACCGTCTGATCCGCATCTGGCGCGGGAAGGAAGGCGTCGCAATCGCACCCGTTCTTCCCTGGGCGCAGCGCATGATTCAGCTCGAGCTGTCGATCCTTTATTTCACTGCATTCTGGTGGAAGGCGCAGGGAGTTCCATGGGTGCAAGGGACCGCTTTGTATTATGTCTATCATCTTGACGAGATCCGCCGGTTTTCTATGCCGTCCTTCCTTCTAGATCCCATGATGCTCAAGCTGGAAACATGGTCGACACTGCTGCTCGAATTCTCTCTAGGGGTCCTGATTTGGATTAAGGATCTACGCTACTACATATTGGCGATTGGAGTCGTGTTTCATCTATTTCTTGAATTTTCGTTCAACATTCCGTTATTCGAATGGGACGTTCTTTCGGGCTACATTCTATTTGTCGAGGCGCCAGACCTTACGCGGGTTTGGAATTGGGTCAGCGGCATTGTGAGCGTTCGCGTGTGCCGGCAACTAACCGTCTCTTATGACGCGCAGTCGCAGGCATCCCAGCGGTTAGCAAATGTGTTGAAGGTTCTCGATGTTTTCCGGTGTTTATCCTTTAATAACGTACGGATATTGACGCGCGAGGTTGACATCAATTCGGCACGGGCGCGTAGAAATTTGATCATCTCCGCAGCAAGCGGCCCGCTAGAGGGATTGGATGGGGTCTGCGCATTAGCAACGTCCATACCGTTGCTTTGGCCACTGGCCGCGCCGCTTACGTTGCGGAGAATGCTGCGGGTCCGATTTGCCGCGAGTCCCCGATCGGAGAAACCCGTTCCCCGGTCGATTGCTCCCGAATAGTTGCGGACTTCGTGAGTTTAAATTCCGGCTTCCTCCAGACGTTTCCAGGCCGAGGCCCACGTGTATCGATCCAGGTATAGCGCTCGCCCGGCCGTGCCCAATCGGCGGCGCATATCGGGGGATTCGAGCAGCCTGGCGATAGCATTCGCGAATTGTTCAGGCTCATCCGCCAACAGGAGATGCTCTCCCGCTCGCGCGCCCAAGCCTTCGGCGCCGATACTGGTCGAGACGACGGCGCGTGCGGCAGCCCAGGCTTCAAGGATTTTGAAACGCGTGCCGCTGCCCGAAAGAAGAGGGACGATGCAGACCTTCGCTTGCGCCAAAATCGGGATCGCGTGGTCCATCGCGCCCACGATGCGAATTCGCTCGTCCCCCGCGACGATGCTCGCAACGCCATGCGCATTGCACCCGGCCAGACGCCATTCGATTCGCGGGAAGCGCGCCCGCACGAGCGGCCAGACCCGCGAATGAAACCACCGCACGGCCTGGATATTGGGGTGATATTCAAGATTTCCGCTGAAGACAATACAATCCTCCTCGGGAATTTCTGGACACGCGATTTCCGGCAGAGCGTTTGGGTACACGTATACGCGAGGGTGCTCCACACGCCGGCGATCTTCTTCCGACGCCACGAGTACCGCATCGAACTTCGGCAACCAGACCGATTCCAGGCGCCGGTACGCCGCGGCGAACCGCGAGAAAGCCATCGCCTCCAGACTCCGTGCGGCGCTCGCATGGGACCGCGCCAGCTCGCTTTCGATGTTATGCAGGTCCAGCACCAGGCAATCCGCATGCGGCCGCACCAATGCGGCGTATGGATGCGCACCAGAAGTGCTCGATCACGGCAATTCGATAGCGCCGGCTTTCGAGAAATGGAGCAAGCTGGGAATCGAAGCCCGCATAGCGGTCGAACAGTGGGGGCGCACCTCGCGCTAACCTCCAGCCGTTCCGCCACACTCGCGCGAGCATGTCTTTTCGAATGGCGAGGCAGAGTGAAACTGGCAACCTGGACCGCGTACTTTCCGCGCAAGTATTCGAGCAGGGAAGCCGACCGCATCCCTCCGCCGCCCGAACCCGCGACGGGCGGCTCGGGTGTGAGGAACAGGGCGTTAGGAGCTGAAGACGCGTCTGGCCTGGTCATATACCTCGCGAGTACGCTCGGCTGTGCGCCGCCAGGAAAACTCCCGCGCGCGCCGCAGTCCACGCTCCCGTATGGACGAGAAATTTGCGGGTGCATCCGCTACGGCCTTCAGCGCCTGAGCCAGCGCTCGCGTGTCGCCAGCCTCGACGTGCACCGCCGCTCCCGCTGTGACTTCCACGATAGCCGGATCCTTCGAAGCGATTACCAGTGCCCCGCATTGCATCGCCTCGAGCACCGGCAGCCCGAACCCTTCATATAGGGACGGGTAAACGACAGCCAGCGCTCCCGAGTAGAGCGACGCCAACTCAGCCTCTGGCACCGGGCCGCGAAGATCGCAGACCCGGCTCGGCTTGCGGGCGGCTTGAAATCTTCCCGCAACGCGTCCAGCCAAGACCAGATCGACCAGGTGCGTCTTGCGCGTTTCCCGCCACGCCTCTACTAAGCGCTCTAAATTCTTGCGCGGCTCGAGCGTACCTACGAACAAGAAATACGGCGTACGCGGCGGGCCTAACGGCGATTGGTCGAAGATGTTCAGAAGCGGCCAGAGGCACGGCGACGACGCGTTGCGCCGGCAGCCGGAAGCGCTCAATAGTCGCGCGCCGTATGGCTTCACTCGGGGTGATCACCATGCTGGCGACCCCAGTCCGCAGTAGCCAAGGAGTGCGCCGCCGTACGCGCCCGGATTGCGGCTGCCAAGCGCGATCGAGCCATGGCGAAAGATCATGCACGGTCATCACGCTCGGCCGCAGCGGAAGATAGGGTACTGTGAAATCGGTCCCGTGAAACAAATCCACCCGCCGCCGCGTCAGTTCTTTCTGAAGACCCCAGAGCCACCATCTGCGTGCGGCTGGCGTATGCGGACCTTCCCCCCGTTGCAGGTTGCCCGGCGCATTTTCCGGCATCGGGAACGGCTGATCAGAGACCAGCCAGTATGAATCGTCCGGAAAATTGCCGGCCAGGGCGCGCGCCAGCTCCAGGGTATAGCGAGCGACGCCGCCGGTCGAAATCGACAGCGGAGTGGCATCCAGGGCGATGGTCACGAACCTAGTGTAGGATAGCAACTTGGGTGCCTAGAATTTGAATCCGCTCGACGAATTGCAAAACCTGGAACGGCAGGTCAGATCTGGTTTCCGATGTGGCGGCTCTCAAGCCCATTTTCTACAGACTGGATGAGATTGCCCGCCAGCACCCCAGTGATTTCGAAGTGCAACTGGCGGTGGGCGATATCAAGCAGCACCTGGTAACGCGCGGCGCTTGGCTTAAGCAGAAGGAGAGAACCGCCAAAACGCCGCCGCCTCCGGCGCCCGCAGTGCCTGCAACGGTGGCGCCTCCACCTCTCCCGGTAGTAAAGCCGCCATCTCCATTAAGCCGCCGCCCGCCGCGCGCTCCCGTCAACTGGAAACGCGCACTGGTGCTGGGAGCTGTGGCCGGTTCGGTCGTCTCCATAGTCCTCATCGCGCTCCTGGTGAATCAGGCGCGTAAGCACAACCTGTTCAAGACGCCTCCGGCCGGGGTCCAGGTGGCGATTACCACGATACCGCCGGGAGCCTCCGTACGTGTGGCTTTGGGACAAGGCGCGTGCGGGACAGGCGAACGGTGGAACTCAATGCACGTCGAACTGCCAGGTGACTCTAGCGCCCGGAAATTATCTGGTAACGGCATTTCTGGATGGATACGAGCCGGCTTCGAGCGAACTGGCCCTGGCCGCCGGACGTCCCGCGTCGATCAATCTCACGCTACCGCCGCAGGCCCAGGCTCTGCGAATTTTTACCGATCTCCAGCAAGGCAAGATCGTTATTGACGATCAGCCGCCTGCCGATCTGGTGGACAGCCAGTTCGTCCTCGATCGTGTTGCGCCGGGCACGCATACGGTGAAAATCACCAGCGGGAACCGTGATGCCTCATTTTCCTTCGAGATTGCCGATGCCAAACCTCCTGCCGTCGTGGGTACCGTCACGACCCACAATCTGGCTGCCTTGCTCATATCGAGTCTCGGAAGTCAAGCACGCGCGATTACCAATTCGGGTCCGCTGAAGGTGGCGCTGAACGGGCAGCCTCAAGAAGATGCCGGACCCGCAGGGGTAGACCTCAAGGATTTTCAGCCAGGCGTAGATGAGATTGTCGTGGGCGAGGGCAAAGACGAGCGCAGCGTGAAAGAGAACTTCGGTCCAGCGCCGATGTTGACGGCCTTCCTTAAATCCGACGTGAACGCCGGCACGCTGATCGTTTCCACAGGCGCTGACGATGTACGTGTGTTTCTCAATAACAAAGAATACCGGCGGAGGACGGAACACGGGCAGGTGCGGATTCAGACCCTCGGTCCGGTAACGGTTCGCGTCGCCAAGGACGGTTTTGAAGAGACACCGCCGCAAACCGCTGAAGTGAAGAAGGGCGACGAAGTGCGGCTCGAGTTCGCCCTGAAAGCACTGCCGCAGGAGGGCGTATTACAGATTCGTGGCGGCATGGCTGGCGCCGAAGTGCTGCTCGATCAGAAAAGTGTCGGCAGCGTTGGCGCGGACGGAAGTTTCTTTTACAACTCAGTAGCGCCTGGCGATCACACCATCGAGCTTCGACGCGATCAGTATGCGCCCAAGAGAATTCAGCGCACCTTCAAGGCCGGCCAGACTGTGGCGCTCTCCGGCGCGGACGTAGTGTTAGCCGCCGGCAATGCGACTATCAAGCTCGTGCGAGCGCCTTCGGGTGCGATCGTTACCTATCGCCGCGCCGATGAAACGGAAGCTCACGAAGTCCGCGGCTAATCAAGTGGAGCTGCCGCAGGGGAGCTATGTTTTTTCAGCCCGGGCGCCTGGGTATACCGATCGCACCGAGCGGGTGCAGGTGGCCGGGGGCGAGACGCGCAGCCTCGAATTTACGCTGGCGCGGGTGCCTGCGCCGCCCGCGGTGGCCGCGCACGGGATGGGCGATTTTGAAGATCCCTCCGCCTGGAGAAAAGATGGCGACCTGTGGGTGCACCAGGGCGCCGGTTTCATTCCCTACAAGCTGTCATCGAGCGGCGTATTCACCTTCACGGTGGAGCTGCTCAAAGGCGGCAATGTTTTTCACGGCGGACGCATCCGCTGGTGCGTTCAATACCTCGACCCCAAAAACTATCTGCTGTTCGAACTGGACCGGAAGAATTTCTGGGCGGAGGTGGTCGAGAACGGAAAAAAGCTCGAGCGCGAAAAGGCGCAGCATGATCTCGACAAACAGAAGGCGTACACTATTCAGATCGAGATAACGCCCGATCGCCTGGTCCACAAGATCCGCAATGGCAACGACTGGATCGTTCTCGATTCCTTTTCCGAGCCGGGCCGCAACTTCACTCAAGGCAAGTTCGGATTCCTGATCCAGGGCAACGACGAGATCGGCATCACCGACTTGAAATTCACAGCGAAATAAGAGGCTCGGACTGTATCATAAAGGTTACCATGCGGTGTCGCTGATCGGCGCCGCGGCTGGCATTCTGGCTGCGGCCGGATTCTTCTCGTATGCAGTGCGTGGGCGATCGTCGAAGATCTTCGGACCGTCGGTGTATCGCGGGAATCGCTCGCGTCCCGCGCTCGCGCTGACTTTCGACGACGGCCCTAGCGAGTCCACCCCGGCGCTGCTGAAGATCCTGGCCGCGCACGAGGTTCGCGCCACATTTTTCATGTGCGGAAAAAATGTCCGCCGCTGCCCCGAGATCGCGCGGGAAGTGGCCGTAGCCGGGCATGAGATCGGCAATCATACGGACTCGCATCCGCACCTCTATTTTCAATCTCCGGAATTTATATTCAAGGAGATGATTCTGGCGCAGGAGACCATTCGACAGATCACTGGAGTCACGCCCCGCCTGTTCCGCGCTCCCTTCGGCGCACGCTGGTTCGGCGTGGGGTACGCCCAGCGGCGTCTCCATCTTTTGGGCGTGATGTGGACCGTGATCGGTCACGATTGGGAGTGGCCTGCGCATCGCATTTCCCAACTTCTGCTCCGGCGCGCGGTCAATGGAGCCATTATCTGTCTCCACGATGGCCGGCGGGTGCAGCGCTCGCCCGATATCCGCGCCACGCTCGAGGCCCTCGAGTTGGCGATCCCGGAGTTGAAGGCAGCGCGGCTTCCGCTTTGAAACCGTGAGCCAGATTCTATGTCCGACGAACTAATCGCGCGCGTCACCGGGGTGATCGCCAAGACGCAACACATCCCGCCCGAGTCGGTGACGATCGACAGCACATTTGAGGAGTTGAAAATCGACTCTCTCGATGGCATCAACATTCTTTTCGCGATCGAGGGCGAGTTCGATATCGACATCCCGGACGACGCAGCGAAACAAATTCGCACAGTGCGGGAGATGGTCGAAGGGATCGAGACGCTGCTCGCGGCCAAACCGGCGAAATCGGCGTGAACCGGCGAGTGGCCGTGACCGGTATCGGCGTGATTTCGGCCCTGGGTCGGAGCCGAGCCGAATTTTGGGAAGCGCTGATCGCCGGCCGCAGTGGAATCCGCCCATGACTCTGGTGCCCGAAGGTCTGCTGCGCTTCTCCAACGCCGCCGAAGTTCTGGATTATCGCGCCACGGATTTCTTCGATGAAAAGGAGGCGGGTTTCCTCGATCGCTTCGCCCAGTTCGCAGTGGTGGCCGCGCGCGAAGCTGTCGCGGATGCCGGACTCGATTTCAGCTCTGGGATCGGAGAATCGACGGCTATTATAACCGGCTCTTGCGTGGGAGGCCAGACCACGGAAGATGAGGGATTCCGCGATCTATACGAGCGGAAGAGCACGCGCTTTCATCCGCTGACGATTCCTCGCGTGATGGCCAATGCGGGCGCCAGCCGCATCTCGCTCGAATACGGCATCACCGGGCCGGTGTACACTATCTCGACCGCGTGCTCTTCCGCGAATCACGCCATCGGACAGGCGTTCTGGATGGTGCGCAGCGGAGTGGTCGATCTCGCCATCGCCGGGGGAAGCGAAGCGCCGTTTTCGTTGGGACTGCTCAAATCCTGGGAGGCGATGCGCGTGGTCTCGCCGGATACCTGCCGCCCGTTTTCGCGCGATCGCCGCGGACTGATCCTCGGCGAGGGCGCAGCCATGCTGGTGCTGGAGCCGCTGGAGCGCGCGCAAGCGCGCGGCGCGAAAATATGGGGCGAGATCGCCGGGTTCGGGATGTCGTCGGATGCATACCATATTACGCAGCCTTCGGCGCTGGGTGCGGCGCGCGCTATGCGGGCGGCTCTGCTCGATTCAGGCGCGGTCCCGAAGACATCGGATACATCAACGCGCACGGTACCGGAACATCCGCGAACGATTCCACGGAAGTCGAGGCCATCCGTTCCGTGTTCGGCGCGCACGCCGCGAAGCTGCCGGTCAGCTCCACCAAATCGATGCATGGCCATGCGCTCGGAGCGGCCGGAGCGCTGGAGGCTGTGGCCACGCTGCTGGCGCTTCATGAGGGTATCCTTCCGCCGACCGCGAATTTTACCGGGCCCGATCCCGCCTGCGATCTGGATGTGGTGCCCAATACCGCGCGGCGCGCTCAGGTCGAGTGGGCGCTCTCGAACTCATTCGCATTTGGCGGGCTTAAACGCGGTGTTGGCGTTCCGCCGATAGGCGGCTAAAAAGCTTGACTCAGGGAGCGATGTACCCGCCGGACGACGAAATTCGTTCACTGGGTGGGAGTGCTAGGGCAGCGAGTTAGAGCGCTTCCGTTGTGATATGATTGCGGACCTAAAGGACCGCAGATAATGGTATGGTCTCAAACGGCTACGCAGATTATGAGGCGGATCGTAGCTACCTCAGATACAGACATTTTGATCTTTAATGCTCCGATCGAGCGCCATCGTGATCGAAGGATAATCAAGTGGCTCAGCACAAGAAAATGCAGGCCAAACTTATTCATGATCCTGGTCACCAATGGCGGTGATCCAGATGTGGCATATCGAATTGCCCGCTGTATTCAAAATCACTACAACAGGTTCACAGTCTGCGTGTCCGGAATCTGTAAGAGCGCCGGAACTCTTTTGCTACTCGGTGCGCAGGAATTGGCGTTCTCGGACCACGGTGAGATTGGGCCGCTTGATATCCAAATAGCCAAGAAGGACGATTTATGGGGTCAAGAATCCGGTTTGACGGTAATGACCGCGCTCACAGCTTTGTACGAGAATGCCCAGGATGCATTTGATCATTTCTTACTGTCTCTAACGACGAGGAGCGGAGGACGAATTACTGTCCGCACTGCATCAGAGGTTGCGGCGAAGCTAACCGAAGCGCTCTATTCCAGGATTTCGGGGCAGATTGATCCGATTCACATGGGGGAAGTCAATCGGTCGATGGCGATTGCAAAAGAGTACGGGAAGAGATTGATGGAAAAAAGCCAAAACTTCGAAGATGAAACGCTACAGGCCCTCATTAGCAGTTATCCCTCCCATGGATTCGTTATCGACAGAGAAGAGGCCGCGACCAAGTTCAAGATTGTCCGCGCATGTACTAATGACGAACTTGCGCTGCTGGAAGAACTTGGCAGTTATACGCTAATACCTTCTTCCTCCCCGTGGCAAAAGTTTATTTCAGACGACATAATAGAAGAGGATCTTGCAAATGCCGCAACACAAGACACAACAGTTTTGGAAGAATCAGGAGTTAATAGAACTGTTGCGTCGCCAGCAGGCGACGTTCCGGCGGAGGGTCGAGTCGGAAGCGCATCCGTTGGAAGAGGATGAGAGTTGCCCGGACAAATCAATCGATCGGAATAGGCGCTTGGATCTTAAAAGAATCGCTCCTGTTCCCCCTTCCGCCTTGCCACCTGGCCGCTAAGCGGTCTAGCCACCAAATGCGCCCCCTTTTCCCTAAGTGAACTCCAGGCCAAAATGTGTCATTAGGACCTGTCAACCGCCCGCCGATAGAACACTCTAAATTCACTCCCCATATGGATTTCGGATACACGCAGGAACAGAAGCAGCTTCGCAAAACCATTCGGGAGTTTGCCGAGGCCGAGATCAAGCCCCATGTCATGGAATGGGATGAAACCCAGGTGTTTCCCCTCGACGTTTTTCGCGCTTTGGGCCACATGGGTGTGCTCGGCGCAGTTTTTCCGGAGGAACTGGGCGGCTCCGGCTACAGCTACGTCGACTACACAATCCTGGTCGAGGAGATCGCCCGCGTAGATCCGTCCATCGCTCTGAGCGTTGCGGCGCACGTATCGCTCTGCACCAATCATATCTACCTGGCCGGAAATCGCGAGCAGCATCTGCGCTATCTCCCGAAGCTCACTTCCGGAGAATGGATTGGATGCTGGTCGCTGACCGAGCCTGAAGCCGGCTCCGATGCCGGTGGCACGCGCACCACCGCGGTGCTGGACCACGATGATGTGGGTGCTGAACGGCGGCAAGACCTTCACCACCAACGCCCATATCGCCGACGTGTGCGTCGCGATGGCGGTAACGGACCGCGCGGCGTCGCATCATGGGATCTCGGCGTTCATTCTCGAAAAAGGCACGCCGGGCTTCCGGGTGGGAAACAAGGAAAATAAGCTCGGCATGCGCTGTTCGCCAACAGGCGAGGTGCTGTTCACGGATTGCCGTCTGGCGGCGACGCAGCTCCTGGGCAAACGCGGCGAAGGATTCGTCGACAGCCTGCGGATTCTCGACGGCGGCCGCATCTCGATCGCCGCGCTGGCGGTGGGCATTGCCCAGGGCGCTTATCAAGCCGCCCTGACTTACTCCAAGCATCGGAAACAATTCGGGCGCTTTATTTCCGAATTTCAGGCGATTCAGAACAAGCTGGCGGACATGGCCACTGAGATCGATGCCGCCCGGCTGCTCACTTTGCGCGCGGCTTGGCTCAAGGATCAGGGGCACAGCGTCAATAAGGAGTCGGCAATGGCCAAGCTGTTTTCTTCCGAGGTGGCCGTGCGCGTGGCGAATGAGGCGCTGCAGGTTCACGGCGGCTACGGTTTCATCAAGGATTATCCGGTTGAGAAGTTTTATCGCGACGTGAAGCTTTGCACCATCGGCGAAGGGACCAGTGAAATCCAGCGCCTGGTGATCGCGCGGCAATTGCTGAAGGGCGAAAGCTAGCGGTGCTCGAAGACGCCGCGCAAAGAATCCTGGATGGCGACGTGCGCGCGTTGGCCCGCGCGGCGAGCTGGATCGAGAATCGGCGTCCCGAGGCCGAGATTCTTCTGCGCCAGTTGTTTCCGCGAACCGGACGCGCGCTCATCCTGGGCGTGACCGGTGCGCCCGGCGCCGGTAAGAGCACGCTGTGCGATCAGCTCACTCAAGTCCTGCGCGCCGAGGGGAAAACTGTGGGCGTGATTGCGGTCGACCCGAGCAGCCCGTATACCGGCGGCGCAATTCTCGGCGATCGCATCCGCATGCTGCGGCATCATGCCGATCCGGGAGTGTTCATCCGCTCCATGGCGACGCGCGGGTGGCTGGGCGGGCTCGCGGCTGCCACTACGGAGATGACCATGCTGCTCGATGCGGCCGGGCGCGACGTGGTCCTGGTGGAAACCGTGGGAGTGGGCCAGGATGAGATCGAGATCGCACGGCTGGCCGGCGTCACTCTGGTCGTGCTGGTGCCGGGAATGGGCGACGACGTACAGGCGATCAAAGCCGGTATCATGGAGATCGCGGACGTGTTCGTGATCAACAAAGCCGATTTGCCGGGCGCGGAAAAGCTGGAACGCGAGATCAAGAGTTACCTCGGTCTTTCGCATCGCGCGGATGGATGGACGCCTCCGGTGGTGCATGCAGTGGCGAGCGAAGGGAAGGGCATTGCCGAGGTGCTTGAGGCCGCGCGTGAATATCATGCGCGGGGCTCGAGCCGCGAGTCGCGACGGCTGAAATCTGGAGCCTGCGTCTTCGCGAAATGCTTCGGGAGCGCTTACTCGAACGTATTCCCGATGCGGATTTCGCCGCCGCGGGCCGCGAGGTCGCCGAAGCGGCGCCGCGATCCTTATTCGATTCTTCATGACTGGCTCGAACGATTCTAAGATCGCCATCGATCATCTGGGCATCGCCGTGCGCTCGCTCGACCAGGCGCTCCAGTTCTATCAGGATCAGCTCGGCCTGCAAGTATCCATGCGCGAAATCGTAGAGCAGGAAAAAGTCAAAGTGGCGATGCTGCCCCTCGGCGGGCCACGGATCGAATTGCTGGAACCGACCGAAGCGGATTCCGCGATTGGAAGATTTCTCGATAAGCGCGGGGAGGGTTTGCATCACGTGGCTCTCCGCGTTCCCGATCTGCACGCCGCCGTCGAGCGGTTGCGAGCCTCGGGAGCGCGCCTGCTGAACGAGCCACGCGCGGGCGCGGGTGGACATCTCTACGTGTTCGTTCATCCGGATTCCGCCCGAGGAGTGCTGCTGGAGTTGATCCAGGAATGAAACCGGTAGGAATTATCGGCGGCAGCGGATTGTACTCAATGCCGGGATTTGAAGCCCGCGAAGAGCGTGATTCTCGAAACGCCGTGGGGCGCGCCTTCAGATGCCTACCTCCTCGGCAGACTGGCGGGAAAGGAGGTCGCATTCCTATCGAGGCACGGCCGGGGACATCGCATTTCACCTTCGGAGCTGAATTTTCGCGCCAATATTTATGGATTTAAATTGCTGGGAGTGGAGCGTATTCTCTCGCTCAGCGCCGTCGGCTCGCTCAAGAAGAAACACAAGCCGCTCGACTTCGTTATTCCCGATCAATTCGTGGATCGCACGCGCGGGCGTGTCTCGACATTTTTTGGCGAAGGTTTGGTCGCGCACATCAGCTTCGCCCATCCCATCTGCCCGCAGCTCGCCGGGGTCGCAGCCGCTGCGTGCGCCAAGGTGGGAGTGAACGCCAAGCCCCGCGGAACTTACCTGTGCATGGAAGGTCCGGCGTTTTCGACCCTCGCCGAATCGAATCTTTACCGCAGTTGGGGCATGGACGTCATCGGCATGACGAATCTACAGGAAGCCAAGCTCGCGCGGGAAGCTGAGATGTGCTACGTCACTTTCGCGATGGTCACGGATTACGACTGCTGGCATAAGGATCACGACGCGGTAACCGTCGACGACATCGTCGCCAACCTGACCAGCAATGCGTCGAATGCGGCTAAGGTGATCAGGGCCGCGGTGCGGGCCATTCCTGCCGCGCGCACGTGCAAGTGCGGTTCCGCGCTGGCCCACGCTTTGATTACCGATCGCAATGCGATTCCGGAGGCCACGCGGAATAAAGCTGGAGCTGCTGGTTGGGAAATATCTCTAGCCAGTCGGACGATAGCTGTACCGAGTTGCTCGGTTATTGTCTGCGCGGCGAAGCGTGGCCATCGGAGCTGCTCGACCGCGCGCTGGCGGTGGATGAGGGCCGCGCATTTTTTTCGGTGGTGGTCGAGCGGCTGGGAGATCTGTTCGAGCCGCGGCTGTGCAGGACCTATGCGGAAGCTGTTTAAGCAGATCATTCGCCGCATCTGTCCGGAGCTGGAGGCGCGCTGCCGGACTCGCCGTTGAAACTCATCCGCCGCCCGGCGGCCGCCGATCGTGTGTACGTTCTCTCGCGCATTACGCTGGGCGCCGATGTCGCGGTCACCAGCGTGCTGCTGGACATGGCCAAACGCCGTTACCCGGACGCGGAGATCGTGTTCGTAGGTCCGCGAAAATCGTATGAACTGTTCGAAGCCGATCCACGAATCCGGCACTTCCCGGCTCCTCTATATCCGCGGCGGCACGCTGGGCGAGCGGCTGCGCGCGTCGGCATCGCTTTGGTTCGAGGATGGCATTGTCATCGATCCGGATTCGCGACTGACGCAGCTTGGGGTGATTCGAGTGTGTCCGGACGATCGTTATTTTTTATTCGAGAGCCGGGCTTATGGCGGCGATGGAGAGGAGACGCTCTCCGCGCTTGCCGCGCGATGGGCTCGCGAGGTGTTCGGCGTTGAAGGCGCCCGCCCGTTCATCGCTCCGCTGCCTGCTACCGGGGCTCCTGCCGAGATCACCGTTAGCCTCGGAGTCGGCGAGAATCCGGCCAAGCGGATCGGCGATGAGTTCGAGCGCGAATTGCTGGAAATCTTGGCCGAAACAGGGGCATCCGTTCTGATCGATAAAGGCGGCAGCGCGGAAGAACGCGAACGAGTGGAGCGGGCGCTTTCTTTTTCAAAAACACCAGCTATGCGCACGCATGATGGCGCGTTCGCTCCTTTTGCGGCGCAGATCGCGCGCAGCCGTCTCTACATTGGTTACGATTCGGCGGGCCAGCATGTGGCCAGCGCCTGCGGTGTTCCATTAGTTACCGTTTTCGCGGGATTCGTCAGCGAGCGAACGTTTCAGCGATGGCGCCCTTCGGGAACGGTGATTCGTCAAGATCATCCGGACGTGCTCGCCGCTGTGAAAGAGGCGATCACATGTAAATTCCACCGTTCACGTTGAGCACGTGCCCGGTAATATAGCCGGCTTCCTCGCTCGCTAGGAATCGAACCGCCGCTGCAACTTCTTCCGCGCGCCCGAACCGCTTCAGAGGAATATGGGCCAGCATGTTGTCTTTTAATTCCTGCGAAAGAGAGTGCCGTCATGTCGGTCTCGATGAATCCGGGAGCGATCGCATTTACGGTGATGTTGCGGGAGCCCATCTCCTGCGCCAGCGATTTCGTCAGTCCGATCAACCCCGCTTTGGAAGCTACATAGTTGGCTTGCCCCGCGTTGCCGGACTCGCCCACCACCGACGAAATATTGATAATGCGCCCCCAGCGTTCTTTCATCATTCCGTGTAGCACCTGCTGGATCGCGAGAAATGCTCCCGTGAGATTGGTCGCGAGCACCGCGTCCCAATCGTCCTTTTTCATGCGGAGCGCGAGCCCGTCCTTGGCGATTCCGGCGTTGTTTACGAGGATGTCGACCTTGCCGGCCGCGCCAAAAGCTTGTTTGATCGATTCGGGCGAAGCGAGATCCATCTCGACACAGGTGGAGTTGGGAATTTCGCCGCGGCTTCTTCGAGCCGGGCCGCGTCGCGGGCCGCCAGCACCACGCGAACGCCGGCGTCGGAGAGCGCTTGTGCGCATGCCCGCCCGATCCCCCGGGTCGCGCCGGTAACTAATGCGGTCCTGTTTGTCATACGATCTTCAATGATAGTCAAAATATGGCCTATACCGATCTGCGCGACTTCGTGCGCGCGCTTGAAAAGCACGGCGAGCTTAAACGCATCCGTTTTGAAGTGGACCCGATTCTCGAAATCACCGAATTCGCCGACCGCAGCGTGAAATCGGGCGGCCCCGCGCTGCTGTTTGAGAAACCCAAAGGCTCCAGCGTTCCGGTGCTCATCAATGCCTTTGCCAGCGAGCGCCGAATGCAGATCGCGCTCGAAGTTTCATCCGTGGATGAAGTCGCCGGGCGCATCTCGGAGTTCCTGGAAATGCGCATGCCGGAAGGGATCATCGGAAAGCTCAAGATGCTGCCGAAGCTCGCCGAGATGGGCGCATTCTTTCCGAAAACCGTATCTCACGGCCCCTGTCAGGAAGTCGTGAGGCGAGATAATTTCTCGCTGTCGCACCTTCCGATTCTTCAGTGCTGGCCGCAGGACGCCGGCCGCTTCATCACGCTGCCGATGGTGTTTTCGCGCAATCCCGACACCGGGAAGCGCAATTGCGGCTGTTACCGCCTCCAAGTTTTCGACGACCGCACTACCGGGATGCACTGGCAGACTCACAAGCAGGGCGCCGAGCATTATCGCCGCGCGCAGGCGGGCGCAGCGAAGCGCATGGATGTCGCGGTGGCGATCGGCGCCGACCCGGCCACCATGTATTCCGCCATCCTGCCGCTTCCGCCCGATCTCGATGAGATGATGATCGCGGGCTTCCTGCGCTCGAAACCGGTCGAGATGGTCAAGTGCAAGACCTGCGATCTGGAGGTGCCCGCGCAGGCCGAGATCGTCCTCGAAGGCTATGTCCAACTGGGCGAGCTACGGCGGGAGGGTCCCTTCGGCGACCACACCGGATACTATTCTCTCGAAGACGACTATCCGGTCTTCCACATCACCTGCATCACGCATCGCAAGAATCCCATCTATGCGACGACCATCGTCGGTCCGCCGCCGATGGAGGATTTCTACATGGGCAAGGCCATCGAACGCATTTTCCTCCCGCTGATGCGGCTTCAGTTGCCGGAAGTCCGGGACATTGCGATGCCTGCCGAGGGCATTTTCCACAATCTGATTCTGGTGGCCATCCGCAAATCTTATCCGGGACACGCCCGCAAGGTGATGCACGCCATCTGGGGCCTGGGGCAGGCGATGTTTTCGAAATGCATCGTCGTGGTGGATGAGGATGTCGACGTGCAGAACGTGCGTGAGGTGGCATGGCGCGCGCTGAACAATATCGATCCGGAACGCGACATCCAATTCGTAATGGGTCCGGTCGATTCGCTCGATCACGCCAGCCGGCTGGTGAATTACGGATCGAAAATGGGCGTCGACGCGACGCGCAAGTGGCCCGGTGAAGGGTTTACACGGCCGTGGCCGGACGTGATCAGAATGTCGGATAACGTTCGCCGGCGAGTCGATGAACTTTGGAAGCGAGCTGGTTTGGGATGATAAGCTGAGAGTGCACGGCGGCTGTAGCTCAGTTGGTAGTAGCGCCAGATTGTGGTTCTGGATGTCGTGGGTTCAAATCCCACCAGCCGCCCCAACCCGGAGAATCTGTCCGTGAGCCACATCAAAGGATTGCTCAAGGGATCGAAGTTCAACGGGCGGCATTCCACCGTAATCCCGAGTGCGATTCCGGCTGTTGAGGCCGCCAAATCCAGCCCGCTCGTTACTAAGATCGGATTAGGCCTCATCACGCCCGCCAAGGCTGGGGAAGAACGTCTTAAGTTCACCAAGGCCAGCGGCGCATTGAAAATGCAAGTGAGGGGCACAAATGCAATTCAATTGTTTTGGGTATATACAAATCGGCCGGACGAAGTGATTGACGAGATCACAAGGAAATGGGATGAGAGATGAACCCAGTGGAGTACCATTGAAAAGACGCTAATGGAGAACGGCGAACAACCAGCAACCCGGCGGGATATCGAGCGCGTGGAGCAGCATATCGAGCGCGTTGAGCAGCGCATCGAGCGCGTTGAGCAGCGCATCGAACAGCTTGAGCAACGCGTTGAACAAGGCTTCGAGCAGGTTCGGGCCGAGATGAACCACGGCTACAATGACCTCGTCGAGCGGATCACCGACTCTGAGACCCGGCTTCTCAAAGCGTTCTACAGCTTCGCCGAGATCAATAACAAGCGCCTGAGCGTGCTAGAAGGAAATGAGGCAGCCATCCGCAGCCGTCTAGCTTCGATTGAGGACCGCCTGATGCAGGTAGAAAAGCGCCTCAACATGCCTCCCGCCCCATAAACACCAGCTACCTAAGCTCTTTCTCTCTCCCTTCCTCCGCGATTGACACCCTCCCGCCGCGCCTCGTATTATGAAATGTTCGACACTCACAGATGGCATTCTCACTCGTTCTGAGTAATTTTTATGATTAAAGTCGAAGGTCTCACCAAGCGATACGCCCGCAAAATCGCGGTCGATAATATCTCGTTTGAGGTTGAAAAAGGTCAGATCGTCGGCTTCCTTGGGCCGAACGGAGCGGGCAAAACCACCACCATGCGCGTGCTGACCTGCTTCCTGCCGCCGACCGCCGGCTCCGCCAGCGTGGCCGGATTTGACGTATTGACGCAGCCCATGGAGGTCAAGAGGCGAATCGGCTATTTGCCGGAAACCCCGCCGCTCTACCCCGAAATGGAGGTTCACGAGTATCTCGAGTTCGTGGGCCGTATTAAGGGTGTTCCCAGCTCCGATCCTGCCCAGGCGGATCAACGAAGTATCTGAACAGTGCGCCATCGCCGACGTTAAGAAAGACGCTGATCGGCAAACTTTCGAAAGGATACCGGCAGCGCGTCGGCCTGGCTCAGGCGATCATTCACGACCCCGAGGTGCTGATCCTCGATGAGCCTACGGCCGGTCTGGACCCGCATCAAATTATTGAGACGCGCGATCTGATTAAAGGCCTGGCCGTCGCCGGAAGACACACCATTATTCTCTCGACGCATATTCTGCCCGAGGTCGAGCAGACCTGCGAAACGGTAATTATTATCGCCAAGGGAAAATTGGTGGCGACCGACACGGTCGAGAATCTCACCAGCCGTCTGCGCGGCGCGGAGACCGTATCCGTGGAAGTAATGGCGGCGAATGGCGATCTCAGTCCGCAGCAGGTTCAGCAGCGGCTGGAACGGGTGGAGGGCGTCAGCCGCGTTCTGCCAAAAGAAAGCCACGATGGCAAGATTCACTTTACCGTGGAGAGTCTGGAAGGACGGCATATCCGTCCCGGACTGGCGCGCGCGGTGGTCGAGGCAGGATGGAACCTGAACGAACTTCACGCCGTCGGGGTGAGCCTCGAAGAGATCTTCCTGCAATTGACCGCGTCCACGCAATGACGGCGAAACCAAGAGCGATCAAACCCGCCGCCGAGCCCGTCGGAGAGATCAAATGAATACGCTCACCATCGCCCGCAAGGAGCTTAACAGTTATTTCCGCTCGCCCATCGCCTATGGCGTGATGGCCTTTTTCGCGCTGATCGCTGGATACTTTTTCTATGTCGCCACTATGTACTTCGTGACGCGAAGCATCCAGGGCGCAATGATGGGCCAGAACCGCGCCCATGGACATCAATGAGATGATCATTCGTCCGCTATTAGGGAACGTCAGCGTGGTGGGGCTTGTTTTTGATTCCGATGATCACCATGCGGTTGTTTGCCGAGGAGAAGCGCAGCGGCACGATCGAGCTGCTGATGACCTCGCCTCTGAAAGACTTACGAAATTATTCTGGGAAAATGGCTCGCTGCTCTGATTCTTTATGCGGCGATGCTAGGCCTTTCCTTCCTCTGCATCCTGATGCTGTTCGCCTATGGTAAGCCGGACTGGCGGCCCATTTTGGTGGGGTACTTGGGATTGTTGCTGCAGGGCGGATGCCTGCTGGCCATCGGGGCTTTCGTCTCCACCTGTACCAAAAACCAGATTGTGGCCGGCGTAGCCACGTTCGCCATCTGCCTGCTTCTCTGGATCCTGGATTGGATGTCGGCATTTGACACTTCTGTGACAATGCGCGTGATCGCCTACCTCTCGGTGCTGGGACACTTCGATTCCTTCTCGAAAGGGCGTGCTGGATACCAAGGACGTCATCTATTATCTGTCTGTGATTTTCGTGGGATTGTTTCTGACGGCGCGCTCGATGGAGTCGCTGCGGTGGAGGGCGTAATATGAATACCTCTTGGATGAAGGCGCGGCAAACTAAATTCGCGCTTTACACGACAGCTCTACATTCTGATCGTGATCGCGGTGGTCAGCGGAATAAACTTCCTTGCCAATCGATATAACAAGAGCTATGATGCGACGGCTAATAAGCAGTTTACACTTTCCGATCAGACCGTCAAAATCGCCAAGGGCCTGCAGAAGAACGTAACTATCTCCTACTGGGATCAGCCCTCCAAATTCGAGAGTGCGCGCGATCTGCTCAATCGATACCGGAATCTTTCACCGAAAATCAACGTGCAGTACCAGGATACGGATAAGAAGCGCACGCAAGCGATCGCGGCGGGAGTAAAGACGCTGGGCACAATCTTCGTGCAGGTGGGCAACAATCGGCAGGAAGCCAAAGCCCTGACCGAAGAAGACATCACCGGGGCCATGATTCGCGCCCTTAAGGGCGGGGAACGCACCACGTGCTTCGTGACTGGCTCCGGGGAGCACTCGCTCACTGACACGGATCGCACCGGCTACTCGGCACTGAAGGATTTGCTGGATAAGAATAACTATAAAACCGATAGTATCAACCTCATCGAGAAACCGGAAGTTCCCAAAGATTGCACGGTGCTGGTTGTGGGCGGTCCACGCCGCAATTACGTCCAGCCTGAAGTCGACGCGATCAAAGACTACGTCGAAAATGGGGGTCGGGCATTGATCATGTTGGATCCGCCGCTCAAATTCGCGCGTCAGGAGACCGACGATAATCAGGCCTTGATAAACGTGCTCACCTCCTGGGGAGTCACGCCGGACCGCGATCTGGTGCTGGACACTAGCGGAATCGGCCAGTTATATCAAATGGGGCCGGAAGTTCCTTTGATAAGCACGTATGCGGATCACGCCATTACGCGCGACATGAAGGATGAGGCGACCGGTTTCCCGATCGCGCGTTCCCTTGAAATTAAGAACGGCGATAAGACCACGGTTGCAAAAGCTATTCGAAACCACGGATAACAGCATCGCTACGACGAATCTGAAATCGCCGGAGGTAAACGCCAATAAACCCGACAAGAAAGGCGCTATGGTGTTGGCGCGCCGCCGGAACATTTAACGCAGGGAAAGATAATGGTAACGGCCGATTCGTCGTGGTAGGCTGCTCGAACTGGGTCGCCAATTTTTTTCTGGGTTTCAACGGCAACCGCGATTTGTTTCTGAACATGATGAACTGGTTGTCGTCGGATGAGGATTTGATCTCGATTCGTCCGAAGGAGCCGCAAGACCGGCGGTTGACGATGTCCGCACGCCAAATGACTATGGTGTTCTATGAAAGCGTCCTGATGATTCCCTTAGCGATTGTGATCATCGGCGTGGGAGTGTGGTGGCGGCGGCGGTAAACGCGGTTAGGAGAGTGAAGGAGCCATGAAGCCAGGTCGTCTGCTGATTGCCTTAGCACTGCTGGCGTGCCTTGCGGTCGGCGTGTGGTGGTCGAATAAGAGGACCAAGGCCGAAGCGGCCAAGCCGCCCGCCGATACGTCTCCGAAGGTCCTGACATTGAATGCGGACGGGATTACGCCAGATGGAGTTCAAGAATCGCGGCGGCGATACCTCCATCGTGAAAAAGGACGATGCGGGAAAATGGGAAATCACCGCTCCTATAAAAGTGCCTGCCGACCAGTACGTGGTGGGAAACGTCGCCTCGGGCCTATCCAGTCTCGAGCTCGGATCGGGTCGTGGACGATAAGGCCACCGATCTCGCCTCTTACGGTCTGGCGCCTCCGGAAATGGAGGTCGACATCACCATGAAAGACGGCAAAACCTCGAAGCTGCTGGTGGGGGATGACACGCCGACTGGGAGCGACGTTTATGTCATGCGCGCCGGCGACCCGCGCCTGTTCATCACATCGACGGCGAACAAGAGCCAATCTGGACAGGACCTATAAGGATCTGCGCGATAAGCATCTGATGACCTTCGAGCCGGACCAGGTAAGCCGACTGGAACTCACCACTCATTCGAAGGGCGGGACGCAGGACATCGAGTTCGGCCGCATCAATCAGACCGACTGGCAGATCCTGAAGCCTCGGCCGATGCGCGCGGACGGGTCCAAAGTGGAGGACCTGCTTCGCGATCTGCAGCAGGCGACGCTAGTTACGCTCTCCGATGAAGACGAGAAAAAAGCTCCGGCGGCGTTCGCCTCGGCTCCGGTCCTGGCGGTTGCTAAAGTAACCAGTCCTAGCGGCACGCAGACTCTTGAGGTCCGTAAAGCCGGCGCGGATTATTATGCCAAGTCGAGCGTGGTCGAGGGCGTCCAGAAAGTTACGACCGACGTTGGAACCGGGCTCGATAAATCGCTCGACGATTTCCGCAACAAGAAGATTTTCGACTTCGGCTTCTCCGATCCGAACAAGATCACGTTCACGGATGGTGGCAAAACCGTCGAGTATGAAAAATCCGGAGACAAGTGGCTCTCCGGCGGCAAGACCATCGATTCGCTCAGCATGCAGGCGTTCATCGACAAGCTGCGCGATTTATCCGCCAGCAAGTTCGCCGATAGCGGATTCACCACTCCGGTGATGGATCTCACAGTGATTTCGAATGACGGCAAACGCACGGAAAAGGTGCAGATCGCTCCCGCTCAGGGCGGTAATTTCCTGGCTCGGCGCGAAGGCGATCAGACGCTGTATGAGCTGGATGCTCAATCTATAAAGGATTTGCGGCAGGCGGCTCAAGACATCAAGGAAGCGCAGCCACCGCCGGCGCCAGCGGGCAAGAAGAAATAGGTAAGCTTCAGGACAGCGGGTCGAACGCGAATCCATGCCCATCGGCCTATCCACGGATCTCTACGAGCTTACCATGTCGGCCGGTTTTTTTGAGGCCGGCAAATCTAAAGAACGCGCCACCTTCGAATTATTCGTCCGGCGTCTGCCGCGCAACCGAAACTTTATTTTGGCCGCGGGACTTCAGCAGGCCGTAGAATATCTTCTCGATCTGCGCTTCACTGACGTGGAGAATCGCGTATCTGCGCGTCTCTTCCGCAGTTTTCCCGCACCAGCGACGCCTTTTTCGAGATGCTCGCTGATTTTAAATTCAGCGGCGATTTATTCGCCGTTCCCGAGGGTACGCCGCTGTTTCCGGGCGAGCCGTTCCTGACGCTGCGAGCGCCTCTGGTGGAGGCTCAGATTCCCGAAACATATCTGCTTTCGACCATCGGATTTCAATCCATGATCGCGACTAAAGCCACACGGGTCGTGAAAGCGTCTTTAGGCCGCAGCGTGGTGGAGTTCGGAACGCGGCGGGCGCATTCTCCCGAAGCCGGTGTTCTGGCGGCGCGGGCTGCCTACATCGGAGGCTGTGCCGGCACCAGCAATGCTGAGACCGGGCTGCGCTACGGCGTGCCTGTGTTCGGAACCACCGCCCATTCCTGGGTGATGTCGTTCGCCCACGAACAGCGGTCCTTCGAGCAGCTTCAGCGGCTGCTGGGGGAAACCACTGTGTACCTGATCGACAGCTATGACACTTTCGAAGGGGCGCGGCGCGCCGCTGCCCTGGGACGGCCTCTCTGGGGCGTGCGGCTGGATAGCGGAAATCTGGTCGAGTTGGCGCCGGTGGTTCGCAAGATCCTGGACGATGCCGGACTCAAAGATGCGAAGATCATGGCCACCGGAGATCTTAACGAATACAAGATTCATGAGCTTGTCGCCGCACGCGTGCCCATCGACATGTTCGGCGTAGGAACCGAACTGGCGACGTCGGCGGATGCGCCTAGCCTTGGCGTAGTTTACAAACTGGTGGAGCTGGAAGATGGCTCCGGCAGCCGTTATACGGTCAAATTGAGCGAGGATAAGCACACCCTACCCGGGGCGAAGCAGGTTTTTCGCTATGCCGATCATGACCAGCTCTCACGCTCCAGTGAGTGTCCCTCCTGTCCCGATGGCGCGCCGCCGGCTGAAGCGCTATTGCGGCCGGTCATCATCGGAGGCCGGTTACTGGAGCCGTTGCCTTCCGCTGAAGAGGCGCGTGCCCACGCGGCCGAAAGCTTGGCGAAGTTGCCTACGCCTTGTCACAGTCTCTTTGAAGGCGAGGACGCGTGGCGGGTGGAAGTCAGCCTGGAGCTCGAAAGCCTTTACGAGCGCGTCCGCAAGGGAGTCGCCGTATGAAGACAGTTTTCTTCGATATCGATACGCAATTCGACTTTCTTCTCCCGGCGGGCGCATTGTACGTACCCGGGGCGGAAATAATCGTCGACCGCATTGTCGCGCTGAATCGATTCGCGGCCGCGCACGGCCACGTGGTGATTTCTACGGTGGACGCCCACGCCGAGAATGACCCGGAGTTCCAGCTTTGGCCGCACCATTGCGTGACGGGTACTTTGGGCCAGCACAAACCAGCGGCGACATTGCTCGAGAAACGGTTGATCGTTCCGAACTCGGGCTGCGATCTCAGGTTAGAGCACGTGCAGCAGGTGCTTCTCGAGAAGCAGGCGCTCGATTGTTTCACAAATGTGAACCTGCAATCGCTGCTCAACCGGTTGGATGCGGATCGCTACATCCTATATGGGGTCGTGACAGAGATCTGCGTAAAGTACGCCGCGCTCGGATTGCTCAAGACGGGGAAACAAATAGAGATTGTTACGGACGCTGTACGCAGCCTGAGTGAGCAGGCGAGCGCGGAAACGCTTAAGGAATTCACGGAGCTGGGCGCCAAGCTGACCACGGTGGAACAGGTTTTGGAGGTATAGAATTTGGTCATGAGCCGGAAGACTCTTCTCACAGCCTACGATCTGGAGCAGATGACCGACGACGACTCGGTGCAGATCGAACTCGACCAAGGGGAACTGATCACCATGCCTCCAGCCGGAATGGAACACGGAGAGTGCGGAGCAAAGATTGCATCGATTCTGGGCGATTACGCGAAGAAACACCATCTGCGCAAGGTCTATGGTGCCGATACTGGCGTCCAGCTTAGCGACGATACCGTTCGAGCTCCGGATGTGGCTTTTGTGCTGCAAGCACGTGTCTCGGCCATCCATGGAAAGGGATTCGGAAAGGGCGCTCCGGATCTGGCGGTCGAAATCTTTTCACCTTCCGACGATGTCCGCCAGCTCATGCGGAAAGTAAAACAATACTTCGCTGCAGGCTGCCACACGGTGTGGATCCTTTATCCCGAGCGCCGCGAGGTCCAGGTGCTCGAAGCGTCCGGCACTGACCGTCTGCTTCGGATCGGCGACACGATAGAAGCGCCTGAGCTATTGCCCGGTCTCTCGGCTCCCATCGCGGAGTTCTTCGAATAGTTTGATTCGCCATACTGAGATTATTTTCGGGCGATGTACACTATGATTCAGATCCAATTTTCCTCCGAACCAGAGAATAGGCGCGTTATCTAACGGTCCTTGTTGCACGCAGGGGCTATAGGTGAAGCGCCTATTTTCATTTCCACATCAAAATGGCATAACGTAAAACAGTGCGTGTTAAGGAACTTGCAGCGTGGCTGAACTCCGATTGGGAGGGAGATGGAGAGTGTGAACTGCGCCGTGTAGCGGCGCTCGACGACGCGGGCCCGTACGACCTTTCATTCGTGACCCGCGGCCGTGCTTCAAAACACGCAAGCGCCTCCAGGGCAGCTTGTTTGCTTGTGCCCTCCGACTATTCCAACGCCGCGCAACGCACCGTGATCCGCACAGCCGACCCACGGGCGGCAGTAGCGCGCATCATTCCCAAGCTGCATCCGCCCGTCCAACCGCAGCCTGGCATTCATCCCACGGCTGTGATCGGGCCAGGCACGGTGATCGGGTTGAACGCATTCATCGGACCCTTTGTCAATATTGGCGCGGGCGTGAATATCGGCGCACGTACATCAGTCGCCGCGGGATCGGTCATCGGGGATAATGCGCATATCGGCGATGATTGCCGGTTTGCGGCGCATGTCACGGTCTATTCCGAAGTGAAGATTGGAAATCGCGCGATCCTGCACTCGGGCTGCGTCATTGGGGCCGATGGGTTCGGTTTCGTGCTTCGCGCCGGGGTTTACGAAAAATTTCCTCAGATCGGACGCGTGGAGATTGGAGATGACGTGGAAATTGGCGCGAATTCCTGTATCGACCGGGCCGCACTCGGTCTGACCAGCATCGGGGATGGCGCCAAGCTCGATAACCTGGTGCACATTGGGCATAACTGCCGTATTGGACGCCATGTCGTGATCGCGGCCCAGACGGGACTATCGGGCGGGGTGGTAGTAGAAGACTACGCCGTGATTGGCGGCCAGGTAGGCATCGGGGACAAGGCGCGCATCGAGTCTCACGCCGTGCTCGGTTCCGGCTCCGGCGTGCTGACGTCTAAAGTTGTGCGTGCGGGTCAGGTGATGTGGGGCACGCCCGCGCGACCTCTTAAAGAGTATTTAGGGCAGCTCGCCGTGCTTTCGCGAATCGCTAAAAACAAGTCCAAGTAGGCGGCGAGCTCTCGACCATGGCCGGCGCTCTCTACATCGTCTCCACCCCCATCGGCAATCTTGAGGACATTACCTTACGCGCGCTGCGCGTGCTACGCGAGGTGGATCTGATTGCGTGTGAAGACACACGCCAGACCCGCAAGCTGCTCCATCATTTCGGCATCGAGAAACCGGCGATAAGTTACCACGAGCACAATGAAGCCGCGCGTGCGGCGGAGCTGATTCGTAAACTTGAAGACGGAGAAAGTGTCGCGTTGATCTCAGACGCCGGGACGCCTCTGCTCTCAGATCCAGGTTATCGGCTAGTAACTGCCGCAATCGCCGCGAACCTCGCCGTGATTCCTCTTCCAGGACCTTCTGCCGTTACCACCGCTCTGGCTGCCTCCGGCCTGCCGACGGATTCGTTCCGTTTCTGCGGTTTTCTACCCCCCAAATCCACCCAGCGGCGCAAAGTGATCGAGCAGTTCCTGCATGAGACTTGTACCCTTATTTTTTACGAATCTCCACACCGTATTCTAGACGCGCTAGATGACATCGCCGCGGTAATGGGCAAGAGGCCGGTGGTCATCGGTCGCGAACTCACGAAAATTCACGAAGAATTTCTACGGGGGACCGCGGCAGAGTTGCATTCGCAACTCGCGGGCCGTCCTTCGATCAGGGGAGAGTTCACGCTGCTCATTGGCAAGTCTGAGCAGTACGGCGAATCCGACCATACGCCCATCGAGGAAGCAGTACGCATCCTTGAAGAGCAGGGAATTTCCAAAATGGAGGCGATCAAGCAGGTGGCCAAGACCCGTGGGTTATCGAAGCGCGAAGTCTATAAATTGATGTCCTATCATGGATGAAATGTTCCGGGATCTCAAGTTCGCGCTCCGGTCCTTCCGCAAAGATCCCGGATTCGTCGTGCTGTCTGTGCTCGTCCTCGCTCTAGGCATCGGAGCGAACACCGCGATTTTCAGCGTCATCGATGCTGTGTTGCTGCGCGCGCTTCCGTTCCGAGGCGCCGACCGCATGGTGATGATCTGGGAAAAAAATCCGCAGTTGAACGATTTTATAGCTGAGCGATTTCCTGTGGCGCTTCACAATTTTCTTTCCTGGAAACAACTCTCGCACTCGTTCAGCGCCATGACGGTGCTCGGTCTTGACACGATGGTAGTTCTCAAGGGCGACAAACCGGAACGGATTCAGGCCATGAGCGCATCCGCCGACTCGTTCGATTTCTTCGGCGTTCGGCCGGCGCTGGGCCGAACATTTCACGTAGATGAAATGGAGCCGGGCAAGAATCGTGTCGCAATGCTAGGTCATGCGCTATTCGTGCGGCGCTTCGGCGGCGATCCAAAAGTTCTCGGCCGGACGATCGATCTGGAGGATGGTAGGTACACCATCGTCGGCGTCTGGCCCGCGAGCTTTCACATGCCCGCGCTGTGGCAAGGACTCGATCAGCCGAATCCCGATCTCTGGCTCCCGCTCAACACGCGCGCGGATCAACCCACAGAGCGCCTTTGGAATCGTTCGATGATCGTTTACACGCGCCTTCGCCCCGGCGTCTCGATCGCGCAAGCGCGCGCGGAGATGACTGCCATTGGCCAGCGCCTTCGGCGGGATGAACCTCACGAGAACAACGGCATGGGCGTCAGTGTCTTCCCGGTTTCCGAGGAAGATGTCGGCTCAAGCATGCGGCGCTACATTCTCCTGTTACAGGGCGCGGTCGGATTCGTGCTGCTCATCGCGTGTGCGAACGTCGCCAACGTTCTTCTGGCCCGATCCATCGCGCACAGGAAAGAATTTGCCGTCCGCCTCACGCTGGGAGCGACGCGCCTCCGCATCGTGCGCCAGATACTATCCGAGAGCCTCCTGCTGAGTTTCGCCGGGGGTGCGGCCGGATTGCTGCTTGCGTGGCGGGGAATCAAGTGGCTGACTGTATTGGCGCCGAAAGACTCGCCGCACATGCGCGAAATGACGCTCGATGCGGCGACACTTTGGTTTACGCTCGGAGCGGTTCTACTGACCGGGCTTATCTTCGGGCTTGCGCCCGCGTTCGACGCCGTGAGGCGCAATGTCAATGAAATGCTGAACCAAGGCAGCCGATCCGGCGCTGGCGGTCTCTCGACTCGCCTGCGCGGATTTCTCGTCTGTGGCGAAGTTGCGCTCGCGCTGGTTCTATTCGTCGGCGCGGGACTCCTGATCCGCACGGTACACGCGATGCTCGCTGCCGATCAGGGCTTTCGCCGCGAAGGTCTTTTGAGCGTCCGGCTTACTCTGTTGCCCGATCGATATAAGAGCGACGAAAAGGCCGTCGCGTTCGCCCGTCAGATACTCGATCGAGTATCGAGGCTTCCCGGCGTCATGTCCGCCAGCCTGTCAAGCGGCCTGCCGATGCAGCAGTTGGGTATTAACTCCTATTCGCTAGACGGCGTTGCGCGTCCGCCCGGCACGCCGCAATTGCTCGCCGACGTCCGCGGGGTGAGCGAAAACTACTTCCGCACAATGTCGATCCCAATTATTCGCGGCCGCGATTTCACGCGCCAGGAAGCGGAAGACCCAAAGTCATCCTCAATCATTATCAATGAGACGATGGCGAAAGAAGTCTGGCCTAGTCAGGACGCCATCGGGAAAACGCTATATAACAATCGGCGTCGCGTGGTGATCGGCATTGCCGGCGACGTGCGCCAGATGGGCGTCGAATCGAAGATCAGCCCGGAAATTTATTTGCCGTCGTACCAGTATTCCGGTCTGACCGTGGTCGTCCGAGCCACGGGCAATCCTTCCGCGTTGGCAGCGCCGATCGCGCACGAGATCCTCGCTATCGATAAAGATCAACCTATCTCGGACACGAAAACGATGGACCAGATCGCGCTCGAATTTATCGCCGAGAAGCGCTTCATCATGCTTTTGCTCAGTGCATTCGCCGCGCTCGCGTTGGCGCTCGCCGCGGCCGGAATTTACGGAGTGCTCGCCTATTCCGTCAGCCAGCGCACTCGCGAAATCGGTATTCGCATGGCAATTGGCGCGGAGCCTCGCAGCATTTTGAAACTTATCGTTATAGAAGGACTCGTGCTCTCCGGGATCGGTATCGTTATCGGCGCTGCCGGAGCATTCATGCTCACTCGCGTAATGCGCGGATTGATCTTCGGTATCAGCCCCTCCGATCCCGGCAGTTTCCTCGGGGGCGCGGCGGCTGTGCTCTGCGCCTCGGTTCTGGCAAGCTGGCTTGCTGCGAGCCGCGCTGCAAAACTAGCTCCGCTCGAAGCCCTGCGCCACGATTGACCGACGGACCGGTGAAGGGCAGCAATCCTCCGCACACAGAGCCGGTTGCGACTCGATCAGCTCGGCGATCATACGAATTATGGCTGGATGAGTTCCGACCGTGCCGGCTCGCACCATGCTTACGCCCATTCGGTCGCATACGGCGCGCGCTTCGGTATCGAGATCGTACAACACCTCCATGTGATCCGAGAGAAATCCGATAGGCGCAATGACAACATCCGTGCGGATCTCTCTCAGATAATCGCAAATGTCAGGTTCGAGCCAGGGCTGTGACGGAGGCCCACTGCGGCTCTGATACACCAGTTTCCAATCGTGCTTGTCTACGCCTGCGCCAACCTGGGCACAAGCTCTTTCGAGTTGCGCGACATACGGACTAGTCTGCGCCATGCTTAAGGGCACACTGTGCGCGGTGAAGATCAGCCTTCCCTGCGGCAGTGAGGCGAGAGCAGCGCGCACGCGATCCGTCATCGCTTCGATGAACCCGGGATGTTCATAAAATGGCGGGATCTTGTCGATTTGCGGCGCTCCGGATCCGACAGCGGCGCGGGCCATCTCGATGTCCTCGAGATATTGACGGCAGCCTGAGTATGAAGCGAAAGCGGAAGTGGCAAACGCAATCGCATGCCGGATCCCGTCGTCCCGCATCTGGCGCACTGTGTCGCCCAGCAGGGGATGCCAGTTGCGATTGCCCCAATAGACCGGTAGATCAACCGCTTCGCGAAGCGCGGCGATCAAGGTCGCGGTTCTGATCGTTGATGGGGCTGCATCCGCCTAGGAGTTCATAATGTCCGGCCACTTCGAGCAGACGTTCGCGGGAGATGTTGCGGCCCCGCAAAACGTTTTCAAGGAACGGGATCACGTCCTCGTGATTTTCAGGACCGCCAAAGGACACGATCAGCAGCGCATCATAACCGCCCACACATTAATGTTAGCGGGGATAAGGATGTCCGCGCAGCGTCGCCAACGCGCGGTAGATCTGCTCGGCGAGCACCACCCGCGCCAACTCGTGCGGCATAGTCATCGGCGACAGTGACAGTAAGAGGTCGGCCCGCGCTTTCCAAGCTCGCCGGGAGTCCGTCCGCCCCTCCGATAAAGAACACCAGGTCGCGTCCATCACGCCCGGCTTTCTCAATCAGGGCCGTGAAATCGGCCGAAGCGAGCGGGCGTCCTTCCGGATCGAGCAGGATTTTGGCCGCGGAGGGTGCTTCTCCCACAAGTCGAATCGCTGCGGCCGAATCTCCCGCATCTCGCACTTAGCGAAACGCGCGGAGCGTTTGATGTACTCTTCCGCCATGGCATTGGCGTGGATATCGCGCGCTTTGCCGGCATAGTAGAGGATCAATTTCACGTTTACGAGCGGCGCTCCGCGCCGCCGCTGTGAGCCACGCCCTTGCGGAAAAAGGGGATGCGATCGCGGTATTCGGCGAACTCGACTCGGTCGCCCGTATGGACTCGTTCTCCCGCAATACGCGCGGTGAGCCGTCCTCCTCGGTCGAGCGCGACGATAGCGAGTTGATACGGCGCGTCGGAGACGAACTGCTCGGGCGCGGCAAACACGACGGTCTCGGTGTAGACGATTCCAGATCCCGGATGAGTCGTTTCGGTCATGCCGCGCTGAGCACCGTTACGACCGCCGTGGCGCCGGAGCCGCCCAGGTTCTGCGCCAACCCCAGCGAATGGCGCGCGACCTGCCGCTCGCCCGCTTCGCCCCGGATCTGCACCGCGACATCGCAGATCTGGGCCACGCCGGTAGCCCCAACCGGATGGCCCTTGGATTTGAGACCGCCGCTGGCATTCACCGGCCGCTCCCCTTTAATACAGGTGCGCCCTTCGAGCGCGTAGCGGTCCGCCTTCACCCTTCTTGACGAAGCCCAAGTCCTCCGTAGCGACGATTTCAGCGATCGTGAAGCAATCGTGCACTTCAGCGAATTCGATATCCCGCGCCGTGATGCCAGCCATTTTGTAGGCCTTCTGCGCTGCCATTGTGACGGCCTGGAAGGTCGTGATGTCGTCCTTTTCATCGAGCGCGACGTGATCCGAGGTTTGCGCGATTCCCAGGATCTTGACCGGCTTTGTCGGTGAACTCAGAGGCCCGTTCCAGTGGTGCGATCATCACTGCGGCGGCGCCGTCGCTGATCAGAGAGCAATCGTATACCGTCAAAGGCTCGGCGACAGGTTTGCCGTTCAGCGCCTGCTCCATGGTGATGACTTTGCGCATGTGCGCCTGCGGATTTTTTGCGCCATTGGCGTGATTCTTCACCGCGACGGCGGCCATCTGCTCGCGGGTGGTTCCGAACTGATACATGTGGCGGCGTGCGATCATGGCGAACAGGGCCGGGAATGTGGCTCCGGCGCGTCCTTCGCCGCACATATCGCCCGCCCCTGCCAGAATCTCGGTTACTTTGGGCGTGGGCTGCGAAGTCATCTTCTCGACGCCGCCGATCAGCACCAGGTCGTATAGCCCCGCTCCCACGGCTGAAACCGCATGAAAGAAGGCCGAGCCGCTGGATGCGCAAGCGGCCTCAAACCGGGTGCAAGGGACGCCTGTAATCCCCATCGCTCCGGCTATATATGGCGCTAGATGATTCTGTCCCACAAACGAAGGACCGGCAAAATTGCCAAGATAAAAAGCCTCTATTTGTGACGGATTTACATGTGCATCCTGCATCGCTTGCTCGCCCGCTTCGACTGCCAGCGAGCGCAAATCCCGGTCCGCAAAAGCGCCAAAAGCCGTCTTGCCTATCCCAATCACGGCGACCGCTCTCATATATCATGTAGAATAGCGCGCAGGTGGATGGAGTGCACGCTTGAGGCCGCGCGGGCGTCATCTCTTCTTAGATGTACCCCCGCATGGAGATGAGCGTCCTTCCGGTCCCTGGCCCGATATTTGGGCTAACTGCGACAGGAGAGATGAGCGAAGCGCCGGGATCTACCCGATATGACGCGGTTCCGCTTTCGTCGGAGCAGCAGACCCGTTTTGTTTCCGAAAATCAGCGCCGCGTTTTCCTGCTGATCTACCGCATCGTGGGCAATGTCGACGACGCGCAGGATCTGACCCAGGAATCGTTCATCAAAGCCCTTCAACGCCAGGATCAGTTGAAGGACCTGGACAAGGCCGCGCACTGGCTGTCGCGGATCGCCAGCAATACGGCCATCGATTTTCTGCGGCGCTCCGGGCGCATGAATTTTTCGGGCATGGACGATCTGCCGGAGCCTGTGACCAGGTCGCGGGAAGAGAGCCCGGAGCAGCAGGTATTGCGCACCGAGCATCGCGAATATCTGGAAACAGGTCTGGCGTTGCTCACAGGCCGCGAGCGGACGGCGCTGCTGCTGCGGGATGTGGAGGGTTTGCCGGCCGAAGAAGTGGCGGCCATGCTGAACTGCTCGAAGGCGACCAGTCCGATCGCACATCGCCAACGCTCGCGTAAAGCTCCGGCGATATCTCGATCGCGCACCGCGTGGGGGGCGTGTATGAAACGGCGTCACGTTTCAGAAACCGATCTGGCGCTCTACGTTTCAGGCGATCTGGCCTGGTGGCGGCGCTTCACCGTGCGCCTGCATGTGGACCGATGTGAGCCATGCCGCCGCCTGATGGAAATTTATGAGGCGGATCGTGCCGGCCTTCGCGGGTTTGCGGCGTGATATGCCCGAGGACATCGACTGGAACCGGTTATCGGCCGAGATCACCGCGAATATCCGGGTAGGCTTAGCGGCGGGAGAGTGCGTCGCCCCGCGATCGCGCAAGCCGGGCGCGCTGCATTGGCGTCCAGCGGCGGTCGTTGCCGGAATCGTGGTTGTACTCGCCGGTGGATGGTGGCTGAACACGCCTCCCGCCCAGACACAGGAACTGGGACACGCGATGCGCGCCGTGTGGGACGCGCGCGGCGGCGCAGGCATTCGCCGCTGGCGCCAGAAGAGCGCGGAACGGTGGTCGAAGCGACATCCGCGGGAATCGAGGTGCGGGAGAATGGCAGCTCGCTCGGTGTTTCTCAGGGCGCTGCGCGGCCCGTGGCCGTCTCGGTGAATGTTCAGGGCTCGGCCAGCGCGCGTTATGTGGACGCCGAGACAGGCCAGATGACCATCACGAGTGTTTACGCTCAATGAGGCTGTCGTCGATGAAACTGGCAATTCTGATGATCGCCGGCACTTGCGGCGGCCGGCGCTCAAACGCTCAGCCGGAAAATCGATTTGGGCCCGGACTCGCCGGTCGCTCTGGTTTCAGCCGACTGGGGTGAATCGAATGCAACGGTGCGAGGCGGAGCGTTCCTGCTGGATGTGCACGCGGCTCTTTCGCTGCGCAATTCGAGCCAGCGGCGCATACGGGGAGTGATGCTCGCGGTTCTGGCGCAGGAGGTAACGCCGGGAGGCAAGGGATCGGTATCGGTTCCAAGTCTGGATGTAGCGCCGGGCGAAACCTTCCCGATTCGTATCGATCTGCCCTTGCTTCGACCGCTCGGAGGCGGCTCCGGCGGGCCTCTGGTCGAGGTCAAACTGGATGGAGTGCTTTTCGACGATCTCGGTTTTTATGGCCCCGATCAGTTACATTCCCGCCGGACCATGACGGTTTGGGAGCTGGAAGCGCGGCGAGACCGGCAATATTTCAGCAAGCTGCTCGATCATGCCGGACGCGAGGCCTTGCGGAAGGAAATGCTCGATAGTCTGGCCAGACAGGCCGATCGACCGCAGCTAGGCGTGCAAATGGTGCGCGGGCGCGCGACCAATTCCGATCCGGAGCGGGACGTGCAGCTTGCGTTCCTGCACCTTCCCGATTCCCCGATCGAGCCTGTGGACGGATTAGCTCGCATCGCGGGCAATGAAGCGCGGGCGCCGCGAATTGAGGTGCGCAACCAGTCCAGCCGCGCCATCCGGTATCTGGAGATCGGCTGGATCGTGAAAGACCAGCAAGGCCGTGAGTTTCTGGCGGCATCCATGCCGGCCGAGCTCAACCTCGCCCCTGGGCGCAGCAGTCAGGTGGTCGAGGATGCTGCGCTGCGTTTTCCCGCGCGCACGTCTATTCAGAGCATGACCGGATTTATTTCGAACGTTGAATTCGCCGACGGATCGTACTGGATTCCGAGTCGCGCCGCTCTCAACGATCCGAAGCTGCGCAGCGCGGTCGCGCCCTCTCCCGAGGAGCAGCGCCTGAGTCAGATTTATCTCAAAAAGGGCATCAACGCGCTGGTGGAAGAGCTGAAGAAGTTTTGAATTCCCCATGCCACCGGGTCGGGCCAACCAACTGATCCATTAACATTATTGCGAGCCGCGCCCAATCAGCATCGTTTTCGCCGTGTGGAAAATAATATACGCATCGAGTGACCAGGCCAAGTTCTTGATGTAATACAGGTCGTATTCCAGTTTTACGATGGCGTCCTCCACCGTATCTCCGTATTTATGATTGATCTGGGCCCATCCGGTGATACCCGGCTTGACGCAGTGGCGCTGGCGGTAATAGGGGATCTTCTCCTGCAGCACCATTACAAATTCGGGCCGTTCCGGGCGAGGTCCCACGATGGACATTTCGCCACGAAGGACATTGAACAGCTGCGGCAGCTCATCCAGGCGCAGCTTTCGAAGCCAGTAACCCAGCCGTGTAATGCGCGGGTCGTCCTTGGTCGCCCAGATCGGACCGGTGCGCGCCTCCGCGTCCTGATACATGGAGCGGAACTTGTAAAGAATGAACGGCACCCCGTTGAAACCTACGCGCTTCTGGCGAAGCAGGATCGGTCCGGGGGAGGTGAGCTTCACGAGTACCCCGACTACCGCCATGATTGGAAGCGTGAGCCCCAGTCCGACAATGCAAATTACCAGCGAGTAGGCCGATTGCACGGCCATGCTTCCGCTGCTGGGCCCGAGTTCGGCGGAAAAGATTAACTGTGAGGGCTGAAGATCGCGAGTCGATACGCGATGGAAGATAGTTTGATAGGTAGTGACCGCTTCCTCGACGTGGATACCCGATAACCGCAGCTCCAGTAGCCGCTCGACCGGGAGATTTTGCCGGCGCTCCGTCAGCCCTACTACGATCGAGCCGGGGTGCTGGGCCGCGACGACCCGGTCCAGGTCTGAGATTCCACCAAGCCGCGGCGCCCCGGAGAGCGTCGCCGGCGATTCCGGGTCGTTGTCGAGATATCCGATCGGCGCCAGTCCCAGCTCGGGTCTCTCAAAAATGCGTCCAATGATCTCGCTTACCACGGGAGACGCGCCCAGGAACAACAGCCGCCGTGCGCCGATCGCTTTCGAGACCAGGCTCGTAAAGGCGATCCGCCACATAGGTAGGATTATCAGAGCGATCAGGCTGCCGTACACCATGGTCCACTTCGGCAGAAGCAGAACGTCCCAGCGCCCGTAATTCACCATCGCCTGATACAGAAAGGCCGCGCCTAATACCAGGCAGAACTGCTGGACCAACTGAATGCGCGAGCGGACGCTATAGTCCTCATACAGGTCGGCGAAGTATAGACCCATTAGGATTACCAGCACGATACACCCGATGCCCCACAGTCCGCCCTCATAGAACAGAAAAACATCGGCAGTATCGAGCGTCCAGTACGCGGCAACGATGTAACAGAAAAATAAGAGGATCGTCTCGGAAAGGAGGAGGATCAGAACACTCCCGGGAACAGATATTTTGAAAAGCCGGATCACAGGAATCGCGGACGGAAGTGCACCAACCGCAGTCTAGCATCTCCGGCCGCTAGAATGGTGAAGTGGAGAATTCAAACGAACGAGTTCGAATCGCCGTGTTCGGACTCGGATATGTTGGCTGTGTTACAGCCGCCTGTCTTGCTCATTTGGGTCATTCCGTGGTCGGCGTAGATTCCGACCCGCACAAAGTCGATAATGTCCGGGAGGGGCATGCGCCCTTTTACGAGCCTGGGCTTGAAGAAATCGTTCAGGAGTCCGTCCGGACCGGGCGACTGACCGCGTGCAGTTCGCCTGCGGAAGGGCTAGGGAATGCCGATATCGCCCTCCTGTGCGTCGGCACGCCCTCAGAGCGCAGCGGCAATCTCGGCCTCGACCAACTTCGGCGTGTGGTCGACGACATTGCTTCGTGTTTCGGAAAACGCACCAAGCCGCTGATCGTGACCATTCGGAGTACGGTATTTCCCGGAACTTGCGAAGACGTAGTGATGCCGCGGCTGGCCGGTCTTGCAGGCGTGAGCGCGGTCTCCAATCCAGAGTTTTTGCGGGAAGGATGCGCAGTGCGGGATTTTATGGAGCCGTCCCTGCTGGTGGTCGGCGGAACAGACGACGAATCCGTGCGGCGGGTGGCGGGTATCTATAGCTCGCTCGATGTAAAGCCGTGCTTGGTGTCGTTGCGCGCCGCAGAAATGATCAAGTACGCGTGCAATGCTTTCCACGCGGTCAAGATCGCTTTCGCCAACGAAGTCGGCGCGCTGTGCGATAGCCTGGGCGTTCAGGGCCAGGAGGTGATGGACACACTGTGCCAGGACCGGAAGCTGAACGTCTCCGCAGCCTATCTGAAACCTGGCTTCGCTTTCGGCGGTTCCTGTCTTCCGAAAGATTTGCGGGCATTGGCCTATCGAGCCTCGCGCTTGGATCTGAAGCTGCCGCTGCTTGAGTCCGCCCTGCCGAGTAACGATCGCCATCTTGATCGGGCTGTGGACGCGGTGCTCGACCTGCCCGGCCGCATCGGCGTGATCGGCCTCGCGTTTAAGGAGAATACCGACGATCTGCGGGAGAGCCCGGTAGTCACTATGCTCGAACGGATGCTCGGGAAAGGGCGCCAGGTACGCGTCTACGACCCCCACATTCGGATGGATGCCATTTACGGCAGCAACCGGAACTTCATTCTAAACGCGATTCCTCATATCGGGCGCCTACTGGACGCGGAGCTGGACACACTATTAGCTTGGGCCGATCGTCTGCTGATTGCGCAAAAGCCCGATGCACTTCTCGCGCAGCGAATCATGGAAAGCGGTCTGCCTGTGCTCGACCTGGTCGGAGCGCAGCTTAGAAGACCCGCGGCCGCGCCCGCTGTGGCGAAGCTTTAAATCGGGTCTGATTCTTGCAACGAACCATTCTGTTTATTTTCGGAACCAGGCCCGAAGCCATCAAGCTTTGTCCGCTCGTGCTACACCTGAAGCAATTTCCCGGTCTCTATTCCGTCAAGGTATGCGTGACCGCCCAGCATCGGGAAATGCTGGATCGGGTGCTGGCGGCGTTCAACGTTACCGCGGATTACGACCTGGATATTATGACGCCCGGGCAAACGCTGTTTCAGTCCACTTCGCGAATCGTCGGCGCGCTGGAGCCGGTCTTTGTCCAGACCAAGCCGGATCTGGCGGTAGTACAGGGCGACACCACGACTACGTTTTGCGGCGCGCTTGCAGCTTTTTACAGCCGCGTGCCGGTAGCGCACTTGGAGGCGGGGCTGCGCACAGGGGATCTCTACCAGCCGTTTCCCGAAGAGCTGAATCGCGTCCTCACCTCAAGAATAACGACATTGCATTTCGCCGCCACCCGCGGAGCCGCGGATAATCTGGCGCGCGAAGGCATTTCCGATCGCGTGTGGATTACCGGCAACACCGGTATCGACGCCGTGCTTTACGTTCGCGATCGCCTCCGACGCGGCGAACTGGCGACGGCGCACAGCCCTTTCGATCATTCCGGTAAGCGGCTCGTGCTCGTCACCGCGCATCGGCGCGAAAGCTTCGGTGAAGGGTTTGAGAGGATTTGTCAAGCCCTTGCGGCGATCGCCGATCGCGGCGATGTGCATGTGGTCTATCCGGTCCACCCTAATCCCAACGTCCAGGCCATCGTGAATCGGCGTTTGCAGTCGCACGCCAACATCACTCTGATCGAGCCGCTGGATTACGTGGCATTCGTCGATCTGATGTGCCAGGCCAATATCATCCTGACCGATTCAGGTGGGATTCAAGAAGAAGGGCCTTCGCTGGGGAAACCGATCCTGGTTCTACGGGAAAAGACAGAGCGTCCCGAGGCCGTCACGGCCGGCACCGTCAAGCTCGTCGGTACGGATGTCAATCGGATCGTCACCGAAGCCGCCGCACTGCTCGATCTTCCCGATGAATACCAGCGAATGTCGCAGATTCACAATCCCTATGGTGACGGCCACGCCAGTGAACGGATCGAGGCGGCATGCCGTTGCTTCTTCGGGATAGGATCGAATTCTTGAATACGACACGCAGCAAGCCGATCCGCGTCCTCATCACCGCGACCAAATACATGGTTGCCGGGCACAACCAGCAGGCCCTGTCTCTGATCGAAAATCTCCGGCGGAATCATGGCGTCCAGGCGGACCTCCAACCGATCGATCCGCGCCTCCCCGGCCCATTTCAGCATCTCTACCGGATTCCCTACCTCCGAACGGTCGTCAAGCTGATTCATTACACGGTGCGGCTGCTCGTTCGAGTGCCCCGCCACGACATTGTTCACGCCTACTCGGCGGGTCTGACGTCCTACGCGCTGTCGACCCTACCGGCGCTGTTCGTCGCCAAGCTCTATCGACGGCGCTTCATCTTGTTCTACGCGGATGGACGCCTCGCGGAGCACCTTGAGACTTGGCGCACCGCCGTGCCTACGATGCGTATGGCAGATGTGATTGTCGGCGCAAGTCCGCATACCCGCGATGTCTTAGCCGCGCACGGTCTCACGGCGCGTGTCATTCCGAACGCGGTGAATAGCGCGATCCATTATCGCCCGCGCCGAAAGCTGCGACCCCTCCTGATGACTAACCGCACCCTGGAGCCGCTTTACAATCATCCCTGCATATTTCGCGCATTTGCGCGTGTCCAGGAGCGCTATTCCGATGCGGAGCTGGTCGTCGGCAGCGATGGCGTCCTTCGGCTGTCGCTTGAAAAGCTGGCCCGCGATATGGGACTTCGGAATTGCCGGTTTACTGGGATCCGGCCCATAGAAGAAGTTCCGCTAATCTACGATGCCGCCGACATTTACCTGACCAGCCCGAACGTGGATTGCAATCCGGCATCGATTCTCGAGTGTTTCCAAGCGGGCTTGCCGGTGATTGCCACGCGCGTTGGCGGAGTCCCCTATATGATCGACCACGGCCGGACCGGTTTTCTGGTCGATATTGACGACGACGAATCCATGGCCGAGTGCGCGATCCGCTTGCTCGAAGATCCGGACCTGGTCGAACGGATGACCGCTGCCGCGCGCGCCGAAGCGCCCCAATACCTGTGGGACCGCGTGGCCGCAAGTTGGAACCAGCTTTATGAGGAGCTCGCCGGCGGCGCCGCTACTTCGCTACTAGCCGCTTCTTCTCAAACCACTTCGAGTACCACTCGATTGTGAGGCCCAGCCCTTCGTCCAGCGTTACCACCGGTTCGTAACCCAGCACCTGTCGCGCCCGCGTGATATCCGGGCACCTCTGCAAAATGGGATCGTTCGCCGCGGTTTTTGCCTCGATCTCCGCCGCAACGCCCGAGCGAGTCAGAATGCGTCGTGCCAGATCCGCGATGGTCACCGGCTCCTTGTCATTGCCGATGTTGAAGGTTCCTCCCTCAGCCTCCGGCGTGCGCATGCACGCGAGCGTCGCGGTGACCGCGTCGCTTATGTAGCAGAACGCCCGGATGTGCGTACTGGAATACACTACCAACGGATTCTGGCGATCATGCGCGGAGCGCTGGTACAGCTGCGGAATCACATGCTCCTCGCCCATCCGCGGTCCGTAGACATTGTGATAGCGCGTGATGATGAACGGCTTGCCTGCGGCGCGCGCATAATGTGTAACGGCCAGTTCGCCGAAAATCTTGCTGCCGGCATAGGTGCTTCGCGGGTTGGCGATGTCGGTCAATGCCAGCGGAACGTCTTCCGGCGTGGGCACTGGCAAGGGATGGAATTGCTGGGTCCAGGCGTACACTTCGCTTGTCGAGGGAAACATCAGCTTCTTACCGCCGCCTGCGGTGAACCATTCGAGCAAGGCCATGGTGGCCCCCGTGTTGACGCGCAGCACATTGACAGGCCGGTGCAGCACGTTCTCGACTCCGAGAACGGCCGCCATGTGATACACCTCATCGTAATCGCGGCCGAGCTGATCGAAGGCGCCAGGCGCGCACAGATCTGCCGTCACAAGATGGACATTGGGCAGGGCGCACAATCTATTCAAGTCGTCGTCCATACGCCCGCGAGAGAAATTCTCGAGAAGTGTGATTGCAGTTCCAGGCTCGCCGGCTAAGCGCATGGCGAGATGATATGCGATAAAACCACCGCCTCCGGTAATAAGAATGCGTTTTTCACTCATGAGTTGATAACGGGTTCAGACTCGGTCGAATCCGAGCTTGCGCCAATGTCCTTTGCCGACCCCCGCGACGCGGACGCCGCGGCGGTGCACCTCGGCCGCGATCTCATCGCCGATTCCATTCTGAGCGTCAATAACAAACCGCAGCTTGCCGTTTACAGCCCAGCTCAACGGAAAATCTGCGCCGCGGTAGGCGGAGTGAGGTACCGCGAGGATTAAGCCCTCTGCCCAGTCGAGACACCGGTCCAGACTCTGGGTCAGTGCGATTGCCGGCCGCTCAGGCCAAAGCGCGAGATATGGATCGTGCGCCTGAACCGAAGCGCCGGCCGCTTCGAGTGCGTCCACCAGAGTCTCGGCTGGTGTGTTGCGCGTGTCGGGCACATCCGGAAGATAGCTGACACCGCACACCGCAATGCGTTTCCCGCGCACACCGCCGCCGCTCAGTTCAGCCGCGAGATCGAAGGTGTGCAGCGGCATTCGCTGGTTGATCCGCAGCGCCTCCATTGTCATTCCCAGCGTGACTCCGGTCTCAAACAGCTTGGTTGCGGACCACTGCGCCAGCAGCGGGTCCTTAGTGAGGCAGTATCCGCCGACACCGAAACCGGGTTGCCGCATGTTGTCGTGGGTCCCCTTGCGCACGCGAATGGAATCGATCGTCTCAAACAGATTCACACCGATACGCTCGGCGAGCAGGGTCCACTCGTGAATAAAAGCAATGTTGACGGAGCGATAGGAGTTCTCCAGCACTTTGGCCATTTCCGAGGCGTTCGTATCGCCGAGTTCCCACAGCGGATATCGCGCCGTGTCGATGAACGAGCTCAGGAACTCGCGCGCCGCCTCCGCCGAAGCTTTGTCGATGCCGGAAAACGTGCGCCAAAACGTGCGAATGGAATCGACATACTTCGGGCCAGGTGTTACGCGTTCATAGGCGTGCGCCAGCCGCAGCGGTTCCTTAATACCGCGCGCTGTGCGTTCAGCCTCAAGCAGCGGGAGCGCAATCCTTCGGCATGTGCCGATGGGCACCGTCGTCTCCACCAGAACCAACGCATCGGGACGCATCCGCCGCCCGATGGCCCGAATGGCTTGCTCGAATGGGCCCAAGCGGATGTCCACTTCATCGGCGGTCTCGACGAAGCGGTCCGCGACATCGAGGGGCAAGTCCACCACGATGATATCGGCCAGCCCGTACGCCTCCTCCGAGGTGGTCGCTTCCAAATTTCGAGTGGTTCGGACGGCGTCATGGATCAGTTGGGTCAACGCCGGGTCGGGTGAGGAGATCGGGACGTTTCCTTCATTGATCTTGGCGACTTTCCAGTAGCCGCCCGGAGTAGCCAAGTCCGTCCCAATGACAAAATAAGCGTCACGGCCCGTCAGGTCGCGCGCGCCCGCAATAACAGCGGCTACCGCGCTTCCCACAAATCCGAGGCCCTGCACGACGGCGATTTTCCGGCCCTGGCTGCGATACCCGGCGGCGCGCCGCTCCAGTTCCTTCCAGCTTCGCGCTCGAGATTCGGAATCCGGGATAGGAAACGACGTTCCATCCGGAGCCACCGACAAATTCGCGTTCTCGACGGCGGCGTTAGTCATCTTTTTCGTTTTCTCTCAGTCGCTTCATCACCATCTCAATACAGCCGAGCGTTCCGCGGCACGTGACCATTTTCTTCAAACGGAATCCCCGGGCCTGATAAAACTCGAACAGCTCCTCGGGTGTGGCCACCTCGAAAGGATACCCGCCCACCCAGTCCACCAAGTCGCGCCAGGCGGTCATCCCGCGGCGCTTGCCCTCGTAATGGCGAATGCAATGGAACGGGTGTAGCAGCAAAAAATCCTTCATGATCGGACGCCAGTATTGTTGTATAAACGCAGGTCCGGAGATCAGGAGACGCAGCGGTCTGGGAGTCCGGTTATATAACCTCTTCACCGCCTTCCAGCGGCGGCTCGGGGTGCCTTGGTCGTTATAAATGGCGATAAATAGCAGGCCGCCGGGCGCGACCAGGGAGGCAACATTGCCAAGTGCCTCCCACATAGCGCCGGTATGGTGCAATACGCCCCAGGAGTAGACGATATCGAACTGACCCAAGGACGACAAGTAGACCGGGTCGAGCGCCGACCCCTCTTCAATGGTCCATTGCGGATCGCCGGGAAAATAGCGCCGCTTCAATTCCTGCGTGCAGCCTGCCGAATGCGGATCGTAATCGAAGGAATGAACGCACGCCCCCAGTCGGCGCGCCGCCAGACTGAAGAGTCCGCTCCCGCTCCCCACGTCGAGGAAGCTACGTCCCTCCAGGCTGCTGATCCCCAACATTGCCTGGAGGGACTGAACGGCGCTCTGAATCTGTGCGTCTGTAATTCGGGAAAGAAAGCGGGCCCAATTCTTGCCGAATTCAAAGCGCTCGCCCGCGCCCACTTCCTGAGCCTGAGTCCCCATGGAAGACTGACTCAGAATAACATGGGGGCCGAGCGCAGTCAGGGGCGCGCGTTTTTCGTATTATAAATTTCACGGTCTGGCTCCATACTGGAACAACGCAATGATCGTAGGTTGTGTTGAGCCAGCCGTCACCGTGTGGGAAGCTGCGCCTGCATCAGACCACTGCCAAAATTTGAATGGTGCGCCGGCTTGATTAGTCTCAACGGAATTGACGCTAATCGTGTGGCCTGTCCCTGCATTCCATTCAAATACCGCCGGCGCAGTGTAGGGTTGGCCGTCGACTGTGATGGATAATCCCGGCGGTATCGTAGAAATTGTTGTAACCGTCAGAACCGGCGTAGTGACCGGCGTTGTTGTGGTGGTGACCGGCGTTGTTGTGGTGGTGACCGGCGTTGTTGGGGTGGTCACTGGCGGAGCGGGTGGGTCATTAACGGGCGGTGTTGGGAATGTACCAACTGCCCCCATTATTCCCGCAATGACGTTCCCTGTAGCGGAGTCGAGCGTATCAATATTAGCGCCCAAATCGTTGCCGTCCGTGCCGGCCCCTAAATACGGTGAATTGGCCGCCAGGTGGTAATCGCCCCCACTACCACCGTTATAATTTACGAACAATGCATTCGGATCGATCTGCGGGAACAGATTCCCAGGGGGGTAAGAACTTGGACCGGCCAGCGACAAGTTATCCAGGTTATCGATAAACATATTGTCCGTTACAATAGATTGCTGAAGATAAGAAGTAAACGGAAGGCCACCATTCCCATAGAAACCATACGCATCATAAAATGCAATATTATTTGTCAGGTCGACATAGGTGGACATCGGAGCGTCGATGCTGGCGAAGGTATAATAGACTGGGTTAATTATCGTATTATGATCCCAGCGGATATTAGTCAGATTGTCCGATGCCGACCAAAACAAACCCTGGATGTTGTCGAAAAGATTATTCTCAAATAATATCTCTTGCACGCGCTGAAAATTCGGATCAGCGTAGTTTGGGGCGCTCGGATCCGTGGTCTGAGCCGGGGCGTAAATGCATTGACCGCAAAACGCTACCCCGGAATATGAGTTCTTAATGATGTTATTTGTAAATGCAACATTCTCAGCGACGCCAAAAAGTTCCTCGCTGGGGAGGCCTTGGAGGAAAATCGCAAAGCCGCTCTGCGCGTCAACCCAGTTATTTTCCATAATATTGCCGTTTACCAGAAAGCGGTTGCCATCTTTGATTTCGAATAGATTCTTAACTGACCAGTGTATGCCGCCATAACTTGGATCGTTGGGATTCCAGGAAAGTGGTTTGTAGAAGTAATTAAACTCGATGTCGCCATCTTGCGGCATGAGCTCCGGCGCGTACGCGGTGGCGCCTCCAAAAATCACGTTTTCGCCAGAAGCTTCCAAGTAATTATTCACAATTTTGAATGGCCCGGGACCGCTCCACCCGCCGATTGCTTGCGCGTCCTGCGCGATGGCATGGAACTCCGATACATAGGAATCGATGACGGCGGTACGAGCGCTATTGGTTTGAATTCCGCGTTTGATGTCAAGAGTCGGGTTGCCGTGTACGTAGCAGCGATCGATAATGATATCGCTGGGGACCTGGCTCACCGATGTCGCGTTCCCGTCGCCCAATTGGACCAAAACATAGTTCTCGGGAGGCTGGGGATTGCTTACCACGGCTAATTCGAGGCCAATCAGTCTATAAAATTGCGCGCTGATTTCCGTAGTGAAGACGGGTCCGACATTGGGCGTAAGAACGGTCGCCATTTGGGGGGTATCGCTAGGGCCCACACGAGTTCCCGGAGGCGGGAAAAGGTCGTCTGGAGTTGCGGTACGGATCGTTAGCCACCCAGTTCCGGTGGTTTTGTCCCGCAAAATGAAATTTCCGGTGAATGTTGCGCCGGCTTGCAGACAGATCGTGTCGCCAAGATTGCTCGCGTCAATAGCGGCTTGAAGGTCTCCGCCGGCAGGCACTGTCAGAGTGCAGGTGCTCGAGGATGCCGGAAGGGTTGTGTCGTAGAGCTGCGGAGGTGCTGGGGCAGTTGCTACGGATTGGCCGCTCGCCATAATGGCCAGCGATATTAGGGATAAGCTAGCTACATAGAGTTTAATTGTCACTAAGAGCCTCGATGGTTGAATTTGAATACACTTTGGACGCAGCACATCTGAACGAAAATGCTATTTACTTACTAAGCCGGTGAGCGGGAAACGAAGCAATCCTAGTACCAACGATTCTCGCTGTGTACATCAAACTATTAGGGAGGATCGCGCAGAAGTTCAAACGTTTTTACAGACCCAGGCCGGTAAGACCTATCGAATTCCAGTAGAATATTCCAGCTTGGTACTCGAGCCTGCGGGTGTGCTCCCACAATAACTGAATAATCCAGCAGCGTGGAAGAAATTTGTTCTACTATCTATCCTAGAGGCGTTATGATCCAGGTCAAAAAGCCGGCGCAGTCCATACCCGCGCGGCTGTTATGACGGTTGTGGCACCCGTATGGAAGACCACCGAACGCTCAGCCGGACCCGGCGCGCATGTGTACTGGTCTCTTTTCGCAGTTCAGTTGATATTGCTCGCTATTCCCATCTTCAGCAATGAATATGTTCCTTTGATCGATTATCCAAATCACCTCGCGCGGATGGATATTCTGAGTCGATATGGGTCATCGGAATTGTATCAGCGGCAATATGAATTGGACCTCAGGCCGATTCCCAATCTTGCGATGGACCTGATTGTTCCTCCCCTCGAGCATGTCGTTGGACTTCAGTTGGCCGGGAAGCTCGTCCTGTTTTTGGACGCCGCCCTGTTCTGCTTCGGATGCCATTTCCTGGCGACAACATTGCACGGCCGCTTGACATGGCGCGCGGTGATCCTGTGTGCACTGTTCTATAACTCTGCATTTCAGTGGGGTTTCATCAACTACACTTTTGGTTTGGATTTGTACCTGATCGCGCTTGCTCTGATATTGCGATACCTCGATCAAGGCGGAGCGATCCAGCTAATCGGGCTTTTTGTCCTTGCGCCGTGTTGTTATCTGGCGCATCTCACCGGGTACCTGTTCCTGCTAGTCAGTTGTTTCATGCTCGCCATCATATGGTTCATTCAAAGGACGTGGGCCTTCAGGCGGTTGGTCGCCGTACTCGCCGCTTTGTTGCCGCCTTTCGCAGTGTATGTCGCGGCTGCCCTGCACGGCGGCGTGGCGAGTGCCAATCCGTCGGCAATTGAGTGGAACACGATTTCGGGAAAGCTGGTCGGCTTCCTTGCGGTGACCCGCACCTATAGCGTGCGCTTCGACGCAATTTTGCTCCTTGCTTTGGTCCTCATCTGTGGGATTGTGCTTGCAACGAGTAGACCGTTGCGGATTGCCCCGGTGCCGGCGGCTATTGGGGCAGCGCTTCTGGTCAGCTATCTGGTGCTGCCTGCGTCCGTGAACCCGGCGGCGGGATCGGGGCTGGATGGGCGGTTCATCGTACCTGCCCTGCTGTTGCTGTGCATGGTCCCTCGTCTCGGGAATGCGAAGGCGGCCCGCGCTGCGTTAAGTGTCTTATTTATAGGTATATTTGCGATTCGCCTCGGATTTATAGAGAACGTATGGCGAGGACTGAGCTACCAGACTGGCCGCATAGTCACAGTGCTCTCGATGCTACCTATGGGGGCGAGCCTATATCCAGTAGTCGAGTTTAGCGGAACGATGGACGAAATAAAGCGGGGTATGACGCTCGTAGATGCTCCGTGTTATCTGATTCCAACCAAGCAGATTATCGATCCGAGGTTGTGGGCTGTACGCGGCGCTCAGCCGATCCAGTTTCGTCATCCGCTTCCATTCAAACTTAATGGCAGAATCGATTTCTTTCGCCAGTACGATTACGTTTGGACGTTTGCTCCCCGCCAGGAGGTGATATTATATTTAGCCGGCCACGCGGATTTGATGGCGCAAACAGATGGTTTCAAGCTGTGGCGTCTGCGAAAAATGGACACCCCTGGAGCGGCCCCCTGAACGCCTGTCGGCCGATTTTATCCGGCGGGAGATTAGATTTTCCGCTTATAGATCCGGTATCCATTCTGGTCATAGACCTCCTTATACTCGTGGCTCAGGCGGTCGACAATGAACTGGTGCACCGCGGGTTCGTTGATCTTCCAACCATCGATGTTACCGGCATAAATCTCATCGACTACAATGTATGCTGGTTTTTTGCCGGTGTAGTAGCCGAGAAAGATGTCGTCGTCCAGATTCGGCTTAAAGCCGTAACTGAATCCCAAATCGCAACTAGCCATGATCAGGTCGGCGCCCGTGGCATGCCTCTGAAGATACTCAACGGCAGGCAGATAGGCACGTTGATACTCGTTTTGCCGGATTCGCAATGCGACGCCGCCCGCCTGAAGGCTGGCCAGTCCCGCGATGAACACGACAATGGCCGTTTTCCAAATGAGACGACGCTGCCACAGATATGAAATCACGATAGCCGTTACTGCGGCATAAAAGGGGATGATCAAAATGAGATAGTAGCTGAGCTTGTTTCCGTCGACAAAGGTCTGGTAAATGAGATGGACGCCCATCAACAGCAGAAAGGGCCGATATATTCGATTGTTCCTCAGCTCGCGAATGAGGAAAAAGACGGCGACGCTCAGGATATAAACAACTAATGGAAGCACCTTGAGGATAGTTACACCGGAGTGCCCGAAGGAGTGGCCTCCTAGTCCAAAGTCGGCCGCGTAACGCTCAACTTCTCCGGCCATGCTTCGAAGCGGAGTAAACAAGCCGATCCGATGGAAGGACATCGTTCGCATCTGAGTGAGAAAGCTCGCCGGGCCTTTTAAAATGTAACTCCCCCACAAGAGTCCGCCCAGTACATAGGGCACCGCGGCAATGCCGAAATAACGCCAGCCGAGCCGGCGGCGATCGAGATAGAAAATCAAGGACCACAACCCAATCAGGAACAGCAATCCGTTAGGATGTGTGATTCCGCAAGCTGCCACACAGGCGTTTGAAGCAAGCACTGCCACGCCGAATTTGTGTTCGCGCCACCGCAAATAGCAGCAATATCCGCCGAAGCCAAGGGCCGCTACCATGGTGTCGTAACGTCCGAAAGAGGCGGCGATCATGATGTCGTAATCGAACGCAATGAGGGCCGTTCCAAGAAGCGCTACGGCAGAGCTTTCGGTCCAGCGCTTCAGAAGAAACCACCATTCCCACAGGAATACGCAGTTCCACATGATCATGAACATACGCATGCTTAGCAGGCCGAATCCAACCAGCTTGAACCAGCCGGCGAGAGCGACCAGGTAAAGCGGAAACATCGTGTAGGTGTACCGATGAATATCGGGAAGACCGCTGCCTTCCTCTTCAATCACCGTAGAGCCGAGGAAGCCGTGCTGGGCGAGGTTCCAGGCTGGATTGGCGAACATGGCTTCATCATTCCAAGGCCTGCGCGTGCGGGCATTCATCGTCAGCAGCGTGAAGTAGACCGCGCCGATCGCAATCAGCGCTGCGATCGTCTTAGGACCCGCGCGAAGACTTCCAGAAGTCACCGTCCCTTTTCCCCGAATACGGCATACTGGCCGCCCAATGGGAACTGCTTGAGCGCGGATTCGACGAACGAGATCTTCTGGTACAAACTTTCGGGAAGATAGAGAAAATATTCCTTATGAATCAGGCGCAGACCCGCGGCCCGGAGAAGGCGACAAGATTCGCTCGCGCGCAACAGACGGGCATCGGCATCGACCGGGGTGCGGCGAACGATTAACTGCGTCGCCGGATTTAAAGGATTGTGTTCGATGATGCAGAATACACCGCCGGGTTTCAGGATTCTCCGGACCTCCACGGTTAAGGCGTGGCGCATGGGATCGGTAAGAACATGATGATAAACGCAGACGGCAGACACCAGGTCGATGCTTTCAGAATCGTACGGTAATAGATCCGGCGCGCTTTGAATCTTAACGTCCAGTCCGGCGGTATGGGCCAGCATTTCCGCGGAAGGATCGCATCCGGCAACCCGCGCAAAGAAGGATTGCCCTAGCTTCAGTAGCTCTCCCTGTCCGCATCCAACATCCAACCATGCTTGGGTGTTGGCGGTGGCCCCTCGGGAGATCAGAAAATCGTGGAGCAGCCACCATTTCCGAAGCATGAAAAACTGCGATCCGGGCGCGAACTTATCTCGAATCGGATCGCGCAACAACTCCTGATACTTAGCTGCGTAATTATCGAATTCGCTAGGCATGGGTCGCTTTAGCGATTAGATCTCTCGACAGCCGCGGTGTAGGAAAGCGGCGCCGGCAGGACGATCGCGCGACTCACCTCCGGCACTTCGGAGATATTGACGATCCGATTAACGACGTATAGCGGGCGGCGTTTCGATTCATCGTAAATCCGCGCCGTGTAGTCTCCGATCAGGCTGATACAGATTAGCGTCACTCCAAAGAACAGGCACTGGAGAAAAATGGTCGACGTCCAGCCCCACACTGTGGCTTTCTTCACCATATCCATGTAGATGGCCCAGACCAGGTATACGACCCCGACCAGACTTGTAAGTAATCCCAGCCACATCGTGAACCGAAGCGGCAGCGCAGAAAATGAGCAGATTGCGGTCCACGAGAAGCGGATCATCTTGGAAAGCGGATACTTGGTTTCTCCGGCGGCTCGAGGCTGGCGCCGAAACGGCAGAGTGATTTCACGGAGACCCAACCATGCAATCATGCCCCGCAGGAACCGGTGCTGTTCGCGAAACTGGCGAAGTGCGATCACTGCATTCCGGCTGAGAAGACGAAAGTCGCCGACTTCCGGAGGAAGCCGCTCATCGACCAGCTTACGCATTAAAGCGTAAAAAAGAGCAGCCGTTTTTCGTTTGAACCACGAATCGCCGTCGCGGGCCACACGCTGCGGAGAAACGACGTCGAATCCTTCGCGGTAGAGCTGTATCATCTGCGGCAGGAGTCCGGGGGGGTCCTGAAGATCGGCATCCATAACGATCACCGCGTCGCCTGAAGCGAAATCAATTCCGGCGGTGACCGCGGCTTGATGGCCGAAATTTCGCGACAAACTAATAACCTTGATCCGCGGATTCTCAGCGGCTTCCCGGGTCAAGAGGGCCAGACTCTCGTCTTTGCTGCCGTCGTTTACAAAGACTACTTCGTATTCACAATCAAGAGAGTCAAGGACCGGCAGGACGGCATTCAATGTCAAGGGAAGCACTGCCGCCTCATTGAAAACCGGAACCACGATAGAGGCTTTCAATCACTGTCTCCGATCGGGGAATTCCGTTTGCCCCCGCTGAAGGCAGTATACAATAACCTCGGCTCCTCGAACGGCCCCGAGACTACGTGCGTGAAATCGCTGCGCGAATCAGGGAACGGCCACTACGTCGAGCGGCGTTGTAAACCGGACAGTCGACCCCGCGCGATATTTGATCCGATAATAGAGTACCCGGCCCGAAATGCCCGGCGCCGTGATCGTGCATGAAATCGCGCAGGGCTGTCCCGAATACGCGCCCGCCTCACTGGTCTCATAGTTGAATAGATTTTCGGCCTGGTTTCCCTTAACGCAGATCTCCGCGCGGGGCGTGCAGAATGGGCCGCTCGCCGGGTTGCCGTTTTCCGCATACCCGAACTCCACCATCGCATTATCAATCCCCATGCCGGCCGGAGCGTTCAAGGTGAGGGCTATGGGCACGAAGTCGGCGCCGTTGATCGAATCTGCCTCCCCGGTCGGTACAGTTGCCGCCCGCGTCACAACGTCCATCGTCCTGACCCCGTCAAGTAACGGAACCTGGCTGATAATGGCGAGATTATCGGGAGTCCCGCGCACGTTGAAAAATGGACTGTACATCCGGGGACGCATTTGATTGTGCCCGATCCACTGGATGTGATCGCCTGCCAGGCTGGGACCGGTGAAACCCTCCCGAACGATACCCTGCATCCACGGACCGGTAAAGTAAGCGCCCACGTCAACATGATCGCCCCCATTGGCGATGTAAGCGCCATAACTCGTTCCTTCCGATCTTGGCGCGTATATCACCAGGTCTCCCGGTGACGATCCGGGTGTCCCTTCGCCTGCCTTCACCACGGTGGCGAATGCGCCTATGGGCGAGCTCGTTGTGATCGAAGACGACGGACCGGAAAGGTTCAATCCGGGAACTTGGCCGACGTTCACTTGGAGCGGCAAAACCTTCTCAAGAGCGATGCACTGCGCTGCCGATGAGCAACCGCGCTGAGAATAGGAGAAGTCGATAACTCCCGGCTGACCCGCTACGGGAGTTCCCGCGGCTGGCCGATTCGTATCGCCGTTCCAGACGCGCCCATCAACTGCGAACTGAGGCGACGTGAAGTAGGGATAGTTGGGGTGCAAGTCCTGCGGGTTCGCCAGACCCGATCCAGTTTGGCCCGAGAAGGCGGGCGCATACGCGATCTGTTGAGCTGGGGCGGTAATGTATCCCAAATTTGCGCCAAATCGTCCTATCAGGCACTGGTGATCCGAAACTCCGTCCCATTGAGTCGTTACGGGACAGGGCGGAGTACCATCCAAATATCCGAACGAGGCGGCATCCGCTAGAAAACCGTGTCCCTGTGGAGGGTTGCTGTCAAATCCCACCTTGCCTAGACTTCCGGTTGGATCGTTTACATAATCCCAGGGAAAATCCCATGAACTTCCGTTCTCCCCAATCACCGCGCCGCTATCGCCATATAGATAGGAACCGCTGGCCCAGGCAGCGTGCCCGGCGCCAGAGTAGTTACCTTGTGCAGTAACCGTTAAAACCGAAGTACCCGTTACGGTCGTCACCATGAAGGCTTCCGAGCTTCCGTTGATTGGGCCGGTGGTGCTGAAGTCGTCCGCGTAACCGGTGACTCCCGGTGTCGGTTGACCGACGAACAAAATGTCGCCCGGTTTCGGATCGCGTAAATAGAAATCCCCCGCATGGCCGCAGTGCCCCGATCCGCCTGCGCCGGAATCCGGGGGCTCGCCTTCAAACGTCGCCGATACACCGCTCGGGCTGGTCAGCAGATTAGGCGTTACCGTCAAATCCGAATTGTCCACAAACGAAGCGATCGTGTAAGTATTGCCGCTGATGATGATCGGTTTTCCTATCCACGAACGGGACGCCGAACCGCTCGCTAGGCTTATGGCATTGGTCCCTGTTGTCCCGTTCACGATTATCGTGGCCGCGTAGGGCGATGGATCGCACATGCCCCCATCGACGGTAAATTGATAGCAGGCGGCCGTTCCGGGTTGATTGCCGGAGCCGCCCGGCCAAAGCGATGCAGGAATAGGAGAACCGCTCGGTTGCACCGGGCACGACACACTGGTCATCGTGCTGGTGGTTTTCATCCGATATGGGCCAAACCCCGCGAACGTATCGGTTCCGCTAAGCGGTCCTATAGCGCCCCCCTGGGTACCATGTCCAATCCATCCCAGCGGCAGGCCGAAGTGCGCGCCTCGCCGAAGTTGAACCGAGTGAACGCCCGAAAATGTCACCGGATAATAGGACCAGGAATCGCGCGCCGCTATATAAGACGCGGTGACTGGATTGTACACGGCAAAAATCGACATGAGACCTTGCGTCCCGCCTAGCCAAGCTTGCAGTTGAATATTTCCGTCTCCAAGCTGACCGCCCAATAGGGGAGGAACATTGGTGAAATTTACCAGGCAGCACGCTTTTGCCGCCGCGAATCCGGAAGCTGCGAACTGGGCTTCGAGGGTACCGCCTCCCACCGGTCCGGTAACGGTGAGGCATGGCTGATTGGAGCCTGTGCAAACCGGCAGGACTGTTCCGGGTGGCACAGCGTTGTAGTTTGCGGCCGTGTATGTGACGCTTAACAAGTACGTCTCGCCTCCAAAGGCAGGTCCGAAACACCAGATTGTGTTCGGCGAGGAAAGCGAAAATCCCATGGGCGGACATTCAATTGCCGGGTGTGATGTGCCCCCTGGAGTATTATATGGAACCACCCAGCGGCCAAGGAATGTAGCTGCCGGAGTGCTCGGCTGCACGAGGTAATAACCTACAGTGCTTCCGCAGATATATCCGGGAGGATTCACTCCCGGAACCGCGGTCGGGCCGCATCCCATGTTCCCGTCCTGCATCGCGCTTGATCCCAGCCCCTGCCCTGACGAAGTCTGATAATCGAAGGTCGCGAGCGACACAGTGATCTGATCGGTGGAGGCGGTAGCTTTGGCCAGGATAAACGTCAGCGGCGTGACCGTATAATGGATCGCCCCACTGGAGCAGGTGGGGCTTGTATTTGTTAGCGTTAATTGCGTCTCTCCCTGAATCGACGCGAGCGAGTAGGTTCCGGTGCACCCCCCCGTAAAGGTGATCCGTGTTCCCGCCATCCAGCCGTTGGCTTGGGGACGGAAATAATTTCCGCCGGCCCAGTTAAAAACCCCGTTTCCAGCGTTAGTAACAGTGCCTGAATGCTGACCTGCGAGAACTGGATCGAGGCCGCTGTAAGCTGCTCCCCAATCCGTCATCCCCGCCGTATGACCACCGAAGGTGATCGTGCCGGAACTGGTAGGAAGAGTCTGCGTCAGCACCGGGCTGTCGCAGCGATTCCCCCCGCCCGCCAAGCTCCAGCACCCCGTCACGTTACGACTCCCCGCTGTAGATCCAGCTCCGAAACCGGTTACATTCACCTGTAGATAATCGATAGAATTCCCGTTGATGGCTTCGTAACTGGCTCCCCAGGAGTTCGTGATATCGGCGAGGTTCACCGCGAAGAAGAGCGGAGTCTCGCCCGAGCCGCTGAACGTCGCTGCTGGACCTGCACCGGTGGCTGCATCTCCAGAATTTCCCCAGTTCCCTGTCGGATCATACGAGGATCCGAACGCCGCGGCGGAATTAGTCGTAGAAATGTTCTCCCCCGGCACATTCAAGGGAATGGTTACGGCGCCGGTCTGGGGATCTACACAAGGCGCTCGGGAATTGCCATAGAAGCGGCACCATCCTACGCCGCCGGCGCCATCCGCGGGAATGGGATCGTTATACAGTCTGCCGCTCGGAATAGGCCTAGTGGTGAACGTGCCTGTCACCGCTCCGCCGCCGTCGCAATTTCCATCATTGTTAATGCGGAAGTAGTGCAGGGTATTGGCTGCAAGCGCGCGAGAATACCATTTGCCGTCCGATCCCTGCTGCGCCGCTCCCCGAGTCCCCGCGACGAATACGCGCGAAACAATTCCCGAACCGATAGTTCCGACGCGGCTGTCGTACTGCGCTCCTGAGAATAGGGCCGGATCCACATCGTGTGCCAACGGTGTGAAGTTGGGCGATTGACTGACTTCCACCATGCAGGCTGAGCCGGTGGGAGCGCTAAGCGTATATGTCAAGATCGCCTGTGTTGGGGTTGTGCCGCGCACAGTGACGTTGTTTACGGACGCCACTGCCAGCGATGCCGTAAAGACAATTAGTGTTGAGAGTCTTTTCTTCATGGTTGAACGCGTCGCGATCTTTGGTATAAGGGTTGGGCGAGTCTCGCCCGATCCTTGGTAGCCCACTTCCGCTCCTGCCGCGGAATCATGGGCGTGCCCTCCAAATCTGCACTTTGAAGGTTTGCCTCGAAGCTTACCACTTTCCGGCTCGGCAAGCGAAGTCTCTTCATTCCAAATCTCATGGCAATACTCTTATGTTATAAACCTGCAAGGTTGGCGTTCCCGTTCCGCACACATATACAGTCACGCCGCCGGATGCCGGCACGCCGAAGACGGAAAACGCTTTCGCGCCGCCGCCTGTGATGTCGCCTGCGGGGCTGACGGCTGCCACCATCGCTGTCGTCGCTCCCGCTATGCTTGCCGAACCTGACGCGCAGGTTCCGTTTAATACGCTGCCGCCGATGGCGCTGGTGGTTCCAGTCAGGACCGAGCTCGTGAGCGAAAGAGTCGTGGTTGGACCGTTGTATACTGCGCTCAAGCCCGTTCCTGCCAGTACCACGGCCTGGCTTAGCAATGCTCTCTCATCCGTGCATCCGTTCGGATTCCAGGTGCCTCCCGTAGCGGTGCATCTCCATAGTGGAATTGCATCGCCCGGCGGAAAGGCTGTCACGCCGTCCACGTACGCTGAGACGGAACCCGCGTTGACCACGTTTCCGCCGCCGAAGTTTCCTTGAGCCTGGATGTGACCACCCGAATCGGCGAAGATTTGCAGCGCGCCGCTTCCTGCGGAAATCGTAGCTGTGCCGGGCGATGTGATCACCGTGGGGACGGAGCCGGACCGAAAAATGCACGGAGTGGAGGAAGTCGCGCTGGCTGCGATCGTTAACACCGTGCTCGAAGTCCACTGAACATCGCAGTAGTTGCTCACCGCGCTACCCCCGCCGCCCCCTCCTACCCCTCCGGCCGGTGTAGCCCATGTGCCGTCGCCGCGCCAGAAAGTTGACGCTGAGGCCGCAGCCCCTCCGTTCAGGTTCGCAACCGCGAGATTTCCCGTGATGTTGGCAGCCGTGCCCGTAGTATTTTGGTTGAGCGTAGGAATATCGCTCGCTTGAATGGCGCGAAATGCCGGAGCACCGGCCGTGGCGAACAATGCATGACTCGCGGTACTATCTGTTGCCGCCCCTGTAATCCCTGTCGATGAGCTGAAGTAAGCGATCTGATTTGCGGCTGGCGTTCCGCTCGTCGTGACAGTGCCCCCGCCGGCGGGTGTCGCCCATGTGCCGTCGCCGCGCCAGAACTTGCTTGCCGATGCGCCAGTTCCGCTATTGAGATTTGCAACGGCAAGATTACCAGTCACGCCCGTTGAAAGGGGAATGAGCGGCAAATCTCCTGCGACTAACGAACACGGCGTAAATGTGGTCGCCGAGCCGCACGTCCCGATAACCCGGTGTGACGTCTGTGCGGCCGTGAGGCTAAGTGAAATCGCGGGCGTGGTAGTGTTCGTCGCTACGGTGGCCGTCAGCCATGACGGAATAGCCGGAAAGGTTACTTGCGTGACTGAACCTCCGCCCATGGAAGTCCATACGTTCAGCGCTGTGCATCCATACCAGTTGCTTCCCGCCGGTGCGCTGGTGCTAAAGAACGTCTGCCCGACACTGCAAGTGCCTGGCAGGACTGAGCCTGTTTTTGAAGGGCGCGTGGAAGCCGCACCTGAAAAATCGACATTTTTGCTCTCTCTGGGCAGATTTACCTGCGTTTGAGCGCACACCAGGGCGCAAAATAAACCCGCGCTAAACGCAAAACTCAGGCGGCGGAGCGTCAACCATTCCTTAGATCTCATTGTGTAGTTCCTGGCGCGGGATAGCCCTGCGCGACCCGAATGTAGCCGTGAAATCGCGGACCGCGCTGCATCGCGGGAGTCTATGGTGTTGAAGAGGGAAGGACGAAGAGACCCGACCGGAGTGGTACTATCTGGCCATTGTCCGTCCAGTGCGGGATGCTATTCTCTCTATGTAGCGTCCAGCAGCCCGTCGCAATGTCGAATACAATCGAGCAATCCCTGGTTTCCGCCCCGTTGCCCCCAGCCGCTCTACGAGCGAGAAGCTTGGCCTCCGAGCTGGCGGAAACGACCAACCCCGGCATTGCTCAACGGCTCGGTTTCGCTTTTGTTTTACTCTTCGTGTTTGTGGTTTTTGCGCGCTTGCCCGAAATGGCGGCAATCCGATTTGGAATCTCCCTTCCCATTGTCATGGGGATTTCCATTTTTGCGGGTGTGGCGGCGCTGTGTGCCTTCGATCTTCGTCGGCTTTCCAGAATGCCCGCAGTGCGCTGGCTGCTTGTATTCACGGTGTGGATCATGGTGGCGGCGGTGTTTAGCTCCTGGCGCGGCGGCACGCTCCAGATGTTCCACGATTATTGGAGCAAAGCGATTCTGATATGCATCGTGACCTCCATGTTGGTCGTCACTCTGGAGGATTTGCGCAAGGTCCTGTACACGCTGGCTTATGCGACTTTGGTCTTGATCGTAGTTGGAACCCTCTGGTCGGGAACCGTCGGTGGCCGGCTCACGATTTTCGGTGGTTCCGCCGCTTCGCTTTCCAACCCCAATGAGATCGCGTCCAGGCTTCTCACCGGCTTCTGTTTCTGTCTGTTTCTTCTGTCCTCGGAGCGCGGCTTTTCTATCAAACGCTGTCTGGTGGGCCTGGCCATACCGGTGCTTTTAGTTATGGCGCTGCGGACCGGTTCCCGAACAGGGCTGCTGACCCTGTTCGCCCTATGCGCGATGTTGGCGCTTCGCGCGTCGCTTCGTCAATTCGCCTTAACCCTCGGAGCCGCGGCTGTAAGTTTTGTAGTTCTACTGGTCTTCCTTCCCAAAGATGTAATTGAGCGTTATGAGGTGATGTTTATCTCGCAGGACGCTGAAGACACCCAGTCGTTGACGGGCGGCCAGGAAAGCGCCCTCCTCTCCGGTGAGGCGCGCAGGGAGTTGCTGGAAGAAGGCATCGGGCTGGCTGTGCATCATCCCATATTCGGCGTTGGCCCGGGTGTCTATGAAGCCGCTGCGGCTGAGGTAGCCAAATCCGAAGGCCGCCGGGCAAAATGGCACGAGACGCACAACACCTTCGTGCAAGTCGCGGCGGAGGATGGGTTTCCGGGACTGGTTTGGTATGGGCTCGCGATTCTGTACTGCCTGAAGAAGACATACTCGTTGTATCGAAAAACTCGAAATTATCCGCAGCTCGCCATACTCTCTAAAATGTCGTATTGCCTGTTCATGGCCTTGGTGTGTTGGATGATGGGAGCGGCTTTTGACAGCGAGGCTTACCGCCTGGAATTTCCGCTGCTGGCCGCGCTGACCTGCGCATTCGTTTTGGCTGCGGAGCCCCGAATACTGCAGTTCCAGGCTGCCCGATTTTCAAAAGTCGCGCGATCTGCACCCGCCGCGCCATTGCTCCAACCTGCTCCTATAGCTACTACGGCGAGAAGATCCAACCCATTCAGATTCGGACGCATGCGTAATCCTTAGTCGCTCCCATGTGCGGCATCGCGGGTTATTTCGAAACGGACTCGGTTCGATCTGAACGGGCTCCCACCGCGCACTCGGTTCTCGAGCGCATGACCGATGCAATCATGCATCGCGGTCCCGATGCTTCCGGTTTTTACCGCGATGCCGGAGTTTTTCTGGGCCATCGCCGGCTGAGTATCGTCGACCTGGCCACCGGCCAGCAGCCTATGACCAACGAGGATTCGTCGCTATGGATCGTGTATAACGGCGAAATCTTTAACCATGCCAGCCTGCGTCCGGAGCTCGAGCGCGCCGGACATCGCTATGCCTCGCACTCCGATACGGAAGCGGTCCTGCACGCCTACGAAGAATATGGCCCGGATTGCCTGGCGCGCTTCCGGGGTATGTTTGCCTTTGCGCTCTGGGATCGTAACAAACGCACGCTGTTTTGCGCTCGGGATCGCCTCGGTATCAAGCCCTTTTATTACTATTGGGACGGCCGGCTCTTTGCGTTCGCTTCCGAAATCAAGGCGCTGCTCGAGCACCCCGCGATTTCGGCTTCGCTCGAGGACGGCGCGCTCTCCGAGTTTCTCGCTTTCGGATATACCAGCGACGATCGTACGCTGTTTCGCAATATCCGAAAGCTGATGCCCGGCCATTGGCTTCGCATTTCTCTCGATGGACCGTCGCCGCGTTTCGAGATCTGCCAATACTGGGATGCTCCCCGTAAACTCAGCGAAGCCGATCCGCACGACGACCAGTATTGGGTCCGGGAATGCCGCCGCCGTTTGGAGGAGACGGTCGAACTGCGGTTGATGAGCGATGTTCCGCTGGGCATGTTCCTCAGCGGAGGCTTGGATTCGAGCGCTATCGCCGCGCTGATGTCGCGCATGGTTTCAAAACCCGTTCAGGCCTTCGCCGTCGGATATGCCGAGACAGCTTACAGCGAGCTGCCGTGGGCGCGCGAAGTGGCCCAGTTGGTGGGCGCCGATTATCGGGAGGTCACCGTCGGATTTGACGATTTCTTCAACGCGCTTCCGCGGATGATCTGGCATGAAGATGAGCCGGTGAACTGGCCCTCCAGCATCTCCCTCTATTTCGTCGCGCAACTGGCTTCCGCGCACGTCAAGGTCGTCCTCACCGGAGAGGGAAGCGACGAACTCTTCGCCGGCTACTCGCGATACGGGCACTACCTCCGGAATCGCTCTGTGATGAACTCCTACCGCTTCCTTCCCGGTCCTTTCCGCGGCCTGATACGGAATCGGCTCGCATCGTCGAAGCTCCTGTCCGCGGACATCCGGCGTAAGCTCATGCACACTCCCCTCGGCCGGGAAGATTCGGTCGAGAGTCTGCACCTCGATAACTTTTGCTGCGCCTTTTCCAGTCAGGAGCAGATGCGGCTGCGGCCCGGGGGCGATCCCTACGCGAGTTTTCTCCGCTATTGGAACAACGGGCCGTTCCGCTCGGAACTGGCGCAGCTGCTCTACGCTGATCAGAAAACGTACCTGGTCGAGCTGCTGATGAAACAGGACCAGATGAGCATGGCGTGCTCCCTCGAGAGCCGCGTGCCCTTCCTCGATCATCTTTTCGTCGAATTCGCCGCCCGCGTGCCGGATCGTTTGAAGTTGCGCGATGGGGCGGGGAAATACATCCTCAAGAAAGCAATCGAAGATCTGTTGCCGCGCGAAATTATTTACCGAAAGAAAATGGGCTTTCCCACACCCATTCGCGAATGGCTGCTGGATCGGCGCGCCGCCCCGCTTTACGATCTCCTTCTCATGCCTGGAGGTCTTCTAGACGAGGTGGTCGATCGCAGAGAGCTGTGTTCACTGGTAAACCGTCACCGCTCCCGGCACGAGGACGCTACAGATCGTATCTGGCGCCTGCTGAATCTCCAGCTCTGGGGCGAAATTTACATTAAGGGCAACCGCAACCGCTATTGGGACGGCCTATTAGCTTCTGAGCGGGCCAGTTTGTCCAGATAAGCGACTCGCGCGCGCACATAGAGATCGCCGCCCAGCGCCTTGGCTGCTTTCTTCAGCTTCCAGACCACAGCTTGGCGTCTGCGCGGGCCGGGAGGACCCCCGGCGAAGCTGACGGCGATCTCGGGACGCATACCCCGCTGCATGAAATAACGGCCCAGCATGACGCATTCGCCGATCCGCCAGCAAATCTCGGTCGGTTCGGAAGTAAATAGAGTCCGGATGCCGGCTTCGGCGGCCGCTTCGCCTACGCCGCGCGAATAGTAGCCGCCGGGCACGGAGGCCACCGTCACGGCCTTCCCTAAAATATCCGCCAGCACGCCCGTGCTCGAGCGCCATTCACGCGCCAGCTCCGCGCCGGAAAGAGAGGACATTCGCAGTGGGTGTGATGCCGAATGGGAGCCTATGATGTGCCCTGCGGCGGACATGGACCGCAGATCGCCCGCAGTCGCGAATGCGGGCTTGCCGATCCAATCGGTCGTAATAAAAAAGTGCCCGCGCCAACCGCGTTGTTCGAGCTCGGCTGCGATCCAGGGAGCGGAGGCGCCTCCGTCGTCGAAGGTGAGAAAGACCGCTCCGGTCTCCTGCCACGCCTCGGAGCACGTCCGTACGTTATCGCGCTGTACTGCGGCTATTGCGTCCAGATGGCCGCGAAATTCCTCCCGTTCCAGCTTGTATAGATCCGCGTCCGCCCCCTGAATGCCGCTGTCCCCGAACCCTCCCGGGGGCGCCACATCGTGATACATGAGCGAGAAGGCTTTCATTCCGCGTCTCGCCCAGCGTACCATGGTGCCTGTACATGGCCGAACCAATCTTTGAACAGATCCGCGGAATTGCGGCCGACGTGCTCGATATAACTCCGGCCATCCTGTCGCCCGACTCCGGTCCCGAGAGCGTAGACAATTGGGATTCCGTGCAGCATCTTAACCTGATCCTGGCGATTGAACAGCAGTTCGCTCTCGAATTCGGTCCCGAAGAGATCGATTCAATGAAGACTCTTGGCGCAATGGCCGCGGCGGTGGACCGTAAACAAAACGGCGCTTGATGGCGATTCGCTTCGAGGAGTACACGGCGGACCATGCCAGCGCGGTCCGTGCCTTCAATCGCCGTGTGGCGCCCCTTCTCGACCCCGAACTGTTGTTCCCCGAAACGCCTTGCGGCGGGTGGCTGCCAAAGGGCGCTCATACCCAAATCTATCAGGAGGCCTTTCTCGCGCTTGATGGCGAGAATGTGCGCGGCGGTTATTTCCTAAAGCATCAGCCTTTCTCCGTAAATGGCGAGATACGCCGCGTTTCGACCTACCGTTTGCCTGTCTCTGAAGGTCTTGTGAATCGAACCTACGCCTCGCTGGGGCTCCAGATGATGCGCGACGCGCTAGCGCGCCAGCCGCTGCTGTTCTCTCTCGGAATGGGCTCGCTCGACCGGCCCATCGCGAAAATGCAAAAGGCTGTGGGATGGAACCAATATGTCGTACCGTTCCGGTTTCGCGTGATCCATGGGAGCCGCTTCTTACGTAACATTGTCGCGTTGCGTTCCACTCCCGCTCGGCGGGCACTGCTCGACGCGGCCGCATGGACCGGAACCGCGTCGCTCGCATTTTCGATGTATCGTATGGCTCGGCGCGCGCAGCTTCCCTCCGGCATCGCGGTCGAGCCGTTTCGCGGCTTCGGGGCCTGGGCCGGCGAGCTTTGGGAGCGCTGTCAAGATCGCTACTCCTTGATCGCGGTGCGCAACAGCGAGATTGCCAATATTCTATATCCAGCCGAAAGCCGGCGTTTCCTATGCTGGAAAGTATCCAGCCGGGAGCGCTTGATCGGCTGGGCAGTCGGTCTCGACACCCTCATGCACGGCCACAAACAGTTCGGCGACATGCGCGTGGCAACCATCGTGGATGGCTTGGCCGCCCCCGGCGATGCAACCATTCTGTTGGCGGCCGTAACGAGAGAACTGGAGCGGCGCGGAGCGGACCTGGTGATCTCAAATCAGATGCACGCGGCGTGGGACGAGGCCCTGCGTGCTTCCGGATTCCTCTCTGGTCCCTCGAATTACATCTTCTCGGCATCGAAAAAGTTAAGCGATCTTCTCGCGCCCTTCGACCAGCGCGTGAAGGCGGGTCATATCACCAGAGGCGATGGAGACGGGCCGATCCATCTATGATGAGAGGCACTGATTGAGGCTGGCGGACATAATAAAGAACGCGTTCGCGCGGCGGTTCTTCCTGCTCTCACGTCACGATGTAGGACATCGGGCGGATTGGATGCAGGAAGTATTGCGAGTTGGATCCGAGAGGGTCCTGCTGCTGAGTCCCGGCGAGGCTTGCCAGATAATGAGTGCGATCGAGGCAACGGCGCAGCTTCAGGGCGATATTGCCGAGTTGGGCGTCGCTTATGGCGCATCCGCAAAGCTGATTGCAAGCCATGCCGGTCCTCGTACCGTTCATCTTTTCGACACCTTCGATGGTTTGCCAGCGCCGTCCAAAGGCGATAGCAAGAAGTTTCAGCCCGGGGATTTTCGCAGCCAGCTCGAGAACGTCCAGGCATATCTTGCCGGTCTGAATTGCCGGTTCTATCCGGGTCTGTTTCCCGGAACCGCTGGACCGGTTTCCGGGAACCAGTTTTCGTTCGTTCACCTGGATGTAGACCTATACGAGTCCACTCGCGCAGGCCTCGAGTTTTTTTATCCCCGAATGGCGCGCGGCGGCATTCTCATCAGTCACGATTATCTAAGCGCCGAGGGGGTTACTCGCACGTTTCAAGAGTTCTTTGCCGATAAGCCCGAGCGCCCTCTGGAACTGGTCAGCGGCTATCAGTGCATGATCGTGAAACTCTGAAAGCTAGGGAAGTCGGGGAGCCTTCTCGAGGATCGCATCGAAGCGGCGCGCCGCAACCTCCCACGAGAATTGCGCGTTCACCATTTCCCATCCACAGTCCGCCATCCGCCGCCGTTCGGCTGGATTTGCGATTAAATCCAGGCAGTGATCGGCGAAATCCTGCGGAGTATCCGCGATCCGAATATTGTCGGGATGGCGATACTCCAATCCCTCCGCGCCGATCGTCGTAGAAACAATCGCCGTTCGGGCGGCCATCGCCTCGAAGATTTTCAGCCGCGTGCCCCCGCCCACCAGCAGCGGAACCACCGAAACACCCGCTTCCCAAAACCATGGCCGCACATCGGCGACCGTTCCTGTAACCGTGATCCCCGGATCTTCCGCCAGAGCTTTAATGCCCGGCGGCGGAGTCCGGCCTACCACCGCGAACGTCGCCTTCGGCCGCTTACGACGAATCAGAGGCAGGATCTCCCGCGCGAACCACAGCACGCCTTGCTGATTCGGCAGCCAATCCATGGACCCGACGAACACGAAATCAGGCCTGGATGTCGTGTCCTTCCGGGAATCGGCTCCCGCGAAAAACTCAAGGTTGACCCCGGTGGGAACGGTCGAAACATTCGCAATCCCAAACGAATCCCGCATGAGCCGGGCATCGCCTTCCGAGCAAGCCACCACATGCCCGGATTCGCGGCACGCCCGACTCTCGTAAATAAACATCCGGTCCGCCTGTAGCTTAAAATAACCACGCCGCAGCGCATCCGGCGCGTTTTCGGCGTGTCTCCGCCAAATCATGAATTCGACGTTGTGTTGAAACAGGACGCTGTGAGCGCGGTCGGGGAAGTACATCGTCGGCGCTAAGTGATCCACCACGGCGACGTCAAATCGCTCTCGCCGAATCAGGTCTTCGAGAAAATGCCGCATGCCCGGCGGATTGAAACGGCCTACCGCCAGAGGAACCTTCGAGAATAGTCCCCGCATCAGTTCCCACCCGAATGCGAGCGAACGCTTATCGGGAATCCGGTACCGGAAGGGGTAAGCCTTGGCGCTGTACTCGTGCGCCTGCGCGGGGCCTTCCGGTTGAAGCGGATTATCAATGGCGACGAAATGAATTTCATGCCAGCGCTGCAGATGCCGCAGCATCTCCAGCGTGCGGATCTGTCCCCCTTTGGTCGTGGGGTGCATGAAATTCGAATTAACCCAGAGGATTTTCATTTATGCGGGAACCGCATCGAGCGTCCGCACTTCGATCCATGGCGGACTCTCGATCCCGCCGTTGACGAGATCCAGGCGGTAGCGCACCCCCCCATCCTTCTCTTCGGCGGCTGCGAATCCGTGGCTGGGATAGAACTCTCGCGCGGGCGCATTCTTTTTGCTCTGCAGAAACCATCCTTCAAGTGTCCGGCAGCCACGCGCGCGGGCCTGCTCGCATAAATAAGCGAGCAGCGCCGTCTCCACCGTTCGGCCGATCACGCGGCAGCTCAGGAGGAACGTATCGATCTCGCACGCGCCCCCGCAATCGCGTGTGATCGCAACCCCCACCAGGCCATTGTCGCAGTAGCGGTCGCGCACGCGAATCGACAGCACTCGCCACTCCGGCTGGCTCGCCAGAGCCGTGATCTGCGGCTCGCTGTAGCGTTTCGTAGTCAGATTAAACTGGTTGGTCTTCTGAGTGAGCTGCGCCACGCGTGCGAGTGTTGCCGGGCTCACCGGCGCCAGTTCGGCCTGTTGTTGGAGCGAGCGGTAGAAATCCTCGCGCGATCCGCTCACCGTCTCCAGTTCGGCCCGCTGCCGGTCGGCGGCATAATATTCGCCGCGCCGCCGGTCCTCCTCGGAAAGCGCCAGCCGCTCGAAGCCCGGAAATTCGCGAACGGCGCGGGCCAGATCCATCGGGTCGGTGCCGCATTCGATCACCATTACTTCGGGCGCCGACTCGCGCACGCGCTGCCGCTCCACGGGGTTATCGTCGAGGAACGCGATCGCGTCCAGTCCCAGGTTTAACTCCGCCGCAATTTCGCGTAAATTCTGCGCCTTATCCTGCCAATTGATGCGCATGGCCGCGAAATGCCCCGCGCGGACCAGCATCCCGGGATGCTGCTCAATGGCCTCCATTGCGTCATCGCGGTTGTTTTTACTCGCAATCGCGAGTAGAATTCCGCGGCGATGCAGGTCGAGGAGAGCGCGCTGCAGAGACTGATACGCGGCGCCGGGATATTCTCCACACAACTCAATGCCCGCCATGCCGTCTTCACCGATGACCCCGCCCCACAGCGTGTTATCCAGATCCACCGCGAGAACTTTCGCGATTCGCCCCACCAGCGGGTGTAGGTATTTCACCCATTCGGCGGGCAGCGCGGCCAGGTGCTGTGCGCGAATCGGCAGGCGTGTGGTCAGCCAGCGCTTTTCATCGCGCCAATTGCGCCGGCCGTGCCGCGCCGCAAGGCCGTCGTAATCGAGCACGTAAACCCCGCGATGTTCCCCAGCCATCGCGCGCAACGCGGCGTTGATGCGCGTAATCGCCGCGATCTGTCCCCCTGTGGATTGGGCGTCGAAAATGCCGGCCGATGGAATATCCGGAACCTCGAAATTATGAACTATCAGGCTCGCCTGGCTGCGCTTGCGGAACGCCTCGATGATCCCTTGGAGCTGGGTGATAACACGATTAGCGATGGTATCGCCGGAATTGAGTTCGAATTCTCCGGCATCGGGCCATAATTCCGGTGCAATATCGCGCGTCGCAACCGCCAGGATGACGACCGTCGGCGCGAAGCTGTATAACGCTCCGTTTTCATCGAGAATTTCCTGCGCCCAGGCATTGAACTCGCCCGTGTGAAGCGTAACGTCGATTCCAGAAATCAGCGTCTCTGCGCGGAAGAGCGGTGCGAGCGGCTCCACCGTGAAGGAGCGGAGAATCGCCACGCGCGCCGAAGTGAACGGTATCTGTCCACGCAGTCGTTCAAAGCGCTTCAGAACGAATCCAGCCGTGGCCGGCCCGGCCTCAGCGCGCCATAATTCGGCGAGCGAATACGCAGCCTCCAGCGCGCGTCCGCTCTCGATCAGACGATCGACTTGTGATCGTAACTCGCTGCTCACTCGACCAGTTTAATGCATCCGTTTCCCTCGACGGCCGCGCGCAGCGACAGCATAATCGAGCCCCGGCGATAAACAGCGCGCTCGTCATCCCCCATCAGTTCGCCGGCCCCTTTCAGATCGAGCACGGTCCATCGTAGGATTGGTAGAAGTCCCCGTATCTCGATTCGCACATAATAAGCCGAACTTTTCGTGCCGAGCCCAGGCGAACGCCATCCGAATTCGCCGTCTTCACCGGTTTCCACGATAGCGCCAGGCGGGAAGGACATCCACGCAGTCGCGCCGAGCCGCAGACGCCCTCCTGGTTCTGGCCGGATCGCCACTCCTGGATGCCAGAACTGTTCAATCGTGTGTTCGCCGGGCGGCCCATCGATGTGATCGCATATCATCAACACATCTGGTTTTTGAAACCAGACAGCGCGGGCGTGGCAAAGGCCGCGATAACGGCACGTGGCCGAAAGCAAGTCGCGACTGGCGCTAGTTTGCCACTCCGCAATTTTCACCAGCGGATGATCCAGCCAGCGAAACGGACCTGCGGAAACGGCCTGATTGCGGCCATCCACGCGGATCGTGTTGTGCATCGCGGTTCCCCGGAACCGCTCCCGCTCGCGCGGATCGAGGATATAAGTGTAAGTCCCCGGATCGATCAGAATCTCTTCGCGATCCCGGCGCACCGTCAGGCTCAGCGTATCGGCATGGCTGTGTCCGCCGCTGCCTGGCCCAAACGGACCCGCATCGATGACGACGTGAGCGTCTCCGCTCTCCATAATTGCCAGACCTGTATCCGGAAACAGTGTCGAAGCGGTTTTCACGCCTGGCGCCTCGTCACCCCGATCAAGTGCGCTTTCCCCGATCCAGCATGCTGCCAGCTCCGCGGCATCCTCCTCTGTCCCGATCCATTCCGGCTGGTCCAGCATCAGGCCGCATACCGTGAGCGTTGCGCGGCAGAACTGGTCGCGCTCCCCGTATGGATGGAACAGCCGTCCTCCGTCGTCATCGCCGATGAGCGGAATCCGCCGCGACGGTCCCGTGATCGCCGCCAGATATCGCGCCATCGATCTCAGCCGGTCTAAAAATTCTTTATCGTGACGGCGCGTCAACACCGCATGAAACAGAAACATGTCCAGCGTGTAGACGTGATAGTAGGTCGACTGCTCGAAGTGTCCGCCATCCGGCCGGATCTGCACGCGCAGTTCGCGATCCAGCGTTTCGCCGCCGAGTTTTCGCCAACGCGCAGCCCTTTCGAAATGCGGAAACAGCGTGCCTACAGCCTCGAGCGCCAAAGCTTCGCCGATCAAATGCGTGTTGGGGGAGTGATAAATCGACAAATTGTATTCGAGAAATCGCGCGTGCTCCTCGATAGCCCATATCAGATGCCGCCGGGTCTCGATATCCAGGTCCGCGCTCGCGAAGTGCCACGTCCAGACCCACGACAGCACGCGAAACGCAGGCTCCAGCGCACTGGCCCAATTGATTCCCGCGAGCAGCGGATTCTGATCCCGCCAGCTTACAATTTGCCGCCCGATCTCCTCCAGGAATTCGCGGCGTCCGGTGAAGCGCCACGCCTGTGCCAGTAAAGGCATGTGCTGTTGACGGTTCAACTCCCAGATGACCTTGTAATCGCCGAATCGCTCCACATCCATGTAAGGAACCAACCGGGAGGGAACTCGTCGCCGCCAGCCCAAGCCGTTGCGCTCAGGATGGGTCGGGTCTGCCTGCCAGTCGATCTTGTCTCCGGCGCTCGCCTCGAGCGTGAGAAGTTTGAAGCGGTGCTTCAGCACCCCGTCCGCGAGCGACACCACCGTTTCCGCGAATGACGTTTTCCGCAGACGTTCAATCACCGGCGAAGGATCCGGCAGGGAAGCCAGCGGTCCTGGATCGGGCAGGCTGTTTGTGTGTCCGGCTCCCAACACGAACAGGCGTAGATTCATAGCCTCCTGCTTCAGACGAAACAGGATTTCGCTGCGGCTTCTCATTCTTGTAAGCGGATCTCTTATGATAACGTTTCATGGCCATTTTCATCGCCATAGCCAGCCTTGCATTTCTGTTGTATGTCGTCGCGATCTATCCGCTGCTACTGGTATTCTTTGCGCGCCGGCATGCGCCCGCCAAGCGAAAACCGCTTTTCGCGCTACCCACTGTCTCGGTGGTTCTTCCCGTTCACAATGGTGAAAAGTTCATCCGGGCGAAACTCGAAACGCTGTTCGCTCTCGATTATCCGCCGGACCGAATGCAAATCCTGATCGTTTCCGACGGTTCCACCGACCGCACCGAGGATCTGGTCCGTACCCACGATACCGGCCGCGTCGAATTGATCCGCATTCCGCAAGGCGGCAAGGCGATGGCCTTAAACACGGGAATAGCCCATGCCACCGGCGACGTGCTTTTCTTTACCGATGTCCGCCAGAGTCTCTCGCGCAACGCTCTGCGCGAGCTCGTCGCGGATCTCGCCGATCCCGAGGTGGGCGTCGCCTCCGGCGAGCTGGTCATCCTATCCAGTAAGAACACCGGCGAAGGCCCCGGTCTGTATTGGAAATATGAAGTCTGGATTCGTTCCTGCCTAAGCCGTTTGGGCGTCCTGCAAGGCGCGACCGGCTGCATCTACGCCATGCGGCGCGAATACGCGGCGCCGCTCCCCGAGCATACTTTGCTCGACGATGTGCATCTGCCGCTCGCGGCCTTCTTTGCGGGTAAGCGGATTGTGCTCGATTCCGCGGCAAAGGCGTTCGATTACCCCACCGATCTCGACGTTGAGTTTCGCCGCAAAGTTCGTACACTTGCGGGAGTGTACCAGGTGATCGGAGCCTACCCCCGTCTCTTATGGCCCGGCACGCGCGGCTGGTTGCACTTCGTCTCGCACAAACTCGGCCGCCTGCTCATGCCCTTCGCGCTGCTCGCGCTGCTGATCTCTTCGTTCTGGCTTCCCCGTGCGCTGCGCGGTCCATTGCTCGCCGCGCAGGCGGTTGTTTACGGCCTGGCCCTGCTCGATTTGGCGCTGCCGCGCTCGTTTCCCTTGAAGCGCCTCTCATCCGCCGCGAGCACTTTCGTAGTTCTAATGGCGGCCGCGTTTTGCGCCGCTCTGGCGTTGTTTGTGCCGGCCGAGCGTCTATGGAAACCGAGTGCGATTCGCCCGTCCCAAACGTAAAGATGACAGGTCCGACAAACGTCCTGCTCATGGTTCGCGAGCTGAATATCGGTGGAACCGAGCGGCAGTGCGCCGAAATGGCGCGGGCGCTCGACCGCCGCCGCTTCCTGGCTCACGTCGGCTGTTTTCGCGACCTGGGGTACCGCTCCGAGGAGCTGCGCAGAGATTCCGTTCCCGTTTTGCATCTTCCTGTGAAATCGCTGGCGTCGCTGTCCGCGGTACGCGCCGCAAAAATGCTGCGCGACTACATTCGCCGCCACGACATCCGAGTTGTGCATACCTTCGACTTTCCGATGAACCTTTACGCCGCGCCGCTCGCCCGAGTCTTTCGCGTTCCGGTGGTGCTCACCAGCCAGAGGCAGAGCCGGTCTCTATACCCGTCTGTGCATCGCTGGCTGCGCCTCACCGATCGCCTCTCGAACGGTATTGTCGTGAACTGCGATGCCGTGCGGCGGGAAATGATCGACCAGGATAGAATCCCTCCCGAAAAGCTTTTTCTCTGCTACAACGGCCTCGATACTTCGGTATTCCAGCCTCGCGATTTCGCCGCGCCCGCTCGGAATACGCTCACCATCGGCGTTCTGTGCGCGCTTCGGCCGGAAAAAGACCTGCTCACGCTGGTCGACGCTTTCTATCGCATCCGCGATATGCGGTCTGGGCTGCGGCTGGCTATCGTCGGCCAAGGCGTACTGCGCGAGCCTCTCGGGCGCCGCGTCCAGGAGCTTGGATTGAGCGATCAGGTCCACTTCGAGCCCGCCACATCGGACGTTCCCGGGTGGCTGCATCGCATGGATGTTTTCGTTCTCCCTTCGCTGTCTGAAGCGTTGTCGAATTCGCTGATGGAGGCGATGGCGTGCGGCTGCGCTCCGGTCGCAACACGTGTGGGCGGCAATCCTGAGCTGATCGACGGCCAGCGGACTGGTCTGTTATTTAAATCCGGCGATGCCTCCGCTCTCGCCGAATGTCTTCGCCGGCTCGCGCTCGATGACGATCTGCGCCGGTCCATGGGACAGGCCGCTTCCGACCGCGTCCGACGTGAGTTTACGCTGGATCGAGCCGCATCGCGGCTGGCCGAAATCTACGATGAGCGTCTCACGGCTCGAAATCGCCGAGCCACGGCGTAGCCGCCCAGTATCAGGCAGGGAACCATCGACGAGGGCTCCGGGATCGCCGCTGGCGGGTCGGGCGGATCGGGTGGATCTACCACTACGATCGACAGTGGGGCGTCGGCGGAAAGTTCATTTGCCTCGTCTGCCCACGGATCTCCGGCGTTGGCTGTCATGCTCGCGGTTAAATCGAACGGCACGCCATAGATAAAATCAGCGGCTGCGGAAACCGGAAAGGGACCCGCGCATCCGTCTCCAACATAGGCCGACTCACGTTGTCCGCTTAAGCCGACGTTGAAGCTGAGCCCCGGGTAGCCGATGTAGGAAGCATGCCCCCCAACGCACAACACAGCAATCCCGGTTCCCGTGCCTCCCATAATCGTGACTTGTTCCTGCATGGAAACAGAGGCGGTCGCGTGGGCTCCGTCTGTATCCTCCCACCCTCCGACCGCAGTGAGGCCAAGGTCGAGAAACATATCGCCCCCGGCAACCGTGGCCGAAGCTCGGCTCCCGTTTGGTGAGCCGTCGGTCAACGAGCAGGTGAATGCATCGGTACACGTCTGTAATCCCACAGTAGCCGTGACACTCGAAGTGAATGACAATAATTCAGTAGTAATAATGGGACTCGCCCCCAGAGAGCAGCAAATAATGGGGGCGAAAAACAGGGCCAACGGCAGTCTCGAGAGCATCGAACATTCCTCCTTGACGACGCAAGAGAACTTATTCCGAGCAGCGCAGGAACAACGCCCCGCGTCACCAGAGTAGTTCTTCTGTGGCCCAGCTACAACCCGCAAAAGTACTGGTACCGCCAAGCATTTACGCCTATGGAGCGGCCAAAAACGGTCGATAGGTACAATGAACCTTACATGCCTGAACACGATCAAAAGCAGATCCGTTCGGTGGCCGTCATCGGCGCCGGATATGTGGGATTGCCGCTTTGTCTGCACCTGGCCCGAGCCGGATTCCGGGTGACCGCGGTAGACGTAGACGAGCGCGCCGTTCAGCAGATTAATCAGCGCGTCTGGAAAACCGGTGAAGAGAAGGAATTCGAGATTTTCTTTCAGGACCGCGAGGTTCAGGCCAATCTCCGCGCCCAGACCACGCCGGTCGAGGCGGACGCGTTCTTCATTGCCGTGCCCACTCCGGTCCATCACGACACCAAGCGCGCCGACCTGGATGCGGTGGTCGCCGCGACCGAATCCATCACTTCCTTCGTGAAACCTGGCAACCTGGTGGTGATCGAATCGACTATTCCTCCTTACACCACTGAAAAAATAGTCAAGCCAATCATCGAGCGCAGCGGGTACCTGGTACCGGAAGATATTTCGCTGGCGCATTGCCCGGAGCGCATCCTGCCGGGCAACATCATGCATGAATTCATTCACAACGCCCGTATTGTCGGCGGGGTGGGGCCTCGTGCCACCGAGCGCGCCGCCGCGTTGTATGCACACTTCATCAAAGGCCGCATCTATCGGACTTCAGCCCGGGCCGCAGAGCTTGCCAAGCTGGTCGAAAACTCATATCGCGACGTGAATATTGCGTTCGCGAACCAGATCGCAGTGTTAAGCGAGGAACTGGGCCTCGATCCCGAGGAGGTCATCGAGCTCGCCAATCAGCATCCGCGAGTGAAGATTCTCAGCCCGGGAATCGGTGTTGGAGGCCATTGCATTCCGATCGATCCATGGTTTCTGGTGGATGCGTTTCCAGATGAGACAGCTCTCATTAAGAGTGCCCGTGAGTTGAACGATTCGATGCCCGCTCGCACAGCCGGGAAGATTCTCAAAGCCGTTTCCGGCCTGAAACATCCGAAAATCGTGCTGCTCGGCGCAACTTATAAGCCCAATGTGAAGGATGTGCGCGAGAGCCCGGCGCTCGAGGTCTTCGAGTGCCTGAAGAAGCGCGGCGCGGATGTCGCGCTTTACGATCCGCTGCTGCCGGAATACATTTGCGATTCGATACTCTCGGTGGCGCGCGGGGCCGACGCTGTGGCCATTCTAGTGCCGCACGACCTGCTCGTAGCCGAGCTGCGCGTTCGCAAGCAGGAGATCCTGGCGGCGATGCGCCATCCCAATCTCATCGCGCTCTCATCCGGCGTGCTTTAGCTTGCGCCGATGCCGTTTTCGAAGAAGCTCCTCGATGCAGTGTTCCGGCACGGAGGTCTCAATCTGATCCGGTATTGGAACCGTAACGCCGTTCGCATTCTGATGTACCATCGCTTCGCGGGCATGGAATCCGGCTTCGCCGCCCAGTGCGATCACCTTGCCGCTCGCTATCATCCGATTTCGCTGACCGAGACCCACCGAACATTCAAAAATGGCGATGCTTTGCCGAGCAACGCGGTGGTGATTACGATCGACGACGGTTATCGGGACTTCTACACGTCCGCATTTCCAATCTTAAAATCCCGCGGGATTCCAGCCACCGTATTTCTGGTAACGGAGTTTCTGGACGGCCGCCTCTGGCTGTGGACGGAGCAGGTGCAATACGCGATTGAGCATACCTCGCGCCGTGAATGCGAGATTCCTATCGACAGTCGTGCTCCGCTGCGTTTGTCTCTTCTCTCACCGGTTCAGCGCGCTCAGGCGATCGGCGCAATCAAGCAGGCTCTCAAAACCATCCCAAACCACGCCCGCCTGGCCACGCTGGCCGCTTTGCCGGAAATTTTGGGTGTTCAAATTCCCGAGTCTCCGCCAGCGGGATGCGAGCCGCTGGCATGGGACCAGGTTCGAGAGATGGCTCGCTCCGGCATTGAGTTTGGAGGTCACACGCGCACACATCCGATTTTGTCGCGGATCGAACTGGAGGATGAATTGAAATCGGAAATCGCAGGCTGCCGCGCGCGAATCGAGCAGGAGCTGCAATCGCCGGTTTCGCATTTTTGCTATCCGAACGGCCAAGCCGAGGACGTGAACGCCGCCGTGCTCCGCGTGACGCGCGAGGCCGGCTATGAATCCGCCGTATCGGCAATCTGGGGACTGAATAAGCCAGGCGCAGATGCGTTCCTGCTGCGCCGCTTCGGCGTTAATCCGGATGTTTCACGCGGCTGGTTCGAGCGGACCGCCGCCGGCTTCGACCCGCATGCCTGAACGCCTACGTTTGGCGCTGCTCGCCAGCGGTACCAGTTTCCAGCAATGGGAGGTCGCATGTCTGGAACAGGTGCTGGCTGTTCCCGGAGTCGAGATGGCTCTCCTGATTGTAGATGCCCGGCCGCCTGCGAAGCCCAATCCATGGTACCGGAAATGGAAAGCGTTGCGTCACGCCGGCACACTCGCCTGGGAGCTTTATCGAAAACGCTACGTCGAAGCTGCGCTTCCCTCGCGCCGCTACGTCGATCTATCGGTGCGGCTGGCCGTAATCCCGCGCATCAATGTTCAGGTGGTCCGCCGCGGCAAATTTTCCGAGTACTTTTCACCCGAAGATATCGCGAAAATTCGCTCCTACGCGCCGGATTTCATGATTCGGTTCGGATTTAACATTATTCGCGGCGAGATCCTCACCATTGCGCCGTACGGCGTGTGGTCGTTTCATCATGACGATCTGGACCGGTATCGCGGGTCGCCGCCCTGCTTCTGGGAAGTTTACTCGGGTGATCCTCTAACCGGCGTCACGCTCCAGCGCTTGACGGACAAACTGGACAGCGGCATCGTTCTGCGCAAGGAATCGTTTCCCACCTGTCTCGATTCCTACCCGCGCAATATTGATCGCGGATTGCAATTCGCCATATCCTGGCCGGCCGATCTGTGCCGTCAGATTCTCTCGGGCGATACAGCGTCTCTTGAAAAGCCCCCGGCTTCGAGTCCTGCGCCGATCTACCGCGCGCCTACGAATCTCGAACTGCTGCGGCTCCTGTGGAGAACCTCGCGGGCGCGCTCCGCGGGGCATTAACTCCGCTCGTGCGCATCTCGATCATTCGGAACCAGATTTCCAGAACCAGCAGCATCCATAACTGATAACTGTTGTCACGGCGCCCCCGCTGGTGCTCGTCGATCAGATAGCGCAGAAATCGCGGCGACACGATTCCGCGTTCAAGAAACTTTTTCCCGCTCACGCAATCCTCGAGCAGAGGACGGAGCGGCCCGCGGAACCAATCCGCTAATGGAACCCCGAATCCCGCCTTTTTTCGATCGAGAAATCCGGGCGGGAACCGGTCGCGAAACGCGTCGATCAGAATCGCTTTGCCTTTGCCGCCGCGTATTTTCCAGGAATGCGGCAGCCGCGCTGCGAATTCGGCAAGCTTATGATCGAGCAGCGGGCAGCGCACTTCGAGCGATGCCGCCATCGACATGCGGTCCACTTTCACCAGCATGTCGCCGGTGAGATTGGCCGTCGCTTCCCAATACATCGCCTGCGCCAGCGCATCGGTTTCACCCGGCAGAAAGCAATCACCGAGAGTTTTCATCAGAAACCCGCTATCGGCCGGAAGCATCCAGTCGGATTGCAGCAGAGCGCGCCGCTGGGCGTAAGGCGGATAGTTGAAATCGAAGTAGCGCTGGACTCCGTCGCTTGCTCCGGCCACGCGCAGGAAATTCTTTCCGTATGCGGAATAAGGCAGAGCGTCTCCGAGCCAGCGCAACATCCGGCGTGCCGGGGCGGGCGCGGCATCGAATTTCCGCAGAAAGCCATCGACCGCGAAAAAGCTTGAGTATCCAGCAAACAGCTCATCGCCTCCGTCGCCGCTGAGCGCCACCTTCACGTGTTGCGCTGCGAATTCGGACATCACCAGCGTAGGGATCGCGGCTGTATCGGCGAAAGGCTCATCGAAATGCCGCACCAGCTTTTCGACCAGGCTCACCGAATCCGGCTGAACGAGAATCTCGTGGTGATTGGTCCCATAGTGCCGCGCGGCAGCGCTCGCAAACTCGAGCTCGTTAAACGCGCTTTCCTTGAAGCCGATGGAGAACGTGCGCACGGGCTCTTTGGTTTGCCGCGCCATCGACGACACAATAATGCTCGAATCGACACCCCCGCTCAAGAAAGCTCCCAGCGGCACATCGGCGATCATCCGGATGCGCACCGATTCATCCACCAGCTCGCGCAATTGTTCGCGCGCGACCTCCTCGGTCAGCTCCGGTGGCGCCGCGGCGGACGGCGCGGGCAGCTTCCAATACCGGCCCTGGCGCGCCTGGCCCACCGAATCGAACGTCATCCAGCCGGCCGCGCTCAGCTTCTTGATCGCCAAAAATGGCGACCACGGATCGGGGATGTAGCCGAACTGAAAATAGAACCGCAGCGCCTCGCGATCGAGTTCCAGCGGCACGCCCGCCGCCATTAGGCACTTCAGCTCGCTTCCGAAATAGAGGCCCTCCGGCAGTAGCGCATAATATAGCGGCTTTTTGCCGAACCGGTCCCGAACCAGCGTTAGCCGCCGCGAGTGCACATCCCAGATCGCATACGCGAACATGCCGCGCAGGCGCGCGATACTATCCGTCCCCTCATCTTCATAGAGATGAATGAGAACTTCCGTATCGCTGTGGGTGACGAATCGATGGCCGCGCCCGGCGAGCCGGTCCCGCAGCTCGCGATAATTATAAATTTCGCCGTTGAAGACCACCCACACCGAACCGTCTTCGTTCGAAATCGGCTGATGGCCGCCGGCGAGGTCGATAATACTCAGCCGCCGCATGCCAAGCGCGCAGCCGCCGTCCACGTAATAGCCCGCGTCATCCGGTCCACGGTAGACGATCTGATCGCACATCGCCTCGACCGTCGAGCGGGTGGCCATGCCGCGAGGCTCGAAATATCCAGCAATTCCGCACATCGGAAAGATTAATGCCAGTATGACATACTGGCTTTTTCGACCTTTATGATTAGACAGCTCCCACATAGCCGATGAAGCGCGCCGTGATTCTGGCCGGCGGGCTCGGCACGCGGCTTCGGCCCTACACGGTCGTGCTGCCGAAACCGTTAATGCCCGTCGGCCCCTACCCCGTTCTCGAAATTATTGTCCGGCAGCTCGCGGGCTTCGATTTTGAGCGGATCACTTTGGCCGTGAACCACCAGGCCGAAATCATTAAAGCCTATTTCGGCGACGGCTCGAAGTGGAATATTCCCATCGATTATTCGCTCGAGACCCAGCCTCTGAGCACCATCGGGCCGCTGAAGCTCATCGGCGATCTGCCCGAGCACTTTGTCCTGATGAATGGCGACGTGCTCACCGACCTTGCGCTGGGAGACCTGCTCACCCGGCATATAGCTGAGAACCGGCTGTTCACCATCGGGGCTTCGTCGCGCAAGAGCTTGATCAACTACGGAGTCCTCGAAATCGACGGCGAAAAGCTGTGCGGGTTTCAGGAAAAGCCCGTGATGGAGCACTTCGTGAGCATGGGTGTCTACGTCGTCGGCCGAGCTGTGCTCGATCATGTTCCCGCCGGGCAAAAGTACGGTTTCGACGATCTCATGCGGGACATGCTCGCTCACGCGCAGCCAGTTCACGTCGAACGGTATCACGGTTATTGGCTGGATATTGGCCGGCCCGACGATTATATGCGAGCCATCGACGAATTCGACGAATGGAAGGACCGGCTGTTGCCGCACGGTTAATGGCTGAGAAGATCCTAGTAACTGGAGCTGCCGGATTTATTGGACGCCATGTAGTTCCTGCGCTACAGACCCATGGGCACGAAGTTGCTCCGCTGACCCACGCCGCGGGCGATCTCGCGGCGGCCCCGATCCCGGATCGAGAAGACGTAACTTGCGTGGTGCACCTCGCCGGGCGCACGTTCGTACCAAAAAGTTGGGAGAACACCGCGGAGTTTTATCGTGTCAATGTACAAGGCGCCGTTCAGGTTCTCGAATTCTGCCGGCGCACAAACGCGCGCTTGATCTTCACCAGCACTTATGTTTACGGGCAGCCGCAATCGCTCCCGATCGCGGAAGATCATCCGCGCGCTCCGCTGAGCCCGTTTCATCACTCCAAGATTTTAGCCGAGGACCTCTGCTCGTTTTACGCCGCGCAGTTCGGAATCCAGGTCGCCATCGTGCGGCCATTCAATGTTTATGGCCCAGGTCAGGTTGAGCCCTGGCTGATTCCATCCTTGATGCGCCAGGCGCTTGCTCCCGGCGACTCTATTACATTGGCCGATCTGCGCCCCAAGCGCGATTACATCTACGTCGGCGATGTAGTTTGCATGATCGCAAAAATCGTGGAGCGCAAGGCCACCGGAACTTACAACGCAGGCAGCGGCGTTTCCACCAGCATGGGCGAGCTGATCGACTCCATCGCCGAAGCCACTGGGGTGAGCAAGAAAGTTGTTTCGCGCAATGAAACCCGCCCGAACGAGATTTTCGATCTCCGCGCCGACATCGCCAAAGCTTGCCGCGAGTTAGATTGGTCGCCGCGCGTCCCTCTGATTGAAGGTCTTCGAGCTGTGAAGGAGGCGATACTCGTTTGAAGTCTGGGTTGACATATGTGTTGGGGCCGATCCGCGCCGCCCGGCATTATCTGACTCTCTCACCGCTTGCGCGTGAGCAACGCCGGCGCGACCGCCGCGGTCTGCCGGATGCGGATCCGGGCATCGGCGTATGCATCGACGCCTGCCTGGGCTGGCTCGGACGCGCTCAGGATAATTCACCGACCAAGGATGGCGGCGTGGCCCGCGATTTCGGCTTGAACACAGGATGGGCCGCCTCCTACCCGGAAACCACTGGCTACATCGTCCCCACGATGCTGGAGTTCGCTTCGCGCCGTAAAGACGATGCGCTGCGCGGACGTACCCGCCGCATGCTCGATTTTCTCGCCGCGATTCAGCTTCCCGAGGGCGCATTTCAAGGCGGCGTCATCGGCGCGAAGCCGGTAAAGGCCACCACCTTCAACACGGGTCAGATACTGCTGGGTCTCGCCGCCGGTGCGCGCGAGTTCGGACGGCCCTATGAGCAGGCCATGCATCGAGCCGCGCAATGGCTGGTGGAAACGCAGTCTCCGGACGGCGCGTGGCGCAAACATGGCAGCGCGTTCACCGCGGCCGGCGAGAAGACTTACGAAACTCATGTAGCATGGGGTCTATTCGAAGCCGCTCGCTTAGCTCCGTCGGAAAAATATGGCGAGGCGGGGCTTGCCAACGTGCGCTGGGCCCTCGGCGCGCAAATCCCTAACGGGTGGTTTGAAAACTGCGATCTTAATAATCCCGAACGCCCGCTGACCCATACGCTCGGTTATGTCCTCCGAGGCGTCCTCGAAGCTCATCGCTTCAGCCGGGATGCCTGTTTCCTCGATGCCGCTCAGCGCACGGCTCATGGTCTTCTTGGCGCACTGCGCGCCGACGGTGGTCTGCCAGGACGTCTCAATCGCGACTGGCAGCCGGCGGCCGATTGGTGCTGCCTCACCGGTAACGTGCAGATCGCCCACTGCTGGCTCATCCTGTTTCAGCTCACCGGTGACCCGGAATATCTTCGCGCGGGCAGGATCGCAAATCAGTATGTACGGCGCACGATACGGCTCGACGGGCCGGACGGAATTCGCGGCGGCATCAAAGGATCGTTCCCGATATGGGGTGAGTATTTGACGTACGAATATCCGAACTGGGCGGCGAAATTTTTTCTCGATTCCCAGTTGCTCGAGCAGGACTTCGAAAATGGTTCCTATACACACAATACCCGCTGGACTCCCTAACCACCTCAAGCCAGGGAACCTCGTCGAACGCATCGCGATGCGCCGCATTGTGATACACGATATAGATTTCGCGCTGGTTTACTGCGAGCGATTCCCGGATTCTCTCGCGAACCTCGCGCATTAGATCCGCTTCGAAGGGATTATAGAAATAGTAAACACTGGGTTCCGGTGGAAGCGTATACTTGATGGCGTCGCAGACCACTACCTCCAATGCGCGGCACTTCTGACGAGTCGAACGGTATGTCATGAGATTACGCCGCGCGATCTCCGCGAGCTCTGTGGAGAACTCGACACCAATCACCCTTTGAAAGGGATAGTCGGACGCCATTAACAGGCACTTGCCCTTGCCCGACCCGAAGTCGATGAACGCGAAATCCTGGTGCTGGATGGGAAGGCTCGCCATTGCTTCCTGAAAAACCCGCTCACTCGAAGGTTGATATCGTCTCCCTGACTCAAGACTCGGCGCGTCGATCCTGAGCCGATTGAGATCCACGGAGGCGCTGGTATCGACGCGGTGACGGAAGTCGTATAGCCAATCGGTGAATCGCTTTGCCAACCGCCTCGGACTATGATGCGCCAATGGTTGGAGAGCGTATTCCCCGGCTACTCGGATGCTGCCTATGATGCCGCGCTTTTTGAGCGATCGCTGAAGTTTATCGAACAGGCGTCCTCTCCGTCATCATAACGACCCTACGCCATTGTCCCATCACGTAGTCGCGCTCGGAGGGATGCAGGAGATTCGTCAGAGACAGCAGGGCGAGATATAGCGCGCTCAGCGCCAAGCCGAGCGTCACCTGCATGGCTAAAGAAGCCGGCTGGAACGCCCCGTAGAGGAGCACGACGGCCAAGCTGCAGATCACGATCTTGGTGAGGCGAAGATATTCATAATTCACGGGGCGTACGCGTTGCGAAACAAAAAACGAGCAGAAGAATTGGACGCTGAATCCGCCCAAAGTGGCCCATACCGCGCCCCATACGCCCAGCCTCGGAATCAGGATCGCGTATCCGGCGAGAACTACAATGGTGCCGGCCCAGGAAACCCAGGCATCCAGATCCGGCCGCTTTTCGATGACGAAAATCTCGCGAAAATATCCGCCGATCGCGCGAATCAGGTATGCGAGCGCAATCCAGCCGGTGTACCGGCTCGCTTCGCGGAACCCCGGTGTGACCATTACGCGCAACACTGGATGGATAAATAATACGATCAACACCGTAACGGCGCTCAGCCCAAGCGTCATGTAAGTGGCGACTCGCGTGAAAATATTCCAGCCGCCTTCCTGTCGAACAATTTTCACTTCCTGCGATCCCCAGTACAGTTGAAACGGATACTGCACCAACGGAATGAGCATTCCGATCTTGTAGGCCAGCGAATAAACACCGATGGCGCTTAGGGAGACGGTCTTCCGGAGAAAGAAGCGATCGCCGTAATTCAGAATGAATTCGCCGATCGAGCCCACCGACAAGGGAAACGTATATCTCGCCTGTTTGCGGAAGGATCCCAGATCGAACCGCATCGGCACGCGGCGGAAGATATGCAGCGTAAGGCCGCCCAGAATGATTCCCTGACTGAAAATCCCACTCCACAGCATTGCGGCGACGCCCATGTGAAACCGCACCAACAGCACGATATTCAAAACGCCGGCCATCGCCGTGCGTGCTACCGCGATCCCCGAGTACATACCGGGTTCATTGAAGGTTCGCAGGCAGCACAGGAACGTCTCCATCGGGATCGCCAGGCCGACGCTGACCGCGGTCAGGCGGAACAGCGGCGTATATTGCGCCGTGCCGAAAACGAACCGGCTTAGCGGCTCCGACAGAAACCAGCTCGCTACAGAGACCACCGCGCCGATCCCGATGCTGGCGAGGACGTTGGTGCTCATGTGACGCTGCCTCATCCCTTCGTCGGTCTCCGCGAAATAGTAATAAAAAAGTGCCTGTCCTAGCCGTAATCCCGCAAAGAAAATAATGAAATTCACAGTCAGGTCGAGCAGTTCCAAAACACCGTAATCCGCCGTGGTGAGATATCGCGTGTAGAGAGGAATCAGAACGAAGCTCAGGGCGCGCGAGGCCACCACCGCGACGGCGTAGGTCCCGCTTTTCCGGATGATATTTCCGAAGCTGTGCTCGCTCATTTGCGATTTCGCGGCATTACCGGCTCAAGAGTTCTTTGGCGCGCTGGTGAAGGCGGTATCGCATCGGTTTCAATACTTTCGACCCTGTGGTACAAACTTCGGCCGATCCTCCAAACTGCTCCTTGTAACTATACAGGCCGTGTTCCGGGTGGCTGGGATTGCTTGCTTCATAAGGCGTTCCGCCGAAATTAAAGCATCGCGCGCCGGCGGCCCTGTAGCGCAGGATTGTTTGCCACAAAAGTAAGGTCGGCGCCTGACATTCAAAGGCCTCCGGTGAATGGCCCGCCAAGGTGTAATATGCCATACCATTCATATCGGTAAATAGGCCCGCGCTCACCACAGTGCCCTGGAAGCGCGCCCCTATGATTCGTCCGAATCCAGACTCAACCAGGATCGAAATCGGGTCGGCGGTCCGCGCCTCCTCCACGCGGAAGCCCACCTCTCCCCCGCGGGCGTCAATGCGGCGGCTCGTCGCCTGCTGCAATCGCCGCAATTCCGCCGCTCCTTCGCTCAATGGAAGTTCCTCGATCACCACTCCCATTCTCTCGGCTTTCCGCATCGCGTTGCGGATATGCTTCCTCCGCTTGTATTCCATACCCTCCCATATTTCGTCTTCGTCCCGATCCAGCTTCAGAAAAAATTCGACGCGGTCTTTCAACCGATAGCCCAGTTTCTCTAGCTCACTTCGATGTCCTGGGGTTCCAAAGCTGCCAATCGTGAGATGCGCCACACCCTCCCGACGAGCCTTTTCTTCAATCCCCTTCAGGAACTGCGTCAGCAGCTCCGGATCGCCGCCGCGCACCACCGGGTGGGCATCGGAGTATAGGCTGGGCGCCAGCGCGCGCGCAATTGGATTGCGTGATGCATGGCGGAAGAACAGCGCAATGCCTGCGCCATCCTCGAGCGAGCAGTAGACCGGCTGCAGATTTGGCTGTCCCGTAACCGCATATCGCGCCCACGCCGTGGAGTGGAACAACGGAGCGTTGAGCGCCAGCGCCTGCGCATCCCAGACCACGGAATCGATCATCGAGGTGAGGCCGACGTTCATAAGGCGCTTATCAGTTTCGCTAATTCGTGCGCCTGCCTCGCTCCATCGAAGCGCTCGAGGAACCATTCGCTTGGCGGCGACGGATCGCTCGGCAGCAATAGAAATTCGCGCACTTGTGCATCCACCCGGTCTGGGCTGTCGTCGCGGTACACGATCCGGTGCGGAATACCGCATTTTCGGATGATCTCTTCAGTCGGGGAATTGCGGTTGGTAAACAGCAGAATGGGCCGGCCAACCCGCACATAATCGAAAATTTTTGCCGGAACCTGGGTACTCTCGCCACTGGAGTTTAAATCGAGCACCAGCAGTAAGTCCGCTTCCGCGGTTGCCCGCAATGCCTCCGCTCGCGGTAGACGTTCGCCGCTCAACTCGATCCGCCCTTCCCGCACTAGTTGCTCGAAACGCGCCCGATTCGGCATCTCACTCGCGTCCACCGATCCGACCTGCGCCAGCCTTACCTTGTCCACATGAAGGCGGTCGAAGCAGTCGATCAGCATTGCCGGGTGACGGCCGCCGTATATCGTGCCCACGTGCGCCAGCACTCGATACCCGCGGGCCGGAATCGGCAGCGGCCCGAATTCCTCTTCTGGATCATAGCCATTCCACAGCACCGAAACCTTATTCGCCCAGAGTGGGTACCGCTGCCGTAAGGTTCCCGCCAGATGATCTGTGTTCACGAGTGTGGCGTCCGCGTGCCGTAGAATAGACCGTTCCACGCGCCGGTCGAGCATTCGCGCCAGCGCATTCTGCCCGCGAAATGGATTCTCCAGCATGGGGTCGCGAAAATCGGCAATCCACTTTATCCCGAGGCGCTTTTTTAGCCGCAGCGCCGTTAAATGGGTCACTAGCGGCGGAAACGTCGACACCACGCAGCACGGTCCCATTTGCCGCGCGAGCTGAAGAGCGTACGACGGCGAATCCACAATCCACGTTAGCCCGTAGTCGTATAACCGGAGCGGAAGGCAAAGCTTCCAGATCGCCTTGCGAAACAGTTTTCTAAAAAACGTCGTGGGCGGCTGAGGAATACGGTGCAGGCCCGGCGAACTGGGCGCTTCCAGGAATTCCGTCGAAGTCAGGACTTCGACACGGCGTCCTTTCCGGCTGAGATATTTGGCGAAACGATGCGGGCGCTGCGATCCGGAATGGCTTACCGGGGGATAGGAGTGCGCCAGAATCAGAACCGGCATGGGATCCGCCTCCACCTCTTCCCCTGCCGGTTGTGACTCGTCTACTTCATGCACACGAATACCGTGGCTTCGCTGAAGGCCAGTGTTAGGGCCTTCACTGGCGGAATTGCCTTGCAGGTCCCTACCCAGATCCTTTTTAGAGGATGCTTCACTCCATCGGCGTTCACGCGGTCCACGCGATCCAAAATTTTCGAAAAGCCGAGCTTGCGGAACTCTCTGCGCAATACGGAATACCGAAATTGGTTAAAATCAATTCCCAGTTTCATGATTTCCGGGCCTTGCGCCGCGATCCGAAGCCGGTACCGCCCCCGGTTCGGAAGCCATCCGTACAGCGGGAAGCCATACTCTCCGCTGGTGAAGCTGAACTTGCTGGTCGACGAGAAGAAAAACACGCCACCGGGCTTCAGCGCCTTGTACACGCGCGCGAGGCCGAGCCGCCAATGCTCGACGTGTTCGAATACTGAGGAAGCGATGATCACGTCATATGTATTATCTCCGATCTCTTGTTCTTCGACATTCCCCAGTTCTATATCGGCATCGACTCCATATCGGGCGGCGAGCTTCTTCGAGTGCGCGATAAGCTGCGGGCTGATCTCCAGACCCTTACATTGCAAGCCCATCCGGGCGCACTGCACCGGGAACCAACCCGTGCCGGTGCCAATCTCGAGCATCCGCGTCTCGGGAGTGAGCTTCATAAATGGCCGAACCATTTTCAGATAGTTCTCAAATTGCAGGACTTTTTCCGCGCCGTCCAGATCCTCGTCGCCGAAATTATGCAGATAACGATCGATCTCGGGGATTGATTCTTGATGAATTTTCATATTTGGCTCCAATAGTTAACGATTCTATTCGCGCAGCGTCCTCTTGCAATGTTCCTAATGATAACGTCAGCCAGGATGGCCTTCAATGGCTAGTTGGTAATATCCCTGCAAACCTTAGGACTATTTTGCGCTTAAAATCCAATCCGAAGCGTCTGAAAAGTCGCGTGCGCAATAGGAGCAGTCGCCCGTCGTAGTCCCGCCGACGCAAACCGTTCGGCACCCGGCGGCCGCGCCTGCGCGCATATCCGCCTCGTCGTCTCCCACCATAAACGTGCGCTCCGCGGGGGTTTGGAAATCTCTTAAGGCCCTTTCTAACAGTGCAATGCCCGGTTTCCTACACTCGCAGACATCCGCCAAAGAATGGGGGCAAAAATAGATGCGCGCGATTCGTACATTAAAATGAGAAAGTTCCCGGAAGAGTTGCTGGTTTACTGAGATAAAATCCTGCTCACGGTAGTATCCCAACGCGATCCCTTGCTGATTTGTAACCATTGCGAGCCTGAAACCGGCCGCCTGGAGCCTCGCCAGACCAGCGCCAACGCCGGGCAAAAGCTCGACCTGTGATGGATCGTGGAGAAAAGGAATATTGCGAATCAGGGTGCCATCCCGATCGAGGAGCACCAGGCCCGTAATCGCGCTTGCGGCGACTTGTTCAGGAGCGGCGTGCTTCAAAATCGCGCCGATGCGCTCGATTATGGTGGAACTGCTTACCGGAAATTCGGGGGCAATTATCTCGACCGCGCCCCCATACTCCCGTACCGCTGTTGCGGATCGCAACGACGATTCGGCATAATCGCCGCCTTTTATATAAAAATCCGGCTTCCAGCGCAGCAGCAGCGATAGAGGTCGCTCCTCGTCGAGCGCGGTCACCGCATCTACGTCCGCGAGCCCCGCGACCACGTACATTCGCTGCGGAGCGGAATGGATCGGCCGCAGCGGGCTTTTGTAGCGGCGAATCGACTCGTCGGAGTTGACCGCCACGATCAAGCGATCGCACCGCTTCCTCGCCTCGTGAAGGTACTGCACATGCCCGGCATGGATCAGGTCGAACGCGCCGCAGGTGAATCCTATCTTGTGTCCCGCGCTGCGCTCGCTGGTAACCCACTCATCCATCTGCGAGTGTGAAAGAATTTTCGAGCGAGGATCCGTATCGTCAGGATATCCTAGAGCAAGCCGCAATGGACGATCGCTCCGATCTCTATCGAATCCTCCAGCGCTTTGCCGGGCGCAACCTGCTGGTTTTCGGGGACGTAATTCTGGACCGGTATTGGTGGGGCGAAGCGACTCGGCTATCGCCCGAGGCTCCGGTCCCCGTGGTGCTCGCACAGCGGTCGACCGCGCGGCCCGGAGGAGCGGCGAACACGGCGGCGAATCTGGTCGCACTGGGCGCGGCAGTGGATCTTTTCGGCGTAACCGGCGCGGACCCGGAATCCGGCGAACTGAGACACGTGCTCCGCGATTTCGGGGTCAGTCCCGAATTCCTCTTCGAAGAAGCAGGCCGCCCCACCACCACGAAAACTCGCGTGGTCGCGTTGCATCAGCAGATCGTGCGAGTGGATCACGAAGACACCAGGCCTGTTTCCGAAACCTGCGCGACTCAAGTGATTCAGCTTGCGGCCGAGCGAATGCGTCTCGCCGACGGCGTGGTGATTTCCGATTATGCCAAAGGTTTTCTGACTCCTGATCTGCTTGCGCGCTTGATAGCGGTGGCTAGGGAGATGCGCAAACCAATCTTCATCGATCCGAAAGGAACGGACTGCGCATTGTATTCAGGCTGCACGCTCCTGAAGCCAAATCGAGCGGAACTTGGCATCCTGACCGGCTTGCAGGCGCGTAATCATGATGAGACGATCATCGCGGGCCGGCAGCTCTCGGGGCAAATGCCTGGGACGCGTCTGCTGGTCACCGAAGGACAGGAGGGCATGACTTTATTCTTCGAGGGCGAGACACACGACCACGTCGCGTCTGCCCCCCAACAAGTTTATGATGTGACCGGAGCGGGCGATACGGTGCTGGCTACGCTGGCATTGTCGGTTTGCGCCGGGGCTTCGTATAGGCAGGCGATGGAGCTTTCTTCCGAAGCCGCATCGATCGCCGTAGGATCGCTGGGGACCGCAGTGGTCGGTTGGGGCGATTTGGCCGCCCGCGTCCGCTCTGAAGAATTTTCAGGGAAGCTCACCACGTCGACGTCTCAGGCGTAAAAGGCTTCGATCGATCCCACCACGTACTCGATCTGATCCGTCGTCAATTCGGGATAGATGGGCAGGGCCAGCGTCATGCGCGCCAGTTCTTCGCTCACCGGAAACGCCCCTTCCGCGTAGCCCAGTGCGGCGTAACAAGGCTGCAGGTGAAGCGGGAGCGGGTAGTAGACTTCGCTTCCTACGCCGCGCTCTCTAAGAAATTTCTGCAGGCCGTCGCGATTTCCGGGGCAGCGGATCACGAACTGGTTGTAAACGTGGCGAGTCTGGAAAGCCGCCGGGAAGGGAGAGATGACGGGCACATTTCGCTTTGCGAATAGCTCTCGATACAGTGCGGCATTGCGGGCACGCGCGTCGCTCCACCCATCCAGGTAACGAAGCTTGACCGCCAGGATCGCCGCCTGCATCGCATCCAGACGCGAGTTCAATCCAATCCACTGGTGAAAATATGTACCTGTGCGGCCATGCATGCGCAAGGCCCGCAAGCGGCCGGCCAGCTCTTCATTATTGGTGGTGCATAGGCCGCCATCGCCGCACGCGCTCAGGTTTTTCGACGGATAAAAGCTGAAGCAGCCGATGGAGCCGAGTCCTCCGGCGCGTCTTCCTTTATACTCTGCGCCGAGGGATTGCGCCGCGTCTTCAATCACCGGAAGATTGCGTGTCGCGGCTACCCGGTTCAGAGCATCCATGTTGATGCACCCGCCGAACAGGTGCACTGGGAGGATCGCCTTGATGTTCGGATGCCGTTCGATTGCTTCCGCGGCCAGTCGGATGTCCAGGTTGAAAGTTTCCGGCTCGATATCGACGAATACAGGACGCGCGCCCGCCAGCGAAATCGACCCGGCGGTGGCGAAAAACGTGTACGGAACCGTGAGCACTTCGTCGCTGGGACCGATGTCGAGGGCCTTCAACGCCAACAGCAGAGCGTCCGAACCGGAAGCGCATCCGACCGCGAAGCGTGTTCCGCAATACCCCGCGAGCTGTTCCTCCAGACAGCGGACTTCTTCGCCAAGGATAAATTTGTGCGAGTCGACCACGCGCGCAACCGCGCCTATTACTTCGTCGCGGATCGGGCATAACTGCGCGTCGAGGTCAAGCAGCGGAACTTCCACGGTTCCTTTCCAGATACCAACTGTAGGTGCTCCGAATGCCTTCGAGCAGTGGGATTCGCGATTTCCAGCCGAGCGCATCCAGCCGCGAGACGTCCAGTAATTTCCGCGGCGTTCCGTCCGGTTTCGAAGAATCGAAGACAATCGCTCCCTCATAACCAGTCACGTCGCGGATCGTTTCCGCCAGTTCACGAATCGTCAAATCCTCGCCCGTGCCTACGTTGACAATTTCCGGACTATCATAAGTCTCCATTAGAAAGATGGCCGCGTCCGCCAGATCGTCGACGTGGAGGAACTCGCGCTTCGGCGAGCCGGTCCCCCAAAGCGACACTTCCGGTGATTTGTTCAGGCGAGCCTCGTGAAATTTCCGGATCATCGCCGGAAGGACGTGCGAGGAGGTGAGATCGAAATTGTCACCCGGGCCGTACAGATTAGTCGGCATCAGGCTGATAGCCGAGAACCCATATTGTTGTCGATACGCCTGCGCCATTTTGATGCCGGCGATCTTGGCGATCGCGTACCACTCATTCGAGGGCTCGAGCGGACCTGTGAGTAAATACTCTTCCCGGATGGGCTGCGGCGCGAGCTTGGGATAAATGCAGGAGGAACCCAGGAACTCGAGCTTCCTTGCGCCATGCCGGTAGGCCGCATCGATCACGTTGGATTGAATCTCCAGATTCTCGTGTAGAAACTCTGCGGGAAACGTGCTGTTGGCGAGGATTCCCCCTACGCGGGCGGCTGCGAGAAAAACAAAATCCGGCCTCTCGGCCGCAAAAAAAGCGTTCACGGCTGCCTGATTGCGCAGATCGAGCTCGGACCTCGCGCGCAAAATGAGTTTTTCGAAGCCGCGCTGTTCGAGATGCCGTGTAATCGCCGATCCGACGAGTCCCCGATGCCCTGCGATGTAAATGCGGCTGGTTTTTTCCATTTCATTAGACATGTAGCACATTGCGCGCCGAGTATGCGTTGATGAGAAAGGCATGCACACGCTGACGATCGATCGCGGCGGCCTGGCGTTGGAATTTCCCGGGTCTCGTCTGCGGCGCGGTGATGCTCGCGGTCTATGGCACTGATGGGAGGCTTTCGACTAGCGCGCACGCTGCTCTGGTTCTTGGCCGGAGAAATTGTTTTTATAGGCGTCGTGTGTTCTCCGCTGGACGCGCTGGCCCGCGAGTATCTGTTCACAGCCGAAGCCGTCGAACGAATCGTAATAAGTATGGTAGCGACGTACCTGCTGGTGCTCGGCATTCCCGAAAACGCCATCCGCCGTTTGCGCTTGGACCGCGTCCATATTTCGTATTATTTCGCTTGGATCGCCGGAATGGCCGTGTTATCGATGTGGAATGTTCCGCGTCTACTCAACGCGGCTTTATCGAGCGAATCCGCCCGCGGTTTGGAATATCGCCACTCTGCTCGCGGGCGGCGTTGCGTTCTGGTGGCCGATTCATTCACCGGCGCCGGAACAGCGCATGCGCATGTTGCCCACATCGCTTTTTTATCTCGCGGCCGCCATTGTCTGGTGCTCGCTGCTCGGTCTGTATCTTGCCTTCGAGCAGCCCTGGTCCATCACACTTTACTCGACGCCGCCGGACACACTGCATATCTCCGATTCGCTTCTCCATGATTGGAGCTTGACTCGCGAGCTCGATCAGGAGACGGCTGGTCTGTTGTTCTGGATCGGCGCGGCCACCGTGTTGCTCACCGAGGTGATGTTCATCTACTATCGCTGGTATATCTCTTCCAAGAAAAGCTCATGAGATTTCGCTACTGGTTGGTCGTCGTCCCGCTATTCTGTCTGAGCTGCATGCGCCCGAAAACTCAATCTCCCGATTTCGACAAGCTGACTCAGGATTTCGTCTATGGCACTCTCGCTCTCTCGCCCGTCACGGCGACCGCGACCGGCTATCACGAGCACAACGGCGTTCCACTCGACGAGATGCTCGACGATTTCAGCGCAGCCGGTATCGACGCTCAGCGGCATTTCTTCGAGAATTTTCAGGGCCGCATCGCAGCATTGAATCTCCGCTTCGCTCGACCGGGAGCAGCGCGCGGATGTCGAGATTATCAAGAAGCAATCTCGGAATGTCGCTGCTCGATCTCAATACCATTCAGAGTTTCAAACATAATCCGACGATGTACGTTGAACTGGTTGGCAACGCGCTCTTCAGTCCCATGGTTCTGAACTACGCACCGAAGGAAAAAAGATTCCAGCAGATCATCAAGCGTCTGGAGAAAATCCCAACTTTGTGCCGAGCAGGCGAAGACCAACCTGGTGGATGCTCCGGAGGTGTGGAACCGTGTGGCGCGCGAGGAGAATGACGGCAATATCGAGCTGATCGACAAGACTCTGCGCGCGGAAACGCCTCGCGGCGCTGAAGGCGGATTATGCGCGCGCCGCAGAATCCGCGCTGGCTGCGCTTCGGGATTTGAACGCCTAGCTGGCGGATACATTGTCGAAGAAAACCAGCGATTGGCGGCTCGGTAAAGCGAATTATGCGCGCAAGTTCGACTATGTTTTGGCTACCGGGAAGACGCCGGAGCAATTGCTCGCCGAAGCCGAAGCGGACCTGCGGACCACGCGCGCCGAAATGGACAAACTGGCTGCGCCGAAGACTACGAAACAGGCGCTCGATGAAATCGCGAAAGATCACTCCACTCCGGACAGCTATATTCCCGATGCCAGAAAGGCGCTCGAGCAGGCAACGGCCTTCGTGCGAGAAAAAGGCTTGCTCACGCTTCCCGCGCGCGGAAATCTGCAGGTGATCGAGACGCCCGAGTTCATGCGCGGGATTTATGCTGTCGGAGGATTCGATCCCGCTCCCGCGCTCGAGCCGCAGTTGGGCGCGTTTTTCTGGGTCACGCCCATCCCTAAAACCTGGCCGAGGCAGCGGATCGAATCCAAGCTGCGGGAGTACAACAAGTACGCCATGGATGAGCTGACCATCCACGAAGCCATGCCCGGGCATTACGTTCAGTTCGAATATGCCGACGATGTGCAGCCGGTATCGCGGCGCGTATTGCGCAACGTGTTCTCGAACGGTCCCTATGTCGAAGGCTGGGCGGTTTACGCGCAGCAGATGATGTCGGATGAAGGCTATCTCGACAACAGCAAGGCGCTGCGCCTCACGTTCCTCAAACAAATGCTGCGCGTGCTGGCGAATACGATTCTCGACGTGCGGCTGCAAACCATGGGCATGACGGACCAGCAGGCGCTGGACTTGATGATTAACGAAACGTATCAGGAGCGCGAAGAGGCCACCGCCAAGCTTCAACGCGCGCAGCTTTCCTCCTGCCAGTTGCCCACGTATTTCGCCGGCTGGAAAGGCTGGATCGAGACGCGCGAGAATTTCCGCCAGCGGCGTGGAAGCGCAATTATTCGCTGCGTGATTTCAATGAGCGAGCCTTGAAGCAGAGCGCCGTGCCCATGCACCTGTTGGGCGGGTTGCTCGAGTGAGTTATACTGCGTGCGTGAAAGGCATCGTCCTCGCGGGGGGCACCGGTAGCCGCCTCTATCCGCTTACCAAGATCACGAATAAACATTTGCTGCCGATCTATGACAAGCCGATGGTGTATTACCCGATCCAGACGCTCGTGGACGCGGGGATCACCGACATTATGCTGGTCACCGGGGGCCGCAATTCCGGCGATTTTTTGCGGTTACTCGGGAATGGAAAAACGTTCGGCCTCAAACACCTGAACTACACGTACCAGGAAGGGGAGGGCGGCATCGCCGAAGCGCTGGCGCTGGCCGAGCATTTCGCGGATGGGAGTAAGGTGTGTGTGATTCTTGGCGACAATTTAATCGAGGATAATATTCGGCAGGCAGTGGACGAGTTCAAAGAGCATGAGCGCGGTGCGCGGATTTTCCTCAAGGAGGTTCCCGACGCCCAGCGTTTCGGCGTCGCCGAGCTTGCCGGAGGCCGTATCTCCGGTATTGAGGAAAAACCCGTGCGTCCCAAGAGCAACTATGCCGTTACCGGAATCTATCTCTATGATGGAACCGTTTTCGACAAATGCCGGCAATTGAAGCCTTCCCACCGCGGAGAGCTCGAGATCACCGATGTCAACAATTTCTATATCCGTGAAGGCAGTATGAGTTTCTCGATACTCGATGGCTGGTGGACCGACGCCGGCACATTCGATTCGCTGTTGCGCGCGGCGAACCTGGTTGCGAGTCAACGTCAGTCTGGCATCGAGCAAGAGGTCGAAGAAGCTAGAGCTTAAGCCGGTGTTATTTTGCCGGGCAACTCGAATCGGTAACCCATTCCACCACCAGATCCGGCCCGCGCTCACTTCAAAAACTCCTGGGTAATGCCGATTCACGGTCGGCCTGTTGCTGTTTGGCGCAACATATTGAACCGTCTGGGATCGCCCAGCGTGTAGAGATATGCTGCGATGTCAAGAGCCTGGCTCTGCGAAACTCCCAGATTCGGCATGTCCGTATTCGGCTGAAATTGCTTCGGATTCATGATCCACGCCACCACGTTTGCCGGGACATTTACGAGAGCGCCGGCTATATACTGGCGTTCCGCAAAATTGGTCAGGGGCGGACCCACACGTCCCGACCCGATGCGCGGGATCGTGTGACAGCTGATACATCCGTAATCGCGTAACAACTGCCGTCCTCTGTCCGGTTTGCCCCGAGCATTAAGCTCCCCGAATCCGTGATCGTCCTGGGAGATGAAATTGCCGGATTCATTGCCGCTGCCCGATCCCGGCTTCGGGTCGGTCAGCCTCCCGTAATCGGCTGGCGACAGGAAAACGATTTGGCGCAAAAAGGCCACGATCGCCCACATGTCTCTCTCGCTGAGGTGCGCGGCAAAACCAGGCATCCCACTGAGCTTCAGGCCGTGAAAAACGATCCAGTAGAGTTGGGGGTCGGTCCAGTTGTTCGCGGATATGATCAAAGGTGGAGGGTGGGGGTCGATACCGCGACCCTCTTGTTTGGGCGCTACTCCCGGAGCGCCATGGCACGGCTGGCAATTTTCGCCATATAAACCGAGCCCATGTCCTACGAGCGATGGATCGCGCAGATCTGGCCCCCTGATACCGATGCTGTGGAATTGAACGGCGCGCGTTCTTCCAGTCTGCAGAATCCATCGCGTGGGCGCGAAGTGCGGCGTGTCGGCTGCGATATTGTAAATGCCGGATTCCATAACAATAAGGCCGCCGAACGCTATCGCGATCAGCCCCACGGCTACGGTCACGGAAACGGTTCTTATAATCAGCCTCCCCGTGGCGAATGCGTCCGCCGATCCGGGAAGAGCTTTCGCTCCCAAGAATGCAACGATCGTCTCGTACAAGTCGATCAGCGTTGCTTTCAGATTTCCGTGGCGCTCCATACTCGCGGGTCAGTGCAATGTATAAAGATATGCTGCGATGTGGCGGACCTGCTGGTCGCTTACACCGAGATCCGGCATTGCGGTGCCAGGCTTAATCCGCGGAGGATTCCGGATCCACGACGACAGATTTTCAGGCGTGTTGAGCAGTACACCCGCGATGTATTCGCGAGACGCGAATCCCTGAAGCGGCGGACCAACCGTCCCATGCGCTTCCGCAACTTCCGGGATGACATGACAAGAGCCGCACGCGAAAGCATAGACCAATTTCTTTCCTGCGGCTACATTGCCGCCGGTCAGCGCCTCGGTTTGCGCAACGGTTACATCCCCGGCGCAGCCAGAAAGAATAACTGCACAGAGGATGAGGAGATACGTCAAGCTCGTTCTCACATTAACAAACCAACCGAGTCTGATACTATCATCGAGATAAGGTCCTAATTATTCATTATGTCCAGTCCCAACCATCTCGCCGCGTTATTACAACATGCAGCTCCGGGGCATCGCACGGCGGTGATCCTGCCCGAAGCCGGAATCCAGGTCACTTACGATTCGCTGCGCGAACAGGTGATGACCATGGCGGACGCGCTGGCGGCCTTAGGAATCGGACGCCAGGATCGAGTCGCTACCGTGCTGCCGAATGGTTTACCGGCCATCGTAAGTTTTCTTGCCGGTTCAATCGCGGGGACCGCCGCTCCGCTGAATCCGGGCTACCGGCTGGATGAGTTCAACTTTTATCTCGAGGACACCTCCGCGCGGATTCTTCTTTGCCCGCCTGATGGAGCTCCCGAAGCGCGCCGCGCGGCGGAGGGAAAGATTCCGGTTCATTCCATCCAGATGGACGAAACCGGATTTGTGCGGATCGTAGACGCGCCCGCGGTGCTCCGCGCCGCCGAGGGTCCGTCGCCCGAGGATATTGCGCTGGTTCTTCACACCAGCGGCAGTACAGGCCGCCCCAAGCGCGTGCCGATCCGCCATCGGAATATAGCCGCTTCGGCGAAAAACATCGTGGAGACGTACAATCTTTCTCCGACCGATGTGGCGCTGTGCGCGATGCCGTTGTTTCACGTTCATGGGCTGGTGGCCTCGACACTTTCGACGCTGCTCTCGGGCGGGACGGTAGTGGTGCCTGCGAAATTTAATCCGCTTTCCTTCTGGCGAACCGTGCGGGACAACGGCGTAACCTGGTATTCCGCGGTTCCGACCATTCACCATCTTCTGCTTTCCCGAGCCGGCACGGAGCGGGTTCCGGGCACTGAAAACCTGAGATTCATCAGGTCCTGCAGCGCCGCGCTGCCGCCTGAAATGATGTACAAGATGGAGCAGCTTTTTGGCGCGCCCGTGCTCGAAGCCTATGGGATGACCGAAGCTTCGCATCAGATGTGTTCCAATCCTCTGCCGCCGGCCGCGCACAAGCCGGGATCGGTGGGGCAGGGGACCGGGATTAAAGTAAGCATCATGGATGCCGAAGGAAAACATCTTCCGGCGGAAGAGCGCGGCGAGGTGGTGATTCAAGGACCGAACGTGGTCTCGGGATACGAGAATAATCCCGAGGCTAACGCGAAATCGTTTACTAACGGCTGGTTCCGCACCGGCGATCAAGGTTTCCTCGATGCCGAAGGATATCTTGACGCTAACCGGCCGAATCAAGGAGTTGATCAATCGCGGCGGAGAAAAAGTCGCGCCCCGGGAGATCGACGAAGTGCTCCTGCTGCATCCGTCGGTAGCGGAAGCGGTCGCCTTCGGCGTTCCGCACGCAACCTGGGGAGAGGAAGTTGCGGCGGCCGTGGTGCTGCGGGAACCAGAGAATGAATCCGCCATTCTGGCCTTCTGCCGCGAGAGGCTGGCGGATTTCAAGTGCCCGAAGAAGGTGTACATCGTCGAGACGATTCCTCGCACGGCGACGGGAAAGATACAAAGGGGCGCGGTCGCAAAAGCGATGGCAGGACAGTAGAGGGATGAAGTTTCTGATTGCCGGCGCGGGCGCTATCGGCGGCTACATTGGAGCCTGCATGGCGCGCGCCGGTGAAGACGTCACCCTATTTGCACGCGGTCCTCATTTGCGCGCGATGCAGGAAAAAGGCCTGCGCGTAATTGGGGGAAACGGCGCCGACGGGCGATTTCGAAGTGCATCCCAAAGTTATCGGCACCCTCGAGGAAGCCGGGCCCGTGGATGTGATTTTCCTAGGAGTGAAGGCGCACGGCCTTACGCAACTCGCGCCCGCGATTAAGCCCCTGATCGGCGAGAGCACTGCGGTTGTCAGCACGCAGAACGGCGTGCCGTGGTGGTATTTTCAATCAGACAGCGGACCGCTCGCGAACTTTCATCTGGAGCGCGTCGACCCAGGCGGGGTGATTGCAAGTTCGATCGATCCCCGCCAGGTGGTCGGGTCGCTGGCGTATTTTGCTGCGGATATCGTCGAGCCCGGCGTGATCCGGCACATTGAAGGAAATCGTATCTCGCTGGGCGAACCGGATGGCGCCCGTTCGGACCGCTGCCGCCGCATCGCCGAAGCGCTGATCAAGGCAGGCTTGCGCTGTCCGGTGACTACGCGAATCCGCCACGAAATCTGGGTAAAGATTCTCGGCAACATTGCGTTCAATCCTATCAGCGCGCTGACTCGGGCGACGCTCGGCCAGATGGCTCGCGATCCCGATGTTTCCGCACTGGTCCGCAATATAATGGCTGAGGTCGAGGCCGTCGCGGGCAAGCTGGGGATCGAGCTCCCCATCTCGATCGATCAAAGAATGGCGGGGGCCGAGAAAGTGGGCGAGCACAAAACTTCGATGCTCCAGGATCTTGAGGCTGGGAGACCGCTGGAAATCGAAGCTATCGCCGGCGCGGTGGTGGAACTGGCGGACCGGCTCGACGTCCCCGTGCCGCATACGCGCGCAGTATATGCGTGCACCAAGCTTTTGGAGAGTACGTCCGCAGTTACAAGGAGTCAAAAAAAATGAACCGCTGGGCTCGGTTGGGAGCGGCCGTTATCGCGATGATCATGATCGCGAACCTGCAATATGCATGGACTCTGTTCGTGAGGCCGATGATGGCGGCTACGCATTGGAAGTTATCCGACATTCAATGGGGGTTCACGCTCTTCATCGCTTTTGAGACGTGGGCGATGCCGTGTTCGGGATGGCTGATCGACCTTCTGGGCGCGCGGGCGTTCATTTCCGTCGCGGGAGTGATGTGCGGCGTCGGCTGGGCATCCTTGGGCGCCGTCCACTCTCTCGGCGCGCTGTACGCGTTTTACTCGCTGGCGGGATTCGGCGCGGCGCTGGTCTACTGCGGCTCAATGGGTGTCGCGTTGAAGTGGTTTCCGGATAAGCGCGGTCTTGCCGCCGGGACCATCGCGGCGGGATTCGGCGCCGGAGCCGCATTATTCATTCCCTTTATTGCCTATACCATTCGAGTGCAGGATTACCAGCACGCCTTCCTGTACACCGGGGATTTTTCAAGGCCTGATCATTATTTGCGCTGCGCAATTTTTGGGGGGAACCGCTCCCAGCGCGGCTTCGCGCGCTGCCGCCGGGGTAGCGCTACCCCCGCCCCGCGCTCAGGTTCGGAGCCGCGGGCAAGATTTCAACTCCCTTGAAATGCTGCGGACCCCGCAGTTTTACGTGCTCTTTGCCATGGCGTTGATGATGGGAATCGGCGGGCTGATGGCGACGGCGCAGGTGGGTCCGATGGCCCGCTCCTTCAAGATCAGCGCAACCGTGCTCACCGTCGCCCTTACAGTCGATCCTCTGGCGAACGGATCCGCCCGCGTATTCTGGGGCTGGGTTTCCGACTACATCGGCCGCGAGCGCGCGATGTTTATAGCTTTCCTGTTGCAGTCTGTATTCCTGATCGGCGTGGTGACCGTCGGCCGTCTTTCTCCGATCCTGTTTATCGTGACCCTGGCACTGGTCTACTTCACATGGGGCGAAGTGTACTCTCTATTTCCGTCGGTAAGCGCGGACTTTTTCGGCTCGCGGAACGCCAGCTCCAATTACGGTTTTATATACGCCGCGAAAGGGGTCGCATCCATTTTGGGCGGCGGTTTAGCGGCGAAATTATTCGAAAAGACGGGTTCCTGGAATTACGGATTTTACTTCTGCGCGGCACTGGCGCTGTGTTCCGCATTCATAGCGCTGGGATTGCGCAAGATGCCGCTACCCGCGAAAGCCGAGATGAAAAAGTCGAATGTGACTGGGGTGGGATTGATGACCGGCAGGCCCGCGCCGGAGCTTCAGATCACCGGGTCTGCGAGCGAGGCGCAGTCCGCAATTCTGAGCAAAGAGGCGCTCCGTTTTGTGGCCGGATTGGCGGCCGAATTTGAAACGCGCCGCCAGGAGCTGCTCGAACGCCGCCGCGTCCGGCAGCAGGCGATCGATGCCAGTCATTTTCCGGATTTTCTTCCCGAGACCGCCGAGATCCGGCGAAGCGAATGGCGGGTGGCTCCGATTCCGGCCGACCTGCAGGACCGCCGTACCGAAATCACCGGTCCGGTAGATCGCAAAATGGTCATCAATGCTCTGAACTCGGGTGCGAGCGTGTTCATGGCCGATTTTGAGGACGCAAATTCGCCCACCTGGCAGAACAATCTCGAGGGCCAGATCAACATCCGTGACGCGGTAAACCGCGATATTGAGTTCGAAAGTCCCGAGGGCAAGCGTTATCGCTTAAATGAAAGAGTCGCGACCCTGCTGGTGCGTCCACGAGGCTGGCATCTTGTAGAGAAGCACGTGCTGCTCGGAGATCGGCCGATTTCCGGCTCGCTGTTCGACTTCGGGCTATTCTTCTTTCATAACGCAAAGCGGCTTCTCGAAAACGGCTCGGGTCCTTATTTTTATTTGCCGAAACTTGAAAGCCATTTGGAAGCGCGCTTATGGAACGACGTATTCAATTACGCGCAGGACGCTATCGGGATTCCGCGAGGCAGCATCCGCGCCACAGTGCTGATCGAAACGATTCTGGCCGCGTTCGAAATGGACGAGATTCTGTATGAGCTGCGGGAACATTCCTCGGGACTCAACTGCGGACGCTGGGATTATATTTTCAGCTTCATCAAGAAATTTCGGAATTATCCTCAATTTGTTTTGCCGAACCGCGCTCTGGTCACCATGGAGCGGCATTTTCTCAAATCGTATGTCGATCTGCTGATCCGAGACCTGCCACCGCCGCGGGCATTCACGCCATGGGAGGAATGGCGGCGCAGGTTCCGATTAAGAACGATCCGGTGGCAAATGAGCAGGCGCTCGACAAGGTGCGGCAGGATAAACTTCGCGAAGTGAAGGCGGGACACGATGGAACGTGGGTGGCCCACCCGGGCTTGGTTCCGGTAGCCAAGGAAATCTTCGACGCGCACATGCAAGGGGCCAACCAGATCTCGAAACAGCGCGAGGAAGTGCAGGTCACCGCGCAGGATCTTTTGACGGTGCCGGACGGCGAAATTACCGAAGCGGGCCTGCGCTGGAACATCGATGTCGGATTGCAATATCTGGAGGCATGGCTGCGCGGCGTCGGCTGCGTGCCGATCTACAATCTGATGGAAGATGCCGCGACCGCGGAAATTTGCAGGGCGCAGGTGTGGCAATGGGTCAAGCACGGCGCGAAGCTTAGCGACGGTCGAACGGTGACCGCAGAAATGGTGCGGCAAGCGATCGATGAGCAAGCGCGGCCCGGTCAGGCTTCTCAGATTTTCAAACAGATGATGACCAGCGCCGAATTTCCGGAATTTTTAACGCTGGTAGCCTACGACTACATCGATTAAAACGTTAAAGGAGGCCTCCAACCGCTTGGTAACCCTCAATTGGGGAAAGGGCCCATCGTTAATGCATTGCGCGATGGCGACTCGAGTACTCATGCGCGCTTTAGCAGTACGGGAGGCCGGATGGGCGCCTCCGCACTCTTATGAGGCGAGTGTAGCGGAAGAAGGCGCGAGCAAGCGCGTGGTGGAGTAGTAAGGTGTGGAGGAAATGGGATAAGGACGGCGGGCGCAGGCCGTTATTCCAGATTCAACCGGTAGCGGTTCGCGCTACCTATTAGATATATGGCCAACCAGAACGCAACCCGCATGGAAAAGGACGCGCTCGGGACAGTTGAATGTCCGGCGGATCATTTGTGGGGTGCGCAAACCCAGCGCTCCCGGCTGAACTTTCCCATCGGCGTGGAGCGATTCCGCTGGGGACGGCCGGTGATCCGGGCGTTCGGCATCGTGAAGAAATGCGCGGCGCTCGCCAATCGGGAGCTCGGGAAAATTAGCAAGGAAAAGGCCGCCCTGATCGTGAGCGCGGCCCAGGAAGTGATCGACGGCAAATGGGACGACGAGTTCCCGCTGGTGGTCTTTCAGACCGGTTCCGGCACGCAATCCAACATGAATGCGAACGAAGTCATTGCCAATCGCGCGATCCAGCTCGCGGGAGGCACGATGGGGACGAAGAAACCGATTCATCCCAACGACGATGTGAATCATAGCCAATCCTCGAACGACGTTTTTCCCACTGTGATGCACGTCGCCGCGGTTGAACAGATCGAAAATGCGCTGATCCCCGCGGTTGGCGCGCTTCGCGACACTCTGGCGGAGAAATCGCAGGCGTATCCGAATGTGGTGATGATCGGACGCACCCACCTTCAGGATGCGACGCCGCTGACATTGGGTCAGATTGTTTCGGGCTGGGTGGCGCAACTGGATCAGGCGATCGAAGGAATCCGACACACCATTCCGCGTCTTTGCGAGCTGGCGCTGGGCGGTACGGCGGTTGGCACCGGCCTGAATGCCGATGCGCGTTTTGGAGAGGTGGTCGCCCGCAAAATCGCGGAGGAAACTGGGAAACCGTTTCGTTCCGCGGCGAATAAATTCGCGGCACTCTCGGCGCACGACGCAATGGTTACGGCGAGTGGCGCGATTCGCACGCTCGCTGGGGCGCTGATGAAGATCGCCAACGATGTGCGCTGGCATGCGAGCGGTCCGCGGGCGGGCATTGGGGAGCTGCGGCTTCCGGACAACGAGCCGGGATCTTCGATCATGCCCGGAAAAATCAATCCCACGCAATGCGAAGCGCTCACGCAGGTAGTGGTGCGGGTCTTCGGCAACGATCACGCCGTGGCGTTCGCCGGCTCGCAAGGTAACTTTCAGCTCAACGTGTTCAAGCCGGTCATCCTGCATAGCCTTCTCGAATCGATCGAACTGCTCTCGGAAGCCTGCCGTTCTTTTGAGGAAAGATGCGCCCGAGGCATTGAGCCGGACCTGCGCCGCATTCAGGAACACCTCGATAATTCGCTAATGCTGGTTACGGCTCTCAACCCGCACATCGGATACGAGAAAGCGGCGGAAATTTCGCTGTCCGCTTATCGCGAAGGCACGAGTTTGCGGCAGGCGGCGCTGAAGCTCGGTTATGTGACGCCGGAGCAGTTTGATGAGTGGGTGAATCCGGAAGAGATGACCCGTCCGTTGAGTTAACTTCCGGCGAAGCTGGAATTAGCCGCCGGCTAAGCCTAGCTCGTCGGCGCGCTCCTGCATGGCACGTATGCAGAAACCGATGTGCTCATCGAGATCGACACCCATTTCCGCCGCTCCCCGCAGGATGTCATCGCGGTTCACGGCCCGCGCGAAGGCCTTGTCCTTGAGTTTTTTCCGCACTCCTTTCACTTCGACTTCGCGGATGCTACGGCTGGGCTTCACGTAAGAGCACGCGGTCAGGAAGCCGGCGAGCTCATCGCAGGCGAACAGTGTTTTTTCGAGCATAGAAACGCGCGGGATGCCGGTAAAATCGGCATGCGAAAGAATGGCGCGCCGGATTTCTTCATCAACCCCGCGCGCCGCGAGGATCGGTTCGCCCTTGGTAGGATGATCCGGTAACTCGGGATGAATCTCCCAATCGAAATCGTGGAGCAAGGCTGTGGCGGCCCATTTCTCTTCGTCCTCTCCGGATTTTCGGGCATAAGCAACCACGCAAGTCTCGACCGCCAGCATGTGCTTGCGCAGGCTCTCCGATTTCACGAATTCACAGACAATCTCCCAGGCCTGATTTCGATTCATAACCACAGTTTATGATGTCGTGAATCATTGCGGCTCCGACGCGAGGCTTGCTATAGTGGCCCTAGATCGTGGGCCTGTGGCGCAGTTGGGAGCGCGCTTCCATGGCATGGAAGAGGTCGGGAGTTCGAACCTCCCCAGGTCCACCAAAGCTCTTCAAAAACATCCTTCTCCCAGCAGCCACACTTTCGCGAGGTGGTCTGTTACTATAGCCTTTTCTTTGCCTGCCGGACCTCACGGCCGACTCCGTCTGAACTGGCGCGTTATCCCAGCTCCCGGCACTTAGGAGTGTGAATCAGCCGATGTCGCGACGCTGGTTGCTAAATGCAAGCGTGGGAGCCATTGTTCTCACCGGCGTGATTTATTTGACGTATCGCTACTCTTCCGGTAAACGCCAGATAGCGCCGGTTCAAGAAGCTCATCGTGAATCCGATTATGTGAGCCCCGAACTCTGTGCCAACTGCCATAAAGGCATCTGGGAAACATACATGCGCACGGCCATGGGACATTCGTTCTCTCGCCCGAAACCTGCAACAACCATCGAAGGCAGCAAGAAGAGTATTTTTTATCACCAGGCGTCTGACAGTTATTTTTCCATGGTGGAGCACGACGGGAAGTATTATCAGCGCCGGTACCAGGTGGGCTTCGACGGAAAAGAGGCCAACGTGATGGAGAAGCAAGTCGATTATGTGTTGGGCTCTGGTAATCATTCGCGCACCTACTTGCATCGGACTAAAGACAACACGTTGATTGAGCTTCCGATGGCCTGGTATGCAGAAAAGGGCGGCTCTTGGGGAATGAATCCAGGATATGACCGTCCGGATCACGAAGGATTTCGGCGAACTGTGGAGTACTCGTGCATGTTCTGCCACAACGGCTATCCTGAAGTCCCGCCCGGACACGATGAACCCGGCGCAGACGCGGTGTACTCCGCGTCGCTGCCGGAGGGCATCGACTGTCAGCGATGTCACGGGCCGGGTGGCAAACACGCTCGGTTAGCTGCGGCAGGGAGTGTATCCCTGAGCGATATTCGCAGTGCGATTGTTAATCCTTCCAAGCTGAGCATCGAACGTCAAGCGGAAGTCTGTATGCAGTGCCACCTCGAAACCACCAGTTCGTCCTTGCCGCATGCTATCCGCCGATACAATCGCGGTCCGTTCTCCTACGAACCGGGAGAACCGCTCGAGGATTTCGTGTTGAACTTTGATCATGCCGCCGGAAAAGGGCGCGACGACAAATTTGAGATCGTGAGCGCCGCTTACCGGCTCCGGCGCTCCGCGTGCTTTCGAAAGAGCGGCGGTGCTTTGCTCTGCACCACCTGTCACAACCCCCACGAAACTCCACAACACGAGGACGCCGCGCGGCATTTCACGGCTGTCTGCCGGCAGTGCCACACAGGCAGTTTTGATCGGCTAGTGGCGGCGGGAAAGCATTCCGGGTCTGCGGACTGCGTTGGGTGTCACATGCCAAAGCGCCGGACCGACGACGTGGTTCACGTGGTCATGACGGATCACTACATCCAGCGGCGGAAACCCGCGCGCGATCTGTTGGCAGAGTTTGCGGAAAAGCATGACACGGGTGACAAGGCTTACCGTGGCGAGGTTGTGTTGTATTATCCCGAGAAGTTGCCTCCGACCCCGGATAATGAACTGTATCTTGCGGTTGCTCAGGTAACTCAACAGAGTAATCTGAGCAAGGGAGTTACGCGACTGGCGGCGGCGATCGAACAGGATCGTCCCGCGCGGGCGGAGTTTTATCTGGAGTTAGCTGAAGCTTGGCGGAACAGCGGTCAATTGAATAAAGCCCTACCGCTCTACGAAGAGGCTGCGCGGCGGCGCGCAAACTTTGTAGCACCGCTTCGGAAGCTCGCAGTGGCGCTTAGAGATTCGGGTCAACATGCTCGCGCTACCCAGATCTTCAAACAAGCGTTGGATGCCGCGCCCGGCGACGCTGAAACTTGGCACGATATGGGCCTGCTTTATCTTCAGGAGGGTCGCAAGGACGAAGCCGTAACAGCGCTCCAAAAGGCTATCGAGCTCGACCCCGATATGCCGGAGGCTTTTAATAGCCTGGGTGGTGTGCGACTCGAAAGTGGAGACCGAGTGCAAGCCGAATCGGCCTTTCGAGAAGCCATTCGAATTCAGCCGGATTACGCCGAGGCACAAACCAATTTGGGCAATCTCCTTTCCATACTCGGCGATTTTAGGCAGGCAAGCTATCACTTCAACGTGGCCCTTCGGATTCGCCCGAATTATGCTCTGGCGAGATATGACTATGCCGCTGCGTTCGTGCGTGTCGAACGTTTGGACGATGCGCAACGTCAATTAGAGGCTGCACTCCGCGCCGACCCGAGCTTTGCGGAAGCACACGAACTATTGGGGAATCTGCTTGCGAGCAAGGGACAGATGCAAATAGCGCTGCAGCACTATAGGGACGCGGTTAGAATTAAGCCCGAGTTCGACCGCGGTCACCTCAGCCTCGGTATTGCGCTTGCCGCTGTGGGAGATACCGATGAGGCCATGTCACACCTCCGGAAAGCGGCTGTAAGCTCCGACCCCGCAGTCCGACAAGAAGCGCTTCAGACGGTGCAACAGCTTGGGAAGACCCCTTAACTTCTTGGAGGTCTGTGGCTATCAGATCTACTTCGCCGAACAGCTCGTGAATCCTGGCAGGACGATGTTTTTGGTCAAGGGTCGAATAGCTTTTCTATCACTTTCTGGCGCGGCGCCGCTGCCCCTATATGAAGACTGTCTATGATAGGGTAATCGCGGAGGTGAATCCAATGCCGGCTACCGCACCTGCCAAAAAAGCGCTGATAGGAGTATGGACGAGGTTATGCCGATGAATGCATGGTTGAGCTCGGATCGAATACGATGGAGACAAATTTGTTGCGCGGCATGGATTGCGGCATCGGTGTTAGAGGCGCAAACTGAGCCGTCCCAGCTGCAGCCGGCAAAGATATTCTATGCCCCCAAGCCCATTCAACCGGAGCCGTATGTGGCGCCGATGAAACCGCTTGTCAGGCTTGCTGAGTTGAAAGCCAAACACCAGGGCCAGGCGAATTGGAGCGAGTTGGTCGTCTATGATAAGAATAACCGCGCGGAAGTGATTTCGGCGGCGCCGGGATCGAAGGTTCCGCGTCACCTGCACTCGGATGCTCCGGAGTACTGGGTGATACAGGAGGGGAGGATCCGATTCGAGATTGAAGATCCGCCCGGAAAATTCCAGTCCTTTGAGGCCGCCAAGGGAGACTTGGTGCTTGCACCCGAGCGGCGCCTCCATTCGTTGGAAGTGATCGGATCTGAGCCGGCCATACGATTTCAGGTAACGCTTCCAGATACCACCACGATTTATGAAATCAAGCCGGACCAACCCGAGAAGGGAATGGAATACACTCCGGTGACTTTGTCGACCGGCAACAACCCCGACGAAGTGCCGAATGACGGCAAGCCAGACCGTTTGATTTTCAATCTCGATGAGCTGCAGAAGCAGCATCAGGGTCGCAGATCGTGGAGCGATCTCGCGGTTCGAAAGAACCGGGCGCATGCGAATATCATCTGCGGCTACGCCGCCGACGTGAAACACACTCCGGGTGATCTCGGCCACTACCATACGGACTTTGCTGAGATCTGGATCATTCTGCGCGGTCGGCAAGCCTTCACCATCGAAGGACTCGATCCCTTCATTGCATCAGCCGGAGATATCGTCTATGCTCCCGCGAAGCGTTGGCATCTTCCGGAACCTTCCGGAGAGGGAATGTCATGCCGGCTCGCTATGACCCCCTATCCGGCCGGCAACCACTTATATCAGCCTCGGCAACCGAAGTAGTGACACGTTGAACTGAGCTTTCACTCTAGATTCGAAGGGTTCCAGACGTTATGCAATCGATTCTTTCGTTCCGGCGAGCAACTGTCCTTGCGCTGGCAGGAATAGTTCCGGTCGCCGCACAGGTCAACGTACTCACCTACCAATATGACGGCACGCGTGCCGGCGTAAACGCGAGCGAAGCCGTGCTCACGCCCGCCAATGTGAATCAGAGCCAGTTCGGAAAGCTGTTTTCATACGCAGTCGATGGATACATCTACGGACAGCCTTTGTATCTCGCGAATGTAAACATCCCTGGCGCCGGCGTCCACAATCTGGTCTTTGTCGCGACCGAGCACGACAGCGTGTATGCTTTCGATGCGGATCATAATGCTGGCGCAAATGCGGTTCCGCTCTGGCATGCGAACTTCCTCAATCCATCCGGCGGCGTCACGACGGTTCCCGCCGCAGACGTCGCTTGCGATCAGATCGTACCCGAGATCGGCATCACCGGAACGCCCGTAATTGATCAGTCCAGCGGCACGATCTATGTCGTGGCCATGACCAAGGAATCCGGTTCGTATATCCATCGTCTGCATGCCTTGGACGTGACCAGCGGCACGGAGAAGCCACGAAGCCCGGTTGTAATTCAGGCGTCAATCCCAGGAACCGGGGACGGAGGCAGCACGGTTTCCCTGATTTCCAAGAGCTATAAGCAGCGTCCCGGGCTGGTGCTGCTGAACGGCGTCGTGTACGCGGGTTTTTCTTCGCATTGCGATATCGGCGACTATCATGGCTGGCTGATTGGGTACGACTCCCAAACTCTTCGGCAGGTCACGGTCTACAACAATACATCCGACGGAAATCAGGGTTCATTTTGGGAAGGCGGCGCGGCGCCCGCCGTGGATTCGGCCGGCAATATTTATCTCGTTGCCGGAAATGGAACTTTCGATTATGCAAGCGGCGGCCCCGACCTCGGCGAAAGTTATATTAAGCTCTCGAGTAGCGGCGGACTTGCAGTCTCGGACTACTTCACGCCATTCAATTTCGAGCATCTGAACAACGCGGATCTGGACGTGGGATCGGCTGGCGTCGCGCTATTGCCGGATGCGGCGGGCGTTCCCGGTCATCCTCATTTGATGGTCGGGGCCGGTAAGGAGGGCCGCGTCTACATCCTGGACCGGGACAACCTCGGGAAATGGCAAGCGGGTTCGGACAGTCAGATCGTGTATTCAGCCGCGCAGGCCGTATCCTCGGTTTTCGGCAATCCGGCCTTCTTCAACAACACCGTTTTTTTGTGCGGGGCGGGTGATCATTTGAAAGCGTTCCCCTGGTCGAACGGCGTGCTCGGAAATCCCACGCTGACACAAGCCTCGTTTGAGGGCTGCGTGCCGACGATTTCGGCCAATGGAGGATCGAATGGAATTCTATGGATAATTGAGTCGTCCGGCACGCTCCGCGCTTACGATCCCTCCAATATCGCTAACGAACTTTATGACAGCAATCAGAACAGTTCCCGGGACGCTCTGGGATCATACGTGAAGTTCTCCGTTCCGACGGTCGACAATGGCAAGGTATATGCGGGCAGCCAGAACTCACTTGCGGTGTATGGCCTTTTATCGCCTTCGACCGCTTCGGTAAGCGTTCTGAATGCAGCCAGCGGCCAGGCGGGAATCGCGGCTCCGGGATCGATTATCTCTATCTATGGCTCCAGCCTCGCGCCATCCAACGCGAGCGCCGGGGCATATCCGCTCCCACCTACGTTAGCCGGCGTTTCGGTCAGCATCAACGATATGGTGGCGCCGCTTTTCTATGTGAGTTCCGCCCTTATCAACGCACAAGTCCCGTTTGAGACATCGAACGGAAGCGCCGTGGTCATCGTGAGCTCAAGCGGCGCCATCGCCGGCTCGACCAGCCTCACGATCCAAAGCTCGGCGCCGGGCATTTTTACATTGATGCCCGGCCAGGCCGCAGCGGTGAATCAGGATGGCACAGTGAATGGCCCCGATCAACCGGCTACCGGGGGAAGCGTGATCGCGGCCTATGTCACTGGTCTCGGCGCAGTGGACAACCCGATCGCGACGGGCGCAGCCGCAACGGCGGATCCTCTATCGTCCACTGTGAACCGCGTCACGGCGACGATAGGCGGCCAGCCTGCCCAAGTGTTATTCGCGGGCCTTGCGCCCGGCTTCGCGGGTTTGTACCAGGTCAATATCTCCGTGCCTGAACTCCCGTCCGGAAGCTATCCGCTCCAGATCTCCGCTGCCGACGTCACGAGCAATACCGCTGCGGTCACAGTTCATTGAACAGGATTCCTTGGTTTAAGGCGCGGGCTGAAGAATTTCAATGACTTCGCGATCCGGACCCAAGAAATAGCAAAATCGCGTACCTGCGAATGCCGGATCTTTCGATAGAGTTACCGGCGTGGATAGGAATTGAACTCCTTTGGCTTTTAGCTCGCGAAATGTTTCCTCAATATTATCCACTTGGAAACACAAGTGCTGCCAGCCACCATTGTTGGCCTTCGCGTTCTCTGGTATCGGCTTTCCCTGGGGCTGGACGTACTCGAACGTTTCGAGAAGCCCGGCATCTTTGGGCAATTTGAAAAACGTGGCGAGCACCTTGGTGTGCGGCAGTCCAACTCCTCGGGAGAACTCCTCGTCTTCTATCACGGTTTCCAGCGCGACCTCCAGCCCGAGAATCCCGTGGTAAAACGCCTTGGTCTTCTGTCCGTCTGAAACGATCAAATTGAAATGGTGTAGGTTACGGAATGCCATATCTCCTCAGAGTTGCAAACTCACAGTGTAGCAGCGACTCCGCGGCCTCGTTTATCTGACCTGTTTACAAACATATACATGATAATTAGGCGGTTGATGTCGAATTTCTGCGCAAATTTGCGTTGGCGCTGCGTCGTGTTTGCTGTACTATTGATCGACTACCATGTCACTGCCCTATGAAGGAGAGAGCATGAGCACAAAAGGAAAATCGCGACGGTCATTCCTTGCCAATTCCGTAGCGGGCCTGAACGCGGCATGGGTCGCGGCCAACTACCATAGCATTCTCGCTGCCCAAGAATATGTATGGCAGACAAAAGCCGGGCACCTACCACAGCTTACGTTCTTTACCGATGCGCAGGCCGGAGAGATCGAGGCCTTTGCCGCCCAGATCATTCCCACCGACGAAACCCCTGGGGCGCGCGAGGGCCGCTGCCTTTACTTCATCGACCGGGCTCTAACCACTTTCGTTAAGAAAGTCCAGCCCATCTACACTCAAGGGTTGCAGGATCTTCAGGCAAAAACGGAGCAGCTTTACCCGAATGCCGGAAAATTCTCGGCCCTCACCTCAGAGCAGCAGATCAAAGTGCTCACCGAGATCGAGAAAACTCCGTTTTTCAGGATGGTTCGCACTCACACGGTAATCGGGTTTTTCTCGCGGCCGGTGCATGGTGGCAATTACGACAAAGTCGGCTGGCAGCTCATCGGCTACAACGACTCACTGAACCATAAGCCGCCGTTTGGCTATTACGACGCGCAGCCCCAACCACCCCGCCGTCAGGCGTAAAGGAGTAAAAACATGAAACAGTATCGGACATCAACTGAGGTCGACTTTGTGGTCATCGGTTCAGGAGCCGCCGGGGGCATCATGGCCAAGCAATTGTCGGTGGCCGGCTTTTCGGTCGTCGTCCTGGAGCAGGGAGGTTGGGGAAAGTACGGTCGCGAACAGGAATATAACAAGGACGAGTGGCTGCAGCTCAACCTAAGTGACGATGACCGGCTGATGAGCGACCCCTCGCGGCAGCGCAACACGTTCCGTCCGAATGACAAGGTCAAAGCTGTTCCGGGCAACCACAGCTACGGGTGCGTGATAGGTGGCGGGACGGTCACGTACGGCAGCAGCAGTTGGCGTCATCTGCCATATGAGTTTCACGAAGCCTCCTACGATCAGACCATCCCTTCCGGTACCGGCATGGCGGATTGGCCGATCACATACGAGGAGCTCGAACGTTATTACACCCAGGCCGAATGGGAAATGGGCATATCGGGCCTTCGCGTTAATTCGCCATTCGTCGCGCCCATGTCGAAAGACTACCCGGTGCCGCCCATGCCTCTCAAGAGCTCGGGTGCGCTGTTCAACACCGCAGCGGTGAAACTGGGATTGACCGTGGTTCCCGGACCGCTCGCGATTATTTCGCAACCCTATATGGGACGCGCCGCGTGCGTCAACTGCGGAATCTGTTCGGGCTACGGCTGTCAGGTGCGCGCGCGATCCAGCTCGGCGGTCACAATGCTGCCGCTCGCTGAGAAGACCGGCCGTTGTGAAATTCGGGTGAAGAGCTATGTGCGCGAGATTTCGACGGACAACAGCGGTCGAGTGACCGGCGTTGTCTATTTCGATGCTCAGAAGCGCGAGGTTCGCCAAAGGGCGAAGGCAGTGGTTCTATCCGCAAACGCCTCAGAATCAGCGCGCCTGCTGCTAATGTCGAAGTCGGCACGTTTTCCTGACGGGCTGGCCAATTCGAGCGGACTGGTCGGGAAGTACGTGATGTTCGGCAATGGGGCAGGCGCCAGCGCGCTCTTCGAGCATCCGCTGAACGAGTACAAGGGCGTCATTTCCGGCGCCGGCATCGTCGATTATGTGCCTTCGGATCCGAAGCGCGGCTTTTACGGCGGCGGCCGTATGACCGCGCGCGGCTATCTGACCCCGCTCGATCTTGGCCTGAACGGGTTATCGCCAGATGCCCCGCGCTGGGGTGCGGGATACAAGAAGGCTCTCCGAGAAGAAGCGAACCATAGGATGACGATCAGTTGTTTCGTCACGCAGATGCCGCTCGAGACAAACCGTGTCGATCTTGACCCAGACGTGAAGGACGACTGGGGTCTGCCGGCCATGCGTATCACATTCACGACCCATCCCGATGACAAGAAGAATATGGAGTTCTTCCGGCAGAAATCCGTCGAAGTCCTGGAGGCCGCTGGAGCGAAGAAGATCTGGGCGCCCCCGGTTCGCGAAAGCCACGACGGCGCGCACAATCGCGGCACCTGCCGTATGGGGAACGATCCAAAGGCGTCGGTAGTCGATAAGTATCACAAGGCGCACGATGTCCCCAATCTGTTCATCGTGGACGGAAGCAGTTTCGTCACCGGGGGTCGCAATCATCCCACCATGACCATACAGGCGCTCGCGTTCCGCGCGGCCGAGCACCTCATTCAGACCGCAAAGGACGGCTCGCTCCGAACCAGCGCGAAAGTCTGACGTGCTGAACGCAGAGAGCGAGTCCAGTAAACGGTTCGCTACCGTCGCGGCGACCGTAGTGCTGACAATTTCCGCCGCCGCCGCTCTAATCGGCCTGAGCGGGACCCGTGTCGTTGCGCAGACCGCAATCGACCCCAGCGACGGGCTTCCCAATCCTTATCAAGCAGCCGTCCGGAATTGGGGCGTACTTCCCAACAATCGAACCTGGGGCTCGACCGCAGGCATCGAGATCGGTCCCCATAACGAAATCTGGGCGATTGATCGCTGCGGCGCCAATTCCTGCGACGGATCGAGCCTTCCGCCGGTTCACCTCCTGGATCTGGCGACGGGCAAACCCGTCAAGAGCATCGGCGCGGGGCTGTTTGTGTTCCCGCATGGTTTGTATGTCGATACTGACGGCAACATCTGGGTAACCGACCCGCAAACGAGCAAGGACGGAACGAAGGGCTAGCAGGTGATCAAGCTTTCTCCGGATGGCAAGATTCTTATGCGGCTCGGGACGGCGGGCGTCGCCGGAGGGGGACCGAGTCACTTCAATGAACCGATGTGGTCATTGCGGCAAACGGCGATATCTTCGTCGCGGATGGGCACTCGGGCCAGAATGCGAACCTGCCGGCCGATACGTGACTCGCATCGTGAGATTTTCGAAGACGGAACGTTTATCAAAGAGTGGGGGAAGCTCGGTTCCGGCCCGGGCGAGTTCAGAAACGCGCACGCGCTCGCTATCGATTCACAAGGCCGGCTTTTTGTCTGCGATCGCGGAAACGCGCGCCTGCAGATTTTCGATCTTGACGGCAAGTTCCTCGACGAATGGAGACAGTTCGGGCGCCCCAGCGGCTTGTTCATCGATAAAGACGACAAGCTCTACGTCATAGACGCCGATTCGACTGCGGCGAACCACCCAGGATGGAAGAAGGGTATTCGCATCGGCAGTGCCAGGGATGGCAAGGTGATCGCATTCATCCCCGGCCACCAGACGGAGAACCGGACGGAGCGGCGGGTGAAGGGATAGTGGCCGATCCCGCAGGTAATTTATACGCCGCCGAAAACACGCTGCGCGGCGTGACGAAGTACGTCAAACGCTAGAACAGTTCCAGAAGCCGGCGTGTCGGAGCGTATTGGGTCCATTTCTTTCGATCAAAGATCCCGACATCTTCTTTTTTATTGGCTGGGTTTCCGACGGACGACGCCGATAATTTGGTTCACTGCTAGGAGGCCTTCCAGTTCCAACCCCCCTTGCATCAGACTAAGTAACGGCGTATTTTAATAGACGCCGTGAGGCTCTTTCTAGTTGCAATCGCTCTGGCGAGTGTGTTTTCGCTGGCGCCCCGGCTCGAAGCTCAGACCCGCATAACCAGCATCGACCCAGCTACCGCGAAGGTCGGCGACGAGGTCAGCGCTGCCGGCGACGGATTGGATGCAACTAAAGTCGATGCCCTTTTCCTCACCAACGATAAACAAGATATCCAGGTTGAGATTTCGGAGCAAAGCGACAAGGCAATCAAGTTCAAAGTTCCGGCGAAGGCAACACCGGGGCGATGGGCGTTGATGTACCGCACCAAAGAAGCTGCGCCGAAGCTGATGGAGGAACCCATCAAGCTGACGGTGGAGTAGCGGCCGTTCGGACCCGGATGAAAATCTGCGACAGATGATGCTCCAGGCGCCGGACATAATTAATCATCAGAAACTCGAGTCAACCCGCCGCCCGATAGCTTCCGAGGAGGCGCAAAAAATCCGCAACTTCCGCCAGGTGCCCCAACGCGTTGCGTACCTTTTGCTCGTCTCGATGGCCGAGAAAATCGAGATAAAACAGATATTCCCAAGGTTTTCCGCGTAGCGGCCGCGACTCGATTTTAACCAGGTTCAAATCCCGCAACGCCAGTGCGCTGAGAGCGCGAAACAGCGCGCCGGGAGTGTTGCGTGTCGAAAACACGAGCGATGTTTTCCACGGCAGGCGGCGCGCGCCCCGCGGTTGGCGCGGTTCGGCCCCATGCGGCTCGAGCAAAAAGAAACGCGTAAAATTCTGCCGGTTATCTTCGATCTCCCGCTTCAGGATGCGGCCCCCCCAAATCTTCGCGGCGAGATCCGACGCGATGGCCGCGGCGCCTTCTGGCCGGTCCGCCATCACCATCTTCACGCTGCCGGCCGTATCGTAATAAGAAACCGGCTCGATACGTTTGTGCGCCGCGAAAAAATCCAGGCACTGGTTCAGCGCCACAGGATGCGAGTACACTTTGCGAAGTTTTGTGAAATTGCACGCCTGGAGGCGCGATGAGGTTGTGCACGATCCGCACGCTGGTCTCCGCCGTGATCTCGAAATCGAATTTGAGCAGCAGGTCGTAGTTTTCATGCACCGAGCCGGCCAGGGTGTTCTCAATCGGTAAGGCCGCTGCATCAACCTCGCCAGCCCGCAAAGCGGCGAAGGTTTGATCAAACCGCGGACGCGGCACCGGTTGGGCCCGGGTTCCCAGGAACTGCCGGATGGCCTGTTGGCTGAAAGCGCCCAGTTCGCCCTGAAAGGCGACTTTCATCGGGAGGGCCCGTTCCATCGCTGCGCGTCAGGCGAGGGGAGTCCCATCAGATCGAGAACCCGATCCACGCTGTGTTCGACTATATCGCTCACGGTTTGCGGATGATGATAGAACGCCGGCATCGGGGGCGCCAGGATTGCGCCCATCTCGGCCAATGCTGTCATCGAGCGCAGATGGCCCAAGTGGAGGGGCGATTCGCGGATCATCAACAGCAGACGGCGCCGTTCCTTCAGCGTCACATCAGCCGCGCGGACCATAAGATTGGAGCTGATCCCCGCCGCAATCGAAGACATGGTGTGAATGGAACAGGGCGCCACTACCATGCTGTCGATTTGGAACGATCCACTCGCCAGACGGCAGCCAATGTCTTCGATGGGATAGGAGCAATCCGCCAGCGCCCTGAAATCGGCTGCGGCTTTGCCTAGCTCCAGAAACGCGGTACGTTCGCCGGACCGGGAAAGGATCAGATGAATCTCGGCCGCCCCTGCCGCACGCAGCTTTTCAAGTAACCTCCATCCATAAATGGAGCCGCTTGCGCCGGTTAAACCCACAATAATGCGCACTGAAAGCCCTCCAACTTGTCCTTATCTGGGGCGATGTCCCGGATGTGCCTCTTGTGGAATTTTCTGTTCTGATTTCAGAACAAGAGCCAGGAAATCTACTTGCTCTCGGCGCGCAGCGCCGCTATAATCGCTGTAAGATATTCACCATCGATTATATGGTATTTACATCGCAAGGGCGTCTCGGAAACCGCGCCCCGCACCTCCATTGTGGACGAAGCCGGTCAAAAACTCAAGCGGGTTCGAGAACGATTGCGGCTTAAATTCCGCGATGTGGAAGAAGCCAGCATCCGGATCGCAGCTCGGCGCGGCAATGACGAATTCATTATCGCGCTGAGCCGCCTTGCCGACATTGAGAACAAAGGCACGATGCCATCGGTGTATCGTCTCTATTCTCTGTGCGCCATTTACAGGCTGGATATGCCGGAAGTTCTTTCCTGGTACGGAGTCTCTCTCTCGGCGCTGCCTGGCGATTCCGCAGTGGTCGAGCTCGCGCGAACTCATCTGATAGGCTTTCAGCCGGAAGAGGGAGAGGTTCAAGTGCCCATCTCTCTCGACCCGGGACTGGACCTGAGTCGGACCGTTTTCCTTAGCCGGTTGATCCAGCGATGGGGTAAACTCCCGCTGATGCTGCTTAACAATGTGGACTTGCGTAACCACCGCTATGGCCTGATCGGGACCGAAGACTGGTCGATGTTTCCGATCATACCGCCGGGATCGCTGGTGGTGATCGATGACGCGCGGCGTCGTATCGTGAACTCCGGTTGGACCACCGAGTTTGAGCGGCCCATCTACTTTCTCGAGCATCGGGACGGGTATGTGTGCGGCTGGTGCACCTTGCGGGAAGACCGGCTGGTGGTCCAACCTCATCCCGCCTCATGCGTCGATCCGGAATCCTATCTTTATCCGGCTGAGATTGAAGTAGTCGGACAGGTTACAGAGGTGGCGATGACTCTCGGACTGGGGCAGCGTCGCCCGGGTCGTTCCTGAGCGTTTCGAGCAGGGCCTCCAGATCCTGGAAAAACAGTTCCCGCTCCATTTCGCGCGCAGTACCAGGTACCTGCGAGCGATAAAACTTCGATCGTATCCAGTGCTGAAGGATAGTCGGCCGCGGATCCTCGAGCGTGGACAGATATTTGAGCAGATCGCGGTGCTTTTCACCCAGGGGAAGATTCAGCCACTCCGCAAACGCGCGTTCGTGACTTTCTTTGAGCGCCTTACCGCTCTCGTCCCGCCCAAATGCGGCGCTCAAGCCGTGGTGACGGTAAATGCCGGAGTTGGGATCGCGCAACGATGCCAAGTAAACCAGACGTCCGAAAATAGCGGGAATTCGCGACAGCGTATGTTTCCATAGGTCGTCAACGGCGCTCCTTTCTAATACCCCCTTGATTTTGAATCGCGGCACTGAGCATTATTGTACGCCACGATTTGCGATCCCGGCATTCATTTCAGCATAAAAGCCAATAGTCTCCCGGAGGCCAGATTTGTTCTGATTTCGGAAAACCTTTTGGATATCTTGGCTCTGTCTATCGTAAGGGGTTTAGGCTACTACCGCTAGGTAAAAAGGCTTAAGCCCAAATCTAAGGAGATCCCATGCTGAAAAAAATCGCTCTTTGCACAATGATGATTTTCTCTCTCGCGACCGCCGTTGGCGTAGCCGCGCCAGATGGACCGATTCCGGGCTGCGGCAGGTGCGTTATCAGCGCCGCTCCGGACGGGCCGATTCCGGGCTGTGGCAGGTGCATTCGCTGAGTCTTTCGAGATCGCGCCCGCAACATCAGCGCTAGACTTGTTCCTACAGGTAATTCGCGCAAGAGTATACTAAATCCAGGTCGAAGAATTTTCGAAAGGATTAGAGCGTGGATAGCGTTGAGCGCTGGGCCTGGTATCTCAATATAGCGGCCGAGATCGCGCTAGTTCTTCGTATATCTCTCGCCGGGCTCGTTCGTATGTACCGGCTTTTCTATATTTATCTCCTCGTTGATATCCTTCAACAAACGCTGCGTCTGCTGCTTCGGTCCAGCGATCGGATAGATGCCGAGATCTATATCGGCGGCCAAGCAGTGAAGATGGTACTGGCCGTTTTCGTAGTACTGGAGTTGTATTGGCTGGCTCTGGCGGGCCGTCCGGCTCTGGCCCGATTCGGACGAAAAACCGTGGCGATAGCTCTGGCCGCAGCGGCTTTGATAGCAGGCAGTGGTTTGGCGCTGGATTCGACCGTGCCTCAGGGCCGGTGGCTTTCTGGGAGCGTATCTGGCAGAGTCCTGTATCGATTCTTGTCCTTCGAGCGCACCATGGACGCCTGGCTCCTGATCTTTCTGCTCCTGATCATGCTGTTTATGACCTGGTTCCCGGTTCGGCTGAAGCGTAATCTCGCCCTTTATATCGGGGGATTTGTCGTATTCTTCATGGCCAATGCCGCGGTAAGACTGCTCGTGAATCTGCTTGCGGTCCGATTCCTGGTGGTCCGCTGAACATCGTCATGCTGAGCATCTGTTTTGCTATGCTTGCTGGCATGGCTCTTCGCGCTGCAGCCAGCCGGCGACGAAGAGACAGTGGTGATCGGCCATCGCTGGAGTCCGGAGGGGATGGCGCGCGTGGCCCATCAACTGGATTCCATAAACGCGAGTCTGGTGCGATTGTCCCGGCAATAAATGTATATTTTGGGATTGCATTTCTCGAATATTTCTAGTATTCTGAGGTCCCGATTGGGAAAGGTATTCTCAAATGATGTCATTTCTGACCTTCGGAGTGGTAGCTGGTAGCAGCGCGGTTCTGCTGCTGGCGGGGTTGATTCTGGCGCGCTTGAGCGCATATAGACCCGTGCCGGACGCTTCTGGAAGCGCTGCGCCGGAAGGGAGGATGAGCCATTCTCGCTCAGCCAAATACCAGCCGATGGCGCGGCTGCTGGCAGAGGAGGATTTCCAGTTTTTGAAGTCCCAGCCCGGCTATCGGCCCGCAATCGGAGCGAGGCTGCTGCGCCAGCGCAGGCGAATCTTCCGCCTATATTTGCGCGAGCTGGCAGCCGATTTCCATCGTCTTCACGCCGAGGCGCGGGAAATTGTGGCGAACTCGCAACAACCGGACGCGGATCTGGTATGGGTGCTGATGCGGCAGCAGGTCACATTCTGGCGCGTCATGACCGGCGATCGAAATGCGGCTGTTGATGGACCGGGCAGGTCTGGGCCATGTGGAAGTGCGCGGTCTGATGGGCGCCTTCGAGGCGATTCAGCGCGATCTGAAGCGGTTCCAGGCTCCCGCTGCCACGCGGCTTAATACCGCCACGCGCGGAACCTATTACAGGCGCCGCAAGAGGGCCTTTGCGTCACGAAGACGTTCAAACTGCTTCTCGGCTTCTTTGAAAGCCCGCGGTATGCACGCACCGGCGCGCTCCTTTGTGCTCTGCGGGATAGCGCAGATGCAGCATTTCGTGAAATAGCACGTATTCGACCGCCAGACGCGGCGTCTCGGCGCGATCCAGAATGCCGCTTAAAACGATCGCATTGTGCGGGGGATCGTAATGGCCCAGCAGGGTGCGTGAAATCTGCCGGCTCCAGCCGAGCACGGGTCGCGCCATAAGCCCGTAAAAATAGTGGAAGTTGAGATCCTCGAACATTTCTTCCAGGTTGTAGCAGCTCGCCTTGCGGCGGCCGGATTTGTTTGCGCCCGCGAATTTGGCGCACCAGGTCCAGACTGTGCCGGACATCGCGGCGATTGAGATACCTGCGATATCGCTCGTTACTGGCGGCCGGAACGGGGCGGCGGAACAGCTTCGACAACAGGATCTCGGCCAGCGCTTCCATTACCGGTTCGGGCGCGCCCGCCAGCGTATCCGCCATGCGCACATCGAGAGTGCCGTCGCCCAGCTTCACCCGCGCGTTGGCATTGGCGTAGCGGCGAAATTGAACACGGATCGCCGGGAGGGGCGTACGCGGGCGCAACTGACGGAAGACGCGCGCGTAAATGGATTCCGGCGCCGCGCCGAATCCGTTCTCCACTTGCATTCCCTCAGAATGTAACATGGTCAGAAGGTTAACCCAAGGAGCCTATTTGCCTGGAGCCAAAATCAGTGCACTCGCCTGCTATGTTCCGCCCGGCGTGCTGACCAATCAGGACCTGGAGAAGATGGTCGAGACCAACAACCAGTGGATTCTCGAGCGCACCGGAATTGTGGAGCGCCACATCGCTGCGCCGGAGGTCGCTACCTCCGACATGGCGGTGGAAGCGGCGCGCGCGGCGCTATCGCAGAGAGGGATCGAGCCCACCGAGCTCGACTGCATCATCGTGTGCACGGTGACTCCCGACATGTTGTTTCCCTCGACAGCCTGCCTGGTCCAGGACCGGTTGGGAGCCAAGGGCGCGTGGGGATTCGACCTGGTGGCGGCTTGTTCCGGATTCGTCTACGGTCTGACGGTGGGCGCTCACCTGGTGATGAGCGGCGCGCATAAGAAAGTGATGGTGATCGGCGCGGACACGATGTCGCGGGTGATCGACTACACCGACCGCGGCACCTGCATCCTGTTCGGCGATGGAGCGGGCGCAATGCTGATCGAGCCCGCTCAGGAAGGCGAGGGATTCATCGGATTCCTGAATGAAATCGACGGGTCCGGCGGCGATTATCTCAAAATGCCGGCGGGCGGGAGCCGCATGCCGGCCACCGCCGAAACGGTCGCTCAGCATATGCATTACGTAAAGCAGGAAGGACAGCAGGTATTCAAGTATGCCGTCCGCAAAGATGTATGAGGCGTGCCATGAAGTGCTCGAGCGGAATGGCTTTTCGGCAAAGGATGTGAAGCTCTTGATCCCCCACCAGGCCAACCGGCGAATCATCACCGCCGTGGCTGAACGCTTGGGCCTGAGTTGCGAGCAGGTCGTGATCAACATCGACCGGTATGGAAATACGACTGGGGCCACCATTCCGCTCGCTACGCGCGATGCACTTGAGGCCGGGAGATTGCGCCCGGGCGACCTGGTTCTTTTTGCCGCGGTCGGGGCCGGGTTCACGGTCGGCGTGAATCTGTGGCGTTGGGCGTATTAATGACCGGCGAGTAATTGCTTGAGCAGCGGCCCTCGGGCATTCCAGATTACCTGGGGACCATTGAGGCCATGATCGTCGAATAGTTTGATATTCGGGCGCCCGTCCGTATCGATGGCGAATTCGCCAACCTTCGAGCCGGTTGCATCGACCAGGACGAAGCTTTGGGCCTGGACGACCTTCGGCGCCTGCGCCTGGGTCTGGGCTTGGACCATTGGCGGAGAGATGTAATGGGAAAGACAGCCGCCGAGCAGTCCAGCGGCGAAACAGAGAGAGAGATTGAGTTTTCCGGTCATGGACTAATCATACTCAGCGGGAGACTTGCAGGTACGTTGCGCTTGAGATCTGACAAGACCCACTTCCCACTGCCACTACCCACGACCATCCAATATGGTATGCTTGTCCTGAAATTGGCATGCTTCCTCGACTCGATCTCGGCGCTCAGTCGCAGACGCCCCTATATCGGCAGCTCTATGAACAACTGAAATCCGCGATTGCCGGCGGCCGTATGGTGCGCGGTGAAAGACTGCCTCCTACTCGGGAATTGGCTGGTTCGCTGGGTCTGAATCGATCCACCGTCGCGGCTGCCTATGGGCTTCTCGAGTCCGAGGGTTTGATCCGGGGCGATGTGGGGCGGGGAAGTTTCGTCGAGGGCGTGGCAACGGAAGCGCCGCGTCTCGATTGGGAGTCTCTGATCCCCACCGACGACACTATGCCCGCGCCCGCGGCTTCGGACGCGCTCATCAGTTTTTCGGCATCGCGGCCGTCAGAGATGCAATTCCCGCTGGACGAGTTTCGCACCACCTGTCGCGAAGTGATCGATTCGCCGCAGGCCACTCAGATCCTGCAACTAGGTCCCGCGAGCGGCTATGGACCGTTGCGGCGCTACCTTTTGGATGACGCCCGACGCCGCGGCGCCGCCGGTCCGGACGACGAAATTTTGATCACCAGCGGCTGCCAGCAGGCCTTCGATCTGATCCAGCGTGTGCTGGCCTCGCATGGAGAAACGGTAGTCCTCGAAGACCCCGTTTATCCTGGATTGCGTAACGCGTTTCTGCGGGGCGGCGCGCGAGTTCTGGGAGTGCCGGTGGGCGCAGACGGAATAGATGTCGAGGCGCTGGGGCGGCTGCTCGAGAAAGAGCGGCCCCGTTTGCTCGCGCTGACGCCGAATTTTCAAAATCCGACCGGGACGACGCTGCCCGCCGAAGCTCGCAAAACCATTCTCGAAATGGTGCAACGCTCCGGCGTGGTGATCGTCGAAAACGATTTGTATGGCGACCTGCGATATCACGGCGCCGAAATCCCATCCATCAAACGGCTGGATAGTTCCGGCGATGCCATCCTGCTCGGCAGCTTTTCGAAGATTGCGTTTCCGGGCCTGCGCGTGGGCTGGGCCATCGGCCCGCGCCACTTCATTGCCCGCCTCACCGAAGCCAAGGAGGCGAGCGACCTGCACTCGGATCAACTTTCGCAAGCGGTGCTGCTGCGTTTCGCGGAATCGGGGCGCTTGGAAGCGCACCGTAAGAAGATGCTTGCAGCGGGGTCGGAGCGGCTGAAGACCATCTTGGGCGCGTGCGCGAAGGAGCTTCCAAAGGGCAGCCGCTACACGCGGCCTGAAGGCGGAATGAATGTGTGGGTGCGTTTGCCGGAGCCGCTCGACGCCTCCGAGCTCGCGACGCGCGCCGAGCGGGAAAACGTCAGCTATCTCCCCGGGCGGTACTTCGCGGTGTCGCGGCCGCAGACGCACGGGCTCCGTTTGAGCTTCGCCGGTCTGCCATCCGACAAAATCCGCACCGGGCTGGCTGTGTTAGGGAAGATTTTTAACGCCGAGCTAAATCGCGCGCGCCATGCGCATCGCGATGAACCGGCGCCGGCAGTGGTTTAATAGACTAACTCAAAGGAGTGTTATGTACCTTTCCGAAGATATTCGTTTGAAGATCGGCCTCGCTGAAATGCTGAAGGGCGGCGTGATCATGGACGTCACCAATGTCGAGCAGGCCAAGATCGCCGAGAGAGCCGGTGCCACCGCAGTGATGGCGCTCGAACGCGTTCCCTCCGATATTCGCAAGGACGGCGGGGTCGCGCGCATGGCGTCCATCCGCATTATTCGCGAGATTATGGCGACGGTCTCGATCCCGGTGATGGCCAAAGCGCGCATCGGCCACTTCATGGAGGCGCGCGTGCTCGAGGTTCTGGGCGTAGATTACGTTGATGAGAGCGAAGTGCTCACGCCCGCCGACGAAGAACACCACATCAATAAACGGGATTTTAAAGTTCCGTTCGTTTGCGGCGCGCGGAATCTGGGCGAGGCGCTCCGCCGCATTGCCGAGGGTGCGGCCATGATCCGCACCAAGGGCGAGGCCGGCTCTGGCAATATCGTCGAGGCAGTGCGCCACATCCGCACGATCGTGAAAGAAATGAAGCAGCTCACGGTGCTCGGAAAAGAGGAGCTGGTGCACGAGGCGAAGAAGCTGGGAGCGCCGCTCGAGTTGGTGGAATGGGTCGCTGAAAACGGCAAGCTTCCGGTGCCGAACTTTTCGGCGGGCGGCATTGCGACTCCCGCGGACGCCGCGCTGGTGATGCAAATGGGAGCGGAAGCGGTGTTTGTCGGCAGCGGCATTTTCAAATCCGAGGATCCGGAAGCGCGGGCGCGAGCCATGGTCAAGGCGGCCACCTACTACAACGATCCGGTAAAGCTGCTCGAAGCCAGTGAAGATCTGGGCGAAGCGATGCCTGGCCTGGATGTTTCGAAAATGCCGGAATCGGAGCTGATGCAGACGCGCGGCTGGTGAGTTATTCGCAGATGAAAACTGTAGGTATTCTCGCGCTTCAAGGCGATTTCGAGGCGCATCGCAAGGCTATCGAGCGGGCGGGCGCGCGGCCTCTCGAGGTTCGCACCGCGGCCCAGCTCGATTCCTGCGACGGTCTGATTCTGCCAGGGGGCGAGAGTACCACCATGCTGAAGTTACTCGAACGTGAGGAAATGGTCGAGCCGCTGCTGCGCTTCGGCGAGCGGAAGCCGATCTATGGCACCTGTGCCGGCGCGATTTTACTGGCGCGCGAAGTCACCTGTCCGGTGCAGCCAAGTCTTAACATGATGGACATTGCCGTCGAGCGCAATGCGTACGGGCGCCAGATCGACAGCCGTATCGCCCGGCTGCCGCTCAACGGTGATGGCGAGTTTGAGGCAGTGTTTATCCGAGCGCCCGTCATCCGGCGCGCCGGTCCCGACGTGCGTGTGCTGGCACAATATCAGGGCGATCCAGTGTGGGTGGAGGAAGGACGCCACATGGTCACTACGTTTCATCCCGAGCTCACCGGCGACTCCCGGGTCCACTCCCGTTTCGTCGAAAAGCTCGGCGATTAATTACTTCTGCGGGTAAATCTTTTTTGTTCCAGGAGGAACTGTCAGCTCAAATGCTGAATCCGGCGGCGGCGGATTCGGATTGATCTTGAGATCCGAATAGTCGAACTGCGTGTAGTCCTTTCCCGAGGGCTTGGTGACCTTCTCCTGTATCGGGCTGCTTTGGCCGTCAGGGATCCAGAGCTCGATTTTAGAAACGTATTGCCGTACGTCTGACCCCTTTGGGGTTAACTCAATTCGCGTCGTCTGCACCGACCCCAGGGTGGCGGAGCCGCCATCGATGATCGTGTATGCTTTCTGAAGCTCGGCGAGGGGAGTTCCGAAGCCAGCCAGCAGGAATTGCTCGATAGATCCGCTCACATGTTTTCCGATGTCGTAAACTTGAACGGTGTTGGCCTTGGGATAATAAATCTCCGCCTGGTGGCCTGCGAGGTGGAAAACATTGTGCTCGGGTTGCTCGAAATCGACGAGCATTACGACGCCGCCTTTTCCGCGTTTCAGCCGAATCTCCCCACTCTGCTTGCGGGACTCGTCGATTACCGCCGTGTAATCGGTTTGGTTCACTTTAGCGGTCATCGATTTGAATTCTTTGGCGGCGCGGTCCATCCTGGCGAGGACAGTGTCGAGCGGTTCAGCGCGCATGCAGACCGCATAAGCGAGAATAAATCCGAAGCGTAGGATTGCGCGGGTCACCGTTTTATGAAGGCCATGTAGCCTTGAATGTCCTGCTCCGAATCGAATATGGGGTCCACGCGACTGACCGCCTTGCGTGTTTTGAACCGCGCGTTCACTAAAGCCGCCGCTCTCGACAACAGCTCGTTTTGAGGCACCCCGGACAGGAGTTGCGGGCCGATCCAGAACAATCCGCTGCCGTCTTCGGCGGGCAGCATCACGACACTCGCGGCTTTCGGCTGATCCCGGAACAAGTCGCGCGGAGTGAGAAAAATAAACGCCAGGATCAATCCCACCATGACATCGTATTGCCAGCTTGCCCGCGGATAATCCCAGAAAACGAAACGAGCAAAACCCTTCATGATGCTCAGTGTAGCTGAATCGGCGGAGAACCGTTTCACCTGTTTCGCTAGATCGATGAACAGGCATTTCGGTTTTGTCCCAGTGAATACAAGGTCCACGCATCAGCCCACTTCGTACGAGCCCATTGCTCTTCATCATGCTGTAGCGCTTTGTAACGCCAGACTGCCGAGATTACAAACTGGGAGTGTCACGATGCGCTCTGAATACCGCACTTAGGTCCATCAATTGCAAACCGCGCGCAAGAGATTCGGTATCAACAGCCCTAAAAAACGGTTCCGCAGAGGTCGTTTTAACTAGGTGGTGCGCCCGGAGGGACTCGAACCCCCGGCCTACTGGTTCGAAGCCAGTCGCTCTATCCGGCTGAGCTACGGGCGCATTGAACTCATCGTATCATCACAACAGAGATGCCAGCGGAATCGCATGTGGAAACCGAGATCAAACTTCGCTGGAAGGACAGCGAGGAGGCTGCCCGCCGGAAAATCGAGCAGCACGGGTACCAGCTCATGGAACCACGCACTCTCGAAACCGATCAGTTGTTTGACTGTCCCGACGATGAATTAAACCGCACCGGCCGGCTGCTTCGATTGCGACGGAGCGGCGCAAGGGCAACGGTCACGTTTAAGGGACCGCCCGCCGCAGGCCAGCGGTACAAGAGCCGGGAAGAAATCGAATTCGATGTGTCGGAGCCCGAGGCTTTTGAGCGGGTGCTTGACCGGCTGGGCTATGGGCCTGGCTTTCGTTATCAGAAATACCGCACTAAGTTCGCCGTGCCGGGTGAGCCCGGACTCATCACCATCGACGCGACGCCAATCGGCGTTTTCCTGGAACTTGAAGGCACACGCGAATGGATCGATCGCACTGCGAAGCGCCTAGGCTTCTCGCCCGGCGAATACGTTATCACGAGCTACGCTTCGCTCTACGAGCAGTGTCGCAAATCTCATGAAAGCGCCTCGGAAAACATGGTCTTCGAACACTAGAAGAAAGAACCTTAGTACGAGAGGTCTATTGTTCGCGGGCAGGGTCGATGCTATTCTTCCATCAGCCCAGTATGAGCGAGATTGTCACCCTTGTCGTTACCGCAAGCTCCATTTTTCTGTTCGGATATTGGTTTCGCTATACCTGTATGCTGATCCTAAGCGCGAGGACGGCTCGGGATTACGCGGCATCGGTAGCCGCGGCAAACCATCTCAGCTTTTTGGAAGTTCAGTCGAGTTTGCGCGAAATAGCAGTCAGTGATCTCGATCGTCTACGCGACGCGCTCGATCGGGATTACGGCATCGTTTCCAATCTTCTGAAACAGGCTTCCCAGGCCGATACATCGCTTGAAACCGGAATGCTCGCGATCAATTATCGCCTGACGCGCGCCTTCTATGGTCTCAGCCGGAAGGTCTCCGCCACGGCCGCATGCCGCGCCCTCGAGGAGATGTCTCAGATCGTAGCCCATTTTGCCAATGCCATGGGCGAGCGCGCGGCAGCGAGCGCTGCGGCCTAATATCCAGCCGCAGCTTAGTCTCCGGCAGTTGGGACGTGCCAGCGTCCACTCTGCAACTCCATATTGAAATTTTCGCCCAGATACACGCGGCGCACCTCGGGATCGTTCCCCAGCGCCTCAGGTGAACCAGAACGAAAAATCCGGCCTTCATTGATGATGTAGGCCCGATCGGTGACGGCCAGCGTCTCACGCACGTTGTGATCGGTGACCAGGATGCCAATGCCGGCATTTTTCAGATCGAAAATGATCTTTTGCAGCTCCAGGACCTGGATTGGATCGATGCCGGAGAAAGGCTCGTCGAGCAGCAGAAAACTCGGCTCAATGACCAGACTGCGCGCGATCTCGACGCGCCGCCGCTCGCCGCCGGAGAGCACGTAGCCTTTACTTTGACGCACCTGATCGAGACCCAGTTGCTCGATCAACCGGTTCATACGATCGCGCCGCTCCCGCCGGTTGAGAGGCAGCGTTTGCAGGATGGCCATCAAGTTATCTTCTACCGAAAGCTTCCGGAACACCGAGGCTTCCTGAGGCAGATAACTGATGCCCCGCCGAGCGCGCCGATACATGGCAAGCGGGGTCAGATCCTCGTCGTCCAACATGACGCGACCTGAATCCGGAGTGATGAGCCCGACAATCACATAGAAGGAGGTAGTTTTCCCGGCGCCGTTCGGGCCCAGCAAACCGACTACTTCGCCTTGTTTCACCCAAATGGAAACGTTATCGACGACTTTTCGACCGCGATAGCTCTTAGTGATCTCGATTGTCTGGAGTGTTCGCACGGCTACTTTTTGCGGACCGTACTTTTGGCGAGGTGGTCTTTGTCCGCGCCGTCAATCAGCAATCTATCATCGTTGGCATACCAGGTCAATTGCTTGCCGCGAGTTCGGCCTTTCACGCTGTCCACCAGCAGCGGCTCGCCGCCTTGCAGGATCACTTTACCGTCATCCGCGTAGTATTCAGCATGATCGGAGGTCCCGGTTCGAGTACGATTCAGCTTCTCTGAGGTGCTCACGATCTTCACCGTTCCATCCGCGAACGCTTTGTCGAGCGAAGAGTCGGCATCGGAGTCCTTGAGGAATGCTCGAATCTCTTGTGCTGTAACGGAAAGATCCGGCCGCTTGAGGACCGCGCCGCCGGTGTAAACGACGATCCGGGTGTCTTCCGTGTAGACCATATCAGGCGCGCGGACAACGGTAAAAATGGGCGCGGCGGCTGCCTTCACCTGGGCCGGCTCCTCGCCATTTTCTTGTTTCTTATCCTTGTCGGCAAACTGGCTGACAACTTTTCCGTGAGCTTCCATTATCTGACGGTCGCGATCGATGACCAGTCGGTCCGCCTCCACTCTATTGGCCCCCTGCCATGCCACCGCATTGCCCTCGTAGTGAATGATCAGATTATTATCGGTCGAGATCATCCGCTGCGCGCGGGCCTGCATTACTTCATCCGTCGATAGCATCGCCGACGATTTACCCTTCTGATCGGGCTGCCGCGTCGAAGCGACATGACCTTCGGCGGTGAAATCTCCCGATTTCTGATTCATCACGATCCGGTCGGCGGCTGCCGAACCAGTCGAATCCCACATCCTGGCCGAGCCATCCAGATTCATCATGTCCGTTTGCTGCTCGAGCGTAGCGCGATCAGCCCGCGCGTGGCGGTCACCCTCCTGATACCGGAAATTCGTTTTTTGCTCCAGATGCGCGAGATCGCTGGTCTTTGGATCGAACGTGGCAAGGATTTCCTTGCTCTCAGTAAGCGCGGGGGGAGGGTCGGGCTTCCCGGGCTGCGCCGGTTTATCGGTTCGCGTCGAAGCATTGATCGACCGGAAGGATTGGATACGATTCTCCGCGCCGTAGGCGATCCAGATCCGGTCGCCCTTCATCCATCGCTTTGGCTGACCGGCGCGATTAGGCAGAAAATCGAGCGTACCTGGGCCCGCGGTCTCCACGTTATCGATATCGCGGCCGCCCGTCTTCATCTGGAGCCGGATAACATCGCTGCGCAGGACGCGTGTCTCGGCCAGCTCTGCTCCGGGTTTCGGCAGTGGCTGCGCCTCGGCTACACTTGCGCCGGTGGCGATCGCGCTCGAGAGCGTGCTCTCCTTGTCGGAACTTTCAAAGCTCAGGTCCAATCGATTGGACGTCACCGTGGTCCGCATTGTTTCCGCGGTTGAGACCAACTTGCCGTTGCGCTCACCCTCGATCTTTTGGATCTGCATTCCGTCGCCCAGATGCAGGGTGAGCTGATCGGCGGCGAACTCCACTTTGCGATCCGGATCCTCCTTCACGCCGTGCCCCGATGTTACCTCCACCAGCCGGATATCGCCGTTGTCGAGAGTCACCACCGATCCGGCGGCTTCCATATGCAGCGTATCGCGCGTAAGTTTGGACCATGGAAGCAAAAAAACTTTGGACTCGCGCTCCTTGTAGTAGGCTTCGCCGGCCTCGATGTGCATCGGCACGAATTCCGAGGTTCGGCCACGCCAATCGAGCGCTACCTGGTGATGAAGGTGCAGCTCGCGCGTTTGCGGGTCGTAGTCGGCGCCTACGGCCGTGCCGCCGCCCTGGTCGAAATCGAACTGAGTTCCCCGATCCGTGCTGGCCTTGCCGGTCTCACTTTCGAAGGTCACGCCGGAAGAGTGGATCTTCACCACGCGCCCATGCGGCGGGCCGTCGACGGGTACACCCATGGTGATATCGACGTCCCCATCCGAGTAAAGCTTTTTCGCGGTCATGTCGAACTGAGCGCTGGCGCTGTGGACCAGATCGAATTCGCTGCCGTCCTTATGGTAGAGCCGCAGCTCGAGTCCCTGGAGCTGGACCTGAGATGGCGACTTACCTTGCTCGAAACTCCGGGCGCGCACCTCAACAATCTTCTTTTGCCCGTCGTTTTTTACCCAGACCCAGTCGCTGCTGCGCGCGTCGATTCCGGTTTCAAGTGGCTTAGGAGGAGGAGATGCGTCTCGCTCCAGGCGGCTCTTACGATTGACGTAGGTCGCACCGACGAAGACGATAATTCCAAAGATGGCAACCAGGAAAAGCCATCGAGTGCGGCGCATCGCTGGATTCAGGATATCAACCCGGTGGGGCGGGCCGCTAAAGCGTCGCGACCAGGCTTCAAACCGTCGCGACGAGCTTCGCCAGCAGCGCCGTCCGGTCCGCCATCCTATTGATCAGAACGCTTTCGTTGGGGGCGTGCGCGCCTTCGCCCACTGCGCCCAATCCATCGAGCGTTGGGACGCCGAGAGCAGCCGCAAAACTTCCGTCCGATCCGCCGCCTGTTGAGGATTCTTCGAGCACCACGTCCAGTTCCGCCGCCAGCATACGAGCGGTGCGAAAAAGCTTCCGCACACCGGCCGAGCGCTCCATGGGAGGACGGTTGATTCCACCTCGCAGTTCAATCGAGCAGCGTTTGTCGAACGGTTTGAGAGAGCTGAATTTTCGCTCGACCTCGGTCCAGTCGTACTGGCGCGGGATGCGGATATCGACTTCGGCACAGCACTCGGCCGCCACCACGTTACTGCGTGTACCGCCTTGAATGACGTCCGGACTCACCGTGATACCGCGATCCAGGCGCGTGAAGCCGGCGATTTTCTCAACCTGACGGGACATTTCCACGATAGCATTGGCGCCGCCCTCAAAATCGACCCCGGCGTGCGAGGCGCGCCCGCGAACGGTGATCAGGTAACCGCCGATCCCTTTGCGAGCAGTCTTGATCTTTCCTTCAAGGCCCGCGCCGGGCTCGAGCACCAATACCGCGGCGCTCTGCCGCGCAGCCTCCTCTGTTAGTGCACGCGAGGATGGGCTGCCGACTTCCTCATCCGAGTTCACTTGCAAGACGACCTTGCGCGCAACCGGCACGTCCAGATCGCGCAGAGCGCGCATCGCCAAAATAAAGAACGCAATGCCGGCTTTCATATCGTATACCCCAGGTCCCCACAACCGCCGGCCCGCCTGACGGAAGGGCATATTTCGCAGCGTACCTAACGTCCATACGGTATCGGAATGCCCCAGCGCCAGAATTTGGGACTTTTTCTTGCGCCCCGGCAGCGTGAACTCGCAGCGGGCGTGCTTTCCGAAAGCTCCGCCCGGGTAGGTTCGCACCCGCGCGAAATCCCCGACGCGTGCCGCCAACAGATCTATGAACTGATTGACGCCGGGCGGGTGGTCGCTCGGAGACTCGCATTCGACGAATTCTCGAATCAACGTAATCAAGTCTTTTTGTTTTTCGCGCGCGTAGCGAAGAAAGCGATCCATGGTTGCTATAATAGCCAGACCGCATGCCAGTCATGGACATCCAGGCCATCCGGGACATTCTTCCTCATCGCTATCCGATGCTGCTGGTGGATCGGATCGAAGAGCTGGAGGGGGACCGGATCGTCGGCATCAAGAACGTCACCATGAACGAGCCCTTTTTCCCGGGCCATTTTCCGGAATATCCGGTGATGCCCGGCGTACTTGTGGTGGAGGCGATGGCGCAGGTGGCGGGCGTTCTGGTGCTGAGCCAGATTGAAGATCGGAAGAACAAGCTGGTGCTGCTCGCGAGCGTCCGCGAAGCGAAGTTCCGCAGACCGGTTCGGCCCGGCGACCAGCTCCGCATCGAGATGAAAGTCGCCAAGCGCAAAGCCACCATCGCCAAGATGTACGGCACTGCCACAGTTGGCGGTGTAGTCGTGGCCGAGGCGGAGATGATGTGCAAGCTTACCGGACGCGAGGACGTTTAGCTCTCCGCGCCGATGCCGATCCATTTGACTGCGATCATAGACCCCAGCGCGCGGATCGCCGAGTCGGCCGAAATCGGGCCATATTCCATCATCGGGGCTGATGTTGAGATTGGCGCGCGAACGCGCGTTGTCGCGCACGCATTTATGGAAGGCCCGTTGCAGATCGGCGAAGATAATATTTTCTTTCCGTACACGACGGTGGGAGCCGCGCCGCAGGATTTGAAATACCATGGAGAGCCTTCCGCGACGCGTATTGGTCATCGCAACCGCATCCGCGAGTTCGTCACGATTCATCGAGGCACCGAAGGCGGCGGAATGATCACGTCGCTCGGCGATGACAATCTGTTGATGGCGTATGTTCACGTGGCGCACGACGCACGAATCGGCAATAGCACCATGCTGGCCAACGCCGTGACGCTCGGCGGTCACGTGACCGTGGAAGACTGGGCCTGGATCGGAGCCTCTACCGGCGTGCACCAGTTCTGCCGAGTGGGGCGGCATTCGTTCGTGGGCGGCTACAGCGTCATCACGCAGGATGTGCTCCCGTTCTCAAACACGGTGACCGCGCGCGAAGCCAAGGTGTTCGGCGCCAATGCTACCGGTCTGAAACGCCGCGGATTTTCTCCCGCCGCGGTCGATTCGCTACACAAGGCATTTCGGCTGCTGACCCATTCCACGCTCAACACCTCTCAGGCAGTCGAGCGCATTGAGGGCGAGGTCGAGCCTTCGCCTGAAGTGAACGAACTGCTCGACTTCATTCGTCAGTCGAGCCGCGGCTTCGTTAAGTAATCATGCGGTATGGATTAATTGCCGGGAACGGCAGGTTTCCCGTACTCGCGCTTGAGGTGGCGCGCAAGGCCGGCATCGAAATCGTGGCGATCGGGATTAAAGAGGAAGCCTCGGCGGATATCGAGCCGTTCGCCGCGCGCTGTTACTGGATTTCACTCGGGCAGCTCACGCGGTTGATCGAAATCTGCCATCGGGAAGGTATCACTCAAGTCATGATGGCTGGGCAGGTGAAGCACGCCAAAATCTTCTCTTCAATCGCGCCTGATTGGCGGCTGGTGAAGCTGCTGGCCTCGCTTAAAACGAAAAATACGGAGGGTCTCATCGGTGGTGTCGCGCGCGTATTGAAAGACGAGGGCATCGACCTGGTGGACTCGACATTGCTGCTCAAAGATTTGCTCGCTCCCCCGGGGGTGCTGACTCGCCGTCAATCCACGTCGGATGAAACTCGGGACCTTGAATACGGGCGCCGTATCGCTGCCCAGCTCGCCGAACTCGACGTGGGGCAGAGCGTGGCGATCGCGGAGCGGGCCTGCGTAGCGGTCGAGGCCATGGAGGGGACCGACGCCATGCTGCGCCGCGCCGCATTGCTAGTCGAAGGCAAGCCGCTGCGCCTCGTGAAAGTTTCCCGGCGGCGGAAACACCTGCTATTCGATGTGCCGGTAATCGGTCCTCAGACCATCGCTGTGATGCGAGAGACAGGCGCAACCGCGCTCTCGATCGATGCGGGAGAGACGTTATTGATCGATCGGGAAGAGCTGATTGCCCGGGCTGACGATGCGGTCATTGCTATAGTCGCATTTCCGGGGCGAGACTAAATCCTATTCGCTATCGCCGCCGACCTTTAATACCGCCAGGAACGCTTCTTGCGGGATATCAACTCTTCCCACCCGCTTCATGCGGCGCTTGCCTTCCTTCTGTTTCTCGAGTAATTTGCGCTTTCGTGTAATATCGCCGCCGTAGCACTTCGCGAGCACGTTCTTGCGCATTCCGGAAATGGTTTCGCGGGCGATCACTTTGTTTCCGATCGCCGCCTGGAGCGCTACCTCGAACATCTGCCGTGGGATCAGCTTCCGTAGGCGTTCGATCAGGATCTTGCCGCGCTCATAGGCGAAGTCCCTATGCACGATAAGCGAAAGCGCATCGATGGGTTCACCCGCCACTAGCACGTCCAGCTTCACCATGGGAGAAACACGGTGACCGGAGAAATGATAATCCAGCGAAGCGTAGCCGCGTGAGGCCGATTTCAGGCGGTCGTAGAAATCGAGAACGATCTCATTGAGAGGCAGCTCGTAAACCAACAGCACTCGCCCCGTCCCAATATATTCAAATTTCTTCTGATTACCGCGCTTTTCTTCCAATAGCTTTAGAATTTCCCCCAAATATTCTTCGCGAGTGATCACTGTGGCATCAATAATCGGCTCCTCGATCTGCTTGATGGAGGCGGGGTCGGGAAACTTGGTCGGATTGTCGACTTCAATGACGCGGCCGTCGGTGGTCGTCACTCGGTAACGGACACCGGGCGCAGTGGTGATCAGGTCTATCTTGAATTCGCGCTCTAAGCGTTCCTGGATGATTTCGAGATGAAGCAGGCCGAGGAAGCCGCATCGGAAACCGAAGCCCAGCGCCACCGAGTTCTCCGGCTCGAAGCTGAACGCACTGTCGTTAAGCCGTAGCTTCTCTAAGGCGTCGCGCAGCAATCCGTGCTCGTGGGATTCGATGGGATAGAGGCCGGCGAAAACCAGCGGCTTCAACTGTTCGAAGCCCGGCAGGGGTTCTGCCGCGGGATTAGCGTGATCGATGATCGTGTCTCCGATCTGCGCGTCGGAGACGGTCTTGATATTGGCGAAGACGAATCCTACTTCGCCCGCCGACAGCTCCTCGCAGGGAACCGGCTTGGGCGATTGATATCCCAGTCCCTCGACTTCATGGACGCTGTTGTTCGACCACAGGCGAATCTTCTGCCCGATCCGCAGCCTGCCCGAAAAGACGCGCGTCAGAATAATCACGCCGCGGTAAGGATCAAACCACGAATCGAAAATCAACGCGCGCAGGGGATCGTCGGGAGAGCCTTTTGGGGGCTGAACCAGGTGCACCACCGCTTCGAGTACTTCTTGAATCCCGATCCCGTTCTTGGCGCTCGTGAGAATCGCCCCGCTTGCGTCGAGCCCGATCAGATGCTCGATCTGCTCGCGAACGCGGTCCGGCTCGGCGGAGGGCAGATCGATCTTGTTGATGACGGGGATAATTTCAAGATTATGGTGCAGCGCCAGATAGGTATTGGCGAGCGTCTGCGCTTCAACTCCCTGCGAAGCGTCGACGACCAGGAGCGCCCCTTCGCACGCCTGCAGGCTGCGTGAGACTTCGTAGGTAAAGTCCACATGGCCGGGCGTGTCGATCAAGTTGAGCTGGTAAACCTGTCCGTCTTGGGCACGATAGTTCAGCCGAACCGCGTGCGCCTTGATAGTAATGCCGCGCTCGCGCTCGAGATCCATGGTATCCAGAACCTGGGCTGTCATTTCGCGCTGGGAGAGCGCGCCTGTCGCTTCGAGCAGGCGGTCGGCCAGCGTCGACTTGCCGTGATCGATGTGCGCAATAATACTGAAATTCCGGATATGAGCGGGATCCATGCGGTATGATGAGCCTGGAATCTCTCATTATCCCACGATGTCCAAACAGCCATTAGAATGGGACCTCGATGCACGCGGATTGAAATTCGCGATTGTGGTGGCGCGCTTTAATCGTGAGATTACTGAAAAATTGCTCGACGGCGCGCGGGAAGCACTCACCCGGGCGGGCGCGGAAAGCTTTCAGGTGTTTCACGTTCCGGGAGCGTTCGAGCTTCCATTGGCGGCGAAAAAAATCGGAAGAGATGGATATCATGCAGTCATCGCGCTGGGCGCAATAATACGCGGCGAAACGCCGCATTTCGATTACATCGCGGCGGAGGCGGCGCGAGGATTGCAGCAGGTGGCGCTTGAAAACGAAACTCCGGTTGCCTTTGGCGTGCTGACCACCGATACCTACGATCAAGCTGCGGCGCGCGCTGGAGGCGTCCTCGGCAATAAAGGTTTCGACGCCGCGATGACGGCGATCGAAATGGTGCGGCTGCTGCAGAAGATGCAGCCGATCCCACGTTAACGCCATGCCCGCGCGCCATCGATCCCGGCAACGCGCGCTTCAGGTCTTGTTTCTGGTGGACTTGCGCAAGCAGGCGATCGAGGAGGCCATCTCCTCGTTCTACGACACGCTCGATTCCGAGGAGCCTGAGCCACTGCGCTCCGCTCCCGACGAATTCATGGAGGAATTAGTGCGGGGCGCTTCCGGAAAGGCGGCCGATATTGATCGCCGGATTGCCGAAAAATCGGAGCACTGGCGCTTGGAACGGATGCCCGCCGTGGACCGCAACATCCTGCGTCTGGCGGTTTATGAAATGAGCGAGATCAAGACGCCTGCGCCGGTAGTGATCGACGAAGCTCTGGAATTGGCGCGCCAGTTCTCGGGCGACGAATCGGTTTCGTTCATCAACGGCGTTCTCGACGCCGTGCACCGCGATCTACAGTGAGCTCTCCCCAGCTTCGCGTGGTGCTGGTCGCTCCGCGCAATCCTCTAAATATAGGAGCGGCCGCGCGCGCCATGAGCAATTTTGGGTTTACGGAGATGCGCCTGGTGAATCCGTACGAAGTGGCGTTTCGCGAAGCCAGGTCCGCCGTAAAAGCGCAGAAAGTTTTGGCGGAAGCGCGCGAATATCCGGCACTCGCCGATGCCGTGGCGGATTGTGGACTGGTGGTGGGCACCACTTCAATCGGGCATCGCGCCCTCGAGCATCCCTTGCGGCGGCTCGAAACGGGCGGCCGGCTGATCGTTAAGGCGCTATCAAGCGCGCCCGTTGCGCTGCTGTTCGGATCGGAGAAATTCGGGCTCTCGAACGAGGACATGAGCCACTGCCATTGGCTCCTGCGCATTCCGACGCGCGAAGAGCACGCTTCCATGAATCTTGGCCAGGCGGTGGCGTTATGTTTGTACGAGATTATCCGCAATCCGGCGGCGGCGAAAGCCGCACCGGAGCCGCGCCGGCGAGCCGGGTCCGAGGACATGGAACGTCTCACGTTGCTGCTGGAAGAAGCGCTGGAGCGATCCGGCTACGTGCATGTGCGAACTGAAGCCGCCACTCGTGTGAAGATCCGCCGCTTGTTGCGGCGCATGGATCTGAGCGCGCATGACGCCGAGGTGTGGCTCGGAATTCTGCGGCAAATTCTGTGGAAGCTGGTATCCTGACATCGGAGAATAATGACGAAAGTCACGCTTCATTACGACCTCACCAAGCCGTTGACCGAAGCCGATCTTGAGAACGTCGCGAACGTGCGCGCCACTTATGGCATCGCTGGACTTCAACTGTCGCGATCGCTCGATCAGCTTACCGTCGACTATGACGCCTCGCGCCTGACGAAGACAGACGTGGAGGCGGAGCTGACCCGCCATGGTCTAGCGATTCGTATGACTGCGCGCGCGTGTTAGCATCGTCCATATTGGGGGACTCGCATTGTTAGATTTCCTAAAGCCTCCTGTGCAGGCCCTTCAGGAATTCACTGTATTGAGCGGCAGGGCCATGGGAAATATCTTTCGTGCCCCCCATTACTCCACCGATATTCTTCTTCAAATGGACACGATCGGGGTGGGATCTCTTCCGATCGTCATGATGATCGGGTTATTTTCCGGCCTCATCATGGGCCTTCAGATGTATCGCGCCCTGGCGCAGTACGGCGCGCAGGGGCAAATCGGGCAAATTGTTTCGATCACGTTGATCCGCGAGCTGGGGCCGGTCTTAACGGCGCTGCTTGTGGCGGGTCGTAATGCCAGCGGCATTGCCAGCGAGCTCGGATCGATGAAGGTGACTGAGCAGATAGACGCGATGCGGGCCCTCGGCACCGATCCCATTCAGAAACTGGTCACACCCAGATTAATCGCGACCGCCGTGGTCTTGCCGCTGCTGACGATCATCGCCGATTTCATCGGTCTCATCGGAGGCTTCCTGATCGCCTTTGCGCTCTTTCACATGAGTGGCCCGCAGTACTGGACCTCAGCCTGGCAGGCTCTGGCCTACAACGATGTGGTGCAGGGACTGGTGAAGCCGTTTATGTTTGCTTTGGTGATCGCTCTGGTGGGATGTTTTTACGGCATGCGCACTACTGGAGGCACGGAGGGTGTGGGCCGCGCCACCACTCGGGCAGTGGTGGTTTCCTCGGTCTGGATTTTCGTCGTGACATTTTTCATCGGCCGCATCTTCGTCAATGAGTGACGGCAACTTTTCATGTCCGAGCGACATCTCCACTTCTTAAATTCGACGATGTGAATCTTCACTACGATGAAATTCCCGCGCTGGACCATGTTTCCTTTGAACTGGAGCCGGGCGAGACGCGAGTCATACTCGGGGCCGCGGGCAGCGGCAAAACCAGCTTGTTGAAGACTGCACTCGGTCTGGTAAAACCGGATTCGGGCCATATCTACCTGTTCGACCGGGATCTGACTGAGCTCAAGGAATCGAAGCTGTTTGACATCCGCAGCAAAGTTGGCGTTCTGTTTCAGGAAGGTGGATTATTCGATTCCATGACCATCGGCGAAAATGTCGCGTACCCCCTGCTCAATCAGCAAGTGCTTTATAAAGAGCGCGGTTATTCCATGGATGGGAACGTCGACCAACGTGTACGAGATGCTCTGCGGTTCGTGGAGCTGGATCACACCATGGACAAATATCCGAGCGAGCTCTCCGGAGGCATGCGGCGCCGCGTGGGTATCGCGCGCGCGGTAGTTACGGAACCGGCTCTGGTGCTCTACGATTCACCCACGGCCGGGCTCGATCCTATTACGGCGAACACGATCGTCAGTCTGATTCTGAAGGAGCGGGACACACGCAATACCGCCACTATCATGGTTACTTATCGCTACCAGGACGGGCATCTGATGGCCAATTTTCGCTACAATCCCAGCAGTGGGCAGATTGAACCGATCTCGCGTAATGGAGCTGGGGGGAGCCAGGTGAAAACCAAATTTTTCGTCATGAATGAGGGGCGCCTGGTATTTACGGGTTCGCAGGCGGAGTTGAAGGCGGCCCAGGATGAATACGTCCAGAAGTTCGTCAAGTAATCATGCCACAGCAGACCAGAGCCAAGTGGGCGCAGTTGCGCGTCGGCGTTATGGCCCTTATCGCCCTGATCATCGTGGGCGTCCTCATTTGGCTGCTCTCCGGTTCACAGGGATTTTTCAAGAGCAAGTCCGATATCTACACCTATCTGCCCGATTCGGCTGCCATTTCCGACGGAGCGGATGTGCGACTGAACGGAATCCTGATCGGCAAAGTTAGCCAAGTGGGATTATCGGGATCGGCCGATCCTCACCGTGCGGTGAGGGTAACGATGGAGGTCGACAACAACTTCCTTCCATCGATTCCGGTGAATTCCCAAGCCCAAATCACCGCGGGAAATCTACTCGCCACCAAGTACATCAACATCACCAAAGGCAACAGCACGCAAACCGTGAAGGGGGGCGCGGAGATTCAGAGCCTCAACACCGCCGAGTTTGAAAACCTGGTGCAGCAGGGCTATTCGGCTCTTGCGTCGATGCAGGAAATTCTGAAGAAGGTTGACGATGTGATCGATGCGATTACAGTCGGGAAGGGAACTATCGGAAAGCTGCTGGTGGATGAGACGCTGTATAACAAGTTTCTGGGCATTGTGGCCGAGGGTCAAAAGCTGATGGCTACGCTCAACTCCGACCAAGGCAGCCTAGGTAAGTTTATTCATAGCGACCAGGTCTATGACGACATACGCGGCAGCCTGGCGCGGATGAATACTTTGATGGACGGCTTAAACCAGGGCCAGGGGACGCTGGGGCAATTGCTCAAGAATCCCGCTCTTTACGACGATACTCGGAAGACCATCGCCGACGTGCGGCAGACGCTGAGCGATATCAACTCGGGTAAGGGCACCGTGGGTAAATTGATCGAGACCAACGATCTGCACAATCAACTCCAGGCCACGATCGGACGTCTGGATGGAATTCTCGATAAGATCAACAGCGGTCAGGGAACAATCGGGCAGCTTCTGGTGAATCCCCAACTCTACGAATCGCTCGACGGGACCACGCGCGAGCTGCATGGGCTGCTTCAGGATTTTCGCGCCAATCCAAAAAAATTCCTGCGCATCAAATTGGGCTTGTTTTGACCGCGCAGCTTAATACGTGAGGAAATTGGTCGTTAATGCCGATGACTTCGGCTTTGCGCGCGACGTAAACCGGGGTATTATCGAAGCGCATCGGGGAGGCATTCTCACCGCCACTACTCTAATGGCAACCGGTGCTGCTTTCGAAGACGCTGTTCGATTGGCCAAGGAGAACGTTGCGCTCGATGTGGGCTGCCATCTCGTGCTGGTGGGTACGCCGCCTTTTCCCGAGAGCGTGGCAGAGCTGATGGTCGCCATCGCTCGTGGCCGCCTTCGAGTTTACGATGAGCTGGCGGCGCAGGTCCGCCGGGTCCTGGATGCGGGTTTGAAACCTTCACATCTCGATAGTCACAAGCATACTCATCTGCTGCCGCCGGTACTCGCGGCCGTAGCGCGAATTTCCCAAGAGTTCGGTATTCCCTGGGTGCGCCGGCCCTTCGATTTCCCGCTGCAGCCGGGCCGGACGCCTTTTGCGAAGCGTGCTGTGAACCACGCGTTTGGGGTGGTACGCGGATATTTCGAGCCGAAGCTGGCGCATCACGGCTGCCGTTGGACCGATCACTTTGCGGGATTCCAGATTACAGGGCGCGTGGATGCCGCGACGTTGGTCGAGCTGATCCGAAGACTGCCCGAGGGGTCGACCGAGCTCATGTGCCATCCGGGATATTGCACCGACGAACTGCGCGCCGAAAATACGCGCTTGAAAGAAAGCCGGGAGCGTGAATTGAAGGCCCTTACCGCTCCGCAAGTGCGGACCGCACTGACCGAGGCCAGAGTGCAACTGGTGAATTATCGTGAGCTATAGGTTAGAGCCATTTTTGCCCTATGAATCCGACAAACAAGGTGAGATTATAACCGGCATGCACGAAAGTCGACGCGGCGGTCGATCCTGTCTTGTAACGGGCGTAACCGAACACGGTGCCGGCCACGCCGATCACGACAAGATCCTGCCATGTCCAGTGATTTTGGCTCCCATGCAAGAGAGCGAACAGCGCCGCTGTCAACAGAATTCCCGGCCACGCGCCCAGGGAACGAGCGACTAGAGGGAACAGGAAGCCTCGAAACAACAATTCCTCGAATAGCGGGCCGAAGATCGTAAGGAACAACATTACGATCACTAGCGAGGCGCGGCCGGAGATAAAGCTTTCGATGGGCGACGGGACCGCGGGCGCTCGCAAGATCATGGCGAGCACGGCCGAGACGATAGCCAGCGCCGGGCCAGCGACAACACAAAGCCATGCGCCGCGAAAACCTCCTGTCCAATTAAGCGATCGCCAAAAGGGCTTGCCGTAGCGCCACGAAATCACCAGGTAGAGCGTTCCCAACAGCAGGGCATAGACCAAGGATTGGAACGTCAGGGTTTTGATCGCTACGCTTGGAAACGCGGCGGCCCTTACCAGCAGCGCGGCCAATAAGAATGAGGGCAGCGCGGCCCCGAGGAATAGGGCGAGATCTTCATACGTCCAGAAAGGATAATCGCGACGGTTCGCCGGGGACGTCATCAATCCTTTTCGAGCAAGGCGGCGGCGAGCAGAGGGATCATCAGCTCGTGATGTCCGGTGATCGCATACCCACGGCCTCCGGATCTGGCGTGCGGCCGTTCTACGACATTTACCCTAGGCCGGTAATGTTGCACGAAATCGAAGTTCACCGTGGTGAATTCGGACAGCGGATTACCCAGATTGCGGACGACGGCAACGGCTTTCAAAAAGACTTCCGGAAGAATTACGGCCGACCCGAAGTTGAGATACACGCCGCCTTGGTCGAGACCGCGGACCAGCGAGCACAGTAGCCGGAAATCGCGATGTGTAGCCTCGCCGATCGCGGCGGCGTCCGCAGCCGGGTGGACATGTGGGGTATCCGTGCCTATCGCGACGTGCACGGCCACGGGTATCGCGGCCCGATATGCGCCCAGCAGTAAACTGTGCGCCGCGAATCCCGGTCTGGCGAGCTTCTCCAGAGTAAGGCCCAAAGCTTCACCCATTCCGAGCCCAGCGCGCGTACCTTCGATAATCGCCAGATTCATCTCCCGCCCGGTCTCTTCGGCGGCGCCAAACCGGCCGTCGGGTAATACTGCCTCGACGTCCTCGCTGGTCTGACCGGCAATAGCGATCTCGAAATCGTGGATCGAGGCCGCGCCGTTCATCACGAATGCGGTTACCCATCCCCGAGCCATCAGATCGAGCAGCACGCCGGCCAGTCCGCACTTCACCACGTGGCCGCCCATGCCCCATAAAAGAGCGCGTTTCCGCTCCCGCGCCCGTCGCAGGGCGTCTATAACCGCGCGAAACTCAACGCCGGCGAGAATTTTGGGCAGCGAATCTAACCAGCCGCTGATGCCCTCGCCTTTTCTGTAGGGCCGCGCAAAATCCTCGACTCGAACCTTGCCGCCGCGCGTCTCGATGGGAACGGTCTTAAGGCCCTCGAACGAGAGCGGCCGTTCCGAATATCGACTCACGCAGCCCGTCCGTTTTGAAGGAATTGTTTGAGCGCGAGCGCCGTGTAGCTCTTGGGATGGCGCAGAATATCCTCGGGTGATCCGCAGACCACCACGTGTCCTCCCCGATCTCCGCCCTCCGGACCAAGATCGATAATCCAATCGGCGGTCTTGACTACATCCAACTGATGTTCGATCACGACTACGGTATTTCCTAAATCGACCAGGCTCTGGAGCACGTCCAATAATTTTCGGATGTCCTCAAAGTGCAGACCGGTTGTAGGCTCATCCAAGATGTAGAGAGTCTTGCCGGTCTGACGGCGGCTGAGCTCTCGCGCGAGCTTGATGCGCTGCGCCTCGCCCCCTGAAAGCGTGGTAGAGGATTGGCCCAAGTGCAGATACCCGAGGCCGACTTGTACCAGCGTATGGAGCTTGGCCCGAATCTGCGGAATATTTTCGAGCAGTATCAGCGCTTCTTCGACGGGCGCCTCCAGAAGATCGGCGATGGAATAATTTCTGTACTTGACCTGCAAAGTTTCATGATTATAGCGGCGCCCCCGGCAGATGTCGCAGGTCACATAAACGTCGGGAAGGAAATTCATCTCGATGCGTTTTAATCCATCGCCCTGGCAGGCTTCACAGCGTCCGCCCTTAACGTTGAAGCTGAAGCGGCCGGGCTTGTACCCGCGCTCGCGCGATTCGGGCAGCTTGGCGTAGAGATCGCGGATCAGCGTGAACACCTGAGTGTAGGTGGCGGGATTCGATCGCGGCGTACGCCCGATTGGCGACTGATCGATCTCAACTACCTTGTCGATCAGATCCAGACCCGCGATGGAGTCATGCGTGCCCGGCTGGGTGCGCGATCCGTATACCGCCTGGGCTGCGGCGCGATAGAGAATGTCATTCACCAGCGTCGATTTTCCGCTCCCAGAAACACCGGTGACCACGATGAACAGGCCGAGCGGGAATTCAACGTCGATCTTCTTGAGGTTATGCTCGGCGGCGCCGCGAATCGCGATAGCGCGATCGGTAGGGATGCGGCGGGCAGCGGGCGTGGCGATCTTGCGCACTCCGGCCAGATATTGCCCGGTGAGTGAAGCGGGATTGTGTTCAATGTCGAGCGGGGTGCCCTGGGCTACCAATTGGCCGCCCAGCCGTCCCGCTCCGGGCCCAAGGTCGATGACGTAGTCCGCACGTTCAATGGTCTCGGCGTCGTGTTCTACGACCAGAACGGTGTTTCCAAGATCGCGCAGCCGCGCCAGTGAATCGAGCAGGCGCGTGTTATCGCGCGAATGCAAGCCTATGGAAGGTTCATCGAGCACATACAGCACTCCGCGCAGCTTGGACCCGATCTGCGTCGCCAGGCGGATGCGCTGCGCCTCGCCGCCCGAAAGCGTAGCTGCCGAGCGATCCAGCGTCAGGTATTCCATCCCAACACCGATCAGAAATTCCAAACGATTCCGAATTTCCTCGACGGCGCGGCCTCCAATTTGCCGCTGGCGCTCGTCGAGTTTCCAGCCCTTCACGCGCTCGAGCGCGCGGCTTAGGGACATCTCCGTCAGCTCCGCGATGGTCAGCCCGTTCACTCGCACGGCCAGGCTCGAGGGTTTCAGCCTTTGGCCGCGGCAATCCGGACACACGGAGGGGGACATGAACTTCTGGAACCATTCGCGATACGCTTCGTTGGAAGTTTCATGCTCGTAATATTTATCGAGCACCGCGATGGACTCCTCAAGCAGCGCTGTCTGCACTCTTTTGGGGAGCTTCTCGAACGGCTGGCCGATGGCGATCTTCTGGCGTTCGGCGAAGGCATTCAGCAGGCGCGCCATATGGCTCGATCCGCCACCCACTGCGAGTCCGCCATCGAGCAGCGGACGGGAAGCGTCCATCACCACTTTGGCCGGATCGAAGCTCCACTGGCTGCCGAGTCCGGCACAGGTCTCGCAGGCGCCGAAAGGACTATTAAACGAAAAAGATCGCGGCTCGAGCTGCGGAACGCTGGACCCGCAGTCCGGGCAGGCGAGCTTTTGCGAGTAAAGCTTCTCTGTTTCTGCTTCAGAACTGTTCACCACCGCGACCAGCACCAGGCCGTTGGCGAGCTTGGTGGCCGTGACGATGGACGCTTCCAGGCGCTTGACAATCTCCGGCTTAATGACTAAACGGTCCACTACGACTTCAATGGTGTGGTTTTTGCGGCGGTCAAGCGTAATCGCCTCATCGAGGGAGCGCAGTACGCCATCGACCCGAGCTCGTACGAATCCCTGGCGCGCCAGCTTCTCGAGATCTTTCTTATATTCGCCCTTGCGCCCGCGCACGATCGGCGCCAGAATCATCACGCGCTCTTTCGGGCCAAGAGCGAGCACCTGTTCCAGGATTTGGCCAGTGGATTGGCACGAGATCTCGCGGCCGCAGTTCGGGCAATGCGGCACTCCAATGGACGCGTACAGCACGCGTAGATAGTCGTAGATCTCGGTTATGGTTCCGACCGTGGATCGCGGGCTGCGATTTGTAGTCTTCTGCTCAATGGAGATGGCCGGACTGAGGCCGTCGATCGAATCGACTTCGGGCCGCTCCATCTGATCGAGGAATTGGCGGGCATAGGGCGAGAGCGTTTCGACGTAGCGGCGCTGGCCCTCCGCGTAGATGGTATCGAAAGCGAGCGACGATTTCCCGGACCCGCTTAATCCCGTGATAACTGTGAAGCTATTTCGCGGAATCTCGACGTCGATGTTCTTCAGGTTGTGTTGCCGCGCCCCATGCACGGTAATGCGGTTAAGCAAAATCCCTCGAATTTACATTTTCCCACATTCACCGCGTGCGCCCAGGTGAATTTCGTTTCCTTTCAAGTTACTAACACATCCCCACGAGGCCTTATGGCCCGAGCGCCCTCAGAATCGAGTCATGCCACGCCCACGCGAGAAAGACCCAGCCCCAGCCAGTGCGCTCCGTACCATTTGGTCTCTCGGCCGGCGGGCAGAGGTTCTGGTCAGAATCCACTACCGGGTCCAGGAACCGGGGCCTTGCCGGATTTTTCGCCTCGAACGCATCGAAGAACTCGGTGAATAGCGCAAAACCGCTCAGTACTATGAGTTTAGAAGATATTTATCCGTATCCGCCTATTGACCTTACTCGTTTATCTCTATAGAGTCGGAGATACGTGATGGAACAGCGAAAGACCCGCCGCTTCAATCTCAAACTTCCTTTCGAGCTGATTCGGGCCGGAGCGAGTTCAAAAAACCCAGGTGAGACGAAGAACGTTAGTTCTTCGGGCGTCCTCTTTACCTCTTCCGCGCCTGTTGAGGTGGGTGAGTCGATCGAGTACCTGATCACATTCCCGAAGTCTCCGGGCGCACCCGCCGATGTCCAGCTCCGCTGCGTAGGTAAGGTTCTGCGCGGCGAACCGGAGTCGAGCTTCGCGGCAACAATGGAGCGCTACGAGTTCGTCCGCCTCTAACGGCCGGCCCCGTTGGGCTCCGTGCTACCGTGTGGGTTGGAGAAGTTCTTCGGGAATCGGACCGCGGTAGATACGCTGGACGATATGATCCGGCGCGGGCGTATCACCCAGACGCTGCTGCTCTCCGGCCCGGAAGGCATCGGCAAAGCGACCCTGGCTAGGCGGTTCGGCGCGATGCTTTTGGGGTCCGATGCCGCCGGCAGCATTGAAAGTGACGATCTCGGCTTGGAAACCAACGCCGCCATTATCGCCGACCGCGAAAAATGGACCGCCGAGAAGCGCAATGAAGATCCGCTGTTTTTCGCTTCCCACCCCGACTTTCTGACCTTCGCCCCCGATGGACCGCTGCGTCAGATTACCATCCAGCAGATGCGGCTTCTAAAGGAACGCGCCCCGCTGAAGCCTCTGAAAGGCTCCTGGCGCGTATTTCTGATCGATGCCATCGACCGCGCCAACGAATCGGCCGCGAACTCGCTGCTGAAAGTTCTGGAAGAACCGCCGCCTCATCTGATCCTGATCATGACGGCTCGCAATCCCTACGATCTTCTGCCAACCATCCGCTCGCGCGCCGTGCAATTTCGCCTCTCGCGTCTGAACCAGAACGAAATGCGCGCCTTCGCTCTCGCCCGGGGCCTCGAACAGGCAGAACGTAGGATGACTCTAGCGGAGGGATCGCCGGGGTTCGCCGTCTCTCTGGATCTCGAAGCCTACGATCGACGTCGGGAGGCCATGCTGACCCTGCTCAGGGTTGCGAGCGGCCGGGACCTGTTCGGGGAGTGGTTGAAATATTCAGAGTCGATCGGGGCGCGGCGTACCGAAAAGCTGGATTCTTATCTGGAGGTTTTATATCTGCTTCTGGGAGACGTGCTGCGGCTGGCGCACGGCGTTTCTTACATCCGCAACGATGATATTCGCGCAGACATAGAGATGCTGGCACGGCGAGTTTCGTTCGACTGGCTCCGCGCCGCTGTCGCGCAGGTAGACCAGTTAGTGGAACTGGCGCGACGCAACATTCAGAAGTCGCTGGCGCTGGACGCACTGGCTGTAGAATTGCGCTGCCACTGAGGCTGTGCTATCACAGGAAGATAGTAGTTCAACCCCCATTCATACGCCCTCTTAAGGAGTTCTAAACGTGGAGCCCGCCAACCGTAAACTGATCCGTCCTTCTCTCACTGAAGTCAAAGATCATAGGGGCCAGCCTAATCGTAAAGATGGCCCCAAGAAATCAGCGCCGCCGGATCAGACCAACGCCGAGAATTTTTATTATCTGAAGCAGATGCAATCGAAGACGCCGATGACGATCGTGCTCAAGGACGGCGAAACCCTCAAAGGCGTTATCGAATGGTATGACAAAACCTGCTTGAAAGTGAATCGGGAGAGTGAGCCGAACCTGCTCATCTTCAAATCCAACATCAAGTACATGTATAAGGTTTGATGAGCCTTCAAGGCTGCACGCTTTACCCACCCGGATCTGTAGGTTCAGTGGCTATGTCCTGCGTGTCGTTTGCCCCTTTACATTTCTTGATCGCATTGTAGAGAAGGGCGATTCCCGCTGCAATCGCCGCGCCCACCACGAGCCAAAGCACTTTTTCGCTATTACGTTGGTGGTCCATAGATCCCTCATCCCCCCGGTTCCGTGGGTTCAATGGCTATTCTAGATTGAAGGCCTCCCTGGTTCTTCTTCTTTTTCTTTTTCTTGGCAGCGGCTCCTTTTGGGTGCGAGTCTTCAGTCGCTGTTTTTTTCTTAACTGGCATACATCCTCCTTATCTGATTTGGCGCGAAGCCAACAATTGTTTAAAGCGAGAATCCTTCTGCAAGTCCGCCACATCCGGCCAGCGGCTCAGATCCTCAATTACCTCTTCGGGAGCCGCCTTCAATACCGCAAGGGTCGTGTCGCGCTGGCCCAGTGCCTCGTAAGTAGTCGCTGCGATTCCCAGCGTATTTGCATCACTCGGCGATAATTGCATTGCCTGAGCGATATCTGACTCTGCACGGCGGCGATCACCAAGCCGGGCGCACAAGTAAGCCAGGAACGAACGCAGGTAACCGTTGCGCGGATTCCGCTGTACTTCTGCTTCGACCAACTCTAAGCCACGACGGTTGGCGCGAACGGACTCGGCCGGCTGATTGATCCGCCGATAACAATTCCCTAGTTCCATCCATGATAAGAATCTTTCCGGATTCTGCTTTAAAGCCGATAAAAAATACGGAATCGCCTCTTCATCCCGACCTTCGTACATCAATGTAAGACCGAGTGCGTGAAGCGCACGCGGTGTTTCCCGAAGATGAATTGCAAAGCGAAATTCAGATTCGGCCTCAGCGAAACGGCCTAAGTCCGTGAACGTCGACCCAAAAGCCAAACGCACGCTCGGCTCGTCAGGAGCTAATTCAACCGCCTTGCGGAAGTACTTAAGGGCTTCACTATATGCAGCCCTGTCCAAATACAACGAGCCTAGCGCTTGATAGGTCCGGTAGTAGCCGGGATCGGCATCGAGCGCGCGGCGATATTCCGCCAGAGCGTCGTCAGGCTGGTTGTTCCTCTCATAAACCTGGCCGAGGCGGCGATGGGCGTCGCCATTGCCAGGTTCAAGCTCGATTGCCCGTCGATACTCTGCTTCGGCCTGCTCGTACCGGCCGTCGTTTGCCTTGAGTATTCCTGCCATGCGATGCACGGGAGCTAAGTCCGAGTTACGGATTTCCGCCTGCCGCAGCGACTCCGCCGCCCGGGCCAGCCACAGCCTGTCGTTCGTCAGGAAGTATTTGAACCACTCCGCTTCCGTTAGCCCGGCGTGGGTAAGCGGCGAGCCGGGATCGGCCGCAACCGCTCGTTCGAGAAACGCAAGAGCTGCATCGACGCCGGTGTCGCGGCGCACATAAGAAAGACCCGTCTGATAATCCTGGCGCGCTGCAGCGTTGACTGCTGCGTTTACCGTCACCGGTGGCAAATGCAACGTGCTCGTCACCACACCTGCAAGAGCGATGGGAGCATACTGCAGCTCCGAAGGCTTATATTCCGCCCGCCAGTCCTTCATATGAACGCCGGAGCGCGTATCCGTCAAGTAAGCGTGAAGCGTCACCTTATCGTTTTGCTTCTCGAGCGTGGTTTGAAGCGCATGAGTGGCGCCGAACGCCGTCCGAGCTTTCTCGATAGTGTCCACCTTCTTGCTCAATATGCCGCTCAGAGGAATCATCGCCAGCTTCGTATGAGAATTGCCTTTCACGCGAGCCAGTTGGTCCGCCTCGGCGCGCAACAAAGATACGCCGAGCGGTGCGGCTGATTGGCTCGATTCAAACGGCAGCACTGCCAGACGAACTGATTGTTGGGGCGCTGTGGCCCGCTGGTACGTAATCCCAGCAGAGGCAATCGCCAGGAGAATCGTTGCGGCCGCGGCCAGCAGCCAACGCCGTGAGCGTGGCGCGAGCGCCTGCGTGATCTCGTCGGCGTTCTGAAACCTGCGGGCGGGGTCTGGATCGAGACCACGCGCGAGGATGCGGTCCCATTTCGGACCCACTGCTGGAATTTTTGTAGTCAGGCGTGTTTCCCAGGACAGCTCCGGCGCGAAAGGCCGCCGCCCCGAGGCCAGCTCATAGAGCATCACGCTCAATGCATAAATATCCGAAGCGACGGTGGCCTTCTCGCCTCTCCATAGCTCGGGAGCCATGTAATCGGGGGTTCCGCCCAACGGCCCAGACTGTGCGGTACGGTGGGCAGTCTTGGTCCTGCTCGCCAGACCGAAATCCGTGATCACGGCCCGAACGACTCCGTCTATTCCAGCGGTTAGGATGACGTTGTTGCTCTTGAGATCGCCGTGGATCACCTGGTTTCGATGCGCTTCAGCAAGACCCGCGCAGAGCTGCTGCGCGATAGCGCGTGCTTCGGCCGGGGGCAATGCGCCACGCCTGAGCCGCTCGGCGAGCGTCTCGCCTTCTAAAAACTCCATGGTGATGAAGTCGATCTCTCCATGCCGGGTCGAGGCCGTATGCATTTCGAAGATTTTGCATACGTTGGGGTGGCTGATTTCGCTGGCATTGCGCACTTCGGGAGGAAGGCGCTTCCGGAAGCCAATCTTGGCGCACTTGATGGCGATGCGCCGTTCTAGCTTTTCGTCCATTGCCTCGTAAACGACGCCCATCCCACCCTGTGCCACTTCGCGCACAATCCGGAAGCGCCGCTCGAGGAGATCTCCGGCTTCGAAGAGATGTTCGTTTTCGGCTGGGCGATAGAGCGGGTCGAGCAGAAAGCCCTGCATACGCTGTTCCCACTGGACGTACTGCCAGACCTGATCGAAGAGCTCGGATTCCCCGGTACACGCGTTTTCGAGATAGGCCTGCCGCTCGGCCTCAGGCTGCGCCAGAGCCAGCTCGACCAGGCTCATGACCAGGTCGTCGTCCTGCGCTTTAGGTTGCCGCGCTTCGTTTTCCATCGCCGGAATCAATATGTTCAAACAACCACTGGCGGGCTTCGCGCCACGCTCGCTGCATTGTGCGCAGCTTCATGCCGAGCGCCTCTGCGGCTTCCTCATCGCTGAGCCCCAGAAAGTATTTGACCTCCACTAGATTGCACCATTCCGGTTTCGTTTCAGCGAGCTGATTCAGCAGCCGGTCGACGGTGATGGCCAGATCCATTTGGGGGCTATCGGCGGGGAGGAAATCTCTCATTCCTTCGATCGCGACGAACTCCGCGTTGGGTCTTCCGCGCGCGTAGTCGATCAAATACCTCCGCATCGCTCTAGCAGCTATAGCGAAAAAATGCTGACGGTTCTGCCAATCGCGATTTTTGGCGGCGACCAGCCGCAGATAGATCTGATCGACCAGTTCGGTGGGTTGAAGAGTGTGGCCACGGCGCTCGCCTTTCATTAAGTAATGCGCGAGGCGCCGCAAGTCGGGGACGACCATGCCGAAGAGCTCGTTTTCAGCCTCCGGGTTACCTTGGCGCCATTGATGCAGAAGTTGCGTAATATCGCCCGTCTTTTCGGACATAGCACGCTCCGGATAGTGGGATGATTATACCGCACCTGTCAATCACTCCAGATTTTTTCCTAAAAAAGCAGGCGGACTTTTGGTTGGACAACGCTTACTATTGCGAGGCGGAACAGAAGTGAAAACGATTCAAAACCGCCAAACTCGGAGGGAAATATCATGAAGCAATTTGCAGTTACTACAGGGTTGCTGGTCGCTGTCGCACTTTCTTCTTTTGCGCAAATGGGTGGGGAAGAAATGCGAGCAAGCATCCCTTTTAATTTTCGGATTGGCGATACCTTTATGCCAGCCGGAAACTACTCAGTCCACCAATCTGGAGGGCTGCTGGTTGTGAAACAGCGAGGCGGTAGTTTGACAAGTGCGATGAAGCTCACAATTCCCGCGTCTCGTTCAAATGCGCCTTCGAATCCGGTGCTGGAGTTCCACCAATACGGGGAAACGTATTTTCTCGCCAGCGTGTGGGACGCCCAGTCTACAGAGGGGCACGCTCTCACGAACGGGAAGACGGAGAGAGAGTTCGCCAGGCATCTGGGGACCGTTGAAACCGAAGTCGCCCTTACTACGAAGTAGGTCCCCTCAGGTCATCGGAGGATCGGAGGATACGTCGAAAATAGCAGCAGCGGAAACAAGTCGCTGCTGCTATTCCGGCGTGTTGATGCGGCGCCGCAGATAGCTTTGGAGAAATGCCCGGGCTTGGAGCGTCAATAGCAGGGCGGGCAGCTCCGCAGCGACTTCCGGCAGCCTTTGGGTTTCATCTAGCGAATAGTCGAGTAAGCCATAATCGAGCGGCGAATGATTTTTTTCAAAAATGTACACCAGACGTATTTGCCCGTCCCGATCGCCGGTAACCGAAAACCGGACGGCGTCGGCTCCGCTGGCGCCGGGAAATCGCTCGCACCGGCCGCGGGCGTACCCGCAGTTGCACACCTCGCGTTGGACGGGCTCGGGCGGCTCAAATCCCTCCGGTGTGGCCTTGCAGATGCCGCGGTATGAATCGCCCAGCGGCAAGCGCGGAGCATGGGTTTTGAGACTTGGTAAACCCTCATCCAGACGCCCCGTGGGCAGGAAGAATGGACACGCCACGATTGGTATCCTAACATGTAAACGCCAACATGGAATTATCGCGAATCGAAATCCTGCAGCAACTGCTGGCGGAGAATCCAGCCAGCGCTTTCGCCCGTTATGGGTTGGCCATGGAATTTGTAAAAATCGGCCAGCCGGAACGTGCCGTTGCCGAATTCAAAGCGCTATTGATCGCCGACCCGGCCTATTCAGCAGCCTATTTCCACGGTGGACAGACACTTGAAAAGCTGGGACGCATCGAGGAGGCTCGGGATTATTACCGCCGCGGAATCGAAGTCACTCGCGATCCGCACGCGCGCGGCGAACTCGAGGCCGCTCTGGATATACTGGGTGGTTAAGAGGAGACTTCTTGCGCGCCGCGCTCCTGTTAGCGTTGACATTGTCGGTTGCCGTGCCAGCGTGGACGCAATCGGCCGCTTCTGAGGGCCAGCTTGACGCCAATCCTTCAATTTTCACCGTGCTGGCCGCCATCAACGCCGCCGGTTACGATGCCGATATCGACTCTCCGTCAAATCATCCCCTGCGTAAAGCTCTGCGGGAACATATCGCGGCGCAAAATCTGGACAGCGTTCTGGCCCTCAGGAGATTCGTCCGGGACCACCGTAAGCCAGACCCGGCGGCGGAGCTGAGCCAGTACATTTCCTACGCTCTAGTGCTCAATGGACCGCCCGATTTCTCCTATCGCTATCCTTCGCAGACGCTACCGCCGGATGCGGCCGAGCTGGACGGTCTCGCGCCGCTGCTCGCGGAGTTTTATCGGGAAGCGCACATCGAGGATTTATGGAAGAGCGCGCAGCCGGCCATTGACGCAGTCATTGAACAGTATCAGGCCCCAGTAGCCCGCGCTGTACTGGAGGTGAATGCGTACCTGCGAAACCCGACCAGCGGGTATCTTGGCCGACGCTTCCAGATTTATGTGGATTTGCTGGGGGCACCCTATCAAGTGCAGACGCGCAGCTATGTCGACGACTATTTCGTGGTCGTGACTCCGGCTCCTGACCTGCCGATTCAGGACATCCAACACTCCTACCTGCACTATCTCGTGGACCCGCTCCTCATAAAGTTTTCCAAGCAAATGAGCCAGAAGCACGCGCTCGGAGATTACGCGCAGGGCTCCCCGGTGCTTGAAGACTTCTATAAATCGGACTTCATTCTGCTCTCGACTGAATGCTTTATCAAGGCCGTAGAGAGCCGTATTCAGCACAAGCCGGCTTTGGTGACGCAGGCGCTTAAGGAAGGCTTCGTGCTGACTCCCGTTTTTGCGGAGCAACTCGCGGTTTTTGAAAAGCAGCCCCTGTCCATGCGTCTGTATTTTCCTGAGATCGTGGATGCGATCGATCTGAAACGCGAGGAGACTCGTCTAGAAAATGTCGAGTTTGCCTCCGAGCGCGCCCCCCGGAAGACGCGTGTGGTGATTACGGAAAAGCCAGTGGAGCTTTCCGGACCGGAAAAGGCGCTGGACGAAGCAGAAAACGCGTACATTAAGCGCGATCTGGCGCGGGCGAAAGCCATGTACCTGCAAATTCTTCAGGAGCCAATCGAGAAATCGATGCATGCAAAGGCGTATTATGGTTTGGCACGGATTGCCGTGCTGGAGCGCGACCCGGAGCTAGGAGACCGCCTTTTCCGCAAGGTGCTGGACCTGGAGCCGGACGCTTCCACGAAGGCGTGGAGTCTGTTGTATCTGGGTCGGTTGGCCGACTCCCAGGGCGACCGCGCGGGGGCCAGTGAGGATTATAAATCGGCGCTCGCCGTCGAGGGCGGTCCGGAATCGGTTCGGCAGGCCGCGAAGAAAGGTTTGAACGAAGCTTTCATCAAAAAATGATTCTAGGGAGGGTGGAATGAGGACACGAGGATTACGTTTAACGGCGGCGCTACTGCTGGTCGCCGGAATCGCGATGGCGCAAAAGGTCAAATCGAAGAAGGAGTACGAGGCCTACAACGCCATCGTGAATGAGCCGAATCTCGACAAGCGCATTCAAATGGTGGACGAATTTATTACCAAATACGCGGATACCGAGCTCAAATCCAAAGCCTTTGACCTGGCGGCCGACGCCGCACAGCGAAAGGGCGATACTGTCAGGGCCCTGGTCTATGCGCAAAACGCGCTCGATGCGGATCCCAAGGATTATGAAGCCATGCTGCTGATGTCGGGCGAGCTGGCCCGGTCGACTCACGAGAACGACCTCGATAAAAACGACAAGCTGGCGCGCGCGGAAAAGCTGGCGAATGACGCGATCGCCGCGATCCCCGCAGCTACCAAGCCGGCCCCCAACATACCCGATGCACAATGGGAAAGCGCTAAAAAGGACTTCCTCTCGGATGCTCACGTGGATCTGGGGATGATTGCCATGGACCGTAAGAAAACCGATGTGGCGGTGACCGAATTCAAGACCGCGGTGGACGATGCAGCCACGCCGGACTCCGTTAAAATGGTGCGGCTGGCGCAGGCTTACGATCAGGCCGGCAAGCCGGACGAGGCGCTCGACACAGCTAACAAGGTGCTCGCGATGCCCAACGTTCCAGATTCCGTGAAGAAGTTCGCCCAAACCATTAAGACTCACGCCGAACAGGCGAAGAACGCGAAGAAATAGCGGCTACTGCCGTGATTATTGGAGAGCACGGCGCCGCTCACAAATCGATCATGAGCGCGGACCTTGAGGTTCTTGAAAAGGCGCTAGGACATACATTCCGCAACCGTGAGCTACTCAAGCGGGCGCTCACCCATAAATCTAGAATCTACGAAAAAGCCGCCGAAGGTCAGATTTCGACCGATAACGAGCAGCTCGAGTTTTTGGGCGACGCGATCCTTGGCTTTGTGGTCAGCGAATGCTTGGTCCGGCGCCACGCCACCTATCCCGAGGGACGACTCTCCAAGCTCAAGGCACACCTGGTAAGCGCCGCGCGTCTGCACGAAGTAGCGCAAATTCTGGGTCTCGGAGGCTACTTATTTCTGGGACGCGGCGAGGAGATGAGCGGTGGGCGCGAAAAAAAGGCGCTGCTTTCGGACGCGGTGGAGGCGCTCATAGCCGCCATATATCTTGACGCAGGTATAGAGACTGCACAGCATTTCATCGAATCGTTGGTGGTGGGAGAACTTGAAGCGCCCCAGGATGGCCGCGAGAGTCCGGTTACGGATTATAAGAGCGCGCTGCAGGAGACGGCGCAGGCGCTGAAGCTTCCACCGCCGCGCTATAGCATCGTCGCGGAGGACGGTCCGGAGCATTCGAAGACTTTTACCGTTGAGGTGCGGCTCGGCAAGGAATGGGCGAGCCGGGCGCAGGGATTGTCAAAAAAAAATGCCGGGCAGAAGGCCGCGCAGCAGATTCTTCAGCAGCTTAGCGTATGGAAATGAGATTGCCTTCTTAGGTCTTGAAATTCTGGCCGTTTCGGCCATAATGTGGGAGGGCTTTGAAAATGGACCGGCGACCTCAATTGCCGTTCAACTGGACCGCTTGTGTAAGTTTCTCTTTCCTGCTGTGCTTACCGGTGATGGCGCAGTCTCCCGTACGTGGTTCCGGCGCTCAGGTTCGTATCATCAGTTCCGATATGGCGGTTTTGGAGGCGCAGGAAGTCCGTAACGACCTTCCTTGTACAGTAACGCCGGAAAAGCCCGTACTGGGCTTCGACCTCCGCTTTCATGCCGGTTATGAGGTCAATGTTCCTCTTAAGGAGCTCTCGGCGGGAGGTCAGAATACGCTCACCGTTCTGTTCCGAGTAACCCCTCAAAATCATGAAGATGAGCAATCTTATTTCGTGCAACACATAAGTGTACCTTCACTCGAAGACGATGTGCATGGAGAGGCCACCCTGGAAGGGGCGATCGACCTCGGAGAGGGTAACTATCATGTGGATTGGTTGATCCGGGACCGCACTGAGCGCGTCTGTTCTTCCTACTGGGACATGGACGCGAACCTGGCTCCCAAAGACAAGCAGATCGAGTTGGCGATTTCCCCCAATCGGGTGGAGGGAGCGCAATTCGAGCAGTTCAACGAAGAGCCGCCGGTGCAGCGAAAAGAGACCGGTCAGCCGCTCAACATAAAGGTATTAGTGAATTTCGCTCCACAGAATTTCGATGCAGCGGCAATGCGCCCGGTGGATACGATCGCGCTGGTATCGATTCTACGGCGGATTTCTCGCGAACCGCAGTTTGGCAGGTTCTCTATCGTGGCATTTAACATTCAGGAGCAGCGGGTGCTATACCGGCAATCCAGTGAGGACAAGATCGATTTCCCGGCGCTCGGCGCCGCCATCCATTCAGTCAAGCTGGGAACGGTGGACCTGAAGCGGCTGTCCCAAAAGCATGGTGACACGGAGTTCCTGACGGACTTGATTAAGAACGAGATGACTACTGACGATCATCCGGACGCGGTCGTATTTGCCGGCCCGAAGATCATGTTGGATGAAGCCGTACCGCAGGACGCTCTTAAGCCGTTCGCCACGGATGTCAATTACCCGGTGTTTTACATGAACTATAACCTGAGTCCCCAGGCGATGCCGTGGAGAGATTCGATAAGTCGCGCGGTGAAAGTATTTAAGGGAACCGAATATACGATCACGCGTCCAAGAGACTTGTGGTTCTCGGTTTCCGAGATGGTCTCCCGTATAGTAAAATCGAAAGGTAACCTTCCTTCCGTATCGCGTCCGTGATTAATTATGCGCTGGCCTGTTAGCTTCGTTCTGGCAGTGGCGACGTTGCCGGCGATGGCGCAGGAACCGGGATATGCGAACAAGCTGGCTCCTTTTGTCGCCTCTCCGATCCATGTGGTGGACCGTATGTTCGAGATGGCCAATATCCGTCCCGGGGAGACGCTGTATGATCTGGGCTGCGGCGACGGTCGTATTCTGATCGCGGCGGTCGAAAAGTACAAAATCAAGGCAGTCGGCGTCGAGATTTCGCCGAAATTAGTCGCCAAAGCTTCCACCTCGATACAGAAAGCCGGGCTAGACGGACGCGCGCGCGTCATTCAAGGCGACGTTCGAAGTGTCGATTTTAGCGGCGCGGACGTGGTGTACATCTACTTGGCCACGCCTCTGAACGAGCAGTTGCGCCCGCACCTCGAAAGATATCTGAAGCCCGGCGCGCGCGTGGTTTCCCACGATTACCCGGTGCCAGGCTGGAAGCCGACTAAAGTTGAACGGATCGACGGCAGCCGCACTCATACGATTTACCTGTATGAGATGCCACCGGTCAAAAATTAAATCAGTCCCATTACTTTACAATTGAGGGAGTGCGAGTCCCGTTATCCGTTGCTCTCACGTCTCTCGCCTGCACGCCGCTAATCTGCGAAGCCAAGACTCCTCTCGAATCGTTGGACATACAGCGGCTGGAAGCGGTCCATACTCAACGCATCGAATGGATGAAGCAGCGGGTTGCGACACCAGCTCCAGGTGTGTACACCGATTTTCGCGCCGTGTACGCGAGCAACGCCGGATCGCCAGAACAGTTGCTGCGGGCTGCCCAAGCGGCGGACGTTCGGATTGTCATATCTCCAATAACCACCGCATGGAGCGGCATGCATGACGGAGTTCTTTTCCTCGACGTGGCGGGGAGCGATGTGGAGAAGCCCCTGTTTCCCGGCAAAACCGCGAAGCTGGTACCGATGACGCCCAAAGAGCAACGACGCTTGCAAGGCAAATTCAAACAATATCCGGACGAAGTGTACGCGATTGCAGGCGAGGCTCTCCTCGGGCCACCAGGGGATTTGCAGCTCTCAGCGGCCTTTCGTCACATGAGCATCCATGTTTTGGCGCGCGAGATGGCCGAAGCGGATATCCGCGCATCACTCGCCGCGGGCCATGTTTATATGGCGCATGACTGGTTGTGCGATCCCGCAGGGTTTTCCTTCAACGCCGATACGGACGTAGGCGTGTACGATATGGGAGACGATGTGCCGTTGATGCATACGACCATCCATGCGCGTGTTCCCATCCGCGCAAAGCTGAAACTGCTGCGCAATGGCGCAGTAGTCGCCGAAGCGAACGACTCCAGATTGAAATATACGGTAACCGACGAGGGAGCTTATCGCCTGGAAGCGTGGTTGACCATCGATGGCGAGGAGCGCCCCTGGATTTATTCGAATCCTCTCAATATCGGTACTGTGCCTGATTTCGGCGCATTGCCCATTGAGGTCCCACCGAACGTCGAGGTTCGGAAGGATATGGTTTACACGGAAGGCGATCCGGCTGATATGTCCAAACACAAGCTGGATTTGTATTTGCCGAAAGACAAAAAGAATTTCCCGGTGCTAATGTTCATTCACGGCGGAGCGTGGAGTTCGGGCGACCGCTCTATGTACGGGCTGATCGGCTATGGTTTTGCCAGGCTCGGAATGGCTGTCGCTATTCCCAGCTATCGTCTGATGCCTAAGAACCCACATCCCGCGCAGATCGAGGATGTGGCCGCTGCTTTCGCCTGGGTTTACGAGAATCTACCACAACTAGGGGGCGATATTAAGCGGCTCTATTTAATCGGCCACTCCTCGGGCGGGCACTTGGCCGCTCTGCTTGCGCTAGATCGAGGATACCTACAGAAGTACAAGATTCCGGTGAGCGCCGTTCGCGGAGTCGCCGCTCTAAGCGGTCTATATGATGTGAGCCGGCTTCCGGGGTTCCGGTCCGATCCGGGCGCTCGCGATGCCTCCCCGCTGCATTTGATCCATTCGCACGCGCCTCCGTTTCTCGTTAGCTATTGCCAGTGGGATTATGCGGGATTGCCGAAGCAGGCGCGCGATTTCACGACCGCGCTCAAGAAAGATTTTGTCGCCGCCCAGCTCACTTATATACCTCGAGAGAATCATGTCAGTGAGCTAATGAACTTGTGGAGCGACGACGATCCCCTGAGGAGCGCGATTCTCAACTTTATCCAGTGAACGGAAGCCCTCAGTTTGATTTAACTGGCGTGGGATTGAATGCCACCGATACGCTTCTCCTGGTTTCGCATTTTCCCGCCTATGCCGGCAAGGCGCCTTTCGAAACTGAGATTCTGAGCCCGGGCGGCCAGGTCGCGGGCGCACTAGTTACGGGTGCAAAGCTCGGCCTGCGGGTCAAATACATAGGTACGGTGGGTGATGACGAGCGCGGACGCGTACAACTCGAAAGTCTGCGCGCCAGCGGAATCGATCTCAATTCGGTGGAGGTTCGCGCCGGTTGTTCCAACCAGACGGCTTATATCGTGATCGACCAATCCACGGGCGAGCGCACGGTTTTCTGGAATCGGCCCGATTGTTTGCGCCTTCAACCGGAGAGCATTACGCCCGATAAGATATCCGGGTCCCGAATGCTGCTGATTGATGGACACGACACTCCGGCGGTCGAGAAAGCGGCCCGCCTGGCGCGCGGACTCGGGATACCAGTCGCTGTAGACGTGGACACGATTTATCACGGATTCGATCGCGTACTGGAATCGATCGACTACCTGGTGGCGAGTTCCGAATTCCCCAGTCAATGGACCAATGAGAGAGATCCTTTTCGCGCGCTGCAGACCATTCAAGACGAGTACAAGATTCGGGTGGCGGCGATGACGCTGGGCGCGCACGGAGCCTTAGCGCGTTTGGATGGACGTTTCATTTATTCACCGGCGTTCGTGGTGAATTGCGTCGATACTACGGGCGCCGGAGACGTTTTTCATGGGGCGTTCTGTTATGCTGTCCTCGGGGGTATGGGGATGGGCGAGGCGCTCGAGTTTTCCAATGCCATGGCCGCGCTGAACTGCACGCGGTTGGGAGCTCGGGGCGGTATCGCCACGCTTAACGAAGCCCGGGCCCTGATGGATCGCGCCGAACGGCGTTCCAATCGCGAGTTCGCGCGGGCTGCCCAGGGCGCATGATCCCGCTACGTTCCACGGAACGCGTGTACGCGACCGCCGTTGTCACCGCCTGCCTCATCGGCCTGAATACCATCATTTTTCTATACCAGGCGACAATGCCTCCTTACGTGTTGAACCAGTTCGTGATGCAATGGGGCATCGTGCCGGACCGGCTGCGCATGATTACGCTGCTGACGTCCATGTTCCTGCATGGCGGATGGATGCATCTGGGGGGCAACATGCTTTTCCTGTGGGTGTTCGGGCGAAATGTGGAGGACCTCATCGGCAGCGGGCGCTTTCTGTTGTTCTACCTGGTGTGCGGACTGGCCGCGGCGGTGGTGCAGGTGATCATGAATCCGTATTCGCGCGTGCCTACCATCGGCGCCAGCGGCGCAATCGCAGGCGTCATGGGAGCATACCTGATCAAGTTTCCGCGCGCGCGCATTATCACGCTATTTTTCTTTTTCTTTATTACCACCATGGAAATTCCAGCGGCGTTCCTGCTGCTGTGGTGGTTTGGGATGCAGTTTATCAGCGGGATTGGGTCACTGGGGGAGTCGGACTATACCGGCGGCGGGGTGGCGGTGTTCGCCCATATTGGCGGATTCATTGCCGGAATGCTGCTGATCCGATTGTTCCCGACGCGTCCGCGCTGGCGCTCGTGGTATGCGGAAGAGTAAGATAGAGTTCTTATTTTAGGATAGATCTTATTCAAGGCGAAGTACTTGATGCTACGGGCTTGCGAGGCGCCTAGAGAAACGCCACCTGGGAGATTGGAGCCTACATTAACGTGACACACTGTATTTCTGCTTTCGTATTGTTCGGTGCTCTCGCCTTTGGACAGGTGGCGCCAACTCGCATCGGCCCACACCAAATTAATGAGACGCTGCAGGAATGGTACAAACAACAACCTGATGCTAAATGGCCTGACCAACGACAAAGCGACATTGCGCCACACCGTATAAGCGAAATGTTTGTCGAGTGGCTTACGCTTAATCAGATCGATTTGGATGACATATGCCACAGTCGTAAGCGGAGCGGCAACCACATGGATTTCAAGGCTGTCTGTACACGGCTTTCGGCAATTCGAGACGCTGGATATGGTGACTTTTACACTACCGACGAGACCGGACGTACATCTGGTTGGCGGTTTCTTGATGGAAAATTAGCAGCGTACTCTAGTGATCGAGGATCCTGGCAGGGTACCGCCCCAGATCCAGGTGCCAAAGAAAACGAGATCCTTACGACCGTGAATAATCGAGCATACAAATGGAAGTTTGTCGATGGGAAACTTTCAGAGGTAAGCATTACTCCTGATTGGAAGGCAATTTATCGAGTGTATTCCGAAGAAGGAATTGCACGTCACCCAGAAGTCGTTCCTGCTTTCCAGAAAGAGATCGAGCTCCTAACTCAAACCTACGGCAAGCCATCCAAAGTAGTAACGATTCCTTACGGGAACGCTTACGGGGCGCATTGGGACCGGTCAGAATTCCTATGGAATACACCTGACGGCACACAGATCGTCGCGTTTGAACGAACGGAGTTTAATCATCAAGGGCAACTTGAACTCGTGTCTTTTCACTCAGAAGAGTCGCTAGAAAAAACCCAGCAGGCCCAGCCCAACCCGTACAAATGATAATAGCCGTCATCGCCCGACAGCCAAAGCGCAAAAGAATATCTATGTACTTAGTGAATCTCTAGCGTTCTGACATCAGGCCGGATTCCAGTACCGCCCGCATCTCTTTCAGCGTGGCATGACGCCAGGCGGGGGCTTCCTGCCACATCACCCGGAGTAGTCGAGCGATCACGCCCTGGCGCTCTGGGCCGTCGTCGGCGGGGGCGGCCTTCATGTCTGCGACCAAGGACGCAACCACAGGAACGGCAATCTGAGGCCGTTCTATCCAGTGGCCCAGGTAGCGATAGTTCCTGTCATAAAAGACGACGGTTGGAATGGCCTCCAACTTACCATCCTTCAGGAATTCGCTCATGATGTCCTTGTTTTTGTCACGAAAGAAGTAGCGGATTTCCATCCCGGTCCGCTCCGCCATCTTGGCGACTACCGCGAGCCCACGCTGCACATCGGGACACCCGTGCTCCCCAACCAGGAGCGCCTTGACGCCGTATTTCTCAACCAGCGCCTTTATGGCAGCGATATCCTCTGGGTCGGGATCGTACTGGTCGTAATGGCGCTGGAAATCTTTCTGCTTATCCGGAATCGTCGCCATCCACTCCTGGAAAGAGCCGAGACCTGTCTGATATCGCTCCGGCGTGACGACCGATGCACTGCCGATCATGTTATGGCCCTACCTCATCCCCTCAGATTCTTGTTGAAAAAATCGAGAGTGCGCTGCCAGGCGAGCTTGGCGGCAGCCTCATCGTAACGGGGTGTCGTATCGTTATGGAAACCATGATTCGCGCCCTCATAAACGTATTCCTGGTAGGTCACGTGATTGGCCTTCAGCGCTTCTTCGAATGCGGGCCATCCCCCGGTAATACGCGTGTCGAGGGACGCATAATGAAGCATCAGAGGCGCCTTGATCTTAGCGGTATCGGCGGTGCTGGGCTGCGTGCCATAGAACGCGACCGCTGCGGCAAGATCCCCGCCCATCCGCACCGCCAGCGTATTCGCAATGCCGCCACCAAAGCAGAAACCAACCACGCCGATTTTACCGCTGCAATCGGGGCGCTCTTTCAGCCAGCGCGCCGCTGCAATGAAATCTTCGGTCATCTTGGGCTTATCGACCTGCCCAAATAATTGCGCTCCCTTCTCGTCGTCGCCCGGATAACCACCGACGCTGGTGAGGCCGTCCGGCGCGAGAGCCATAAACTCCGCTGCGCCTAAACGTCGCGCCACGTCCTCGATGTAAGGATTAAGCCCGCGATTCTCGTGCACGACCAGCACTCCGGGGAGCTTCCCGGTCGCGCGGGCTGGACGAACTAGGTACCCGCGAATGCTTCCGTTGCCCTGCGGTGAGGGCACGGTCACGGACTCGGTTTTAATGCGCTTGTCGTCTTTGGCGACTTCTTCCGCCCATGCGTAATTGGGGCGGAGACTTTCCCATATCGCGGCGGCTGTCAAGCCGCCAACAGCAAATTTTTTAGCGCCCTCCAGGAAGTCGCGGCGGCCGATTTCGCCGTGGACGTAAAGGTCAAAGAGATTCAGCAACTCTTGTGGAAAATCGGTAGCTTTCTTTCGTTCCATGGGGGTAGCTCCTTTTATTGGGGAAAGGATACCACATCGGATGAGATACGAAGTGCTACTCTGAGTCTCTGGCACCATCACCACAATTGAGCGTGCGGGAATTCGTTATCCGCAACGCCGACGGAAAGGCGATTACAATCCCGTTCGATCGGGACCGCATCACTCTCGGCCGCTCCCGCGCGAGCGATCTGTGCTACCCCGATGAAGCCGGCCTGTCGCGCCAGCACCTCGCGCTAACCCGCGTGAACGGGGAATGGCATGTCGAAGATCTCGGCAGCAAGAACGGCACACTGCTCAACGGCGATCGGTTGGAGAAACGGATGCCGTTCCGCGTGGGAGACCGCGTCTCGGCGGGACACCTGACTATCGAGTACGCGGCGCCAGCTAAAACGGTAGTCTTCGTCGATTCAGGCGAGAGCTTCGCATCGACCACCATGATCTCGAGTCTGGGCGCGGTGCTCGGGCCGTCGGCGGACGAACTGAACCAAACCTCTATCCTGCAGGGCAGCACACAGGTGCGCGCTCTGATCCGTGCCGGTCGGGAACTGGCTGGGCATCGTCCGCTGGGCGAGCTTTTCCCCCTGATTCTCGACCTTTCGATCGAGGCGGTATGCGCCGGCCGCGGTATTCTGATGACGCATGAAGGCGGCGAGCTTCAGGTTCGCGCCAATCGCGGAGAGGGATTCAAGATCTCGGCCACGGTCCGCGATCGCGTACTTAATGAAAAAGCGTCCCTACTGGTCCGCGATGCGCAGCTCGACCAGGCGCTCCGTGAGCAGATGAGCATCGTGGAGCACAAGGTGCGCAGTTTTATCGCAGTCCCTCTGCAGACCAATAACCGCGTGATCGGGCTAATTTATCTCGATTCACCGGATATGGTTCGCGAATTCACGCGCGAGGATCTCAACCTGCTCACTGTAATGGCTAATGTAGCGGCCATTCGTATCGAGCACGCCCGCTTGAGCGAGGTCGAGGAAGCCGAGCGAGCCATGGAAAAGGACATGCAGCAGGCGGCTCTGATTCAAAGGAGACTGCTCCCCTCGCAACCGCCCCCGGTTACCGGATTGGATATCGCCGGTAAGACCACTCCCTGCCGCACTGTCGGCGGGGATTACTACGATTTTTTAGCGTTTCCCGACGGCCGTTTGGGCATGCTGGTCGGTGATGTTGCGGGCAAGGGTATGCCGGCGGCTCTGCTGATGTCAAGCCTGCAGGCGCGTGTGCAAGTGCTATTCGAGGAGTCGGGCGAGCTGGCGCGTAAGGTCGGCCGGCTGAATAAAGCCATCTGCTCGAATTGCCCCGACAACCGCTTTATCACGTTTTTCATCACTATCCTCGATCCCGCTACGGGTGAGCTGGTCTATACCAATGCGGGTCATAATCCGCCGCTGGTTGTGCGCGAGGGCGGCGGCTTTGAAACACTGGGTGGCGGCGGCGTGATCCTCGGAATCCTGCCGCAGGCGGCGTATCAAGAATCCCGCATCATCTTGAATCGGGGTGACACGCTGGTGTTGTTCAGCGACGGCGTGACTGAAGCGGTCAATCCCGGCGATGAAGATTTCGGCGAGGAGCGACTGGCCGCGCTGGTAGCTTCCTTGCGCGATAGTCTAGCGGCGGACATCGTCAAAGCGATCGACGCCGCAGTGAGCGAATTCACCCGCGGCGCCCCGGCTGCGGACGACATTACCGTAGTGGTGGCCCGGCGCGTTTAGGCATTCAGTGTCGTCCAGAGCAATGCCACGGTCAAGGCGATCATAACGATTGCGGTGCTCCACGCGATAATGTTCTGCCAGAGATTATTGGTGTCCTTCTGCATAATCCGCTCACGGTTGATGAGGATCAGCATATAGAAAAGCACGAAGGGAAGCAGCACGCCATTAGCAACCTGCGAGAGTATGATCACTTTCAACAGCGGAAGGTTCGGAATGAGGACAAAACCCGCTCCGCAGACGATCAGCAAAGTATACAGCCAATAGAAGATCGGTGCCTCGGAAAAGCGTCGCTCGACGCCGTGCTCAAAACCCAATCCCTCACAAATGTTATAGGAAGTGGCTAGCGGCAGGATCGCAGCCGATAGGAGCGCCGCGTTCACCAGTCCCACGGCAAACAACAAGGTCGCGAACTTCCCGGCAAAGGGTGCCAGCGCAATAGCGGCTTCAGAGGCGTCCTTGAGTTCGCCGTGCCCGGACTTGAAAATCGTAGCGGCGCAGGCAACCACGATAAAAAAGGCGATCACATCCGTGACAATGCAGCCTAAAATGACATCCCAGCGGCTGAGAGAATAGTGCCGCCGGTCGATCCCCTTTTCAACTATGGAAGCCTGGAGATAAAACTGCATCCACGGCGTGATAGTCGTTCCGATCAGGCCCACGATCATAATCAGGTATTGAGGATCGGCGCTCATCCGCGGAACGAAGGTGTCATGCAGAGCCAGATGCCAATCCGGCTTGGCCAGAATTGCGGAAATCGGATAGGTGAAATAAATCAGCGAGAAGAAAATCAGAATTCGCTCCACCCGTTTGTAGCGCCCTCGCACAACAACGATCCAGACCAGCGCGGCGCCGCAAGAAACCGCCAGGTATTTACTGACACCAAAGACCGACATCCCGGAAGCCAGTCCGGCAAACTCCGCCGCCAAGGTTGCGAAATCCGCAATGCCCAGGATTCCCATGGTGATGAACGTCGCCCGGAGACCGAATTCCTCCCGGATAAGATCGGATAAACCCTTCCCTGTGACTGCGCCCATGCGGGCTGCCATCTCCTGAATCACGATGAGGGCAATTGTAGTGGGGATCAAAGTCCACAGCAGGACGTAGCCGAATTTGGCTCCCGCCTGCGAATAGGTCAGGATTCCGCCTGGGTCATTATCGACATTGGCCGTAATGAATCCGGGCCCCAGCACAGCGAAAAACGCTAATAATCGAAATTTAACGATCGAAAGGCTCGCCCTGCGGCGCACTCGCGGCGGAGAAATATGCTTTGAAATCTGCTGATCGCCTCGCAAACTGGGAGCTCCTTTCCGAGGCTACAAGCTCCGCACGTCGAATGTAAACAGCCGGATGCAATTTTATGCCGGTTTGCGTCTAGAATAGAGGCAGCTTCATCGATGCCGGCTCAATTAGACCTGTCCAAGCTGAGTGTCCGCCAGTTCGCTGAGCGCTTTCGCGCGGATATGATTCCTTTGAGCAATACCTTTTCCTATTTCTGCGCCTCGGTGCCGATGTCGGAGGAGGATTTGAGGGAATATCTGGAAGAACCCGTCGCCGCGCTCCCTCCCGCGATAACCGCTGCGCTCCCGAAAATCTCGATTCTGCTGGTGCCTTATCTCGAGCGCGGCAATGGCCGGGATCGTATTAAAGCCAAAGTTCCTGCTGCGGATTATATTTCTATCGAGAAGCCGCCCGAGGGCCGCATCTCAACTTCCACCCAGCTTCGTCTGGGTGAGGAGACGGTGCTGGCTTTCGCACTCAAGGACCAGGAGGTCGCGGAATATCACTATCGCTTTTATCATCTGTTGGCGACGTTGATGAGCGATCACTGGAGCGAGGAAGTCGAAACTGCTTACTGCCGCGTGCTGCGCGAGGAGCTGCATGCCGACGCTCACGGCGAGGTGGACGAGGCTAGCTGGCGTTTGAAACAGGGTCTGCGCCGGACCAAGGGTTCGCGCGGCGCGAGTGGGCGCGGCGGAAAGTCATTCCGGGGGTATGCGCGACAGTCTTTCATTGATACACTGACGCTTTACCTTCACGGCATCTGCTGTGACATCGATGTCGATACCGGTCCCAGGCAGTTGCCCAGCCGCTTTTTGCGAAAGCGCCTGATCGCGATCGAAGATTTGTTTCCGCCGCCGCCTGGGTACGCGGTGTTCCCCGAACAGCTCGAACCGTGAAGGAAATTTGATGACGGGGATTTCGTAATTTTGTGCGGAATAGCCGGATATACTCACTTTAAACATGCACCGGATCCAACCCGAATCTGGCGGGTTACGCGGTCCTTGACTCACCGCGGTCCCGATCAGCAGGGAGTTTGGGAATCGGTGCACGCCTCACTCGGCGCGGTACGGCTGAAAATTATTGATCTCGAGCATGGCGATCAACCCATGGCCGTCAACGATGGCGATACCGTGCTGGTCTTCAACGGCGAAATCTATAACAGCGCGGAGCTGAGGGGGGAGCTCGAGCGTGCCGGCCACGTCTTCCGCTCCCACTGCGATACTGAGACGGTCCTCCGGGCCTATCTCGAATGGGATGTAAACGCGTTTGAGAAGCTGCGCGGCATGTTCGCCGCGGCGTTTTGGACCGAGTCGCGACGGCGGCTGCTGCTGGTCCGCGACCGTATGGGCATTAAACCGTTGTACTATTCGCGGCGTGAGGGCGATTTGTACTTCGGCTCCGAGCTCAAGGCAATATTACTCCACCCGGAGATCAACCGGCGAATGAACAGCGCCGGTCTCGATCAGTATCTTTCGCTCAACTACGTACCGGGGCCGCGTACGTTAGTCGAGGGAATCGATAAAATTCCGCCTGGCCACTGGATGGAATGGCGTGACGGAGTCGTGTCGAGCGCCGCGTATTGGCGTCTGCAGTTCCGTCCCGATCCGCGCCTGGATCTCGAATCCGCGAAGAGTGAGCTGGACCGGCTTCTGCGCGCGGCGGTCCGAGAGCACATGATCTCCGACGTTCCGCTGGGCGTCTGGTCTAGCGGCGGACTCGATTCATCCACGATTTTGCACTATGCGGCCGAGGCGTCGTCGCGGCGTTTGAAAACATTTTCGATCGCCTTCAGCGGTCGAAAGTTCGACGAGAGCCCGTTTTTTCGCGAGGTCGCACAGTCCTATCAGACCGAGCACCATGAATTCGATCTCAATCCGGATCTCGACATTCGGAGCGTGATCGAAGAGTCGGCTTTTTACTCCGACGAGCCTGGCGCCGATGCTGGAGCAGTGCCGGTCTGGTTTCTGTCGAAGATGTGCCGCAGCGAGGTGACAGTGGCGCTGTCGGGGGACGGCGCTGACGAGTTATTCGGCGGCTACAACACTTACCTGGCGGACCGCTATGCCCACGCGCTTCGAAAATTTCCTTGTGCGATGCGGAGCCTCGCCGCGCGAATGACACGCCTGCTGCCGGCCTCGGATGAAAAGATCGGATTGGATTACAAGCTCACGCGTATGCTGAAGGGCTGTCTGCTCGACCCTGTGGAGGCGCACTTTTTTTGGAACGGAACCTTCTCCCGAAGCGAGGCGCGGCGCCTGCGAACCGATTCGGCATCGTTCGATGGCTTCGAGGGGTTAACCCTGCCAGGCACCCCGGTAATCGGGAATTTGAACCGGTTCCTGTGGCTGGATCAGCTTTATTACCTGCCCGACGACATTCTGTATAAAGCTGATCGAATGAGCATGGCACACTCGCTCGAAGTGCGGCCCCCATTCCTCGATCACCGGCTGGTGGAGTTCGCGGCATCGCTCCCTGAAAATCTTAAGATTCGGGGCGGAAAGCTGAAATTCGTATTGCGCGAGCTGATGAAGAGCCGGTTGCCGGCGTCGGTTTTGTCGCGCCCCAAGGAGGGTTTCGATATTCCCGTTCATCACTGGCTGCGCACCGCTCTGTGTCCTCTATTATTAGAAACTCTCAGCGAACGCAATGTGCGCGAGAGCGGCATTTTCTCCTGGAATGCGATAAACGGCGCGATTCGCGCTCATCTCGAACGCCGCGCCAATCTCGGTTATCATCTTTGGGGCCTGTTGGTTCTGTTCCTTTGGATGAGGCGATGGGGCATACAGCCGCCTTCGCCGACGCACCAAATCGCTCCCGAAGCGGTCGCTGTTCCAAGCTGACAGGATGCGCGTCACCATCGATGCCACGTCTGCTCTTCTGCGCAGCGCCGGAATCAAGAGTTATACCTACCACTGGGTCCGGCATCTCCGCGCGCAGGCGCAAGGCGACCAGATCCGCGCGTTTCCCTATCTCAATGATTTCGGCAGGCTGGATCACGAGGGTTCGACGATTGCGTCCTGGCAAACGTTGCCGCGTCTGGCGCTTCTCTATTTCGTGAACGCCCCGGGAAATCCGGCGCTGGACTGGATTCTCGCCGGCTCGGATATCTTTCATGCCTCGAATCAAGTGCGGCGCGCTCCTCGTCGCATCAAGCTGACCGCCACCGTCCACGATCTCACCTGCTGGCTGATGCCGCAGCTCCACACGCCGGGTAACGTGCGCGCCGACCGCAGCTTCGCCGAAAATATTTTGCGGCGCGCCGATGGGCTGATCGCAGTTTCCGAGAATACGCGGCAGGACGCAATCCGCCTGCTTAATATCGACCCCGATAAAATCCAGACGATCTACTCAGGGATACCGAAAGAATACTTCGACGCTTCACCGGCGCGCCGCGGCCGTCCGTATGCGCTATTCGTAGGCACTATTGAGCCTCGGAAGAATCTCGACCTACTGCTCGATGCCTGGTGTCAAGTGAAGCCCGAACTGCGGAATGAATTTGATCTGGTGGTCGCGGGGCCCGCTGGCTGGGGCGCGGAGCACACCCTCGTGCGCCTTCGCGCCGAAGCGGTCTACCTGGGCTATGTTCCCGAAACGGCTCTGCCGGGCCTGATGGCCGGAGCAACCGCATTTGTTTACCCATCCCTTTACGAAGGTTTTGGATTTCCGGTGGTGCAGGCGATGGCGGCGGGAGTAGCGGTGCTGACCTCGAATAATTCGTGCCTGCCGGAGATCGCAGGCGAGGCAGCGCTGCTGATCGATCCCCGGAGCGCGTCAGATATCGCTCAGGGTCTCACACGGCTGCTCGAATCCGAATCGCAGCGTAAGCTGCTCGCCCAACGCGGCCGTGAACGCGCGCAACAGTTTCGCTGGGAAACCTGCGCCGCCAAGTCGCTCGAATTTTTTCGACACCTGCCATGAGCAGTGTCACTTCCCTCCGTTCACACCGAAATCCCAGAGCTGCAGATTCGTGGATTTGTCGGAGAACTCGACTGGCTTATATTCAATGAGGCCGTACTCGCCTGGTTCGAGCGATTCTTCCGGCCAAATTTTGAAGAGCAGATCGGCCAACTGTCTCTTGAAGGTCGGCACCGGTTTGGCATCTTCTAAGACTTCCTTGGTCAAGGGAACGATGGTCAGAGTCTCTATGATCCGCGAATTGCCGCCTTTCTTCGGCGTCAGCTTGACGAGGTTGAAATCTTCCTCGGCCGCGAGGCGTATATAAAATTCGGGCCGGTTCTGAGGTACGCGGAACGACGCGGACTCGCCGTCAACCTCGAGCGTCGCTTTGCCAGAAACGACCGGGAGCGGAGACATCATTTTCAGCACGGTGCGCTTTTTGTTGCTCACCACTTTCGACTCAGCCTGCTTCAGCGGCTCGAACTTGCCATCTTGCATCAAGTAAGCGCCAGGCTCCGCCGGCACGCGCTCCGCATCCTGAAGATCGGCGCGTTCGGCGGCGTCTTCTTCGCTCTGCGCCTTGGCATCGGCTTTGGCCGAGGCTTCGTGTTCCGCGACTTCCTTCCTAGTACGGTCTAAATCGACCAGGTCGAGCGGAATATCTTCCCACTCGCTCCGCTCGGTGCTGTAGTAGTGCACGCGGTCCTGAAGCACCTGATATTCGCGCGCCGATTGGTAGGTGCCGTCCTTGAGATATAACCGGAGGGTGGCGCCGAAAGCGGCGACAGCGATGAAAAACAACAGACACGCGCGCGACAACATAGCCACTTCTATTATGAGAGAAACCGCTATGCTACACTAGCCCGCACAGGAGACGCGTATGCGGAAAATCACATTAATTGTTTTTGCCCTCTCATTTGCTTTGTCGATGGCAGCCCAGAGTACGGACCAAAATGCGTCTCCGCCCCAGCATATGCCTCGCGGGACCGCGACCGATGTGAGCAACGACCAGATTCAGGCGACGGTGAAGAAGACGGCCTCGGCGCCCGTTAGCGATCAGGCCATTCGCGTTGTCAGTATTAATGACGAATACAACGTGGGCGTAGGGGTGGTCCATCGGGCCAATACCACGGGACGCAAACCAGGGGGAGCCATCGAGCACAGCCAGATCACTGAGGTCTATCATTTCATCTCCGGGAACGCGACATTTGTAACCGGCGGAACGATCGAGGACGCGAAGGAGTCGTCGCCCGACGGCGTCGTGGTCAAAGTACTGAACGGGCCCAGCACCGGCGGCGGAATCGTCGACGGCGGAGTAAGCCGGAAGGTCGGACCGGGAGACGTAGTCGTCATCCCGCCGAACACTCCGCATTGGTTCAGCGACATCACGACGGACCAGATCGTGTATCTGGTGGTGCGCGTCGATCCGCATAAGGTGCTGCCGGCCGGGTACGGCGCCCAATAGGCGATCCGCGCTCAGCTAACCGTGCGCCTCGGGATCCATACATCCATCGCCGGCTCGCTCGAGCGCTCCGCCTTGAAGGCCGCAGAACTGGGCGCGAATACCTTTCAGATTTTCTCATCGAGTCCGCGGCAGTGGAAGGGGTCGGTTCTTAGCGCCGACGGGATAAAACATTTTTGCCGCGCGCGCGAGCGCTACGACTTGGCGCCGCTTGTTATTCACGATAACTATCTGATCAATCTAGCCTCGGTGCACCCGGAGATCCGCTCCAGATCGATTGAAGCGTTTCGAGGCGAACTGGAGCGCGCCATTGCGATTGGCGCCGAATACCTGGTGGCGCATCCGGGAAACTATAAAGGGCAATCGCTCGAGCAGGGCATTTTGCACTTGATCGAAGGCCTGTCGACTGCCGCTGACGGGCTAGAGCTAGGCCGGCTTATGCTGCTGGTCGAAAATACGGTGGGCGCGGGCGCGCAGATCGGCAGCCGCTTCGAAGAACTGCACGTGATCCGGGAATATGCGGCAGGAATGACTCATTTGCCGATCGGATTTTGCCTGGACACTTGCCACCTGTTAGCTGCCGGTTTCGATGTGGCGAGCGCGGCAGGACTCAAGAAAACGATAGACGAGGCCGAACGCATTCTAGGGCTGGAACATGTTCGGATCGTGCACGCCAACGATTCCAAGGCGCCGCTCGGCTCGCATATCGATCGGCATGAAAACATCGGTGAAGGGTATATTGGTCTTGACGGGTTTCGTCGCATTCTCAACCATCCGAGATTACGCTCCAAGGCCTTTATTCTCGAAACGCCGGTGGATCAGGACGGCGACGACAAGAGAAATCTTGAAATGCTTAAGAGCTTATGCCGGAAATCGTTTACGACCACAACGAAATCGAGCTGAAGTGGCAGGAGCGCTGGAAACACGACGCTAATCTGTACAAGGCCGATTCGGATTCGGTGCGTCCGAAATATTACGTGCTCGAGATGCTTCCCTATCCGAGCGGGAGTCTGCACATCGGGCACCTCCGCAATTACGCGATCGGCGATGCGCTGGCCCGATATAAATGGATGCGGGGATACAACGTTTTACATCCCATGGGCTGGGATGCGTTCGGCTTACCGGCGGAGAATGCCGCCATCGCGAACAATCGGGACCCCCACGAGTGGACGTTGATGAACATCGCCGCCATGAAGCGGCAGCATCGCCGTATGGCATTCAGTTACGACTGGGATCGCGAGGTCACCACTTGTGAACCGGAGTACTACCGCTGGAATCAGTGGTTCTTCTTAAAGATGCTGGAGCGCGGTCTGGCCTATCGCAAGAAGGCGCTGGTGAACTGGTGTCCGGAATGCGGCACCGTGCTCGCGAACGAACAAGTGGTCGACGGTTGCTGCTGGAGGCATGAGACCACCGCGGTTGAGCAGCGCGCGCTCGAGCAATGGTTCTGGAAGATAACCGCATATGCCGAGGAGCTGCTGCGCGACAGTTACGAAAAGCTCGAAGGCCGGTGGCCGGATCGCGTCTTATCTATGCAGAGGAATTGGATCGGGCGCTCCGAAGGATCGGAGGTCGATTTTCACCTGGAGGGGTCCGAAGAGCGCATCCGGGTGTTCACTACGCGCGTGGATACTATTTACGGCGCGACCTGCATCATCCTCGCTCCGGAACATCCAATCGCGCAAAAGCTGCTCGACGAAAACGGGCGTGCGCGTGCGAAAAAAATGATTGATGCGCGGGCGCAGAAAGGCCCGGGAGATGTCGAAAAGGAAGGTGTGTTCACTGGCCATTATGCGATTAACCCGTACAGCGGCGAAAGGGTCCCGGTGTGGATCGGGAATTTCGTGCTGATGGAGTATGGAACCGGCGCGATTATGGCCGTACCGGCTCATGACGAGCGCGATTTCGAGTTCTCGAAGACCTACGGGTTGCCGATACGTCCGGTGATTCGTCCCGTAGATGGCGAGTTGGACATTGATCTGAAGGCTGCGTTCACGCCGGACGGGATCGTTGAGCGATCCGGCGAATACTCGGGTCTTGAGAGCGCCGAAGCGCGGCGGCGTATGAATCGGCGCGCCGAACAGAGACGGTTTTGGCAAGGCCGCGATCACCTATCGGATCAAAGATTGGGGTATTTCGCGGCAGCGCTATTGGGGCACCCCGATTCCGGTGATTCATTGTCCCTGCTGCGGAATCGTGCCTGTACCTGAGAATGAGCTGCCGGTGATTCTGCCGCTGGATGTGAAGATTACGGGGAAAGGCCGCTCGCCTCTCGCGGAAGTTGCTTCGTTCATCAACGTCAAGTGTCCGAAGTGCGGGGGCGATGCGCGCCGCGAAAGCGACACCATGGACACATTTGTCGATTCGTCCTGGTATTTCTACCGCTACTGCGACCCGCATAATGACCGCGCTCCTTTCGATTCGACGATTGTGGCCCGGTGGTTCCCGATCGATCAATACATCGGCGGGGTCGAACACGCCATTCTGCATCTGATCTACTCGCGCTTTTTTACCAAAGTGATGCGCGACATCGGTTTGGTTGAGAACGATGAGCCTGTGGCCCGGCTCTTCACGCAGGGCATGGTGATCAATGCCGGCGCGAAAATGTCGAAATCCAAGGGCAACGTAGTGAGCGCCGATGAAATGATCGACCGGTTTGGCGCGGACACGGGCCGCGTTTTCGAGCTGTTCGCCGCCCCCCCCGAAAGAGATATGGACTGGACCGATGCCGGGGCCGAAGGAGCCTACCGCTTCCTGGGGCGTATCTGCCGGTTCGTGACCCGCAATGTAGATGCGCCGGAGCGTCCCGAATATCCAGCCGCTGACCGGATTGTGCTGCGGAAACTGCATCAGACGATTCGAAAAATAACCGACGATTTCGAAAACCGCTGGCATTTTAATACGTCGATCGCGGCGCTGATGGAACTGCTCAACGATCTCCATGAACATGAGGACCGATTATCTCAGTCTGCCATCGAGCAGATTCTTCCCGCGTTCGTGCTGCTCCTGGGACCGTTCGCTCCCTATTTGGCGGAGGAGCTATGGGAGCGGCTCGGGAGGACGGGTCCTGTGTTTCGGCAGCCCTGGCCGGTCTACGACGAAGAACTTGCGAAGGAGGACGCGGCGGAAGTAGTACTGCAGGTCAACGGTAAGGTGCGCGGACGAATCTATGTTCGCTTCGGCGCGCCTCGGGAGGAACTGCAAACGCTGGCGCTGACCGATCCAAAAACGCAGCCTTTCCTGGCCGGTAAGCAGGTGTTGAAGGTGATTGTGGTGCCGGATAAGCTTGTGAACATCGTGGTACGGTGAGGCTTCATGAATGCGCCGTCGGATCCAGCGATTCGCGCTGTCTGTCTTGAAAAGCGGTATCGCTCGGGTGATGCGGATCTGGTCATCTTCTCCGGATTGGATCTCGAAGTCGCACGGGGCGAGCGGCTTGCGCTGGTCGGTGAATCGGGCACGGGCAAGAGTACGCTGTTGCATTTACTCGGAGGTCTGGACAGGCCGACGAAGGGTGCGATATACTTCGGGCAGAATGACATATGCAAGCTTCCGGCTAATGAGCTCGCGGATTTCCGCAACCGGGAGTTGGGCTTTGTGTGGCAGATTCAGTCTCTGCTCGCCGAATTTACGGCGCTTGAGAACGTGATGATGCCGCTGCTCATACGGGGAAGAACCAGGGAAGAAGCTGAGCCTGTATCGATCGAGAGGTTGGATGAAGTGGGCTTGCGAAACCGCGCCTCACATCGCGCGGGAGAATTATCCGGTGGCGAGCAGCAGCGGGTGGTCCTCGCCCGCGCGCTTGTCGGAGATCCCGGCGTTCTGCTGGCGGACGAGCCGACCGGCAACCTGGATTTCCGGATGGGCGAAATGATCATGGGGCTGCTTGAGGACCTGCATCACTCGCGCCAGCTCACCTCAATTCACGTGACCCATAATCTGCAGTTCGCTCGCCGCGCTGACCGTGTAGTGGCGCTCGAGCTCGGAAAACTGGTTCCGGCGGTATTTTCTGCCGATTATTCCCCAGACCAGGGAAAGAATTATGTTTGAACGTTATACCGAAAAGGCCCGCCGGGTGATTTTTTTCGCCCGCTACGAAGCCAGTCAGTTTGGAAGTCCATGCATCGAGACCGAACACTTGCTGCTGGGGCTGTTGCGGGAAGACAAGGCGCTGGCCAACCGCTTTCTCCGTTCCAGCGCATCGGTGGAATCGATCCGGAAGCAGATCGAATCGCATACAACCCTTCGGGAAAAGGTTTCTACTTCGGTCGACCTGCCTTTGAGTCATGAGTGCAAGCGCGTGCTGGCTTATGGCGCGGAGGAGGCCGAGAGGCTCAATCACAAACACATCGGAACCGAGCATTTGCTCCTCGGTCTGTTGCGCGAGGAGAAGTGTTTCGCCGCGGATATGCTGCATGAGCGCGGATTGCGCCTCTCGCAGGTTCGCGAAGAGATTGCTCGGTCGAGCTCGGAAAAAATGTCCTCTAATCGTCCCAAAGAAAGCTCTCTACTGAGCGAATTCAGCCGCGACCTTACGCAGGCCGCGATGGACGGTCTTCTCGATCCGCTCATCGGCCGCGATTACGAGCTCGAACGTGTGGTCCAGATCCTGTGCCGCCGCACCAAGAATAATCCCGTGCTGATTGGCGAGCCCGGCGTCGGCAAGACCGCGATTGTCGAAGGTCTGGCGCAACGCATCTCCGACGGCGATGTACCGTCATTCCTCGCGGATAAGCGAATCCTCGCTCTCGATCTTTCCTTGATTGTTGCGGGCACTAAGTATCGCGGCCAATTTGAAGAACGGCTGAAAACCATCATGAAGGAGCTGATGGAGAATCAAAACGCCATCATCTTCATCGACGAGCTGCATACGCTGGTGGGCGCGGGATCGGCTGAGGGGTCCCTCGACGCCGCCAATATTTTGAAGCCCGCGCTGTCGCGAGGCGAAATCCAGTGCATCGGCGCGACTACGCCAGCCGAATATCGCAAGTCGATTGAGAAGGACCGCTCGCTCGAACGCCGCTTCCAGGCCGTGAAAGTTCCACCGCCCAACGAACAGGATGCGATCCGTATTTTATTTGGCATTAAGGAGCGCTACGAAAAGTTCCATGCGGTGGCGTACACCGACGAGTCCATTGAGAACGCCGTCTATACTTCCACGCGCTTCATTCCGGATCGTTTTCTTCCGGATAAAGCCATCGATCTGATCGATGAAGCCGGAGCCAGAGTGAAACTTCGGCAGACCACCTTGCCGGGCGAAGTAGCCGATATCCAGAAGCGGATCAAGTTCATCGTGCACCGCATGGAGAATGCCATCGCGAACCACGAGTTCGAGAAAGCTCGTTTCTATTCCGACGAAGAGCGCAAGGAACGGGAAAATCTGCGCCAATTGCGCGAGAAATACAATCTGGACGACACCTCGACCGGAGTGGTCACCAAGGACGATATCGAGGATGTGGTGGCGCGCTGGACCGGCGTGCCGATGACAGCGATCCGGGAAGAAGAAGTCGCCAAGCTTCTTCGCATCGAAGAAGAGCTCCATCACCGCGTGATCAGCCAGGAGAAGGCTATCTCCGCGCTAGCCCGCGCGATCCGCCGCTCGCGCGCTGGACTCAAATCGCCCAAACGTCCGGCCGGATCGTTCCTATTCTTAGGGCCGACCGGGGTCGGCAAAACCGAAGTGGCGCGGGCCCTTGCTGAATTCCTGTTCGGCAGCGAGAAATCGCTGATCCGGTTCGATATGTCGGAGTTCATGGAGAAGCACTCGGTATCGAAGCTGATCGGCTCGCCTCCAGGCTACGTCGGCTACGAAGAGGGCGGCCAGTTGACAGAGCGTGTCAAGCGCGCGCCGTACTCCGTGATTCTGCTGGATGAGATCGAGAAGGCGCACCCGGATATTTACAATATTCTGTTGCAGGTCTTTGAAGACGGCCAGTTGACCGACGGTCTCGGCAACACAGTCGATTTCAAAAATACGATCATCATCATGACTTCGAACCTGGGCGCGCGTTTCCTCGAGAAGCGCAGTCCGATGGGTTTCTCGGCGCCGGGGTCCGGGTTGCCGCAGAAGGTCGAAGATCAGGTGATGGCGGAAGTGAAAAAGGCGTTCAATCCAGAGTTCCTGAACCGCCTCGATGAGGTGATCCTGTTCACTTCGCTAACTGACGAAGAATTGCTGAAGATTATGGATCTGTTGACGGAGCAGATAAACAAGAACCTGGCCGTCAAGCAGATCAAGATTCGGCTTCAGACAGACGCGGCCAAGTACATTCTCGAGAAAACTTGCGCGGATCGCAGTTACGGAGCACGTCCGCTGCGGCGAGCGCTCCAGAAGTATATCGAGGACCCGCTTAGCGAGGCGTTGATCCAAGGGTCCCTTCCGCGACCCTCCGAGTTCGAAGTCTACTTCGCCGACGGAGCTATTTACTGCCGACAAGTGTTGGAGCAACCGGTGGGTGCGCCCGCGGATGAGGCTCCCGCGACCGGGACGCCACTGCTGCTGTTCCAGTAGCGCCCTCAGCTAGCCTGACCCGTCGCAGATACGTCTGTTCGCGACCATTCGCGTTACTCTAGTCTCTTATGTCCGATCGGCTCACCGAATTACGCCGGCGTCATGTCGATTCCCGAGCCGGAGGCGGCGAGGAGCGTCGCGAGCGCCAGCATAGGGAAGGAAAGTTGTCGGCGCGGGAGCGGATCGATCTGTTGCTCGACGAGGGCACGTTCGACGAGATGGACCAACTGGTCCGCCATCGTAGCCGTGATTTCGGAATGGAAGAGCAGGTCGTCGAGGGCGACGGCTCCATCACCGGTTTCGGCCTGATCCAAGGGCGACCGGCCTACGTTTTCGCTCAGGATTTCACCGTTTTCGGCGGATCGCTCTCGGAAATGAATGCCAAGAAAATCGTCAAGATCATGGATCTCGCGCTCAAGACCGGTGCGCCCGTTATCGGTTTGAACGATTCCGGCGGAGCGCGCATTCAGGAGGGAGTGCTCTCGCTTGCTGGCTACGCGGACATCTTCCTGCGCAACACGCTGGCGAGCGGTGTAGTGCCTCAGATCTCGGCCGTTATGGGCCCGTGTGCCGGGGGTGCGGTCTACTCGCCAGCGCTGACCGATTTCATCTTCATGGTGGATCAGACCAGTCATATGTTCGTCACCGGCCCGGATGTGATCAAGACTGTGACTCACGAAGATGTGACCAAGGAAACGCTCGGAGGAGCGAAGACTCACAACGCAACCAGCGGCGTCGCGCACTTCCTGGCGCACGACGACGGCGAATGCCTGCAAATGATCCGCGAATTGCTAAGCTACCTTCCGCAGAATAACCGCGAGGATGCGCCTTCCCGAACCTGTGCAGATTCGCCCGACCGCGAGGATGCTGCCCTGGATTCGCTAGTGCCGGACGCGTCTAATATTCCCTACAATATTGAGGACGTAATCCGACGAGTAGTGGATCAGGGCCGGTTTTTAGAGGTGCAGGAACAGTGGGCCCGCAACCTCGTGGTCGGATTCGCGCGGATGGACGGGCGCTCCGTTGGAGTGGTGGCGAACCAGCCTGCGTACCTGGCCGGCTGCCTCGATATCGACTCGTCCACGAAAGGCGCGCGCTTCGTGCGCTTCTGCGATGCCTTCAATATCCCCATTTTGACGTTCGAGGACGTACCTGGATTCCTGCCCGGCACCGCGCAGGAATTCGGCGGGATCATCCGTCACGGAGCTAAGCTCCTCTACGCGTATGCGGAGGCCACCGTCCCGAAAATCACCGTGATTACGCGTAAGGCATACGGTGGCGCGTATTGCGTCATGGGCTCCAAGCATTTGCGCACCGACATTAATCTGGCCTGGCCCTCCGCGGAAATCGCCGTAATGGGTCCGGAGAGCGCAGTGAATATCGTCTACCGGCGGGAGCTAGCCGCAGCCGAATCTTCTGGATCGGCCGAGGCAGTGCGCCGGGCTAAGACGGACGAATTTCGGGAACGCTTGGCGAATCCGTTTGTGGCCGCCGAGCACGGTTTTCTCGACGACGTAATTGAGCCGCGACAAACGCGGCCCCGCGTCATTCGGGCCTTGCGCATGCTCGAAACGAAAGTGGACACAATGCCCCGGAAGAAACACGGCAATATTCCGCTCTAAGAACGTGCGCCGTCATTTAATTTGTCGAAAAAACGTTTGATCAGCATCTTCGCCGCACCGTCGATCAGACGTTGCCCGACCGCGGCCATGGTGCCGCCCACCTGAACGTCGCCTTCATAAGCGATATCGGTGCCAGTCTCGCCAGGACTCAGCTTCAACATTCCGTCGCCCTTCATGAAGCCGATCTTGCCGGCGCCCTCCACCAATAGCCGGAAGCTCGAGGGCGGCGTCTGATCTTTAATCTGCACCTTGCCATCGAACGCGCCGGACAAGCTCGCCAGCGCCAATTTCATTTTCATGCGATATTCGTCGGGACCTATTTTTTCGAGACTCTCGCAGCCCGGGATGGATCGCGCCAAAACCTCCGGATCCTGCATCATCAGATAGGCGCGATCCGGCGCCAGCGCCAAATTGCAAGAACCGGCGATTTTCATTCCGACCTCGCGAGCGCGATCGTCAGCGCGCGCGCCGCATAGATCCCGGCTACGTGCCGCCGGTACTCAGCCGAGGCGTGCAGGTCGGAGTTTGCATCTACACTCTCCGCGATCAGGGCCGCTGCGTTTTGGATTTCCCTTGCGGAACCAGTTGTTCCTTCGATCGCCTTTTCCGCTGCAGTCGCCCGATAGGAGCAGTTCGAAAGGCCGGTGACGCCAATCCGCGCCACTGCGATATAGTTTCCTGTTTTGCGTATCCGCGCTGCGATGCCTACAATTGCGAAGCCGCTCGCGGGTTGCAGCAGCTTTTGATAGCTGGTTCCGGTTCCCGAATCTTCCAGCGGCACGATGATCTCACGGACCATTTCGCCCGGCTCAAGCGTGGTGGTGAACGGATCGATAAAAAAATCTGCTATGATTACTGTGCGCTCGGATTTTGCGCCCTTCAGCACCAGTCTCGCTTCGAGAGCCTGCAACGCCGCCGGATAATCGGCTGCGGGATCGGCGTGCGCCACGCTGCCGCCGATGGTCCCGCGATTACGCACCTGTACGTCGCCGATCTGCGCCACCGTTTCCGCGAGCAGGGGGCATTTCCCGCGAATCAGCGCCGAGTTTTCAAGATCGTAATGAGTGGTCGTGGCGCCTACGTGCACCGCTCCGCCCTCTTCGCGGATATAATTCAACTCTTTCAGGCGGGCCAAGTCCACCAGGTGATCCGGTGAAGCAAGGCGCAGCTTCATCATCGGAATCAGGCTCATCCCGCCAGCTAAAGGTTTCGCGCCGCCAGCCATCAGTACCAGTGCTTCATCGAGTGTCTTCGGAGCGGTGTAGTTGAATGTCTGCGGAATCATGCGCGGCTCCTCACCAGCTTCCAGATTTTCTCCGGCGTCATCGGCATGTCGATGTGCCTCACTCCCAGCGGCGATAGCGCATCCACCACCGAATTCACTACCGCGGGAGAGCAGCCGATGGTGCCGGCTTCGCCCACGCCTTTCACTCCCAGCGGATTCACCGGACTCGGCGTGATCGTGTGGCTATTTTCGATCCACGGCATCATGTGCGCCTTAGCCACTGTGTAGTCCATCAGTTCTCCGGTAATGAGTTGACCGCCATCGTCATAAACGGCCTGCTCCCACAAGGCTTGACCGAGGCCCTGCGCCACACCGCCGTGGACCTGCCCGTCCACAATCAACGGATTGATCAAATTGCCGCAATCGTCGACCGCTACGTAGCGGCGGATGGCGATAGCGCCGGTGTCGCGGTCCACGTCAGTGACCACCACATGCGCCCCGAACGGGAAGGTGAAATTCGGCGGCTCCCAGAAGTACGTTGCACTCAGGCCTGGCTCCGTGTTTGGAGGCAGTTTGGTCGCGCGATACGAAGCGGCCGCGATTTCCTGAATCGATGTCGTCTTTCCGGTCTTATTGCAAACTGCCTGCCCATTGGAGAGCGTAACGTCATCCGATTCGAGCAGCATCGCGCCGTATTTCTTGAGCTTCGTCTTTAGGTCCTGCAGCGCGAAGTAAAGAGCCGCGCCTCCTACCGCAGTGCCGCGGCTGCCAAACGTCCCGATGCCGTATTGCACGATAGCCGTATCGCCGTGGAGCACGAGAATGTCATCGATATCCACGCCTAATTCGTCGGCGGCAATCTGCGCGAACGTCGTTTCCTCGCCTTGGCCATGCGGAGACGCGCCGGTCATCACGGTCACCTTGCCCGACGGATCGATTCTCACTGTCGCGCTCTCCCACCCGCCCGCCGGCATGGCCGCGGAAGGACCCATCGCGCAGATTTCCCCGTAGGTCGAGATGCCGATGCCCATCAGCTTGCCCTGCTTACGCGCTGCGGTCTGCTCCTGGCGCAATTTCTTGTAGCCTACGATCTCAAGCGCCTTGTGGAGCGGCGCAGCGTAGTCGCCGGAATCGTAGGTCAGCCCGGTCGCGGTCGGGAACGGAAAATCTTCGTTGGCAACGAAATTCTTGAGCCTGATCTCGACCGGGTCCATCTTCAGCTCGGCCGCAAGTATGTCCACCATCCGCTCGATGCCGTGGGTCGCTTCGGGTCTGCCCGCGCCCCGGTAAGCGTCGGTGGGAACGCAATTCGTGAATACGCCGACAATATCCGCGCGAATGTTCTGCGTTTTGTAAAGCCCTGGCAACATCAGCACGCTCAAGGTCGGAATGGCGGGAGTGAGCAACTGATGATATGCGCCCAGGTCCTGAACAAGTTTCAACTTGATTCCCAGAATCGTTCCATCGCGCTTGGCAGCGACCTCGTAATAATCCACATGGCCGCGGCCATGAATGGTGCACAAGAAATTTTCACGCCGAGATTCGATCCATTTCACGGGTTTGTTGATTTTCATCGCCACGAAGCCCATCAGCGCTTCCTCGGCGTAAACCTGAAGCTTGCTGCCGAATCCGCCGCCGACCTCGGGTGTGATCACGCGCAGGCGATTCTCTTCGAGACCGAGCATCTGCGCCACCAGCGTTCGCATCAGGTGCGGGATCTGCGTCGACGAGTACAGTGTCAGAGCACGATCGGACGGCCGCCACTCCGCCACCACGCCGCGTGTCTCCATCGACATCGGAATCAGCCGCTGGCTGGTGATGCGCTGCTTCACAATCACATCCGCTTCGGCGAACATCTGGTCGATCTCGCCGTGTTCCTGATGGAAATTAAACGCTGTATTGTCGGGCCATTCCGGATGTACCGCCGGCGCGCCGGCGGCCAGAGCCTTTTCCGGATCCGTCACCGAGGGAAGAACCTCGTAGTCGATCTCGACCAGGTCGGCCGCGTCGCTTGCAAGATATCGGTCGGTCGACACCACCACGGCTACCGCGTGACCGGTGAAGTAGACGCGATCGGTCGCCAGGATGTGATGATGTGGAACGCGTAGTCCCGGGAGCGACGCGCCGCATGGTACAGGACCTACGTGCTCCGTATCCCGGCCGGTGAATACGGCCACAGTGCCGGGGTGGGCCGTCGCTTTGCTCGTATCGATGGATCGAATCTTCGCTGCCGCATGCGGGCTGCGCACGATCACGGCATAATGCATGCCCGGCATCTTGATGTCTTCGACATATGTAGCCGTGCCCGTGATGAGACGCGGGTCTTCACGCCGCCGGATGCGCTTTCCAACGAGAGTTTCAGTCTCGGTAATTGTGGTCGCCATCGTTTTCTCCTGTTCTACTTCCCAGCCGCTGCTGCCGCCGCTTTCACCGCGTTCACAATATGTTGATAGCCCGTGCAGCGGCACAGATTCCCTTCGAGGCCATGCCGGATTTCATCCTCCGTGGGGTTCGGATTGCGATCCAAAATCTGCTTGGACGCTATAATCATGCCGGGCGTGCAGAAGCCGCACTGCAAGCCGTGCTCATTCCAAAACGCCTCCTGCATCGGGTGAAGCTTGCCCTCGATGGCCAGGCCCTCGATGGTTAGGATGTCCGCGCCGTCGGCCTGGACCGCGAACATGGTGCAGCTCTTGATTGCCCTCCCGTCCACTTCCACCGTGCACGCGCCGCACAGAGAAGTTTCGCAGGCTACGTGAGGACCAGTCAGGCCGACGACCTCGCGTAAATAATGGATCAGGAGCAGACGCGGCTCCGCCTCATGAGAGTAGGGCTTTCCGTTAATGTTTAGGGTGATGTTCATGACAGATTCCGGTGTTCGTGAGCGAATCACGAAGATATCAGAATTTGAAGCAGAAATGAATCGGAGCCGTCCAGCTTGAAAAAGGTTCTTTTATCGTGGAGCAGCGGTAAGGATAGCGCTTGGTCTTTGCATCTGCTTTCACGCATGCCCGGAATTCAGATTGCCGGACTGTTGACGACCTTCAACCAAGCCTTCGATCGCGTGGCCATGCACGCGGTACGGCGCGTTCTAGTGGAGGCGCAGGCCGATGCCGCGGGCCTTCCCCTCCTTGCCGTTCCGCTGCCTTGGCCGTGCTCGAACGCACAGTATGAGCTCATCCTCGCTGAGGTCTGCCGCACCGCCGTCGATGCTGGAATCCAAGCAGTCGCTTTCGGGGACCTCTTCCTGAGGGATATCCGCGATTATCGCGAGAAGCAGCTATCGGGCACCGGACTCGAACCGCTCTTCCCGCTGTGGCAGACTCCGACCGGGGAGCTGGCGCGAGAAATGATCCGTTCCGGTGTGCGCGCGCGCCTGACCTGCATTGATCCGCGTGTCCTTTCGAGTGAATTTGCGGGGCGGGAGTTCGACCTGCAGCTCCTCGACGATCTTCCGCGCGGCGTCGATCCGTGCGGCGAAAATGGCGAGTTTCATTCATTCGTCTACGATGGACCCATGTTCCGGCAGAGCATCGAGATCCGGTCCGGGGACGTGATGGAGCGCGACGGTTTCATCTTTGCCGACCTGCTCCCCGCAGGGCCTGTACTGTAATTTCGGGGTGCTCGCGTCGCCTGAGGACCGTATCGCCTTTATCGCAGTCCTCCCGTACGCTCAGGATGGAGGTTGGAACTGGAGGTTAGGAACATGAAAAATTACTGGATTTCCCTATGCACATCGGCTAGCTTGATCCTTGCCACTGCGGCTCTCGTCCCGCAAGCGAAAGCGGATGAGTGGGACAAACAAACTAAAGTCACATTCAATAATCCGGTGGAGATTCCGGGAATGGTGCTCGGTCCGGGCACATACACGTTGAAGCTTCTCGATTCGCCCAGCACGCGCGATGTCGTTGAGGTTATGAACGCGGAGATGACGCACCTCTACAGGTTCGTTATGGCAATTCCCGTTTACCGCATGGAACCAGCGGACCATACGGTAATTACGTTCCAGGAACGCGCTGCGGGGGCGCCGCAGGCGATTAAAGATTGGTATTATCCCGGTGATCTTCGCGGAGAAGAGTTTCTTTTTGGGAAAACGCAGCGGGTCATGACCTCGGCCGCGCCCGCTCCTCCGACGGCCGTCACTGCTTCGGCTCCAACAGCTACACCCACGGCTGCTGCGGCAGCTCCCTCCGCACAAGCTGCGCCGGCTCCTCAACAATCGGCGGCTGTAGAGCAGGAATCGACGGTAGAGGTCGCGCAGGCGACCCCGCCGCCAGCTCAGAATACCCCAGCTCAGAATACCCTGGCTCAGAACACGCCGACTCAGAACACGCCGACTCAGAATACACCACAACAACTGCCGAAAACGGCGAGCGACCTCCCGCTGCTAGGCCTGCTGGGTGGTTTCTCATTGAGTGCCGGGCTGTGTCTGCGTCGGCGCGACGCGTAACTAGATTCCGCTGATCGCTGCAAGCGCCGCGTTTTTCAGGTGCGCCAAGTATCCTGAGGACCACGGCGCTTTTGCTTTGTAGTCTATAATTCCTCTTCAGTGCATCTCACAATCGTCGACTGGGCCGTGGTTGCGCTGTATTTTGCTTTCAACCTGGCGGTTGGCTTCTACTACAAGGCGCGCGCAGGCTCCAACGTCGACGAATTCTTTCTCTCCGGCCGCAATGTTCCATGGTGGCTGGCGGGCACGTCCATGGTGGCGACCACCTTCGCCGCGGACACGCCGCTGGCGGTCACAGGGATGGTCGCAAAAGGTGGCATCGCGGGGAACTGGCTGTGGTGGTGCTTCGTCGCCAGCGGGATGCTCACGGTCTTTTTTTACGCCCGCCTGTGGCGCCGCTCCGGCGTTATGACGGATATTGAGTTCTCCGAAATCCGCTATGCCGGCCGCCCCGCCGCATTTCTGCGCGGTTTCCGCGCGCTCTATCTTGGCATCCCCATTAACTGCATCATCCTCGGTTGGGTCAACAAAGCTATGGTCGATATCCTCACGCTGGTGCTGGGGGTAACCAAGGTCCAGGCGCTCATCATCGTCATCGGAATGATCGCACTTACCTCGTCTATTTCCACGCTATCCGGACTCTGGGGCGTCCTGGTGACGGACCTGTTTCAGTTCGTCATCAAGATGAGCATGGTGACCGCGCTGGCCGTGTTCGCGGTTCGCGCCGTGGGCGGCATTGACGCGATGAAGGCCCAGCTCCTGGCCCTCGATGCTACGCGTGGCGTCAGGCGTGGCTCGGTTCTCAATTTTGTTCCCGATCTGAACTCCGCCTGGATGCCGATGATTACGTTCCTGGTCTACATTTCTCTCAACTGGTGGGCGACCTGGTATCCGGGCGCGGAGCCCGGCGGCGGCGGCTATATCGCGCAGCGCATGTTCTGCGCCCGCGATGAACGAAATTCGCTGCTCGCGACGCTATGGTTTAACATCGCGTTTTACGCTGTGCGGCCGTGGCCCTGGATTCTGGTGGCGCTTACTTCGCTAATCCTGTTTCCGGGCTTGAGCGATCCCGATACCGGCTACGTCCGCGTGATGATTGCATGTCTTCCGCCCTCGCTACGCGGTCTGATGATCGCCGCGTTTGCGGCCGCTTACATGTCCACGATTGCGACGCAGCTCAATTGGGGCGCGAGTTACCTAGTGAACGATTTCTATCGCCGATTCTTAAAACCGCACGCCAGCGATCGCCATTACGTCACGATTTCGCAGCTCGCTACCGTGTTTCTGACGCTTGTTTCAGCCGTCGTTACGCTGTATCTCGATTCCATTGCCGGCGCGTGGAAATTGCTCATTGTCACCGGCGCCGGCACGGGAGGCGTTCTGCTTCTGCGATGGTATTGGTGGCGGATCAACGCCTGGAGCGAGGTTTCGGCCATGATATCGGCGTTCGTCGTTTCGGTTGCGTTGCAGCGCGGCTTCGGTTTCGACACCGATAATCCGGTGGATTTTGCCTGGGTGCTGATGATCACCGTCGGCATCACGACCGTGGTCTGGCTGGCGACCACATTCCTCACGCAGCCCGAATCCAAAGAAGTTCTGGTTGCCTTCTATCGCCGGACGCGTCCCTCCGCCGCGGGCTGGGCGCCCATCGCTCGTATGGCGCCGGAGGTCAAACCCGCTCGCGACGGCCTCGCTAATCTGGCCGACTGGATTGCCGGGTGCGTGCTGATCTACGGCTTCTTGTTTGGTGTTGGTAAACTATTGCTTCACGAAACTGGAATCGGACTCCTGCTGCTGGCGTGCGGACTGGCTGGGGGGGCTGTTATTTATTGGCATCTGTCCAGGAGAGGGTGGAGTGCGGTCGTCGATTAGCTTCAGTCTTTTGATCTGCGCGGCGAATCTAACCGTGGCAGGACCCGTCGAGTATGGTCTTGCCCAGTTCAACGCCGCCGTCGCCGCACGCCATCTCCGGTTGAAGGCGAAGACCGAGTTGAGCCTCGATCCGCCCGAGACCTACCGGATCGAGCCTTACACGGTGGGTGGCGCCCGTATTTCTGGTGGCGATATTCGTGGCCTGATGTACGGATTGCTGGAAGCGGCGGAGCAGATCGGCTCGACCGGAAGGCTCGCCCGGGCTCAGGGCGTCCCGGCGATTCCCGTGCGCGGGATTCGCATTCTGCTTCACTGCAGCGACTTGGACAAACCTGTCTATTCGTCAGAAGAATTCTGGCGCGCCTATTTTCAAATGCTTGCGCGCGATCGCTTCAATCGCTTCACTCTGATTTTCCTGACCGATTCGCTGGCGCCTCCGTATCCTTTTTTTCTCGACGTCAAGGGATTTCCTGAAATCGGCGTGCCTGGCCTCGAACCCGATCAACGGGATCGTAATCTTCGCGCGCTGCGTCTTATCTCCCAGACCGCGGCCGAATACGCGATCGATTTTACGCTCGGCATCTGGGAGCGAAGTGCCGAGCCGGACGCTGCATCCGCCGTCCAGGGACTCACGGCCGCCAATATCGGTCCCTATAGTCACGATGCTTTAAGCCAGCTCCTGGCGGACTGTCCTATGATCCGCAGCGTCCAGATACAGGGCGCCTCCGGGTTTCCTGGAGATTACGTTTTCAAAGCTCTTCGCGAAGCCGGGCGGCGCGTTACGCTCGATCCACGTGGATCGCTTCGGGAGCCGGAATTGTTGAAGGCAGCGGAAGAAGATGGGGTCGCTTTGCATTTCTCCCATGCCGCTTGGCCGCGCGGGTTTGAAATCGATCCGCCGATTGACTTGAGCCAGCAAGCCGCCGAAGCCCATCCGCTCTTTTACTGGTTGTGGGGCCGCTTAAGCTACGATCCCCAAACCAAGACCCCCAAAGGTGAAAACGCCGAGGAATATCGCGCCGCGAACCGGCTTATTCATCTGCTGGCGGACGCCGATCTTGCCGATCCAAACCTGTACATCTGGCCCCTGGCGAATCCGGGCGGCTGGGCGGACGACTATTCGGACGACCAGCCGCGGGACTGGGGCTCGGTCGCAACCATTCCCGAGGCCGTGCGCAATCGCTTCGATGGTGTGGCTTCGGCCAAACAGACACCGCTTGAGACCGCCAGCCTCCTGATCGCTTCCGCCGGAGCTCTCGATCGAGCATCGCAGCCGGATTTCCGGCTTCTCGCTCAACTCGCCCGATATCATGCATATAAGCTGCGGGCCGCCTATAACATTGAACTTTTCGATCAAACCAGGGACGGTGCGGCGCTCGATCGCGCCGAACAGGAGATCGAGAACGCGCTCTCCGGGTGGGAAACCGCGGAAAAGGCGATGGGCGATGCCGAAGGCGTCCAGGCGGACCTCCCGGACGTGCGCCTCGAACTTGAGCGCATCGCGCGGAGCCGCAAGGATCGGGTTAGCAGCGTCAGGCCGGTTCCAGCCTTGGCCAAGCCGCTTCCGCGCCCGCAATTCGCGCACACGCCGATCAAAGCATCGCCTCCGCAACAATCGCTGACACTGACCCTTCAAATTACTCCGCTGAATGATGTGCGCGTCGCCCGCCTGCACTACCGTACAGAGAATCCGGCCGATCCGGTCAAGACCATCGAAAAGCCCGTCGCGGCGGCCGTTACGTTTACGATTCCCGCCAGCGATATTCCCTCAAACTCGGATCTGTTGTACTATTTTGAAGTCATCAACCGCGAGAAAAGCGGCTGGTTCGAACCGGATCCGCTAAGCGCACCGGGACCGTATCACACCGTCAGGATCCACTGAGTGTTCGGGTTTCTACTGCACCGGCCGAAGCACTCGAACCGCATTGTTCTGCGAATCCGAAACGTACACGTTCCCATCTGAATCGACCGTCAGCCGCGCTGGCGCCGACAATTGCGCGCTTGTAGCCGGGCCGCCATCTCCGGTGTACCCGGCGCAAGGATTAAACGGCGTCAATCGGCATGTTCCGCCGGCGATCGTCGTCAGGATTCCTCCGGTCGAAATCTTACGGATGCGATCGAACTCGTACTCCGCCACGTAGAGGTTGCCTGCACGATCCGCGGCAATTCCGAGATCCGGGGCAAATCTTGCCTGCGTGGCAAGCCCTCCATCCGCGAGCAAACCGTCGATCGTGCCATTGCCCCCAATCGTGTTGATCGTCCCGTCGGGCGCTACTTTACGAATCCAGGATTGATAGTTTTCTGCGATGTAAAGATTGCCGGCGCCGTCCATCGCGACATCCACCGGCACAAAGAGCTGCGCGCTAGTGGCAGGACCGCCATCGCCCGCGTGACCATAGGTTCCATTGCCGGCCACGGTCGTCAGCGTCCCATCGGTTGCGAGTTTCAAGACTCGTGCTCCGAATGGGTCCGTGATGAAGACATTCTTCCCATCGGTGGCGAGACCATGCGATGTTATCGTTGCCGCGGTGGTAATTGTTCCGCCCGCCGACACTTTGCGGACCCGGTCTCCGTCGGTAAAAAAGAGATTTCCAGCGTTGTCGATCGCGATACCTTTACACGAGTCCGCCGGCCCGCACGAAAGCGGTTCATTGAGAGCTGACCCGCCATCCGTGCCGGGCCCATTGGACGATCGTCCATTACCGGCAAAAGTCGAAATCTGTCCATCCGGCGTTACCTTCCTGATCCGGTTGTTGGATAGATCGGCGATATACACATTGTGCGCCCCGTCCACCGCGATTCCGAGCGGATTCCCTACTTGCGCGTTGATTGCCAGCCCGCCGTCGCCGATGTTCGCCGGCCCCAGTCCCGAAATCGTCTTGAGACTTCCGTCGGCTCCGAGCATTTGAATGTAAGGGCTATACTGCCCTTCGAGGTAAATCTGTCCGGCCCCATCGATCGCGATATCCCGTGCGCAGATGTACGGTCCTGAACCCGTGAGATAGCACCCCGACTGATCCTCAGTCTGCAAGGAGGAAATGAGTCCGTCTGGAGTCACTTTTCGAACCGCGTGGTTTCCGGCATCGACGATAAACACGTCTCCCGCGCCGTCCACCGCAACGCTGCTAATCCAGCGGCTTAGTTGCGCCGCGCTCGCCGGCCCTCCGTCTCCCGAATAGCCGTAGCCTTCCGTGCCCGCGAATGGCCCGATGATTCCGTCTCGAGTTACAACACGGACGCGCACACTAACGAAGTCGTCTTCGTCAGCCTCATATATATCCGCTGCGATATAAAGATTCCCCGCCGAATCGACCGCAAGGGATCGTGGGATGCCGATACCGGCATTGATCGCTAGTCCGCCATCACCGGAATAGTCTTCAGTTCCGTTCCCGGCGACCGTGTTCGAGCTGCCATCGGCCGAAAGCATTAAGATGCGCGATCCGTCGATGATGTAGAGGTTGTTCTGGTTGTCCACCGCGAAACGTGGGCTGTTGTCGCGCGATCCCGTATTCAATCCAATCGCGACCGTCGTAATTGTCCCGTCCGGCGTGATTTTTCGAACGGTATCGGCGATGGTTCCGCTAGCCAGGTTTCCGTCGTTGACGTAGATGTTGCCGAGGTGATCCAGTGCGAGCGCCCCGGCAGAGCTGAACTCAGCGCTCGTAGCCGGTCCGCCATCACCCGATGATCCCCATCTGGAATTTCCTGCGACGCGCGTCAGCACTCCATTGATGTCGATCTTCAGCACGCAGTTATCGCCGACGAAGTAAACGTTGCCGTTGCCGGCCGCGAATCCCAAGTTAGGATAAATCGCGGACTGCACCGCCGGGAGTGGTGTCAAAGGCGGTGCGCCGCCTGCATAGGTCGCGATGTTATATGTTTGCGCCGCCGCAATTACTGAAGTGAACAGGAACAGAATAGGTTTCACATTTCCTCCCAAGAACCCGTGATGCTGAGTGCCACCTAGCTTATAACTTGCGGCGCTGAAAACACAACCGGAAAATGCCGGATCGCATGTTTTCCCGCGACTTATTGAATGTTTATGTTTACTGGCGGGCCCGGGATCCACGCGGCGATCACTTGGATGCTAGCCACTCCTTTTGCCACATCCGAAGGCAGTTGGAAGTTGACCTGATAAGCGTTCACCGCGCCCGGGTAGCCCACCGCGCCGAGAACCTCGGCGGCTTCGCCGTTCGCGGTCACGTTAACGGGTGAATTCACCGCCGCGAGCGGGCTCGACGGAAACGGCTGGCTGAGATCGACGTCGGGATTGGTGGGTCCGAGGCCGGTCGCGAACAGAGATAGGATCTCCCCCGCAACAGCGGGATTGGAGGCGGTGACTAGACTAAAGTCTTTGGAGTGGACCACCGCCGGCGCCCCTGCACTCATCACAATCTGCGGCGTGGACATAGGAATTATGTGCAGGAAGAACCGAATCGTTCCGCCTCCATTAGTACGCCGGTTGGCGGGGTCCTCGGCCATTGAGGCCGCACGGGGAGGAATGGCTTCTAAGCTCTGAAGCCGCTGCACCAATTCCCCCCGCGCACCTAGAAATGCTCCCGTGCCGCCGAAAATCATGTAATCCCCTCTCGTGGCGACCGGGTTAGAGGGCGCCCCAGGGGGAGGCATTCCGCCATCCAATCCAGAGGACATGATCGTCCCAATCGGTGTACCGTCGATCTTCAAGATCTCAAAGGTATGGGATCGGAGTGAGGCATGCGTCGTGTCGGCGATCGCTTGCCCAGGTTTGGGGGTCGGGGTCAGGATAATCCCCACTGGTCGACCGACGTATACACCCTTGGCAGGCTGCCCATTGACGGCCACGATGTCCCCAAAGGCCACGTTCACATTAAATGCCCTTGCCCCGGCTGAGGGTGTAATGCTGGGATTGGTCGCAAATTTCGATGGATCGGAGATGTCACCCTGGTACTCGACGACGTTTTGCAGATCGATCGTCAGGACGGTTGGCGCCTGCGTCTGTCCAGGGGCCAAATTACAACACACTGCGACGAACAGAACTGCCGTTCCGATTGCATTTTGTTTTCGAATCATGTTTTTCTCTCTTTCCCCGGATTTTTATTGATTTTCGCAGGTCACGTCGTTATTCCAGTCCACGAATGCGCCCTGGGGGTTGTCCCGCCACGCCCAGACGTGCAGCTCGAAATGTGCCGGCAAGCCATATCGGTTCGGACTGCTTATGTACTGGAAAGTTTGCCCCTCGAGCACCGGCGGACTGTCGTGATGCGCCATCCAGGCGTCGGCGATTACAACGTACTCCACGCCGACCAGTTGCAGACCGCCTTGCGAGGGCTCGTAGATCAGCGCTTCCGGCTGCGAGACGTCGATCTCGCCGTCGCCCACCAGAGTGCCGTTCACGTAGTGCTGGCCCATGGCCCCGTGATCCTGACCGGTGACGCAACCAAGAAACGGCTGGTAACCGGCGGCTGTGGCGGCGTTCACGTTGATGAATTGCTGCGTGGCGTCGCGAACAAGTTGAACCAGCGTGGCCGGGATGGGATGCGCTTGGACGTCATGCTGGTGCTCGGCCTCCTTCGCCGCAGCCCCGTCAGCCGCGATAAGCGGTGCGGCAGAGGTAAGACTGCTCAGTAGCGTCACATACAGGATGCGCGTATTGAATTTGTGGATAAGAGTCTTTATTGTCTTCATGGTTTTTTCCTTTGAATCTACTCGTCTTCTCATGCTTCCACGCCTCGGGCCCGAAGTACCGCCCGATAAACGACACTTTTTTGCGATAAGCTAGATTGGCACGAAGTGCCGGAAAGAGCTAGGGTCCTAAAAGGACCAGAAAAGCTGGAATATTCATGAGCCTGCGCCACCGTCCCATGCAGCCGGGCGATATTCGCGAATGTGTGGATATTATTGCGAATCATCCCGTAATCGGGCCGCGATACGGGCCGACAATCGAGCACCTGCCCGAGGCATGGCGTCGCTTGCTCGAATCCGAACCTAATTTCACCACAGTGATCCATGCCGAAGAGGGATCGCGCGCCCCCATCTGTTTCTTTGGCATCACGGCCACCGTGCGCGCCGATTTTATCTCCGAGATGAAGATGCCGCCGCATTTCTGGATTGGCCCGGAACTCACCAGGAGGATAATGACGGGCGAATCGCCCGTTCTTACTGGCAAACAGCTTCGCGAAGCCAACTCAGGCGACGGGTTGAATATGGTGGGCTGGGAGGGTTGCGCTCGCCCTGGATATGAGACTCACAGCGAATTGCATCACTACATGATGGCCGTGTTTATCCAAGTACATCGGGGCTATCTTTGGAAAGAAGTGATCGCCAACCAGTGTGAGAGCGCCGATCGTCTCAGCTTTTTTCTCAAGACCGGAGGGCATCTTTGGGATCCGCTCGCGGGCGGCTACACGTCGAAATTGAGAGACGATCCGAGCGAAATTGCCCGCAAGCCGCACATTGTCGGAACGACCCGCGATCTGGAACTCAAGGGGAAGCACGAGTGGGCAGGAAGCTGGGTGGGCGCCCTGTTTGACTATAACCCCCCGGTCCTCGGCTTTAATCGGAGCGAACAGCGTTTGCTCTCTGCCGCGCTTTCGGGCGAGATCGACGAGCGCTTAGCTGCCATGCTAGAAACTTCGCTGCACGCTGTTAAGAAAATGTGGGTTTCGATTTATTGTCGGGTGGAAGACTATCTGCCCGAGTTAATCCCCGATACACCTGGAGCGGATCTTCCGATGACCGCCCGTGGAAGGGAAAAGCGGCGCCGGCTATTGGCTTATCTCCGCGAACATCCCGAAGAATTGCGTCCCGTGTCGCGAAAGCTTCTCGCGAGAACTTCCTCGGAAGCGGTCCATGCAGCGAATGTATAAGGGCGAAAATCTACTGGACCCGCAGACCGAATTCGCGCAGTAACTCGCCTTGTGTCGAGTACAGCCGCACCCAGTAGATGCCGGGGCTCAGCCCTTTGGCAATCCGCGCGGAAAGTTTGCCATTGGATGACGGTTCAGGAGCGGCGTTCCAGACGCTCTGTCCCTGTGTGCTCACCACCTCTAGGCGGTATGTATCCGAGGGTGGCAGGTCCGCAAGATCGACTGCCAAGTCGAGCGGCCGTCCCGCGGGAGCCTGGTTCATGGTGAAGTTTTCGCCTCCACGAACCGCTGCCAACATTACGGAGGCAGATAGCTGCGGCGGCTCGATTCGACGTGCCATTATCGAAATCATAGCCCATGAAAGCACCGCGCCTACCACGAGCAGTCCCAGGGCCACGGCCCAACCTGGATTCCATGGAATGGCCCAAGCCTCGCGCACTCGATTCCAGATCCGTCCCGTGGATGTTTTTGGCGCGGCGTCCAATTTGTACTCGGCTGTCGTCGCTTTCATAAGCGATATGTACTCGTCCAGATCCTCCAGGGTGTGCTGGCAGATCTCGCACAGCAGCAGGTGCTCTTCGATGGCCGCGGTACCTTCCTCCGGAAGCCGGTTAAAACAATATTCCTCGAGCGTTTCCTCGGGGGGGTGAGTGTCGAATGTCACGCTGGATTCCATGGCATTTATCCTGTTCCTTTAGTGCGAAATCGCAGTAGAAGTTCTCACTGAAACTGTACTCAGCACTTTGTGCGCGAGTTTTTTCTTTCCCAATTCACCGAAGCGCGCCTTGGCTCTGGATTTTAATAAACGAAACTGGGTCTCGGTTAGATCCATTTCTGAACAAATCTGGTCCTGCCCCTGCTCCCAAAGATAGAACCGCGTCAGAATTTCTCGGTCACGCTTCGACAATTCGCCGAGGACCCGCTTAATCAATTCGGCCCGTTCCCGAAAGATCGCAGCCTCCTCGGGGTTCCCGTGCGGGTCTGCGATCCGGATGGTCGATTCCATATCCAACTGCTCGCGCCGCAGATGAACAACACGGTCGATGTGCGCCGCTACTTGCCGCCGGACGATAGTACGGACAAAACCCATTAACCGCTGCGGATCGCGCAATTCTCCCTTACGGATCGCCTGGACCACAACCACGAACGTATCGTGGACCTTGTCATCCAGTTCCTGCGCGCCGAGTTGACGGCACAGGTAAAAACGAATCCCTTTTGAGAAGAGACGATACAACTCCTCCATCCCATCGGTCTCGCGTAGCCGGATGCGTTCCACCAACTCGCCCACGCGGCATAGGAACTGGTGCTCTCCTGCGGGGCTGCGGATACGGTTGTCTCCGGCGGAGCTGGTTCCGCGCCCTGGCCGTCCGTCGTCGTTTTCATCGATGCGCGCCTCCAGTTACCTGATAGGAAGCCCAGTAACGCGGCTCAGCGCGCCATGTGCCTGAGTCGATCATCTCCATCTGGCTGCGGTGTAACGCCTCGGCTGGCGACTCATCTCGCAGGTGCCGGTAAAAGCTTGTGAAAATCTCCCCGGTCGAATCTTTAACCGCCCACTCCGTCGCCAATACCGCAGCCGCCCCGGCCATTTGCCAGGCGCGTGTCAAGCCTAGCAGCCCCGGACCCTCGCGAATCTCGCCAGCTCCTGTATCGCAACCCGTCATTACGACCAATGCGCCCGGCACGTGGAGCATCGCCACGTCGAAGGTAGTGAGAAACTCCGTGCTGGCGGCAGGATTGAGCCCAAACGCGATGAAAGCTTGTCCGCGCTGTTCCGGCGGGGTGAGCACGTGGGTGGCTAAATGAATAACCGACGGATGGTTCGCCAGAAGGCCGAGGAACTTCTCCCGGCGGGCATCGGCGCCCTGCAGCAAATCCACAGTTCCGGAGCCCACAGTCCAGCTTCGCGCGCTCGATCTTATTTCGCTCGCACTCCCCACCAGGCGATTTAACTGGCTGCCTTCGTCCGTGGTCCCGGAATCGATCAGTCGCCCAGGGAAGGCGAAGAACCCAGCGAATCCCAGACCTGATCGAGCGCCCGCCGTCCGCCAGCGCGGGTCGGCCGTGTTATAGATCGGATCGCCGACGCCCAGGAAGCGATCCTCTGCCCCGGGCCGGCCGGCGCTTCGGGTCAATGATAATGCCCCGGGCACGATCTGAAGAGAATGCTTTTCCGCCAAGTAATCCACTTTGCCGTCTTTCTTTGCCGTTACCAGCGCTGCGAATGGCAGTTCGAAGAGCGAATCCTCCAATGATAAGAGCCAAGCATGCTTCCGGACTTCCTGCGGCTCCAGATCGCCGAATAACTCCGCATATAGGCGCTCCCCCAGGTTCCCCGCTTCCTTGTTGCCTATCCGAACCGCATCGCGAAATTCTCGAATCTGCTCCCGAAGCTGCGGCGCGGGAGGCAACTTGTGGATCCTGAGGGTTTTCAGGGTCACAGCCCAGAGGTATGATTCCGTCTCCCCCAAATGAAAACTTAGTAATAAGTCGGACGCACCTAGTCCTTCTCGAATATGTATAAGTGAATCCTGAGTGCGAAAATTCTCAGGCTGGTTGTGGGGTTTATAGGGGTCATCGTTGGGATTATCGCGCTCGAAACTCAGGCCCGCTTCAGCCTCCATTTCGGTAAGCTTCAATTTAAGACGATCCATCCGCTCGCTTCTCGTGTGTTTGCGTAGCATCTGAGCCTCTTCAGAGCGCATTTCACCTAACGCATCCCAGAATTCCGGCTTTAGCTTCCTTCGCGACGCCTCCGCCAGCGGCAGAATTTCCCGCAGGCTGGCGGACCGGTTGAACTCCAGGGCTTCAAAGCTTCTGGCCGCCCATCCCGGAGCGCCGGTTTGCTGCGCCTCATGTGCTCCGGTTTCAATATAGGAATCGAAAATGCTTCGTTCCAGGAGTTCATCCGCTCCGTCCAGGAACGAAACGGTGGGCAGCACTTCCAAACGCCAGCGATTCGTCAGATCGAGCGCGGTGCCAAAGTCCCCGAGCGCGCCGCCGATGTCTCCCTGGGCCAGCCGGATTTGGCCGCGTTGGTGGATCAGGCGATATTCCGGCCAGGACCCGGCCACTCTGGTTCCCTCGTCAATCGCCCGTTGGGTAAAACGCGCCGCGCTGTCCAAATCGCCCTGAGCGAGCTTCAATGCCCCCAGGCTCCCGTATGAGAATCCGCGCTCGTTCGGATACCGCAACACGCGCAAGCGAAACGCCTCGTCGAGATCCTGCTCCGCTTGCGGCTGTCGCCCGCGTTGGAGGCGCTCCTGGCCTAATAAATCCCAGGCTCGGGCCTCCGTGGCTACATCGCCCCGCGCTCGTGCCGCTTCTATTGCTTCTTCGAACAGGGGCGCCGCCGAGTCGTCATTGAGCCTCTCGCGCAACAGTCCGAGCTGCAAGAGCAATTGTGCTTTGTAATACGTTTTAGGAAGCGCGCTTACCGCAGCGCGAGCTTCATTCGCCGCGCGCAGCGCCGAATCGAAGTCCCAAACCTGCTCGTAAAGGTCGGACAGGTTCACCTCGAGGCCGCCCAGGTCCAGGCGATCCCCTATTGAAGTTGCCAGATCTTTAGCCTGTAGATACGCCTGGAGCGCCGCGCGGTAATTGAATTGCGCGACGCGGCAATTTGCTGCGCTAGTTAGAGCCCGAACGGCCGCGCGGCTATCGCCATGAGCTATTCCCTTGGCGTAACCCTGCAGATAGAGTTTTTCAGCCCCCGTGAAATCTCCCGCTTCCCGGCAGCGCTGAGCAGCTTGGAGGATACTCATGACTTCCTTTACGGGGGGGCGCGGGCTGAGGTCGTACGGTCCGTTTCGGATAGCGGGCATGGGGCGGGAACCGACCATCACCAGCGCCAGAATGAGATAAAAGCACCGCGAAACGGTTGCCATGTGGAATACCAGGCTAATTCCTAGTAGTTAATGATGGTATAGTAACAGATTTTTATTCCGTTAACTAGGAATATTCGATAATTTACGCTAGGAACAAATATCATCTAGCGACGCGTGCAGCATATCGATCAAGTACCTCTTGCGGAGTTCCATACGTCCCTTCACCAGGGCGGCCCTTGTTAGAATACCGGGAGGCCGCCGCGTGGGAGCGTCGGCTTCATCCAATAACTCAATGAGGAACTCGTGAAGGCAAAACTTCGGAGCGGCATATTCTGCTGTTCCAGCTTATTCTTACTATTTCAGGCATCTTACATCGACGCGCAAGAAATCGCACAACAACCCCCGGCGCCACAGCAACAACCGGCTCAGCCGCCTGCGGCGACGCCTGCTCCACCGCCGCCAGCCACCCCTGCTCGACCACAGGTTCAGCAGACGCCCGCGCCGGCATCGCCGCCGGGCATTCAAGAACGGGATACCGGCGGCGATGTGTTGTCCTTCGAGCCGTTCTTCTGGCTAACCACCCAGACTCCGCCATTGTTGCGGCTCGGCCACTTTTCGAACGGCCAAACGAACTCGGGTGAACTAAAGTTTCCAGGCCGGAGCAAGTTCGGGTATGGGGGTGTTGTGACCGTGCCCACGGGTAAGGAAAACAGTCTCCAATTTTCCTACTTTCGGATTCAAGGTCAAGGAACCAGGACCGACAGCCAAGCCTTGACTCTGTTCGGGAACAATTTTGCCGCGGGAGATTTTTATGCTACGACTTACCTGTTACAGAATCTCAAGCTTTCCTGGAATTATTTGACATTTCCTTACCCCTCCCGCGGCGCCAAGTTCCGCGTTAAAACCTTATGGGAACTGCAGTACATGTGGGTGAATTCCACCATTTATGCCCCGTACGATATCAATGCCATACCGACCGTCGGCATGAAAGATATTATTTACCCGACTTTCGGACTGGGGATTGAATACCACCCCGCCAAGGCGCTGCGCCTCGAGGCGAAATTCTCAGGGTTCGCGTTTTTTCACCACTCGGATATCTGGGATGCGGAAGCGTCGGCTGTTTTCCGCGCCGGGAATTTCGAGGCTTTTCTGGGAGGAAAGGCGTATCACTTCAAGACTTCGCCCACAGCCGATCAGTACTTTAGCGATACCATGTGGGGACCCTCCGTGGGCCTGCGATGGATCTGGAGATAGCCGCGCTCCCCAGTACCCAGAGTTTTTCCCACGTAGGAACGCGGATGCGCCGGGCCAGCACATCGTAGTTCGAGGCGACGATGCGCTCGAGCAGGCGCGAGTAAATTCCAATGAGCGCGCGGAGCGACGGCCGGCTCCGCGGGTGAATCAGGTCCACCAACGGCTCAGACTGGCGATAATAATCGCGTGCGCGCCGCGCCTCGAATTCCATCAAACCCAGAAACTTGGCGGCCGGCAAAAAGCTGTCCGTCGAAACTCCGAAAAGCTCGAAGTCTTCGAGCGGAATATAGACGCGACCTTTACCGGCATCCTCCCGCACATCGCGAAGAATGTTCGTCAGCTGAAACGCGACGCCGCATTTTTCGGCCAGAACCAGCGCCTGGGGAGCCTCAAAGCCGAAAATGTGAATGATCGTAAGGCCCACCACGCTTGCGACGTGATAGCAGTAATCGTATAGCTCGTCGAAGTCTTGTATCCGGCGTGGCTTTAGATCGGAGCTGACGCCTTCGATCATCTCGAAGAAGTACCGGTGCGGAATTTGATAGCGAGCTACGGAGTCGGCGAATGCCGGCCAAAGCGGATGATCGTTAACCCGGCCTTGCAGTGCAGCTTCCAGCTCCGTGCGCCAGCGTACGATAGCATCGGCCCTGCCGGTCACAGAATCATCGTCGCTCAAGTCGTCGCAATACCGCATGAACGCATACATGGCGCACATGGCCCGGCGCTGCGGCGAGGAGAGCAACAGGAAGGAATAGTAGAAATTTTTGGCTTGCGTCCGAGCCACGCAGGCGCACCAGGCGTAGGATTGGCCGAGCGTCATGCGGCCCGTGTAAAAGCCCGCCGCGTAAGCGCCGTGAGCAGCAGGCCTACTCGCTCCACTTTGGAGATCGCGGGCCGGGCGGCCAAAACATCATAATCCTGCCTCTCGATTTTATCGAGAATTTTGAGACCGCCGCGCGTAAACAACTCGAGATCGATTGAGAGTCGGCGGTCCACCCGGTCCGCCAGCGGCAGTCCTCGCAGAAACAACTCGCGTGCGATGTCGACAACTTCTTTCATCGCCGACTGGAAATGATTGTTGAATCGATGCTCCGCGAGCTCTTCAACGGAGTAGCCATGCCTGTCGAGGACGTCCAATGGAAGATATATACGCCCTTTTGCGAAATCCACAGCTACGTCCTGCCAGAAATTCGCCAGTTGCAGGGCGGTGCAGGTGGCGTCGGAGAGCTCCTGCCTTTCGCTATCGCGATAACCGCATAAGCCGAGAACCAGCCGCCCCACCGGATTCGCCGAATACCGGCAATAGTCGAACAACTGCTCGAAATTCTGGTATCGACTGACCACCTGGTCCTGTTCAAATGCTTTAATCAGATCGTCAAAGGGCCGGACCGGAAGCCGATGCCGCTCAACTGTTTCCCGCAGCGCGACAAAAACCGGGTGGGCGACCCGACCGCCATACATGGCATACAGCTCGCCGCGCCACCAGGCCAGCAGGCGAAGGCTTTCGGTCGAATCGCCGATCTCATCGCCCAGATCGTCGGCCCAGCGGCAGAAGGCGTAAAGGTTATAAAAATCCTGATGCAGCCGCTTGGGCAACAGGAAGCTGACCACATGAAAATTTTCGTAGTGACTTGTCGCGAGCCAGCGAGTGTAGCGGAGCGATTCCTCCATCGGCCATCTGCGCTTTAACTGCTCCGGCGCGGCGAGGAAGGCGATGGGCGCAAGGAACACGAGAGTTTCTTAAGGGATAATGGCGGTCTTCAGATGCCCGTTGTGGCTCATGAGATGCTGCATTACCTGAAGCAGGTTAGTGAGAGGCTCCACGCGATTCACCAGATCCTTTGCGGAGATGCAGCGGCGGCTGACGATATCGAGAGCCTTGCGGATCATCGCCGGCGTGTGATGAAAACTTGCTTTGCAGGTAATTTCGGAATAGTGTAGCAGATCGGTGTCGAGGCTGACCTGTGCGCCGGCGGGGCAGCCGCCGAAAAAGTTTACCACGCCGCCGCGCCTCAGCAAATTGATCGCGAGCTTCCAAAGCTCGGGCAGTCCTACGGCTTCAAACACTACGTCGGCGCCGCGGCCTCCGGTGAACTCGCGCACCGGACCCTCGACGTCAGCGCCGTCGGTGTTTACGATCACTTCATCAGCGCCCATCTTTTTAGCGCGATCCAGTTGCGGGCGGCGGCGTCCGATCGCGATCACACGCGCGCCGTAGACGGCTTTGGCGAGACGCACAAACATCATTCCGATCGGTCCCAGACCGATCACGGCTACTGTATCTCCGTCGCGCACACCGGTCTCTTCCATAGCGCGTAGCACGCACGCTAGCGGTTCTACCAGGGCGGCGTCCTGATAGCTCAGATGGGCAGGAACCTCGTACATGTTCTTCTGTACGATACGCTCCGGAATGCGGATGTATTCGGCGTACGCGCCGTTGTTGAACAGCAGATCCTCACACAGGTTTTCCTGGCCCTTATGGCAGTAATAGCATTGGCCGCACGGCGCTGAATTGGCCGCGACCACGCGCTGGCCAACGGCAAAATTCTGCACGTCCGTCCCCAAGGCCACGATATCGCCCGCCAGTTCATGCCCGAACAACGCTGGAGGCACGATCATGCGCGCGTGATAACCGCGGCGAAACACCTTCACGTCCGTGCCACAGGTCAGAGCTGCGCGAACGCGCACCAGCACGTCTCCTCTTCCGAGCGATGGCACTTCAACGGTTTCGACCTGCAGGTGTTCCTTGCCGTACAATACTGCGGCTGTCATCTGCTGAGTCACTGATCTCACCTCTGAGGTAGTACTACTATCTTCAATGATCCGTCATCTGGATGCAATGCACGCTCGATTCCCTGATGAATCTGATGGAGAGGAAACCGATGCGAGATTAACTCTTCTACTGGCAGAGCGCCGCTGAATACCAGGTCCGCCGATTCCTTCTGAAGGTCCACCGAGGCGCTATAAGAGCCGCACAATACGCGTTCACCCATACAGACATCGGCTCCCGAAACCTCGATGCGCTCCTGATGGGAAGTCTGTGCGAACAACAAAATGCGCGCGCCGGGGCGAGAACATGCCACTGCCTGTCCCACGATACCGTTTGCGGAAGCGGCCACTACGCCCAGGTCCGCGCCGCGTCCCTCGGTCATATCCTTCACAGTTCGTTCCAGGCTGGGGTCGCGCGGATCGAAGACCGCCTCGGCGCCGAATTTGACAGACAGAGCGCGACGGGTGGCCATCGTATCGGTCGCCACAATACGGACGCCCTCGCGTTTCAAGATCATGGTGAAGATAAGTCCAATCGGTCCCTGGCCCAGGATGATAACCACATCTCCGGGATGAGGATCGATCTGCTTGACGCCTTTAAGGCACGTGTTTACGGGTTCTACAAAGCAGGCCTGGTCGAAGGAGACGCCTTCGGGAATCTTTTCGACGCCTTGTTCTACAATCCAGTCCATGGCGCGCACGTACTGAGAAAAGCCTCCGCCAGCCGCCTCGTATCCAGCCGTAACACCCACTGTCTTGTAGACGGGGCATTGCGCGAAGAGTTTCCTGCGGCAATAGAAGCATTTTCCGCAAGGAATGTGATGAAAGACGATGACCCGGTCGCCGGGTATATAACGTTTTACCCCTTCCCCGACAGCGGCGACTACGCCGGCCGTCTCATGCCCGTAAATTCGGGGCGGGGCGAGCAGGTTGTACTCGATCTTTTTTAGATCTGTGTGGCAAATGCCGCAGGCCTCAACTCGAATCAGGATCTCGCCGCGGCCAATCTCCGGCACCGGAACCGATTCCACGTCCACCACGCCGGACCCCTTGTAGACAGCGGCTTTCATGGTCGTAAGCCCGGTTTCGGCGGTGACGAGACTAGAATTGGCAGTTGGCAAAGAATTCTCCTAGCGCGTCGGCTGCAAGTTGACAGTTGCGATTCAAGCGTAGCAGAGGGGGAATCGCCGCGAATGGCCGGGCCAGGGCGGCCAGCGCGATGCGGGTGCGACAAAATCGCCCCTCGCCATCGCGGTATTGGTTGAAATCGAGCGGCAGATCTTCGGCGGCAATATCGGAGACCGCACGAATACAGTAGAACGGCACACCCCAAAGGTTCGCCTGATGCGCCAGGCCTGCCGCCTCCATCTCCACCGCGATAGCTCCCGTCCTCGCGCGAAGCACTTCTTTTTCAGCAGCTGTGACAGCCACCCGATCGCTGGACACGATGTCGCCGCGAATGGGCGTCGAACCGTCGCCCACTGCCGGACAGGTCCCGGATCCGCTCACGACGATGTCGCCAACCCGCAGCGCCGGATCGAGCGCCCCACAGAATCCGGTGCTGATCATTCCATTCACTTCCAACCGCTGATCTAAAGCCTTCACGGCCAAACGCGGCCCCGGCCCATTAGCCACCAGCAGCCAGCGATCTCCTTTCCAGATCGCTTCGCGAGAGAATTCAGCCGGCCAATCCAGCTTGGACGATTTCCCGAAACGCTTCAAAATTCCATTGAATTCCCGCCGCTCGGCGGCAATTGCGAGCCAAGTCCGGCGCGCGCCTCTAGCAGTAGCCATTCGTTTGGAACCATGTCACCGCGCGTTCGAGGGCTGCCGCGGCCGGCCCCGGCGCATATCCCAACTCGCGCACGGCTTTATCCTGCCGAACCCACATCTTCGTGCGTGCCATACGCACGCCGTCGAGGGGTGCCAAAGGCGCCCTCCCGGTGAGGTTCGCCCAAGCGGTAGAGGCTATCGCTACGGCATAAGCCGCCGCGTAGGGAATCCGCAATTTCGGCGGAGATTTCCCCGCGATCCGCGCCAGCAGAGCTAAAATCTGACAGAGTGTCAGGTTTTCCGATCCGAGAATATATCGTTCTCCGGGACGTCCATGCTCGCAAGCGGACAAATGACCCTTCGCCACATCCTGAACATCCACTACATTCAAACCCGTATCGATGAAACCCGGCATCGCTCCGCGCAGGAAATCGACGATAATTTTTCCGGTTGGCGTCGGCTTAAAATCGTGATCACCTACTGGCGCCGTCGGATTCACAATCACCACCGGGAACCCGCTGGCTGCAAATTCCACCGCGACCCGCTCGGCGAGAAATTTGGAGCGCTTATACGCCCCGCACATGTCCTCAATCCCGACCGGCGTCGCTTCATCGCCGGAACCATTCTGGGTCAGGCCAATGCAGCCGACTGTGCTGGTGTAGACTACCCGCTCTACCCCGGCGCTACGAGCTGCTGCTAAAAGGTTGCGAGTGCCCTCAACATTGGACAGGAACATCTGCTGCGGATCTCGCGTCCACAGGCGGTAATCAGCGGCCGCGTGGAATGCCACCCCGCACCCCTCCGCCGCCCTCGCCAGCGAGTCCGGATCCCGCAAATCCCCACGCACCGGCTCAATCCCATCCAGTTCCCGCACCCGCGCCGGCTCCCGCACCAACGCCCGCACGCGATGACCTTTCTCCAAAAGCTGCCGTGCGATGTGCCAGCCGATAAAGCCAGTGGCGCCGGTAATCAGGGTCGGCTTCACCCCTGAATTAACTGACCAGCCAGCTTAACATCTTGATCGAATCGCCCATCTTGGGGTTGATTCCATAGGCGGCGGAGGGCTCATAGCCGCAATGCACCATACAATCCTGACATCGCGGGTCGTTGCCTGCGCCGTAGTTGTCCCAGGGAGTCCTGGTCATCAGATCCTCGAAAGTATCATAATGCGCGTCGGTGATCAGGTAACACGGGCCCTTCCATCCCTTGACGTTGTAGGTCGGATTCCCCCAGGCGGTGCAAGGCAGCTCACGCGCGCCTTGCAAAAATTCCATATAAATTGGCGATGAAACCAACGGAAAACGCTTCGCAAATTTATCGATATCCTTAAACTTTTCGTGGACATCCTCGCGGGTCAGGAAAATTTCGCGGTCGTTCACCGCCGAGTACCCGTAGGCCGGCGCGATGGTATGTCCATCCACCTTGAACTGTTCCAGATACTCGAACAGATCCCAAATCTCCCCCATATCGGTTTCTTTGTATACAGTGGTGTTACTGAACACCTTGTAGCCGTGCTGTTTGGCTGCGCGAACGCCTTCGATCGCCTCGCGAAATACGCCCTCCCGTTCCACCGCCATATCGTGATTTTTCTCCATGCCGTCCAAGTGGACGTTGAAGACCAGTCCCGGATGGGGCGTGAACTCTTTGAGCTTCTTCGAGAGAAACATCCCGTTCGTGCAGAGCTGAATGTAGCGCCCTCGCGCCAGAATTTCCGCGGATAATTTTCCGATTTCCGGATAAAGCAGCGGCTCGCCGCCACAAATGGAGACCATGGGCGCGCCGCACTCGTCTACCGCCTTCAGGCACTGTTCGAGAGACAAACGCTCGCGGATCGAGGACTCATATTCGCGAATGCGCCCGCAGCTCGTGCAGGTCAGATTGCAGGCATGCAGCGGTTCGAGCATCATGACCAGCGGAAAGCGTTTTTTGATCATGGGGTGCGGCTTGCGCTCGCCGCCGACCGCCGGGATCTGGGTATGGATAATCTTGAACGGATTGGCTGTATCCTCCGCCGCAGACAAATCCTTCTGCCATTCCGGCCGCGGCCTCATCTTATTCTTAGCGATGTAGGTCGCCATTTTGGCCACCTGCGGTAGCGGTATTCTCATGTCCGGTCTGCTCCATTGAGGCTTTTCGTTTTCAGATAGGTAGACAATGCCAGCACCGGAAACGAATTGCGATATTGATGATATTTCAGGTAAAAGACGCCGGGAAAGCCCGTGCCGGTCGACAGCGCTTCGTCCCAACTGCCGTCTGCTTTTTGCGTCTCCATTAAATGCTCGATGCCCTTAATCACGCTGGTGCTGGTGGTATCGCCGCCCGCGAGCAGGCCTAAGATCGCCCATGCGGTCTGTGAAGGTGTGCTCCGCGCCGGCACAAATGTCTTATGCGCGTAGCTCGCGCAGCTTTCGCCCCAGCCGCCGTCGGCATTTTGAATGGACCGAAGCCATTCCCCCGCGCGCAGAATATAGGCTTCGCGATCGCTCTCGCCGGCCGCTTCCAGACCGCGCAGCGCGAGGAACGTGCCATAAATATAATCGACCCCCCAGCGGCCGTACCAGCTTCCATCGGATTCCTGCGCATGCTTCAGATACTCGACCCCACGGCGGATCGCAGGATGATCGCGCTTCACGCCCGATGCTATCAATCCTTCGAGCACTCGCCCGGTAATATCCGGACATGTCGGATCGAGCATGGCATTGTGATCGGCGAAGGGTACGTAGCTAAGCGATTCCCATTTATTATCGACATCGAATGCTGCCCACCCGCCGTCCTTCGATTGCATCGCCAGCAGCCAGTCCACCGCACGGTTTACGCAGACCTCCTGCGCGGACGCGTTTGTGGCGCGCCCGTGTTGAAGGGCCAAAAGCACTTGCGCCGTGTCGTCGATATCGGGATAAAATTCGTTGGCAAACTCGAAATACCAGCCCGAAGGCTCGACATCGGGGCGCTTCACCGCCCAATCCCCTTTGCGGCGTACTTCTTTCGTCAGCAGCCAGTCCGCGCACCGGCGCAGGGAATCGCGAGACGCCAAACCTGATTCGCCCAGGACGTGGCCGATGATGCCGGTGTCCCAAACCACGGAAAAACACGGCTGGAAGAAGAAACCGCGCTCATCGTCGACTATCAGATTGAGGAACTGTCTGATCGCCTCCTGCACGTCGGGGTGATCTGGCGGATAACCCAATACATCGAGCGCCATGATGACATACATCATCGGCGGGTAAATTGCAGCGACCCCATCGCTGTGATGGGTGCGCTCCAGCATCCACTCCTCGGCTCGGCGGATTGCTTTGATGCGCACGCTGCGCGATCCGTGGCGCTCCCACAGTTTAAGAATTTTATCCGCTTTGAGGAAGAAATTGCGCCAACTGAAAAATCCCTCGTCGTTCGGAAACTCGAACGGGACGCCGGGCTGGACCAATTCCTTGAGCGTGAATCCGGCTGGCACGGGCCGCTGGGGATTCATGGCATGCACGATCGACAGCGGAATCACAATGGCGCGGGTCCAGGAAGACATCTCATAAATAAAATTCCCGAGCAGCATGAACTCGGGAGGAATCGCAGGCGTGTGCTCCCGAGGATAAAGACCGAACAGGCTTAGGTTCACCTTGACGTAACTGTTGGCCGCCTGCAAACCGCCGAGCGCCAAAGTCCGCTTTCGCGCGCGGGCCAAATTGGGATCGTCAAAGGGGAGACCCGCCAGTTTCAAAGCCGTGTATGCTTTCACTGTAGCGTTGATCTCCGAAGGGCCTTCGGAATAGATGTTAAAGCCTCCGTCGGACAACTGCCGCGCCAGAATGGACCGCATGGCTTTTTCAATGAGCGGCCGCGTGGGCGGATTCCACACTCCGTCTTGAGGCGCATGACGCCACAATTCGAGCAGGATAAAGTCCGACTCCAGCGTCGTATCGGCCGTAAGGTCGGCCCACCAGTAACCTTGTCTGTCCTGAAGATCCAGTAGATGCCGGACAGCACGCCGCGTAGCCTGGGCACAACCGGTAATCAGCGTGTCGCGGACTTGTAGGCTCGGACTCATAGACGCGAAACAGTTTGCAATCGCACGCTACGCCCCAACTCTGAAGGAAGGTTGAAGCGCACGTCTTCTTCTTTGATCTCCATTTCCTCAAGTTCATCGAAGCCGCGGCCTTGGAGAGACTCGATCAGCTCCTGAACCAGATTCTCGGGCGCAGACGCGCCCGCTGTGACCGCAACCGTATCGATGCCGGTCAGCCAGTCTTTTTCCACTTCACCCAGATCGTCGATCAGATACGCCGGAACACCCGTCTTCTGGCAAACTTCAACGAGACGTCGCGAATTCGAGCTGTTTTGGGAACCGACCACCAGCAGAAGTTGGCACAGCGGAACCACCGCCTTCACAGCCAGTTGCCGATTCTCGGTGGCATAACAAATGTCCTGCGCCGCCGGCCCCTGAATCTTAGGGAAACGTTCCCGCAGGCGTTCGACAACAGCCTTGGTCTCATCCAGGCTCAAGGTAGTCTGGGTGATGAAAGAAACGCGCTCCGGATCGTTTACCTCCAGGCGGTTCACATCGTCCACGGTCGATACCAGCGCGGTAGATTCTGGGGCTTCGCCCAGGGTACCTATCACTTCGTCATGATCCTTATGCCCGATCAGAACGATGGTGTACCCCTTCTTGGCAAATTTGACGGCTTCGAGATGAACTTTGGTCACCAGAGGGCACGTGGCGTCAATCACTCGTAAACTGCGCTCCTTTGCCTGCGCGCGAACGGCTGGCGAAACACCGTGCGCACTGAAGATCACCCGAGCGCCCAGGGGTACTTCGTCGAGCTCCTCTATAAATATGGCACCCGCGCCGCGCAATTCGTCTACCACATGGCGATTATGGACGATTTCCTTGCGCACGTAGATCGGCGCCCCATAGAGCTCCAGTGCAATTTTGACAACGTCGATCGCCCTTACCACTCCTGCACAGAACCCTCGCGGTCTCAATAAGATAATCTTCTTACCCGAGACCACCGGAGCGGCTGACAGTGAGGTTGACATGAAGCCTCGATTATATCAGTTCGATTCCTGAGCTTGGAATAAGTTACCGTACAAATGAAATGAAGGAAATTTCATGCCCATCATAGAGTTGTGAAGTGTTACGGGCTCGTAATATGATTTTCCGTGAGGATCGCCCTGATGCGGATCGGTATTGCCGGAATCTCCCATGTGGATGCGATTACCGATTTAATTAACGCAGCATTTAGCGTCGAGCGTTTCTTTATCGACGGCCCGCGGACCAGACTTGACGGCGTGCACGAGATGTTTGCGAGCGGCAAATTCCTGGTTGCGGAGGACGCGGGTGTGATGGCCGGCTGTGTCTACGTCGAGCTGCGCGGCGAAAGAGGTTATATCGGCCTGCTGTCGGTGGATCCATCGCGGCAGCGATCTGGTCTGGGCTCGATCCTGGTGACGGCAGCGGAGAGTTATTTTCTCGCGAATGGCTGCCGTTTTGCCGACCTGCGGATTGTCAACCTGCGCGAGGAATTGCCACCGTTTTATCGCGGACTTGGATATGTCGAGAACGGAATCTCGCCATTCCCAGCGGAAGCGGCGACGAAACTGCCATGCCACTTCATCAACATGTCAAAGCCTTTGATCGCGACTAGAGCTCAAGAATTACAGGCATAATCAGCGGCCGGCGCGAGGTCTGCTTGATTAAATATCGTTTCAAATCGGCGCGGATTTTCTCCTGCATGACACCCCAATCGCCGCGCTCTTCGGCACTCGATGAATCGAGCGTCCGCATGACCACATGACGCGCTTCCTGCATGATCCCCGAGCTATCGTCGAGACCGATGAATCCGCGGCTGACGATCTCAGGCAGCCCTTCGGAGCGGCGGCTGTGCTTATTAATGGCGATGATCGGGAGGACGAAACCATCCTCGGAAAGATGGCGGCGATCGCGAATCACTAAGTCCCCCACGACTTCGTCGAGCGTGCCTGAATCGATGCAAATGCGCCCGACCGTGACGGGCTCGCCTCTGGACGCACCCTGGCTGTCGATTTCCAGTGTTTCGCCGGATTCCAGGATAAAAGTTTGATCTAGACCGGAATGGCTCAGATGCTGCGCGAGCTGCGCATGCCGCGCCAATTGGCGATACTCGCCGTGAATGGGAACAAAGAAGCGGGGCCGGACCAGATTCAGCACCAGCCGCAACTCCTCGGCGCTGCCGTGGCCGGAAACGTGGATAGGCGGATTCATCGTGCCATAGACCACGTCAGCGCCGCGGCGCGCCAAGTGGTTAATCATCCGGTAGATGCCCTTCTCGTTGCCTGGAATAATGCGCGCGCTCAGCGCCACCACATCGCCAGGCTCGATGGACAGGTGCTTGTTATTATCGACGGCCACCCGCGACATCGCCGACATCGGCTCGCCTTGTGTTCCGGAAACCACCGCGACGACTTTATTAGGAGCGGTCTGCATTAAGTCCTGCGGGCGCAGCAGAATGCCGTTGGGTATCGTCAGGAGCCCGAGGTCGTGCGCGATTTCGGTGGTATTCAACATGCTGCGCCCGAGAAATGCCACTTTGCGTCCATACTCGGCGGCAAAATCCAGAATCTGCTGGAGGCGATGGATCGAGGAGCTGAAACAGGTGATCACCAGGCGCCTCGGCGAGCGCACGAACAAATCTTCAATACGGGGGCCAACGGCTCGCTCGCTCTCGGTATACCCGGGTCGGTCCACGTTGGTCGAATCGGACATCAGCAGCAGGACCCCGCGTTTGCCGTATGCGGCCAGCGTATGCAGATCGAACAGCTCGTTATCGGTGGGCGTGGGATCGACTTTGAAATCGCCGGTGTGAATGATTACGCCGAGCGGGGTAGTGATGGCCAGAGCCACGCAGTGGACAATCGAATGGGTGACATGAATGAACTCTATCGAGAACGGGCCCAGTGCCAGGATATCGCCGGGCTTGACAGTGTTGAGTTTCGCCTCGTCGAGCATTTCGTGCTCTTCGAGGCGCCGCTCCACTAGCGCCAGCGTGAAGGCTGTGCCGTAGACGGGGATTTTCATCTGCGCCAGCAGAAACGGTACCGCTCCGATATGATCTTCGTGACCGTGCGTAAGAATCAGGGCGCGTACATGTGCGGCGTTCTGCTCTAGATAGGCGAAGTCCGGGGTTACAATATCCACGCCGAGCAATTCGGCGTCCGGGAACATCATTCCCGCATCCAGGACGATAATGTCATCCCCGTACCGGATGGCCATGGAGTTCATCCCGAACTCGCCCAGGCCGCCCAGGGGAATGATCTGGAGTTTCTTTTCAGACATGTGAAGTTTCAAGATTAGCAGGCTGGGCCGCAGCCGAGCGAGAATACTATACTCAAATTATGCCTGCTGCTACTCAGGTTTCGGTGAGCGAGTACTTATCTACTTCGTATCGGCCTGACTGCGATTACGTCGACGGCGAAATTGTGGAGCGCAATTTGGGCGAAAAAGATCATAGCAGGCCGCAAGCGCGTTTAACGATCTTCTTGGGCGCGCGAGAGGCTGAATGGGGAATCATAGTATTACCCGAGCAGCGAGTGCAGGTCTCGCCAACTCGATTCCGAGTGCCGGACGTGTGCGCTCTGCTTGCGGACGCGCCGGACGAGCAGATCATCACGCATCCTCCATTCCTGTGTATTGAAATCCTCTCCAAAGACGATCTGATGAGCCACACGCAGGAAAAGATCAGCGATTATCTGAAAATGGGCGTGCCCCACGTTTGGGTTATCGATCCCCGCACCCGCCGTGGTTACCACTACACCTCCGAGGGAATGCGCGAGGCGAAAGATGGCGTGGTGCGTACTTCGAATCCGGATATTGCGGTGCCTCTCACCGCATTGTTCGATTAAGGCTTCTTCGGGGGCTCTTCCTTCTTCTGGTCGTTCTTGTCGTCGACGACGTCGCCGAAGGTGACCTTCACGTCCGACTTGAACTGCTTATAATCTTCATACTTGACCGTCTGCTTAATCCGCTGGTCGTTATCTTTGAAATGCAGAGTATCGTTGGCGATTGTATAAGTCGGGAACCAATATTTGCCGTCGATCTGCTCGCGATAAGTTTCGAACTTGGGAAATTGATTATCGGAGCTTCTCTTGATAACACCCACACCGCGGCCGTAAGTCTTCACGATCTGCAAGTCGCGATCGTCCACCCAAACTTCTCCCTGAAAATAGCGCGAGCCTGTCTCTAATTTCTTGGGTTTGACGGCGAAAACATAGCACCCGATCTCATCGACCTGCTGCTTGCCCAGATACCTGATCAGGTATTTCGGGAGCTCGGCGGTAGTAAGCACAAAGGGCTGAACGCTCTTTAAATCCTCCATATCCTCGGGAGTCAGGAGAATATTGTGGAGCGTAGGCACGGGCGAACGGGTGACGTGCTCCGTACGCTTGCCGTCAGATGTAAAAACGATATCGGAGACCATTTCCCACTGACCCTCGGGGTTGCCGGATTGATCTAACTCCTGGATCCGCGCCGTCTGCTTGTAGGTATAGTTATCCCGGGCTTGAGCGAACGCGGCCTCTTTGGCGGCAAATTTCTGGATGATATCGTCGATCTGCGCCTGCGTAAGCTGTGGCTGATCGATCGCCATCATCGCCGTGGCGCTCAATACTATTAATCCTAATAAACGCATACAGAACCTCTTATTTTCCCAACATTTGCTTGGCGATGGTGAGTCGCTGAATGTTGCTGGTGCCTTCATAAATTCGGCCGATTTTAGCATCGCGGTACAGCTTCTCTACCGGATAATCCTTCGTGAACCCGACTCCGCCCAGAACCTCCACCGCTCGCGAAGCCACGCGCTCACCCACTTGCGATGCAAAGAATTTGCACATTGCCGCCTCTGTAACAAATGGCAGGCCGGCGTCCCGCAGACGCGCGGCATTGTAGACCATCAGTCGCGCCGCTTCCACATCCACGGCCATCTCAGCGAGATCGAACTGAACCCCTTGAAATTCCGAGATGGACTTGCCGAATTGTTTCCGTTCCCGCGCGTAAGCGAGCGCATGATCCAGGGCTCCCTGCGCCAGCCCGGTCATTTGCGCCCCAATACCGATTCGACCTTCGTTTAAAGTCTCAATGGCGATCTTGTAGCCTTTCCCGACTTCGCCCATTACGTTCGCTTTGGGCACGCGGCAATCGTCAAGAATCAGCTCGCAAGTGGAGGAGGCGCGGATGCCCAGCTTGTCTTCTTTCTTCCCCACTTTGAAGCCGGGGAATACGCGCTCGACCAGAAAAGCTGTAATCCCCCTATATCCTGCTTCGGGATTTACATTCGCGAACAGCAGGAATAGGCCGGATTCAGCGGCGTTGGTGATCCACAGCTTGCGGCCGGTGATGCGATAATGGTCGCCCGCATCGATGGCGCGAGTCGTCAGCGCGAATGCGTCCGAGCCGGAGCCGGCCTCCGATAGCGCATAGCTCGCCACTGTGTCCTGAGCTACGCGCGGTAAGTAACGGCGCTTCTGCTTCTCGTTCGCCCATCGCGTCACGGCGTTGTTGAAAAGCGTATTCTGAACATCGACGATAACCGCGGCCGACGGGTCCACCCTCGCCAACTCCTCGATCGCCAGGATCGACTGGAAGAAGTAACCTCCTTGACCGCCGTATTCCTCCGGAACTTCAATCGCCATGAGACCGAGCGTGAAGAATTCTTGGATCAAATCTTGGTGGAAAACGCCGGCCTCATCCATCTGCCGGACATGTGGCGCGATGCGCTCCCGCGCGAATTTCCGCACAGTAGCCTGGAACATCTTTTCTTCGTCGCTGAGTTGCGTCAGGGCGGGCGCTACGCGTGTGGGCGTGGCGAGCATCAATTTCAATTGTATATTGACAGAAGCCGGTATGACGGATTGGAAAAAAATCGCCGCCGCGCTAGATCCACCCATTCCGGCGGACGATGTCGCAAAGATCGCAGCGGTCTTGGATGCGCTCGAAGCAGCATTCAAGCCGCTCCAGCGAGCCCTTCCGCCCGAAACCGGTATGTGGACTCCTCCGCAGGACGCCGAGTGACCCTTCTCGAGACAGCGGCTGCGCTGCGCGCCCAAAAAATCTCGTCAGTCGAATTAACCGGCGACTCCTTGCAGCGTATCTCACGCGATAACCCCAAACTCAACGCGTTTATTACCGTGACCGAAGAGTCCGCGCGGGCGCGTGCCGCGGCCCTGGACGCCGAGCTTGCTCGCGGGGTCGATCGCGGTCCTCTTCACGGTATTCCCATCGCCCACAAAGACCTGGTCGAGACCAAGCGTGTACGTACAACGGCCGGCTCCAGGATCTTCGCCGATTTTATTCCCGATCGCGACGCCGCTATCGTGACGAAACTTGAAGCTGCCGGAGCGGTGATGGTGGGCAAGACCGGACTGCATGAGCTCGCCTATGGCATCACCTCCGATAATCCGCATTATGGGGCGATCTACAATCCTTGGGGCCTGGATCGGATTTCCGGCGGCTCCAGCGGGGGCTCTGGTGCGGCCGTGGCAGCGGGCCTGGTTCCAATGGCGACGGGCACTGATACCGGCGGATCCATTCGCATTCCCGCATCGTTTTGCGGAACGGTCGGACTAAAGCCAACGTTCGATCGCGTGAGCCGCAAAGGCGTGCTGCCGCTTAGCCTGACGCTCGATCACGTAGGACCGATGACCAGAACCGTTCGCGATACCGCCGTCTCCTACCGCGCCATGACCGGCGAAATTGGGGGCTATGTTCCGCCGCCTCACGCGGATATTCGCGGCCTTCGCATCGGTCTACCCGGGAATTTCTATTTCGAACGTCTCGACCTTGAAGTTGCCGACGGGGTGCGTAGAGCAGTGCAGACAGCAGCCGCACTGGGTGCGCGTATTGTAGACGTTCGCGTTCCCGATATCAGCGCCGTAAACGTGATCGGCCGGGTTCTGCTGTTGGCCGAGGCCGTCAGCGTCTTACGTCCGCATCTGGACCGGCGCACCGATTTCGGCGCCGACGTGCTGATGCTGCTCGACCAAGGCCGAATGATTTCGGCGGCCGATTATGTCGACGCGCAGCGGCTCCGCCGGACTTTTCTTGACGAATTTAACAAGCTCTGGGAGGGGATCGATTGCCTGCTCACGCCAGCCACGCCGATTCCCGCCCCCCGCATTGGGCAAACCACTGTTGAGATCAGCGGGAGCGAAGAGGATGTACGCCTGGCAGCCACGCGGCTGGTGCGCGGGATCAATGTGCTGGGCATTCCAGCACTCGTGATTCCTTGCGGATTCTCCCGCGACAGCTTGCCTATCGGATTGCAGCTTGTGGCCGCAGCCTACCAGGAGGATATGCTGCTGCGAATTGGCGCGGCCATCGAGGATGCCACCGGTCTGAACTTAGCCGCCCATCTCGTCGGCTGATGGCCCATACACCCCAGGAATCGCGATCCCATTCAGCCGCAGATAAACGCCCAATTGCGCGCGGTGATGAATCATATGATTGAGCACCCATTTCCGCAGCACCTCTTCACGCGGGCTGTCAATAATAACCTGACCGCCCCATTCCATTTTCCAGCGATGCGCCAGGTCGGCGTCGCTGGCCTTTGCCAACATGGCGCGGGCCTCGGGCAGATTGCGGTCGAACCTGGCGAGCATGTCGGTGCGTTTCTTACCTTCCCAGCCGTGCATCGCTTGCGCGCCGTCCTCTTGGGTCATTTTCATAGAATCTTGTTCTAACGTACTCCGGCACCATTCGGGGAAGTCAGCGATGTGCCATGCCAGCCGTCCCAGTTCCATTGACTTGTCATGCGGCTTCCAGGTCAGCTTGTCGTCAGGCACACGCTCCAGAAACTTGCGGGTATTCGCGAATTCTTCATCGAACTCGGGCAGCAGCTTCTCGGCAACGCTCATATGTGTTCGTATCCTCCAGAGTTAGTTTAGACTACATCGAGCGACCTTAATCCACTAAAGTCTTGGGCGGCTCGGGTAGAAGGAAGCTTAATCCGACGCCGAAAGCGTAAATGCAAAACGCCACGGCTGCCGCCGCATAGGCCAGTTTGATCGCAGGGTTCCCGCCGCCCATTCTGCTGGCGAGGTGGGTAGTGACGAACGACGCCGATGTGCCTAGCATTCGCCCGCCTACATTTGCGGAAAATCCCTCGCCCGTGCCGCGAAGATGGACCGGATAAACGCGCGGCAGGTAATTACCCCAGAAACTCAACTGCGCCACGGTACAGAATCCCGCGAAGAACATTCCGATTCTGAAAAGATCCAGGCTGTGTGTCGCTGGATAGAAGAAGACATAGGGCACGATTAATAATCCGGGGAACAGAAAGAGTCGTAGCAGCGTCCTCCGGCGCACGATAATTAGCGCCAGGCCGGCGAGCGCGATGCGCCCGGCCAGGCCGCCCAGTTCCTGTGTTCCTTGCACAGTCGAAACGATCTGACCGCGCAACTGGGGCGCGAGCCGCGCCACTTCCGGCAGTCCAGGAGTAATCTGCGGCGCCTGCTGAATTGCCCCGAACGTCGCGCCATAGGCGCATGCGAACAGCAGCGCGGTCACGATGGTCGTCTTACGGTAGGCGGGCTGGAACAATTCGGTGAAGCGGGGGCGTTTCAGCGTTCCCGCGTCGTGCTTCTTTTTCCACTCCGGCGATTCAGGTAAGAAGGGACGGATGACGATCAAAGGGATTGCCGGTATCACCGCTGAGATGAGCGTGTAGCGCCAGGCGGCATGGCCCCCGTAAATGCCCGGAAGCGATGCGGCATAGTGATTGGCTAGATAATTCGCGGCGGAAACCAATACGCCGCCGAGCGATGCAAACGCTTGCGTCCATCCGAGAACAGCTTCGCGCGTTTTCGGTTCCGGAAACAGCTCCGCCAGCCAGGCGACCGCCGCGACAAACTCGACGCACAGGCCGATAAAGCTCAATATGCGCCATAGCAGCAGCATCGTTAGCGAAGTTGAGTAGCCCGCGGCCAGCGCCGACAAGGTATAGAGCATGATGCTCCACACCAGAACCGTTCGCCGCCCTAACAGGTCCGTGAGGTAGCCGCCGATCAAGCCAAAGAATCCACCCGCCAGAGGAGGGATCCAGAACAAATTCGCGGCCCAGTCTCGATATGCGGACGAGCCGGGAGTGAGATTCCCCAGATCGAGAAGCGCGGGTTGTAGAATCAGCGGCCCCAGCAGAACAGAGTAAATGTCGAATAGAAATCCGATGGACGCGACGACGCAGATGGTCCATTTCACTCCCGTGGACATGTGAATTGTGAGCTAGGCTACCACACTGCGTCCCAGCCGCAGGAGAGCGGCGCGCAACTTCGGTTCTCTTTCTAGCATCCGCAAGTACCGCGTTTCTTCCGGCGCGTGTTTGGCGCGAATGATCGCATCGGCGTGGATTCCCGGAACCCGGTTCAAAACCTCACGCCATGGTTCTTCGCTCCTACGCTTTCCTCGCCCGATTTCGAGGCCAATCTGACGAACTTCGAATCGATCCCAATCGTTACCGTCGCCATAAATCAGAGGGCCATCTGCCAGACGGCGAAGTGCCGGCGCGGGCGTTCGATAGCGCGGGTTCGCCGCCAACCGTGCTTCCTCGCGCTTCACGAGGCGCGCAACTGCCTTCGAGACGGGACGAAATCCTAGATGTCGATAAAACCAGAACGCGCCCGACTCGATGGCCTCGTCGTTTTCGCGGCCAAGCTGATAGGCGTCCACCGAGAAGCACGTCACGCCCAGTTCCTGGCGAAACAGTTTCAAGATTCGCGCGAACAGCCACGCCGTTTCGCCGCCGCGGAATCCGTAATAAAGATTAAAGCCAATCTCCATCCTTTCAAAAAGCGATAATCCCTCGACATAACCGATAGGCACGCCATTTTTGAAGAACATTCCGCAGTGGTAGGCGCGCAAGGGCAGCCGCCATCGGCTGGGCACGCCGAAAAAGAATATATCGACACCCCGGCTTAGATCGGCATGGTAGACATGCTCGAGGTTGGGATGGGTGAACCCGTACAGCTCTCGATAACGCACCGCGGATGCATCCACAATCAGATCGAGGATTTTACCGGCGCGCGGTTGAGCCACCCTGCTCACCGCTATCGGAGGCGCTGAGAATTCTCGCTCGATCGAGATATCGCAACGCTTGAGCAGCGGCCCTGTATGGTAAAAGATCTCACGCCGGGGCATGTGCGCACGGGATCGTGAGGCGGGCGAATCTCCTAAATCCCAGCGCAGCGGGACCTCCAGCAAATCGTATATTTGGGGTTCAACCCGATCGAGCAGCCACGAAATGTTTCCGCGTGCCACCTCGAACCACTTCTTCCAATCCGGGTGCGCTTCGACGGTCCAGTCCTCCGCGGCCAACGGAATCAGCTTGGCAAGCACGGGCCCCAGGCGATCGGGCCGTTGGTAATTGTCCCAATCAATCGCGATGCGCCGTCGATGGCGAGCGACGAGACTTCGGGCGATTTCGTAGCTGAAATTGGTGGAGAGCCACGTGCCGGCTATGCCTGAGATTTCTGGATCCAAGAAGTATTGATCGTCCACGACGCGCGTACGGTCGCTAAATGAATCGAGGATTCCATCGGCCAGGCGCAGGACACGCGGACTTTGCGGATAGGCGCGCAGGAACAAAACGATTTCGTGCAGCCGAACCAGATCGGCGGGATCGCGAAACCGTGTGCACTGTATGTGCAGAAGTAGCGCGGCGGTTCGCACAGCCGCTTCGCGTCCGAACTGGCCCTTCAACATCGCGAGTCGATCGAGCGCGCGCATTCGCTCAGTGTAACCTCGATTTCATTTTCGACTCGCGAAATCGATATGTAGACAGGACAGGGTACAATTGTTTCGATCCCTTCATGCCGTTCGACGTTCTTCTCGTAGACGATCATAAGATCATGCGGGTTGGCCTTAAAGCCATCCTGGAACGAACCGGCGAATTTCGCGTCGTCGGTGAAGTTGAGAACGGAACCGACGCGGTGCAGTTCGCCAAGAATCATCGCCCAGATCTGGTGCTCATGGATCTCGGCCTTCCCGGTCTCAGCGGAGTCGAAACCACGACCGAGATTTTGCGTTATCACCCGAAATGCAAGATCGTGATTCTTTCGAGGTATGATGACGAGAATTCGGTAGTGAGCGCGATCCGCTCCGGAGCGCGCGGTTTCATCCTGAAGAAAGCTTCCGATTCCGACTTGCTCCAGGCGTTGAGCGTTTTGGCGCGCGGGGGCGCCTATCTGAGTCCGCAGATTTCAGATCGTTTGCTCACCCGGATACAAAAGGGCGATCTGGAGTTACACGACGCGCCGTCGGCGCTGGACGCGCTCTCGCCCCGCGAGCTGCAGGTTCTACGCATGGTGGCCGAGGGCAAAACCAGCAAAGAGATTGCAGTGATGCTCGATTTGCGAGAGCTGACCGTGCGCAGCTATCGCAAGACGATGATGAAAAAGTTGGGTGTAAACAACGTCGCCGGCTTGACCCAGCTTGCGCTCGCGACCGGTCTGACGCCGTTGGCTCACAAATGGGCCGCGCACCGATGAGCCCCGCAGTAGTGAGCTCTGTCGAGCGCGATTCGCCTTGGGGATCGCTCTCCCTCGCGGATGCGCACGTTCACTTCTTTTCGTACCGATTTTTTATGACGCTGGCAGCGCAGAAACCAGGCATGACTCTGGACGCGATAGGTGCGCAGTTGCGCTGGCAAATGCCGCCTGCGCAGCCGGAGAAGCTCGCTGGGATGTGGGTCCATGAGCTCGACCGGCATGGCGTCGCGCGCGCCGCGCTGATCGCCAGCGTGCCTGGTGATGACGAATCCGTCGCGGCGGCGGTACGCGTGCATCGCCAACGATTCTTCGCGTACGCGATGGTGAATCCCCGGGAGTGGCGCGCGGAAAATTTCGCGAACCAGGCCGGGGCTATTAGCGCCGCCTGCCTATTTCCGGCCATGCACGGCTATTCCATCCAGGATGATTGCGTGCGTCCCGTGTTTGAATGGGCGGAGCAAGGTCAACGCGCAGTGTTCGTGCATTGCGGAGTGTTGCGGGTGGGAGTGCGCGATCAACTTGGTCTCAAGTCGCCGTTCGATATGCGCTTTTCGAATCCCCTCGACGTGCACGGCGTCGCGTTGCGGCATCCGCGCGTTCCCGTGATCGTGCCGCATTTCGGCGCGGGCTATTTTCGCGAAGCGCTGATGCTCGCCGATCTCTGCCCCAATGTGTATCTCGATACCTCCAGCTCCAATCGCTGGATGATCTATCAGGAATCGAATCTCAATTTGCGTGACGTGTTCCGCCGTGCGCTGGATGTAATCGGTCCCAAACGGCTCTTGTTCGGAACCGATTCTTCGTTTTTTCCGCGCGGCTGGCATTACCAGATTTTTGAGGACCAGGCACGCGCGCTCTACGAGTTGGATGTGAGCGCGGCCGACGCACGCGCCATTTTTGGGGAAAATCTCCTGAGAATAATGACGCGGTGATTTGACGTTCCCTATGTGCGAGTACGAATCCAAATCCCCCGGCCGCTCCTACCCGTGTTCCGGTCCCGGCCCGCTTTCACGTATCCCATCCAACCGCCCCCTCGTACCGCGGTGCTGGTCTCTTGTTTCCGCTCGCGCGGACCGATACGCGTTTTCAGCGGAGGATGGAGCGAGGAGGTTCGAAATTTCGATCCCGAGGCGCTGGCTGCGCCGTTTTCACAACTGGAGCCACTGGCCCGTAATAAAGCGCTGTCGCTGCGCCATGCCGTAATTGTAATTAAGCGCAGAAACGATCCGTGGCTGACTGAATCGGTTCGGGAGTGGCTCTGGGAGGCATTCCGGGTGCCTGTCTTTCAGCAGGTTATTGGCGACCACGGCGAACTGTTGGCGAGCGAGTGCGAGGCGCATCAGGGTTTGCACCTAGAATGCGAGCCGCACGGATTGGCGCTTCCCAGCGAACGCCTCGACTCACGCTGTGCTTGCGGCCGAAAGACTCCGCGCGTGGAGCCCGCCGGCCAGATCCAGTTCATCCGCCACGCTGTCGCGGCTGGTTAGACTTGGACGTTAGACTCGAACGCCCATTTGCGTGAGTAAGGCGCGGCCGTTATCTGTGAAGATCGCCTGCCTTTCTCCCGCTGTGATCGCGGTGCGCTGAACGGATTCAATATACGGCATCACCGACGGCCACGGACCGTTATCCGAGCCGAAAAGAATTCGATCCGCACCAATGGCCTGTGCCGCCAGAGCGATCCCACGCGGACCGCAGCCGCTAGAACCGGTATCCAGGTAAATCCGGCGGAGCTTCTTGAATGCGCTCGGAGTTCCGGCCGCTCTTTCGGCAAATTCGATCTGCTCGGCTACCAGTGCGATAGAACCGCCGATCATCGCCATTTGAACTGTGACATCGGGATAAGCATCGAGAAAATCGGTCAACGCCAAAGTGATAACACCCGTAGCCAGATGCGTGCTGGTGATGAGAGTCGTGCGCGCGAGGGGATCATCGCCGGCAGCCCCGCGGACGAGGCCGAAATACGCGTTGGTGCCGCCCACTTCCGGCATTTGTCCGGGAATATCGGCGCTTGCCACTCCTCTGTGAACGAAAATATGACTCCGGTATTTCTGCGCGACTGCGAAGACCGGCGCCAGCGCGCGAGCTCCCTCGATGCTGACAAACGCGTCCAAGGGCAAGGTGGCTCCGATCAGACCTAACTCACGATGTGCGCGCTCCAACTCCTCGGCCGCCCACTGAGGGTTGGCGGTGGGAAGCGTTGCAAGTCCGGAAAACCGGTCGGGATGCTTTTTGACCAGTACGCCCAGGTCGTCGTTTTGCGCGCGCCATAGCGGACGCGCCTCGTCCGGAGGAAGCACGCCATCATAGGCTGCCCCGATAAACGAGAGCACCTGACGCTGTACTCCGGCTTGCTCCAGATGTCGAAGCCGCGCCTCGGAGTCGAACCATACAGCACTCTGCGGGCGCCGGCCGGAGATTTGGGCGTCAGCGGCCCTGGCAATCTGAAATATTTCACCCTTTTCGTTGATCACATAACGGGGAGGCGTCGTGCGCTTGCTCAGAAGATCGACCACGGTGGGGCCGATCCAATGCGCGTGCCAGTCGATGACTATTGCCGGCGGGGCCGCTGAACTTTCCTGTGGATCGTAAGGAGCAGCCTGCAACAGCTTCGAAACGCTCGCCGCGGCGAGACCAGCGGTGGTGGTTTGGAGAAAGTGCCGGCGGACGTTCATGGTTGATCCCTTCTAAATTAGTTTGTTCGTTTGTTACTGTCCCGATCGGGCGGGCGGCGAAACTCCGGGGACACGCTCCACTATCATCAAGCTCGACAACTGCTCTCGACTCGCAACGATCAGACGCGCGCCATCGGGGGAAATCGCGAACGATTCCGCGGTGGACTCGGAATCGAAGCCGCCTAAAGGCCGGCGCGTCTTGGCTGTATCCTGCCCGATGACGAAATCCTGAACCAATACCCCCCGAACATTGTTGTCGCCTGGCCCAATAAACGCAATCGCTTTTCCATCCGGCATCCAGCGGGACCGCGGGAAAACACTGTTCAGAATCTCAAACGGAACGGCAACGCCGTCGGCCACGCGAATCACGTTTACCTGGTAGGGCTGATCCGGCAAATTCCGAACGTACAGACAGTACTGGCCATCCGGGGAAACATCCGGAACCAGCGTTGTCCCGCGCACCAGCCGGGTAGCTTCCGAGCCATCCTGCCGGATTTTCCACACGCCGTTCTTGGCGGGATTGCCGGAATTGTAGACGATCCAATTACCGTCGGGCGTGGCGGTAGGATTCTCGGCGTCTACTCCATCCTGAGTCAACTGGCGCGCCCCAGTTCCATCGGCGCTCGCAATCCAAATTTCGAAATGGCCGCTCCGGTTCGAACTCCAGATAATGTTCTTCCCATCGCCTGTGAATGCGGGATCCCAATCCTCCGCCGGGTCGTTCGTGATGCGGCGCTCGATAGAGGTCTTGCTCGATACTTCCCAGATGTCCAGATTGCCGCTCTGGTTGGAGGAGAAAATCACCCAGTCGCCATCCGGCGCATAGGCCGGCTCGCGATTCGTGCTCTGTCCGCGGGTGAGCCAGCGGCTTTGTGTGGAATTTCCGCGCAACCCGATCTCGCGAAGATTCTGGCGCGGCGAGCCGGTTCCGAATACAATCGTGCCCGGTCCGGCAACATCGAACATAAAGCTGGCGTAAGGGCTCCAAAACACAGTTTCCGTGCCGCCCGAGCTGAGGTTCTCCCGGATGATGCGCCCGGCTGAGCCTGTCACGCTAACGGATTCGGCTTGCGAATAGAGAAGATAGTTGCCGGAGGATCCATCCCACGCGATGGAAAGAATTGCGAAGCTGCCGAACGGGGCGGGGATGGATCGGGGTTGTCCGCCTCGCAGATCCACCAGGAAAATCGACGAGGGCGCACCGGCTTGAACGGTGTTTTGCACGGCGGCGATCGTATGACCGTCGGGTGACCAGCGCGGGTCTTTGAGCGAGCCGTTGTCCCAGTGAGCAACCTCATGCGCTCCGGAGCCGCTGGCTTCGGTGACCCAAATAGCTGCGCTCACCTGCGCGCCGTTGGAGTTGCGCCGCACAAAAGCGATCTGCCGGCCGTCGGGCGACCAGTCGCCATCGAGAACATCATCCACTACTTTGGCGGATTCGCCTCCCGTCACGGGCATCGTGTATAGGGAAGTCACCGCGCCCACAGTTCGAGAAAAGAGAATGGATTTACCGTCCGGGGAAAACCGCGCGTAATCGTCGGGACCCGGACTGACGGCGGACTCGCGGCCGCTCGAAAGCTCTTTCAGCCAAATGCGCGGACGGCCGTCGCGATCGGAGGTGAAGGCAATCGTTTTACCGTCGGGCGAGGCCGCGGGCGAGTAGTCATGACCCGAATACGTGAGATATTTCAGGATCGGCGCGGGAGGTGTTCTGGAGCGGGTCCACCACACGTCGACTCCGGCAACCACCAGAGCCCCCACGGCTACTCCGGCAATAAATAGAACCCGCGACCGCTGGATCGCAGGGCCGACCCGGGAGCTGCGGGCAATAGGCATGGATCTTTCCTGAGTAGTATGAGTATAGCTCCGGGTCAGGGGGAGCGGTCAATCTCCGAGTTCAGTACTACCGACGCGAGTCCTATTGATTTGCGTCCAGCCTTGGGTCAGCCGCGGAACGCGCGGGGACTCACGCATTGCTGTTCGACTTCTTGAGATTATCGTTGAAAGATGCGCATTCACTGCCACTCCCGTCGCCTTTCTCCCGCTTCCTTCGCGCCTTACCACCCCGCCCGCCGCGCGCCTCGCGCCTTCTCCGCTATCCTCACCTCATAAGAGTGCGGAGGCGCCCATCGGCCTCCCGTACTGCTAAAGCGCGTATGAGTACTCGAGTCGCCATCGCGCAATGCATTAACGATGGGCCCTTTTCCCAATTGAGGGTTACCAAGCGGTTGGAGGCCTCCTTTAACGTGTTAATCGAGGTAATCGTAAGCGGCAGGCGTTAATAATTGCGATCCCCACGAATCGCCCAATCGTATTGAGTTATAGCCTGGTCGATGACGTCCGGGATATCCTCGCCCAGAAGGAATCCGTCGGTCACCAGTTGCCGCGCGGCGAGAATCGTCTTTCCCAAATACTGATCGCGACTAGTGTAACGCTCCTCAAGCGATTTCCTGGAATCGTTTGTGGCGGCACGCTCGGCGCTAGTCCGCGCAAAGGGATAAATAGATCCCGCTTCGCCGTCAAACTGATTGGGCGAGCCGATCTCGGGCGCGCGATAATTCCAGCCCGCATAGGTGGCAATGGGAACTTCAATGGCGGGCAGCCGGATACCGGCGCGGGCGTTGCCATCCTGATCGGCCGCCGGTACCAGCGCCACGAACGGTTTGCCGATGTGCGGCGGCTCAAACCCCACGATCCCATGTTTCCAGTCCGGACCGAAATCGAGCCGATAGGTGATCAGCATGGGCGGCGGTAAATGCAAACCGGGAATCTTCGGCCATCCCGCGGTTGCGAGCGGCGTCAGTGTTCCATCCGAAATTCGAGGATAGCGGCTGGGCGGAGGCGGCGTTCCATCGACCACCCACTCATCCATCGCACGAAGCAGCGCGCGCATGATCGGAACCCGGTCGAGCGGGTTAAGCGGCGCAGCAGTGCCATTGACTCGCACTGGCGGAAACGGCCCAGCGAAGTGCGGCACGGCCGCAACCGCATAGATCCGTGCGTTGGCAAGCGGATCGATATCGCGCTGCCCCTCGGGATCGGTATGAATAAGAGATCCGGTCCGGTTGAAGTACTCGGAATTGCTGAGCACGTGGAAAATCTTGGGCGAAACATGACGAGCCTCGGCGCGGGCCAATAGTGCATCCGTCTGTCCGGTCACCGGATCGGTTTCGGGCCCATCGGTGAACGGAAACATGTCGACCGGATACAAAATATTGAAGAACTCTTCAGCATCGCGCGAGGCTTGCGCGAAACGGTGATTAAAGGACCCGCGGCCCGCGCCTCCCACCTCGTCGATCACTCCGTCAAACACTTGGCGGCCCTGTTCATCCTCGTTGAATCCTTCGTAAAGAAAGTGCCGCAGCAGGCGCCCGCTTTGCGACACGCCCCATCCATATGCGACTCTTACGCCACGCACCGGATTCGCCTCGGTGTTCGTGTATTTGAGAAAGCTGATCAGGTCGCGTGTGCCCGCGAGTCCGACGCCTACCACCCTGGGGTCGCGCACGCGATAGACCACATCGTAGATGCGGCCAGGTTCGAAGCCGCCCTCTAGCGCCACCGTATTGTCGTCTACAAAGCGCCATTTCGCGCGAGCAATGCGCTGAGGCGAGTCGAGCACGCGGTCGCGCACGGTCATGAACGAATCCGGGTCCGCCGGATTCGCCACCGGGTACGCTTTGTGATTGCGATCGGCCACGGACGCCGTCTCAGATTTGGCGTTGAGTACGAAGTTCCCGCGGATCAGCCCCGTAATCGTCGCGCCATGGTCGGTTGCGATGGGCATGTCCATTCGCATCTGGCCATCGGGAACATCCCATTGCCATCCCATCCAGAGCAGCGAATATCCTTGGTTCATCAGGTAGCCGTCGCCAAATTCAGCGGCGGTTCTGGGGTCGCGGCTTCCCTTCGCCTTCTGAAATGTATGAAGCATTCCTTTGCCGCCGCGATTGCCGACCTCATAGAACAGGCGGCCGTTACCGCGAGCTGGATCAACCGGCTTGAGCAGGTAAAAATCCGCGGTGAATTCAACTTCTCCACGCTGATTGCGAGGAGCCAGAGCGAGATCGATAATTCCCGAGTTCGGCGCCGCCGACGGATCGAGCGCAAATTCGACTTTCCCAACTAATTTTTCGTAGGGACCGGCCAATCCGAAAGATTTTCCGTTCAAAACGGCTTCGCGGCGTTCCACGTGAAGCTTTACGACGCGCGCCTCCACCGAGCTCGACAGAAGCCCGGTTAGAACTGCGACTCCAAGAAAAGGGCTACGGCATTTAGGCATCGGCTTAACCGTCCTTGCACACTGTAGCAAAATGTAACATGAGAGACGCAACACAGATGCGAAAGAACGAGAAAATCGCACTCCTGTCTCTCATCGCCGTGGCGCTGGCCCTGCGGCTGTTTGCGATCTATATGACTGGCGCTTCGCTCATCAAGTTTGGCGACGCCGCCGACTATCTTTCGGCCTCGAAGAGTCTCTGCTCCTCCGGGTCGTATCCCGATCGGAGTTCGCTTCCGTTTTTTAGACCTCCCGGTCTGCCTCTGTTCATCGCGGGGGCAACACTGTGTCATCCGGACCAGATCTGGCGTATTAAGGCCGCGCTTGCGACGGTCGACACAATATCGGTTGTGATTATATTTCTGCTCGCGGAGCAGTTATTCCATAAACGGCCTGTCAGCTTTATTGCCGGGGCCGCTGCCACGATTTACCCGTTCTTTATCGTCCAGGTCTGCGACGTGCAGACGGAGGCCTTGTTCATGTTCTTCCTGGTAGCGGCAATCTGGCTCGCCCTGAAAGCCATGCAGGAACCATCTTTCCGACTCATGCTTCTCGCCGGCGCAGTTTCGGCTGCCGCCGCGCTCGTCCGGCCGGTTGGTCTCTTATTATTGCCTGTGCTTCTTGCAAGTCCTGCCTATCTTCGATCGGCGAAAGAGAAAGATTATGCGCGCCTCGCCGGAGCGTTCGCCATCGGAGCGGTCTTTTGCCTATGCCCCTGGATTATTCGAAATGAATTGCGCTACCACGAATTCATTCTCATAGACGACGCGGGAGGCTACAACGTCTGGAGGGGAACCAGCGCCGAGATGGATAGAATTGAAAAACTCCGCGGCCGGCACGCTTTTGAGAAAGCCTCGGTTGAATTCGAAACCGTCACGTCTCCTGAAATCGCCCGTGAAATCGATAAAGTGGCGAATACTCCATCCACTCGAAGCCGGGAATGGTACCGTCGTGCTTTAAAAAATCTCGCGGAGGACCCTATCGCCGTCAGCATCCGTCTGCTCCGTAATGCCTTGGCGTATTGGCGACCCTGGCTCAATCCACAAACGTACCCTCCGGCCGTCGTCGCCGTCAGTGGAGTGATGACGATCTCGCTGGATGTCCTGGCACTATTCGGTTGGTTGATGTTGCGGAAACAAAACCGGAGACTTGCCCTCTTTTGCGCCGGCGCGGCTACATTATTCTGGGTCGCTCAGATTCCGTTTCAGGTAGTCAGCCGCTTCCGGATTCCAATTACCGACCCGTTCCTGATCGCCTTTGCTTCCGCTTCGCTAGGGACCTTCATAACGAAGCGACTGTCCTACTTATCCACCGTGGTGCCCTTGACGCTTTTCCACTGAGACATAGACCCATCGTACAGATGAACGTCGTAGCCCAGGTACTTCAGAGTGAAATAAGACTGCGAAGCCTGAATGCCGGAGCCGCAGTAGGTCACGACCGGGCGCGCAGAATTGACGCCGGCGGCCTCGTAGAGCTTCCGCAGTTCCGGCTCGGGCTTCAGTGCGGCGTTGTCCTTGCTGGTCTGATCTTCCATCCAGTACAGGCTGACCGCGCCGGGAATATGCCCATCCTTATATTGGTCGTTGGGCCGGGCATCCACCAGGACAGCGCCGGCTGAGGGTGCGTTCTTCGCGGTCCAGGACAGATCTTTCACTGCGTCGATTCCTACCACTACTTCGGGCCGAGGGCGCGGCGTGAAGTGCCCGGAGGTGACGTTCGGCACATCTTTGGTGACGGGGCGGGATTCCGCGCGCCACTTTACGAGTCCGCCATCGAGCAGCGCCGTTTGATCGCCATGACCAAGATAATCCAGTGTGAAATAGGCGCGGGTTGCGGGGAGTACCGACTCATCGCCGTAGAGGATAATCCGGGAATCGTCTGAGACGCCTTCGCGTTCAAATAATTGCTTCAAGTCCGCCGCAGGTGGCAGCTCATTCAGGACACCATCCCGCGTGGTCACAATATCGGAGAAACTGAGGTAGCGCGCGCCAGGGATATGACCGGCATCATAGGCCCCGCGATCCCGGGATACCTGGAGCACGACGATCTTGGGATCGTTCAGATGCTGCGCCAGCCAGCCGGTCGAAACCAGCAGGTCCGATCGCACCGCTGGCGTCGCCGCCATTAAAGGAACTGCTAGGAGAAAGCCCAGGAAGCTGCTCGTCACGAAATTACCTCCCGTACCGTTATAGCAGCAACCTTATGCGTATTGCGTTATGATGTGCAGTCAGAAGGAGGTGGCGATCCTATGATCGACACGCGACGTTCGTTTTTGGGCGGGCTCACGGGAGTGGTGGTCGGCGGCCTGACGTACCCGAGCTCGGCGGCGGCCTCGACCAGGAAACTCCGGCCCCTCATGGCCACGGTAACAAACGGCAGCGATAGCTACTGGAAGCTGGTCGCGGACCAGTTCCCGGTGCGGCAGGGGAAGATCATGATGAATGCCGCGAATCTGTGTCCCTCGCCGCGAACAGTGTCGGAACAGGTATCTCAGCTGACACGGGACGAGGATTCGGATGTGTCGTTCCCGAACCGCGCCAAGTTCAACGACCTCCTTCAGCAGTCGCGTACGAAAGTGGCAGCGCATGTAAACGTTTCGCCGGAAGAAATCGCGTTAGTAAGAAATACCAGCGAGGCCAACAATACAATTAATAACGGCGTCCCGCTGAAGCCGGGTGACGAGGTGGTCCTGTGGGATCAGAATCATCCCTGCAATAACGTCGCATGGGACGTGAGGGCTGCGCGATTCGGTTTCACGATTAAGCGCGTGAGCGTGCCGTCTACGGTAAAGAGCGCGGATGAAATGATTAGATCGTTCGAAGCCGCTCTGTCGCCCCGAACCAAGGTTTTGTCGATCACGCATGTTTCAAACACGAGCGGCATTCGGCTGCCCGCGAAGCAGATATTTGCAATGGCTCGGCAGCGAAATGCGGATATTTACTGCCACCTGGATGGCGCCCAGACGTGGGGCTACCTGAAGCTGGATCTCAAAGATATCGGATGCGATTCGTACGGAGCCAGCGCCCATAAGTGGTTCATGGGTCCCAAGCAGGCGGGCCTTTTGTACGTTCGGCAGGAGCGCATTGCATGGCTCTGGCCGCAGATCGTGTCGGTGGGATATGGCGATTCGGCGCAGACCACAGCCAAAGGTGCGCGCAAATTCGAAGCGCTGGGGCAGCGGGATGACGCGGGTTTAGCGGCTGTGGGAACCGCGGCTGATTTTCACGCAATGATCGGCCTGGACAATGTGGAAGCGCACACCACGGAATTAGCGAGCGCTCTCAAGGAAGGTCTCTCGAAGATCAATCGGGTGAGAGTCATCACGCCGATGGACCCCAGGCTGAGCGGCGGAGTAACCGTCTCTGAGCTGGTCGGCATGGATCGTAAGCAGACGGCGGCATTCGTGAATGAGTTGTACGTGAAGTACGGTGTCGCCGGAGCGCCGACTGGCGGCGTGCGGCTCTGTCCCCACACCTACAATACGATGGACGATGTGGAGCAGACCATCCGCGCGGCTCGTCAGCTCCTGGGGTAATTAGCGGGGCTGTTCCACCACGAGAAACTGCTCGTATTTGCCGTCGGGCATGACGTAGATATTTAGCAACACTGTCTTCTTCTCAAACTGTGCCCGATAGGTCCGATGGGTCATGCCGCCTCGCAGGCCCTCATTCGCCAGTACGATGGATTTAAGCTCTCCTAGCGCGGAAAGGGAGATCTGATAATCGTGCCGCGCGGATTCGTCGAAATACGAATTTGCATCGCTGGTGAACTGCGCGCGATTGATTTCGCCCTTCTGAAGTCCTTCGAGAATCGCTTTAACCTCCGGCGTTTCCCGGTCCGAGGTAAGCGGCTGAGCCGGGAAAAATAGCAGTGCTCCGATCCTCTGCGACAGAGGACCGATCAGATCGATACCGTCTTCGTTCGAGAGTACGATTACAGCGCCGTTGCGAGTAGGAAACATTGTGTTTGAAGCCAGAAAGCCGGAGACCTCGCCGCTATGCGAGATGGTCGGAATATTTCTCATCGACCCCACGCTGAGCCCCAGGGCGTACCCCGTGAGGTCGCCGTTTTTCAATTTCACTTCGCGCGTGAATTCCTCGTAAGACTTGGCAGAAAGGATTTTCTTTTGCAGGAAAGCCATGTCCCATAACGCCAGGTCGGAAGGGGTCATGCATAGCTCGCCTGCCGCGAAATACCATCCGCTACCCTCGCGTTCGACCGGGCGCGGCGGTCCTAGCGCATAGCGTGTGTAAGCGCTAGCATCGTCCGGACTGGCGACCTCACAATCGCCCGCAGATTTCATCCCCAGCGGCTCAAAAATCTTAGAACTGAGAAACGCCAGTAGCTTCTGGCCCGAGGCTTTTTCGAAAATTTCTACCGGCGATCACATAGTTGGTATTGCTGTACTGCCATCGAGTACCGGGATCGAAGTTCAGCGGCTTTTTGGCCCAGCGATCGAGAATCGCCTGAGGCGTAGTCGGTTTGGTCCACTCCGGAATAATGTAATCCTGCGGCGCATAATCCTCATAGCCGGACGTATGCGAAAGCAGCTCGCGAAGAGTGACCTCGTTTGCGCGCGTCAGGTCCGGAAAATATTTAGAAACTTTGTCGTCGAGCGAAAGCTTGTGCTGTTGTTCCGCGAGCAAAATCGCCGCCACCGTGAACTGTTTGCTAACGGACCCGACGGCATAGCGGGTATGAACACCGGCATCGCGATCGGCCTCGATATTGGCCTTCCCGAACGCCCTTGCATAGCTGAGCATGCCATTATCCACCACCGCCACTGAAACACTCGGCGCGCCGCTTTCCTTAAGAGCCGATCCGATGCTGTCGGAGAGCTTCTGTTCAAGCGCCGGCGGCTGCGCGGCGGCCGGGAGCGCGCAAAACGAAATAATGACGGAGACGATAACGGGTATGCGATAAATCATAAGTAGACCTTTCGAGCATACAACCAAAATGCAAAAGCTATTAGCAGCCAACCGCGGCGAAATCGCCATCCGCATCATGCGCGCGGCGACGGAACTGGGCATGCGCACGGTGGGCATCTACTCCAAAGAAGACCGCCTCAGCCTGCACCGCTTCAAGGCGGATGAAACGTATCAAATCGGCGAGGGTAAAGGACCGGTCGAGGCTTATCTGGATATTGACGGAATCGTCGCGCTCGCGAAAGAAAAGGGCGTGACTGCGGTTCATCCCGGTTATGGTTTTCTCTCCGAGAATCCGGCCTTTCCGCGCGCGTGCGAGGCAGCGGGCATCACCTTTGTTGGGCCGAGCGCGGACTTGCTCGATCTGCTTGGGGACAAAACCGCTGCCCGCCATCTTGCGGAGAACGCCGGCGTCCCCGTGGTTCCCGGCACCCCGAGCGCACTCTCCCGTCCTGAGCAGGTTCGAAAAGCCGCAAAAGAAATCGGCTATCCCTTAATCGTAAAAGCTGCCTTTGGAGGCGGCGGCCGCGGAATGCGCGTGGTCGATTCCTCTGCTGACCTGGAGAGCCGGTTCGAAGAAGCCAGCCGCGAGGCGGCGTCCGCATTCGGGAACGGCGCGGTATTCATAGAGCGGTATATCCGTCGTCCCCGCCATATCGAAGTGCAGATCCTGGGCGACCGGAGCGGCAATATTTTGCACCTGTATGAGCGCGATTGTTCCGTACAGCGGCGCCATCAAAAAGTCGTGGAAGTCGCCCCCGCCGTAGCGATCGATCGCACGATTCGCCAATCGATTTGCGAAGCCGCTGTGCGCATTGCCCGAGCCGCCGGATATTATGGCGCGGGCACGGTCGAGTTTCTGCTGGATACCGATACCGGGGACTGGTATTTCATCGAGGTGAACCCCCGGATCCAGGTGGAGCATACCGTGACGGAGATGGTCACGGGCATCGATCTGGTTCGTTCGCAGATCCTCATCGCGCAGGGCTGTGCGTTGCATGGGCCCGAAATCGGCCTGCCTCCCCAGGATCGGATTCCTGTTTACGGTTACGCGTTGCAGTGCCGCGTCACGACCGAGGACCCGGAGAACAACTTCGTTCCCGATTACGGAAAGATTCAGACCTATCGATCGCCGGCAGGCTTCGGCGTGCGCCTCGATGGCGGATCGGCCTATGGCGGCGCGGTGATCGGCCCGTACTATGATTCGCTGCTGGTTAAGATAACGGCGTGGGCCAGGGAATTTCCACAGGCCTGCCAGCGCATGGATCGGGCGCTGCGCGAGTTCCGCATCCGCGGAGTGAAGACCAATATTCCGTTTCTCGAAAACGTGGTCAACCACCCCGTGTTTCAATCCGGGCAAGTAACTACGCGATTCCTGGACGAAACACCGGCGCTGTTCAAATTTACGCATCGCCGGGATCGCGCTACCAAGCTCCTCACCTATCTGGGCGAGGTGATCGTCAACGGAAATCCGGAAATGAAGGGCAAGGCCGTCCCGGATAAGCCCAGGCGAGCGCCCGTACCGGCGCACGAACCGCAGACACCCGCGCCTGGCACACGCCAGCTCCTGGATCGACTCGGACCGGAACAATTCGCCGAGTGGACCCGCTCCCAAAAAAAACTTCTACTGACGGACACGACGTTTCGCGACGCCCACCAATCGCTTCTGGCGACGCGGGTCCGCACCTACGATATGGCCGCGATTGCAGGATTTGTCGCCGCCCGTCTTCCCGATCTATTCAGCATCGAGATGTGGGGCGGCGCGACCTTCGATGTTTCTATGCGCTTCCTGATCGAAGATCCGTGGAAGCGTCTGCTCCGGCTGCGCGAGCTGATCCCGAATATTTGTTTCCAGATGCTGTTGCGCGCCTCGAACGCGGTCGGCTACACAGCGTATCCGGATAATGTCGTCGGCGAATTCATCCGCGAGGCAGCCGCGCAAGGAATCGATATTTTCCGCATCTTCGATTCGCTTAATTGGCTGCCCAACATGAAAGTTGCGATGCAGGCGGCTCTGAAAACCGGCAAAGTTTGCGAAGCTGCTGTCTGCTATACGGGCGATATTCTCGATCCGAAGCGCGACAAGTATCCGCTCGAATATTACGTGCGAATGGCTACGGAACTGGAGCGCATGGGCGCCCATTTCATCGCCATCAAGGACATGGCCGGGCTATGCAAGCCCTACGCGGCGGAAAAGCTGGTCCGGGCGCTTCGCGACGCAGTGGGCGTGCCGATCCATTTTCACACGCACGATACCAGCGGAATTAACGCCGCATCGATTCTCAAAGCCGCCGATGCGGGTGTGGACGTTGCCGACGCCGCAATGGCTTCGATGAGCGGCACCACTAGCCAGCCGAATCTAAACTCCGTGGTTGCTGCGCTGGCGCATACGAAACGCGATACCGGCCTCGATCTGGATGCTCTCAATCTCTGCGCCGATTATTGGGAGGCTGTACGCAGCTACTATAAACCCTTCGACAATTCACCCAATTCAGGTACAGCCGAGGTCTATATCCATGAGATGCCCGGCGGCCAGTACACCAATCTAAAAGAGCAGGCGGAATCGATGGGGTTGGGCGAGCGATGGGCGGAGATTAAGCGCACTTATGCCGACGTGAATCGCGCGTTCGGGGACATCGTGAAGGTGACCCCCTCGAGCAAAGCAGTGGGCGATATGGCTCTCTTCTTAGTGACTCATGGAATCACCATGCAGGAGTTTGAAGACCGGCCGGAAAATCATGCTCTCGCCGTCCCCAATTCCGTGGTCGACATGCTCTCGGGCTCGCTTGGGCGACCCGAGGGAGGCTGGCCGAAGAAATTGCAGCAGATCATTTTGCGAGGTGTGAAGCCGGTCAAGGGGCGCCCGGGCTCGCATCTCGATCCCGTCGATTTCTCCAAAACGGCCGAGCTGGTCGAACAAAAGGCCGGTCATTCTCCTACGCGAACCGAGGTGCTCAGCTATTTGATGTACCCCGATGTTTTTCTCGCATTCGCGCGCGCCCAACAGAACTACGGCGAGCTGGATGTTTTGCCCACACCTCAGTTCTTCTACGGGATGAAAACCGGCGACGAGATTGCGATCGAGATCGAGCCCGGCAAAATTCTGGCTATCAAGTTTCTCACCGTTGGCGAGATCCGTCCCGACGGCCATCGGACGGTTTTTTTCGAGCTGAATGGGCAGCCTCGCGAAGTAAGCGTACGGGACAAATCCACCGTACGAACGGAGGCTTCGAAGCAACTCGCGGATATCGGCAGCCCAGGCCAGGTCGGCGCTCCCACGCCAGGCGTGGTCACGGGCATCGCAGTGGACCTGAATCAGAAGGTCCAAAAAGGCGACCGGCTCCTGGTGCTTGAGGCGATGAAGATGCAAAGCACCGTATATGCTCCGATTTCCGGCAAAATCAAGAAAAAACTGGTTCAGCCGGGGCAAACGGTGGAAGCCAAGGAATTACTTTTAGTAATCAAGTGATCTTCTTTTGACGGCGTTTTGACCTTTCCTACCTTAAACTTCAACAGGAGGGCCAAAATGACGCGCGGAAGAATGATTCTTGTGAGCTTGTGTTGCGGCGCTGTTTGCTCTATACCGGTGCTCGCGCAACCCAGCAATATGGGCACTAACGACCAGAAATTCGTAGACTTTGCGGCGCAAACGGACATGACGGAGGCACATTTGGGGCAAATGGCCGCCGATCAAGGCGCGTCGCAGGCTGTCAAGGATTTCGGACAGATGCTGGTGACCGATCATACCAACGATTACCAGCAGCTTGGGACGGCGGCGAGCAAAGCCGGCGATAACGAACCGAAGGGCCTGGATGCTGCACAGAACAAGATGATCGCGCCCTTCAATAATCTTAAGGGGGCCGCTTTCGATCGCCGCTTCGCGCAAGCGATGGTCTCGGGGCATCAAAAAGCCATCGCCGAATATAAAAAAGAAGCAGACAGCGGAAGCAACGCGGATATTAAGGCCTATGCGACTCAGGCGCTTCCTGTGCTTCAGAAGCATTTAGACGCCGCGCGTAATCTGGAAAAAGAGGGGAAGTAGTTTCGAGATTGCTCGTCGGATCCTCCGGCCGGATAGGGATGACCTCGCAAGGCTGCTTTTTGACGAGCGAGGCGGCTAGCCTCGACACAATTCGATAGAGAAGCCTGAAGGAGCCGGTTGCGATCAGAGCACCGATCGCCAGGATCGCGCCAATGACGAGAATTACTTCAAGAAGACTTATCAGCGGCTCGATTATAGGCCCAATCATTTCAGAATCTTTCCTGCAACAGCGCCAGGATGCTCTTGGTTCCGTTGATATAGTTCTGAAGCCGGAGGTTCTCGTCAAAAGTGTGTTGATTGTCGTCGCTATTGGCGAGCGGCGAGATCACGAACGGCACTTTCAGACCCTCCACGATTGCGCCGATCGGCAGGCCGGCCCCCATTTGGGGGATCAATTCCGGCTCTTCGCCGAACGCTCTTTTATAAGCGCGGCGCATCCAGTCTCCTAGAGGTGTATTGATTTCGGTTCGCATCGCGCCGCCTCCGCCGGAGACGGTGACTATTGCCAGATCACGGTAGCGAGCGCGCTCCTCGTCAGTCGGCTGGCCCTCCACCAAGTGATAACCCTGAGACTGAAGGTACTTCGTGAAGACCGGGCGTAGGTAATCCGGGGGCGTTTCAGGGACGGCGCGAATCTGAATATCGGCGGATGCGACGGCGGGAATAACTGCGCCGGCGAAGGGCACGACCTTTCCATCGGGGCCAAGGCTCCCGCCGACCATGCGGCTGACCGTCAACGTCGGATACATCAGCGCTTCGGCCAGATTGTGACCCACCTGCTCCCGGGCTGCGATGCCCAGACGCCGGTTTAACGCGGCTTCGTTGAATGGAACCGCTGCCAGAATTTTCTGCGTCTCGGGATCGAGTTTGACCGCGTCATAAAAACCGGGAATGGTGACGCGCCCGTCGTCGTCTTTCATATTCCCGATCAACCGGGCCAGCTTCTGAAGGGGATTCGGCGCGTAATTCCCAAAATTACCGCTGTGGACCTCGATTTTGGCGCCAAACACAATGATGTGGACGCCCGCGCCGCCGCGGAAGCCAAATTCGAGGACGGGTTTGTTGTCCTCTTCCATCGGCCCATCGAACGCCACCAGAGCGTCAGTCTTCATCTGCGCGGCCCTTTCAGCGACAAAAGAGCGCAGGCCCTTCGCGCCGCCGCCTTCTTCCTCCGGATCGATCACAACCTTGATGTTGATGGCCGGGTCCTGACCGGTGGAGCGCAGCGCGTCCATGGCCGACAGGAACATCTCAATCGGCCCTTTATCGTCGCCGGCTCCTCGCGCGAACACGCGCCACTCCGGATCGACTCGCGAACCGTAGAGCTGCTCCAGTGGAATCGATTCCCATGCGCCGGATTGGCCGCGATGCTTAAGCACAGGCTCGAAAGGGCTCTCCTGATGCCACTCCGATGGAGTGACCGGCTGTCCGTCCATGTGCATATAGAACAGGACCGTCTTCTTTTCAGGATGAGCCGCTAGCAACTCCGCGAATAACAGCGGCCGACCGTTATTTGGCCAGATGGTCGTCTTAAATCCCCGCTTCTGGAATGCCGCGTCAAGAAAAGCCGCATTTTTCTGGATATCCGCGGGCACGGCTGAGACGTTTGGAATCGCCAGGAGCTCGATGTACTCGCGATAATTCGCCGCTGCGGATTTAGAGGCGAGCGCGTCTAGCGCATTTCCGGAAGTCTGCGCGCCGAGCAAGCCGGCGCATATTGCCGCAACGAAAAGAAGCCTCATCTAAGTGCCCTTCAAAACATCTGCGATTTCTTTCTCCTGAATCGCGCCCTCTTTAATAACGCGCCAATACGGCTCGGTTACATCTACTGTGGTGGCCCCCGGCCCACTCACGGTTCCGCCGTCGAGCACTAGGTCCACGCGGCCGTCCATTGCTCCGAAAACCTCAATTCCACAGGTGCAGGTCGGCTGTCCGGAGATGTTGGCGCTCGTCGAGATGAGCGGCTGAGCAAGCCTGTCGAGTAGCGCGTTGGCGACCTTGGATGTGGACTGCCGCATCGCCAGCCGACCCGTGTTACCGGTAACTTTCAGCGGCACGCGCGAGGAAGCGGGCGCGATGATCGTCAGGGGTCCTGGCCAGAAGTGCCGCGCCAGGATATAGAACCGCGTCGAAATATCCCGGGCCAGTTCTTCGGCCATGACCAAGTCGCTGACCAACAAAGGAAGCGCGCGATCGGTTTCGCGACCCTTCGCGGCGAAAACGCGCCCTACCGCATGCAGATTTAGAGGATCGGCTACTAGCATGTAAAGCGCGTCGGTAGGAATCGCGACCACCTCGCCGCGGCGGATAGCGGCGGCAGCGCGCTCAATGGCGAGTTGTCCCGGCTGCTCCGAATCGATCTCGATCAGGTCGGTGGACACGTTAATTCAATATAGTGTACTAGTCTCGCGGGCCTATGGCTTCGGCCACTTCAATCGCCATTTGGTATCGTCCGAAAGGCGCGCTTAACTGAACGCCCGCCACCATCGGCCGCACTCGCTCCACCATTTCACGCGCAATGGCGATACCTTCAGCCCGCGCAGCCTCCGCATTTTCGGCGCGGCGCATCCGGTCCATGTAGATATCCGGCACCGGTACCCGCAGCTCGTTTACCATAAACTCGGCGTTGCGATAACTGGTGAGCGGCCAAATACCGGCAATAAAGGGACGCTTGTGATGCTCGGTCCGCTTGAGGAATGCTTCCAGCAGATCCAGATCGAAGACCGGCTGCGTGACAACGTACTCGGCGCCCGCCTGCATTTTCCAGTCGAAGCGGCGCAGTTCCTCGTCCAGGTTTAAGGCGCCGGGGTTCGCGCCGACCCCGATCAGCAGCGCGGTTTGCGATCCCATGGGATTACCGCCCAGGTCCAGGCCATGGTTCAGATTATTGGCGATATTGGTGAGCCCGATCGCGTCTACATCGAAGACCGCGGTCGCGTCCGGGTAGGTGCCCATGCGGGGAGGATCGCCGGTGATGCAGATAAGGTTGCGGACTCCTACTGTATATGCGCCGAGCAGTTCGCTCTGAATGCTCAGGATATTGCGATCCCGGCAGCAGAAGTGAAGCACCGCTTCGATCCCGGCCTGCTGTTGGATTAATTGACAGGTGACCTGTGCGCTCATACGGGCGCTGGCGCGCGGTCCATCCGGCACGTTGATGCAGTCTATCCCGGCCGCCTTGCACAACTTCGCGCCCTCGATTTCCTTTGAGGCGTCAATCCCCCGCGGCGGCAGAATTTCGACGAATGCGACAAACTTTCCCGCGGACAGTTTCGCGCCCAGCAGACTTTTCTCCGCGACCGGCACCTTCTCGAGCGCCTTGGGGCGCGTGAAAGGCTCCTCGATCGCGATCGCCTGCGATTGCTGCACGTGCTGCAGGCTGCGAGCCTCGCTTCGAATTTCTTTGATGTGGCCCGGCGTAGTGCCGCAGCATCCCCCGACGATCCTCACGCCCGCGATCAGAAACCGCCGCGCGTACTGCGCCATGTATTCAGGCGAGCACAGGTACAAATTCCGCCCCTCGACGGTCGTAGGCAGACCCGCGTTGGGCATCGCGCTGAGCGGCTTCCTGGTATGAAGCACCATTTTTTCGATGGTCTCGAGCATTACCTTCGGACCCGAGGAGCAGTTCAGGCCGATCACGTCCACGGGCCACTCGTCCAGACGCCGCGTGAAGTCCTCGGTGGAAGTGCCATCACGCAGGCGGCCATCGTCTTCGATACTGAGCTGCGCGATCAGCGTAATCTCATCGCCGGCGGCTTCGCGCGCAGCGAGGATTGCCTCGCGAATTTCATTCGTGTCCCGGAATGTTTCAAGAACCAGCAGATCTATCCCCGCTTCGACCAACGCCTCGACTTGCTCGCGAAAAGTAGCCCTCGCTTCGGCAAAACTAGTCGCGCCGAGCGGCTCCAGACGGATACCCAGAGGCCCCACGGCTCCGGCGACGAAGGCATGCTCACGCGCAGCTTCCCGGGCGATTCGCACGCCGGCCTGATTGATCAGGCGCACTTTTTCCCCGAATCCGAAAGCGGCCAGGCGTTTACGATTCGCGCCAAAAGTATTGGTCTCGATAATCTCCGCGCCCGCTTTCACGTACTCTTGGTGGACATCGCGGACCAACGCGGGCAGCGAGAGGTTCAGCTCGTCATAGCAGCGATTAATGAAGACACCCTTTGCGTAGAGCGCAGTGCCCATGGCGCCGTCCGCGACCAGCACGCGGCTATGTAGTGCCTCGCGAAATTCGCCGGCTCTGGTCTGAATTGCAATACTACCCATTTCTTTTTCACCTTTCAGCTCGACGAATCACCGGGGAATTACAACCAATTGGGGAACGGATTGACCCGTCCTCCCCGGCTCGCTTCTATCAAATCCGGTACCCGCTTGCGCCGGGCAATCAGGCGGCCCAAAAGCTGTTGCAGCGATTCTTCTTCGCCTTCCAGCCAGCCCGGCGGAATCTGTTTCAATGCGTGGTCTACCGCCTCGTCGGGGAAATGCACAATGCGGTCGAGCCAGGGTTGAAAATCGTCCAGCCTGCACACGCTGCGATAAACCAGCGGGCGGAAATAAAGGCCCTGGATGGGCGAATCCGCCAGTCGCCAGTGCGGTCCCTCGAAGACGTAACCATTATCCACCATTTGCGCCACGAAGCCGAGACGCGAGGAATGCGCCGCAGACGCCGGCAGCCACTCTTTGAGACGGGCGCGAAAGAAGACCGCCTGGCGGGAGTCGGCATTGCCGATCCATTTATCGAATGCAAGCACGCCGCGGAAATCGGCGAGATTTTCCACTTTATCGAGAAGCACGTCGGGCAGGAAATCGTAAACGATATTTCGCCCTGGATCGCCGGGGAAGCGCGAGCCAAAGTGCCATCCCGGCTGGATTGGGTGCCGATGTGTTCCAAGCTGGATGTGCACATCCGGATTTTCGTGAAGAAATGTCTCAGATAGGCTGACAATCGCTACCTCGGGCGTAGAGATTCCCAGGTAATTGAGGAACCAGGAGCCAATCCATTCATTCACCAAAATTCTGCGGTGCTGGGGGTTGTTCAGGAACTTGACCACGTAGAAGTTGCGGTCGGCGGCTTCGATCAGATGAGCCTGAGCGCCGCCGCGCATTTTCCGGATCAGGCGAACGGCGTCGACGGGCATGAGTGGGTGGGCGAATGCAGTACCTTAGAGATTATATGACGGAAGATAAAGATACTACTCCACCACCCGCACGGCCGCCTGCCAGCAAGGATGAGGTCGCGCTGGAGCTGATGCGATTCATTGCGGGAACCACCGGGCTGGGCAAAACATCGGCTGGGGCAGGCTTCGCTGGTAAGTCTCCAAAGACCCTCGAGGAACAGGTGGATGCGCTGGTCCAACTTTACGAGCGCTGCCGGGCCGTGGTCGGGAAAATCGACTGAAGCCGGGTGGGGTAACAATGGGGGCCGGTGTACCCGGCCCTTGATGGAATTTTACGACCGAAGGTCTACCTGCTCCTGCCCTTGCTTTTAGCCTTTTTGGGAGCCGCTCTGCGGGCTGTCTTCGACGCTGTGGCCTTTTTAGGCGCAGACCTCTTAGCAGCAGCCGACTTAGTTGCAGATTTTTTCGCCGCAGTCTTTGGAGCCGCTTTCGCGGATGATTTCCTGGAGGGCGCTTTCGAGGCCGATTTCTTAGCGGCAGGCTTATGGGCGGACGCGGCCTTCTGGGCTGGCGGCGCCTTCGCTGCGGACTTAGGCGCAGTCTTCTTAGCGGCGGAAGCTTTCTTCACCGGCTTTTTAGCGGGCGCGGGCGATTTGGCTCCCTCCGCTCCTGAACTGACAGGTTGCGGAGGCAGTACGACGCCCCCGGTTACCGTGGTCACGACTAACTCCTCGTCCTCTTCGTCGTCCAATCCGTAATCTCCCATGTCGTCATCCACGTTGATGTTGGTTCCTTCTTCGAAGTCGTCGAGTTCGTCGTCCTCGGGGGAAAGCCGGTACTCTAGCATCTTAAGTCTGCCTCCTTGCAGGCTGTAATCAAAAATAAGAATATCGCGTTTTACCCGGAAGGCAAGCGAAAAGTACCAATTCGAGGTTGGATTTCTCAGTGCGGATCTAGCTGGCGGGTGTTCCGACTGGGACAGCGCGATGCACGGGCGATTTTGCGGCTACTTTGTGAGCAACCGTTTTGGGAGTAGCGGCCGTCTTCTTTGTCGAAGCCGTTACGGGAGAATGCCGCCGCACCGCGACCGTTCTTACGACGCGAGCGCCTGGATAGGAGACGGGAATCGCCATCAGAGCTCCAGGGCCGGGGATTCCATCATGGTTGGCCGCATCGATGCTAGTCGCGGTGGTCCCATACCGCTTGGCCACAGCGGCAATAGTATCGCCGGTTTCCACACGATGCAGCCGCCATGAGTCGCGACGATTGGGCGGCACGATGGCGAACGCCGACTCCACCGCCTCAGCCGTGCCCTTGGGAAGACGTAAAGCGTAGCCGGCGGGCGCGACGGGCTTCAGCAACCCGGGGTTTAGTTCCCGCAGCTCGCTCAACGGCCGGCCTGCCGCCTCCGCCACCAGCATGAGATTGGTGGGGGTCTGGAGTTCCAAAGCGTCGAACTCGAGCGGTGGGTCTAATTCCAGGTTATCGAGGCCATAATCCTTGGCGTTTTTCGCCATAATCGTCATCGCCAGGATCACAGGAACGTAATTGCTGGTCTCTTTCGGCAGTGTGTTGAGGCGGCGGAGAGTCCAGTAATCCGCGTAACCGGTGCGCGCGACGGCGCGGTCAACGCATCCCGGACCGCAATCGTAGGCGGCCAGCGCCAGATACCAATCGCCGAAATGTGTATAGAGGTCGTGCAGGTGCCGTGCCGCTGCGCGCGTGGCTTTCTCCGGGTCCATACGGTCGTCGGTGGCGGGCGTCTGTTGTAGGCCGTACTCGCGTCCACGGAACTTTGCGAACTGCCATAAACCGACGCACAGCTTGTTAGACATGGCTCGCGGCAGGAAACCCGATTCGGCCTGGGCCACGAAAATCAATTCCTGCGGGAGACCTTCCTCGGCCAGAATCCGTTCGATCAATCCCTTGTAGCGGCCGGAACGCCGCAATCCCGCGGATAGAATCTTCTTGCCACGTTCGGTGGAGAAGAAGTGAATCGCGCCGACCACGGCATCGCTCTCCTCAAGCGGGAGCTGCGAGACAGTCGCTTCGACCTGTTCCCTGACCTTATTCCGGAGCCCCGGATCCACGGGAAAGGTCATTTCCAAAATGCCTTCGAGGGGCGATTTGTCATAGGAAACCTGCTCTTCGGAATCGCCCACTCCGGCCTGATCGACATCATAACGATAAATATTCTCAACCAGCTCTTCCAGATGGCGCTCCAGCCGGGCCCTTTCCGGGAGGTTCTCGGGAGCCGCTAACAGAGCCGCCACTGCGGCGTTGAACTGCTTCCGAGCTTCGTCCAGTCGTCCTTCCTGGTAGGCTTTCTTGCCGGCGGCGAAAAGATCGTCGGCGGTCTTCAGGACCAGATCGGTATCGGAGGGGCGGGGAAGGCGGGGAAGGGAGGCGGTCAGGAACGGTGTTTCATTCGCATACGGGTCTGGGCCGAGGCGCGGCGGTTCGATGGGCGTTTCCTGGGCAGGAGCGGAGGGAGGGCCCGGCGGCGAAAAGAAGGTGCGGAACTCCTGAGGCCGGGTCGTTGTAGCGCAATTTGTAAGAAAAACAGCGCCAATCGCGACCAGCACGCCGACCTGGGCACGGGTGTATCCAGCGGTTCGCATGGCCAACGGGTTGAGTGTAACAGAAATATGACGGGTGAAGTCAATGGGGGCTGGCGGCGTCTGGCCGGGATTCTCGCTTCTCCGTTCAGGCTTCTCAGTTCAACCCAGGTCTGGTATTCTCTAGAAAGAGGCCGTTTGCCTATATGAAACGTCGTTATCAATTCGCGGTGGTCGCTTCTTCCACTTGCCTGGTCGTGTTGCTGTTATTCGGTGCGGTCCACGGCCGCAGCGCGTCGACCGACACTCCTTACAATCATCTGGGGGTGTACAGCGAAGTCCTGGCGCGCATCAAAGCCGATTATGTCGAGGAGCCGGACATGAAGGCGGTGACGCTGGGCGCGATCAACGGGATGCTGGAATCCATCGATCCCTATGCCAGTTATCTGAACTCAGACCAGTATAAGCAGTATCTGAAATCGAAGGACGCCAACAAGTCGGATGTAGGTCTGGTGATCTCGAAGCGCATGGGATATGTAGGCGTCGTGGATTCAATCCCCGGCTCACCCGCGGCTAAAGCCTCGCTGACGACTGGCGACGTGATCGAATCCATCAACAATGTTGCGACGCGCGACATGCCCCTGGCTTTTGCCCAGATGCTGCTGCAGGGAGATACTGGAACCTCGGTTGAGCTTGGGGTACTGCGCGCGCGTGGCACCGAGCCCCAGAAAATTACGCTCATTCGGGTTCCGGTAGTTTATCCGCCGGTGACCGCGCGCCTGATTACGGACCAGGGGCCGGAGCCGATCGGAGAGATCCAGACCGTCACCCTTGCGCAGGGTCACGTGAAAGAAGTGGCGGCGAAGGTTGCCGAACTCGAAAAGCAGGGCGCCAAGCGCTTCATTCTGGATCTGCGCCATTGCGCGCTCGGTTCTCCCGAGGACGGAGTAGCACTGGCGAATCTGTTCCTCGACAAGGGTCTGATCACCTACTCACAAGGACAAAAAGCGGCTCGCCAGGACTTTGACGCGATCGCTTCCAAGCAAGTTACGAAGCTGCCCCTGGTAGTCATTACGGACCGAGGAACAGCGGATGCGGCGGAAGTCGCGGCAGCGGCTCTCATGGATTCCAAGCGCGCCGAGATAGTAGGCGAAAGAACTTATGGCGACGCCGCAATACACAAGGCGATCACGCTCGACGACGGCAGCGCGGTGATCTTATCGATAGCTAAGTATTATGCCCCCGACGGGAAGGCGATTCAGGATAACGGCGTTACACCCAATATTATCCAAGCCGAGGCTGAGCCCGAGGTCGTCGGGGACGACGGCATTCCCGATAACCCGGAACCTCCCGCGACCCAGCCAAATGTAGACGAGTTGATGAACCGTGCCATTCGCGCGGTTAAGGGTCTGACCCTCGTCCAGTAATTAGCGGACTAAAGATGCCCCTTTATGAATACCGATGCTCGAAGTGCGGAAAGAAATTCGAGCTGCTTCGGAAGTTCTCCGATCCCCCGGTCACAGTTCATGCAGAGTGTGGCGGCCACGTGGAACGGCTGATCTCAGCGCCTGCTTTTCATCTAAAAGGCCATGGCTGGTACGCCACGGACTACGCCAAGAAATCGCCCGCCGCCGATGGCAAACCCGAAGAATCCAAACCCGGCGGTGACAGCGACTCAAAATCCGAAGGAAAGCCGGACGTTAAGGCCGAAGGGAAGTCCGAAACGAAGTCCGAAGCAAAGACAGATGTGGCAACGGATTCAAAGGCCGACTCCAAATCGGATGCGAAGCCGGCTACGCCCGCTTCTAAGCCGGATACACAAACCTCTACGCCGACCAAATCCGATTGACGCGTTGGCTAAAACATGCGCTCCTGTTTTTTCAGGTTTCCGAATGTCCCGATATTCGATATCGCGAAGGATCCTTCGATCTGGGTGTCGTCCCTGGTTCCAATATTTATTCGGCGATATTGAACGCTGATGCCGCAACAGTCGGTGTTGTAGGTGATCTGAGTCTGCCAGAACTGAAGTGTGTCCTGGTGAAAGTCATAAAAGATATCGAAGCCGAAGTTCCAGCCCCTCCGATTGGGGCTCCCGTAGCCTAGACGCAGCCGTCCCTGGTTGGCGCTCGGCGCTAACAAAGGGTCTGTCTTTACATCGGTATGGCCTAAAGACCAGAAGTATTGCTTTATGCGGCCATCGACTGTCAAGCTGCTGTTCGTAATGCCATGGCGCAGCGGATCGTAATCGGTACGCCACTCGACTCCAACCTTCGACTGAAGTCGCAAGACGCTTACCACCGGAGAGTAATTACGCGGCCCGTCGAGGAAAGCGAACCCCGTCAAATCGATGGAGCTGTCGATCACATTCCTGCACGAAAGCGATATACCTGACTGGCATGGCAGCACGGCGCCGCCAAAGGTTGGATTGAAATAGCGGTCATAGCGTAGCTGCCAGATCAAGAAGTCGCTGACGGTGCCATTCTTATCTTTGGCCAGCAGGCGGTTCGTGAGCGAAAATTCGATTTGGTTGGTATCCGTCAGCAAATCGTTCTCATCGAAACGCAGGATCTTCTGGAAATCGTCGATGCCCGTCACATATTTGTAAGTAACGCGCGGCTCGATTACATGCTTGACCCTCTGACCCATCCAGGCCGGCGCCGCAAAGACACGCTCCAGCGAGGGGAGAATCAGATCGAGCGTCACATCGCGTGAGCTTCGCAGTAGGCTGCTTCCCATACCCTGGCCATCCACGAAGCTGGCTCCGTATTCGGTTTCGCGAATGCCGAAGGTGGGGATCAGCTCGATGTGATTCCATCGGAACGCAGTCGATACATGCGGCGCAAGATCCACCCGATCAACGAACTGCCGCGTCTGGAACAATAGCTGGCTTCGGTCGAGTAATCCGGCGCTGGAATCGAACGACACCCACACCGGCCATTTATCGAAATCGATTTCGTGCTCGCGAACGGTGGAGTCGACCTCCGGCAGTTTACGGATCTCGATGGTATCCCCTGGAGTCGTACTTTGAAAATTGACTTCGCGCTGGGCGACAAAATCCACCCCGAAATCGGACCAGTGCTTGCTGATGTCGCCCACCGAGTGGGTATCCGAAAACACCGCCTCGTTAAAGGACTGCGTGAACTGTTGAAGGAAATTGAGGGAGGACAAATAGTCGAGCTGGCCCACCGCCAACCAACCATCGCCCAAGTCGGACTTTCCCTGCATCGTGATTCGGTAGCCGCTGTTGGCCGGCACCTGAATGTCGTCAACGCCAAAGACCGACAGATCGAATGCCGTGGATTCGTTTACCTTGCCGCGCAGCTCCGCATGGTTCGCTAATCCGGCTCCCGTGTAGTAAATGCCCCGATAGGTGAGGTCATAACTCCGGTTAATAGCCCAATAGTAACCGAATCCGACGTCGGGGCCGAACAAAGAACTGTAGCCTACTTGCGGGATTAAGAAACCACTTCTACGCGGCTGTTTTTTAAGCGACTTATAGAAATAGGGCGTATAAAAAAGGGGAAATTTCTTCAAATAAAACCAGGAGTGGCGCACAATGGCGTGATCGCCGGGGACGATATCGAACAGCGGACCTTTGAAGATCCACCAGGGCCGGGGCACGATGCAATCCGTCAGAAAGCCGTTATGTAAAATGTAGTGATCCTCTAATCTTTCAGCCCATTGCGCATGGAAATAATATGGGTTAGTTGTCGTCAGCAGGCCCGGTCGGGCAACAATCTGCGGCTGCGAGGTGCCGCTGACATTGTAGAAGTTTCCGGTTTCGTCGTCGATATTGTAATCAGCCTTGTCACAATCCAATTTCTCCCCTCTGACGAAATGTTCAAAGTGCACATGACCGCGCGCCTCCACCTCGCCGGTATCCTCGTTCCAGTCGACCTCGTCCGCTTTGAGCTGCATGTCGATAGTCTCGATGCGGACGCTGCCGCGCATGTAGCGCCACGATCCATTGACTTCCTGCGTGAGCGATTCGATGTAGACCGAACTTGTGTCGGGAACTTCTGGGCGGGGCGTGCGGACTTTCTGATTCGGGTTGGGGCTGGGCTGCGCCGGCTGAGGAGGCGCGGGTAAAGGGGGTTGAAAAACTTGAGCACCAAGATCTCGTATAAGGAGACTCAGCGTAAGGAGTGATAAAACGGCCACGCGCGCGAAAAAAAACCCGTGACAAAAGTACTGGAATATGCTACCAAGGATTAAACCGAAATTGATCGGAGCGAAATCGGCACGCCTCGCACCGGCGTCGACCTGGGGAGTCAATCGAGAACCGTAGCAGAGGGCCGCGGCGTCAGTCAAGCGAGGGTGAACATCGTATGGAGTGCGGATATTGTCGAACGGAGAATGAAGAGGACGAGCGGCGTTGCGTCCGGTGCGGCCGTCGCCTGGACGTATCCCTTCCGCTCGCGTTTTCAAGTTCCACCGCTCCAGATCTGGAAATTTTGACGGCGCGGAAGCCTGCGATTTTAGCGCCTCCTGAAAATCTAAATTATCAGCGGCCTCTTTTTCGGGAGGCATCGCGCGGTTCGAATGTGATCCCGATTCCCACGCTGACGCCGGTAGCGCCTCCGCTCGAAAACCCCTCCCCGGCGCGCCGGCGGGTGCAGACGCGTTCTCCACGGTCCGGCTCAACGCGGTCGGCACAACAGCAACAGTCGCTGGATTTCTACGATGCATTTGAGGACTCGCCGTCAGGCGCGCCAGTAATTTATTGTGACGCGCCCGTGGCTGCGCCTTTGCATCGCATGATCGCGGCGGCTTTCGACGCCAGCATGATGCTGATCGCCGTCGGGCTGTTCCTGGCAATCTTTTTCCTCTCGGGAGGCAACCTCGTGCTCTCGAAACAAAATGCTCCATTCCTGATTTGCATGGCCGCGGCACTGGCCTTGTTTTACCGGGCCCTGTGGTGTCTCGCCGATGGCGATACGCCTGGGATGCGTTTTGCCGGCCTCAAGCTGGTGGATTTTGACGGCCGTCCGCCGGATCGCTGGCAGCGCGGCCTTCGCCAGGCAGTGAGTTTGCTGAGCCTCCTCTCGGCGGGCGTCGGAGTAGTGTGGGCGGTGGTCGACGAAGAGAAACTCACCTGGCACGATCACATTTCCCAGACGTTTCCGACTTATAACTAGGTACGGCAAAGGGTGCGCCGCACCCTTATTTAAAGAGAAATGGTAGTCTGATTATTGTGAGTGGTCTGGTCGCGCGCTACATTCCCTCTCGCCGTTTCGTTTTCATGGCGTTTTTCGCGGCTGGGGGGACAACGTTCGCCGCCTGGACCGGTCTCCGCTGGTCTCCCGCTTGGATAGCCGCCGCGTTGTTCGCGATCTCGGCACTCTTGGTTTCTCTGCTGGCTCTTCGACCTGCCATCGAGATTCACGAGACGCACCTGAAGATTGGTCGAATGGCTGTCGCATGGAGCGATATCCGCCGCCTGGATCGGACCGGATGGAACGCGCCGCTGGCGGTGAAGCTGTCGTTGAGCGGCGGGAGGCAGGTGCTGCTCGTTTATCCAGGCGATTTCGAATCTTCAATCAGTCTGCTGCGGCATTTGCGGCGATACTCACGCGAGGCATTGCTCGACGGCGTGCCGTATCGGCAATTCTGGGGTGAACCGCCCGCAGTTGAGCCGAAGCAATCGCCCCCGCCCCGCTACCAACTGCTGCGCGCCGAGGATGAGGAAGAAGTCGAGCGAATGTTTCAACGTCTGAAGTCGGTGGGCAGCCTCGATCCGCGGGGTTCGGACGAGACATAGGTTTCTTCCTGAGGTGAATCGAAAACTTCGTATTTTGGCGCTGGGGCTTGCCTGCCTGCTGGTGTTGTCGATTCTGTTTCGTACCATAATCCTGGCCGCTCTCGGCTCATACCTGGTGCACAGCGGACCGCCCCAGAAAGCGGATATCGCCGTGGTGCTCGGAGGCGATTCTTACGGCAATAGGATTCTGACGGCCGCGCGGCTGGTGCGGGAGGGCTACGCACCTAAGGTTCTCGTAAGTGGGCCGAACGGATTTTATGGGCATCACGAGTGCGATCTTGCAATCCCGTTTGCGGTGAAGGCCGGATATCCGGAGTCGTATTTTATCCACTTCGAAAATGAAGCCACGTCGACGTTTGACGAAGCGCGAGCGATCGTGCCCGAATTGCGCCGTCTCGATGCGAAGCGAATTCTCCTGGTCACCAGCAACTATCACACGCGGCGTGCTGGAGGAATCTATCGCGCCGCGGCTCCGGATATGACATTCTTCGTAGTCGCCGCTCCGGATATCTATTTCAAGGCTGAAAGCTGGTGGCACAATCGCGAAGGCCGCAAAGTCTTCGCTGTGGAATGGATGAAGACGGTCGCGGAGTGGACCGGCGTGTGAGAAGCTTACGTCGATTTAGAATCCAGCTTCGGGATGTGCTTGGTGATCGCCTGTTTGATCAGCCGTCCGAAACCTTTGCGGGTCATTCCACCAGTATTATTGGGCGGTTCCTTCGCTGGTGGTTTGGGCTCGACTGGTTGCTTTGGTGATGGCATCGTACCGCCACTCTAACATAACCGATCTTCTAAATAACAGCCGCACAACCAAGGCAGGCGGCGGTTTTCTTTCCAGGGATGAGGCGGCCGCCCGCCTCTGTGGGCTAGCTAAACTTCATGCCCGCGAAGCTCACCACGCTCTGCGGATCGATATTCCACTGGCGGTATTGCAAGAGGCGGCCGCGAGCGGCGGGCATGGCTTTCAGGAATGTATAGATGGGCGCCGAACCGCACCACTTCAAATCGTCATGATTCTCCTGCACTAGCTCCCAGAAACCGCGGGCGTCTCCTGCCTCCATGCGCTCGATGCGGGAGCGGTCGCGGCGCTCCACGGTTTCCATATCGTCGCGCCCCGCGGTGGCCGCGATCTCATCGCCATAACGCTGCCCGATATGCGCCATGTCGACACCCAGTACCCACAGTAGCCTGTCGCCCGCGCGCGCGGCCAGCTCACCGAGACCTTCGAGAATTCGGTGGACGCCTTCATCTTTCTCCGGGAAACCGCCGCGATACAAACTGCGGGCGTAGGAGCCGCAGAGCACTGGAACGATGCGGATACGGGGGCCGAATAAATATTGAAGAAATACCACCTGGAATTCAATGGAGTGCTCAAAGGAATGGCAGTAATCTTCAATCGCCGCCGCGTCCCCGGCGCTCCGCAATAATTCTTCTACGATGGAAGTGTCCGTGACCGCCTCGCCCAGAGGCGTAACGAAAGGCTTCCTAGTCAGCCCGATCCGGTCTGGATGACCGTAGTGGGACGTGCCGAGAATCACGAAAATGCGCTCGGCGTCTGCGGGCCGGAGCGAGGCATAAGCTGCGCGATAAGCATCGACACCACCGAACGGGCTCACGTGCGGCGCAGCGATGGCCAATACGCGCTCATCTGGCGCTAATGCGGCGTCTTCGGCGCCGGCAAGATAACCGCGCAGAGTTTCCCTAAGTGCATCTGGCTCCGCTGGATATCCTCCACCGGCATGCGCCGCTTCCCGGAGCGGCGCAGCAGCAAAAGTCCGCTCCGCCTCTCGCTTATGACGGGCGAAAGCCTCATCTTCCAGCAATCCGGCCTCGCTAAGCGTTTCGATGAGGTGCTGCTGCAGTCCGACCGATGCCAGATCGCCGGTGAGTTGCAACAGATATTCTCGCAGGTCGAGTTCACTGCGCTCCCCGTCAAAGAATGCAAGGCAGGCCACCAGCGCGGGCGGTACGATTAGCGTCGAATCGCAGTATTGAAACGGATCGCGGATAACCAAACCAGGCCGATCGGGAGCGGGGGATGGAAAGAAATCGAGATCGCTGCGAAGGCGGGGGAGCATGGAGAGCTGAAATTCCAGAATACAGGAGAAGGCCGAAGAGCGTTGCAGGCTAGAATCAGATATTGCCGCCTGCCGAGGAATATCGCATCCGCCTGGAGCGTTCGCGAGAGGCGCTGCTGCGTTGTGAGGGTCGTTATCGCCGCGTCGGGAATACGCGGCTCGCCACCGGCGGAGCCACTCTGGTACTGGCAGCGTTAGCCTTGGGAGCCGGGATTATTTCTGCATGGTGGCTGCTGGCGCCTCTGGCGGCATTTATTGTGTTGGCCATTGTGCTGGATCGGCGCGATCGCGAGCGGTCCGCCGCCAGACGACGGGTCGCGTATTGGGAACGCGCTACTTCCCGCATCGAAAATCGCTGGATCGGTACAGGAAGCCAAGGCGAGCGTTTTCGAGATTCAAAACATGTCTATTCGGACGATCTGGACCTGTTCGGCCGGGGATCGCTCTTCGAGTTGCTCTCGACGTGCCGGACCGCTTCGGGCGAAGGGACTCTATCGCGCTGGCTTCTTGCGCCTGGGAAGCGAGAAGAAATTCTGGCCCGGCAGCAGGCTGTCGCGGAGCTGATCCCGCGCTTGGATCTGCGCGAAGAGCTGGCGGTGATGGGCGAGGACATTCGCGCCGCGGTAGACCACCAGACGATTGCGGAGTGGGGCTCGCGGCCGGTGGTGCAGTTTTTTCCCGGCGCGCGCATTCTGGCATTTCTGCTGGCGTGCGCCGCCGTTATTACATTTCTATTGTTCATGGCTCAGGTCCTCAGCCTCCGGCCATTTCTCGCCGTCATCCTGGCGGAGCTGATTTATCACCTGTTTGCGCGCGAAGCGGTGGAGCGGGTGGCGGACAGCGTGGACGTGCCCGCGCGCGAGTTAAAACTGCTGGGACTTCTCCTCGAACGGCTGGAGCGCGAAACATTCACATCACCCCTCCTGGTGAAATTGGGCGGCAGAATGGGGAGCGAAGGGCAAAGGGCTTCGAAGAAAATTCGGCGGCTGGAGCGAGCGCTAGAATATCTCGATTCGGCGCACAATCAGTTTTTTCGGCCGATAGCGGCGGTCCTGGTCTGGACCGCGCAGTTCGCGATGGCGGTGGAATCCTGGCGGGTTCGAATCCGGCCCGCGGATCGGCGAATGGATTGCCGCGGTCGGCGAATTTGAAGCGCTCTGTTCTCTGGCCGGTTTCGCTTACGAGCGCCCTTATGCCGGGTGGGCTGAACTTGCTCCGGAAACTGAACCGATCTTCGAAGCGCAAGGGCTTCAGCATCCTCTGATCCCGCCGGACACTTCCGTCGCCAACGACGTGAACCTCGGGGGAGCTACGCGGTTATGGATCGTCAGCGGCTCGAATATGTCGGGGAAGAGCACGCTGTTGCGCGCCATCGGTCTCAATGCAGTGCTGGCCTGGGCCGGTGCACCCGTCACCAGCGCACATCTGCGCGTCTCCCGCGTATACATCGGAGCCTCCACGCGAGCCAACGATTCCCTGGCGGACAACCGCTCGCGCTTTTACACCGAGATCGAGCGCCTCCGTCAAATCGTGGATCTGGCGCGCGGCGGCCTTCCCACGCTGTTCCTGCTCGACGAGCTGCTGAGCGGAACCAATTCGCACGACCGGCAGATCGGTGCGGAGGCGGTGGTGCGCGGGCTGGTCGAGCGCGGCGCCATCGGTCTGGTGACCACGCACGACCTCGCGCTCGCGGAAATTGTGGAGAGGCTGAACGGCCGCGCCGCCAACGTTCACTTTGAGGACCAGCTGGAGGGCGGGGAGATTCATTTCGACTACCTCCTGCGGCCCGGTGTCGTGCGGCGAAGCAACGCGCTCGAATTGATGCGCGCGGTAGGTCTAGATGTGTAGGTAGCACGGTACAATTTAAATTCTGCGATGAGCATTCTGATCACTGGCGCGAACGGCGGCCTTGGCACGGCGGTCTGCGAGGCGTTTCTCAACTCCGGAAATAAAGTGATCGGCGCGGCCCTGTCATGGCCGGAACAGATGCCTTTCACGACGGTCGCGGGCGACCTGACTACGCGCGAGGGATGCGATGCCATGGTGGAGCAGGCTATGCAGCATGGTCCGGTGGACGCTTTAGTCCACCTGGTCGGAGGCTTTAGCGGTGGGACGAAGCTGGCCGAGACCAGCGATAAGGTCTGGGACGGAATGATGAACGTCAATCTGCGTGCCGCGTTTTGTTGTATGCGGGCGGCACTGAAGCCGATGATGGCCGCTCGCCGGGGACGAATCGTCGCGATCGGGTCCCGCGCGGCACTGGAGCCTTCGCCGAATTTCATCGCCTACGCCGTATCGAAGGCCGGGCTGGTGGCGCTGGTGAAGAATCTCGCTGCGGAGGTGAAGGAATCGGGAATTACCGTCAATGCGGTGCTGCCCAGCATCATCGATACCCCGCAAAATCGCAAATCCATGCCGGGCTCTGATTTTTCAAAATGGGTGGCGCCGGAGTCGATCGCGAAGCTGCTGGTCTGGCTCGCATCCGATGCGGCCTCGGATGTTAACGGGGCGGTGATTCCTATTTATGGGAGGGCTTAAATGAAAAAGTTGACTGAAGCTGAAGTATCCGCCGCCATGGGGCAACTCGCGGGTTGGATCGTTCAGAACGAAAAACTGCATCGGGAATACAAGTTCGCCGATTTCCCGCACGCCTTCGGCTTCATGGCCACGGCGGCGCCCGCGATCGAGAAGATGGACCATCATCCGGAATGGTGCAACGTTTACAATCGCGTAACCGTCGATTTGAGCACACACGACGCAGGCGGCATTACGCAAAAAGATTTCGCTCTCGCCCGACTGCTGGACGGAATCGCGCAAAAACTTCAATGAATCTGGCCGGCATGAAAACTGCGTTGATGCTCTGCGCTGTAGTCGCGGGCCTTGCGCACGCGCAGGAATCGTTCAGCGGCTCGGCGGCGCTGGACGCGGTCGTCGATCAGGCCGTTCGTCAGGATTTGATTCCGGGAGCCGTGCTGGTGGTGGGCCGCGAGGGGAAGATTCTCCATCGCAAGGCGTATGGGGAGCGGGCGCTGGTTCCAGCGCGCGAGCCCATGACCATCGATACCATTTTCGATGCGGCATCGCTCACCAAAGTCATCGCTACCACTCCGGCGCTGATGAAACTGTTTGAAGAAGGGAAGCTGCGGATCGCCGATCCGGTGACGAGATACCTGCCGGAATTTCAGGGCGGTAAGAGCGATATCACTATACGCGATCTGATGACTCACTTTTCGGGACTTCGTCCGGACTTGGATCTGCAACCGCCATGGACTGGATATGAGACCGGCATCCATCGTGCGCTCATCGATAAGCCCGCCGGTCCGCCGGCGACGCGATTTGTATACAGCGATATTGATTTCGTTCTGCTCGGCGAGATTGTGCACCGCCTCAGCGGAAAGATGCTCGACGAATATGCGCGGGAGATCGTGTTCCAGCCGCTGGGCATGCGCGATACGATGTTTCGGCCGCCGGCTTCGCTGCGAGATCGGATTGCGCCCACCGAGATCGACCCGGATACCGGCGCTCCCTTCCGCGGCATCGTACATGACCCGACTTCGCGTTACATGGGAGGCGTTGCGGGTCATGCCGGCTTGTTCACAACGGCCACCGACCTTTCCCGTTTTGCCGAAATGATGCTCGAACTTGGCGAGCGCGACGGCGTGCGAATTTTCTCCCCGCTCACCGTACGCAAATTCACTTCGCCCGCGACCCCGCCGGATCAGCCGATCTTGCGCGGCCTCGGTTGGGATATCGATTCGCCGTATTCGTCGAATCGCGGAGAGCTGTATCCGATCGGCTCCTACGGTCACACCGGATTCACCGGCACATCGGTGTGGATCGATCCCTCGACGAAATCGTATGTCATTCTCCTGACAAACGTGGTCCATCCGAAAGCCGGGAAGAGTCTCTCATCTCTCCGCTCGCGCGTAGCGACTGTGGCTGCGGCGGCGATGGGTCTGGACGTACCGGGCGTGAGTCTGGTGGGATACAACGAGACGCTGGAGACCGCGGGCGTGCGGCGGATGGTGGTTCCGGATCACCAGGTATTCACCGGACTCGATGTACTTGAGCAGCAGAAATTCGCGCCATTACAGGGGAAGCGGGTCGGCTTAATTACGAATCAAACCGGCCTCGATCGCCAGGGCAAGCGCAACGTGGATCTGATGCGCGACGCGGGCGTGCAGGTCACTGCCCTGTTCTCCCCCGAGCACGGTCTCGCGGGCAAAGAAGACCGGCCGGATGTCGCCGATTCAAAGGATCCTTCCACTGGCCTGCCGGTCTGGAGCCTGCATTTCAACGGGCGTTACCGCATGACTCCCGAGATGCTGGGCAACGTCGATGTTCTGGTCTACGATATTCAGGACGCGGGCGCGCGCTTCTACACGTATTCCTGTACGATGCTGTACGCGCTCGAAGAAGCTGCCAAGGCTCATCGGCCATTTTATGTGCTCGACCGGCCGAACCCAATCACGGGTGTGCACGTTGAAGGGCCGGAGCTCGATCCGGATTTACAAAGTTTCGTGGGCTGCTACGCGATGCCCGTGCGGCACGGTTTGACGCTCGGGGAGCTGGCAACAATGGCAAATAGCGAGCGCGAACTTAATGCCGATCTTCACGTCGTTAAAATGGCCAACTGGCAGCGCGGCGACTGGTTTGATTCGACTGGTCTCGATTGGATCGATCCCTCGCCTAATCTCCGTAGCTTGAACGCGGCTACGCTCTACCCAGGTGTCGCCTTGCTGGAAGCTTCCAAAAATTACTCGGTCGGCAGAGGCACCGACGCTCCCTTCGAGCAGATTGGAGCCGATTGGATTCACGGACCCGAACTGGCTCAGTTCCTCAATTCGCGCGTGATTCCAGGTGTTCGAGCGTACCCGACCCGTTTCGAACCTGCTTCGGCAGTCTTTAAAGGAAAATCTATTGAGGGCGTGCGATTCGTGATCCTCAATCGCGAGCAAGTCAGTGCGGCGCGCCTGGGTCTCGAAATCGCTTACGCGTTGCAGAAGCTCTATCCAGGCAAAATCGATCTTGAGAGTTGCCGTTTTCTGATCGGAAATCGGAAGTTGATGGATGCGATGAAGGCAGGCGAAGACCCGCGAGCGATCGAGCAAGGCTTGGAAGACGATATTAGCGCGTTTGTGGAACGACGCCAACCGTATCTGCTGTATTGAGGTTAGACCCCGAGCAGCCATCCTCGTGCGCGCATACCCGTCAACTGGTTCAGCGCATATCCGTACCACTGAAGCTGACGCTCGTATTGAGTTCGTCGCGCGTAGGAATCGGCATCGGTCTTGAAATCTACGATAGTCCAGAGGCCGTCTTCGACAAATGCCAGGTCAATTACGCCTTCAAGGAGCCGGTTGTCTTCCAGCTTGAGGGTCACGGGGTACTCGCGATAACATCGCGGCGCAGATCGCGCCCGTGCCAATAACGGATGCGCCAGAGTTGCCTCAATCGCGTCGCATGCCGCCTCGATTTCTTCCGCCGGTGCACCCATTGTGCGTGCGTTGAGCTCCACTAATTTTGCGATGGCCTGCCGGCCGGCATCGAGCGACACATCGCGTAGAACGGAGTGTACCAGCGTGCCGAATCGCCGTCCGCCGGGCCGGCCCTCCGGTTTAGAAATGAATTGCGTCGCGATGGCAATCGCGCCGGAAGGCGGAGTCTCAGTGGTCTGACTGGGAACGAATATCCGATACTGCGGCTTCGCCCCGCGTTCGAGCAGTTGGGCGCGTTCCTGCTGCCATGCACGGTAAGCGGCCAGGCTCACGCCGCCATCCTCTGCTAGGATTTCATTCCGCCTCACGCCGAGCGCGCCTTCCACATTCAGGTCCAGCTTGGAGGGATCCCACCACACTACGTTGAGTAATTCCTGACCATGCTCGATCTGCACTAGACCTGGTCTGACCGAAAACTCCTCCTGCCGTTCATATTCGAGAGGACGTTCGAGCACGGTCGATTCGCCGAAGCTTGGGCATCCTGGCGCGGGCGTCGATCGTCTCCAGGTCTTGCGCGATGGATAGATGGCCTTGTTCAAGGGACTCAGCCAGCCCTCGAACGGTTCGTCCCCCACCGCCGGAATCACCAGCAGATCGCGTGCGCGGGTGGCTGCGACGTAGGCGACTCGCACCCCCTCAGCCCGTTCCCGCGCGCTCTCCTGCGGCTCATTCTCGGCGAGCTCGCGCGGCGCGAACCGCAGCAGACGCGTGGCGCTTAGCCGTCTTGCGCCGTCGACGAATTGATCCGGCTCCCGTGCGGCGAGATTAGCAGTGAGATCGGCAAGAATGACTACGGGAAATTCCAGACCTTTGGCGCCATGCACGGTCATGAGACGAACGCCGTCCGAATCTTCTTCAAGCACCGGGGCCTCGGCGGCCTCTTGTTTTTCCGCCTGCGAGGCTAGTTCCTCGACGAAGCCGCGGAAGGAAATGCCGCCGGATATTTCATAGGTGCGCGCTAGATCCGCCACGCGGACCACATTCGCCAGGATCTGGTTTCCTCCCGGGCGCAGCACGAATCCGGCGTGGGCGCGCGTGGCCTCAAGCAGCGCATTGATCGTGGCGGCAAATGGCTGGCGGTTACGGGTCCGATGAAGCTCGCGAAGCAGAGCCAAGGGTTCGAGCACCGGTGCAAAAGGTCCGTTCGCGGGTTCTTCCGGCTTGTGAAATGGGTGCAGACGGCCATGCTGGTGGCGATAGCGCAGCAGCAGCTCGTCCGGGACTGCAAATAGCGAGCCCTTGAGCGCGGCGAAGACACTCAGCTCGTCATCCGGCCACTCGACCGCTGTCAGCGCGGCACGCAGGGTTTCCACTTCTTCCCGGTGATGAAATGATTTCGATCCGGCGAGCAGGTGAGCGATTCCTCGGGCTTCGAGAGCGCGAGCGTAGTCGCGCGTCAAGTCTTTATTGGCCTGAGTGCGGCGGCGTAGCAGCACCGCCACGTCGCGTTCGCGGAAGCCCCATTCTTTCTGGTCCAACAACCACGCGATGAAAGCCGCGATTGCGTCAGGCAGGCAACGGTTGATGGCTTCCTTGGCGATCCGCGTCTTATAAGGGCGGGGAACCGGCAGCACGATGACACTTGGCCGACCTTCGGGCTCGGAGCGATCCTGATGCAGGGGAGCCCAGTCGGCTTGGCCCGCCGCAGCGTCGCCGTTCATTTCCATCTCAAACGCGGCATTCACAAAACGTTGAATATTCGGGACGGCGCGGAAGCTGCGGGTGAGCCTTACCAGCCCCACGCCGCGCTCCACCAGCGTATCGCGCACCTGCCGATAGAGCACCATATCAGCGCGCCGAAACTTGTAAATCGATTGCTTCGGATCGCCTACTAAAAACAGCTTGCCGGGTTGCGGATATGCGCGCATCCAATCCGATTCGTCCGGGTCGCCGGCGGAGAGCAGTAAGAGAATCTCGGCTTGCAGTGGATCGGTGTCCTGGAACTCGTCGATAAACAAGTGGGTGAAACGGTTTTGCAGAAAGCGGCGAACTTCACTGCAATCGCGGACCAGGTTGCGCGCCGAGATCAACAGATCGACGAAATCGAGCTTGCCCGCGCGTCTTTTTCGATCTTCATATTCCTCAACGAGATCAGTCATCTCTTCGCGCAAGAGCACCGCGAGGTCGGCATCCGCGCGACGGCGGAATTCTTCGATCCATCGCAAGACTTCATCGCGGTGGGAGAGAAGATCCTCCCGCGCTACACCCTCCCCATACCCGCCGGAGCCCTTTTTCAAATCGCGGCGAAGATCGCGCGCCAATTTCAGCAGCAGGCTTTCGAGCGCATCGTAATCTCTCGGTCCCGCGCTTTCGGCGCGCTCGATCCAGCCGTCGAGGGCGCGCGCCGGCGCTAAACCTCGATACAGGTTGTCGGCAACGCGCCGCGGGCTTGCTGAGCGATCGGCCAGCTCGTGCACCATCCGCACAATGGTGTCGATTTCCGCCTCGCGCGCGAACGGTTCATGACGCCAGGGCGCAGGGTAGTCGCGCCACTCCACCAGCTTTCGCCCGGCCCATTGCAACTGTTCGAGCGGCGGAGAATCGTCCCAGGAATCTCTCCAGGCCAGGCGCGCAAATGTCCGCTTGAGCCCCGGAGATGATGCATTCAGACGCCGCTCCAGCCAAGCGCGAAACGCACGCTGATACAATCGCCCGCTTTCCTGTTCGGTCAATTCCTCGAACGCCGGATCGATTCGCGCCTCCACCGGCCGCTCCCGAAGAATCTGCGCACAGAACGAGTGGATCGTCCCAATGGAAGCTTCTTCCAAGCGGCCGAGCGCATCTTCGAGAACCGGAGAACGATGCCGCGCCTGGTCTAATGCTTCGCGCAGCCGCAGCTTCAACTCGCCCGCAGCCTTGTGCGTGAAGGTCACCGCGACGATGCGGTCGATCTTCGTCAACCCGGCTTCGAGCACTGCGACGATGCGACGGACCAGTTCTGTAGTTTTACCGGTGCCGGCGGAGGCCTCGACAATCAGACTCTCGCCGAGAGACTCGCGAATTCTGCGCCGGGCCTGGGCATCAGATTGTGTTTGTGCAGCCGGTGTCACAACATCGCTCGAATTTCAGTGAGCGCTTCCAGACGCTCATCGCGACGATCCTTGTGACGCGCCAGGCGCAACTCTTCATAAGGACCACAAACGATCCGGTAATCGCATAAATCACAGACATCTTTCTGCGGGGCGGGCGCGAGAAAACCCGTTGCGATGGCCTGGTCGATGTTGTTGAGCAGCTTTCCGAGAAATTGCCGGCCTTTTTCGGCCAGGCGAATCTCCACCGGATTATATCCTCCCCGCTGCGTGGCGTAGAACAGACGACCGGACTCCACGTTCGCGCCCAACAATTGTTCCGCCGCCAGACCGTAGAGGAGCGGCTGCAGGAACCGTACCGCCGCCCACGTACGCCGGGAATGCTTTCCGGCATCTTGCCGGTCTTGTGATCGGTGACGCGCAGGACCTGCGCGGGTCGTGTGCCGTTCCACCAGATCGATCGAGCCGCGCAGGCGCACGCCGCCTTCCAGCAGATGCGCTTCTTCGTGGGTGCTCGCCGGATCTCTTCCTTCAGTCGTTGGAAGCCCGAAGGCAAACTCGAAATGGATCGGCTCCCATTCGCTGTCGTTTGCTGCAATGTGCTGGAGCCAGCCGCGCAAGTCCGTGCGCAGGTCTTCGATCTCGCTTGTCCAGACGCGCGGAATCGCCGGCACAAGATCTTCCCGATATTTTGCGGCGACTATCGTCGAGCACGCGATCGGCAAGCTCTAAGACTTTCGCGAGACGTTCCGGATTCACTGGAAGCAGCGCGCGGGTCCGCAGCTCGCCTAATAGCGCGAACTGCACCGCATGAAACAGCGCGCCCCGCGTCAGCGGATCCATCTGCTCGATAGGCGCAACTTGCTCGCGAGGCCGAAGTCCGTAGATCCCGCTCAGCGCGAATTGATAGGGGCAGACGGCGAATTGCTGAAGCGCGGATGGGGACCAGGCGCGTACATTCAGCCGATGCGCGGCGAGCGCCGCCAGCGCATCCGGATCTTTGGTGATCAGGCCGTCGGCCTCTGTCCATTTCGGCGCCCACCGTCTCCAACGCGCGCGCAGGGAGCGCGCCAGGTATGGATTCGCTTCTATCAGATACCGCGCGCCGTGACCGGTGGCAAGCGTCCGGTCGAGCATCACCAGGTCATATTCGAGGTCGTCGATAGCATCGTCGATTGCGTTCGGGCTATCACGCGGCGCGGGCCAGTTCAGTCGCGCCGGAGCCGCCTCCCGCGCACGCCGCTCGAATTCTTTTAGCTCAGGCAGCCGGCCTTCTATCGCGCGCGGAAGCTCCAGAGCATAGAACGATGGGACGCGCGGACGCGCTTCGGCCACGTCCATGCGCGGATAAGAAGCGACCAGGTGCTTGCGGGCCGCCGCAATTGCCAGGCGCAACCGCAGGCGTTCCTGGGCTGCGCGATCGTCACGAAGCGGCAGCGATTTTGCGATTTCACGGCGGAAATCGTCGAGCAGAAGCGGGTCCTCGAGCGCGCGCTGGGGAAACAGACCCTCAGCCAATCCCGGCAGGAACACTACATCGAATTCACGCCCGCGCGATTCCTCGATGGACCCGACGAAGACCCGGCCGTACCGGCGATGAGGCGGATCGCTCCGCAAAAAACGCAAACGCTCGCTCAGCACCTCCGCCACTTCTTCGAGAGTTGCCGGACCTACTTCGCCCATCGGCACGAATTCCGCCAACACTGCGAGCACCGGCTCAGGACGGCGCAAGGCGAGCTTCGCCAGGCGGATGAGATGTTCGAGCCACTCGCTCCACTGAGCGGCGGACGGCAGCGCATCCAATTCGTCGATGAGCGGCAACGCAAAATGCTCCAGTTGGCGAAGCTGATCAAGCTGCTGCGCCAGATGATCGCGGCGAGGATCGTCGTCCCTCTCGAGAGATGCCAGGCGTAGCTCGAATTCGCGCTCCAGGCCGTGCAGCCGGCGTTGCCAACGATCGCGGCCGCCGATCACGGCGGCGTCTACCAGCAGCCTTTCCCAAGCAGCGGGCGCGCGCGGAACGCGGGTTTCATCCACGTCCGCTACTGGAGATTCTTGCTCGTCCACGTCTGGATTCGCTGGCCATCAACATCTCGTCCTGCGCCGCGATCCATTCCGGTCCCGGCTCAAAGCCGGCGGGAGGAATCTGGCCCAGAGAAAGATATTCCGCAAAGCGCGAAGCCGAGCATTTCTCGGTGGCGCAGGCGAGCAGAGCCAAAAACGCGCGTCCAGACGGGTCCGGGCGAACCGTGCCGCGGCTGAAGTACGCCGGAATTCGGGCGCGGCCGAGCGCGTCTTCGAGCATCGGCTGATAACGCTCCGGTGCGCGGAGCAGAATCGCCATCCGGTCGAAAGCCGTTCCATCCCGGGCCAGCCGCAGGATGCGCCGCGCAATCTCGACGGCTTCCAGTCCTTCGCCGGGCGCGGAAAACAGATCAAATCCCGTATCGCCGGTCTTCGCGGCCGGCGGCGCGACGGAAAACAAATATGTGCGCAAGTGTTCGAGCGAAGAAGCCGGCGGCGCAGTATCGAGATCTTCGGCGGCCACGCCGAGGATTCCCTCGAAAACGTTCTCGCCGGAACTAACGGCCGCGAAAACGGCGGGCGCACGGGCGGCTACGGCCGCGAAGAACGCACGATGAGCGGGAGATTCGAGCGGCACGTCGAGCCACAGCAGCGGCAACCCGATCCAGCGGTGGCTATTCTCCGCGGCAGCTTGCGTGGCGAGCTTCAAAACACGCGCTAGATCGGCGAGAGATTGCTCCTCCAGTTCCGCTTCATAACGGCGTGAGCAATCCGGCGAGATCCGCGCCAGGCGCGCCCGAGGCGGCCAGGTCGTCTGGACTCGCCCCCGCCAAGCGCAGTTCCCCAAGCGTACGCCCGACCGCGCGCGCAAATCCGGGCAGCCCGGATACGGGCGCGAAATAAGTCAGCTCCTTTTCGCTTCGAGCGGTGTACACGACGCGCGCAGCCAGCGCTTCCAGGCCCAGCGAAGTGAGGGGCGAGAGTCCCATAGTCGCCATCGAAGGTCGCGCCAGATCCGCGGCGAGCTGAATCAGAGTCATCCGGTGAAGACCGGCGCGGCCCGGCATCGCATGTGCCAGTTCTTCCCCTGCCGAATGGGTGGGTGCGATGACGATGCTCTCCCAATGAGCCGAAAGAAACTCGATCGCTGAGTCGATGAGGCGCCCATTTGAGCGCGATTTTACAAGCGCGGTGAACGCCATTCTGCGTGTAGCTCGAAAGAGCCATGAAAGTTCCTAATTAAAAACGTAACCCTTATCCCAATATTTGCGTTTGTACAGGTAATCAAATCCCCGTTACGACAGCGGGCGCACTCATCCTTTTCACCCAAAGAGACGCGCCCGCTGTCGCGTTTAAACGTCAATCCATTATTCCGTCAAATAGCGCAGTGCTCAAATATCGCTCACCCGCATCCGGGCAGAATCACGACGATAGTCTTTGCCCTTCATCGCGGGCTCTTTTGCGATTCTTACTGCAACCGCCACCGCGGCTCCGCAGGAGATGCCGGAAATCATCCCCTCCTCGCGCGCCAAGCGCCGCGCCATCGCGATGGACTCTTCCTCTCCGGCCAGCTCAATGCGGTCGACCATTTTGAGATCGAGCGTTGCCGGAATGAACCCCGCGCCGATTCCCTGGATGCCGTGAGGTCCCGGGCGAGGCGGCTCGCCGGCCAACGTTTGCGTAATCACCGGACTGCCTTCCGGCTCTACTCCCACCGAGAGAATCGGGTTCTTCTTTTCAAGTTTGAAATAGCGCGAGATGCCGGTGATCGTGCCTCCTGTGCCGATAGCCGAAACCAGCGCGTCGACACCGCCCTTGCGTGTCCTCCCAGATCTCGGGTCCGGTGGTCTGAAAATGGATTTCCGGGTTAGCCGGATTCTGGAATTGCTGGAGGAGAACCCAATGGTCCGGATCGGAGGCCACGATCTCTTCGGCGCGTTCAATCGAGGCGCCCATCCCGAGCGAGCCATCGGTAAGAATCAGATTTGCGCCCAGTGATTTCAGGATTTTTCTTCGCTCTATCGACATGGTCTCCGGCATCAGAAGAGTTATTTTGTAACCGCGCGCCGCGGCCACGAATGCCAAAGCGATGCCGGTGTTGCCGCTGGTCGGCTCGATCAATTCCTTGCCTGGTTTCAGGATTCCGCGCCGCTCCGCATCCCAGATCATGGACGCGCCGATCCGGCATTTTACCGAGTAAGCGGGATTACGTCCTTCGACTTTGGCGAGGATGGTTGCATGCGCGCCATCGATAACGTGGTTGAGACGCACCAGCGGGGTGCGCCCGATACTGAACGAATTATCGGGAAATACCATTCGCGCTCAAATTTCCCAATTGGGAACATATCGCATCTGCGATTCTTTCCATCGCCGCGCCAGCTCGGCAAAGCTGGTGTGATCGAGAATGGCGGAGACTGAAAGATCCACGCGCTTCCATAGGTCCGTGAGAGCGTCCGGGGGCTGGCGCGGGGATCTTCTTGTTCGACGAATGCGAGCACTTCGCCCACCGCGATCTGGTCGGCGGCTCGCGCCAGACGATAGCCGCCTTCCGCTCCCCGGCGCGATTCCACAAATCCGCCCTTTTTCAGGCTGGAAAGAATCAGCTCCAGAAACTTCTGTGGAATCTTCTGACGCCGCGCGATGTCCGCGATCTTGATCGATTCGCCCGGCGGCTGCATGGCCAAGTCGAAAATGGCCTGTAAAGCATATTCACTCTTCACGGAAATATTCATCTGACGGGTATGGACGATGACGCGGGCTAAGTAGCAGCGCGCTAATTAGCGATTGTAGGACTCGCGGCCAGCGTGTGTCCAGTTGGCCGGCGCTGACATCTAAGCGGGGCGTCGAGCCAGCGACAAAAATTCATCGCGTGTCGCCTTCTGCGTGCGGAAGCTGCCCAGCATGGTGCTGGTGACGGTGCCGGAATGCAGCTTTTCGACGCCGCGCATCATCATGCAGAAATGTTGCGCCTCGCACAGCACGCCCACTCCGCGGGGAGAAATCACCTGCGTGATGGCCTCGGCGACTTCCTGCGTCAGCCGCTCCTGCACTTGCAGCCGGCGGGCGAACATATCCACGATTCGCGGGATTTTACTCAGCCCGATGACCTTGTTTTTGGGAAGATAGGCGACGTGCATTTTGCCGAAAAAGGGCAGCAGATGGTGCTCGCAGGTGCTGAAGAACTCGATGTCCCTGATGATTACCATCTCATCGCATTTCACATTAAACAATGCGCCGTTGACGATATCTTCAAGTTTGGTTTCGTAACCGCTGGTGATGTAGCGCAGGGCTTTTTCATAGCGCTCCGGGGTTTTCGCCAGGCCCTCGCGGGAGGGGTCCTCGCCCAGGATCTCCAGAACCTCTTTCATCCGCGACGCGATGGTCGGGCCTTGCGGCGGCATAACCTGGACAACCGCTTTATTCTTCATTCGCTGATTTTCCAATTCGAAAATATTTCGATCCGTCTCGGAAATCCGTACACGCCGGAGGTGCGGCTCCCAGCGGCCATCCCGTCGCAAGATTTTGCCGGATCGCGAGCGCCAAGTTTTCCGTGGTTGGGACCGCGCCAACCAGCTCCGCCACCTCCGCGTTCAGATTTCGATGATCCAGACGGGCCAGCACTCTTTCATTAACCCAGGCATCCAGAGCCGCGCGATTCACCACCTGTCCCGATGCGTCGACAGGACCTTCCAGCATAATATCCAGCACGTAATCATGGCCGTGTCCATAGGGATTGTTGCACTTGCCGTACAGTCGGCGATTGTCTTCCGGGCTCAACGTCGGAGTGTCCAACCGATGCGAAGCGGAAAAACGATAGCGGCGCGTCAACCGCATGCGCTCGCCTCCGTAATCCACATACAGATCGTTGGTCTCATACAACCGGACGTTCCGCATCTGGATGCCCCTCCGTCCGATTCGCGGCTCCAGGCGATTCCAAATTTCAATCGCGACGTTTTCGGCTGGTGGGCACGACGCGGTCAAACGGCGGAACTTCGCGATTCAGGAAGCGATGGTCCATCGGCTCGACTACCTCTTCGTTCAGGATTTGCTTGAGCTCGCGCAGATCGAAAACCATGCCGGTGACCGGGTCCGGCTCGCCCTCCACCGTCACTTCGAGGACGAAATTGTGGCCATGTCCATTGGGATTGGCGTTCGAGCCATAGAGCGCCCTGTTTTCAGCATCGCTGAGCGATGGATTGGCGCATACGTGCGATGCCGAAAATTCCACTTTCCGGGTTAGGAGCATGTGCCACATTTTGGATGCTTTGAAAAGTGCGTGCGATCCTTTAAAATAATAGCGTGAATCGTTGGTTGCGACCGGATTTTGCTGGGGCTCACCGCGGCCTTGGCGGTAGTTCTGGTGTATGTAGTGTCTGGGACTCTGGAGCCGCACATTGTCAATGCGGGTGATATCGCGCCCAATTTCACTATCACCACCGATCAAGGCCGTCCTATCAGCCGCGATAATTTTGGAGGCAAGCTGCTGGTGCTGAACTTCTGGGCCAGCTGGTGCGAACCTTGCGTCGAGGAAACGCCCTCGCTCAATATGTTTCAGCGCGAGTTTGCGAAACAAGGCGTAGTCGTGCTTGGTATAAGCATCGATCGCAATGAGAAACTCTATCGCCAGTTCCTGAGCAGCCGGCACGTGGCTTTCCCGACGGCGCGCGACCCCGACGCAAATATCAGCGGCAGCTATGGCACTTTCCAGATCCCGGAGACATATCTCATCGATCGGTCCGGGAAAGTAGTCGAGAAGGTAATCAGCAATCAGAACTGGATGGACCCGGATTTCCTGTCGCGAGTCCGGAAATTGTTGTGACAGCCTGGCTCCGTGAGCGCGTCGAGAAGATTCTCGGACCGCGCGGCTATCTGCACCATCCGGAAGACCTGACTCTTTACGAATACGACGGCGGCCTGGATAAATCGCGCCCGGATTTGGTTGTCTTCCCGCAATCGACCGAAGATGTAGTCGCCCTCGTGAAGCTGGCAAGCGAGCTGGGTCTGCCTATCGTCGGGCGCGGGAGCGGGCACAGGTTTGAGCGGCGGCGCGATTGCGCGCGCGGGAGGAATTATCATTTCTTTCGCCCGCATGAACCGGATTCTCGAAATCGACCTGCCGAATGAGCGGGCGGTGGTGCAGCCGGGCGTGGTGAATCTCGATCTCACCGCTGCGGTGGAGGCTGACGGATATTTTTATGCGCCCGATCCATCGAGCCAGCGCGCCTGCACTATTGGCGGAAACGTCAGTGAGAATTCCGGCGGTCCGCATACGCTCGCATACGGCGTGACCACCAATCATGTCCTGGGTATCGAGGCGGTGCTGCCGGACGGCACGGTTATCGAGACCGGAGGGAAAACTTCGGATCTTCCCGGCTACGATCTAACCGGCCTGCTGGTCGGCTCGGAAGGAACCATGGTGCTGGTTACCAAAGATGACTGTGCGGCTGATGCGCAAGCCCGAGGTAGTGAAAACGATTCTGGCCATCTATGATCGCGCGGAAGACGCCGGCGATACAGTGACCGAAATCACCGCGCGGGCGATCACGCCGGTCGGCGATCGAGATGCTCGATGGCGTGCTGCTGCGCATGATCGAGGAGGCCACGCACGCCGGATATCCCATGGATGCGGCGGCGGTCCTGCTGATCGAGCTGGAGGGAATGAAGGAAGCGGTCGAGGAACAAACGGAGCAGGTTCGCGGCGCCTGCCTCGAATGCCACGCGCGTGAGTTTCGGGAAGCGCGAACGCCCGAAGAACGCGAACTGCTGTGGAAGGGCCGCAAGAATGCTTTCGGCGCGGTGGGCCGCTTCAGCCCCGCATCCTATGTTCAGGATGGCGTCGTGCCGCGTACGCAGATCGCGCCCACACTGCGCTTCATCCAAGATTTGGCCGAGCGGCATGGACTCACCATCAGCAATATTTTCCATGCGGGCGACGGTAATCTTCACCCTCTGATCCTGTTCGATCCGCGCAAGCCCGGCGAGCTCGAGAAAGTGAAACGCGCCAGCGATGAGATCCTCGATTTTTGCATTTCCGTCGGCGGCTCCATCACCGGCGAGCACGGGGTTGGAATGGAAAAGATGGAGATGATGGGGCATCAGTTCAGCGACGATACGCTCGAGATGATCGGGCGCTTCAAGAAACTTTTCGATCCCAGTTGCCGTCTGAACCCTGGAAAGGTATTGCCCACCGGCCGCGGATGCATGGAAATCCGGCAGCGTCCTGGAGATTTAAGTTTATGAACATGAAACGCGTTCTCGCTGGTCCTTATTGCGGCTGCGCTGGCGGCGTCGGCCGATGACATCAAACAATTGCCGGGTCAGGCGGGGAACGAAGGCATCGATCTGACGGCATCGGTGATCGTCGATCGCATCCAGATCGAGCAGGCACTGGGCGCGGATCTCGGTCCCGGTTATATCCTCGTGCGCATGAAAGCTACGCCCAAAGGCGAGCAGCCCCTGCGCATCAGTCCCGACGATTTTACGATGATCTCGCGCAAGGACGGCCAGCGATCGTCGGCGATGGACCCGGCGCAGATCGCGGGAAGCGGCGGCACTCTGGTGGTGAGGTCGGCGGTGGCGCAAGGCAGCGGCCCGGTCAGCCAGAACCGGACTAACATCGGCATCGGCGGGATCGGGATAGGCAACTCGGGACGAGCCAATCCCGGCCTGGATACGAAGGTTGAGCCCGGGAAGACCGATTCCAAGGATAGTCCGCTGCTGACAGCGCTGAAGGAGAAAGTATTTCCGGACAAGGAAACGAAAGAACCGATCGAGGGACTTCTTTATTTCCCGCTTGAGGGTAAAGTTAAGCCGAAAGACGTGGCCGTGGTTTACAAAGGGCCGGCCGGGAAATTGATCGTCGAATTCCAGAATCCCCCGAAGAGCAAGCATTAGCGGACGTGGTCGAAGACCACGATTTCGACATCTCCGAACGACGTAAGCCGGTGGACACTCCATCCGGCGAATTCCGGACGGCTTGGTAAACCATCCGCGCCAGTATCGAAGACTTCCCACTCCGCCGTATAACAGGAAGCGATTCGAGCGCGGAAAGAGTTTCCTTGGACAACTTGATCGCATACTGCTCCGCTTCCGGAGAGGTTTCGAAGGGAAAAAGATAGGGCTTCCCGCGTATCGGATAAATCGACAGATGCGCATAGAGGAATCCGGGAAGGTGGTAATCCGGCCGCCAGGCCGGTGCTCTGGCCTCGATAAAAGGGCTGGGGCAGATCACGGGAGTATCGGGGGCTGTCGCTAATTCGTTCACCGTCGCCGATGCCGCTCGCCAGTCGGAGTTGTGATGAGGTTGCCAGACCTGTCCCCATTGCCCGAGAACCAGGAATACTCCCACGGCCATTGCCGCCGAGAGCGGCTTCCAATACGCCGCTGGAATAAATCGCGCCGCAGCAAGCGGTGGCGACGAGAACCGCTCCGGGGAGCGCCAGAGAGAGATAGCGAGATATGAAAACGCTATTGCCGGTGAGCCATGAAAACGCGAACAGACAAAGCGGCTGGCATAACCACCAGCCAATAATCAGAGCGAGCGAAGCGCGCGGCAGCGGCGCTGTATTCGCACGCCAACGGAACACGCGGTGCAACAGCCATGCGCCCGCTCCGCACTGGAAAATCAGCCCATATTTGAGCGAATCCACAAGATCCCGCACGGAAGGAGGCGGGCGATCACGTGCGCTTTCGCTTCTCGAAAGAGAGCCAGCGCATTCACAAGCACAGGCAACAGCGCAAGTCCCAGAAGCGCGAACACGATGCCGGCTTGCTAGCCAGGTCACGCGGCGTATTGCGAGATGCCAGGCGCACCACCACGTAGAGCGCGAACAACAGATAAAACGGCCAGAAGATCAATTGAACCCGCCACAGTAGCGCGGCGAAAACAACAAACAGGAGCGCCTCGCGCCACTTCGCGGAATCGAGCCAGCGGATCAGGAAAATCAGGCTCGCCGCCGCCACGCAGGTTCCCAACGCATAAGGTCGCGCATCGGCCGCATAGTAATTGGTGCCGCGCAGCGCCAGGCAGGCGAACGCCGCAAACCATCCGGCTTGGGGATGAATCAGCCGCGCGGCCAGGCGGGCGATCAGGAACAGCGCCAGAGCCATCGCCAGAATCGACGGTATCCGGTAAGCGATTTCAGAAAATCCAAAAAGCGCTTCGGCCGCGCGCGGCAGCGCATAGTAAATGGATTGCGGGACCTGCGGCGCGACCGCTAGGGAAGGATCGAGGGACCTTGATGAACCACAAAGGCAGTTCCGATCTCATCGATCCAAAAACTGGACCGCAGCGGCATCAACCATAACCGCGCAATGCAGATGACGAGCAGGAATCGGAGCAGCCAGTTCAGACGCACGCTACTAGCCGGACAACCGGTTTTGCGTCTCGCCAGAGGCGTTCCAGATCGTAATAGACGCGGGCCTTTTCGGAAAAGATATGGATCAGGTAGCTGCCATAATCCACCAGTACCCATTCCGCGTTATGGTAGCCTTCAATGCTCAACGGATGCTCGCCAAGCTGCTTGAGCTGCAGCTCGATCTCGTCCGCGATGGATTGAATCTGGCGGGAGTTCGCGCCGCTGCAAATAACGAAATAATCGGCGAAGGAGGAGACTTCGCGCAAATCGAGAGTTACAATATTGCGCGCCTGCTTGGATTCGGCGGCTCCGGCGGCGGCGAGCCAAAATTGCTCCGTTGCTTGCAGCTCTTGGGCCTGGCCCAGGTAACGATCTCCTAAATCCATGCTACTACATCCTGTACAATCGACGGTTGTGTCATCGCTTCGGGTGTTGATCGCCGCCGAACAGATTCAGACCCGCATTCGCGAACTGGGCGCTGAAATCGATCGCGATTATCCGGAGGGACCCGGTGTACCTGATCGGGATTCTGAAGGGAGCCTGCTTTTTCCTGGCGGACTTGGCGCGCACCATGAAAACCCCGCGCGAATCGAGTTCGTCGGCATCGCGAGCTATGGCCGCGGCAAGTCGACCTCCGGCGAAGTGCGCCTCACCAAGGATCTGGATGTTTCAATCGAAGGCTACGACGTGATCGTGGTCGAGGACATCGTCGACAGCGGCGTGACGCTTAATTACTTGCTGAAGGTATTTGAACAGCGAAGACCGAAGTCTCTGCGGATCGCCACGCTGCTTGATAAACCAGAGCGCCGCCAGCGGCCGGTGGATGTCCACTACATCGGGTTCAAGATTCCGGATGAATTCGTGGTTGGCTACGGGCTCGATTATGCGGAGGATTACCGGAATCTTAAAGATGTCTGCGTGCTCGCGGAGTAAGCGATCGCTAGCAGTTACTCCTCCCGCAGAACTTCGAGAGGCTTTTGACGTAAGATCCTGAAGCTTGCCAGCCATCCCGATATATTCGCCAGTAAAGCAGTCAGGCCGATGGTGATCACGGTGGCTTTAGGATCGAACTGGAACTGCGCGTTCAGCAGGCGCTTGAGAACCAAGCTCGTGAAAAGCGTGGCCAGAATTGCGCCCATCAAGCCGGCGACCAGGCCCAGCGTCAGGAACTCGATGGAAAAGATGCGCATTACGTGACGGCGGGTGGCGCCCAGAGTTTTCAAGATGACCACCTCGCGGACCCGCCGGAAACGAGTGCCGGCCACGCTGGCCGCCAGAATCACGGCGCCGGCCAGGATGGCGAATCCCGACAGGAACCGGATCACCAGCGCAATTTGATCCACTACCTGCTGCACGATCACGAGGGCATCGGCAATATTCACGACCGTCACTGTCGGATATTTTTCAAACGTGGCGCGCTGAAATGCGCTCACCGATGCGGGCCGGATGCGCACCGCACCATCGAAACTCGCCGGCAGATCTTTGAGAGCGGGAGGAGTTGAAGACATAATTGCTGGTGGGCATGAAGCGCTTGGCTTCCCACTCATGCAGGGCCACGACGCGCGCCTGAATGGTATGCCCGCTGCATTCCACTTCGATCCAGGAGCCAGGCCGGATATCGAGCCGCTTGGCCGTTTCCAGATTGACGGAGGCGACTGGAGCGGCATCGGGACGCAGCGCGTCCTGCGACCACCACGAGCCTTCGATCACTTTCGCATTGTCAGGCTTTGTGGCTTCCCACATTACGGAAGTTGTGAAACGAGACCGTCCCGCCACCGGCGCGCCGTTAACGCTGATCAGGCGAGCGGCTACTCTCGGCACGAATATCGGCGCGCTCAGCACATCTTTTTGGCGGGCGATCAAATCTTTCAGCGGCTGGACCTGCGCCGGCGTGACGCCCACCATGAATACATTCGGCGCGCCGGGCGGCGCGGTGTCCATCACCTGCGAGACCACTGAATCCTGAACCAGATAAACGGTAAGGGTGAACATCACTCCCAATCCAAGCGCTACCAGAATCGCCTGCGCCTGATTCCCTTGCCGATAGAGGTTCGCCATCCCTTGCCTTGCGAGCGAAGGGATACGCCAGGGAGAGCGGGCGAGAAATATGCGGACCAATTTAAGCAATCCCCAAGCCACCGCCGTCAACGCAATCAAGCTGACCGCCAATCCGCCCGCAAAATATCCTCCGACGCGAGGCGATTCAGCAAGCCACGCCGAGATTGCGCCGATGCCGATCAGGAGCAAACCGGCGGTCGCCAGCGCTCCACGCGCTTCACGAATACGCGTCCGCCAAGGCGGCCTCGCCTCCGGCATATCGCGGCGAAGGATCAGCGCCGGACGAATCTTTCGGATCGCCAGCAGCGGAGGCAGCGTGAACAACAGCGTGGTGAGAATACCCACCGCGATGCCCTGGCCGGCGGCTTGAATGTGCCAGCCGACACTCGCGCTTACGTCGAAATATTTCTTGATGAGGAGCGGGAACACCTGCTCCACTCCGCGCCCCACCGCCACGCCCGCTAAACCGCCCATGAGACCGAGCATCAGCGTCTGCAGCATGTAAATGCGAATGATCTCGATGGAGGTGCCGCCCAGCGCTTTCATCACCGCGATGTTGTCCATCTTCTGCTGCAGGTGCGCGTGCATGGCCATGGCGACACCGATTGCGCCGACGATCAGCGCGATCAGGCTCACCAGGCTCAGAAATGTCGTGGCCTGATCGAGGCCGTTCGTAATGATCGGGCTAGATTGACGGAAATCGACCACCATTGCGGTGGGTAGAGCTCTTCGGAGTGGCGCGGCGCACCGACTCCACCGGCGGCGATCCCGGGTCGAGCTTGAAGAGATAGCGTTCACTCGCGCGGCTGCCCAGTTGCATCAGCCCTGTGCTGGCGAAGGCCTCGCGCGACATCATCAGCCGCAGGCCGATGTTCAGGCTGGACGACATGCGGTCGGGCTCCGATACGATGATGGCAACCACGCGGAAGCTCTTTTCGCCGATGCGCACCGTATCGCCCAGCTTCATATTCAGCCGAATGAGCAGGTCTTCTCCCGCAGCCACGGTATCCGCGGTCAGCGCTGACGTGAGCGGCATCGCGCGGCTGAAGTTGCACTGTGCCGTAGTAAGGATAGCGAGTCGGGATCGACCGCCTTGAGCGCCGCCAGCACGGGAGTCGCATCTGGTTCGATGTGCCGGAGGCCATGGAGACGGTTTCGGTAATCCAGGTATGCTCGACGCCTCTTGCCGCGAGCGCATCCAATGCCGCGATCTGGCGGTCATTCGGCATCGTGAACTGGCGCGCAGTCAGATCGGCCGCCATCACCGTGCGCGCTTCCTTCGTAAGCATGGAGTGGAAGCTTTCGCTGAAGCCGCGCACGCCCGACAACGCGCCTACTCCCGCGGCTACTGCCAGCACCACGAACAAGAATTTGGCGAGGGAGGAACGCGTTTCGCGCCATGCGATGCGTCCCGCGGTGCGAAACGATAATCTCATTTATGCGGCTCCTCGGTATGAGCTGTGCGGGACGAGCTCGCGAATTTCGTCGGCGACGATCCGGCCGTCGCGCAAAGTCACGATGCGGTCGGCGCGCTCGGTAAGCGTTGCATCATGGGTAACCAGAACCAGCGTGGTCCCCTCGCGCCGGTTGAGCGAGATAAGCAGATCGAGAACATGCGCGCCGTTGGCGCTGTCCAGATTTCCAGTGGGCTCGTCGGCCATTAAAATCGGAGGTTTCACCATGAAGGCGCGCGCCAATGCCACCCGTTGCTGTTCGCCGCCGGAAAGCTGCACCGGATAATGATCCAGCCGGTCACGCAGACCCGACGCTCGTCGAGCAGCTCGCGCGCTCGCTTGAGCCCGGCCGTGGCATCGCCTCCGCCCAATTCGTGCGGCAGCAGGACGTTTTCTTCGGCCGTCAGCGTTGGGATGAGTTGATAGGACTGGAACACAAATCCGATCTTGCGTCCGCGTACGAGCGCCAGCTTGTCTTCCGTCAAACCCGTGATGTCGACTGCCATCGACGACCACACGCCCGGAGGTCGGCGTATCGAGTCCCGCCAATAATCCCAGCAGAGTGCTCTTCCCGCTGCCTGAAGCCCCCATAATGGCGATAAACTGTCCGGCGGGAATTTCGAGATCGACGCCTCGCAGAATCTCGACACGATGCGTTCCGGTATCGATAATCTTGGTGAGACCCTTCGCTTCAAGGATGAGCATCTGCTTCTATTATCATGACAGCAGATGCGGAAATATTTTTTCCTGGCGTTGTTGGCGGCTGTTTCAGCCTGCTCCCATCCTCACGAGGAAGCTGAGGAGAGCAGGCCCGCACCGGCGCCGTTCGTGCCCGCCGCTGCCGATAATCGTCCCGTTCTGGTAGTCTTCGGAGATAGCATCAGCTGCGGGGTACGGCTTGCCCGAAGGCCAAAGCTTTCCCGACTTTCTTCAAAAAAAGCTGGATGCGGAAGGATATCACTGGCACGTCGTGAATCTTGGAATTAGCGGCGACACTACTGAAGGGGGCGTTTCACGGATCGATTCGGCGACGTCCTTGAAACCTCGCATCGTGATTCTGGAATTAGGCGGCAACGATGGACTGCGCGGAATGCCGCTTCAGGCAACGCGCCAGAATCTTGACCGGATGATCACGGCATTTCAACGCGCCGGTGCTCGTGTAGTGCTGGCGGGCATGACCTTGCCGCCCAATTACGGCGCCGATTACATCCACGATTTCGAAAATATGTACAAGGATCTGGCGGCCAAAGATAAGGTCAAGCTGATCCCGTTTCTCTACGCCGATATCATGACCAGGGACTTGCGATATATACAACCGGACGGAATTCATCCCACCGCGGAAGGCAGTCAGATCATCGCTGAAACCGTGCTGCGCGCGATTAAGCCGCTGCTGCGATGAGCCTGTCCACACCCGATAAACCGGACGCTGTACAGGCGCGCGATTTACGCACTTACCGGCATTACGATCTGCTGCTGAGCATTTTTATTGTGGTGCTGCTGATCTCGAACCTGGTGGGCCAGAAGATCTGCCTTATTGGGCCCTTTGTGATCAGCGGCGCGGAAATCCTGTTTCCGATCACCTATATTTTCGGCGACGTGTTCACCGAAGTATACGGTTACGCGGCATCACGGCGCGCGATCTGGCTGGGGTTTCTCGCCAATGGCCTTTTAGCGCTGATGGGGCTGATTACGGTATGGCTGCCGCCCGCGCCCGGATGGCACAACCAAGCCGCCTTCGCCACCGTTTTCTATCAGATTCCGCGCCTGATTGTGGCCAGCCTGATCGCGTTTTGGTGCGGCGAGTTCACCAACTCCTATACGCTCGCGAAAATGAAACTGTGGACGAACGGGAAAATGTTATGGATGCGCACGGTCGGATCCACGGTAACCGGCCAGTTTGTGGATACATCAATTCTCGTGCTGATCGGGTTCAGCGGAACCGCGCCCCCGCTCACGCTGGTGAAACTGGCTGCCTCGGCCTATATCGGCAAAGTGATCTATGAAGTGGTGGCGACGCCCGTTACTTATGCTGTTGTCGGATTCCTGAAGCGCTCCGAGGGTCTGGACGCTTTCGATTACAAAAGCAACTTCAATCCGTTTCACTTGGGCACGCATTAACTTCTGACGCGCTCATCGGCAAAAAATACACGCGCGGGGTTCTCCGAATAGCTGTTAAGTTGTTAAATGCAACATTGGCCCTTATCCTGCTTCTAGTGAGGCCGTTGTCGGTAAGGTAAAAAGGAGTTAACAATGAATTCCGATCAAATGTCGGGGAAGTGGAAACAAATGAAAGGCGCTGCGAGGCAGCAGTGGGGAAAGCTCACCGACGATGATCTCGAGGTCATCAACGGACAGCGCGATAGCCTCGTTGGGAAATTGCAAGAACGTTACGGCATCGCCAAGGAAGAGGCGCAAAAGCAAGCCGATAGATGGTGGCAAGCCTCGAATTTTGATGAGCCGGAAGAGGTTCATTCCGACGCGGTGCGGACGGATTTACATCGCAAAATATAAGCAAGAGCTGGATTCTGGGTGGGCGCAGGGTTCTTTCTGCGCCCTCTCTTTGTTTGCGCGTGAGGGTGTCGGCGCGTTTCTTCGCGGGCGCTCCTAGAAATCGATTCCCGCCAGAATCTCCGACGGCTTCTTCTCGAATGCCTTGCAGATCGCCAAAAGGCTCTCGATGCTGGGTAGGTTTGCGCCCCGTTCGATCGCGCTGATCTGCGAGACGCTCAATTTCGCCTGAACCGCCAAATCCTTGAGCGACCAGTCGCGCTCCACGCGCAACATCTTGATGCTGTGGCCGAGGCGCTCCCTCAAACGGTCCTGAGGCGGGCGGCCGAGCCCGAACGCCTCTATCGCATTCTTCAAAACCTGCCGGAGCTGCGCCAGCGAAAAAGGTTTAGAAAGATAATCGAAGACTTTCAGCTTGAAGGTCGTGCGCATGTCTTCAAGAGAAGGGTAGCCGGTGATAACTACCACGCAGAGCGCGGGCCAGCGGCTGTGAAGTTGCTCGAGGACCTGATCCCCGCTCGCCTCACCCATTTTCATGTCGAGCAGAACGATGTCAGGCAATCGCTCCTCGCAGCCATTGAACAGATCGATGGCACGGCCAAAGGTGCGCACGGTGTATACTCGTTCGTCCTCCAAGAAGTCCTCGATATAATGCCGAAAATCGAGATCGTCGTCGAGGACGGCGATGTCGGCAACGGTCTCTTGCGTCAGATCCGGCATGGGGCCTTAAAAACGATAGGATAGCGGCTGCTGCAGAAATAAGGTCATAAGATTAATTTATTGTAAATAGTCCTTGCATTTACTATCCTTCTTGCGTTATTCTGAATTTCGAGAAGATTCGATGATATCCACGGAACCCAACCAGGCGCGTCGATCCACCATCGGATTCTCCAGTGCACTAATTATTGGGCTTGTTCAGCTTATTATTATCGGGGTCGGTGTATCCGGCCCCGCCTGAACGGCCCGATTTCGTAATTCACGAATCTTGGCCACTGGGCGGGGGAGAAACCTCCAGCCAGTGGCTTTTTGTTTATGGAAAGGAAATTAACGCAATGCCGGCCAGCCTGATGAGCGGAGCAAAGATCGTTCTCGAATGCCTCGCGCGCGAGAAAGTCGAATGTATCTTCGGATACCCCGGCGGCGTGACGCTGCCGCTTTACGACGCACTATATGACGACGCGATCCGCCACGTGCTGGTGCGGCACGAGCAGAATGCCTGCTTCGCAGCCGAGGGCTACGCACGCGCGACAGGAAAAGTCGGGGTGTGCTGCGCCACTTCAGGGCCCGGTGCGACCAATCTGGTCACCGGTCTGGTGGACGCAATGATGGATTCGATTCCCGTGATCGCGATCACAGGACAGGTTCCCACCAAGCTGATCGGCAGCGATGCATTTCAGGAAGCCGACACGTTTGGTATCACTCGTTCCTGTACCAAGCACAATTTCCTGGTGAAATCGGTCGGCGATCTCCCGCAGATCATTCACGAAGCGTTCCACATCGCCTCGACGGGACGCCCTGGACCAGTGCTGGTGGATATCACGAAAGATGTTTTTCAGGCTCAGGCGCACTATGCTCCCGTCTCGGCGATTCACCTTCCCGGCTACAAAGTGTATACGGAGGGCCATGCCGGCCAGATACGCCGCGCGGCGCAGATGATCTGGGAGGCCACGCGCCCTTATGTTTACGCGGGCGGAGGCATTATCGCGGCCGACGCTTCCGGAGAGCTTCGGACATTAGTGGAGTTGGTGGACATGCCCGCAGTTTGCACCTTGATGGGCCTGGGCGGGCTGCCGGCCTCGCATCCCAATTTCGTGAGCATGCCCGGCATGCATGGCAGCTATGCGGCGAACATGGGGATGACCGATTCGGATGTGTTGATCGCGCTGGGAGTGCGATTCGACGACCGCGTCACCGGACGGCTGGCCGCATTTGCTCCGCATGCCAAGGTGATCCACGTGGACATCGATCCAGCCGAAATCGGCAAGAACCGAGCCGTGGAAATCCCCATTGTGGGCGATGTCAAGCGCGTACTGAAGCGCCTGAATCAGGCACTGGAAGAGACCGCGGGCGAGCTCAAAGGGAAAAACGAAACAGCGCGCGCGGCTTGGTGGGCCCAGATCAAAGCTTGGCAGCGCGAGCATCCTCTGGAGCCAGAAATTTCCACCTCGGAAATCAAGCCGCAGCACCTCGTGTCCGAGATCGACCGCCTATCGGGCGGGGAAGCGATCGTGGCGAGCGATGTGGGCCAGCATCAGATGTGGGCAGCGCAATTTATCCGGTTTAACCACGCGCGTCATTGGCTCAACTCGGGTGGACTCGGGTCCATGGGTTTCGGACTGCCGGCGGCGATTGGAGCGCAATTCGCCCGTCCCGACAAGCTGGTATTCGCGCTGGTGGGCGACGGCGGTTTCCAGATGTCGATTCCAGAACTGGCTACCATCGCCAATCATGCGCTGCCCGTGAAGATCATCGTCATGAATAATGGATACCTGGGAATGATCCGGCAGTGGCAGGAGTTGTTCTACAACAATCGTCTCTGCGCCGCGCAACTGGATTCATTTCCAGATCCTGAGAAGCTGGCGGGAGCGTATGGCTTCAAAGGCCGGACGGTGGAGAGTCCGCGCGAGCTGCGCAGCGCTCTCAAGGAATGCGTGGACGAGCCGGGACCGTATCTGCTGAATGTTCGCGTGTCGCCGTTTGAGAATGTTTATCCGATGGTGCCGGCGGGCGGAGCGGTGAATGAAATGGTGCTCGGGCCGCCGCAGCCCGTGGAGGTCGTGTAATGCTGCAATTGATTTCGGTCTTGATGGAGAATAAACCGGGCGCGCTGATGCGCGTCACCGGTCTGCTAAGCGCGCGGGGCTACAACATCGAGAGCCTGACGGTAGCGCGCACGCTCGATCCGGAGCTTTCGCGAATGAGCATTGTCGTTAACGTTGAGCCGGTACAGCGTGCGCAGCTCATTAAGCAGATGAACAAGCTGATTAATGTCCTGCAGGCCACCGATCTGACGGAGGCGCCGGCCGTGCGGCGCGAGCTGATGCTGCTGCGCGTGCGCTCCACGATGCAGAACCGCGCTGCGATTCTCAAGGAAGCCGAGATTTTCGGCGCGCGACCCGTCGATTCTTCGGTAGAGGGATTTGCGCTGGAAGCAACCGGCGATTCCGAGAAGCTGGATGAGTTTGTGGATGTTATGCGGGCCTACGGTGAAATCGAAGTGACGCGCTCCGGCCTAGTGGCGGTATCGCTCGATCCTAAGAAGTTGAAACTCGCGCCGCCGGTATCGAAGGAATCTGAATCCGAAATCAAGAATGGAGTTTTTCAGAATGGCTAAAGAACTCGAAATGCGCGCGGTGCGTTTTTACGAAAAAGATGGCGATCTCTCTCTGCTAAAGGGCAAGACCGTGGCCATCATCGGATATGGAAGTCAGGGCCATGCGCACGCGCTCAATCTGCGCGATTCCGGCGTGGATGTCGTAGTCGGTCTGTATGAAGGCAGCCAGAGCTGGCCGAAAGCCCAATCGGCAGGGCTGCGGGTGCTGTCGACCGCGGATGCCGCCAAGGCTGCGAACGTGATCATGATCCTGGTTTCCGATCACATCCAGGGCGATCTGTATCATCGCGACATCGCGCCGCACATGACGGCGGGCAAAACTTTGATGTTCGCGCATGGCTTTAACATCCACTTCGGGCAGATCACGGCGCCCAAAGATGTAGACGTTTCGATGATTGCGCCCAAGGCGCCCGGCCATCGCGTCCGCGAGTTGTTCACCGAGGGCGTGGGCGTTCCCGCCCTGGTCGCGGTCCATCAGAATTCTTCGGGCCATGCACGGGAGCAGGCGCTGGCTTACGCATTGGCGTTGGGATGCCTGAAGGCGGGAGTGATTGAAACCACGTTTCCGGGAGGAGACCGAAAGCGACCTGTTTGGCGAGCAGGCCGTTCTATGCGGCGGAGCGAGCGAGTTGATCCGCGCCGGATTTGAAACTCTAGTCGAGGCTGGTTATGCCCCTGAAATCGCTTACTTCGAGTGCCTGCATGAATTGAAATTGATCGTCGATCTTATCTACGAAGGCGGCCTCGGCTACATGCGGTACTCGGTCTCCGATACCGCGGAATACGGCGACTACACACGCGGACCGCGCGTGGTAAACGCCGAAACCCGCGCCGAGATGAAGAAGATTCTCAGCGAGATTCAATCCGGCCAGTTTGCAAAGGAATGGATCGACGAGAACAAGGCCGGCCGCAAGCGTTTTCTCGCCATGCGCGAGGCAGCGCGGAATCAGCCGGTGGAGAAAGTGGGCGCGGAGCTTCGGAAGATGATGTCGTTCCTCAAAAAGAAAAAAGAGGTCGGCGTCCCCGCGGGTCAATAGCAGATTTGAGTAATTCTAATGCGGATTTTTACATTCGATACAACCCTTCGGGACGGCACGCAAGGCGAGACGGTCAGTTTTTCGGCCGAGGACAAGCTCCTGATCGCGCACAAGCTGGATGAGCTGGGAATTGACTATATCGAAGGCGGATGGCCCGGATCGAATCCTAGGGATAAGGAATTTTTCAGTCGGGCACGGGACATTCAATTCACGCAAGCCCGACTGGTGGCCTTTGGCGCGACGCGCTTTGCGCGCAACACGGTGGAGCAGGACCCCAGCATTCAGGCGCTGATCGAGTGCGGTACGCCGGTGGTCTCGATTTTCGGCAAAAGTTGGGAGCTGCACGTCCAGCGCGCCCTCGGCATCACCGAAGAGGAGAATCTGAAGCTCATCTCGGATACGGTTCGATATCTGAAAGCGCACGATAAAGAGGTCGTGTATGATGCGGAGCATTTTTTCGACGGCTACCATGCCAATCGCGATTTCGCGCTGCGGACCATCGAGGCGGCAGCCAAAGCAGGCGCGGATGTGCTGGTTTTGTGTGACACCAATGGCGGCACGGTAACCAGCCGTCTCGTGGAAGTCTGCGCCGATATACGGAAGCGCTTTGACGGCGTGCTCGGTATTCATACCCACAACGATTGCGAGCTGGCCGTCGCGAACACGCTGGCCGCCGTGGAACAGGGATTCGCCCACGTGCAGGGCTGCATGAACGGCTATGGAGAGCGCTGCGGCAATGCCAACCTGACCTCGATCATTGCCAACCTGGAGCTGAAGATGGGCCACACCGCCATCGGCAAAGAGCGGCTGGTCAATCTAACGGCGACTTCGCGCTTCATCGCGGAGCTGGCGAATTTACCTCTGCGCGGCGAGCAAGCCTATGTCGGCAACAGCGCCTTCGCGCATAAAGGCGGCGTGCACGTTAGCGCCGTACTCAAAGATGCTTCCACGTACGAGCACATCAACCCGAAGCTGGTCGGCAACCGGCAGCGCGTATTGTTGAGCGATCTTTCGGGGCGCGGGAGTATCCTCTACAAGCTCAAGCAGCATGGTCTGGATGCACGTCTTGACGACGACGCCCGGCGCGAGCTTCTCGACCGCATCAAGCAAATGGAGTTTCAAGGCTACGAACTGGAAGCGGCTGAGGGAACTTTTGAGCTGCTGGTCCGCGAAGCGCTGCGGCCGGGTCTTCAATTATTCGAGGTTATGAATTACGAGGTCATCACCAAAGGGAGCGGGTCGACGGCCACTGTAACGCTGAAAGCCCAGGACGGCGTGCACTCGGCAACCGCCAGCGGTAACGGTCCTGTGAACGCGCTGGACCTGTGCCTGCGCCAGTGTCTCTCGATTTTGTATCCGGCCATTGCGGAGGTGCGGCTGACCGATTACAAGGTCCGCGTGCTCGATTTTAAAAAGGGTACGGCCGCCCGCGTGCGAGTGTTGATCGAGTGGAGCGATCATCGCCGAAGCTGGGCGACGGTCGGCGTCTCGGAGAATGTGATCGAAGCCAGTTGGCTCGCATTGATCGACGCGCTGCGCCTCGAAGTGATGCGGCTCAGCGAAAACGACCAGACCCTTGAGCGCGCGCTCGAAGATTATTGCTGGGGCGTGTGATCTACAATCTACGCCCGAAGATTCACTCTTGACATCCGACCTTTGAGGCTGGGATGCAAGTGGATATTAAAGGTATAACCCAGCTACTGGTTTCTCTCGTCGGTCCGTCGGACCAGGCCTACGCCTCCGCGTCGAGCCCGTTTCTTTCTAAGGTGTCAAGCCCGATATCGAGCTATTTGATGCCATTTTCGATCGTGATCATCAACAGCGCGCAGGTTGGCATCGTCGGCTATACGTTTCGATGGATTTTTACCCACCCTGATGGTTCGCAGACCACACCGCAGTCAACGTTCATTCAAATACACCAGCTTTTTAATAACGAGGGCGGCCCCCAATTTAAGGACCCTGGAAGAGGAAGCAGTATCCCACCGGGAGGAAGTAGGCTGATTTCTCCGCTCATGACGCTCGATGGAGTCTCTGTTGCGGCGCCTTCGTTATCGGGTTTAAGTGATTTCTACATGAAGATGCGCGATTGCACACAGCTTACGGTTATTCTCGACGCAATTCTTTTTCAAGATGGCCTGTTCGCAGGTCCGGACGTCAGCGGAAGTTTCGACAAGTTCAGGGCGGCTGTCGACGGCGAGCAGGATCTGCTTTCTGAAGTCGTTGCATCGCTTGAAAGCGGCGTTCCTGCCGAAACAATTGTTTCCAACACTCTAACGCCGGCAGCTCAGGGTAGGACGACGCATGGTCCGCTTGCTACGTATGCGGAGTGGTACACGTTTTTCAGAGGCAATACAGCGACTCAATTACTCGCCGCATGGCAAGTAAAGGGTGCCGGTGGAATTGGCGAACGAGCCTTGGCGTTACTTTATAAACAACGGCCGCTCCTATACCAGTAAAGATTCGGAGATCTTCATCCGAAAAGAAAAGCTTAGGAATGTATAGGATGTAAATGGCGCGTTCTCGTACCGCACCGACGGAACGTCCGGCACGACCAAGTGTAATGCCTGGAGTCTCACAGTCGGATCTCAGATTTCTGGAACGGCGAGCTATTGCAAAGGAACAGGATCACTTATTTGCTAAGTACCTCAATAGTGCAGCACGAGGAGACTGATTGTGATTACTTTCAATATTATGCACGAGATAAAGTGATACGGAACTCTGCTGTCTAACGGTTCTGCTCATGCTTCACTTGGGCATTGCCAGTCGGATGGCCGCGGCGCAGCCGGTCACATCGTCCGGGTCCTGTGACGACGGTAAGGTCGGCATCGATTCTTATACAGAGGCGATTTGCGATACCGAGATTTCGATCAATGCCCTTAAGCTGAGCGATCATCGCCGAAGCTGGGCACGAAGATAATTGCTGGGGTGTCTGATTTACAACTTGCGCCCGAAGATCGCATAATCCAGGCCGCCGAAGAAGGCGTCGCGAAATGTCTCCGGCAGATCGGCCACGGCCGGCATCGTTTCCGCCGACGGGGAAAGGTTTTCGACCTCGATATTTCCGAAGCCTGCTTCTTCGAGATAAAATCTCAGCAGCGCCGGCGGCACGGGCCGCGTATGGGTCGGGTCCAGATAAAAATGCGTGGAAAAAATGGCCAGACATTCCGGATTCGGAGTCTCAATCGCTATTAGCGCGCCTGGGTGCAGCTTCTTCGCAATAAGATTTACGAGATCGGGCAAACGTTCGGGCGGCAGATGCTCTACCACCTGGGAACAGTAAGCACCGCCGAGCGATTGATCGGGCAAGCCGTCTAAATATTCAAACAGATCGGCTCGCTCAGCACTCAGGCCTTTGGATCGGCAGATAGCGACGCATTCCTCGCTCTGGTCGATCCCCCATGCCGTCAAACCGGTCTCCCGTGCCGCTTCCAGAAACTCTCCGCGCCCGCAGCCCAGGTCGAGAACGCCGCTCGCTCCCTCGAATCTCGCGACATATCGCTTTTGATGCTCGCGAATCCGGTCTTCGCTGCCGCGAAAGACCTGGGCAAAACGGCACCAGTCGATTGTGATCGGCGCGGCGGAGCCATCGCGTGGAGAGGCCGATGCAGACGGCGCGCTCCCGGCAACCGCTTTCTGGCGAATCAGCTTGAGCTCGGTGTGGATCAGCTTCTCGTAGTCGCCGCGGATCTGCTCCAGGTCCCGCCAGAGCCGTTTCTGCACATCGACGGTGTTGCGCTCGAGCGCCACTTCGAAACCGGAGTGCTGCTCTCTCGCGAGCTCGCGAAAATTCTGTTCAAGCAACGTGACGCGATGCTGGAAAGCGCCCTGAAGCTCGGAGACTGTTCGCAGCAAATGAATCTCGCTCGCGTCGCGGCGATCCTCGAATCCCACCCGCCATTGAACCCAATGAGTACGTATGTCCTTCAGCTCCTGAGCTTCCTGGAAGAGGCCAGATATTTCCTCCTGATGCTGCCGGTGATACGCGGCCATTTCCTCGCGAAGAGCCTGGTTATGGGATGCGAGCGCGACCATCGCGCGGTTAACATCGGCAAGCGCCTCGATGGTCGCATGCACACAGCCAATCACGGCGCGATTGAACTCCACCTGCTCCCGTACGTGCCAGTCGAGCGCCCGCGAGATAGCCTTCTTCACGAACTGGACGATGGAATTTTTCAGGCCGGGCGGCCGCGGATTCACCGTTCCGATAGCCGCGACCTTAGCTTCCGCGGCATCGCGAGCATGCACCAGAGACATGAGGTCGGGCGCAACCACACCGTCCAGTCGGAGCGTGCCTTGCGGGTACCGCGCCCGCACGCGATCCCGAACCTCGCGGATCGCCGCGGTCAATTCCTCATCGTGCACGTTTGCGGCTCCTCGACCAGCTCGCGGTGATTTTGGTGTAGACGCCGCCGCGAGGAGTGAACTCGCCCACTAAGGTCGCCGAGATGGGCCGCGCTGCCTTGACTACGTCGGCGAGCATCCGATTGACTACGTTCTCCTGAAAAATTCCCAAATTCCGGTACGCTACCGTATACATTTTGAGCGATTTTAATTCCAGGCAATGCCGATCCGGAACGTAGCTCAGGGTCAGGGTTCCGTGATCCGGCAAACCGGTGCGCGGGCACACCGATGTAAACTCCGGCATCTCAATTTCAATTTCGTAGCCGGTGGCATACTGGTTCGCCCAGGTTTCGATTTCGGGAAGCTCGGCGCGGACGCCGGCTGCGGCGTGCTCGCCGGTATACTGGCGCTTCATACGTCGGCGGCGGCCTTCTCGGTTTTATCAACCGCGAGATTCTGCGCGAGCATATCGAGAAACATACCGACGTCGGTGACTACGCCTACCGCCTGCCCTGTGCCGCGATCGCTTACCTTCGTAGCTACCGCTGGATTGATGTCCACACAGACGATCTTCACCCAGCTCGGGAGCATGTTGCCGACCGCGATCGAATGCAGCATCGATCCCAGACACAAAACCAAGCCAGCGCCTTTGAGCTGCTCGGCATAAGCGTCCTGGGCCTGATTCATATCGGTGATGGTGTCGGGGAGCGGGCCATCGTCGCGAAGGCTGCCCGCAAGTACGAACGGCACACCCGCCTTGACACATTCATACATGACGCCGCGTTTCAAACATCCAGTTTCGACAGCCTGAGAGATTCCGCCCGCGTGATAAATGGCATTGATGGCGCGCATGTGATTGCGATGCCCATGTTCCTCCTGGCGTCCATCGCTCTGCCGGACTCCGAGCGAAGTGCCCAGCAGAGACGCTTCGATATCGTGGACACCCAGCGCGTTTCCCGCCAGTAAAGCCTGCACCCAGCCCGTGCGAATCAACCCGGCGAGGGCTTGCGCGCCGCCGGTGTGTACCACTACCGGTCCGGCCACTACTACGATTTTTTGTCCGGCTTCCCGCGTTTGCCGCATCAGGCTGGCGGTCTGGCGGACCGCGGTCTCGACCTGCCGCTCCGAGGAGATTCCGTTGCTCATGAAAGCGAACGCCAGCCTGTCCCGCTCCTTCGATTCCGGCACGACCCTGATTCCGCGCATCCCAACGACCACCTGATCCCCGCGTCGTAAATCCCGCAGGCGCCGGCAGACCGCATGGTCGCCGCGCACAACGATGGTCGCATCCATACGCTGATTCTCTACCTCCAGCCAGCTTCCGGCATGGCGCACGAGCGTGCGATGGTTGGTGGTCGAATAAAAATCCTCAGGCGCGCAGCGATCACGTTCCACCGTCGTAAGATCGGCATCGCCGCTGTCCACCGGCGTGCAGCCCAAACCAAGCAACTGCGTTAACAGTTGCTGCATGTCGGAGGGCTGCGGCGTCTCAACTCTCAAACGCAGGTAGGAGCCGTCCGCATTCGTGCGTCCGATCCGAAATTCCTCCACATCGAACCGGCCGTTGCATTCAACCACCGTATCGAAGATCTGCTCCATCACGTGAGAGTCGATCAGGTGGCCTTCGGCCTCGATAACTTCCTGTTGCATGGGTAATTTTCAGGATAGCGTGGTCTCTGGTGAGAAATCCCACAGCCTCGGGCAACTCATCTTTATGCGGATTCGGCCGGCGGCGCTAGTATTGATGTTCCTGGCCCCCTGCCTGCATGCGCAGAGTCACGCCGAATACGTGGGCGGGACCGCGCCCGGAATCGAAAGCGGAAATTCGGGCTCGATCGAGCTGGGGGACGCGCATTATTTCGCGTTCTATACCAAGAAGGGTCAGGTGCGTGTGCCCTATGATCGCATAGACCTGGTCGAGTATGGCCAGCAAGTGGACCGGCGGGTATTGATGGCATTGGTCACTCAACAACCGTGGTTTGCGTTGACCAAAAAACGCAAACACTTTCTGACGATCGGCTACACCGATGAGAACGGCAGCCACCAGGCGCTGGTTTTCCGTGTAGATAAGAACGGCATTCGTGTCGCGTTGGTGAGTTTGGAGGCGCGCACGGGGCTCAAAATCGAATATCAGGATGAAGAAGCGCGGAAAGCAGGCCGAGGTTGAAGAAAATAACAACAGGGATGTTCGTGCTCCTGGTAGCTCCGGCTTTTGCTCAAACCGATCTTTCGAGCCAACTGCTGACGGTCAAGCGAGTCTTCGTCGACCGGCTCACCGGCGGCGAAACGGCAGCCCAGATGCGGGACTTGTTAATTGCCAGCCTCGAAAACTCCAAACTCTTTATTCTGACCGAGAATCAGGATCGCGCAGACCTGATCCTGCACGGGGCGGCCGAAGACTTGATTTTCACCGATTCCTTCCAGTCTTCGGACGGGATCAACGCGCGCCTCTCTAGCGGCAGCAGCTCCGGTTCTAGCACCAGCTCCCGTTACAATGGCGCCTCTTCGGGTTATAACGATCGCAGCAGCCGGTCCTCGGGCATCGGCATCGGCGACAACGAATCGAGCAACATCAAGCAGCGCATGCACGAGGCGCTGGCCACTGTTCGCCTGGTCAACAAAGACGGGGACGTGATCTGGTCTACCACGCAGGAGAGCACCGGCGCTAAATTCCGCGGGGCCAGCGCGGATGTCGCGGACAGGATCACCAAGCAGTTGGTATCCGATTATGAGAAGCTCCGCAGGCCGGCGCCCCCGGTTCCCCCGCAGGTCTCCCGGGTCCCCTAAGTCCGCGCGTAGCGATTCAGGATTTGCGGCAGATTCTGCGAAAACGCGGAGCGCGCCAGCACCATATCGCACCCCGCCGCCTGCGCCTTCTGCTTCAGCTCCTCCTGAACATGGGAGACGTATGCTAGCAGGTTGACGGTCTTCGTTTCGGCGTTGGACTTCAGCTTGGCGATCAGCCCGACTGGATCGATCCCGCTGAAATTCAGATCGATGATGATCAATGCGGGGCTGGTCAACGCTTTCTCCAGCGCGTCCTTTTCACTTTTTACGAACTCTACTGTAAAACCGGCGCGCTTGATCGATTCATTGATCTTCACCATGAAGAACAAGTCTTCGACTACGCCCACAACTCGTTTGTTTTCCCCGATGGTAATTCGATGCTAGCACATGGGTTATCGTGACTATGTGGGAACTGAAAACCCCTTTAAAGATCCCTTGCGTTTCGAACGGCGCGTGCCTGAGTGCGCCATCGTGATCTTCGGTGCGACTGGCGATCTGACCAAACGCAAACTTCTCCCCGCGCTTTACCGGTTGGCCTATGAGCGGCGGCTGCCCGCAACCTTCGCCATTCTCGGCAACTCGCGCACTCCGCTAAGCGACGACGCCTTTCGCGACGAGATGCGTGAATCGGTGAAGCGCTTTCTCGAAGACAGCCCTTTCGATGAAGATCTGTGGAGCAGCTTTGCGCGTAATTTGTTCTATGTCGCGGGCGATCTGAACGATCCCAAGCTGTACGCGGATCTCCAAGGCAAGCTTGCCGAGAGGGGACGCGATAACGTCCTCTACTACTTGTCGATTCAGCCCAGCCACTATGAAGCCGTCGTCGATGGCCTGGGAGCCGCCAAGCTCCAGGAAAGCGGCCGAGGCGGATGGCGGCGCATTGTAGTCGAAAAGCCGTTCGGCCACGATCTTCAAAGCGCGCGCTGCTTGAACGAGAAAATTCACACCGTATTTCCCGAGCGGGAGATTTACCGTATCGACCATTATCTGGGCAAGGAAACGGTGCAGAATATCATCGCCTTCCGCTTCGGGAACGGGATTTTCGAGCCCCTGTGGAACCGCCGCTATGTCAATAACGTCCAGATCACCGCCGCGGAGTCGATCGGAGTAGAGGGCCGTGGCGCCTACTATCAGGAAGCCGGCGCGCTGCGCGACATGATCCAGAACCATCTGCTGCAGGTCACCGCGACTATTGCTATGGAGCCTTCCGCGGTGTTTGAACCGGATGCGGTGCGCGACGAGCGTGCCAAGCTGCTGCGGTCGATCAAGATCATGAAGCCGGAGGAGGTGCCGTTGCGAGCTGTGGCGGGACAATATCGCGGGTTTCGCCAGGAGCCCGGCGTCGATCCCGAATCGCCCACCGATACCTATGCCGCCGCGATGTTCATGATCGACAACTGGCGCTGGGCGGGAGTGCCCTTTTACCTCCGCAGCGGAAAAAAGCTGGCCAGGCGGGTGACCGATATCGCGATACGGTACAACGACGCGCCGCACGCCCTATTTTCCTCCGGGAACGGCAATCTGTCCGCTCCCAATCTTCTGATCCTGCGGATTCAACCCGAAGAGGGGATTTCGCTTCGTTTTTTGTCGAAACAACCGGGCAGCGGCATGCGCCTGAGGCCGGTCTCGATGGACTTCAATTACGGCTCCAGTTTCGGCGAGCGCTCGCCTACTGCTTATGAGACATTACTGGTCGATGCCATGATCGGCGATCCGATGCTCTACACGCGTCAGGACATGGTCGAGGCCAGCTGGCGAGCCGTGCAGCCGATCCTGGACGCTTGGTCGGTTCGCAAGTTCGATTTTCCAAATTACGAGCCCGGCTCGTGGGGACCGGCGGCGGCCGACGAAATGTTAGCGCGCAACGGGCATCACTGGCGTAATACTTGAAGAGGAGGCCTTCATGACCGATGCTGTCAACCCCGAAAAAATTCTCCGCGATCTGCATGATCTCTGGGACCGCCTCGGGCGCGATCGGAAGACCGCGGGCGGGGTGCTCCGCGCCTGCTCCATGACGCTCATAGTGGTGGCGGAAGATGAAGCCGACTGCGAGCGCGTTCGCCGGACCGTGGGGATTCTCATGCACGATCATCCCAGCCGGGCCATCGTTCTCCGGGCCAAGGAGTGCGTCGACTTGGAGGCCCGCGTCTTCTCCGAATGCTGGATCCCCACTGGCGGGAGCCACCAGATCTGCGCCGAAGGAATCGAGATCAGCGCCGGCGCGGAACAGTGGAGTGAAGTGGTCCGCGTGCTGGCGCCTCTGCTCGTGCCCGATCTGCCCGTGGTGCTGTGGTGCCGAGGCAGTCGAGCTTTCTCTTCCGATGCATTCGAACCGCTGTTTGCATTGGCCGGAAAGATCATCGTCGATTCCGATGCGGCGCTCGAGGCGAGTGCGGCGGCCGTTTTCTTGAAGCAGAGGGAGGGTCGCAAGAGTCGCGTGGCGGATCTCGCCTGGACACGCCTTACAGGATGGCGTGAGACGGTCTCTAATGCGTTCGACGACGGTTGCTGCCGGCAACCTCCATTACCTCCGTGCGGATTTCACACGGAGGGGCAACGCCTCCTTCTTGTGCGCTGTATTTCGCCAGTTGGATTGAGCATGCAATTCCATCCGCGCGAGTCACACTAGAGGCAGTTCCGGGCGAGGCCGTAGTGCAGGCTATCACGTTTTCTGGCACGGGCGGCCCCGAGATCTCCATCCACCGCGCGGAAGATTCTTCGGTAGAGGTTCGCTGCGGTGCGCGCAGCTTCCGTTCTTTGATGCCTTCCGCTTCCGAGGACGCACTTATGCGCGAGGAGCTCTCCATTCTGGAGGCCGATCCGGTCTTCGATCTGGTGATGGGTGCCTAGTCACGAGTTTCGTTATCCCGATCCGGCGTTAGCCGCTGAAGCATGCGCCCGGCACATCCTCGATTTGCTGGAAAAGGCGATCGCGGGAAATCGGTCGGCTACGCTGGCTATTTCCGGCGGCTCCTCGCCGCGTCCCATGTTCAACATCTTCGAGCGAACTCGTTTTCCCTGGGATCGCGTACAGTTGTTCTGGGTTGATGAGCGGGCCGTTCCGCCCACCGATCCGCAAAGCAATTTCAAACTCGCCGACGACATCTGGCTTGGCCCGGCGCATTTTCCGCCGCGCAACATCCATCGGATCGAGACCGAACTTCCTCCCGAGATCGCCGCCCGGCGTTATGCCGATGAAATTCGCCAGTGCTTCGGGCTAGGGGATAATACGATGCCGCGCTTCGATGTAATCCATCGCGGCATGGGTCCCGACGGCCACACGGCCAGTTTGTTTCCGGGAGAACCTCTGCTTGACGACCGCGAAGGGCTGGTCGCGGCCGTCTGGGTTGAGAAATTGAAGATGTGGCGCGTCACTTTGCTGCCGGGCGTGCTGCTTGCGACGCGCCACACCGCGATGCTGGTTACCGGCGGAGATAAAGCCGAAGCTCTTCGCTCGATTCTCTACGAGGATTACGATCCTAAACAGCATCCGGCGCAACTGGCCACGCGTAATGGCAGCGCCGCGACCTGGTTTTTGGACGAGGCGGCGGCGGCGCTCCTATAATTGACCCGGTGCTTGAGAAATCGCATCACTACCAGCCCGCTGCCGATCATCAGCAGGGTTGCCGCTTCGGGCGTAGCGGCCGGCTCCTCGCCAAGCTCGACCGTGTCGATTTTCAGCGATCCGGGATTTCCGTTAAAAGTGCCAATGTATACGCTGCTGAGCGGCGAGCTACTCACCACGCCGAAGAACTCCGTATCCGAAGATCCGGTAATGACAAGAGTGTTATTGCAGTTGCCGGAGCTGACGATTCCGGCTGTTTCAATGCAGGGCGACGATGCGGAGGTCGCCGAAATAGTTCCGGCGAATGCGTAAACCAGGCTGCCCGGCAATTGCGACTGTAGCGTCGTGTTAGATCCGCTCGTCGTCTGTCCGAGTACGCCGCTCGTAACCGTCACTCCATCCTGCGTAGAGCCGTTATAGCCGAAGAAATCAAGACCTGTCGTGCTGTCGGCATTTAGGAGGCCCGCGGCATACGTGCCATCGGATGCTGTAAAGCTTTCGAAACCGCTTGCAAAGGTCACGCCCATTGCTGTCGTCGCATTATTAAACGCTGTCTCATTATTGAGACCGCATCCATTGTTGCAGTAATACGTCGTGGTCGCCGACGCTGGGATTGCGACCGTCGCCAGCGTCAGAAGAAAAATCAAAAGTTTGTTTAAATGACATTATCGTCCTCCTTGAAGACACACCCGCCCTGAACAGGGCGCCGAATACCCCAAAATCGAGGTCTGATTCAGGACACGTTTCGGTTGAAACTATAGGTTGGGTGAGATGGCGGATTATCTCCGTGTAGAGGGGAAGGATAATCCCGTATAGCTACTGGAGCGTGCCTACACTTTGGCTTTGGGCGCGGGGAGCTCCCGAGCGGGGCACAGCGACTCGAATCCAATACGCTTATGAGAGCCATCGCAGAACGGTTTATTCTCGGAGTGGCCGCAACGGCACAGGCTGAGGACGGTCCGCCCGGCGAGGCCGAACTCATTTCCATCCGCGTCTTGAATCGTGAAATCGCCCTCTAACCGGATGGACCCGTTGTTCATAATCGTGACTTTCGTTGGCATCAATCCGATGCTAACAAATATAATTGAGATCATGCGCGGAGAATTCGAATCGTGATTCGTTTGTCGACCGATACCGGAGAAATGTTCGAGCAGGCCTATGGCTTCGCGCAAAAACAGGTGCGCAGGTTAATCGAGAAGCACCCGACGCTCTGCCCCGGATATACCCAAAACGGGCATTGGAGCCATGAAGGACCCGCTTGGACCCACTGGTGCGATGGTTTCCTGCCGGGCATGATGTGGATCTTTCACAAGCACGCGCCGCCCGATTCGGCCGAGTCGAAGTTCTGGCTGGATCACGCCATCCGCTACACCAAGCCGCTCGAACCGCGCAAGCATGATCGCGACGTGCACGATCTGGGGTTCCTGTTCCTGCCGACTTATTATCGCTGGCATCGTCTGACGCGCGATCCGGCCCCGCGCGAGATTCTGATTGAAGCCGGCAAAACGTTGGCGCTCCGCTTCAAGGAAAAGGGCCAGTATCTGCATTCCTTCGTGGCCGATAACTCGGTGCTCATCGACATCATGATGAACGTCGGCGTCATCTTCTATGCCGCGCGCGAGACCGGGGACCGGCGCTTGCGCGATATCGCCATACGGCACTCGCTGACTACGCGGCGCGTGTTGGTGCGCGGCGACGGCTCGACCGCGCACGAGGGAATCTTCGACACCGATACGGGCGAGTTTCTCCGCCAGACTACACACCAAGGTTTTCGAGGCGACTCCTGCTGGTCCCGCGGCCTCGCCTGGGCGCTATACGGTTTTACTACCTGTTATGAGTACAGCCGCGACCCGCATTTTCTGGAGACGGCGCAATGTTGCGCGGATTATTACATTACGCACTGTCCCTCGGATGGCATTCCGCCGTGGGATTTCAACGCGCCGGCCGAGAATCGCATGCTGCTCGATACGTCCTCGGCAGCCATCTGCGCCGCCGCTCTCCTGCGCCTCTGCCGTCTTGAGCCAGACTCCCTGAAAGGACATCTGTATTGGACCACCGCGGTCCTGATCCTTCGCTCGCTCTGCGAAAAGCAACTGGCTAAGGCCGATTCGAAATGGGAGGGGATTCTGAAGGGCGGCGTGTATCACGTTCACAAGGGACTGGGAGTCGATGAGTCTGTAATGTGGGGTGAGTATTTCTTCTGCGAAGCGCTGGAGCGCGTACTGTGGTAAGCCGTGTCAGGCAGGCTTGAATACCAGCACCGCGAGCGGCGGCAGCGTAATTGAGATACTGGCTGGCCGGCCATGGCAGGGGAGCTCTTTAGCTTCGGCCCATCCGCCGTTTCCCATGTTCGAGCCGCCAAACATCTCCGAATCCGTGTTGAAAATCTCGTGGTAGAGACCGGCCCGTGGGACGCCGAACCGGTAGCCGTAACGCGGAACAGGCGTAAAATTGCAACAAAAGACCAGAAAATCGCCACGATTTTTGGCAAATCTCACGAACGAAACAATAGAAGCATCGGCGTCATGGAAATCGATCCACTCAAAGCCGGAATATTCGTCGTCGACTTCGTAGAGTGCCGGCTCGCACCGGTACAACCCGTTCAGCTCCCGCACCATGTTCTGAAGCTTGTTGTGGACCGCGTACTGGAGCAGATGCCAGGGCACACTGGAGTCGTAGTTCCATTCCTCCGTCTGTCCGATGTCGCAACCCATGAACAGCAGCTTCTTTCCAGGGTGGCCATACATGTAGCCCAGGAAAGCGCGCACGTTGGCGAAGCGCCGCCATTCATCGCCCGGCATCTTCGAGATCAGCGATCGTTTTCCATGCACCACTTCGTCGTGCGATACCGGCAGGATGAAATTCTCAGTGAATGCATAGAGCATGCTGAAGGTTATGTTCTGCTGGTGGAACTTGCGGAAGACCGGGTCGAGAGTGAAGTAGTCCAGCATGTCGTGCATCCAGCCCATGTTCCACTTCATGCTGAAGCCGAGGCCGCCCGCGGATACCGGACCCGACACGCGCGGCCACGCCGTGGATTCTTCGGCGACGGTCACTGCGCCAGGCTCGCGGTGCGCCAGTTCATTGAAGCGGCGAATGAAGTCGACGGCTTCCAGGTTCTCGCGGCCGCCATATCGGTTGGGAATCCATTCACCCTCCTTGCGCGAGTAGTCCAGATACAGCATCGACGCGACCGCATCCACGCGAAGCCCGTCGGCGTGAAACTCCCTTAACCAGTACAGGGCATTCGAAAGCAGGAACGTCCGCACTTCATTGCGGCCGTAATTAAAGGCCAGCGTGCCCCACTCGCTGTACTCGCCCTGACGCGGATCGGCATGCTCGTAGAGAGCGGTGCCATCGAAGCGCCAGAGTCCGTGAGCGTCGCGCGGAAAATGCCCCGGCACCCAGTCGAGAATCACACCGACACCCGCCTGGTGACACCGGTCGACAAAGTAGCGAAAATCGTCGGGCGTGCCGAAACGCGAGGTGGGCGCGAAATATCCGGTGACCTGATAGCCCCAGGAGCCTCCATAGGGATGCTCCATAATGGGCATCAATTCCACGTGTGTATAATTCATGCGCGTCACGTATTCCACCAGCCGGTGCGCCAGTTCGCGGTAGCTGAGGGTTTCGTTGCCGGGCTCGCGCATCCAGGACTCCAGATGAACCTCGTAGATCGATACCGGCTCGCTCGTCCAGCGGCGCGCGCCGCGCGTCCCCATCCACTGTTCGTCGTCCCATGCATAGTTCGAAAGATCCCAGACGATCGAGGCGGTCTTCGGCGGCACCTCGGCGAAAAAACCGTAGGGATCGCTTTTGAGCTGCTCCGCATCGAACCGCGAGAGCACGGAATATTTATAGTTCGCGCCCGCCCCAAGATCCGGCATAAAAATTTCCCAGATGCCGCCATCGCGAAGGCGCATGGGATGGCGTGTGCGATCCCACCAGTTGAAATCTCCCACCACACTCACTACTTCGGCATTCGGCGCCCACACTGCGAAGCGCACTCCCGCGATGCCTTCGCACCGCGCCGGATGCGCGCCCAGCGTGCGATAGCTTTCATAATTGGTTCCCTCGCCATGCAGATACAGCTCGAACGGAGTAAGGAGGGGAGGAAAGCGATACGGATCGTCTAGTTCTGCTCGCTCGCCAGAGTAAAGTATTATGCCGATGCGATAATTGGCGAGTTTCTCGGGAAGCACCGCCACGAACAATCCGGAGGCGTGAATGCGCTCCATCGCCATAGTCCGGTCGCTGGAAATAACGAACGCTTGGTTAGCCTGCGGGAGCCACGCTCGAACCTCCAACTCATGCGGGCCGAGCACGCTGAACGGGTCAGGATGCCGGCCCTCCACGATCGCTTCAATTTCCGCTGGCGTCATGGCCGTTATTATGGCAAGAATGGGTCCTAAGGCAGAGCTTCACGTTCACCTGGAGGGTTCGATTGATGCGGAAACGCTGCTTGAGATCGACCCCTCGCTCGCTCGGGAGGAGATCGCCTCGAGCACCTCTTTCAGCGATTTCGCTGGATTCATTCAGGCCTATATTTGGGTGAATCGCCGGCTACGATCGCCCGCCGATTACGGAGCCGCCGCGCGGCGGCTCTTCGAGCGACTCGCGAGCGAAGGAGTGACCTATGTCGAGGTCATTTTATCCGCCGGAATGATCCTCTGGAAACAGCAGGAGTTCGCCCCCATTTACGATGCGCTTCAGCGCGAGGCGGTTCGCGCTCCACTGACCGTGCGCTGGATTCTCGATGCCGTACGCCAATTCGGCGCGGAGACTGCCAAGCCAGTCTTCGATCTCGCCGCCGAGCGCGTAAGTGCGGCGTCGTCGCCATCGGATTGGGAGGATCGGAGGAGCGGGGTCCGGCGACCTGGTTCAAGGATTTGTACCGTGAGGCTCGCGATCGCGGTCTACACCTCACCTGTCATGCCGGCGAAACCACAGGTCCTGAGAGCGTATGGGACGCGCTCGCCATAGGAGCCGAGCGAATCGGACACGGCATCCGCTCGATTGAAGACCCAAAACTTCTTGAATATCTCCGCGAAAACGATATCCCTCTCGAGATTTGTATCACTAGCAACGTGCGAACCGGTGCTGTTGCTTCTCTCGCGACGCATCCGGTCCGCCAGTTGTTCGATGCGGGAGTTCCGATCGTGCTGAACACAGACGATCCGGCGCTGTTCGCCTGCACGCTTTCGAGCGAGTATGAGCTCGCGCGCCGCCAGTTTGGTTTCTCCGAGCGGGAACTTGCGGAGCTGGCCGGGAATAGTATTCGCTATTCCTTCAGATAGGTCCCGTTACCGCTTGCTGGGAATCGTTTCATGGAGTAGAGCCTGAATCATCGATTCCAATTGCTCTACACGTCGCGAGAGATCGTCGATCGCCTGGCCCTCGGGATCGGGAAGCGTGCCGTGCTCGAGAGGACCGGTGTACATATCTCCGCCATCGCCCACCACCCGTCCTGGCACGCCCACCACGGTCGAATGATCCGGCACCGGCCGCACCACCACGGAGCCCGCCCCGACTTTGACGAAATCGCCGATCCGGATATTGCCCAGAATCTTCGCGCCCGTGCCGATCACGACGCCGTTTCCGATAGTGGGGTGACGTTTCCCGGTGTCCTTGCCCGTGCCGCCGAGCGTGACGCCCTGATACAGCAACACCCCATCGCCGATCTCAGCGGTCTCGCCGATCACCACTCCCATGCCGTGATCGATAAAGAACCGGCGGCCGATCCGCGCTCCCGGGTGAATTTCAATGCCGGTGAGCGTGCGGGAGATCTGCGAAATCAAGCGACTCACCGTAAACCAGCCGCCTTCGTAAAAGCGATGAGCCAGCCGGTGCAGGATGACGGCGTGAAAACCGGGGTAACAGAGCACGATCTCGAGCGTGCTGCGCGCAGCCGGATCGCGCTTGAAAATCGTGTCGATCTGTTCCCGGATCGTCGCGAACATAAGGTGCCGTGCTCGTAGCCATTATCGCGTGAAAAACGCATCCATACGCTTAGCGTATTATCCTGAGACTGTGCGGATCACGGTAATCACACTTCTTCTGGCGCTGGCTGGTTGTTCTTCGCCGGCGCCCAGCTCCAGACAAACCAGAACCGGCCCGCCGGAGCCGCCTGGCGCCGCGGTTCCGACTAACAAAAATCCGCTGACGAAGTATGTCGAACTGGTCGGCTTTCGACTATCCGAGGCTGGCCCGGGAAAGCTCCACGTCAAGTTCTCCGTTATTAACCATTCCGAGGCCGACATCGGCGATCTGGGCCTGAAGGTGACGCTGACAACCACCGCGGCAAAACCCGGCGAGGAACCGATCGCAGTATTTGATGCGCAGGTGCCTTCGCTTGGGCCGCAGGAAACCAAGGACGTAACTGTAACCGTGCCCACTAAAATGCGCATCTACGAATTGCCGGATTGGCAGTTTCTGCGCGGAGAATTCGAAATCACTTCCCCGGCTTCTTGACCGAACGGCTTTATTATCGGGATTGTTACCTGCGCGAGTTTCAAGCCCGTGTCATCGATATCGCGGGCGATCGCAATCGGGTGTACCTCGATCGCACGGCGTTTTATCCCGCTTCGGGTGGGCAGCCGTTCGACCTGGGCTTCCTCGGCGGCGCTCCGGTGCGGGAGGTGGTGGACGAGGGCGATCGCATCGCACACATTCTGGAAACTCCCCTGTCCGAGACCCGGCAAACCGAAGTCGACGGCCGGATCGATTGGCCGCGCCGCTTCGATCACATGCAGCAGCATACCGGACAACATCTGCTCTCGGCCGTGCTGATGGAATTATTCGAAATTCCGACGCTCAGCTTCCACATGGGCGCGGCTGTCTCGACCATCGAGGCCGGAACTGAAATGTTTGATCGTCCAAAGTTGGAGAAAATAGAAGAGCGCTGCGCGGAAGTTGTAGCCTCCGCCCGGCCAGTGACCATCGCGTTTGAAGATTCCTCCAACGACTTAGGCTTGCGGAAGGAATCCGGGCGGACCGGCACGCTGCGGATCGTGTCTATTGAGGGATTGGATCGTAGTGCCTGTGGCGGCACGCATGTGTGCTCGACTGCCGAAATTGGGCCGATCCTGATTCGGAAGCAGGACAAGATCCGCGGTCATGCTCGGATCGAATTCGTGTGCGGATCGAGGGCGTTACGGCAGGCCCGTGAGGATTTCCGAAATTTATCCGAGATCAGCCGTGTTTTGTCCGTTCCGATCGAGGATACGCCCGCGCTGGTCGCGGCTCATAGCGATAAATCTAAAGCGCTCGAAAAAGCGTGCCAGCGCCTCAGTATGGATTTGGCGCAACGCGAGGGAAGGGAACTGTACGCATCCACGCCGCCCGATGCTGAGGGTATGCGCCGCATTTTTCAGCGCGGGCTCATAGACGATGCTATGCGTTCTCGCGCGCAGGCGTTCGCTGCCGAATCCAAGGCTGTGTTTCTAGCTATATCCGATTCTCCTCCATCTCTGCTGCTGGCCGTATCTGCGGATTCCGGGATTCACGCGGGCGAGCGTATGAAAGCGGCTGTGGCCGCTGCCGGAGGGCGGGGCGGCGGGAACCGGACTCTGGCTCAGGGAAGCGTGCCAGGAATCGCGGAGCTTGAGGCCGCCGTGCAGTCCCTAGCGTAACGGTCTAAGCCGACGACTCCAAACCGGCGCAACAGGCTAAGACGAGTCCCTCAGATCCCGTTTGGTATTTTGCCTTAGAGCTCGCTTCCTCACAACATTTCGACCCGATAATAAGCAAGACGGTAATCATGAATCTGCACCACGGGACATCTGCGCGTCGCAAACGCCGATCGGGAGGCAGCGCTCTAGTCGAATGGGCGTTTGTCCTGCTCCCCACGCTCGCGTTGATCACCTCGTTTTTGGACGTCTCCTATGCGCTGTTCGGTTGGAGCACGCTTCAGAATGCCGTGCGCATCGGCTGCCGCTATGCGATTACTTTTCAGACTTCGGGAGCTTTGGGCCAGGACGCTTCGATCGAGCAGGTTGTCTCGCAAAGTTCCATGGGACTGCTTCCCGCGGGATCGCCGCTTATTTCTGTAACCTATGCGGCTCAGTTAACCCCGACCACCTTCATCCCGGCGCCCAGTGGAAATACGCCTGGAAATATTGTCACCGTGTCCGTTCAGGCTTATCCCTTGACGTGGCTGGTGCCGATTTCCGGCTCGTTCGTGAATCCATACCGGTCGACCAGCCCGGCTACTGTCTCGGTATATTCCGCCGACGTGTTAGGCGGCTACCCCGCTGGCGTCAATTCGGTGGCGCGATGAAGAAAGACATCATAATCGGCGGCCCGCGGATTAAAGGCCGGGGTCACACCGGTCAGCGCGGGAACGAGATCATTGAATTTGCCGTATTGGCAGCCTTCCTGGTGCCGCTGTTCCTGTATGTGTTCATTAACGGAATGAACCTGCTCCGGATGATTCAAAGTACGGCCATCAATCGGGATATCGGCAGCCTCTATATTCACGGAGTGGATTATTCCACCTATCAGGCGCAGAGCGTGGCTGCTACGCTGGCGTCCGCCTACGGACTTCAGGTGGGCTCCAGTTTTACGGGGAACGATGCGACCAATGACGGCAACAGCGGCAATGGGTACGTGGTCCTTTCTGAGGTGATGTATGTGGGAGCGACCTCCTGTTCGGCTCTGCCGACTGGCACCGCCTGCACTAATAAGAATGAGTACGTGTATGTTCAACGCCTCGATTTCGGCAACAAGAGCGTTCAATTTAATGGCGTTCAAGTGCAGAGCGCAATCGGCAATCCGAGCGGAGCGACCATCAATTCGAGCGGGTACGTTCAAAACAACTTGACCGATCCCAACGCGGTGGCAACCAATTTTGCTCCGTTCATGACGACGACGCTCGCCGACGGGCAGACCGCCTACGTGGTCGAGACATTCTTCGCGGACCCAAGCCTGGACCTCTCGGCGCTTCCGGCCGGTGGGGTCTACGCGCGGACCTTTTTTTAGGAGTAGGAGGCGTTTATGGCAAATCGGAACGAGAAAGGCATTACGCTCATCCTGGGCACGCTCTCGCTGGTTTTTATCATCCCCGTGATCGGGCTGGCAATCGACGTCGGGTTCCTGTATGCAGTGCAGTCGAAACTGCAGGCCGCCGTGGATGGAGCGTCTCTGGCGGCCGCGCGTTCGCTGAATGAGGGCCAGAGCACAACGGCCCAGGCGTCCTCGGCTCAAGCCAATGCTGTGAATTGGTTTTGGGCTACCTTTCCGTCGGGCTATTTTGGCACCAGCGCCACCACTATGGGGACTTCCAACGTCGTCGTAGTTGACGATCCCAATAATGCGCATCTACGCGACGTAACGGTCACCGCGACCACACAGGTGGACACTTTTTTCATGAAATGGTTTGGCGTAGGCTACACTACGATGGGCGCTACCGGGACCGCCTCCCGCCGGGACGTGGTGGTGATGATGGTCCTCGACCGCTCCGGATCGATGTGCGCCGGCGGCTCTGTCCCATGCACCAAGAGTCAGACCACCTTGCCCTGCGCCCAGATGATCTCAGCGGCCAAAATCTTCACCGGCCAGTTTGCGGAAGGACGCGACCAGATCGGCCTGATCTCATTTAGCGACAACGCCTATATACATTACACGCCGACTACCAATTTTCAGACGGACCTCGGGTACACAAATGACGGCGGAAGCGGGACGGGAGCGCTCGACTCCATTGCCTGCGAGGGCGGCACGGGTACGGCAGAAGGTTTGGCTATGGCATACCAAACCCTATATCAGACCAACCTGCAAGGCGCCTTGAATCTGATCTTATTGGAAACGGATGGTCTGCCGAACACCCTGACCATGAACTTCTACGACAGCGCCAACAATCTGGTCGGGCTCAATAATTCCAGCTCCAGCACCTGCCAGGATACAAGTGGCAAGACCCTTAAGAATGGCGGTTTTGGAAGCGCTTCTGTGATTCCAAATTGGACCAGCGGTTTGTCTTTGACCACCAGTCCATTTCTCACGAGCGCGGGCTACTATTCGAGCATCCCGGCAGGGATGGTCGGGGCGGTCGCTTCCACCGATCCATCTGGAGGCAATGCTTTTTTTTTGATGCTTAAATATTTTACGACCACGACGGGGACTGCGGGCGATCCCTACAACAGCACCACTTACCTCACCAACTCGACTGCTCCCGGTTGCGCCTTTGACAGCACAAACGTCTCCACGAATCCGGCCGACATCGCGTGGTTTCCCGCCACCGACGCTTTTGGTAATCAGATGAATCCTTCCGGTTACACATACCAATCCGTCACCACCGACGCCAAGGGCCACATAACACAGAATGGCTGGTCGAACTTTCACAACGCCGTCCTGAATGCGACCGACAACGCGGCCTATCAAGCGCGCGCGAATGCGACCCTACCGGTCTATTTCTTCACGATTGGTCTCGGGGGTAACTCCGCTGTGCCTCCCGATCCAGTCTTATTGCAGCGCATTGCCAACGATCCGAACGGCGACACCTTCAATAACCCCGCGACCTATCAGCCCTGCGCGAGCGAGGCAAACTGTGTCACCTACTCGACCCAGCCGCAAGGCACTTTCATTTACTCCTCGAACTCGACGTATCTGGCTCAGGCATTCTTGAGAATTTCATCGCAAGTCCTGCGTATGAGCAAGTAAATCCCTGGTAGTGCCGGTCAGGCACTACCAAAATCTCAACGTGATTCAGCCGCCGCTTTGCTAACCTGAGAAGCGATGGCTGATAACGTTCGCCGCTTTCAAGCCGGGCCCGATCCGTTCGGGCGCACTTGGGAAATAGAGTTCCGGTGGCTTCAGACCGCCATCTCGATCCGCCACGCCGACACTGTCGATGTGAAGTTCATCGTGTGGACCGAGGGCGAACCGAAGCAGGAAAAAGTGCTGGCGCTGCCGCACGCGGACCTGCTTGCCCTCAGCCGGCGCACTGGACATCCGCTCACCGATTCTTGGTGTTTGAAGCTGGCCGGCAGGCATCTGAAACATATGATCGAATCGGGCGAGGACCTGGAAAAAACGCTGGTGACGCTTTCCCCAGCCGACCTCGACGCCTCCGCCCGTGTTCCGCAACCTGTGTAAACCTTAGATTGCGCTGGCATCATGGAAAATATTAGACTTGCGTTTCGTCGTACGTAAGGGAGGAGGGCGCAGATGATCAATTGTCCTAAATGCAACGCGGTTATCGATGTCGATGAAGAGGAACTGGACGAGGGCGATGCGCTCATCTGCGAAGATTGCGGCGCAAACCTGACCGTCAGCGGCGTGTCCCCACTAGAACTTTCTCTGGACACCGATGACGACGAGGACGAAGACGACGAGGACGACGACTTCGAGGATGAAGACGACGAAGACGCCGAGGAAGCGGATGAGGAAGAGGATTGGAAATAGGCTGAACGCCGCCCTGACAGCCGTAGTCACCATGGTCTTCGTGTCCGCGCCGTTCTCTCTGACCGCCGGACTTTTCTCGCTGGCCTCAGGCCAGGACCAGACCGAATCGTCCTACGCCATGGTAGCAGGCACTGTTTTTCGCGATCCAGGATTCGCGCTGCCCGGCGCTACCGTTACGCTCATGTTGCGCGACGATCCCAAGCACAGAAAAATGCAAGCGGTAACCACCGCGCGCGGCGAGTTTTCTTTCAGGGTGGGCGCCCGCTACTTACGTGCTAAGGGCGTCGCTAAAAGGGTTTCGACCCGATGAAAAAGAGGCGTCCATTTCGGGTGGGGAGCGCGTCGAGGTAACGCTGACGCTGGCGCCGGAGTCCAAATGAAAGGAGCTCCAAATATCTAGCATGAAGCGATCGCGCAGGGTATTGGCGTTGGCTCTTGTGTTTTGTGCTGCCTCGCTCCCGGCCCAAGAGAAGAAAAAAAAAGGTGAGAGCGCCACCACCCGGATGGTGCAGGGCACAGTTACCAATCTCGAAGAGAAGCCAGTCGTGGACGCGGTCGTGCAACTGCAGGACATGCGGACTCTTCAGGTTCGATCCTTCATTTCCCAGGAGAATGGAGCCTATCATTTCTCTGAGCTCAAGCTCGACGACGATTACGAGTTAAGAGCCGACTACAACGGCATGACCAGCGGATGGAAGAGGCTCAGCGTGTTCGATTCTCGCAAGGAGCCGGTCGTAAATCTGAAACTGGACAAAAAACAGGAGCCTGAAAAATGACCAAATTTCTACTACTTATTTCGATGGGCGCCGCATTAATGGCGCAACAGAAGCTGACGCCGGTAGATGAAGCCGGCTATGCGAAATTGATCGCGTCGCACAAAGGCAAAGTCGTGCTGGTGGACTTCTGGGCCACCTGGTGCAAGCCCTGCCGCGCAGAAACGCCCGAGCTTGTGAAACTTCAGCGGCAATTGCGCGCGCGCGGGTTCGATCTGGTGACAATCTCGTCCGACGAGCCGGAGCAGGAGCCCGCGGCGCTGAAGGTGCTGAAAGAGGATGGCGTATCCGGGCCTGCGTACCTGAAGAAAGCGGCTGATGACGATAAGTTCGCCAACTCGATTGACCCCAAGTGGGGCAGCGCGCTGCCGGCGTTGTTTCTGTATGACCGCAGCGGGAAAAAAGTCCGTGCATTCATCGGAGAGACTCAGATCAAGGACCTGCAAGCCGCCATTGAAAAGTTGCTCTAATCGCCTGCTGCTGTTGCTTGCGGCGCTTCCCGCCGTGGCGCAGACTGCAAGTTTCCCGCAGACCATCCTTTTCCGGAATGTTACGGTCATTGACGCCACGGGGGCTCCGCCGCGCAAAAACGTTACTGTTGAAATTTCGGGCGGCCGCATTCAGGCCATTCAAGCTAAAAAGATCCGTCCAGGGCGGGGCTCGCTGGTCATCGACGCGAAGGGGAGGTTTCTCATCCCCGGTCTCTGGGATATGCATATGCACCTGGGCCCTCCAGAGACATTTTTCCCTCTGCTGGTGGCTAATGGCATCGTCGGTGTACGGGAGATGTTCAGCGGCATTCCCATGGCTACCATCCGCACTTGGCGAATGCTGCCCGACGCGCCACGGATCGTTGCTTCCGGTTTTTTAGACGGCCCGCCGATGCTCTGGAATGGTCCAGCCCCGCCGGGCGCGTTTGCCGTGGCGACGGCGAATGAGGGCCGCATCGCGGTCCATCTGCTTGCTGAAAGCGGGGTCGATTTTCTAAAGATTTACAGCAGCCTGCCGCGCGAGGCGTACTTCGCGATCGCGCAGGAGGCCCGCGCCATTGGCATTCCGTTTGCCGGTCACGTGCCCGAAGCGGTCAGTCCGGCCGAGGCGTCCGATGCCGGCCAGCGCAGCCAGGAGCATCTCATCGACATTCTGCTGGCTTGTTCCACGCGCGAGCAGGATCTCCGCGCCGAGCGTGTAGAGACCATGCTCAGCCAGGAAATCTCGGGTGAAAAACGAATGCGGCTGCTGGCCTTTCCGATGACCGAGGGGCTTTTCGATACCTATAGCGAGGAGAAAGCCGCAAAACTGTTTGTCACCTTCGTCCGGAATGGAACCTGGCAAACGCCTACGCTCGCATTGCTGGCGGGATTCGCCCGTGCCCGCGACGACGATTTCGTTCACGATCCGAGGCGGCGATATCTGCTCCCCGCCTGGAACGAAGCGTGGGATCCTCGCAAGACGTTTTTTCTGCGGGATCTCGATCCGGTCGCTTATGACGCGCTGAACGTCCGCATTCACGCGCTGCTGACGCGGTATGAAAAACTCGTGGGCGAGATGCACCGCGCGGGCGTCGAGTTCCTGGCCGGCACGGATACCAACGGATGGAATCCGGTACTGCCCGGGTTCGGCCTGCACGAGGAACTTGCATTATTGGTGGAATCCGGATTGACGCCGCTGGAAGCCTTACAGTGCGCTACGCGCAACGCGGCGCGCTATTTCGGCACGCTGAGCGACATGGGGACCGTCGAAACGGGCAAGGTAGCGGATCTGGTGCTCCTCAATGCCGATCCGCTGAAGGATATTCGCAACACGGAGAAGATCGAAGCCGTGGTAATGCGCGGGCGTTATTATACGCGCCACGATCTGGATGCGATGCTCGAGCGGGCGGCCGCGTTCGCCGCGCATGCGCCGCATTCATGAATCGCGCGCGAGGGCGCGCACGAGATCCACGTCTCCAGCCAGGAAGTCGTATTCGAGAAGGTCTCCTCGACGTGCCCAGCGGATGGTTTCAAATTCATGGTTTAGCGGCTCGCCGGCAAACTCGGTTACCCGAAAAAATTGTAATCGGATCGGCGGTTCGTTTCCGTAGCGGACTTCGTGGCGCCCCAATTCTTCGCCGATGTGAGCGGCGATGGCGAGTTCCTCTCTCAATTCGCGCGCGAGAGCCTCGCGAGGCTCCTCGCCCGGCTCAATCTTCCCGCCCGGAAACTCCCATTTGAGCGCATGAGGTCCGCCGCGCTTGCGCTGGCAGATCAGCACCCATCCATTCCGTTCAATGACGGCGGCAACCACATTCATTCAGGGATAATTGAAGCACGAATGCACAGCGATCGGCTGCTCGATTATTTTCGCAATCCGCGCAATGCCGGCGAACTGTCTCCGCCCGCCAAACGAGTGGATGTATCGAATCCCGCCTGCGGCGATATGCTGCGGCTCTCGGCGAGATTTGAAAACAACGTGGTGGCGGAAGCGCGTTTCCAGACGCGGGGCTGCACGGCGGCGATTGCCGCGACTTCGGCCCTGACGGAATGGATGACCGGTAGATCGCGCGCGGAACTCGCCGCGCTGACGCCTTCGGTGATCGAAGAGGCGCTCGGCGGACTTGAGCCTGCCTCCAAACACGCCGCAGTCCTGTGCATAGACGGCGTGAAACGCCTTCTCGACCAAGCCTGACGTATCCTGGTGCTAAACATGCCGAATCGTCCTTTCGATTTCCGCCCTCGCACGCGCATCTTGTTTGGAGCGGGCGAATTTTCGCGGCTAGGCGAAGTAGCCCGCGAGCTGGGTGGAACGCGCTGCCTCCTGGTCGCCGATCGAGGAATGGTACAGGCCGGCTACGTCCAAGAGGCCAAGCGGGCGCTCAAGGCCCGCCGCATGGAGTTTTTTGGCTTCCACGATTTCGATGCGAATCCGACCACCGCGGTGATTGAAGCCGGTCGCGCCTTTACTGCGTCTCTTGAGATCGATTTGATCGTTGGCCTGGGCGGGGGCAGCTCGATGGATTGTGCCAAAGGGGTTAACTTTGTGCTTACCAATGGCGGCACAATGCGCGACTACCGGGGATACGGCAAGGCTTCGCGTCCGCTCTTACCGATGATCGGTATCCCCACTACGGCCGGAACCGGCAGTGAAGCGCTGACCTACGCTTTGATCTCCGATGCCGAGACCCATACCAAGATGGCTTGCGGCGATCCTAAAGCGGCCTTCCGCGCGGTTCTCCTCGATCCGTACCTGACGCTCACTCAGCCGGACGCCGTGACCGCGGCGGCCGGTTACGATGCCATTTCGCATGCGGTCGAGACGATTACCTGCACACGGCGTACCGCTCTCTCGGAATGCTTTTCCCGGGAAGCATGGCGTCTCCTAAGCGGGAACTATGAACGCGTGATCCGAGATCCGCGCGACCTTGCGGCGCGGGGCGCGATGCTGATAGGAGCGCATTTCGCCGGCATGGCGATCGAAAACTCGATGCTGGGCGCCACGCATGCCTGCGCGAATCCGCTTACCGCGAATTATCACATTCCTCATGGCGTAGCGGTCGCGCTGATGCTGTCGCATGTCGTAAGCTGGAACACCCCGGGGGCGGCACGCGAATACCATGAATTCGCGGCCGATCTCCCGCGCCGGCTTCGCGAACTGGCCGAGATTGCCGGGCTGCCGCTCACGTTGCGAGAGGTTTCTGTACCTGAAGAGGCGTTGCCGCGTTTGGCCGAAGAGGCGAGCGCACAATGGAGCGGGCGCTTCAACCCTCGCCCCTTCGATGCCGGCGCCGCCCTCGAACTCTACCAATCGGCGTACTAACCGGCATTATCATTAAAGAGAAGGTGAACTCAAATCCCGATACCGAGAAGACTCAACCTGAGGGTCCTCCATCCCTTACTCTCGATCAACAATTTGCCAGACTTTTCGAGATGGATGAGGTCCATCATAATTCTAGATTCGCGCCGCGACACCAGCGGGAGCCGCATAGGTTGCAAACTGCGGCGAAAGCCATTCTGGCATTCATGTTGGGCATCATGGCGGCATTGTTGTTCTTAACGATCGTAATTGCTGTCTTAGCATTAAGACCGCGGTAAATTTGCGCGGAACTTAACCGGGCCGGCAGGGTTTATTCTTCTGGAACGCCCCGGCAACTGAATTGCTCAATTCAAGCCGCTATACTGAAACTGCGCCGCATGCGATTCTCAGTTGACGCTCACGCAATCGGCTGTCACCTCACCGGGAATGAAGTCTACATCCGTAATTTGTTGAATGAGTTTGCGCGATCGGATTCTGAGAGTGACTTCATCGCGTATTTATCTAAGCCTCTCGCCGACTTGCAGATACCCTTGGAAATCCAGAAACGATGGGTTTCCGCGAATCCCTTTAAGAGGCTGGGGTTCGATCTCCCTTCGCGGCTCCGAACAGATCGCCCCGATCTCCTGCACGTGCAGTATACAGGCCCACTACGCTGTTCCGTTCCGCTGGTGGTAAGTGTGCACGATGTAAGTTTTCTGGAATTTCCTCAGTACTTCACCCGTTTCCGCGCCATGCAGTTGCGGGCCACCGTGAAGCGTACGGTTCATTCGGCGGCGCGCGTTCTAACTCCCAGTGAATTTTCACGGCGGGCGATTCTCCGCCATTACCAGCTGGTCGAAGATAAAGTACTAGTCGTACCCAACGCTGTCTCTTCAGCATTCCGTCCCGTCGAACGTGGCGCAGCCATCGCGGCAATCGGGAAAAAATTCCAGATTCCCGCGCCATTTGTGCTTACGGTGGGCGACCTGCAACCGCGCAAAAATCACCTCGGGCTATTGCGCGCGTTTGAAGAGGTGCTGCGCGTGCATCCCCATTTGGAGCATCAGCTGGTGTTTGTTGGCAAAGAGACTTGGTATTCGAAGGATCTGCATCAAGCTGTCGCCCGGAGCGGCATCGCCAATCGAGTTCACTTCACCGGCTTCGTCGATGACGCCGACTTGGTCTACTTCTATGGCGCCTGCGAGCTGTTCATTTTCCCGTCCTTTTATGAGGGCTTTGGATTGCCGATTCTTGAAGCCATGGCCAGTGGCCGCGCGGTGGTTTGTTCCAACAGTTCGGCCATGCTGGAGGTGGCCGACGCCGCCGCGATTCTGTTCGAGCCGGACTCCCTCCAGCAAATGGCGCGGGCGATTTCCGATGTGCTGCTCGATCCCGACTTGCGGATGCGCCTGGAGCGGCTCGGGACGCACCGCGCAGCCGCGTTCAGTTGGACCCGCGCCGCGGAACGCACGCTCCAGATTTATTATGAGGTCGCTGCCGCCAGGCGCGCTGGTGCGAGCGTGAGCCAGACTCGCGTGGCTCATAAGGCGCGTGCCGCTCCATGAGATATTTGATTTTCTTGTTTTTTGCGGCATTCGTATCCGCGGAGTCGCTGCACTATACCATCAATTGGCCGAGCGGCCTGAGCTTGGGCGAGACTACACTCGCGGCCACTCCGAAAGATAGCGGGTGGAACTTCGATCTCGACATCGATGCGAGTATCCCCGGATTCGCTGTGCGGGAGCATGACCACTCCAGAGCCGATTCCGGCCTATGCAGTATCCAGCTCGACAAAAGCTACACTCATGGCCAGCGTAAGACGGAGGAGCGAATCACTTTCGATCAGCAGAACCAGACGATCGCGCGTGGGAGGCCCGGCGGAGATACGACGGAGACTTCGGTCTCTCCGTGCGCTCGCGACGCGCTGACTTTTATCCAGTTCGCGCGGAAGGAGCTGGCGGAAGGGCGGATCGCTCCGGAGCAGCAGGTTATCTTCGGCGCAATCTATCAGGTGCGTTTCGAGTACACGGGCGCGCAGTCCGTCAAACTCGGCGAGCAGCGAATCGACGCGGACCGCATCGCGGCGACCATCACCGGTCCTGCGTCGAACTATACGGTGGAAATATTTTTCGCGCACGATGCCGGGCGAACGCCTTTGCTCGCAAAATTGCCTCTGCCGCTCGGCACGTTTACAGTGGAGCTTCTCCGCTAACATGCGGATCGCATTTTTTTCTCCCATGCCGCCTACCCGGAGCGGCATCGCGGATTATTCCGCGGCGCTTCTGGAGCACTTGGCGCGGCTGGCCGAGGTGGATCTCTTCACCGAAAAGCCGTCTAAATTTGACGCGGCGCGGTTCGACGCCGCGGTGTACCAACTCGGCAACAATCCATATCACACGTTTGCTTACGAAATGGCGATGGAATATCCGGGTATCGTGGTGATGCACGAAGCCAATCTTCATCACCTCATCGCGGACCTGACTATTCGCCGCGGCGATTGGGCCGGCTATTTGCGAGAAGTCGAGCTGAATGCGGGGGCCGAGGCTCTGGCATACGCGATGCGCCACGTGCGCACGCTCGAGCGCGGGCCGGACTACGATCTTCCAATGTTACGATCGGTCCTGTCGCGGTCGCGCGCCGCGATCGTACACAGCGCCGCGGTCGAAAACGAGCTGCGTGCGCACGGCTTCGCAGGACCAATAGCGAAGATTCCTCACGGCGCTTGGATATTCGAGGGCGATCGCATGGCCTACCGCGCGCGCTTGGGTCTGGATGAACACGCTCCGCTGATCGGTATCTTCGGATTCCTCAAACCTTACAAACGCATCGCGGAATCTCTGCGGGCATTCCGTAGACTCGTCCGTGTGGTCTCGGGCGCGCGCATGATTCTGGTAGGTGAAGCGCATTCTGAGTTGCCGCTCGATTCAATGATCTCTTCGCTGGGTCTTTCAGCGCACGTACGGCATCTGGGATTTGCGCCTATTGAGGACTTCAACGGCTATCTAGCGGCATGCGATATTGTCCTCAACTTGCGCTTTCCAACGGTCGGCGAGAACTCGGGGACCTTGCAGCGCGCTTTCGGGATGGGTAAAGCCGTGGTGGTTTCGGACGTTGGAGCGTTCCGCGAGTATCCCGACGAGATCTGCCTGAAAGCTCCGGTGGATGCGAGCGAAGAAGATCATCTCTTCGAGTATTTGAATCTCCTCGTGTCCCGGCCGGAGCTGGCGCGTGCGCTCGGGGCGCGAGCGCGTGAATGGGTGGAGCGCGAGTGCGCTTGGGAATCGGTCGCGCGCCGTTATGCGGATTTCCTGGAGTGTGTGATCAAGGGCAGAAAGTGGTGTCCGCAGGAGACGATTGCATTCACTTCGGGGCCGCCCGCAGTGGAGGTCGAGACTAAATCTGCGGCAGTTTCCGCTGAATATATCGCCGGATGGGCTCCTATCGAAGACGGTTCGCGGGCTTATGTCGACAGTCACCGGACGCGCCTCGAGAGGACGCTCGCGATTACTCCGCGCGGCGGTCCCGCCGATCGCGTGCTCGAAATGGGCGCGTATCTCCAGATCACTCCCGCGCTCAAAACACAGCTCGGTTATGGTGAGGTCTGCGGCTGCTATTACGGCGCCTTCGGCGAATCGGACCGGCGTGCCGTTAGTTCCGAATCGGGCGAGAGTTTCGAATGTAAAATCGATCTCTTCGATGCCGAAAAGGACGAGTTTCCTTACGAGAACAGCTATTTTTCGACTGTTTTATGCTGTGAATTATTGGAACATCTGGTGGCCGATCCGATGCACATGATGATCGAGATCAACCGCATTCTTAAGGCCGGCGGGAACCTGGTCTTGACCACTCCGAACATAGCCTCCTTACGCGCTGTTGCCGGTATCTTGCAAGGATTCCATCCCATGCTGTTTCCCGCTTACATTCGACCACGAGAGAGCGGGACAGTAGATTCCCGGCATAACCGCGAGTACACGGCGCGCGAAATCGCGAAATTGTTCGAGAACTCCGGCTTCGAAGTGACCTTGATCGAGACGGGCCCGTTCCGGGACGAGTTAAGGCCCGAGCATGCTTGGGTGGAGCACGCCCTGGACCGGTATATGCTGTCGAGAGAACATCGCGGCGATGGCATCTACGCGGTTGGGCGCAAAGTGGGTCCGGTCAAAGACCGTTACCCGGCTTGGTTGTATAGCTGAATGACGAGTTACCGGGACATCGCGGCGGTCGTTGAAGGCAGCGCCATTCACGTGAATTTCGGGATGGACGCACCCGGTGTCGTGGGGTGGCAGATTTACGATCCCACGACCGGCGCGTTTCTCTTTGAAGGAGAGTGGACCGAGATTCTGGATACGAAAGTCGCTCTTCGTGTGGTCCTGCCCGAAGATGACGGTCCCTATCGGGTGCAGGTCGCGCCGGTTGCCGATCGCGGTCGGTTCATTCTGATCGATGCAAATCGCGGAGGCGGCCGGATAATTCTCTCCGCGCCACGCGTCGCCACCGCTGCTGCGATGCGCCGTGAGCGTGTGCTCCGGGCCATTCCTAAAGCCTTCTCATATCCGCCCAAGACGCTCTGGCACAATCGCAAGCTGATCCGCTCCATGGTGCGACGCGATATTCTGGCGCGCTATCGCGGCAGCTTTGGCGGTGGATGGTGGACGTTCCTGAATCCTCTGCTTCTGATGGCCACTTACGCTTTTGTCTTCGGCGTTGTGCTCAAGACGCGCTTCGGCGCCGATACCAGCCGCAGCGGTTACGTGCTGTACTTTCTAGCCGGGATGCTGCCCTGGCTGGCGTTCTCGGAAGCCGTGGGACGGGCGCCCTATGTGATCCTGGAGCATCGGACTTTCGTAAAAAAGCTCGTGTTTCCGCTCGAGACGCTCCCCGCCAACTTGGTGATTTCGGGCGCGGTGACGGAGGCGTTCGCATTGATCATTTTCGTATGCGGTCTGCTGATTGCACGCGGGGCGGTGCCGGTTTCCGTAGTCTGGCTGCCGGCGTTGGTGGTTCCTCAATTGCTGCTGACGGCCGGGCTGTGCTGGTTTTTGGCCGCACTCGGAATTTTCATGCGGGACCTGGGCCAGATTATGGGTTTCCTGCTCACGCTTTGGTTCTTCCTTACGCCCATTTGCTACCCGGAGAGCAGCCTGCCTCCCGGTGCGATGGGGATTCTGTCGCTGAATCCTCTCTATGTGCTGGTTCGCGGCTATCGCACGATTTTCCTTGAAAACCACCGGCCGGATCTGGCGCCGCTGGCGGTGCTTTGGATCGCTTCAGCGGCGCTCGCCATCTGCGGGCACGCCTGGTTTCATCGGCTGCGAAGAAGCTTTGCGGATGTGATCTAGATACTTTGAGTCATTTACATATCTATATTCGCGCCGCAGCTCGTCGAGGAGTTGATCAGTTGGATTCCGGCGGCATAGCATAATAGCCCTTGCGCGCCTGCACTTTGAAATCTTTACTCGACGTACGGATCTCGAGTTTGCGGAAGCTCCCGTCTTTGGCCGAGTTCGTAGGCGTGTAGCCGATCGAATATTGGCTGCGCATCTCATCCTGTAGCTGGTTGAAAATATCGTCGAGACTATTCTTGCGGTCCACCTTGAAGACATGACCGCCCGTTTCAGACGACATACGCCGGAGATCTGCCTCGCCCTGACCGCCGCCGATGCTGATTCTCCCGAACCCGCCAAAGCCATAGGCACTTGGATCCTGGTAGTCGATGCTGTAAATGATCGCGTCGGCTTTCTGCGCCGCCTCGATCGCCTTATCCTTCGAGGTGCGGCTGCCCGTGTCCACGCCGTCGGTGATCAGCACCATGGCCTTGCGCCCCACCTCAGTTTTGAGTTTTTCGTCCGCGGCAAGATATACGGCATCGAACAGTATGGTGCCGGCCAGGCTTTGCTGGGTCGGGACGGGCCCCGGATGCAGGCCGACCGAAGGCACGCTCATATGAAGCTGGTTCAATCCCTCCTGCAGCAGCCTCGGGGAGCTGGTGTCATCCTGAAGCAGCTCAGCCTCCGCCCCGAACTGGAGAAGAAACGCGAGATCTTTCTTGCGCAGCACTTTCGAGAAAAATTGATAAGCGGCGCGCCGCTCGATGTCGAGCAGGCGCTCCTGGCTCTCGCTCGTGTCGACCAGCAGACCTATCGTCAGCGGAAGATCCGTCTCGCGCGTAAAGTATTTAATTTCCTGTTCTTTGCCGTCCTCAAAAACCTGAAAATCTTTCTTTTCAAGATTACCCACCAGTCCGCCGCTCTTATTGCGCACCGAACACAGGACGTTCACGAGGTTCACGTCCATTTTGATCACGGGTTCATCTTGAGCCCAGGCGCCCAAGGGCAGCAGAAGCAACAGCGGTAATGCTTTCATAATTACAATGGTAGATGCATCGCGTCTTAAACGTGTTCCATGCGAAAAGCGTTGAATCATCTCAAAAATGCCGATCCGGTCCTGGGTTCGATTATCGAGCGAATAGGGCCCTATAAAATAGAGTACCGCGAGCCCGTTTTTCAGACCTTGGTGCGATCGATCGTTTACCAGCAACTGCATGGCAAGGCCGCCCTTACGATCTTCAACCGGCTTACTGCCGCGGCTAAGGACGATCCTCTTACGCCCGAATCCATCCTCCGGCTGCGGCCCATGCGGATGCGCGCCCTAGGGCTTTCGCCGCAAAAAGCGGCCTATATCCGCGAGCTGGCGCGCCTAACGCGGAAGGGCGAAATAGATTTTGAAGGCTTCGCGACGCTCGAAGATGCGGCCGTCATCGAGCACCTGACCCGCGTCAAAGGGATCGGTGTCTGGACTGCGCATATGTTCCTCATTTTTGCGTTGCGCCGGACAGATGTTCTGCCGACCGGCGATCTGGGCATCCGCGCGGCCATGATGAAGGCGTACGGCATGGTTGAATTGCCCAAGCCGGATGAGATGGCGCGCATCGCGGCTGTCTGGCGTCCTTATTCTTCGGTCGCGTGCTGGTATCTATGGCGTAGCCTGGATAATCGGTGAGCCCTATAAACGGCGCGCCTTACTATAATTGAATCGAATGGATATTTACGACGAGATCGTCCGGTTGCGCAAGCAGGGGCAAAAATGCGCGGTCGCCACGATTGTGCAGGTGAACGGGTCCATTCCGAGTTATGAAAGCGCGAAGCTTCTGGTGCGTGAGGATGGATCGATGCTCGGCACTATCGGCGGCGGCTGCGTCGAAGCCGAGGTCTGGACCGCCGCGCGCGAAGTAATCGAGTCTGAAAAGCCGCGCCACCTGACTTTCAGCCTGGGCCAGGATGCGGCTTACGACAATGGCCTGATCTGCGGCGGTCAATTGAACATTTTTGTCGAGCCGGTGATTCCGCAGCCGCGCGCGTTTATTTTCGGCGGCGGGCACGTCTCGAAGAGTCTTTCGAAAGTCGCGAGCCTAGCGGGGTTCTCCACCATAATCATTGACGACCGGGAGGCTTTCGCTAACCGCGAGCGTTTTCCAGAAGCCGAAGAGACTTACGCAGAGGAGTATGAGGCTGTTTTTCCAAAACTGAGGGTCACCTCCACCAGCTACCTAGTCATCGTCACACGCGGCCATCGCGACGATATGCGCGTGCTGCGCTGGGCGGTGAGTACTCCCGCGCGCTACATTTCCATGATCGGGAGCAAGCGCAAGACCATCTCCGTCGTTCACGAGCTGGAGAAGGACGGGATTTCACGCGAATCTTTCGAAAGAGTGTTCGCGCCCATGGGTCTTGAAATCGGGGCCGAGTCGCCCGAAGAGATTGCCGTGTCCGTGGTCGCCGAAATGATCGCGATGCGACGCTCGCCGGAGTCGGACTGGCGAGCGCTTTCGAAATCTATTTTCGCGCACGAGCGCCTCAAAGCTCTTCTAAAGTGATCGGCTAAAGTGATCGCTGCGATCATTCTCGCCGCTGGCGCCTCGCGCCGTATGGGGAGTCCCAAGGCGCTGCTCGAATATCGTGGGGAGACTTTTGCCGGTCGCTTGGCCCGTGTGCTTTCGAGCGTCTGCGATCCAGTGATTATGGTGCTCGGCCACCATGAGGATGTGATTCGTCCCCGGTTGCCGGCCGGAATCTGGATAGTGGTGAATCCGGAACCGGAGCGCGGTCAGTTGAGTTCGTTGCAGACCGCCCTGAAGTCCGTGCCGACCCAGGCAGACGGATTCCTGTTCACTCCGGTCGATTGCCCGGCAATGGAGCCGGAGACAGTGAAGCGGCTGGCGGAAACGCTGCTTCATCGCGATCCTGCGACCCGGTTCGTGATCCCACGCTATCTCGGCCGGCATGGGCATCCTGTCTGCGCCGCTCGCGCGCTTCTTTCTGAGTTTCTGGAGCTGCCTATTACCGGCCAGGCGAGCGATGTGGTTCATCGACACGTCGGGCAAACGCAGTACGTGGATGTCGATGATGCGGGCGTGCTCGCGGATATCGACGATCCGGAGGGGTATCAGCGCCTGGCGGGTCGCCTGCAATGAAACGTCTGGTCGCAATTGCCGCGGGGTCGATAGTCGCGGTCAGCATCGCGGCGAGATTCCTGCAAGTCGACTTCGTACGACCCAAAATTGAACGCGCTCTCGAGCGAGGCCTGGGACGGCGCGTCGAAATTGGCGAAACCCACTTCGATCTTCTGACAGGCCCGGGCTTCGCGCTTTCACGTGTCACCATTCATGAAGATCCTCGCGCGGGCATTGAGCCGTTCGCCTACATGGATTCGCTCCAGGCCCGCGTGCGACTGCTCAGCCTGTTCAAAGGCCGCCTGGAATTTTCGAGCCTCGCTCTAGGCGACGCCAGCGTCAATTTGGTGAAAACCGATGCCGGGCCGTGGAATTTCCAGTTCTTGCTGGGCGGCGCATCCGCCCGCAGCGGCGTCCCGGCGATCAAGATGCGCGGCGGCCGTGTCAACTTCAAATTCGGAGAGACTAAATCCGTTTTCTATTTCAACGATGCGGATTTCGATGTCTCCCCATCCAGCGACGGCTCGGTGGACCTGCGCTTTTCCGGCGCGCCCTCCCGCACGGATCGATCGGCGCAGAACTTCGGAAATTTCTTTATTCGGGGCACTTGGAAAAATCAGAGGCTGGACATGAAAGTGGAGCTGGAGCGCAGCGCTCTCGAAGAGGTGGCGCGCCTGGTCGACCGCCGCGGCTTGGACGTGCATGGCCTCGTCGCCTTTAACGCGCAACTCTTCGGGCCACCTTCCCGCCTGGAAATTACGGGTCAGCTTCAGGTGGACGATATTCATCGCTGGGATCTCCTGCCCCAGCGCTCTAGCTGGCGCATCGGGTACAAAGGCACGCTGAACCTGCCCGGGGAACGGCTAGAGCTGGCCAGCGCCTCAGATCTGCCGAATCCACCGTTAGCGCTGCAATTCCGCGCCTCGGATTTTCTTTCGAACCCACACTGGGACGCCGCTATGGGCCTTACACAAATCCCGATTTCCACTCTGGTTGAGATCGCGCGGCATATGGGTGTGGTGTTTCCAGAAAAACTCGTAACCGCCGGTTCGGTTTCCGGATCGGTCCGCTACGGTGATCCGGATGGACTCGCAGGCGGCCTCGAGCTCCTGAATGCTTCCCTGACGCTACCGGACGCACAGCCATTGCACGCCGCCAGCATGGCGGTGGCGATCGATCGTCGGGGTATATTGCTCCAACGTTCTACGGTGAATGTCGGCGATGACGAGAGTGCCGATATCGAAGGCAGTTATGCGCTGGCTCCCGGCGGGCTGGAACTTAAAATTTCGACGCGCGGCTTACATGTCGCCGACCTCAGATCCTTTCGGCTGGCTTCGATTCCGCTGCTCGATCAGACTGCGCAGGGCGCCTGGCGCGGATCGACCCATTACCGCTGGTCGCCAGGCGCTGTGGGCGAATGGTCTGGCGACTACGAACTGCAAAACGCTCGTATTGCCGTGGACGGTCTCAGTGAACCGTTGCGAATCCAGAGTGCAGCTGTGAGTTTCGAGGGTAAGCGCGTAGCCGTCAGTCGTCTGCGCGCCAAGGCGGGCACGATTGAATTTACCGGCCAATATCGCTGGGAGCCGGGTGCTGCAAGGCCCCACAAATTCCATATCGCGATTCCGGAAGTCGATGCTGCCGCCCTGGAACACATCTTCTCGCCGACACTGGTACGGCAGCGCGGATTTCTGGCGAGGACACTTCGCCTGGGATCCGCGCCTCTGCCAGATTGGTTGAAGGCGCGGCGCGCTGAAGGCACTCTGTCGGTCGACTCCCTCACGATGGGGGATTCTCACGCGCGAATCGACACCGCGCGATTGCTGTGGGATGGCGCGATGGTGCGCCTGGTTCGGGTGAACGCAGAGATTGATCAGGCCGCGCTGCACGGGGAATTGGACGTGGATCTTGCCGGTCGATCTCCGCATTATCATGCAGAGGGAGAATTGCGGGATGTTGCCTATGACGGCGGTAAGCTGGATTTCGAAGGCGCCGTTGACGCGGACGGGTCAGGCGCGCAGCTTTTGACAGGTATGCGTGGAAAGGGGACCATGCACGGCCGCTCCATTGCGTTTGCGCCCGGTGCGGATTTCCGCACTGTCGACGGATATTTCGAAGTTCAAAGCGGAGCCGACGGCCCGCGGTGGAAGTTCACTGAGCTCGAGGTCCTGCAAGGCGGTGACCTCTATTACGGGACCGGCGCAACCCAAGCCGACGGAAAACTGGTGCTGGATCTGGAGAATCAGGCACGCCAAGTCCGCCTTATAGGCGCGCTTTTGACGCCGGTACCGTGAATGGCACCGAAGGTGCTACCTAATCGCGAGGAGATTTTTATGGCCGAGACTAAAAAATGCGCTCACCCTGCCTGTAGATGCACAGTTGGCGACGGAAAAACATATTGCAGCCAATATTGCAATGATGCCGGCGACAAAACCGAAATCGCGTGTGACTGCGGTCACCCGAGTTGCGAGATTTCGGAGAGCGCACCAACCAGGACCCTCTAATAGGTCCTAAGAGGCGCGCCGGGTCGCGTTGGGTCTTGCGAGGCGGTCGAAATTCGCCGCCAGCTTCTGCAAACTGTGTTCCACGTCATCTCCCGCCATGGGCAAACCATGGCCGGGGGCGAGTACCGTTGGGCGCAGCGCGGCGAGTTTCTCCACCGACGCGCGGGCTTGGTCCCAGTCCGGCGTATAGTAAGCGGGAGGTCCGTGAAGCTCCGGACGCTGCTCGGCGACCGCAAACAACGATTGACTATCGGTAGTGCAGAAAGCGTCCCCTACTAGCAGGGGCGCGGTCTTCTTCGCGAAAGAACGACACGTGGCCGGCTGTATGTCCCGGCGTGAATCCACACCCACTCCGGTAGATCGGAAATGCGGCCGCGATTTGAGATTCCGTATACGACTAGTGGCTGGCCGATTTAGGCTCAACTTGCTTACGATGAAGCTCCGCTTTGACAGTTTCAGGTAACATGCTTCCGACGGTCCCTTGAAGCGTGTTCTTGAACGCGCCAGCGATTACCTTATCTTTCCCAGCCATCAAGGCCTCGAAACCTTCGCGTGCTACCTCGGCCGGATCATCCTTTTCGCTCTGAGCGACCTTGGTGTCTTCCATTCCCGCGCGATGGAAGAAGTTAGTCTCAGTCGCGCCCGGCATTAGAGCGGTGACGGTTACGCCTGTGTCCTTCAGCTCGTCCCGGAGAGCCTCGGAAAACGAGAGTAAAAAAGCCTTCGAGGCGGCATAACACGCATAGAACGGGCCTGGCATAGTGCCTGCGATTGAGGATGTAAATAATATGCGGCCCGAGTGCCGCTCAATCATATCCTTGACGACTCGTTTGGCAAGATGAACCGATGAGGTTACGTTCAGGCTGATCAGATTTAGTTCGTCTTGGAGAGCGGTGTCGCGGGCAAAATCGCCCCAGACGCCCACCCCGGCATTGATCGCAATCGCATCTACTGGCCGCCCCGTAGACGTGATCTTTTCATAAAGCTTCTCGACTCCCTCATAGTTGGCGAGGTCAACCTGAACGGCTTCCACTTGAGGGGTCAGCGATTTCAGCGTTTGGGCAGCGGAGTCGATCCCCTGATCTTCCGCCGCGATGAGCAGATCGAAGCCGTGTTGCGCAAATTGTTTCGCGAGTTCATAGCCGATGCCGCTGGAGGCGCCGGTCACGACAGCGAGAGGCCTGTTGGATTGGTTATTCATAATTACGCTCCTGCTTATGATGGGTACTCGCTGGGTAGATTGCGCTAACGGCATCCGTGTTACACGATAGCGGTTCCCTCCCTGCCGTAATCAGTGCGAAAATTGATTTATTGCTGCCAAATCTCACTCTTGACGAGCGTCGGACGGAACGGCGCTTCTGGTCTAAAGGCCTTTTGACACTGGCAGCCGTAACGGCGATCGCTCGCATCGCGGTGGGCGACCCGCTTGCCGATCTCAAGCTGGGCTCAACGCAGGTCGATGCCGGGCATTATCCGGCGGCGATCGCGACGCTACAGCCGCTCGGCAAGCGCCTGCCCAAGCTGGCGGATTATGTGGCTTGGTTTTTAGCAAACGCTCAGTTCGACTCCCGAAATTTTGCGGACGTTCCCAAGGTGCTGGAGCCGGTCTGGAACAGCAAGCCGCGTTCACCTCTGGCCGCGGGCGCAGTGTTGCTGGCGGCGCAAGCCTATGGGCAGAACGGGGCGCCGCGCGAAGCACTCGACCTTCTTCGCAAAAACTACGCCATGCTTTCGCAGCCTCAAGGCGATTTGGCCATGGCGAGAGCGTTCGAGGCGACCGGCGACCTGGTCAGCGCGGCGGTTTATTATCAACGCGTCTATTACGGATATCCGATATCGGCCGAAGCGATGCAGGCTAATACCGAATCTGCGAAACTGCGCGAGCAGCTCGGCGACAACTATCCGCCGGCGATGCCGAACGTGATGCTGGGCCGCGCGTTCAAGCTCCTCGAATCCGGGAATGCGGCGCGGGCGCGGCAGGAAATCGATTCGCTGATCCCGGAGCTTGGCGGCGCCGAACGCGATCTGGCGCGTGTGCGTGCCGGAGTTGCCGCGTATGAATCGAAAGATACGCTGCGCGCCCAGCAATATCTCCACGATCTGAAGGTATCGTCACCGGAGGCCGATGCGGAGCGGATTTATTACCTGCTGCAGTGCGCGCGGCGTCTGAAAAACCAGCAGGCTGCCGATAGCGCGCTGGATCAGATGGCTCACCTCTATCCGACCTCGAAGTGGCGCCTGGAGGCGCTGATCGCGGCTGCGAATCGCTACCTGGTTGAGAACCAGTTGGATGCTTACGAGCCGCTCTATCGCGCCTGCTACGAATCTTTTCCCAATGAGCCCCAAGCCGCCGGGTGCCACTGGAAGGTGGTCTGGGGCCATTACCTGCGACGGCGCGCCGATGCGGCTGACCTGCTGCGGGCACATTTGCGGCTGTTCCCGGCATCTGAAAACGCGTCGGCCGCTTTGTATTTTTTGGGGCGTCTGGCGCAGGCGTCGAACGACACGAACGCCGCGCGCAGTTACTACGACGAAATCGTCCGGGAATATCCGAATTATTACTACACCGTGCTGGCGCGGCAGCGACTCGAAGAACTGGGGACCGGCGCACCTTCGCCGGCCGTAAGCGAGTTTCTGCGCAGTGTGGTATTTCCATCGCGCGCGCGTACTCTGAATTTTGTTCCGAATGCGACGGCGATCGCACGCCTGGAACGGGCGCGGTTGCTGGTCTCCGCCGGACTCGAAGACTGGGCCGAGGGAGAGCTCCGCTTTGGGGCGCAGAACGAGGATCAGCCACAGGTGTTGGCAGTCGAACTGGCATCGCTTTCTAGCCAGCACGCCGGTCCGGATCAGGCCATGCGCTACATCAAACGTTATGCCGCCGGTTATCTGTACATGCCTATTGCTTCGGCCCCGCTCGACTTCTGGAAATTTGCCTTTCCCATCCCTTACCGCGTCGACCTCGAACGTTTTTCCAAGCAGAATGGACTGGATCCGTTTTTGATGGCCGCGCTCATCCGTCAGGAATCCGAATTCAATCCGAGCGTCGTATCGCACTCTAACGCGCGCGGGCTGACACAAATTCTTCCCTCTACCGGCAGGGAGCTAAGCCGGCGCTTGAAATTACGGCCATATTCGACGCTGGCCCTGTTCCAGCCGGCGGTCAACCTTCAGTTCGGTACGCTTTATCTAAAGCTGATGGCGGACAGTCTGGACGGAAAGTGGGAAGTGGCGCTGGCTGCTTACAACGCTGGTCTCGCCCGCGCGCACGACTGGCTAAGTTGGGGCGAATTCCGCGAGCCGGCGGAGTTCATCGAAACCGTGCCGTTCCAAGAAACGCGCAACTACATCCAGACCGTACTGCGTAACGCGGATGTATATCGCCGGTTGTACAAAGGAGCACCTGACGCGAAGGCGCAGATAAAATAACCACATGGCCACCACCGTCCCGAAGACTCTCCTGCAACCGGTGGAGATCGCGAATCGCCGGCCCCGTTTCCGCAGTGATCGAACGCTGCGCTTCACAGAGAGCGTGATTCGAGAAATGTCACGCTTGGCGGGGCAATATAAAGCCGTCAATCTGGCCCAGGGTTTCCCGGATTTTCCCGCGCCGGAGATTTTGAAGGAAGCCGCGCGGGAGGCGATTACCACCGACGTCAATCAGTACCCGATCACCTGGGGCGCCAAGCCGTTTCGCGACGCCATCGCCGCCAAGTATCGACGCACATACGGGCTGGATTTCGATCCGCAGCGTGAAATCACGGTCTGCTGCGGCGCGACAGAGGGTATGATCGCGTCCATGCTCGCAGTCACGAATCCCGGAGATGAGCTAGTGGTCTTCGAGCCTTACTACGAAAGCTATGGTCCCGATTCGCTGATGTGCGGAGCGGAGCGGAAATTCGTCAAGTTGCATCCGCCCGCATGGCGCTTCGATCCGGAAGAATTGCGCCGCGCGTTTTCGCCCCGTACTAAGGCAATTATCCTGAATTCGCCGAATAATCCCACAGGTCACGTTTTCAATCGCCAGGAACTCGAAACGATCGCCGAGTTGTGCCAAGAATTCGATACGCTCGCGATCACCGATGAGATCTATGAGCACATTCTCTACGACGGCTCTCAACACATTCCCATGATGCAGATTCCCGGAATGCGCGACCGTACCATCCTGATCAACAGCATGAGCAAAACTTATTCGGTGACCGGCTGGCGAGTGGGCTGGGTGCTGGCGAGCGCGGATTTATCCGATTCGATTCGCAAGGTGCACGATTTTCTGACGGTGGGCGCGGCTTCGCCGCTGCAGCAAGCCGGAACACTGGCGCTCTCGTTGCCTGAAGAATATTACGTCAAGCTCGCGCAGGATTACACAGAGCGCCGTGACACGCTGCTGGAAGTTCTGGAGAGTACCGGGTTTCGCTGCTTCCACCCGCAGGGCGCCTACTACATCATGGCCGACATCTCCGAGTTCGGCTACGCGGATGACATGCAATTTGCACGGCATCTGGTGGAAGACGTCGGAGTAGCGGCTGTGCCAGGGTCGAGTTTTTTCGCGGACTCTCGCGAAGGGGCGCAAATGATCCGCTTTTGCTTTTGCAAAAAATATGAGACGCTAAGGGAGGCGCAAATGCGCCTCAAGAAGATTTGAGATTTAAGTCTGCCACCGGGTTGATGGAGGCTGTATGCGTGAAAGGTATCTTCTCCCGGAAAGTGTCGCCCGACAGGATGGCTCCAGCGCGGCCCTCGCGCTGGGAGCCGAACGCTGCAAGCCGTTGCTGCTCACCTTGGGCATTACTCGCATCCTTGAACAACAAAGCTTGGACATGTCTGTATGGGGCTCCCCCGATCAGGAAAATTGGGAGCTTATTGCGGCATTTCCGCTGAAATCTTACTGCGGAACTTACTCGCTGCTGCTGGATTTAACGCGAAATCCAGAAACTCGCTTTCTGCGCGCGGAGTGGAAAATGAACCGGTGGGGGCGCGGCGAAGATACAGCGCCGCTGTTCGGATTCTATCTGCTCGCCGAAGAAGCGAAGATGCGGACCGCGGGCGCGGCGTAGGAAACTGCCAAGTCACAGCCGGTTGATCAGGCTCGCGGAATATCCCGCGCCGAATCCGTTGTCGATATTCACGACGGTGATATTACTGGCGCAACTGTTAAGCATGCCAAGTAGGGCGGCGAGGCCCTGGAAACTCGCGCCGTAGCCGATACTCGTGGGTACGGCGATTACCGGCACTGAGACCATCCCGCCGATTACACTGGGCAGCGCGCCTTCCATTCCCGCGCACACGATGACCACGCGAGCTTCGCCCAGGCGCTCGCGATTGCTCATCACGCGATGAATGCCAGCAACGCCGATATCGTGGATCGTGTCCACCTGGTTGCCCATCACCTCTGCCGTCACCTGAGCCTCTTCTGCCACGGGCAAGTCGCTGGTGCCCGCGCTGACCACCGCAATTTTCCCTTTCCCGCGAAGCGCCCGGTCGCGCCACACGCGGACCGCACCGGAAGCGGGAAAATACTCGGCTCCGGAATGCTCGTTCTGGAGGCGCTCTGCAACGCTGGAGTTGGTCCGCGTTACCAGGATATTAGGCGCGTTCGCCAGCAAGGAGGCTACGATCGCCGATACCTGATCCGGCGTCTTGCCCTTGCCGAAGACCACTTCCGGCATTCCGTGGCGCAAGGCTCGGTGATGGTCCACTTTCGCAAATCCCAGATCTTCAAAGGGAAGGTGCCGCAGGCGTTCGACCGCCGCCTCAATTTCCAATGCTCCCGCGCGCACCTGTTCAAACAATGTGCGCAGGTGATCTTGATCCATAACCTCCGAGAATAGCAAGCAGGCGCTGCACACGTCATATGCTTATATGCTTCGGCCTGATAATGTGGCGCATCACACGGATGCGGCCCGGTCGGGCGGGTGATAGTGACGGGAATTCTTATCGACTCGCGTTCAGGTCTCTCTTTGGATCTCGATGTAACAATCTCCTGGACCTACCCGCTATTCTTCCTCTTCCTCTTCGCCCGTCTTGGCAGCCTTGGCCGCGGCGATGATTTTTTCGGCCTGTAGCGCGGGGACGTAATCGTAATGGTCGAATTCCATGCTGAAGCTAGCGCGGCCCTGCGTCATGGAAATAAGATCGTTTTGATAATTGAGCATCTCCGACATGGGAACCTGGGCGCGGACGATCTGCGTTCCGCCCTTGGTATCCATGCCCGCAATGCGGCCTCGACGGCTGTTCATGTCCCCCATCAGGTCGCCCGCGTATTCCACCGGCGCTTGAACTTCAACGTTCATAATGGGCTCGAGCAAGAGCCGGTTTGGCCGCTTCCATTCCCGCCTTGAAGGCTTTCCGCGCCGCCAGTTTGAATGCCATTTCCGAAGAATCGACATCGTGATAGGAGCCATCGTACACCACGACCTTAAAATCCACGACGGGATATCCCGCGAGGTAGCCCTTTTCGGCGGTTTCGATAATTCCCTTTTCAATCGCGGGGATGAAATTTTTAGGAATGGAGCCGCCAAAAATATCGTTCTCGAATTCGAATTTTGCGCCGCGCGGCAAAGGCTCCATGCGAATCCAGCAATCGCCGAACTGCCCATGGCCGCCGGTCTGCTTCTTGTGCCGGCCCTGAACATCGGCCTTGCCTCGGATGGTCTCGCGATAAGGAATTTTAGGCGCATGCAGCTCGACGTCCACGCCGTAGCGCTTTTTCAGACGGCTGACAATGATCTCCACGTGCTGCTGCCCGCTGCCGGCGAGCAGGAATTCCTTAGTCTGCGCATCGCGATAGAAGCGAAGCGATTTGTCTTCTTCGAGGATTTTCTGAATCGCGTGGCCCATCCGGTCTTCATCGTTGCGGGTCTTGGCGGCGATGGCGTAAGCGATGGACGGTTCGGGGATGGTCACCGCCGGATACGCAATGGGCGAGCCCTTCTCGCCGAGCGTATCGCCGGTCAGCGTCTCTTTCAATTTCGCCACGCCTCCGATGTCGCCGGCGTGGATCTCGGTCACGGGCTGGATGGTCTTGCCGAACAAAATACCGATATGCGAAAGGCGCTCACTGCCGCCCGTTCGCGCATTGAAAAGAGTCGCATCGTTCTTGAGTACGCCGGATACCACTTTGAAGTAAGACACGCGGCCGGCGAAGGGATCGGCAACGGTCTTGAAAACGAAAACCGACAGAGGCTTGGAATCTTTGACCTCGCGCTCAGTTTCCGCGCCGTTCAGAGTGCCCTTCCAGGTTCCGCGATCGGCCGGTCCCGGAAAATAATCGGTGATGAAATTCAGGATCAAGTCGGTCGAGATATTCCGCAGGGACGACGCGCACATCACCGGGAATATGCGCATCTGCCGCACCGCGTCGCGCAGGCCTTCGAGGATGCGCTCGGCGGGAAGCTCCCCCTTATCGAAGTACTCCTCCATCAGCGAGTCGTTGCCTTCGGCCACCATTTCCATCAGCGCCTCGTGCGCTTTTTGGGCCGCGTCGGCGAGATCCCCGGGGATGTCGCCCTCCGTTCCCTTGCCGTCGCCGTCCGGAGTATAGACATACGATTTCATGCGGACCAGATCGATCACGCCTTTGAAATCCCGCTCGGAGCCGATCGGTAAATGGACGGGGATGGCGGTGCGGCCGAAGAACTGCTGCACGCTTTCGAGCGCGCGCTCGAAGCTGGATCGCTCACGGTCGAGCCGGTTAATCACCAGGGCGCGCGGGAGCTTAAACTCCTCGGTGAAATTCCACACCTTCTCCGTTTGCACTTCGACGCCGGCCACGCCATCCACTAACACCAGAGCCGCATCGGCCGCCGCCAATGAGGATTTCGTATCGTTGATAAAAATATTGAATCCGGGCGTGTCGATCAGATTGATCTTCTTCTTGTTCCACTCGGTAGCGGCGACGGCTGTCGATATCGTGATCTTGCGTTGGACCTCTTCATCGTCGAAATCGGTGACGGTATTTCCCTCATCCACGCGCGCCAGCCGGTTGGTGGAACCGCAGGTGAACAGCATTCCGGCGGCCAATGAAGTTTTTCCGGAGTGTCCATGGCCTACCAAGCCTACGTTCCGGATCTCACTCGATTCGTAAACTTTCACTTGAAAATTCCTCTAGAAAATCTTATTCCCTCGGAATGGCCATCAAATAACTGGTGATCGCATTCAGGTCCTGCGCGCTGAATCGATATGGCGGCATGGTCGAGCCAGGTGAGAACTTGGCCGGATTCGCGAAGTGCTGTTCCACCCAATCGCGCTGCCGATGCTCCGACAAACCGTTGAGCGATGGTCCTACGTGCGCTCCGACTCCGTTTACCTCATGGCACACGCCGCAATTGTTGGATTGGTAAACCATCGCGCCTTCGACGGCCGGCTGAGGAGCGCTTTCCCAGGCATCCACAGCCTGATCGCTGCGCTTGGTGACGAAGGTCGCCAGTGCCCGCATTTGGGCAGGCTTCAATGGCGAGGCCGGAGCGTTGGGTCCCGGTTGCGTGAAATGCGCGATGAGCCAGTCCGTGGGCCTGGTCGAGACCGCCTGCGTCAGGTCCGGCCCGGCCCCAGGTTTTCCGATGCGGGTGACAGCTCGCGCAATTGGCCTTTCGAAAATAGCCGATGGCCGCGAGATCGGTCTGCCGGAATTTCCTGCCACGGCTGGACCAGCGCCATATCCATTTCGTTAGAAGGTGGGGTGGTGGCGACGGCCCGCGCCGTCAGTCCGCCCCAGGTGATGGCGCTCAATACTACCAACCCGATCGCGCCGGTTCGCTGCCGCACCCGTTGCATTCTGCTGCGATCGATAAATGGAACCAGGAAGAGCACCAGGATGGCTAGAGTTGGCAGGATCATGGTGCCTACGATCTCGAGCGGTCCTTCGAACAGTTTGAGCGTTTGGAACAGGAATAGGAAATACCATTCGGGTCGCGGAATGAAGGTGGTATCGGTGGGGTCAGCGACATGTCCAAGCGGCACGCGCGCCGCGATCGCCATCCCGACCAGAACGCAAAACCAGATAAACGTGGCCAGAGTGTCCTTGAATACCTGCTCCGGGAAAAATTTCTTTTTGTCCAACTGCTCGTCCCCAGGCGCGCCGGTCACGCCATGCCGGCGAACCAGGTACACATGAAACATGATCAGGAGCGCGGCGATGGGCGGCAACAGCAGAACGTGCGCCGCATAGAAACGGGCGAACGTCACGACACCGATCGATCCTCCGTTGCTGCCCAGCAGCTTCAATAAATAGGGACCCGCGCCCGGCGCAGACGCCATGATTTGCGCGGTTACCGTGGTAGCCCAGTAGGAGCGGTTGTCCCATGGGCAGAAGATAGCCGGTGAGCCCGAAAGCCAGCGTAAGCAGTAGCAGCACGCAACCCACCATCCAGGTAGTCTCTCTCGGCTTCTTGTATGCGCCCCACACAAACACCTGGATCATATGCAGCACGACAATAATGATCATCAGGCTGGCGCCCCAATGGTGCAATCCGCGGATAATGCTTCCCGCGGTCAACTCGGCGGCAATATAGCGCACGCTGTTGTAAGCCTCGGGCGGCGTGGGCGCGTAGTTGCAGGCCAGCAGAATGCCAGTGAACACCTGCGTCAGAAATGCGAACATCGCCACGCTTCCGAACACCTGGTGCCAACCCGCCGAATGCGGAATATCTTCGCCCAAGAAATGCAAAATCGCACTTTCGATCCCAGTGCGTTCTTCGATCCAGTCCCGTGCGCGTTGCAGCATATTGGTTAGGTCCTCTGAATCTGAGATCCGATGAAGAGCTTGCCATTATCGGCGCGAATCGCATAAGCGGTCGAGCGGGCGCGGCGCCGGTCCGCCCAGCACCTTGCCGTCAATCGAAAACGTCGAGCCGTGGCAGGGGCAGACGAAGATTTTTTGCTGCTCCTCCCAATGGTAGGCGCAGGCGAGGTGAGTACACATCGGCGCATACGCGACCACATGCTGATCGTCCAGCTTCACCACCCAAGCCGTAGCTTTTTCGTTCATCACGCGCCATCCGTCGACGCGGGTGCGGTGGTAGACGACCTCCTCGGGCTTCCCCACCGGCAATTGAGTCAGATCCGCCGCCTGCACCCAATCGCTCTTCTTCTTGGTCTTGGGAGAAACAAAAAGATAAAGGATCGCGGGGATCGCAAATCCGGCGGCCATGAGTGCGCCGAGGCCATGGATGCATACTTCATAAAAGGATCTTCGGGTATGGACGGGGACGTCAGTCGGATTGTTCATGAATCAGATAGTATACTCGGAGCCGTGGTGATTTCGCAGCGCCGCTCGAAGAGGACGCGAGGCGTGCGGCTGGGCCCGGAGGAGGAAAGGAATGGCATACCGTCTGGACGCGGGAGAGCCCGTTCCCAAAGCCGTCAGACGGATCGCTCTCGAGGAGATCGAATCGGCCGCCGCTCAGCTCAGCCACCAGGATCGCCGGAAACGGGACACGGCCATCCATGAAGCTCGCAAGAGCATTAAGAAGATCCGGGCTTTGCTTCGCCTGATGCGCCCGGAACTCGGTACCGCCTTTCAGCGTGAGAACCGGCGCTTCCGCAACCTGGGCCGGAAACTTATCGAAATTCAGAGAGCCGCGCGGCAGCCATCGAAACTTTCGACGATGTCGTCCGCCAAGTATCCCGAGGAATTGGAGAAGAGCATACGAATCCCTATCCGGCGCGCTTTGATCCAGCACAAACGTGAGGCTGAGCGCCGCGGCGGCATCGATCGGCGTCCCGGGCGTGATAGCCGCCGCGTTTCGCGACACCAGCGATCGCATTACGCAAATGGCCGCTTCAATCCGATGGCTTCGCCGCGATCGAGCCGGGTCTCGCGAAGACCTTTCGTCAGGGCCGAAAAGCGCTCGCTTGCGTGCGGAAGGACCCACGCGCCGAAAATTATCACGAATGGCGCAAAGCGCGTGAAGGACCATTGGTATCATGTCCGCCTGCTCGCGGATCATCCGGCGGATTCAATGCGAGGCGCATTTGAAGAAACTGCATCGTCTCGAAACGTGGCTCGGCGAAGATCATAATCTGGCGCTGCTTCGGGAAAAGATCGCCGTTAAGCCCAATTTCTACGGTCCTCCGCGGGCAGTGGAGCAGTTTCTCCATGTGTCCGGTCAATATCAAAAAAAGCTTCGAAAAAAGGCCTTGTCGCTCGGCGAACGAATTTATAGCGAGAGGGCCAGCCACATGGTCGGGCGCATGAAGCGAGTCTGGAACGGGCGGGGCTAGCTCGCCGTTATTGCGGAACTTCGAGGTCTGGCATTGGTTTGCCTTGAAATAGCAGACGGCAGGGCTTGGCGATCCAGCGTGCCAGCCGGTTCGCTTTCTTCTTCCGTGCACTATCGGTGGAGATGCCGGTCTTCGCATACATCTGCCGATAAAGTTTCGAGATCAGCACGAAAGCCAGGCGCCCTCGAAGCGACGAGACACAGCCGGATCGTATCCCATATCGAGGACAGACTATAGAATTGATCCCAAACTCCCTGGGTGCGCTCCCGTATTTCATCCGCGTTCATGGACGGATGAGGAGTAAACATCTTCGGCCGAGCTTCGGCGGGAATCAGCCAATACCGCGTGAGAGGGATGCCCGCGATCGTTTTCGGATCGGCTGCTTGCCGTTTCTCCCAGTTCTGAAAATCGATGGTGCCTGGGAAAGGCGTCATCATCACGAATTGCGCGAAAGTCACGCCCGCCTTTTTCGCCAGCGAGGCGGTGGCTTCGAAAGTATCGGGCCGGTCGGTCGGCAGTCCGAATATGAACGATCCCAGCACGTGAACGTCGTGTTTGCGGAAAGTCTGAAGCTGGTGCACCAGACTTTCACCCGAATAATTGAAATCCTTGAACACCGCTTTCAGGCCTTCGGCGGTGACAGCCTCCACTCCCACCAGCGCGCCTTTGATTCTGGCCTTTCTCATGGCCTCGAGAAATTCCTCATCTTCCGCCGCCTCCATCGTGATCTGGGTAAAGAAAACGGTGTCTTTCGGGAGCTTTGCCAATCGCGCCATGAGCACGAATCTCTCCTTGCGGATAGCCTCCAACCGCGCCAGCTTGGCGGTATTGCCCTGCTGTTTCGCAAGGCGCAGATCGGTCGCGGTCACCGGATAGAAATTATCGTCCGCCAACGCAATAAACCGGAAACCTCTGCGCCGCAGTTGCACAATTTCTTCGATCACGCCATCGGATGCGCGCTGCCGCGGCCGCTGTCCATCGGTCCGCCACACGGAGCAGAATGAACAATGCTTGGCGCATCCGCGAATGGTCTGAACCGACGCCCACATGTAGCTGCCGGACGGCATCAGATCCCAACGGGCCGGCAGGAATTGATCCGGTTCAATGCGCCCGCCCTCATAGAATTTCCGGGGCGCGCCATTCACGCAATCGCTTCAACGCCTCGGCCCAGATCACGTCCCCATCGCCTTTCACAACCGCATGGGCGCCGCCGAGTTGGTGCGCTTCTTCCGGATACAGCGTTGCGTGAATGCCGCCAAAAACAACCCAGGCTCCGCGGGCGCGGACGATTTTGCCCAGTTCGTATCCGCGCAGCGCGTTGCCGGTGTGGATTCCAATTCCCACGATATCGCCGGGCCGAATGCGCGATGGGTCCAATGGCTCCAGCGTCTCATCGCAAATCACGGCGTCTCTGAATGCTTTCGGAGTCGCGGCCGCAAGAACATACAGCCAGCGGGGAGTGATTACCGCGGTTCCGAACGAAATGTCGCTGGGATTGATTAAATGCACGCTCAGGCCGTCCGGGATAACGGCTGCCGGAGCGGAGCGCACGTTGATGATATTCAAATGTCTGAGCCTTAGTGAGTCATCGAGTACATGACATAGTCTACACCGATGCGAATCCCCAGCGCGGAATACTTCTCCGGGTAATAAGGATCGTCCGCCCATTCCCACGAATCGCCGATGTCCGAATTGAACGAGATCGCGACCATAACGCGGCCATGATCGTCGTATATGCCCCGCCAGCGCGCGACGAATCCATCGGCGCGATACATGGTGCCGCGTCTTAGAGCCCACTCTCCGGGGATCTGATAGCGATCGCTCAAATCGTAAACAGTGTGGAAAATCGGATCGGCGCTATCGATGTCCACAATGGGCCGGTCCGGAAAAACAATCTTCATGCTCTCGTCGAAGCGATTCCATTCCTGGGTTCCCCAGAAGTCGTCCAGCATAAGGAATCCGCCGCGCAGCAGATACTCGCGAAGGCTTCTCGCCTGGGCCTCGGTTAGCTTCCAATCGCCCATCTCGCCGGCCGCCAGCCATGGCCAATTGTAAACGTCGTCTCCATCGTCCAGGTTAACGGGTTGTTCCACCGATCGCACATTAATACGCGTCAAGCGGCGCAGAGCTTGGGCGAAGTGCCGGTCCGCGCGGGGATAATCCTGCGTCCAACTCGTGCCGCCTTCCCGCCAATCCCACCCTCTGCCATAGCTGTAAGGCCGGCTGAACATGCCATTAGGATGCGAGGGATACATCAGGCGCGCGAAGATCCACTCGCTCGTGTCCTGGGCATCGCGAGGCACGGGAATGTTGTCGTAAGCCTCCATGCTGGGATAGATCCGCCAGGGACGCTGGAAGGCATACAACGTAGTGATGAACGCTATGCCGGCCCCGATCCGCCACGATGCTCGCCGGAAATTCATGTGCCCGCGCCTGTCCTGAGCATATCATTGCCACTGAGCGGTCGTTGAGCATTTCCCGGCACAGAGACGATATACTAATGTTTTTCCTCGAAAGGTCATATTAGCGTGGCACTTATCCTCGGTGTCTTGAAAGAAACTTTCCCTGGTGAACGCCGCGTCGCCCTGGTTCCACGCATGCTCGATACGCTGGCAAAAGCCGGCGCGGAAGTGTTGCTGGAACGGGGCGCCGGAATGGAAGCCGGGTTCCCGGACGATCAATATTCCGCCAAGAGCGCGCGAATCGCGGCGACGGCTCAGGAGGTGCTGAGCGGCGCGCAGATCCTGCTGTTCGTTCGCGTCCCTACGCCTCCGGCTGGGCTGAACCAGGGCGCGACGGTCATCATAGGATTTTGCGATCCCCTGGGCGATCCCGAATTGGCGGCGCGGTACGCCAAGGCCGGCGCGATGCTTTTCTCGATGGAGTTTATCCCGCGCACGACACGCGCCCAGAGTATGGATGCGCTTTCTTCGATGGCCTCCATCGCCGGCTACAAGGCCGTCCTGCTAGCGGCGAACGCACTGCCGCGGCTATTTCCAATGATGACGACCGCAGCAGGCACCGCGCCTCCGGCTCGCGTGCTGGTGATGGGAGCGGGCGTGGCCGGCCTGCAGGCGATCGCAACCTCGCGCCGTCTGGGAGCCGTGGTCAGCGGCTACGATGTGCGCGCCGCCGTCAAAGAGCAGATCGAGAGTTTAGGGGCCAAGTTCGTCGAGCTTGGGGTTCGCGCCGAAGGCGAGGGCGGCTACGCGCGCGCTCTCGATGAGCAGGAGATCCAGCGCCAGCGCGAGCAAATGGCGCTGGTCCTCAGGGACCAGGATGTCGTGATCACCACCGCGGCGGTTCCCGGCAAAAAGGCCCCGGTGCTGATCACGCGGGAGATGGTGCATGCTATGAATCCCGGCTCGGTGATCGTCGATCTTGCCGCGGAGCGCGGCGGAAATTGTGAAGTCACCAAAGCCGGCGAGACCGTTGTCGAAGCGGGAGTACCGGTGCTCGGACCGCTGAATCTCGCCTCCACGGTGCCCCATTACGCGAGCGAAATGTACGCGCGAAACATCGCTACATTTTTTAAGAACCTGCTGAAGTCCGGCCAGTTGAACATCGACATGAGCGACGAAATTATACGGGACACACTGGTGACGCGCGGCGGAGAAGTAGTGCATCCGAGGGTGCAGGCCCTATTGGGAGTGACCGCATGAGCACCGAAATCGAGATGAGCCTGTACGTTCTGATTCTGGCCATCCCACTCGGTCTGCAGTTGGTGATCCGCGTATCTCCGATGCTGCATACGCCGCTGATGTCGCTGACCAATGCGATTTCTGCGATCTCGGTAGTCGGCGCGATTCTCATCGCCGGCGCGGGAGACGCTCCCACCTTGAGCCGCGTACTCGGCTGCATCGCGGTGACCGCGTCCACCATCAACATCGTCGCCGGCTTTCTGATCACGGACCGCATGCTGAAGATGTTCCGCAAGAGACCCGACAACCCATCCCCTGGGTCGAAGGGCACTCGCGCATGATGGGCCAGATCTGGCAAATCACTTACCTCATCGCGGCGCTTTCGATCATCGGCTCGATCAAATGGCTTAGCTCGCCGGTGACCGCGCGGCGCGGAGTCTTCGCGGGGCAGATCGGAATGCTGCTGGCGGTGATCGGGACGCTGCTGCGTCATGAAGTCGTCAATTACGAATGGATTCTGATCAGCATGGCGATTGGAAGCGCGATCGGCGTGCCGCTGGCGTATCTGATGCCGATGACTGCGGTGCCCCAGTTGACCGCGCTCTCTCACGCCTTCGGTGCGTTCGCGGCCGCACTGGTCGGGACTGCGGAATATTATCGCTACGTCGACGCCAGCCTGCCGATCCCCGGTTTCACCATGACCGCGCTGGTCCTCGAAACGGTTCTCGGTTACCTGACATTTCACGGCCAGCATCATGGCTTTCGGCAAGCTGCAGGAGCTTGTGCCGACGCGCCCGATGACCTACAAGGGCCAGAATTTCGTCAACCTGGCGCTGTTTGCCTTTGCCGTTGCGCTCGGGATATGGATGATCGCCGGGACCGACGCCGGCGTGGGTCTTTCCCGTCTACACGGGTCTGTCGCTCCTGTTCGGAGTGCTGTTGATCATGCCCATCGGCGGAGGCGACATGCCCACCGTCATTGCGCTGCTGAATTCCTACGCCGGAGCATCCTGCGCGGCCATGGGTTTCGCGTTGAGCAATCGCCTGCTGATCATCGCCGGCGCGCTCAACGCCGCGTCGGGCTTTATCCTTTCGGTGATCATGTGCAATGCCATGAACCGCTCCTTCACCAACGTTCTGTTTGGCGCGTTCGGGCAGGCGCAGGTGGGAGCGGCGGCGAAGGCTACGGCCAAGCCCGTGCACTCGGCCACCGCGGAGGACGCCGCGTTGATCCTGAGCAGCGCTCGCAATGTGATCGTGGTCCCGGGCTACGGCATGGCGGTCGCGCAGGCCCAACACAAATTGCGGGAACTCTACCGATGCGCTCACCGCGCGAGGCGTGAATGTCCGGTTCGCCATTCATCCCGTGGCGGGACGCATGCCCGGGCACATGAACGTCCTTTTAGCCGAATCCGACATCCCCTACGACAAGCTTTTCGAGATGGAGGATATCAATCCCGATTTCGCCGAAACCGACGTCGCGCTGGTGATCGGCGCGAACGACGTGGTGAACCCGGCGGCGCGTCACGATAAAAACAGTCCGATTTACGGGATGCCGATCCTCGATGTGGACAAGGCGCAGACGGTAATGGTGATCAAGCGCAGCATGAGTCCCGGCTTCGCGGGCATCGACAACGAGCTGTACTACATGGATAAGACTCTGATGCTGTTCGGCGACGCCAAGGAGTTCCTGGGCGAGATCGTGAAGGAGATGCCCCCGAAGTCACCGCTAGGTGGTAGAATCGCTCAGATCCGATCTTCTCGGAGACGGTGAGGTGCTTATGAAAAGATGTCTCAGTGTTGGATTCGCCGCACTGGTGCTGCTGGCCGCCAGACCCGGGCTGGCCCAGAGCGTCAAGGCTAAGGCTCAGAATGTGCCCGAGATTCCCTACGATCCGGTGTCAACTTCATTAAGTTTCCGCCGAATATTTACATGGGCGAGGGAATCGGAGTCGCGACCAATTCCAAGGGCCATGTTTTCGTCTATACCCGAAGCGAGGACACGCGCCTGTTCGAGTTCGATCAAACCGGAAAATTCGTCCGCGAGATCGGCGAAGGTTTGTACGGTTTCGCCTTCGCGCATGCGGTCAGAGTCGATCCGCAGGACAACATCTGGGCCGTCGATGAGGGCACGAACATGATCATCAAGTTCAACCCCGAAGGGCGGGTCGTGATGGTTCTCGGCCGGCGGCCGGAATCGGTGGAAGGAGTGCCGCTCACGCTGGGCTTCGGAGCGCCGGCGCCTCCCGCAAAGCCGTATGTATTCAGCCGGCAGACGGATGTAGCCTGGGACGCCGCCGGAAATATATTTGTCTCCGACGGCTACGGCAATTCGAGAGTGGTTAAGTACGACAAGAATGGAAAGTTCATCAAGTCCATAGGGACCAGAGGCGCTGAGCCCGGGCAGTTCAACACGCCCCACACCATCGCGGTGGATGCGAAGGGAACCGTCTATGTGGGCGACCGCGGCAACGACCGGATTCAGGTCCTCGATAACGATCTGAACTACAAGACCAGCTACGACCAGGTCGGCGCGCCTTGGGCCGTGTGCATCACGAATGGTCCGCATCAATATCTTTACAGTTCAAATTCCAATCCGGACAACAACAATTCCGAAATCGCGGCGGTGACCGGCGAAATTTACAAAATGGAATTGGATGGCACTATCCTAGGCAAGTTCGGAAAGGCAGGGAAGCAGCCCGGCGAGTTCAGCACGGTCCATGAGCTCGACTGCCGCAGCGAAAACGAAATTTACACCGCCGAGATCACCGCGTGGCGCGTACAGAAGATCCTTCTGCACCCTAATTCCGCAAAGACGAGCGCCAGCCGGAGGCTCCCATGAAACGCTCCTCGCTTTTCCTGACTACCGCAGCGCTTGCATTGGCGGGCACTCTAGCCGCACAGACTTCAGCTCCAGAAATACGCTTCGATTCCGCTCCTAATCTGCTGAAGCTGCCGGAGCATATCTATCTGGGTGAAGCGGCCGGCGTGGCGACCGATTCCAAGGGTCACATTTTTGTTTACACGCGAACCGGCATGCCCTATGCAACCATGGGAACCTCGCGAACGTTTACGCACGCGGGATCGCGCCTCTTCGAGTTCGATCAAACTGGAAAATTCGTCCGTGAGTTCGGCAAAGGCTCCTACGGGTTCCTGTTCGCTCAATCGGTGCGGGTCGATCCACAGGACAACATCTGGGTGGTAGATCGAGGCTCGAATATGGTCATCAAATTCGATCCCGAGGGGCGCGTCCTGATGCCCATGGGCAGAAAGCCCGAATCGATTAATATCGGGACCCCGGCTGGACGAGGCGGCGGCGGGCGCGGCGGTCGCGGCGCCCCGGGCGCAGGTACTCCCGGCGATCTTTTTAATCAGCCCACCGATGTGGCCTGGGACGCGGCCGGGAATATTTTTGTCTCCGATGGCTACGGCAACTCTAGAATCGCCAAGTTCGATAAGAACGGAAAATTCATCAAATCGTGGGGATCAAAGGGCTCCGAGCCGGGCAAGTTCGACATCCCACGCTCTCTCGCGACAGACTCCCAGGGCAATTTATACGTCGCAGAGCTGGGGAATAAGCGAATCCAGGTATTCGATGACGATGGAAATGTTAAGGCCCAAATCTCAAACGTCGGGTCGCCTTGGGCCATCTGCATTTCGCCCGGATCACATCAGTACCTTTACAGCTCCAACTCCAACGATCCCGAGTCCATGGACAACGGCGAGATCTACAAGATGGAATTGGACGGGCGATTCCTAGGCAAGTTCGGAACGGCCGGCAAGGAGTTGAAGGAGTTCGGAACGGTGAATGAAATCGATTGCCGCTCCGCCAATCAACTCTACGTCGGTGAGCTTCTGAACTGGCGCGTGCAAAAGATTACCCTGCATCCGTAGTCAACCTACCGGACCGCGACAAAGACGATGCAGACCGGAGAAGGTATATTCAGGACCTCGCCGGTGGGTGTCAAGCCTCCGATGCTCGGATCGATTCGAAACTCAACCACGCTGCCGGAATTCTGATTCGCCGCGAACAAATAAGCGCCCGAGAGATCGATCGCAAAGTTACGCGGAGTTTTGCCCTGTGTGGGGACGCGTCCCGCGGCAGATATCGTCCCGTGAACCGGGTCGACCCGGAATATAGCGATGCTGTCGTCGCCTCGATTCGAGGCATACAAAAATTTGCCATTGGGGTGCATGGCGATCTCGGCGCCGCTCTTGTTGCCCGTAAAATTGTCCGGCAAGGTCGAGAGCGTTTGCAGTTCTTCCATGCTTCCGCCGCTCGCGTCATAGCGGAAGGCTGTAACGGTCGCGAGCAGTTCGCTGAGCACATAGGCGTATTTGCCATCGGGCGCAAATGCCATATGACGGGGTCCCGATCCCGCGGCGATCTTCGTGTAGGGAGGATCGTCAGGCGCGAGCGTACCTTTCGCGGAATCGAAACGGTACGAGAAAACCTGGTCGAGCCCCAGATCGGCGACCAGCACGAAGCGATTATCTGGCGACGGATTGGCGGAGTGGGCGTGAGGCCCGCTCTGCCGCTCGCGATTTACACTCGAACCCGAGTGCTGGATAAACGCCGAAGCCTCGCCCAGAGTGCCATCCGTGTGAACCGGGAATACAGCCACACTACCGCCGGCATAGTTGGCGACGAACAGCCAGCGGCCCGTTTTGTCCAGGGCCAGGTGGCACGGACCCGCTCCCCGCGAGGAGACCCGGTTCAGGAATTTCAACTTGCCGGTTCCGGCGTCGATTGAGAACGAGCTAACGCTGCCGGCCTGCTTGCCGTCATAATCCGCAACCTCATTTACCGCATAAAGAAAGCGGCGGTTGGGATGGATCGCGAGAAACGATGGACTCACCGTTTCCGCCATCAGTCCCATCGCGGTCATCTTGCCCGATCCGGGTTCAAACCGGAAAGCGTAAATACCCTGACTCGCCGGCCCCGTGTAGGTTCCGACATAGGCCATCCGCTCCTGCGCTGGAAGCATAGACGCCAGCGCCAGCGCGAACATCAGCGATATCCGAAATGTTTTCATGGCAGACCCGATGGGCGGCCCCGCTTTCGTGCAGGTAAAAGACTAGCACGATACTTCCTGCCATGCTCGACCAAATTTGGCGAAGCACGAGGACCTCTCGCGATGGTTTAATGGAAGATCGCATTCGCTGGAACCTAACGTTTCTGGAGCTACGTCTCAACACAATGAGGTTTGTCTTTGCGTCGTTATTCTGCCTGAGCGCCTTCGCGTCCGAACCGGCGGGCATTCTCAATTCGATACCCCTTCGCTTCGAGCCCGATTGCGGCCAGCACAAGCAAACCGGGCCATCGCAGGTCCTCTGGAGCGCTCATGGCATCGGCTATGCATTCGCTTTCACCGATCAAGCTGCGATACTGCGATGGCGCGATCGGGCCGTGTCGCTGACTTTTCCCGGCGCGAGCCCGGCGCATTTTGAAGGCGTGGACCGGGCCAACGCCGCCGCCAATTATTTTGTGGGGAAGCGTTACGTCAGCGCTCCCGGTTTTGACCGCCTCCGGCGCACCGGAGTTTATCCCGGCATTGATGTTGTTTACTACGGCCGCGGCAGGCAAATGGAATATGATTTCGAGATTGCGCCTGGCGCAGACCCGTCGCAGATACGCATACGATTTGACGGAGCCGATGCGCTACATCTGAACGAGAGCGGCGGGATCGTGCTCACGGCCGGCGACGGCGAGGTCATCCAGCACGCCCCGGTCGTTTATCAGCGGACCAGACACGGCCGGATCGTGGCCGTTCAAGCCGCATACGAGATCGACCCGCAAGGTGTCGTGCGATTGAGGCTCGGAAAATACAATCGGGGCGAAGCGCTGGTGGTCGATCCGGTGATCACCTACTCCGAGTATCTTAACGGCACCACAGGCGCGGACGCGGCCATCGCGATCGCCCACGACGCCCAGGGCCTGGTCTATCTGGCTGGTTACACGTATTCAACCGATTTTCCTACCATCGGCGATGCCTTTTCGACTATTGAGGACGGCGATCGGGATGTTTGGGTCGCCCAACTGGATTTGACGAATCCGAACGGCGCGGTGCTCTATTCGAGCTTCATAGGCGGATCTTCTACCGACAATCTCACCGGTATGACAGTGGACTCAAACGGCGTCATGTACCTGGTGGGCACAACCACTTCGGTTGATTTCCCGACCACCGCCGGAGCCTATTCGATCACGCAGATCGGGACCACGAACGCGTTTGTGATAGAACTGGACCCCTCCCAGCCCAGCTCCTCCAGTCTGGTGTACTCGACCTATCTGGGCGGTACCGGCAATGATGACGAAGGCCAGGGGATCGCCGTCGCCGGAGGAAAGATCTACGTTACCGGGTTTACGAACTCTACCGATTTCCCGGTCGTGGGCGCCTACCAATCCACCTATGGCGGCGGTTACGACGCATTTGTAGCGGAGATCGATCCCGCCCAAAGCGGCGCGGCGTCGGTGATCGCGAGCACTTTTTTAGGCGGCTCCAATCTCGACGCGGGGCGCACGATTGCTGTGGACTCCGCGGGTAACGTGTACGTGGCGGGCGTAACTTTTTCCCCCAGTTTCCCGATGAGCGGTACCGGGTATCAGTCGAATTACGATGCCGATGGCGATGGTTTTCTCGCCGAGCTGAATCTGAACGCGGGAACGCTGGTTTACTCCACGTTTCTCGGAGGCTCTTCCGAGGAAGAGGTGAAAAAAATCGCGATTGAATCGTCCGGCCAGGTGGCGCTGACCGGCTACACGCTTTCAGCGGATTTCCCGATAACCCAAAACGCTTATCAGACCGTGATGGGGACCAACGGCAACGCGTTTGTTGCAGTCCTCAATCTAGCTACAGCCGGCCAGGGATTGATCTATTCCACCTACTATGGAGGATCCGGCGGCGAAGTGGCATACGATCTGAGGCAAGATGCTTTTGGCAGATTTTACATTGGAGGCTATACGCTCTCGCACGATCTGCCGGTGACATCGGATGCGCTCAGTCCGGCCTCGGCGGGCGGCGGAGTGGATGCTTTTCTCGCCGTCATCGATCCCACCCAGGCGATGAATGGCCTGGTATACGGCACTTATCTCACGGGTCCTGGGACCCAAACCGTTTACGGCCTCGATCTCATAAATCCGGGGAGCACCACCGCGCCAGGCACGATTCAACTGGGCGTCGTGGGTATTACCAGCAGCAACATTCTACCGGCGGCCAACGCGCAGATTCAGTATCCCGGGCATACTACCGCGTTTTTCTTTGTCCTGCAGTTCCAGGAACCGGCGTCGGAGCGCACCTCCGCCATTCGCCCTGGCGCGCGTTACGGCGTCATAGATGTGAACCGGGGGAATCGGGCTGAATAAGCCTCCAGGTATTTCAGTCCGGACCCGGTGTTGTAGATCACAATGCGCTCCTCCGGCTTGAGAAATCCATTGGCCAGTAGCTTCTTGAGCGCCGCCACGCAGGCTCCGCCCTCCGGAGCGGCGAAAATTCCCTCGTCGCTCGCCAGGTTCACGCCGGCTTCGATCATCTCCTCATCGCTCACCGCTACGGCCGCGCCGCCGCTTTCGCGGATGGCGTCGAGCACCAGAAAATCGCCCAACGCCTTCGGCACCCGAAGGCCGCTCGCCACGGTGTGGGCGTCTTCGAAGAACTCACTGCGCGGTTTTCCCTCATCGTAGGCCCTGACAATGGGAGCGCAGCCTTCCGCCTGGACCGCGATCATCTTCGGCCTCCGGGATGAGATCCATCCCAGCGCTTCCATCTCCGCGAATGCCTTCCACATCCCGATCATGCCCACGCCCCCGCCGCAGGGGTAAAAGATCGCGTCCGGTAGCTGCCAGCGGAGCTGCTCCGCCAGCTCGTATCCCATGGTCTTCTTGCCTTCGATTCGGTAGGGCTCCTTAAGCGTGCTGACGTCGTACCAACCTTCGGCATCCTTGCGCGAGGCGACCATCTTTCCGCAGTCGCTGATCAGGCCGTCGACCAGCGTGACGTGCGCTCCGGTGGCGCTGCATTCGATGAAATTGGATTGCGGCACATCGCGAGGCATGAAAATGTACGCCTCAATTCCGGCCGCCGCCGCGTAGGCCGCCAGCGCGCCCGCGGCATTTCCCGCGGAGGGAATCGCGACTTTCCTTACGCCCAGGTCGACACACATCGAGATCGCGCAGGATAATCCTCGCGCTTTGAAGGAGCCGGTGGGATTGATGCCTTCATCCTTCACCCACACGTCCTCCGCGCCCAGACGCTCGCCCAATCGCGGAGTGGGAATCAGCGGAGTCATGCCTTCGCCGAGCGTGACGATGGACGCCGGGTTCGATACCGGCAGCACCGGCGCATAGCGCCACATATTAGAGAGTCCGTTCGAGAGCGATTCGCGGCTTCCATCTCTCACGGATTTTCGGGAGATCGTAACGCACCAGCAGCGGCGCGCCGCACTCGCACACATGGTGAACCTTTCCGGCCGGGTAGTGCTTTTGACAAACGCTGCATTCAAGATGAGTGATATTAGGCATAATTCAATTCGTCGAGAATCCGAAGCATCGCCTCGCGCGGGTCCGGCGCGCGCGTGATCTGGCGGCCGATTACGACGTAGTCCGCGCCATTCGCGATGGCTTCGGCGGCGGTCGCCACGCGTTTCTGGTCGCCCTTCGCCGCTCCCGCCGAGCGCACGCCGGGTGTGACCAGCGTCGCATCCGCGCCGGCGATTTCCCGCACTCTGGCGACCTCAAGCGGAGAGCAGATCAGGCCGTCCATGTGCGCCTTCATCGCATTTCGGACGCGCAGCTCGACTAATTCGGAGACTCCGCGGGAGTAGCCGTCCTTTCGCAGATCGCTGTCATCGACGCTAGTCAGCACCGTGACCGCGAGCAGTTTCAAATCCGATTTCCCCCGGCCCTCCGCGCCCGCCTGCATCACAGCCGCGCTCGCGTGTACCGTGAGAAAATCGATACCCACGCGCGCAACCTGGACCACCGCGCGTTTTACGGTCTCGCCGATGTCGTAGAGTTTCAGATCCAGAAAGACGCGATATCCCGCGGCCTTAAGCTCGCGGACGAAATCCATTCCCGCGGCGGCATATAGCTCTAAACCCACTTTGTAAAAGGAAACCGAATCGCCCAACCCAGCCACCAGCGTCGCACGCTTCTTCCGCCGTTTCCAGATCCAGCGCAACGATGACCGGAGAGCTTCTCATATTACCCGAAGCGGTTTTTCCCGGCGCTCCAGCACTTGTCCGATGCGAAACGCCGCCGGGAATTTTCGCATATACCGCGCGGCTTCCGCTTCTGGAAGCGAGATAAGCAATCCGCCGGAGGTCTGGGGGTCGTACAGCAGATCGTCGATTTCAGATGCGCCTTCGACGCAGGGTTGAACGAACTCAAGGTTATTCTTCAGGCCGGCCGCTATAGCGCCCGCGCGGGCATACTCGATCGCTCCATCCAGAAACTGGACCCGAGCATGATCGATTTCGAGAGTCACTCCGCTGGCCAGGGCCATCTCGCGAGCATGACCCAACAGGCCGAAGCCGGTAATATCGGTTACGCTGTGAACTTCTATCCGCCCCATCGCCTCCGCCGCCGCGCGGTTCAGCGTTAACATGGACGCGATTGAGGCATCCACGTGCGACGGCTGAGCGATCCCGCGTTTTAGCGCCGTCGAAATAATCCCCGTGCCGATTTTCTTGGTCAGGAGCAAAACGTCCCCCGGCTGCGCTCCCGCGTTGGTCTTGACCCGTCGAGGATGGACCGTGCCGCGTGACGGCGTAGCCGAATTTGATCTCCGGATCGTTGATGCTGTGGCCGCCCAGCACCACGCAGCCTGCTTCGTGGATCTTTTCCGCGCCGCCTTTAAGGATCTGCTCCAGATCGTCGATCTCGCCCGCGGCGGGCCATGCCAGAATCGAGAGAGCCGTAAGCGGGGTTCCCGCCCATGGCGTAGACGTCGCTGAGCGAGTTCGCCGCGGCGATGGCTCCGAACGTGAACGGATCGTCGACAATCGGAGTGAAAAAATCGACCGTCTGCACCAACGCCACGTTGGGCGTCAAACGGTACACTCCGGCGTCGTCGGCGGTATCGAAGCCGACCAGAACATTGGGATTTTTCACGCGAGGTATGCGCGCGAGCACCTGGTCCAAGACCTTTGGACTCAATTTAGACGCTCAACCCGCGGCTTTCACGTGCGCCGTCAATTTCCTGTCGGACACTTGCTTCAGTTTACAGGTGAACACGGAGGGGGTAAGGGCGCGAATGTACACCAGCGAGCGCGGCGGCGTCCTCCCACGGTTTACATAAACACCGCCGCCGCGCCCTGGCTTCACGCGCGTAGTCGGAAATCAAGTACGTCGCCGGTTATGCGGCTACTGCGCTCTCTTTGTGATTCCGATTTTTACTGCCAGGAGGGCGGCCGCGGCGCTTGATCGCCGCCATCCAGGCCGGCGGCCGGCCACGGCGTTTTCCCCGTCCGCGAGCCAAACGCTCCAGCGTCAGGATAGCTTCCTCAATTTGCTCCCGCTCCTGCCGTAAATCCGCCAGCATTTTAAGTACGTCCATTTTAATGTCTCCAGCTTGACTCAGGGCCTACCAGATCAGCTTGGGTTCTGAAAAACGAACACAATATCTTAATTCCTCCGATCCGGGCTATTCGATCTTAACCCTAATTTAACTGAGATATCAAGATGTTTGTTCTGGATTCCGAACAAGGTAGCCTAAGAATGCCCCTTAACCTTTGGCCTATTTGCCGGCTGCGGTCCTGGGGCGGCGGGTCACAGTTACGCTCTTTTCTTCCGCTTCCAATGAAAATAAAAGGGAAATCCAACCGCAATCAGCCCGAGACCGATTCCGGATTCCCGCGGCGATGCCCGAAGAGTGGAATAAAGCAGTGCCAGCGCGACACCAACAAAAAGAACTGGTACCACAGGATAGCCTAGTACAAGATAGGGCCTTTTCAGCTCCGGACGCTTGCGGCGCAATACAATCACCGAGGCCGCCGTCATTCCATACAAGATCCAGCTGGGGAAAATCACCAGCGTGTAGAGTTGCTGATATTGCCCGCTCAGCAAAATCAGCGACGACCACACGCCCAGCAGAATAATCGACGTGCTGGGAGTCCGAAACCGCGGATGTACCCGGCTTATGGAATGAAAAAAATAGCCGTCGCGAGCCATGGCATACGGAACGCGGGAACCGGAGAGAATCGACCCGTTCAGACGCCGCGAAAATCGAGATCATAGCGGCAATGCTCGCCGCCGCGCCGCCGCCCTGGCCCAGCACACGGCGCATCGCGTCGGCCGCCACGCGGGAACTTGCGCCGACCTCCGGGCCGCTCAAAATATAAAAATAAGTCAGGTTCGTTAGCAGGTAAATAGCCATGACGGAAAGCGTGCCCGCAATCAGCGCTCGAGGAAGATTCCTGCCGGGCCGGTCGATTTCCGAGCCTAGCATTCCAGCGTTGTTCCAACCGTCGTAAGCCCATAATGCCGCCACCAGCGCCACAAAAAACCCCGATATACCACCTGGGGTCGGCGTCATTGACGTGTGAAAGTTCGCAATCTGGCCCCGGCTCGAGGTCAGAGCCGGCCACGATTAGGCCGCCAATTAGAGAGAGTTTAAGAGCCGTTACCGTTACCTGTACCCCGCCGCCTACCCGGACCCCCACATAATTGACGCCTGGAGAGGAACAGAATCACGCCGATCGCCAGCAGTTGTCCGTAGCTGATTTCGAGCGGGCCTCCGTGCGGCCCAATGGGCAAGCTTCACAGTAAACAGCACGCCCTGCAAGCCTGGGATGAAATCCGCTAAATACAGGAAAAATCCAGTGGCGAATGTAGCAATCGATGCGCTCTTCGCAACCCAAGTCTGCGTCCAGCCGTAAATGAAGCCGAAGAACGGCCCATAGGCGGCGTTAAGATACACATATTCTCCGCCGGCATCGGGCAGCGCCGCGGAAAGCTCCGCATAGGTCAGAGCGCCAAATAGAGATAAAATTCCTCCGAAAATCCACACCACGAAGACGAGACCCGGCGAGCCCACGGCTTTGATCATGTCCGCCGGTACCAGAAATATCCCGCTCCCGATGACCGTTCCAATGACGATCGCCATGGCCGACCACAGGCCCAGCGCCCGGCGTAGTTGCGGAGTCTTACCGTTCGCCTTAGAGGATTGCACGCGGAGGTTTCTCCTTGAAGATCAGGGAAGCGGCTAAACCCGTCGCAAAGGTGGCCATGCTGCCGATGACCACGTACCACGTCCAGGCGATAGGCGTCGCGAACCTGATATATAGCATCAGCGCCAGACCCACGGACATGGCGCACATCGCTGCCCGTTCTCCCGACGCGCCGCGTCAGCAGGCCGAGCAAAAACACGCCCAGTAGGGAGCCATAGAGAATCGAGGCGATAGAGAGCCCGGCCTCGAGCACGCTTCCCCAATGCCGGGCGAGCAGCGCCACGCCAAACAGCACCGCTCCCCAGGCAGCGGTAGCGTGCCGCGACGCGCGCAGCCAGCGCCTGTCGCTTTGATTCCCTTGTTGATCGCCTTGGAAGAGCGGTTTTAAAAAATCCATGATGGTGGTGGAGGCCAGCGAATTCAGAGCCGCGCTCAGATTCGACATGGCGGCCGCGAGGATCGCCGCGATCACCAGACCCGCGACGCCCACGGGAAGATGTTCCCAGACAAAGAGCGGATAAATTTTGTCGAGCGTATCCGGCGGTTTCCAGCCCCGCTCCGTATACAGCGCGAAAAGACCCACGCCGATCGCCAGGAATAATGTGAACTGGAACAAGATCACCACCCAGCTTGCGAACAGCGCCCTACGGCTCTCGCTTTCATTACGCGCGGCGAGCAGGCGCTGGACCATTAACTGTTCCGTCCCGTGGCTGGCTGTGGTCAGGAAGCATCCCCCGATCAGGCCGGCCCAGAAGCTGTAAGTTCGCCTGAAAAATTCTGCCGGAGGCCCGATTCGGAAATCCAGCACCTGAAATTTGTGCAGCGGCGCCGCGAGCGCCACCACGTGCCCCCATCCGCCCGGAATTTCGCGCAACATCACAAAACAGCTCAGCCCCGCGCCGGCGACGTAAAGGAACATCTGCACGACATCCGTCCAGATTACCGCTGTCAAGCCGCCTTCATAGGTGTAGAACAAGGTGAGGCACAGCACCGCCAGGATGGAGATTTTCTCGCCCGCGCCGAGGACGATCGAGATCACCAGCGAAATCGCGACCACGCGCACTCCTTCGGCCAGTGATCGCAGCAGCAAAAACGTTCCCGCAGTGAGTCTACGGATGCGATCCCCGAAACGCACCCGCATGAGCTCATAGGCGGTGTACATTTCGCCGCGAAAATACGCCGGCAAAAACAGCGTTGCGATCACGATGCGGGCCAGCAGATAACCGAAGACTACTTGGAGGAATCCGAAGTTCCCTTCGAACGACAGCGCGGGCGTGCCGATCACGGTGAGCGTGCTGGTCTCCGCGGCCACAATGGAAAGCGCAATCGCCCACCACGGGCACATTCTTACCGCCCAGAAAATAGTCCTTAAGGGTCTTCTGCGATTTGCGGAACCGCGCCCCGAACCAAGTGATGGCGAGCAGATAAAGCGCGATGACCGCCAGATCGATCCAGCGCATGTAAAGGACAGGATACGCGTTCGTGAAGGAGGCTCGTGGACGGAAACTAACAGCGTTGGCCCGGCGTCTAAAATTTACCGGGGATGGATCTTGGGTATCGGACTTAGACTTGTCGGCCTGCTTGCGGCTTCAAGTTACGTTCGGTTATACTCCGCAGAGTACTTAGGCCGTTAAAATCGAGGATTGTGAAAACGCGGGACGGATTTCCAGTGTGGTCGCTGTGGTCTAAGACGAGCACGGTAGCGGCTGTAATGGCCGCAATGCTGGCTTTAGGCTTGGGGGCGCAGGAAAAAAAGAAGGAGTGGAAAGATCAGGCCGAGTACGATTTGTACGATTCGATCACCAAAACCTCGGATCCGAATGCGTGGCTCGCGACGCTGGACAAATGGAAGGCGCAATATCCGCAAAGCGATTTCGCCGATGTTCGCCGGCAGATGTATTTAGCCGCTTATTGGAAGCTAAATCGTCCCCGCGAGGGCTTCGACGCCGCCCTCGAAGTGTTGAAAGATAATCCCAATAATCTGGTGGCGCTCACCGCCGTTGTGCGTTACATTTATCAGTTGGTTCCGCTCAACCAGCAGGAGTTGACGCCGCAAATGTCCGCCGATCTCGAAGCCGCTGAAAAAGCCGCCACCAAGATCGTGAACAACCTGGATATCGTCTATTCGAAAGATAACCGTCCTCCTGAAATGACGGACGATTCCGCGAGCCATGCCAAGCCCGAGTTGAAAGCATTCGCGCAGAAGACGTTGGGATATGTTGCGCTGGCGCGGAAGGATTATGAGAAAGCCCAAACCGAGCTGACGAAAGCGCTGGCGCTCGAGCCCGGTCAGGGCCAGGTTTCCTTCTGGCTGGCGGGCGCGATTCTGGCCCAAAATAAAACCAGACCGGAATTGCAGCCAGTTGCGCTCTACGATTTCGCGCGGGCGGCGGCGTACGACGGAGCCGGGAGCCTTCCCCCTAACGACCGGAAACAGGTTCAGGACTATTTAGGCCGGGTCTACGCTCAATATCATGGCTCGAATGAAGGGCTGGATAAATTGCTCGCAGAAGCCAAGAGCAACGCTTTGCCTCCGGCCGGCTTCACGATCGCGAGCAAGGCGGACCTCGAGAAACAGCGCATGGAAGCAGAGGAGGCGGCGATCAGGGCCAATCCGATGCTGGCGTTATGGAAGCGAATTAAGATCGGAGTTGACGGGCGACAATGGCGCTGCCTATTTCGAGACCAGTATGAAGGATGCCGCTCTCCCCGGCGGCGCTGAAGGCATCGCCAAGTTCAAAGGGACCCTGATCTCGATGACACCCGCGGTCCGGCCCAAGGAACTGATATTGGGGATTGAAAACCCCTCGGTTCCGGATGTAACGTTAAAGTTGGATTCGGCGCTGCCGGGCAAAATGGAGCCTGGCGCGCAAATCGAGTTTGCGGGTGTCGCGAAAAGCTATACTAAGGAACCGTTTATGGTGACGTTTGCAGTGGAGAAATCGGCGCTCTCCGGATGGACCGGCAAGAACGAAGTTCGAAAGAGCGCGAAAAAGTAGCCGTGATGAATTTTCAAAGAGAGCGGAGGCTTGTGTGACCTTTTCAAAAATGAGAGTTGTAGCTTTGGCGCTGGTCGCCTTCCTGAGTTATGCGGTTGCGCAAGACACGCCGCCGGCCAAGAAACCCCCGAGCCAAGCTGAATACGATTTGATTCAGAAGGTCAGTAAAGAGGCGGACCCGAACGCCAGGCTGGCGCTTGAGGACCAATGGGCTAAAGATTTTCCAAACAGCGATTACGCGGATACACGCCGGACCGCTTATTTAATCACATATCAACAACTTAAGCGGCCCAGGGATGCCTTCAATATGGCGAGCGAGATCCTCAAAACCGATCCCAACAATGTATTGGCGCTGACCACCATTGTCAGCTATATATACGCGCTGCAGCCGCCCACCGCCGCCGATCTCGATACCGCTGAAAAGACCTGCAACTATATCCTGTCCAATCTGGACACGATCTATGCGCCCGACAAGAAGCCGGCCAACCAGACCGCGGAGCAATGGGCGCAGACCAAGGCGGCCATAAAGCCCTACGCGCAGAGGACCATTGGCTGGATTTATCTGACGCGTAAAGATTATCCGCGGGCCGAAAAGGAACTTGAGACAGCGCTTCAGTCCGACCCCACTCAGGCGACCGCTTCTCAACTGCTGGCCCAGGCCGTGCTCGCGCAGAACAAAACCAATCCCGAAAAGCAGCCGCTTGCGCTATTTGAATATGCCCGCGCGGCGGCTTACGATGGACCCGGAAGTCTGGACGCCGCCTCGCGGAACCAGATCAAAACGTTTCTGACCAAGGCCTACACTCAGTATCACGGCTCCGCCGCCGGTTTGGATCAACTCCTCGCAGAGGCCAAAACTAACGCGCTTCCGCCGGCCGATTTCAAGATCGCGAGCACCGCCGATATCGAAGCCGCCAAGATCGAAGCGGATGAAGAGGCCGCCAAAGCCAACCCGATGCTGGCGGAGTGGCGGACCATCAAGACTGGACTCACCGGCGACCGGGCAGACGCTTTCTGGGCGAATCTCAAAGATGCCGCTGTCCCAGGCGACGTTCCCGGCGTAACCAAGTTCAAGGGCACGCTGATCTCCATGACGCCAGCGACACGCCCCAAGGAGTTGGTGCTTGCGGTTGAGAATCCCACCGTGCCCGACGTTACTCTCAAGTTCGACGAGCCTCTTCCGGGCAAGATGGAACCCGGCGCGCAACTGGAGTTTTCGGGCGTCGCGAAGGAGTATCGCAAAGATCCCTACATGCTGACGCTTTCGGTCGACAAGGCGGATCTCAGCGGCTGGGCCGGAAGAAACGCGCCCGCGCGGAGACCCGCGGCCAAGAAAGCCACGCAGTAGTTTTCTTCCTATCGAGGATCGGCGAAGCGCGGATCGTGAAGTACTTCTTCATCGGTCAATGACCGAAGAAATGCGATCAGATCCGCGCGATCTTGCGGGGATAATTGAAATCCTGCGATAAGATGATCCTTATTGGGATAGAGGTGTCAAGGCGCGCGGCGCTACATTTATATAGCGCTACATCTTATAGCGCCCGAGATCCTCGTCGTTGAGATTTTCGAGCCACCGGCGCAGTTCCTCGTTATTGCCGACCTCGGCCACCGCGGCCACGGTCTTCGAGGTTTTCAGCACAGCGTCGGCGACATAAATGGGGCAATCGAGGCGCAGCGCGATTGCCAGAGCGTCGCTCGGACGCGAGTCCACTGAGATGAGCTCGCCATTGCGCTCCAGCCAGATCACGGCGTAAAAGGTGTCTTCTTTAAGCTCGCTGACGACCACCTTCTTCACTCCCGCTTCGAGCCCAAACAGCAGGTTGCGGATAAGGTCGTGGGTCATGGGACGGGGCGTCGCCACTTTCTCGATCTCGAGCGCAATCGCGTTGGCCTCATAGATCCGACCCAGATCGGAAGGATGGCGCTGCCGCCCACGTCCTTCAACACGACGATCGGCATGTTCGTCACCGGATCCATCAACAGACCTCGGATTTTCATTTCCACTTCTTCCATACCATCCTCCTTTCCCTTCGGATCATTTAGTTTAGACATTCTCCGGCCAGCGAGTTGGGCCCGGCGCGCGTCACCAGCACCTCGCGCATAGCTGTCCCACTAGATCGTCGTTCGCTCCGGGACGCAAAAAATTGAGCGTCTTATTTTGTGTGGTCCGTCCGATCCATTGTCCCGTCGCGCGATTGAATCCCTCCACCAGACATTCCTCCGACCGGCCGACATAGTCCGCGTTGCGCCGCAACTGGATGGCGCGCTGCCGGTCCTGGATAACGGCGAGACGCCGGCTCTTCTCGTCTTCCGGAATCTGGTCGTCCAGATCCAGCGCGGGCGTGTTCGGCCGCCGTGAATATTTAAAGCTGAAGATCGAATCGTACTCGACTTCATCGAGGAGCTTCAGCGTGGCTTCGAAATCGGCTTCGGTCTCGCCCGGGAAACCGACAATAATATCGGTGGTGATGGAGATGGGCCGGCGGGAGCGCTTCATCCACTCGATGCGAGTCATGTATTCGTCGCGGGTATACAGCCGCCGCATGGCTTCGAGCACACGCGACGATCCGGACTGAACCGGCAGATGCACGTGATTGCACAAGACCGGATTCTCGTCGATCGCGTCGACGATTTCCTTCACGAAATCCCGCGGATGCGACGTGGTAAAGCGCACCCGCCGGATGCCCGGCACTTCGCCTACGCCGCGCAGCAGCTTGGCGAAATTCCAGCCGCTACTGGAGATGGATCGCGATAGCTGTTGACGTTTTGGCCGAGCAGTTGAATTTCGGTATAGCCATCCGCGGCGAGCTGGCGCGCTTCCGCGAGCACCGATACGCTCGTACGGCTGCGCTCCGGGCCGCGCGTGAACGGGACCACGCAATAGGCGCAGGATTTGTCGCAGCCTTCGATAATGGTGATATAGGCCCGGTGCGGATTGTCGCGCCGCGCAAACGGCGTCTCGAAGGTATCTTCCGTATCCAGGCTCAAGCCGGTGACGCGCCGGTTGCCGGACTCGAGCTGCACCAGCATCTGAGGCAGCTGGTTGTAGCTCGCCGAGCCGCACACCAGGCTCACATGCGGAGCTTTCTCGAAGATTTTTTCGCCTTCCTGCTGGGCCACGCAGCCGAGCACGGCGAAGGTTTTCCCGCGTCCATCTACTTTTGAACTGCTGCAACCGGTTGAAGACTTTTTGCTCCGCCTTGTCGCGGATGCTGCAGGTGTTATAGAACACCAACTCGGCCTCTTCGGGCGTCGGAACCTGCATATAACCCTGGCTGATCAGCGTCCCGATGACCTTTTCCGAATCGTGCGCATTCATCTGGCACCCGAAGGTCTCGATATAAAAGGTCTTCACTTGTTTTCATTGTATCGTGCGGGTCAGTGAGCGGAGAGTCGAGGCGTAGGCTAAGGTTTCTCTCCTATTGCGCCGTTTTCATCTTCCGCCTACGCTGGAAGTGTGAAGTACTGTGTGTATTAGTGGTTCTGGCGTGCGGCTTTGTGGCCGCGCAGTCGACCACGAATACCTATATCACCGACATCAACGGCCAGCCTGAAGAGGCATCCACCGTAGTTTCTACGGATGGCGATCATACCCAGCTCATGCGATCCATCAACGGCCGGGAAGGTTCCTCTCCAGCAGACCGATGAGCGCGTTCTCCGCGAGGATGCCAACGGCAAGGTCGTCGAAACTATCATCCGCAAGTACAATCGCGACGGGCCAGCTCGCTTCGACCGAGCGCGTGATTACAGAGGAACAGAAACATCCCGATGGGGAGACGGTGCACTCGACCACATATCGCAGCGACCTGAACGGACAAATGCAGGAAGCCGAGCGCCAGACCACCGAATCGCACAAGCATGGGGCGACAACGGACAGCGCGACCGTGATCGAGCGGCCGACCTCAGCGGCTCCTTTCAGGCGGTCGAAAAACGCGACACCGTTTCCGAAGTCCGCCGAATGGGACCATTCACCAGGAGGAAACCGTGTACCGCCGTTCCGAGAACGGAGATTTTTATCCGGCCCAGCGCGAAGTGAAGGAAGAGACCAAAGCGGGTGATCGGACCGTCGAGAAGACCGCCCTGTATCAGGCTCGCGGCAGCGCCGAGTTGCAGCTCTCGCGGCAGGCCGTGAGCACTACCACCAAGCATCCCGACGGCTCCGAGGTCGCCGAAGTCGATCTTTATGGCGATTCGGTCCCTGGCACGGTTCACAGCAGCGGAGCGTCGCAGCAGCTCTATGAGCAGCAGATCATTCAGCGCAAGAAGGGTCCCGGCGGCGAGGTGATCGAGACCCTGAGCGTGCGAAGGCCGTCGATATCGGACCCGCAGCATCTCGGTGATCCGCAAAAGATCTCTGAGACGGTCTGCACCGGCAAGTGTACGTCTGACTCCAAGCCATAGGATTCTGCGCTAGAGTACCGCTTCACCAGCGTCCGCCTTTGCAATGCGGCCTGCAGAGAGCGATCGCTGTCCAAATACAGACCGCCTCGGTGAGGCGACATTTCGACCCCGGTCGAAACGCGGGGATAGGTGAAACCGACTGCCTATTGATCGCGTCCCTGGTCCGGGGTAGAATGAGCGGGAAGGTGGATAAACTCATGCGGTCCAAGCTGTTGTTCGCTTTCTGCTCGCTCTGCACTCTGCTTGCGACTCTCGTCGCGCAAACGACTTCCTCTTCGGATAACGCTCAGCTTCCCAAGGATAACCCTCCAACTCCCAAAAAAGAGACCGTCGCGAAGCCGATGACGGAGAAGCAAAAGAAGCAGCAGCAGGCCAAGCTGCAGAAGGAGCTTGAAAGCCCGTATAAGAAATGGCTGAACGAGGAAGTCGTCTACATCATCACGGATGAGGAGAAAAAGGCTTTTAAGCGGCTGACCGACCGACGAGGAGCGGCAGCAGTTCATCGAGCAGTTCTGGCTGCGCCGCGATCCGACGCCGGATACCGAGGAGAACGAATATCGCGAGGAGCACTATCGCCGGATCGCCTACGCCAACGACCGTTTCGCCTCGGGAATTCCGGGTTGGAAAACGGACCGCGGGATGATCTACATCAAATACGGGCCGGCCGATGAGGTCGAGTCGCATCCCTCCGGCGGCAGCTACGAGCGGCCCTACAACGAGGGCGGCGGAACCACCTCCACCTACCCGTTCGAGCAGTGGACCTATCGCTATATCGAGGGAATCGGCAACAACGTCATGATCGAGTTCGTCGACACCACCATGAGCGGCGAATATCACATGACCATGGACCCGTCGGAGAAGGACGCGCTGCTGTATGTTCCCGGCGCGGGCCTGACGATGGCGGAATCGATGGGAATGGCCGATAAGACCCAGCGCTTCACCCGCACCGACGGCACTCACCTCGGCACCGGCACCGATCCTCTGCCCGAAAGCATGAACGAGTTCACCCGTATGGAGACATTCGCCAAACTCCAAGGCGCTCCGGTCATTAAATATCCGGACCTCGAAGCAGCGGTCAATTCCACCATCAAATACAATCTGCTGCCGATGAAGGTGCGGGCCGATTTCATCCCGGTGACCGGCTCGACGGTGCTTTCGAATATTACGATTCAGTTCGAGCTCAAAGACCTCCAGTTCAAGCAAAAGGAAGACATCTCGACGGCCTCGGTCAATATCTACGCGCGTATTACTTCGATGACGCGGCGGCCTGTGAATACTTTCGAAGATCTGGTGCAGGTGCAGGAGCCGAACGAATTACTGCAAAAAGCCGCAGCGATGAACGTCCGCCAGATTTATCAGAAGACCGTTCCGCTAGCCCCCGGCCGGTACCGGCTCAATGTAGTCGCCAAGGATGTCGTGGGCGGCAACATGACCAATTATGAGATGGTTCTGGACGTGCCGCACGTGGAAGACGATCAGTTGGCCGCCAGTTCTTTGATCCTCGCCGATACCATCGAGAAAGTGCCTACCAAGAGCATCGGTTCGGGCATGTTCGTCATCGGCACGTCGAAAGTAAGACCGCGCGTCGGCGAAACTTTCAAGCGGGACGAGAAACTGGGCATCTACGTCCAGTTATATAATTTCGAACCGGATGAAAAGACCAAAAAGCCGGACGGCACCATCGAGTATGAGATCTTCAAGAACGGATCGAACGAGAGGGTATTCGATTATAGCGAGGATGTGAGCTCGCTTCCGGGCGGCGGCGCGTCGCAGGTGACGGTAGAAAAACTTCTGCCGTTAAAAGACCTTCAGCCTGGTCAGTATACGCTGAAAATGAAGGTGGTGGATAAGAAGCGCAACCAGACGCTGACGCCCTCCGCCACGTTTACGGTAACATAGCTCAGAGGGGCCGCCGGCAAAATTTGGGCCAGCGGCCGGCAAATCGTATCGGACGATGCAAGCACGGACCCGGTCGATAACGCTTGGCGCACTCACAGGAGTATTGTGTGCAGCCGTCTGTGCATACGGCGGGTCGCCTGTGCCGCTCTCCGGCGGAATTCTGGGGCTCGTAAAAAATGGCGCCGGCGTCGCGCAAATGGGCGCGACCGTGCGGCTCTATAACCGCTACGATCATCTGGTGCGGCAGGCGCTTACCACGGAACAAGGCAAATTTGCCTTCGACGCACTCGCGCCCGACCTGTACTCGATCCGCGTGAGCTTGGCCAGCTTTGTGCCGGCGATTCGCCGGAATATCGCGGTGATTCCCGGCTCGGCAGATGTCCTGCAGATCAATCTGGCTGGCCTGCTGAGCAGCGTGGACCTGGTCTCCTCCGCGCCGCTGCGGGGCACGCTTATAAGCGACGACTGGAAATGGGTGCTCCGCGCCTCGCCGGCCACTCGGCCGGTGCTTCGGTTTCTGCCGGATAATGTAAGCTCTTCGCAAAACAACTCGACGACCACCATCTTTTCGGATACGACGGGGTTATTGAGACTGTCGGCGGGGGATGGGGACTCGTTCAGCACCGGCGGTCCGCAGGACATGGGTACGGCTTTCGCCCTGGCAACTTCGATCTACGGAGCGGCGCGCGTCCAATTCAGCGGCAATTTTGGTTATGCCGGGAACAGCAGTATTCCGGCCGGTGGATTCCGCACTACCTACTCGCCCGCCCATAGCGATGGGACTGGTCCTGAAATCTCGCTGACGGTCCGGCAAATCTATTTGCCAAATCGGGCCGGCGCGGCAATGTCTGGCGCGGATGGCTTTCCGTCGCTACGAACTATGTCGCTCGGGCTGTTGGACCGGCTCGATCTGAATGATAATTTGCACCTGGAATACGGCATGAGCCTCGAGTCGGTGTCGTTCCTACAACGGCTCAATTCCCTGAGTCCTTTCGCGCGCGCAACCTACGATCTGGATGAGAAGAGCTCGGTTCGAGTGGCTTATAGCTCCGGCACCGAGCCTACTCAGTTACTGGCGCAGGGCGCCCAGACCGCTCCGGAAGCAAATCAATCCTTCGACCAGGACCTGGCGGCGCTGGCGCTGTTCCCCAGGGTTTCGATGCGCGACAGTCAGCCTTACGTGCAGCGCACGCAGACTTTGGAGGTGGGCTATCGGCGAATCCAGGGGAGTCGAACCTATTCAGCCGCCGTTTACCACGACGATGTTTCGAACGCGACCTTCATGCTGTCGGGGCCGTTCGGTTTCGTTCGGGCCGGCGACCTGATGCCGAATTTCGGCGCGTCAAGCAGCATCTTCAATGTGGGTAATTTTCAGAATCTCGGATATACCGCGGCGGTGACACAGTCGCTCGGAGATCATATGGAGGCCGTCCTGGCCGTCGGACGCAGTGGCGCGCTGACTCCGGATGCACGAGGAGCGCTCTCAAACGATGCTGAAGATATCCGCGCTTCGATTCATCAGACCCAGCGCGAGTGGGTCGCCATGCGCGTTTCAGGGACGGTCCCGGTTTCGGGTACTCGCGTGAGCACGGATTATGGCTGGACTGATTTCCACGCCCTGATGCCGGAGCACGTGTTTCTGACCGAACCGTCCGAACAAGCGCCCGGCTTGAATATTCGCGTCCGGCAGCCTCTGCCTGCTTTCGGAGGACTACCGGGGCGACTGGAAGCCACGATTGAGATGCGTAATCTGCTGGCGCAGGGATACCTGCCGCTGGTGGCGGGAAGCTATCACGCCGTCCTCACGAATTCACCGCGCTTACTGCGCGGCGGCCTGAGCTTCATCTTTTAAGCGCAACGGCAAATTACCTATTGCGAAAGTACCGCGCCATCAAGTAGCTTGAAGTTGGAGGAATGGGTGAGCGGTTGAAACCGGCGGTCTTGAAAACCGTTGAACTCGAAAGGGTTCCGGGGGTTCGAATCCCTCTTCCTCCGCCAGCTATTCACCGCTCCTGCGTTCGAGCACTCGCTGGCGCGTTAGCTGGACCGCCACCGCCGAGAACGCCGCTCGCTGATGCTTGTCCGATCAGGCGGTCCGCGTCTTCCTGAAGCAGAAAGCGCTCGCGAACAGCCTTGGCCGCTGCGGCTCGAACCGCCGCGACATAAGCGTCATGAGTACCGTAGCGCTCCTCTAGAGACGGGCGCGGGTCGCCCGATTGAGTCCGTTGCTCCTTTGTCTGCGCAAACGGAATGAAGCCGCCATTCAATCCGCAGATCCGCCCCTTGAAATATCCCTTGCCGACGACGTTCCACCCCAGATAAGTTCCGAGCGGCGCTTGCAGCAGCACGGAGGGAACTCCTCCGACATCGTTGCCATCCGCATCCACTTTCGGAACCAGCGTCGGAATCACCTGCCTGATGATCGGCGGTTGAATCGAGACGATGCCGGACTCATCAGTGTAATTGAAATTCGGCCCGAGGTCGTAATCGTATGCCACGTTCACAATGCCGTTCGGCAGCGGCGCTCCCGGAATCGAGGGAAATCCCATGGCAGCCTGGTTCGCTTGCGCCAATTGTCCCTGATCCAGTCTCGGGTAGCGGCTGGGTGGAGGCGGGGCGCCCTTCTCGACCCAGTCGATCAAAGCCAATAGCAACGCCCGCATGGTCTCCAATTCCGGATTGGGGTTGGCTGGAAGCGCGCAGTTCGCAGGAGCCGCGCTGGTGGAATTAAATCCTCCTCGTCCTCCGCCATGCGTAGTGCTCGGGAAGAAGTACCTTCGAACGTTCGGAGGAAGCGGAATGTCCGCGTCGGCTGCGGTGCCGATTAAATTGGTAGACACGCGCAGATTCCAAAACTCCGCGCCTCCGAAGGTTTCCATGATCTTCGGACACGTTCCAGTTTCGGTGCAGCGATCCATCATTCCCGCCGTCGGACGATGGCGCAGCTCATCCGGGTGATCGTGCCACCACAGAACCCCTTCCCAGCCAAGCTCGTAAAGTCCTGCGACCGAGCCAGGTGTGCCAAAACGTATATTCATCGGAAGCTGTCGGCCAGGAATATGATCGTTAACGCCGTCCCACACGATTCGTCCGGCTTCGTCCTGATTAAAGCCGAGGTGGATGAAAGTTTTCTCGAAATTGCCCGACTGCGAAGTTCCCTGGCTGATCACGAAAGAGATTTTCTTGGCTACTGGATTGGCGGTACCACTCTCGTCCTGCGCCTCATATTTGAAGAACGACACGACGTCGCGCGTAGCCGCGAACCCAATCCCGAGCACCAGCGGGTCCTTGGCCATAAACACGACTTCATACAGATAAGCCGGATCGAAGCCACCCTTCACGCATACTCTCGAAGGATCGGGAGTTCCCGGGAACGGGACCGTGCGGCAATCGGCGAAGGCCCATTCACGGCTCGGTACCGCGACCAACTGCGCACCTTCATACGCCCGCTTGGTCAAACTCGCGTGAGCCGTATCCAGACTAGCCGGACGTTGATAAAATAACCCGGCCTGCCCCGTTCCAAGCGACATGGTATTGGTGTCGGGCGGCATGTCTGCCAACCGAATCAGGACCGGCCCCGTCACGCTGGAACCATCCGGGTTTTTTGCCACTGGAACTTTAATGCTCTCGATCCCATCGCGCGGCGTGACATCGGCTTGCCAGCCGCTCGCTAGAAATACGTGACCGCGCTTGAAGAAAAATCCATCGCCAGGCTCGCCCCCGATATTAAACGCGCGTGTGAGGTTTGCGTTACCCCGATTTGCAACATTGTACAGCAGAGTACCGCTCGCCTTCGACATATCTACGGGTTTGTTGATCGTAAACGTCGCGACGTACTCCACCATGCCGCGCGAATTTCGAGGCGCTAGCTGAATATCCGTGATGATTGCATTGAGCGGATCTTTCGGATCGAGTTCCCCGAAGGCGTGCCCAATCAGTGTTTCGTAGCGCCCGACGCTTCCGAAAGCTTCACCCTTAAAGGCGGGCGACTGCCGCTGGTCGATGACGATGCGAACCACCCGGGCATTTACCGGCGCCGCCAGCGCCAGAATTACGGCTGCCCAACCCCAAGTCTTGAGCCGATTCATTGAGGAGCTCCTTCCCCCGCGCCCGCCACATCCCTTATGTTGTACCACCGCCGGCTCGAGCTTTATTTCGTAACTGTCAGCCCGTCGATCTGGACGTCCAGGAGGTGATTGATGCGGATGCCGTAGATACCGTCGGTTTTCGCCGTCGCTCCGCTTCTTGGCGTGGTGTGCACCACTGTACCGTTAACCACGTAATCGATCTTGTTGGCAGCTACGCGCACTTCCAGGGTATTGGTGGATTTTCCGCTGGCGTCGGGCTTCTTCACCGCATCGCTTGATGTTTTTTCCGACACATCGGCGGTCGTCGCGTCCCCGTCGCGGCGTTTTATAAGCCAGGTGCCGTCCTGCGCGACCATGAAATAGAGATACTTCTGCTGCGGGCCGTCAAGATCGCTGCCGCCGAAAATCAGGCCGTAATAGTTGGTGTGCCCGCTTGGTTTCATCAGGGTGAACGTGCCCTTGAGGGTATAAGCGCCCGCCACGGTATTTGCGGGATTCCAGTACACAGCCGCTCGAGGGTTGATCGCGTGGAAACCCGATCCGCTCGTGACAAACTTGATCGCGCCGGACGCGTCAGCATCCGAGGCGGTCGTGCTGCGATCGACGCGCATCTTCCAGCCTGCCGGCGCTTGGGAGAAGAGCGCCGCAACAGCGGTGAGCGCGAGTATCGCGATTTCAACTTGACGTTTCATTTTTATTTCTCCTTACTCGCTACGCGATATGCGCCCCGGCCGTGAGCACGTATACCGTGTACAGGGACTGGCTGGCGGCCATAAACAGCCGGTTTCGTTTGGTTCCCCCGAAGCAGATGTTTGCGCAGTTCTCAGGCAGGCGAATCATGCCGATACGCTCGCCGGCCGGCGCGATCACCTGAACGCCGGGAAGCGCACCCGCCCAAACGTTTCCGTCCACGTCGCAGCGAATGCCGTCGGCGGCCGCGGGCGCCCCGCTACCCGGCACATCCAACTGGATAAACCGCTTGCCGTTGCGGACCGTCTTCCCATCCACATCCCAGACCCTGATTTCTCGTCCCGATCCTGTATCGGCGATGTAGACCTTCTTGTAATCCGGCGAGAAACAGATTCCGTTCGGACCGGTCATCTCGTCGGTGATTTTGTCCATCTGTCCGGTTTTTGCATCCACCCGGTAGACCGCTTCCTTGATTTCCTTCTCAGCTTTGAAACCTTCATAGTTTCCGAGAATTCCGTAGGGAGGATCGGTGAACCAGATACTCCCGTCCGGGTGAACGACGATGTCATTGGGTGAGTTTAGCCGTTTACCTTGAAACTGGTCGGCGATCACTGTGATCGTGCCGTTGGGTTCGTAACGGACCACCCTGCGTCCCCCGTGTTCGCAGGAAAGCTGGCGCCCTTCATAATCGAACGTATTGCCGTTGCTGTAGCCGGAGGGATTTCGGAATACCGTGACATGGGAGTCCTCCTCGAGCCAGCGCATCTGAACGTTGTTAGGGATGTCGCTCCATACCAGATACCGCCCATCACCGCTCCAGGCTGGACCCTCGGCCCAAAGCGTACCGGTATAGAGCCGCTTGATCGTGGTATTGCCAATCATGTAGCGCCTGAACCGACTATCGAGCGCGATTATATCCGGGTCCGGGTATCGGATGGGATGTTCCCCCGACCAGTCGCGAGGCGTTGGAACCGGGGAGATCGACTGCTGCTGCGCGGGCGCCTGCGCGGACACCCGCGTTAGGGCTGCGCCGCCGAGGACAGCAGCGAGAAATGCCCGGCGGTCCCAGCCGGGTTTCCAAGTAGGTTCACGAACGAGACTGGGCATATTCGTTAGGTATACCGCAATCGGCGGCTTCGGTCCCGAATTAGAATACGACCTTGGATTCCAGGTTGGCTTCGATATCCTTTCGCGTTCTCCATGCGGTCCGAAGTTCCTTGCGGGCCAGATAAGGAAGCTGATCGGTGATGTGAGGCGAACCGGGCTGCGACGAGTTGCCGTACGACATCAGCACTTTCAATTTCGGCGGGTCGCCGAACTCTACCATAGACACCCACGTCTCGCCGTGGATCTGGGATCGGGTCCCGTTGTGCATGGGGCCGAACGTGATGACACGAAAGATCCCCAGATTGCCGAATCCGCCGTTGGCCGGAAGATCCACTCCATCGAGCTGGTAGCGCATCACCGTTCCCCACTCCACATCGAGCGAGCCGGATTCTTTCTGCGTCTGTGCCGCTGCCTCGTCCAATTGCTGCGCAACCTTCTTCGGATCCTTGAGGCCGCGCGGTGTGGTCAGCGGTTCTTTGAGATCGTAAGGAATAGCGAAGCCCGCTTGGGAGCCGAGCGCAGGGCCGCCCATGAAACGCGTTGCCCAGTTCAGGAACAGCACCGCGCCGCGGCTATTGGCTTCGGCATTTCGGTCCCAATGTTCGAGAACGTCGGCGGCCCGCTTCGCGAGATCCGTGCCGTACTGCCGCGCGGCGGCAATCACGTCCGGCAGGATGCGATCGGCCATTTCGGAGTGGGTCGAGAGCTTGTTGGTCACGAACTGGTCGTAGGTCAGCTTCGGATTTTCGGAGAGAAGCCGCAAAGAGCGCTCTGCGCGAAACGAGATGTTGCGCGGCGCGACATATGGAGGATATTTATCGGGATCGAGCTGTGTCGGCCAACCCGCGTTCCAGGGCGGATCGTTGGTGTTGTGGACGTAACCGTTGGGCGGGTCGATCACCTTGGGCAGCTCGTCAAAGCTATGATATGCAGTCCACAGCGTCTCGGAGGTATCGCCGGGAACGATTCCGGCCCAATAAGCCAAATCTCCTTTCGACCGCTTCGGCAAGGTCCCGTTGTAGAGGTATTCGATATGGCCGTCGCGATCCGCGTAAATAATGTTGAAGGTCGGAACCTGGAGCCGCCTCACGGCCTTTTGATATTGCTCGAAATTGTGAGCGGTCGCCATTTGCCAGTACTCTTCGGCCGCAAAGGGGCGATCCAGCCCCGCTACCTTGAGGGCTATGGGCGCGCCATTTTCGCGCTTGATAATAGGCCCCTGAATGGTGCTGACGATATCAAGTTTTTCCGTCTTGAAAGATCCGTCTTCCTGTCGAATTTTGATTTCGTGAGAGTCACGCTCAAACTGCTTCACCTGGCCGTCAAACAAATATCCGTCGCCTTGCGTTTTGATGCGATAAAGATCCGCTCCGTCGATACTGTTGACCGTTTGGTTGAAGCCGAGATACCCGTTGTAAAGGAATCGAAGCACCGGAAAGCCAACCTGACTGGCGCCGTAGAGATCGATGCCAGGAGCCACAAGCTGGATCTCATAGTAAGTTTGCCAGTCCGTCCACGCCAGATGAGGATTGCCGAGCAAGAGCGTTTTTCCGGCGGCCGTATGAGACGGAGCGATGGCCCACGCATTCGAGCCGACCGATTCCGGAGTGTCCATCAGGTTCACGGCTTCCGTCGCTGGCGCGGTAGCCGCCAGCCTGGAAGGCGCGAGGTAGGTGTATTGAAGGATGCGATGAAAATGTTCGATGGGATCGAGAGCGGTGATGGGGAGCACCCGTTTGGCCTCTTCCGATAATGCATTTGGATTCTTCGCCGCGTAGTCGTCGATTCCTTTGGCGAATGCTTCCATGTACGATCGGAACTCGGGCGTCTGCTCGGACAGCCATTTTGCCGAACGCTGAGGAACGCTGTTGGTCCATACCCACCGATCGTTGGCGAGCCCGGCCGGACCAAAATATTCGGCGGCGCGGCCTCGCGATTCGCCATAGAGCTTCATCAGAAGATTCCCGTGGCTCTGAGCCGTCGCCCAGCCATAGCCGTAGAAAAGGTCTGCGGTCGATTTCGCGAAGACGTGCGCGACGCCGAACTTATCCCAAAGAATTTCCGTGCCTTTTTGGGGCGATTCGGCCTTAACCACCGAAACGGCGGCGACGGCGAGAATCACGATAGAGCGCCTGATATTCACAGGAATCCTCCTCGATATTATCGATAATCGATATGCTTTTTTACTTTTCAGGTAGCCGGGTGGTTTGACGGGCCACGATCTGCCAGCCTTGTGGACCGGGGCCCCTCAGCAAGACCCACAGAATATTGAGATGGTTATCCACCAGTTTTCCGGGCTGGCCATTTCGAAGTTCAGTGCGGCATCTCACCAGCGCGACATTGCCATAAATCCTGACATTGGCATCGTGGAACGTCATGGATTCTGTAATCGCGGGGCCTGCGACGGCCTTCAGCACTTCAGCCTTGGTTTGAAGCATCGCCGTAGAGTGGCTGTAAGTCAGGTCGGGGTGGTAGATCTTATCAAGCGTGGCAACATCCTTCTGAATGGTAGCCTGGGCCATGGCTTCGAGAGTGGCCATAACGGCTTTTTCATCCTTCGGGTCATTGTTGGCGGCGGGAAGAGTCGCCGGCAGCAAAACCATCCCGCAGAGAATAACCGCAAAGCAATTTTTCATGACCCTTATGTTAATCACTTGGCCGCGGAATGTCTAGCTCTAACTACATTAATGCCAGTCGGGTGTGGCAACGTAGGCTCGGTTGATGGCAGCCACAGTCTCCGTGCCGCAGTTTCCCATGACCAGCTTCAGCTCGCCTTGAAGAATTTCGAGAACACGGTCGACACCGGCCTCCCCGAACGCTCCCAAGCCCCACAAGAACGGCCGCCCGATCCCCACCGCCTTGGCTCCCAGCGCGAGCGCCTTGAACACGTCGGTTCCTCGCCGGATGCCTCCATCCACATAAACCGGGATTCGATTCCCCACCTCGTTGACCACTTCCGGAAGAGCCTCGATGGTTGCGCGACCCGTCTCTGTAGATCTGCCTCCGTGATTGGAAACGAGAATGCCGTCAATGCCGTGCTCGACGCACAGGCGCGCATCCTCGCGTGTGTCGATACCTTTGATAAATAGCTTCACCGCTACCGCTTTTCGCAAGCGATCGACAAATTCCCAGGTCATGGCTGGATTTTGCGAGCTGACGCCGGTCATATCGATTCCCTGATACATTTTTCGTTCGCTGGTTGACGGCCCCGCCGCTCCTTTATGGCACGTCGTGCACTGGCTCAGGTCGTGGGGACGGGTCCGCAGGTAAGTTTCACTGTTCCGGCCGGTGGTGTTATCGACCGTGAGCGCGATCACCGGACACCCCGCGGCTTGGACGCGCCGTACAATTTGCTCGCACGCCTCCCATTTGGATGGCGCGTAAAGCTGGTACCACACCGGTCTGCCGTGAGCGGCGTTCACGTCCTCCACGCCCGTCGAGGTGGCGGTCGAAAGCATCTGCATCGTTCCTCGCGATTTCGTCGCGCGCGCCACACCTAGTTCGCCATCCGCATGAATCGATTTCTCGCCTCCGGTGGGGCAGGTGAAGATGGGAGTGTTGTACACCGTGCCGAAAAGGTCCGTCCGCATATCCACCTTGGTGGCATCGCGCAGACGGCGCGGGCGCAACTGGATGTGCCTGTATCCTTCGCGATTGGCGCGAAGGGTCAAATCGTCGTCGACCCCGCTGGCCATGTATGCCCAGTGGCCCGGGAGGACTTTACGCCGCGCCGCTGCCTCGAAATCCATCACGTTGAGAGCCTCTTTCGGATCGGCAATGATTTCGGCGAGTTCCGGCGCATGCTGCGCGAAGGCCCGAATTCCCCCTAACGCGGCAACATAAGGACTACCCGCAAGAAATTTAAGGAACGCGCGCCTGTGATAACCGGGTAGAGAGAAGCTTGTCATGGCGCATATTTTAACCTATTAGAGGAACCTGGGCTTCAATTCGCGCGGTGGCCGTTCGCTAGCCTGGATGTATGCAGCTTTCCCGCCTTGTGGCGACGTCCGGCCGCGTGACCGCCACTACGAAACGCCTAGAGAAAATCGCCCTGATCGGCGCTCTGCTTGAGCAGCTCCAGCCAGAGGAGGTTGAGATTGCGGTTTCTTTCCTCAGCGGCAACACACGCCAGGGGCGTCTCGGCATCGGTTACTCGACATTACGCGAAGCGACCGGTTCTCCGGCGAGAGAGCCGAGCCTCGAACTATTGGAAGTAGACCGGGCTTTCGAATCGCTCAATTCTGTCCAGGGTTCAGGCTCAGCCGGACGCAAACTGGAACAGTTGAGAGAGATTTTCTCTCGCGCCACTGAGGAGGAGCAGCGCTTTTTAATGGGGCTACTGGGCGGTGAGCTTCGCCAGGGGGCTCTCGAAGGCATCATGCTGGAAGCGGTGGCGCGAGCCACACGTGTTCCGCTCGCTCAGGTTCGTCGCGCAGTAATGATGGCCGGAGCGATTCCCCCGGTCGCCCGCGTTCTGTTTGAGCAAGGTGAATCCGGCCTATCCGCCTATGAGGTGCGTCTCTTCCGGCCAGTGCAACCGATGCTGGCGCAGACCGCTGAGGACGCAGCGGAAGCCATCGGCGAGCTCGGCGAGGCCGCACTCGAATGGAAGCTGGACGGCGCCCGGATCCAGGTGCACCGGTCCGGCGAGGAGGTGATTGTGTACTCGCGCAGTCTCAACGATGTAACGGCCGCGGTCCCGGAGATCGTGGAAGCGGCCCGCAGCCTGCCGGCAAACGACCTCATCCTGGATGGCGAATGCATCAGCCTACAGCCAGACGGACGGCCGAATCCTTTCCAGATAACCATGCGCCGATTCGGCCGCAAGCTGGACGTGGGCCGCATGCGAACTGAGCTGCCGTTGTCGCCGTTCTGGTTCGACTTGTTATATCTGGACGGGACATCTCTTCTCGATGAGCCGCAAGCGCGGCGGTTCGGAACACTCGTTGAGCTTGCGCCGAATCTGGCGGTGCCGCATACGATCACAGCGAATCCTGAAGATGCGGTCGAGTTCTTCGACCGAGCGCTGCGCCAGGGTCATGAAGGCATTATGGCCAAATCGACAGCGGCTCCTTATCTTGCTGGTGCGCGAGGCAAGAGCTGGCTGAAAGTAAAGAATCCGCGCACACTCGATCTTGTGATTCTGGCGGCAGAATGGGGCAACGGCCGAAGACGCGGCTGGCTAAGCAATCTACATCTGGGCGCTCGCGATGCTGAAAAGGGTGGCTTCGCCATGCTCGGCAAGACGTTTAAGGGGCTCACGGACGAGATGCTGGCTTGGCAAACGCAAGAGTTGTTAAAGCTGGAGATCGGACGAGACAATTACACCATTTATGTGGAACCGAAGCTAGTCGCTGAAATTGTATTTAACGAGATCCAGGTAAGCTCGCGCTATGAGAGCGGCCTGGCATTGCGGTTCGCTCGGGTGAAGCGGTACCGGTTGGACAAGTCCGCCGCCGATGCCGATACGTTTCAGGCGGTACAACAACTGGCGGGACTCACTGCCGCCTGAAACTGCTGACCGGCGGCTCCGATCGCGGTATTAGTTACTTCATTTATAGAAGGCCGCGCGCGCGGCCTTCCGTCCGCATTGTCGCCCATCACGGTATGGGACCAGATGTGTTACTGGCTGACATATCCATCACTCTCAAACGTCGCACGGGGTTACTAGTATTCCGCGCTCGGTTGGACCGTCCTCTCTGATGGGGAACGAACGATCTCCTCGGCTTGAAGATACGCCAGGAATTGAATCGGGCGGCCCGGGTGGAAGCGATAAGTCGAGAATGCGGTTGAAGTTTTTCTGTTAAGATAAGCCGCTACCGTTCGGAGGATCATGAACCCCACTCTATCAGTGCGAACTATTGTTCTAGCGATTCTCGCCTGCGCATTTCCCATCGCAGTTCGGGCCGACCTCAACCAGACAAGCACTCTCTCGACAGGGAACACCCTAAACCTGGACACCGGAGCCGTCGTCAGCTCCGGTGGGAATATCCTGTTCAATTCCAGCGGCATCACGCCGCAGGGTGGCGCGACGGCAGTCAACGCCACCACCACTCAATTGGCCTCAACATTCGCCGGCATCTCCCAGTTAGTCGTAAGTGTCTGGCCCGGCTACTCCACCTCCACAATCTCCACCGCTACCCTTCAGAGCCCCGTTCCGGGCTTTATGGACGAATTTTTCGTTCACACCAACGGAGGCCACTACGCTAAAGTGCTGGTAACCGCGATCACCGGAGGATCCATCACACTGATGTTCACAACGTTCGGCGTAGCTGCCGGAACCGGCGGAGGCACCACGGGTCCTCCTACTATCACGCAAGTTCTGAACAACTCCAGCTTAATTCCGCCGGGTTTCCCAAATTCCGGCATCGCGCCGAGCAGCATTTTCATTGTCCAAGGAACCGATCTGGCCGACCCTGCGACTCCGGTCCTGCAGGACACGCAGGCGTCGGGCGGTCTGCCGTTGACGCTGAACGGAGCCAGCATCACGGTAGTCGTGGGCGGCGTGACGACGCATCCCGCGCTCTATTACACCAGTCCCACCCAGCTCGCCGCGGTTTTGCCTGCAGCCACTCCGGTCGGAACTGGAACTCTCACAGTGAATTATCGAGGCGCAAACAGCGCTCCTGCGCCGATCCAGGTGGTGGCGAGCGCGGTGGGGATCAACCAGTATAACCAGATCCCAATTCCTGCGGGAGTGTTCAACACGAATGTCGATGTGGGAGTCGCCACCGACAACACTACCGGGGCGGTGCTCTCATTCACCAACTCGGGCGTGCCCGGAGAGACAGTCGTAGTGTGGGCAACCGGACTGGGCGCGGATCCTGCCGACAGCGACAACGCCTACATCGCGGCGCCGCACGCGATCAACACCTCCATGCAGGTCTATCTCGGCGGGGTTCCCCTGAAACTGCTGTATCAAGGCGCGTCGGTGTACCCGGGCGTAGATGTGATCATTTTCACAATACCGCCGTCGGCTCCCAACGCCTGCAATGTTCCCCTGCTGGCAGTGACTGGAACCGTAGTCAGTAATGTCGTGGTTCTCCCGATCCACCAGGGCGGCGGAACCTGTGTCGATCCGGGGACCGGCGGGGTTACCATTACCGGCGACCAAATCCTCAAGGACACGCAAGATACGCTCAGGACCGGGGGGCTGACCCTGCTTCAGACGAATTCCACGAACGCCAAGGGCGTTGTTACGGTGAGCAGCTCTGCAGGTGCGGCCTTTTTCAAGGATAGCGGGCTCCTCGCCGGCGCTGTGGGCCGAGGGGGTAATGTTTCGCCGGGCGGATGCTCGACGGCCCCGATTACTGGGGGAAACAACACGCTCACCCTCACGGGTCTGGATGCCGGTTCGGTTACTCTCACGGGGCCCGCGGGGCTGGCGATACCATTGCCTATACAGCTCGGGATGAAGGGCGAGTATGGCGGGACTCTATCGGCGGGCGCGATTCCATCTTCAGGCGGCACGTTCACGTTTACCGGAACCGGCGGAGCGGACGTGGGTGCGTTCACTGCCACGGTCACCCTGGCGAATCCCATTTTCAACTGGACCAATCAAAGCGCGTTCGCCACCATAGACCGGACGCAGGGATTAATGTTTACCTGGACCGGCGGCCTGCCCGGGACCTACGTGCTCATCAGCGGAACGTCGACGGCATCGGGAGCGACCGCGGGCTATACGTGCCGGGTAGCCGTGGAACCCGGACAGTTTACAGTCCCTCCTATATTCTGCTGGGCCTGCCGGCCGGCAGCGGGGGCACGTCGATACAACAGCAAGACACCGACTCATCGTTTTCGGCCACCGGTCTTGATACCGCCGGGTGAGCGGAGTGATCGAGTATTCCGTAACCTCGACCTACAAGTGAGGCCGACACTCTAGGTCTTCGGCTTCCACAGGGCAAGCGCTGCCCCGGTCGGGTCGCTAATAATGCTGAACCATCCCGCGTTCGGGACCTCCTGGACATCCACGACGATCTTCGCTCCAAGGGATTTAGCCTTCTGGGTGGCCGCGGCGATGTCGTCCACTTCCACATAGGCAAGCCAAAACGAGGGAACGCCGGGCATCGGGTTCTTCAACATTCCCCCGCCCGTTCCCTTTCCGACTTTAATCATGGTGTAGGTGCTATCACCCATGGGGGTGTCTTCGAGCGTCCAATCGAAAAGCTTTCCATAGAAGGCTTTCGCTTTATCTACATCGGTTGTATTCAATTCCACGTGTACGAAGGGGTTTGGCATGGTGATCTCCTCGCCCATTATGACGAATCGCCCCGGTCAGAATCGACACGATTGCTAAAATATGCGACGCGATAAAAAGCCTGGCTACCGCGCTGGTTCTGGTCCGGAAACCTGCCCCACAAGAGCATTGCCGGTTACAGAGCACTCAGCAACGCTGTCTTCAGCCGGGCCTCGAGTGCATCGTCCAGCTTGCCTCCCCCCGCGGTGACGTAAAAAACATCCAGCGCTTTGTGAGCCTCGGTGTCGATCAGGACCACTTCGATATTGCAGCCCGCGGCGCTGATGGCGCTCGCAAGATCGTAAAGAAGTCCGGGCCGATCCTCTGCGACGATCTCGATGAGCGTGGCCGTAGCCGAGGCTTCGTTGCTCAAAGCGACACTCGGTTTGAGGCGCGCCCCGCGCGATGGGAGCGAAGGCTGGGGACGGCCGCGCAGCAACTGGACCACGTCCTGTTTACCCTCCACTACGCGTTTTACGATCGCGCGCAGCCGGTCTACTTCGGGCGGATTCAACTCGAGCGTCCGATGCGGATCGGAAAAAGTGAATGTATCGACGGCCATCCCCTGCGCGTTCGAGAATGCCTCCACCTTCAGAATGTTGAGGCCGAAGCTGGAGATCGCGCCGGCCACTGCGGCGAAAAGCCCCGCGCGATCCCACGTCAACAGGGTCAAGCGGTAAAAGCCGCGCTCGTGCGCGATCGCGACGGCGACCGGCCGCGTTTCCAGTTGCTTCGCAAGCTCCACGTGCGCGTCGATTTCCGCCGGCAGGTGGGTTCGCAGATAGCGGACGGGAAGGCCCTCCAAAAACAGAACACCGGAGGCGTCGTGGATGCGCTCCTCAAAAAGACTCCGTGTCAACTCCGCGTAGGTGAGAAGGTACACACGCCAGAGCTGTTCGAGGCGCCAAGGCGTCAGCGCCTCGGGATTCACGGCGCTGAGATCGGCGTAGGTCATGATGGCGAGCTGCCTGAGCCGCTCCACCGTTCCCACGCGGGAGGCAAGCGCCTTGGCAGTCGCGCCGTCGTTGAGATCCCGCGAGGTCATCGCCGTGAAAAGATCGAGGTGGCGGGCGACCAGGAATTCGATGTCGGCCCGATCCGTCTCCGGCGTTCCTACACGCGCCAGAGCCATGGAGGCGATGCGCAGAGACTCGGCCACGTGCTCGACGCCTGAGCCCTTGCCGAGATCGTGCATAAGAATCGCGAAGCGGACCAGTGCGGGGTCGGAAATCTCGGCGAAAAGATCTCTGAACCGGCCATCCGCGATGGATTCAAGAGCAGCAATGGCCAACAGCGTGTGCTCGTCCACGGTGTAGCGATGGTAGAAGTCCCGCACCACCAGGCACTCGATGTTGCGCCACTCCGGGAGCGCGGCGGGAAGCGCGCCGGTCTCCTGCATGGCGCGCAATCCCACGGACGGGGTAGGCAGCGACAGGAGCCGCTTCCAATCCTCCCAATGCGCTTCGGGGATGAAGCCTGCCAGACGGTCCAGAGTATCGGGCGCGAGATGCAGGCGATGACGAGCCGCGAATTCGAATACGCTGAGATTGCTGCGCAACTGGGCTGGAGCGCGCAGCAGGACGCGGTCATGCGAGACCGTGAAATCGGGAGTGGATAGATTCGACCGCCACTGGTGAAAGCGGTCGAGCAGAGTGCCGTCCTTGATCAGTGCGGTTTCGAGGGCGATCTTCACGGCCTGATCGACGATGCGCGCCTGGCGGTAATAACCGCGCATCAGGAAAGCAGGGTGCTCGCTCATGGCTTCCTGGGCGTCGAAGCTCAGCACGTTCTGATCGCGTCCGGCGAGCTCATGCAGCCGGATGCGCAGCGCTGCTAGAGCAGCGAACTCCGCCGAGAGATTTTTCGCGCTCTCGTGCCGCCGCAAAAATGCGAGCCATCGAGTCGTCTGCAAATCTCTCAAGCCGCCGGGAGCATCCTTGAGGTTCGGCTCGAGGTGATAAATCGTATTCTGGAATTTGGCCCGGCGCGCCTCTGCCAGACGCGCCAGGCTCTGCGCGATCGCGGCTCCCCGCTTGGCGAGGAACGCATCGAAACGCTCGTCCAGCCACTTGAACATCGCAGGATCGCCGGCGAGCAGACGCCGGTCGAGCAGGCTGATGGTCAGTTCCGTATTGTCCTCGTGCTCGGCCACACAATAGGACACGGTCTGCACGGAGTGGCTGGGGCGGAGTCCGGAGTCCCACAAAGATTGCAGGAAGGATGAGAAAGCCTCCTTCGCGGCTGCCATCTGGGTCTCCGATTCCACCAGAAGCAGCAGATCGACATCGGAACAGGGAAAAAGCTCGCCGCGGCCAAATCCGCCAACTGCCGCGAGCGCGATGCCGAACGGAAAGTGCTGCCGGACAGCCGTCGTATAGGCGCGGTGCACGCGGCGATCGACCTCGGCGCACCGCGCAGCGAGCATCTTGCGCACATCCACTGAGGACGGAGGCTCGATCACGGCGGGCATGTTCGCTACGTTCACAGGGCCCCTTCTCCCCGATCGTCATTGCGGATGCGAATAGCTTCGGCGACGTCAAAGACAAAGATTTTTCCGTCGCCGATTTTACCGGTTCGAGCGGCCGCCACCAGCGTTCGGATCACTTCTTCGGCGCGGGCCTCGGGAATCACGATCTCCAGCTTGATTTTCGGAAGAAGGTCAACCTGATACTCCATTCCGCGATAGATCTCTTTATGTCCTTTCTGGCGCCCATGCCCCCGGACTTCGCTAACTGTCATCCCGTCGATTCCGATGCCCTTAATGGCTTCCTTCACATCTTCGAGTTTGTGTGGCTGGATGATTGCTTCGATTTTCTTCATGGAAATCGTCCTCAAGCCTCGAAATTATATCCTTCTTCGCCATGCATACTGAGATCGAGGCCATCGATTTCCTGCTGCGCGCCGACTCGCACGCCCGTCACGGCGTCGCAGATTTTGAGAAGGATCCAAGTTGCTACGCCCGCCAGAACCCAGGCGATCGCGCAGGCGGCAATCTGGTTCAGCACCTGCCTGGGATTGCCATCTACCCACCCCATCGGCTTGCCGCTCCAGACATCGTTGACTTCTTTGGTGGCGAATACGCCGGTGAGAATCGCACCCAGAGTGCCGCCTGCGCCATGAACACCAAAGGCGTCGAGCGAATCGTCGTATCCGAACTTTCGCTTCACTGAAGTCACCATGAAATAGCAAACCGCGCCGGCGAGCGCGCCGATCAGCAACGCCGGAAAGGGTTTGACGAACCCGGAGGCGGGCGTGATGGCGACCAGTCCCGCCACCGCGCCCGAGATTCCGCCGAGCACGCTCGGTTTCCCGGTAGCGATCCATTCGACGAAGAGCCATGCCAGAGCCGCCGCGGCCGCTCCGAAATGCGTCGCAACGAAGGCGCTGGTGGCGAGCGGCGAAGATGCCAGGGCGCTGCCCGCGTTAAATCCGAACCATCCCACCCATAACAAGCACGCGCCGATGACGCTGATCACCAGGCTGTGCGGACGCATCGGCTCGTGGGGATATCCCTGGCGGCGCCCCAGGTACAACGCGCAGACTAGCGCCGACACGCCGGAACTGATGTGAACTACCGTACCCCCCGCGAAATCGAAACACGCGATTTTTCCGCCCAATGTGGCGTTCAAGAAGCCGCCTTTGCCCCACACCATATGTGCCATGGGGAAGTAGACGGCGAACATCCATAAGGTCATGAACAGGAGCATTCCCGAAAATTTCATCCGCTCGGCAAACGCGCCTGAGATCAGCGCGGGCGTGATGATCGCGAACATAAGCTGGTAGATCATGAAGGTCTGCTGCGGGATGCTGGGCGCATAGTCGGGATTGGGCGCGGCGCCTACATGACCGAGCAGGGCGTAATGGAATCCGCCCAGAAACGATGTGCCGTCGCCGAACGCCAGGCTATAGCCGATGAAGGCCCACAGCACGGTGACCCAGGCCATCAGGACGAAGCTCTGCATCATGGTGCCGATCACGTTCTTGCCGCGCACCAGGCCGCCATAGAACAGCGCGAGGCCGGGACCGGTCATCATCAGAACTAGAGCGGCGCTCACCAGCATCCAAGCGTTGTCCGCCGAGCTTTGCGCGGCTTTGGTCGCTTTGTCGAGATCGGCGAGGCGCTTCTCCCATTGGATCGCTGCATCCGGGGCCGCGGGCTGCCCGGAGGCCAGGGCTGCAAATAAGAAAATAATGACCGCCTGAATCCGCATTTATGCTCCGGGTGTCTTCAAGTATAAAAGCGGAGCGGCACGATGGGCGTTCAAACCTTTTGATGAGTTCGATTGAAAGTTTCTATACTGTGGCGGCCGATAAGTGTCCTAAACCATTTCGGGCGCCCGGCCGATATCTTCAGCAGGAGAGTAAAAGTTCGTGCTCAGCACCTTTTTCCTATGAGCGCACAATCGGAGAGAATTCGTGCGGCGCTCCAGCGGTCGAAGAACCCTACGGGCGAGCCGCCATCCACGAAAAATCCGGCTGCAGAGGCGCCGCTTCCGACGGTCGAGGCCACTCTGCCGCTGATTGCTGCGACCGACCAGAACCGAACTGCACCCCCGAGGTTCGAGCCTGCACGGCCCTCCCTCGCCACCAGGGTGGAAGCGCCGGCGGCTAAGTTGGAAACGCCTCCGGCGTCTGGCTCCCGCCGAATTCTGATGGTGGCCATAGGCGCTGCCCTCGTGTTAGCTGGAGTTACGGCGCTTTTGTTGCGAAATCACTGGTCAGCGCCGAAACAGAGCGCGCAGACTGCGCCTTCGGGTCTTCAAGTAAAGGTGGAACCGCAGAGCAACGGTCTTATCGATGTGCAATGGAATCCCAAAAGCGAGTTGGTAACTCAGGCTCGGGAAGGCCGTTTAGTCATCTCGGAAACAAACCAGGGGCCTCGGGTTGTCGCGCTGAATGCCGAGCAATTAAGGAGCGGACACGTATATTACCAGTCTTCAGCGGATCGAATTGAGTTTCGCTTAGAAGTCGTCAGCGCTACCGGAGCAACCACCCAAGAATCGGTGTTAGCTCTATCGTCAAAATCGGGCGCCACACCTCCGGTGGAAGCGCCTCCTTCGGCTGCTCACGCGTCGAGTGTGCCGGCAGGTGTCCAGAATGTTCAAAATATCCCGGCGAATACCGATTCCGCTCAGTTGACGGGAGTCCCTCCGGCTTCCCAGTCAAGCCGGCCCACGGCGCGCCCCTATATCCCGCTCCAGACCAACCAGCCGAGTCCTGGGAATGCGAGCACGATTTCGCTAGATCCTCCGGCGCCCGTTTCTGCCATAGCCATGATCCCCGCCGGCGCAGCATTGGACGATCGACTGAACGTACCTGCTCCGCAAGCAGCCCCCACGCAGGCGCCAAGCATCAGCGTGGGGGGCAATGTTCAGGCTCCCAAGTTAATCAAGAAAATTACGCCTCAATATCCGGCGCTGGCCAGAGCCGCGCGCGCCCGCGGAGCAGTTCGATTCACGGCCACAATCGGCAAGGATGGCAGGATTAAGAACCTGCAGCTGGTGAGCGGGAACCCGACCTTGGTTTCTGCTGCGACCGATGCCGTAAAGCAATGGGTTTACCAACCCTCGCTCCTTAACGGCGAGCCAGTGGAAGTGATTACTCAAATCGAAGTCAATTTCTCGATGAATCCCTAGCGGGCGGGCGGCCGACTTGTTGGCCGGCAAGAAAACTACGGATTGAGATTGGGAGGTGGGATGGGCCGTCGGACGGCCCATCCTATCAGTGGGAGTTAAAGAGCGCCTAGGCCTGGCCCCGGATCACGCCGGGCTCGCCGACGCCGACAGCGACCGTCACTTCTTTAGCATGGCGGCTCTTGCCGAGCGACCATACTTCGCGCCCGAAGGCTCCTTCGAGCATATAAGCGCTACCCGTGTACCAAGCAGCGATCGAGGCAATAATGAACAGCCAGCCGGTTAGAACCATCAGCCACCCTGTTCCAGTAAACTCTCCAATCGCCGCGGTTGTTGAGCCGGCGGCGAGGAAACTCAGCACCGTGACTACGCTGCCGTTCTCAGCCGACGCAGCGCCCACGCAGACCCAAGTAATGGCGGCGAGCACTACGAACCACATTCCGATCTCCGGCCACGCTCCCAGAGGAATGGCTAACCTTCCGATCATCACCAGGAAGCTCAGAATGCCGTATGCCATCCAGAATGCTCCCCACATCCCATGAACCGCAGTAGCTACGCCATCGCGCGATTTATACGCCCACATTCCAGCGCAGAACTGTGCCAACCCGCCAAACAGGGCGGCAAACGGGACCAGATACATTTGCGATGTAGTGACAGTCCCAAACCAGTGGGCCATGTTCGCGGCCACCATAAACAACGCTCCAGCCAAGCCATAAAATCCAAGAATTGAAGGTGCAGCAATAGGCGATAAATGAATCCGCGCCGGCGGATTCTCATACATCCGCGCCTGGGGGTTATCCATTCTCACTTGTGGAGCATCGGGAGTCCTCATCCGCGGATCGTCAAAACTGTTATATTCAGGCATTTTAGTTCTCCTTTCGTTCATGTTCCAACCCACAGCCCAAAAGGAGCGTTCGTGTGTTCTTGGACCGAGAATCAGCCCATGCAACTACCTTATATATATCGCGAATGGCGTCAAAGCAGCGTCAAAAGCTAAGGGATTAATTCAAGAAATAGGTTCGATACAGCGTATCCCGCTGCTTGGGGAGAAAGCCAGCATCGCGGATCAGGCGGCGCAGTTCCTCTTCGGTTGCGCGATGATGGGCGCCCGCGGCGCTCACTACGTTCTCCTCGATCATGATGCTCCCCACATCGTTGCCGCCGAAGCGCAATCCGAGTTGGCAGGTTTTAAGCCCGGGCGTAACCCACGAAGATTGAATGTTTAGGATATTTTCCAGGTACAAACGGGAAAGCGCCAGCATCTTGAGGTATTCAACGGCTGTCGCTTCCTCCTTCACGAACCGCCCGAGTGAGGTGTTCTCGCGCTGAAAGCTCCAGGGAATGAAGGCCGTAAACCCTCCCGTTTCGTCCTGGATTTGGCGCACGATATCGAAGTGATTCATGCGCTCCTCGATGGTTTCACCGGTCCCGAACATCATGGTAGCGGTCGAACGCAGCCCTACCGAGTGGCACGCCCGATGCACCCCGATCCAGTCTTCTACCGAAGATTTTAGCCGGCTGATCCGGTGGCGCACCGCATCGTCCAGGATCTCTGCGCCGCCGCCGGGCAGGGAATCGAGGCCGGCATCCCGCAACCTGGCGAGCGTATCCCGAAGGGAGAGCCCGCTGAGCTTGGCGATGTTCACAATCTCGGGCGCTGAAAAACAGTGGCACCAGATATTGAAACGCCGCTTGATCGAGCGCAGCAGGTCCTCATACCACTCGATCTTGAGATCGGGATGCAGACCGCCCTGCATCAAAATTCCGGTGCCGCCGAGGTCGATGGTTTCCTGGATTTTATCGAAGATTACCTCGTTCGAGTGCAGGTAGCCTTCGGCGTGGCCCATCGGCCGATAAAAAGCGCAGAAACTGCAATATTCGGTGCAGAAATTCGTGTAATTTATGTTCCGATCGATGATGTAGCTGACCACGCCTTCCGGATGGAGTTTGCGGCGCACCTGGTCCGCGGCCATGCCCAGCCCAATCAGATCGTCGCTGCGAAACAGGTCGATAGCTTCGGCGCGGGTCATCATGCGGATATTCCTCCCGGTACCGATACCTGGTCAAGGCGCTCGGCGCGCTGCAGAAACAGATCGAGACCTGCGTAATCCCGATCGCCCAGCTCAAAAACAATGTGACGCGTCAAGTATTCCCGAGCCAGGGGCTCGGCAATGCCGCGCAGAGCGGCCTCCGTAGAGACGATCCGGTCGATGTGCTCGCGCCCATACCGGCTGGATGCGATAAAAGCGCGCTGGTAGGACTCCCGCATCATTTCCTTGCGGCCGGACCAAAGGGCGAACACCATGGGAAGCCCAGTCATCGCGGTCCACTCAGCGCCCAAATCGAGCGTTGCGTAGGCGAGGGTGAGGGGATCGAGGCGCAAAGCCGGGTCCCCGATCAGCAACGCCGCGTCGGCCTCCTCGAGCATCGGACCCAGATCGGCCGGACGTGAAAGCAGCGCCGGCTCGACACCGAATTTCTCCGCGAGTATCAGACGCGCCAGCATCACGGAAGTGCGAGACCCCGCGTCGGTGGCGAGCGTCCCGATTTTCCCGTAGGGCACTTTCGAGACCAGCAGGATGCTGCGCACCGGCCCGTGACAGGCAATGCCCGCGCCAGCGAAATATTCGAGTTTCTGCCGCGCCATTTCTATCACGGGCACAATCCCTATGTCGGCATCACCCGAGGCGAGCTGATCGGCGCATTCCGAGGGCAGCGCGAACCGCAGATCGAAAACATCGCGGCCCTCGCTCGCATCCGCGCCGTGGAGCATACCCCATACCAGCGGTACTGTATTCAGATAACTGACGGCGCATACACGCGGCCGACTAGGTGATTTTTTTGCGGAATCCAAGTCCCGATTCTATCACTCGCTGCCCTGCTCCCTGTGCTATCTTCGGGTAAAGACGGAATCCCGCGGCCGTCGGTCGGAGTAAATCCTTTTATGAATAAACTCTATTACTATATCCTCGTCGCGGGTGCGCCTCTTTTTGCGCAAACGTCTCCCGTTATCAATCCGCTGGCTTCCCGGGAGTTCGGACAGCCGCAATTGCTCCAGTCGATCACCTCGGCTGCCCCTAACCTCGTGGAGGGCCGCGAGTTGAACAATCCTAGCTCGATCGCTTTCGATACCAGCGTTTCGCCGCCGATCCTCTATATTGCGGATACAGCCAACAATCGCGTGCTGGCGTTTCAGAACCCGGATAACTTCAGCACCTGCGGCATTTCCAATCCGAAGTGCGGCTTCGCTTCGATGGCGATCGGGCAAAGAGATCTGGTCTCGACATGTGTTCAAGGACCCAGCAGTAACTGTCCAAATCCGCTCAGTGCTGGACTCTATCTCCCCTCCGCTCTGGCGGTGGATAAACAAGGCAATCTCTACGTAGCGGATGCCGGAAATAATCGGATTCTCCGCTTTCCGGCGCCTTTCAAGCAGACCGGTTCTTTGTTGCAGGCCGACTTAGTGATCGGGCAGCCCGGGCTGGCCACCGGAAATGTAGCCAACCAAGGACTGTCTGCGCCGACCGCTCAGACGCTGGCGCTAACTTCGGGTAATATCGTGCTTGTTGACGGGCTGGCAATCGACTCATCCGGAAACTTATGGGCATCCGATCCAGGCAACAACCGTGTCCTGCGCTTCCCAGTCCAACAGCTCGCGCCCAATACTGCTCAGCCATCGGCGGACCTGGTGCTCGGTCAAGTCAATTTTGTCTCGAATGGCGCGCCGCAGGCGCCGGCGAATCCACCCGCGAATACTCCCCTTCAGGTTTACATGAATCCGGGCTTGTTTCAGCCGGCCGGTCTGGCTTTTGACAATAATGGCGGCCTCTATGTATCCGATTGGTATTCTCGGGTGCTTTACTTCGCTCCCCCATTTTCCAACGATCTGAAAGCGCAACGGGTCCTGGGAGTGGATACAGTCGTTACTCAGCAAGGCCAAACCCCGCCAGCTTATCCCAATCAATATACCCTCGGGGCGACTAATAAATCGGGCAGCGGGTTCATCGAATCCCCGCCGCAAGGCATTTTCACGAACGGCACTAACCTGTTCGTAAGCGATACTCTCCAAAATAGAATCGTGGCTTACGATGTGCCGGCGAATTGGCCCGCGGCAACGATAAACCAACCCTCGCCGTCAATTCTCGTTTCGGTTCCTGTCATCGGACAGAACAATAATTTAAGCGGGACCGCGAATAAGGGTCAGGCGCGTCCGGATGCGACCACATTGAGCTTGCCGGCCGGGGGCGCCTTCCTCGGGAGCGAATTGTGGATCGTCGATGCGGGCAATAACCGCGTGCTTGCGTATCCGCAGGGAAATCCATTGAGTTACACGACAGCGACACGCCTGATCGGCCAGCTCGATTTCCCGTATAATGCGGTGAATCTGATCGAGGGCAGAGAGGTCAATTTTTTCAACCCATCTACCGGCCAAAATGGATCGGGGGGAGTTGTGATCGACGTGAACTCCGCCCCGCCGCATCTATACGTCGCGGACACGCTAAACAATCGCATCCTGGGATTCAACGACGCGCGAATTGTGCAGCAGACCTCCACGGCGGATCTCGTTATCGGCCAATCCAGCTCTACCGATTTTTACGACGCTCTCGTCAACTCGCCGAGTGGCAACGCGCAAACTCCCAACAATACTGGGCTGTCCAGTCCGATCGGTCTGGCAGTCGACCCCAATGGCAATCTCTATGTAGCCGATTCCGGTAATGGCCGTGTGCTCCGGTTTCCAGCGCCATTCAGTCAGCCCGCAGGCTCGCCACAGACTGCAAATCTGGTGCTGGGGCAGGCAAACTTCAGTTTAAAGATTCAGAATCCGAGCCAAGCCAACATGAGCGCTCCGTGGGGACTGGCTCTGTTTTCCGACGGGAGCCTGGCCGTCTCCGATGCGGTTTTCAACCGGGTGCTTATATTCCAACGGCCGTCGGGAGGCGACTTTACGCTGGGCCAAGCAGCGTCCGCCGTGCTGGGTCAGCCGAACTTCAACTCAACTCAGGCGTCGGTCGGTAACAATACTACGCCGCCGAGCAATGCTGGAATGGATAGTCCGCGGCACATCGCCGCCGACACTTCCGATCGATTGTATGTGACCGATCCGGGCAACGGCCGTGTGCTGGTCTTTACGAACGCCCGGCTCGCATCAAACGGCGCTCCTTCGACTCTACAAATTCCGAGTCTGAATCAGCCCCAGTCTGTTTTTGTAAGCTCGCTCACCGGTGAAATCTGGGTCGGCAACGCGGGCGCCAATCCGCCCTCGGTTTATCGATTCCCCGAGTACCAGACACTGATTTCGCAAGGTGAGGAGGTGACTTCGGTTATCTACTTCCAATCCGCGCCGCTCGCCCTTACCCTGGATGCGGCAGGCAATCTTGTAGTGGCGGAATCAGCCAACCGCGTTACGTACTTCTATGCGCTGCTTACTTACCGGAATGTGGCGAACGAGAACCAGGCTGGGCTCGCGCCGGGGATGTTGACCTACATTGGCCTGGTAGGAGCAAATCTCACCAATGTGCCCACGTTTCAAGCCCAAACTCTGCCGTGGCCTACAACCGCGTCGGGCGTTGAGGTGCTGGTAAACGGAACTCCAGCGCCAATCTACGCGGTGAATTCCGGCGGCCCCTACATCTGGTTTGAGGTGCCCATGGGCTCGCCCTCATCGGGCAATGCCGACGTGCAGGTGTACCGTCCTTCAACCGGAGAGATCGTGGCGGACGCGTTCCTGCCGTTTGTTCCGGAAAATCCCGGATTTTTTACCGCGGATGAATCGGGAACGGGGCAGGTATCGGCGACGAATTTCGACGAGGTTACTGCAAACTGCTCGCCCCAACCTTCGTGCTACATCAATAGCGCGACCAATCCAGTGGTGCGAGGAAGCACCGTCATCTTCTGCCTCACCGGTCAAGGCAACGTGCCGGGGGCGGGTCCGGATGGCGCAGCGCCGCCGGTCATTCCGACCCCGCAATCGCCAGTGGTGCTCACCAGTATGGGCGGCGGCCAACTGCCCGCAAGCGCCGTCACGTATTCAGGTCTCGGCTGCGGTTATCCGGGTCTCTGGCAAATCAATTTAAAAGTGCCGACGACCCAGGCGCCGGGGGTCAGCACGATCGTGATCACGTTAAACGACGTGCCGAGCAATACCGGCCCGAACGGTCCGCTCACTCTCACGACCACTTTCGCTGTGAAATAGCGATCGACACATGGAATGGGGAGTGTCCTAAGGACACTCCCTGAAATAGCTCGAAACAGGCGATACAATCAATCTACGATGCGTGTATCCGCCGTGTTTCTGCTGCTGCTTCCCCTGGCATTCGGCCAGAAGAAGCCCATCACGCTCGACTCGATGTACGAATTCGCAAGCCGGCGCGCGGAAGCGCCCGGTCCGCCGGTCTGGGCGCCCGATGGCAAGACTTTTGTCTTCCGGCAGGGCAGCGATCTGAAAATTTATTTTCCGGCCACGCACAGCTCGAAAGTCCTGGTCTCGACGGAGGCTATGAATGCGGCTGCGGTGCAGGCTCATCAGAATGTGCCCTTCGACTGGGAAAATCGCCGCGTGGAGGAGGACGGGTTGCAATGGTCCTCATCCGGTAAGGAGATGCTGTATTCCACGGGCGGGGATCTGTTTCTGATCCATGTCGATACCGGTAAATGGGACCAGCTCACCAAGACTCCGGCGGTCGAGCACGATCCCAAGCTGTCGCCGGACGGCAAGATAGTCTCTTTCCGCCGCGGCTGGGATTTGTATGCGCTCGAGATCGCGAGCGGAACAGAAACCAGGCTGACGACGAATGGGACCGGTACGCTCCGCAATGGCGCTCTCGATTGGGTCTATCCGGAGGAATTAAATTTGGGCACGGCGTACTGGTGGTCGCCCGACTCGCAGTCGCTCCTGTATATGCAATTCGATACCAGCCGGGAGCCGGTGTACCCGCACGAGGATCTGCTCGGAAGAAGCGCTCTGTTCGAGCCGCAACGGTACCCCCAGGCGGGCGAGAATAACGCAGACGTGCATCTGGGAATCGTTCGAGCAGCCGGGGGGACGACCGCGTGGCTGGATGTAGGCGACACACGATATGCTTACCTGATCGCTCGCGCCGGCTGGATGCCGGATTCAAAGAGCGTCTACCTGGTTCGCACAAATCGCATACAGAACCGGCTGGAATTGCTTTCGATCGGCGTCGAGTCGGGAATGTCCACGACCATTCTGCGCGAGTCTGATCCGTACTGGATTAACCTGGGTGACGATGTGCGTTTCCTCAAGGATGGCAAGCAGTTCCTTTGGTCGAGCGAGCGTGACGGGTTCAATCACCTGTATCTTTACTCTCTCGACGGGCGCAGTGTAAAGCAGTTGAGCGGGGGAGCGTGGGAAGTCAGAAGCGTGGCGGGAGTCGACGACACCGCTGGCCGCGTATACTACACCTCCGATGAGGCGAGCCCGGTCGAGACGCACCTTTACAGCATCAATTTGAATGGCGGCGACAAGCGCCTTCTCGACCCGATAGCCGGCACACACCGGATCTCGATGGGGCCGGGCGGAAACTATTATCTCGATTCTTATTCGAGCCTGACATCGCCATCCCGCACCACGCTGCACGCAGGAGATGGGAAGGAACTGGCCGTATATCGCGAGGCCGACCGGACGGAGAAGGATGAGTACGACATCAGTCCCGCGGAGATCGTCAGTTTCAAGACCGCGGATGGGACGCTGCTGCATGGGCGCGTGATTAAACCAGCCGGGTTTCAGCCGGGGAAAAAGTATCCGGCTATCGTCGCGGTGTATGGCGGTCCAGGTGTCGAGCTGCCGATCCAGAATTCCTGGAGCGGCGTGAACATGGACCAGGTTTATGCGAACCAGGGATATGTCATGTGGCAAGCCGAGAACCGGGGAGGGGCGGGACGCGGACATGCATTCGAGACCCCCGTCTATCATAAGCTGGGCGTGACGGAACTGGCCGATCAAGTGGCCGGCGTGCAGTATCTGATTTCGTTGGGTTTCGTCGATCCACAGCGCATTGGCATTCAAGGCTGGAGCTATGGCGGATTCATGACATTGAATGCTCTGCTTAACGCGCCGGATTTGTTCCGCTGCGGAATCGCGGGCGCGCCAGTCACGAACTGGCTGAACTACGACACCATTTACACCGAGCGCTATATGGGTTTGCCGAGCGAGGATCCCGATGGCTACAAGAACACGGCGCTGCCGCCGCGCGCCGAAAATCTCAAAGCGAAACTGATGATCGTGCATAATTTCGAGGACGATAATGTGCTGTTCCAGAACACGCTGCAAATGATGAATGCGCTGCAGCAGGCGGGTAAGAAATTTGAATTTATGCTGTACCCGCAGAAGACCCACGGCGTTGGCGGCCCGGCTGCGCGCCAGATGAATGCGAGCATGCTCGACTTTTTCGAGCGTAATTTGAAATAGGACCATAATGAAAATCTGCTGTTTATTTCTTTTCGCCGCGGCGGCTGTCGTGGCTCAGAATCGGACCGTGACGGACGCCGAAGTGATGAAGGTCCATCGCTCCGCCTTGCTGCTGGACACTCATAACGACGTTCCCAGCCGGACGGTAGATGGCTTCGATATCGGGCCGAAGTCCCCCACCGGCCACACCGATCTGGTGAGATTGCGCGAGGGGGGCGTCGGGGCGATGTTCTTCTCGGTATTCGTAGCGGCGAACTACGTCGAAGGCAACCACTCGGCCAATCGCACGCTACAGATGATCGACACCGTGCGCCACGATATTATTGCCCGGTATCCCAATGATTTTATGTTCGCTACCACGGCCGCCGAAATCGAGGCCGCGCACAAGCAAGGCAAAATCGCGGCGGCCATGGGAATCGAGGGCGGCCACGCCATCGAAGACAGTCTGCGTCTGCTGCGCGATTATTACAAGCTGGGAATCCGCTACATGACGCTGACGCATTTCAATACCAATAATTGGGCGGACTCCTCGGGCGACATCACGCGGACCGACGTCCAGCATCACAACGGCCTCACCGATTTCGGAAAGGACGTGGTGCGCGAGATGAACCGGCTGGGCATGATGGTCGATATATCGCACGTCGCCGACAAGACGTTTTGGGACGCACTGGAAATCAGCAGCGCGCCCATCATCGCGTCGCACTCCTCCTGCCGCGCGCTGACGAATGTCCCGCGTAACATGACCGATGAGATGATTGTCGCGCTGGCCAAGAAGGGCGGCGTCATCCAGATAAATTTTTCGTGCGACTTTCTCAAGGAGGGTACGGGCCATAAGGGAGAGCCGCGCGCGACCCTTGCCGACGTGGTGGCGCATATCGATCATGTCAAGCAGATTGCGGGCGTGGACGCCGTTGGGATCGGCAGCGATTTCGACGGAATTTCATGCACCCCGGAGGGTCTCGACGATGTTTCGAAATTTCCCAACCTGACGCGAGCATTGCTCGAAAAGGGCTATTCGGCCGAAGATATCCGGAAAATATACAGCGGCAATCTACTGCGTGTCATGCGCGCCGTAGAGAAAGCGTCCGGTAAATAGACCTTCTGGAAGAGGCTAGTTTCCGATTTTGACGATGACACGTTCATGTGACTGCCGCATGTGTGACCGCCCTGTGCCGGAACGGACTTCTCGGCCAGGGTTATGTCGGGTCTTCAATTGTTCCATCGGGGCGGCGCGCTATCCACTGGCCGTTTTCGGCTGTGAACGTCAGCTCCGCGCCCTGACAGGTCAACTGCCATTGCGGTAGTCGCCCTTTCCAGTGGAGGTCTCCGGAAGCCGATATTGCGTTAGCAACGTTTAGCACATCAAACGTGACCCGCATTCCCTGAACATCTCGAATTACAATGTACTCCGCCTTAACAAAAGCTAAGCCCCGGGCGACAAATTGTGGACGTAAGGCGAAGTTTTCGCAGCTTCCCGCCATTGGAATCGTCGGATACAATAGGCCGTCAAAAATGACAGTACCGAGACGAACATCCGCAGGAACGTACTTCTCGGTGATTGCGATTGTGGGTTTGTACAGGTACTCTTGGCCGTCTGGAACATTCGTGCTGAAGAGTTCCCCCAGAAATTCCGTTAACGACCGTTGCTGGTCCCTTAAACGGGATTTGAGCTCTTTCCCGCCGCTCCAATCTGGGCATTCCCTGTTGGAACCGAGAGCTTTGAAGTTCGGTCTACTGTAACCGATATTGTTGACCAATAGGTGAGAGATTGTTTTCCACTCGGAAAGCACGAGACGATCTCCAATTTGGGAATCGACTTCAAAAAATGGGGCGTTCCGCGCTGAACTGCAGTAGAACATTGACTGGCCTTTTCGATTGCATCTCTGGTCCTTGATGACTTTTGTCGGAGGAGGTGCGCCGATTTCGGTGAGCGTAGCCGGAATGCCGGGGACAGATATCTTTCGTGCTCGATGGAGCGTCAATCCCGGCAGGAACTGCGGAGACGACTGGACATAACCCTTCATTAGCACGTGGAGATGCTCTTTTATTTCGTCGATCGAGACCGACTTGAAATCACAGGCCTTAAGTTGAGCGATGCAGAGCTGAACCTCTTCTGCGCAACTTGGTAAGATCGGCGGAGTTGATCTGATTAGAACGCTCCTCTGTCTTACTTTTACTTTGCTATCCGGGATATTTACCAGTTGCCCTCCAGTTCAGTGCCAGATATAGACGGTGTCCAACTCGGTCGCGACTATCTTTAGAAACGGCTGTGGCTTGCGCATCCCGACCCGCAGGGTGGGTTCTGTAGGAATGTTCCAACCCATTTAAACTCTCAAAATACGGTGTTCCTGGAGGTCAATATTCCACATGGAAGAAAAACGCCCAAACCGAGGATTGACCTCTGCAAATCCTTTTAGGCCTGGGCCTGCGCCGGCCTCTGCATCGGCTCATCGGCGCTGCCGCCATAGATGCTCGGGACCTTCGATCCCATCGGGCGCAGGTAAGTGGAGAGCTGCCCGCGATGGTGGATCGAATGATTGCTCAGAAAGCCGCAATAAACGATTGCCGGGTAGTTGAATACTCCGTGGAAGTTGATCTCGCGCGTCAACGCTTCCGCGCGAAGGGCAGCCACAGCGGCGCTGGCCTTAGCGAAGTTTTCGTCGTACCAATTGAGCAACTCGGCCGGGGTCTTCACTGATTCAGGTATCTTCGCATCCGCGGAGTCGAAGTTTCCGTTCGCCAGGCCCTTGAGGAACAAGATCTCGACTTGGGCGATATGGGACGCAAGCTCGAATGCACTCTTCGCTTTGGGATCCGGTTTCCAGCCGCTCTGCTCGGCCGGGATGGCTTCGATCACGCGCCGTGTCAGCTTATATTCATTCTGGATCTGCGGTAGGTAGATGTCATTTAGAAGAAAAGTGGCTTGTTCTGAGGTCATTCCTGGAGTCTACCATGCCATTTCGCCGCCGGTAAAAAGTCGAACCGTAGCCGTGGCGTCATCGTATTCTAAGGAGGAATGCATGCCGATTACGCCATCGAAACCGATGGGCTCACTAAGGTTTATCGCTCGTGGCGGCATAGTGCTGAAGTGCGGGCGGTGGACGGCGTTTCGCTAGCGGTGCCGCGCGGCGCGACCTACGGGCTGCTGGGCCCGAACGGCGCAGGCAAAACTACCTTCGTCAAGATGCTGCTTTCGGCCGCGCATCCTACTTCCGGCCGGGCGCGGATCTTCGGACTGGATGCCGCGCAGCCATCCGCGCGGCGGCCGATCGGATACCTGCCCGAGAATCATCGTTTCCCAACTTATTTCACCGGGACGGGGATGCTGGATTTCTACGGCGCGCTCTCGGGCGTGGATTCCGCTACGCGGCGCCGGCGCATCCCGGAGCTTCTGGACCTAGTTGGTCTAGAACAACGCTGGGGTTCCGTTCGCCTCGGGAAATATTCGAAAGGCATGCTCCAACGGCTAGGCCTGGCGCAGGCGCTGCTGCATTCTCCCGATCTTTTAATTCTGGATGAGCCGACTGACGGCGTCGATCCGGTGGGCCGCGTTCAGGTTCGCGAAATTTTGCGGCGCCTGGAAGGAAAAGGAGTAACGATTTTCCTCAACTCCCACCAACTGGCGGAAGTAGAAATGTTTTGCGGCGAAGTTGCGATTCTTCGTAGAGGGCGGGTGGCGCTCGCCGGCCGCGTCAAGGATCTTACCACGGGTAAGGGATATAAGCTGGTCGCGGCCGCAGTGCCCGAAGCTCTGGTGAGGGAATTGGGGAAGGCCGCGTCCTCCTTCGCGGTGCGCAATGGCCTGTCTGACTTTCAGTTCGCGACGCGAGACGCCGTCAACCAGGCAGTGGATACCTTGCGGGGCCAGCAATGCGAGATCGAATCGATTGTGCCCACTACCAGCACGCTGGAAGAGATCTTCGTAAAGACGGTGGAGGGATGAGAATCACCCTAGCCTTGGTGAACGATACTTTTCGCGAGGCTTTCGCGCGCTGGATCTTCTGGGGTCTGTTCGCACTGTCCACGCTGATGATTCTTTTCTTTCTGTTTCTGATGAAGATCGACGTAGTGGAGGGCGCGCGCGCGTCGATTTCTCTTTTTGGCGGCACCGGACGCGAGGAAGATATAGCCAGATTGATGCGTGGTGTTTACGGAGCTATCGCAACTTTCCTATATTCCTGGGGCATGGCCCTGGCGGTGTTCGCGTCGGCCGGCCTGATCCCGCGCGTGTTGGAGCCCGGCCGCATTGAGCTGATTCTGTCGAAGCCCGTTTCACGCCATCACATCTTGCTGGGAAGATTTCTGGGCAACGTGCTGGTGGTAGCGGGAAATATCGCTTATCTGGTCTTGGGCGTGTGGCTGATCTTCGGAATTAAAACCGGCGTGTGGGAGCCGCGATTCCTCATCACGATTGCGACTTCTATCTTCACCTTCATGGTGCTGTTGAGCGTCGTGCTGCTGGTGGGTGTAACGGTGGAGAGCTCCGCACTGGCCACCATGGTTACGGTCGGCCTTATGATCGTCAGCGCAATCCTGGCGCAGACCTCGCTCGCCGTGAGACTACTGTCGTCCGAAGCAGCGCGCCAGGTCTGGCGCGGTCTGTATTACGTGCTGCCGAAAGTGTACGATATCGGCAGAATGACGCTCGACGTGGTGCGCGGATACGGGCCGGGCGAATGGATGCCGCTGTGGAGCTCCGCCCTTTTCGGGATCGTAATTTTGGGAGCAGCTCTGGCCATATTTTCGAAAAGAGATTTCTGATGAAGCAATTCTTTTGGTCGGTGTTGTTTCTGGCCCTCGCCGGATGCGAGCGATTTGCGTCTGGCCCCGGAGTGAAGGTCGATCCGGCGCTCGCGGCGCTGGTTCCACCCGAGACTGTGCTGATGGTGGACACCCAGGTCGAGTCTCTGCTCAAGACGCCTGTGTATCAGAAATATCTCGCCAACGTTCAGGTTGCTCCCATCGAGGAGTTTGCCCGTCAGACCGGGATCGATCCTCGGCGGGATTTGAAGGAGCTTCTGTTTGTTTCGAGCGGCAGTCGCGGAGTGTTGCTCGGGCGCGGAAGATTTTCGAGTGAGGAGCAGGCCCGGGTTGAAAAGCAACCAGGCGCGATCCGGACAGTATATAAGGGCTTCAATCTGATCGGGAACGAGCGCGCTGCGGTGATGTTTTTTAATTCCAGCACCGTGGTGGCGGGCGATATTGGGGCCTTGCATTCGCTGATCGACCAGCGCGGAAACTCGCATGGACCACCAGCGCCACTCGCGGCCCTGATGAAGGAGATTCCCGCGGACGCGCAGCTTTGGGCGGCCTACACAGGCGGATCTGTGGATCTTGCGCTCGAAGGTAACCTTGCGAATGTGACCAAATTGCTGAGTTCCATCGAGAGCGGCACGATTTACGTCGATCTCCGCGCCGGACTCAAGAGCGTAGCTGAGGGGAATTGTTCCAACGCGCAGAGCGCTCAGCAGGTGCATGACGCTCTCAAGGCGCTGGTCGGGTTCGGGCGGCTGAGCGTGCGGCCCGATCAACAGGATCTGCTGCCTATCTACGACAGCATTCAAGTGACCCAGGATAAGAATCGAGTGACCGTGCAGGTGGATATTCCGCAGGATTTGGTGGAGAAATTTCTCAACGCCTGGATGGGTCGAAAATCTTAATGCTCGATTATTTCTTGCCAACCGGAATCGCGTCGCCCAGGTTCATGGAGCCGCCGCCCTCGCTTACGTAGTTGCGATTCCAGGCAGGAATTTCCACGATCACATCGCCTTTCACTACCGCCTGACAGCCGAGGCGCGAGTGCAGCGTCAAGCCAGGGGCCATGTCCAGCCGATCGAGTTCGTCGTCGTCTGGGGGAATCAGATTATCGTCGCCATCCTTTACGATGACGTGGCAGGTGGTGCAGGCGCAGCTTCCACCGCACGCATGTTCGAGCTGGATGCCAAAGTTGAGCGCCACATCGAGGATCGATTCCGGCTTGCCGTGCTCCTCATAAGGCAGTTTTCCCGGCTCGAATTCTACGGTCTGGCCGGTATTGACAAAGGTAACCTTAGGCACACTTTCATTGTACTGCGGAGAGTCTCCGCTACACTGGATTTTCATGTTCAACGTCCTTGAAAAACGCATTGCGAAAGCATTTGCTTCATACATCCAAAGGCATTACCACGTGGCCGTGCCCGTTTTGACAGAGCAGCCCAAACAATCTTCGTTCGGAGAAATTGCGCTTCCAGTAGCGTTCCAATTGGCGCGCCAATTGAAAAAAGCTCCCAGGGCGATCGCCTCGGAGCTTTTGGGCGCGGTGGGCGCGATCGAAGGCGTTTCAGCCATCGAGATCGCAGGCAATGGATTTCTAAATCTGCGCCTCGACCGCGGCTATTACGGCGCCGGATTGCTCGCTGGGAGCGGCGATCTGCCTGCTTCAGTTATTAGCGGAAAGATCATCGTCGAGCACACCAACATCAATCCCAATAAAGCCGCGCATATCGGTCATCTGCGCAATGCAATCCTCGGCGACACGTTCGTGCGCATGCTACGGGCGACGGGCCAGCAGGTAGAGGTGCAGAATTATATCGACAACACGGGCGTACAGGTGGCCGATGTCGTGGTTGGTTTTCGGCATCTCCAAAAGAAAACGCCCGAGGAAGTGCAAGCGCTCATCGGCAGCACGCGATTCGATTATCTGTGCTGGGATGTCTATGCGCGGATATCGTCCTATTATCAGGAACACCCGGAAGCGGCTGAATGGCGGCATCAAACCCTACATGCGATCGAGGCCGGCGAAGGCGCAGAGGCGGAGCTCGCACACATAGTGGCGGATGCCATTGTCGGCGCACATTTGAAGACCATGTGGCGGCTCAACATCGTTTACGATCTGCTTCCGCGCGAAAGTGAAATCCTGCACCTGAAATTCTGGGCCACGGCGTTCGAGCTTTTGAAGCAGCGCAACGCAATTTACCTGGAGACTGAAGGGAAGAACAAAGGCTGTTGGGTGATGCCAGGGTCGGCGTTCCGCGAAGCATCCGAGGGTGACGAAGACAGCAAAGTAATCGTGCGCTCGAACGGCACCGTGACCTATGTCGGCAAGGATATCGCCTATCAACTCTGGAAATTCGGTTTGCTGGGAAAGGATTTCCATTATCGAAAGTGGTTCACCTATCCGAACGGTCACACGTTATGGGCGTCGACGGATCAGCCGCAAAACGGATCGCCCCATTTCGGAGCGGGCGTGCGCGTCTATAACGTGATCGATTCGCGGCAGTCTTATTTGCAGGATGTAGTGATGGCGGGACTGCGCGCGCTAGATTATGCAACCCAGGCGGACAATAGCATCCACTTCAGCTATGAGATGGTCGCGCTCTCACCACGTACTTGTGTCGAGATGGGTCTCGAATTATCTGAGGAGGACAAGCGGCGCCCCTACGTGGAAGTCTCCGGACGCAGGGGCCTGGGCGTGAAGGCGGACGATCTGATCGACAAACTGGTCGAGAAGGCCCTCGAAGAGGTAACTTCGCGCCATGAAGCGGAGCCGGAAGAGGCGCGGCGGCGGGTTGCGACCCAAATCGCAGTGGGCGCGCTGCGGTATTTCATGTTGAAATTTACCCGCAATTCCGTCATCGCCTTCGATTTCGGCGAGGCGCTCAGTTTCGAGGGTGAGACTGGACCTTATGTGCAATACGCAGCCGTGCGCGCTCGAAATATTTTGCGCAAGCTCGAGGAGCGCGGCGAGAGCCTGCCCGACTTTCGCGCGGTTCTGACCCAAGGGGCGATGAGCCGCCAACTGGCGCAGGAGGATTGCTGGCAACTGCTGCTCGCGGCGTCCAAGGCGGACTCCGCAATAGAGCGGGCGGTCGCTAGCGGCGAGCCTTCGCACGTGGCCCGTTACGCTTTCCAGCTCGCGCAGTCATTCAGTAATTTCTATCACGAATTTCCCGTGCTCTCAGAAGCCGACCCCGAGAAAAAGACTTTTCTGCTGTGGATGACGGATTATTTTCGCGCCCAATTGGAGCATACTTTGGGCGTTCTGGGAATCGAAGTGCCGGAATATATGTGATGTGAGGCAGGTAAACTGGAGACATACATGAAAAGTCAGAACTCTTTTGGAGCCGCGGGCGAGCTCCGGACAGGCGTCCGCTCCTACGAACTTTTTCGTCTTTCCGCGCTCGAGAAAGCCGGAGTCGCAACGCTCTCCCGCATTCCGTATTCGATCAGAGTCCTCCTCGAGAACCTGCTGCGTTTTGAAGACGGCTCGACGGTGAAGCGCTCCGACATCGAGTACGTCGCGGCCTGGGATCCAAGGGCTGCGCCGCGCGAGATTAACTTCCGCCCCGCCCGCGTTCTTTTGCAGGATTTCACGGGCGTTCCCTGCGTGGTCGATCTGGCGGCAATGCGCGACGCGCTCGCGCATTTGGGCGCCGATCCGCGCAAAGCCAATCCGCTAATCCCAGTGGATCTGGTCATCGACCATTCGGTCCAGGTGGATAAGTTCGGCACGAAGGACTCGTTCGATGTTAATGCTTTATTTGAATTTCAGCGCAATCAGGAGCGTTATGCCTTCCTGAAATGGGGACAATCTTCTTTGCAGAATTTCCGCGTGGTGCCTCCCGACACCGGCATCGTGCACCAGGTGAATCTGGAATACCTCGCTCCCGTTGTGTTCGACAGAAATGGCTGGGCCTATCCGGATACCGTCGTGGGCACGGATTCGCACACCACTATGATCAACGGACTGGGCGTAGTCGGTTGGGGCGTCGGCGGGATTGAAGCCGAGGCTTGCATGCTGGGGCAACCGGCCTCAATGCTGCTTCCAGCCGTGGTGGGATTCAAACTTTTCGGGAAGCTGCCGGCGGGCGCCACGGCGACCGATCTCGTGCTCACCGTGACACAGCTTCTGCGAAAGAAGGGCGTAGTGGGAAAATTCGTCGAGTTCTATGGCGACGGCGTGGGCGCCCTCAGCGTTGCCGACCGAGCCACTATCGCCAACATGGCGCCCGAGTATGGCGCAACCATCGGCGTGTTTCCCATTGACGAAGTTACGCTTGAGTATTTGCGGCTGACCAATCGGGCGGCGGAGCAGGTGGCCCTGGTCGAAGCGTACGCCCGGGAACAGGGATTATTCCGTGTTTCTGGCGCTCCCGATCCGGTATTCTCCGATACACTCAGCCTGGATCTTTCCACGGTAGTGCCATCGCTCGCTGGACCAAAGCGGCCCCAGGATCGGATTAATCTGCCGGACGTAAAAGCGGATTTTTTGGCCGGATTGGGGGCGGCTCAGAAGACGGCCGAGATCGGCGGAAATGGAACACGCGCGACCATTGGAGATGGCAGCGTTGTCATCGCCGCGATCACGAGTTGCACCAACACGTCGAATCCCTCCGTGATGGTCGCTGCAGGCTTATTGGCCAAGAAAGCAGTGGAGCGCGGCCTTCGGTCGAAGTCGTGGGTGAAGACGAGTCTAGCGCCCGGGTCGAAGGTGGTTATGGATTACCTCAACCACGCGGGCCTGATGCCGTATCTAGAGAAATTGCATTTCGATCTGGTGGGTTTCGGCTGCACCACTTGTATCGGAAACAGCGGACCATTGCCGGATGAGGTCGCTGCCGCGGTGCAGAAAGAGAAGCTGGTGGTGGCGGGTGTGCTTTCCGGAAATCGCAACTTTGAGGGGCGGATTAATCCGCTGGTCCGCGCCAACTATCTCGCGTCGCCGCCGCTGGTGGTCGCGTACGCGCTTGCAGGACGCGTCGATATCGATCTGGTGAACGATCCGATCGGCCAGGATCAGACGGGTCGCGACGTGTTCCTGCGGGACATCTGGCCATCGCCGGAGGAAGTTCAAACGGTAGTGAGAGAGTCGGTGCGGCGTGAGATGTTCGAGAAGCAGTACTCGGAAGTCTTTGCCGGTGACGCGCAGTGGAACTCGATTCGCGTTCCCGCCGAAGACCGATATGCCTGGAACGATTCCTCCAGTTATATAAAGCGCGTCCCCTATTTCGACCATATGGCGGATCCGGCGACCCACGTGCGGGATTTGAAAGATCTCCGGGTCCTGGCGGTCCTCGGAGATTCCGTAACTACGGACCACATTTCGCCTGCGGGCAATATCGCCGTAGACAGCCCTGCGGGAAAGTATCTGATCTCGCTCGGAATCAAGCCGGCGGATTTCAACTCTTACGGCTCGCGGCGCGGGAATCATGAAGTGATGGTGCGCGGAACTCTGGCGAACATCCGCTTGCGAAACCAGATGGCCCCGGGCACGGAGGGAGGCTGGACCGCGCATGTTCCATCGGGCCAACAGATGTTCATCTACGACGCCTCGAAGCTTTACGAAAAAGAAGGCGTGCCGCTGTTGATCATCGCCGGCAAGGAATACGGCGCGGGTTCCTCGCGCGATTGGGCCGCCAAGGGAGTATTGCTGCTCGGGGTACGCGTCGTAATCGCGGAAAGCTTCGAGCGTATCCACCGCTCGAATCTGGTCGGCATGGGAGTGCTGCCGCTGCAATTTACCGGCGGCCAGACTCGCGAGTCCCTCGGATTAACCGGCTTCGAGATGTACTCGATCGAAGGGGTTCCAGCAGCGGTGGAATCGAATGGTAAGTCGCCGGTACACGTGACCGCCACGGCCGGCGATGGCACAAAAATCTTCGAGGTCATCGCGCGCATCGACACCCCGCAGGAAACGGAATACTACCGCAGCGGCGGAATTCTTCCTTATGTGCTGCGGCAATTGGCCGCGCAATGAGGACGATTTAGCTTTTGCAGGATATTATCGAGCTCAGATTCCTGGATCGGGTGGCCGAGCAGAAAACCACCACGTTCCTTAACGCTTCGAGCGAGCTCCGGGTCTTTACTATCACTGAGCAGCACAAACGCAGAAATGTGATGACGGATATGCTCCTGAAACTCGCTCCATCGCGAGGACTCCGGATGGTTAGCCCATAGGACGGCGTCAAAGCGAAACCGCTTGGACAGGTCGGCTGCCTCTTCGAGCGCAACCGGAACGACGCGATGCCCGCGAATGCTAAGCAGCTTCAGTAATTGCCGATGGCTGCCAGGCTCCGGGTCGATCAGCATGAGGGTCAGGGAAGATGCCCCGCCGCGAACACCCATTGGTCCGAATCATAACATGAGAAGAGATGAATCTTTTGGCAGCGCGACGATACTTGATCTCGGGGCGGGTCCAGGGAGTCGGGTACCGCTATTTTGCCCAGCGCGCGGCCCGCGAAATCGGAGTCACAGGCTGGGCGCGTAACCTGCCTGACGGTCGCGTCGAGGCGCACGCAAACGGCACCGAAAAGCAGCTCGACGATTTTGAAGGACGGCTGCGGCAGGGTCCACGCGCGGCGGAAATTAGAGCATTCGAGATTTCCGAGGCGGCGGTATCGGATACAGCGGGGTTCGACATCCGTTAGGGCTGCTGGGATCGACGCCGGCGGCAGTGTAATATACGGAATTGATTGGAGGGCACATGAACCGAAGACGATTCATCGCTTTTTCCGCCACCGCCGCGAGCCTCAGGCCGGGGGCGGCTGCCGCCGCAGCTCCCCAACGAGCGCGCATGAAGCTCGGCTGCCAGACCGCGCCCACCAGCGTTGCCCATCTGAAATATCTCGCGCGTTATGGAGTGCGCAATATCTGCGGGTATCCGGAGATCGCAGGCGGGCGAATCTATGCAACTGTCGAGGAGCTCGAGCGAATGCGCGATCTGGCGGCAAAGAATGGAATCGCCGTGGACTGCATCGCGCCGCCGATTCTCGCCTCCAGCTACATTGATCGCGAGCCACACCCGGCAATCATGCTCGGGCAGAGCCCCGAGCGCGATCGTGACATCGAGGCGCTGCAAAATCTGATCAAGAACTGCGCTGCGACAGGCATTCCGTCGATCAAGTACAACATGAGCATCCTGGGCGTGCTGCGCACCGGCACCAGTCCCGGCCGTGGCGACTCGCGATACAGTGTATGGCGTCTCAAAGACGCGCATCCCGACACGCCGCGAACCCGCGCCGGGGATGTGGACGCCGATGTGGCCTGGGCGCGCATTACCTATTTTCTCGAACGAGTCATTCCGGTAGCAGAGGAGTATAAGATCCGCATGGCGTGCCATCCGCACGATCCCGGAGTACCGCCCGACCGCTATCAGGGAGTGGTGCGGGTGCTGGGGACCGTCGACGGGCTGAAGAAGTTCATAGGCATTAAAGAAAGTCCTTATCACGGCCTCAATTTCTGCCAGGGAACCGTTTCCGAGATGCTCGATAATCCAGGCCAGGAGATTTATGACGTGATCCGCTACTTCGGCTCCCGAAGGAAAATCTTCAATGTGCACTTTCGTAATATTCGCGGCCATCGCGACGACTTCGTGGAGGTGTTCCCCGACGAGGGCGACGTCGATTTCATCAAGGCCATTCAGGTGTACAAAGAGATCGGCTACGAATACTTATTGATGCCGGACCACGTCCCACAAGCGGCCGGCGATCCGCAAGGATTGCAGTCTTTCGCGTTCTGCTATGGATATATCCGCGCGCTGATTCAAGCCGTGGATCGAATGGCGTGACCTGCGAAGCTCGCCTTGGCTCCGATGCTAGAATTGAAAGTCTCAAAACACGACGCATGAATCATCTCAAAAGCCTGATCCGGGAAGTACCGGATTTTCCCAAGCCCGGCATCCTGTTTTACGACATCACCACGCTGCTTAAAGACCCTCAGGGGCTTCGCTCTCTCATCGATGAATTGGGCTCCGGCTATGCCGGGAAAAGAATCGATAAGGTGGTCGGCATCGAAGCGCGGGGTTTCATTTTCGCGCCCGCGGTCGCTTACGCTTTGCACGCGGGATTCGTGCCCGTTCGCAAGCCGAAAAAGCTGCCTGCACCCACTGAACGCGTCGAATATCAACTGGAGTATGGAACTGACGCGCTAGAGGTCCATCGCGATGGGATCGCGCCGGGCGAGCACGTATTGATCGTCGATGACGTGCTGGCCACCGGCGGCACAGCCTGCGCGGTGACAAAGCTGGTCGAGAAGCTGGGAGGCGAGGTGGCTGGCTTGGGGTTTGCGATCGAGCTCGGAGTTCTCAACGGACGCGGCAAACTTCCCGGCTACGATATTCGCGCGCTGTTGCAGTATTGATATGATCCGGCGGTTGAGCGTTCGGTCGCTCGCTAAAATCAATCTCGATCTTCGTGTTTTGCAAAAGCGGGAAGACGGTTTTCACGAATTGCGCACGGTCTTTCACACTATTTCGCTAGCGGATACGATTGAGATCGAATATCAGCCGGCGCGGCGAACCGGGCTAACGGTCGAGCGGCAACGTAGAAATTCCCGACAATTCCATCTGGTTTTGCGCTCCGCGCGAGCGGTATTGCATGCGCTGCGGATCCAGGCCCGCGTGCACTTCGACCTGGATGAAGCGCATTCCATTAGGGCGGCGGGTTGGGCGGAGGATCGAGCAATGCGGCCGCGGTGCTGCTCGCAATGCCGGTCCTCGCCGGCCGTTCTCTCGATATGAGAAACCTGCTCGCGATTGCATCGGAGCTGGGCAGCGACGTGCCCTTTTTTCTGACCGGCGGAGCGGCGGTCGGGGTGGGGCGAGGCGCTGAATTCTACGATCTTCCCGACCTCGCCGAAGAGGAAATTCTGGTCGTTTCGCCGGGCCTCCATGTGGGCGACGGGACCGGCATACCAGGCGCTCCATCGTGGTTTGACATTCGCCGAATCGTCAAGTAGCATAAATAATTTCCAGGCGTTCGTGCGGATGCTAGGCGAGACGCGTTCCGCGGGGGCGGCAAGCGCGCTGAGCGAGAACGACTTCGAGGCGGTCGTCTGCCGGCAATATCCCCAGCTCAAAACGATCCAGCGCAGGCTGCGATCTCCGGGCGCATCTGGCGCGAGCGCCATCGGGGTCCGGATGACCGGAAGCGGGTCGGCGATTTTTGCCATTTATCGTTCGAGAGCGGACCGCGAGCGCGCCAGAGAGTTCTTCGAAAGGGATCGCGTGTTCCAGGAGTGTCAGGTGACCCCGGCGAAGTTCGTGAGCCGCCGAAGCTATCAGCGTCTGTGGCGGCGTCAGTTGCGGGAACACGCTGACCGCCGATGAGAATTTATGGCCACCCCAAAGCCGGTACGCGCGATGAGGTTCAACCATTTCAAGGTTTTCACGGGCAACGCGAATCCGGCCCTGGCAGCCGAAATCTGCTATGAGCTGGGGTGCTCGCTCGCGGCCGTGACCGTCAATCAATTCTCCGACGGCGAAGTACATCTTCAGATTCAGGAAAACGTGCGCGGAGCGGATGTCTTTGTGGTCCAGCCCACCTGTACTCCGGTGGAGCTGCACCTGATGGAACTGCTGCTAATGATGGACGCTCTCAAGCGCGCCTCTGCGGAGCGCATCACCGCAGTGTTACCCTATTATGGGTACGCGCGGCAGGATCGTAAGGACCGGCCGCGAATGCCGATATCGGCGCGCTTGGTGGCGAGTTTGCTGGAGCGTGCCGGAGCCAACCGCATTCTGGCGCTCGATCTGCATGCCGCGCAGATCCAGGGGTTCTTCGATGTCCCGGTGGATCATTTGTTCGCCGCGCCGGTCATGATCGATTACTTCGACGAGATGCGGGGCGAGAAATTGACCGTGGTCTCGCCGGATGCGGGCGGCGTGGAACGGGCGCGAGCGTTCGCCAAGCGGTTGGAAGCGCCGCTGGCGATTATCGATAAGCGGCGGACGGACGTGAATGTAGCCGAGGTGATGCACATCATCGGCGATGTCAGCGGGCAGGATTGTTTGATTGTGGACGATTTGATCGACACGGCGGGCACATTGGTGAAGGCGGCCGAAGCGCTGCTGAAGCAGGGCGCGCGAAGCGTGCGGGCCTGCGCGACGCACGCGGTGCTTTCCGGCCCGGCGGTGGAGCGGATTGAAAATTCGGAGATCGAGGAAGTGATCGTGACCAATTCGATTCCTCTTGCGGGATGCGACGGACGGCTGCAAGCGGATCAAGCAGCTTTCGGTCGCGCCGCTTCTGGCGAAGGCGATTCATTCGATTCACGTGGATGGCTCCGTCAGCACGTTATTTGTTTAGGCAGGATTGAAAATATGAGAGACATTACCATTTTCGCGGAGACGCGCGCGTCGCGCGGCAAGAATGAGGCGCGGCGGCTCCGCGCGTCGGGCTCGGCGCCGGCCGTGCTGTATGGATCGGGCGGCGATTCGGTCCCCGTGGCGGTCAGTCCCAAAGAAGTCAACCGGATCCTGCACAGCAAGACCGGCCACAACACCATTTTCAACATTGAAATAAAGGGCGGCGAGACCACACCGGTCATGATCGTCGCGTGGCAGAACGATCCGGTCAAAGACACTCTGCTGCACGTGGATCTGAAGCGTATGGATTTAACCAAGCGCATACGGGTCCAGGTTCCCGTGCACGCGATTGGCGAGCCGAAAGGGGTAAAGCTTCAAGGCGGTCTGCATGAGCTGATCACGCGCCAAATCGAAATCGAATGCCTGCCCGACGAAATCCCGGAGCACTTCACGGTAGATGTCGGCGAACTCATGATCGGACAGAGTATTCGCGCCGGCGATATTCAGCTTCCGGAGTCGATCAAGCTGGTGAGCCCGGCCGAATCCGTGATTTCGCACGTGATTGCGTTGAAGGCGGAGGAAGAGCCGGCAGCGGCCGAGGCGCCGGAAGGCGCACCGGCGGCCACGGGCGAGCCGGAAGTGATCAAGAAGGGCAAGAAGGAAGAGGAAGGCGCACCGGCGGCAGAGGAAAAGGAGAAGGAGAAGAAGAAAAAGTAATGGGTGGCCGGGCGATCGGCGGCCGGTTGCATGCCGGATGATGTCGAGTTCCTTATTGTCGGTTTGGGCAACCCGGGCGAGGAGTATGAATTTACTCCGCACAACCTGGGGTTCATGGTGATCGACAGGCTGGCCGCATCGCACGCGATCCGGGTAACGAGAAAAGAGAACATGTCGCTGGTGGGGCGGGGCGCGATTCAGGGGAAGCAGGTCGCCTTGGCCAAGCCGCAGACATTTATGAATCTGAGCGGCCCGGCGGTGAAGGGGTTGCTCGAGCGATACGCGTTAAAACCGGATCGCTTGGTTGTGGTTTACGACGAGCTCGATCTTCCGTGGACCTCGCTGCGGATCAAGCCCGAGCGGCTCGGCGGCGGGCCACAAAGGGATGGGAAGCGTGATCGGCTGTTTGGGAACGCAGGAAATTGTGCGGGTTCGCCTGGGAATCCATCCGGGCAGTCCCGTGAATGGAGAAAAGTTCGTGCTCGCGCCGTTCAAGCGAGCGCAAAGATCCGAATTGGATGAGATGGTGGGGCGCGGAGCCGCCGCTGTCGAATCCCTACTGGCGGAAGGCGTCGAAAAGTCCATGACGATTTTTAATCGTCGCGCCCAAGGCTTAACGGAAGAGGAAGAATGAGAGTTTACGAAGAGTTGTTCATCGTCAAACCGGATGCTCCCGAAGAGGAGGTCGATGGTTTTGTCGATCAGATCAAGCAGGTCATCACGAGCGGCCAGCGGTACGGTCGACAAAGTGGATAAGTGGGGCGTGCGCAAGCTGGCTTACCGCTTGCAGAAATATAACGAAGGCATCTATGTGCTGGTGCAATTCAGCTCGCTGCCGGATCTGGTGAAGGAAGTCGAGCGCCGGATGCGAGTGGCGGATCATGGTGATGAAATTCATCACGGTCCGCATCGATGCCAAGCTGAAGAAGGTCGAAAAGCGGAAGAAGGCGCGCGATAAGCGCGCGGCGCGGAGACCTGCGCCCCAGGCGGCGGCTCCTGCCGCGCTCCGCTTCCACCCGTCGCGGCTCCCGATGCCTGGGGCGCCTGGCGAACCAGTTGCCGCGCCGGGGCTGCCGGCGGAATCCAAGGAGTAGTTGAGGAGAGCTAATATGGCGGAAACCAGAGGCGGAAGACCGATGAGCGCTTCGCAGCGGCCTACCGGCGGCGATAAGGCGATCGCGGGCAAGAAACAGTATTTCCGGCGCAAAAAGGTGTGCCGGTTTTGCGTCGACAAAATCGACGATATCAATTATAAAGACGTGCGGCTGCTGGACTCATTCATTTCCGAGAAGGGAAAGATCACGCCGCGCCGGATCTCAGGCGTCTGTGCGCCGCATCAGCGCAGGCTGGCGGAAGCGATCAAACAGGCCCGCAATATCGCGCTGATCCCGTTTTCGGTGGCCATGTAGGAGGCTCGACCATATGGAAATTATTCTCAGAGAAGACATCGAAAAGCTGGGCGCGAGAGGCCAGGTAGTGAAGGTGGCCTCCGGCTATGCCCGCAATTTTCTGCTTCCGCGCCGCATGGCCGTCGCCGCGACGGAATCGAATAAGAAGATCGTCGAGCAGGAACGGGAAGGGCATCTGCGGCGCGAGGCGAAAGAGCACGGGGAAGCGGCGGATCTGGCGCGCATGATGGGAACCGTCGAAATCACCATCGCGCAGAAAGCGGGCGAGGCGGACCAGTTATTCGGCTCGGTCACAGTGGCCGATATAGTGGTCGCGCTTGAAAAGCTGGGCTACACGATTGACCGGCGGAAGGTTCATCTCGAGGAGCCGATCAAGACGTTGGGCGACTTCAAAGTGACCGTTAAACTCCATCGCGACGTGGCGGTAGACATTCCGGTGCACGTAGTGAGGGAAGAATAGAGCGGCGGCCGCGGTCAGTGTCGAAGACCAGCGTTGACGAATTATTACACGCTGCCGCAATGGGTCGCGCCGGAGTGGATCGCCGGCTGGTTCATTCCATTCTCGAATACGGCAGTGCGGACGAGGTGCTGCGGTTCGCATCTGCCCCGCGCGACGATCATCGTCTCGATCTCGATCCGCTTCTGATCGATTTGCTGCGCCATTTCCGCACCGATGACGCTCTCAGTTTTTTCATCGATGCCATCCGCCGCGCGCCGGAGGACTTGAGCGATGAGCTGGTTCAGGCGCTGCTTCCTTTTCGCGATCGAGCCGTCGGCCCGCTGCTCGATCTGTACGAAGAACTGGGCGAGGAGAAAGGCTCGGACGTCGCATTCCTTCTGGCGAGTCTGCGGGTCCGCGAACCCCGTGTGCTGGCGCTGCTGCTCGACCGGTTTGAATATGATGCCGCCGATGGCGCGTTCTGTTTAGGAATTTTCGGCGATCCGGCAGCGCGCCCGCACTTGGAAACGTTGCTGGCTGAGATTCCCCAAGCGGATTCGGGAACTTCGGCGCGAAATCACTCGTGCGATTGAACAGTTGGACGCGCCCGAGCCGCCCTACGAGACTCGAACCATTCGATATCGTCGCCGAGTATCCCGCCCGCGAGCTGCCCGCCTTCGACCTGCTGCCGGAATCCGAGCGCATCGAGATGCTCGGCGCGGAAGATCCCGAAATTCGCGCTGGCGCCGCCCACACCTTCTTCAACGGCGCGCTGAACTCGAGGGCGCGTGCAGCGCTGCTGGTTGCGGCACGGTCGGACTCCGACGTGCGGACGCGCGGTCAGGCCTGGGAATCGCTGGGCGGCGCTGTTAAAGACGCTTCCATTCGCGACAGCATTGATCGCCATATTGAACGATGCTTCCAAACCCGATCTTGAGCGCGGCGGCGCGGCGGTGGGACTCTACGCCATCGCGGATCGCGAGGAAGTCCGGCGCGGGATCGAAGCGCTTTATCAGGTGAACGGTCCGGGCACGAGCCAAGGCCCTGGAGGCGATGTGGCGGTCGCTATGGGAGCCATATGCGCGATATTTCCCTCCGCATCTCGACGATACCGATCCGGCGATTGCGCGCCAAGCCTTGCGCGGCGCCGGATACTTCCGGCTCACCCGCTATGCCGACAAGATCGCGAGTTTTTTCGATCGCGAAGGGGCGTTTGCCAAGCTGCGAGAGGACGCTCTTTTCGCGTATGCGCTCGCCATGCCGGGAGAGACCACTCGAGGCCGTGTGCGCGGGATGCTGCGGAAGATCGATGGGCTGGCCGGGCTGACTCGATTCGAGACGGAACTGGTCGAATTCGCATTAGATGAGCGATTGCGGCTCCATGGACTCGATCCGGTGTTCGCCGCCGACGAACATTTCGAACAGCCGACCGTGCCGGATACATCGCCCGAGCAGCCGCCCCGCAAGGCCGGTCGCAATGACCCGTGTCCCTGCGGAAGCGGGAAAAAATTTAAGAAATGTTGCGGCAAAGCAGCGTAGTCATATAATGGGGGTATTTGGCGCTATCGTCTAACGGTTAGGACGAAGCCCTCTCAAGGCTTAAATACGGGTTCGATTCCCGTTAGCGCTACCATCCTTTGAATATCACACTCAGGACCGTAAGGCTTATCCTTGAGGAGACATCGAGAGAGGAGACTATGAAGACTCTGCGTTGGCTGATTCCCCTTGGAGTACTCATACTAGCTGCCTGGATGATGGAGGCGGCAAACAACATCGACAGCAAGGCTGTTCTGACCGGACAGGATGCTTTTGCGGATTCTACGTCGCTTAAGCCGGGAATAGCGCGCAAGATTACTCCCGCCGATCTGCCGAAGCCCTACGCAACGGAGTCGGCCCGCGTTCAGTCCATGGTCCCGCGACCCGAAGGCGCCATGCCGGTCGCGCCGGCCGGGTTCAAGGTCGAGCTTTTCCTGACCGGCTTGACGAATCCCCGCCAGATTCGCATGGCTCCGAATGGCGATCTGTTTTTTACTGAAACTAATGCCGGGCAGATCAAGATCATGCGTGGCAATAAGGACGGCAAGCCCGAGTCGGTCTCCGTATTCGCCACAGGCCTGCCAGGCGCATTTGGCATCGCCTTTTATCCTCTTGGTAACGATCCCCAATGGCTGTATGTCGGCAATACCCAATCGCTCGTCCGCATCCCGTATAAGAATGGCGATCTCAAGGCCACCGGACCCGCCGAGACCCTGGTGCAAGGGATTCCGAGAGGCGGCCATTCCACGCGCGACGTGGTCTTCTCTAAAGACGGCAAACGGCTCTTTCTCGCGGTCGGATCGGGATCCAATGTCGATGATCCCGACGACCATCCCGGCGAGTTTCATCGCGCCAATATTCTCGAATACACTCCCGAGGGCAAGTTTGTCGGCGTTTACGCGTCGGGCATTCGGAACCCGGTGGGGCTCGGCATCAATCCGGCGACCGGCGAGCTGTGGTGCTCCGTGAACGAACGCGACGCGCTGGGCGACAATCTGGTCCCCGACTACATCACCCACGTCAAGGAAGGCGGCTTCTATGGCTGGCCGTGGTATTACATAGGCGGCAACCAGGATCCCCGCCACGCTGGAAAGCATCCCGAGCTGAAAGACAAGGTTATCGTTCCCGATGTTCTCCTGCAGCCGCATAACGCCTCCCTCGGCTTGGCCTTCTACGAAGGCACGCAGTTCCCGCCGGAGTACCGGGGCGATCTATTCGCCGCCGAGCACGGTTCCTGGAATCGCTCCCGGCGTGCCGGGCTGGAAGTGATTCGCGTGCCATTGGACAATGGCCATGCCAGCGGTGTGTATCAGGACTTCTTAACCGGATTTACTACTGCCGAAGGAACTTCCTGGGGGCGGCCGGTGGGCGTCGCATTCGCCAAGGATGGGTCGATGTATGTGACCGATGATGGATCGAAATCCATTTGGCGCGTCAGCTATGTGGGCAGGTAGGGCAGGGCAAGAGAGCTTCGTGATGGGGATCGATCAGGAGAACGTAATTGCGGCCCTCGGCGGCTCAGGGGCTGTGCAGGGGATGGACTCGGAAGCAAAGGCAGAAGCGCTCGAGTCGTATTTGTCGAAGCAGCTGGATAATTCAGTGTTCGTGCGGCTCGGCGCGCCATCGAAACCGATGACCGCCCAGGAGCTTGACGAGCAGATCGACAGGCGGCCGTTGCGCCGGGGCATAGGAACCCTGTTCTCTTCCGGCGGCGCCAGCCCATTCGGCAATCGTCTGCCGAATGAGCCTGTGAACGTGCCCCGCTTAATGCCAATGCCCGCGCAACCGACATTGCTCGATTTTTTTCAGCTTCGATTCGCTCCTGCGACGCATGTTCTGCAGAGCGCGGACAAGGCGCTTGCGGCCGGACTTCCCGACGATATCGTACTCGCTTGTCTGCTCCACGACCTCGGCCAGACGTTGATGAAGGCGGACCATGGTTGGTGGGCAGCGCAATTATTCGAGCCTTACGTTTCGAAGAAAGTTGCGTTCGCAATCCGCTACCATCAGGCACTGCGATTTTATCCGGATCCGTCGGTCGGCTACGAATATCCGCAGTTGTACAATCTCATCTTCGGAACCGACTACGTGCCGCCGCCCCACATCGAGGCCGCCTATAAATATTGCCGCGATCACAAGTGGTACATGGCCGCGCGGCTGATTACCCTTAACGATCTTTATTCGTTTGATCCGAATCACATTGTCGATCCGGTAAAGTTCACGGATATTATCGGCCGCCATTTCAAACAGCCGGTAGAAGGCCTCGGGAACGATAACAGCCCGGCGGCCCATATGTGGCGCACGATTGCGAATCCTGATGCGCCGCTCTAGATGTAATGCGCTCCCGAGCGCCGCCCAGCGCGTGCCGGGCAAAATGCTCTAGTGACTGATCTGTTTCAGAATCGTCGCGGCGATGAGGGCCTGGCCCGCGGGAGAAGGATGCGTGTCGCACACACCAGGTGAAATTGGGACCAGCAAGCCCGTAGCGCACGTATTCCCTTGGTAAGGAGCCGCGGCAGCTCCAAACGCGCCGAATGCGTCGGCGATTTTCCCTCCAAAAGCATCCGTGATGCCGACGAGAATTGCGTTGAGTGGCACGATTCCAATCAACTCCGTGGGATCGCTGTAGTTAAAAGCGTACGCGGTTACAGCGACGATCGGTCCGGAATATCCAGTTCCCCGAATACTGCTATAGATCTCGATTAAATGCTGCGCGTAGGCGCCCAGAACACCGCCTTCGCGCTCCTCTCCGCAAGTTGCGTTACCGGCGCATGTGATATCGAGAAGAACGCCCAGATCATTAATTCCGATGTCGATGGTCACCAATCCGGTATTCCTGGCATTCTTGAGGAAAATCACGGCGTATTCGAGTTGAGTTTCGGTCGGGCTGTAGGTCACAAACATTGGGAGCGATGCACGCCATGAAGCGCAGCCCAGGTCCGGCAGCAACGAAAGATTTACGAAATGGCCGCTGGTTTCTCCAAAACAGGAAGCATTTGTAAGCTGAAGCGGGTATTGGGAAGCGACAATCTGGGGATAACCGTGATAATCGGCAAGATCACCGAGCGGAGCTGCCGGCGTATAACCGAACGCGAGCGAGTCGCCCAGAGCCAGGTAGGGAGAATTCTTTGGAGGATTTTCGAAATGTTGGGCGTAAACGGGTGTTAACGCCGACGTAAAGACAAGCGAGAGCAAAGCGGCCATCGAACGATTGAGGGTCATGACAAGCAGTTTACTCGAATGGCAGGTCGCTTGGAGTTCTCGTGTAGATCCAGGCTGGCGAGAAACGTGCACAGAATGAAGTATGGCATCGACTCTCTGGAAAGGTCATCTGACGTTTGGGTTGGTTTCGATCCCGATAAAGCTTCTTCGCGCGGCTCGAGCGGAGAAGATCCACATGCATAATGTAGAACGCCAAACCGGGGCCCGAGTCCGGCAGGTGTTCGTGCCGGCAGACAATCATCCTCTCCCGGATGAACCCCGGCCAAAGCAAGAGTCGATAAAAGGTCCATCTCTCGCAGCGGCAAACAGGTCTTCAAGAGCCGAGGATCTGTCGTCTTTGCGCGAGAAGAACGGTGCTATTCCTACCGAAGAACATCTTCCGGAGCGCCGCGTATCTCGCGCCGACCTTGTTCGAGGGTTCGAGTACGAAAAAAATAAATATGTCGAGTTCGAGCCAGAAGAATTAGAGCAAATCGCGCCAAAACGCTCTTCCGATATGCAGATCCTCGAGTTTGTGCGCTTTATTGAAATTGACCCGGTGTATCTCGAAAGCTCATATTACGTTGCCCCGGACACCGGCGGAGCCAAACCTTATACGCTGCTGTTCGAGGCTTTGAAAAGGACGGGGTATGCGGCTATCGCTGAATTTGTGATACACCGGCGTGACCAAATAATCATCTTGCGGCCGGGATCGCAAGGAATAATTGGCCACACTTTATTTTATGAAGACGAAGTGAAACGCGAGAACGAATTCCATGCGGATTCCGGCCTGATCGGGCCGAAAGAAATGGAATTGGCAGTCAGGCTGGTGGATGCGCTGGCCGCGCCATTTCAGCCTGAAAAATTCACCGATAAATACCGTGAAAGACTGCGCCAAGCGATTTCAGAGAAAGTGGGGACGGGCGCCGTTAAAGAAATTGAGCCGGTGACTCGAAAAACGCCTGTGATCGATATTATGGCCGCATTAACAGAGAGCCTGGCAAGAGCGAAGAAGCCGGTCGCGCGGGAGTTGAAGACTTCTGCATCGAAGACCCCGGAAAGAAAGAAACGAACTAGCGGGTCTAGGAAATTTTCGGCAAATTTGATTTAACGCCAGGCTTCCCGCTAATTCCGAGTTTGCTGGACCTTAGGCGCCGCGACGTAGCCGCTGATCAGGTCCTTCTTCACGTCATTCACTACTAATTCGTAAGGTTGAGTCGCTTTCGAGAGCAGGAACTGCACCGGTTCATTGATGGTCCTATCTTTCTTCACGACGGATTTATCGTCGGCGACCACCATAATCGTGTAGCTATTGTGCTTCGGGTCGGTCTTCTCGAGGCGCACTTGAAGATCGCCGACTTTCTGCAGCTGCCTTGCTCTTAGTAATTTTGAACTCGGTATAGTTACGCTGGCCCAACTCCTTCAAGGCAGCCAGCTCTTTCCCGTTGGTTGCAATGAGCCCGCTCTGGACTCCCAGATCTCCGCGAGTGCTTTTGAGGTCGGCGATGGTTTTCTCGAGCTCGGATTTCGTCGCAGCGACGTCGGTTTTAACATTGCCTACTTCGCTTGAAACTTCGCCAATTTTGCTGTTGGCGGCGACGGTCTGATCCTTCACTTGAGATACTTCCGTGGATACAGCGGCGACCTGCTTGCCCTGTTCCTCCTGAGCCTTCTCAAGTCTTGCGGCCAGATCATCGGCATGTTTGGAAGCATCCACCTTCGCCTGGCCGCTCAACTGCGCGGCTTGCGAGCGATACTTTTCCACCTGAGCTTTCAAGGCGTCTACCGTGCGCCGACTCGTTTGTGTAGAAACGGCAGAGGTCTCATGGAGCTTCGAAATCTCGGCCAGCATGGAGTCGCGGGTCTGATTCAGATCGTCTCGAATTTGGCTGAGCTGATAAAACTGATAGACCGACGCCGCGATCAGGGCGATAACAACGCCAAATAGAATCGCGATCTTTAACTCCTCCCGAACCAGATCCGCTAGATGTGGGATTCACTCACAGGTTGGTTCTCCTTCGGAATTAGCATACAATACGACCTCTTCGCATCGCTATTCTAGCACCTTATAAGAGAGATGCGAGAAGCTAGCAAATCGGTTACATCAACTTTATGCGAATCGGCGCACTTATAGACGAGCCAGATCGCGATACCTTAAAAGAAATGCGAGAGCGGATTATTCGCGTCCTGAGTGCCGGTTCCTTTGTTCTCCCGATAGCGTTGTCCCTGACGTGTTGGGGCCAGGTGGCGGACTGGCCCTACTACGGAGGAGACGCGGGCGGCTCGCGCTATTCACCGCTTACTCAGATCGACAAGGGCAATGTGAAGCAGCTCAAAGTGGCTTGGGTTTATCACACCGGCGACGTCTCGGACGGCTCGAAATATGCGCGCAAGAGCGAGTTCGAAGCTACGCCGATTCTTGTAGAAGGAACACTATACTTCAGCACGGCCTTTAATCGCGTTATCGCTCTCAATCCAGAGACCGGGACCGAGCGGTGGACCTACAATCCCAAAATCGATCTTAACGTAGGCTATTCGGAAGGCCTGATGAATCGCGGCGTCTCCACCTGGGTCGACAAGAATGCAAGGGCCGGCAGCCCGGAACGACGCCGGATTTTCATCGGCACCATCGACGCGCGATTGATCTGCCTCGATGCCGCGACGGGTAAGCCTTGCGCGGGCTTCGGCCATGACGGTCAAGTCGACCTCAAGCAGGGCGTCGCGAATATTACGCGCAAGGGCGAATATGAGGAAACATCTCCGCCCGCCGTCATCGACGATTTCGTGATTGTAGGCTCTGGCATCGCGGATAACGATCGCGCCAACGACCCTCCTGGGACAGTCCGGGCATTCGATGCCCGCACCGGAGCGCTGCGCTGGAGTTGGGATGCCATCCCGCAGGATCCGAAACGTCCCGGGATCCAGGACAGGCGCGGCTAACGCCTGGTCCGTCATCGTGACCGATCCCGCGCGCCACTTGGTGTTCGTCCCGACCGGCAGCGCGAGCCCCGATTACTATGGCGGTGAGAGAAAAGGCGACGATAAATGGGCAAATTCGGTGGTCGCGTTACAAGCCAAAACTGGCAAGCTGGTGTGGGGTTTTCAACTAGTTCACCACGACCTGTGGGATTACGATACTGCCGCGCCTCCGCTGCTCACTACGCTGGTCCGCAAAGGCGCACGGATACCTGTCGTAATCCAGGGCAACAAGACCGGAAATCTCTTCGTTCTGAATCGTGAAAACGGGAAAGCCTGTTTTCCCGGACGGAAGAACGCGACGTCCCGCAAAGCAAAGTGCCGGGTGAATCTACCTCGCCGACGCAGCCGTTTCCCTCGGCGCCACCCCCCTCGCTCCTCAGAAACTCACCGCAAGCGATGCCTGGGGCCTAACCGCGGCGGATCGCGAAGCATGTGAGCAGCGCATGCATGGATTGCTTTCAGAAGGTCTCTACACGCCCCCCACGGTTGAGGGCTCGCTCATTTTTCCGGGGAATGTCGGAGGGATGAACTGGAGCGGATATGCGTTTTATCCGAAGTCCCAGATTCTGGTTACAACAACCCTGCGGTTCCCGTACGAGGTTCACCTTATTCCGCGAGATCGGTATGCGGAGACGCAGGAAAAGGTCAGGGACGGTAAGATGCGGGCTGAAATCTCCCCGCAGCACGGCACCCCGTACGGGATGAGCCGCGACCCTATCTTCGCGCCGGCGTCACAGCTTCCTTGCAATCCTCCACCGTGGGCCGTGCTTAGCGCGGTCGATTTGGGCAGTGGAAAAATTCTCTGGGAAAAACCGCTGGGCACAACGGAGGGTTATGTCTCTCTCGATCCGCCGAGGCCCTACGGTTTGGCAGCCTTTGGAGGTCCGATTACGACCGCGAGCGGGCTGACGTTTATCGGCGCAGCGTGGGACAGTTATTTTCGGGCCTTCGACATTGAGACCGGAAATGAGTTATGGAAGGCGCTGCTTCCCGCGCCTGGTGAGGCCACGCCCATAACTTATCGCCTGCGGCCAAATGGAAATCAGTTTGTCGTGATCGCCGCCGGAGGCCACGGAAAATTACCCAACGCCAAGCTGGGCGATGCGCTGGTGGCGTTCACACTGCCCTGAAGACGCGATGGATGCAATTCTGGAGCTTCGTCAGGTATCGAAGCATTTTCCAACACATCGCGCGGTTTCAGATTTTTCGCTCGAAATCCCGCGCGGCCAATTTTTTTCGCTGCTCGGGCCCTCCGGCTGCGGGAAGACCACAACTCTACGTCTGATCGCGGGATTTGAGACGCCCACCTCGGGCGAAGTCTGGCTGAACGGCGCCCGCATCGATCATTTGCCGCCGTATCGCCGCAATGTCAATACGGTATTCCAGAGTTATGCATTATTTCCCCATTTGACGGTGCGCGGCAATATCGAATTCGGATTGCGCAGACAGCGCGCGAATGGAATTGAGACCCGAGTGCACAAGGTAATCGAGCAGGTGCGGTTGGCTGGGAAGGAATCGCGTAAGCCCTCGGAGCTTTCCGGGGGCGAGCGTCAGCGCGTCGCGCTGGCCCGATCCCTGGTGCTCGCGCCGGACGTGCTTCTGCTGGATGAGCCTCTATCGGCGCTCGATCCGCTGCTTCGCAAGGAAGTGCGCGCGGAATTGAAGGATTTGCAGCGCCGCGTGGGTGTCACATTTCTATTTGTCACGCACGATCAGGAAGAGGCTCTCTCGCTGTCCGACCGGATCGCTGTGATGAACAGCGGCGATGTTGGAGCAAGTGGGATCGCCGCAGGAAATTTATCAACATCCCCGGACGCCGATTCGTAGCATCGTTTCTGGGCGCGATGAATTGGATCGACGGCGTCGGAGTTCGCCCCGAGGCTATGCGTATTTCCCGCGAGTTGCCCAGCGCTGGGAGTATCGCTGTCTTCGGCGTGGTGACACGATCTGTGTTCCTGGGCGCGTGCATGCATGTGACGGCGCGCCGCGAGAACGGAGAAACGCTGCTGGCGCAGATCCCGCCGGAATGCGGCGCATTTCTCGAAGGCGAAGCGGTACACCTGTGGTGGAGCGCGGCCGATGAGCTGCGTTTTTCCTGAGTGCCAAAGACTGCGTAACATTTTCATCTCTCCCGCAATGGCGCTGATGCTGGCCACGCTGGTGGTTCCGCTGGTGATCGTCGGTGTCTATAGCGTGCTTACGCGGGGCGCTTACGGCGGCGTCGAAATGCCGTTTACGCTCGAAAATTACGCTCGTCTTGTTCGATCCGCTGTACGGATCGATTTTCGTGCGCTCCTTCTGGATCGCGGCGGTGGCTACCGCGCTATGTCTTCTGCTCGGGTTTCCTCTGGCGCTTTTCATCGCACGCTCGGGAGCGCGAAAAAATCTCTATCTTAGCCTGGTGATTCTCCCGTTTTGGACCAGTTTTTTGATCCGCACCTATGCCTGGATGTTTCTGCTGCGCGATACAGGATTGATCAATACGCTGCTCCAAACCGCCGGCCTGATTAGAGAGCCGCTGCCAATGCTCTATAACGACGGCGCAGTGATCCTTGGGTTGGTCTACGGATTCCTGCCATTCACGGTGCTGCCGCTCTACGCCACACTCGAGCGCCTGGATAAAAATCTGCTTGAAGCCGCTGCCGACCTTGGCTCAAAGCCGTGGGATACCTTAATGCGCGTGACGATTCCTCTCTGCGCGCCGGGAATTCGGGCTGCCGCGATCCTCGTCTTTATTCCCTGCCTGGGCACTTATCTCACTTCGGATTTGCTCGGCGGAAGCAAGACGATCATGATCGGCAACCTGGTCCAGAATCAGTTCACGAGCTCACGCGACTGGTCCTTTGGGGCCGCGGCTTCTCTAGTTTTGATGGCTGTTTCCATGGCGCTGTTGTTCGCGGTACGGCGGCGAGGGGAAGAGCTCCTGTGAAACGCGGTTTGGCCTGGTATGCGCTGGCCGTCTACGCATTTCTTCATGTCCCGTTGTTGGTTCTGGCGATCTTCAGTTTCAATGTTTCGAGATTCACGGTTTGGCAGGGATTCTCGCTGCACTGGTATCGTGCAGCCTGGGTCGACCGCGAATTGCTGGAATCGGCCATGAACAGTCTGATCATCGCGGTGGTCGCGACGGCGCTCGCCACAACGATTGGCACGCTCGCCGCGTATGCGTTGTGGAAGCGCAGCTCGACCTGGCTAGCCGGATCGATGTATCTTTCGCTCGTCACGCCGGAAATTGTAACCGGAGTGTCTTTGTTGGCGTTCTTCCAGTGGGTGTTCCGGTTCCTGCACCTGCGCCTGGGCCTGCACACCGTGATTCTGGCGCATGTTGCCTTCTCGGTGGCTTACGTGGTGGTGGTGGTGATGGCGCGGCTACGCACGTTCGATCCGGCGCTTGAAGAAGCGGCGCTCGATCTGGGCGCGACCGAATTCTCAGCGTTCCGCCGCGTCACCCTTCCATATCTTGGCCCGGCGATGGCGGCGGCCGCCATGCTCGCGTTCACGGTCTCGATTGACGATTACGTGATCACCAGTCTGGTAGCGGGCGTCAATTCCCAGACGCTGCCTATGGTGATTTATGCACTGGCGCGCCGTGGCGTCAACCCGATGCTGAACGCGGTCTCGACCATGGTGGTAGTGGTGCTGGGCATCCTCGTGATCGTTTCCGAGAGGCTTCGATCGGGCATGAATCGCCGCATTTTTCTGATGAGTGCGGCGGGCGCGGCGGCGTGCAACTCTCGAACGCCGCGGCTCAACGTCTACAACTGGTCCGACTACGTTGCGCCCGATACGATTCCGAATTTCGAGCGCGAATCCGGCGTCGAAGTGCGCTACGGAACTTACGAGAGCGGCGAAGAGATGCTGGCAAAGGTGATGACCGGAAATTCCGGATGGGATTTGGTCGTCCCCTCCAACGATTTTATTCAGCCGATGTGCGCAATGGATTTATTGCAGCCGCTTCGGCATGAGTGGTTGCCGAACCTCGAAAACCTGGATGCACCGTTTCAGAATCCGCCCTGGGACACGCGGCTTCAATGGAACGTGCCTTATATGCTGGGCGCAACGGGCATCTTATATCAAAAAGCGCTCGCGCTCACGCCGCGAGCCTGGGCGAGTCTGTGGGACACGCGCCTGCGCGGAAAAATCACCATGCTGGACGATCCCACGGAGGTACTCGGCGCGTGCCTCAAAAAGCTCGGATATTCGCTCAACTCCGAAGACCACGACGAGCTGCAACGGGCCGAGCAGCAAGCCATTGCCCAAAAATCCCTGGTGCGTGCGTATCTGAACGCGGAGGTGCGCGATCAAGTGATCGCGGGCGATGTTGCGGCTGCCCAAGCTTGGGCTGTAACCGCGGGCCAAGCCATTGCTGCCGCGCCCGACCGGCTCGCATTCTCATATCCCGTGGAAGGATTTTTGCGCTACGCGGATACTCTGGCAATTCTTCGAGAAAGTCGTCGGCCCGAACTGGCGCATCGTCTCATAAATTATCTGCTGCGGCCGGATGTGGCAACCAAAATTGTGAACGCGATGCGGACCAGTACGGCTAACGGGGCCGCTCGCAAGCTGCTTCCAGCAGATCTGCGGGAAGATCCAGTTTTGTACCCGCCTCCTGAAGTGCTGGCGCGGGGCGAATGGATTATGCCGCGCTCGGCGGCGGCGCAGAGATTTCGGGACCGGCTGTGGACCGAGATCAAGAGCGTATAAGGAATCGTGAAACAATAAGAACAACCATGCGGAAGCTTTTCGGAACGGACGGGATGCGCGGAGCGGCTGGGCAATTCCCGCTGGATATGGCCACGAGCTTTGCGCTGGGTGTGTCGCTCGGCCGCTGGGTGAGCGCGAAGCACCTGGACGCCGAGGTTGTGATTGGCATGGATACCCGCGAATCCGGGCCATGGATCGCGGCACACGTCGCCGGCGGCCTGGAGCGGCAAGGCGTAAGAGCTCGCTTCGCGGGGCTAATCACTACGCCCGGCATTGCGCACGTCGCGCGCACCGGTTGTTTCGCCGCCGGCGTCATGATCTCTGCATCGCATAATCCATATCACGACAACGGAATTAAAATTATCGATCATTCCGGCTTCAAGCTGCCGGACGAACAGGAACACGAGCTGGAGCGAGATATCTTCGCATTTCTCGAGTCCGGCGCAGAGGCCGCGCCGAAAGCGCTAACCACCGACGAAGGACTGGATCGGGAGTACATCGAACATCTGGCTGGGACGCTGCCCGCGCGTCTGGGTGGCTTGCGTCTGGTCGTCGACGCCGCCAACGGGGCCGCATCGTATCTCGCTCCGGCGCTGTTTGAGCGCCTGGGGGCGCAGGTCGATTGCATAGGCTGCAGCCCCGATGGCAGGAATATCAATTTGAATTGCGGCTCCTTGCATCTGGAAGGATTACGCGCCCGGGTGCTCGAAACCGGTGCGGATCTGGGAGTCGCGTTCGACGGCGACGCGGATCGGGCGATGTTCGTCACGCGTTCAGGCAAGCTCGTGGATGGCGATGCGGTCATGCTGCTGGTCGCCTTGCCGTTGCAAGCGCGCGGGCGCTTGACGGAAGTGGTAGCCACGGTGATGTCGAATCTCGGCCTGGAGCGGGCGCTGACGCGCCATGGGATCGCGCTGGTGCGCACGCCGGTCGGCGATAAGTACGTGCTCGAGGAAATGGTGAAGCGCAATGCCGCGGTAGGCGGGGAACAGAGCGGGCACGTTATTTTTCGCGACTATGCGACCACGGGGGATGGGCTGCTCACCGCGCTGCGGGTGCTAGAGGTGATGCGCGAATCTGGAAACAGCCTGGATGCGCTGACCGATGAAATCGAAGTGTATCCGCAGCTCCTGGTGAACGTGAGGATCAAAGAAAGGCGGCCGCTCGACAACCTGAAGCTGGTAAACGCCGAGATCCGCCGCGCCGAGCAGGAATTCGGGAATATGGGACGCGTGCTGGTCCGATTTTCCGGCACTGAGCCTCTGGCCCGCGTCATGGTGGAAGGTCCCGAGGCCGGGCGCGTTGAGCATTTCGCGAATAGCATCGCCGCGGCGATCCAGAGCGAGCTGGGCGCCTAAAGTAACCTTAGTCTCGCAGCCGGCAGCGCGCGACCGCGCTTTTCCATCCCGCTAGTAATTCCTCACGGCATTCGGCGGTCATCCGCGGCTCGAACACGCGATCGACTTTCCAGAATCTTTCGAGATCGGGCAGATCTTTGAAAAATCCGGTCGCGAGACCAGCCAGATACGCAGCGCCAAGCGCGGTAGTTTCGATCTCGATTGGACGGACAATAGGGCAGTCCAGAATATCGGCCTGGAATTGCATCAGAAAATTATTAGCTGAGGCTCCGCCATCTACACGCAGTTGCTTGATTGACTGGCCGCTGTCCGACTGCATCGCCTCGATCAGATCGCGCGTCTGATACGCGATGCTTTCAAGCGCGGCGCGAGCCAGGTGGGCGCGATCGGTCGCGGCAGTGATTCCGCTCACAATGCCGCGCGCCGCCGAGTCCCAATGCGGCGCTCCCAAACCAACAAAGGCAGGCACGACATACACTCCGCCGGTGTCTGGAATGGACGCCGCCAGTATCTCCGACTCTGCGGACGTCGAGATGAGTTGCAGTTTGTCGCGCAGCCATTGAACTGCTGCTCCCGCGATAAACACGCTGCCTTCGACCGCGAACTGCGGCGTTCCATCGGCTGACGCCGCTCGCGTCGCGAGCAGCCGGTTCGTCGAGGCCGGTTGGCGCTCGCCGGAGTGCATCAACGCAAAACATCCCGTGCCATAAGTATTTTTGGACATCCCCGGTGCAAAACACGCCTGGCCGAATAATGCAGCCTGCTGATCGCCTGCGATTCCGGCGATAGGTATTTCCGCGCCAAAATGTTCCGCCGCCGCCATGCCGCACACGCCGCTCGAAGGCACGATCCTGGGGAGCATCTCAAGAGGCAAGCCGAAGATCGCGAGCAATTCAGGATCCCATTCGCCGCTTGCAAGATTCATCAGCATGGTGCGTGAGGCATTGGTGGGGTCCGTCGCGTGTACCGCGCCGTTGGTCAATTTCCAGATCAGCCAGGCATCGACATTGCCGAAGAGCAGGTCGTCCGGATGCGCGCCGGTATGATCAATAATCCAGCGAATCTTGCTGGCGGAGAAGTAGGCGTCGAGGACCAGACCCGTCTTGCGCTCGATGGTTTCACGCGGCGCCAGTGCCTCACAATAATCAGCGGTGCGGCGGCATTGCCAGACGATGGCCGGTGCGATCGGCTCACTCGTGCGACGATTCCAGACGACGACAGTTTCGCGCTGATTCGCGATAGCTAGCGCGGCAATCTCAAAAGCCTTTACTCCGGCTGCATCCAGAGTTCGACGGGTGGCATCGAGCTGCGCCTGCCAGATCGAGTTGGCGTCCTGTTCCACCCAGCCGGGTCGCGGATGGACGCACTCGATCGGACTTGATTCCATAGCCACTCGGCGCCCTTCCTCGTTATAGAGCGCCGCCCGCGCGCTGGTGGTCCCTTCATCCAACGCGAGTACATACCGCACCTAGGCATTATAATGAGGTCTATGTTCTTTCGCCGGCCCAAGACTCACACGCCGACTTTTGAAGAACGTATCGCAAACTTAAAACAGTTCAACTTTCATATCGCTCTCGAATCCGCCGGCCGGGCGCGCGTCACGCGGAGCGGGTGCGGCGCTATCGTTGAAGATGTTGGCGGTGGCAACGTGCGGATCGGCAAGGCCGGAGTGCTGATCGGAAGTGAAATCGGAATGCTGGTCAACCGGGGCTACCAAATGTTTCTGTGCACCCCTTCGGGCCGTGAAGAACCCGCGCTCGCTTCCCATCTCCAGACGCTCCATGCCTTCGACGAGGACCTTCGCGAGGGATTGGGCCTGACCAGCCTCTACAATCTTTCGCTCGGTACGACCACCGATGAGCATCTCTACGATCGTGTCGAGGATCGCGACAGCGGCCCACACCATCAACCTTGGGAGAAGCCGGATAAAAATGATTCGCGTCCAGAATCTGGTTAAATCCTTTGGGGATCTGGTCGCGGTCGATGACATTTCCTTCGAAGTCCGCAAAGGCGAAATCTTTGCTTTCCTGGGCCCTAATGGCGCGGGCAAAACGACGACGATAAAAATCCTCACTACACTCCTGAAGCCCACTAGCGGAAAAGTGGAGCTCGATGGCCTGGATCCCGCCGTCAACCAGAATGCGGTTCGCAGGCTCTTTGGAATTGTCTTTCAGGATCCCAGTCTGGACGACGAGCTGACCGCCTACGAAAATATGGATTTTCACGGCGTACTCTACAAAGTGCCCAGGCGCGTCCGATCTGAACGGATTCAAAAGCTCCTGACACTCTTCGAGCTCTGGGACCGGAGGAACGATCCGGTAAAGCAGTTCTCGGGCGGCATGCGCCGGCGCCTCGAGATCGCCAGAGGATTACTGCATACGCCCAAGATCCTGTTCCTCGACGAACCCACGCTAGGCCTCGATCCCCAAACTCGCAATCAGCTCTGGACTCACGTCAAAAAACTCAATGAAGAGGAGGGCGTCACGGTCTTCCTGACCACGCATTATATGGAGGAGGCGGAGCGCGTGGCGCAGCGCATCGGAATCATCGATCACGGCCGCATCGTCGCGCAAGGCACGTCGGAAGCGCTGAAGCTGCAAACCGGCTCTGAGACGCTGGAGCAAGCTTTTCTGGCGCTGACGGGATCGTCCATTCGCGAAGAGAATGCCGGGTCGATAGACCAGATGCGAGCCATGTCCAGAATGTGGAGGCCGAAGCGCTAATCCATGAGCACGATTTATATCATGTGGCTGCGGCAACTGAAGCGCTTCTCGCGCTCGCGCCCACGAATCGTGGCTTCTCTCGGCCAGCCGCTGCTGTTTCTGCTGGCCCTGGGTTTCGGCTTCGGACCGATCTTTAGCAAAGCGGGGCAGGGAAGTTATCTTCAATTTATTGCGCCCGGCGTGATCGCCATGACGGTCCTGTTCACGTCGATTTTCGCCGGTATCGAGCTGATCTGGGACCGGCAGTTCGGATTCCTGAAAGAAACTCTAGTGGCTCCCGTGCCGCGGATTTTGATTATGATCGGCCGGACTCTGGGCGGCGCGACGGTCGCGGTCCTTCAAGGCGTGATTGTGATTATTATCTGTCTGCTGGCCGGATTCCATCCGTCCAATTTCGGCGGCTTTCCGCTCGCGTTCGCGTTCATGGCGCTGATCGCGATTACCTTCACGGCTCTGGGAACCGCGCTCGCTTCGGTCCTGAGCGATTTTCAGGGATTCCAATTGATCATGAATTTTCTGGTGATGCCGATATTTTTTCTTTCCGGAGCCCTGTTCCCGCTGGTCGGGCTGCCCAAGTTGCTGGACGTGATCACGAATCTCGATCCGCTTTCCTACGGTGTGGATGGCCTGCGACATTCTCTTATCGGTATTTCCCATTTCGGCTTGGGCCTGGATCTGGCGGTGCTGTGTATCCTGGCCGCGTGCTTTCTCGGGCTCGGGGGATATCTGTTTTCGAGGATTCAGCTTTAGGCGCAAACTATGCGCTTAAAGATTGTCCAGGTAGGGGAACAGGTTTTGCGCAAGCCCGCACGGCCCCTTTTACACGAAGAGATCGGCTCGCCGCAAACCCACGATTGGATCGATTGGATGCGCGAAACCATGCGCGACGCGCCCGGTGTCGGCTTGGCGGCTCCGCAGGTGGGTTTGCCGATTCAGATTGTGGTGATTGAAGACCGCCCCGAGTATTCGAAAGATATCTCCGCCGAACGCCTCGCGGAGCGGCAGCGCGAGTCTATCCCATTTCACGTGCTCATCAATCCGCGTATCGTAGGACAGTCGGCCGAGCAGACCGAATTCTTCGAGGGCTGCCTGAGCCTCGCCGGATTTAGCGCGCTCGTCAAGCGCGCGCGCTCGGTTACGGTCGAGTATCGGGATGAGCACGGAAACCAACAGCGCGTCGAGGCCCACGGATGGTACGCGCGAATTTTGCAGCACGAGATCGATCATCTGCGGGGGCGCCTGTATATCGACCAGATGGAGCCGCGCTCTTTTATGACGCTCGATAATATGAACCGGCACTGGAAGGAACTTCCGGCGTCGGAGGTGCGTGCGGGGCTGGGGCTGTAAGGCTTTGTGATTCCCCCCATGTCGCCTAAAAACGGGTAGAGCGCACGCGTCTGCGGCCGGTCGCAAACACCGAATGCTGGATCTCATCATCGTTTGTGAGCTAAACCGCCGCCGTACGAATAGGCGTTTTCTATAGATAGAAAAAAAGGATTACGATAACCGTCCAAAGACTAATACATCTGATAACCCACTTATTCACGGTTGTACATCGTAAACTGCGAAGTAATAGCAAACGGATATGTCTGATGGATTGACAAGGGAGGGCGGCAGCCGTACCATCTCTGTATGAACAAAAACATAAAGAAAACACCTGCTTTAGAACCCGAGCGGACGAAGAAATATCTATCGCAAACAGATGTGCCGGCGTTTTCGTTGGAACAGGCGATGAGAGTGCCCAAAGCTATTATCGACGAGCACGCGGGTAAGCCCACGAAACCGCTTGACGTTGCTCATGCGATGAAAGTTCAACCTGGCAGCGGTCCGTTCAGGAGCTTGTGTGGAGCAGCTATCGCGTATGGGTTGACCGAAGGTGGCTATAACGCCGATGTGATTACAATTACCGATCTTGGGCATCGACTCGCAACGAAATCGGCCGATGATCCTGATGGCCTTGCCGCCCGCCGCGAAGCCGCGTTAAGGCCCCGAGTCGTTCGGCAGTTCCTTCAGAAATATGATGGCGCTAAGATGCCCAGAGAAGATGTGGCATTAAAGGTTCTTGAGTCTCTGGAAGTACCAAGCGAGGCGTTGCAGCGCGCATGGGGTTTTATTAGCGAGGCGGCGAAATACGCGCGCTTCCTGAAGGAGATTAACGGAGTTCAATATATTGATCTGAAGAATACCGCGGTGGCGATTGCTCAGTCGCAAGAGAAGGAACAGCAGCATAGTACCGCGTTGGGAGAAGAAATTGAACGTCAAAGTGAGTCATGTCCAGAGCCGAACGCCGTCCCCATTATGCCACCGCGTCCGAGTCACTTTGATCCCCGTGAGAAGCGAGTATTTGTTACGCACGGCAAGAATCGCGAGCTAATTCCGCAGATAAAAGAACTACTTGAATTCGGCCAGTTCGAGCCGGTTGTATCAGTGGAGCGGGAATCCGTAGCGAAGCCAATCCCTGACAAGTTCATGGATGACATGCGTACATGTGGAGCCGCTATCATTCATGTTGATGCGGATCGGGAGCTCATGACGCCAGAGGGGGGGAAGGAGGTGGTACTAAATGGAAATGTGCTCATTGAGATTGGTGGAGCGATGGCATTATACGGAAGGAGATTCATTCTACTAGTCAAGGACGGCATTCGCTTGCCGTCCAATCTTCAAGGGTTATATGAAGTGAGGTATACCAGCGAGAAACTTGACGGAGATGCCACTCTACGGTTGCTGAAGGGATTCAATGATTTCAAGAATGTTCCGATTGCCAAGACCAACTGAAATGGATCGGCAGCCAAGCGGACGGAGCTAATTTCCTTGACCCTACTTGATGAGAACTCATGTCGTGGCGAACTGCTCGAAAAAATGCTTGTTGAGTCTCCCTTCTAAAATTCGGCTGGGGGTGGTGAGCGCGGTAGGAATCGAACCTACAACCTACTGATTAAGAGTCAGTTGCTCTGCCAGTTGAGCTACGCGCCCGCTTCGGGAAATGTGCCGGTAGGGGAGAATTACGAGCCGACTTCACCATTCTATACTACACAAGCACGGAGGCGACCTCGACGGTGGAACGATGACCCTCCACCACTACGATCCCGCTGTCGGTCACGTGATAGTGCAACAGCCGGTCATGATCGAGGTCGTAACCAATCCTCGCGTCCGCGGGCACCTGCACATTCTTATCTAGAATCGCGCGGCGCACTCGCGCGCGGCGGCCGATATCGCAGTTGTCGAACACGATCGAGTCCTCCACCAGCGCGCCCGTATGTACCCTCACGCCGCGTCCCAGCACCGAGTTGCGCACCATGCCTCCCGAAAGAATGCTGCCGCCGGACACGATGGAATCGATGGCCTCGCCGCGGCGGCCCTCATCGTTAAAAGTGAATTTAGCAGGCGCGTCGGAGTAGCCCGCAGTTCGCAGCGGCCATTGGCGATTGTAAAGATTCAACGCCGGGGCGACCGACCGCAGGTCCATGTTGGCGTCGTAATAGGCGTCGATCGTGCCGACGTCCCGCCAGTACGCCGCCTGCGTCGTAGGATCGCCGGGAATGCGGTTGGTTTGAAAATCGTAGGCGAACATTTCCGTCCGCCCGATCAGGGAAGGCAAAATATCGCGGCCGAAATCGTGCAAACTGTCGGGGTTCTGCGCATCCGCATGCAGCTCGCGCAGCAGCAAGCTGGTCGTGAAAATATAATTCCCCATGGAGGCATACACCCGGTCGGAATCACCGGGCATCGCCGGCGCGTCTTCGCGTTTTTCGTGAAATCCGAGGACGCTGTCGTCGGGAGCGGTCTCGATCACGCCGAACTCGGCCGATAATTTTTTCGGCACTGGAATTGCGGCGATGGTCGCTTGCGCGCGTTTGTGCATGTGGTACTCCAGCATCTCGCGGATATTCATCCGGTAGATGTGGTCCGCGCCGAAGATCACGACGAAATGCGGATCGGCCTGCTCGATCAAATTGATGTTTTGATAAATGGCATCGGCGGTGCCGCGATACCAGTCCTCGCCGGGGGAGCGCATCTGCGCCGGCACCGGAATGATGAAATGCTGCTTGAGAAGGCTGCTGACTTCCCAGCCGTCGCGCAGGTGTTGCAGCAGACTCTGGCTCTTAAATTGGATCAGCACGTAGGTGGAATAAATCCCGGAGTTGATCAGGTTGCTGAGCACGAAATCGATAATGCGGTAACGTCCGCCGAACGGTACGGCGGGTTTGGCGCGTTCCTTAGTCAGCGGGTATAGCCGGGTACCTTTTCCTCCGGCGAGAACGAAGGCAAGAACGCGTGCTTGCATGCGCCCTATTCTGACAAACCCGGAGCGGAAAGTGGGAAGCGCCGCCGCGCCAAGCTTAGTCCTACTGCAGCTGCCCCGAGGCGAGGGCCTCGATAAAGCCGCGCTCGATCGCCCACGCGCCGGTCACATTACGGCCCTGTTGCTTAAAATTTCCCGCGGCCAGCACTCCACTCAAATCGCGCGGATTGGGGGTCATGTGTTCGCGGGCAATCATGTGTTTCAATAAATCCGTGGTTGACGTGAGCTGAGTGGACAGCGCGGCGGCTGCTTCGGGCGTCGCACAAATTACTTCGACCCGGACCTGAAGCTGCTGGTCCCGCGGTCCAGCTGCGAAGGTCACCCCTTGCGATTGTGCCAGCGGAGTTAGGAAAGAGTGCGTGCCGTTCGGAAGACCGCTGACATCCGCGAACATGAAGGGCGGCACCGATACCCACACGGGTTCAGCGGGCAGGCTGGGAGGGTTTCGCCATTGCTTGGGTCCGATCATGTCGGTGCCGCGCACCTCGCTCGACACAGCCATTGCGAGGATATCCGATTTGATGGGATAGAACGAAATATGGCGGTCCGGACTGCTGGCCGGCATGGTGCAGAAGCCGTTAAGACAGCTCCCTTCCTCGGCGCGCGCATAATCGTTCAAACGCTTCCAGTCAAAGTGACCGCGCAACACCATGTAGGAATTGCCGCGCAGGAAGGCGGCGGCTACCGCGTCGAGATCGGAGCGATAATCAAAGCCGGTCCGCTCGACAAACCGCGTGTAGTCCGGTTCTTCGGCGGCTTTCGATCCAGCCAATACATCCAGCAGGCCGCTATTCCGCAGCGCGCTGACATCGACGTAAACGTGTGCGGCCCGGTCCGGCGGCAGATACTCAATCAGGCTAATCGCGGTGACGGGGCGCGAAACACTTCGCCAGTGGATAACGGCGACGCCTGCGACGCACAGCAGGATTACAACGAGTGCTAGGTGCCAGGGCTGAAACCGGAATCGCACGTTCAGAAGGTTAACATCGTCTACCGGCTGCTTATGGCGGGCGACGCGGCCTCGGACACTCGCGCGCGCTTCCAGAGATCGATATAGGGCTCCAGGTCCTTCATCATCCGGGCGAACTGTTTCGGATCGAGTGACTGCGCGCCGTCGCTGAACGCCTTTTCCGGCGTGGGATGCACCTCGACCAGCAAACCGTCGGCGCCGATCGCCACCGCGGCGCGCGAGAGCGGCGGCACCAGGCTGCGCTTCCCGGTGGCGTGACTCGGGTCCAGGATCACGGGCAGGTGAGTCAGCTCGTTCAGCGCGGCCACCGCCGCGATATCGCAGGTATTGCGCGTAATCGTTTCAAAGGTGCGGATTCCGCGCTCGCACAGGATCACCTTCGGGTTGCCATGTGCCACTACGTATTCGGCCGACATGAGCAGCTCCTTCACCGTGGAACTCATGCCGCGTTTGAGAAGCACCGGCCGGCCGCATTTGCCGAGCGTCTTCAGCAGCGCGAAATTCTGCATATTGCGTGCGCCAATTTGCACAATATCGGCATATTCGGCCACCAGTTCAACATCGCGATCGCTCATTACTTCCGTGATGATTCCGAGCCCGGTGGCGCGGCGGGCTTTATCCAGCAGTTTGAGTCCCTCGACTTCGAGACCCTGGAAGTCGTACGGAGACGTGCGCGGCTTGAACGCACCTCCCCGCAGAATTTTTGCGCCGGCGCGGGCCACGATTTCAGCGGATTCCAGAATCTGGCGCTCGCTCTCTACCGAACACGGACCCGCCATGACCACGAAATCGTCGCCGCCGATAATGGCGTTTCGAACCTCGATCTCGGTTTTTGCGGAGCGATACTCGCGGCTGACGAATTTATAAGGCGCAGAGATGCGCACGGCTTTTTCGACCCCCGGCATGGCTTCGAGCGATTCCAGGCACTCCGTGACATCGCCGATGCCTACCACGGCGATTACGACGCGCTCTTCGCCTTCAATCGAATGGACTTTATAGCCGAACTCTTCAACACGGGCGCGAACACTTGCAATCTCTTCCTTGCTGGCATGCAGTTTCATCGAGATGATCATTGGCGGACTCCTGCCGTCTCCTTAAATAAAAAACCCACTCTTTCGAGTGGGTCGCATTTCTTGATTCACGCTCAGCTAACGCCACCCACGGGAATTCAGGTGCTAAAGTACCACCAAAATCGATAGGAGCTGGCCGGGTGAATCCACATAAACCGCCAGTGTAGCACAAGAAAATAGCCTTCAGGTTCGCTATATTAGCGGAACGTGACGATGCGTGCCGTTCTCCCGGCTCTCGCGGCCGGACTGTGCGCCTGCGGGAGTAGGCCGGAAGCGTACGCGCCGCCGGAGCAGCGCCCGCTCTTTGAGGAATATCATTCCTATTTTTGGAATGTGGTTAATATGGCGGATCTCGATGCCAACGCGCACATTGTGCGGGACATCGCGCGCGGTCGCGGCGGAAGCTGGCGATGGACCGGTCAGCGTCCTGCCGTCAAGCTCAGGTTAAGGTCGAACCAGAGACTCAAATTCAGCATCGATCTATCGATTGCGGGCGCGACCTTCAAAGATACCGGCCCGGTGACCATTTCCTTTTATGTGAATGACCATTTGGTGGATCAGGTGCATTATTCCACTCCCGGGTCCAGGCATTTCGAGAAACCGATTCCGGCCGGCTGGATAACGCCCGAAGGAGACACAATCCTGGCTGCGGAGATCGATAAAACCTGGACATCGAAAGAGGATGGAGCGAGGCTCGGATTCATCCTCACGCGGATCGGGCTGATCAAGTGATGTTGCAGGCACTGGCCGCATTATTCGGCGCGGGGTTCACAGTCGCGGCATGTTACGCCACCGGAATCCTGGTGGCTCGATACCTTAGCGTTGACTGGAGTAATTCCGGGAAGAATCGTTCCGAGAAATATCCTCTGGCATTTATGCTCGGCGCGGCCTGCCTGCATGCCGCCATCTTTGCCGTACTCGCGCTGAAGATCGCCTATAAGCCGGTTTTGTTCGCGCTTCTTGCGGGCGTCATTCTGGCGGCGGTGATGACGCGAAGAAAAAGTGTGCCCCAGGGGAGCCGCGCGCGTCGATTGCCGGCGAGTTTGAAAATCGGATTCGGTCTGATCTTCGCGGCGTTCACGGTGGTTTATTTCATCAATGCCTGGGCGCCGGAGTCGAGCCCGGACGGCTCCGGCTATCATCTGGAGCTGGTTGCGCGATACCTTCGCGAGCGCGGATTCGTGCGCATCACTACCAATATGTATGCGGGTCTTGGTCAGGGCGTGGAGATGTTGTTTGTGCCCGCATTCGCGTGGGGAAGACACTCCGCCGCCGCGCTGGTGCATTTGGCGTTTGCGATCGCACTCGCGTGGGCGATCTTCGCCTACGGGCTGAGGATCGGCAAGCCCTGGGTAGGAGCGGCGGCGGCGCTGCTCACCTACGCAAGCCCGATTGTCGGCAAGACGGGTTCGAGCGCCTACATCGATGTGGGCGCCGCGGCGATCGCGTTCTCGGTTTTCTATTGGCTCGAGATATGGGATGAAACCCGTGATCCGCGGCTGCTGATTCCCGTCGGGCTACTCGCGGGCTACGCCTATGCGGCGAAATACACAGCTTTCATCATGCTGCTTTACGCGCTGGGATTCGTCGCCTGGCGGGCCCGCAAGCTCCGTCCGGTATTGATCGTGGGAGCATGCGCGGCCGTAATGATCGGGCCCTGGATGACCAAGAACTGGATCTATCTGCAAAATCCCATCGCGCCCTTCGGCAACCAGATTTTCCGAAATTCCAATATGCATCCCTTGACGGAACAGCAGTGGGCCGAAGGGCTGCGAAGCTACGATGTGCAGGACAAATGGGTCTTGCCGCTCGAGGTCGCGGCGCGCGGAGGAAAAACCGAGGGCCTGATCGGACCGGTGTTTCTGGCCGCTCCTCTCGCGCTACTGGCGCTGCGTTATCGTGCCGGGCGACGACTGCTGCTGGCTGGCTCTCTGTTGCTGGCGGTATATATGGCCAATGTCGGCACGCGATTTCTGATTCCCTGTCTTCCGTTCTTTTCGCTGGCGATGGCGCTGGCAATCGGAAACCTGCAATGGCTGCTGGTCCTGCTGGTAATGTTTCACGCGTTGACGTCGTGGCCCTGGATGATCCCCCGTTATTCCAATCGCTACGCGTGGCGTATCGAACATTTTCCTTATCGGGCCGCATTGCGGCGCATTCCCGAGGACCGGTATCTGCACGAGGTATCCTACGGGTACGTTTTGGCGCGGCTGGTCGAACAGAATGTTCCTCGCGGAGAGCGCATCCTGAGCCTGGGGGACATCGCCGAGTCCTATACCTCGCGTGAAATTCTCGTGAGTTTTCAGGCTTCGTTCAATCAGATGCTGACGGATGGGCTGAACATCGGCTGGACGGAAGCGTATCAACCCACGCGGATGTTGGCGTTCCGATTCCCGGGACGGGAGATGAGACGGGTTCGGTTGGTCCAGACGGCGCGGGGTCAAGGTTTACAGGAATGGGTTGTTCACGAACTGCGGTTCCGGCATCGCAGTGTCGAACTGCCGCGACAATCCGATTGGCGGCTGCGCGCTTTTCCAAACTCCTGGGAAGTGCAACTGGCCTTCGATAACTCGCCTGCGACGCGCTGGAAGACTTGGGAGACAGCGGCTCCCGGAATGTATATCGATGTCGATTTCGGGCATATGGAAATTCTAGACGAGGTGGACATGGAGACCTCGCGCGAACATCCGTGGCCGATCCGCTTGCAGGTGCAGACGCCGGATCCGCAGGGCCACTGGACCACACTGGCTGAGAACCCCGACGACCGGGCTATCCGGCCAAAAGGATCGATCCGGCGCGCCGCCACCTATGAAATGCGACGCAGAGACGTGAACTATCTCCTAGTTAAGGACAGCGATTGGGGCGCGGCCGATTTCAGCGACGATCCGGATTCGTGGGGTTTGATCGCCGTCGCGACGGCCCCTGGCGCAACTCTGTACAAGGTGAGCCCCATCAGCAAATGACGCGATTGTTTCTGGGGGTCGATGGCGGACAGTCTAGTACCACCGCGCTGATTGGCGATGAGACCGGGCGAGTTCTGGGCATCGGCCGCGCGGGGCCATGCAATCACGCGGGCGCGGCGGAGGGTCGCGAGAAATTTGTGGACGCCCTAAGCGGGTCGATAGATGCAGCGCAAGAGCAAGCCGGGTTGAGAGAAGCGATCTTCGAGGCCGCCTGTTTAGGATTCAGCGGAGGATTCGCCGATAAAGAGACGCTCGCGCGGCAGCTTGTCAGCGCCGGCCAATACGTTTTCACACATGACGCGCTGATTGCATTGGCCGGAGCAATCGGCGGCGAGCCGGGTGTGATTACGATTGCGGGTACCGGATCGATGGCGTTTGGAAGAAACCCGGAGGGCCGAACGGCGCGCGCGGGCGGGTGGGGTTATATCTTCGGAGATGAGGGCGGCGCTTTCGACATCGTGCGGCAAGCGCTTCGCGCGGCGCTGCGCAGCGAGGAAGGATGGGGCCCGCAGACGGATTTGCGCACCGCTTTCATCGAAGCGACCGGGGCAAGCGATGCGAACGATTTACTCCACAGGTTCTATACGGACGAATATCCCAGGGATCGCGTGGCCTCCTTGGCCAAGTTGGTAGACGACACCGCCCGGACCGGCGACCAGGTTGCGCGAGACATTCTAAACGGTGCCGCGCAGTGCCTGGCTACCCTGACAGCGGCAGTGCTACGGCATTTATTTCCATCGCCGGAGCCCGCCTGCGTCTCCTATGTTGGCGCCGTGTTTCAAAGTGCGATGCTGCTCGAGAGGTATCGAATGCTGATCGAATTGGATGAGCGCCATCGCGTGATTACTCCTCTGTATGGACCGGCGGCGGGCGCGCTGATCGAAGCCTATCGCTTGGCGGGCATCAAATGCGAGTTGAAGAAGGTTTGAAATGGAGACCGCTTGGAACCTGTATCGCACTTCTTTTATTCGGACCGGCTGAAGTTGCAGTTCTGGGATTGGGGCACGGATGGCAAGCCCGCGATGATCCTGGTGCACGGAGGCCTCGATCACGCACGAAGCTGGGATTGGGTGGCGCGCGCGCTGCGCGACGATTATCACGTCTATGCCATCGATCTGCGAGGACACGGAAATAGCGCCTGGGCGCCAGGAGCCCTGTACAGCGTCGCCGAACACGTATTGGATCTATCGGCGCTCGCCGATATCATCAATGCCTTTCCAGTGACCGTGATCGGGCATTCGCTGGGCGGTATTCTGACTCTGCTCTATGCCGGCATTTACCCCGATCGGGTGAAAAAGATCGTGGTTATTGAAGGATTCGGACCGCCCGCGAACCATCGCCTGCACGGACCCGCGTCGGAGCGGCTGCGCGATTGGATCGAATCCATCCGCAAATTGGAAAATCGTTCGCCGCACAGCTATCCGAATCTGGCGGCGGCCGTCGCGCGGATGAAAGAGGCCAATCCGTTTTTGAGCGATCAGGTTGCCGAGCATCTGACGCTGCATGGAACCAACTGGAACGCCGACGGATCGATCATTTGGAAATTCGATAATTACGCGCGTATTTTCGCGCCGTATGGGATGAATATGGACGATAACAAAGAAGTACTGGGACGAATCGTCTGCCCGGCCCTTCTGTTCTGGGGACGGGAGAGCTGGGCGGACGATCCGGATATCGACGGGCGAGCCTCCCTCATTCAGAACCATTTGTTGGTGAAGGTCGAAAAGGCGGGGCATTGGGTGCATCACGACCAACTCGAGGTGTTTCTGCGCGAAACCAAGAAGTTTCTGGCCGAGTAAAATGGGGCCCCGCACAATTCTGCGGGCTCATTTGGCCGAGGACTGCGTTCGCGGCCAAACCGGACTGGTCAGCTCGACGGTCCAGATAGGGCCGCCCTGGTAGAATTGGCCCTCCATTCGTACGAATGCCGGAGCTTTACCGCCCAGAATCAAAAAATGAATATCTTCGGGCTGTTTCCCTGTCATGGAGGCCACCACTCCGGTCAATCCGCCAAGCTCGATCTTCACGTCCCAACGCGTAGCTTTATGAGGCGCGCCAGCAGTCCAAAACGTCTCCTCTCCTTCGGGCCGGATCGCGAGTTTCACGAGCCGCGGCTTTGGCGTGGCTGCAACATACGATACCTTCGTCTCCGCCGCATCGGTCGGGATGTTCTTCAAGAGATCTAGCAGTAGTCCATTAGCCAAATCGGGCGGCAAATCGAGGTGGTCTGCCTCGACCTTCTCTTTACCGCCGTCAGTAGAATGTACCGTCACTTGGCCGGTAGAGGCATCGATTGAGACGTCCATCGGATGCGGGAACGACGGGCCTTTCTGCACATGGTGGTCGCTCAGGAGCCGAAAGTCGTGGCGTTGAGAAAAGATGGTCGTTTCCTCATCGATGGAGCCGTCTTTGAAATGAAAGGTTAGTTCGGAAACGACCCTGTCTCCCTGCACGACCTGGATGAGGTCACCTGAGGCGATCGTTTTCCCATCCATGGTGCGCAGCACGAGAAATCCATGATCCGTTCCCTCAACATGGCGCACAGCTACGGGTTCCCCCCTTAGCGAACCGGGCTGCAAAAGTGTGGCGCTAAGACTAGTGAGCGACCAAAAGCAAACACGTGATAACACCGCGCTCTTTAGATGAAAGCGCATAAGAGACCTCCGCTTGTATTTTATAAACCTGGAACGTGCAGCAGGTAATTCTAAAGGGCCGATTCTGGGAAGATGTAAATTGCGTCCCTCGCCGCTGCTCGCTATTTTCTTGATCGTCGCCGTCGATGTGCTCGGGCTGACGATCATGATCCCGCTGCTGCCCTTCTACGCTGAGAAACTCGGCGCCACCGCGACCGAAGTTGGTCTGTTGATCGGCGTGTATGCCGCCTGTCAGCTCGTTTCAGGGCCGTTGCTCGGGCGCTTGTCGGATTTCACGGGGCGCAAGCCACTTCTTCTGGTGAGTCAGGCGGGTACGCTGATTGGATTCCTGGTCCTGGCGTTCGCTCCTTCGTTGTGGGTCGTATTTCTGGCGCGGGTGATCGATGGGGCGACTGCCGGCAATCTTTCTCTAGCGCAGGCCTATATCTCCGATGTGACTCGCCCCCAGGATCGCGCCAAATCTTTCGGCCTGATCGGCATCGCGTTTGGGATGGGTTTTCTGATTGGACCCGCGATCTCCGGGTATCTCGCGAAGTTCGATTACCGCGACCCGATCTTTGCCGCTGCGGGACTCTCGGCTCTCAGCATTCTTGCCACATCTCTTCTCTTGCCCAAGGCTGCCGCGTCTAAAAACAAAGTGGAAGGCCCCGGCGGACGGCGTTTATCGCTGCTCCAGTGGGGCGAGTATGGGCGCTATTTCCGCGATCCGCGCGTCGGTCCGAAGCTATGGCAGTTCTTGTGTTTCGCCTTCGCCTTCGCCATGTTTGTCACTGGTTTCCCGCTCTACGCGCAACGCCGCCTGTTCTGGCACGGCGCGCCGTTCGGTCCGGAACAAGTCGGGTTCACGTGGGCTTATGCGGGATTTCTTGGCATCTTCCTGCAAGGCCCGGCGCTCGGGCGGCTGGTGCGGCGCTTCGGTGAATCGCGGCTGAGCCGGGTCGGGTTTGCCGCTTACGGTGCTGGCTATGCGACGCTAGGGTTCGCGCATTCGGTCCCGGTACTGATCGCGGCTACTACAATTTCGGCGCTGGGCAGCTTGGTGCGGCCGACCGTCACGAGCCTAATCACTCAGGCCGCTCCGCGTGAAGAACAGGGGGTCGTGCTAGGTCTCACCCAGTCGCTCACGTCGATTGGCCAGATTACCGGGCCCCCGCTGGCCGGATTCCTGATCCAGCAGGGATTTTTGACCGGATGGGGACTCACTGCCGGGGCGATCAGTCTCCTCGGTCTGGCGATCGCATCCCGTCCAGTGCGATCCTAAATCGACACTTAGTACCTACATCCTCCGCTGCTCCTTGTCGATCTCCTTACCTAAGGGGAACCGCGTGAACCACCTCACGGTATTCGCCTGCGAATCGCAGCCGATTGTACTCAAAGGATTGACGCAAGTACTGGCTGAGTGCGAGGACCTGGAGTTCATCGGCTCGAGTCCCAGTCCACTCGACGCGTTGGAGATCCTGCGGCAGCGGAAACCCGAGCTCGTCCTGCTCGATCAGGCCGCGGGTTTGAAGATCGTCTTTCAATTCATTTCGGAGGTGAAGAGTACGATTCCCGCCTGCCAGCCGGTCCTGTGGGTTACCGATATGGCGGAGATCGACTGTTTCCGAGCCTTGCAGCTCGGGGCACGGGGAATTTTGAAGAAGACGCTGCCCATCGAGGCCTTGATCGAGTGCCTGCGCTCGGTTGGCCGAGGCGAGGTATGGATTGAGAGTTCGCTATCCGGTCATATGCTCGACTCGGTTGACCGGCGGGCTTCGCCCCGGCTTACGCCACGGGAGAAAGAAATCGTCCATCACATTTGCGGAGGGTTGAAGAACCGGGAAATCGCCGCGGCACTCTCGATTACCTCAGGCACGGTGAAGGTCCATTTGATGCACATTTTCGAAAAGACCGGAGTCAAGGGCCGATTTGAGCTGGCGGTACACGGGCGACGTGTACTCGGGCTGGCGCAGACGGGCCAGGTCGGCCCTGCGCCGGCCTAAAGTATTGGGCGCAGGCTGGCGAATCATCAACCGGGGATGACTTCGCCAGAAATACTCAACGTTGCGGGGCCTCCAGCACGCGGCATCGAATCGGCGCTCCTGAATGGTTGGGCGCGTGTCCTGATTCCATCGCTTTCGGATTTGTTCTTTCTGTCCATTCTGGTATGGCTGTTCCTCGCCGGCGCCTACGGTTGGAAGGGATTGCTGGTGGATGGCGATGTGGGCTGGCACATACGTACTGGCGAATATATCCTCCATTACCACGCCGTTCCCCGCCACGACCTTTACTCGTTTTCGAAGCCCGATGCTCCCTGGTATGCCTGGGAATGGCTCACCGATGTTATCGACGCCTCACTTTACAAGCTCGCCGGGCTGAAGGGAATCGTGCTGTCGGCGGGCGTCGTCATTGCGGTGTTCGCGGCCACGCTCCTCCGCAGAATGATCTGGAGCGGCGTCTCTCCTCTGATCGCGATGATGGTAGCGCTGCTGGGAGTGGGGGCGTCGTCGATCCATTTTCTCGCGCGGCCTCATATCTTTACGTTGCTGCTGCTTTCGATATCGATGTGGATGATTGAAGCGGATCGCCAACATCCCAGCCGCCGGATCTGGTGGCTGGCGCCGCTGACGATGGTCTGGACCAATCTTCACGGCGGCTTTCTGGTGCTGATCGCGGTGCTCGGTCTGACTGCCATGGGGATAGCGGTAGAAGCATGGATCGGGCGCTCGCCGGGAGCTCCCGCAGGGGCCTGGGCCGGGAATAATCCGTGGAGCGGTCCCACGCGTTACGTGTTGCTCACAGCCGGGTGCGCCGCGGCCTCGCTAGTCAACCCCTACGGTTACGGTTTGCACGTGCATATAGCCGAATATCTTCGATCGGACTGGATCCGCAATGTGATTCAGGAGTTCCAGTCGCCCAGCTTCCGCTCGGAAAACATGCTGCAGTTCGAGATCCTGCTACTAGCCGGCTTGCTGGTCGCGGGGTCGTTGCTTCGCCGGAGACGGATAGTGGAAGCGTTGTGGATCATCGTATTCGCGCACCTGTCCCTCGAGAGCGCGCGGCACGTGCCGATCTATATTACCGTCGCAGCGCCCGTGATCGCCGGGGAAATCGGCAGGTGGTGGGAATCTTTTACGCCAAGCCCGCGCAAAGGATCGCTTCCCTCTATCCTCAACCAGATCTCAGCCGACTCCGTAGCCGCGTTCCGCCGATCGAGCGCCTGGCCCGCGATGGCTATCATCGCGCTGATACTCATTCGGCAGCCAATTCAGTGGCCCCAGGATTTCCCCGATCAAGTGTTCCCCGTCAAGATGGTGCGTACGCACGCGGCTGAGATCCTGGGTTCCCGTGTTCTAACGACGGATCAGTGGGCTGACTACCTGATTTATACCGATCCGCGCCAAAGGGTATTCGTCGACGGCCGCAGCGATTTTTACGGCGCCGAAATCGGCAATCAGTATCTTCGGATCGTGAATGGGCAGTGGGACTGGCAGCAGTTGATGGCGAAATACAACTTCAACCTCGCATTATTGCCGATCGATCTGCCCATCTCGCAATTACTCAAAGGTTCGGCCGGCTGGATGGTTGTGGAAGATGACGGCAAGCGAATTCTGTTCCGGAGGTCTATTCCTGCGCCTCCGAATCACGGCCTGGAACCAGGGTCCTAAGAGACTCGGGTCTGGACGGACGCCGGGCTAATGAAAATCACCGACGCGGCCGAAGTAATTAAGTGGGAGTACACGGATGAAGCCGGAGAACATGAGGCCGCGCAAGGCAAGTGTGGGCAATCGCGGCGGCGCGCCGATGCGGATCCCTCATATCCCCATGGAATGGATGGATCCGATCAGCTGGCGGCTCCCTTCCGGGAAGGCGTTGGCGGAATTTGCATTACAGACCGGCTTTTTGGCGCCGTTGATGTTGGGAATGCCGGTGATAAGGCGCAAGCGAATCCCGGCGCAGCCCGAGCCGCCGGTGGTACTCAATGAACCGCCCGAAGAGGCGCAGGAGCGGGGCCTCTTTTTTCGGGAAACCAGATGACGGCGCAAGTATGGATCGCAATTCTGGTGGGGCTGGCTGCGACGATCGATGATCTCGCGCGGCGTCGGATCGCGAACTGGATTCCCGCGCTGGCGCTCGCGGCGGGATTGGGATGGCAGTTGGAACACAACGGATGGATGGGCGGGGTGTACGCGGTGGCCGGGTCGGCGGCCGGATTCGCTGTGTTCCTGATCTTTTATCTGCTCGGTGGAATGGGCGGTGGCGACGTCAAATTGATGGCTGGATTCGGGGCGCTTTTAGGCGCCGGCCGGGTGTTGGAAGCGGCGCTATGGACCGCGGGCGTGGGGGGGATTCTCGCCCTCTCGGCGGTGGCGGTGACGGCCGCGCGCCGTATGTTGCACAAAGAGCATTACCGAGGGGAACAAAGCCAATCGATTCCCTACGCGCCGGCGATCGCGCTGGGCGTGTGGCTGTCGCTAGTCCCTAAAGGCTGAGTCTCCGGTTGGCGGTCTTTTCAGGCCTGCAAAGGAAGCAGAGGAGAGGAATATATGGATCGCAGGTTCATTACGGTGTTGGGCGTCAGCCTGGTGTTCGCGCTGGTGGTTTCGAGCGTGTTTTATCAGATGACCGCGCATTCGGGCAGTTCTAAAAAATCCGATCCGGCCGATGCCAAAGACCTGGTGGTCGCGGCGCGGCCTCTAGGCGTCGGAGTGATGGTTAAGCCGCCCGATATCAAAGTCGTAAAGATCGCCGCAGACGGATTTCCGAAGGGCGCGTTCTCGAAAGTCGAGGACGTGCTCGACCGGCCGGTGATTTCGAATGTGCTGCTGGACGAACCGATTCTCGACGGCCGCCTGGCCGCCAAAGGCAGCGGACTCGGCCTGGCGCCAACCATTCCCGTGGGTATGCGCGCGGTTTCGGTGCGGGTCAACGACGTGGCGGGCGTAGCCGGATTCGTACTGCCGGGGATGCGTGTCGATGTGTTGGTGACCGGTCGTCCGCCCAATGAGAACGGCGATATGACCACCACTTGCCTCCAGAACGTTCTAGTGCTGTCGGCGGGACAAACCATCCAGCCCGATGCGCGCGGTCAGGCTATCCAGGCGCCCACGGTGACGCTGCTGGTCTCGCCGGAGCAGGCCGAAACGCTGACCCTTGCCGGAAGCGACGGCCATATCCAACTGGTCTTGCGCAATTCGAGCGACCAGACGATTGAGAAGACGCCGGGCCGCTATATTAGCGAACTCTACGGCGCGGGCCGCCCCGCGCCTCCGCCCACGCCGGGACTTGCGCCCGCCCCCAGGCCCCGGACGAGGCCCGTGGTCAGCGCTCGTGTGCCGCCGCCGGCACCCTCGGTTCTCGCCCCGCCTGACCAGGTCGTGGTGATTCGCGGCACCACAAGAACCGTCGAAGTTTTTCCGAGTCATGTAAACAACTGAAAAGGCAGGAATGAAGAAAATGACCCGAACGAGAATTATCCACCTGAGTGAGCAGGCACGAAGTCAGGATCGAATGGCGCTAAGCTGTGGGACGCGAACCTTTTCCCGCGGCTTGGGGGCCTCCGGACGACGTGTGCTTCGCGTAATTATATCGGGTGGGCTGGCAGTGCTTGGGGGAAGTCTTATTCGTGCCCAGAGCGCGGAAGAACTGCGCATGACTGTCGGCAAGAGCGTGGTGATCGACTATCCGTCTGATATCCAGCAGATTTCAACCAGCAATCCGGATATTCTCGATGCGAGTCCTGTAACTACGCGCGAGATCCTGGTGCACGGCAAGGGCCTCGGCAGCGCCACCATGGTGGTCTGGAGCAAGACCGGCCAGCGCACTTTTTATAACGTGAATGTGGACCTGAACCTGGACCCCTTGCAACGCTTTCTCAAACAGTCGTTCCCCAACGAAGAAATCCAGGCGTACACCTCGCGCGATTCGATCTCCCTGAGCGGGCGCGTCTCTAGCAAAGAAGTGGCGGACCGCGCTATGGCTATGGCCACGCCCTTCGCAAAGACCGTTGTGAGCAATCTGCAGGTCGCCGCCGGTCCTGTGGAAAAGCAAATCCTCCTGAGGGTGAAATTCGCCGAGCTGGACCGCACCAAGGAATTGCAATACGGCGTCAATCTCTTTGGCATCGCCGGCCAGACGATGGTAGGTGCAACTACCGGAGCATCTCCACTGCTCGGTTCGCTCACAGCCACCGGCGGCGTCGCCACTACAGGGACTGTCGCAGGGAACTCCGGCACCGGAACGCTCTCGATTCCAAGCGCTCTGAATATCTTCGCGTTCAATCCCAAACTGAATCTCGGCGCTTTTATTCAAGCGCTCCAGAGCCAATCGATTTTGCAAATCCTGGCGGAGCCGAATCTGGTGACCACCAACGGGAAGGAAGCTCAATTTCTGGTAGGGGGCCAGTTCCCGGTCCCGGTTCTGCAGGGCGGCGCGAATTCCGGCGCGGTCACCGTACAATTCAAGGATTTTGGTATCAGGCTGAGCTTCACGCCACTCGTTACCTCTAACGGTACTCTCAAGATACACCTCAACCAGGAAGTCTCGGAGCTCGATAAGGCCGACGGTGTGACGATCAGCGGCTTTACCATTCCAGCCCTCACGACGCGCCGCGCCGAGACCGAGGTTGAGCTAGGTCCAGGTCAAAGCTTTGTGATCGCCGGGCTGGTCGACAACGAGGAGACGGACACCTTCGCAAAGATTCCCATCCTCGGCAGCTTGCCCATTTTCGGGGCACTCTTTAGAACCCGGGATGAAAAGAAGAGCCGGACGGATTTGGTAGTTCTGGTAACCCCCGAGATCACCGAGCCGCTGGGACCTAACGATCCCAAACCCGAGATCTATTTTCCGAAGGATTTCTTGGTGCGGCTGACTCCGGAAGATGTCCAGCAGAGCGTGAAGAAATCGGGCAAGGGGAAGTGAGGCCGGACGAGAAGACGCCGGTCCGTCAAGGGAGGACCGTTTGAATGAATGGACGTGTCCAGAAGGAAGCGGAGATCAGAGCCTTGCTGATCGCGGCCAACCGCGATCTGGCGCAGCAGTTTCTGACAACACTTCCCAAAAACGGCGCGTTCCAAATCCTGGCCGACCTCAAGAGCTATCCAGCACGGCAGACGCTCGAGATGCGCGCGCGTCAACTCACCCCGGATGTGGTGCTGCTGGATCTGGCCACTGATCTTCCCGCGGCCCTCGATCTCATCCGGTTTATTGCCACTCTGTCGCCCCCCTTGCACGTGGTGGGATTGCACACGCGGAACGACTCGCCGGCCATTCTGCAATCCCTTCGCGCTGGAGCCAGCGAGTTTCTCTATGCCCCGTTCGACCTGGTCAACCAGGGCGAAGCAATTGCGCGATTGCGGCGGCTGTGTGCGCCGAAAGGGCCGACCGAAGGGGAGGCCGGGCGGGTCATCGCAATTTCGAGCTCCAAGCCGGGCTCGGGCGCTTCCACCATCGCCACACCCACGGCCTTCGCGCTGCAGCGGCTTACCGGTAAGCGTATCCTGCTCGCCGACTTCGATCTTACGGGCGGAGCGGTCGGTTTTTATCTGAAGCTGAATCACAACTGTTCGCTCGTGGACGCGCTGCAGCACGCCGAGCATCTGGATCCGCTCTTATGGAACTCCCTCATCGTAAACTGCGGCGGCGTGGATATTCTTCCCGCGCCGGCGGCGCCTTACGCCGACGAACTCGATCCTTTGCGGCTACGAGCGGTAATCGATTACTCCCGGAAGCTTTACGGATGGGTGATTCTGGACCTCCCCTCCGTGTTCAACCGCACAAGTCTGATGGCGCTCTCCGAGTGTGACCGCGCCTTTCTGGTCACAACCTCAGAGCTGCCCAGCCTGCATTTGACGCGAAAAGCTCTGACGCTGGTGGAGCAGATCGGATTCCCGAAGGAACGCTTCCAGGTGTTGGTTAACCGCGTTGACCGGCGCCAGGAGCTGGGCACCGCCAATATGGAGAAACTATTCGGATGTGCCGTGCATGCCAGTCTGCCGAACGATTATTTTTCGCTGCATCGGGTCGTGACCCTGGGTCAGCCGCTCAGTAATGAGGGGGACCTCGGCAAATCCATCGAGAACCTGGCGGTGCGATTATGCGCCGATCTATCCGGCAAGAAATCCGCGCTCAACTCGCGCGATACGGCGCCTGCCCTCTCCCACTCATGATCCATTCTCTAGGTCTTCCAATGGTAGATAACGGCAGCAAGAACACGCAGCAAGAGCTCCGCAACAGATACTGCGGAAGAGGGATTCTGTTCGCCGAAGCAGGAGCAGAGGAGGTCTGAACATGATTTTTATCAGCTTGTTGCTCGTGATTTGGGTTGCGGCCATGGGAGCTTGGTTCGTCATCACGAAGTATTTCAAATCGTCGGATCTGGACCGCATCAAGGCCCGGCTATCCGGCACCACAAAATTGAAATCCAAGAAGGTAAAGGGTGGCGCAAGCGCTCCCGCCGCTGTGATTCAGCAGGCGGATGAGGCCAAGAACCGCTTCGCGCACATGCTCGTGCAGAAGTTCAAGCTGGGCCCGCAATTGAAAAAACTTCTGGAGCAGGCGGGCATGCGATGGGAACCGTCGAGCTTTGTTCATATGTCTTTGGTTCTCTTCCTGGCGGGAGTTGGCGCCGGCTGGTTTCTGCTGCCCTTCGGGAAAGCCTTCTCGGTCCTGGTGGGTTTGGGAGCCTGCGGCTGCCCGTTCCTCTATGTATGGTTCAAACGCCGATCGCGCCTGAGACGCTTTGAGGAGCTGTTTCCGGAAACGCTCGAGTTCGTGTCCCGTTCCATGCGCGCCGGACACGCGTTTTCCGTCTCGCTCGAAATGATTTATCGAGAGTTTCAGGAGCCGATTGCGGGTGAATTCCGGCGCACTTTCGAAGAGCACAACCTTGGTTTGCCGATCGAAATCGCCCTTCAAAAGCTGGCTGACCGCGTTCCCTCGCTCGACGTGCACTTTTTCGTCTCGGCAGTATTGTTGCAGAAGCGGACGGGTGGTAATTTGGCGGAGATTCTCGACAAACTGGCGTACGTGATTAGAGAGCGCTTCAAGCTGCGCGGCCGCATCCGCGCGGTCAGCGCCCACGGCCGCATGACGGCCACCGCCCTGAGCTGTATCCCGATTGCGGTGGCGGTCCTGATGTTCTATACCAATCCGGAATATGTCAAATTTTTTTTCACCGACGATGTGGGCCACCTCATGCTTGGCGGGGCGGTTGCCCTGCAACTGGTGGGTTATGTGGTTATGAAGAAAATCGTGAATATTGAGGTTTAAAACTATGCCCCTTGTGTTCACTATAATTCTTTTTATCGGTTTGGCTGTGGCGGTGGCGTTCGCGGGCATGAAGCTGTACGTTCGTCCGAACGAAGCCATTGAGCGCGTGGTCGGCGGCGTGGCGCAGGCGGACCACATGCCGAGTCATCCCAGCCTCGCCTTACACGAGCTGATCAAAAAGCTCGGCAACTTCGTTCCGCAGTCCCCAAAGGATGTAACGGTCATGCAGCGGCGGCTGATTCGCGCCGGTGTCCGGAATGAGAATGCTCTCAAAATTCTCTATGGCGCCAAAGCCGTATTAGGAGTTGCCCTCCCGCTCATGGCCGTTGCCTTGGTGGCGAGGGCTTCCTATGATCCCGGTAATAAAATCGCCGTCATTCTGGTGGCTGCTGCGGTCGGATTCTTCGGCCCCAATGAATACGTGCGGCGGATGGCGTCACGACGTCAGACGCAGATCTCCCGCGGTTTACCCAACGCCCTCGATCTGCTGGTCGTCTGTGTGGAGAGCGGACTTGGTCTCGATCAGGCCATTCTCCAGGTCTCTAAGGAGCTGGATCAGGCCCATCCTGAAATTAGCGAAGAATTCGGTTTGGTAAACCTCGAACTCAAAGCTGGTAAACGGCGGGTGGAAGCGTTGCGCAACCTGGCCGAGCGCACCGGAGTAGACGATCTCAAAAAACTTGTGGCGGTGTTGATCCAGGCGGACCGCTTTGGCACCGGCGTTGCCCAAAGCTTGCGCGCGCATGCCGATTTCATGCGTATCCAGATGCGCCAGATCGCGGAGGAAAAGGCCGCCAAGCTCGGTGTGAAGTTAATCTTTCCGATATTTTTCTGTATTTTGCCGTCGCTTTTCGTAGTGACAGTAGGGCCGGTGGCCATGAAAATCGTTCGGGAGCTGATCCCGATGATGAATAACATCTAGTACCTCTCTAAAGATTACCGATAGAAAAGCCGAATTCATTCTTGTCAGGAAAGGAGATCGATGATGGACACTTCTATGGTTCGGACCGTATGCGCGGTGCTGGCGATTCTGTTTATCGGAGTCATCGTGCTGCGCCGCAAAAAGAGCGTTGATTAATCGAATCGGGACGGCATGTCCGGCCCACGAGCCTCCGGGGTTCCAAGCATGCCTCCCCGAAGCGCGATCGGTTTGCATTTAGGAATGCTGGTTTAGAGAGCCGTGCGCCCGCGGGCGGGGCTAGAGGATGGAGTCACGTATGTTTTGTAAGTCTCAAATATTCGCATGGGCAGGCGCGGCGTTGATGGCCGGCGCGGCGCTGGCTGGTACCTTCGGAACGGTTGTGCCGATCGGCGGCGAGGCGGCCGATATTGCCCTGGACGAGGCACGCGGCGTTCTGTACATCGCGAACTTTACCGCCAACCGAATCGACGTCATGTCTCTCGCCACCAATACGATCCAGACGTCGATTAATGTCGGGGCACAGCCGAGTTCGATTTCAGTCTCGCCCAACGGGCACTGGCTTTTGGTGGCGCAATACGGTAACAACACGGCGCCGGCGTCGTCTACCAACGCAATGACGCTGGTCGATCTGACGGCCAACTACGCCTCGCAGACGTTTCCGTTGGGGAATCCTCCGCTGGGTCTGGCCTTCGGGGCAGACAATCTGGCCCTGGTCGTCACGACCGAAAATTTTATTCTATTTGACCCCAGTCTTGGTACGACTCAGGTGTTAGAAACCATTGCGCAGGTTGCTACGAATGCGCTTCCCCAACCGACGGTGAGTTTCCCTGGAAATATTGTGCAGGCATCTGTGACCGCGTCCCGAGATGGTTTAACAATCGCGGGGTTCGGCGGCAGCAGCCCTTACCTGCTGTTCCGTTATAGTGTTCAGGACCATTTCATCACTGGCGCTTTCTACACTTCCTCGCCGCCGGCGGGGCCGCGCGTAGTCAGCCTGAGCGATGACGGCAGTCTCGCTTCGCTCGCATGGTGGGTACAAGATGCGACCTTTACAACCACTGCGCAGTTCGCCAATCCGTCCGGCCTGCTCAATATCGGCAGCACGGCGATTGACTCAGCCCGCAAGCTGATCTATGCACAGATGCCTCCCTCTGGAACGTTAGCCACTGCGAATACCAGCGCGCCCATTCTGCAGATTGACGATCAGGACAACCTTACCGTCGAGGACCAGCTTCAACTGCCCGAAAATCTCGCCGGTAAGAGTCTTCTGACCAATGATCATAGCCGGATGTATTCGGTATCGGATAGCGGTGTGACGGTGCTGCCGGTGGGCAATCTGAGCGCTTGGCCACGCCTGGCGTCTTCGACCGAAGACCTGGCGTTTCGGGGCAACTATTGCATTCGCGGCGTAGAGACACAGACATTCACGATCACCGATCCAGGAGGCGGCAGCACTCCGTTCACTATTACCCCCTCGGCTACAGGCATTGCGGTATCCCCTTCCAGTGGAGTGACGCCGGCGACAGTGACTGTGGCCGTCGATCCTAATGCCTTCCAGAGCCAAAAAGGAACGGTGACCGCGGCGCTCACAATTACCTCGAGCGTGGCCGTCAACATGCCGCCCGCTGTGCGCGTGCTCATCAACTCGCAGGATCCCTCCCAGCGCGGCGCCTTCGTGGATGTACCCGGAGCACTGGTCGACCTACTGGCAGATCCGGCGAGAAACACCTTTTACGTCCTCCGGCAGGATAAAAACCAGGTTCTGGTGTTTAACGCCGCCAATAACACTCAGACCGCAACGCTCCGCACATGTACGACGCCAAAGAGCATGGCCATCACCTTCGATCAACAGTATCTGCTGGTGGGCTGCGACAATTCGCATTATATGAGTATGTTCAACCTGGACACACTCCAGGCGCAGCAACCGATCGCCTTCCCCTCCGATTATGTCCAATCGGTAGCGGCCTCTTCGAACGCGATTCTCGTTCACTTGCGATCCGGCACCGGCAACAAGCCTGGGCTTGGGCAGGTCAACCTGGCAACCCACACGGGAACGAGGCTTTCGGCCCTGGGCGTTTATCAGAACCAGCTTACTTTGGACACAGTTTTGGCAAGTTCGAGTAATGGATCCGAAATCCTGGTCGCGGGCGCGGACGGATCCGTGATGATCTACGACGCCACCGCTGGCAGCTTCACAGTTTCGCGAAAAGATTTTACGGCTCTGGGCGGCTCCTATGCTGCCTCCAACTTCGGCCAATACGTGGTCGGAAACAACCTCCTGGACAGTTCGGGAGTGCCCGGTCCAGCGATCCCGACCTCGACCGGAACGCCTTCCGGGTTCGCCTTCGTGAATTTGTCTGGCTATTTCACAACGGCTCCCAATTCCTCAAGCCCGGGTGTGATTTCGCAGGTCAATCTCGCTACCGGCAGTGTGATCGTACCCACAGCCATGGTGGAAGCGCCGATCCTGGGTCTGGCCTCGTCGGCGCCAGCCTCAGGCACGAATTGCACGACCGTTGTCACTGGTTCGACCAGCACCCAGACCTGTATTAATGGCGCGACAGTGACGACGACAACCTGCACCACCGCCGCCAGCTCTTCGACCACCACCACCTGTGGGACGACATCTTCCACTACTCCGGCGACGACACAAATCACAACCTCCGCCTGGACGCGAAGCCTTGCGCCGCTTCCCAACCAGACCGCCATTATCAGCCTCACGACATCGGGTTTCACGGTGCTGCCGTGGGCTTATTCCGCCTCCGTAGCGCCGCCCCAGATCAGTAAGGTAGCAAGTGCCGCTGATGGCATATCGCGTGTAGCTCCGGGCGGGCTGATTGAGGTCCTCGGAACTCAATTAAGCCCGGCGAATCTCGCTACCAGCGAGATCCCGCTACCGACGGCGCTCGCTAATAGCTGTCTAACCGTGAATGGCCAGCCCATACCGATCATCTTCGTATCCGCCTCTGAAATCAACGCTCAATTGCCATTTCAGGCCGTGGGCGACGTTACGCTCGTCGTGCATACGCCAGGTGGCGTGAGCAACAACTTCAATCTGGTTGTTCCGCCTAACGCGCCTGCTATATTTCTTAGCGGTGTGGCTGGCCCAGACGTAAACGTCCCGACTGTAATCCGTACGGCGAATAATCTTCTTGCGACAGATTCCAACCCCATCCATCGCAACGATATGCTAGTGATCTATCTGACCGGACTTGGAGTAACGAACCCCCTGGTGACCGCGGGACAGCCCTCTCCAGGCAGCCCGCTAGCCTCGGCACTGACGCCACCGACCGTACAACTGGGCGGCACGGACCTGCCGGTGACCTATGCCGGTCTCTCACCCGGAGAAGTGGGCGTATATCAAATTAACGTAACGGTTCCCTTCAACGCTCCAGAAGGACTAAACGAACCGTTGACAATTAACCAAGGCGGATTTACCACGTCGATTGGTCTACGAGTGGTCGACTGAAAAACGCGGCAGCGCTGCTGTCACACCTGAACTAAGAGGAAGGATGAGAATATGAAACTGGCCCGACTACTCGTGGTGTCTCTAGCGGTGGCGATCATGCCGGCCGCAATGGCTCAGAAGTGGGAAATCGGCGGCGGGGCCGGCGGAGGATTTTATACTTCGCAGGATGTGACCCTCTCTGGCGCGTCGGCCGCCGCAAAAATTGGAAGCAATCTCGCGGGGAGCGCGTGGCTGGATAATAACAGTCAGGGACACTGGTCTGGAGAATTGCGTTACGATTATCAGCTTGGCGCTTTGGCGTTGAGCTCAGGCGGCACGCACACCTCCTTTGGCGCGGCGACGCAGGCTATTCACTATGATGTGCTGTGGCACGCAACGCCGAATCGCTCGAGAATCCGGCCATTCGTCGGCGCCGGAGCCGGAGTCAAGGTGTATCAGGGAAACGGGACGGAGGTAGTTTACCAGCCGCTCAGCCAGTTCGCGCTTCTGACAAAGGCTCAGGATCTGACGCCGCTGGTTAGCGTCGGCGGCGGTGTGAAAATCCAACTCACGCCCCGCGTCGCGCTTCGTCTTGAAGGACACGATTTTCTGACACCTTTCCCGAAACAGGTAATTGTGCCAAATCAGGGCGCCAAGGTTGGCGGCTGGCTCCAGGATTTCGTGCCCATGGCGGGCCTGAGCATAAGTCTCGGCAGAGGCGAGTGACGCCTTCATAGCACTGACATTCGGTTAGCGAGCATTCACGGACCTACAGAAACAGGGCGACTTCGCCGATTTGCAAGCATGGACGGAACCCCGCTAAATCTGACCACGCTTCTGGTAGTGGCGCTGGCTTTGATATCCGTTTTTTTCCTGTTGCGAAAGCGGTATCACAGTAATCTTCCGCTATTTTTCTATTTCGTAACAGTGGTCTTCACGAACATGACCGACCGAACCGTGAGTCCGTACCTGCTCTATAGCGGGTTGGTTCTAGCCCTCTTGTTGCGATTCGAATTTATGAATCGCAGCTTTTCGCGAGCGGTCGCGTTGTGTACTACCTGTTCGATCTTTCTGATCAGTCTCGTGTTTTTAGGCCAAGTATTCGGCGAGGGTCGCTCTCTCTTCTAAGCCTTCTCAACCGGCAGGCCGGCAGCATTCCAAGCGCGCCAACCGCCATCGAGAGAAATGGCGTTGGTATATCCCATTTTCTTGAGAGCCTCCGCAGCCAACGCTGAGCGAAATCCGCCACCGCAATACAGGACCATCGTCGTCGATTTGTCAGGAATCCTGGTTTCAATATCCCGTTCGATGATACCCTTGCCGAGGTGAATAGCGCCGGCCGCGTGCCCCGCGGTCCACTCGTTGTCCTCGCGAACGTCGATCAGCACGTGGGGCTGATGCGCCAACTTCTGATACCCGTCTATATCCATTTCGCGGACTTGCGTCTTGGCATCGTTCACCAGTTTTAAGAATCCTTGATTGTGTTGCTTATGCGGCGTGCTCAATGAACCCTCCGGATGCGGGCACCGGCGCCCGTTAACTTTGCCTCGATTTTCTCATAACCCCGGTCGATGTGGTAAACGCGATCGATGATCGTCTCCCCGAGTGCAGCTAAGCCCGCTAGCACAAGTGACGCGCTGGCCCGCAAATCGCTCGCGATCACTTGCGCGCCTGAAAGCCGGCTCGGGCCGGAGACGATCGCCTGGCGGCCCTCAATCCGTATATTCGCGCCCATGCGCACCAGTTCCTGTACGTGCATAAAGCGATTTTCAAAAATAGTTTCGGTGATCGTCGCGACGCCTTCGGCTTGGGTCAACAAAGCCATGAACTGCGCCTGCAGATCAGTCGCAAAACCCGGGTGCTCCTCGGTAACAACGTCCGTGCTCTTGAGTTTCCCCTTCGCTTGTACGCGCACAGTGTCAGGCCCGACCTCCGCAATATCAGCTCCGGCTTGATTCAATTTGGCGAGCAGAGCGCGAAGATGCTCAGGCGCGCAGCCAGTCACCAGTAAAGGGCCGCCCATAAGCGCTCCGGCTATCAGAAACGTGCCGGCCTCGATACGATCGGGGATGATCGTGTGCGCAGCCCCGCCAAGCTGTTCCACGCCGCGGATACGAATTGTGGAGGTCCCCGCACCTTCGATGCGAGCGCCCATTTTCGCAAGCAGCGCGGCGAGGTCCGCCACTTCCGGTTCACGCGCGGCGTTGCGGATGACCGTCTCGCCGCGTGCCAACACGGCAGCCATGAGCAGGTCCTCAGTTCCGGTAACCGAGATGCGGTCGAAGTACACCTCGGCGCCATCGAGGCCGTTAGGCGCCTCGGCTTCGATGTAACCGTGCTGCTGGCGAACCCGAGCGCCGAGGCGCTCCAGGCCGGCTACATGCAAATTAATCGGCCGCGCTCCGATCGCGCATCCTCCAGGAACCGAAACCCGAGCGCGCCCACAACGGGCGACCAGAGGCCCCAATACCAGACTCGAGGCACGCATAGTCTTGACCAGATCGTAAGGCGCCTCGGCCTGAGCGATATCTGCGGCCTCGATTATCAGTCGTCCGCTTGCCGGCCCATCCGCTTGGCTGACCGTTGCGCCGATGTGCGTCAACAGCTTTTCCATCGTGAGGATGTCCCGCACTGGTGGAATTCGGCTCAAGCGAACCGGTTGGGCCGTGAGCAAGCACGCAGCCAGCACCGGCAGCGCCGAATTTTTTGCGCCGCTGACCCGGATTTCCCCTTCGAGCGGCACTCCGCCCTGAATCACGAATTTATCCACGTGTTTCTCGTTATTCCAAGGCCGCCCGGATTTGTCCCCCGACAGCCGCCAGCAAGCGTTCGGCCTCCGCACGCATCACGTTTCTCTTCTGCATGACGATCGCAGTACGGACGTTACGGCCCGCTTGCTCAAGCAGCTCCGCCGCATCTTCTCTGGTAATACCAGTCGCCTCTTGAATTACCCGGCACGCACGATCCTCGAGTTTCTGATTTGAAGGCTGCACGTTGATCATCAAGTTGCCGTAAACGTGCCCCAGCCGGACCATCACAGCGGTGCTGATCATATTGAGGACCATCTTGGTGGCTGTACCGGCTCGAAGCCGCGTCGATCCAGTGAGAATTTCGGGGCCGGGCGCGGGCTCCATCGGATAATCAACGGAGCGCGAGAGCTCGGAGCCGGGTGTGCAGCTTATGCCGCAGGTTATCCCGCCTGCCGCTCGCGCTTGGGAAACTGCGCCGAGAACATAGGGTGTCCGGCCGCTGGCTGCGATTCCAACCAGCACGTCGGCCGACTCGAACCCAGCGGCGATTAAGTCCCGCGCGCCGGCTGCGGGATCATCTTCAATACCTTCGAGCGCCCGCACCAGCGCGCTCTCACCGCCGGCAATGATCCCCCTCACCAGATCGGGTGCCACGTTAAAGGTGGGTGGACATTCACAGGCGTCGAGCACGCCTAAGCGTCCGCTGGTACCCGCTCCAATGTAGACCAAGCGGCCCCCGCTGCTGAGCGCCCTAAAAATGGCGTCGACCGCTGCGGCGATACGAGGAATCTCCCGCCGAACGGCCACCGCAATCTCGGAATCGGCGGCGTTCATCACACTTAGGATTCCCGTAGTGTCAAAATCGTCGAGATGTTTAGAGGCGGGATAAGGCTGCTCAGTAAGGAGTGTTTCGAGCATTCTAGAATGATTGTACTTGAAGCACTTTGGGGCGATAGGCCGCTATACAGAGATATCGCAAACTCGGCGTTAGTACCAGAGAGTACCGGTACTATAGTTTCAGCGCCGGTCCGTATTATTAACTATTACGGATTTGTAATTTAGATTGCTGAAGAAAGTAACAGGAGCCATTAAGAATTACTGTTTTTATGCGGCAAGCCGTGTTTTCTTCTTGACACTTCTTCGCAGCCATTCGTATACTACCAACGTAATAGAAGGTATAGATCGCGGAGATGCGACTCGTTCTGGCGTTAAACTAAAAATCCGGAGGTAAGAAACAAATGAAGCAATTTCTGAGTTTGACTGGTTTGATAGCTGTCGCAACGATTTCTGTGTATGCTGCACCCGTGTGTGTAACAGCACCGCCGAATAACAACATTCTGGCGGGAGCTCCTACTACTAACATGCTCACACCTCCTTCGGTTACGAGTGTGACTGAGACAGGGCCTCCGGCCTCGTACGCGCCTTGCACAGTTGGGCCGCTTACGTTTCAAAACGTTTCCTATGACCTGGACACCGGCAGCTTTACCACTGCCACGCCCAATGTCTCTATGATTGCCACCACTATGGTGGGCAACGAACAAGTGCTGGCAATCAATCCGAATCTAGCAGCCGGCTCCGATTTGCTGTTGGAGTATCAAATGGTCGGCTCCATTAACGATGTGAGTTTGTCGTTTAACGGGACCGGCACGGGTTTCGTTAACGAAGTGGTCTGCACAACCTTTTTCGCGGCGGCAGGCGCCTGCCCCACGGCCAACCTGCTGGGGACGATTAACGTTAGCGCCTCCACTCCGACAGCCGCCATTCTGACTTTCGCGACACAGCCCGAAGTTTGGGTATTCAAGGACATCAATGCTGGAAGCGCTCCGTACAGCGAGGTGTTCCAGGACTACAGCACGATCATTCCGGAACCGGCGACACTATCCCTGCTGGGCGCTGGACTTCTAGGCCTTGGCCTTCTCGGTCGCCGTCGTCTGTTTGAGAAGTGATTTTTGAAGCTTATAAAATAAAAGAGCGCCGTCCACAGAACGGCGCTCTTTCTTATTGAAATCGTACTTTTTCAAGCGCTGAACGAACTGCCGCAACCGCAGGTCGACTTGACATTGGGATTATTGAACTTAAATCCAGACCCTTCCAGCGTCTCCACAAAATCTACCTCTGCGCCGTCGAGATACAGAAGGCTGGCCTGATCGACAAAAACCTTCAGACCGTCGAAGCTATAGGTTTTGTCCAGGAGGCCGGGGCTGTTTTCAAAAGCCATTGAGTAGCTGAAGCCTGAGCAGCCGCCGCCCACCACGGCGATTCGGAGCCCCACCGGTTTCGGCTCCTGAGTGCTGAGTATCTCCCTGACCTTAGTGACCGCGGTTTCAGTTAACTGAACCATTTGCGTTTAATCCTCATACCTATTCTACTACGGTCCCGCCAACCTGCCAAGCTGCGAATGCACTGAATCTGAGCAATCTGCTACCTTTGAAGAACTCTTGGGCGCGTCCGAATCGGGCAAACATCCGGGAACTGCTTGAAACCCCTTCACCCCGGGCTGCGTCGAGAGAAGTAGCTTATGAGCGGCCTGATTGGAGCGCTTCCGTTTCCGGCACTGGGGGACCGAGCCCGGGCCAGGACCCATGTGGATCATAAGAACAGCGACGAGGCCGCTCTTGTCCGGCGTATTCAGGGGCGGGACGATTTGGCGTTCCGCGAGATCGTCGAGCGTTATCAAGCCAAAGTTTTCTCCATTATCTACGGCATTCTGAGGAACCACAACGATGCCGAAGATATCGCGCAGCAGGTATTCGCAAAAATTTATTTTTCGATCGGCAGCTTCGACTTCCGTAGTTCGCTTCTAACGTGGATTTATAAGATCACGGTCAACGAATGCTACGACTATTTGCGCAAGAAGCGGGTCCGTAAGCTCGTATATGAAAGCGATTTTTCCGAAGAAGATGCGCAACGTATGGAGGCGTCCGATCCTGCTATCGACCCCTCTCAACCAGTGGATAAGAGATTGGCTCAAAGAGATCTGGCAATTAAGTTATTGGAAAAGGTTTCCGCGCAGGACCGGACCTTGATTCTCCTCAAGGAAGTGGAGGGTCACTCCGTGGAAGAGTTGGCCGCAATCACAGGCTTGAATGAGAACACGATTAAGGTAAAATTATTTCGGACCCGGCAGAAGTTGCTGAAAGCCGCGCAGCGGCTTGGCCGGGCACATGGGTTTGGGAAGTGAGTGCACAGCGGAGCGCGATTGGTTGCCGGGCTCCGCTGTGCTTTAAAGAAAAATCAGCGGGCATTTAGACTCGCGAACATCGCTAATGGTAACGAGGGAAGAATATGCATCGCTTGATCCGGGATCGCCTGGAAGAGGTTCTTGCGAAATCGCCGCATGAAAAAAATCTTGGGGAAGCGCACCTTGAGGGGTGTCCGGAATGCCGCGCGGAAGTTGCCGCGCTGCGGCAGCAAGGCGCTATCATCCGGGAGCTTCGGCCGCCCCACGGTTTGCAGATTGAACCCGTGGTGGGATTTTACGCGCGCGTTATAGAGCGTATTGAAACCCAGGGCGCGGCATCGATCTGGAATTTGTTTTTCGAATCGCCCTTCGGCCGGCGCATCGCGGTTGCCTCGACGGCTCTGGCATTACTGTTGGGCGTATACCTGGTCACTTCCGAGCGGATGGCTGAACCGTACCGCGGCTCCCGTGAACCGATGGTGCTTACGCAGGCAGGCGCACCCAATCGGGACACGGTACTGGTAAATCTGGTCACGTATCGGGAGCAGTAGGGATGATGGTAGCGGCCAAAAGGGCGCCCTGGCAGAATCCCAGAATATTAACGACGCTCCTGATGGTCTTCTTGGCTGGCGCCACTACCGGCGCTCTCTCCATGCGTCTTGGCCTGCACGAGAAACTGCATCGCAGCTCTTTGGCGGCCGTATCCGGCCGCGATGCGGTCCTGCAGAAGTTCAAGAGCGAGCTCGACCTGTCCGGCGCACAGACCGAAAAATTGGCGTTGGTCCTGGACGATTATAGCCAGTATTATGAAAGTTTGCAGGACCAGCTTGACGATCTTCGCGCGACCGGAAAGACTCGGATTCTGCAAATCCTAAACGCGAACCAGCGCGCCAAATTTCAAAAAATGGTGGTGGACCTGGCGCCGCCGCTGCCTGCGGCGAGCGGGGCTAAATAGCGGAGTTGACCTCATCGGTACTGATCTCAGGGCCGCCCGGTTCAGGAAAATCCCGCGCGTCGCTCGATCGCTTTCTCTCCCATCCCGATTCCATCCTGCTCACTCCCACCGCCACAATGGCAGAGCATGTCCGCAATGAGCTCGCCCGAGCGTGCGCGCCCGTACGTCCCCGCCGTATCTCCACCCTTGCGCAATTTCTAGACTCCGTGACGGCGCTTAAGCCGGCGCCCGAGCCGATACTGCACCTGTTGATTCAGCGTGCGTTGGAAGAAATGCCGCCGCAGTCGCGTTTTGCCGCGGTGGCCGGATTTCGCGGATTTCATCGTGCGCTGGCTGCGTTGATGGAGGAAGCGCCGTTGCAGGCTTTCGGCGGCCCGCTCGGAGAGGATTTGAACCGGTTGTTTCGAGAGGTTGAGACAAATCTTGCTGCGCGTGGGATGGCGCTCCGGAACGTGCGTCTCCGAAACTGCGAGTCTAAATCCGGGATATGGCCGGCCCACATTGTATTCGATGGTTTTTTTTCGTTTTCGCCCGCTGAACTGGAATTTATCGAGACCATAGCCGCGCGCTCGGCCGTAACAGTGACGCTCCCCGATCGGTCCTGTGTGGCGCTCGCGCGTGAGCGGCTGCTCTCGGCCGGATTTACCGAACGGAGATGCACCGGAGTGCATCGCATACCGCGCCGGAGCGCTTTCTCCGCGCCGACACTGGGACGCGAGACCGAGGAAATCGCACGCCGTATCCTTGACTATGCCGCTCGCGGCCGGATGTTTTGCGATATGGGAATAATTCTGCGCGCGCGCGACCCGTATGGGCCGGCGCTCGAGACTACCTTCGCCCGGTTTGGGATTCCCGCGCGATTTTATTTTCCCGATCCGCTCGCGATACATCCGATCGTAAGGTATCTCAGCGGCATCGTACGAGTCATGCTGGATGGCTGGGATCATGCCTCGCTATTGTCTCTTTTGCGCATGCCCGTTTCGGGCGTGGGCGCGACTCCCGCGGGCGATCGCTTTGATTTCGAGCTGCGCAAAACGCTTCCAGACGCCGGCCTCCCGCTGCCCGGCGACTTCGATGTGCCCGGCGTCATCCATTCATTCGCCGCGCTAGATTCGTGGCGGCGCGAACGGCTGTATCCGCCGGAATGGGCTACACGCCTAAAAACACTGCGAACTTTGTTGCCACAGCCGGTGATCGCTGATCGTGTGTCTCGCCAGCAGGTAGATATCTGGCGCTCAACCGCTGCCGCGCTCGAGGCTTTTGATGCGGCGATCGATGCCACCTCTGCGGCGCTCGAGGGAGATGGTCAGATTTCATTAAATGAGTTCTGGCGCCAGGCCGATATCGTGCTGGCGCTCGAGCCGCTCCGCGTACCTGACCGGCGCCGCAACGTGGTTCACGTTATGGATATATTCGAGGCGCGCCAGTGGGAGCTGCCCATCGTCTTCGTCTGTGGGCTGATGGAGCGCCATTTCCCTCAGTATCATGGCGAAGATCCATTGCTCAACGATGCAGCGCGATCTCAAGCCGGTCTCAGGACGTCGGACGACCGACAGATCGAGGAAGAATTCCTATTTGAGCTTGCGACCACGCGGCCCACAGAGGAGCTGGTGCTGAGCTACGCGCGATTCGACGACCGTGGCGAGCCATCGCTACGGTCGTTTTTTCTGCAGGATGCCGAAATCGCTCCATGCGAGCAGCGTGTTCGGCCGAAGCCTTCCCGTGAGCCTTCGCTTTCATCGGCCAGCCTGATTCAGGATGCGCCCTTGCGCGAACGGCTTGTCCAGATACATAAGACACTGGCTCCCACGTCTATCGAAACTTTTCTGCAATGCCCATTTCAATTTTTTGCGGCTAAGACGCTGCGCCTTCGCGGGCGGCCTCCGGCTCCGCGCGACCGTCTGGATTTTATGCGGCAGGGCAGCATTCTGCACCAAGCCTTAGCCGAACTGGAGCGCTTTCCGCTTTTGGGTGTCCCGGTCTTCGACCAGATATTCGGCGAGGAAATGAGCCGCTCGCGTATAGAGCTCAACTATCGGACAGAAGCCGTGCGCCTGGAAATGCGGCGCCACTTTGAAGCGTATCTAGCCGACCGCAAGATCGCGCTGGGTTGGAAGAGCCGCGTCGAGGAAACATTCAGCTTTCCGCTGAGCGGTCTTCTGACCATCGGCGGCCGCATCGACCGCCTCGATATAGATCCTCAAAATCGAGCGCTGGTTATCGATTATAAATACAGTGCGCCCAACAAAATTCGCGAGAGGATTGAGGAAAATGCGGCGGGCAACCTGGTGCAGGGCGGACTTTACCTGCTCGCCGCCGAACGTCACTTCGGGCTCGATCCGGCGGGCATGCTGTTTTGCGGTCTCAACAAGGAGATCGTCTGGGATGGCTGGCATGTGCCGATTCCCGGTCTCGAGAACATCGGTGAATCGCGCACTCGCCCGGCGCTGAATGAGCTGATGCATCAAGCGGTGGCGAATGCGATCGAATCCTTTGAAGCCATTGCAGCGGGCCGTATTGCGCCGCAGCCGGCAGATTCCGATAAATGTATGTGGTGCGATTTCCGTGATACCTGCCGGATCGAGACGGCCAGTGCCGCGCTTACAGCGGGCTCGGGATGAGTCTAACGCGAGCGCAGCAGGAGGCCGTGCGACGCATCGGCCAGGACGTGTGCGTGGTCGCCGGACCTGGGTCGGGTAAGACGACGGTGTTGATCGAGCGGTTCGCGTGGCTGGTGGAGGAATGCGGCGTTCGGCCCACGCGTATTCTGGCGGTCACTTTTACGGAAAAGGCTTCGAACGAGATTAAGGAACGGCTCATCGCGCGTTTTGCCACGCGCCCGGATTTGTGCGATGCCGTGGAGCGGGCGTGGGTCTCCACCATTCATGGATTCTGCGCTCGCTTGCTGCAAGAGAATGCTATCGCCGCGGGTATTGCGCCGGATTTCACGGTCCTCGACCAGACCGCGGCTGAGCGCCTCGCTCGCGACGCTGCTGAAGTAGCGCTCGACGGCCTGTTCCGTGAAAGGCCCGACGATGTGCGGCGCCTGCTTCAGGCATTGGATCTATCGACCCAGGACGATGGCCCGCAACCCGATCTCGCCCGTAGTCTTCTCGATGTTTATGAAGCTATGCGTCTTTCGGGTATCCGCGACCTGCCGGCGTACAAATCGCCGGATGATTTCCCGCTTGCATCCCAGCTTGCGCGCGACATCCTGGCCGAGGAGGTGAACCGCGGCGCCCACGCATCGCAGCTTCGCGAATGGGCGGCGCAATTCCTGTCACTCTCGCCGGATCGTCTCACTCAGCATCATTTTGCCGTTCTCGAATTGCTTGCCGGTATTCATCTGAACCGCGTAACAAAAAATAGTGGCGCTCGAGAAGCCGCTACCGAATTGAAGAACGAAATTGTTCCGCGCCTCCAACGGCAATGGCTGGCAGCCTGGAATGCGGACTTACTCGAGCTCTTGCGTTCCGCCGTTTCCCGCATTGACGCTTTGTATCGCGAAAAGAAACGCCAGGAATCCACGCTCGATTTCGCCGATCTCGAACAGGAGGCCATCCGTCTCCTCGAAACTGACGACGGCGTGCGCCAGGAGACCTCAGCTCGATTCGACCACCTTCTCATGGACGAATTGCAAGACACGAACCGGCTGCAATGGCGTCTGGTGAACCTGATCCGCCGAAATTTGTTCGCCGTCGGAGATGTGAATCAAGCGATCTATGGCTTCCGTCATGCCGATCCGACGGTCTTCGAAGATTATCGCAGTTTGCTGCAGACCACCGGTGCGGTGATTGACGATTTATCTGAAAATCATCGGAGCCGCCGCGAAATACTGGACGCTGTGTCGCGAGCGCTCGACGGGCAAACTGGAATCGAGCCGCGACCGCTTATAGCCGCAAGGCCATTTCCCGCGATTGCCACTCCAGTCGTCGAGCGGCTGGTCGGCCGAGGCGACCACGCCGAAGAGGTAGAGGCCGGGATAGTCGCGGAGCGTATTCGCAAACTTGTGGACACCGATGAGCGCAAATATAGCGACATCGCCGTCCTGGTGCGAACCCTAGGATCTATGCAGCCGTTTGAATGCGCCTTCGATCGATTCGGCATCCCATTTTTAGTGAGCGGTGGCGGCACCTTTCTTGAGGCTCGCGAGGTGCGCGATGTACTGGCGCTGCTCGCCGCTTTGGTGAATCCGCTCGATGATATCGCCGTGGTGGGAGTATTACGCGGTCCTCTGCGCGGGATAAGCGACGAGGAGATCTTCCGAATCGGCCGTGACGGCTGGCGCGAGGAGTTCGGCAAATTATTCGGAAGGTTGCGGCCACTGGCGGGATTCGTCCCGCCAGATCGTCTGCTTGCGATGTCGCTCGATGAATCGAATTATGCGGCGGGTCTTACCGATCGCGCGCGAGCCAATCTCGAAAAGCTCTTCGCATATATTCAGCGGGGCTATCGCCACCAGCCCCGTCCGCTGGCGGAGATCCTCGAGGACCTGGAAGCTTTGCGCACAGCGCATTCCGAGGCCGAAGCACCCCCGCAAGAAGCCGGTAATCTAGTACGCCTGATGACGATCCATGCCGCCAAGGGCCTCGAATTCCCCGTCGTTTTCGTCAGCGCTCTTCATCGGGGACCGGATCGGCGCAAGCCCGTGATCGCGTTCTCGCCCGCCGGTCTAGGCGCGAAGTGGCGCAATCCGGCCAGTGGAAAGGGAATGTCCGATCCTACCCATGCGGCCCTGATTGAAAACTTGAAGCGGAAGGAACAAGCCGAAGAGAACCGGCTGCTCTATGTCGCCATGACGCGCGCCGAGGAGCGGTTGATCCTTTCATATGCTGAGCGCAACGGCCGGCCATCGGCTTGGCGGAAATTGGCTGAAGCTGCTGTTCCGGCAGCGACTACGCGCGATGACGTGCCCGCGCTGCCGGCGCGTGCCGTTTGCGGCGTACCGGAATCGCTGAATGATGAACTCCTGGCAGCCCCGGTCGCCACTGCGCAGCACGACTCGGCCGCGGCGGTGACATCGGTCGCGCTGTTCCACGCCTGCCCGCGGAAGTATTACCTGAGTCGTTATCTCGCGATCGAAACGCCGCCGCCTCGCTCCGAACTAGCTTCTCTGGGAGGGCCAGCCGCGATCGATTTCGGATTAGAGGTTCATCGGATTCTGGCGGGCGAAGAAAGCGGGTCTACGGAAGCCTCCGAACTGGCTGCGCGATTTAATTCCAGCGAAATCGGTAGGCGCGCAGCCCGCTCCACCCGGATCGAACGCGAATTCGATTTCCTGCTTCACATCGAAGATGTCGTGCTACGAGGCCAGATCGACCTGTGGTTCGAAGAAAGTGGGGAACTGGTGGTGGTCGATTACAAAACGGATCGCGAAGAACGGCCCGAGGCCTACGAACTTCAATTACGGCTGTATTCTCTCGCTCTTGAGCGATATGCCGGTCGAATGCCGGATCGGGCTGTAATCTACTATTTACGCTCGGATCGCGCCACGGAGGTAAATTTAGATCCTCATGAACTCGATGCAGCGCGCGATACAGTGCGCGCTTTCATCGTGGCGCAAGACTCGCTCAAATTTCCCCTCAAAGTGGGCGAGCAATGCACGCAATGCCCATTTTTCGGGGGTCTATGCCCGGCCACATTACCGACGGTCTAGGAACCGGCGGGCTTTCGTGCCGTCATCTTACGCTCCAGAGCCTTCAGAAGTCGATTTCTGACATCGTCGGGAATGGATTGTGGCTCGATACCTTTGTAAACCATGAGCGTCTTTTGAGTAGTGTCCACAACCACAAAACAGTTGGGACATTCAGTAACGTGGGCCTCGAGGCGGCGCTTCATATCCTGGTCGCCGTTAGGGTCCAGGTAATCGTTCAATTCCTGAAGAAATTGCCTACAGGTGAGCAAAAACGTCTTCCCCTTTCCGCCTAAACTGGCGGGTCAACTTCTCCCGGAGCGCCAAACGGGCTCGCAGGAGTCTGCTTTTCACCGCCGGAATCGAAATACCCAGCGCCTCCGCTGTTTCCTCTGTACTCAATTCTTCGATGTCACGCAGGATGAAAACGGTGCGAAAATCAGGTTTCAAACTCTCTACAGCGGAGTCGAGAATCTGCTGCATCTCTTCCCGCGAGTATCTCTGCTCGGGATTGTCTTCCCAGACGGCGATTTCTCTTGTCACCATTTCTTCGCCTGTATCCACAGGCTCGTCGAGCGGCACTGTGCGATCGCTTTTACGCTTTCGCAGCTTCATCAAGGCCTCATTCACAGCGATCCGCACGATCCAGGTGTAGAACTTGGAATTCCCCTGGAAAGTATTCAGATGCTCGAAGGCTTTAAGGAATGTCTCCTGCAAAACGTCCTCGGCATCCTCGTCGTTCTGCGTTATGTGCTTGGCGAGCCGATAAATTCTACGCTCATATTGGTTTACGAGAGCAGTGAAGGCTTGCGAATCTCCCTCGCGCGCTCTAGCAACCAAAGCGGATTCGTCAAAAGCAGGCGGGGCTGTGGAAGAGGGTGTCACGCAAGGACTACGCGCCTTTCATCTTAATATAACAGGCGCATTCTAATCTGCCTGTCTGGTAATCTGAAAATACCGATGAGCAACCTCCAGGTCACCCTTCCGGACGGTAGTGTCCAGAGTGTCGCGCCGGATGCGCGGCCCATCGATGTCGCGCGGTCGATCAGCCCCAGGCTCGCCGATAGCGCAGTCGTCGCTCGAGTAAACGGGGAGCTGTGGGATTTGAACCGGCCGCTGGAGTCCAATTCCACGGTTGAGGTTTTGACTCCGAAAAATCCAGAGGCATTGCAGGTCTATCGTCATTCGACCGCGCATTTGCTCGCAGCCGCGGTACTGGAGTTGTTTCCGGAAACGAAGCTCGGGATCGGCCCTCCGATCGATACCGGTTTTTATTATGACTTCCAGCGGGCTGAGCCGTTCTCGCCCGAAGATCTGGAGCGCATCGAGAAGCGCATGTGGGAGATTCAGGCGCGCGATTTGCCGTACGAGCGCAAGTACACGCCCAAGGCCGAGGGTTTGAAGCTGTACGCCGATCAGCCCATGAAAGTCGAGTTGATCACCGAACGGGCGGGCGAAGTATTTTCCGAATATACGCTTGGTCCGGGATTTATCGACTTCTGCCGAGGCCCGCATGTCCCGTCCACTAAGAAGATCAAAGCTTTCAAGCTGCTCTCGATCGCCGGCGCGTATTGGAAAGGCAACGAGAAGAACGCGCAATTGCAGCGTATTTACGGAACCGCCTTTTTCACCCAGAAAGAGCTCGACGAATATCTGCATAAGCTCGAAGAGGCCAAGAAGCGTGATCATCGCAAGCTCGGCCAGGAGCTGGACCTGTTCAGCATTCAGGAGCTGGCCGGGCCGGGCCTGATCTTTTTCCATCCAAAGGGCGGAATCGTTCGGAAGCTGATTGAAGATTGGATGCGCGATCAATATCTGAAGCGCGGCTACTCGCTGGTTTACACGCCGCACGTGATGCGGGCGGATCTATGGCGAACCTCCGGTCATCTCAGCTATTACGGCGAAAACATGTTCGCGGGAATGGAGCTGGATGATGCGGAGTACCGGCTCAAACCGATGAATTGCCCGGGCCACATTCTGATTTATCGCGACAAGCTGCGCAGCTACCGCGAGCTGCCGGTTCGACTGGGCGAGTTGGGAACGGTCTACCGCTACGAACGATCCGGCGTGATGCACGGTCTGCTTCGCGTGCGCGGATTCACTCAGGACGATGCGCACATCTTCTGTACGCCGGACCAGATCGAAGATGAGATCGTGAACTGTCTGGAGTTCGCTGTGGATGTCCTGAAGACTTTCGGCTTCGATGAATATGAGGCCGAATTATCGACCTGGGATGGGGGTAAGAGCGGCAAATATGTGGGCGCGGCGGACCTGTGGCAGCTTGCCGAGAATACGTTAAAGCGCGCTACTGAGCGACTGAAACTCAAGGTGACGGTCATTCCCGACGAAGCGGCTTTTTACGGTCCCAAGATCGATATGAAGCTGCTGGATGCGCTCGGGCGGAAGTGGCAGCTTTCTACAGTTCAATTCGATTTCAATCTGCCGTCCAAATTCGGCTTGGAATATGTGGCCGAAGACGGCAAAAAGCACCAGCCGCTGATGGTGCATCGAGCGCTTTACGGAAGCGTTGAGCGGTTTTTCGGAATCCTGATCGAGCATTACGCCGGCGCTTTTCCGGTCTGGCTGGCGCCCGTGCAAACGGTGGTGATGCCCATCACGGATCGGCACACAGAGTATGCGCGGAAAGTGCATGCGCGCCTGGAGCAGGCCGGCTTGCGTTCTCATCTCGACGATCGCGGCGAGAAGGTGAATCTAAAAATCCGTGAGGCGCAGTTGCAGAAAATCCCCTACATGCTGGTGGTGGGCGACCGCGAGGCCGAATCGGGCAGCGTGTCGGTGCGCCATCGCAAGCATGGCGACCTCGGCGCGAAACCGCTGGATCAATTCATCGAGGATGTGTGCAAACTGGTCGAGTCGAAATCCGTTGCGGAATAGCGGCTCATACGCATACTGAGCGCGACCTCTGGATTCATCGCGGAGGCCGGCTTCACTCATTCGCTGACCCCTGCGCGGAATTGCACGTTCGGCTGCACGTATTGTTATGTGCCGACGATGCGAATTTACGGCGGGCTAAAACCGGAGGACTGGCGGCAATGGGGGCAGTTCACCACGTTCAAGACCAATGCGGCTCAATTATTGCGGCGGGAGCTGAGGCCGGAGCAAACGATTTACTGCTCTCCGCTGGTCGATCCGTATCAGCCCGCCGAAGCGAAACAACAGCAGATGCCGGGGATTATTGACGCCCTGATCGAGCAGCCGCCGCGTGTGTTCGTGCTGCAAACTCGCGGACCGTTGATCTTGCGCGATCTGGATCGCCTTCGCGTGCTGTCGCGGCGCACCAGGCTGCGCGTCAGTTATTCGATCACCACCAATCGGGATGACGTACTTCGTCTCTACGAGCCGCATTGTCCCACTTTCACGGATCGTCTGGAAACGGTTCGCACCCTAAATCGGGCGGGAATTGAGACGTACGTGACGCTCGCGCCTTTGCTGCCGTGCGATCCGGAGACCCTCGCGCGGGCCGCGCTCGAAGCGAGCGGCCGTGACCTGATCGGCGATCCGTTGCACGTGCGAAGCGTGAAACCGCATGGCGCAACCACCCGGGATGCCGCGATCCGGGTAAGCCAAGTCAGGGGTTTCACCGATTATCTGGATCCATTATTTCAGAACAGCATCGTGGAGCGGATTCGCCGCGAGGCGCGCATAGCAGGACACAACTTTACCGTCGGCCCGCGTGGCTTCGCTGTTCTGGCGGCATGACTCAGCTCCTATCCTCGATTCTTCATCAGACTCACTCCGGAGTTTGCGGAGGCGACTGGATCGAGAATCCGTCCGGTGGCGAGATCGCTTCGTATAATCCTGCCGATGGCAGCGAGTTGGGCCGCGTGCGTCTTGCGGGCAGCGAAGATTACGAGACAGCGATTGCGAGAGCGGCTGAAACCTTCAAGCGGTGGCGATGCGTACCTGCGCCCCAGCGCGGCGAAATCGTGCGCCAACTTGGGGATGAATTAAGAACGGCAAAAGCGGAGCTGGGCACGCTGGTTACCCTGGAAACCGGTAAGATCCTCGCCGAAGGCCAGGGCGAGGTGCAGGAGATGATCGATATCGCCGATTTCGCAGTGGGCCTGTCCCGCCAGCTCTACGGCCTCTCGATGCACAGCGAGCGCCCGGGACACCGAATGTATGAGCAGTGGCATCCCCTCGGGCCAGTAGGCGTCATCAGCGCATTCAATTTTCCTGTCGCCGTGTGGAGTTGGAATGCGCTAATCGCGATGGTCTGCGGAGACACGGTGGTGTGGAAGCCGTCCCTCAAGACTCCGCTCACGGCGATCGCGGTACAGCACATTTGCAATCGAGTCCTCGAGCGCAACGGCTGGAAAGGCGTATTGAATCTGGTGATCGGTAAGGATGAGGTGGTCGGCCACCGCCTGTTGGAGGACGCGCGAGTTCCGCTGATTAGCGCCACCGGCTCCTGCCGCATGGGACATGTTGTTGCGACCACGGTGGCCGCGCGGCTGGGCCGCACGCTTCTCGAACTCGGCGGAAACAATGGCGCCATGGTAATGAACGATGCCGATCCCGACCTGGTGACGCGCGCAATTCTGTTTGGCGCGGTGGGAACGGCCGGGCAGCGCTGCACTTCTATCCGCCGTGTATTTCTGCAAAAGGGAATCGCCCCGCAGATTACCGATCGGCTCTTCGCAGCGTACCGGCAGGTGAGAATCGGCAATCCGCTGGAGCCGGAGACGCTCATGGGTCCGCTGATCGATGAAGATGCGGTCGAGAAAATGATGCTTGGGCTTGAAAGAATCAAGGGGCAGGGAGGGGAAGTGCTCATTGGGGGCGAGCGCCTGAACGGACAGGGCAAGTGTTTCGTGCGGCCGGCTCTGGTGAAAGCCCATCCCGGAATGGCGATCCTGAAGGAAGAGATCTTCGCGCCGATTCTGTACCTGATCGAGTTCGAGACGCTTGACGAGGCGATCGCGTGGCACAACGATGTGCCACAGGGGCTCTCCTCGGCGATCTTCACGACCAATCTGATCTCCGCTGAGATATTCCTAAGCGCGCGCGGCAGCGATTGTGGCATCGCGAATGTAAATATCGGCACGAGCGGCGCAGAGATCGGGGGCGCATTTGGAGGGGAAAAAGAAACCGGCGGCGGCCGCGAATCTGGAAGCGATGCTTGGAAAGCCTACATGCGGCGTCAGACTGTAACAGTGAACTGGTCGGGGGATCTGCCCTTGGCGCAGGGAATTAAATTCGAGTTGTAGGTTATTGTTGCTTCGAAACCGCCGCCGCTTTCTTGGCTGCCGGCTTTGGGAAGAATTTCAGCAGATTCTCGGCGTTAGTTCGAAACGTTTTCTCCTGCTGTTTTAGCGCGGGATCATTGCCGAAATATTGAGCCTGCACCGTACCCGCGCGATCCACAAACATGACGATCGGCACGAACGGATGCGTGTCCCTCGTGAAATCGCCGAGCTTCATCGTGCTCTCTTCATCCAGAAATCCAATCGGGTATGCCGGACGATAACGCTGCACAAACGGCTCGACCAGATAAGCGGCATTCCCATTCACCGCGGCTGCCAGCACCTGCAGCCCGCGCGGGCCGAACTCTTTCTGGATCGCGTTGAGGACATCCAGTGTCTTGATGCAGTCTGCACAGGTTGTTTCGAATAGCGTCACGATCATAACCTTGCCGCGATACTGCCGGAGATTGATCGCTTTGCCGTCCGGGGTCGGAATCTTGACATCGGCCAGAGGCCGTGGGGTAGCGGCGGATGCCATAGCCGTCAGGCAGAGGAAGATTGTGAAGCGTCGCAAGATCGTCATCGGAAATTTCTATCTTAATTGATCTTCAACTTCCTGGAGCCAATCCGGCCGCTTCAGAACTTCGCGAGGACGGCTGCCATCGGGCGGCCCGATGATCCCCTCGCGGTGCATCATATCGAGGATGCGCGCTGCGCGCCCATAGCCCAAGCGCAACCGACGCTGCAGAGTGGAAGTGGAGGCCTTGCCCATCTCGAGAACCACTCGCACCGCCTCCTGGTATACCGGATCTTCGGGGCCTTCCGACTCGTCGGCAGCGTCAGCACCGTCGTCCGCGGGCGGAGGCATCAGGAATGTTTTGTCGTATTCCGGTTCGGCCTGCTGCTTCCAGTACTCCACGACGCGATTGGTCTCGGCTTCGCTCACATACGCGCCATGCACGCGGATAAGGCGGGAGGAGCCGGGGGGGAGGAAAAGCATATCGCCTTTGCCGAGGAGATGCTCCGCGCCCATGCAATCGAGAACGGTACGCGAGTCGACGCGCGTCGCCACGCGGAAGCTGATGCGCGAAGGAAAATTCGCTTTAATTAGTCCCGTAATCACGTCCACGCTCGGCCGCTGCGTCGCCAGTACCAGGTGCATGCCGACCGCGCGGGCCATTTGCGCCAGGCGCGTTACGGTCTCCTCAACGTTAGCCCGCTCAAGCATCATCAGATCGGCCAATTCATCGATGATGATCAGGACATAAGGAATCTGTTCGAGAGCTTCTTCGCCCGATTCTTCCTCAAACAAATTCCGCGGAGTGGCCTGAAGCTGGCGGATTTTCTTGTTGTACTGTTCGATATTGCGTACTCCCTGAGATGCCAATAGTTTCAGGCGACGCTCCATTTCGAGCACCGCGTTGCGCAAAGCATTGGTGGCCTTTTTGGAGTCGGTGATCACCGGAGTGAGCAGATGGGGTATCCCCTCATAAAGGCCGAACTCGAGGCGCTTGGGATCCACCATAATCATGCGAACCTGGTGAGGCGTCGCCTTGGACAGGATCGACATAATCAAGGAATTGAGCATCACGCTCTTGCCCGATCCCGTAGAGCCGGCAATCAGCAGATGCGGCATGGAATCGAGCGCGGCAATTTTGATGCGCCCGTTGATATCTTTCCCGAGCGCGACCGTTAGTGGCGACACCGACCCTTGAAATTCCTCGGACTCCAAAATTTGACGAAGACTGATGACCTCCCGCTTGGAGTTCGGCACTTCGATGCCGACGGTCGGCTTGCCGGGAATTCGTTCGATCAGAATCGATTCCGCCTGGAGTCCCAGGCATAAATCTTCGCTGAGGGTCGTGATTCGGGAGTACTTCATTCCGGCTTCGGGCTTGAACTCGAACGTGGTCACGACCGGGCCGGGATTGATCTGCACCACTGTGCCGAGCACGTTGAACTCTTCGAATTTCGATTTGATGCGCGACGCGATTTCCTTGAGCTCCAGACTGTCGTAGGCGCTGCGCTCGGATGCTTCCTGGAGCAGATCGGTCGGGGGTAGATGGAACTCGGAGCGTTGTTTCAGCGGCGCAACGCGCGCGGACGGGGGCGGAACCTCTTCTTCGGGGTCGTCGAAGATGGCGGGCTCCGGCCGTGCAGGTGCAAATTCAAGTGTGCGGATCGGGATATCTTCCATCAAGGCCGGCGCAGGCGGCGCCACTGACGCGAACGCATCGACAATCGGGGGATCAGGCTTTACGCGGCGAACGCCCAACGGTCGCGGGAGTTCTCGCTTTTCTGCACGCTCGGCGGCCTGCCGCGCGCGTTCAGCGCGCCACGCGATTAATCGGACGCGAATCCGGTTCATCCACGCGAGGGGACCACTAAACCAGCCCGCCAGGAGCGACATCTCGAATCTCGACACAAGATAAAGAGACAGAATCCAGCATGCCGCCGTAAACAGCACAGCCCCGGTAAGATTCATCGTCGATACCAGGTAATCCGCCATCAGCGATCCAACCAACCCCGCTGCGGGGATCGCGCGTGCAATGGGTTTCCAGGCCGGGCCGAGTCCGAACGCGGTGCACGTCGAAGTCACCAGGATCGCTGCTCCCAACGCTTTCACCAGAGGCGCTTCAATGGGCGATGAACGAATCCACTTCCAACCAACTAGCAAAATCAGAATCGGAATAGTATAGCCTGCGAGGCCTAGCGTCTGAAGAATAAAGTCCGCGATGAACGCACCGATCCAGCCTGTTAAATTGGCCGCCTTCACCACGCTCGTAGCGGTATTCCAGGACGGATCGAAAGGATGGTAGGAGACGAGGCTGGCGAATATGAACAGTCCGGCGAACAAAAACACCACCGCGACGGCTTCATTGAGCCGGTGGTATCGAGTGGGTCCCAGGTATTTCATCCCCGCAATTGCGGAAGAAAGGTGGCCAGAGCGACTACTATTATGCCAAAAATCAAGCGGTAACAAATGAAGAAGGCCAGCGAGCGGCTGCGCAGGAAGTTGAGAAAGAATCGAATCACTATAAAACCCGTAATGGCGCTGGTCAGGATACCCACGATGAGAGGCAGGTGCATATCGGCCGGAATGCCGCCCTCTTTGTGAATGTCCCAGTACTTCTTGGCCGCGGCCGCGGCGATCACCGGGGTCGAGAGTAGAAAAGAAAAGCGGGCGGCGGTTTCCCGATCCAGATTACGAAAGAGACCCGCGCTGATGGTAATACCGCTGCGGGAAACGCCGGGAATCACGGCTAAAGCCTGCGAGATGCCGATAGTCAGCGCATCCCTTAACGAAATGCCGGCCATATTCTTCCGCTTACGCCCCATGTACTCGGCGAGCCACATGACGAGTCCGATTCCAATCGCAGTTGCGGCGATCACGTACAGGCTGCGGAGCACCGTGTCCGCTTGACGCTCGAACAACAGACCGATGATGCCGGCGGGTATCGACGCGATGGCCAGCAGCCATAGCAGATTGCGGTTTTTTGCAAGCATTGGATCGTGGCCAACGCGCAATCCAAATCCTTGCCCCAGCACCTGAATCCAATCGCGGAAGAAATACGCCAGCACGGCGGCCAGCGTTCCCACATGCATCGCAACATCGAACGAGAGGCCCGGGTCTGCCCAGCCCAGCAGCAAGGGCACAACCCTCAGGTGCGCGGTGCTGCTGATAGGCAGGAATTCGGTGAGTCCCTGGACGATGCCGAGGACGATCGCTTGCACAAGTGGCATAAGTAATTAAGCGTATCGCAACCTTGCCCCCCTCAGCCGCAATCGCGGTATACTCGAACCACTGCGGGTGAACGGGTGATTTGGTTTGTGTTTGTTTTTAGGGCTGGGCTGCCAGTGATCACGGCTGTCCTGCTCATTTTACTGATTTGCGCGCTGGTCTCTTCGCTGCTCTCGATTGTGGCGGCGTGGCGCTATCTTGCTGTGCCTGCGCCGAAGCTTACCGCTCCCACGCCGATCAGCATTCTCAAACCGCTTTCCGGTCTGGACCTCGGACTCGAATCTAATCTTCGGACATTCTTCGAGCAGGATTATCCTTTTTTTGAAATTATATTCGCGCTATCGCGATCCAGCCGATCCGGCGGTCGCCGTAGTCGAGAAACTACGTCGCGAATACCCGCAGGTTCCATCGAAATTGTTAGTTACGGGCGAATCGCCGTATGCCAACGCAAAAGTCTACAGCCTGGATCTGCATGCTGGCCGCGGCGGCGAGCGACTTGGTGGTGATGAGCGACAGCGATACGCGTGTGACGGCCGAACCTGCTGCGAACCATCGCAGCGGAATTTCAAGATCCAGCACTGGGCATTGCCACCTGCCCTTATCGGGCCGTCGCGGGTCCGAGTTTCTGGTCGCGTCTGGAGTCGACCGGCATGAACACGGATTTCTGCGGGGGCGTTCTGGTGGCCAGGATGCTGGAAGGGATGCATTTCGCCGTTGGTCCCACCATTGCGGCGCGTCGCTCGGCTCTTGCAAGCGATTGGCGGATTCTATCGGTTGAAAGATTATCTGGCCGAAGACTTCGTGATGGGGAAGTTCGCGGCGGAGGCTGGCTATGGCGTGATCCTGTCTTCCTATGTCATCGAACATCACATTGGCAGCGCGGATCTGCGGCACAATGTCGCGCATCGGCTGCGATGGGTGCGAAGCACTCGACGGTCGCGGCCGCTGGGGTATCTGGGTCAGTTGCTCACCATGCCGGTACCGCTTGCGCTTCTGGTCTGCTCAGTGAATTTCTCCTGGTGGCCGGTGTTGCCTGTGGCAATTTGCCTGCGCGCCTTGGCCGCGGGAATTGTCTCCGCGAGAGTTTTGCGCGCGCGAATCGATTGGCTATTGGTGCCGCTCGAAGATCTGGCTGGCTTCTGCTTTTGGCTGGCTGGATTTTTCGGAAACACGATCACCTGGCGCGGAAGTAGATACCGGCTCCATAGTCCGATGGCCGCTTTGCGCTGCTACCGGCTGAATGCAACCGCGACCGGGTTTATTGCGGATTCACCCTCAGCACCTGCTTGGACTTCACATCTTGGAATTGCATCTTGAAAGCTGGTGGCGCCATAGTAGGCGTTCCACTGATCCTTATAGTGAGAAGACAGACGCTCTCCGGATTCGCCGATTGTAATGTTTTCAAGTGAGCGGTCCAAGCCGCCGAGGTCCACAATCATGCGCATCGACGGGCCGAGCCGGCGAGTAGTCTGCTTAATCGTCGTCGACGATCCGCTCATCGGAACCGGTCCGATATTGAAATACTTTCCGATAACCGGGAGCTGGCCGTCTACAGGGTGCCGAATCGTCAGCTCGTTATATTGGCCATAATCCCAGCGCGAGATCTTGGATCCCTGAATTTTCGCGCCATCGTCAATGGCCCCAGCCAGGCATTTTATTAAAAGCTGATCGTAGTCGGGAAACCAATCGGGCGGACGCTCCCTGAGCAGCCGCTCGATCGCCGCGGGACCCATGGGATATTCGTACTCGGTTCCCATGCCCGGTGCGGCGCGATCGGCAGCGGCCTGGCGGATCTGAAGGTACAACAGCGCGGCCAGCATCGGCGCGGCTCGCCCTTTTTCCATCTGCCCGTTCCAATGGCGCAGTAGATCCACGGCTTCGCGCAGCTCCGGGTGGTCGGCTTGGTGCGCCTCCCACGCCGCCACAACTTGCTTGGCTAGGAACTCCGAAAATTCGGAGTACACATCTTTCTGCACGGCCAGGATCTGCTCCGGCTGCCATTTGCTCGCGCGATTGTCAACAGCGCCCGAATCTCGCGCGCGCGATAAGCCGGGGCGAAATTGCCGCTGACCGGGTACGAGCGTAATCTACCGGGAAGGGATTTTGATTCGCGCTAACGATCATTCCGGAGGCGTGGGTTGAAAGTTTGCGGTAATTGATCGAACGGGAATGAATCCTTGCCATTCGCAATCCCCAGAGGCGCCATCGACCGGCGCGCCGCCTGCGCAGTTCGGCGGACGAATCGGTAAACGGCCCGTAGCGTGATAGCCGATATTTCCGGCGGAGTCGGCATAGACAAAGTTCTGGCCAGGCCCGGGGTAGCGCGCTAGAGGCCGCTGTAAATTCCGTCCAATTATGCGCCCGGTCGATATCCAGAAAAGGAAATTGAAAACTCGACGGCTCGGAGGCTGCCCAGCGTAGAGCGTAAGATTGATTTTGATCCGTCAGGAAAATCGGGCCATGGCGGGTGATCCATAGATTGAACTCGATCGGCTTCGCGCCGTTCACCGCGATCATTTCGCGCTCCAGGCGAGCCTGCTCCAATCGCCCTTGAAAAACATACCGGCCGGATTGCAAGTCGATCTGTTCGCGGTATAAATCCTGCACGTCGAATTCAAGATTGGTAACGCCCCAAGCGATCTGCTCGTTATGTCCGATGATTACAGCCGGCACGCCCGGAAGCGATACGCCCGTTACGTCCAGGCCGGGCGCGCGGAGGTGCACCATGTACCAGGTGGAGGGAAGCGTATATTCGAGATGCGGATCATTCGCCAGGATCGGCTTACCGCTAGCGGAACGAGCGCCTGAAATGACCCAGGCATTCGAGCCCGGCAGTGGTTCGCCGCCGGTTCGGACCGGGAAAAGAAAATCGACCTTGGCTCGATCGCCCTTCTCGAGCATGTGGAGTTTTTCGAGCTCGTCCCGCCAGTTCGACGTGAGTGTGCGATACATTTGCAAGGCGACCAGAATGGAATCGCGAACGGTCCACGGCCGCGGATCGTAGTGCAGCAGCGAGAATTCCAGCGGCATACGACCGCGGTGTGTCCGCAGGAAGAAGTTGACGCCGCGCGCGTAAGACTTCCATGACAGCGCGATCGGCGGCCGGCATGGTCCGCTCGTGATCCGCGGCGATCCGCCCCAAACGCAGCCGGCGCGCCTCCTCGTCGCTCGGCAGCGCCGCTCTCCCCAAAATTTCCGCCAGTTCGCCCCCGGCTTGCCGCCGTAGCGCGTCCATTTGCCAGAGCCGGTCCTGCGCCGTCGTGTAGCCTTGCAGGAAAATCGCGTCTTCCCAGGATGCGGCTGTAATGTGCGGCACTCCCAGCGCATCGCGCGCGATGGTGGCGCGCGCGGCCACCGGCGCACTCATTTCACCCGAGGTTCGCGGCAAAGGGCGCCAGGCGAACCAATACGCGGCCGCCAGAAGAACAATCAGCAAAACGGCTATGCTCAGATTGATCGCCCGGAGCAGCGGGTTGGAGAACACTGACCTCGATTGTAACGGAATCGTCGATGTCGCTTCGTCTCATTCTCATTGTCCTCATCGTCCTGCTGAATGGTTTTTTCGCGGCTGCCGAAGTTTCGCTGGTCTCGGTACGCCGCTCGCGCCTCAAGCAACTGGCGGGTCAGGGCAGCGCCGCCGCGCGCGCCGCCTTGGACTTGCTGGCGAATCCCAGCCGGTTGCTGAGCGTCACCCAAGTAGGTGTTACGCTCGCGAGCTTGGGGTTGGGATGGGTCGGACAGGACACGCTGTATCGAATCCTGGTCAGGGTCCTTAATCCACTTCCGCCGATTTCAGCTCACGTCGCAGCGCTGCTGCACGGCATCGTTTTTGCGCTCGCGTTTCTGATCATCAGCTACGTGCACGTGGTGATCGGCGAGGTGCTTCCGAAGAATCTCGCCCTGGCGAAAGCGGACCGCGTGGCTCTGCTCATGGCGCCCGCGCTCCTGGCGTTTCTTCGTATTTCCGCGCCGTTTGTGTTTGTGATCGAGCGCTCCGCCGCGGCGCTTTCTCGAGCGCTGGGCGTGGGAGGCGAACGCGGCGGCGGAGGGCATTCGACCGAAGAGCTTAAGTTCATCGTCGAATCCAGCCGCCACGAAGGGCATCTCGAAGATTTCGAGGAAGATGCGATTCGAAAACTTCTGGAGCTCAAGAGATGTCAACGCGCGCGAGATCATGACCCCCCGCATCGATATCGTATCCGTCCCGCTCGACGCGAGTCTTGACGAACTGCTGCGTCTCACCGCTGAACACAAGTATTCGCGGCTGGCGGTCTATCAAGGCAAGCCGGAGCACGTAATCGGCATCCTGCACTATAAGGATTTAATTCGCGCTTGGCAAGAACGAAAAACAGCTGCCGACCGCCGCCAGCCCGCGCCGCCTTTTCACCTGCGCCGCTTCGTTCGCGATCCGCTGGTGGTGCCCGAAACCAAGCCGCTCAATCAATTGGTGGACGAATTCCGCATCCGGCACACACATCTGGCGATGGTCGTCGACGAGTTCGGAACCATCACCGGGCTGGTTACGCTCGAAGACGTATTGGAGCAGATTTTCGGCGAGATCGGCGATGAGCATGACGTTCGGCGTCCGCTGCCGGCCGCCGGCGCGCCTGTAATCGAGGTGGATGGTAGCACTAATATTCTGGATCTGGCTTCTCAATACGGAATCGAGCTCCCCGGCGACGCAGGCTTCGAGACGCTGGCCGGATTTCTGTTGTTTCGGCTTGGCTACATCCCTGCGCCGGGCGAATCCGTTACTTATGGTTCGCGCACTTTTATCGTGCAGAAGATGGACCGCAATCGCATCGCGCGCGTGAAAATCGTCAGCGTCGCGTCCGCCCGACGCGGTTCCGACGGAATCGGCAAAAAGCGCCTGACCGTTTGATTCGACTACGCCGGCAAGCATCTCCCGCACCGTGCGCCCGGTTAGCGGATGACGCAACTCGGGTGCCAATTCCGCAAGCGGTTCCAGTACAAACCGCCGCTCAGCCATGCGCGGATGTGGAATCTCGAGCTCGGGCGTTGAGATGATGGCCCCGCCGAACAGCAGAATGTCGATATCGATCAGGCGTGGACCTTTCGGCACGGTTGGCTTGCGGCCGAGATGCCGTTCGATCCTCTGAAGCCGCTTCTGCAATTGCAGCGGGAAAAGGTTGGTCTCGGCTTCGACCACTTGGTTCAGAAACCATGGTTGAGCGATCAAATCGCGCGGCTCCGTTTCATAAATCGAAGACGTTCTCAAAATCTGCAATCCGGATGAGCCAAGGCGCTCTACCGCATCGGCCAGATTCGGTCTGGCGATCACCGAGATTCGAGCCCAGCGAAAGATAAACGATTTTCAAAATAGAGTATTCTGAGCGCCGCGCATTTTGCGCAGCACCTGAAAATATTCAAATGCGCGATCCGTAGCCACCCGGCCACGCGGCGTGCGATCGAGAAAACCAAGTTGAATCAGATATGGCTCGTAGACTTCCTCGATCGTGTCCGGTTCTTCATCGATCGACGCGGCAATCGTGTTGAGCCCCACCGGGCCACCGCGATATTTTTCCAGCACGGAATGCATGATCTTCTGATCGATTTCATCCAGGCCGAAACGATCTACTTCCAGAAGATCGAGCGCCCGGTGCGCCACATCGAGATCGATGTGCCCGGCGGCGCGCACCTGCGCGTAATCCCGCACCCGGCGCAGCAAACGGTTGGCGATGCGCGGCGTGCCTCGGCTGCGGCGCGCGATTTCCTGCGCGCCCGGCTCGTCGATCCGAATATCGAGCAACTGCGCCGATCGATGGACGATGCTGAACAATTCGTCGAGATCGTAAGGATTCAACCGCAGCACCAGCCCGAACCGGCTCCGCAGCGGCGCGCTGATAAGTCCCTGACGAGTGGTCGCGCCAATGGCAGTGAAGCGCTTAATATCCATCGCTACCGTGCGCGCACCCGGTCCGGTGCCGATGAGAATATCCATACGGAAATCCTCAAGCGCGGAGTAGATCGTCTCCTCCACGTCCGGCTGCAAGCGATGGATTTCGTCGATGAAAAAAACCTCGCGCTCCTGAAGGTTGCTCAGGATGCCGGCCAAGTCGAGTTTCTTTTGCAGCACCGGCCCGGAGGTTTGCTGAAGCGCGACATCCAGCTCCGCCGCAATAATTCCAGCGAGCGTCGTCTTCCCCAGGCCGGGCGGCCCGTACAGCAGAACGTGATCCATGGCTTCTCCGCGCCGCTTGGCCGCTTCGATCGCGATCGCCAGATTTTCTTTCAGCTTGGGCTGTCCGGCGAAATCCGCCAGGCGGGTGGGCCGCAGCGCGGCCTCGAACTGCCGCTCTTCCTCGCGCAGAGACGCCGAGACAATGTCCTTTCTCCATGAAGTTTTCAGTTTACTAGCGAATCAATTTCAGCGCCCTGCGGAACAGCGGGTCGAAATCGTTTGACTCCTCGCTCGAGCGGCCCTTAGTGACCGCGCTTTCGGCGGCGGAGCGGCTGGCGCCGAAATTCATCAGCGCCGAGATCACATCCTCCTCGGTGGGGTTGAAGACGCTCTTGGGCGCCGCCGCAGCACCCGCGCGCGCCGGAATTCCCAGCAGATCGAGCTTATCCCGCAGCTCCAGCACCATGCGCTCGGCCGTTTTCTTCCCCACGCCCGGAATGCGCACCAGTTGCTCTACCGCGCCCGAGCGGATCGCCGCCACCAGATCCGCGGTGGTCAGGCCGCTGAGCGCGGTGATGGCGAGCTTAGGTCCGATACCGCTGACCGTGATAAGTTTCTCGAATAGCATCCGGTCGCCGGCCGATAAAAATCCAAACAGCGCCAGAGTATCCTCGCGCACATGCGTGTGGATATGGAACTGCACCGCCTCGCCTTTTTCCGGCAACGAAGAATAGGCTGAAACGGGGATCGTCACTTCGTAGCCCACACCCTGCACGTCCACGATCACATGATTGGGATGCTTTTCGAGAAGCGTGCCGCGGAGATGGGAGATCATGAGAAGACAGCCTTCAGAATACAAAATGCGGCGGCGCTTTTTCGTGGATGAAGTTCGGAATGGGCACGCGGAAATCTCCGGTGAGGATGCAGGGCACCTGACTCGCGTGCTGCGGGCGGAGGCCGGCCAACGTTACGAGATTTCCGATAATCGCGACGTCTACCTCGCCGAGATTGAGATTGCGCGCAAGGATCGCGTGATCTTCCGCACGCTCGAGAAACTGGAAGCGCCAAACAGCTGCCGTCCGCGGCTGATGCTATGCGCGGCGCTCATCAAGTTCGATCGCTTCGAATGGATGCTGGAGAAGGCCACCGAATTGGGCGCCTCCGAGATTGTGCCGGTGCGAACGATGCGGAGCGAACGGGGGCTGGAGCGCGCGGCTCGTAAGCGGGTAGAGCGCTGGCGGCGGATCGCGCTCGAAGCGAGCCAGCAATCGCGCCGCGCGTTTTTGCCCGTAATTCGCGAGCCCGTGGAGCTACGAGAAGCGCTGGCGACCGCCGCCCGACGTCGCTATGCTCTGGACGAAAAACCTGGCGTTCCTCTATTAGCGCGCCAGCTCGACGCTTCGGAACGATGTCGCGATTCTGGCCGGACCGGAAGGCGGCTGGACAGATGAGGAAAGGGACTCCTTCACGGCAGCGGGTTGGACGCCAGCCTCGTTGGGACCTTTGATCCTTCGCGCTGAGACCGCCGCGATCGCCGCGCTGGCCCTCGTGAGTTCGGCGATTGCGTCCGCAAGCGCCTGCTAGAATACGGCTTGGTTTATCGTCTCGTATTCGAAAATCTCAAGCATCGCCCAGTGCGGACTCTGCTCAGCGCCCTCGCAATTGGCGTTCAAGTCACGCTGATCCTGACCTTGGTTGGGGTGAGCCAGGGCATGCTCGGCGATATTATCGCCAGCCGCCGCGGGACGGGCGCGGATATCATGATCCGGCCGCCTAGCAGCAGCGTTCTGTCGTTCAATATCCGTATGCCGGAAAAACTGGTGCAGGTGGTGCGGAGCGTGCCCCACGTGGCGCTGGCCACCGGGACATTTATCCAGCCGCTCAATAACGGCGTAAATTCCATCGCCGGTATACACCTGGACGAGTTCAATGCGATGAGCGGCGGATTCAAATATTTGAGCGGCGGGCCTTTTACGCACCCGGACGATATCGTTCTCGATAGCGTATCTATGCGCGTTCCGAGCGCGTGCATGTGGGCAGCACGCTCGATCTAGGCGGGAAGTGGCACGTTACAGGCATCGTGCAACCCGGAAAACTTTCGCGCGCATTCGCCGAAATTAAAAGCCTTCAGGCAACTTTACGCGGCGACCGGATATGTCACCGTAATTTGGGTGAAGGTCGATAATCAGGCCAATATTCCGAGCGTCATTCAATCGCTCAAAGAAAAGCTTCCCGATTACAAAATCGACTCGATGGAGGAATATCTGTCGCTGGTTTCTCCCGATAACATCCCCATGCTTAAGCCGTTCACCAGTGTTGTGATCGGAATCGCAGTGATCGTCGGGTTTCCTAGTCGTTTTCCTGTCCATGTACACGGCGGTACTCGAGCGCACACGCGAGATCGGCATCCTGAAAGCGCTGGGCGCGTCTCCGGGATACATCCTGGGAATTTTATTGCGCGAAACAGTGCTGCTTGCGATCGCGGGAACGATTGCCGGTATCCTCATGAGCTATGGAGCCAGATGGCTGATGCAGATGCTGGTGCCGATGTTCACGACCAGCATCGTACCGGGTTGGTGGCCGTATGCGGGCTTGATCGCGCTGATCGGATCTCTGATCGGCGCGCTTTATCCGGGGTTTAAGGCAGCGCGGCAGGATCCCATCGAGGCGCTGGCCTATGATTGAGATCCACGATCTGAAAAAGATCTATCACGTGGGCGATGTGGACGTTCATGCACTGCGCGGCGTAAATCTCTCGGTGGCTCCTGGTGAATTTCTCGCGGTTGTCGGGCCCAGCGGTTCGGGCAAGTCGACGCTATTTTACATCCTGGGAGGATTGACGCCTCCAACTTCGGGAACCATCCACATCGGCGGCCGGGATCTGCTCAAAATGACCGATGCGGAGCGCACGAATCTGCGCAAGACCACGAGTCGGATTTGTCTTTCAAAAATATAACCTGCTGCCGACGCTCACGGCGGCCCAGAATATTGAGATCGCACGCGACATCGCGGGGCGCGGCCACGAGCGCGATGCCCAATTCGAAGAGATCGTCCGGCTGCTGGGGATCGAGGGACGCCTCGATCACAAACCTCGCGCGCTTTCCGGCGGTGAACAGCAGCGCGTCGCCATCGCTCGCGCTATCGTGAATCGTCCGGCGCTTCTTACTGGCGGATGAGCCGACAGGCAATCTAGACACCGAAAACTCGAATATTGTGCTGGGCCTGCTTCGCGATTTGAACCAGCGGACTGGGCAGACCATTCTCATGATTACTCATAATCCGGAGGCGGCCGCGTACGGACATCGCCGCGTGACCATGCGAGATGGGCACATTGTCGATTAATTCACGCGAAAGCGCGCCCACTTTTTCCCGGCGCGGACCGTATAGGTTCCCGGCCTTACCAGGAATGCCGGATCAGTGCAGCGTTCGCCATCGAGATCGACTGCGCCGGACTTAATTAACCGCTCCGCTTCCGTGCGGGAAGAAGCGAGCGATCAGTCACTTAATGCCATTGCGAGGCGCTTGTCGCCGATCATGTAGCACTTCGCCGATGTCAACCGGCTCCGTGATCTCCGGTGGGGGCAATCCCTGCCTTACCTCCCGGTTGAAATCCTGTTCGGCTTGCCGGGCCTCGGCGGAAGAGTGAAAATCCGCCACGATGCGCCCCGCCAGCTCTAGCTTCACTTCCATAGGCGGCCGCCGCTTCATGGCAGCGATTTCGGTGAGCGTCGCATCCGTCAATAGCTCCCAATAGCGCCACATCAGTTCATCGCTGATGCCCATCACTTTGCGGAACATCACTTTGGGAGGCTCGGTAATTCCAATGTAATTGCCTTTTGATTTCGACATCTTCTCGACGCCGTCGGTGCCTTCTAGCAGCGGCGTGGTGGCGACAATCTGGGGAGGCTATCCGAAGTCGCGCTGTATCTCACGGCCCACCAGCAGGTTGAACTTCTGATCCGTTCCCCCCAGCTCGACATCGCATTCAAGAACCACTGAATCGTAGGCCTGCGCGAGCGGATACATCAGCTCATGCAGCGAGACCGGTGTGCCGTCCTTGAGCCGCTTCGAAAAATCATCCCGCTCCAGAATGCGCGCTACCGTGTATTTCGAGAAGAGCCGGACCATGTCTTCGAATTTCAGCGGCTCCAGCCAATGGCTGTTAAAGCGCACCTCGGTTTTCACCGGATCGAGAATCTTAAAGACTTGGCTCTTGTACGTTTCCGCGTTCTGATCGATTTCTTCGCGCGTCATCGGCGGTCGCGCGGTGTTGCGCCCGGTCGGATCTCCGATCAGGCCGGTCATGTCGCCAATCAGGAAAATTACCGTGTGCCCGAGGTCCTGAAAATGCTTCATCTTCCGGAGCAGGACCGTGTGCCCCAAGTGCAGATCCGGCGCAGTGGGATCAAAACCAGCTTTGACGCGCAAGGGCCGCCCAATCTTCGCAGAATGCTCGAGCCGCTGCTGCAGCTCGTGCTTCGTGAATGATCTCAACAAAGCCTTTCTTCAAGTAGGCAAGCTGTTCGGGAACAGGAGCGAAGGACACTTGATCCATTGTAATTGGAAGCCTATTCCGGCAAACGCTAGACTGAAAGTAAGTGCGTGTTCTCATTTCAGCCGGTGAAGCTTCGGGGGACTTGTATGCCTCGCGCATAGTGGAAGTTCTCCGAGCGCGATCTCCCGGAACCGAATTTTTGGGATGCGCCGGACCCCGGATGCAGGCGGCGGGCGTCCGTCCAATTGTCGATTCCCGATCCATCGCCGTAGTCGGTTTAGTCGAGGTGCTGGCGCACATTCCCCGAGTCTGGCGCGAATTCCGCAAGCTCACGCGGGCCATTATCACGGAGCGCCCGGATGTTGCCGTGCTGGTCGACTCGCCCGACTTTCATTTGCGGTTGGCCCGGCGTCTCCGCCGTCGGGGCGTCCCGGTGGTCTATCTCATCGCTCCGCAGGCATGGGCCTGGAGACAGGGCCGCGTGCGAATCATGCGAGCTACGATCGACCGTCTCCTCTGCATCTTTCCATTTGAGGAAGCCTTTTTCCAGAGTCACGGCGTGCCCGCCCGCTATATCGGGCATCCCTTGGCGCGCATGATTCGGTCTTCGCTTACGCGCAGCGAATTCTGGGACAAATACGATCTCCCGCAGGACCGCCGCTTCATCGCTCTGCTTCCGGGCAGCCGTCATGGTGAAGTGGAACGGCACATCCCCGCTCTGCTCGATGCAGCGCGGCGCATTTCCGAGGTCTATCCCGTGACTTTTGTGCTGGCATTGCCACCCGGCTTCGGAATTGAGAAGGCAAGTTTTTGGGAACGCATTCGCGCGTCGTCCATCCAAGTATTGGAAGGAGCTACTTGGGAGACTCTTGCGCACGCCGATTTGGCCTTGGCAGCGAGCGGTACCGTTACCGTGGAGGCGGCGCTGCTCGGAGTTCCTATGGTGACCTTTTACCGCGTAAACGCGTTAAGTTGGATATTAGGGCGTTGGATGGTTCGAGCGCCATTTCTATCCATGGTCAACCTGATCGCCGGCCGCCGCGTGGTGCCGGAGTTGATCCAGAAGGAGATGACCGGAGAGCGGATCGCGTCAGAGGCCGTGAGGCTGCTGAAAGACGAGGCCGCTCGCTCGAACATGCGTGCGGATCTGGCGGATGTCGCGGTCAGGCTGTTCAGCGACCGCGATCCGATGGAGATAGCCGCGGATGAAATCGAAAAGTTGTGCAGGGCGCATAGTGCCGCACTGTGCGCGAGGTGATTCATGGTGAGGAAGCAGTTCATGCTGGGCGGGTTTACATGGGTGGCGCTGGCCGCTGTTATGGCGATGGCGCAGGAGAGGCAGCCAGCCCGGCCGCGCATCGATGTTCAGAGCTATCTGATCGACGCGCAGATAGATCCAGCGGCGCAGACGCTCTCAGCTACCGCGCTGGTGCGCTTTGTCCCGCTCGAGGATACGTCGTCGGTTTCGTTTGAGCTGAACAACGCGCTGAGCCTCTCCAAAGTTATCGACGAGGATGGCCGCCAAGTCTCTTCCTCCCGCATGCAGCAGGATATGAGCGTTCGCCTGACTCTTCCAGAGGTGCTGCAAAAAGGTAAGGCCTCCGCGCTCACATTCATTTACGACGGCAAGCTGACGGGCGGTGAGGAATCGCCGGTATTCGGGATCAAATTCGCGGCCATTCATCCCGATTTCGCTTACATGATGTACCCGGCGCGCTGGTTCCCGGTGTACGACTACACCGCGGACCGCTTCAGCTCCGATTTGAAGGTTACCGTACCGGCGGGTTACCACGTGATCGCGAGCGGAGTCGAGAGTAGTGAAACGGCGCCGGGCGGCATGACGGCGGAGCGATTCAAGTTTGATCACAGATCTTTTCCGGGCAGCTTTGCCGTGGTCCGCGGCGATGCCCAGCCAATTACCTCGGGCGGTCTCACGAATCTTTTTTATTTTCGGGAATCCAAAGATATGGCGAGCGCCTACGGCGATGAGATCGCCCGGGCGATGACGTATCTCACCAGCGTCTACGGCACGCCTCCGAAGAGCAATCTTACTGTGGTTGAAACCGAGGAGGGAACCCCCAACGGTTATTCCGCGCCAGGATTATTGTTCCTTTCACCGCAGGGCATCGGCAAGACGGTAAACATGAAGCTGGTGGCGAACCAGGTGTCGCGGCAGTGGTGGGGCACTCTGGTTTCGCCGACCACCCGAAATCACATGTGGATCGAGAACGGTTTGGCTCGCTATGCCGAGCTTCTCTACACCGAGCACGTCAACGGTTCCTCCGCATTTGATACCGATCTGCATGACACCTTTGTCGAGGCGCTCACTGTGGACCAGCCTCCGCTAATCCAGTCTGCGCGGCTTGAGGATTACTCGCCCGAATTCTGGGCTGCCACGGCCGGCAAGGGCGCGGCCGTGCTCCAGATGCTTCGCGGCGTGATAGGTGACGATAACTTCTTCAAGCTCCTCAAAACTTTTCCGGAGAAATTTGCGTGGCAATCCGCTAATACCGACGATTTCCGCAAGGTGGCCGAGGACATCTTCGGGTCAAGGCTTGGGCTGGTTCTTCATGCAGTGGATCGAATCGAGCGGCGCGCCCGAGTTCAAGATGGAGTACACGATTTTTCGAACTGCGAAGGGCTTCCGTGTAGTGGGCAAGATCTCCCAGGATCTAGACACCTTCCGCATGCCTGTGGATCTGCGTATCGAGACCGAGGGGAATCCTGAAGAGAAGAAAGTGGAAGTGGTGGGCACCTCCTCAGAATTCGCGGTGGAGACGTTCGGGAAACCGAAAAACGTGGTGCTCGATCCGAAAGGACGAAGTGCTGCGTTTCGACGATCGGATGCGCATAGCCGTGGCCATCCGCCGCGGTGAGCAGTACGCCGAAGTGGCCAATTATTCGGAGGCGTTGAAGGAATATCAAAAGGCGCTGGATGTCAGCAGGAATAGCTCGCTTGCGCATTATCGGGTCGGGGAAGTATTTTTTTTGCAGCAGAACTGGCAGCCGGCGGCCAATGAGTTCCGCGAAGTGCTTTCCGGGGACCTGGATCCTAAATGGACCGAAGTTTGGGCCCACATCAATCTGGGGAAAATTTTCGACATCAGCGATCAGCGCGACCGGGCAGTGAACGAGTATCGCTTGGCGGTGCGCACCAAGGATAATACGCAAGGTGCGCTCGCAGAGGCGCAGAAGTATATCACGCAGAAGTTCGAGCGCCCGCGCAACGACAATTAGCGCCTCGTCGGCGTACATGAGAAAATACGTGATTGTGATCGAGCAAGGTGAACATAATCTTTCCGCCTACGTTCCCGATTTGCCTGGATGCATCACGACGGGGCAGAGTGTTGAAGAAGTTGAACGCAATGTTCGTGAAGCCATAGAGCTGCACTTAGACGGCTTACGAGAAGACAGTGAGCCTATCCCGGAGCCTCATACGGCGGTTGCGTACGTTGAATTGCAAGGGATCGTTTGATTGCCGTTCATAAAACAACCTAGTGCCCCTCGGCTTCTAAGAACCGCTCCGCTTCCATCGCCGCCATGCACCCCATACCTGCCGCGGTGATGGCCTGCCGATAGGTCCGGTCCTGCACGTCGCCGGCATGGAAGACTCCATGTACATTGGTGCGAGCCCCGCCGCGCGTGACGATATAGCCGTCGTGATCGAGATCGATCTGCCCATGAAAGGGCTTCGTGTTCGGAATGTGCCCAATGGCCACGAAAAAACCGTCGACTTCCTGGTCCCACTGTTTCCCGTTCACGACGTTGCGCAATTTCACTCCAGTCACCAGGTTCCGCGATACGTCGAAAATGTCCTCAACCACGGTATTGTGCAGGAACTTGATCTTGGGATGATTGCGGGCGCGCTCCATCATGATCTTCGAAGCCCGAAAATGTTCGCGGCGGTGAACGATGGTCACTTCGGAACCGAAGCGAGTCAGGAAGCTCGCCTCTTCCATGGCCGAGTCGCCGCCGCCGATAACCATAATCTTGCGGTCGCGATAAAACGCGCCGTCGCAGGTGGCGCAAGAGCTGACCCCATGCCCGATCAGCTTCTGCTCATTCGGCAGACCCAACCATCGCGCTGAAGCGCCGGAAGCAATGATCAGGGTTTGTGTCTCATGCCACTCACCGTCTACATTCAGCCGGAAAGGGCGCTTGGACAGATCGGCTTCGCCCACGGTGCCGTGGATGTAAACTGCGCCGAAAGCCTCCGCCTGTTTTTTCATGTTCTCGACCAGCTCGGGACCGTCGATGCCTTCCGGAAATCCCGGGAAATTTTCAACCAGCGAGGTGATCGAAAGCTGGCCGCCAGGCTCATGTCCGATCACAACCAGCGGTTTCAGATTGGCCCGGGCGGTATAAATCGCGGCTGTATTGCCGGCGCAGCCGGAGCCGATAATAATGACGTTTCGCACGTTCTATGTTAACAAGCGAGGTTGCCTGAGAATCCTTACCAGGGCAACGAAACCAGAGGTATTCGCAAGAAAAGCGAAGACGTAGGCGAGCAGCGTCATGTAGCTGAACTGGATGATGGGCCAGCGCCATCCGCCGGTCTCCCTGCGCACCACCGCGATGGTGGACATGCACTGCATGGCGAAGGCGAAGAACACCAGCAGGGCGATCGCGCCGCCGAGAGTCAGATCCTGCCGCAGCGCTTGGCGCAGGCCTGCGGATTGCGATGTGCCTTCAATCCCGTAGATGGTTCCCAAAGTTCCTACGATCACCTCGCGTGCGGCCAGCGATGTGATCAGCCCGACTCCGATCTTCCAGTTAAAGCCGAGCGGATGGATCACAGGTTCCACCGCGTGCCCGATCGTTCCCACGATGCTGTTCCCGATCGCTGGGGGTTTGCCGCCTGTGAGAGGCAGATGCGCGAGAACCCAGAGCACGATCGCTACCGCGAGAATCACTGTGCCCGCACGGTGGAGAAACACCTTCGAGCGGTCGACCAGCCGCAACGCGAGCGAGCGAGCCGTGGGCCAGCGATACGGCGGCATCTCCAGCATGAAGGAGGACCGTCCGCTTTTCAAAACCGTCGATTTCAGCAGCCACGCCGTCATGATCGCCGCGAGGAATCCGAGCACGTATAATCCCAGCATCGCCGCCGCCCGCGTTCCGAAGAACACGCCCAGCAGATTCCTTTCCGGAATAAACGCCGCGATAATCAACGTGTAAACCGGCAGCCGCGCCGAGCAGGTCATAAATGGCGCAATCAAAATGGTGGCGATTCGGTCGCGCTTGTTCTCGATGGTCCGCGTGGCCATGATGGCCGGGACCGCGCAGGCATATGCCGAGAGCAGGGGAATGAAGCTCTTGCCTTGCAGACCGAATCGAGCCATGGTGCGATCGGCAATCAGCGCCGCGCGGGCCAGGTAACCTGAATCTTCCAGAATTCCGATGAACAGGAACAATAGCAGAATCTGCGGCAGGAACACGACCACCGAACCCACTCCGCTCCAGACTCCATCCACTACCAGCGACCGCAGCGTCTCATTCGGAAGAATCGATCCGATCCACTGACCCGATACTTGAATTGCTGTCTGCACGCCATCCATCAGCGGACGCGCGCCGCTGAAGATGGTCTGGAAGACGCCGATCACGACCAGCAGAAACACCAATGGGCCGGCGACGGGATGAAGGAAAAGCGCATCGAGGCGCCGCGTCCACAGCGGCGGCGCAGGCGCGTGATACCCCGTCTTGTTGCCGATATTCGTGGCCCACGCCCGGCACTTGGGGATGTCCTGAATCACCGGAAGCTGCATCAGCGGAGCTGTGGGCGCCGCGCCCAGCGTAGTCCCGGAGAGAAACTGAAAAACTTTATCGACGCCGCTTCCTTTGGCCGCGCTCACCAGCGCTACCGGCGAAGCCAACTGCATCGCCAGTTCCGCCGAATCGATCTCGCCGCCGCGGCTTTGCAGGTCGTCGGCCATGTTCAGGATGACCAGCGTGGGCAGCCCCAGGCTCAACACCGGCGCGGCGAGCACCAGGTGGCGGCTCAAATTCGTGGAATCGAGAATCAGCAGCACCGCATCCGGCCGCGGAATATCCTTCATCCCGCCAGTAAGGACATCATGGGTTACTCGCTCATCCTCGGTGCGAGGGGTCAGGCTGTAGACGCCCGGCAAATCCACGACAAACACTTCGCGGCCCGGTTCCAATCGCACGCGCCCCATGCGGTGCTCGACCGTGACACCCGGGAAATTGGCGACCTTCTGGCGCAGTCCGGTCAGACGGTTGAAAAGCGTGGATTTTCCAGAATTCGGCGGCCCGATAATCGCCACAATGTGCCGCCGGGTTTGGATCGGCGGCGGAGGAAGCGTCGCCGCGGGGCAGCCGTGACAATCACCCATGTCTCATCAGCCTATGCGAAGAATCAACCGCCGCGCCGTCTCCCGGCGCAACGCAACTTCCGATCCGTCCACCCGAAAAACTCTGGGATCGCCTCCTGGCGCGGAGTGTCCCGGAACAATCGCGTGTCCCGGCAGAAAGCCCAGCTCCATCAGCCGCCGTGCGTCGTCTTCCGGCAAATCGAGCCGATCGAGAACGCCGGACTCACCCGGTTTGAGGTCCGTCAGATTTCTCGCGCTGGAGTTTTTCTTAGCGCCCTTAGGTCTCCTCTTGACACTCATTTGCATATCAGGATCCAGCCAATTTCAAGCATACACTATCTCGGACCATATCGGTCGTAGATCTCGCCCGGCCTGCGATACCTTCTATCCCTGCATCCTGTGAGGCAGTTCTCGCCTTCAGGGTAGAAGGCGTGATTGAGTCTGGCTCGAAACAGGCCGGCCAATCGACGCCACGGATAAAATTTCACTGCGACTCTTTGGGCCCAATTCGAACAAATGCGCGGAGATCGCCCGCGCCGGTATCGATTCCGGGAGATTGCGCAGTTGAAAGAGTAGCTGGTTGCGACGCCAAATCCGGTCCACTTCCCGCTCATCGTAAAATCGGGAAACTGTGGCGCGATGCGTATGCCAGACGTGTGATTGGGGGCAGAAAAGCACACGGAACCCGCGGCGCCACGCGATCGCGCCCCACTCCACATCCTCCCAATAAAAAGGATCAAAAGTTCGTGCCGGTTCCAGCATCTGAATAAGCAGATCCTTTCGGAACAGCGAGGAACCGCCCCCAGCGTAAAGCGCGCCACGCACCGAGCCGGGTTCGGCATCTTGCACAGGCACAGCATCGAAGATGACGGCCTTCCCATCCTGAATCTCGAAATCTGTCCAGTTGGTTTCTTCACGCCGCCGCCGGCGGTTCTGGAAAAAGATCTGCGAGCCGATGGCAAAAACATCGTTCTCGCGCAATGGCAGCAGCTCTGCGAGCACGTCGGAATCGACCACCATGTCGTTATTGAGCAGATACACCCAATCGCGACGAGCGGCGGACAAGCCTAGGCCGATCGCAGCGACGAATCCTATGGGCTGGCTGATGAAAATCCATTTTGTACGGCGATACGACATCAAATCCGAATAGTCCTCCGGAGCCGAGCCGTTAACAACGATAACGATCTCGACCGGTTCGGGGATGCGAGCGGCAGCCGGATCCAGGCTCGCAAGGCAGTCGCGGAGCAACGCGGGATTGCCGCGCTCCGGGAATGACGACCGAGATTCCAGGCTGGAATGGTCGTGATACGGAACGTTTGCGGCGCGGTCCTCCCAGCCGTTGATACAGGCCTGCCAAGGCATCTGCGCAGGCGAGCATCGAACGCAATCCGGCCATTTTAATCCGGTCTCGAACGCCGGCAGACGGCGGCGTGAGTTCAATCCTCTGAAGAGCAAAACCGAGACTGCGTGTGTCTCTCGAGTAGTTTTCTCTAACAGGCCAAAACAACTGCTGGGGAACGAATGTGAGATGTAACGGATCTTCCCAGTCGTCGGGGATCGAAAAGGATTTGCGAAAAAAAAGTACCTCTTCTTTAATGTTGTCGATCTGTCCAACAGAATGGCGGCCCGCGCGAATTTCTATTGCGCTTTTCCGCTGAGGGGAAGCGGGCGGCAATGCGCCGTAGATGGTCAAAGTCCCGCCACCGCTGTCGTTCGCCAGGATCAGACTGCTTTCCCCACGGCTCCAGATGAGCTGTTCGTCGACGCCCGGATCGTGCCAGCCCGTCAGAAATTGGGCGCTGGGCCCGTTTGCCGCATCCATTTGATGCGCTGGCGCCGACGAATAATGGACTTTCTTCCAGGGACACGTCCGGCATTCGGCCTGTGATCCTGCCACATGAGCTGCGCGAAAGCGGCGATAAGACTCGCCATGCCAGATCGCCGCGAGGCCATTCCGATGCAAGTTGCCGAGCACGAGCCGGTCCGTCACCTCGCACGCGACAACGTCGCCGTTGGCCAGAACGTGCACGGTCTCGAAGGGACTTTGATCGCAAGAGTGAACGTGGGCGCCCGGCGGCAGGTCCTCCGAGTAAACCGGCGATTCGCCGATACACCGCTCGTCATCGAGAATCGGGGAGGCAACCGAAATCGCGACTTCGGGTACCAGACTCCGGGTCGTGCTCACCGTCCGGCTGAGGCGCTCGCGGAAGTGGGGCGTGGGACGGTTGTCCGTCCCACGCTCGAATATAAATGTTTCGGGGATGGGATCGCGGCGAATCACCGGATGTACGGAGATGGCGGGATTCCGAGATCCCGGGCGTACTGGGCCACCGGTGCAAGCGGGTCCAGATTGTCGCGCATCGCGACGAACGCGAAATCAAGCTCAGGGCCGCGTCTCATCAACCGGCCCTTTGCCTCCAGGAACTCGGCCAGCCTCATCCGGAGACTGTCAAAGTCCGAATGTCCGTAAATTTTGCGGAACTGATCCCGATCAGTCGTGTGCAGGGAAATGGTGATCCGATCCAGGCCGCTCGCGACCAACGGCTGGATTTGACTGGTTCGTATCGAGGCGAACGCCGTCACGATCTCAGTCCAGGCGCCGGTCCCAGCCGCGAGTTCGATGGCTTCGATTAATCGAGAATAGTGAATCGATTCCCCGGAATAGTTCAAACGGATGATCTGCGGCCATTGGAGTTGTGAGATGAGAGAACCGTAAAGCGCGAAATCCATTTCTTCGCCATTTCCGCGCCGCATCTGCCTCGAACAGAAGTTGCAGCGGAAGGGACAGCGGGATGTGAGTTCCACCCACAGGATTGCTGGCAGCCCGAGTGGCTCAGGAATGCGATCCATCATGTGCGCCAGTCTATCCGATAACAATGGGACACAATGAGGAGGGATGAATCTTACTCTGCCGCCCGCTGTCGACAAGATCGTGCGGGAGTTGCAGCGGCGGGGTTTCGCGCGCTGGTAGTGGGCGGAGCGGTTCGCGATGCGCTGCTGGGCGTCGACGCCAAAGATGTAGATATCGAAGTTTACGGAATCGGCTATGATCGCCTGGCGGAGATGCTCTCCAGTCACGGGCGCATCGACCTGGTGGGCAAGAGTTTCGGTGTAATCAATTTCACCGCGCCCGAGGGCGAGACATGCCATTTCAGCGTTCCCAGGCGCGACAGCAAGATCGGGCTCGGACATCGCGATTTCCTCTCCGGTTTTGAAAACATCACCCCTCGCGAGGCCGCCAGCCGGCGCGATTTCACCATCAACGCGATTTCGTTCGATCCCATCGCGGGTGAAGTGCTGGATTTTTTCAACGGCCGCGAAGATCTTCAAAACCGCATCCTGCGCGCCACCAGCGCCGCCTTCAGCGAAGATCCTCTGCGAGTGTTGCGGGGAATGCAATTCGCCTGCCGCTTCGACCTCACGCTCGATCCGGCGACGGCCGCGATGTGCCGTTCCATTGCGGGCGAATACTCGACCCTCCCCAAAGAGCGCGTTGCCGATGAATTTATGAAATGGGCGACGAAGGCAGTGCGGCCCGGGACGCATTAGCGAGTACCTGACGGAGACCGGCTGGATCGTCACTTTCCTGAGCTGCAACGAATCTCGGGCGTTCCGCAGGACCCACAGTGGCATCCTGAAGGCGATGTCGGCACGCATACCATGCACGTCGTCGATGCCGCCGCGCGGATCGCGACGCGAGAGGGGCTCGAAGGCGACGATCGCGCCGTGCTGCTGTTCGCCGCGCTCTCGCACGATTTCGCCAAGGCCGATACCACCGCGCTGCGCGATAAAGACGGCGTGATGCGCTGGACCGCGTATGGCCACGAGCCCGCGGGAGGGCCGCTCGCTCGCCGGTTCCTGGAGCGGATCGGCATCAAGAGCGCCATCGTCGAGCAGGTCGTGCCGCTGGTAGAACATCACCTCGCGCATTCAAGCATCGGTCCCGAAGTGACGCCTCGCAGCGTGCGCCGCCTAGCAGTGCGGCTGGCTCCGGCGAGCATCGCGCAGTTGGTGCGCCTGATCGAAGCCGACGCGTCCGGACGCCCGCCGCGTCCCGCCGGTCTGCCCGAATCCGCCGCCCGCATTCGCGATATGGCTGCGGCGCAGGCGGTCGAGCATCAGCCCCAGCCGCCGCTGATTTTAGGCCGTCATGTATTGCCGTATTTTCAGAACCGCCCCGGCAAACATATCGGCGAAGTGACCCGAGCGGCGTACGAGGCGCAAGCCGACGGCGCGTTTTCAACCGAAGAGGAAGCACTAAAATGGCTGGAGGAATATATGCGTACCCACAGGACACCTGGGTCTTTTTAAGCTTTGGACGCGAACATCTGATTGATTTCGGCATAGGGCATTGCCCCGTCGGTCATCGATTCATACGTGCCTTGATCGTGCAGTTCCCGCGCGATGCGCTCCACAAGTCCGAGCGTCGCCCGCATCGGACCTGAGCCGACACTCACGCGCGCCACGCCCATCTTTTGCAGGTCCTTTACCGGCGGCGCGCCCGGCACGGCAAGTATATTTAGCGGCCCGCGCACCGCTTTCGCCAGCCGCGCGATGGTCTCGCGATCGCGAACGCCGGGAGCGAACACGCAATCGGCGCCTGCATCGAGATATACATTCAGGCGCTCCAGCGTCCGATCGAAGCGCGTGCCCTCCTCGCCGATCTGGTTCAAGAAAATATCCGTTCGGGCGTTAATCACCATCTCCGGCGCTGCCGAACGGACGGCTCGAATGATGACGGCTTGATCCGCAACCTCCATCAGACGATCGTTCGCGAAATCTTCAAGATTCATGCCCACCGCGCCCGCCTTCCAAACCTGCCGCGCGGTTTCCGCCGCGTCGTCATAACCAGCCTCGACATCCGCCGTCACCGGAATTTTCACCGCATCTGCGATTCGGGCAATCGCTTCGATCATTTCGGAACGGGGAATATGTTGGCCGTCCGAATATCCGCGTGTAAAGGCGACGCCGGCGCTCGTAGTAGCCAGAGCGGGGAATCCGGCTCGCTCGAAGATTAATGCGCTCGCCACATCCCACGCATTCGGCAGCACCAGAATTGAACTGCCGTGATGGAGCTGCCTCAATGTGTCCGCTTTGACCATTCTTCGAGCATAGCCAACTCGATAGAATGGAGGCGATGCTCGTGTTTCTTCTCGCTTTCCTTTCCGCGACATGTCTGTTCGCGCAAAAACAACCGTTCGGCGTTGAAACCATGCTCAAAATCGCGCGTATCAGCGAGCCGGTCCTCTCGCCGGACGGCACGACGGTAGCCTTCACCGTCCAGACCGTCGATCTCGAGAAAAACACCAAGCCGACGCAAATTTACACTGTTCAATTGAATGGAGGCTTTCCCCGGCAGATTACGCGTGACGGCACGCAGAATGAGCGCCCGCGGTGGTCGCCCGACTCCAAGGAAATCTATTTCGTTTCGAATCGCGACGGTTCGTCGCAGATCTGGTCCATGAACCTGGACGGCGGAAATGCCCGTGAGATCACGCATCTCTCAACGGAAGCGAGCGGCATCCTGGTATCCCCAGACGGCAAAAAAATCGTGTTCCTGTCGAGCGTGTATCCCGAATGCGGCTCCGACGACCAATGCAATAGGAACAAGCTCGCTGACGAGAACAAGAGTAAGGTCAAAGCGCATATTTATACTGAGCTGCTGTATCGCCACTGGACGGAGTGGCACGGCAACCGCCGCCAGCATTTAATGTCGATGAACGCCGACGGTACCGGCCTGAAGGATCTCACGCCCGGCACGCGGGATGTTCCGCCGTTCTCGCTGGGAGGTCCGGACGATTACGCGATTGCGCCCGATTCGACCGAGGTGGCTTTCACCATGAACGCCGATACGGACCTGGCCACCAGCACCAACTCCGATATTTACACGGTTCCGATTGAAGGCGGCGAGATCAAGACGATCGCCACTGGTCCAGGCGCAGAGAACGAGCCGGTTTATTCGCCCGATGGAAAATTTCTCGCATTTCGCTCCCAGGCGCGCGCCGGATATGAGAGCGACCGCTGGCGGTTGATGGTGCTCGAGCGCGCGACCGGACGCGTCAGCAATCTTTCCGAAGGGCTGGATCGATGGGTTGACAGCATTACTTGGTCGCCCGATTCCACGCGTCTGTTCTTTACAGCGGAGGATCGGGGGCGCATTGGTTTGCAGATGATTGCCGTCACCGGCGGCGCGCTGCGTAATATTGTCTCTGGCCCTTCGAGTCTGGATGACGTGCAATTCAATTCAGACGGCAGCGTCATGATCTACACCGAAGAGAGCGGCTCCCGTCCTGCCGAGATCTATCGCGCATCGTCGGCGGGCGGCAGCGGCATCGCCCTCACGCATCTGAATGACTCTCTGCTCGCTGGCGCAGATCTCTCGCCGCTTGAAGAATTCTGGGTAGATGGAGCCGACAAGACCCGAGTACATGCTTTCGTCGTGAAACCTCCCGGTTTTTCCGCCTCGAAAAAATACCCGGTGCTGTTTCTGATTCACGGAGGCCCTCAGGGGGCATGGGGCGAGACATGGAGCTACCGCTGGAATGCACAGGTCTTCGCGTCAGCCGGTTACGTTGTTGTAATGCCAAATCCTCGGGGATCAACTGGATATGGGCAGAAATTCATCGACGACATCAACGGCGATTGGGGCGGAAAAGTTTATGACGATCTCATGGCTGTGGCGGATCACGTTGCCACGATGCATTACGTCGATCCCGACCGCATCGCGGCCGCCGGAGGCTCCTTCGGCGGGTACATGATCGATTGGATGCTCGGCCACACCACGCGCTTCAAAGCGATGGTCACACATGACGGCGTGTTCGATCTGCGCAGCATGGCTGGTTCGACCGACGAGCTATGGTTCCCTCTGTGGGAGTTTCACGGCATGCCGTGGGACAACCCGGATATGTATGCCAAGTGGTCGCCCAGTTATTTCGTAAAGGACTTCAAGACTCCGACACTCGTGTTCCATGGCGAGCTCGATTACCGCGTGCCGCTCGCCCAGGGATTGCAATTATTCACGGCGCTGCAGATGCAGAAAGTGCCCTCGAAGCTGGTCGTTTTTCCGGACGAGGGACATTGGGTTCTTAAGCCGCAGAATACAGTACTGTGGTATGGCCAATTCCTGGATTGGATCGGCGAGTGGGACCGGAAACCCGGGAATTGATGTCGATTGAGTTCCGCAATGTGTATGCAGGGCCCCTGGCCGGCTTCAGCGGGATGGCGCCGGCGGGTGCAATCATCGGCGTAATTGGCGAAAAAAACTCCGGAGTCAGCGAGTTGCTGAAATTGGCGGGAGGCGTGGCACAGCCGGAACAGGGTGAAATCTCCGCGCCGGCCGAACGGCGCTTCGTCGCCTTGGGCGACCCGCTGAATCTCGCGCCCGCCGCTGTACTGGCGCTCGATCAGGCCCTCGCCACGCATGATGCAGTAATGCGGGCGCGCGCGCTCATCGGGATAGATCGCCTGCGACGGGCCGGCACGACCGTGTTCCTTTCATCGCACGAGGAGCGGTTGCTCGAGTCGCTGTGCGATGAAGTGTGGTGGCTGGATGCGGGCCGGTTAGCCGCTAAAGGCGATCCGCGGGAGACGCTCGACCGTTATCGCAGCGCCATCTCCGAGCGAGTGCGGAGCTGGGGCGACACGATTCCGCTGCACCTGACGCCGGTTTCCCGGCGCGGGAATGGACACGCGGAGGTGATTTCTATCGAGACGCTAGGTGCGAGCGGACAGCCGACCATCGTCTGGAGAAGCGGCGAGATGGTGAGCGTGCGCGCCACCGTGCGTTTTTACGAAGCGGTCGCCGAGCCGGTTCTGGGGATGCTCATCCGCACCCAGATCGGTTTTGAAGTTTACGGAACCAACACGGAGATCGAACGCCTTCGATTTGGTCCGCGAGCCGCAGGGGATACCGTCACGGTGGTCTTCTCTTTCCTCTGCGATTTGTGCCCGCACGCATATACGCTCACGCTCGCCTCGCACGATCCGGACGGCACGGCGCATGATTGGCTTGATGACGCGGTAGCTTTCACCGTGACCGATGAGCGGCCCACCACGGGCGTAGCGAATTTGCGGGCAAAGGTGACGATCGAAAAGTGATTACTTCGCGTCGAGCAGGAAGGTGGGCGCCAGACCTGTCAGGGTCGAGAACGTGTTGGAACCCGCGACACTCAGCCAGCTCGAGCAGCTTTGCACTTTGCCCAGGAACAGATGCGGATGCACGTCCACCTGCATCTCCTTCATCACCAGACTCCCGTATTGCATGAGAGGGAAGACTGCCCGGGCCGGCTCGGCTTGCTCCTGAACGACGTAAGGCGTGCGCATGGCCTGACGAAGGGCTTTTTCCCATCCCAGGTCATCGGTGTCGGCGCCGCGGAACGAATGCAAGTCGGCGGAGCTGTCATTCGGTTTCAGGACCAGCTTGGCGCGATGTTTCATTACGAAGTCCGGCAGATCCACGGTGTGACCGTGATAAGTCGTCTTAGCGGCTTGCACCATGCGAGTCCAGGGAATGAATTCCTTAATGGCTTTGCGCTCGGCGGCGGGGAAGCTCGCCGTTACAGAGTCATCGGTGAGCAGGTCGAAGATGGCTTTCTTCGATCCCAGCTCCGAGCGGAAGCTGTTCACCATGCACACGGCATGATCTTTATATGCCCGCATCAGGGGATGCGTCAGATCGAATCGCACCAGAAACTCCTGCAGTTTGATCCGCCGGTAAACGATATCGATTGCAAAGTCGCCCCGCCGCAACACTCCGTTGCGGTATTCGAGCTGGTCCGGCGAGACGATCTCGGTGGGATATCCCTCGCCTGAGAAATGTTCCGCGAGCAGAGCATAATCGCTTAGCTCAACCGACTGGAAGGGAGGCCGGTATTCAACAATTGCGATGCGGGGTTTTTTCTGTTTCCCGCCAAAATCCTGGTAAGCTTTTCGTAAAGCTTGCAGCAGGTACTTGGTTCCACCGAGTTTGGTAAGCTTATATTTTTTTCGGAATTCCTTCATCGGCGGCGCGTCGTAAAATGCATCCGCGAGCGCATCGCCGTAACTTACTCCTGCCGGAGCATCGGCGTCGTGTGAGACGAACCGCAAGGAGCCGTTATTGAGATTCGTGTCCAGCAGACCTGTTACGCTGAAGAATGAATAGCCCGGATCGACCGCGGCGAGCATTCGTTCCGCAGGCAACAATTGCATACGCGCGAGCAGGCCGGAATTGGACAGGGCCATCGTTTCGACTCGCTCGATGGCTGAAAAGAGAGATTCGGCAGCCTTCACGAGCACCGCGTACTGGCGGCTCGTGATGAAATGGGGGCGCAAGACCGGCAAAATCGGCCGGGCGCCAAGTTTCTCCGCTTTCAGATGAGCCTGAATCGCCTGAGCCCAAACCAAGTCGATGTAAGGCTCGCCCTCGATGATCTTGTGATAACGGGCTATCGCCTCACTCATCTGAGTCATGTGTTTTCTTAAACTTAGTATCGCATGCCGGATCTGATTTTGAAAAGAGAACCAGACCGGGTTATCCGACCCAGGCTATTGATTTCAGGTGAGTTATTTTAATTTAAGGCAGGTCAGCGTTGGTTATACTTTAGCACCTTCTTTCGTAATCGGATGGAGTGCGGCGTCACTTCCACCAGCTCATCGTCGCGGATAAACTCGATCGCCTGCTCGAGATTTAGCAGCCGTGGAGGAACCAGGCGAATCGCCACATCCGAGGTCGACGCGCGCATGTTAGTCAATTTCTTTTCTTTTACGATGTTGACGTTGAGATCCGCATCCCTCGCATTCTCTCCCACCACCATCCCTTCGTAGACTTCGGTTCCAGGGCCGACGAACATCTCGCCGCGCTCCTGAAGATTGAAGATGGCGTGGCCGGTGGTTTTGCCGGAACGATCCGCAACCAGCGAACCCGTCGGCCGCGTTGGAATCTCGCCCTGCCATTCGATATATCCGTGGAAAAGAGAGTTCATAATGGCGGTGCCCTTGGTATCGGTAAGCATCTCGCTGCGAAGCCCGATCAGTCCGCGTGACGGCACATGAAATTCCAGGCGCACACGCCCCGATCCATGATTGACCATCTTCAACATTTTCCCCTTACGCGACCCCAGCTTCTCGATCACCACGCCGACGTATGTTTCCGGGCAGTCGATCACCAGCAATTCCAGAGGCTCCGACAATTTGCCATCGATGTGCTTGGTGAGGATTTCGGGTTTGCCCACGGCCAGCTCGTATCCTTCCCGCCGCATCATTTCAATTAGAATCGCAAGCTGCAGCTCGCCTCGACCCATCACCTTGAACGCGTCTGGGCCACCTGCTTCTTCAACGCGAATCGAAACGTTGGTCAGCAGTTCTTTATCCAGGCGGTCGCGCAGGTTACGGGACGTTACGTAATGTCCTTCACGTCCTGAGAAGGGCGAGGTATTAATGGTGAACGTCATGGCGATCGTCGGCTCATCGATCTGGATGTGCGGGAGCGGAGCGGGCGTCTCCGCATTCGTAATCGTTTCACCGATCGTGATTCCTTCCACGCCGGCAATCGCCAGAATATCTCCAGGCCAGCCCACGGTTTCATCCACGCGCTTCAGACCTTCAAAGGAGTAAAGCTTGGTGATCCTGGTCCTGTGAAATGTGCCATCCAACTTGGCGATTGCAACATCGTCGCCTAACCGCAGAGTGCCGTTAAAGACGCGCCCGATCGCTAGCCGCCCGAGATAATCGCTGTAATCGAGATTCGCCACCAGAAGCTGGAGCAGACCGTTCGCGTCGCCTACGGGCGCGGGGATATGCGCCAGGATGGCCTCGAATAAAGCTCGCAGATCGGCCTCACTGCCTGACGGATCGGTCTTGGCGATGCCCTCTCTCGCGTTGGTGTAAATGACGGGAAAGCCGAGCTGATCTTCCGTTGCATCCAGATCGATGAACAAGTCATAGATTTCATCTAATACCTCCGGAATACGCGCATCGGGCCGGTCGATTTTGTTGATCACTACGATCGGCGGGAGCCGCGCCTCCAGCGCTTTCATCAGTACATAGCGCGTCTGGGGCAGGGGGCCTTCGCTCGCGTCCACCAGCAGCATGACGCCGTCCACCAGCTTGAGCGCCCGCTCCACTTCGCCGCCAAAATCGCTGTGGCCGGGCGTATCGACGATATTGATTTTGATGTCGTGGTAACGGACGCCGGTGGCCTTGGCCAGGATCGTGATCCCGCGCTCGCGCTCGAGATCGTTTGAATCCATCACGCGTTCGACTACCTGCTCGTTGGCGCGAAAAATGCCGCTTTGGCGGAGCATGGCGTCCACGAGCGTGGTCTTGCCGTGATCGACGTGGGCGACAATCGCCACGTTGCGAATGGAAGTATTGGAAATCATTCTTAACCTTTATCGTCGCACGTCACGATTCCGGCCTATATCAGCGACAATCGAAACAGTGTCTGAACTTCCGTCGGTAGTTATCGTCGGCCGGCCCAACGTCGGCAAGTCGACTTTATTCAATGCCATCCTGCGCCAGCGCCGTTCGATTGTCGGCGACGAGCCGGGCATCACGCGCGATCGTATTTATGGCGAGGCGGAATATTGCGGACGGCGTTTCGAGCTGATCGACACCGGCGGCATCATCGCGAATGATTCCGACCTGATTCCATCGGAGATTCTGAAGCAGGCGCGAGTCGCGATAGAACATGCGGCATATATTATTTTTTTGATCGACGGCCGGGCCGAGATCACCGGCGCGGATCGCGATCTGGCCAGTATGCTGCGCCGCATCGGCAAGCCGGTGGCGCTGGCCGTGAACAAGATCGATCACGCCAAACGCGAGGGACCTGGCGCACGAGTTCCACTCGCTCGGGTTCAAGGATCTGTTTCCGATTTCAGCGGAACATCATATCGGCCTCGATGAATTGCTCGAATTTGTGACCCGCGATTTGATCGCGGCGGAGCCTTCCGACGACATCGCGCTACGAGGAGCCGAAAATCAAGATCGCCATCATCGGCCGGCCCAATGTTGGAAAATCCACGCTGTTGAACGCGCTTGCCGGGTCAGAGCGGGCCATTGTCTCTCCGGTGGCCGGCACTACGCGCGACGCAGTCGATGAAACGGTGCTTCACGACGGCACGGCGTATGTCTTCGTCGATACCGCCGGAATTCGCCGCAAGGGTAAGACTAAGTTGATGGCCGAAAAGCTCAGCGTAGTGATGGCGCGGCGGCATCTGCGCATGGCCAACGTGGCGCTGCTGGTGCTGGACGCGAGTGAAGGCATGCTTGCGCTCGACGCCACCATTGCCGGGTACGCGCACGAAGAGGGACGCGCAGTGGTCCTCTGCGTCAACAAATGGGACGCTGCCAAAGAAAAAAGCAAGCGCAAATTTCTTGAAGCGATCAGAGACGAGCTGAAATTTCTGGAGTACGCTCCGGTCGCGTTCGTCTCGGCGAGGGAGCGGAAAGGGCACGCGCGAGCTGTTCACGTTAATACACAAGGCTTACGAATCCGCATCGAAGCGCATCGGGACAGGCGAGCTCAACCGTTTTGTCGAAACGCTGAACTGGGAATATCATATGAAAATTTACTATCTGACCCAGGTTTCCGTGCGCCCGCCGACATTTCTGGTATTCACGGATAAAGCCGGCAAGCTGCACTTCTCCGCGGAGCGCTATCTTATGAATCGCTTGCGGGAGCGTTTCGGCTTTGAAGGCACTCCCATCGTTATCCAGACCCGGCGGCGATGAAGGACTGGTATCGTCTCGACTTGCTCATTTGTATTTTCAAAGATCCAAAAATTATCGGGCGCCCTTTAGCCAGTTTTTCGCTGGTCGGCTGGCGCGACCATCCGTTTTTTTAGCCCGCAACGGAGTGGGATCGGTAAGTGTACCTACGGACATCCAACGCACGCAGGCCCGCCGGGGATTATCTAGAAATTCCCTTTTCTGGCCGGTTCTGTCCTCCGTTGGCAGAGCACATGAACTCCTCGGTTACAAATTAAGCTGAGATTGGAAGCAGGCTAGGCGAGTGAGAGTGGGAGGTTGATGAAAACGGTCGAGATAGGGCTTGCGATTGCGCGGGGAACCGGCTGGCGACCGCTAGGTATAATCGGCCAGCCAAATAGGGGATAATCTAGGGAGAACTTTAGATGAAGTCCAACCATCCCCATTCCGCTTCATCCGCCGGTGCTGGAACGGCAACGGCTTTAGATAGCCTCCACCTGCTGGAACTGGTACGGAGTTTGCGGGCTCTAGCTGCGGATTCCCCGGAACGGCAGGCGCGAATCGAGCAGCTCGCATGGGACTATGCCAGCGGCGCTTATAGAGTGGACACGCAGGCGACGGCATCGAAGATTATCGACGACGCTGTGAAGCGTTAGCTGCCTTGCGATCTCTAGTCGAGATCTGCAGTCATCATTGCGGATCCATGTCTAGGTTTTGCGAGGCCAGTCGATAAGCAAATCCGTCAGTGAGTTCGACTTCCTTCGATTGCATGTTGAGCATAGCAAGCGGATGTTCTCGACCGTTGTGGGACCCCCACGGGAAAATGGGATGATGTGATCGAATTCAATCTCATTATCAGGAACATATTGGTGACACATCTGGCAGACATGGTTATCTCTTCTCACAACCTTCAGCATCAGGTCCCGAGGTACAGTACGACCTTCGCGCCTAGGCTCCTTTGTTTCAGTGGCACCGCTTTGGACAAAAAAGACGGGGCACGCATGCCCATACACTTTGCATCCCACTTCGCTCGGTTCGTGTCCCCTGATCTCGTCCGTTGTCCAGGGCACATGGTATTCTAGCCGACTGATCGCGTCCCACACGTCCTCCTCTGTTTCCAGCTGACCTGAGGTGAACTCGCCGACGATGGCGTCGTAGTCTGCCCTTTCTTGGAACGGACTGCGAGAATCCTCTGGAGATGGGAACATTTCAACCAATTGCCCGTAGGGACAGTATTTGAGTTCCCAGCATGGCTTGCAAACGGAGCCGGGCGGAAACTTCTTTCTTCGCGGGCGACCCATCGGCAATGAGTGTAACTCAATTCGGCACTGGCTCACTCGCCTGAATTTTCTCAGCGCACTCGTGGCATGATCGGTGGTCTAGACCACAAGCCAGTGCACACACCGCGGCAATCCCGGACTCGCGCGCTACGGCTGCCGCACCGGCAACGCGCTGAATCCGAATCGCGATTCACGCACCTGGCCCGAGCTATCTACTATCGCGGCGGCCTCGAAGCCGGGAGATTGGGGCGTGCCGAAGCGCAGATCGATCAACTCGACGCGCTGGCCATCGGGAAGCGGAGTCACTTTCCAGAACGGCAGTTGTGAAAATCTGCCCGAATATTTCGAACGGACGCGTCCGGCGGGCGGCGTCGATGGCCGGACTCGGGCTCGCGGGATAATCGATTCGTCCGGCGGTCGGGTCGAACTGCTCCGTCGGATTCACGGGTACGATGACGACAAAGCCCTCGCCTTCGGCCACGCCGCGCCATCGCAGAGGATTGAATGGGATCGGAAGAGCGGTGAGCCTGTGCGCGATGCTTCCATTGAACAGATGCGCATCCATCACGGCCAGCGCGCGAGCATGAGCGGTGTAGCGCCCCGCCTCGAAAATCAGCAGCGCCAGGAGCGCAAACCACGCCCAGCCGCGCTGTGGACCCGGACCGGACTTCGCGCCGATTTCCGCACTCACCAATCGTGATAAAGCGGGGGCGATCACGGCCAGCGCCAGCAAAACAAGAATCCACGGATCCACAACTTCGGTAATATCCAGCCGCAGCCAGCGATGCGAAAACGGCAGCAGCAGCCGAATGCCGTACGCGTTAGTCCAATCGAGCGCCAGATGGCTGAGCACGCCTATTAGCGAGAGAACGTAGGCTCGAATTGAAAATCCGACGCGAAAGATCGCGAAAATCAGGAGCGGAGGAAGTAAAGCCATGGCTGGAGCCAGGGCTAGCGAATGTGTGTAGGAGCGATGGTATTCGATGTAGGTGAGCGCTCCTCCCGCGAGCGACACAACGTCTATATCCGGAAGGTTGGCGGCGATCATCATCATTCCCGCCGTATGCGACTTGTCGCGGGTTTTATTGCGAACGCCGGCCGCTCGCGCGAGCATCAGGCCCACTAGCGTATGGGTGACATTGTCCATATCACCGATAGCCGGGAGGCATCAGCAAGGTAAGCGCGGAGGGCACGATTTCTAGCAGGGTCGGCAGTCGGCCGGCATATTCGCCGTCAATCTGCACGTGAAGATCGCCGGTGAGGTCAATGCGGCGCGCAGGGAAGGTGTGCACGCCGGGCATCGCCTGCACATGTCTCACCGCCACACCAAGCATGTACCAAGCGTAGCGCAGCGGATTCGAGCCTTCGAACATCACGACCTCGAATTCGTCGCGAAGGAGCGAGGCGCCAGCGGCAATCTCGAGATCGCCTCCGTAGTTGCGAACGCGGCTGGCCAGAGCAAAGCCACATTGGTACACGCTGCCATCGAGTTTTACCTTCAAATTTCCGACACGGCGGACGATTTGGCCGAAACCCGATAGCCAGTAAGCCAGTTTTCCCGTCCTGAGTTTCAGGCCGGGGTGGAGATCGAAAACGATTCTCGCGTCCAGGCCTGCGCCGGCCATCGAGAGGAAATAGCGGGACGAGCCGTCGCCGCGGCACAGTTTTCCCAGCGCGATGCGGCGCTCAATCAGGCTCTCCAGCCGTAGGGCGGCTCTCTCCGGCCGTTTGCCCAATCCCAACTCCATCGCGAGGACGTTCGCTGTTCCCGCAGGAAGTACTCCCAGCGGCACGGTCGAATGGGCTATGCCGTTAACGATCTCATTGATGGTGCCGTCGCCGCCCAGCGCCAGAATCAGGTCGGCCCCTTCCGCGACCGCGATCGCGGCGAGCCGGATAGCATCGCCCGGGCCGGACGTCGCTGCGAGGCGGGGATGAAGTCCCGCGCGTTCGAGCGCTTCAGTGGTACGGTGAAGGATGCGCTGAGGGTTGCGCCGGAGCTTGCCGGCGGCCGAATTGTAGATCAGGACCGGCCGCTGATACAGTGCGATCCGTACATTATAACCCGTCGTGAATTCCATCTCTCAAAAAGTCGAAGAATTACGCGAAAAGCTGCGCCGTCACGAGTATCTTTACTACGTGATGGACGCGCCTGAAATCACCGACGCCGAATACGACGCGATGATGCGGGAGCTGAAGGAGCTCGAGGACGCGCACCCGGAGCTGGCGGCCGATGACTCGCCTACACGGCGCGTCGGAGGAAAGCCGCGTGAAGGCTTCGTTGCGGTCGCGCATTCGCTCCCGATGTTGAGCCTCGATAATGCGCTGGGAGAGCAGGAACTTCGCGAGTTCGATCGCCGCGTGCGGGCACTCCTGCCCGGCGACGACGGTGGCATATGTGGCAGAGCTGAAACTGGACGGGCTTTCGCTGGCGGTTCATTATCGCGACGGCAGGTTTGCGCGGGCCGTGACGCGGGGGGATGGAATCATCGGAGAGGACGTGACGGAAAACGCCCGAACCATCCGCTCGATTCCATTGCAGCTAAAGTCGAAGGAAGAAAACTGGGAGGTTCGCGGCGAAGTGGTCCTCACTCGCCGTGGATTTGAGAAGCTTAACGCCGAGCGCGATGCGGCCGGCCTGCCGCGCTTCGCGAATCCGCGCAATGCCGCCGCCGGATCGATTCGCCAGCTCGATCCGTCGATCACGGCGTCACGGCAGCTCGATTATTACACGTATTTCCTTATACCCGCGCCCGCAACCCAATGGGAGTCGCTCGATCGACTGCAGGAAATGGGGTTCAAGGTCGAGCCGAGGCGCAAGCGCTGCCCGGATCTCGAGACGCTGGTCGCATTCTGCCGGGAATGGGAAGAGAAACGCGATTCTCTTCCCTACGAGATCGACGGAGTAGTCGTCAAAGTAGATTCGGTGGAGCAGCAAAATAGTCTGGGCTGGACCGCGAAGGCGCCCCGCTGGGCCATCGCTTACAAGTTTCCCGCGCGGCAGGAAGAGACCGTAGTAGAAAGTATTGAAGTGAACGTGGGTCGAACCGGCGCGATGACGCCGTGGGCGCGCCTCCGTCCGGTTGTCGTCGGGGGCGTAACCGTCTCCCGCGCCACTCTCCACAACGAAGATGAGATCGAAAGGCTCGGCGTGCAAGGCGGCGACCGGGTGCTGGTGGAACGCTCCGGAGACGTCATCCCGAAGGTGGTCCGGGTCGTGAAGCAAGGCGAACATCGCCGTCCCTTCAAAATGCCGGCTCATTGTCCGGTTTGCGGCGGCGAGATCGTCCGCGCCGAAGGAGAAGTCGCCAGCCGATGTCTCAACACGAATTGTCCTGCGCGCCTCAAGGAATCGGTGCTGCATTTCGCCGGCCGCGGGGTGATGGATATTGACGGCATGGGAGAGGCGCTCGTAAACCAACTGGTGGATCAGGGCCTGGTAAAAAATGTCGCCGATATTTATCGCATCACGCCCGAGCAATTGATCGAGCTCGAGCGCATGGGGAAAAAATCCGCTGGGAAGTTAGTGGCGAATATCGAGGCTTCCCGGCACGCATCCCTGCCGAGAATCCTGAACGGGTTGGGCATCCCCTTCGTCGGCGAGCGCACCGCGCAGATTTTAGCGGATGAGTTTGGCGATCTCGACCGGATCGCGACCGCCTCAGAGGAGGAGTTGCAGAAGGCGCAAGAAGTTGGCCCGAAAGTGGCCCAAAGCATCCAGCGTTTTTTCGAGGAGCCGCAAAATCGCGATTTGCTCGAGCGCCTTCGCAAAGAAGGTCTGTCGTTCAAACATGCAGTAAAAAGGAGCGTCGGAGGGCCGCTTCGCGGATTGAACTTTGTGCTCACCGGTACTCTTCCGACTTTAAGCCGCGAGGACGCGAAGGCGCGTATAGAAACCGCCGGCGGAAAGGTCGCAGGGTCGGTGAGCGGGGAAAACCGATTATCTGGTGGCGGGCGCTGAAGCGGGCTCGAAGCTCGACAAGGCAAAGAATCTGGGAATAAAGATAATCGACGAAGCGCAACTACTTGAGATGATCGGATAGAAATGCGCCATTTCCTCGCGGTCCTCACGTCCTGGGGTCCGTTCGGGCTTTTCGGGGTCGCGACGCTCGAATCGGCGGGTATACCCAACCCCGCCGCCACCGACTTGCTATTGATAGCACTGGCAATTACGCATCCAGGAGAAGCGAATTTGGCGGCTGGACTTGCGGTGCTGGGATCGCTTCTCGGCAGCATCGTTTTCTTTGAGATCACGCGCAAGGGCGCGCAGTTGTATCTCGCTCGACACACAAGTTCGGGTCGCGGCGCGCGTTTCCGGGCTTGGTTTTTACGCTATGGACTCGTCACTGTGTTTGTGGCGGGCCTGCTTCCGGTCCCGCTGCCGCTCAAAGCTTTCGTTGCATGCGCAGCCGCCACAGGCGTCAGCCGGACCAGATTCCTGGTCGTGCTCACGGTGGCCCGCGTGCCGCGATATCTCGGCCTCGCGTATCTCGGCGCGCATCTCGGCAAAAACGCGCCCGAGTGGTTCAAGAGCCACGTCTGGCAAATGGCTGTCTTTGCGGTAGTTCTATTTGTTGGGCTTTACGCGTTAATCCGTTGGTCGGGCCGGAACCGGATAGAATAAGATTACGCGAGTCACATGGTTGCCATTCAATCCATTGCTGAGGAAATTGCTGAGATTAGGCGTTCCCGGAAGGCAGTGATCCTGGCGCATCATTATCAAGAGCCCGAGATCCAGGAACTGGCCGATGCCATAGGGGATAGCCTGGAACTGGCTCGTCAGGCGCGGGATTTTGACGGCGATGTCATCGCATTTTGCGGCGTATGGTTCATGGCTGAAACAGCGAAAGTGCTCAATGCCGAGCGGATCGTGGTGGTTCCGGATCGCGACGCCGGTTGCAGTTTGGTGGATAGCTGCCCGGTCGAGCAGCTCCGGGCGTTTCGCAAGATGAATCCAGACTATGCGGTGGTTTCCTATATCAACACCTCGGTTGAGGTAAAGGCCGAGAGCGATATTCTCTGCACTTCGCGAAATGCGGTCAAAATTGTGAATTCGATTCCGGCCGCGAAGCCGATCCTGTTTCTGCCCGATCTCAACCTCGGCAATTACGTGCGCGAGCAAACAGGGCGCACCAACATGAAAATCTGGCAGGGTGCGTGCATCGTACACGCGACATTTGCTGCGCGGCGATTGTCGCAAGCCCGCTCGGAGCACCCGGCCGCGTTAGTCGCCGCGCACCCCGAGTGCCCCGCCGATGTGCTTTCGATGGCGGACTTCATCGGCTCGACCTCCGCTATTGTCGACTGGTGCACCGGTCAGGACGCGCGCGAATTCATCGTCATGACCGAGAGCGGCGTGCGGCATACTCTCGAAAGGCTGGCGCCCGAAAAGAAGTTCCACTTCATTCCCAACGAGCAGTGCAATTGCAGCGAGTGCCCGTACATGAGGCGGAACACGCTCAAAAAACTTCGAGACGCGCTCCTGAACTTGAGCCCGCGCGTCGAGCTTGCGCCGGAATTGATGGAGCGCGCCCGGGTTCCGATCGAAAGAATGTTGGCGGTACGATGACTCCTCTTGTCGACCATTTCGGCCGGCTTCACGACAACCTCCGCGTAAGCGTGACGGACCGGTGTAATATCCGCTGCTTTTACTGCATGCCGGAAACGGATGTGAAGTTTCAGCCGCGCGAGCAGATTCTGACGTTCGAAGAAATCGAGCGGTTTGTCAGAGTCGCCGCCACACTGGGAGTACGCAAACTGCGCCTTACCGGAGGCGAGCCGCTGGTGCGCAAAAATCTCGCCACATTGGTGCGTAAACTGGTTGCGATTGAAGGCATCGAAGATCTGGCGCTGACCACCAACGGTGTGCTACTGGCCGCGCAAGCGGAGGAACTTTACGATGCCGGCTTGAGGCGCATCAATGTGCACCTGGATACCCTCGACCGCGAACGCTTCCAGAAAATCACTCGCCGCGATGAGCTGGATAAAGTCCTCGAAGGTATTGAAGTATGCCGCCGGCTTGGATATGGCCCCATCAAAATCAACGCTGTGGCCGTGAAGAACCTCGTGGAACCGGACATCGCGCCTCTAGCGCTCTATGGGCGGGAGCGCGACATTGAGATTCGCTATATCGAGTTTATGCCGCTAGACGCGCAAGGCTTGTGGGATCGCGATCGCGTTCTGCTGGCCGACGATATCCTGGCGCTGCTGCGGCGCGAAATCGGTCCGCTCGAAGAAATTCCCGGCCGAGACCCCCGCGCCCCGGCCCTGGAATATCGTTTCGCCGACGGCGTGGGCCGGGTGGGATTGATTGCCTCGGTGAGCCGTCCGTTTTGTCTGAGTTGTAATCGCATCCGGCTGACCTCCGACGGAAAACTGCGTTACTGTCTGTTTGCCATCGAGGAGACGGATGTAAAAGGGCTGCTTCGCGGCGGCGGCACCGACGCTGCGATTCGCGATACCATCCGAGGTTCGGTTGCGGATAAATGGATCGGCCACGAGATTAATTCCGCCAAATTCGTGGCGCCCCCGCGGCCGATGTACTCGATCGGAGGGTAGTGCGTTCTAATGTCGTCGTCGCGGCGCTGACTGCCGCAGTCCTCACTGCCGCGCTGGCGGGAGCGCCAGACCCGGAGTCGTTCCATTTCATAATTCTGGGCGACCGAACTGGTGAAGCTCATCCCGGCGTATATGAGCAGGCATGGCGCGAGTCGGCCGCCGAGGCTCCCAGTTTCGTGGTCACCGTCGGAGATACGATCGAGGGACTTAACGACGCCACCGCTGAAACGGAGTGGCGGCAGGTGCGGAAGATGCTTGCCCCTTTCGAACGCTATCCGCTCTATCTCGCTCCCGGAAACCACGACATCTGGTCGGATCGCTCGGAGAGCCTTTTTCGGAAATATGCCACGCATCCGCCGCACTATAGCTTCGATTATCGGCAGGCGCACTTCACGATTCTGGATAATAGCCGGTCGGACCAGCTTTCAAGCAACGAGCTGGCTTTTCTCGAAAAGGATCTGCAGGCTCATCAGGCGCAGACCCTGAAATTCATCGTTTTCCATCGGCCGTCGTGGCTTTTAAATGCGGTGTTCCAGAATCCGCACTTTAAGTTGCATCAACTCGCGAAGAAATACGGGGTCCGGTATGTGATTGCGGGCCATCTTCATCAAATGCTGCACATCGACTTAGACGGCGTGGCGTACCTCTCGATGCCCAGTTCGGGCGGGCATCTACGAGGATCGGAAAAATATGAAGACGGCTGGTTTTTCGGATATACGCGGGTAGATGTACGCGGCCAGGATGTCAGCTTTAAAATCCAGGAACTAGGCGCGCCCTACGGTCAAGGCCGTGCGACGGCGATCACGGACTGGGGCATACACGGTTTGGTAAAGTCGGGTCTAATCGAGAAAACGGCCGCTGGCGCGTCAAACTAACATGGCCGCGGTTTTGGCATCGCTCTGGGGTTGTCTGGCCTCGCCGAACGGAATCCGGAACGAGAACGTGGAACCTCTTCCCGGTTCGCTCGCGACACAGATCTCTCCACCCATCATGGAAATCAGACTTTTCACAATAGCCAGACCCAGGCCGGTGCCGCCGTATTTGCGAGCAATGGAATCGTCGGCCTGTATGAAGGGCTGAAATAATCGTTGGATCACTTCGGGGTTCATCCCGATCCCGGTATCGCTCACCTCGAAATCCGCCCACAGCCGCTCCTGACTCCATTCCGCCGCTCTCACGCCGATCAGAACCTCGCCTTCTTCGGTGAATTTGATGGCGTTGCCGACCAGGTTTGTAACGATCTGTTGCAGCCGAACGGGATCGCCTGTCAGGTAGCCCGGCAATTTCTCCAATCCGTGGCAGTGCAGGCCGATGCCTTTCGCATTAGCGCGAGGTGAAAGAAGCTTGACCACATCCAGAATGGTTTGGCCGGTGTTAAATTCGAGATTCTCCAGTACCAGCTTTCCAGCTTCGATCTTCGACAGGTCGAGGAGATCGTTAATGATCGTCAGGAGGCTCTCGCCCGACTGGGCGATGGTCTCTACGTAATCCCGCTGCTCGGAGGTGAGTCCGGTATCGAGCAGCAGCGCCGTCATTCCGATCACGCCATTCATAGGAGTACGGATCTCATGGCTGACGCTAGAAAGAAATTCGCTCTTGGCTGCATCGGCGCGGGTCGCTTCCGTGGCCGCGGCCTGGACCCGCTCCATGGCCTGCCCGAGTTGCTGATTGGTCGCGGCAGTGCGTCTTTCGGCTTCGCGCAGATCCACGATCAAACGGTCGGTGGTCATGATCAGAAAGCCGAACGACCATCCCACGATTATGATGACCGATCCCAGAGAGAAAATCGTGTTGAACGGCGACACGTAGAATGGACCGCCCTGCGATCCGTGGACATAAACATATACTCCCCGGATCAGTTGCAATAATCCGAAGAAGAGATAGCTCCCTGTGGTGACCAGAAGTCCGAGGCGCCGGCCGGCTGGCAAATCCATGAGCAGCGTTTTCGCGCTGAGGACGCCGAGCATACTTAAATACAGAGAAAGCGCCAGCACCCGGGCGCCGATGTTCGGTGTCACGTAATGGAAATATATGACAGCGGCGAATATCAGGCCCCCGCCCACAACGGCAGGCCAGTGCCGGGCCCGCAAACCGCAAAACTCCCGGATTCCTTCAAGAAAAAGGATCGCGGCTAGGATGGCTATAGCGTTTGCGCAAACCAGACTAAGAAAATCGGGCATCAGGCCTCGAAACCCGAACAGAAGGAGATAAACGGCCATGGCCAGATTGCCGGCCGTCCATCGCCCGAAGCCGGGATAGGTTCGGCGCGTCTTCGAGATCAGGAGTCCGAGAATACCCAAAAATAGCGCGGTGAAGAGAGCGACGATCGCCAAGGTCCGGTTATCGAGGTGCATGGAGATGGAAGGCTACTATTGACTATCGGACGAATTACGCCAATAGAATAGGGCGCGATCCTACTCTGTTCACTCCAAAGCAGGCGGGAGGAGTCGGAGCGAGCGCCTGCTGCTATCGAATCATTCCTGCCGTAGAGCGCTTACAGGGTCGACAATCGTCGCCCGGTAAGCTGGAACGAAGCTTGCGAGTACGCCCACGACCGCCAGGATCAGCGCCATTGAAATGAACGTCAGCGGATCGGTGGCCTTCACATTGAAAAGAAGAGTCGATAGGAAGCTGGTCAGCAGCGCCGAACCCGCCAGCCCCGCCAGAATCCCCATGAAGGTCAGCGCCAGGCTTTGGCCGAGCACCAGCCGTACGACATCAGAGCTTCGCGCTCCCAGCGCCATTCTGATCCCGACTTCGTGCGATCGCTGGGCGACCGAATACGACATGATGCCGTAAATGCCGACCGCGGCCAGCAGCAGCGCCACTGCGGCGAAAATCGCCAGGAGAACCATCGAGAGTCTGCGTCGGGCCATCGATTCCGAAACCAGCTCCCGCATGGTCTGAACGCGGTATACCGGCTGATCGGGATCGAGCGCCAGCACTTGCCGCTCGACCGCACTCGCTAGAGTGCGCGGGTCCGAGGAGGTATGAATGGCAAGGCTCATCGAGTCGATTGCGAACGAGGTTTGGTCGTAAGGCCAATAGAACTCCACTCGGGAGGCCGATTCCAACGTGCGATAGCGCACGTGTCGAACTACGCCCGACGATGATCCGCCAGGGCTGCGTCGACTGGGTTCCGCCCTGCTTGATGCGCTTGCCGATTGCGTTCTCATTGGGCCAATAAGTTTTAGCCATGGTTTCATCAATGATGGCAACCGGCATGGAGGTATCGGTATCGTGCTGGTCGAAGTAGCGGCCTCGGATCAATGGGATGCCCATAGCTTCGAAATATCCTGTGATCACCGGGCGCTGATCGGCTTCCGGCGTTCGATCATTCGGGGGAACCGCTTGGGTATCGACGCTGGTGGTGCCGGACCAGCCTGCCTGGGTCAGCGGCAAGCCAGTGACGGCGCCGGCGGAATCCACGCCTGGAAGCTTGCGGATGCGATCCATCAATTCGCGGATAGAAGATGCGCGTCTGTTCCGGCTTGGAGTATCTTTGCTCCGGCAATGAAACGCGCATGGTCAGCACGCCGTCCGGTCGAAAACCGGTGTCAACCTCCTGAAGCCGGAGGAAGCTTCGGATCAACAATCCCGCCCCGGTCAGCAGCGTCAGCGACAGCGCTACTTCGGCGACAACTAGCGCTCCGCGAAGCCGCTGGGAGCCGCCGCCGCTGGTCCCGCCGCGGCCGCCTTCTTTGAGAGAGTCATGAGTCACATTGCGGGAGGCATGAAATGCCGGCGCAAAACCGAACAGAATGCCGGTCGCTAGCGATACCAGCACCGTGAACGCGAGAACCCGAAGATCCATGCGCGCCTCGGCCACTCTGGGAAAACTCGTCGCGCCGAGGGCGATCAGGAGTTGCAGAGCCCATTGGCCCAGTAGAAGTCCCGCCACGCCTCCCATCAGTCCCAGAACCGATGCTCTCGGTGAGTAACTGGCGGAGCAAACGCGCACGGCCCACGCCCAATGCCTGCCGGATTGCGATCTCGCGCTCACGGGCGGAAGCGCGCACCAGGAGCAGGTTAGCCACATTCACGCAGGCGATCAGAAGCACCAGCACGACCGCGCCCATCAAGACCCACAGCGCTACCCGGATATCGCCGACTTCCTGTTCGAGCAGCGGGACCGACAGAATCGTGAAGTTGACATTCTTTATAGTTGATACTCGGGATGCTGCTCGATGATGCGATTTGAAACATTGGCCAGATCGAGGCGCGCTTGTTCGAGACTCAGTCCGGGCTTGATGCGCGCGATCACCTGAATGCTGTGGTTTCCGCGATTATTGGGACTCAAGTTCGTAGGGCGAGAAGACTAGAGGCGTCCACAGTTCGGCGTCACGCGGCAGACCGAATCCGGCGGGCAGTACTCCCACGATCACGTAGCTGTCGCCGTTCATGATCAGCTTCCGTCCGGGGATCGAAGGATCGGAGCCAAAGCGCCGCCGCCACAGTCCTTGGCTCAGAAGGACGGCGTGGTCTCTGCCGGGCTGTCCTTCTTCGGGCAAAAATACGCGGCCCAACTGCGCCTGCACTCCCAGCAGCGGGAAAAAAGCGGTCGAGACCGAAGCCGCGTCGATACGTTCCGGCGTACCGCCGAAATTGACGTTATAGCTCTGGTTTTCCATGGCGGCGATCGTGCGACAGGCTCTGGTTCTGCTGCAAGTCGACGAACTCCGGCGCCGAAACCCAATTCTGATCGTTGGGAATGCCTATGCCCGTGAAGCGCATCCAGAGCTGGATCAGTTGCTCAGGGTGCTGGTACGGCAGAGGCTTCAGGATAACTGCGTTCACGACGCTGAAGATCGCCGAATTGGCCCCGATTCCGAGCGCCAGCGCCAGCACCGCGACGATGGCGAATCCGGGACTGCGGCGCAGGATCCGGAAAGTGTAGCGGAGATCTTCAAATAGCGTTCGCATGGCTGGGATAGAAGGCAGCAATTCCGCGCCATTTATATGAGTTGATACAGGACTACTTCCAGTGGTTAGCGCGACGTTACGTTGTCCGATTTCGTTTCCGCTGTCCGATTCGGCATGACCGCCGCAAATTACTGCTGGTCATCCTGCTGTTCGGCGGGGTAGCGACGACAAGGCCAGCAGCAGGGACTCGATCCGCTCCGTCGAGCCTTCAAAGATATCTCGCGGAGAGCGGCGGTAGCTCAACATCTGGCGGTAAAGATAGTCTTCCAACTGGGAATTGATGCCCCATCCGGCCAGGTATTGCAGCCGCAGGTCGCCGTCGCGATTGATGTCGGCGCCCTGTGAGCCACGGCTTGAGATCCGAACTCTGGCCGGCATAGGTCGATAGCAGATCGGTTGCCGAGCCGATGCCGATTTCACGCAGCGATTCCGCGACCGGCGCATAATCGGGCCGCTCCAGCCGCTGCTGCATCTCATCGAGATTGATCTTCAACGGTTCGCTTTGCCCCATGAAAACCATGTCATATCCGCGGCCGTCGACGGTGTTAGCCCAGATGGTCCCGTACGGAAAAACATCGAAAAACGTGGCCAGCTCGCTTTTCACCGTTTTGACATCGCTCTCATAGAGAGGCACGTAGAGAGTGAACATGCCGCCGGGATTCAGGTGCCGCTTCACCATCTCGAAATACTCTTTCGAATATAAGGCGGCGGTGCCTTTGACAAAAACATCCAGCGGATCGGAGGCGATGATGTCGAATTTTTCCGAGGTCGTCAGCACATAGTGGCGCGCGTCGTCATAGATGATTCGCGTGCGCGGGTTGTGCATGACATCGTAATCCTGATCGGCGAAGAACCGCGTGGAGGTGGGCGGGATGAGCGGCTCAATTTCGCAAATGGTGATTTTCTCGATGCCCGGATAGGTGGTGAACGTGCCCGCGGAGACTCCCGCGCCAAATCCGATTCCCAGCACCGATCGCGGATGGGGATGAATCAGAGCCGGCAAGTGCCCCACCATGCGCTGCAGTTTCATGTCGTAGGGTTCCGTGGTGGCCTCGACGTGGCCGTTAACGTCGACCTCGGTCGCTCCGTCGGTCGCCCAGAGAAATGGCGACCGAGGAGTTCCGTCCCTCGGCCGTGTAAAGGATGCGCGCCTGGCCCATCCACAGCGATACGCGGCGTCCATAAGCGATGACTTCGCCTGGGATAGGATGCATCTTCCAGGTGAGCAGGCCGGCGATCGCCATCAAGATGCGCCAACGCGATTGCGAGCGCGCTGGACCGGCGTTCCCATGCATACGGCGCGAGCACTAACAGCGCGCCAACCGCCGCGAGCAGCAACAACACGCGCTGCGAGTCCAGCGTGCCGACCCAGGGGATCAGCGCCAGACTGACGCCCAGCGCCCCCACAATCGCGCCGAATGTGTTGGCCGCATAGATGCCTCCCACTACGCGCCCCGGGTCCTCTCCGGGTGAGGCTACCGCGCCGATCGCCAGCGGGAAACTCGCGCCCCACAGGAGCGCCGGCGGCAGAATCGCGCACACACAGCGGATCAGATCCAGACCGAAGGTGCGCCACGGGCTGGTCGAAAGCAGCGCGCGCCAGTAGGGCAGGGAATCGGAAATGGTCCAGGCGGCCCACGCAATCGCGAGCGTAAGCAGAATCTGGCACCAGCCGAGCGCCGGCCGCGCCCGTACCTTTCGCAAGCAGCCATGACCCGCCCGCGCTGCCTGCCGCGAGGCCGATCAGGAATACCGCCAGGATGATGGAGAAGACGTACACGGTAGCGCCCAGCATCATTCCCAGCAAACGGGTCCAGACCACTTCCGCGCCTAAAGCGCATGCGCCGGATATGGCGATAGAGACATAGATGGTCCAATGGCCCGCTAATCTGGCGGCGGGCTCTCGGATTTCCTCGGTCGTTGCCGGCGCCGTGTCCGCGTCGCCAGTGCGAATGCCGAGGAGTGGCCACCGCCAGATTGATCGCAGCCGCAACATACGTCGCCGTGGCCATGTTATAAACTCGCAGCAGATAAAATCCGGCGAACAGACAACCAAAAACAGCCCCAGCCGTGTTCGCGCCATACAAATAACCCCACCACGAAACGCCTCTCGGCGTGGATTCGATACCATCGAACGATGGCCGGGAGCGACGCGCCCATCAGGATCGTCGGCGGCAGCAGGCATATCGACGCGAGCAGGCCGCGCAGCAGCATCCCCGGCAGGCCATGCTCCGCCCCGGCGATGTAAAACCGGTCGAGATATGGCATCCCCGCGAGCACCAGAATCCCGCACAGCGCGATTCCGGTCTCGAGCGCGGCATAAATCCGCAAGGGGTGTTGCCCGGCGAGGCAAAGACGCGGGAAACCGATGCTGCCCAGGCAAAGGCCGCCCATGAACGTCGCGAGCAGCACGCCCAATGATACGGCGGTCGAGCCGATGGCCAGTTGCAGCAGTTGATACCACACGATCTCGTAAATCAGCGCGGAACATCCGCTCGCGGCGCACAGGATCAACAACAACGGGCTCATCAGGACATGATACCCGCTATCGGGAAGCCATGAGGACCGCAAACCCCGCGTTTAACGCGACCAGTTTTTCCGCTCCCGCGATTGGGTACGGGCAATCCATGACCGTCGCGGGGACGATTCACCGCACTGGCATTCTGCTCCTGTGCGTGCTAGCAACCGCGTTGTATACGTGGAACCAATTTTTCACCACTCGGGACCCGGCCGCGGTAGGTCCATATATTTTGATTGGAGCGCTCGGGGGATTCGCCGTCGCGATGGTCACGGTCTTCAAGAAAGAGTGGGCTGCTGTGACCGCGCCCATCTACGCGCTTCTCGAAGGATTATTTCTAGGCGGGATTTCGGCGATGATGGAGCTTCGATTTCCCGGCATCGCCATTCAAGCTGTCGCGTTGACCTTCGGCACATGTCTTTGCATGCTGCTCGCGTACCGGTCCGGTCTGATTCGCCCGACGCAAAAATTCATGGTAGGTGTCGTCGCCGCGACCGGCGGAATCGCTATCGTCTACGTCGCGAGCATGGTCATCGGGTTATTCGGAGTACATATTCCGCTGATCTTCGGCGGCGGCCCGGTCGGAATCCTGTTTAGCCTTTTCGTAGTGGTGGTCGCATCCTTAAACTTGATTCTCGATTTTGGTTTTATCGAGCAGGGCGCGAGCAATGGCGCTCCCAAATACATGGAGTGGTATGCGGCGTTCGGGCTGATGGTCACCCTGATCTGGCTGTACATCGAGATCTTGAGACTGCTGACCAAAATGCGGGGCCGGCGGTAAAGGCATATCGCGGAGCAACGTTGAGCCCCGCAAGATATCAAACGGCCCCTGCCGCGCTGGACGATCTCACGGCCATTTCGCCCATGCCGAGAGCTTCGAGAACGGCCGCTTGCAGCGGAGCAGTATGTTCATTGATCGCGATTGCGCCGTAATCGGGCGGGCACACAGTTCGCAGCGGGCGCTCTCCCGGAGGCATCTGGACCAGCCGCGCAATTGCGTTCGCTACATCTTGAGTGTCCGTGATCTGATCCGGGGCGAAGAATTTCCCGAATATATCCGTAAATCTGGTGCGAATATCGCCGAGCTGCCCATAGGATTCGACACAGGCGCGGTCGGCTGGCTCAGGACTGTTCGCAAGCAACTGTGTTGGAAACGGGCCCGGCTGCACAATGACCGATTCCACTCCGGACCCTGTCAGTTCGTAGTGTAAAATCTCCGCATAAGCTTCCAGCGCAAACTTACTCGCGCAGTATATGCCCATGCCGGGCACCAACACTCGGCCCGCAACAGAGGTTATGTGAATGATCAATCCTTCCCGGCGCTCCCTCATGTGAGGAAGCACGGCGCGGCACGTACGCACCGCGCCAAGAAAATTCACGTTCATCTGCTCCTGCGCCTGAGCTTCGGTGAAGGCTTCCGCGATCCCGATTGCCATGTGCCCGGCATTGTTGACCAGCACGTCTATCTGTCCTGCATCTTTGAGAACGGATTGAACCGCCCGATTCACCGATTCGGTGCTGGTCACATCCAGCTCGACGACGCGAGCCATGGTCTTTTTGAGAGACTCAGCCGCCTCCCGATTTTTCGAAGCCATATCGCGCATTGACGCGTACACAATATGTCCCGCGCTAGCGAGAGTCTCAGCTGTGAGGCGTCCAATACCGGAGCTGGTACCGGTAATCAAAACAACCTTTTTGCTGCTTTCCGTCATATTCCCTCCCGGCCAGGATTTTCGTTCGGGCTTCCTGGCCGGGCCTAAGTATACATCCGATTCGTCCGGGCCGGGTCTTGTCACGGCAAGTAAGGGCTTAACCGGGGCGTCTGCGAGTCCGGTTCAAGAAGCCAGACAGTCCGGTCCGGGTAGTATCGGAGTAGTTTCTCATTTTCCAGAGGACCCAGGTCGCGCGCCCAGACCACGCGCGCGGAATCGATCGCGGCTGCGTTGTAGACCCATTCGTCTTGAAAAGATGTGATGAGGCGAGTAGCGAACAAATACGAGCTGCTTGCCTGGAAATTTCGCAAGCCGGTCGCGAATCAGAATGCGCCTTGCCGGATTCTGATGACTGATCGTATCCCACGTCTCATATTGCATCATCGGGACATTCTCAAAAAGATGCACACTGTACCAGAACACAAAATGTGCCACGCACAGGAACACAATCAGCCGCGCCGCTTGCAGGTTAAGACGTTCCAATCCTTTCACGCTCATCAGCACCAAAAGACAAACCACAGCTCCGAGATAGTGAAATTGAAAAGCTGGGAAGAAATTTACTCCTAAGGCGAACAATACGAACGTAAGCAGAACCCAGAAGAACCGGAACTCCCGCACGGTTACAACAAATACGAGCAGGGCTAGATAAAGCGGCGGAAAAAAGAAAAAGCGATAAAAGCGCACGCGATAGGCGAGCCGCGCGAGATAGGTTCCGATCGTTTCTCCGTGCGCCGGTCCAAACGAAAGCTGCATCCGGTAATCGAGCTGTTGTTGCGGGGTCAGCTCGCGATGCGGAATGGGATGGGACTGGAACGTGAGCGCCGCGGGCACGCCATATTGATACTGGCTCAGAATATAGGGCAGCGTGGTCCAACTGCCGGTCACCTGTTTGTTCTGAACCAGCATAATCGCGATCGCGGGAAGCACAGCCAAAATTACGGTAACCGCAATTCTCGCGAGCCGTGGTAGTTCACCCCCCATCCGCAATGCCGGAAGGAAGAACAAGACCACGCTCAAGACCAGAAAAACGGACTCGTATGGGCGGGTTAGCAGGTGTATGCCGAGTCCCAATCCCAACCAGACCGCGTCGCGTGTTCGGCCATTTTCCTGCAGTCTGGGCAGCGCTCCGAAAACCAGGCAGCCTGCCGATGCGGATACGGCGCCACCCCAATAACTGTTCATCCACAGGTTGAGCGGGCCGAATTCGAATACGGCCAGCAGGCCTCCCACGAGCGCCCAGCTTGGAGTCGTCCAAGCGCTCAACATCCAGTAACACAGCGCGCAGAAGACTGCGCCCGAAAGCACGACCCCGGCCCAGGGGTGGCCAAAAATCGTCCATCCCAGCGCGAGCGCCATGCCCTGGCCGATCGGATATATGGAGCTATAGCTCGGCTCCTGTAAAACAAAAAAAGTCTCGAAGAACTGGTGCATAGGATGCATCGGATTGGCGAGACGGAAATGCCGCAGCGTATCGGCGACCAGCAGATGACTGAATTCGTCGTACAGATCGGGCGTGGGGATGGGATGATGAGGCAGCAGCGCGAGCCTTAGCGCGACAGGCAGAAGAGCGAGCAGCAGCATGCACCAGCCGGTCCTCTTCGCGAGCCGCCGAAAGGGAAGTTCAAATCCGGGGCGAAAGAGAACAAGTGAGACCAGCAGCGCCGCCAGGGCGAACTCGATGAAGTCGCTCGCGCCGAAGCCAATCGGATTCTCTAGAGGCAGGAAAGAGCTGAAAAGATGAAACAGAGCCAATCTCGTCTACGACCGCTGTCTGCGCCTGGAAGTGATCACAGCCGTGTTCATGCCAACGGTGTTGAGGCCGCCAAAAAATCTGGCGTGCTCGATTTTCATGCAGCGATCCATCACCACTTCTAGTCCCGCCGCGCGCGCGCGTTCGGCGGCTTGTTCGTGAATGACGCCCAGTTGCATCCAAATGACTTTAGCACCGACGGCGATCGCGTCTTCCACAATACCCGGAACCGCGGCAGAGTTCCGGAAAATATCTACGATCTCGACTGGTGTTGGAATTTCGCGCAGCGAGGGATAGCATTTGCGGCCCAGGATCTGCGATTCGCGGGGGTTCACGGGAATTACATCGTAACCTTCTGAGATCAGGTAAATCGCGGCAAAATGGCTCGGCCGGAACGGATCGGGAGACAGACCCACCATAGCGATGCGATGGTAACGTTCGAGGATGCGCAGGCGGTCCGCGGCCGTGCTTCGAAAATGGCTCTGGTTTACCGGCGAGGCTCCGCCGACTCCATCCGACTCACGAGCTTTTCACTGATCCAGATCCCATAAGATATCGTCAATCTCCTCAAGCCCCACTGATAGCCGAATCAGGTCATCGCTGATCCCGCCGGCGAGCTTCTCTTCAGTGCTCAATTGCTGGTGCGTGGTCGAGGCCGGGTGAATCACCAGACTCTTGGCGTCGCCAATGTTGGCCAGATGCGAGAACACCTGGAGCGATTCGATGAAACGGCGGCCGGCATCGAAACCGCCGTGAATGCCGAACGTAAGGACTGCGCCCGCCCCGCGCGGAAGATAGCGCTCCGCGAGCGCACGATTGCGGCTGGATTCGAGTCCGGGATAATTCACCCAGGCCACTCGATCATGACTCCACCAGAAACTTCGATACCGCCAGCGCATTCGTCGAATGACATTCCATGCGCAGCTTCAGCGTTTCCAGGCCCTGCAGAAACATAAATGAGTTGAAAGGGCTGAGCGCCGGGCCGAAATCGCGCAAACCTTCGACGCGCGCTTTCATGATGTAGGCGAAATCCCCGAAAGTTTCGTAAAAACGGATGCCGTGGTAGCCCTTGCTCGGCTCAAGCAACTGAGGGAAACGGCCCCGATTCCACGGAAAGCGTCCGCTATCGACGATGACTCCGCCAATCGAGGTCCCGTGGCCGCCTATAAATTTGGTCGCGGAATGCAGGACGATATCGGCGCCGTGCTCGATGGGGCGGCACAGATATGGGAGACGCGAAGGTGTTGTCAATCAGGAGTGGAAGATTGTGATCGTGCGCGATTGCCGCGACCGCGGCGATATCCAGCACGTTCATGCGAGGATTGCCGATGGTTTCCCCGTACAGCGCGCGGGTCCGAGGCGTGATGGCCCGGCGGAAATTCTCCGGGATCGTCGGGATCGACGAAGGTGGTCTGAATCCCCAGACGGCGGAAACTCACATCGAACTGTGTGTAGGTGCCCCCATAAAGGGTTTTCGCCGCGACGATCTCGTCACCGGCTTCGAGAAGACTGACCAGTGCGATAAACTGCGCGGCCTGCCCGCTCGCCACGGCGAGTGCGCCCACACCGCGTTCGAGCGCCGCCATCCGCTCCTCAAACACAGCCGTCGTCGGGTTCATGATGCGCGTGTAAATATTTCCGAATTGCTGGAGGTTGAACAGCGCCGCGGCGTGCGCGGTATCGTCGAACACGTAGGAGGTAGTCTGGTAAATCGGTACCGCGCGAGCGCCGGTCTCGGCGTCGGGTCGATGCCCGGCGTGCAACGCGCGCGTGGCGAAACCAAACGCGCGGTCTGCGGAAGAAGCCATCCCTAAGAATACTTCTTCAGCAGTTCTTTCATCCGCGCCCAGGCCTCTTCACGAGCCTTGGTGTTGGCCTCCGATGCATCCGGAGCTTCGCCGGCGCGCATGAATCCATGACCGGCTCCGTCGTAAGTCTTCGGGTCGTACTCCTTGCCGGCCTTCTTCATTTCTTCGGTGGCCGTAGGAATAGTGGCATCGACACGCGCGTCATTGCCGGCGTAAAAGCCATACACGGGAGCTTTGATGCGTGCTATCGCATCCGGTGGCGGAGGCGTCCCGTAAAACACGAAAGCGGCTTTCAGATCGGGACGATTCGCAGCAAACCGGAAAGCCTGGCCGCCGCCCCAGCAGAAGCCCGCAACGAACAGCTTGCCGTCCGAAGCGGGAAGCTTCAGCGCATAATCGGCGACGGCGTCAAGGTCCGCCGTAATCTGGTCTGGACTGAGTTTGTTGATTGCTTCGCCGACCTGTTTGGTCTCGAAGGCGGTGGTCCTTCCGCCGTTCGGTCCCATTCCGGAGAGAAGATCGGGAACGACGGCGATGTAGCCGGCTGCCGCAATCTCGTCGGCAAGCTCCTCCGGCCATTCCGTAAGCCCGAAGATTTCATGGATTACAAGAACGACAGGAGTCTTAATCTTCGACTCAGGGTAGACGACGAAAGTTTCGACTGAGCGGCCATCGTGCTTGACGGTGACCCACTCACGATGACGAGGCGATTTTTCCAGGCGTTGCTCGGCCCAATCCTGGGCTGAGAGGGACAACGCCGTTAAGGCGAGGAGCACAGTGATTCGTGTCATTTCTATGTTGTATCACTGTACGTGAAATATTGTGAGCCAGTGGGTCCTTGGCCCGGGAGAAGAGAAGTGCCGTCAGGATATGCGGTCTAATGGCTTGCAGCGCCACTGTGTTTTCTGGACCAGAATTGCAACCTGTACAATAAGAGAATTCTGCTGGACCACTCGCGAACGCTTTGTTCGGTTCGCAGGATCTTGATACCGTGTTGTGAGTATCGGTCTTCCGACCAGCAATGCCTCTGTCCCCATCCCAACGAGTTGTACTAATTAGAGAGATCTCCGATCGTCTGGGAACGGAGGACTACTCACTTATCGATGTCACATTGAAGCAGTTCTTTCTGCCATGGTCAGATGACTGGAGAGGCGATAAGAATACGTACGTGCTGAAAATGGTGGAGGAGGCACCCGATGAAACGCTTATGGATTTGGCCCAGCACGTTGGATTCTCTTTCGAAATGGTCGGAACACCTAGGATTGACCCGCCGTTCTGGCGAAAGGGAATGCTACGGCTGTTCGTTTCACATCTCGCCACCTATCGCGCTTTCGCGGCTGAGCTTCAAACGGCGCTTCTTGATTTCGGTATTTCCGGCTTTGTTGCACACAGCGACATCGAACCCACGCGCGACTGGCAAACTCAAATCGAAACGGCTCTCGCCACTTGTGAAGCTTTTATCGCACTTCTTCACCCAGACTTCCATGTCAGCAACTGGACAGATCAAGAGATTGGATTCGCAATGGGGCGAGGAGTCCCCACTTTTGCGGTACGTTTCGGTCAAGACCCTTATGGTTTTATTGGCCGTTTCAGGCGTTCAACGGTAATGCGAAGGAGGCGATTGTCCTAGCTCGCGAATTATTCGACGCTTACCGGAAGAGCAAGCAGACTCAGCGGCGGATGAGCGAAGTGGTGGTCGGACTGTTTGAGGAAAGCAATAGCTTCGCTGATGCGAAGGTCCGCGTCGGGTATTTGGAGGCACTAGATTCTTGGGACACATCCTTTTCGACACGAATCCGCGCAGCCGCCTATGGCAACTCACAGGTGTCGGGATCTTGGGGAGTACCCGCGCGAGTCGAGGCGTTGGTTCAAAAATGGGCAAGGTCAGGGGTTTGACATCCCCAGCAAAAATTGCCTGTAGTAAGGATCAGACCGCGGAAACCACTGCGGTCTTCCCATACTTCAGCGCATAAACCCGATTGATCAGCAGATGAACGCCGATCAGCATCACCAGCGCGATCAGGAAAATGATCCAGCCTTCCAGGCTATGAAAAAATCCCTGCGCCAGAACGGGATTGATCTCGCTCAAAATGCCCGTAATCGTGACGCGGCCGGAGTTGGCCAGGATCGCGATGGGCACCGTGCAGATCAGCAAAGCCCATCGCATCCAGACCTTCTTATCGAAGAAATAAGCGTAAACCAGCGACAGGAACGTCAGCGACAGCAGACTGCGAATGCCGCTACAGGCCTCGGCCACGGATAATTTCTGGCTGGCTAGCTCCAGCACATTGCCTTCGCGCAGCACCGGGATTCCAATCAAGCCCAGGGTCGACTCCGCCACGCGGCTGGCGAATAATTGCAAAGGAAATGTGATCTGGTTATAGATCACCGTCGGGATCGGAATCATGAACGGCAAAAGCAGTAACGGAAAAGCCAGGACCTTGACCAGCTTGGTTCCACCGAGCACCAGCAATAGGCCCACCAGTGTGATGAGAACCGCCGTCCGCTGTAGAAATAACTCGGCTCCGAGCGTGCCGAGATAGCTCTGCAGAACCCCCCATAGCATGATGCCAAGACCCCACCAGGCGGGCTTGCGTTTAATTGCTAAAAGTTCCTCGCGCCGCTGCCAAGCGATATAAGCCGCCACGGGAATAACGAAGAATCCGTGGCCCACATCCTCATCGGTTGACCACTGCACCACGAGATGCTCCAGGATCGGGAAATATACGACGATCAGGAGGGCGGTGAACCAGGCGATAGCAGGCCAGGAGAGCAGGTCCGGTTCGGCGACGGTGGCCTGCTGCGGCACATGGCCGGTAATCGACGCCATATGGGTCCAGTTAAGCACAAATGACAACTGCGCTGCCATCCCTCGAACAACCTAGTACTATGGGATTGTCCTACTGGCTTTTTCATGAAATCATCGTCTGGTGCGGCCGAGCCGCCCCCTGCTGCGGCTGTCCAACCCGGCCCATCTCGCAAGCGCGCTGAATATACGCAGCGCCGCCGCCTATATTGGGACGACTTTGCGGAAAATTTCGAGCGATGGACGCGCTCTCGCAGCTATTATCGCGAGAGGCTGGCCGAGCTATACCGTTTTCTTGTGCCTCCCGGCGCGCGCGTGCTGGAGCTGGGCTGCGGCACCGGCGATCTGCTGGCAGCGCTTCAACCTTCTTACGGTGTAGGCATTGACCTTTCTGCGAAAATGATCGAGCGGGCGCGCGGGAAATATCCCGGCCTTCATTTTTTGGAGCAGGACGCACACGAGTTCCAGTTAAACGAGCAGTTCGACTACATCGTCGCTTCCGATCTGGTGAACGACCTGTGGGATGTGCAGTTGATCTTTGAGACCCTGCGGGCTAACGTTCACCCGTCCACTCGTCTCGTGCTCAACTTCTATAGCCGGCTTTGGGAAATCCCACGCCGGGTGGCGGAAACGGTGGGCCTCGCGCGGGATCAATTAAGTCAAAACTGGCTGACCGTCGAAGATGTCGTGAATCTTCTCAACCTGACCGGCTATGAACCGATCCGTGTGTCGCCGGAGATCTTGTGGCCGGTGAGAACGCCCGGCCTGGATACGTTTGCTAATCGTTATCTGGTCAAGTTGTGGCCGTTCCGCTCATTCGGAATTACAAACCTGCTGGTGGCGCGCCCTCAACCTGTACCCGTCTCGGATCCCGAGCCGCTGGTGAGCGTGGTGGTGCCGGCGCGTAACGAGGAGGGCAATATCCGCAACATTTTCGATCGGGTCCCGCGGATGGGAGTCGGCACGGAGCTCATTTTCGTCGAGGGGCATTCGACCGACGGCACTTATGGCGCGATTGAACGGGAAATCGCCCGGCGGCCGGAAGTTCGCGTAAAGTTATTCCGGCAGACGGGCTCCGGGAAAGGCGACGCGGTTCGATTGGGTTTTGCGGAAGCCTCCGGCGAGCTGCTCATGATCCTCGATGCGGATCTTACGGTTCCGCCTGAGGATCTTCCGCGCTTTTATGCCGCCTGGCGCTCGGGCAAGGGGGAATTTATCAATGGGGTCCGGCTGGTTTATCCCATGGAAGGCTCCGCCATGCGATTCTTCAATCTGGTGGGGAACAAGTTTTTCAGCCTGGCCTTTAGCTGGCTTCTAAGCCAGAGCATAAAGGATACGCTGTGCGGCACCAAGGTCCTCAGCCGGCGGCACTATGAAACAATCGCGGCCAATCGAGCCTATTTTGGCGAAATCGATCCGTTCGGAGATTTCGATCTGATCTTCGGCGCGGCGAAGTATAATTTGAAATTCGTGGATCTTCCTATTCGTTACCAGGAGCGCGTGTATGGCGAAACCAATATCCAGCGTTGGAAGCATGGCTGGCTGTTGTTGCGGATGGTGACGCTGGCGCTTCGACGGATCAAATTCGTATGAAAAAGAGCGCTAATTTCCGGTATCACGGGGCAGGACGGCTCATTCCTGTCTGAATTTCTGATTGCCAAAGGTTATGAAGTGCACGGGATCGTGCGGCGCGCCTCCACTTTCAATACCGGGCGTTTAGATCCGATCTATGCTGATCCTCATGAACGAGGAGCGTCGCTCTTTCTTCATTACGGCGATGTCACGGACGGCGCGGGATTCCGGCGAATTCTGGAGAAATCCCAACCCGACGAGATTTACAATCTGGCGGCGCAATCGCATGTACGGGTCAGCTTCGACCAGGCTGAATATACAGCGGACGTAGTGGCAACCGGGACCTTGCGGCTTCTCGAAGCCTTGCGGGACCACGCCGCCGGTGGCAAGCAGATCCGTTTCTATCAAGCCGGCTCGTCGGAAATGTTCGGCGCGGCCAAGCCGCCCCAGGCCGAGTCGACCCCGTTCTATCCGCGAAGTCCTTACGCCGCCAGTAAGGTCGCGGCGCACTGGTACGCGGTCAATTATCGGGAAGCATACGAGCCTGTTCATCTGTAATGGCATTCTGTTCAACCACGAGTCGCCTCGGCGCGGCGAGACCTTTGTGACTCGAAAGATCACGCGCGCTCTAGCCCGCATAAAAATGGGACTTCAATCCAAGCTTTTCCTGGGCAATCTGGAGTCTAAGCGCGACTGGGGATATGCGGGCGATTATGTCGAGGCGATGTGGCTGATGCTTCAGCAGCCCTCGCCCGACGATTATGTGGTCGCCACTGGTGAGTCCCATTCCGTGCGCGAATTTCTGGACGTGGCTGGATTATATTGCGATCTCGATTGGAAAAAGTGCGTGGAGACCGACGCGCGGTATTTTCGTCCGACCGAGGTTGACTACCTGCTCGGCGATTCCACTAAAGCTCGGACGAAGCTGGGGTGGAAGCCGCGGGTCGGGTTCGAGGAGTTGATCCGCATGATGGTGGAGAGCGATCTCGAGTTAGCCCGCCAGGAAAAAACGCTCAAAGCCGCAGGCCACAAGACCATGCATCCCGATCTGTCGCGGGCGTAAGATAGTCGGTGTTCATTGAGCATACCGGCGCGCGAACGCGCTGAGGCCGATCTGGTCGGCGGCTTCCTGGGTCTGCCGGAATGCTTCCGCATCCGGCAAAGGCCCGACCAACACGCGGAAGGTGTTCTCGGTCGGTCCCGGCGTGCCAAATGCGATAAAACCGCGCTTGCGTAAGCCTTCCGTCAAGACTAAAGCCACTCCCCTATTTACCGAGGCGATCTGCAGGTAAAGCGCGCCGGGTATGGGATCGGCAAACAGCGGCGATTCGGGCGCAGGCCCAGCGGAAGCGGCCAATAGGGTAACCGGCTGAACAGCGGGTTCCAGGGGCGGCGAGGGAGCCGCGTTTCTCAGGGCCGCGGTTTTGCCGCCCAGATACGATACCGCGCAGAACACCACCAGAACTACCGTCGCGAGAAAGAGAGTGCTCGCCGCTTGCCGCGTTCCCAGTACAATTTCGAATTCACCGGCCGCCTCCGGTAGTTCCGGGTACCGGGCTTCTATTATGCTTAACATCACCGAATATATCGGCGGTTTAGAGGTTCCGCTTCAGGAAACGGCAGATGTGATATCCGTCCAGATACTTGAACGGCGCCTCTCCCAGCGTGTAATGCCCGCAGGGCAGTGCTACGGCTTTATAGTCAAGGCGCAGCTCGCGGGCTTTGGCGATGACCTGCTCCGAAAAATGCAGGGGGAAGGTGGTGTCATACCGTGCGTAGATGAACAGCGATTTCTTCTTCATCCCCGCATACCGATCGAGATAACTGGGAGGGCTAATGGCCATCCACGCCTGGCGCAGTTGTTCGAGCGTAATCGCGGATTCGAGGCCTTGCCGGATGTGCCGCGAGGAAAGACCCTCCCACACGACATCGGCGAAATAGGTTGAGCAGTGATTGAAGACGTTCACTTCGATGCGCGGATCGTGAGCGCTGGCCAGGAACGCGTAGCATGACCCTAGGCTTGTGCCTACAATGGCGATGCGTGGATAACCTGCGCTCTCCAGCCAATCGACGCAACTCCGAGTATCGATGACAGCCTGGCGCGTGGCGTCGATGGTGCGCGCGACGTTTGCCGAAACCGCATAGTCGGCGCGCTGGAGCTCAGCCGGCATCCTGTAATCGTGATAGGGCAGGCTCAGTCGAAGCGCGGAGATGCCCAGCCTCGGCAAACCGGCGCACAGCGCCCGATGCTGGCCGGCGGATGCATTCCAATGCGGCAGCACTAATGCCGCCACCCGCTTCGCATTCGGTTTGCGGCGCGCTGGAAACCACTGCCCATACACTCGATTGTTCTCCGGATAGGGTGTTTCGACCGCGCTGGTAAAGGTCAGAAGATCGTTCTCGAGCGAGAAATCGGAAGGCGTCCGGTAGGCGAAAAATTCATCGCTCGCTTCGAGCGCGGCGCGATTCAACAGCCGCAGGTAGGATTCCGGATCGTGTCCATTTTGGGGAAAACGGCGGGCGCACGGCCATCGGGAAGCCCATTCCAAGCCCCATTCGAACGGACGCACAACCCGATTGGTGGCGCGAGAGCAAAGGCGCGTCTCCCATGCCAGCATCCAGCGCGCGTATGGATTTTGCATCGGCCTGCTACCAAGGTAGCAAGCCCTAATCGGCCGCCGGAGGAGAAGCGCCGCTCCCATGTTAACGACTGGGTTCGAAATTCGTATTTCTGTATCTCGACGGCGGCCTGGCCCTGCTCAAACCGAACTACGCGCCCGCGCGCCACCAGCCTCAGCGCGCATTTATCGTTCAATTGCGCGGGCCAGCTTATGGACAGCTCCACTCGGCGCCCCGGCATCAGGATATGGCCGGAGCTAAACAGCACTCCGCCGCTCGAAATATTGATGGTCTTGCCATCGCCGGCTTCAACCGGGCTACGTTTGTTCAACACGCGGTAGTGGACTTCGCGCTGAATCGGGAACCGACTCGAGCGGCGCCGTTCGGGTTGGGGTTTATCTTGTATACTCACGACTCTCCAAGTGTGCGCGGAGGGGTGTAATCGCAGCAATACGGTACGCGGCGCTATTGAGCACGGTACATCGGTACTTCGCGGGCTAGAATACGCGCCAGTTGAGGTATGATGATCTCCATGTTAAAAGCTTAGGCCGACTCTCGTTGCCTCCGTCGTCGTTCTGGCAGTCTTCGCCGTTAGTTGCCGCTAGTTCCGTTAAGAAAAGAGTAGTGCAGCCTCCGAATTATCCAGCCGGGCGCCCATACAGCGCCGGGATGATGGTTGGCGACACCCTTTACGTCTCCGGGCAAATTGGAGCCGACAAGGATGGCAAAATACCGGGCAATTTCGAAGATGAAGTGCATCAATGCTTGAAAATGCGCATGCGATCCTCCAGGCCGGCGGCATGGACTTCGCCGACGTGGTCTCGGTGCAGGTGTACTTGACCGACATGGATATGTTCCAGCGCTTCAATGCCGTCTATACCCAAACGTTTAAGGAACCGCGCCCGACCCGCACCGCGGTGGGCGTTGCGAGGTTATCCGGCGGCGCGCATTTGGAGCTGACGGTCACGGCTCGGAAGTAGGTTTTCGCCGCGCGCGAGTTTCAGCCAGCCGCTGGGCAATCCGCTGCTCCAGGCCCCGATCGGTAGGGTGGTAAAAAACCGTTCCGCGAAGATTGTCGGGCAGACACTCCATGGTATTGAGCGCGTCGTCAAAACTGATGCGCGTGCTGGTAGCCGGAGCCGTAGCCCCACTCCTTCATTGCCCGTGTAGGGGCATTGCGAAGCTGCATCGGCACCGGTTCGGCAGTGTTTTTGGCGACTGCTTCCATAGCCTGGTTCAGGGCGCGATAGGCGGCGTCGGATTTGGGCGCCACGGCCAGGTAAATCGCCGCCTGCGCCAGCGCCTGATCGCCTTCGGGAACGCCCAGGAAATGAACGGTCTGCTGGACGGCGATGGTTTGCTCCAGAGCGCGCGGGTCTGCCAGGCCGATATCTTCGATGGCCATGCGAACCAGGCGGCGGGCGATGTACAAACGGTCCTCGCCGCCTTCGAGCATGCGCGCCAGCCAGTACAGCGCCGCATCCGGGTCGGACGACCGGATGCTTTTGTGCAGCGCTGAGATCAGGTTGAAATGCTCCTCGCCGGCCTTGTCGTAGAGCAGAACTTTGCGCTCAATGGCCGATTCCACGGCTTCGCGGTCGATCTGCCCCTCCGCGCGATACAGCCGAAGCCAGCTCCAGGATGTTGTAGGCGGCGCGCGCATCGCCATTGGCATAGATGGCGATCTGTTCCAGCAGATCGGATGCGGCGCGCTGAGCTCGAGAACTTTCAAAGCGCGCTCAAGCAGCACCACGATTTCATCTACCTGCAGCGCGCGCAGCGCATACACCTTGGCTCGCGAAAGCAATGCCGAGACCACTTCAAACGACGGATTTTCAGTGGTTGCGCCGATCAGGATCACGTCGCCGCGTTCGACGTAAGGCAGAAACGCATCCTGCTGGGCTTTATTGAAGCGATGGATCTCGTCGATGAACAGCACCGTTCGACGGCCCATGCGGCGGGATCGCTCGGCATCCGCCATAACGGCCTTGATCTCTTTGATGCCGGCGAGCACCGCGCTGAATGGCACGAAGTCGCAGCGGGTCATGCGCGCGATCAGGCGAGCGAGCGTGGTTTTGCCGACCCCGGGCGGTCCCCACAGGATCAGCGAGCTGAGCTCATCGCGCTCGATCTGCGCCCGCAGCGGTTTGCCGGGCGCGAGAATATGCTGCTGCCCGACGAAATCCTCGAGCTTTTCCGGACGCATCCGCTCGGCCAGAGGGCGGTTGAGCTTGGTTAGCGGATTCGAGCGGCGCCGAATCGAACAGGCTCATACTTCACTCCGTTGGCGGCGCGCTTCGTATAACAGCACGCCCGCGGCCACCGCCGCGTTCAACGATTCTACCGTCGGAGGTAGGAATTTTCAATCCGATAGCGCGGGCTTGTAGCGATGCGCCGACGCCGCGTCCCTCGCTTCCAATAACGATCGCGCAAGGCTCGGACAGATTTGCTTCGCGACACAAGTTTCGACGCGCGCGGCATGGCGGCATAAAGCGCGATGCGTTTCTGTTCGAGTGCGGCGAGCAGCAGATTCTCATCGAGCGACGTCACCAGCGGTACACGATAGACCGAGCCCGCCGAGGCGCGCAGGCACTTCGGATTGTACGGGTTCACAGTTCCCTTGAGGAAGGCGACGCCGGTCGCGCCGAATGCCTCGGCCGCGCGCAGGATAGCGCCGGCATTGCCGGGGTCCTGGACGCCGTCGAGCACCACCAGCAGCGATCGCCCGCGAAGAAGTCTGATCGAGCGTCCAGGCGGGGGGCCGCACCAGCGCGATCACGCCCTGGCTGGCCTCGGTGGAGGCGAGCTCCGCGAACGCCGCATCGCTCACCGTTGCCACCCTAGTCCGCTTCAGTCCTTTCGACGTGCGCTGAAACTGCGCTTTTCCCGATTCCGCGACAATCACCACGCCGATTTCACAGTCTGACGCCAGCGCCTCCTCAAGCAGGTGGAAGCTTTCCGATACCGCAAATCCGTCTTCGGTAAGCGATCCACGGGCGATAGCGCGCCGCACCTGTTTGAGCAGCGGATTTTTTTCGCTGAGCAGGACGTTCAGCGTCATGCGGCGATAATACTACAATGTTGGCATAACACAGATGGGACGGCGCCTGATCACGAATTGCGTTGTGTCTTCTCGGATTGGCGGCCGTGGCCCTGGGCGCTCACGCTGATCTCGTATTGCTCGCGAGATCGAACGCCAGTCGACAATAGATGAGGCGCAGCCGGCCGACGTCATCCTGGTGCTGGGTGCGGCGGAATATCGAGGGCGGCCATCGCCGGTGCTCGGCGCGCGGCTTAATCACGCCTTGTTCCTCTATCGGAAAGGCCTCGCGCCGCGCATTCTGACGACCGGCGGCAGCGGTGGAGATCCCACGTTCACTGAGGGCGAGGTGGCCCGCGCGTATTTGACCAAACACGATATCCCCTCCGAGGCGGTTATGGTGGAATCCGAGGGTGAGAGCACGGTCGATAGCACCGCCGCGGCCGCTGAAATCATGCGGCGCATGAACCTGGGTTCGTGCATCGTCGTAAGCGACGGCTATCATATTTATCGCGTCAAGAAGATGCTGGAATTTCAGGGATGAACGTGTACGGCTCGCCCCGTCCATCCGAGCCGCATGACGACTGGCGCCAGCATTGGGTTTATTTCCGCCAGGCATGGCGTACGGCCTGTGGAGAATCGGCATTCCGGTGTGATTCCGCCGCTTAATATTTCCGCAGCACTGCGAGGATTTTGCCTTGAATGCTGACAGAGCTCCGCGGGCACCAGGATCGGCTGCATCGACGCGTTAGCGGGCTGCAGGCGCACGCGATCGCCAGGCTCGGATAGATCCGCTTGAGCGTCGTCTCCAATCCGTCCACCAGCGCCACCACAATGTCGCCGTCCCGCGCCTCGGTCGCCGCGCTGGACCAGAACGTAATCGCCGTCGCAGATATGATCTTCGATCATCGAATCTCCACGCACCTGCAGAGCGTAAGTATCGGAGTCGCCCGCGAAATCGGCGAAGTTGAGCGTATCCTGTCCGGCAATTGCTTCAACAGGCGCGCCCGCCGCGATCCGTCCTAGCAGCGGAATCTCGAAGACTGGCCGGTGGCTGCCGGTGCTGCCTTTGCTCTTCGTAAAATTTGTGCGCGATCTCGAGTGACCGGCTCTGGTTGAATCCACGCTTCACGTAATGTTTGGATTCGAGCGCCAGAATATGCTTATGTACGGTGGCGAGCGAAGCCAGACTCAGTCCCTCGGCGATCTCTTCATAGCTGGGGCTGTAGCCGTGCTTTTCGAGAAAGCCGGTGAGGAAGTCCAGGAAATCTTTTTGGCGTTTGGTAAGGGCCATACCGAGCATTGTATGGCGAAGAAAAGGGGAATTGCAACTGCAATGGTAATTATCCCTTGACAACAAGTAGAACATAAGGCATACTAAATTCATGCCAAGGGTAGACTTCAAAGTTAAACAGACCATTCCGCAGCACTTGCGGTACACCGTGGATACTTTTAATCAGGAGTTCCCGAACGATGACGCCTGCCTTGCCCAGATTGCGGAAGATCGGTTTCCTAACGGGGTTACAAAGTGCGACAAGTGCGGCATTGATCGCAAGCACTACCGCGTTAGAGGCCGCACGGCGTATGCGTGCGATCATTGCGGAAATCATATTTACCCTTTGGCCGGAACCATTTTCGAGAAGAGCACCACATCGCTTCGGCTGTGGTTTTACGCGATGTATTTGATGAGTTCGACTCGCTGTGGAATCTCCGCAAAGCAGATCCAGCGCGAAATCGGCGTCAGTTACAAGACCGCATGGCGCATGTTCAGGCAGATTCGTACCTTGATGTCGGAGGATCTGCAATTGGAGGGACCGGCGGTTGAGATGGACGAAACTTATTTTGGAGGAGTTCGCAAGTACGGCGTTGGTCGCCCGATGGTCGGCGATACAAAGAAAACGCCGATAGTCGGAATCGTTGAGCGGAAGGGCCGCGCCGTAGCCAGAACCGCACCTGCCGTGAATGGAGCCGTTCTCTTAGGCATGGTTCGAGAACACGTCTTACCCGAAAGCATGATCTATACGGATGAATTAAAATCGTATGGCGGAATCGAGAACGTTCAGCGTAAAGACGGGAAAGGCAAAGCCAACTATGGTCATCGGCGCATCAACCACAGCGCCAAAGTCTACGTCATCGGCGATATCCACACTAATTCAGTTGAAGGATTCTGGTCGCTCATCAAGCGCGGAATCGGCGGCGTCTACCATTCGGTTTCACAGAAGTATTTGCAATCGTACCTTGACGAATACAGCTATCGCTACAACCGGCGCGATCAGGGGAACTTGATTTTCAAGTCGATTTTGGATGAGGTCTCGAAGCGGGCGGATTGATAGCTCGCTTCAGGAGATTCTTAAAAGCATCGCGGCTTATCGGCTTCATTTTCTTCCGGGTCTCCGGCTTAGGATGGAGCGGTTGATTGTTTTTCGCGGCGGGGTGTTTGTCCACTAGGGCCATCGTACCACCGCCAATACCCTTGTTTTCCGAGGTGCCATGTGTAGGAGGTTAAACTGCTGGGATGGAAGAACAATTTGTATCCGTCGAGATGTACGAAGCTACGGTGGCCGCTATTTTGTCTCAAATTTCGGAACTGTGTGAACTGTTTGGAGCTTTGTCTCGCGTTCTTGTTGAGCACGGGATAGTTCCAAAGGAGGTTCTGGTGAATGCGATTGAGGCGACCCACAATGAAGAAAGGGCGCAGAAGACGAGGGAAGCGATTGCCAAGCTTCGGGGGTCCTCACCCATTGAAGATATTCTGAAAGATTTTGAAGGGCCGATCCAATAAGCTTTCGGTTCTCACGTGCCACCTGCACCCTCCTGTCGATTTCTGCCTAAGCCCGCAGAACGAGGCGGATGTTTTTCCGTTAAGGTTTCCCGGTCCAAAGTCAGTTCCCACGTCGGAACGATACCCCTGATAATTTTCTGCAAGTACTGATATGGCCGCTCGCGCTCACTAAGGCTGCGCGTTAACGCCCAAGCCTTCATATCAGAGGCTTGGATTCCCGGTCTTTCCTTCATGTCTACGTCTTGAACATTAGCAATCAGGTCCCAGAATAGAGCGCGTTTTACTCTTCCGGGTGGAGTACGCTTGGCAAGCCATTGATCCTTGAATCTCCTCATGAAATCTTCGCCGCGATCAAAAAATATATAGGCAGGCTCGACTTTGGCAGGATGTTCTTCTGCGTACCATGCCAGTGCTTTATTGATGCACCACTCAGCGCAAATTACCTCCGGCGGATCAATAGCACGCCCCGCCTCTAGCAACTGCGTATGGGCGGTTACATCGACACTGCAAACGAAAGAGCAAAAGGCCCGTCTGTTAATCTGCTGGAGTAAATTCAGAGCGTCATTGATAAGGTCGCTGATTTTATCGTCCGTCCAGCCAGCCACACGCTCGAACGGATCGTCATGGCCCAGGAGTTCGTACATGTGAATGTACGGCGCGACTGGATATCTCTCGCGGAGCATTTTTCGCCATAACCCGTCAAAAGATCCCCAGAAGACATCGCTTCCTATGTAGCCAGCGAGCGTGAGCCACTTGGAGCTACTGCCGTCATTGCCTTTGCTGCCATCGAAATAGCATTGCACGGCGATGAGAGGAATCCCTTCTCCCAGACGAAACCGCCCGGTACATTTCCCCATCTCGCTTACCGGCACGACCGAAGTTTCGACGGGAACTTCTATCATATCGCTACCTTACTTGTTGTCAAGGGATAATTACCACTGCAATAAATTATGGTAACGGTCATGCAAGGGGGGCGTCCATCGTTAAAGGAGCAACATGAGCGACATAGCCAACAGTGTTAGGAGAGAATTAGAAATGGGAGATACGGAGGTCAAGATTCGCTACGCGATCGGCTCGGCCGCCGCTGCGGCGGCGATTTTTGCGCCGCTGAGTTACAAATGGAAAGGCGTCTTGACGGCGGTTGCAGCTGACTGCATTCTGACCGGAGTTTATGGGTATTCACCGATCCGGCGTTTGATTCGAGCCGCCAGCTAAAATTGCAAGTGTGCCGGAAAGCATCGGGGCGGCTCATTTGGCCGCTTCGCGCTCTTCCGGCTGGCCAAGCGCCGTATCCATGAGAACATGGACCCTCAGCCCGAACTCCGCAGTGTCTCCAGGCTCACAAACGCCATTTTCATCGTAGTCGTGGTGGTTACGAACACCGTCGGCAATATCCTGCTTGGAGTCGGGATGGAGAGGATCCCGGATTTCTACGTAACACCGTTTTTCTCTTATCTCGCAATCCTATTTACGAACTGGTACATCGTAGGTGGTACAGCGCTGCTCATTATCTGGATGATCGGTCAGCTATCGATGTTCACATGGGCCGATCTTACCTATGTCCTTCCGGTAACCTCCAGCGCTTATATATTGACAGTGATCCTCAGCAAGGTTTTTCTTGGTGAGCATATCTCGCCGGCACGCTGGGTTGGCACCGTCATCATTTCCTTTGGCGTCCTGCTTGTCTCGGAAACACCTCTCGACACGAAGCATGAAGGGGAGCGGCTTTCATGACATGGATCTGGTTGCTGATCAGCGTCACGGCGAGTACTTTTGGCGATCTCATGACTGCCAAAGGCATGGCTGAACACGGAGATATCGAGGATTTCGGTCCCAAAGGTCTCGCTCTTGTGCTGCATCACATCGCGACACACCGGCTCGTCGTGCTGGGTATATTCTTCAACGCAATCTCGTTTTTTACCCTAATGGCGCTCCTTTCTATTGCGCCGATCAGCTTCGCGGTACCGGCCAGCGCGGGCGGCTACATCATCAAGATCGCTTTGGCACATTCCTACCTCGGGGAACATGTTAATGGGCGGCGCCAATGGGGTGCTGTGTGCGTTGCGATCGGAATCATCCTGATCTCGTTTTGATTTACGGTCCGGCCGCCCCGGGGCCTCCGTGCAACCCGACCAGGACGAGGCCCGCTACGACAAGGCAGGTGGCTACGGCCTTTAAGAGCAAGGCTCGTCTGCTGAAGTCCTCCATAAACCAGTTCGGTCTAAATCTTGTGACTAGGTACGCTCCGGCGAATACAATGACGTAGCGAACACCCGAAATCGCACCAACTACGGCCGGACTGGCGCGGCTGATTGCGAATATCACAAGAAACGACCCCACCCCAGCCAAGAATCGATTCACCATGTACCAAAACTTGCTTCGGGGAGTCGCTTCTTCGGAGTGCTCAAAAATCTGCTTCCGCCAGGCCGGCGGTATTAACAGGGCAATTGATCCGATGAAGGTCCCGAGCGTAAAAAAAACGTAACCAGTTACGAAATTGGTTTGGTTGAAGACAATCTTCTGCAAAACATCAGTCATCCCAAAGCACGCGGACGCGAGCAGGATTTTGGGCAGCATCTTTTTCAGCGGCTGTTTCTCCGCAAAAAACATAGTGAAGCCTCCGAGTGTCATCAATGCGAATCCGGTCACGTCGTTCCCAATAGGCGCCGGTAACAAAGGCAAAGAAATCAGCACGGTTGCCACCGGCGAGAATCCCCCCATCGCGGCAAGTTCATCGGACGCTTCGCCCGCCTTAAGCGCCCAGTAATAGAAGAAGGAAGCTACTAAATCGAGCACACCCGCCGTGAATGCGAGTGACGCCTGTTCCCAAGTGGGTGCTTTGAACCCGAACGGAATAAGAGCCAGCCCGAAAAAGCTGATGGCGCCCAACCAGAACACGTACGACAGCAGGTTTTTCGTTTCGCGCCGCTGGAGGAGCACCTTATCCCAAACGAGTGAGCTGCCGATCAACCCGTGACCGGCGATCGCAATCATAACTCCGTTAAGAACGACGGCCTTCAAGGTGTTCATCGCGTGCTAAAGCTTGCAAGGACCGGTAAAAGCGCCGGATCAACGCAGATTTTACCAAAGCATCGTTAGCGCATCACTTCGGCACAGCCGCGTGGTCGTAGCTGATCACTCGCGTAAGCCTCCAGGCGCCATCTTTGTTTTGCCAAAGCATGACGAATTTCGCCTCTCCAACAGGTTCGCTTCGATCCCGCCCTGGATGATAAAAGCGATGAACGCCGATCTCGACCGCGCCATAGCCCTTCAGTGGATACACCTCCAGTGTTCCTGAAATAAGCTTGCGCTGCAATTTGCCGCAAATGTTTGTCTTGATGCTCTCGATAAAGATCGCCCGGCCCACCGACAGCCCGGTTTGATCGTGATAAAACTCCAGATCGTCTGTGACTAACGTGCCCAACTTTTCAAGATCGCAATGGTTATAAGCATCGAACAGCTCCGTGTCGAGCGACGCAATCGTCTGAGATAGTGACTGGGCTTGTGCGTGGACGGCTGGTATTGTGAGCAGAGCTAGTAGGAGGAGCGCTCTTAAGAACCAGTAAGGTTTGTGCATGGCCTGGTATACGGCGGGAGAGGGCAGAATGTTCCCGGATTGGAGTATTCTGGTATCCACGCAAGGAGCGAACATCACCATGAAGATCACACGAACTCTCCCCATCTGCGCCATTCTGCTTACCTTCGGTATCGGTTCCGCAGTCGCGCAAGACAAGGGCAAACAGGGCAAGGGACCGTCGGGACCGGGGATGACACTGACTTCACCGGCATTTGAAGACGGTGGGGTAATTCCCAACAAATATACTCAGGCCGTGCCGAATCCGGTCTCCCCGAAGCTGGAGTGGACCAACGTTCCCCAGAATACTGCCAGCTTTGTTTTGATCATGCACGATCCCGACGTTGCTCTCAGGAGGACCACCGAGGATCAGTTGCATTGGCTCGTCGTCAACATTCCCGGAAACGCGCGCGAACTTCCGGAGGGCGTGCCGATGGATGCCAAGCTATCCGACGGCGCCATCCAGGGAAAGAATGGGGGAGGCGTAATCGGGTACCGGGGGCCAGGCGCGCCGGCTGCGGGCCCTTATCATCACTACACTCTGGAGCTTTTTGCGCTGGATACGAAGCTGGATGTCGGGAACGAGCCCACTCGCGCCGACGTTCTGAAAGCTATGGACGGCCATATTCTCGCGAAGGCTGTTTTGGAAGGACGTTTTCACCGGTAGTGTTTGCGATCAGCCCGGGGCGTTCCGCGTCCGGGTCTCGCGCCGCGAAGAGCGAACGTGTTGGCTGCGGAGGCGACTGTGAACGAAGGAACAATTCCGTCATCTTCCGGCGCGATGTCGACACTGGATGGCGCCGCCCTCGCGCTGCATGACTATGGTAGAGTCACGAAAAGCCCACAGGAGGATGACTATGAGAGACGTTCGCCCGCGAAACGCGGCGGTGCTGTCCTGTTTGTGTTGTATGACTCTGCTCGGTGTAACGGAGGCTCAGGCCCAGCCATCTCAATCCACAACCGCGACTGTAGTTCCCAAACTGGTTCGGTTCACCGGTTCCTTCCGGCCGGCCAATGGCCTGCCGGCGCAACCGGTCGAGAGCGTAACCCTGTCGGTCTATAGCGATCAAAATGGCGGGAACGCTCTGTGGCAGGAGATTCAGAATGTGAGCCTTGATGCGGACGGACATTATTCGGTCCTCATGGGAGCTACGCGCGATGACGGAATGCCGCTGGACCTGTTCACGTCCGCAGAGCCGCGCTGGCTGGGTATTCAGTTCAACCGGCCAGGCGAAGCGGAGCAGCCCCGCGTGCGGCTGGCGAGCGTGCCCTACGCTCTCAAAGCCTCCGACGCGGATACGCTGGCAGGAAAGCCCGCCTCGGCCTATATGCTGGCCACAGTCCCGTCGGCGCCTAACTCCGCGAGCGCCGGACCCTCAACGTCCGCTTCGACAACCATCACAACCCCGCTAAAACCCCGAGTAAACGCTGGTACAGCTGGCTACATCGGAATGTTCACCGATCCGACCGATCTGGGCAATTCAATAATGTATGAAGGCGCGAGTGGCAATGTTGGAGTCGGAACGGCATCACCTAGCGCTTTATTACAGGTGGGAGGTGCCAGCGCAAACGACTTCAGTGGTACTTCTGCCATGGGCGTCCTTCAGCGAAGTTCCGACACAGTTGCGCTGTCGGTGCGCCGTATTGGCGCAGATCCAGTGCAACAATTCTGTGTTCAAGGGGTAGTGTGCAACTATATTCAGTTGGATTCGTCCGGCGCTCTGTGGTTTGGGGGCTATTCAGCCCCATCGATGGCAGTGAGTTTGGCTGGAAACGTGGGGATTGGCACGGCGACTCCGGGCTCTAAGCTGGATGTGGCAGGCGATGTGAACCTGAGCGGGACGCTACGGTACCAAGGGAGCCCAATTCTGCAAGTACCAGGCGGTTTATCCAGCAATAACCTCGCGGTGGGCCCGGGAGCGCTGGCGAGCAACGCCACAGGGTACGAAAACACGGCCAGCGGTTCCCACGCGCTTTTCTCAAACACTACCGGAAATTACAATGCGGCCACTGGGTTTTACGCGCTCTCCAGCAATGCTGTCGGCACCGCTAATACCGCTGACGGGTATTTAGCTCTCTACAGCAACAACACTGGAAACTACAACACCGCCAGCGGTACGACTGCGCTTTATAACAATACCAGCGGGTACAGCGACACAGCGGTCGGTTATAATGCCCTATCAAACAATTCCATTGGAGATTTCAATATTGCCATCGGGTATTTAGCCGCGATTAACGTGTCCGGCGGCAACAGCGACAACATCCATATCGGAAGTCAGGGCTCAGCCAACGACAGCGGGACCATACGGATCGGTACCCCCGGCACGCAGTCCTCGTTCTTCGCGGCAGGCGTTCGTGGCGTTACCACGGGTAACAACAATGCGATCCCTGTCATGATCGACTCCAATGGCCAATTGGGAACCATCAGCTCATCGCGGCGTTTCAAAGAAGATATCAAGGATATGGGCTCGGCCAGTCACGATCTGATGCGCCTACGGCCTGTGATTTTCCGCTATAAGACACCGTTCGCGGACGGCTCGAAACCGATTCAGTATGGCCTGATTGCCGAGGAAGTGGCCGAGATCTATCCGGACTTGGTGGCACATTCGGCGGATGGCCAGATCGAGACGGTCAAGTATCAGGTGCTGGACTCGATGCTGTTGAACGAAGTGCAGCGACAGCAGGATCAAATCCGAAGTCTGGAACAGCGCCTCGCCAAACTAGAAGCGGCTCTGAACGCGGATTCGTTAAAGACGGGCTCGATCGCTCTCACCACTGATTCGCTTCAGCCAATCCGTTAAAAAGACTTTGTAGGTAAGCAGATTGCGGTTGGCTTCCCAAAATCGAAGGCCATGGCTAGCGCCGCGGACGGGGAAAAGCTCGCAGCTCGCCCCGGCCTTGTGCATCGCTTCACACATCTCTACGGATTGACGAAACGGCACTACGTTATCAACTGTGCCGTGAATCAGCAGAAAGGGCGGAGAATCCGCCCGCACCCAGGTCACCGGCGATAATTCTCGCAGATGGGCCAGCAGTAGGTCTTCAAACGGCGTGCCATTTACTACCCGGCGGATAGAATCGGGTATGAACGGCATGGTCTGGATCAGCTCCGGCAAATTGCTGGGACAATAAAACCCAACTACCCCCTGAACTGCGCCCTCGCGGTCCGGCTTCAGCGCCGCCATCGCTGCAAGTTGCGCACCCGCTGATTCGCCGATCAGGACGATTCGATTCGGGTCCACGTGGTATTCGGAGGCGTGCGCTTTGACAAAGGTGACCGCTTGCCGGACGTCGTCGACCGCTCCTCCCACCAATGCCGCGGAAGCTGCCGCGCTCGCGATGGACCTGGGATCGATCACGTTGGCGAGCCGGTAACTGATCGAGAACCAGGCAAAGCCCGCGTCGGAAATAGGTTCGAAAAGCGGTGCGACGCTGTGCTTCCGGTCGCCCGTTACCCACGCGCCTCCATGGACAATAACGCCAGCGGGGAACGGGCCTTTGCCCGCCGGAACATGCGCGTCCATACGCAGAATATATCCGCCCGGATGACTGTATTCGATATCGGAATAGATTGTACCCGACGTGGTTTGCGCGCGACCGGGCTGCTCGCCGGAACTCTGCTCGGACCTAGCGGCCACGGTGAAGATCACGCCCATGCCGGTCGCCAAGCACGCCAGGGTCACCCGGTTCCTCATGTTCGCCACCGACATTCTCCTTAATCCGGAACCACTGTTATCTTCTCACAGGGAAAGATAAGAACCAAGCGCTGAGCGAATATAAATTAATGAAACGCTCCCGGCGTGAAAGAGTCTAGTCAGCGAAGGAGGTAATATGAAAAGTCTTGCTTTCACATCTTGTTTATTCGCCCTCGTGGGCGGTTCGCTAAGTGCCCAGGAAGTGTCGCCTTTCTCATTTAATATTGGGGCCGGCTTTACTGAACCCATGGGTAATACCGGTAGAAATCTGGACGTGGGATGGAATCTCGGCGCAGGTGCCGGTTTTAACTTTGGGCCCCACCTCAGCGCTATGATCGATGTCGGCTATAGCCAATTGGGAATCACTTCCGGAGTTCTGAGCAACCTAGGTGTCACCGGTGGCAATGTCGACATGTTTTCGGCGACCTTTGATCCAGTAATACACTTGACTCCGCATTCGCGTTTTGATGTTTATGTCACAGGCGGCGGCGGAATGTATCGGGAGTACCAGAATTTTACGCAAGTCAGTGGCGTGGTTCCCGTAGGCGGATTTGACCCGTTCTTTGGATTTTACTCATACGGTGTGCCCGTCAGCCAGGTGGTGGGGTCATATTCGGTGATCAAGCCGGGTTGGGATGCCGGGCTTGGGATCTCGCTTGGAAGCAAATGGCACGGCAAGTTTTACGCCGAGGCTCGTTACAATCACATGTTCAATAGCCACGGTCAGCATGTCGACTACCTGCCCGTAACCTTCGGATTTCGCTTCTAATAAAGCCGCTGCCCCGGGCGTATTTCAGCCTGCCGACAATACGCCCGAGGTGCGCGACGATCACCGGCCTTCTGGATCCCCTCCGCGCTGAAACGCAAAATCTGCCGCTGAATCGAAAAAGCTGCACGTTCCACACCCGAGCTTATTAGTACTCCTCGTTTAATACCTGTATCTAAAACACTCTCGTGTGCGGAGTTTTCTGGCCTTTGACGTGCAACCAGCACTGTCGTGTCAGGAAAGGATCTCAGAGGAGCCTCTAAACTCACATGAATAGAGAAAGTTACGGACAGGCATATCAACGTGGATTTGATCTCACCGTTCGGTTTCTGCTTTCGCGGGGCGTTCAACGGGACAGCGCTCAGGAAGTAGCACAGACGGCCTGGGTGAGAGGTTGGGAGCGGCTCAACCAACTGCGTAATGAAGCTTTGGTCGTCACCTGGGTGAACACAATTGCGCTCAATGTTTACCGCAGTTTGATTCGCCGGGAGCCGCGGAAGGAGGTTCTTCCGAAGCTCTCCGATAAGACTACCGCCATCAACATCGCTGCCATCGACGTGGCGCGAGTCCTGAAATTTTGCCGCCCGTGCGACCGGAAACTGTTAGTCCAATCGATGTACGGCGTTACCACCGAAGAGATCGCGCGGACGCAGGGCGTTACCGAAACTGCAATCCGGATAAGGCTTCTGCGCGCCCGTCGCGAAGCCCGCTCGCGTGTCGAAAGAGGAGCAACGCAGGCGCGCCGCAGTCACATTCCATATATAGCGAATTGCGACGCTGCGTAGGCTCGAATAAAGCAACTAATTTAATCTGGAATGCTAATTAAGTTGGGAGGAAATTTCGATGAAATCAATATTATTAAGTGTAGTGATGGTGATGCCGTTATTTGCGCAGAAAGGTAACGATGATAAAAGGATGAGAGAAGCCGGGCTGGTTTTCACCGAAATGATGCATGCGGGTGATAAAGGCATCCCTGAAGCCTTTATTCATAGAGCGCAATGCGTAGGGGTGGTGCCAAGCCTGAAACGCGTGGGCTTCATTGGCGGGGTCAAATATGGAAAAGGAGAGTTAATGTGCCGTACTGAGAAGGGGGACTGGAGCGCTCCGTCTACGATTATCGTCGAAGGCGGGAGCTTCGGATTGCAGATCGGTATCGGCGAAACAGATCTTGTCTTCACGGTCATGAACCGGGCGGGCGAGGATAAGTTGTTGGCCGATAAATTCGAGATTGGCGGCGACGCGAGCGCTATGGCCGGTCCGATAGGACGGTCTGCCGAAGCGAATACGGACTTGCTGTTGAATGCAGGGATTCTGGCGTGGTCGCGGGCACGAGGCGCGTATGCAGGAGTTTCGTTACAAGGATCTACCATTCGCCCGGATAATGACGCGAACGCTCTGATCTATGGTCACCCGGTGACTCAAAGAGAAATTTTGCACGGTGATGTTCGGCCCCCGGCTGCGGCTAAGGAGCTCGAGGCGGAGCTGGCCCGGTACCCGCACAAAGAACATTAAACAGCGTCTCCTTTGGGGTCCTTGAGGCAGGAGTTTATTCCTGCCTCTTTTCATTTCCAGCGCGCTCTAGCTTTCGGCCCACTCACGTTCCAGCATTCGTGAATATTCGCCCGAGGCATAGATTTCAAAGTCGAAGCCGAGATGCCCGATTTCGGTGAATGCCGATTGCGCTTGTCTGCACTGGAACATCTGATCGGCATAGCGGTGGTAGTTCCGGACGAATTCATCCGACAGGATCTCGCGATCTGGCACTGCGGCCAGAATCGAGTTAAGCCCCAGCGCGCGGGCAAATATCGATTTGTAATCGCCCACGCCCCACTTGCGCAGCTTGGATTGCACCGCTGGGGGAGCTTGGTTGATGAGGTACGCGGCGAAGCTTTGGTAACGGATTCCCGCATCGCGAAGCTCCGGTTCGCTGTTGAGATGCTCCAGACATTGTTCGATCCAGCGCACCAGATCCTTGCCCACATAAAAGAGCATGCGGATCTCGCAATAGCGGCCATCGAGCAGCGCGCGATCCAGTTCCTCGCTGCTTCGCTCTCCCGAAGGCAGCAAGCCTTGTAGGATCAGGCTGGCACGCGAGCTTTCCACTAGCTTGTCAGGTCCAGCGGCATCGGCGAAAGGGTGAAGGATCAGCGGCGGGAGTGTCTGGGATCGGGTCATAGAGTTAGGTGGCTTGACCAAAGTATGGCAGATTATTTCCGCTCGGTAAGCAGTACTTTGGCCTCAATCGTATGGGCCCCCCGGAGCACCACCACTGGTACCAGATCTCCCGCTTTGTGGGCCCGCAGCGCATACGTGAAGTCGTAAAGATTAGCGATATCCTTACCGTCGAACTTTATAAGAATATCGCCGGCGCGCAGACCGGCCAGAGCTGCGGGAGTGCCATCCCGCACGTCGGCGAAGCGGACACCGGTGGGCGGCTCATTGAAATCGGGAACACTGCCGAAAAGCGGTCCATATCCGGTGCCGCCGCCAGTGTCGCTCCCGGTCGCGCTCTGCGGTGGCTCCGCGACGCGAATGAAACGGGGCCGCGTCTCGTCGCTCGCCAGGCGGGTAGTAACCTCAGCGATATACTCGAGCAGCTTGGCTGCGTCTGTGGCATCGATCTTATCCGCGGTATCGCTGGGCTTATGATAGTCGGCATGCAGGCCGGAGAAGAAGAACAGCACCGGCACACTTTTGGTGGTGAAGGAAGTATGGTCGCTCGCGCCGTATCCTCCCTTTTCCGACAGGTCGATGCGTATACCCGCGGGCGGCTTTACATCGTCGATCAGTCCGGCTAACGTTGTTCCAGTTCCGGTCCCACTTAGGAAAACCTTGCCGTCGCGGATACGCCCGATCATGTCCATATTGATCATAGTTACGGCGTGGTCCAGCGGAAGAAGGGGATGGTTTACATACCATTCGCTCCCGAGCAGGCCCAGTTCTTCGCCCGCGAAGGTTAGAAAAAGAATGCCGCGTTTCTGTTTGGGTTGGCCCGAAAACCAGCGCGCCAGTTCGATCACTCCCGCCGTGCCGGAGGCGTTGTCGTCGGCTCCCGGATGCACAGTGCCGATTTGCGAAGGCGCCAATGAATTCCGGTCCCCGAGCCCCAGGTGATCGTAATGCGCCCCGATGACCACATACTCGGAGGTTTGCCCCGGCAGGTAGGCCGCAACATTATGCACCGTCTTTATGTCGCGGCGAACATCCACGTCGACCGCGAGTTTGAGCTTCGCAAGAGCGAACGATCGCGGCTTTAGATCTTCGTCGATCCCGTGGGAGATATTACGAAGATTCTGGCCCTCGGCTTCGAGCCACTGCTCGGCCATCGCCTCCTTCACCTGCACGAAGAGGATCCCAGCATCGTTAGGTCCCTCCGCCCGGCCGAACTCTTCCAGATTGTCGCCTGGACCATGGGCGTAAACATCGTTAATGAGAACTACTCCCTTGGCTCCGTGCATCTTCGCGTTTACCGCTTTGCTTGCAAAAGTGGCATGGGCGGTCAGCTTGTCGCCATCGAAAACGCTTTTCGCGTCGGCTTCCTGAGGCTCATGACGCAGGATCAGGACGACCTTATTCTTGACGTCGATCCCGGCGTAGTCGTCATAATTCAGCTCGCGGGCTGTAATGCCGTATCCCGCGAATACGACCGCACCGGAGAATGCGCCGCTTGAAGAGAAGTCAAAGGGGATGAAATCGTGTCCCGCATCGAGCGATCCGTCCTTGCCCGCGTCCTCGTAACGGAGCTGATTGCCGGGCCCAAGCCGCGCTTTCGCTACGAACGGAAACGGCTGCTCGAAAGTCTTGCCGTCGGGTGGCGTCAAGCCGAAGGACTCGAACTGGGATGCGATGTAGGACGCCGCTTTCTCAAGCTCGGGCGATCCGGTGGCGCGTCCCTTCAACTCTGGTGAGGCAAGATAGCGCACTTCCTTCAGATAAATCTGCGGGCTGATTTCCGCCGCGATGAGCGCCAAAGCGCAAAGGCTCAGCGGAATCAGGCGCAATGCTCCGCGCTTTGCGCTCATCTCACTTCCCGAGTTTGGGGATGGTTACTTCACAGCACTTCTCGTCGGCGGTGGCAGCGGTTTTGGTCTGATGATCGAGTTCGAGCTTGATAAGCTGCTCGAGCATTTCCCATGGAATCGCGCCTTCGAGCCTGCGGCCGTTGAGGAAGATAGTAGGTGTTGCGGAAACCTGCAGCATACGGCCCTCGGCAATCGACGCGTCCACTTCAGCCTCGGTGGCCTTGGTATCGATGCAGCGCGCCAACTGCATGCCGTCCAGACCCTTCTGATTTGCGAACGTCTGAAGCTTGCTGTTGATATTATCTAGGCCAATTGAAGTTTGGTTATCGTAGGTCCAATCGAAAAAATCCCAGAATGTGGCCGGATTCTGTTTATAGATGCAACGGCCTGCGATGGCAGCGGTTCGCGCCCAGGGATGAATCGCGTCTAGCGGAAAATCGTTGAAAACGACTCGCACCTTGTCCGGAAATGTGGCCGCGACGTTCTGGCGAAGAATTTGCGCTTCTTCTTTACAAATGGGACATTCGAAATCGCTGAAAACATAGATTGTCACAGGCGCACCGGCAGGCGCTCCAAAAGCCGGCTGATGATCCGCCTTCAGCTTATCGACATTCGCCTGGAAGGGGCTGCGATTGATGTTATAAACATCTCCCTTGACCACCCTTTGGCCGTCTTTTGAGACGTAGTACAACTGATCCTTGGCCCCGCCGTTGAAGGTTGCGTGCACCCACACGTCGTAATAGCCGGTCATTTCCGCCGAAGGTTTGGCATCGTCGATTTTCACGCTGACTTGCGGAAGCCATAATTCGACGTAGCGCAGATACGCCTCAAGCGTAGCTTTGTCGAGCGCGGATTTTCCCGCTGTCGCGGCCGGCGTCCTGGTCTGAGCCAACGCGGCAACACAGCACAGGAGGAACGCAGTAATTTTCATAAAGGTGATGTTCACGACTGGACTCGCAATGTCTCATTATACTGGAGAATTGTCGCGAAGCTGGCTGATCATTCCGTTGTTGATCTTGTATCTGTTCGACCTGGGCGGCGTCGGGTTTCTGGGCCCGGATGAGCCGCGTTATGCCTCGGTCAGCCGCGAAATGCAGAGGTCCGGAGACCTGATTACACCACGGCTGGACGGCAATGCGTGGTTCGAAAAACCCCCGCTGTTATATTGGCTGACTGCGGCCGGGCGGGTCGTTCATCTGCCTGATGAATGGGCGGCGCGGCTGCCGATAGCATTGACCAGCGTCGCATTTCTTATCTTTTTCTTCCGGGTCCTGGCGCGCGAATTCCCTCCCAGAATCGCCATCGAAGCCACCGCGATTCTGTCCACGTCGGCGGGCTGGCTCGCCTATAGTTTCGTCGCCATTCCGGATCTCCTGATGTCCGCAACACTCGTAGCTGCGATGTTCCTTGTGCTTTTTGACGCCCGGCCAAGAGCAGGTTATGTTGCGGGCGGATTAGTGGGTCTCTCGATATTGGCCAAAGGATTCGTCCCTCTCGTGCTGTTCGCGCCGGCGCTCCTGATCTCGCGCGGCAAACGGCTCGCTATGCTGGTGAGTTGCGTCGTAGTGGCCGCGCCCTGGTACCTGCTTTGCTGGGCTCGCAATGGCTCAACATTCTGGGACGAGTTCTTCTGGAAGCATCACGTTGCCCGGTTCTTCACGCCCTCTCTGCAGCACGTCCAGCCGTTTTGGTACTACCTCCCGATCCTGTTAGCGGGCCTGTTTCCATGGACCCCTTTGGCGGGACTAATAGCGCGCCGGAAAATCTATAACGACATGCGCGTGCGATTCCTGGCGGCATGGCTGGTTTATGCGCTGCTGTTTTTTTCGGTCGCGCGGAATAAGCTGCCCGGATACGTGTTGCCCTTGTTGCCGCCACTGGCAATCGTAGTCGCGATGGGTCTAAATGGAACCGGTGCCGCGGCCAAATGGTGGCTGGGCGTTAGCGCATTGATGCTCGTCGCCCTACCGGTAATTATGAGGGCGCTCCCGGAGGCCCTACTCTCGGGGGTCGGCAAAGCGCCTGTAGTGATCGCTCCGGCGCTACCGTTTGTTATCGCGGCGGGGATTGTATGGTGGCTCGCGTGGCGTAAAGGGCCGATTCTGGCGATACTTGCGGCCTCGATCGCGGTACTGGCCGGCATGATGTATATGAAAATTAAAATGTTGCCGATACTAGATGAGCAGGTGTCGGTTCGATTTTTCTGGCGCACGCATCAGCCCGAGGGGGCGGATGCCTGTGTTCAAGGCGTCAGGCGCGATTGGGAATATGGCCTTAACTACTACGCCAGCCACGTCCTGCCGGACTGCGCAGCCGGGAAACGAACTGTAATCACGACCAGTGACGGACGCCTTGCATTAGAGAAAGGAGAGCGAGGTGCCCATAAATGACCTTGACAGCGTTCTAGCCTTTCGATATCATGACAAAACGTTAACTTTACCTGTAGTGTTTGTTGGCACATAACAATCTAACCGTTTAGGAGATTCATGAAGCAGCACTACTTCGTAGTTGTTCTCGCGCACTCCTTGCACGGTCGATTACGTCGCATTCATATTCCGCATCAAGCTCTGTATCTGCTTATAGCTTTGGCGCTTTTTGGTTCAATTTCTCTGTTTGGGATGGTTTCGAGCTATCTTCGTATGACCTGGAAGGTGGCCAACTACAATTCGCTGCGCGACGAAGTGGGTACGCTCCGCAACAAGTATCAAGCCCTCCAGCGCGAGAACGATCAAAAGCAGGAGGAGCTGGCCTCGCTCCAGCTAATGGCAAGCGAAGTTAGCATGGCTTTGGGATTGAAGCGGAAACTCGAAGGGGCGGACGACATAGCCGACGAAGGCCCCCTGGTTCCCACCTTCAAAGAATCCATCGAGGAGTATAATTTCCTGAAATCGGCGAGCTTCTCCCGGCTGGAGCACACTTATGCGCGAGCCTGGCAGAAGAACATCGTTCCCAGCCTTTGGCCGGTCAACGGCCGCCTCCTGAGCCGGTTTGGCGAACGTCAAGACCCGTTCTCGGGTGAAGGCGCCTTCCACACGGGGCTGGATATCTCGGCTGCAATGGGTACCCCGGTTCATGCCGCAGCCGATGGGATCGTTTATCACGCGGAATTTGTCAACGGTTACGGCCGGCTGGTCATTATCGACCATGGCAATGGAATGCGAACCTGGTATGGTCATCTGTCGCGCTTTAACGTGGTTCCAGGACAGGAAATCCGGCGTGGCGAAATTCTGGCCTATTCGGGCGCATCGGGTCGCGTAACCGCGCCACACCTCCATTTCGAAGTACGAGAGGGCGGAACTCCAGTCAACCCGTACCGCTTCCTCTCGCATTCAGCGACCCCGCAGGAGCAGGTTCAGCCAGACCTTCCTTTCTGATCTTTTATAAAGCTGGACGTTTTAGCGCATCGAAGGCCGTTCGTCGCTACTTTCGCGCGGCGTGATCGGACGCGCTTCGTTGACGACCAGCGTTCGGCCCAAGAGCTCTTTTCCATGGCAGGCATCCACTGCGCGCTGCGCAGCGGCGTCGTCAGCGATCTCGACAAAACCGAACCCCCGGGCTTGGCCGGTAAAACGATCGTGCATCAGCGTTACGGAATCGATCTTCACGCCATTGGCGGCAAAAAAATTATGCAAATCCGTATCGGTCGCCGCGTAGGGGAGATTTCCTACGAAAAGTTTCTTCACTTCAGCACCCCAATTCGGCCGTATTATGCCATGGCAAGAACGATGCCGTCAACGGGGAGGTCGGCTGCGAGGAAACCTGAAGCTGGCGGAGGGATTTGAACCCCCGACCCTCTGATTACAAATCAGATGCTCTACCAACTGAGCTACGCCAGCGCGCTTGAACAAATGGAGCGGGAGACGGGAATCGAACCCGCAACCAACAGCTTGGAAGGCTGTGACTCTACCATTGAGTTACTCCCGCAAATCCATTCACCATTGTACATGCGTTGCGGTATAATTTAGCTACGCAGGCGGCGCTTAGAAAGTGAGTTGTGTCTGCTGCGGCGGCTCCTCGGGCTGTAGCGAATCGGACAGGTGGCCGAGTGGTTAATGGCAGCAGACTGTAAATCTGCCGCTCCTTGCGAGCTACGGAGGTTCGAATCCTCCCCTGTCCACCAGTTTTTGATTTTGGCCGTTGTAGCTCAGTTGGTAGAGCGCGTCCTTGGTAAGGACGAGGTCACCAGTTCAATCCTGGTCAACGGCTCCAGATTTCCGAAGTGTTTTTCACCCGGACTCGCTGAAGGAGAGTATGGCGAAAGAAAAATTTGATCGCAGTAAGCCGCACGTGAACGTAGGCACAATCGGACATATCGATCACGGCAAGACCACCTTGACGGCGGCGATCACCAAAGTGCTGGCCAAGCACAACCCGAAAAACAAATTCCGGAGCTTCGATTCGATCGACAATGCGCCCGAGGAAAAAGCTCGCGGAATTACGATCGCGGTGGCGCACGTGGAATATGAAACCGCCAATCGTCATTATGCGCATGTGGATTGTCCAGGTCACGCCGATTACATTAAGAACATGATCACCGGCGCGGCGCAGATGGATGGAGCGATTCTTGTAGTGGCCGCAACCGATGGTCCGATGCCGCAGACGCGCGAGCATATTCTGCTGGCCCGGCAGGTCGGAGTGCCCTATATTGTCGTTGCGCTCAATAAAGTAGACATGGTGGACGATCCCGAACTGCTCGAGCTGGTTGAGCTCGAAGTGCGCGAACTGCTGACCAGCTATGGATTTCCGGGCAACGATCTGCCGGTCATAAAAGTGAGCGCGCTGGGCGCGCTGAACGGCGAAGAGAAGTGGGAAAAAACCGTTGACGAGCTGATGGATGCGGTAGACAAGTATATCCCCATGCCGGAGCGCGTCGTCGATAAGCCGTTCTTAATGCCGGTCGAAGACATTTTTTCGATTCAGGGGCGCGGGACGGTCGTGACGGGGAGGATCGAAAAGGGGATCTGCAAGGTCGGCGAGGAAATGGAGATCGTAGGTTTTGCGGACACTCGTAAGACAGTAGTCACCGGTGTCGAAATGTTCAAGAAGCTGCTCGATCAGGGCATGGCCGGAGACAACGTAGGCTTGCTGCTGCGCGGTATTGAAAAGGACGATGTGGAGCGCGGACAGGTGATCGCGAAACCGAACTCGATCAAACCCCACAAATCCTTCAAAGGCGAAGTTTATGTGCTGTCGAAAGAGGAAGGCGGCCGGCACACGCCCTTTTTCAAGGGATATCGCCCGCAGTTCTATTTCCGCACTACGGATGTGACCGGAGTGGCGCAGTTACCGGAAGGTATGGAGATGGTAATGCCCGGCGATAACGTCAGCCTCGAAGTGGAATTGATCACGCCGATTGCCATGGACAAGGGCCTGCGTTTCGCCATTCGTGAAGGCGGCCGAACGGTGGGCGCGGGTACCGTGACCGACATTATCGGGTAGGCCCATCAGCTAGAACCAGCGAGGAATTTATGGCGCGCGAACAAATTACATTGCAGTGCACCGAGTGCAAGCGAAAAAACTACACCGGCATGAAGAATAAGAAGACCATGACGGAACGGCTGGAGCTGAAGAAATTCTGCCCGTTCTGCCGCAAGCATCATCCCCATAGGGAGATCAAATAAAGCTGGTGCTAAACTAGAGTGCTGGCCAAGAAGGGGCGTAGGTTTAACGGCAGACCAGCGGTCTCCAAAACCGCGAGTGGGGGTTCGAATCCCTCCGCCCCTGCCAACGCCTCCAGCTTTTGTTTCCAGGAGAAGTTATGCCACAAGAGATGAGCGTTCCGCAGGGACCTATGAGCTGGCCGGCGCGGGCTAAGAACTATTACGAAGATCTGCAACTGGAGATGAAGCGCGTCACATGGCCGCCCTGGAAGCAGGTGCGCGCGACTACGGGCGTCGTGATTGCCGCAGTTTTCGCTTTTGCCGCCTATTTCTGGGTCGTCGATCAGATCGTCGGACGAGCCATTACAAGGTTGTTCGCTGTGTTTACGAAGTGAAGGCGAGCCTAATGCCAGAAGAAATGCTTCCCGAGGAACAAACGCCGGCAGCTGAGCGCTCCGGTGATGAATCGGCGACTCTCGATTCTGCCGAAGAACACAATGAAGAAGCCTCTCCGCAGGCCGCGGAGGCGGCTCCCGAAGAGCCCTCCACCAGGAAGTGGTTTATCATTCATACCTACTCGGGGTTTGAGCAGAAGGTTGCGGATTCGCTGAAGAGCCGCGCCGAAGCTTTCGGATTTGCCGATCAGATCGGCCAGCTTCTGATCCCCACCGAGGAAGTGGTCGAATTGCGGAATGGTAAAAAGGTTACCAGCAAGCGCCTTCTCTATCCCGGCTACGTATTGGTGGAAATGGAAATGAACGATGAGTTGTGGCATGCCGTAAAGGCCACACCGCGCGTGACCGGATTTGTAGGCGGCGGCAATATGCCGGTTCCGCTGACGGCGGACGAAGTCAATTCTATTCTCTATCGCCAGGCCAGTTCGGCCGAGCGGCCTCGTCCCAAGCTCAAATTCGAGAAGAATGAGAATGTGCGCATTATCGACGGTCCTTTTAGCAATTTCTCAGGCAAAATCGACGAGGTCCATCCCGAGCGGAATACTCTGCGCGTGCTCGTGACGATTTTCGGACGTGCGACCCCGGTGGAGCTCGATTTTCTACAAGTGGAAAAGATTTAAGTTTTTACAGGAGTTTTTATGGCAAAGAAAATTAATGCGCAAGTGAAGCTGCAGATTCCGGCGGGTAAGGCTACTCCGGCGCCGCCAGTTGGCACGGCTCTAGGACCGCAGGGCGTCAACATCATGGAGTTCTGCAAGGCTTTCAACGCCAAAACGTCTGCCAAAGATCAGGAAGGGCTTATCATCCCGGTGGTGATCACCATCTACTCGGACCGGACCTTCACCTTTATCACCAAGACTCCGCCTGTGCCGATTCTGATCAAGCGCGCCTGCAATCTCGCCAAAGGCTCAGCGGAGCCCAACAAGAATCGTGTTGGAAAAATTACTGAGAAACAGGTCGAGGAGATCGCTAAAATCAAGATGCCCGACCTGAATTGCTTCACGGTCGAGTCGGCGATGAATTCAGTGAGGGGGACTGCCCGCTCGATGGGCGTCGACGTAGTTTAAATCAGCGATTGAGGTCGATACCCAGCTTCTTCAGCTCCTCGGCATAATAGCGCTTGTGGAGCAGGTCCCATTCCTCTGTGCCTTCTGAAATCTCGCGCTTTTGAGTGCGGATTTTGGTGCGTGCGGCGCGATCAACCTTCTCTTCGGTCTGGAGCAGATCGGTCATTACTTTGACCAGCTCCAGGCGCACCTCGTTAGGTTCGTGCTTGAGGCGGAACTCACGGTTCTTCCGCAAGGCTGCGACTAATTTATGAGAAATATCGTTGATTTTATCGCGCGACAGCTTCATTTGGTCGCCCGAGTCGCGGCCGGAGGCGCGAATAACTTTCCGCTGAGTGATGAGAGTATTCTTGATACGCCGGAACATTTCCTGATAGCTGACGCTTTCGCGGCGCATATACTCGCTATATTCGCTGAGTAAATCCCGCACTTCGTCGTTCAGCAGGTCCTCCACCGCCAGATCCTCCTCGATTACACCGGCGATGAAATCGGAGGCGGCCGCTGGATCGGCGGTTTCGATCCATTTGGGAGCCAATTGTTTGACGACTTGACGTGAAACGTAATCGACGAATTCTCTTGCGAGGAGCATCCTTTAATTCCAGTCTAACAGGACCGGGCTTAGACGCGCCGATCAGTTAGCGCCGGCATCACCGCCGTCTCCGCGATGGCCTTTCAGAAATTCGTCATCGACCGGCCGGCGGCCCCTAAAGCCTTCGTCGGTTCCGTGCCAGAAACGGATACCGTCCTCCCCGAGTTTCCAGCATAGGCACACCTCGCGGCCATGGTAACGAGTGAGGAAATCGATCAGACCTACATCCAGATCCTTGACCAGCGCGCCCTTCTCTTCGATGCGGTCGAGAACGTCCTTGAGGGCGGCGGCGCTGGTATCGCGGCGCGCTCGTATGGCCAGATAAGCTCCCCTATTTACCTGAGAGCCGCCCGCCATACGAATCCGCTGATCGCTGCTCTCCAATTCCTGGCCGGCCTTGGCATATTCGGCTTTGTGGAAGATGGCGTCGCGGAGTGCGCGTTCCATCTCCGGCAGCGACTCTTCGGCCTGTCGAAGTGTAAAGTAGCGAGGCATTCTTTAAACACACTACACTAGAAGGGTAGAACACATGAGCGAATCGGATTTTTCTCTCCCTCAACCGACCTTTGAATTCCTGGTGCTTTCTCTTAAGATGCAAGCCGATATGCGCCTCGGATTATTCGGCTTCAGCGAAGGAAATCAGGAGACCGTGGATCTTCCGGCGGCGCGGCACGCGATTGATTTGCTCGCCATGCTGGTCGAAAAGACGCGCGGTAATCTGTCGCTTGAAGAGCAGCGCTTGATTGAAAACTCCTTGACGGAGCTGCGTTTTCGATTTGTTCAGATCAGCGAGAAAGCCCATGAAGCGAGCTCGGCTGGAACGGCCAGTGAGCCGCCCGGAGAATCTGAATCGGCCTCGTGATGGGCGAGCGTGCGATTCACATCACGGTGCTGGGGTCGGGCACCAGTTCCGGCGTGCCGACGGTGGGTTGCGGATGTGAAGTGTGCCGGTCGACGGACCCGCGCGACAAGCGACTGCGCCCGTCTATCCTGATCCGCTATGACGATCGCGTAGTGCTGGTGGATACCACGCCCGATTTTCGCGCACAGGCCCTGCGCGTGCCCATTGAGCGCATCGACGCGATTCTGTACACCCATTCGCATGCGGACCACATTCTAGGTCTCGACGATGTGCGGCCGTTCAACTATCGCCAGAGGCAGGCAATTCCGATCTACGGGATGGAGGAAACGCTGGACGCGATCCGCCGTGTGTTCCGCTACGCCTTCGAGCCGGGGCCGAATGACACGACGGTTCCACGCCTAGATCTGAACGCGCTCGATGATCAGCCTTTCAATTTGTTCGGGCTCGAATTCACACCCGTGCCGCTGCTCCACGGGAAGTCTACCATCCTGGGATTCCGCTTCGGAGCGGCGGCGTATCTCACCGATCACAGCGATATTCCCGAGGAGTCCAAGGCCAAGCTCGCGAAATTGGACGTGCTGTTTCTCGATGCGCTGAGGCACAGGCCCCATCCGACTCATTCGACCGTGGAGCGGAGTTTGGGATGGGTAGAGGAGCTGAAGCCCCGGCGCGCTTTCTTCACGCACATCTGTCACGACCTTGCGCATGAGCGAACCGAGGGCGCTCTGCCCGCGCACGTGCATCTGGCGTATGACGGTTTGGAGATCGATGTGGAACCTATGGCGCTCAGCCAGGAAGAAAAGCGCTGATGCGGATCGCGCGTCGAGTGGAGGAGGCGGCCGGCTTCGGACCTTCCTCGCTAACGATTGGAAACTTCGACGGGGTGCACGTCGGACATCGGCAACTGTTCCGAAAAGTCGTGGATGCAGCGCGCCGGCACGGGCTCAAATCGACGGTGCTGACCTTCGATCCTCATCCGGCGCACATCGTCGCCCCAGAACGGGCGCCGCGATTGCTTACCACGCTGGAAGAGCGCACCGCTTTGATGGCCGAGCAACGCATCGAGCAGGTGCTGATCCTGCCGTTCACGAAAGAATTGGCCGCGCTCACGCCCGAGCAGTTCGTTCAGCAGATCGTTGTGGACGTTTTGGGCGCGAAAATCGTTCTGGTCGGTGAGAATTTTCGTTTCGGCCATAAGCAGGCGGGCGATACCAGAGTATTGGCGGAACTGGGCGAGCGGTACGGCTACCGCGTGGATATTGTGGATGTGGTGCAATGCCGCGGCCGCGCGGTTTCATCGACCGAAGTGCGGCGGCGGATTGAGAGCGGGGAAGTGGCGTTAGCCTCACGCTTTCTAGGCCGGCCTTATGCGCTTTCAGGCGAGGTTATCTCCGGACACGGTATCGGCGCGAAGCAAACGGTTCCCACGCTGAATCTGCGCACTGCGTCCGAGGTGCTTCCTCGCACTGGCGTTTACATCACGCGCACGCGAGACCTCAACGACGGGCGGCATTGGAATTCCGTGTCCAATATCGGTTACCGGCCGACTTTCGGCGGCGATGCTCTCAGCATAGAGACGTTCTTGCTGGAACCCCTGAACGGATCGACGCCCCGCAACATCCGCGTTGAATTCCTGCGGCGGGTCCGGGACGAACGGAAGTTCGAAAGTGCCGAGGAACTTAAAGCGCAGATTGTGCGGGACGCCAGCCGCGCGCAAATATTTTTCAGACGCTTGGCGCGGTGGATCGGCCATCGCCCGGCTCTCGATGCGGCGAGCTGAATCGGAGCGGTACAATCGAGACGAATCCCATGCCAACGATCCAAACTACGAGTATTGAACAGCACCTCGGCGAGAAGGCCGGTTATCTCCTTGGATTTGATCATCCCAAAATATCGAGGGACCGGCTTCACCTCCCCGGACCGGATTCGATGGATCAATCTTTTGGTTCGTCAGATCGCAATAACCGCGTCCTGGTTAACTTACAAAGAATTGTGGGCCATGGCCGTCTAGCTGGCACTGGCTACGTTTCGATTCTACCGGTGGATCAAGGGATCGAGCATTCGGCGGGCGCAAGCTTCGCCAAAAATCCCGAATATTTCGATCCGGAGAATATTGTCAAACTGGCGATTGAGGGCGGTTGTAATGCGGTAGCGTCGACCCTCGGCGTCCTCGGATCGGTGGCGCGAAAATACGCGTCCAAAATTCCATTCATCGTCAAGTTAAATCACAACGAGCTGCTGACTTACCCGAACCATTTCGATCAGATCATGTTCGGCAACGTGAAACAGGCGCTCGAGATGGGCGGCGCCGCCGTGGGTGCGACGGTTTATTTCGGCTCGGAGGAAAGTAACCGGCAGATTGTCGAAGTCAGCCAGTCGTTTTCACTGGCGCACGAGTTCGGAATGGCGACGGTCCTCTGGTGTTACCTGCGAAACGCTGCGTTCAAGAAGGACAAAGACTACGATCTCGCCGCCGATTTGACCGGTCAGGCGAACCATCTCGGAGTCACGATTGAGGCCGACATCATCAAGCAGAAGCTTGCAGAAAACAACGGCGGGTACGAAGCTTTGAATACAGGCGGCGTATCGTATGGCAAATTCGACAAGCGCATGTATACGGAGCTTTCAAGCGATCATCCCATCGACCTGTGCCGGTATCAGGTTGCCAATTGTTACATGGGACGGGTCGGTTTAATCAACAGCGGCGGAGCGTCCGGTAAAAACGACATGGGCGAAGCGGTCGCGACGGCGGTCATTAACAAGCGCGCCGGTGGAATGGGATTGATCACCGGCCGCAAAGCGTTTCAGCGCCCGATGAAAGAGGGAGTGGCTTTGCTGAACGCGGTCCAGGACGTGTATCTCAGTCCGGGTATCACTATCCCATAGGCGTGCGTCCTCATCGGCCGCCCCATTTCAACTTTTCGCGAAGCACATCGAAAAACATCATGTCCGGCGGCCGGATCAGGTTGATCGAGGACTCCGATCGTCGGCAGAAAACGCGGTCGTCATACTTAAGAAGTTCGCCGGTCTGACCGTCAATGGTCAGGTATGTCGAATCGTCCCAGCCGCGATTGATGACTTCAATCACGCCGTCGTCGGGCACGACCACGGGGCGGTTGGTCAGCGTGTGCGGGCAGATGGGCGTGATCGTGAGCGCGGCCACCGTGGGATAAATGATCGGTCCTCCGGCCGACAACGAATACGCGGTCGAGCCTGTGGGAGTCGCGACAATCAGACCGTCGGCTTTAAACACGCATACGAATCGATTATCGATCTGAACTTCCAAGTCGATCATGCGCGCGATCTCGGCCTTGGTGAGCACCATGTCGTTGAGCGCGTCGTACTCTGCGAGAAGCTCGCCGTTGCGCCGCAGCTCGCAATGCAGCATGCGCCGAAGGCCGATACGGAAGTCTCCCCGCAAGGCGCGCTCGAGCTGAGGATAGATTTCCTCGATCGTGATTGCCGTCAGAAAGCCCAGCGCGCCCAGGTTGACCGCAAACAGCGGAATATCGCGTCCTCCGGTCGCCCGCGCCGCCGAAAGGAGTGTCCCGTCGCCGCCCAGCACGATCACTAATTGTGCGTCTTGCGGCACCTCCGGCCGGGGTAGCGCATCGTCACGGCCCGCGTAAGCGGCGCTTTCGGGATCGAGCCGCACGTGAATATTATGCTGCGCCAGCCAGGCGATCATATCGGGGACGATGCGGGCGGCAAGCTCGCTCCGCGGCTTGGAGATGATGCCGACGGTCTCAATGCGTTGCATAAAGCAGAAACTCCCGATTGCCCTGGGCTCCCATGATCGGGCTTTCGAGGATTTGCGCGTGGAATCCCAAGTTCTCGATGCAATCCCGCACACGGTCGCATGCGGCGCGATGCAGCTCGGGATCGCGTACGATCCCTCCTTTGCCCACCTCCCCGCGTCCTACTTCGAACTGCGGCTTTACCAGGATCACCATCTCGCCGCCGGGCGCGAGCAGCGGTGCCATCGCGGGAATGAGAAGTGTCGCTGAAATGAAGCTGGCGTCGCAAACAGCCAGATCGAACTTATCCGGAAAATCTTCCGCGCGAAGGTAGCGCGCGTTCACGCCTTCCCGCACCGTGACGCGAGAATCGTTCCGCAGCCGCCAATCCAGCTGGCCGTGACCCACGTCTATGGCCCACACGCGCGCCGCGCCCCGCTGCAACAGGCAGTCTGTAAATCCGCCCGTGGAGGAACCGACATCCAGGCATATGCGCCCGGTCACGTCGATCGCGAAACGATCGAGCGCCGCCGCAAGCTTGATCCCCCCGCGGCTGACATACGGCATCCGCTCCAGCACTTCCACTCTGCAATCGTGGGCGAAGCTATGGCCGGGTTTATCGCTTTTGTGCCCATCCACCAGAACCTGGCCGGCGAGAATCAATGCTCGCGCCTTCTCGCGCGATTCAGCCAAGCCGCGTTCGATCAGCAACTGATCGATTCGAATTTTCGAGGAGTGCTTCATCGCGTCCATCATGCGCTCCGCCGCACGATGAAATCCGCCAGCTCGCGCAGCCTAGCGGCGCGATTACCGAAACCCTGCAAGGCCAGATGCGCTTTTAGACACTCCTGCTCAGCCATCTCGCGAGAGCGCTCGATCCCGTACACCGCCGGAAAAGTAATTTTTTTCTGTTGCGCATCTTTGCCTGCGGTTTTGCCGAGCGACTCCGACGATTGCTCGACGTCCAGCACGTCGTCAACGATCTGGAACGCCAGCCCAATATGTTCGCCGAAACACGTGAGCGCCTCGAGCTGTTCCCGATCCGCGCCGGCGGCGATTCCTCCGATTCTCACGCTGGCCCGCAGCAGAGCCCCGGTTTTGGCGCGATGGATCGAATCGAGAAGATGCGCGGTGGGAAATTTTCCTTCGCCCTCGATGTCATTCACCTGGCCGCCGATCATGCCGCCCACCGTGCCTGCGGCTGTAGCAAGCTCCAGCACCATCAGGATACGCGGGCCCGCGTCGATGCATTCGATTCTCGACAGCACCTCGAATGCGAGGGTCAGCAACGCGTCGCCGGCCAAAATCGCAATCGCCTCGCCGAAAATCTTATGACAGGTAGGACGGCCGCGCCGCAGATCGTCATTGTCGAGCGCCGGTAGATCGTCGTGAATCAATGAATAGGTGTGGATCAGCTCGAGCGCGCTGGCAGCCGGCTCGATCCCCGGCGTCACGTCGGATACAGCTTCGGCGGCTGCGATCGCCAGAACCGGCCGAATACGTTTGCCTCCCGCAAAAAGGCTATACCGCATGGCCCGATGAATGGTGAAAGGCTCTTCAGTTTCGGGTGGCACCCAGTGGGCGAGCGCCTCGTCGACCCTCTTCTGCTGTGCAGCGATGTAACCATCGAGCGTCATTTCGGCACTGGTCAGGTTTTGTCGTTACGAAACGGCTGCGCCTGCACCTCACCAGCCCGGCGGATCAGGATCTCGACTCGCGTTTCGGCTTCCTCGAGCTGTTTGCGGCAGGTTTCGCTCAGCTTCATGCCGCGCTCGAACAGCTCGAGCGCCCGCTCGAGCGGCAGTTCACCGCTTTCCATTTCCTTGACGATGGCCTCTAGTTGATGAAGGCCAGCCTCGAAGCTCAAGGGCGCCTGTGGCTGCATCGAACCATTATAGGCAACGCTCACGGCCTCAAGCGCGAGTGAACTACAATAAAGTGATTTACGATTCCGGGCGCGTAGCTCAGTTGGTTAGAGCGCCTGCTTCACACGCAGGAGGTCGCAGGTTCGAGTCCTGCCGCGCCCACCATTCCAGCCTTTCAGAATCAGTGGTTTGCGGTTTCCGTTCATTCCCATTGCTGCCCTCTGATACCAAGAACGTATCAGAACCGTATCAAAACGCCTTCGGTCCTGAACTTCCGTATCAAAACCCTTGCCTCACCGTTTCTCGTTGGCACTGCGATCCAGTTTGGTCAGGGCTTCCCGTTTCATCTGAAGCTTCATCTGCGAATACTTCTTGAATACCTTGGCGTCGGTTTGCCGCAGCATCTGCGTCACCCATTCGTCAGCTACGCCGCCGGCGCTCAACCGCGTTGCATAAATTGAGCGGAGGTCATACAGCCGGAAGTACGGAATGCCCGCCTTCCGCAGCGCAGTTTCCCACGGCTTCCTGAAGTTCGTCTGATACCCGGTTGGGTTCAGCGGACTGGGGAACAGCCAGGGACCAGGACCGGCTTCTTCCATCTGGCTCCGAAATGCTTCAACGGCGATATCTGTCAGCGGAACTTCGGCAACCCCGGTGGGAGTCTTCGAGTCCGAAATGAAAATCGTCTTGTTAGCCAGATCGACCTGATCCTTGCGCATCGGCGCAAGTTCCTTGTAGACGCGCAACCCGGTCTCGGTAAGAATCCGGATCACGTTCCGCAGGTACGCGGGCGAGTGTTATTCAATCGTCTCCTGCTCGGACGCCGTCACGTAATGTGGCCGGAACAGTCCCTTCAAAATCACGGGGAACTCGACACCGGCACACGGGTTGGCCGGGCAGAGCTTCTTTTTTACCGCGACGCTAAAAATCCGCCGAAGCACCCGAAACTCCTGATGAACCGTCGCCGGCTTCAGTAGTCCGAGTTCGATCACCCCCGATTTCCGCCGCACGCGTCTGCGTTGCTTGAGGCGGTTTCGTAGGTGTACCTCAATCCCCGTCGCGTCGATTTCCGCGAGCTTCATCGGTCCGAATACCGGGCGAAGAGTCTTGAGGGCGTTTTCGTTCACTTCGTGCGTCTTCTCTGCGCGAATCGGCGGCTTCGAGTAGTGCTCGACAAAAAAGTCCGCCCATTCGTTGAACGTAAGATGCTCGCCCCTACGGAATGTGGCGAGCGTGTTGTTGTCTCTGGCGTGCAGCCGTTCGCGCAGTTGCCGTTGCGCGTCCTGCCAGTCTTCTGTATGCGTCGATTCCAGACGGCGGCCACCGGAACGATCCCGGTAGCGCATCCACCAGATACTTGCTGTCATTGCGTCGATATACAACTCCGTCATGTTTACTCGGTCTTGCCAAATCCCACCTCCTGTTTGAAAGTTGCTCGGAAGGGCTCAAGATCCGATTTCAGAAACCGGATATTGCGGCCCATCACGCGGAGATGGGGAATCTGCTTTCGCTCAACCCAAAGATACACCGTCTGCGGACTGACGCCCAGGTATGATGCCGCATCGCGGACAGTGAGCGGAAAGTCTTCTCTGGCGGGTGTGGACATGGTCGCTATGCCCAACGAGTGAGGTGCAGGAAACGATGACATTTCAGATCAGGAGCCTCAACCTGTACGCCACGAGATCAGCGCGACGTGACGGCCTTTGAGAAATGCGGTCTGTCTTTTCAGAAGTTTGCCGGGAAGTTTCGAAATGTTTCAGCATGGCCGTCGGGCCGCTCGATGTTTCAGGAAGTTTCAGATATTTGCCAAATCATCTTGTGCGTGCATGGCAATACCGGCCCACAAACGTGGTAGTGGAACATAAAGGGTTGTTGCGCGTCGGTGGGCGGTTTTTCCGATAACCATCTGCTTTCATTGACGCTTGCGCCGTGCACGAAACGGGGCCCTTCGTGCACATTCGTGCACGCACTTGTCACGCGTTCGGGCGATGCCGCCATACGTAGTGTGAGATCTACAAAAGCCAAGACGAGATGCCGCGGAATCCGCCTGGACGAACCGCTGATCGCACGCGTTGAACGTGCCGCCAAGAGGCGGCTTCTCAAATCTGAGCGCGTTCATTCGCGCCGCGATTCAACGAGAACTGGCCGGACGCGAAAGCGAAGTGGAAGCGTCGGAAGAGCGCATTGCGGCGAGTCTCGATCGCCTCGGTCGTGAAATCAGGAGCGTCAAGCTGGCACAGCAGGCCCTCTTCGCGTTCGTGGACTCTCTGGTCAAAACTCTTCTGACGTGCATCGCCGAACCACCGCGTGACGCGCACGATCAGGCCGTTGCGCAAGGAAAGTTCCGCTATGACCGGTTTCTGAAGAGCGTGGGTGCCGCCATGGCTGGCGACTCGAAGGCGGCGATGGCTGAGCTATTGAATCATGGCGAGAAGAGTTGACGTTGTCCGGGCCTTTCAATAAAAGCCTGATCCGCGCCCGCCTGGCGGAAAAACCTGGCGCTCCCGAGGGGGTCTGGGTTTTTCCGCGTGAGCGTTGCGGCTGGTGAGACAACGCCGATCATCTGAGCCTGCAGTTGCCGGTTGCCTTAAGCTATATACTGATGGCTCAACCCGTGGCGCGCAGTAATACTGTGACGCTGGAAAACACATGAGCCCTGCAGACTTCTTCGTCCATAGCTACAAGGCTCTTCGTGCGCCGTACATACCAATGGATTGGATGGAGCGGCTGTTTGCCGAAATTATCGCCGGCAAACCCCCATCGCTTGTGGACCTGCCCACCGGCACTGGCAAAACAGAACTGGTCATCATTTGGCTGCTCGCCCTCGCTTGGTATGGACGCGATCAAGCCAGCCACAAACCCGTGCCACGGCGGCTGGTCTGGGTTGTAAATCGTCGTGTGCTCGTGCAGCAAGTGTTTCTGATCGCCAGAGATCTGCGCGAAAAGCTGATTTCGAATGAATCGACCGAACTAAGCACGGTACGGGACCATTTGCGAAGAGTAAGCGGTGACACAAACGAATTCCTCCGCATTGTCGAATTGCGCGGCCAAATTGTGCAAGACCGCGATTGGGCCATTCGCCCTGTGGTCCCGCAGTTGATTATTGGCACTGTAGACCAGATCGGCAGTCGGCTGCTTTTCCAAGGTTACGGATTAGGTAAATGGGGGCGGCCTCAGCACGCCGGTTTGCTCGGTGTAGATTCCTGGGTCGCTGTGGACGAGGCGCACTTAGTTCCCGCATTCGTGCTCACGTTGAGACAATTGCGTGAGCGCTGTTCGTCGGTGACGGAGGGTCTGCCGTCGCCCTTTAGCACCGTGTTCTCGCGGCTCCCCTTCTGGCTCACCGAACTCTCGGCCACACCGGGGTTGCCTCACCCATATTTGGAAGAGCCATTTCAACTAACCGATGCGGAAAAAGGCGATGCGTCGATTACTGACCGCATTCTGGCGGCCAGTTCGCGCCGTGTTCAGATGCACGAGTTCGACAAGCCGAGCAAAGGCGACAAGCCAAAGGAAATCCTCACTAAAGCTCTGATCCACGCCGCGGCAGATTGCAATTTCAAGAGGGTGGCAGTCTTTGTGCGTGAGGTCGCAGTGGCGGATAAGATCGCCACCGGCCTAAAGCAAAAAGGCGTTTCCGGGAGCCACATTTGCAAGATCACAGGCCGCATCCGAGGCTATGAACGTGATCGCCTCGCCAATCAGGACGCATTCAGGGTCTTCCTCTCTGAAAGATCAGATTCTTCTGAAGGTCCGAACACCGAGCGTTTCTTCCTCATCGGCACTGCGGCAGCAGAGGTCGGACTCGATGCCGATGCGGATGTCATATTGTGCGACTTCGCATCGCTGCCGACGTTGCTGCAGCGGCTTGGGCGCCTCGACAGGCGCGGATGATTAAGCCGTCTATCGGCAGAGGGGAGAGAAGAGCCGCCGACCATGCGCATCTTCGCCTCGCAGCCCGAAATTAAGTCCGGAACTCACCTTCAATCCCTCGCCGAGATATTGAAAAGTGACCGCTCGCCATTTTCGGCGGAACTGATGACAGGCACGGATTGGCTCGCGGTCAGTGAAACAAAAGGTGACGCCGAGGTCGAACCAACTAAAGCTGGCGAGGGAACGAAGGAGGAGACGTCTTCCAATAACCGGGTCGAGTTGCTAATCAACGCTGCGACGTGGAGCGTTCTCGATCCAAAGGACGGCATATGTTCGCCACCGGGAACCTGGCTCGAAAATGACTTTTCTCGCATTGCCGCCGGGCCGGTTAGTGTGCCGCCAGTTACAAATGCTGTCCTCGATTACTGGAGTTCCACCACTGACGATCGAAGCCTGCATCTTTCGCCCCATCCATTCCTTTACGGTTTGCGCGAGGACGAAGAGGGAACTCCGTTGGCATGCATTGCTTTCCGATTGGAGGTAGAGGCACTGCGGCAGGTAGCCGCAGGCGATGATGGAGACCCCGATAAACCGGATGCGGCTGCCGGGGTACTGGAAATATTCCAGAGATTTCCGCCTCTGCGCGCCGAATTGCATTATGTAAAGCTATCGACCGTGCGAGAATGGCTTTCCTCCTGTGAGGCTGAACAATCGCCAATTGTCTTCCGCAAGTACGATCATTGGCAGGTAAAACCGGCTAACGTTCCGGGTAGCGACGTTGCCCGTGTGCTCGCCCCCAATGTCACGCTCATCCTGCCCGCAAGCGTCGTGATGAATGAAAGGTGCAGGAAGCTGATCGCGGACTGCCAGGAAGCCGACGCCGGGGACACCGCCGTGCGGGACGTTCTTGACGGTGTGTCGAATTCTGCGCGGTACCGCCGTGAAATCGAACCTGCGACGGGCTACACAATCAATGACGGGGCCGCGCTTTGGAACTTTCCCGCCGATAGGGGCGAGGTTTCCGCGCCCGCAGCAGCACGTTACGACAGGAAAGATTGGAAGGTCTCACTAAGGAAAGTGCTGGAAATAGGAGGCGCGGAGCGCGTGTTCCGCTACCTTAGGCCAAGGAGAGACGGAGGTCTTGAGGATCAGTATCTCGACGATCACAAAGCCAACCCAGGACACCTTTCGCGCGCCGAAACGGAATCGGCTCGCCTTGCCGCAGCCATCGCACCAAAGGAAGACTTTCTACGGACGGTGTTGTCCGCCGCTGCGCTCCGGCATGATGAAGGCAAGCGCCACTCAAAGTGGCAACGTGCATTTGGGCGGCGCAACGACCAGCCAGAGATCGCTAAGCTTGCTCCAGGACTGGAAAAGCCCGCGCCCCTCCACCGTTTCCGCCATGAATGGGAATCCCTCCGCCAACTCGACATAGCGGGCGTAATAGCATCATCCAGCATCCCGAAGGAGGCGTATTCACTCTGGCGAGACCTGTTATTTCATTTCGTCGGCGGGCACCACGGGCATCTTCGGCCATCGCTCCGTGAAAACGGCCTCACTCCCGACATCGAATTCGACAAGCAGAATCCACTGCGCCTCGAAGCCGCCGAGCGGTTCATCCGCTTACAAGGCCTGCTTGGCCGCTGGCGCCTCGCCTATTTGGAAGCCTTATTGAAAACCGCCGACGCTGAAGCTAGCCGCCTCCTGGCGGAAGAAGAGGAGGAATATGAAGCCTGATACTCCACTGCTGCTCGATCTGGACCAACGCAACCTTGCTCACTTCCTTTCGGCGCTCGCCTTGGCAGCGCTGGCCGAACGCGTCGAAGGTGCCGGTCAACAATCCCGTCTCTGCTGGTGGAAAGACAACGAGCATTTCGCGATTCAGAGTGAGCATACAGCGGAGGATTTTCGTTCGCTCCTCTACTGCAAAGCATTCGAGTTTCTAAGAGCGCTTAAATGGGTTCCAGGACTAGGCGGAGCCGCGCAAGGGCTTCTTGTTAGCGGCAATGAGTTGGGTGTGAATCCGTTTATCGCCCTTACCGGCGATGCGAGCGAGACCACTCCGCTGAAGGGTTTTAGCGCGCGCGTGCTTCCCGGTGCGACCCTGCCACAACAGATTGAGAAGTTGGAACCGCTTACAAGTAAGGGCGACTGGCTCAATCAACTTAACAGGGGCGTCAGCAATTGGGGCTTCGACTACCGTGTGAACGCGCACGCCAGCGATGCCGGCATTTCATCTGACGCCGAGAACACCAGCGACCGCGACCCGTTTTACCCCGCTGTCGAACTGCTCAGTCTCGCCGCGGCCGCATTCTTTGCCCCGTGCCAGGCTTGGCAGACGACCAAGAGAGGCCTCGTTGTTTGTGCGTGGACCTATCCGATTTCTCTTCCCATGGCGAGTTGCGCGGCCACTGGCCGCATACATGGGCTCCCCGCGAGTTCGTACGCTTTTACGTGGCGCGGTGCCGCCCACGGCAAGGGCGGTGCCTATCATTTTTTTCCACCCGCTAACCTAATTGAATCAGCCACGGCAATACTATGAACGACAACCAGGCAACACCCGAAAAGATCAAACTCATCGACGGGCATCTCGACGCACTTCTGGGGATGGACGTCCGCAAACCGGGTACCGCGGCAACTCTGCCGGCTGTGATCCGTATTACCGAAACACTTGAACCCGCCGGGGGCACAGGCTTTCCAGTCTTCCCGCCCTCGTACGCGGGTGAGGGAACAAACGCTCCGCCTGTCTATGATCTGAACGGCATCGAGTGGGGTGAGGTGCTGCGAGAAAGGTCCGCGAAAGATGGCACTAAGCGATTCACGCGCCACATCAAGCGCGCCCGACATTGCACGATGGATTCCCCGCAGTCCCACCTAACCGCACGGAAATTGCTTTTCGTGACGACCTCGATCTCCGCGCCCTCGTGCCCCAGGCCGAAGCTAAGATCCCCCGAAAGCCGGAATTTGCCGACCTGACGAACACCAATCTGCTCGCGCTTCCACATCGTGTAGCCGAACTTTCGCGTCCGCGCTTCGAATCAAAAGGACAAAGTTGCGGCGGCAATCAAAGCATTCGCTAACGGCGACGCGCTTCCGCTGCTGCAACTCATGCCGACGAGCATCATTTTCGGTTTCTGGGACAGCCGCGCTGCTGGTTACCAACACAAACAGGCGCGTGTTCTTCTAACGCGCATTGATGCCTTCGGCGTGGTGCCATGCGAGAAGCGCTCTCTCTACACCGGCCCTTACTCGAAAGATGAATGTGCTGATGTCGTCCTCGGCAACCCCAATCTGGCGCAAGAACTTTCAGAGGGCGACGCCTCCGCAAAGGACGATGACGAACAAGTCAAGGCGGGCAAGGAGGCCAAGAAATGGGCCGACAAGATGGCGGAGCGCGGATTCAGCAATGCTCTGAGTAGCGGACTCGGCGGAGTATTTGCAGAGCGCATCGAGCGGTTGGCCTTAATCTCGCTGACCGACATAGCGGGCATCTATTGCTTCAAGCCAGAGGAGCCGACGGCCAGCCCGACGAGTGAGAAGTCAGAGCCTCCCCAGGGGCGGGCACCCGACAAGGACCTGACCAACGCAGCGCGGCGTTACCTCCTGGCACTGGCGTTGCTCGCCGAAAATTATCCACGCTCAACTGGCAGTTACCGCCTTCGTTCCGGATGCGAACTGCTGTCAGTTAAGCAAGAGCTTACGGTTCTTGGTTCCGGTAATCGTTCTGAGCACGTGAACGCGCTCGATGAACTCTGCATGGACCGTCAGTCACTGATTGCGGTCGCAAAGGCGGCACACGATATCCTCGCGATTCCCTCTGATTATCCAGTGTTCGAATCGGAGGCTAAGAGCCTGAAGGACGACCTGGAGCAAGGCGGGAAAGCGAAGAGAAGCAAGGCTCCCGCCAAGCCGAAGCAGGGTTCGAAGGACTCTGCTGCCTCTGGTACGCCTCCTGCTCAGGCAACACCAGAGGCGACGAACTGACCGAATTGACGCGATGCCCGGCCTCACTATCCAATGCCGCTTCATAGCACATAGCTATTCGGGTGTGCGGAAAGATCGCGACCAGCGGGATCAACTCGACTGGCCGCCTGCCCCCGCGCGTCTGCACCAGGCTCTGATTGCGGCGACTTTGACCAACCTCCCGGAATCGTTGCGTGACGCTTACTCCGATAAGGCACTTGCCGCGTTGCGGTGGTTGGAAAGATTGCCACCGCCCGACATCAACGCCAGTAAGCTGGCGGCGGACGAAGACTACAGACGTGCCCTGAGCGTCGCCATGCCGCACAACAGTCCGGCCAAGGGCGATTTCTCGCGGTATCATTCCGATCTCGCGCCAGTGCTCCGCGCTACGCCAGAGCAGGAGAACGGCAGTCTGTTCGTAGCATATCGCTGGATGGACGACACGGCTCAATTTCGCCGCGAGGCGGAAGTTTATCTGGCCGCATTGAAGGAGGCCGCTGCGAAGTTAGGTTATCTCGGACGAGCTGAAGATCGCGTCGAGTGCGAAGTCGTTTGGCGCGAGGATGACAAGGATACAGTCAACGAAACGCAGGAAATTTGGCGGCCTGTCTTCCATGCAGCAGATCTTAGCCTGCAAACTGTGCGGCCCAATTCCACGACTGAACTGATCCAGGAGTTCGTCCGGGCAAATCAACGCATCGAACGCGGATCAAAAAGGCCTGCGCGTCTTTTTCTCCGCGATCGGAGCTACTCCCGCGATGCTGCCGAAGGGTTGCTCCCGATACATGGCGCGATTTTTCAGATTTTCCGAAACACACATAATCCTGACGAGCCGCCTGCCGTCTGCGACGCGGTAAATGCCCATCGCTGGCGCGCTCCGCTTCGCGCGCTTGCGTGCAGGATTGCCAAAGAAGCTCAACGATGGAGCGATCCTACACTCGCCGAGGAACTCATCTCCGGCCACGCCCAAGGGGGGCGGGCCAACGCGACAGCCGCATCTTGCGTTCGTCCCATTTGGCATCGCTCAGCCTGCAAGGTCAGGCGGATGGGCGTGTGCGCCGCTTCGCACTTCTGGGTTATGCAGATACTGAGAATAAAGCTCGCGCAGCTTCGATTTATCGAACGCTTGCCGGGTGTCTCGATGGAGAGGAGATCGAGCCCGGTTATCGTCTGCAACTCATTGACGGCGCGCCCCAACGCGACAAGGTTTGGTGGCTCTATTCAGGCTCAAGCCGAGTATGGCTATCCGCGACTCCGGTTGTCATAAATCGAGGCTTCAGGGTGCCGACCTACTCCCCCGATGGCGGACCCCTTTCAGACAACGAGCGTCATCTTCGCCGTCAAGCTGAGTGGGCGAGTCTTCTGCGCACAAGTCTTCGCCACATTCGCTTGCCTGACGATATCGTCGAGGCGTGCGAGATCACCCTTACGCCGAGTCCCCTCCTCGCTGCAACCGAACGCGCCGAACGATATCGACCCAATGGTGAGGGCGCATCTTTTGTTCACGTACGGATTGACTTTCCGCGTCCAGTTCGCGGACCCTTGATCGTTGGCGATCGCCGCTATATCGGCCTCGGTCTGTTAACGCCGGTAGCAGGCTAGTTGCTCAGACCCCAGCGTTGGTTCGGGCATCCAGTCTGCGCTACACCCACGTTGTCGGCTTGTTCAGCGTCGATCCATCTGCCAACACAATGGGGTCGGGGAACTGGGAACCGGCCAAGTCGCTCACACTGATACGCCGTATAAAACTGGCCACGTTCTTCAATTCCAACGTGGGATTCGAGACCGGCGAAAGCAGTCCGACGGGCTTGCCCAGAACCTTCGTGACGATCCGGATCGGTTCGACAAGATCACTATCGTTCGAAAGAACGGCCGCAACGTCGAAATTGCCCTGAAAGGCGTCCAGCAGGAGATGGGAGGCGAGATTGACGTCACTGCCCTTTTCTTCAACTTTAACCACCTTCACAACGTCGGGCCACGGCTGCGCAAGTGCTGTACGAGGACGAAATTCCGGGGGCTTGACCAGCCCGGCAAATTTCTCCGACAGAAGGAAGCTCCCCATATGGATTGAAATCTCTGGCACGGTTCGCAGGGCATCAAGATAAATCTGTTGGCGACCGGGTGCGGTGGGATCGATGCGACCGGACACACGCGCTGTGTAGTACTTGACGCCAGTCACGACGTTGGCCGGATCAAGGAGCTTTTCGGCGAGCGCCTTGATGTTCAACCATTTCGTTGCCGGCCGATTTACAAGCAGCCTGAAATAGAGGTTGAACCCGTCAACGTAAATGATCGTTCGCATGGGGGAAAATCGGCCAGAAAAAGCAAAGGCCGCGCGGGATTGCTCCCTGGCGGCCCTTGAGTCGACAGCACGCTGCCGACGGGTTAAATTCCTTTATACCACATCAGCGCCGGTGACATCGAAGCCGGTCTCCGGGCACCCCAACAGACCGTATCAGAACCGTATCAAAACCCCATCTGCTGAGGCTGTTGAGCTTGCTGATTGAGCGAAAAGCAGACTCCCCAACCTGTTTAAAATACAGAGAACCCAATGGAAATCATGGAGCCGAAAGAAGCCTGGGTCACGCTTCACACGCAGGAGGTCACAGGTTCGAGTCCTGTCGCGCCCACCATTCTGTGAATACACCGCGCGGCCTGATAGAATCAAGCCGTGGCATACCCCGAACAACTCATCGCTCCCATGCGCGCCGACCTCACTCGTTACGGTGTAGAAGAGGCGAGGACGCCGGCGGACGTCGACCGGCTGCTGGCCCCAGGAACCGGCGCCGTTTTGATGGTCGTCAATTCGGTTTGTGGATGCGCCGCTGGGCGTGCCCGGCCGGCCATCGGACTAGCTCTCCGGCATCCGGCGCGGCCCGCGAAAGCTGCAACCGTTTTCGCCGGCGGCGACGAAGCTGCTGTCGCTCACCTGCGCGACATCCTAGCTGAATATCCGCCGTCATCTCCATCTGTGGTTTTATTTCAGGATGGTAAGCCGGTGTACATCCTGCACCGAAGCGACATCGAGCGGCGTGAAGCGCCTCAAATTGCCAAGCTCCTGACCGATGCCTTCGATCGCTTCTGCGTTCCTGCGCCTACTGCCTGATTCCCGTTTACAACGATGCAATGTATCGTTTTTGGTGTATCGTGAGCTTATGGCTCTTTCGGCACGGAATCAACTCAAAGGACGTATTACCAAGGTCACCATGGGAGACATCATGGCCCATGTCGTGGTCAAGGTCGGTAAGAACACCCTCGAAAGCGTAATCACGCGCCAGAGCGCGGACGACCTGAAACTGCAGAAGGGCGATACGGTCGAGGTGGTCATCAAATCCACTGAAGTGATGTTAAAGAAATGAAATCGCCCAAGAGCGTGGCAGAAAAACCTGAAGCGCCGCCGCCCGCGAAATCCGTGAAAAAGGGTAAGCTTCCCGCCAAGAATAAGCATCGCCTCCCGCGCCGGCAGAAGAAGGCTCAGCAGAAGGCCGCGGGCCGGCTGTAGGTTTTTGCATAAAGTCCTGTCTTGTATACTGGTCTGGTCATGCTTACCAGACGCAAGGGCTTTCTTCTCTTCTTTTTATCTATACCGCCCATCCTGGCTCAGGTAGCCGCGTCCCTTTCCGGGACGGTCACCGACCAGTCAGGCGCGATAGTCTCTGCGGCAGCGCTCACGGCGAAAAATATCGATACCGGAGCCGTCCGTAATACGATCACCGATTCCGCCGGCCGCTATCGACTGTTTTCGCTGCCAGTGGGGCGATATGAGATTCGAGTCAGAAAACAGGGATTCAATGAAGAAGTTCGCACCGGCGTTCATTTGGTTGTGGGTCAGGAGGCCACGGTGGATTTTAGGCTCGGAGTGGGAGAAATAAACCAGCAAGTCACCGTAAATGCCGATGCTCCCATTGTCGGCGTCACCACCACGGATGTATCCGGTCTGGTGGGTGAGCAGCAGGTTAAGGATCTTCCGCTCAACGGGCGAAGTTACGATGAGCTTCTCACTCTCAATCCCGGAGTGGTTAATTTCACCTGGGAGAAAACCGGCGGAATCGGCGTGTCGAATTCCACCGTCGGCAATAATTTTGCCGTTTCGGGAAATCGGCCACAGCAAAATTTATTTCTGCTTAACGGCGTGGAATTCACGGGAGCGGCCGAGAACAACATGCAGCCGGGAGGAACTAGCCAGCAGTTGCTGGGCGTCGACGCCGTGCGGGAATTTAATGTCCTCCGCGATTCTTACAGCGCAGAATATGGTAAGCGGCCCGGGGCCCAGGTCTTGATTGTTACCCAGTCCGGGACGAATCAATTGCATGGATCGCTTTATGAATTCCTGCGGAACAACGATTTCGACGCTCGTAATTTCTTCGATGGCAATTCCACGCCGGGTTTCGAGCGCAATCAGTTTGGCGCAGCGCTCGGCGGCCCGATCCGAAAGGACAAAACCTTTTTATTTGGCAATTTTGAAGGTTTCAATCAGCATCTCCACCAGACCGGCGTGGACCTGGTTCCCGATGCCAATGCGCGCAAGGGATATCTTCCCTGCAAGCTGATCAGCCCCGCGCCGGCCGTCTGTCCAGACTCCGGGCTGGCATTTGTCGGCGTCTCGCCTCTGATTTCGCTGTGGCCCGCTCCGAGTTCTGGCGCTCCGGATTTCGGGGGAATCTCGGAAGCGTTCAATCACCCGCTCCAAACCATTCGCGACGATTTCGGGACCGTTCGGCTCGACCATATTTTTTCCCCGAAAGATTTCATGAACACGGTATATACGATTGACGACAGCGCGGATTTCACTCCCACCAGCACCAATCTGTACAGCACGGATGTTGAAAGTCTTCGTGAGCAGGTCGCGAGTCTTGAAGAGACTCACATTTTTTCTCCCACTCTGCTCAATACAGCCCGAGTCGGCTATTCGCGAGCGGGCTACTACTTTACAGGAGAGCCAACTCCGGGTACTCCGGCGGCGAGTCTGCCGGGTTTCTTGCAAGGAGACCCGATTGGAGCGGTTGTGGTCGGCGGTAGCGCGGCGTCGAATCCGACTGCTCAAATCAGTCTTGCGGGAAGCAATAACGGAAGCAATCTGCCCGTCGCTCGAAATCTGTTTACATATGAGGATCGCATTTCGCTCACGCGGGGTCGCCATCAATTCAATTTCGGAGCCTGGTTCCAGCGCCTCCGGTCGAACGAAACTTTAGCGCTGAGCCAGTACGGCCAAGCGACGTTTACCAGTCTGGACACTTTCCTATTAGGCACTATCGGCACCCTTTTATACGATCCCGCGCCTACTGAAATGAACTGGCGCTCATGGATGGGAGCATGGTACGCCGAGGACGTTATGCGGCTGAGTCCCAAGCTTACGCTGTCGTTGGGATTTCGAGATGAATTCACCAGCGGGTGGAATGAGGCGCATGGTCGAGCCGCCACATACACTTTCACGGATGGCGTGATCTCGGCTCAGCCCAAAATCGGCAACTCAGCTTTCACTGCGAACAACGCCAAATTCCTGCTCCAACCGCGAGCCGGCCTCGCGTGGAGCCCTTTCAACAACGCCCACCGGACCGTCGTCCGGGCTGGCTTCGGAATGTATAACGATCTTCAAGACGCATTGGGTTATCGCACGGATCAGAACGCGCCGCTTAATCCCACCTATAGTCTTCCTAGCCTCCCGATCTCACAACTCCCTGTGTCACCGTCGGCTCCCGTGCCGGCAACCGCAAAGTTAGTACCGGGAGGGGTCCAGCCGAATTTGTACACTCCCACGCTGATCTCTTATTCGTTCAGAATCCAGCAGGAACTGACGGAGAACACCGCGATAACCGTCGGTTATATCGGGTCGCACGGCTATCACGAGATCCTCGGGATCGACGCCAACGAGCCCTTTCCGGTGATTTGCCCTGCATCGTCGTGTCCCGCCACATACCCGAGTAGCTTCCCCGCCGGCATCGCGGGCACGCCCGTTCCCGCGGGGACCTATTATGTTCCGGCTGCGACCAGAGCCAACTCAGTACTTGCGAACACGTGGACTTATTTTTCAGAAGCCACCAGCTCCTATAACGCGCTCCAAGTAGACCTGAACCATCGCTTCAGCAAGGGCCTTTCCCTGCGAGGAGTTTATACCTGGTCAAAAACGCTCGACGATGGGGATTCTCTCAACGCCACTACCTCCGGAGGCGAGCCGGCCCTTGCATCAAATCCATTTGATCTGCATGCGGACTGGGGGCTAGCAAATTTCGATGTCAGGAACGTCGGCGTAATTAACGCGACCTACGCTCTTCCGTTCAGAGGGAGCAAATTCGTCAGCGGCTGGACCGTCAATTCGATTGTCACTCTCCAGGGCGGTTTTCCGTTCACACCGCAGCTCAGCTACAATCCTTCGAATAATGGCGACACGAGGAACCCTGTGCGCCCGTTCGTGAACCCCGCATTCACGGGCCCCGTCATTCTAGGCAACCCGAATGAATGGTTCAATCCGGCGGCATTCCTTGCGCCTCCGAACAATAGTGGATTCTACGGCAATCTCGGAAGAGATACATTGATCGGTCCCGGTCTCGCCACCTGGGATTTCTCGCTTATGAAGGACACTCGAATTCGGGAACGATTTAACCTGCAATTTCGAGCGGAGCTCTTCAATCTGCTGAACCGGGCCAATTTCAATACTCCGAATGCGGTCGTGTTTACTCCTACGGGAGTCTCGCCCACAGCGGGTGTGATTACCAGCACATCCACGACGTCGCGGCAGATTCAATTTGGCTTGAAGTTGCTGTGGTAGCCCGCCCGAGTTTCCTCGGCAAAGTAAAATACCTCGATGGTTTGGGATTCCCGTCTACATAGATAGTTTCCTGGAAATGTTCCGTTTCCCTCTAATCCCAGGTCAGGCCTGCTGCTTCAAAATCTTCTGGACGAAGTTTTAGAATATTGTCGGCCAAGTCCAACGCAAAAACTTCGGAGGTGATGTCACTCAGATCGCCAATCTCAAAGGGAAACGCTCCTTGAATCCCGGTCTCTAATGCAATGCGATACTCAGATTGGTAGGAAAAAATCGAAGATTTTCGAAATCTCCCTACTTCTCCGGAGTGTTTAGTTTCGTCATAGTATTCCACAAGCCGACATTCACCCTTCAGCCCTAGATGCTTCGCTGCAACTTCTACCCTAGAGAGAAACTCCTGAGTGTGGGTGAAGATAAGAAAAGCATCGCCAAACCACTGCTGAGATTTTGGGAAGAGTGAGCCCTCGATAGGCTTGGTCACAGCGAACATGCAGAAGATATTACAGGAAGAGGTCCGCTGCATCCGAACCTGCACACCGGCCAGGCCCGAAGCCGCGGAACCACGGATCTTCTCGAAACCAGGGATTCCCGGGTCAAGAACGAACTCACAGTTGCCCGGCTGATAGACGTAATCAATCCCCTCAGGGCAGTCGCCCCGGGCTTGATCAGCTTCCAACGTTCCAGGTTCGCTCCGGTGTATCCTCCATCGTCATAGCGCTCGGCGAGCGCACTCCAGCCCGCGTGAGCCTGGCTTCGGACATAAGCCTCGGCTGATTCTCGCTGCGCTTCGAGTGTATTGAACTCCTGAGTCAGACCTTCTTCGGTACTCTTACGGGTGTAGATCGCGCACCGCAAGGGGTTGGGCTGCAGTTGCTCTTGCTCCCCGCCACATCGCCTGCCTTCACGACGCATGACGTGACTCCGCGCCGAGGTTAAAAAACGCGAATCCGTTCCACTGCACTCCGGTCACCTGCCGCGCCACGGCGCTCAGCGATCGATACACCTGCTCCTGATAACGAAACCCTTTTTTCAGCACTTCCACCGATATACTCTGGCCTTGGAACTGGCGCGTCAGCCGCGTCCCCGCCGCGGGTAGCCGCGGATCCCGGTTCCCTTTCGCGAGTTCTTTCAAAAAGGACTGCGGGGTGCGAATCCTCAGATCAGCTTCTTCGGCTAGCGCCAGGGCGCGCTGGCAGGCCCGTTCGGTTAGGTCGCCTTCAGCATTGGCCTGCAGGCACCAAGCGATACGGCGCACCAGGACCTGTTTGTGGTTGGAGCGTGATTCCTGCCGGAACACTTCCAGGTACTTTACCCTCAACTGCCCTACCGTTTGGTAGCGCAAGGTGTCAATTTCGCGCCACATAGGCGTGTTTTGAGATCGTTTATGTTCGCTCATTCGGCTCTCTGTTTCCTCTCTGTGCCGTTTCGCCCGAATGCTGGAAAGCCACTCCTGCCTGCACGCGGGCACCTTCATGTGCGCTCTTTGCCGCCCGGAATGCAAGTTCAAGGGAAGAGTTTTTACGTTTTGAGAGTTTCTGGAAAAGTCCCGAACCGGTGTTTTAGTATAGGTGCTAACCATTGTAGATACCTGGCTTGGGAAGTTACGCGACCGCTACGGAAGCTGGCCATATTGCCCAAATGTGGGTAATACTCGCGGAAAACGCTGTTCCGACAAATTCCGGAGATGAGAGTTCCGTGGGGAGCCAGACGAAAAGGGCCCTGGGTAGTTAACATGAAGCCGGCCTGCGACTCGCGTCGTCAGCCTCCGGCGTCTTGGATATTCCCCACAGAGCATGCGCGTACTGGTGCGTGCGCCATTCATGGTTTGCAGGTTCTGCTTCGGCCTCGAAAGTGGCTCTCCTCTCTGACGATGGTGGGGTTTCGCTGCCGAGGGACCATAGGATGCCCGAACGATGCCGAACGCGTCCTAGGCCGCGCTTGGGCCGTAAGAGGCCATCTAAACGAAATGCTCACCCGAAGGTGAGCATTTCCACTTCCCCTGGTTTTCGCAGGGTGATGTACATGGGAGAATCAGATTCGACGGCATCGCAACCGTCAAAACCTGTGATTGGATATTAGGGCGTGCGCGAAATGATGTCAAGGAAAAAACTCCAGGCTTGGCATCCGCGCTTAACCGTATTATGAGCAGTGTTTTAGGAGCGAACAGCGCCAGCGTCCGCTTGTGGAAAAACGGCGCGAAAAGCACTAATCGACCCCCTGTTTTCAGTCTAAGAGCACAGAACGTCGAGGCTTATTTGCCGCCGAGATGGAGTGTAATCATCGCATTCGGATCTTCTTTCGCACCTAATTTCCGCCTTAGAATCCGGAAGCCGCCAAAGCCTACCCCCCCTATAACGCAGAGCAGCACCACGATACCGCAGAATATGAAAATGTTCAGAATCAGGGTGGCAACACCCTTGGCCGGATTTACTGGAAACCCCTCATTCCATGTGATATTTGTCGAATACCGAACCTGCGCCAGCACTCGTTCGGCGTCATCGGGGTTAGGAGGCGCAATCGTAACCGCAACCAGCGCGCCCACTCGCTTGGCGACTGCGCCCGGGATCTTCTCAAATTCGCTATAACGTTCCTTAGCCATGCCCGGCGTCGGATAATCGAAGATCGCAAGTGTGAGCAATCCATGGGCCGTCCGGTATTGTCCGAGCTGAGCCTCGGAGCCCATGTGGAAAGCTGCCACGGACGGGGCTATTTTGGGATCGAACCGCTCCAAAGATACGGGTCCCACAATATACCGTTCCGAGTTCGGAACCAGACCATCCCTGGGCAGGAAGGCCATGAGGGCGGGGAGGGCGGACTGCTCTAGCTCGGGCAGATTCATATAAAAGGCCGAGAGGGCGGCCTGATCCGGTACGTCGCCCGTTACTTTGAGAACATAATTGTCAAAAGCGAAAAGGACGCCGTCCGAGGTGTGTACCGCGAGCTGCGTGATATTGGCAGAAGTCGCGTCAGCCGGCCGCAGGTCTTCAAAAAGGGCCATGGCGCCGGTGGAATCATGCATCTGCCACGCGGTGACAGTGAAATGTTTCGGAGGCGAGCTATATTCGGCCTGCTCGGTGGCTTGCAGGCCATATTCATTGTAGAGCGCCTGATCTGGAATGGAAACGGTGCGGGAAGGGCCCTTCTTGAAGGTCCCGATCTGATCGGGAAGGATCGCCGCCTGGAGCCGGGGCAGAAACAGCAGCAAAAGCAGCGGCCACGCGCGAGTACCCGAGTTCAGGCTCCGCAGCATTTTTTATACTTCTTCCCGCTCCCGCAGGGGCAGGGGTCGTTGCGGCCGGCCTTCTTTTGTGTCAGCACCGGTTGTTTCGTAGTGGACGCCCCGCTGCCGACGAATTGCAAGCCAGCTAGTTCTTTATCTTTTCTGCGCTGAATGGTGCGGGTGAGATCGAGAACCGAACTCTGCGCCGCCTGGCGCTGCTGGTTAGCGGCCACCGCGAGCACGGCTGGCTCTTCCTCTTCTTCCTCTTCCTCCTCCCAGAGCTCGGGATGGGGAACCGCCGGCGAACCTGTCATCTCATCGCTGCGCTGCATGAAGAACAGCCAGCGGATGGTCTCATCCTCAATCCGGTCCATCATGTCCTGGAAGAGCACATAGGATTCTTTTTTATACTCGATCAGCGGATCCTTCTGGCCATAACCGCGCAGCCCAATGCCTTCCTTGAGGTGGTCCATCGACAGTAGATGATCCTTCCACTGGTTGTCGATGACGTTGAGCATGATCATGCGCTCTGTCTCGCGCATCAGCTCGGTTCCCACCATGGCTTCTTTTTCCTGATATTTCTTGATCAGGAGTTCGTTAAGGCTCTCCTCCATCTGACGGCGATCCAGATTCATCAATTCTTCGGTGGGAATTTTGACTCCAAACTGGGAAAGGATGTCGGTCTCGATACCGGACCAATCCCAAGTGCTGCTGTGGCCCTTTTCGGGGCAGCGGAGATCGATGAATGCAGCGAGAATACCGCTGATGATCTCGACAACGCGTTCCTTCTGATCCTGGCCTTCGAGTAGCGCGCGGCGCATTGCGTAGACCGCCTGCCGCTGTTTGTTCATTACGTCGTCGTATTCGAGAATATGCTTGCGCTGAGCGAAGTTCTGCGCCTCCACCGCTTCTTGCGCGGCGCGTATGCGCTTCGAAATCATCCGGCTCTCGATGGGGACGTCTTCTTCCATGCCCAGCCGCAACATGAGCTTCTGCATGCGTTCGCCGCCGAAGATGCGCATCAGATCGTCTTGAAGCGAGAGGTAGAAGCGCGCGCTTCCCGGATCGCCCTGGCGGCCCGCGCGTCCACGAAGCTGATTATCGATGCGCCGGGAATCGTGCCGCTCCGTGCCGACAATGTGCAAACCGCCGAGCGCGACCACCTCGTCGTGCTCCTTGTCGATCTGCTCCTTCACTGATTGATAAACCGCGTCCCACTCGGCCTTGGGTACCGCATCGGGATCTTTATTCTCCTTACGCAAGCGCTCCCGCGTCAGAGCATCCGGATTACCCCCTAAAAGGATGTCGGTGCCGCGTCCGGCCATGTTGGTGGAGACGGTAACAGCGTCCTTCCGGCCGGCTTGGGCAACGATGCTAGCCTCGCGCTCATGATTTTTGGCGTTCAGGACCTCATGCCGCACGCCCATTTTCTTCAGAATTCCGGATAAGTTTTTCGGATTTCTCCACTGAAACCGTGCCCACCAGCACGGGCTGGCCCTTCTCATGGCATTCTTTTATATCTTTCGCTGCATTGCGGAACTTCTCTTCTTCGGTGCGATACACCACATCGGAAAATTCATGCCGGCGCAGCGGTTTGTTGGTCGGGATCACTGACACTTCGAGCTTATAAATCTTCTCAAATTCGGCTGCCTCGGTATCCGCAGTACCCGTCATACCGGCCAGCTTTTTATACATGCGGAAGTAGTTCTGGAAAGTGATGGTCGCCAGCGTCTGATTCTCGCGCTGGATCTTCACCCCTTCTTTCGCCTCGACGGCCTGGTGCAGCCCATCGCTCCAGCGGCGGCCCGGCATCATGCGTCCGGTAAACTCGTCGACGATAATCACCTCGTCGTCCTTTACCACGTAGTCGCGATCGCGCAGGAACAAAACGTGAGCCTTCAGCGCCTGCTGGACGTGATGGTTCATTTCCATGTTGACGACGTCGTAAAGATTGTTCAATCCCAGGAGCTTTTCCATTTTGATTGAACCTTCTTCGGTCAGCGCCACGCTGCGGTGTTTCTCATCCACGGTATAGTCGCCGGTCGTGTAGTTTTGTCCCGGCTCTTTGCCATCGATCACCTCGCCCCGGATCAGACGCGGAATGATGCGGTTGATTTTGTAATATTTGTCGGTCGATTCTTCGCTGGGGCCGGAAATAATGAGCGGCGTTCGCGCTTCGTCGATGAGAATCGAGTCGACCTCGTCGACAATGGCGAAGAAATGCTCGCGCTGCACACAATCGGCGATGCGAAATTTCATATTGTCGCGCAGGTAATCGAAGCCGTACTCGTTATTGGTGCCGTAGGTGATATCGCAGGCATAGCTCTGGCGGCGCTCCTCGTCGTCGAGATCGTGAACGATCACCCCGACAGTCATGCCCAGGGCTTTGTAGATGCGGCCCATCCATTCCGAATCGCGCGTGGCGAGATAATCGTTGACGGTGACAACGTGCACCCCTTTGCCGGCGAGCGCATTCAGATATACGGGCAGCGTCGCCACCAGCGTTTTGCCTTCACCGGTCTTCATCTCGGCGATTTTGCCGCGGTGCAGAACGATTCCGCCAATGAGCTGGACATCGAAATGACGCATGTTGAGCACACGGCGGCCCGCCTCACGTACGGTAGCGAACGCCGGAATCAAAAGATCGTCGAGAGTTGCGCCCTGCGCAAGCTGTTCTCTGAACAAGACCGTCTGGCGCCCGAGCTCTTCGTCGGATAACTTTTGAACGGCCGGCTCCATCTCATTAATAGCCGCAATCAGCGGCCGCATCGCCTTGACTTCGCGGTCGTGCTTGGTGCCGAAGATTTTGGCGAGTGTTTGATCGAGCATTTTTACACCTCCAGTTTAACCCTGAACAAAACTACACAGGATCGCGGGCATTATGCCCAAACTGAGGAGGTCAGCAGCGCAGGAACGCGCGTTGGTGGCGCCGTTCGAAGAAATTAATTGCGAATAAGCCGGCCAGCAGCCACAGCGCTTCGAGCGTGAATACCGCACGTGCGGCGCCATGGCCGGAAGATGAGGATGCGATAGAGTTAGCCGCCGAGACCAGCCAGGGAGCAATGGCCTGAAGCAGGCGCGGCAATGGGTCCGCCGAGGCCACCTGCTGAGCAGATTTCGGAGGGATGTGCTGATGGGGGTACGCGGCCAACCCCGCGGCCAAAGCCGAAAGGCCGACTAGCGGCGCGAGCCCTGCCAGGATCATTCTCCCGAATCGCATTACACAGTTCCCCAAAATGCTTTCTACTCGCAATTATAACAGGAGTGGTATTCTTAAACTAGGTTTGTTCCCGAAGTTAATCTCGATCGGAAGTTTCTATATCCCCACCTACGGCGTCCTGGTAGCGCTAGGATTCCTCGCAGGGCTTACGATCGCCGTGCGTCTGGCAAGGCGCAGCGGTATCAACGCCAAATTGGCGACGAACCTGGCGGTTTATTCAGCGCTGGGAGGGCTGTTAGGCGCTAAGCTCCTGATGATCGCGTTCGACTGGCCCGATATCAAAATCTTCTCCCTTTCCACGCTACAGGCAGCGGGTGTCTTCCAGGGCGGATTGGCGCTGGCGTTCCTCACCGCGTTTCTCTATATACGGCACACTGGGCTCCCTTGGCTGAAGACTTTCGATGCGTTTGCGCCGGGAATTGCGCTGGGCCACGCTATCGGGCGTATCGGGTGTTTTGCCGCGGGTTGCTGCTGGGGGAACGAATGCAGTCTGCCCTGGGCTGTGACCTTCCGCAATCCCGATGCGGCAGCCTTGACGGGGGTTCCGTTGGGCGTGCCTCTGCAGCCCTCGCAGCTCTATGAAATGGCCACAGAGCTCGCGTTGTTCGCGTTCCTCTATTGGCGTTTCGGCCGTGCGCATTCGCCCGGCAAGATTATGGGACTGTATCTGGTGCTGAGTTCAGCGGCGCGATTTGCCATCGAGTTCACCCGTTTCCATGAGCAGGGTTTGTACTTCGGCCTGTCGCTCACGCAATGGATCGCAATCGGCGTAGCTATCGCCGGGACGCTACTGCTGTTGCGCCGCTGGGCCCCGCCTCAATTAAAGCCCTCCGTAGCCACCTAAAATAATGCGTGTCTTCGTCACCGGTGCTACCGGCTTTATCGGTTCTGCCATTGTTCAGGAGCTCATTAACGCGGGTCATCATCAGGTACTCGGTCTCGCTCGCTCAGATGCGGGCGCCAAGTCTCTTATCACAGCTGGCGCCCAGGTGCATCGAGGTGATCTTGAAGACCTGGGAAGTCTGCGCAGCGGAGCGGCGATATCGGATGGCGTAATTCATACTGCCTTTATCCACGACTTCTCGAAGTTCAAGGAGAACTGTGAGATCGATAAGCGCGCCATCGAGGCGCTCGGTTCCGTGCTCGCTGGCTCTGAACGCTTTTTGATCGTCACCTCCGGGACCGCGCTCCTTACGCCAGGTCGCCTCGCGACCGAAGAAAACGTGCGGGATTCCAGCGCCGCCTCGTTTCCTCGAGTTTCCGAAGAGGCAGCAACTTCGGTGGCGGAGCGTGGCGTGCAGGTGTCGGTAGTACGCCTTCCTCCATCGGTCCATGGCGACGGCGATCACGGCTTTGTTCCGCGCCTCATCGGGTTCGCGCGTGAGAAGGGCGTTTCGGCCTATGTGGCCGACGGGCTCAACCGCTGGCCCGCGGTGCACCGGCTCGATGCTGCTCGTCTCTACCGGCTCGTGCTTGAGAAGGGTTTCGTGGGAGCCCGGTATCACGGGGTCGCCGAGGAGGGCGTGCTGTTCCGAGACATCGCCGGCGTGATTGGCCGCCGCCTGAACGTGCCGGTTGTCAGTAAGACCCCCGAGGAAGCGACCAACCACTTTGGCTGGTTCGCACAGTTCGCAGCCATCGACAGCCCAGCTTCGAGTCAGCGAACGCGGGAATTGCTGGGGTGGCAGCCGACGCAGCCCGGGCTGATTCCCGATCTCGACCGCCCGAGCTATTTCAACGTCTGAACAGATCGCGTACCTCCGGCCCGGTCTAGTGACTATGGAGGGCTTCACTGTTGCAAACGCCCACGGAGAGCATCAACAGATGGCCGGCACCGCGGCGAGCGGGGAGGTCCTCAGAATACGACGACGACCGAGATTCGCGCCCAGCGGATCTTCACCGTCCTCGATCGCCCCTGTAGCGGCCACGTCTCGAGGAACATTTAGGGGTCCTGGCAGAATCTCCACCGCGAGCACGCTGAGACCTGTGTAAGCGGGAAGGCTGATCGAGCTCAACAGACTCTGGATCTCAGCTTGTGAAAATGTGATTCCTGCGCGAGGATCGCGGTTGAACGATTGTTGCGGATTAAATCCGTTCTGTTTGGGCGGATTGGGAAGCGTTCGCCCCAAGCTATGGGTCAGCAGGATGTTGCGGTAGGAAGCGCCGTCGGCCTGGAGCACCTGAGCGTAGAGCATGAACCAGATGCGTGTCTGCGGATCTCCTTCTAAGAAATCATAAACGCGCTTGCCGTTGTAGACCGTAGTAGCATAGGGAGCGCTGGCCTGGATGCCGCTGGCATTGCGATTTGCGGTGCAAATCAGATGTGGCGAGGGATGCTGAAGGCCTGTAACGCGGAGCGGGCGACCGTAACGGCCCTGCGCAGTGGACCATTTCTGGACATGTCCGGCGCGAAACTCATAGGTCCAGAAGCCGAACAGATCCAGGCTCTCTGAAGTTATGCCGGAAGGCAGCGGCAGAAGAAAGAATGCGCCCGATTTCCCGACTCCGATCGAGTTCGCCGGCACCATTTGCGTCATCGCATCGAGACCGGAATAATCTGCCGATTGTCCGGAAAAGATGCGGCGGACCGGCTCGGGATCGATGGGCAAATCCGGCTCGGTTGCCTCGGGCAGCATCTCGGATGCCGACGGCTGTGGCAGCAGACCGGCAGCCAATAAAGGATCGGGCCCATAGGCCAGTACCCGGCCGAAATAGTTGTCCTCAGGGTCGGCCACGGGCTGGTCAAATTCGATCCACAGATAACGATCGCGCGGCGAGGTTTGGGAGTAGTCCGCCGAATGCGTATAGGGCGACTCGGCGATTCCGGTGGAGACGATTTTCGGGGTCTGCGTCGGCGGCGTCGTGATCGGAAGAGTGATTGAGAAGTTAAATTGCTGCGGCGCTGCCGACGTAAAATTAGCGGTCACGGTGTACGCCGGGTTGAGCACGTCGGGGAATTTGCCGCTTGATGCATTGGGATCGATAGAGTCGAAAAAGATGATCCGGGTGCGCGAGCGATCGGGACTCTGGCCGGGATTTCCCGCCGCGGATGCGGCCACCACGCGAGGAATCGTCACCACGCCGACAGTTCCGGAACCGCGAGCAATTGTAATTTGAGGCTGGCTGGACTGGCCGCTCGAAGAGGGCTGCGCCAGGCCGTCCCAGGTCCAATCGCGCTCGAGGTCCAAGACTAAAACGACCACCCAATGGCCCAGCAGCTCAGTTTGATTCGATAAAGTGAACGAGCTGGCATCACCGGAGATAATGTGCCGCAGCGTTCCCGACGCGCCAAAGGTAGTGCGGAGACCCGAAGCGCCGGACAGCGTAAGCGCCTGCTGATTCAGACCCAATTGCTGGGCCAGAAGCTGCGGCAGATTGGAGCCTGGCTGAAAATAAAATGCCTGCAATTGCGACTCGGGCGTGTTCGGGAAAAGCGTGTCTTCACTTGCGGCCTCCTGGCGCACGATGTAATCGGTAGAGAGGCCCACCGGAGGCTGATCGGTCCCGTAATAGTTGGGTTTGGCCGCGCAGCGCGGGTAGAGGCGGACGCGAATGTCGCGCGAGGTAGGGATGGGCAGCTCAGTGGTCCCAGAGGGAGGCGCGCTGAGCGTGGAGACGTCGTCGATGCCGTCCATGTAGTTCAGGGTGAGCGTGACGGTCGGGTCGGCGCCGGTAGGGAAGGGAATATTCACCGAATAAATCACGCGAAAAATCCCGTCGAGGTCGCCGGGATCGATCCCGGCAATGCCGGTGTCGTGGGCAGGGATGCGGGCCTCGACGCGAACATCGAAACTGTCGACATCGGGGTCGGGTACGCTGACGGCTCGGCCGCTCGCCCAGGCATCCTCGATGAGCGTGGCGAGGTTGGTGAGAGAAAATGTGGCGGGATCGACGCCGGCGAAGATCGCCTCGGGATAACCGATGCGCGGTCGGTTCACGTCCAGCGTCTGGATGGTGCGCACCGGAGGAGGATTCTGCGGATAACCGGGCAGCGCGGGTGAGGCTACTACTTCGAGCGATTTCGGCGGAATATAACGCAGGAAATTAGCCAGGGATTGTGGCGCAGGTCCCGGATGTACCGCGGTGTCGCTCGAAAGCGGGCCGCCGCCGGTGAGATCGACCAGACGCACTCGGAATTCATAATCGTTGCCATAGAGAAGCGTTGGCACCGACGTGAGGTCGGGATTCGGATTGGGCAAAGCCGGCGGCGGCAGGGTCGCGCCGATATTGGAAAAAGCGAACGCCAGGAGTTGCACCACCGGGTCCGGCAGCACCAGGCTCGATCCGGCCCATTGAGCGAAATAGAGCGGGAGCCATGCGGGCTGATCGTTGGTGGTGTTGTCGGAGGTGCTCGGCCGAATCGGCGCAGGCGCTACCCAGAATTCGTTTCCGCTAATGGATGTCGATGCCGATCCTCCGTAAGTATTCTGATTGAACGGCAGCGTTCCATTAATCTGGCACAGCGAGTCCCAGTTGGCCGCGCCTTTAAGGCGCACATCAATGCGATAGCCCAGCACTCCCAAGGGCGCTTCCGCTGGGGGCGATACCGGGGGAGGAGACGCATTCAGTCGGTAGCGCAACAGGTCCACCTGGTTATTCAGCCATACGGTGACCTGCTCGTCATCCCATCCGATCTGAATGCCGGCGTCGGTGCCCGGGGCGATCTGGTCCGCGTCGAGTGTCGCCGTGTCGATGGTCGTGGGTTGATTCGAGTGAACGATCTGCGCGAAGCCGTCGTCGTATTCTTCGGCTTCAAACTGGGCCTCAGTTAAATTACTGGGAGGCGTCGCGACTATAGGCATCAGCGTTGCTGCGAACAGCGGCCGGGTACCCGATGCCGCTAACGCGGGCAAACGCGCGGCGTAGCTTTTGACCTTGTCGGGATTCAATTGCCAGTCGTTGACCCAAGGGTTGCCCGGCACGGAGGCGTCGAGGGTGAAATAAACGAATCCACCGCTAGCGAGCAGGCCAGCCGGGATGCTGACCTGGATGCTGTAGATTAAACCCATGGCCGAAGCCAACGCGGGCTGGCGTAAGGCATAGGACAGAACTTGCCCCCACGCGATGCTGGTATCGGGACCGGGAAGAGAGGCATTCGCGGCCGGGGCCTGGCTGCGAAGCGCGCAGCCGTATCCATCGCCGACGATGAGGTCGCTCGAGCGCGGCGCATCGAAGGGAAAGGCCTGTGTGTAGCTGGGAGGCAGCGATTTGAGGATTCGCGCGCCCGCTGGAGGCGGAGTGGAGAGGCCGGCGGTGGTAACATTGATGCCCTTAGCCACGAGCTGGTTGTAGAGCGTCGTATACAGCGTGGCCGCTACGGTTGGGGGCTGGGCAAAAAAGGGCGTGACTTGGGAAAACGGCGTCGAAGTGCTCGGAAGGCTGGCCAGACCGGCGACGATATTTACATTCAAATGCACCGGCGTTCCGGCGAATTGCGGACCGTCGCCAAGAGGAGCCGTTGGGTCTCCAACAGGTAACAGCAGCAGATTCACCGAGAGGACTCCGGTTGAACCGTTCCAACGCTGCGGGAAGGCCATCAAGCTAAGTTCGAGATCGTTAAGTGCCATGTCGTTCTCCGGTCTTCAGGCATTCACCGTGATCGACGGTGTATGGATGGACTGCGAAAACTGCCAGGAGCCGTCCCAACTCACGTTGACGACCCAGCAAATGCTGATATGAATGCCGACCGAGACTGCGGCCAGCAAGGTGATGTCGACCGATGGAATTTCAAGCTCCGGCCCGGGCAGAAGATTTGGGATAGGGAGAGCCGGATTCAGAGATAATCCCAGCGCAGCGGAGAGCGTGAGGGAGGCGCTGGCTAATCCGTCCAGCACATCAACGGAGGCCTGCCCCGAGAGAATAACCATCAGCGTAATGGAATTGCCATCTACGTTGAGCTGGAATGCGATGGTAACCGAAGCGGATCCCGAAGCGATTCCCAAATCTATCGCCAGACCCAGTCCGATACCAGCCTGAATCGTCAGTTCGGGCGCGCTATTCTGCACCCCCAAAGTCATCAGACCGTTGCCGGCGAGCGGAGAGGCAATCCAGTTGAAAGGATTGTCCGGGGAGCCTATGCCTACGCTGAAGTTCACACTCAGCGGCTGAAGCTGTACGTTCAACCCGACGTCCAGGCTAATGTCCGTCAGATTGCCCAAGCCTAGCGGCATGTCGGCGATCGTGAAAATATCGGAAACGGTTAGCGTGCCGTCTGAAAGAGCCACATCCAGGCTGGCGGCCGCTCCGCCGGGAAGAAACTGCGCGAGCGTCTGCAAATCACTGAAGACGTTTTTGACAATGCTGAGGGCGCCGCCGAACTGGATGTTAAGCCCACTCACGCCGGGCGCCGTGTGCTCATCCCCGTAGAAACCGCCGGTGATGGTCAGCAAAGGATCGCTGCTGAATAAGGGGACGATAACCTGGAGTGAAAACTTTCCGATGGAGAGAGTCCAACTGGGCGAGGCCGAAGAGTCGACGGTGTAGGTCAGCACAGTTGGCGACGGGGAGGCGGGCGGATTGGTTGTCTGGGGGGTATCCTCATACAGCAGCACCACGCTCATGACGCTCAGGTCGACAATGGTCGCTTTCTGACCGGCCGGGAAGGTGTAGCTCTTGGAATATTTAAAGCCCTGCCCGACGGTGTTGATCTGCTCGATCTCGCTCTCCATGAGCGACAGAGCCGAAGTGAGATCTGGGAACAGACCCGTCGAATTGAGGATCGCGGCAAGGTCGCCCAAGTTTGGCGACCCGGGATTTCCGGGCGCCCCTCCCGATTTGGGAGGGCCAGGCTTCGGGAATTGCAACCCGGGCGCGGAGGGCGGCGGGATGATCGAGGCCGAGGTCGGAATCTGCGGCGATTCGAACAGAACTTTCTGTGTACCTGTCGAGTGAAGCAGGCTGTAATAATTGGCCGGCTGCGCCAATTGAAGGATATCCGCGATGTCGGCAATGTACCAGTAATCGTTGCTGGTCGCCGGCCGCACCAGCGGGACGGGGTAATCATTCGGGAGCGCGGAAGGCGCGGGATCGGTAAAGGAGCGTTCGCCCATGCTCCAGCCGCCTCCGCGGGGGATTTGCGGCGCTCCGCGCAGAGCCACTCCCAGCGCTGGGACAGGCGTTGAAGTGCTCGCGGCATCAGTGATCATGTCCACTTCAAACGCCGAGCAGCGCAACACCGTACCTGCTGTGTTGTTGAAGCGGCCTGCTTCCGTAGTGCACGAGATCGCGGGCGTAAGAGGACCGGTCTGATCGAAAAGCAGCGCGAGCGTGTCGGGAAACGGGGAATGCACATCCGGGCTGAGCTGCAGGTACCCCACCATGTTCTTGGATGAGACCGCCGTAAGTCCGCTCGGGCCGCCGACGTTTTCAGCGGCGAACCCCCCGGTGGTGATGTTCAGGCTCCCGTCCATCACCAGATCCGCGTCGAACAGAACCTGCCGAAACTCGAATGTGTTCCCCGCCTCTGGATCGCTCGAGGACGCGGGAGCTGTGACGGGAACGGTTTGCTTCTGATCGCGAATATTGCGGACGTTGTAAGCGCCGTTCAGCGCGCCCTGATGAACGCGGCCCGAATACTGTGCCGCAACATCGGCCGGGAACTTAAATGTTCCCGAAGAAGCCGCCTGCCACCCACTGTCGGTCCGCTTCACCCAACCCGCGTTCTGCCGCTGTATGGTGATGGTGCGTACGACCTGGATGCAGTACGGATAAATGACGCTTACCACCTGGATCACTTCAAGCGCGGTGCGGCCCATGCTTGCCTCGAACTGGACCTTGGTCACAGCCGGACCACTCGCGTTTTCATCGATCCACTCGCTGAATGTGCTCGCGCCATAGCCGCAGAAATCGATGCGTCGGAGAGGCACGGCATGCGTAGGCGCAGAATCGGAAAATTCCCCCGCAAAAATATCGGCTACATCCGAAGATTGGGTGGTTTTGTCATAGCCCAGCACGTAGGTACCGTATCCCGGGGCTACGCCGGTCGCGTCGATATCGGTGAATCCGCCGAAACTCGCGTTGGAATCGTCAGGATGCTCAGGTTTCAACGAAAGCGTCCAAGCCCCGGTCAGGGTTTGAAGAGGATTCGACGGCGCAGGCGGCTGCGGGGGTGCGGCGACAGGAGGACTGGGCGGAAATGAATTAGGAAAGCGCGGAATATTCGTGCCAAACCGGCCGCCTTCAAACGCGAAGGTCGAATGCACGCCGGCTTTCCTTTTCGAGGGGGAATTGCTTTGAATAATCACGGCATTCAGACCGAAGGGCAGGCTGAACAGCGCGGCAAAAGGCAGGCCCGCCGAGACATTTTCAATGTTGTTTAGAAGGACCGGTGCAGGCGCGAACGAAACCAGTTGCTGCGTGTTCGGCGACGCGACCAGCAGCGGAAATCCATCGGAGCCGGGATCGCACTCGATGGGCCCGCTTTGATCCACAGCCGTGGATTCCATCGGCTCCCAGGAGAACTGCGGCAGCGCGAATGTCGCCACAGCTGCGCCATTCAGCGCGAGCCACATCCCCGAGAATGCCACCTCCGGCGCGGGAGTTGAACCGGCCTTGACAGCTTCCACGGCGTTGAGGTTGTCTCGACTGTTCCCTACGAGCGCCCCGATCTGGGGCGCCACAGCGACGCCCAACAAATCGACGCGGGTGGAGAGGTCGAGCAGGGCGGCGCTCATCGATCTTTGAGAAGAAACCGCGAGAGCATCGCCGGATGCGATGGCCGGAGCAAACGGGGTGGAATTTCCCGATGAAGAGGCGGCAGGAAGCAGTATGAATCCCAGCTCAGGTTTGGCGTTTTGGCCGGCCCATGACGTTATCGCCAGGACCGTGCCAATGCTCGACGAGGCAGAGTCCACTCGCACCAACGCAAGATTGAAACTGGCGGCGTAGGGATCCGGCAGCGTCGGCAGCAGCCAGCGCAAATCGAAGGAAAAACCGGCGGCGCACTTCAACACTTGCGCGCCTTGCAGCGTTCCTGCCAGAGTAAACCCGTCCGGCGAATCTACTCCCAGCAAAGCGTTCTCCATGGCGAGCGAAGTAATGTGCGAGCGGTCGTCCGCGCGAGCGCCCAGAATGACCAATATCGTGGAGGTCTGAGATTGATTGATAAACAAGCTCGCTCCCGATTTGTACGGAAAGCGCGCCCCGGCTGCGGTGCGAGGACGATCGAGGTGAGCTTCCACACGTCCCGGTGTGAACAAAAGTTCGTCCGTGGAAGATGACAGATAGGCATACACAGCCAACGGAATCGTGGAAAAATCGACCGTGGAATTCAGCTTCGACGGAGCGCTCTCCGGCCAAAGTTGAAACATCGTGCTTACCACCTCGGCTTGGCCCTCGGCCAATATATACAGTGCGCCCGTGCCGATCTCGAGCAGCCATATTGGCTTGGGTACAGAGGGTTGGACCAGAGTCTTCAAGGAACCGCCGGCCGAAAGACGAAGCAGGGCTGTGCCAGGCCCGGCGATCGCGGGCAGGGTGGAAATGCTCGCCTCAATCAGCGGCAAAGCCCAGCCCGCGCTGGCAATCGAGGTACTGCCGGACGGCGTGAAAACCTGCGAGGAAGAGTTTTCAAAATTGAAATTTGACGGCGATGCCGTGCAGGGCGCCATGATTTCCGGCAGACCCGCTACAGCCAGCACCTCGCCCTGGTCCCAATGCAGAGTCACCGAAGAGCCGTAGGCGATCGCTATCGCGTCGGCTACGGATTGAAAAGCCGCACTCGACGGTTTAAAGATCAGCGTGACCGCGGAGGGCGGCGTAAATACAGCGGCGGCGGCATCCGCGCCGGGATTGCCCGTTCCGATTGGCGAAGGCGCGGCGGCAAGCGTTATGTCCACTGTCAAGGTGGCGGCGGTGGGTACGACGTAAACACCGCTTTCAAATGTCATCGCTTCCGATGAGATCAGCATTCCGCTGGTGATCGAAAATCCGGTGAAGTTGCCGCTCGGCAGCGACCCCGCCAGCCAATTGGCGAGAAACCAGACGCTCCCCGACCCCAGCTTGAATTCCGAAGCCGAAGCAGGCGGAAGCAGATGATGGACGATCGGGAATACCCCGAATGGGGTGGATGGGTTTCCAAAGGCGAACTGGGTTGACACGGTGAACAGCATCAGATCCACCCAGTGGGGGATGCCGTTCACATCGACGAACGGTCCCAGGCTCTGCACCACCTGTGCGCCGCGCGCCCAAGCCGGAGCGCCAGAAGGATTGGCGAGCGTAGCGGCATAGGGGCTCCGAATAATGGCGGTCGCGGGCGGGGCTTGCGCTGCCGCCGCGCTGGATGCGATCTGCAGCAGCGCTGTGGATAATTTCGGATCGCTCGGCGGCTGTGCGCTTGATCGCGGACGAGCGGCGTGTATTTCGGTCACGTTCCGCCCCGCGACCAAACTCGATGCCAGAGCCGCGCGTGCAGTGGTCAGCGCTTGTGGAGAAACGCCCGGCCCGGGGACCCAACCCGAGGTGAGTTGAAAAAGGGAATCGGCAATAACTTTAGGATCGACAGGGACGCTCGCGCTGGGCGAATTAGGCGGATTCACGAATATTCCTCCGAAGACAACCTTTAGACAATCGCCACATTATATAGCGGACCGGGGGGAAATTCCCGCCAACCCGCGTAATTATTTGAGGCTTAATCCGCCGTCGACTGCCAGGACCTGTCCAGTCATGAAGTCGGAGGATTGAAGGAAATAGACGACCGCGTCGGCAATCTCGTCCGCGGTTCCCGGCCCGTCCGGCTGGCGTAGCTGCCACCAGACGATTGATGCGGGCGTCAGTCGCGCCAAAAGGAATCACGCCAGGGGCCACTGAGTTCACGGTCACGCGCGGGGCGAATGCCTTAGCCAAAACACGGGTCAGCATGATGACACCCGCCTTCGAGGCGCAGTAGTGCGCGTTTTGCGACCACGGACGAAGTCCTCCGAGCGAGCTGATGTTCACGATCCGGCCGCCATCTTTCGCGAGCATCCGCCGCGCCCCTTGTTGGCAACAAAAAAACGTCGCCTTCAGATTCACCGAATGAATGAAATCCCAGTCGGCTTCGGTGATCTCGAGTGGATTCTTGCGGGTAAAGCGCGCGGCATTGTTGATTAAGCCATCGATTCGCCCGAAATGGTTCTCGACCGCGCCAAAGAGCGATTCGATCTCAGCGACGTGCTCTAGATTAGCGCGGAAGATCGGAGCGTTGCCGCATTCCGCCGCGGTCGCGCGAGCTTCGGCCTCGGAAGTGTGATAGTGGATCGCGACGCGAGCGCCTTCGCGGGCCAGGCGAATGGCGATGCCGCGGCCAATCCGCTTGGCGGCGCCGGTCACGAGAATTATGCGTCCTTCGAGTGCGAGCATCCCCTGATCACATCAGAATGTCTTCACGCACCGTAATGTGTTTCAGAAAGTCACGATCGACTTCGTAGCCGAACCCCGGCGCGGTGGGAACGGCAATGGTCCCCTGCGGCGACACTTCCACGGCAGGAGAAATAATGTCGCGCTTCCAATATCGCTTGCTGGCTGAGACATCGCCCGGCAATATAAAATCCGGAAGCGTCGCGAGCGCGATATTGTGAGCCCGTCCGATTCCGGCTTCAAGCATCCCACCGCACCAGACCGGGATGCCATTCGCTTTGGCGATATCGTGCACCCGCCGGGCCTCCAGAAAGCCGCCGACTCGCCCCAGCTTGATATTGATGATGCCGCACGCCTTTGTGCGGATGGCCTGTTCGGCCTGATGGGCATTGCGGATACACTCATCGAGACAGATCGGGGTACGCAACTGCGCCTGCAATATGGAATGATCGAAAATCTCATCGTGCGCCAAGGGTTGCTCGATCATCATCAGATTAAATTCGTCAAGAGACTTCAACAGATCGGCATCCACCAGAGTGTAAGCGGAGTTCGCGTCGGCCATGAGAAGTATATCCGGAAACTCCTTTCGTACCGCGCGAATCACATCCACATCCCAGCCGGGTTTAATCTTGATCTTGATCCGCTGATAGCCCGCATCGACTTCCGTCCGGATCTTCTCGATCAATTGTGAAACCGAATCCTGAATACCGATAGAGACTCCGCAGGGAATTTCGGTGCGCGCGCCGCCGCCGATTTGCTGGGCGAGCGGGACACCCTGCCGCCGCGCCTCCAGATCCCACATCGCCACTTCGACCGAGGCACGCGCCATCCGATGTCCCCGAATATGAGAGGTGCGGTCCGCCACATCCGCGGCGGTTTCAAAAGGATGCTTGAGGATACGCGGCGCAACGTAATCCCGCACGATGAGCCACGCGGATTCGGTCCACTCTTCGTTATAGAAGGGATTCTCGCCGGCAGTCGCTTCTCCCCAGCCGGAGAGGCCATCGGCGATCAACTCGACCAGCACAATTTTGCGTTCATAAATGCGGCCGAAACTGGTCTCGAAGAAGTGCACCAGAGGCATGTGGATCTGGCGAAGAATGATGCGTTCTATTTGAATGGGCATGGTTCAAGCGGACGAAGACGCGAAAAGGTACGTGCCCGCATCGGGTGTGCGTTCGAATCCGATCACTTCGAGGCCCTTTGAAAAATATTCCATGAATTGCCCGCTGACACGCTTCTGAATATCGCGCGCCTGCGCCTGGTCGGTTTCTTTGATGACCTGAATATTCGCGGGCACGGGTATGCGGGCGATAATCGGAGGACGCTGGACCTCGCGGCCGGCGAGAATGGTTTCAACGCGAAGGCCGGCGATCCACCACTCGGCGATGCAGCGGTCCGTGGGCAAACCGCTGTGCAGTCGGCTGGAGGTAGTGCCGTACTGGTTCAGCACGAATCGGCGCACCACAGCACCCAGACGCTCCACATTAAAATATGCGTTCTTTAATTCGAGTGGGTCGAAAGTCCATTCCATTAGGTCGATCCCGCGGCTGAGCGCCTCTTTGCGCTGCTCCAGCTTGAGAAGGCGGCCGACGCCGGCATTGCGATATTCTTTCAAAACCCCAAGCATGTGGCTGTGCAAATACCCCTTCGAGTTTGCTTTTATCCCCGGGATTGCGAGGCAAAAACCGACCATACGATCGCCATCGTACGCGCCGATTGCTTGCCCCCCGATTTTTACCGCCGTGACAAACAGGCGGACCGGCATGAGCTCGATATCATCGAACCCCCAAATAATTTTCTGCAGACGCACGGCGTCGTTGAACTCAGCGTGGCGCGTGAGCGCGCGAACCGCAATCACAACCTCCGGCCTTTGGCGTCCTGCCACAGCTCTTCCATCTCGTCGATGGTGGCCTCGGCCGGCGTCTTTCCACGACCCGCCAGGCCACTCTCGACGTGCGCGAAGCGGCTGCGGAATTTGGCATTGGTTCGGCGTAAGGCCTGTTCGGGATCCACTTTCAGGAAGCGAGCGATGTTAACGATGACAAACAGCACGTCGCCGAGTTCCTCTTCAATCGCGGTCTGAGGACCATCGGCGCGCACGGCCTGAAGCTCGTTCAGCTCTTCCTGTAATTTATCGAACACTTGGCCGGCGTTTTTCCAATCGAACCCGGCGCCCGCGGCGCGGGAAGCGATCTGCTGCGCCTCGACCAGCGCAGGCAGGGAGCGGGGAACCCTATCGAGGAGTCCCTTCGCGTCCGGCTTCTCGGCGGCTTTGATCTCATCCCAGCGCCGCTTGACGTCGTCGGAGGTGCGCGCGTCCCCATCGGCAAACACGTGTGGATGACGGCGGATCAGTTTTCGGTTGATCGCATCGAGAGAATCCGAAATATCGAAGTGCCCGGCTTCAGAGGCCATCTGGGCGAAGAACACAGACTGCAGCAGCAGATCGCCGAGTTCTTCCGCGAGACCATCCCAATCCCGCGCATCGATTGCATCCAGGACTTCGTAGGTCTCTTCCAGTAGGTAAGGTTTGATCGTGTCGAAATTCTGTTCCCGGTCCCAGGGGCAGCCGCCGGGGGCGCGCAAGCGCGCCATAATCTCGACTAGCCGCGCAAAGCCGGGTCCCGCGGGCAATTTGGACTCTGTCTCGGCCACCAGGAACCCTCAGGTTAGCATGCGCCGCGCGCCGCTTAACTGATCTTGGCCGTAAGCATCCATTGCAACACTCCCGCCGGCTCCGCGCCGAACGAATCGACATCGATGCGGACCAGGGCCGCCTTCTTAAAGTTGACCATCGCATGGGAGGATCCGAGCATATAGGCGATGATCGCTGAAAACAGCGGCTCATGGCCAGCGAGCAATACTGCGGGCTCGTGCCGGTGAGATACAATCTCCATCCATACGGCGGGGGGAGACGACTCCGGCGTCAGGCAATCGACCCGCACGATTTTACCGTCGTAGCCCAGTTCGCGGGCCGCGATCTCTGCGGTCTCAATCGCTCGTTTGTAGGGACTCGAAAGAATCAGAGAGGGACTGACTCCCGCCGAATGGGCGCGCTCAAGTACTCGCCGTAACTTTTCGCGGCCCTCGTCCGTGAGGCGGCGGTCGGCATCCCGCCCGGATTTTGAGCGATCTTCGGCAATGCCGTGCCGAAGAAGGTAAATCTCCATGTTTAGTTTTATTCTAAATCCCGAGACGGCAGTTTGCGCTCCAAACATCTATCTGTTATCGTGGAGTTCATAGTCATATTGGGAGGCGCGGGAGGCTGTCCATCCCGGCCGCTTGGACCAGTCAAAAATGAGCCACAAAGCTGGAAAAAAGTACTCTGCTGCGTTAGAACAGGTTGAGCGTAAGCCCTACCCTATTGACCAGGCCGTCCCGCTCGTGCAGAAAGTCAAATTCGCCAAGTTCGATGAGACCGTGGAACTTCATCTACGCTTGGGTGTCGATCCTAAGCATGCCGATCAGATGGTTCGCGGAACTGTAGTGCTGCCGAACGGGCTGGGCAAATCCAAAAAGGTGCTCGTAATCGCCTCGGGCGACAAACAGCGCGAAGCTGAAGAAGCGGGCGCGGATATCGTCGGCGGCGACGATATGGTCACCAAAATTCAGAACGAAAGCTGGACGGATTTCGACGCGGTGATCGCCACGCCCGACATGATGCGTTCGGTCGGAAAGCTTGGTAAGATCCTTGGACCCCGCGGCCTGATGCCGAACCCCAAGACCGGCACGGTGACTGTGGATGTGGCCAAGGCGGTCAAAGAAGTCAAAATGGGCAAAGTGGAATTCCGCGTCGACAAAACCGGAGTGATCCATGTTCCAGTCGGCAAAGTGAGCTTCTCGAGCGACAAGTTGCTCGAGAATGCCAATAGCCTGCTGCAAGCCGTGGTAAAAGCCAAACCGGCAGCCGCTAAGGGTAAATATGTCCGCAGCGTGACCATTTGCTCCACTATGGGGCCGGGCGTGCCGCTGGACGTGACACCGTATAATCTCAAGGCCGTCTGAGCGGAACGATTTTGATATGAAAAATAAAGACGACAAAAAAAAGGATATGGAGGCTCTGCGCGAGCAGCTCGCCAAAGCCCAGAACGTGTTCCTGACCGGCTATGAGAAGCTGACCGTCGGGCAGGATTTTGAGCTGCGCAAAACGATCCGTGGAGTGAAGGCCAATTACCAGGTCGTTAAGAATCGTGTCGCCGAGAAGGCGGGCGAAGGAACGCCGTCGGCGGAGCTGCTAAGGGACCTGAAGGGCATGTGCTCACTCGCCTACACCTCGGGCGATCCAGTGGCGCTCGCAAAAGCGTTGGCGACCTACGCCAAAACGAACCCGAGTTTCACTTTCCGCGCGGGCGTGGTCGAGGGAAGAGCGGTCGATGTGGCCGGGATCACCGAACTCGCGAGTCTGCCCTCGAAGGAAGCGATCTTTGCGAAGCTGCTGTACCTGATCAATGCGCCGGCTCAGCGCTTGGCGATCGTGGTCGGAGGCGTAGGACGAAATCTCGCCGTGGTTGTCGACCAGGGTATAAAGGAAAACAAGTTTTCAAGTTAGTGGAAGGATAACGAAATGGCTGATATTAACGTGATTGCCGAACAGATTCAAGGGCTGACGCTCCTCGAGGCGTCGCATCTCGTGAAGATGCTTGAAGAGAAGCTGGGCGTCTCTGCCGCGGCGGCCGTAGCTGCGGCTCCGGCGGCGGGTGGTGTGGCTACGGCGGCTCCAGTCGAGGAGAAGACCGAGTTTGCCGTGGTTCTCACGGCGGCCGGCGCAAACAAGATAAACGTCATCAAGGCGGTTCGAGAGGTCACCAGCCTTGGCCTGAAAGAGGCTAAGGACCTGGTCGATGGAGCCCCCAAGACCGTAAAAGAAGGCATCAATAAGGAAGAAGCCGAGGCGATCAAGAAAAAGTTCGTCGACGCGGGCGCCAGCGTGGAAGTTAAGTAGGAGACCGCGACGCGAGCCGCCGGCGGATGTCCGTTTGACGGAATTACCAGCGTCTGTTATGATTGAAATACCGGAGAAGAGAGCCCCGGACCTGTCACAGTGAATTTGTTACCCCGCGATCTGCTCGGCAGTTCGTCCGAACTACCGTTAGGTTTTTGTTTGCCCGCAGAGATCCCCCAAAAGTGTGTCCCGACCTTCGGGGATTTTTATTTTCAACCGGAGGCCGCCTGAGCCACCGGTCCGCTCAAACGAGCGCACAGATTTTCGATGCGCTGTGTAGGATTTGAGGATTGGAAACACAATGTACACCCCTGAAAATGGAGCTATCCGTGAGCGAGTCGATTTTTCTAAGATCAAAACATCGATTCCCATTCCGAACCTGATCGAGGTCCAAAAGAAGTCCTACGAACGGTTCTTGCAGATGGATCTGCTCCCGAGCGAGCGGGACGACACCGGCCTTGAGAGTGTGTTCAAGAGCGTCTTCCCCATCTCGGATTTCCGTGGATTGAGCCAGCTCGAGTTCGTCGATTACGCCATCGGCAACTGGGAGTGCAAGTGCGGCAACCTGAAAGGGCTGCATCACCTGCGCTCGACCTGTCGCAACCCGGCCTGCGGCGCGACTATTAAGACCGATCCGTTTCATTTGGGCGACGTGCTCTGTCCCCGCTGCGGCACTTTTAACAAGAATATCGTGACGTTTTGCAACCGCTGCGGCGATCCGGTGGGCTTGCAGCTCAAGTATGAGGTCGCCGAGTGCGAAGAGCGTGGTATGACTTATGCCGCGCCCCTAAAGGTCACCATCCGGCTGACGGTTTTCGACAAAGATCCGGAAACCGGCAACAAGACCATCCGAGACATCAAGGAGCAGGAAGTTTTCTTTGGGGAAATCCCCCTGATGACCGAGAATGGCACGTTTATTATCAACGGCACCGAGCGCGTCATCGTATCGCAACTGCACCGCTCTCCCGGCGTGTTCTTCGAGCGCCAGCAGGCGCAGGGTTACTTCCTCGGGAAGATTATTCCGTATCGGGGAAGTTGGGTCGAATTCGAATACGATAACAAGAATCTCCTGCACGTACGTATCGACCGAAAACGTAAATTCTACGGAACGGTATTCCTGCGCGCGCTGGGCCTGAAGACCGATGCCGATATCTTACGCGCCTTCTATCGCTGCACCGACATCGTCATTAAGGACAAGAAGCTGTTCTGGAAGGTTTCCGACGGCTTGATCGGGCACAAGCTTTCGTACGCTGTGACCACAAAGGGCGGCGACACCGTGGTGCCGCAGGGCCGCAAGATTACCAACAGCGTATATAAGGAAATTCAGAAAGCGAAGATCGAGCAGGTAGAGGTCGCTGCGAACGATCTGGACGGCGCCTACGTGGCCGCCGACGTGGTCGACATGGACACGGGCGAAGTGCTGGTCGAGGCCAACCATGAGCTGACTCAAACCATCACTGCCAAGCTGATCGAAGCCAAGATCGCTAAGTTCGACATTTTCTTTCCCGAGTTCGACGATGTGGGCAACGTGATCTCGGCCACCCTTAAAAAGGATGGCGTCAAACAGCAGAACGATGCACTGCTCGAAATTTACAGAAAGCTGCGGCCGGGCGATCCGCCGACCGTCGACACCGCCACTCAGCTATTTCAGGGCATGTTCTTCGATCCGCGGAAATACGATTTCTCGCGCGTCGGACGCATGAAGTTCAATATCAAGCTATATGACAAGGCCGATGCCGCTCCGCTGGATCGGCGCACGCTAAACCATAAGGATTTTATCGATACGATCCAGTACCTGCTGAGGCTGCGCAAGGGCATTGGCGCGGTGGACGACATCGACCACCTGGGAAACCGCCGCGTACGCGCGGTGGGCGAACTGCTCGAAAACCAGTTCCGCATCGGACTGGTCCGCATGGAACGGGCGATCAAAGAAAAAATGAGCGTGTACCAGGAAATGTCGACGGCCATGCCGCACGACCTGGTGAACGCCAAGCCGGTGATGGCGGCCATCCGCGAATTCTTCGGCTCCTCACAGCTTTCTCAGTTCATGGATCAGACCAATCCGCTGAGCGAGATCACGCACAAGCGGCGTCTGTCGGCTCTTGGACCAGGAGGGTTATCGCGGGAGCGCGCCGGATTCGAAGTGCGCGACGTGCACCCGACGCACTACGGCCGCATTTGCCCGATTGAGACTCCAGAAGGTCCGAATATCGGCCTTATCAGCTCTCTCTCGTGTTTTGCGCGAATCAACGAATACGGGTTCATCGAAAGCCCCTACCGGCGCGTAAAGGATGGCGTGGTGGTGGACGAAGTTCGCGTCCTGAACCCCGGCGACTCAGATCTCAAAGTCGGACAGGTGCTGATGCGCGGCGAGGTCGACAAGGACAACCGCGCGCTTTCGAGCGCCAAGAAGATGCAGGCCGAAATCGAGGCGCACTGCGATTATCTTTCAGCCTGGGAAGAAGACAAATACATCATCGCCCAAGCAAATGTGGGTCTCGACGAGAAGGGGCGTATTACCGCTGAGCTGGTCAATGCCCGGCAGGCGGGCAACTTCGTTCTGAAACATGTCGGCGAGATCGAGTACATGGACGTCAGTCCCAAGCAATTGGTCAGCGTCGCCGCCAGTTTGATCCCGTTCCTTGAGAACGACGACGCTAACCGCGCGCTGATGGGATCGAACATGCAGCGCCAGGCCGTGCCGCTGCTGCGCGCCGAGGCGCCCTACGTTGGCACGGGAATGGAACGCGTGACTGCGCGCGATTCCGGCGCGGTAGTTCTGTGCAAGCGAGCCGGCGTAGTCGATTCAGTGGATAGCGAGCGCATTATCGTCCGCGTCGAGGGCAATGTCTACGAAGGGCAGCTCTCGCGAGAGGTGGGCGCAGACATCTATCAGATGACCAAGTTCAAGCGCTCCAATCAGAACACCTGTATTAACCAGAAGCCGATCGTGTTCAAGGGGCAAAAGGTAAAAAAAGGCCATGTGCTGGCGGATGGTCCATGCACCGAGAGCGGCGAACTAGCCCTCGGCCGCAACGTGCTGGTGGCGTTCATGCCCTGGCGCGGCTATAACTTCGAGGATGCCATCGTGGTTTCCGAGAAGCTGGTAAAAGAAGACTACTACACCTCCATTCATATTGAGGAGTTTGAGGTCGACGCGCGCGATACCAAGCTCGGCCCGGAGGAAATCACACGCGATATTCCGAATATCGCCGAGGGATTCCTGCGCAACCTGGATGAGAGCGGCATTATTCGCGTCGGCGCAACCGTTAAACCGGGCGACATCCTGGTCGGCAAGGTCACGCCCAAAGGTGAGACGCAGTTGACGCCCGAAGAAAAACTGCTTCGCGCGATCTTCGGCGAAAAAGCCGGCGACGTAAAGGATGCTTCGCTCTACTGCCCGCCAGGAATTGAAGGCACAGTGGTCGATTGCAAAGTATTTTCGCGCAAGGGCGCGGAGCTTGATGAACGATCCAAACTAATTCTGGAAGCGCAGGAGGAGCGGCTGAAGCGGAACCTCGAGGATGAGAAGCGCATTCTGACCGACGAGCGCTCCAAGCGCCTCGCAGCGATGCTCGACTCCAAAGAGCTTTTGGCCGATCTGCACGACGAAAAGACCAATAAAAAGTTGCTCTCTAAGGGCACCGAACTGACTCGCGATCTGATCGAGAAGCTGCGCGCGCGCGATCTGAAGCGTATGAAGCTCAAAGATAAAGATCCGCGACTGAACGAGCAGGTCGATGAAATTGAGGAAATGACTTCGCGGCAGATCGCAGTGCTCGAGAAGATCACGGATGAAAAGATCGGCAAGCTGCGCAAAGGCGATGAACTGCCCCCGGGTGTCATCAAGCAGGTGAAGTGCTACATCGCTATGAAGCGCAAGCTCTCGGTCGGCGACAAGATGGCGGGCCGGCACGGGAACAAGGGTGTGATCGCGCGGATTGTTCCGGACGAGGACATGCCCTATCTGCCCGACGGGACGCCTGTCGAAATCGTGCTCAACCCGCTCGGAGTGCCCAGCCGCATGAACGTCGGCCAGATCCTGGAAACTCACCTGGGCTGGGCGGCACACGCTCTGGGATTAAGATTCGCTACGCCTGTTTTCGACGGCGCTACGGAGAAGGACATCAAGGCGCAGTTGAAGGAAGCCCACCTTCCTAGCTCGGGAAAAGTCCAGCTTTGGGATGGCATCAGCGGGCAGCCGTTCGAGCAGCCTGTGACGGTCGGCTATATCTACATGCTGAAGCTCTCGCATCTGGTCGACGACAAGATTCACGCCCGGTCCATCGGACCGTACTCGCTGATTACCCAGCAGCCCCTGGGCGGTAAAGCCCAATTCGGCGGGCAGCGTTTCGGCGAAATGGAAGTGTGGGCGCTCGAAGCCTACGGCGCGGCCTACGTGCTGCAGGAATTGCTCACGGCCAAATCCGACGACGTGTATGGACGCGCCAAGATCTACGAAGCTATCGTGAAGGGCGAAGCGGCTGCGGAGCCGGGCGTCCCCGAAAGCTTCAACGTTCTGATTCGCGAATTACAGTCGCTGTGTCTGGACGTGGAATTGATGAAGAAGCCGCGCGAGGTGCTCGAAACAGCGCTGGCCGCGGATTAATCGAGTCGCTAAATGAGAATGAACAAGAAATTAAAATTGGTCGCTGGGGAGGCATCACTTGGGAGATAGTATGTATCGTTCGTCTCCGTATGATCGCGCGAATTTGATCGCCGATTTTGATTCCATCCGTATCTCGCTGGCCAGTCCGGAGAAAATCCGAAGCTGGTCCCATGGCGAGGTCACCAAGCCCGAGACCATCAATTACCGGACCTTTAAACCGGAGCGCGATGGCTTATTTTGCGCGCGTATTTTCGGTCCTATCGCGGACTGGGAATGCTTGTGCGGAAAGTACAAGCGCATGAAGCATCGCGGCGTGATTTGCGACAAGTGCGGCGTTGAAGTCACGCTTTCGCGCGTGCGCCGCGAGCGTTTGGGCCATATTGAACTGGCTAGTCCCTGCTCGCATGTGTGGTTTTTCAAGGGCCTGCCGAGCCGCATCGGATATCTGCTCGACATCACGCTGCGCGAGCTTGAGCGCGTGCTGTATTTTGAAGCTTTCGTGGTCGTCGATAACGGCGAAGTGCCCGACCTCAAGAAGGCCGAGGTCATCAGCGACGAGCGCAAGCGCCAGCTAGACCAGGAATTTCCCGGCAAATTCGTAGCCATGATGGGCGCTGAGGGAATCAAGGAGCTTCTCAAGAAAGTCGATTGCGAAGGATTGAGCCTCGATATTCGCGAGAAGATGAAGACCGAAATCTCGCAGCAGAAAAAGTTGAAGTACGCCAAACGCCTTCGCGTGGCTGAGAGTTTCCGGAAATCTGGCAACAAACCGGAGTGGATGATCCTGGACGTGATCCCGGTGATTCCGCCGGAGCTGCGTCCCCTGGTGCCGCTCGATGGGGGCCGCTTTGCGACCTCCGATCTCAACGATCTCTATCGCCGCGTCATCAACCGCAATAACCGATTGAAGAAGCTGATCGAACTGCACGCGCCGGACGTGATCGTGCGGAATGAGAAGCGCATGCTGCAGGAAGCCGTGGACGCGCTGTTCGACAACGGCCGGCGTGGCCGGGTGCTGCGCGGCGCCAATAACCGGCCGCTCAAGTCGCTCTCCGATACGCTCAAGGGCAAGCAGGGACGATTCCGCCAGAATCTGCTCGGAAAGCGCGTCGATTATTCCGGCCGCTCCGTGATCGTCGTCGGACCCGAGCTGAAACTAAATCAATGCGGCCTGCCGAAGAAGATGGCGCTGGAACTGTTCAAGCCATTTATCTATCATCGCCTCGAGCAGCGCGGTCACTGCACCACAATTAAGCAGGCCAAGGAATTGGTCGAGCAGCAGGACCCGGTGGTCTGGGACATTCTTGAAGAAGTGATCAAGGATCATCCGATTCTGCTTAATCGCGCGCCGACGCTGCACCGCCTCGGTATCCAGGCTTTTGAGCCGGTGCTGGTCGAAGGTAAGGCCATTAAGATTCATCCTCTGGTCTGCACCGCGTTCAACGCCGATTTCGACGGCGACCAGATGGCCGTGCATATTCCGCTCTCGCCGGAGGCTCAGATCGAAGCGTCTACGCTAATGCTCTCGTCGAACAATATTCTGTCGCCAGCTCATGGCGCGCCGATAGCGGTGCCCACTCAGGACATGGTGCTAGGTCTTTACTACCTGACCAAGGCGCGCCCCGGCACCAAGGGCGAAGGCCGCACCTTCGCTTCGATTGACGACGTGCTGATCGCCCTCGAAATGGGCGAAGTAGAAACTCTGACGCCGATCAAGCTGCGCTACACAGGCAAGGTGATCGATCTGGTCAAGGCTTTCGACAACCAGAATCTGATGCACACCGAGCCGATCGAGTTCAACAAGCAGTATATGGATACTACCGTCGGCCGCGTCATCCTCAATGACGTTTTGCCGGACGAAATGCCGTTTATCAACGGTCTCCTCAAGAAAAAAGGTCTTACGCAGCTCGTCCATTTCTGCTACCTGAAGTACGGACTCTCTATAACGGTAACGATGCTCGATAAGGTGAAGAGCCTCGGGTTCCTGTATGCTACCCGCGCGGGTATCTCCATCGGCATCGACGACATGATCGTCCCCGGCGAAAAAGCCGGTCTGGTGAAGGACGCCGAAAAGGCGGTGATCGAGGTTCAGGCCCAGTATCAGGAAGGCGCGATCACCCATGGCGAGCGCTACAACAAGATCGTTGAGATCTGGTCCAAGGTGACCGAGCGTGTCTCCGAAGAGATGTTCAAAACCATGGAGGAGGACGATCGCACGGGGCGCTACCTCAATCCGATTTACATCATGGCGGATTCCGGCGCGCGCGGTTCGAAGCAACAGATCCGCCAGCTCTCGGGCATGCGCGGACTGATGGCTAGACCGTCGGGCGAGATCATCGAAACGCCGATCACGGCCAATTTCCGCGAAGGCCTCAACGTGCTGCAGTACTTCATTTCGACCCACGGCGCGCGCAAAGGGCTGGCGGATACGGCGTTGAAGACGGCCGATTCCGGATACCTCACGCGGCGCTTGTGCGACGTGGCGCAGGACGTGATCGTTACCGAATTCGATTGCGGAACGAGCGACGGAATTTATGTCGAACCGATCATCGAATCGGGTGAAATCATCGAACCGCTCCGGGACCGCATCGTCGGCCGCGTAGCGCTGGAGGATCAGCTCGATTACGAAGGTAATGTAATCGTGCACGTCAATCAGGAGATCACCGAAGATCTGGCCGCGGCAATTCAAGCGGCCGGTATCGAGCGCGTAAAGATTCGTTCCGTGCTGACCTGCGAATCGAAGCGCGGCGTTTGCCAGCTTTGCTATGGACGCAACCTGGCTACCGGGCGTCTGGTCGAGCGCGGCGAAGCGGTGGGGATCATTTCAGCTCAATCGATCGGCGAGCCTGGCACGCAGCTCACTATGCGCACGTTCCACATCGGGGGCGCGGCGACGGGTTCGGCGGAGCAATCCAAACAGGATGCCAAGTCGGATGGCTTCGTCAAATTCATCGGTGTGACCACCGTGAAGAATGCGAAGGGCGAGTTGGTGGCGATGAACCGGAATGGGATCATCGCGATCATCGACGACAAAGCGCGTGAAAAGGAGCGTTACCCGGTGGTATACGGCGCCAAAATTCTGCTTGCCGACGGCGCTAAGATCAAGACCAACGACGTTCTGCTCGAATGGGACCCCTATACTTTCTCTATTCTCACGGAGGTAACTGGCGTCGTTCACTTCAAGGACCTCACTGAAGGCTTGACCATGCAGGAGCAGGTGGACGAGATCACCGGGCGATCTCAGTGGGTGGTGATGGATTCTACCGACGAGAAGCGCATCCCGGCGGTGCTGGTCCGGCCGCAGGGTGGCACCAAGGCGGAGGAAAAGCGATACCTCATGCCGATGCACGCTCACTTGACTGTGCAGGATGGCGATGAGGTTCACGCTGGCGACGTGCTGGCGAAGATTCCGCGCGCCAGCACCAAGACCAAAGACATCACCGGCGGTCTGCCGCGCGTTGTCGAATTGTTCGAGGCGCGCAAGCCTCGGGAAACCGCCGTGATCAGCGAGATCAACGGCACAGTGAAATACGGTGAGATCGCGAAAGGTATGCGCAAGATCTACATCGTCGGCGATGACGGCGAGCAGCGTGAATACCCGATCCCGCGCGGCGTTCATATCAACGTGCAGGAGGGCGAGCGCGTCCGCGCCGGCGATCCGTTGATGGATGGCCCGCGCAATCCGCACGACATCATGAGCGTGCTGGGTGAGAAGGAACTGCAGAAGTACCTGGTCAATGAGATTCAAGAAGTCTACCGTCTGCAGGGCGTAAACATCAACGATAAACACCTCGAGGTCATCTCCCGGCAGATGATGCGCTGGGTTAAGGTCGAGGACATCGGCGACACAGAGTTTCTGCCGGAAGAAGTCGTCGACAAGTTCAAATTTCGGGAAGAGAATAACCGTGTACAGGAGGCTGGCGGGCGGCCGGCAGCTGGTAAAACGGTGTTGCTCGGCATTACCAAGGCGTCGCTTTCCACTGATTCGTTCATCTCCGCGGCTAGTTTCCAGGAGACTACGCGAGTGCTGACCGAAGCTGCGATTAACGGCAAGGTCGATTACCTTCGCGGCCTGAAAGAGAACGTGATCATGGGCCGCCTGATCCCGGCCGGCACCGGTATGGAATACTACCGGAACGTGAAAATCGCCGGCGAGGATATCGAGGAGGAATTGGCTGCCGAGCAGGTCGCTAACGCACTCGACGCCATACCCGGTTATGACGAGGAGACTCGGTCTCTCTACGCTGGCGGTCTCTCCGAAGGCGAGGCACCCGCGGAGGGAACGCTTGCGGAGTAGCGGCCCATGCCGCTGGTCGGCTCCCTACGGGGCCTGTTAGCTCGTCTCGACCAGAGCCTTTCGCGCTTGGGAATGCCAGCGCCGAAGGAGGAAATCATTCCTCCGCGGGAGCGCTACGACGAGATTGTTGCGTTTGTGCGCTCGATCGATCTGCCGGATGCCGCGGCGCGGAGCTATCTCGAAATTCACGTGCCGCGGATCGGGCGCACGCTGACGTTGGTCCCACCTCCCCGCAGCTCCAAACGCGTTCTGGAAATGGGCGCCTACATGCAAATGACTCCGGCGCTCCAGTGCGTGCTCGGGTACGAGGAAGTCCGCGGCGCGTATTTCGGACCGCTCGGAAAAATCGAGAAAAAATCCTGCAGCGTGAAGAGCAGGGAAGTCTTCCATTGTTTTGTCGATCTCTTCGACGCGGAAAAGGACCACTATCCTTATGAGGACGGCCGCTTTGAGACGGTGCTCGCTTGCGAGATCTTCGAGCACATGCTGCATGACCCGATGCACATGCTCGTCGAGATGCATCGCGTGCTCGAAGAGGGAGGCACGTTGATCCTGACGACTCCCAATGTGGCCAGCTTTCTGGCCGTGGCGCGCGTTCTCGAACAGAGCGGGAATCCGCAACTATTTTCAAAATTCGCGAATGCCCTGGGCGAATTCGCCGATACTGAGATCCCCCACGTTCGCGAGTATACGCCGGCGGAGCTGCGGGAAGCGGTCGAAAGCGCTGGCTTCGAAATCGAGAATCTGTTCACGGAAGTAATCCCCGGCTACGGCAGTCATCTTTGGGTCAAAGACTTTCTGGAACGCAACCGCTATCCTACGAAACTTCGTGGCGAGCAGATGTACTGTATCGCCAGGAAGCGCAGCGGGCGCAAGGTGGTGCGATACCCGCAGTTCCTTTATGAGGGAGGCTGAAGTTGTGGGGGAGCTGAAGCCTTCTCGAATTCAATATCTTTTCAATCTGCCCCGAATATTCCGTGCTAGCCTCTCGATATCGTCGGTTTTCTTCATGTCTTTGACCGACACGACGTTTCGATCGCCTTTCTCCAGGTCCGCCTTGAGCTCGTCAGCCAGTTTCGCCAGTTCGGCTGCGTCTTCGAGATTCTTCTTGTAGTCTTCTTTGACGATCGCTTCTCGCTGAGTTCGCCCATTGGGAAATCGCGGATTCCCCTCCTTGGGAGTATTGGGCCAGGGAAGAGGCGGCCCGGGGGATATTTGCCCGAGCGCGCAACATGCAAGCAGCGTCAGGACGGCGAGTTTCATCACCTACAATGATACAAACGGACGACGAATCAGCTTCGCGTCGTCGTACAGTGAAAGACTAGCCTCATTTATGCAACCCGTAAATCTCGGAATCATCGGACTCGGAAATGTCGGCATGGGTGCGCTTGCGATTCTCACCGAGAACACCGATCGGATCGCTGCTAAGCTTGGATTCCCACTGCGTGTGCGCGCCGTGTGCAGCCGCGGAATTTTGCGGCGGGCGCTTCCAGGCGCGCTCGATTCCGCGCTGAAGACTGTGGACTGGCGCGAAGTGGTCGATCTTCCCGAAATCCATATCGTTTGCGAATTAGTGGGTGGTGTTGCGGTCGCTCGGGAGATTATCGAGGCGGCCATTTCCTGTGGAAAATCCGTGGTCACGGCGAACAAGGAATTGATGGCTTTGGCGGGAGCCGAACTATGGGATCGCGCCATCGCCGCCCGCGTGAACCTTGCGATGGAAGCCAGCGTCGCAGGAGGAATCCCGATACATGCGGTGCTGCGCGAGGGAATCTCTGGAGACCGCATCGACACGCTTTATGGCATTCTCAACGGCACTTGCAATTACATTCTGACCGAGATCGAGGGCCGCGGCGCATCCTTCGACCAGGTTCTTGGCGAGGCGCAGCAAGCCGGCTACGCCGAAGCCGATCCCTCCGCCGACGTCGACGGCTATGACGCACGCTCCAAGCTCGCGATTCTGGCCGCGCTCGCGTTCGGAGAGCGGATTGCGCCCGCTGATATTTACGTGGAGGGAATCCGCCGCGTGACTCCTATCGATTTCGAGTACGCGCATCAATTGCATCACACGATCCGTTTGATTTGCACAGCGCGCCAGACCTCTGCCGGTCTCATTCTCTCAGTCAGACCTTCCCTGATCCCTCAATCGACCATTCTCGCGGGTGTCCGAGGCGCTTACAACGCCGTGTGGGTGCGCGGACAATACGGCGCCGACACTTTTTATTATGGCCGCGGCGCTGGATCGCATCCGACCGGCGTGGCCGTGGTCAGCGACTTAATGCGCGTTGCGCGCGAGATCCGCTCGGGAAGTCCGGAGCGCGTTTCTCCCTTTGCCCACGCGCGGCTCGGCGAGTATCGTCCGATCCCTATCACGCTTCACGAGTCCGCTTATTACCTTCGGTTTCGCGTTCAGGACCGGCCGGGCATTATCGCCCAGCTCGCGGCTGCGCTGGCCTCCGAAAATATATCGATCGATGCTGTGCTCCAGTTGCCAAACGAGAACTGGCGCGATCTTCCTTTCGTGATCACGGTGGAACCCGCTACCGAACTTTCCATCCGGGCCGCGATCGCGCGCATATCGGAGCTGAACTTCCTGGTCGAACCGCCGCTCGCTATGCCAATGGAACGCCCATTGTAAGACCTTACGGCTTGAACAAATCGATCGGCTCGAATGTGGTGATCTTCCAGTTCTTACCCTCGCGCTCGATTTGGCACTTCACAATTTTACGCCGGCTCGGTTGGCCTTCGATCTGCAAAAGCCAGTCCAGTTCCAACGAGCGCTTCTGATCGTTTCCATCGTCCCTTACAATATCGATCGCCGAGCCGACTTTGGCGGTGGCGAGAAGCGACTCGACCTCATCGCGGAGCGTCGAATATCCCGGCATTTTGGGATCGAACTTATCCAGAAACGGACTTGCGTCGCTGGCGAACAGCGGATCGTCGGAGTGGCCTTGGGCTAGCGCGTCCGCGACCGAGCGGACGAAATTCACCACGTCGGCAGGAGGCGTTTGAGCGATCGCCGCGCTCGCGGCAATCAAAAGTAAGCACTGGCGCATTCAGGTCCGGTAGCTGGCGTTTATGCGGATATATTCTTCCGTGAAATCGCAGGTCCAAAAAACGGCCCTTCCGCGCCCCCGCCCCTGAATCGCAAACCGGATCAGGCAATCCGGGTCGTCTAGTTTGCGCTTCAGCTCCGATTCGGAAAAGTCGGCGGCAATGCCCCCGCGGCACACAGGGATGCCCTGTATATCGATGTTCACGCGCGCCGGGTCAAACGCGATCCCTGAATTCCCGGCGGCCGAAAGGATTCGTCCCCAGTTCGGATCCGATCCTGCGATTGCCGTTTTCACCAGCGGCGAATTCGCGATGGATCGAGCGATTTGCTCCGCCACTCGTTCGCTCGAAACCCCTTCCACCTCGATCGTCACCAGCTTCGTCGCACCCTCACCGTCTCTGACGATCTGCCGCGCCAGCGATTCGAGGACCTCCGTCAAGGTCTCTTCGAATGCTTTTACGGGCGGAATTACGCCCGAAGCTCCATTAGCCAGCACCGCAACCATATCGTTGGTGGACGTGTCGCCGTCGACGGAGATGCGATTGTAACTTCTCGCGATCGCGCGCTTGAGCGCGGCCCGCAGTGCCTCGGGCGAAACCACAGCATCGGTCATTACGAATCCGAGCGTCGTAGCCATATGCGGATGAATCATGCCGGCGCCCTTCGTCATGCCGGCAATCCTTGAACCCTGGATTTCGGCGAACGCCGTTTTCTCCCGGGTATCAGTGGTCAGAATCGCTCGCGCTGCATCCTCGAATCTTTTCGCGCCCAAGCCCTCCAGCAGTTTCGGAATCGCGCCGACAATTTGCCCGGCATCCAGTTCAACGCCGATCACTCCAGTCGATGCCGGAAGCACTTGGTCGACCCTGGTCCCCAGCGCGTTGGCTGCCGCCCGTACGCATTCAAGTGTTGCTTCCATGGCAGTCCTGGTCGCGCAATTCGCATTGCCGGCGTTTACCAGCACCGCTCGAACGCGTCCCCGAGCCGCTCGCAAGTTCTTCCGAGCCACTTCTACTGGCGCTGCCACCACGCGGTTTTTCGTGAAGACCGCCGCGGCCGCCGCGGGATGATCGGAGACGATCAGTGCCAAATCATCCCTGATCGTCTTACGCAGGCCCGCATAAGTTGCCGCATACCGGTACCCCATAGGAAGATTCATGTTAGAAACTCGCCAGTCGGAATCGTATTCCCGTTCAAGAACTCCGCCGCTCTCATTCGCTTCTTTCCTTCCAATTGCACCTCGAGGAATTCGATCGATCCATCGCCGCAGCCCGCATACATCCGGCGCGCGATGGAGCGGACTTCTCCAGGCAGCAAGTCCATCGCCACCGCCGCGGCCTTCCAGATGTGCAGCCGCTGTCCCGCTCGGAAGCTATAACATCCCGGCCACGGCTGAAATCCGCGTATCCGATTGAGAATCTCACGCGACGAAAGCCGCCAGTCGATGTGGCCGTCTTCCCTTTTCAGGATCGGCGCGTAAGAGGCCTGTGAATTATCCTGCGGCTCTGGTCGAAGATTTGGCAACTCCGCCAGCGTCTGCACCAGCAAATCCGCGCCCGCTATAGCCAGTCGCTGACCAAGTTCCACCGCCGTCTCTTCCTTGCCGATCGGTGTCTCCCATTTGAGCAGCATATCGCCAGTGTCGAGACCCGCATCGATGCGCATCGTCGTCACACCGGTTCGTGTTTCGCCCCGCGCAATCGCCCACTGGATCGGGGCCGCCCCTCGATATTTCGGCAGCAGTGAGGCGTGCACGTTAAAAATTCCCAGCGGAGGAATGTCGAGAATCGCCCGCGGGAGAATCTGTCCATATCCCACCACAACCATCGCTTCCGGCGCGATTTTTCGCAATTGCTCTACCACTTCACCCTGACGCACGCGTTCCGGCTGATACACCGGAATCCCCAGCCGCAGGGCCGCTTCTTTGGCGGGTGGCGTAGCATTATGGTGGCCTCGACCCTTGGGCCGGTCCGGCTGGGTGACCACGCTCAAAACTTCATACCCGGCCGCCGCGATGCGTTCGAGTGTGGGGACCGCAAATTCGGGAGTTCCTAAAAAAACCAGTCTCACGCCGATGCCTCGCTCGTCGCGTTTTCAGGACCATTCGCCGGCTTTCTGGAGCTTGCGGATCCTGCGCCGGATGAGGTCTCGTTTCAGCGGACTGATATGGCTGATATACAGCCTTCCGTGCAGATGATCGGTTTCGTGCAGGAAGGCTCTTGCCAGCAGGTCCTCGCCGGTCATCTGAAACTCGGCGCCGGTCACATCACGCCCACGCACCGTGACTTTGCTCGGCCGGGCCACCTGCTCGCGAAATGTCGGCAGACTTAGGCAGCCCTCTTCGCCGGTTATCGAACCTTCCTGGTGAATGATTTCCGGGTTGATCAGCACAATTTTTTGTTTGGGGTCCTCACCCGTCGTTACATCGATTACAGCAACACGTTTGCCGATACCGATCTGTGGCGCAGCCAGTCCCACGCCGCGCGCCGCGTACATCGATTCGAACATGTCCTCAATCAATTTGTGCAATTCCGGCGTATCGAACTCTGTAATTTCTTGCCCTTGTTCCTCCAACACCGGATTCCCGTATTTCACAATGGGATAGATCATCAGAAACTCTTCACCTGCTCTAGATATCCTTCGAAATTTCGTTTCGCTTCCGCTAATGAATCCCCTCCGAACTTCTCGATCATGGCTCCCGCCAGCACCAGCGCCACCATGGCCTCTCCAATGACGCCCGCAGCCGGGACCACGCAAATATCGCTGCGCTCGTAAGCCGCGAGCGCAGGCTCCCGCGTCACCAGATCCACACTCTCAAGCGGGCGGCGCAATGTCGAAATAGGTTTTAGCATGCCCCGCACCGTCACGTTCTCGCCATTGGTCATTCCGCCTTCGAGGCCCCCCGCGCGATTTCCGCCGCGCGTAAACCGCCGGTCCCCGTGTTGGTAATGAATTGTGTCCTGCACCTTGGAACCGAACAACGCCGCGCCTTCCGCCGCACTGCCGATCTCCACACCTTTTACTGCCTGTATCGAGACGATCGCTTGCGCCAGTCTTCCATCCAGGCGTGTGTCCCAGGCGATATGCGATCCCAGACCTGGCGGGACTCCGTGCGCCACCACTTCAAAGATGCCGCCGACGGTATCGCCGGTTCGGTACGCGTGATCAACCACGGCTTTCATGCGCTGCTCGGCTTCGGCGTCCACACAGTTCAGCAGCACCTCGTCTTTTCGGCTCAGCGCGACCAGTTCTTCCCATGCCACCTGCCTCTCCAACCGTGCTTCGCCTATGCTCACGACGTGACTTAAGATGCCAATTCCGAACTCTGCAAGCATGGCCTTCGCAAGAGCGCCGGCGGCGACTCGGGCGGCCGTTTCGCGGGCGCTCGCGCGTTCCAGAATGTAGCGCGCGTCGTGGAAATTGTATTTGAGCGCCCCGGCCAGGTCGGCATGGCCTGGCCTCGGCCGTGTCACGGGTTTTTTTTTATCCTGCGCACCATCGGTGTCCTCGACGGCAAGCGCCTCGGTCCAATTCTTCCAGTCTTTATTTTCGATAAGAATCGCGATCGGCGATCCGATAGTCTGAGAGTGGCGCACGCCACTGACGATGTGCGCGCGATCGGTTTCGATCTTCATCCGGCCACCGCGCCCAAAGCCCTGCTGCCGTCTCCACAATTCGCGATCAATCGCTTGCAACGATACTGGGATGCCCGCCGGAAGCCCCACCAGTGTGGTTACCAGACACTCTCCGTGTGACTCTCCGGCTGTCTCAAATCGAAGCATGGGAAAGAATATGGTAGCAAGGTGACAGCGCAGTCCGGAAAAATGCCGTTTAATTTGGTTGAGGTATTTTACTAAGGATTGATCTGCGCCGGATATCGGATTACGGTGAAGTTATTTAGAATTACCGCATCGCTGGTAGCCGCGGCCATCTGCCCATCGAATGCGATAGTCAGGTTTAGAGTCGTATTAGCGCTGCCGGAACCCACCGCGCTCGCCAGAGTCAGATTAGTTCCCCAGCTCTGCGCGTCCCAGGACTGCGTTCCCGGCGAGATGCCAAACGTCATGCGTCCGACCAGCCCCGTTTCTGCGGCCGGCGCCGTCCTGGTCAACAATGCCGTCCCGGCCCACAGGATCGTCCCGGTAAAGCCTGTCGCCGATCCAGAATGTGCGAACTGAAACTGCACTTCGATTCGGTCGCCCGTCCCCAGCAATCCGGCCGGAATTGTGCAGCTCCCCAACTGCGTTTGCGTAGTGGCTGTTGTGCTGGTGCCATTGCTGCTGCAAATCACCTGGGGCGTCGTCAGGGATCCGAGAGGATTATTGGCATTGGCATAACGATAACTCGCTGTCAGCAGGTCGCCGGTTTGCGGCGTCGATGCCTGCAAGAAGGTGATGATGTTTCCGCTGATGCTGTAGTCGACGCCTTGTGTCATCAGAAGACCGTTTAAATACAAACTGACTGCGCTTGCAGGCGACGGGGCAAACGCCAGCGTAAATGTCGGATTCGTTCCATTAATTGTTCCCGCGGGAGTTTCCTCATCGGAGAACGACGGAAGCACTCCGCTTCCACCCGATCCGCAAGGTCCCGAGCTGCCGTCCACGTGCACGCAATCGCTCAAATTACCGGACGCTCCGTCGATCTGTCCCGAGTCATTGATAATCGCCGTTTTCCCGATTGCGAATCCCACACCTTCAAGCGGCCGGTTCGCCAGCTCGTTCGCAAGGTCGGCCACATTCGAGATCTGGATGGTCGTGGCCGTTGTGACATCAGCGGGACCGACCACAGTTCCGGCCGACAAACGAATGGCGGCCACCTGCAGTGGTACCGTGCTTGGGGGAACTGCCCAGGTCTCGGTGAACTGGTTGATGCCCCGACTGTTATAGGTGATGTTGTACTGGGCTCCGGCTGAAGCCGTCGTGGTGGGCACTAATTGAACGTTCAGCACGCCATTGACGACGGGCACCCTCAGATTCGCAGGCGCAACGTTCGACGTGTCGCCGGCCTCGAAGCTGTTGTACGTGATGAACATGGTTCCGCTGAAGCGTGTGCCGTCCGCACGATAGAGAATATCCTGAATTGTCGTCAGGGCAGGCTGCGCAACAATTATGCCTGGCGGCGCAAGCAACCCGAGCGCACCATATGCGAACCATCGTCTGAACCTGTGCATGCCACTTGCCTCCCAGCAGCTTCAGTCTAACGATGAGACTCCGAGCGCGCCTCGCCCGTATTACGCAACCGATAGATTTCAGATAGATAAATAGGAAGTGGAGAGCGGGTTTATGGACTATTTCTCACCCGCCCTGATCACTTCTACGCCGAGATATGGCCGCAACGCTTCGGGCACCACCACGCTGCCGTCCGCCTGCTGGAAATTCTCAACGATCGCGAGCCAAGTGCGGCCCACCGCCAGCCCGCTACCATTCAAAGTGTGCACGTATTCAGCTTTTCCCTTGGCCGCCTTCGCGCGAATCGATGCCCGCCGTGCCTGGTAGGCCTCGAAGTTCGAGCATGAGGAAATTTCTTTATATCCGTTCTGCCCTGGAAGCCAAACCTCGATATCATAGGTCTTCGCTGACGACGCTCCCATGTCTCCGGTGCACAGCACTACCGTACGGTACGGGAGACCCAGCCGCTGAAGAATGTCCTCCGCATCGCGCGTCAATTCCTCCAGATCGTCATAGCTCGATTCGGGGCGTGCGAACTTCACCAGCTCGACTTTTTGAAATTGATGCTGGCGTATGATCCCGCGCACGTCGCGCCCGTAAGATCCGGCCTCGCTCCTGAAACATGGCGTGTAGGCGCACAGTTTAATCGGGAGCTTGTCCATCTCCAGCGTCTCGTCGCGATAGAGATTGGTCACCGGAACCTCCGCTGTCGGAACCAGGTAATAATCTGTATTCTCGATTTTGAACAGGTCCGCGGCGAATTTCGGTAACTGACCGGTCCCGTAAAAGCTGTCCTTGTTGGCCATGAACGGCGGCAAAACTTCTGTATATCCGTGTTCGCCTGTATGTACGTCCAGCATGAAATTGATCAGCGCCCGCTCGAGTTTCGCGCCTAGACCCCAGTACACCGCGAAACGCGCGCCCGTGATCTTTGCCGCGCGCTCGAAGTCCAAAATTCCCAGCTCGGGACCCAGATCCCAATGCGGCTTTGGCTCGAACGAAAACGTCGGCGGTGAGCCCCACCGCCGCACCTCCACGTTGTCCTCCGCACTGTTTCCTGCCGGCACTGACACATGGGGAAGATTCGGCACGCCCGCCATCATCTTGCGGAAAGATTCATCAAAGGCGGCTGCCTGCTGATCAAGTGCACTGATATCGTCGCCCAACTCACGCACCTTCTGCTGTCGCGCCCCAGTGTCCCCACCGGCCTTACGCAATTTAGCAATTTCCTGCGTTTCCGCATTGCGACGCGCTTTGAGTTGTTCCGACTCGGTTACCGCCGCACGGCGCTCGCCGTCGAGCTTGCGGAACGCCTCTACATCCAGCGTGAATCCGCGATCGGCCAGCCGCGTCGCGATCGCATCCAGGTTATTGCGGAAAAACGCAAGATCGTACATCGACTCAGCGCGTGGCGATGTCTACCCACGGCTGCCCTACTTTGGCGCCGGTATACTCGGCTCGCGGCCGGATCAGGCGATTATTATGATACTGCTCGAGAACGTGCGCCGTCCAGCCCGACATCCGGCTCACCGCGAAGATTGGCGTGAACAGATCGATCGGAATTCCCAGCGAATAATAGGTGGACGCGGAGTAGAAGTCGACATTCGCGTTCAGGTTCTTCGCTTCTTTCATATGCTGCTCGATCAGTTTGGAAGTTTGATACAAGTCCAGATGACCAGTGCGCTTACCGATCTCCTCGGAAAGTTCCTTCAGGTGTGTCGCCCTGGGGTCCACTGTATGGTACACGCGATGCCCAAAGCCCGGAACCTTCTGCTTGTTCGCCAGCATATATTTCACGTGCTCGATGGCTTTATCGGCCGAGCCCGCTTCGAGAAGCATCCGGATTACCTCTTCATTTGCGCCGCCGTGTAATGGACCCTTCAATGCACCGATGGCAGACGTCACCGCGGAATAGATGTCCGATAAAGTTGCGGCTGTGACCCGCGCGGCGAAGGTGGATGCGTTCAGCTCATGATCGGCGTGTAGGATCAGCGCGACGTCGAAGGCGCGCTCCATCACGTCGTCCGGACGCTTGCCGGTCAACGTGTACAGGAGGTTAGCGGCCATGCCCAGTTTTGGGTCGCTTTCCATTACCTCTTTTCCATTGCGCAGCCGGTCAAACGTAGCAACGATGGTGGCGGTCTGCGACATCAGCTTTACAGCCTTTTTCGCGTTCGCCTCGGGTGAATTGTCGCGCGCCAGCGGATCGTATAACGACAGCATCGATACGGCGGTTCGTAGCACATCCATCGGCACGGCCTTGGGGACGCTTTTCAGGAAAGCCGTAACCTGAGCTGGGATCGGTCGGCTGGCCACCAGCCCCGCCTTCAACTCATCGAGCTCCGCCTGTTTTGGAAGGCGCCCGTTCCACAGCAGATAAATAACTTCCTCAAAAGTTGCTTTCTGGGCGAGCACATGGATGTTAAAGCCCCGATAACTCAGGATTCCCGCATCGCCGTCGATGTAACAAATTTGCGATTCCGCCGCAACCACTCCCTCGAGACCCGCACCTGTTACCGCCATGATTCGTCCTGTTTGCTCCCTTTTGTGGTGTTCGTTAGCCTGATAGACTTAATGCGCGGAAACCTCATTCTATCAACTCCCCAACCTCATGTCTCCACGATTTCGATGGTTGATACACTAAATTGGAATGCTCACCGGAACCACTTCCGACCCGGATCTTAGCGCCTCTCTCGGCGCGCTCACGCGCGACGACCTGATTCGTGCGTTTCGCATTATGTATCTCTCCCGCAGACTGGATGACCGGGAGATCCTGCTCAAACGCCAGAACCGTATTTTCTTTCAGATCAGCGGCGCTGGACACGAGGCCATCGAGACCGCCGCTGGTTTCGCCCTCCGAGCCGGTCACGATTGGCTTTATGCCTACTATCGCGACCGCGCACTGGCGCTCACCCTGGGCGTCACCGCAGAGGAGATGCTGCTGCAAGCGGTCGGAGCCGAATCCGATTCTGCGTCTGGCGGCCGCCAGATGCCTTCGCACTGGAGTTCGCCGGCTCTCAATATTGTAAGCGGATCCTCGCCGACTGGGACCCAGTTTCTACAAGCCGTAGGATGCGCCGACGCATCTCGCCGCCTCGATCCCGCATCCGACGCCATCACTCTGGTCACCGCCGGGGAGGGTGCAACCAGCGAAGGTGAGTTCTGGGAATCGCTCAATATCGCATCCTTAGAACGGCTCGCCATTGCGTTTTTAATCGAAAACAATGGTTATGCAATCTCCGTACCGGTCGAACACCAGACCGCTGGTGGCGATATTGCAAAACTCGTCGCCGGCTTCCCGCATTTAAAAATTTTGGCATGCGACGGCACCGACTTCATGGCTTCCTACACGACCATGGCGGAGGCGGTGGAGCACTGCCGCCGCGAGCAGTCCCCGGTGCTCGTCCACGCTCATTGCACCCGGCCATATTCGCACTCTCTGTCCGACGACGAAAAACTTTACAAGATCAAGGCCGAACGCGATCAGGAGGCGCGCCGAGATCCCATTGTCAGATTTCCGGAATGGTTGATTTCCGAAGGTGTTCTCGACCGGCATGCTCTCGAGTTCCTGACCCACGAAATCGATATGGAAGTTGAGAAAGCCAGCGAGCGAGCGCTCAAAGCCTCACCGCCGCCCAAAGGTTCCGCACTGCGTTATCTTTACTCCGAGCGCGTGGACCCCGCATCCACCGAATTCGATTCAACTCCTCAGTTCGCGGGCGAGCCACGCACCATGGTCGACACCATCAACATGACCTTGCACGAAGAGATGCGCCGCGATGAGCGCATTGTAGTTTTCGGCGAAGATGTGGCGGACGCCAGCCGCGAGGGTATCCTGGGTGAAGTGAAGGGCAAGGGCGGCGTTTTCAAGGCCACTCAGGGACTACAGATTGTCTTTGGTTCCAAACGTTGCTTCAACTCGCCCATCGCGGAAGCCGGAATTGTCGGTCGCGCCATCGGCATGGCGACGCGTGGACTCAAACCGGTAGTCGAAATTCAATTTTTTGATTATATTTGGCCAGCTATGATGCAGATTCGAGATGAGCTTGCTAGCTTCCGCTGGCGCTCCTATAACGGCTTCTCTGCGCCGGTTGTGATCCGGGTACCCATCGGGGGATATCTCAATGGAGGGGCCATTTATCATCAGCCAGTCCGGCGAGGTTTTGTTCACGCACACTCCCGGTTTGCGGGTGGTCTTTCCCTCCAACGCCCTCGACGCCTGCGGTCTACTGCGAACCGCCATTCGCGCCGATGATCCCGTGCTCTTCCTCGAGCATAAACGCCTCTATCGCGAGCCATACAATCGTTCCCCGCATCCCGGTCCGGATTATACGATCCCATTCGGCAAAGCGAAAATCGTCAAGCCAGGCGCAAATCTTACGATCGTCACTTACGGAGCCCTAGTTCACAAATCGCTTCAGGCCGTGCATCAGGTCGAACAACGCAAACCCGGTTTAACAGTTGAAGTCGTCGATCTACGTTCGCTCTCGCCTTACGATTGGGAAGCTATTCGCACTTCGGTTGAAAAGACCAACCGCGCCCTGATCGTGTATGAGGATTGTCTTTCCTGGGGCTACGGCGCCGAGATCTGCGCGCGCATTGGCGAGGAGTTGTTCGATTCGCTCGACGCCCCGGTCGGACGCGTTGCCGCGCTCGATACCTGGATCGGGTATCATCCACAGCTCGAGGCCGAAATCCTTCCGCAGGTCGAAAATATCATCGCCCAGGCGGAGCGGACTCTTTCTTATTAGGAATGGCCCGTATCGACTCATTTTCGATACTTCTTCTGATTCTCGCCGGGCCGGGTTATACGCAGTCGGGGAATATTGTTGGGAACTGGCAAGGGACTCTCGAATCAGGTCCGATCAAGTTGCGCTTGGCGTTCCACATCACCGCGAATGATAAAGGTGGTTACGCATCCACTCTCGATAGTCTCGACCAAAATACTTTTGGAATCTCCATCCGGGTCACGACTTTTGCAGGCAACAAACTGCACCTCGATATCCCGTCAATACGCGCTCAGTTCGACGGCACTCTCAATGGAAATGGGAGCGAGATCGAGGGGACATTTACGCAGGGCGTACCGATGCCTCTCAGCCTGAAGCGTGTCGATAAAGTTGAGATGCCAAATCGGCCGCAGGAACCCAAGCCGCCATATCCATATGACGCCATGGACGTGAGCTACGAGAACAAGGGAATCCATCTCGCCGGGACATTGATGCTGCCTCGCGGACAGGATACCTTTCCGGCCGTGATGCTAATCAGCGGCTCCGGCCCGCAGGATCGCGACGAGGCGATGTTTGGTCACAGGCCGTTCTGGATCATAGCCGATTATTTAACGCGCCGTGGCATCGCGGTATTGCGTACGGACGACCGTGGCGTAGGCAAATCGACGGGGAATTCGACACAGGCAACCTTGGACGACATGGCCGCCGATGTCCTGGCCGGGATTGCATATCTCAAGGGCCGCCGGGAAATCGATGGGAAGCACGTCGGAGTGATTGGCCACAGTGAAGGCGGAATGGTAGGGCCGCTCGCGGCGGCACGTTCCTCCGATATAGCGTTTGTAGTGCTGCTGGCAGGCTCGGGGGTTTCCTTTCAGCAAGCGGTGGATGCTCATGCTTCCCAAGCCGAGGTGATGATGCACGAGGCGGGAGCGCCGGAAGCATCCATCGCTTTGAATAATGCAATCCAGAACATGATTTTTCGAGTCTTGAGATCGGAAGGCGATGCGAAGACCGCTATTCAAAAAATGCATACTGAACTGGAAAAAATGAAAGCGGCCTTGCCGGAATCGCAGCGTAATGCACTAGAGGATCCAGTCGCCGTTGCCGCTGTGAACCAGCAGTTCGCCTCGGCCGCCTCGCCTGAAATGCGATCCCTGATTCTCTATGATCCGGGCGAGGCTTTGCGCAAGCTGAAAGTCCCGGTGCTGGCGCTGAACGGTTCACGCGATGTACAAGTCTCAGCGAAGCTGAACCTGCCGGCTATCGCCGCCGCTCTTGCAGAGGGCGGAAACAGCGATTTCGCCATTGAGGAATTACCTGGCCTGAACCACTTGTTCCAGAAGTGCAATAAGTGCACTGTATCTGAATACGGGGATCTGGACGAGACGTTTTCCCCCACGGCATTGACGATCATGGGCGATTGGCTGCTGCGCCACACACGCGGGCAAGAACATTAAGAAGTCTCGATAGGTTTTCGAAAGCTGGGCTCTTTATTGAGCGATCCTTGCGTAAAACGGCGCAGGGCGCGAATCGTCCGTCCATAGCTCATGATTGCTGCCGCGGATAAAAGAGAGCCGGGAGGCTGATTCATGAAAGGCATAAACTTATCGGGAAAACCGGGCATGGTGCAGCCGATGCAGATCCCTCCGACATTGGGACATCCCCCGATCCCCGCGATCCAGCCCCGCTTGCCGACATTGCATTGAACCACTGGACCCCAACAACCCAGTTTGACGATACATTCCGCCCCCCCGTACTCCGTCGCAAAGTCTCCCTGTTCATAGAAGCCGCCGCGGTCGCACCCCTCGTGAACGGTCCGCCCAAACAGCCAGATAGGGCGAAGAGCTTCGTCGAGCGGAATCATGGGCGCCCGGCCGGTTGCCATGTGAAGGAGGTAAAGTAACGTCTCTGTGAAGTTGTCCGGTTGGACCGGGCACCCCGGTATGCACACGATCGGAATGCCGGCTTGAGACTTCCACTTCCACCCGAGATAATCCGGCAGTCCCATGCAACCTGTGGGATTGCCTTCCATCGCGTGGATTCCGCCATATGTAGCGCAGGTCCCCACGGCGACTACGGCCCAGGCATTCGGGGCCAGACGATCGATCCATTCGCAGGTGGTGATCGGTTGGCCGGTTTCTTTATTCGTTCCAAAACAGGCCCAATAACCCTCGGGTTTGTTGTTTTCATTCGGGATGGAACCCTCCATTACTAGAATGAACGGTCCCATCCCGCTTTCGGCCGCCGAATGGAAATGTTGGAGGAAGTCGTCTCCGGTCTCATATGCGAGCACTGGATTGAGGAGCTTCACCTTAGGAGTCCAGGGTATTCCTCCACCCAGGATGTCTTCAATACTGGGTTGGCTCGCCGCAGTCATCGAAATGGTGTCCCCATCGCAGCCCAGGCCGGCGGTGAGCCAAAGAACAGTAATTTCCTTTATGGGTTCGCCGATCTCGCTATTAGATTCGCATTTCATGACAATAAGTATCCTTATGGGCGAAATATGGCAACTCCCGCCGAGGCAGAGGCGCTCCTTAGGGAGTTAGCCGGCGTCTACTTTCCATCAAGCATCGGCCTGTCCGCTAGCGCCCTGAGCCTTCATACGGATCAACCCCGTCTGGAAACCGCGCGCTATGAAGCTCTATTAGAGCAGCTTCCCGCAGTAGTTTTTATGGCCTATCTGGAGGGAGGAATCGGCGATGCCTACATCAATCCGCACGTCGAAGAGCTGCTGGGGTTCACCAGAGCGGAGTGGCTCGAGGAGCCGATCCGGTGGTACCGGCAGATTCACGATGAAGATAAAGCCCGCTGGAGCATTGAAGCCGCTGAACTGATTATCTCGGGTCAGCCGTTGCGCTCGGTTTATCGGGTTATCGCTCGGGATGGCCATGTGGTCTGGTTTCGCTGTGAAGCGAAGCTGGTCCGGCACGCGGACGGAACGCCCTGGTTCGTTCACGGCGTCGGGTTCGATATAACGGAACTCAAGCAGGCGGAGCAATCTCTGATAGCTGCCCATCGTGAATTGGAAGTTCATCTGGACGTACTCGCGCGGGCCAACGTGGAATTAATTGCCGCTAAAGAAGAGGCCGAAGCAGCGAACCGGGCCAAGAGTGAATTTCTCGCCAATATGAGTCATGAGATCCGCACGCCGATGAATGGGATCATCGGCATGGCCGAAGTGGCTCTCGACACGGAATTAAACGGGGAACAACGGGAATTCCTGGAAACCATTAAGAATTGCGGCGATTCCCTGCTTGGGATCGTCAACGATATCCTGGATTTTTCCAAGATTGAGGCGGGCAAATTCGAACTGGTATCGGCGCAGTTCGATTTGAGGGCGTGCCTCGATGACGTTTTGCGGGTCCTGGCCTTGAAAGCGCATGAGAAGGGGCTGGAGCTGATGTGCGGCGTCTCTGCCGCCGTCCCGCGGATGCTGGCTGGGGATTCGGTCCGTTTAAGGCAGGTTTTGCTGAATTTGGTCGGTAATGCCGTTAAATTTACACATCGCGGCGAAGTGGCGATCCATGTCGAGGTCCATCCCAGCGGCGATTCCGATTTGCAACTCCATTTTTCTGTTGCGGACACCGGCATTGGGATTCCCGAACAGAAACATAAGTCGATTTTCGACCCGTTCACCCAAGGGGATAATTCATCGACGCGAACCTATGGCGGCACCGGGCTTGGCCTTACGATTTGCTCCCGGCTGGTGAAAATGATGGGCGGCCGCATATGGGTTGAGAGTACGATCGGCCACGGCAGCAATTTTCATTTCACGGCGCGCTTTCTAGCGTTCTCGGAAACATCGCCACGCGTCTCGCGCCCAGAGACGGTTTAGTATCACGCCATGGCTGTTTGCATGGTATTCTCTTCCACCACGCGGCCATCAAAGAGTTGAATACTGCGCTCGGCGCGGCGGGCATAACGCGGATCGTGCGTCACGACGCAGATGGTCGAACCGGAGCGATGCAGATCCGAAAGCAGATCCATAACAGCGTCGCTATTCGCGGAATCCAGGTTGCCGGTGGGCTCGTCGGCAAGCAGAATCGATGGGTCACCGGCTAGCGCGCGGGCCACGGCCACGCGTTGCTGCTGGCCGCCCGAAAGCTGCGCCGGATAGTGCTTTACGCGATGGCTCATCCCCACGCGTTCGAGCGCTTCGTGAACTCTTTTCTTGCGTTCCGCTGACGGCATTCCGCGATAGGTGAGCGGCAGCTCCACATTTTCATAAACCGTCAAATCGCCGATCAGATTAAAGGCCTGGAAGATGAAGCCAATCTCGCGATTGCGGATTCGTGCCCGCTCACTAAGTTTCAGTCCCTGGACGGATTTCTCATTGAGGACGTAATCGCCTCCGGTTGGGGAATCGAGCAGGCCGAGAATCGTCAGCAGAGTCGATTTTCCGCATCCTGACGGACCGGAAATCGAAATATATTCGCCCTGGCGTATATCCAGATGTATGTTGGCCAACGCGTGTGTCTCCATATCTTCGGTGCAGAAGACTTTCGATACATCCTGGAGATGAATGAGCCGGCGCGGTTCTGTTGAGATTGCCATAAATGTGATTACCACTGTTCTACGAAATGGTTTCCTATTTTGTTCCGCAATCCGCGGCAACGCAAACAGAAGACAATAGAGGCACGTGTCCCGGCTGCGCTCGTCGGAATGGTTGTTGATCGCCTACTTTATTTATGTAGCCGTAGTCGCGTCCTGGTTTTTTGCGCCCTGGAAAGCGTGGGTGGTTGCCGGGGTGGCAACGGCCGTGATTTGGATATTCAGCCGCGCACGAGCTCTCTGGCGGGATTTTTTGCCTCTGGCGCTGACCCTGACCGCCTATCGTGAAATGAACTGGTTCACTCCGGCCGTTTACGATCATCATCTGGAGCGCGCCTGGATCGTATGGGACCGCGCGATGCTCGACGAATATCACTGGCGCGCGATCATCGAGAGCGCGGGTCTACTGGTCCCTGTTTATCTCGAATCGTGCTATACGCTGGTGTACGCGGTAGCGCCGATCTGTCTCGCCGTGCTCTATCTGAACGGGCGGGGCGATCGCGTGAACCGGTTTTGGCTGATCTATCTGGCGGGTACGCTCGGCGCCTATGCGCTTTTCCCGTATTTTCCTTCCGAGCCGCCGCGCACGGTATTCACGGGCGCCGATCTTCCGCATTCCCTGAATGGAGCGCGCGCGCTGAATTTGTGGATCGTCGGCAGCTATGGAATCCACTCCAGTGTGTTCCCGAGCGCGCATGTATCGTCCGTATTCTCGGCAGCCTGGGCGCTACTGGCAATTCTTCCGGGGCGGCGCTGGATCGGATGGCTGATGGTGATTTACGCTCTCTCGGTCTCCGTTGCGACTGTTTACGGGCGCTATCACTATGGGGTGGACGTCGTAGCTGGATTAGCCGTCAGTCTGGTAGCGTTCGCAGCCGTTTTAGCGTCCGACTCGATTCTAAACTCGACTCAATTGCCGCACCACGAAAAATGGAAGCATTACGATGGACCACACTAGATGCAGCGCGCCTGCCACGGCAATCCCGATAATCCGGAACGGCAGCAGCGCCAGCCATACGATGGGATAGAACACCAGCGCCAGCAGCGCCAGAGGCCAGCACAGAATCAGAAGGAAACACCACAGCAGAAATGTGAGCATTGGGACCGTCTCTATTCGCAATACGCAGGCGGCGGAGATAAAGTTCCCTATCCGGCTACGGCGTCGGCGGCGTGATAGGAGCTGCGGACTAACGGACCGCTCTCGACATGCCGGAAGCCCATCTCATAGCCGCGTCGCTTCAGTTCAGCGAACTCATCCGGGGCCACATAACGCAGGATCGGCAAATGTTTCGGCGAGGGCCGCAGGTACTGCCCGAGCGTCAGAATATCGACGTCGCTAGCACGCAGCTCGCGCATCACGGCCAGCACTTCTTCCGTTGTCTCGCCGAGGCCGAGCATCAGGCCGGATTTAACCGGGATCGCCGGCCGAGTCCGTTTGGCATAGGCCAGCATATCGAGCGAGCGCTGGTAACGTGCTCCCAGGCGAACCTGCCGGTACAGACGGGGCACGGTCTCGGTATTGTGATTTAGAATATCGGGCTCGGCAGCGAGCACGATATCCATAGCCGCATGCGAGCCTTGAAAATCCGGCACCAGAACCTCCACGCCGCATCCGGGTACCCGCTTCCGTATGGCGCGGATCGTCAAAGCGAACAGCTCCGCGCCGCCATCCTTGCGATCGTCGCGGTTCACGCTCGTGATCACGGCGAACTTCAGCCCCAGCACGGCGCATGCTTCGGCCACCCTCCGAGGCTCATCGTAATCTACTGCCAGCGGCGCGCCCTTCTGCACCGCGCAAAATCCGCAGCGCCGCGTGCACACATTGCCCAGAATCATGAACGTCGCCGTACGGCGGTTCCAGCAATCGCCAATGTTGGGACAGGCCGCGCTTTCGCAGACGGTATGAAGCTCCAGCGTCTCCACCAGACGCTTTAGATTGCGGTAATTGTCGCCGACTGGAGCCGGCGCGCGCAGCCACTCCGGCCGCGGCAGCCTGGACTCCATCGGCGGCTCAATTGTAACCAGCACGCGATTTTAGTTTAGCAGCCGCTCGATTCGGGTCTCCAGAATTCGCGATTCATTGAAATTTTCTGCTCGGCTGAAGAATTCCGGAAACATTTGGAAGGCGCGGCGCGGCACAAATCCGATCAATTGGCTGGAGCGAACGCCAGCGCCCAGGCGCTCGGCTTCCCGACAGATGGCTGCATACACGTCATTGAGCCGAGTCTCGACGAAGTTGGTGAGGTTCATCGAAACTTGGGCGCGGTTTTGCGACGCCAGATAAATCCCCATCGCCTTGACGTAGCGGAATCCGCCCGACGATTCGCGAATCGTTTTGGCAATCGCCTGCGCGATCCTAGGGTCGGGAGTTGTCAGATTGACGTTGAACGCGATCAGCAGCTCTCGTGCGCCCACCACGGATGCGCCTGCGTGGAGATGTTCCGTGATGTCGCCGATATCAGGGGGCAAGCCGTCGAAACCCTTTCGCCGAACCTTTTCCAAAGCGCGCCGCTCCGGATTCAACGCCGCTGCTTCATAGAAATAAACCGGCACGCGGTACCTGCGCCATATCTCCTCGCCGGCGCGATGGGCCACCTCCACGCAGGCTTCGAGCGTCGATTCAGTTAAGGGAACGAACGGGATCACGTCGGCTGCGCCGACTCGTGGATGAACGCCCAGATGCTCACGGAGATCGATCAATTCCGCCGCCGCGCCCGCGCCTCGAACCGCGGCCTCCCTCACCGCATCCGGCTCTCCTGCGAACGTCACCACGCTGCGGTTGTGATCCGCATCGCACTCCCATCCGAGCAGCAGCACACCCGGAGCGCTCTCGATCGCCTGCACAATCGCGCGGACCTTTTCCTGGTCTCTAGCCTCCGAAAAATTTGGAACACATTCGATCACCGCTGTACGATCATAATAAGAATTACCTTAAAAATGCTCCAGCCCGAAAATCCCTGTCAGCTTGCGGAAACGCTTCGGGCCTTGGCTGCCGAACATCGCTCGATTCGCTTGGGCGGCGCCTTTTCGAAAGACCGGATGGGGGGACCGCCGGCGGCGGCGGACGTGACCGTTTCCACCTCTGTGATGAACCGCCTGCTCCAGTATGATCCCCGGGACCTAACCGTCAGCGTCGAAGCGGGTATGCCGTTCACCGAACTGGAGCGCACGCTGGCGGAGCGCGGCCAGATGCTGCCGCTCGATCCGCCTCTCGATACAGCGACGGCAGACGAGGCAACTATCGGGGGAGTGGTGGCCGCAAATCTGAGCGGTCCTCGGAGGCGGCTTTACGGTACTGCGCGCGACATGATCATCGGTATGACCTTCGCCACCCTCGAGGGCAAACTGATCAACAGCGGCGGTATGGTGGTAAAAAATGTGGCCGGCCTCGATATGGCAAAACTTCTCATTGGGTCGTTTGGAACTCTCGCTGCGATCGCGGTCATAAATTTTAAGGTTTTTCCGGTTCCCGTGCTGTCCCGCACTTTCGTAATGGAGTTCGAGACAGCCGACGAAGCTTTCGCCGAGCGTGACCGCATTCTGCGTGGCCTGTTGCAGCCCTCTGCGATCGATATCGTTAACTGGCCCTCTGGATTTCGCTTGGTACTGCACGCTCAGGGCAACGAAAAGGTATTGGCGCGCTACGCGAGCGAATTGCCGTGGGCAAAGATTCACGATGAATCGGTTTGGCGCGAGATTCGCGAATTTTCTCCGCGCTTTTTGGCTCAATACCCGCGGGGGCAAGTCGTGCCCATATTCACAACGCTGACGGAAATGCCCGCTGCGTTTACGAAGTTGGATGTGCCGCTCATTGCCCGCGCCGGTAGTGGTGTCATCTATGCGCACTATGCGGAGAATCCGCCGGCAATCCCGCTGAGCGGTGATTTTGCGACCATGGTCAAGGTGAAAGATATGTTCGATCCCGAGCATCTGCTCAATCGAGGGCGCCTCTATGGCCGTATCTGACGCTCGTCCCGTATCCGACGCTCCGCCGCCCATTGCAGACGCTCCGCGCCAAGCCGATCTCGACAAATGCGTTCACTGCGGCCTGTGCCTCAACGCGTGCCCGACCTATCGCGAGCTGCACGTCGAAATGGACTCTCCGCGCGGCCGCATTTACCAGATGGTGCAAGTTTCAAACGGAGCGCCGATCACTGACGCTTATCTGGAGCACATTGACTTGTGCCTGGCCTGCCGCGCCTGCGAAACAGCCTGTCCTTCGGGAGTGGAGTATGGTCGCTTAATCGAAGCGGCGCGCGCCGAGGTCGAGCAGCGCGTGATTCGCCCGTTTCCGTCACGCATCCTGCGATGGGCCGTTTTCGATCGCCTGCTCCCGAGCCGCGTGAACTTGCGACTGGCAGGGGCGGGATTGCGGTTTTACCAGATCTCCGGTTTGCGGAAACTCGTGCGCGGCCTCTTGCCGGCGCGTCTTCGTGAAATTGAGTCCCTTGCGCCGGAAGTGGAATCGCCCTCGTTTTATCGCCATATGGGTTCTGTATTCCCAGCCCAGGGCGAGCGGAAACATCGTGTGGCGCTGCTTTCTGGCTGTATTGCCAACATCTGCTTCGCGCGGCTAAACGAAGCCACTGTGCGTGTGCTCCAGGCGAACGGATGTGAAGTGACGATCCATTCGGGGCAGACTTGCTGCGGCGCTCTCCACGTGCACGCCGGTTTGCGCGAGACTGCGCGGCGCCTGGCCCGCCAAAATATCGACGCGCTGCTCGATGGCGGTTTCTATGCGATTTTGACCAACGCCGGCGGCTGCGGCTCCACGCTCAAAGAGTATGACGAGTTGCTCGAGCATGATCCACATTATGTTGAGCGTGCCCGGCGTTTTGTAGCGCTCATGAAAGATGTCAACGAATTTCTCGCTTCCATCGATCTCAACCCGCGCATGGGCCCGGTGAACGCTATCGTTACCTATCAGGATTCATGTCATCTTGCCCACGGTCAGCGCGTGCGCTCCGCGCCGCGTGAATTGTTGAGGCGCATGCCCGGCCTCACACTCAAGGAAATGCAGATGGCGGACCTATGCTGCGGCAGCGCTGGTATTTACAACGTGGTTCACACGGACATGTCCCTCGCAATTCTTGAAAAGAAGATGGCATTGGTCAACGCGACAGGCGCGGAACGCATCGCTACTGCTAACCCTGGATGCATGTTACAGCTCCGCGCCGGTGTGGCTCGATTCGGCCGAGGCCAGCGCGTCTCCCACGTGATGGAGATCCTCGACGAAGCTTATCGGGCAGGCGGGGAATCGGCGTAATCCGTCGGCCAAAGCCAATACGCGAGAAGAGCGATCGCTCCCCCGGCCAGCGTATTCCAGCCCCGGGCAGCGATTACTTCTTTGGGCGCGACTCCGGTCATCGCAATCAGCAGCACCACCAAAGCGGTTACAGCGGTGACGTAGATGCCGTAATTGGCGGGTCCGAAACAGCGAAGAACGAACATCCACACTCCGATAGCAACGATCTGCGCTGTCAAGCTGTGTGGCAGCACGTGGAACAGCACTGTGGCGACGAGCAGACCCAGAAACGTGCCGGAGAGGCGCAGCACTCCCCGGCTAAACGTAGCGGTGAAATCCGGTTTCAACACGATTGCAATTGTCATCGGGAGCCAGTACGCCCGTTGCAGACCGAAACCGCGCGCCAACGTATCGCCAAGAGCGACACAGACGGCCATGCGCAATGCATGGCGGAAGGCGGCCGAATTCAAATTCAGATTTGCCCGCAGCGCGGCCCATCGTTCGACTTGAGGTCCCAGCGCCGGCGTGGCGCCATTGCGCTCGGCGGCTTTTCGTCCCCGCACTAGCCAGAATGCCACCGTCAAACCTGTTTGAACGAGACCGCCGGCGAGGGCCAACAGCCCGGAGTTACCGAGTGCGCTTGGGCGCGTGGGGAGGACGAAAAGACCAGGAGCATCACTATGCTCATGACGCCCACATCCGCGGCGGCGGGGCCCAGCACGACCAGCATCCCTGCAGCAAACGCCCATACACCAGCGACAGCCACCGCGATCATACGATTTCGCCCGCTTATTCCGCCGATGAATGCCGCAAGTCCTCCGATGGCGCTGGCAGCCAACATTAGGCGGGCTCGCTGAGTACACGAGCCGTTGGAATCTCTAAGAGAAACGTTGAGCGCGCCCGAGCTCATTGCGACTCCGCTCGAAACTTCGCCTATCGCGACGCCGGCGGCCAGCGGTAGAACCAGCCCGATTGTGTTACGCAGCGCGGTCCAGGGGTTCACCTTTTCCGGCTGGACCTGAATAATCGTGTTCCAGAGAGCGCTGCGGCTGTTGGGGATGGCGCTCAATCGTGCCGCAGCGCGGTCATCGGGTCCACCCGCGCCGCCCGCCGCGAAGGAATCCACGCAGCCGCGAGTGCGATCAGAAAAAGGACCGGTAGAACGATTCCCAGCGTCCACGGGTCCTTCTCCGGCACTTGAAACAGCATGCTCCGAACCGCTTTCGCTGCGAAGAGCGAGCCGATCAACCCCAGAATCGTCCCGGCAAGCGTCCACCGGAGCGCCCGCGACAAAACTAGTTTTGCGATCGCACCCGGCGTCGCTCCCAGAGCCATTCGTACTCCGATCTCCTGTGTCCGCTGCCCCACCAGGAACGCCATCACACCGTATAATCCGATAGCCGCCAGCAACACGCCCATGCCTGCGAACAGGCTCACCAGGATCGCATTGAAGCGCGGCCGTTGCGCGAGTCCGCTCACACACTGCTGCATGGTTGTGATGGTCACCGGCAACGTCGGATCGAGATCAGCGAACTCCTTTCTGATCCAGTTCGCCATGATTTTCGGGTTCACGGTCGTGCGCAGGGCCACATTCGCATTCCTCCACCCGAAGGACGGAGCCGAGGAAGGGAACAGCTCGGTAGGTTTGCGGAGAACGTAATATTCTGGATCGGAGTTCTTCAGCGGTCCGGCATTCCTGACATCCGGCGCGATGCCGGCCACAACGCACCAGGCGCCCACTTGGATACGTTTGCCCAACGCATCGCCTTTGGGAAACAAACGTCGGGCAAGCGATTCACTCAGGATGACCGCGCGATCCTCATCTCCGAATGCCCGTCCGCGCACGATTGGAATCTCGAGCGTAGGGAAATATCCGGGCGATACGTATCGCCACGCCACCATGCCGCCGGTGCCCTCCGTGAAAGCCGGTTGTCCTTCCACCTGAATCGACGCAAACGGACGGCCGTGCATTCCTCCACCGGGGGGCAGGGAATCGGCGATCGCCGATGCCGCCACTCCCGGAATCGCCGCCATTCGCGTCTCCAATTCGTTGAAGAACTCCAGTTCTCGAGCGGGATCTGAATAGCGCTGCCGTCCTAAAGTGAATTGGGCCGTCACCACATGCTCGGGAGTCAAGCCCAGGGGCACGTTCTCGATCTTCCATAAGCTGTGCAACAGCATGCCTGCGCCAGTCAGCAATAACAGCGACACGGCAATCTGTGCTGTTACGAGAAATTCGCGTAGCAGCATTCGACGCGTGCCTGTCGAGTGCCATTCCGCTAGAACTTCGGTTTTCGGAATATGCATTGCCGGCGCGAGCCCGAACAGCAATCCCGAGAGCAGCGAGGCCGCCAGGCCGAACAGCAGCACCCGCCCGTCCAAACCCGCCTGCGCCAGGCCCGGAATCCCGTTGGGAGCAATTCCGACAAATAGCCGCACCAGCGCCCAAGCCAGCGCGTATCCGGCCAGGCCTCCGGCCATTCCAAGCAGCAGAGTTTCCGTCAGCATTTGGCGAATCAAACGCCATCGTCCCGCGCCCAGCGCGGCCCGCATCGCGAGTTCTCTACGACGGCCCGAGGCTCGCGCCAGCAGCAGATTCGCGATATTCGCGCATGCAATCAGCAACACGAATCCAACGGCTCCCAGCAGAACCCATGACGCGCGGCGGGCGTCTTGCGCCTGGCGATCCCGCAGTGAGCGCACCTCCAGCCGGACTTCCCGCCGGAATTGAGCCGGGACAGTTTGTAAAGACTGCTCGAAGAGCGGCTGCATGGCCGCTCGCGCCTGCTCGATCGTTACGCCCGGTTTGAGTCTGGCGAACACGCGCAAGAGCCTGCCGCTTCGCTCCGTCTCATTCAGCGCCTCCGGCATCAGAAGATCCGCGCTCACCAGCGTCGGCATTTCGAAGGCGGCCGGTAAAATGCCGGTAATCGTGACGGGCTGGCCATCGAGCGAAATGATTTTGCCTACAACGCTGGGATCGCGACCGAAACGTCTCTGCCACAAACCGTACGACATCAGGGCGACCCTGGGGGCGTTCGGGTGATCCTCCTCCGGCGTGAAGTTCCGGCCGAGCAGCGGGGCGATCCCGAGACTTGGAAGGAAATTCCTCTCCACTTGCCCGCAATCTAACCGTAGTGGATTTTCCTCAGTGAGATCGCACGCAACCACGCCCGTGCTGAAGGACGTAATAGATTCAAACGGCGTCTGGTTCCTGCGCCACTCAAAATAAGCGTCCGGCGCTACAAACTCACTGCTGTCGATCGGGGCCATCATTCCCAGCGACACCAGGCGATCGTCCTGCGGGTACGGCAGACTGCGGAACAGAATCCGGTCGACTACAGTGAACACCGCCGTGGTCGCGCCAATTCCCAATGCCGCCGCGAATATCACGGTCAACGTGAACATCGGATTGCGGGCCATGCCACGAAGCGCGTAGCGCAAATCCTGGATCAGAGTTTCGAAGAACATGCTGCACTCCATGCTGTACTCTGGGGATGGTCCAACATGATTCACAATATAACTTCCGCCGTGATTCTGCTGGCGCTGGGATCTGGTATTGCCGCTGCTCAGCCGCCCACGGCCGCTCCACAGGAAAACGCGGGAGGGTCTCTTCAGCTTGTGATTACGTACCGCTGCCCTCCGCCCCGGCGCGCTGCGTTTCGCCAATTTATGACTCAGGGCGGCATTCAACGATTTGAGCGCTGGAAAATGGACGGGATGCTAAAAGATTATCGCGTGCTGTTCAACTGGTTCAGCGACGTCGATACGTGGGATGCGATCGCTGTGCTGACATTCCCAAGCTACGTCCAGATCGCGCGATGGAAAGAGATCGAACGCATCAATCCGGGCGGCTTGCCGAGGGATGCTCTCGACATCGCTTGGCCCGTGAACACTTACTTCACCGATCTTGCCTGGCACGGCGCCGCCGAGGGCGCGTATGATCGTGCTCACGGAGTTTATCTCGTAATCCCGTACGATTACACCGGGCTCGCGGAGTACAAGGATTACGCCAGCGGGTACTTGATTCCGCAGGTTAAGGCTTGGATGCGCGAAGGAATTCTGGGTGGCTATGATCTCTATCTGAACCGCTTTCCTGCCGGGAAACCCTGGGATGCGCTGCTGATTCTCGAATATAAGGACATGGATGCGTTCTCCCGGCGCGATGAAGTCGACGCGAAAGTGAAAGCCCAGCTCAGAAGCGATCCCGCCTGGAGAGCCATCAGCGAGAGTAAGCAGAAGGCGGGGACCGAAAGAGAAAGCGTCGTTGCCGATACTCTGATCCTACCGTGAGCCGGCGGGCGCCCCTTGTCTGTTCCAGATCAGACGATCCAAACTCCATGGACCCGGTCCGGCTGCGATCAGATATAGAAATACGAAACAGTAGATCACCGCGAGCTCTCCGCCGTTTTTAATAGGCCAGAATCCGTTATGGAAGTGCTGCGAGAAATACGCCACCGCCATTTCGCCGCACAGGATGAAGGCGACTGGACGAGTCAGAAGTCCCACTAGCAAGAGCAGCCCTCCGAAAGTTTCGATCAACCCCGCGAACCAAAACAGAGATCCCGGAGCAGCGATGGCGCCACTGCCTCCTAAGCCTCCAAGTAGGCCAAATAGTTTTTGAAATCCGTGACAACAGAAAGTTATGCTCAGGATAATTCTCATGAGCGAGAGTGCATAAGGCTCCAACGACGAAGTTGCGGGACCCATTATCCCTCCTTATTTCGAAATATCGGGGTTTTGAGCGGGCAACCACCAGTTCAGCGAATCTGACGCCGCAGTGAAGAAATCCTCGCTGTGGGACGGCTCCCCGGAGCGCATATCTTGCGTCCAGTTGCCGGTAGGCTTGTAACCGGGATCGTGATAAACCCAGACCTCGCCGCTTTCCGAGTTCGCTAATATGGGCTGGCTGGCCGTACATTCATAACTAACGTTGTCCACGTTGAATTGCATCCGGCTGCCATCGATCGATCCGGCTTTCACGAATGTGCGGCCGGGCGGCGCGTCGGTTGAAAAGAAGTATGCGCCGCGGCCGGGAATGTAAAACATCGCGTACCGCCCCGAGACAGTGGAGCGCGCGGGACCGGCCGCATGCGCGCCGTTGATTGAAACCTTCAGGCCGGCGAACCGGAACGCCCCGGTGGAGTTCTGCTCGTTCAGAGTGACCTGGATGCTGTCGCTGACAGCGAGCCCCATTCCTGGAATTTCAAATAGCCCTATTTCGTCGCCGCCGCCGGAACGCAGAGGCCGAAATTCATGGTCCGAGGAAAGAGTCGGAACGGGCTTCCCGCCATCCGCGTTGGGGAATTTTGCTGCGAACTCAGTCTCAGCGGGTTTCGCGACGAAGTGAAATACATTGCCATCGGCGGAGCGGCTGATGGCCAGCTCGTAGGCGAATACAGCCAGGTTATTTTGATCCCAAAAAATCCGGTAGAAGCTATCTCCTGAGGCTCGGGCCATCTCGACCGTCAGCTTCTCCTCGCCTGTCGGCTGCCCGAGATTCGCGACCACGCGAACTTCGACGCCGTTGCTGAGCGTTACGGTGGATGACAGCTGCGCGCAGCAGATCCCGGAGCCTGCCATGATTACCGCTGCGAGGCTCCCGGTTTGCAGCCGTTTCATACCCTATTATTATCCGTCCCGGCCTTCAGACGCCGAACCTTGACTTTAAGCCTAGCCTGTGACCTAATCGGAATCAGTCCATGAGGAACAGTTGCAAGGAAGGGGGGTTGAATATGAGAGCGATCGCGCTTGGCTTCGCATTTTGCGGAATGCTTCTGGCTCAGAACACTGCCGTCGTCAGTGGAAACTGGAGCACGTACGGCATCTTTCTGACCCCATATAATGGAACTCCAGCGTTTGCCGAGTTAGCGAGCTTGGATGCATCTGTAGGAAAATCCGGGCTGGATCAGCAGTATCTACCCGTACTCTTTCATCTTGACGAACAATTCAGATCATACCATCTTCGCCTATTCGGCTCGCTGGCACAATGGCTCAAAACATTCCACAAAACAACAGCCGATAGTGCATAATTGATCTCTATTTTAAAGCGCTCTCAAGTGATGGGGTATCATGTTTCTATGAGGGTATTGCGGCTCTCGCTCCTATTATTACTGGGGACCGCGGCATGGGCAGACATCCCGGCGGATCGTGCCTCCATCGAAACTGTTGTTCGAGCCGTATTTGCCGATCAAACGCAGGATGGAAAACCAGTATCCACGTTATTCACCGCTGATGCGGACAACGATCTCGACAAATTGGTGCTATTGAGGGGTTCGAAAGGGCCGTGGTCTGAGGTAACGACGCGAGTAGTTATCCAGTCCATCCGGTTCATCACGCCGGATGTTGCCTTGGTGGATGCCGCGAATACTCAATATGGCTCCATGAACCTTCAAAGCCGGATTCCAGTGCTGTTGGTGATGAAGAAGGTAGGAAAAGATTGGCGCGTAGCTTCGCTTCGAGTTCTAACGGATCATCCGGTTAATGTTCCATAAAGAGGCGCTGCGCTGCAGCCTGGAAGCTCTGCGAGCTAATAAATTCCGCGCCTGCCTGACCGCGTTGGGACTCGTAATCGGCAACGCGTCCGTAATTCTGGTGGTCACGATCTCGCTCACCAGCCGCGATTACATTCTCGAGCAGATCCAGCGCATCGGGTCTAATATTGTCTACGCGCAGTACGAGGCGGGTAACAATGGAGCCATCGCCGCTGCCGCCGACGATTACATCAAAATGTCCGACGTGGACGCCATTCGCGATCGGCTCGGCTCGCGTATCGTCGCCGCTACCGGCGTCATGAATAGCTGGGATCGTATGCGGATTGATGGACGGGAGAACGACGTTGCCATCATCGGTACAGACCAATACTATCCGCTGGTTCGCAATCTGGATCTGCTGGCCGGCCGGTTTTTCGATGCCGATGATGTGCGGCAGCGGCACCGCGTAGCGCTGCTCATGCAAAAGCTTGCGCGCCGCCTCTTCGGGACCCAGGAATCGGCGGTGGGCCGGACCATCAAGCTGCATGGCCTGCAGTTTACCGTGATCGGCACGTTTCGGGAGAAGACGGAAAGCTTTGGCTTATCGGAGCTGACCGGCGAAAATGTTTTGATCCCGATCACGATGCTGAAATTGTTCGTGCCGATAGAGCGCATCGATCCGCTGTATGTGCAGGCGCGCAGCGCCTCGGGTGTGGAATCCGTGACCGCCGACGTGCGGACGATTCTCGAATCCCGGCATCGGGCGGGAGCGCGCTACAGCGTCGACAATCTTTCGGCGATTCTCGATGCCGCCAGGCGCATTGCGGCCGTACTGACAGCGGTATTGGTAATCGTGTCGGCCATCGCGCTCATTATTTCCGGGATCGGCATCATGAATATTATGCTCGTAACGGTGACGGAGCGCACCCGCGAGATCGGTCTGCGCATGGCTGTGGGCGCGGCGCGTCGCGATGTGTTGGAACAGTTCCTGGCTGAAGCGGTGCTCATCAGCATGGGCGGCGGAGTGGCTGGAATCTTGATCGGAGTCGCCATCCCGCTCAGCATCCAATGGTTCACGGACGACGTGCGGATTCCCATTTCACCCCTTTCCGTCGCGGTCGCATTCACGGTCTCGTTGCTGGTCGGATTGATCTTCGGAATCCTACCCGCCAATCGCGCCGCCCGGCTGAATCCGACCGAAGCTCTAAGGTACGAATAGGCATATCCGCCATAATTATGGAATGAGTCCCCAGCCCTCCTGGACGGCCAGAATTCGAAGGGGATTGGAGGAACTTCGTCACAGCGAAAATCAACTAGCGTTGATTCTCAGCCTGCTGATCGGCGCGCTGGTGGGGCTGGTGGTGGTGGCCTTTATCCTCCTGACAGGCCGCCTCGCTGCGCGTATGTACCCGTCTGGCGGCTCGGGCTGGCGCCGGATTGTCGTTCCGACCCTCGGCTCGTTGATTACGGGGTATCTGTTATCGCGCTATTTTCCAAACGCGCGAGGAAGCGGCATTCCCCAGACGAAATTCGCTCTCTTCATCAATGACGGGCGCATCTCATTCCGCACCGTATTCGGGAAATTTTTCTGCTGCGTTGCATCCCTGGCGAGCGGGATTTCACTAGGGCGTGAAGGCCCCGCGGTGCAGGTAGGGGCCGGCCTCGCATCTGTCATTGCGCGCCGATTAGGACTCAGCAAGGATCGGGTGAAAGCGTTGGTGCCCGTGGGCTGTTCGGCGGCTTTGGCTGCGGCGTTCAATACGCCGATTGCGGCCGTGCTCTTCTCGCTCGAAGAGATCATGGGCGATCTGCACGCCACAGTGCTGGGGTCGGTGGTGTTAAGCTCGGCCACCTCGTGGATGGTTCTGCATCTGGTGCTTGGCGATGAGCCACTGTTTCACGTGCCCGCGTACCACCTGGTTAATCCTGTAGAATTCGCCATTTATGCGGTTCTCGGCATAGTGGGCGGCCTGGGATCGGTGTGCTTCGTAAAACTGCTGCTGGCGCTCCGGGAACGCTTTATGCGCATGCCTAGATGGAGCGTCTGGCTTCAGCCCGTCACGGGCGGCTTGTTTGTGGGCGCGGTCGGATACTTCGTCCCGGAAGTGATGGGCGTCGGGTACAACTACGTGGAAAGAATTCTGAATGGCGACATGCTGCTGAAACTGGTGGCGCTTTTGGCCGTGCTCAAGATCATCGCGACGGCCGTTTGTTATGGGTCCGGGAACGCGGGAGGTATTTTTGGTCCGAGCCTGTTTATCGGAGCCATGATCGGCGGATCAGTAGGCAGTGTCGCCCATACCCTTCTGCCAGGCTACACGGCCGATCCGGGCGCTTATGCTCTGGTCGGCATGGGCGCGGCGTTTGCAGGTATCGTGCGGACACCGCTCACCTCCGTAATCATGATCTTTGAAATGACTCGGGATTACACCATCATTGTTCCACTGATGATCGCCAACCTGATCTCATTCTTCATTTCCTACAAACTTCAGAAGGAGCCGATCTACGAAGCGCTGGCTCATCAGGACGGCGTTCATCTTCCGACCGCCGCGTCGCGTTCCCAAGCCGGTAAAATTCAGGTCTCCCAGGCGATGCGTTCCGCGCCAGAGGCATTGTCTCCCGACACAGCAATCGACACGGCCGTCGCGCGTCTGAGGAGCGGAGGTTGGGACGCCTGGCCCGTCTCCGACGAACACGGACTATTGGGGATGATTCGCAATTCGGAGCTGGAGAGCGCCGTGTCGAATGGCTCGGCCCACGGGATCGTTTCCGATATCTTTGCCGGCATTTCCGCGGGCCATCATACCACCGCCGATGAACTCCCCCATGTTCATCCCGACCACCCTTTGAGCGTAGCGCTCGAGCGGATGGGCGCGTCCGGAATCCGAGTGCTTCCTGTCGTCAGCCGCGCTAATCTTCGCCAACTGGTCGGCGTGATCACGCTCGACGCGATCTTGAATGCTTACGGCGTTCGCGACTCTTCGGAGCTGCGCGAGGGAAGCGATTAACACGATGGCGCCAGATCGATCCAAGCCTATCAAGTCAAGCTTCCTGGGCACTTTCACGCTGGTGTTTGTCGCTATCGCGGCATTTTTTGTGATCGATACTTTTCTCGAGAAGACCGAGCAGGCCGAGAGCCAGGCCGAAGCCGCGCGATTCTTTCGCGAGGGCCAGGCCCAGATGCAGCAGGGGCATAGCGGCGACGCGGTTCGCCAGTTTCAGGCGGCGCTTTCCATTGCCCGCGGAAATCGGGATTATGAGCTCGCCCTCGCACAAGCTCTGGTCGCTTCGGGTAGACTTGCGGATGCGGAAGCCGCTGTCTCCGAACTGCTCCAGCACGATTCGACCGATGGCGCCGCTAACCTGATTCTGGCGCGCATTCTGGCCGGGCAGGGAAGCCTCGCGGACGCGATTTCATATTATCACCGGGCCATCTACGGACACTGGAAGCAAGATGCCGGGCAAAACCGGGTCAAGGCGCGTTTCGAGCTGGTCGACCTGCTGGCGAAGCATAACTCGAAAGAAGAACTCCTGGCGGAGCTGCTGCCGCTCGAGGAAGAGGCATCTGAGAATATCGCCACCCGCGAACGCGTCGGAAATCTTTTTCTGGCGGCCGGATCGCCGGCGCGCGCCGCGAATGTCTTTCACGGAATATTGAACGATCACCCTCAGAATGCCGATGCCTACGCAGGATTGGGCGAAGCCGAGTTTGCCAGCGGCAATTACAGGAGCGCCTTAACCGATTTTGTGACGGCTTCGCGCGTCGATCCCGATAACGCGGCGATTCGTAAGCGCGTGGATATGTCCAACCAGGTGCTATCGCTTGATCCCACCCGTCGCGGCCTCGATTCGGACGAGCGTTACCGGCGCAGCGCTAAGCTTCTCGGAACGATTCTCGACGATGTCAACCAATGCATCGGGCCTAATCCGACCCAGACGCTTCAGGAAGTGATGGACAGCGCCAGACAGGCGTTGAAGCATCGTGTCGGCGCATCCCGCCAGGCTGCGGCTATCGACACAAACCTGGATCTCGCCGAGCAGCTTTGGCAGAGTCGGAAAACCGATTGCAAGCAGGCGGTGGCGGAATCCGAACAGCCGCTGGCGCTGGTGCTGGCGAAGGTCGCCCAATAAATCACATGCCCCCCTGTTAACTCACGCGGCCCATAACTTTACTTCACATCGACCACGATCATGTCGAACCTGCGCCTGCCGACATTAGTAGCCGACTGCTTGGCGGGGCCACTCCACAGCACATCTCCTGGCGAGCCGTTCAGGAGCATCACGCCTCCCTCCGCCGATTTCACGCTCGCGAGAGTCTCGCTCAATAACACCATTAGCCGGCCCGCTCCCCCAGGATCGTCCATGATTTCGGTTCCGCCCGCCTCACGCCAGCTTCGAAACACGCGAACCTGGTCGTTTTCGAACAGCAGGATATTATGCGTTGCGTCGGACGTCATTGGGTCGAGAGCGGCCGATGGCAACGGCGGCGTCTTCGGTGCAGGCTTCTTGAGCTCAACCTCGATGATCCGCATCGGAGATGTACCCACATTTTCGCTGCTGTGCCGGCCGCCTACGGGCGCCCAGACGACCTGCTCCTGGTTCCAATGCTGCCTATCTACGCGCCCGTCCTTATACCTCGTTTCCATATCGCCCGCGTCCAGGTAGACGATCACCCGGTTGAAGGCATGCCCATGAAATGGCGTTTTCTGATGCGGCTCCTCGACGGCCTTCAGAACCCGCACCACATTGTTGTCCACCGGCACGCGATCGTCGGCCGCGATAAGCCCGCAGCCCAGCATCACTCCCAGGAGAATCCGCATCGGACTTATTAAATCATATGGCATCGGCTACTCAGTGGATGGCGCGCCGCATTCGCGAATGCGATGATGGGCAAATCGCGCAGAGGCATGAGAAAGGAAGATATGGAACACAGGACGACGCGCAGGAGTTTGCTATTTTCACTTCCGGCGGCGGCGATAGCGTCGCGAATATTTGCGCAGTCGAGCAGCCCGGCCATACCGGTGCGCGGACTGAGTCATGTAACGCTCAGCGTTTCCGATCCGAAGCGGTCGCTGGAGTTCTATCAAGGCCTTTTCGGGATGCCCATTCAGGCGCGGCAGGGGTCAACGATAGTACTGCGGATCGGGCCAGGGCCGCAGTTCCTGGCGCTGAGCGCGGGGGGGCCGGACCGGAGCCCGGGAATTAATCATTGGTGCATGACCACCGGCAATTTCAATGTCGATCGGATCATCGCGATTTTGGCTGAGCATGGTATTTCCGAAGCGGAGCGCGGCGGAGCGATGAAAATGCGGGTGAGAATGCGGGGCGCACAGGACGGGGGCGCCGCGGAAGGAACACCGGAGATCTACATTGGCGATCCGGACGGCATGGTCGTGCAGATCCAAGACACCAGCTACTGCGGCGGCGCAGGCGTTTTGGGGAACGTCTGTCCAGCGCAGCCGGAGCCGTCGCCGACCAAGGGGCTGCTCGCGATGCAGGACCTCAGTCATGTCACAGTGTTCGTTTCCGACATCAAGCGCTCAATCGATTTTTATCAATCGGTGTTCGCCATGCCGATTCAGACGCACCAGGGACCGACACCTCTGCTCGGGGCGGGCTCCGGAGGTCAATTTCTTACGCTGGCGGGAGGCAGCGGCAGGGGCAGGTCGGGCGCAGCGCCGCCCCCGGCCATTAATCATGCCAGCTTCCGCATGCAGGGTTTCGATCCCGACAAAGTCATGCAGATCCTCGCACGCTACGGCATCAAGCCAAGAGCTGAAGCGCGCGGGCCGGTGGGGCCGCTGACATCCTACGTCACCATGCGCATGGCCGATCGGGGTGGGGCGCCGGACGGGACCCCCGAGCTTTACTTCACCGATCCCGATGGAATCCTGCTGCAGATTCAGGACGTGACGTATTGCGGAGGATCGGGTAAAATGGGCGAGGTTTGCGTTCCCTGATCCAACCAAGATCTCAACAAACTAGGGTTGCGCGGTTGACGATCTTGCGGGCTTCCGGAAGATACTTGCCAGTTCCCTAGCTGCGCCATGCAGGAACGCCCGTCCGAAGATTCCGACGGCCAAGAGGCTGCCAAACACGGCCAATGCCTCATAGCTTTCGCGACCCTCTCGTTCCCAATACACATCGCGAAGATTGAGCCAAAGCGCAAACTCATCGAGCGTCAGTGCGGCAGCCACTCCATAGATCATAGATGTGAGGCGGCCGCTCCATCGAGACGAAGAAGCAGCTCCAGTTCCCAGCTCGATCAGCCACGTGTATCCCACCAGCAGGAGCAGGAGAATGCCCCATACCAGATGGTGGATATGACGTCCGTGCATCGAGACATCGTGGAAGGGCCCGATATTGTGGTGAATTGCGACCGTGATAGCCCGCACAACCACAGCGGTAGTGAAGAAGCCAAGCGAAGCTAAGAATAACCGTTCCCGCCGCGACTCAGGGAACCTGCTCTGATAAACTTTCTTCAACCGGCTATGCGATACGATGGCTGCGAGGCTACCGAGAATCGCGGCGACCAGGATTGGCAGAATCCAAAAACTTCGATGGGTCCAGGGCATCGGATTTTGCGACTGTTGAGAAGCGTCCCAATTCGATATTGCCACGCCTGATGGTCGTGGATCTGGATATCCTTGGGATGTAAGGCATGTCTCAGCAAGCTGCACTCGCGGCACGAGCCAACCCATCGCTCATTGCACGCTCGGGGATCCTCGCCGGGACGCGCTACCCGCTCCGGAATGGGACGACACGGGTGGGCCGCGGGTCCGGGAACGACATCGTACTCGATGGACCAGACTGCGCGATGGTGTCGCAATCGCACCTGGAGATTATCCGCGCGGGCGAGCATTTCCGTATCCGCGATCTGACCAGCACCAACGGTACTTGGGTGGAGGGTGAGCGTATTTCCGAAGCCGAGCTCTCCGCTGGGAAGACGATTCAGTTGGGGAGCCGGGGTCCGGTTTTTATGTTCGTAATCGAAGAAATATCGCAAGTCGAACTGGCCCGAACGGTTGAAATCCCTGTCTCCGCTGCGGCGGCCCTGGGTCGCGCCTCGCCTCCCGCTGCAGGAGAAGACGAGCAACTGCTGACGGAAGCGGTCGCTCGCGCTCGCCGCCTCCGCTCGGAGCTAGGTCATGGCCAGACGATCAGAATCATGCGGCATGTGTTGGATCGCGCTCTTCGCCGAAACCAGCGACGCGGGCGACGTATCGTTTTTGCTCTCGTATTGGCGCTGGTGATTATTTCGGCTGCCGGACTTTGGCGAGTCGCGGGTTTGATTCACCAGAAGCATCTGATCGATTCCCGGATTCAGGAGATCGAGGCAAAACTCGACACAGCCGAAGCGAGTCAGGAGCAAGCAGATCGCTTGGTCACGCAGCTCAGCGGTTACGAAACGCAGGCGGAATCGCTCGAGCACAACTCGTTTTATCGCTTGGGGGCGTGGAATTCGGAAAACTATCTCACGCGCGAGCTGCGCGCCGTAATGGCCGAATTTGGGGCGGAAGTCTACAGCATCCCCCCCGAGTTCGTCGAGCGAGTTAACCATTACATCGAACTTGATTTGGGACCTAATAGAGTGCTGATCGCGCGGGCGTTGAGCCAAGCGGATAATCGGGTTCGTGTGATCCGGCAGGTGCTCGAGCATGAGCAATTACCTCCGGATCTCGCATATATCCCGCTGGTGGAGAGCGCCGTTGCATCGGACCAGGCGAGTGCGGCCGGAGCTGTCGGTGCTTGGCAACTCACAGCCAGCACCGCCAGAGCATTTGGACTGCGGGTGGATGGAGAGATGGACGAGCGTAAGGACTTGCTGAAATCCACGCAGGCGAGCTGCCAATTCCTCCGATCGTTAATTCTCGATTTCGGCACAGGCAGTTCGGTGATGCTGGCGCTGGCGGCCTACAATCTCGGCCCGGCAAGGGTGAAGCAGGCGGTCCTCAAAACCGTCCGCGATCCAATCAAGCAGCGCAATTTTTGGTATCTTTACCGCATTCGCGCATTGCCCGCGGAAACTCGCGAATATGTACCGAAGGTATTTGCGGCAATTGTGATCGGCCGGGATCCACGACACTTTGGGTTCTGACGAATCGGATCAAGATCGCGAACGCGTTGAATACTGGGTTGGGAGTTGAATATGCCGTGGAGGCGTAACTTTGGATCGTTATATTATGGTGCTCCTCGGCGGGGCCGTAGGATCTCTGACGCGATACCTGGTCGGCGCCGCTATTATGAATCGAGGCGGTGGACGCTTTCCGTTCGGGACAGTTTTCATCAATATTACAGGCTCGTTCCTGGTTGGATTCACGATGACGCTTCTGACGGAACGGCTGAAGCCACATCCCAATTTGCGGTTTCTGCTGGTGGTCGGATTTCTCGGGGGATACACGACCTTCTCGAGCTTTGAGTGGGAGAGCCTGAGCCTCGTCAAGGATGGCGCGCGATGGCTCGGTCTGCTAAATTTGGTCGGCAGCGTAGTGATCGGATATGTCGCTGTGTGGTTGGGCGCAGCGATTGCCAGTAAGCGATAGTCAGTTGCTGGAAGGAGCGGTTTATGCTTTCGAAGGGCGCCGGAAAAAAAGTTACTATTTATCTGAATGAAGACACGCAGCATCACCTTGGATCGCTTTACGAATCGATTCTCACGTTTCTGATGCAGAAGGGCGTCTCCGGCGCGACGGCCACTCGGGCGCTGGCCGGTTTTGGCCGCCACAAAGTGATCCATACGCCCAAAGTAGAGGTCTTAGCCGAGCACCTTCCGATTCGCGTGGAGTTCATCGATACCGCCGAGAAGGTGGAAGAAGTCCTGCCGACGCTTTACGACATGGTGACTGACGGATTGATCGAGGTCCAGGATACCCACATTGTGAAAGTGGCAATGAAGGACAAGCGAACCCCCGAACCCAGGCAACCGCACAGTCGCATGATCGGGAAAGCCAAGTTGATGCGGATCTTCTTTGGCGAAGCCGATCGTTGGCAGGGGGAGCCTCTTTACGATGCCCTGGTCAAACAACTCAGGATGATGGACATTTCCGGCGCGACCGTGTATCGCGGCATCTTGGGATATGGATCCAAGGGGCACACTCATAAGGAGACTTTTTGGCCCATCTCTCGCGACCTGCCGATCGTGATCTCCATCATCGAATCGGAGGAAAAGCTCGCGCAAGCCGGAGCAATTGTGGAAGAGATGCTGCAGGACGGATTGATCGTCGTCTCCGATGTCGATATCGTGCGACTGGTTCACTCAGCCTCCGGAGACGAGGGCATTGATGCAAACCTACCAGCCCGCTAAATTGCTTCGTCTGCACTTTACCGAGCGTGATCGCTATCAAGGCAAGCCGCTCTACGAGGCAATTATTGAAAAGTGCCGGGAACGGAAAATCGCCGGTGCAACCGTACTCCGCGGGCTGGAAGGATTCTGGGACACCGCTGAAATCCATCGATCGCACGTTCTGACTCATGACTTGCCGATCGTGGTCCAGATCGTAGATACAGACGAAAACATACAACTTTTGTTGCCGCTTGTAGAGGACATGATGGACACGGGCCTGATCGCCATCTCGGACGTCGAGACGAGGAGGGTCCGCAAGACCGAGGGAACGAAGGTTTGAGCAAGATTCCGCAACCAAATCGAGGGAACATCCATTGGCGCGAAATCGTCCCCATTTTGAGACAGGAGATCTTTCCATGTACTGTACGAACTGCGGTGTTGCGCTGGACGAGAAGGCGAGGTTCTGTTCGGAATGCGGGCGCCCGACTGCTCGAAACGCGTTCCGCGGGGGAAGCGATTACGCGGAGGGTTATCCCAAGCTGAGCCGGCCCCGAGAAAACAGAAAAATAGCCGGTGTCTGTGCCGGGTTTGCCCGCTATTGGGGCATCGATGTCACACTCGTGCGTCTAATAGCCGTGATTTTAACGTTCTGCCCCATCGGACTCGGCTTGATTGCGTACCTCGTGTCATGGATCATCATGCCGAACGACCCCTTGCGCTTGCCCGCGCCCGCGCATCCCGAGCCAGCCAACGGTCCCGCCTGAAGTTCGGGTTCCAGCTAGAATTAAAACGTCCAACATGACATCTGCGCAGGCGTTCAACGAATATCAGCGTACGCGCTGGAATGGACTCACCGGCGAATACTGGACCCGCCAGCAGGATCGTCTCGATCGCACAATCGCTCCAGTTACCGGGCCATTACTCGCATTTGCCGCGCCGCGAGCTGGATCAACGGTAATTGACGTCGGTTGCGGGTGCGGAGCCACGACCATCGATCTTGCTCGCGCCGTGGGTCCTTCCGGGCGCGTTATCGGCCTCGATATCTCCGAACCCATGCTGGCGCGCGCGGCGGAACGTCTGCGCGACTTTACCAACACGACTTTTCGCCTCGGCGATGCCGCAGATCTGCCCCTTCATGATCTTGGCGCGGAACTGATCGTGTCGCGTGTAGGAGTTATGTTTTTTGGCGATCCTGTAGCTGCATTTGCGAACCTGGGGACAGGACTGGTTCCCGGCGGCCGCGTTCGTTTCGCCTGCTGGCGTCCGATCCACGAAAATCCGTGGCTTCAGATTCCCCTGCAGGCTGTTTATGAGCACACGCCGCGTCTCCCGAAGCCAGATCCGGAAGAACCGGGGCCGTTCGCGTTCGCAGATACCGCGCGAGTCACGCGGATTTTGACCGCAGCCGGCTTTATGGCGCCTTCTTTCATGCCGCTGGATGTTGAATTGGACATTGCAGCCGGCGGAATGCTCGACGATGCGGTCCTTCAGTCCTCTGAGATGGGGCCAGCCAAACGGGCGCTCATGGACCAACCCGACAATATTCGCGCTGCGGCCCTCGATTCGATCCGGCGGGCTCTCGCCCCATACGCCTCATCGGAAGGAGTGAAATTGCGCGGCGCCGTCTGGCTGGTCGCGGCCGATCGTTAGATAATGTGGGAGTAAAACTCGGAGCGACTTACCGGCATAAAGGAGACGACTATGAAGCACATTTCCCGAATTTTGTGGTGTATGGGCCTGCTTGGAGGCTTAGCTTCTCTGGTTTTGGCTGCCGATCAGACGTGGACAGGCGAAATCAGCGATAGCCTTTGCGGGGACAGTCACGACAAAATGATTGCCCAAAAATACAAAGAGCTTAAAACCACCAGTGGAGCACCTGCGCGCGACTGTACGCTCGCTTGTATCAAAGCTGGGGGTAAATACGTTTTCGTAACGAAGGGTAAAGTTTACAAGATCTCAAACCAGAACCTGGCGGCGTTACAGGTTCACGCAGGCGAGGCCGTGGTGCTCACGGGGGATATGCAAGGGAACACGATCAAAGTTTCCAGCATCGCGAAGCCGCCGAAGGAATAAAGGCGCACAAGCTGCATCTAAATCGCTACCGTCGAAGAGGTTGAGGCGATGCACGCACAGCGCGCTCAAAGGCCCAACCCCGGATGTGATTGATCTGCTCCTTCATGGTTCGGGACAGAGGCACCAGCTTTACGGCCACATTGATTAGATCCTGTTGGGTCAATTCACGGTCCGCGAGCCGAGCCTTGGTTAGGGCGGATATGACGCACTGCTCGATCTCAGCGCCAGTCCAGCCACTGGTAAATTTCGTTAGTTGCGCGAGATTGAACGCGCTCACATCCACGCCGCGGCGGCTGAGATGAATTTTAAAAATTTCAATCTGTTCGTCATCGAGCGGAAGATCGACGAAGAACACCTCGTCGAACCTGCCTTTGCGAATCATCTCCGCGGGAAGGAGGTCGATCCGGTTGGCTGTGGCGGCGACGAAAAGACCTCGCGCCTTCTCCTGCATCCAGGTCAGAAAAAATGCGAAGATTCTACCCTGCTCGCCGCCCGAATCGGTTGTCGTGATCCCCATCTCGATCTCGTCGAACCATAGAACCGCGGGAGCCATGTCTTCCATCATTTTGCACGCTTCCACGAATGCGCCTTCGGGCTTGCCGTGGCGTCCGGAGAAGATTTCGATCATGTCCACTCGATATAACGGGAGCTGAAAATAATTGGCGATGGCCTTCACGGAAAGGCTCTTGCCGCAGCCCGGAATACCCATGATGAGAATGCCCTTGGGAACGATTTCCGTGCTCAGGCTCTCGCGCAGCTGGAATAGCTTGCGGCGCTCTCGCAGCCATTCCTTGAGGCCCTCCAACCCTCCCACCTCTTCGAGGTCCTTGGCATCGCCAATATACTCGATCACGCCGCTCCGGTTGACCAGGAACCGTTTCTCCTCAAGCAAAGCCGGCAGCGACTCTGGTCCGAGCCGCCTCCCGGCTGCAAGGGCACGGCGTAACGCATAGCGCGCTTCGTCGATTGTCAGACCTTGCAGCGCGCGGGCGATCTGGTGAAGAACTTCCTCGCTCGTTCGGCTGCTCTCATCGGCCGACATTCGTCGGGTCTCCTCGCGGATCAACTCCATCAATTCCACAAGATCGGGTGGACGGAGTTCCACAAAAAGAACGCTGCGCTCGACCTCTTCTGGAATGAACCGGACCGGAGAAGTGATCACGGCGAACTTACGTCGATCCAGACAGCTCTCATAAACGTCTCGAAGACGTCGTCTGATTTCCGCGGATTCCCGGAGCGACTCGTGGAAATCCTTGAGGTGGAAAATGCCGGCGTCTTTATGGGCAACGATGAAATCCAGAGCCGCGCGAGGGTCCCGAGTGCCCTCCTCGGCTGCCTTGCCGTCGCAATGCATCCCTTCCGTAAGGCTCCATGTCCAAAGCGGCGTGGGTATAGAACCGGACAAGTAACGGCTCACTTCACCCAACACCTTTGCGGCACGCTGCTCTTCGCCGCAGCGCAAATACGTAATCGGCCGCCCCGACACGAAGATCTCCCGGAGCATCTTGGCAGCGCGACTTTCAACACCTTGGGATTCCATATAAAACTTTGTGCGGACTCTATCATTATCGACAACCGATAGCATCCGCGGTCCTCTCGACCGCCAATAGTAATCGGACGGCGGGTTTTTTCCGCCTTTGTCGCTATCCTACTCAGAGGCTGCGGCGCGCTAAGAAAGGAAAATATCGTGAAGCCATTAATTAGTCTTGGAACTCTGGATTGGGGAGATTGGTTCTACGGAGCGATATCCGGGTTTATCGGAGGCGGCGCCGGGGCTGTCTATACCGGCGTTGCGGTGAGCCTCTACGATCCTAAAGACTGGGGTGTTTCCACGGGCCGGTTTTACGGCTTAGTTTTTGGCGTATTTATGGTTAACGGCCTTCTGAACATGATGGCGTTCCTACGAACCAAACCGCTCCCTGCGGTAAAGAGCGTGGTGACCACAACTCAGACGACAGCCGTACAACCTGGTCCGCCTCCAGTCACAGTGGTTACAACAATAGCAGAATCGCACGTCGAGCCGGTGAGAACCCCAGCCACGCTGGAAGCGAGATAACTTCCACTAGAGCAACTTATCCGGTGTTATCGGGAGATCGCGTACCCGTTTGCCGGTGGCGTGGAAAACGGCATTAGCGACAGCGGCCGAAGCGCCTGTGATCCCAATCTCTCCGATCCCTTTCACGCCGATCGGGTCCGCGTATCGCTCGGCTTCCTCGATCAAGAGCACATCTATTGAGCCAACGTCGGCGTTAGTCGGGACATGGTACTCCGCCAGATTATTATTGACGATCCGGCCGAGCCGTTCGTCGTAAATCGTATGCTCGTACAGGGCGAAGCTGATCCCCCACACCATTCCACCCATGAATTGGCTGCGGGCCAACTTCGCGTTGAGGATTCGCCCGGCGCTAGATGCAGCCACCATTCGGGACACGTAGATCTGACCGAGATCGGCGTCGACGCGAACTTCTGCGAATTGAGAGCCGAATGCGTACATTGAACATTTTTTGGACTCATCGCCCGGTTTAGCGTCGATCTCCGATTCGACATAAGGTTGCCCGCTACGAGAGACGATCGCCTCAAGCGAATCACCACGCTCAGGATGGCCGCTCAGATATACGCGGCCGTTTTCGACCGTCACGTCCTGCAGCTGCGCGCCCGCGAGCGGCGAGTTTGAATCGCCGATTGCCAACTGCACCACCTTGTCGCGAAGCCCCCGCGCAGCAAGCCAGACCGCCGAACCGGTGCTGGCCGCAGTCTGCGAACCGCCGGATACGGGTGTTTCAGGATACCGGGTATCTCCGAGCCGGAAATCTACGCGCGACGGAGGGACGCCTAAGCCGTCGGCGGCGATCTGCGTCATTACCGTATAGGTGCCGGTGCCCAAGTCCTGCGAACCAGCCTCGACGTGTATCGCGCCATCGACATTTATCCGGGCTCGCGCTGAGGATTCGCTTCTGCGCGTGGGATACACCGAAGTCGCCATGCCCCAGCCGATCAGGGTATTTCCATCGCGTATAGAGCGGGGCTCGGCAGGCCGGCGCGACCAACCGAAACGCTCCGAACCGGCGCGATAGCACTCGCGCAGCGACTTACTCGACCACGGCAGGTTCTTCTGTGGGTCCTGCTCAGCATAATTTTTGAGCCGCGCTCGAGCGGGTCGATTTTCAGAGCGTGAGCAAGCTCGTCCATCGCCACTTCGAGCGCGAAAGTACCCGGAGCTTCCCCGGGGGCACGCATATAAGACGGCGTTCCGATATCGGACCGCACCAGCCGCTGCACAGTGGCATTATTTTTAGCCGCATACAGCATGCGTGTCCGAGTGGTTGCAGGCTCAGTGAAATCGTCAAAAGAAGAGGTGTGCGTGAGAGTATCGTTCTGCAGAGCCGTAAGCGTTCCGTCTCGTTTCGCGCCGGCCGAGATCGCCTGACGAGTTTCCGAACGGCATCCGACCGGTCCGAACATCTGCGGTCGTGTGAGTACGAGTTTCACAGGGCGCTGCACATAGCGGGCAGCCATTGCACAAAGAAGGACGTGCGACCAGGTGGGTCCCTTGCTTCCAAAACCACCGCCTAGATAAAGCGAGATGACGCGAACGTTCGCGGGCCGAAGTCCCAGTAAATCGGCCACGCGTTTGCGGTCTCCAAAAATACCTTGTGACGCGTCATAGAGGGTCAGTTTGTCCGGGCCATCCCAAACGGCAATGGTGCTGTGTGTCTCCATGGGATTGTGGCTCTGAAATGGCGTTGTGTAAGTTTCTTCGATGCGTATGTCCGCCTGGGCGAGACCAGCCGCGATATCGCCGCGAGCGCTTTGACCGGGATCGCCTGCGCCGCTCATTTTTTGCGGCACGAAGGCACTCCTGAGATTCCGATTGAGACTTACGGATGGGATCTCGGCCGCGTAATGCACCTGAATCATTCCCACGCTCTGATGCGCTGCCTCCAATGTTTCCGCGACCGCAATCGCGATGGGCTGGTTGGCGTAATATACACGATCATCCTGCAGGAGCTGGAGCTTGCGATCCGCGGGAGAGCCTTCTTCGATTTCCATGGAACTCTTCGCGAGCTTTAAGTGGCTCTGATGAGTCAACACCGCAATCACGCCGGGCACGCGCTCGGCGGCAGCGGTATCGAAGGCGAGGATACGTCCCTTCGCGATGGAACTTGTTTTTAGAACCGCATGCGTCAGCTTGGGAATATTGTGCTCGGCTGTATAAGGGGCTCGGCCAGTCACCTTAAGCCGCGCATCGACACGGTCGAGCGGTTCGCCAATAGAGTTCGGCATAAGATCCTTTCAAGCTCGGTGTGCGGTTGCGGTCAGTGCGCGCACGATGCTGCGATGCGCGAGCTCCACCTTGAAGGCGTTATGGGGATAGGTTTTGGCTCCGCGAAGAAGGATTTCCGCCGCCGCGCGATAAGAGGGTTCCCCGGCCTGCTGCCCTTTCAAGGATTGTTCTGCTTCGGGAACGCGCCAAGGTTTGGGGGCCACTCCGCCGAGGGCTATGCGCGCCTCGCGAATGGTCCCATTCGCCTCCATCGACAGAACGGCTGCTACCGATACCAGCGCGAAAGCATAGGAGTTCCGATCACGCACTTTTAAATAATGCGATCGCGCCCCGTCTGGAAGCCGCGGAAGATCGATAGCCGTAATCAACTCAGTGGGTCCGAGGTTAGTATCGATCTGGGGCGTGCTGCCGGGCAGTCGATGGAACTCCGCGACTGGGATTGACCGTTCTCCATGTGCGCCCTTCACATGGATTACTGCGTCGAGTGCGGCGAGCGCTACCGCCATGTCGCCGGGATTCGTGGCGATACACTGATCGCTTCCGCCCAAGATCGCATGAATGCGATTGTAACCCTGGATCGCCGCGCAGCCGGAACCGGGGGCGCGTTTGTTACACTCCGCATAAGTCGGATCGTAGAAGTAATAACAACGAGTCCGCTGCATGAGATTACCGCCCATAGTGGCCATGTTGCGAAGTTGGGGCGAGGCTCCGGCAAGTAAAGCTTCCGACAGCACCGGATAACGCTGACGGATCAGAAGATGGCTGGCGGCATCGCGGTTGGTCGCCATGGCTCCGATACGAACACCTCCGGAATATTCTTCAATACCAGTGAGCGGCAGCCGCGTGATGTCGATCAGCTTGGTAGGTTGCTCGACGCCCATCTTCATCAGATCGAGAAGATTGGTGCCGCCGCCCAGAAATTTTGCGTCTGTCCGATCGCCCAGAGCGGCAATTGCAGCTTCAACATTCGTGGGCCGAGTGTACGCGAACGGTCGCATCAGGTTCTCCCTTGGTGGACTTGGCGAACGGCGGCGACGATATTCGGATACGCGCCGCACCGGCAGATGTTGCCCGCCATGCGCTCGCGAATTTCCTGATCGGTGAGATTCACGGGGCCGGATTTGCCGATATCGGCGGTAACTGCGCTGGGCACTCCAGAACGTACTTCGTCCAGCATAGCTACGGCCGAACAGATTTGGCCCGGAGTACAGTATCCACACTGGAAACCATCGTGCTCGATGAAAGCCGCTTGAATGGGATGAAGAGTATCGCTGGATGAGAGACCCTCGACAGTGATCACTGTATCGCCGTCATGCGCCACCGCCAGGCTCAAGCAGGAGTTTATGCGACGCCCATTCACCAGAACCGTACAGGCGCCGCACTGGCCGTGATCGCAGCCCTTTTTTGTTCCCATCAAATGCAACCGCTCACGTAATAGATCGAGCAGGGTCACGCGTGGGTCAAGTGAAAGTTCGTGAGGCTGGTTGTTAATGGTCAGAACTATTTGGACTGCCATGGAGTCGGAAGGCGCAGGTTGCGCCTCGGCCAGCGGAATGGTCACGGCGATTCCTCCTACAATTGCAGCGGCGCCGACAAAATCCCGTCGCGTGAGTTTGTCCTTGGACTCCATGAGCGACCTCGTTCGATGATCTTGCAACTTAAATGCCACTGCGCCGGCTGAGGGACATACAGACTCCATGCAGCTGCGTCTAGATGAACCAACTGACGACGAGTCCAGCCGTGGCCGCAAATATCGAAACGGTAGTAATCCAGCCGACAATATTGATCGCGCGCCCATTGACCCGGTTCCCCATGATGGTCCGATTATTGGTCATGCGCATAATTAACAACAGCAGAGGCGGTGTCGAAAAGCCCTGAACGATCCCAGCGAAGACCAGGGCTTTCATTGGATTAATACCGAAAAAGTTCAATCCGACCGCAATGCCGGTAAAGATGGCAATCGCAATATAAAATTTCTTCGCCTCCGCGGGTTTTCGATACAGACCGTGCTTCCAACCCACGCTTTGACATAGATCGTAGGCAGCGCCCGTCGTCATTACAGGCACTGCGAGGAAACCCACGCCGATCACTCCCAATGTAAACAGCAGGCCGGCTGCGCTGCCTGCAATCGGCCGTAATGCCTGCGCCGCCTCCGCTGCTGAATTGATGTCCGCCTTACCCGCTTTGAATAGCGTGGCGGCTGTCGACAGGATAATAAAATACATGATTATATTTGAGAAGAACATGCCGAAGATAATGTCCCACATGGACTGCTTCAACTCGGCGCGGCTCCCTCCTTTGCGCTGAGCCAGGCGTCTTCTCCCAGCGGCGATCTTCTCCTCTACTTCCTCGTTGGACTGCCAAGTATAGAGATAAGCGGAAAGCGAGGTCCCGATCACCGCCACGGTCATCGTCAAAAACTCCTTATTAAAGTGAATCGTTGGTAGGAACGTTCCCTTCAGTACGGGACCGAGCTCCGGATGCGCGAGAAAAGCAGATCCGATATACGCCAGAAGCGCCAGGGAAGTCACCCGGAATACATTTCGGATAAGAGTATAGGACCCCCACACCTGCAGCGCCAGAATGATCAGACCTATCGCAACCACGATCCAGCCAATTGGAATCGGCACGAATAAAGTGAGGGATTCAGCCATGCCGCCGATATCGGCGCCCGCTTCTATGATGTTCCCGATGAGCACACCCGTCAGCGCCGTGAAGAGAAACCACCGGGAGTAATGCCGGCAGATCACGGCGAATAGACCTTGCCCGGAAACCAAGCCAAGTTTTGAAGATAAATAGACGACCGCCACCATCATGGGGAAGGTGACGGGAGCGGTCCATAGAAAGCCAGGGCCAAGCTTCGCGCCTGCGCTGGCGTAGGTTCCGATGGCGGATGGATCGTCGTCCGCGGCGCCGGTTATAAATCCCAGCCCAATGGCGTGTGCAATGGCGCGGCCGCGACCCGGGTGTCCGACACTAGGCTTTTCCGAAAGGTTGTCGGGCTTTTCACCGACTTGAGGTTCCATGGTGCTGACATCTCTACACTCATAGGTCCAAACGGGGGATTTTTGCATCCCGCTTTCGCGCGACGTATACGTCCCGGCCGAACGCGTAGTGACCCTGCATCCCGACGCGACTCGCGTCATAAACCGAGGCTTGAAAACCCGCTGCGCTCAATTCCCGCAGTACGCGTTCCGGCGAATGATGCTTTTGGCGGAGCCAAAAATCCGATCGAACCCAGGCGCCGCCATCCAGCCGAAAAACTGTAACGTCGCACCGAGCCAGATGTTTGCGGGTATCGTAGGCGCCGCGCGCGATACTCACGACTTCTTCTTCCACCATGGTGGAGGTCCGCGCCCAAAGCTCGCGGTAGGTGGATTCGCCATTTAAATCGAAGACAAACGCAGCGTCCCGCTTCAAGCATCTCCATACGTTATTCATAACTTTGCGAAGATCGGGCGTGGTCAGGATGTGATTCAAGCTGTCAAACGTAGAGATCGCGGCGTCAAAGCGGGGCGGGAGGTCGAATTCACGCGCGTCGGCGAGCAGAAACTTGATCCGCGGACAGCGCTGTCGCGCATAGGCCAGCATCTGCTCGGAGCTGTCCAGTCCGACCACGCGGAATCGCCGCCGCTCCAGTTCGGCGCTCAGGCGTCCATCCCCGCAGCATAGATCTAAAACAGCGGCGCCCGATTTCAGGTCTCCAAGTATGGTTTGATCGAGCATGGGCATTGCGGCCTGATGAAATGCGCCTCCCCAATAGCGCGTGTATAGCCAGGCAAAAGGGTCGTATTCACGAGACCGGCGCAGAGGTGCGGCCATTATGCGGGCCACACCAGCAAGCGCTGGGTGGTCTGGAAACGTGCGCCCCACGCCTTTTTGTATTCCTCATCGCCGCGCAAGAAATCGAATTCATGAGCACGGTTCCGAACCGCTTCGGAGACCGCGTGCTCAAGAATTAAAGATCCCGGGCTGAACCGGGACAAATCGGGGTCAAAGCCGGTCTGATAGCTCCAGAAGCGGGCCTTATCGAGAAAACCATACAACACCGCAACCTTGCGTTTCTCGAATGAGAGCACGAAACAACGCGCCTTACCGCTATTCCACATGCGGATTGCGGCATTCCTATGAAATATTTCAAGCGGACCGTAGAACATACCGGTTTCGTGGCGGCCCTTCCATCGCATCGCATGCAATTTGAAGAGCGCATCCAGCGCGGCTTTAAAAGATTCTTCAGATTCGACCGTCTCCAGTTCGGTCTTCCCCTGCTCGTCTAGTTTCTGCCGATACCGCCGAAGATTCCGGCGGAGCCCGTGCGGGAGAGCCTGTCCCATCTCTTCCGGCGTGGGTGGAAGCGTAAAACTCGAAGATGAATCCTGCGGTTCGAGTGAAAACCGGAGTCCCGTGATACAAGAACTACAGAGCCGAAAGTCCGACGGAAGCTCCTCCAAATTGCAAAGGTCCCAATCCTCCTTGGCTGAAGCGAGAAATTCGAAGAATCGCGAAATCAAGATACCCCGATGGTGCGATTCGGCGAGAAATCCCAAGCGATCGGAAACGCCATTGCCGAGGAAGGTAACTTGCCGCCTTCCCTTCCAGAGATGCAGGAAGGCAGGCACAAGTCCAATCAGATTCCCTTGGTCCCAGAGCGCGACACAGAGGAGCCGGCCGGAACCGCAAACTTCCCACCAAGGGAGGAGCCAGGATGGATGTTGAAACGGCGAGGCCTCGGTCGCCCGCTCGTACAACCCCTTCCAAGCGGGTTCGATCGCAGCCAGGGCTTTCAGATCTTGGATGAGTTCACAATTCATTGAATGCTTTGGCAGCCTGGCGCCTCCAGTCCGCTCCCGAAATGCCCCATCCCCAACGCTCGTACAAAAGAGCGCCTTCGTGAGGCGGCCGGTCAAAATCGTAAGATTGCGCATCTCGAAACTGTTCGTCACTCGACTCGAATTGCCGTAACATTTTAGCCTGGGTGGTAAAGCATCCCACCATTTGAGCCTTAAGTTCGCGTTCTTCGGGTGAAAAACGCAGGATCTCAGTGGGTCCGGTCTTCGCAGGCAGAAAGCTCGCGGTGTCCATCTGTCCGTTTGGGCTCGCATGATAAAGGCGATATTCACGATGAACGAAATTCTCGCGAGCTTGATATCGCGCGACAGCGATGGCGAAAGCGGCCGAATCGTGATCGGGATGGCCTCCCTCGTAGGCAGGTGAAAGGACCAGTAATGGTCGTATCTCCGCAAGAATAACTTTAATTCTTGTAATTAATGCCGCTAAATTAATATAAAGTTCCTTATCTACGAAGCCGAACTCGTGGTACTGCTCATCGGAGAGGTGCAACGGACTTAGCGCTTTGTGCAGTTCTTTCCGTCGAGCCGCAGCATAATCGCTGCGGGACTTGAAGCCGCAGGCAGTCGCGTCGGCCATATCGGCAGGGCTTCCATCGGTTAGATGGAGAATATTCAATCCCTCGCCTTTCCGGTGCATCCAAATCCCGGCGCCGATGGTCTCGTCATCCTGATGCGGCGCGATGATGAGACAGCGTTCACCGGCGCGATGTGCCCAGCTCACGGTTCCAACTCGCGTTTAAAAGAGAAACTGATGAGGCTGCGGACGAGGCTTGCCGATCCTCCGACCACGATTTAAGCGCGCCTAAGGCGTCCTGATAGCCCCGGACTGTCCCAACATCGACATAACTCTTACCCGCTTGAATCCCGCTGGCCGAGCCGCCTTCTTGCAGATATGCGTTCACGAGCGTACCCCAGTATTCGTCGGTGAATTTCCGCCGCTGCCAAAGATCGTACAGCGCCCGATAAGTCGATCCGCGCATCTTGAAAGCTCCCCAGACCCAATGGGTCGAGGGTTTATCCTGCTTGACGTCAATATGAGATACTCGCCCCGTCTCATCGGTAAACACTGCATCGAAGAGTGACGGTTGTTCAACTGGGAAGAGCAGGAATGAGAGCGGATCGTCCGGCAGGCGCATCAGCGCATCGGCCGGAAACCAGATTGTGTCCGGGAGGCCAACCATCCAAAAGTCGTCTGGGACGGCCAGAAACTCGGCCCGGAACAGGGCGTCGCAGAGGCCGCCGGGCTGCGACTGGACCACGTAACAAACGTCCACACCGTCGATCCGATTTCCGTAATATCGCAAGATGTCGGTTTTGTCAGGCGAAATCACGAAACAGAGCTGGGAAACACCCGCACAGATCATTCTTTCAATCAGATATTCGCTAATCGCGCGTGGCCGTTCCCGCCCATTTTCGCAATGCGTCCCGAGCGGCAGAAGCTCCTTCGAGAAAGCAAGGGGCTGTATCCTGCTCCCCAATCCAGCGGCTGGAATCAGACCCCACATTGCAGTTATATGATCATTCGCACTCGGGTCGGGTTTCGGAGAAATTTGGTTATAGAATTGCATCGTTGACGGTATGGCTCCAAAAAACCAAACCAGCCGAAATTCGAGTAAATCTAGCCGGACTGCAGGCCGGTCGAAGACCTCATCCGCGAAGACGGCCAGATCCAGCTCCACTGCGAAATCCACATCTCCTGCTCGAAAACGTCCTGCCAGCGCGACCAAGTCTCGTTCAGCATCGACGGCGGCCACGAGGACGACGAGAGCGAAGAGTTCCACGGCCAAGTCCAAGGTCACCACCGACCACGAGGAAATTCAAAAATGGGCAGAGGAACGTGGTGCCCATCCAGCTTGTGTGAAGGGCACAGGCCGCGGACGTGGCGGCACGGGAATGATCCGTCTGGATTTCCCGGGCTTCTCCGGTGAAGAATCGTTGCAGCCCATCAGCTGGGACGAATTCTTCGAGGCGTTCGATAAAAATAATCTGGCGCTTGTTTATCAGGAGAAAACCGCCCGCGGTCAGCGCAGCAACTTCAATAAGCTGATTCAGCGCGAGGGCTGACGAGCTTTTCCCGTGTCTTGGTTTCGTTGAAGTGCTCGACCAGTTCTTCGGCACGGTGGACACCTGTGTGGTGAGCCAGAACTCGCGAGCGTGCCTGCGCCGCGATTTGGTTGCGCTCCTCGTTACTCATTTCGTGTAAGTAATAAAGAACCTCATCTCCCGAAGAGGCGACGAGGATTTCGACGCCGGGAGTGAAGAAATCCTCTAGGCCGGGCCAACGATCGGAGATCACACAAGTTCCGCACGCCGCCGCTTCAAATATCCGGACACTCGGCGAATATCCGGCGTGCATCATATCCGCTCGCGTGAGATTGAGCGTAAATCGCTGTGAATTGTAAAATTCGCGGTGATCGCCTGGAGCGAGATGATCGAATCGATCCACGTTGTCGGGCCATTTGAGATCGGAAGGATACATCGGTCCCGCTACAGCGAATCGGAATGAAGATTGCCGCGCCGGATGCAGAAGGAGCCGGTCGAGTGCCGGCTGTCGATCTTCACTGTAAGTACCCAGGTATCCGAGGTCCCATTTCGACGGCCGGTTCTCGGGAAAATAGAGACGATCATCGACCGCACAGTACAACGGCCGTGCGAGAGCGGCGCCGTAAACCTCTTCTAGATGCCGGAGCATTGGGCCGCCAGTAAACGATAAGTATAGGTCGAAGCACGGAATCAGCGACGGAGTAAGATGCCGATGATCCCCTCGAGCCATGGCCGCGAGGGTCACGGGAGTATCGATGTCATAGAACGCCACGATGCCAGAACTCTCACCGAGCACCCATTCTATGATCTCCGGTCCATCGGGAACGAAGGATCCTACAATGACGAGATCCGCGCCACGCACTGCGTCCTGGTGCCGGGCCCGCAGTTCATCGAGACTTCCGTAAAGAACCGCGTCGGCATAGGGAACCTTTTCGAGATCGCGATTTTGCGCGTACCAGGGAACGTCCCGTTCCAGAAAGAGTACCCGGTGGCCCAGAGCTGCAAGTCCACGGATCAGGCTCCTATATGTCGTGGCGTGCCCATTGCCCCATGAGGAAGTAATCGACAACCCGAGTATGACGATATCAAGCTCTGTAGCGGGCAAGCTTCACCTCCATCATTTTAGGAGTTGACTTGATTGAGGCGCCGCGCGGCCCGTTGTCCCAGAACCGTGAGCGTTGCAAACCAGTTCTCCCAGGTATGACTGATCTCTTCCCCCGTATGCTCACGCTGGCCTTGCTCCTCAGCGGCGCCCGGGAGGATCGCGCTGGCGATTCGCATGAGATTCGGAACGAGGCCAGGAAGAAGCCCGTTCAGGCGCGCCATAACGCTCGCCTGCGGACTCAGAATCTTCTCGGATTTCCCGCACCGGATGGCAGCCACAATCTTACGGGCGGCTCGATCGGCATCCATGGAAATTCCTGGAAGCGTGGCGCCCAGTGTAAACCAGGCAGCTTCGGCCTCGTGATGACCTTTGAACCGCGCCTTCAGATGAGAGCCCGTTCGCATTAACCCGGGCACGATTGTCGTGACTTTTACGCCGTAAGGCGCCATCTCGGCTCGTAATCCCTCGGTGAAACCGACCGCTGCAAATTTTGCACAGCAGTACGGTAATAAATGAGGTACGCTGATCTTCCCGCCGATTGAAGTAATGGTGGCGATCCGTCCCTGCCCGCGTTTTCTCATTTCAGGGATCACCAGCAGGGTTGGATAAACGACACCCCAGAACATCACTGCCATGGCGTTCTCAAAATCTGCTAAAGTGACGTTCTCTATCGGGGCCACTAGGATCTCGCCGGCATTGTTCACCAGAATATCGAGGGCTCCAAATCGCGCCTGGACCGCGTGAATTAACTTCCCGACGCTTTCCCGGTCGGTAACATCACACTGGATGGCCAGGACGTCGGCCGATGTTCGCTCCAGGTCGGCTTGGGCTTTACTGAGTTCCTCCTGATCACGTGCACAGATCGCGATGCGGCAGCCCTGGCGCGCGAATTCTCGGGCGAGGGCGAGTCCCAGACCTCGTGACCCGCCCGTGATCAGAACCACTTGCGAACCTAGCTTTGGCCGGGTCCTCATCAAGAGCACTGCGGCGACTCCGATTCCAACTCCGGCGGAGCCGACCGCAAGATTCCTGACCCGCCGTTTCATGAGACTCCCATCGGGCGATTTGTGCAATTCGCGTTGACGATTTGAGTTCGCACTTGTCAGGTTCGTTTTCGCTTGGTCTTCCCGCTGGAAGTACCCTGGCCGGCACGAGATCCGGCAGAGGCATTGGAAGATCCCCCGGATGTCTGCGATCGTGTACCTTTGTTCGAGCCTAAGCGCGATGACGAGGCTCCCTTCTGAACACTGGAATTTTTTCCAGAAGTATTGGGTGATCTTAGCGAAGAACCTTCTTTTTCCTCGTCCTCCTCCAATTCTTCGTCGTCTAGATCTTCATCTTCTTCATCCAGAAGATCTTCCGTCTCCTCGTCAGAGCGAGCGGCTTGATCTGAATCGGGTTGTTTCTTCAGTTTATCGGGCATGATAAGCTCCTTTTGCGATCGCGCAGAATTAACGCTATGCGGTATTGAACCGTTCGTTAGACTCCGATGCCATTTCCCTGTTTCAGCCTCGCAGACTATAAATCAGCCCCGTTGGCACAATTTAGCGAAACAGACCTGTTTCGCCACGATCTAATGATTCGTAAGCAGTTGGCTGTTAAATTCCTCGCTGAGATGGATTTGGTGGACGAGTAGAACTCGCGGGGATCTTTGGGGGTCACTGTGGAATGCATCAGATCCTGATTACCGGGGGCGCCGGTTTTATTGGTGCGCATGTATCCAATGAATTGCTAGCTCACGGATATCGCGTCCGAGTTTTGGACGACCTGGTTCCCCAGGTCCACGGACCGGGGCGGCAAAGGCCAGCTTATCTTTCTGCTGAGGTGGAGTTGATCGTCGGCGATATTCGCGACTCTGGCGCGTTATCGGAGGCTTTGAAGAACGTCGACGCGGTCATACATCTGGTCTCTCTGGTCGGAGTTGGTCAGAGCATGTACCAGATCGACGAGTACACCAGCGTGAACAGCCTCGGCACGGCAAATCTGCTACAGCAACTCAGCGTGAAACCAGTGGAGTGCGTCGTTGTCAGCTCCAGCATGAGCATCTACGGGGAAGGTCTATATCGTGACATCGACGGAAACATCTGCACTCCTCAAGACCGCACATTACAACAACTAAAGACAGGGGATTGGGAGGTGCGGGATCAGCTTGGCAGGCCGCTTACTCCTATACCAACGCCTGAATCCAAAACGCCTGCGCTCGCCTCGGTCTACGCTCTTTCAAAATACGACCAGGAATGTCTCTGTCTTATGATCGGGCGCGCTTACGGGATGCGCGCCGTAGCGCTGCGGTTCTTCAACAGCTACGGTCCGTACCAGGCACTTTCGAATCCGTATACGGGTGTTCTCAGCAACTTTGCCTCGCGAGTGCTCCACGGCAAGTCGCCTCTTATTTATGAAGATGGGCTTCAGCGCCGCGATTTTATCAGCGTTTATGATGTCGCGCGAGCTTGCCGCCTGGCCCTCGAGACTCCTGCGGCAGCCGGTAGGGCGATCAATATATCCTCAGGGGCGGCGATGACGGTAAAGGAAGTGGCAGAACGTACGATTCATGCGATCGGCGCCAATGATATCAAACCGGAGATCACAGGCCGTTATCGCGCCGGCGACATCCGGCACTGTTATGCGGATATTTCTCTCGCGCGGGAAGTGCTTGGGTGGGAGCCGGAAATCACTCTGGATCGCGGTCTCGAAGATCTGGCGAGCTGGCTGGAGGGCCAAACCGCCGAGGATCGAGCGATGGAGGCGCGAGCAGAACTCGCTGTCGCGCGGGTTAATGGTATGAAGCGCCCGAATAAAACGGCCGGACCGGCAACGGCCCGCAAAATCGGATTAGTGGAATGGTTTCGGCCGGGCGAATATGAACGAGTTGAGAGCGTGCTCGAAGTCGCACGGGCGCTCGGAATTGCCGAGCTACGAACGGGAATTTGCTGGGCGGACTGGTACACATCCGAAGGGGATGGATGGTACGGATGGCTGATTCCCCGGCTCGCCCAAGACGTTCATATTCTCCCGTGCTTCCTATACACGCCCGCAGCCCTGGGTATTGTCCCCAAATTCTCTTCACCGCCCCAAGTACCAAAATCCTACGCCGATTTTATCGACGTGATGATCACTCGGTTCGGAGAGTATTTCGACTGGATCGAGTTGTGGAACCGGCCGAACAGCCTGGACCAATGGGATTCGCGCCTGGACCCGGACTGGCGGATTTTCTCGGAAATGATCGGCGGTGCGGCGTATTGGATCCGTCATCTCGGCAAAAAATCGGTGCTTCCCGGCCTATGGCCCACGGATTTAGACTGGCTGGACCTGATGCACGCGCGCGGCGTTCTCTCCTACGTTGATGCCGTGGGAATGCAAGGCTTTCCCAGCACCTCCGAAATTCCTTGGCAGGGATGGAATAAAGAGATTCAGGACGTACGGGAACGTTTGCGGCAAATCGGCACCAACGCTGAAGTCTGGATCACGCAGGCTGGATTTTCGACCTGGCGCGGAGAAGAGCGGGCCCAAGTGGTTGCCCTCAGCGACGCTATCAACACGCCCGTGGACCGGATCTACTGGCAATCCGCTCACGATCGCAGTCCCGATTCGAATTCCCTCGACTCTTCTCATTCGGACGAGCGAGAATATCATTACGGTTTGAAGCGCGCCGACGGCAGCCCAAAACTGCTGTTCCAATTATGGTCCGAAGGCGGCCTTAGCGCAGTTCACGAAGCGGCTCATCCGACCCCGCGTCTTAAAGCCAGCGGCCGCAAGCAGCATGTTCTGATCACAGGCGGCGCTGGGTTCATCGGCACAAATTTAGCGGACCGGCTATTATCCTCGGGCCGTTCTGTGCTGGTATACGACGATCTTTCACGCGCCGGCGTGGAGGGAAATCTGGAATGGCTTCGGAAAAAGCACGGTGACAATCTGCGTGTCGAAATTGCGGACGTTCGGGACTGCGAACTCGCTGCGGAGCCGCAGTCCGTTCGGCCGAGCAAATTTTTCATTTCGCCGCTCAGGTTGCGGTGACCACCAGCTTGATCGATCCGCAGCATGATTTCGCTGTAAATGTCGGCGGCACTCTTAACCTGCTTGAAAGCATTCGAGGGTTGGACAATCCGCCCCCGCTGCTTTTCACATCTACGAACAAAGTTTATGGCGAGCTGTCGCAATTGCGCCTGGAAAAAAATTGTGTGCGATATCAGCCGCTCGACGCGCTGTTGCGCTCGGGTATCGGGGAGGATCAGCCGCTCCACTTTCATAGTCCTTACGGGTGCTCGAAAGGCGCGGCCGATCAGTACGTTCTCGATTACGCGCGGACGTTTGGGCTCCCGGCGGTCGTGTTCCGCATGAGCTGTATTTACGGGCTTCACCAGATGGGGACGGAAGATCAGGGCTGGGTCGCGCATTTTTTGATTCGCACTCTAGAGCGTAAGCCGATCGTACTTTATGGCGACGGCATGCAGGTGCGGGATCTTCTCTTCGTGGAAGACCTGGTCGACGCGTTTCTGCTTGCCCAAGCGAATATCCACACGCTAGCTGGGCAGCCCTTCAATATCGGCGGCGGCCTTGGAAATACGATCAGTTTGCTGGAGTTGCTGGATCTGATCACCGCGCTGCATGGGGAAAAACCGAAGACCCGAATCGAGGAGTGGCGACCTGGGGATCAGCGTTATTACGTCTCGAATACGCGGAAATTTAAAGCGGCGACCGGATGGGCGCCGAAGGTCAACGTGCATCAAGGCGTCGAGCGGCTATATCAGTGGCTGCTCGAATCGCGCGGACTTGCTTCGCGGCATCCGATATCGACCGATGAAGGGTTCCATGCGGTATTCACTCATTAATCCGCCCTGGAGCTTTGAAGGCAGCATCTACTTCGGTTGCCGGGAACCGCATCTTCCTTTGGAATACGGCTATTCCAAGAGTATTGCTCGAACAGGCCGGCCATGAAGTACAGATCATTGACGGACAGCTCGAAGGCACTGACAGTCGCCGACGATTCGCGGCCGGCTGAAGGATTTTCAACCGGATTTCTCGGTGATAACGACAGCTCCCAGTTATCTGTTCTGGCGCTGCGCGCCGCCCGAACTGCGGATACCCCGGAAAGTCGTGGACGCAGTTCGCGATGTGGCCGGTACCGTCACCGTTGTGGGTCCTCATGCCTCGACAACTCCCCGCGCGACTCTCGCGAAGCTCGGAGCGGATGTTGTCGTCATGGGCGAGTGTGAAGAGGTGCTGCCGAAACTCTCTGGCGATTGGAGTGCCGTGGAGTCCATCTGTTACCGGCGCGTCGATATCTGCGTGCAAGGTGCCCCGCACGTCACCAATATGACTGCGCTGCCCGCGTTGCATTGGGGGCCCGAGTGGATTTCGAGACACTCGCATCATCACCACCGTTTCGATGCTGCGCCGAAAGGGCCCGGTGCGGAGATGGAAGCCTCTCGAGGCTGCCCCTATCACTGCACCTTCTGCGCGAAGGACAATTTTCGCAACTCATTTCGGCGTCGGCCGCTTGCGGCGGTTGCGGAAGAGCTCGATGGGCTTATAGCTCAGGGCCTCGAGTACGTGTATTTCATCGACGAGATTTTTCTGCCATTTCGCGATCTGCTGGAGATGATTGCATCGCGTCAAATCAAGTTTGGGATCCAAACTCGTATTGACCTCTGGAGCGAGGCAATGATGGAACTGCTCGGACGCGCCGGCTGCGTCTCAATCGAAGCGGGCGTCGAGAGTATCAGCGAAGCGGGCCGCGATCTGCTGGACAAAAAGTGCAAAATCTCCACACAGGAAATTACTCAAAAGCTGGTATTTGTCAAGGAAAGGGTTGCCTTCGTTCAGGCCAATCTCCTCGATTCGCAGGATGACGACCCATCGGAGGTCGAGAGTTGGCGCGAGTACCTCCAGCAACAAGGAGTCTGGGCGAACAAGCCGGTCCCGCTCTTCCCCTATCCAGGATCGCCGGATTACACGCGCCGCTGGGGTGCTCCAGACGATCTCGCTTGGGAGAGAGCGCACGAGTTCTATGTAGGCCGTTTCGAGGAGTTCTCCGATATTCAAGAACAGCGGCCTTCGGGACTGGTCCAGCTCGAAACCTCATAAACGGCTTCGATGAATCACACGGCAATTCACCGAGTGCTGATGACCGGCGATGCCATTGGCGGCGTCTGGACGTTCACGCTTGAACTTGCCGCAGGCCTTGGTCAGGAAGGAATAGATGTGTTCCTGGCAACTCTCGGGAAAATGCCTACTCCTGAGCAGATCGGGGAAGCCTCTCAAATTCCCAACCTGCGTATCTCAAGCAAGCCCTACAAGCTGGACTGGATGGAGGATCCTTGGGAAGACGTTAAAGCTTCGGGCGAGTGGCTGCTCAAGCTTGAGCGCGAATACGTTCCCGATCTGGTGCATCTCAATTCTTTCGGACATGGCGGGTTGTCCTGGTCGGCTCCGGTGATTCTAACCGCGCATTCCTGCGTATCTTCGTGGTGGGCCGCGGTGAAGCGCGAATCGTTGTCTCCCGCTTGGAATCGCTATAAACACGAGGTCGCCTCCTCTCTTCAGGCAGCGGATTTGGTGATCGCGCCAAGTCGGGCCATGCTCGATACGCTCCGACAAAATTACGGATTGGGCCTTAATCGATCGCGTGTGATTTTCAATGGGCGTTTGCAATCCGCGTTCTTTACAAGGCCGAAGGAGCCATTCATCTTTGCGGCGGGCCGGCTATGGGACGAGGCCAAAAATATTCAAGGTTTGATCCAGATTGCGCCGCATCTCCGTTGGCCGGTTTATCTTGCGGGTGATTCCAGCCATCCCGATGGGCGATCACTAGCGTCGTGCGGCTGCAGGATATTAGGAAAACTTTCAGCTCCTCAGATCGCCGACTGGTATTCGCGGACGGCGATTTATGCTTTACCGGCGTGGTATGAACCTTTCGGCCTGTCGGCGCTAGAGGCGGCACTTTCGAGATGCGCGTTAGTTCTCGGCGATATTCCGAGTCTGAGGGAAGTGTGGGGCGATGCCGCCGTTTTCGTTCCGCCGGGAGACCCCGGTTACTTAGCGCAAATATTGGACGAATTGATTCAAGCTCCAGATCGCCGGGAAGCGCTAGCGCAACATGGATGGGAACGGGCCCAGATGTTCACGCGGGACCGAATGGCATCCGAGTACCACGAGGCGTACCACGCGGTTGCTCGGCGGAGGGCTGCTTGCGTTTCGTAGTCTTCACGCACTCGCTTGTTTCGGATTGGAATCACGGCAACGCGCATTTTCTCCGCGGGATAACGACGGAATTGGTGGAGCGTGGACATGAGGTCCGGATCTTCGAGCCCGACGATAGTTGGAGCCGCCAGAATTTGCTCGATCTTCACGGATCCGGACCTATCGTCGAATTTGAGGCCGCATATCCACGCATTCGGAGCAGTATCTATAATCTCGCCACACTCAATCTGGATGACGTGCTCTCAGGTTCCGACGTGGTCCTCGTGCACGAGTGGAATTCGCCCGATTTGGTCGCTCGCGTCGGTAAACATCGAGCGAAAAACGGAAAATATGCGTTGTTTTTCCACGACACACATCATCGAAGCGTTACCGCTCCGGCAGCGATGGCCAGTTACGATCTGCGGCACTACGATTGCGTGCTCGCCTACGGAAATGTGATTCGCGATATCTATGTTCGAAATCATCTCGTCCAGCGCGCTCGGACGTGGCATGAGGCTGGCGATATCCGCGTATTTCATCCTGTTACAGGCATTCCGAAAGAGGTGGATCTGGTTTGGATCGGCAACTGGGATGAGGAGGACCGCGCGGCGGAATTGCGTGAGTTTTTGATCGAACCCGTAAAGAGGCTCGGAGTGACTGCCTGGGTTTACGGCGTGCGCTATCCGGCTTCCGCAATCTCGGAGCTGGCAGATGCGGGCATCGAGTATCGAGGATGGCTCCCCAATTATCGAGTGCCGGAGATTTTTGGACGCGCGCGCGTCACCGTCCATATACCGCGCCGCCCTTACGCGCGAGCTTTGCCTGGTATTCCGACCATTCGTCCATTCGAGGCCATGGCGTGTGGAATTCCTCTAGTATCGGCGCCGTGGGACGATTGCGAAAGACTATTCCGGCCAGGTTGCGATTTCCTAGTGGCGAAAGACGGCAGTGAGATGGCGGCCCATGTGAGGTCCGTACTTCACGATCGCGATCTCGCGCAAAGCCTCATAGCTCACGGATTGGAAACGATACATGATCGCCACACCTGCTCCCATCGCGTAGAGGAGCTATTAGCGATTACCGCGGAGATGAAGAGGCCCGCCGCTGTCGCTGGAGGTTTCTAGATGAAAATTGCTTTTTTTGGTTCCAGCTTGGTTTCAGCATACTGGAACGGCGCTGCGACATATTATCGGGGATTGATCCGAGCCCTGCACAATCGCGGTCATCACGTCACGTTTTATGAACCGGATGCCTATGAGAGGCAAGAGCATCGAGACATCGACGATCCGCCGTGGGCGCGCGTGGTCGTCTACAAGGCGACCGAAGAAGCTGCGCGGCAGAGCTATTGACGCCGCCCGCGGCGCGGATCTGATTATCAAAGCCAGCGGTGTCGGCGTTTTCGACGATCTATTGGAAGCCGAAATTCCTGAGCTGAAGACCGGCTCGAATCTAGTCGCCTTCTGGGACGTCGATGCCCCGGCTACGCTTGACCGCGTCCACAACAATCCTGCCGATTCTTTCGCCGCGCTGATTCCGCGCTATGACTTCATTTTTACCTACGGAGGAGGCGCCCCGGTAGTCGATGCGTATGAAGGTCTGGGAGCTAGGCGCTGCGTTCCGATTTACAACGGTCTCGATCCAGCCAGTCACTACCCGGTTCCTCCCGACCCGCGTTTCTCGGGCGATCTGGGTTTTCTCGGAAACCGCCTTCCGGATCGCGAATCCCGAGTCGAAGAATTCTTCTTGAGACCTGCCGCGCAACTGCCGAAAATGCAATTTCTACTTGGGGGATCGGGTTGGGGCGACAAGCCCCGCGGGGAGAATATGACCTATTTCGATCACGTGTACACGCGCGATCACAATGCGTTCAACTGCACCCCACGAGCCGTCTTGAATATTTCTCGTCAGAGCATGGCCCGCTACGGATTCTCGCCCGCCACACGCGTCTTCGAAGCGGCGGGTGCAAAGGCGTGTCTCATCACGGACGCTTGGGAAGGCGTGGAGATGTTCCTGGAACCGGAAGAGGAGATTCTCATTGCCAGGAATGGCGATGACGTAATTGAGAGGCTGCGAGAGCTGACCCCGTCCAAGGCGCGCTCGCTCGGCGAGCGTGCGTACCGCCGCGTGATGGCGCAGCACACTTATGCAAACCGGGCGGCTCTTCTGGATGCGGTTCTGGCCGGGAAAGATGTCACTATCGCGGGAGCATCGTGAAGGAAAGGGATGACGACTACCTTTTTGCTCATTCGTCATGCCGAAACGGATGCGACTGGAACGCGCTTGACCGGTTGGCAACCAGGGTGGCATTTAAACCAGAGAGGCGTGGCGCAGGCGAGACATCTGGCGCATATCTTTTCGGGAGTTCTGATCGGCGGCGTATATTGCAGTCCATTGGAACGTGCTATGGAAACGGCTGAGCCGATCGCGAGCAGGCATGGATTGGCGGTCGCGGCGTCACCCGATCTCGGAGAGATGCATATTGGCGAATGGGAAGGTTGCACATTTGAAGAGTTGCGGCAACAGGAACTTTGGCGGCGCTTTAATAGCTTCCGCAGCGGCACTCGGCCACCTAAAGGAGAACTCATGGGCGAGACTCAGGCTCGAATGGTCCAGCGGCTGGACCGTATACGCGAACAGCATGCCGACGAAGTGGTCGCTGTGGTGAGCCACTGCGATCCGCTCCGTTCGGTAGTGGCCCATTTTCTGGGGATCTCTCTGGATCTGGTGCTCAGGTTCGAAATCAGTCCAGCGTCGACCAGTGTCGTTCAAGTCTCCGATTGGACCGCCGATGTTCTGTGTCTCAACTACACGGGAGGTTTGCCGCTGTGACGCCTGTCGAACTTTCAGCACCCGAGATGCAGAATGAGATTCAGCGCCGGATTTTGGAATTGGGCGAATGGTTCCAGAATATGGATTTGCGCGGCGTGCATACCGCGCCTAATCATTTTTTGGGCGATTATCCCAGCGTAAAGTGGCGACGTTTTAAGCACGCGATTCCTCAGGACTTGACGGGGAAAAGCGTGTTGGATGTGGGTTGTAATGCGGGCTTTTATTCATTTGAGATGAAGCGCAGGGGAGCCCGGCGAGTCGTCGGAATCGATTCAGATACCGGCTATCTCGCGCAGGCCCAGTACGCCGCGAAGATTAACGGTCTGGATGTTGAATTTCAACAGATGGACGTTTATGATGTGGCCTCACTTCACGAAGCGTTCGATGTAGTGCTGTTCATGGGTGTTCTGTATCATTTGCGGCACCCGCTGCTGGCATTGGATCTGCTCTATGAGCACACGGCAAAAGACATGCTCGTTTTTCAGACGCTCATGCGCGGAAGCAACGAGGTTGAGGAGTTTGCGGATAACTATCCTTTCGAAGAGACCCGAATTTTCGATAACCCCAAATATCCAGTGATGCACTTCGTCGAACATCGCTATTCTAACGATCCGACGAACTGGTGGATTCCCAACCGGGCGTGTGCGGAAGCGATGTTGCGCAGTTCTGGATTTGAAATTATGGACCACCCGGAAGAAGAAGTATATATCTGCCGGCGGAGGTCCTCTCGTGATTGAAGCCGTGATGCTATGGAATGAGCCTAATAATCTTTCCCATTGGAATTTCGAAATTGATCCGGATTGGGCCATCTATGCACGCATGGTTAATGCGGCATCCGATGCAGTAAAGGCTGAAAACGCAAGCGTCCGGCGAGTGTTAGGAGGAATTTCGCCTATCGATCCGGACTTCCTGCGCACGATGCAGCGGCAATGTGTGCTCGCGCACGTGGATACAGTCGCGGTGCACGGGTTCCCGCTCGACTGGAATCATTGGACGATTCACGAGTGGCCGCAAAAGCTTGCTGAGATACGTGCTGTCACCGAACATCCAGTGTGGGTTTCCGAAGTTGGAGTCTCGACGTTTGGGGCTGAAGAGGTGCAGGAGTTTGGCCTGAAGCGCAGCGCGGAGCTACTCCTCGGCAAGGCGGAACGAGTTCACTGGTACAGCCTCTACGACCTGCCTCGCGCCTGGCCTGCGACCACCCGGCATCGAGAGGCCGAGGGCTCGTCTTATTACAGACACTTCTACATGGGATTGCTGCGCGAAGATGGGCAGCCTAAACGCGCGGCTAAACACTTTCCCCAATACACTCCGGAACTCGGGATTTGCCAATGGTTCCATTTTGAGGATCATCGGCTCCAGGATGCGGTACGTTGGCTACGTGAGCTCGGGGTGAAATACCTACGAACCGGCCTGAGTTGGTCCGATAGTTTCCGGTCCGGAGCCGAACGCTGGTTCGACCGTCAGATGAAGCTCCTAGAACCTTTCGACATCACTCTTACTTTTTGTTTTACGCCAGACCACCGTGGCATCGTGTCTAACCACACCAGCCCGCCTCAGGATATCGAAGAATTTGCGGACTTCTGCGCTCGTATGACGCGCCGGTATTGTTAGCTTCTGCCGCTGGGACATTGCGGAAGCGCCACTCTTTGGAAGCCGGGTTGCAAGGACACTCGCCCAGCGCAGGCGCTCGAAACATCCGCTTCAGAGGCAAGTCTAACGGATGGAGGAATTCCAAGCCGTCGGCGCTAAAGTTACCGCCTGGCGGCAAACAAGAGCAGGGAATTGCTCGGAAAAGGAGTAAAAAAATGAAAAGCAAAACTGTAGTTGCTGTTTTCGATGATGTTGGCGTGGCGCAGGAAGTCGCACAAGATCTAACCAAACAAGGCGTTCCGCAAAACGATATTCACATCAGCACAGAACCGCGTCAGATTGATACCGAAGTTCCAGAGGAACACCGGCATGGGTTCATAGCATGGCTTGAGAATCTGTTCGGTGGCGACGACTCTGAACAGGCGAGCAAGCGTTATAAAGAGGCGGTCAATAAAGGGAAAGTGGTGGTTGCGGTAGAGACCGACGATACCAATCAGGACGATGTTGTAGATCTCCTAGAGCAGCGCGGAGCCGTCAATGTCGAAGAAACCGGGGATGCCGAACCGGCAACGGATAAGGCGACTGGGGAAACACATTCTATTCCGGTCGTTAAGGAGGACGTCAAAGTTGGTAAGCAGACCGTACTTCGCGGCGGTGTGCGCGTTTACAGTCACGTCGTTGAAGAGCCGGTGGAAGAACAGATACCGCTTCGAGAAGAAAGAGTGCGGGTTGAGCGAAGGCAGGTGGATCGACCGGTCTCCGGATCCTCTGGCGACGAATTACGGGACCAAACGATCGAGGTCACAGAAGCGGCGGAGCAGCCCGTTGTGACGAAGCAGCCGCGCGTCGTTGAAGAAGTTGTAATTACGAAAGAGGTGACAGAGCGATCCGAGCCCATCCATGAGACAGCGCGCCGCACCGAAATCAAAGTGGAGCCGCTTAGCGCCGGAGTCTCGCACATGCCTTCAGAATGCGTGGCAGATTTCAGAAAGAATTATGACCAGCAGTATGCGTCGGCGGGTGGGACCTACAGCGACTACCTGCCTGCGTACGAGTACGGATATCGAATGGCCACTGAAAATCGAGGCAAGAGCTTCGAAACTCTTGAATCACAACTGAAGACGGACTATCTTCGGAGTCATCCAAACAGCGTTTGGGATAAAATGCGCGGTGCCGTCCGTTATGGTTGGGAGCGAGGGACTGGCCAGCGATAAAGCCGGCCCAGATACGTTTCGTTGCAGGCTCTAAACGTTCCCGGGCGCGACCAGCGGCGGTTGCGCCCGGGAACGTCTAACGGCCGAGAGCTTGAGGTGGAGTTAGCTACCGTCCCGCGATATCCCTGAGCCCTGCTTCGTCTCATTTTGCAGAGGCCGCGCTAGAGCCGGTAGGCCGACGAGGTCTAACGCGTGTTGCGGCTCAGGGTTGCCCATGAACCAGCGCCAGACATTTCCCGTCCGCAGATTCTCGGCGCTGAGCAGAGTAATGCCGACGTCGATCCCGATGACGTACTGGCTCACCCATCCGGTGGTGGGGTTAAACGAATCCACGAATCCATAGGGGCCGTAGATCTTCTTTCCGAAATTCGCGAGCATGGCTCGTAAAGCGGGAATGCAGATATCGGGCGTGAACATCAAGGAGCCGGCGGCGGCGCTTGGAACGACGGTGCCATCGATCCGCGGATCGTTCAGCGAAGCTCCCCAATCCGTGTAGCCCTTACTGCTGTCGGAGGCGGTAATGCCCCATATATTTTTGGAATACCCGGGGAACTCATGCGAAAGCTTTTTGCTGAACATTTCCTGCTGCGCGCGCGTCGCGATCACGGCATTCAGAAAGTAGTTCAGACGATAGTTCACGCGCGGCACGAGGTAGTCCTGTAAAACGATCGAGGCCGAGGATCGCGTTTCAAGCGTGAACCGATCGCGAAGATCGATCCAGGCTAGAGAATATTGCTGGATGAAGAGCGGCCCTCCTCCGATATACGTGTAATCTCCCGCGCCGACCAGAGGGAGCTTCCAACTATCCCACGTGGTCCCGGAAATTGGATGGGAGGGCGAACCGATTCCCAACGTATACAGAATCAGAAGCTCGCTGTAAGTATTCCAGCGGTCGGTTAAAAAACCCTTTTCGGGTGTCCAGCCGTGCGAAAAGTACTTTTGGCTGCCGTTCATCATCCAAGGAAAATCGACGCGATTGTAAATGGTTGTGGCGAGGGCCACGATCTCTGCATCGTCCTTGAAGTATTCGCGAGCCGTCAGAATGCCGGCCAAGAGGATGGCTGTATCGATGGAAGAGATCTCGCTATGCCAGACCCGTGTCCCCGATTTTGCATCCATATAATGGTAAAACCATCCGTGTTCCTGAGGCGCATCGTTGGCAAAGAAGCGCAGAGCCACAGCGACCCTCTCGCGCGCCATGTAGGCGCTGATCCAGCGATGATCCGCGGCAATGCAGTACGCCGTCAGACCAAAACCGGTTGCGGCGATGCTGGCGATTTGCACAGTTTTGGGATTCTCCGCCTTGCCGCTAGCGAGAGCGCGATCCAGCGCTAACCCGGTTCGTGGGTCGGTTTGTTGCCAAAAATAATGGAATGAGCGGCGCGAGATATCGTCGATTAAATCCAGATCCAGCTTGCTGAGCTTCTGAGGGGGCGATAACGCGGGCTCTGCCATGTCGTTATCTGAACAATACGCGGGAAAAGGTGCAGCAATTTGAGCCAGCTAGGGCCAAAAGCGCCATTCCCAAGCCGATCAGCGGCGGCTTCGTCCGGCGTGGCAGCCGATGTCGTGTGCACTGGCCAATTTCAGTCATTTCCTGATGCAGGTGAAACACTCCCGATCCCTGCCTCATCTATCCCAGATGAGAGTGCGGGCTTTCGCGTTTCTCCGTTCCGGCGCTTAGTAACGTTAGATCCCTATTATGACGCGTTTCCCTCGTGGGTGTGCCCTATTGATCGTTACGGCGGCGATCATGGAGGCGGCGACTCCAAGCGATGTTGAAAAGCGCATCGATCTCCTGATCGCCCGCATGACACTGGACGAAAAAATCGGACAGATGTCGCAATCGACAGACATGCGCACCCCCCTCTCTGATCGTATCAAGGATGAGATACGCAAAGGCCGCTGGGGTTCGTTTCTGAACGCGGGCGGCCCGGCGGACCGCGCGGAAGCTCAACGGATCGCTCTAACCGAGAGCCGGCTCGGTATCCCGCTGCTGTTCGGCCGGGATGTGATTCACGGATATCACACCATCTTCCCCATTCCTCTCGGGCAGTCCGCGAGTTGGGATCCAGGCCTAGTGGAGGAGGCGGCGAGGATCGCTGCCCGAGAAGCAACCTCGGAAGGAGTCCGATGGACCTTCGCCCCTATGCTGGACATCACGCGCGATCCGCGCTGGGGCCGCATCGCCGAGAGTTTGGGGGAAGATCCTTACCTCGCCGCAGCCTTGGGAGCAGCCATGGTTCATGGATTCCAGGGCAAATCGCTCGATTTAGCTGACTCGATGGCGGCTTGCGCCAAACATTACGTCGGATATGGGGCGTCCGAAGCGGGGAGAGATTACAACAGCACCTGGATTCCCGAAGTCTTGCTTCGCCAGGTTTACCTTTGGCCATTCCGTGCCGCGCGCGACGCGGGCGTGGCTTCCTTTATGACGGGATTTAACGCCCTGAATGGCGTGCCGGTTTCTGGAAACCGCTTCACCGTTCGACAAATCCTCCGCGACGAATGGAAATTTAATGGGGTGGTAGTAAGCGACTACCAATCGATCACCGAGATGGTTCAGCACGGATACGCGCGCGACGCGCGAGATGCGGCCCGGAAAGCGGTGCTTGCCGGCGTGGATATGGAAATGGTGAGCACCAGTTACTTCGATCATCTCAAGTCTCTGGTTGAAGCCAAACAGATCGAGATGAGAAGTATCGATGAGTCTATACGCAATATCCTCCGACTAAAATTTAGCCTTGGCTTGTTCGAGCTGCATCCGCCGGCTCCGATGCCCGAATCGCTCGACGCATCCACGCTTAATACTGCCGAGCGCCTTGCAACCGAGAGCGCCGTGCTTCTGAAGAATGACGGCAACCTGCTGCCGTTATCGAAGTCCACGGCCCGAATCGCTGTGATTGGGCCGCTCGCCGATAGTCCCGTCGATCAAATGGGTACCTGGACTATGGACGGCCGGCCAGAAGATGTTCAGACACCCCTGGGGACATTGCGTAAGAGGCTAGGCCCTGAGCGTGTCGCATATGTGCAAGCGTTAAAGAACAGCCGCGATACCAGCCTGATCGGATTTGACGCGGCGCTTCAAGCAGCGCGGAGCGCGGATGTTGTCTTGCTTTTCCTGGGCGAAGAACAGATCCTTTCCGGCGAAGCCCGGTCGCGCGCCTTTCTCAATCTGCCTGGCGCACAGGAAGCGCTGGTCGACGAAATTGCCAAAGCTCAGAAACCGATGGTCGCCATCATTCTCGCGGGCCGGCCGCTAACGTTCCACGATGTTGCGGCGAAAGTGAACGCGGTTTTGTATGCATGGCATCCCGGCACGATGGGTGGTCCGGCCATAGCCAATCTATTGTTCGGCGCAGCATCGCCCTCGGGAAAATTGCCGATCACGTTCCCCCGCGCTGTCGGCCAGGTGCCAATTTATTACGCACACCTGAGCACAGGCCGGCCGCCGTCGCTGGGTGAATTGGGAATTCCGATGGGAAACCCAGTGAACCCGACCGGCTACACCTCCAAGTATGTCGATGTCGATTTCACGCCCGAGTATCCGTTCGGCTACGGACTGTCCTACACCACGTTCGGATACTCCGATTTGCATTTATCAGCTCCCAGTCTGCGGCTCGGAGGACATCTTACCGTCTCGGGCACGGTCTCCAACACAGGGTCACGCGAGTCCGATGAAGTAGTCCAGTTATTCATCCGCGACCTGGTCGCGAGCGTAGCGCAGCCCGTTCGAGAACTAAAAGGTTTTCGTCGAATTCATCTGAAGCCCGGCGAGAAACAGGTAGTTACGTTTTCTCTGGGCGCGAAGGACTTGGCATTCTATGATGAGCGAATGCAATTGGTAACCGAGCCCGGGAAATTTCAAGTCTGGATTGCGCCGGACTCGGATCACGGCATCGAGGGCGAGTTCACCGTCTTGCCCAATTGAATTTTACCGGTAGCTGGCCGCCTGAAGCTCAAACATGTTGGCGTATCGGCCACCCAGCGCGATCAGGTCTTCGTGAGTTCCTTCTTCGCGGATGACGCCGCCATCCAGGACCACAATCCGATCCGCCATTCGCACAGTAGAGAACCGATGCGAGATGAGAAGCGCGATCTTGCCTTTGGTTAGTTCCGCGAAGCGGCCAAATAGTTCGTATTCTGCCTCCGCATCCATAGCGGCGGTAGGCTCATCGAGGATGAGAATGTCCGCATCACGCATGTGGGCGCGGGCAAGCGCAAATCGTTGCCACTCTCCGCCGGACAGATCCACGCCATCCTCGAAGCGTTTCCCCAGCATTTGATCGAATCCATGCGGCAGGCGATCGAGAATCTCGAGCGCGCCGCTCCTTCTGCGCCGATTCGACCAAACGGCGTTCGTCATTAGTGAACTCGGGCTGACCAATGGCGATGTTCTCACGAGCCGTCATATCGTAGCGCATGAAATCCTGGAAGATCACGCCGATTCGCCGATGCAGGTCGTCGATATCATATTCCCGAAGATCGATTCCATCCAGGAGGATACGTCCGCCCGTCGGCTCGTAAAGCCGCGTGAGGAGCTTGACCAGAGTTGTCTTTCCCCGGCCGTTGGCGCCGACCAGGGCAATTCGCTCCCCAGCCCGGATATGAAGATTTACGTTCTTGAGCACCGCGCGGGAGCTTCCAGGATAAGTAAATGAGACGTTTTGAAATTCGATCCCATCGAGGATCGGGCGAGGCGCCGGAATCGCATTCTCCACGTTATGAATTTTCGGCTTCATTTCAAAAAACGCCAGCAGGTCGGTGAGGAAAAGGGCTTGGTCCGCGATACTCGTGAAGGTAGAGAAAAACATTTGCAGCTGACTGCTGCATCCAGCAAGCGAGCCGGCGAGGAATGTAAGCTCGCCAATGGTCAGGAACCCGTGCAGAGTCCGTATTACGAGCCACGTATAAGCGAGGTAATATCCGAGCGAAGCTACAATGGCCAGGAGACCGGCCATGCGCAGTCGCCGCCCCGCAAGCTTTTGATTGCGGCTGATGGTTTCATCGTGGATCGCCTTGAAGCGATCCTGCAGAAAGCCTCCGAGCCCGAATACCTTCAACTCCTTCGCGCTCTCTTTCTTCGTGCCTAGATCTCGCAGATAATCCAGTTCGCGCTTCATCGGCGTGAGACTGTAGGCTAGCGAGTATCCAAGAAAAGCGAAATGAGTCTCGCCTAAAAATGCAGGGACGACGGCGGCGAAAAGCAACACAAACAGGAGTGGCGAGTAAAACATCACTCCTATCGATAGCGCAATTAACGTAATCGCCTGCTGGAAAAGCCTGCCCAGCGCGTTCAACATGCTGATCCGGTCGGAAGCCTGGACCCGAGCGCGCTCTAGGCGATCGTAAAACACGGGATCTTCAAAGGACTGGAGGTCCAATGTGGAAGCATGTTTCATGATGCGGAGACCGACTTCGCGGGCGAACTGGTCTGCGATGCGGCCATCGTAATAATCGACAGCCCGCCCGAGAAACGCTCCCAGCGCCGCGATTGCAAATTCAGCGCCAAGAAGAAGCCAGATGTGGGCGGCCGTTTGAGCCGAATGGGTAACTGCAGCAACGATCAGGTCGATGATTAGTTTTCCGATCCAGAGCCCAGCGAGCGGCAGAACCCCTACGAATAAGCCTGCAGGCGATTCCGGCCGCGACTTTTCCTCGGCCCGACTGCCAGACCAGAGCCAGGACTGGCGGAAGATTCTTTAAGGCTGTGAGCCGGTTTCTCCATGCGGTCCGATAGATCTTTTTGGTCCAGCGCATGGAAGAAAACTCAAGTACGACGCTTTCTAATCAACTCGGGGCGGAAGCGGGCCCGCACCCTCCGTGGGCAATCCGCTGGCCATTGCTAACATGCTGGTTCACCTGGAGCTCAGTGAAAGAACTTAATCGATATCAATAGTTTTTACTGCTCGGTCCTAGAATTTTTACGGAACTCCCGGGTTTTATCTGGAGAATTGCCGCTGGATCTCTACTATCCGTGGAGTTCCTCGCCGGCGGTAATCTCCTCGAGGGTACGCCCCCGCGTCTCTGGGACCAAATAGAACGAAAATAGCCAGGAGGCTACGCTCGCGCCCGCGTAGGTGAAGAATGTGAGCGCCGGGCCGAGGCGTTCAATGAGAGTTAGAAATGTTAATGCAACCAGGAGATTGAAACCCCAATTGGCCATGGTGGCGATGCCCATAGCGAAGCCTCGTACCCGCACCGGATAGATCTCCGAGATCAGAAGCCAGAAGATTGGACCAAGACTGATCGCAAATGACGCCACATAAACCATAACGCTGATCGCAGCAAGCAGGCCCATGGACGGCGAGTGACTCGCAAAGTGGAACACCAACCCTACGGCGGCTAGGCTCACAATCATGCCGCCAATCCCGGTGAGGAGCAGCGGGCGGCGGCCTGCTCTATCGAGAAGCCACATCGAAATAACGGTGAAAACAACGTTTACAATTCCTACCCCGGCGGTGACCAGAATCGAACGCGCCGCGGAGCTGAAGCCCGCAAGTTGGAATATGGTCGGGGCGTAGTAGATGATCGTATTGATTCCCGTGATTTGTTGAAATATGGCCAAGCCGATGCCGACGATCAGCGCCCTGCGGTAGATGGGTGTCAGCAGCTCAGTCCATCGCGCACCGCCGTGGGATTGGAGAGAGTCAATGCGCTGCAATTCCTCTTCGATCTCGATGGGATTACCGCGAATCCGCTCGAAGACCTTCCGCGCCTGATCGCGCCTTCCGTGATCGACCAGCCACCGCGGAGTTTCCGGGAGAAAAATCATACCCAATCCGAGCCCGATGGCCGGGAATACCGCGATGCCGAACATCCATCGCCAATGCCCGCCATCAGCCAGCAAGAAGTCGGCGACGTATGACAATAATATGCCGAGCGTGATTGCAAATTGATTGAAGGACACCAGCGCGCCGCGCGTTTTAGCCGGTGCAATCTCGGCGATATACAAGGGTCCTGTGTAGGAGGAAATGCCAATCGCGATGCCCACTATGATTCGCCCAATCAGAATCCAGGATGTGTTATGAGCGAATGCGGCGCCGAGAGTGCCTACTAGAAACGCACAGGCTACAAACACGATAATTCGTCTTCTGCCAAAGCGATCGGCAAGACGGCCACTGATTCCAGCGCCGAGAGCGGCGCCCGCCAAAGCGCCGCTTGTCAGGATTTCCTGGTCCAGAGCGGAAAGTCCAAATTCCGGCTTGAGGAAGAGGAGAGCGCCGGAAATCACGCCGGTATCATAGCCAAACAGCAGCCCGTTCAGGGCGGCGATCGCCGCCAGAAAATACACTACTCGTTCCGGTCTGAGCCGAGCCGTCTCTTGGATATCTGCCATGTGGAACTCCCGTAATGGAATTTGATTTTAATATGCCCGGAACGTCGCCAACCATCCCTATGCCGTTTGACGTAAACCGACAACTACAGTATCCTTGATAGATTGCAGGGTTACTTGCGATTCAAGAGGAGGGAAGAGTATGAAACGTTTTATCCACATCATTGCCGCCGTTGCGTTGACATCCCCGTTCGGGATTCTCGCAGCGCAGGAAATGTCCAACGACGCTCAGATAACCGAAGCGGTATCTCCATTGCCGGAGACGCTGCGGGCCGGAGCCACTGTCGTAACATACGACGCTAAGGGCGATCCAAAGGTACTGCGCCAGGGAACTAACGACATCGTGTGCCAACCCAATCAGCCCAAGGCCACGCCAGGTTTCAGTGTGACGTGTTATGCCAAGTCGCTTGCGCCTCAGCGCGATATGGAGGCAAAGCTGCGCGCCGAGGGAAAGGATCAAAAAGAGATCCAGGCTGCCGTAAAGGCCGCGCTTGATTCCGGAAAGCTTCAGGCGCCCCCCATGGGCACCATGTCCTACTCGAAATCCGGGAAGACCGAGGCTGAGGCCCATGTGCTTTGGGTAATGCGCGTTCCGAACGCGAAAGCAGAGGATCTTGGCCTGCCGACCAAGGCTGGTAAGGGTTCGCCATGGATGATGGCGTCCGGCACGCCCGGCGCACATATCATGATGCCCCAGACAGAGGAAAGTCTCGCAGCAGCGCCTCCGAGAAAGCCGGCTCAATAGTAAATACATAGTAAATACATCCTGCGGAGCGCGGCGGCAAGATTTTATCTCGAGCCAGCGAGTACGCCGTCGCGCTCCGGTTCTGTTAGGATCTACCAGAGTTTTTCCTCGGGGAATACCTGCCCGCTGGTATTTCTTGCGACGGCGTTCTCTCGTAAGCTCGAAGCTGGAAACGCGTCGTGCTTACAATCTGGAGTGCAATCAAATCTTTTTTTGCAATCTCCGCCAAGGCAGGGCCGCTCCCAAGCGGGTCTTCATCGCCGGCGGCTTATATCCCGATTGTCGCGCTCGTAGCCAATGAGGAAGATCGAAGACTAATAGCTAGCATTTGCCCGGAACATAAGTGGCGTGTGCATTTTGCTGGCGCATGCGGAGACGCAGTGCAGGCTGCGAGCCGGTTGAAAGCTCCCGTTATCCTGTGCGACCGCGATCTGCCGGGTGCGGATTGGCGGGAGGCGGTTCAAGTCCTGGCAACATCTTCGCGCGGGGCTTGCGTAATTCTACTCTCCAGCGTACTTGACGACTATCTGCGGGACGAAGTAGGGCGCAAAGGCGGACATGATGTCTTGTCCAAACCGCTGCGGGAAGATGATGTGGTTCGGGCTGTCAAGCTGGCATGGACCTATTGGAACAGCACCAGTGTTGTTTAAGAAATTACGCCCTTCCGAACGGCATACAGAATCAACTCCGCCAAGCTATGGATATTGAGCTTCTCTTGAAGATTCCTCCGATGTGTTTCTACCGTGTAGGGGCTCAGGCCCAGCGATGCCGCGATCTCCTTGTTCGAGGCGCCCTCCGCCAGCCGTTGCAGGATTTCGCGCTCACGTGAAGTGAGCAGCCCATAACTGTCTTCCACTCCTCGCGTTCTGATCTCCCGCACGTAATCCTCGACCAGCATCTTCGTTATTTCCGGGCTAAAAAATGTCTTTCCCTCGCTCACGGACTTGATCGCCTCGATAAGATCGCCCTCGGCGGAATCCTTCAGAAGGTAACCTTTGGCTCCGGCTTTGAGTGCGCGCAAGACATAGCCCTCGTCAGAATGCATGCTCAGGATCACGATCGCCGTGGTGGGTAGCAATTCACCGATTCGCTGCGCTGCTTCAATGCCGCTGAGATGCGGCATTGCGATATCGAGAACGGCGACATCCGGTTTCGTCAATTCCGCTTGCTCCACAGCTTGGCGGCCATCGGCGGCTTCTCCGACGACAGAGAACTCAGCCTGACTCTCGAGGAGGAGTTTCAAACCTCTCCGCACGACGTTATGATCATCCGCTAATAAGATGCGAATCTTTTTCACTTCCCTCAGTGCTCCGCTCTCTTCCAGGATCTACGAACGGCAGCGTTATCGTCAGAATCGTGCCGCCGCCCGGCTCGGAGTGGATGCGATATTTACCGCTCAAATGAGCTACGCGCTCCTCAATTCCAAGGAGGCCCATTCCTTTCGACAATCTCACGTCGAAGCCCTGCCCATCGTCCTGAATCGAGAGCAGCAATCGGCCGGGGTCCTGTTGAACCCTAATCCGCACTGTGGTCGCATTGGAGTGACGAGAACAATTGTGCAAGGCCTCCTGAACGATACGATAGATGCAGGTCTTGTACTCGTCGGGAAGATCGTCCGATACACCTTCGGTAGCTACGCTTACGTCGATGGAAGTGCGCTTGGATATCTCGCGGGCCTGCCATCGTAGTGCGGGGACCAGCCCAAGGTCGTCCAGCATAGACGGCCGAAGCAGAAGAGACATATTTCGGACGACACCGACCGTGCTTTCGACGAGGGCTCGGATCGTCTCGACTTGCGTGCGCGATTGCTCCTCGGATTTTTTGGCGAGCGCCATCGAGAGATTCCGTATTTCCAGCAGTACCGCGGAGAGTGCCTGGCCGACTTCATCGTGCAACTCGCGGGCGAGAGCGCGCCGCTCGGTCTCCTGGGCTTGGACCAGGCGGGCTGAAAGATCTGTTAGCTGCTGTCGAGCCTCGGAAACCTCCCGATACCGGGTCTCCGCGTCTCTCTCCAAACCCAGAATCTTTCGCGTGCTGAAGGCCGCCAGTGCTAATCCCAACGCCAGAGTTGCAAAGACGGTGACCTCTAAACGAGTTTGAAACTTTAATAACAAGCCGACTACTCGCTCATTGCCGGCGTTTAACTGTTGCTCGTTAATACCGGCAATTCGGGCCGCCCCATCCAGCATCGCCGCCCGACGGGGAAACACCTCGTCCCGAAGAAACACATATCCTCGGCGGCGCCGCTCATCCGGGGCCCATTGTAGAATCGGGCCGAGAACCTCCCAATAGTGCGATAGCTCGCTCCTGAGCGCGGAGTAATTTTGCGCCTCCGGCGGTTCCACCTGCGAAGCGTACGCCGCCAGTGCGGACTCCATCTGCTTGCGCACCTCCTCGAGGTTGGCTCGATAGGTATCAGCTCTTCCGGTCTCCGGCTCAAGCAAATAGTCCCGCACATATGTCCCAGAAAGGTAAAGATCGGATCGAATGTCATTCAGCACGTGATTCCGAAAAAGAAATTGCCGGCGAATGGAATCGTCGTCGCGGCGGATTTGGCGGACTACCACCAGAGAACCCAATCCGGCCAGAGCCACGATCGCCAACAGGCCGCCAAACCCGGTGAGGAGGGTCAGCCGCGTGCTAAACCTCGAGCGATCTGAACTACTGCTCAATGTGCTCATACGCTGTCTACAGCCTACCTTTGTCCGGCCTGAAAAGCACCTGTTTTTGCTCGCCTACTAAGAAATTGTGTCAAAAATACCGGGCCATTGGTATGGGTACACGAGGCCGGCTAACTTATAGTGAAACTTCGCCTGTATGACGCGATCTCTCCCTATATGACCCGCGAGAACATGCTGTCGAGCGCCGATTTTGAGAAGCTTCGGGGATTAGACACATGTCTTGTCTCGAATGCGATTGAGCGACTGGAAGTACGCTTGCGTAACGAAGGCTTTGTTACCGGCACCGCCCGCTGCCGGTTCCCGCACTTCCCGCCGATGCTCGGCTATGCGGCCCCAGCACGGATCCGAACTTCGTCGGTTCCGATCCGGGGCTGTTGCTATCACCACCGGATGGACTGGTGGGAGTATGTGGCGTCCATCCCCGAGCCGCGGGTAATTGTCGTGGAAGATGCCGACGAGAGGCCCGGAATAGGTGCACTGGTGGGAGAAATACACGCGGCTATCGGCTTGGCGCTCCAGTGCACCGGATATGTTACGAACGGCGCGGTGCGGGATTTGCGCTCCGTCGAGGCTCTGGGATTTCAATTGTTTGCTGGAAACGTGGCGGTGTCCCACTCGTATGCGCACATTTCCGAATTCGGTAAGCCTGTAGAGATTGGCGGATTAACAATTCATCCGGGCGACTTGCTTCATGGGGACCTTCACGGCGTCCACTCCATCCCGTTATCGATCGCCCCGAGGATTCCCGAAGTAGCGGCCCAGATCCTCAGCGAAGAGCGCGACCTGATCGGATTTTGCCGCTCTTCACATTTTTCGTTGGCGGGGCTATCGGATAAGCTGGCAATGTCTAGAGATGGCTTAGCTCATCCTCTGGTAAAGACATGAGCTTTACAACCCCTGCATTATGGCTTCGAGCCTCATTGGTGGCGATGGCTGGCGCATTGGCGGTCGGCCTGATCTCCTGCGGCGGAGGCGAGACGCACGCCAAGAACCCCGCTGTTGCTACGAGCGAGGGCGTGTCCGTGGGTGTGACCAAAGTAACCAGGAAGACACTGCAACGACAACTGACGGTCTCGTCGGAACTCGTACCCTTCCAGCAAATCGACGTGTACGCCAAGGAGTCCGGTTACGTGCAGAAACTCGACGTGGATTACGGGACTCGCGTAAAGGCGGGCCAGGTAATGGCGACACTTGAGATTCCGGAACTGGAAGCGCAACTGCGGCAGGACGACGCCGCGATCAAGAGCGCAGCGGATCAAGTGACTAACGCGGAGCACGCGCTTAGCCGCGTGGAAGCGACGCACACAGTGCTGCATCTCCAGGCCAACAGATTAAGCGGCGTGGCAAAATCGAGGCCGGGTTTAGTGGCGCAACAGGAGGTGGACGACGCACATGGCAAGGATCTCGCCTCCGAGGCGCAGGTAGAAGGTTCGAAATCGGCTCTGGCGACCGCCCAAAGCCAGCTCGTGCAAGCGCAAGCCAAGAGAGAGCACGACCAGGTGCTGTTCGACTATTCGAAGATCACAGCGCCCTTCGCCGGGGTGGTGACACAACGCTATGCGAACCTGGGCACCTTGATGCAAGCGGGCACCTCCAGCACTCAGGCGATGCCGCTCGTGCAGCTTTCTCAAGACGATCTTTTCCGCCTCGTGATTCCCGTGCCCGAGTCATATGTCCGCTACATCCATATCGGCGATCCTGTGAGCGTGATGGTCTCTTCCCTGAACCGGACCTTCCCAGGCAAGGTGGCTCGCTTCGCTGTGGATGTAAAAGAAGATACGCGCACCATGCACACCGAAGTGGATGTGCAGAACACGAACCGGACGCTGGTTCCGGGGCTGTACGCCGAAGCGACGATAACGCTCGAGAAGAAAGACAATGCCGTTGCCGTACCGCTCCAGGCGGTTAATTACGAAGGCGATCGCACCACTGTATACGTAGTTGATCCTTCCGACAAAATTGAAGATAGGCAGGTGATTTTGGGACTTCAAACCGCCACTGACGCGGAAATCCTTTCTGGATTGAGCGCGGGTGAAATGATCGTGATGAGCGATCGCAGCGGTCTAAAAGCCGGAGAGGAAGTACGCCCGCAGGTGATCGAACTCGTCCAGTATCAAGGCGAGGGAGACAAGCAATAACCGCAGGAGCCGAGCGCCGTGTCCCGCTTTTCGATACGTAATCCGTACTTTATCGTTGTCATCTGTCTGGCTCTGATGGTGATCGGAGTTACCAGTCTCGCCCGCATGCCGGTCGATCTGTTTCCCCCCATCAATTTGCCGGAAGTCGTCGTGGCAACATTTTATTCCGGCATGCCTCCCGAAGATATCGAGGTCTCGATTACCAACCCGCTCGAGCGCTTTTTCACGCTTGCCAGCGGCATCGATCACATGGAATCCAGATCCTTGCTCGGGGTAAGCATCATCAAAGTTTTCTTCCAGCCCGGAACCGATGCCGATGCCGACGTTACCGAACTTTCGAATCTCGCCTTGGCCGACTTGAAGCGATTGCCGCCGGGCACCCTGCCGCCCGTCGTTCTGAAATTCGATGCGTCCAGCCTTCCAGTCTGCCTGGTCACGCTCAAGGGCGAAGGGCTTAACCAAACTCAGCTCCATGATATCGGCCAGTTCACGATTCGCAATCAAATCGCGGTTGTTAAAGGCGCTGAGATCCCGCCTCCATTCGGCGGCAAGTACCGGCAGGTGATGGTATACGTCGACCCGTATAAACTGCTCTCCCGCCAATTGAGCCTTATGGACGTGGTAGACGCTGTCAACGCCAACAATCTGATCCTGCCCGCGGGCGATGTCAAGATGGGGCCGTACGACTACTACGTTTACTCCAACAGCCTGGTCGATAAAGTCGAAGAGCTGAACAGCATTCCTATCAAGACCGTCGACCAGAGGTGGGTTTCCGTGCGCGATGTAGGTCAGGCCAAGGATGCCAGCCAGATCCAGTACAATGTCGTCCGCGTGGATGGCCAGGACTCAGTCTACCTGCCCATTATGAAGCAGGGCGGCGATACCAATACCATCGCGGTTGTGAACGGTATTCGCGACATGATCGGCCGGCTTTTCGATATTCCGAAGCAGCTCATTGCCGCCGTCGTTTTCGATCAATCGGTATTTGTGAAGGAGGCTATTCGGACGCTCTTGGAGGAAGGCCTCATCGGCTTGGTGCTCACGAGCCTGATGATCCTGATTTTTCTGGCAAGTCTGCGTGCCACCCTAGCGGTATTTCTATCGATTCCATTGTCGGCGCTGGCTACTTTCGTCATTCTTTACATGCTCGGAAGCACCGTAAATACCATGATCCTCGGGGGGCTGGCGCTCGCTTTTTCCCGCATCATCGATAATTCCGTAATTTCGCTGGAAAACATCTATCGCCATCTTGAAATGGGATCCTCGCCCGAAATTGCGGCGGAGCAAGGTGGGGCGGAGGTCAGTCTTGCCGTCCTTGCCGCCACGCTCACCACGGTCGTGGTTTTCTTCCCGGTCACTTTCCTTTACGGCGTCAGTAAGTTTCTCTTCTCGGCACTGGCCTTGGCTGTGGTCATATCTCTATTCGCATCCTATTTCGTGGCGATGACGGTAATCCCGCTCTTCTGCGCCCGGTTCCTGCATGGCTTCCACCCCTCGGGCGGAGTGGAAGGAGAAATGCCGGACGCGAATGGAGGCGCTTCCTTGGGCGGCCGTTTCAGCAGGTGGTTCAACGGCGCCTTCGGGCGTGTTCTCGATTTTTACGAGCGCTCGGTACGGCAGGCGCTTAAGCGGCCGGGCCTCACCGTCGCGTTTCTGATGCTCATGTTCGCCGCGAGCCTGGCCATCTATCCGTTGCTGGGCCTTGCCTTCTTTCCGCAGACGGATGCGGGCCAATTCACCGTGAATATGAAAGTTCCCACCGGCACACGCATTGAAGTCACCGAGCAATACGTTGCGAAAGTGGAGGACTTGATTCGTCATATCGTGGACCCGAGCGATTTCAGTATGATTGTTTCCAATATCGGCATTGTGCCCGATTTCTCGGCTCTTTACAGCACCAATGCCGGTCCATACACGGCCACGATTCAGGTTGCCCTCAAGGAGGAGCATAAGACCGGCAGCTTCGAATACATCCGGCGCGTCCGCCGCGAGATCGCCAGTAAATATCCGGATGTACGCACGTTCTTTACCAGCGGTTCGATGGTAGACGCGGTTCTCAACACGGGCATGCCGGCCCCTATCGATGTCCAGGTTTCCGGCCGCGATCTGGACCGGACTTACAAACTGGCTTTGGATTTGGCTGCCCGAATTCGCAGACTGCCCGGTATTGGTGAAGTTTATATTCCGCAGGACATGAATTATCCGGCAGTCCGGCTCGACGTCGACCGCATTCACGCTGCCGAGCTGGGACTGAGCCCCAAGGAAGTGGTTGATAACGTCATCACCGCGCTCAATTCCAACACCATGATCGCCCCCAATTATTGGGTCGACCATCAGACCGGAAACGATTACTTCCTAACCGTTCAATATTATGAAAACGGCAAGTCGGCGATCCATAACTTTATCGATTTGAAGAGTATTCCGCTTCGCGCGCCCAATTTAGTTCAGCCCACTACGCTCGACTCGGTAATCAAGCTAACGAATGTCCAGACACCCACTGAAGTGGACCATTACCAGATCCAGCGTGTGGCCGATGTCTACGTCACTCCGGCCGGCGAGGACCTGGGCAAGGTTGCCACTGATATTAAGAAGCTAATCGGAGCGATGAAAGTCACCGGCAACACCCGCATCGATCTCCGCGGCATGGTGCAAGGCATGTACGCGTCTTTCAAGAGTTTCGCGATCGGCCTCTCGCTATCCGTGGTTCTGCTGTACCTGATTCTGGTAGCGCAGTTCCGCTCCTTCAAAGACCCGTTCCTGATTATGCTGGCCATCCCTATGGGATTCATAGGCGTTCTGATAATTCTGCCGCTCACGCATACAACTCTGAACGTGATGTCTCTGATGGGCGTGCTCATGCTTGTCGGTATCGCTGCTTCGAACAGTATTTTGATCGTTGAGTTTGCTCACCGGCTCGAAGAGCAGGGAAGATCCGTTGAAGATGCGGTGATCACCTCTTGCCGCGTCCGCCTGCGCCCGATTCTGATGACCTCGCTTGCCACCATTATTGGAATGGTTCCGATGGCGCTCAAGCTGGGAACCGGTAGCGAACAATATGCGCCCCTTGCCCGCACCATTATAGGCGGCCTCACCGCTTCGGTTCTGCTGACGGTATTTATTGTACCGGCCGCATACATGCTCGTCTATCACAGAATACCTGCGACCGCGGATTAATAGCCGATGCCCCGCTTTTCAATCCGGAATCCGTACTTCATTATCGTGATCTGCCTGGTTTTGTTAGTGATTGGCATAACCAGCGTGGTTCGAATGCCTGTGGACCTGTTCCCGGTCATTAATCTGCCCGAAGTGGTGGTTGCGACTTTTTACTCCGGTATGCCCCCCGAGGATATCGAGGTTTCGATCACCAATCCGCTGGAGCGGTTTTTCACGTTGGCCAGCGGGATCGATCACATGGAGTCCCGTTCCCTGCTGGGCGTGAGTATTATCAAGGTATTCTTCCAACCAGGCACCAGCGCCGATGCTGATGTGACGGAGCTGTCGAATCTGGCTCTGGCGGACCTGAAGCGGCTACCCCCGGGCACGTTGCCTCCCATTGTCCTGAAGTTCGACGCTTCGAGCCTTCCCGTGTGCCTCGTCACCGCGAAGGGCCAGGGACTCAATGAGACACAACTTCACGATCTCGCGCAATTCACGATCCGGAACCAGATTGCCGTAGTGAAGGGCGCAGAAATCCCGCCGCCATTTGGAGGCAAATACCGGCAGGCGATGGTCTATGTCGATCCGTACAAGCTGCTCTCGCGCCAATTGAGCGTCATGGATGTCGTCAACTCCGTCAACAAGAACAACCTGATCCTGCCCGCCGGGGACGTCAAGGTCGGCTCCAGCGATTACTTCGTTTATTCGAACAGCCTCGTCAAGCAGGTGAAGGAGCTTGACGGTATCCCTATCCGCACGGTCGGCCAGCGTTCCGTCACTCTTTCCGATATTGGCGAGGCTAAGGACGCAAGCCAGCTGCAGTACAACATCGTGCGCGTGGACGGCCAAAAGTCGGCCTATATACCGATCATGAAGCAAGGTGGCGACACCAATACGATAGAGGTAGTTAAAAGTGTTCGCGAACTTATCGGCCACCTGTTCGACGTCCCCCGCCAATTAGTTACCAGCGTCGTTTTCGATCAGTCGGTATTCGTGAAGGAAGCCTTAAATACAGTGCTGCACGAGGGCATTATCGGTTTAGTACTCACCAGCCTGATGATCCTCATTTTTCTGGGAAGTATGCGAGCCACCGTTGCCGTGCTGCTTTCGATTCCGCTGTCCGCGCTCGCTACCTTCGTGATTCTCTATATGATGGGCAGCACTGTCAACACGATGATCCTGGGCGGTCTGGCGCTGGCCTTTTCACGCGTGATCGATAATGCGGTAATCTCCCTCGAGAACATCTACCGTCATTTGGAGATGGGATCTTCGCCTGCGGTCGCCGCCGAGCAGGGTGGGGCGGAAGTTAATCTCGCGGTACTCGCGGCTACTCTGGTCGACGTCGTCGATTTCTTTCCAGTCACCTTTCTATACGGCGTCAGTAAGTTTTTATTTTCGGCGCTGGCGCTTGCCTTTTGCCTGTCTTTGATGGCGTCCTTCGTAGTCGCCATGACAGTGATCCCGCTATTCTGTTCCCGATTTCTCAAAGGCGTCCCTCATCACGAACACGTCGCGGGCGAAGCGGAAACCAATACGGCGGAGGAAGGGCTTTCTTGGGGTGGGCGCTTTACCGCGTGGTTCAATCGCGTTTTCAACCGGATGCTCGACTATTATGAACGGTCGGTGAGGCGCGCCCTGAAACACCCGGCTCTTACTGTGGTCGCGTTAATGGGGATCTTTATCGCCAGCCTGGGGATTTATCCATTCCTGGGCTTGGCGTTTTTTCCGCAAACCGATGCGGGCCAGTTTACCCTGAACGTTAAAGTTCCGACTGGCACCCGCATCGAGGTAACCGATCAGTATGTCAGCAAGATCGAGGACCTGATTCACCAGGTAGTCGGCGCCCACGATCTCAAGATGATCGTCTCCAATATCGGCGTCGTCGACGATTTCTCATCGCTCTACACCACCAACGCCGGCGAATACACAGCCACCATCCAGGTGCAATTGAGCGAAGATCATAATGTCTCCAGCCTCGCTTATATGAATCGCGTGCGCAGCGCGTTGGCCGCCAAATTTCCCGACGTGCGCGCCTTCTTCCAAAGCGGCTCCATGGTGGACGCGATCGTCAACACCGGCATGCCCGCTCCCATTGACGTTCAAGTCAGCAGCCGCGAGCTGGGGACGACATATGACGCGGCGCAGAACCTCGCGAGCCGGATACGTAAGCTCCACGGAGTCGGCGAAATATACATTCCTCAGGATATGAACTATCCCGCTATTCGCCTTGATGTGGATCGTGTGCATGCCGCTGAACTCGGCCTGAGCCAGAAGGAAATCGTCGACAACGTAATTACCGCGCTCAATTCGAATACCATGATCGCGCCCAACTACTGGGTCGACTACAAGACCGGCAACGATTATTTTCTGACCGTACAGTATTACGAGCACGGCAACCCCGCCATCCACAATTTGGTGGATCTCAAGCAGATTCCGCTTCGCGCTCCGAGACTTACGCGGCCCACGACGCTCGATTCGGTGGTGAAGTTGGAAAATCTTCAGTCGCCAACCGAGGTCGATCATTACCAGATTCAGCGCGTGGTCGACATCTACGTAACTCCCGCGGCTGAAGATCTCGGTAAAATCACGGCGGCCATTCGACAGACTATTGCGGACGCCAAGCTGCCGGTCAACATCCGGGTGAATCTGCGCGGCATGGTGCAGGGAATGGAAGCGTCATTCAAGAGCTTCGCCGGCGGGTTCGTCCTGTCGTTTATTCTTCTCTTTCTTATCTTGGTCGCGCAGTTCCGATCGTTCATCGATCCATTCCTGATTATGCTGGCGATTCCGATGGGATTTATTGGCGTGCTGATTATTCTTCCGCTCACTCACACGACGCTCAATGTAATGTCGCTGATGGGCGTGCTGATGCTGATCGGTATCGCGGATTCAAATAGTATCCTCATCGTCGATTTCGCGCATAAATTGGAAGAACAGGGCCTCTCTGTCGCCGACGCAGTGGTCACAGCCTGCCGCGTCCGCCTTCGGCCGATTCTGATGACCTCGCTGGCGACCATTATCGGGATGATGCCCATGGCCATGAAGCTCGGCACGGGCGGCGAACAGTATACTCCTATGGCTCGCGCCATCATTGGGGGGCTGACTTCATCGGTGCTCTTTACGGTTTTCATCGTGCCAGCCGCATATTTACTTGTCTACGGAAGGAAGAACCGAAATGCCGTTCAGATCCAATAGGATTGTCATTATTCTTGGCACAATCGCTACAGCCTTTGCTCAGACTCCCCCTACGCTGACGCTCCAACAAGCCCAAACGATAGCGATTCAGAACCATCCCCAAGTCCTCGGCGCGCAAAACGAAATCAACTTCGCCAATCAACAGATCGTGGAGACGCGCTCGGCCTATTATCCAACTGTGGCTGGCGACGTCACCGGTTCACAAGCCAATAATAATGGCCGCATCGGTGCGGGTTATCTCACCGATTCGCGCCTGTTCAACCGCCTGGGCCAGGGCATCACGTTCTCCCAACTGGTTACTGATGCGGGCCGTACTCCGAACCTGGTCGCGAGCTCGCGTCTTCAGGCTCAGGCGACCACGCAAACCTATCAGGCCACCGTCTACGATGTGCTTCTCCAGGTGAATCGCGCCTACTTCGATGTCCTGCGCTCTCAGGCTTTGGTAACTGTAGCAACCGAAACTATCGCCGCCCGCCAAACATTGAGCGATCAGGTTACCGCGCTGGCCCAAAATAACCTCAGATCTCAGCTTGATGTCAGCTTCGCCCAAGTGAACGTATCCGAAGCGAAACTTATACTCATTCGGGCTCAGGACACTGTGCAGGGAGCGCTCGCCGAACTGGGCCGCGCTCTAGGCTCGGATCAGCCTGCTAATTATCGTCTTACCGATGAGCCTCTGCCGGCCGGCCCGCCAGCTAAGCCCGATGATCTGGTCGCCCAAGCGCTTAACAATCGTCCCGAACTTGCCAGCCTGCGCTACTCTCGGGAATCCGCTTATAAGTTCGCGGAAGCGGAGAAGGATCTCAAGCGGCCGAACGTCACAGTGACCGGAGTGGCAGGTTTTCAGCCGCTAGTTCACCAACTCGGCGCAACACCGGTCCCGCCGGAGTACGAAGGCGTGGCTGCTAACCTCAATATTCCGGTGTTTAATGGACACCTCTTTTCGGCGCGGGGGGAAGCCGCGCGGCAGCGGGCCCTCGAGGCCGATCAGAGGCTACGCGATCAACAGGAGCAAGTCTCACGGGACGTTCGAGTAGCCTGGGCGGGCGCGGTGGACGCCTTCAACCGCATTGATGTAACAGCCCAGTTTTTGCGCCAGGCTGCGCTCGCTCTCAATCTCGCCCAAGGGCGCTACGATCTCGGTCTGGCTTCAATCGTCGAGCTCACCCAGGGCCAGTTGAACCTGACTCAGGCCGAGATCGAAAATCTCAGCGCCAAATACGATTACCAGACCCAAAATGCAGTTCTCCAATATATGGTCGGCCTCTTAAGATAATTGCAGTGCCATCCACCTCCGAGCCTGTATTTCATGAAGAACAGAGCTTCCGGCAGAAGCGTATAGTTCTCCTTCTGGCGATTCCACCATCCGGCATGCTGCTTCTGGTTATTTGGCAGGTGATCCTTGGCCATCCTTGGGGGAAGCATCCGATGTCCAACGCTGGTCTCATAGGGTGGACCATATTCCTGTGGCTGATCTATTTCCGGCTCGTCACGGTCCGATTGGTCACCGAGGTCCGCCCCGGTGAAGTTGCCATCTCGATGCGGGGCCTTTGGCGCACACGTCATATCCCACTCGACGAAGTGAAATCCGTCCAGATCGTTGTTTTCGATCCGGTGTCCGATTATGGCGGCTACGGCTTCCGCTCTACCCGACAGGGAAGAGCATATATCGCTAAGGGCAACGAGGGAGTTCAACTGGAATTCAAAAAGGGAGCACGGGTGGTAATCGGCTCTCAGCGGTCCCAAGACCTGGCTGACGCGATCGGTCGATCGGCCTCAGCTTCCTAATGAGCCGTGTATTGCTGTTGCGGAGGGTTGAGTGTCACTTCGATGGTCTTCTGCTCTTCGGCGACATCGAAGGTTTGACCGAAAGTCTGATAGCCTTTCGCGATTACCTGGATCAGAATCTTTCCTTGCGGGATCGAAGGAATTTTCACTGCTCCTTCCTGGCTGGTTTTGGTCTCCCATTCCTTCTTGATTTTGGAGCCGAATTTCACTTTTGACCGGCCCTGCACAAATTTTACGATGACACCGGCCTGACTGACGGGCTTCCCGGCTTGATTATGCACCACGATTTCCAGATTGGTCATTTCCGCTGCGGTTAAAGGTAATGTCGCCAGGAGAGCCAGTGACAGCAGCGTAGGCATGGTGTGTATTATCTCATGCAATATCGGGAAGCAGGAAGTTTCGAGGAACACCGGCTGCGGCGCTCATCGCTTCAGCCGCCAAGTATCCGCTCCGCACCGCGCCCTCCATCGTCGCAGGCCAGCCGGAGCGCGTCCAATCCCCGGCCAGGAACAGATTGGGAACGCCGGTGCGGCTCGGCGGACGACGAGATTCGAGCTCGGGGCGTGCTGAGAAAGTCGCGCGTACTTCCTTTACGACGTGCGCATTTTCGAGCCGCGCCTCGCGCACGATGGGAAAAAACTCGGCGAGTTCCCGCAGCGCGAGCGCAATTATCTCGGCCCGCGACATTTCTACAAGCTTGCGCGACGCGCTTACCACCACTTGCACATAGCGGCCCTCGCTCTTATTGAACATCCACTGGATGGTCCGATCGAGCAGGGTGGCGTGCGGAAGATCCGTTACCGAACGGTCAAACCACAGGTGGATGCCCGTGATGGGCGAGTGCTCAAATCCCGCGAGATCGAGACCCAGCTTTGGCGCCACAGCCGCCATGCGCTCGAACGGAAGCGCGCTGATGTAGTAATCGCCCCGTAAATGTTCACCGCCAGCCGAGACACATCGCACTGCACCGTTTTCGATTTCGATCTGCTCCACGGGGGTGCGAACCTTGATCGCCACATTGCCGAGCTTCTGCCAGGCCTCGGGGCGATATAATTGCCCCAGCGGAACTGACGGAACTCCCATCTCGTAAGAATTGGAGCGCGCCAGAAAGCCGAGCCGAAACACCTGAAACGCCGGTAGGGCCGCCATACGATCTAGTTCTTCGTTGATCGCACTTACTAGCACCTGCCGCCAGAAACGTTCGATCGCGCGGGGAGGCTGGCGCTTCTCCTCGAGCCACTGCTGCATGGTGATGCGATCAAGATCGTTCCGTTTGGCGTACTCGCGGCGGAGGGCGAGAATGCCCCGCGCGATTGCCAGCTTTTCAGCAACGTTCAGAAAGGCCAATCCCACGAATGATTCCGTGAAATGCAATGGGGCGGGCGCAATGCCCGCCCGCAAACTGCTTCGCCTCCCGCCGGGTTCAATGAAAACGAATTCGCGATGAAAGCGGATCTCGCCGGCGACACCAAGACGCTGATAGAAATCGAGGAGATTGACGCAGCAGCGCAGCAGAATATGCTGACAGTTATCGATGGTTTCGAGCTCGCCTATCTGATACGATGTCGCGCGCCCGCCAAGGAAGGGCCGTGCTTCAAGCAGGGTCACCGCGTGGCCGGTGCCGCCCAGCGCAGCCGCCGCCGCGAGACCAGCCAGACCGCCGCCGATCACGATCACTTCGGACATCTATGGGAAATCGCCCAAGGAAATCTGAAAGACTATCGCACGGGAACCGGAGACCGGTGTCCGCCGCCACCATCCCCTTTAATGATTTCGAGGATGAGCCAAACCACGATCACAATGAATAATATGTCGCTGGGGTCAAGTCCCATGTGTTTTCCAAGTATGACGGAAGCGCCCTGGATCGGCAAGTACTATGGTTCCAGGTCACCCCGTTAATCACCGCAGCGCCCGATGTTGGCGTCATCAGATATTGGGTTTCCGCGTAGTAAGGTCGGTTTCACGAGAGCGGGCTTCCATTGTCCATGGAAAGCACAAATCAGCAATCGGACGTTTTCCGTTTTGTTGGGCCTAGGACACTCCAGGAACGCAGATCGAGTTTTCTGGACCAATACCATCGGGAAGACTTTTCAAAGGCTTCGATTTTGCCGATTTTAAGTCTTAAAGATGTGATTTCCAGAGGATTATCGGAAAAATTTGCGCGGTTTCGCCCGATGAATTTGGCTCCGTAGAAACCGCTGGAGTCACTCGCGATTAGCGCGCGCCCACCCGAGCGCGCCCCAGGAGCTTTACCACATTCTCCATGAGCCGCAGACCGCAATTTCCATCTAGCGTCAGAATCGACTCAGGGTGGAACTGGACGGCTTCCATGGGCAGATCGCGATGCCGCACACCCATAATCACGCCATCGTCGCTCTCGGCTGTCACTTCGAGGCAGCGCGGAAGTTGCTCGGGAATCGCGTATAGCGAATGGTAACGGCCGACGCGGAACTCCTCGGGCAGGCCCGCGAAAATGCCGGTGCCGCGATGCCGCACTATTGAGGATTTCCCATGCATCGGATAGTCAAGGATTCCCAGTTCGCCCCCGAATCCCTCCACCATTCCTTGCAAGCCCAAACAGACGCCAAAAACCGGCACCTCCAATTTCGCTACATAGCGGATCAAATCAGGGACACCGAAATCGGATGGACGGCCCGGGCCTGGCGAAATCAGAATCAGCGATGGCCTTAACCGGTCGATCAGCTCCAGCGGGAAACCGGCGCGATAGGTCATCACTTCGGCGCCAGTCTGCCGCGCGTAATTCGCCAGGGTATGAATGAAGCAGTCCTCATTATCCACCAGCAGCATGCGTACGCCGGTGCTATCGTGACGATTTGGCGTGAAGGGCACTGCCGCCGCAGGCTCGGCGTTCAAAGCACGAAAGAATCCAGTGGCTTTGAGGCGGGTTTCCTTTTCCTCGCTTTCCGGGATCGAGTCGTAGAGCAGTGTCGCGCCGGCCGGATAAGTGGCGACGCCATCCCGCAGATGAATGGTCCTTATCGTGATTCCCGTGTTGATATCACCGTCGAGCGCGATCATGCCCACGGCGCCGCCGTACCAGCCGCGCGCGTCCTTTTCCAGTTTCTCGACCGCCTGAGCCGCCCATTTCTTGGGCGCGCCGATAATTGTCACGGCCCACATGTGGGTCAGGAATGCATCGAGCGAATCGAATCCTTCCGCCAGCATGCCCTCGACGTGGTCCACGGTGTGAAAGACGCCGGCATAAGATTCGATTAATCGCCTGCCAATCACACGCACGGAGCCGGGTGCGCAGACTCGCGATTTGTCATTGCGGTCGACATCGCTGCACATGGTCAGCTCCGATTCCTCTTTGGCGGAATTCAGCAGCTCGCGGATGCTGTCTGCGTCGCGCAGCGGATCGCCGGTCCGGCGCGCGGTTCCGGCGATGGGGCATGTTTCGATCCGCCGCCCTTCGATTCGCACGAACATCTCCGGCGAGGCCCCGATCAACTGTTCATCGCCGAGCTGGATGAAAAACTCGTAGGGGCTGGGACTCGCGTGCTGGATGCGCTCGAACAATTCGGACGGGCTGCCGGAGTAGGGCGAGCGAAAGGTCTGGCGCAGCACCACTTCGTAATAGTCGCCGCGTTTCATCCCTTCCCGAACGGTCTCCACCTTGGCCATGTATTCATCGGGAGTGTGATCGGATGTGATCGGGCCGGGTTCAACCCGCCTGGATCGCGGCAGGCGCGTGGCGGTCCGCGCCACGCCATGCGTGGTCAAATCATTCCGCGAGAAATCATACCGGAACCGTTCGATCTGCTCTTTCTTGCGATCCATAAAATAAATGTCATCGCATAAGAACAGGTGCAGGTCTTTCACGCCTTCGCGCGGAAGCTTAAGCTCGATCGGGTCGAACTGCAAGAGCAGATCATATCCGAATGCGCCAATCAGCGCGAGACGCGAGGCCAGGGGATTACGGAACTCGTCGATCAGCACACGCAGTATGGAAAAAGCCGATGGTTGCTTGCTCCTCTCCTCTTCGGCAAACAATTTTGGCAGCGGCTTCAGTTTTCCGTGCAGCGCGCCGTTTTCGAGTGTCAAGCTCTCCCAATGCGGATGATACCGAAGCAGCGGCTCAAACATTTTATTCAGAATTCGGCCGCGCTCGTTCAGCGGGAGAAAGTTGATATTGCGGCCAGACGCGATGATTTCAAGCGGCGGCGTGAGCGAGGCAAAATCCCAGCGCGCATAACGTTCCGGGTATTCATAGCCGGAAGAAAAGTATACGCCCCGCTCGGTATCGAGCCGGCGCAGTAATCCTCCCAGACCACGACTGTAAGGCGCCTTTGAAACTTTACGTGTGACGGTGATACCGCTGGTGGTCGAATAGCTTTCGGGGGGCATACAACCAGTTGAGGAATGTACTTACGAGGATATCATGGCTGTCTGCTCCATCATCTGCCGGACGGCTTCTACCGCATGCTGACAATCTTCCGCAGTCACGTCCAGATGCGTTACCGCGCGCACGCGAGCGCCTCCGGCTGAAGATACCAGCACGCCCCGGCTCTTCAGACGTGCGCTGAATTCAGGCTGCGTCAGGCCCGTTTGCGCGATATCGAAGATCACAATATTTGTGCGCACCTGCGCCGGGTCGATTTCGATTCCTGGAATTGTATGGAGCCCTTCCGCGAGAGATTGCGCGTTGCGGTGATCCTCCGGAAGGCGCGCCGGCATCTCTTCGAGCGCGATCAATCCTGCCGCGGCGAGCACTCCCGCCTGGCGCATCGCCCCTCCCAGGCGGCTGCGGTACAAGCGCCCGCGCCTGATCGCTTCGGCTGTTCCCGCCAGCATGGAACCAACCGGCGCGCACAGGCCCTTCGATAGGCAAAACATCACTGTGTCGGACTTTGACGCGAGTCGCGCCGGACTGGCGCTCGTCGCAACGGCTGCATTGAAGATACGCGCGCCGTCGAGGTGCACCTTCAGGCCGCGCTCATGCGCGCGATCGCAAATCGCGTCCAGATCGTCCGGCTCGTAGACAGTTCCACCGCCCATATTGTGTGTGTTCTCGATATGCAGCAGCGCCGTCGGCGCGCAGAACGTACTCCGAGGTTTGATCGCCGCCTCGATCTCGCTCCAGCGCATGATCCCATCCGAGGTAATGATCGGGCGTATTAGGCAGTTAGAAAACCATGCTGTCATCGCCAGCTCAAAATCGAGGAGATGGGCGCGATGATCGCAAATCACCTCCTGGCCCGGGTCGGTGTGGAGCTTGACGGCGATGGTATTCCCCATGCTGCCAGAGGGCACAAACACCGCGGCCTCTTTGCCGACGATTTCAGCGGCGCGCTGTTCCAGTCGATTGACGGTGGGATCTTCGCCATAGACGTCATCGCCGACCTCGGCTTCCGCCATGGCCCGGCGCATCGCGGCCGTGGGCCGCGTAACCGTGTCGCTGCGCAAATCGATCATGCTGGCACTCCTACGAACTTCATGAAGACTTCGTTCGACAACATCACGCCCCGATTCGTGAGCCGCAGCCATCGGCCATCGAATTCAAGGAGACCGTCGCGTAGCAACCCTTCGATCGAGTCCGCAAACGGCGCCCAGGTTCCTTCAATCCCCTGCGCTAATCGCAATCCGAGGAAAAACCGCTCGGCCACGGAGTCGGCGAGCGTCCGCTCGGGCGCGGATTTGCCCGCGACATAATCGGCCGCGGTCTCCGCATTCTGCCAGCGCCACATCCCGTCGAAGGAATGTGCGTCGGCGCCAAACCCGAGGTACGATTCTCGCCGCCAGTACTTCAAATTGTGGCGCGACTTGTATCCCGGCCGTGCAAAGTTAGAAATTTCATAACGGGGGAGACCCGAGTGCTCCAGGCGTTCCACGGCGATTTCGTAGAACTCCGCGACCTCGTCGTCGGAGGGCACATCAGCCGCCCCGTAACGCATGCCTTTCCCAAGAATTTCGAGGCCAAGCCGGCTGTCCTCATCCACCTCAAGCATGTAAATCGAGGCGTGGGGCGCCCCTAACCGCTCCAGCCATTCGAGTGACGCGCTCCAGCTCTCAAGGGTCTGCCCCGGCAAGCCCGCGATCAGGTCGACGTTGATCGAATCGATCCCCGCCTTGCGCAGCCTGGAAACGTCGCTTTCAACCGTTTCCGCTGTGTGCTTGCGTCCCGTTCGGATCAATTCACCGGTTACGAACGACTGTACGCCGAGACTTACCCGGTTAATTCCCGCGCGCCGCCAAGCCGCGGCTTTTTCGGGCGTGATCGTGCCCGGCGCAGCTTCAATGGTCCCCTCCAGCCAGGGCTTGCCTGGAATGAAATCAAGGAGCTTCGCTAATACTTCAGGCTCGATCTGGCTCGGCGTGCCGCCGCCGAGATACAGCGTTTCAGCCGTCCATGGCCATTTTGCCCCTTCGATCTCCGTGCACAAATTTTCCAGGTAGCGAACCGCCAAATCCCGCGGAAAAACGCCTGAGGCAAAATTGCAGTATGTGCATTTCTGCGCGCAAAAAGGGTAGGAGATATAGACACCCGGCATGGATTAGAGCGTCACCTCCTGATGGATCTGATGGCTGATAGCCTCCGCCACTAGTTGGGCTAAAGTCTGACCCGAAGTCTCAAGGACAAACGCGTTCTGAACCGGATTCCAATCCAGCTTGTAGCTCCTGGAATGCGCCGAAACCCAGATCTGACGGACCGGAGCATTCGGGCTGATTACAAATTTAGCAGGCGGAGACTCGAATTCGACCGTCAGCGCCCCGGAATTGAAGTCGCCCTCAAACTCGAACTCATCCGAAGCGGCCAAAAGGCGTCGATGGAGTTCGGTGAGCGCTTCATCGGCACGGTTCTTGAATTCCTGCTCGTCCATTGATAATAATCTCAAGATAGCGTGTTTGTAGCGACTTTCGTTTAAGCCGGAGCATCTGCTAACCTTAGGACCGTTCGGCGAGTCAACTAAGCATGGAACCTGCCTGTATCCGACACACCGAGATTCCCGGCACTTCCAAGCTGTTCGCTGACTTTACATACCATTTTGATCGAGTAGCCCGTTTTTATCGCCACAATCCGCACTATGCCACGTCGCTTGCGGCAGCGGCTCGCGAGGTAGATTATCCCGATGATCGCCGCCTGGCGATGGTGCGCGCGCTTGCCGCGCAAAATGGAGAGAGCGAATCGCTTCGTCTTTTGGCTCAGCGCGGCACAGTAGCCGTAGTCACAGGGCAACAGGTTGGTCTTTTTTCCGGTCCCGCGTACACCATCTACAAGGCTTTGACGGCAGCTCGCCTGGCGCATACGCTTACGGCACGCGGCATTCCCGCTGTGCCGGTCTTTTGGCTTGCCACAGAAGATCATGATTTCGCTGAGGTGAGCCGCGTCTGGAGTTTCGATTCCCAGAATCAGCCGGTGCCGCTGAGTGTCGAACAGCGCGGCGAATCGAACGGGCGGCAGCGGCCGGTTGGCCCCCTCGTGCTGGATCGGCCGCCCCTGCATAAGTTGCTTAGCTCGATGGACGGATTCCCTTACGCCCAGGAACTCATGGATATAGTCGCGTGCGCCTATCCTCCGGGAGTCACGATGGGCGCCGGTTTCCGCGCGCTGCTCGGGAAGCTACTCGGTAAAACTGGAATATTATTCCTGGATCCACTCGATCCGGGAGTCCGCAAAATCGGAGCGCCTCTGGTTGCCGAGGCTCTCGGGGCCGCGCCGGAGCTTAAGGCTCGCCTCCTCGAGCGCACGCGCGAGCTCGAAGCTGCGGGGTATCACGCGCAGGTTCATCTGGAAGAGAAAACGTCGCTGTTTTTCCTCCTTGAAAATGGTGAGCGCGTGCCGCTGCGCCGGAAGGATTCCGAATACAGCGATCTTCGCGAACGCGCCGCCGAAGTCTCCCCGAATGCGCTGCTGCGGCCCGTGATGCAGGATTACCTGCTACCCACTGTTGCTTATATTGGCGGAGCCGCGGAGCTCGCTTATCTTGCGCAGGCGCAAGTGCTGTACGATCGTCTCCTCGGCCGTATGCCTGTGGTTATGTCGAGAACTGGATTCACGCTGCTCGAACAGCGCGCGGTAAAGCTGCTCGACCGCTATCGTCTCCCGCTGCCGGAAATCTTCACGAATCCCGAATCGCTCAAGGAGCGGATTGCCCGTAGGTTGGTTCCTGAATCAGTCGAGCAGGCGTTCAGCGAGGCCGCCTCCGGAGTGGCGCGCAATCTCGATCGTCTGCGCGGCGAGCTAGAAACGTTCGACCACACGCTTGCTTCCAGTCTCGACAAAAGCCGCGCAAAAATCGAATACCAGGTTGAAAAGACCCGCCGAAAGATCGCGCGAGAGACTCTGCGGCATGATGAGAGAGCCGCATCCGACGCGACTTATTTAAGCGAGTTTTTGTACCCCCATCGGCACCTGCAGGAACGGTTTTACTCAATTCTTCCGTTCCTCGCCAAGCATGGGCTGGATTTGGTGGATCGCTTGTATGAGTCTGTTGAGCTCGACTGCGCGGATCATCGTGTTCTGAAGATTTGAGGCCCCGTCGATTACAGCGTCAGCTCCCAGATCTGGCTGGTCAGCTCAATCCCGAAGTCTTGATGAGGTTGCTCCCGAACCAGGCGAAAACCGGCCTTCTGATAAATATGTTGCGCGGCGTGCAGGATACTTTGCGTCCACAACGTGATTTTCTTATAGGCCGCCTGACGCGCAAACTGGATACATTCGTGCACCAGCCGGTTACCGAGGCCCATTCCGCGCGCTGACGGCTCGACCAGTAAAAGACGAAGCTTGGCGACCTCCGCGGATTCGCTCACCAGAAAAACAGAACCCAGGATTGCGCCATCCCGCTCCGCGATCCAGCAGCGCTCCCGCCTCGGATCGAAATGACAAATGAATTTCGCGGCAATCTCCGCTACCAATGCCTCGAATCGCTCGTCCCATCCGTATTCCTGAAAATAGAGCACGCCGTGACGATGAATCACCCACCCCATATCGCCCGGTTTATGGGAGCGGATCAGATAAGGAGCAGTAGACTCAGATCTATCTCCGAGCAGGTTTTCGATGGTTCGCATGGATTCCCTCAAAGTGTTTTGTTGCTCCGCTGATAGCCTGCTAGTCATAGCGCCGATTTCTTCGCCGGCCTGTGAGTTGAGCGGAGCAAATGCCTTCAGGCCTCGCGTGGTCAGGAAAAGATGGCTCTGGCGTCCGTCGTTAACCGACGTCTTTCGCTTCATTAACCCTTCCTTTTCGAAGCTGCGCAGGATTCGGCTGAGATAGCCTGCGTCGAGACCCAAATCTAGATTTAGCGCGCTCGCAGTAGTGCCGCGGCGGTGCGCGAGTTCATACAGCACGCGCACCTCGGTCAGGGAGAATGAGCTCTTAAGATAGCCTTTGTGCAAAAGACCGATATGTTTGGTGTAAAAGCGATTGAAGCTTCGAACAGCTTCTACGATTTGATTCATGGAGCCATTCTAGGGAGGGTATTTGACTCTGTCAACTAAATTCTCATGCACCCTTGGTCCGTCGTGCGAGCCTGCTGCATCTAAACTAAAAGCGAGAGCTTATGAAAATCGCCATAGACGGAATGCATTGCCAGGCTTGCGTGCAGCGCGTACGCAAAGCGCTCGAAAAAGTGGACGGCGCGCGGGTTGAACACGTCCAGGTCGGATCGGCGGAAGTTGCGGTCGAGCCAGTCCGCGAAGCGGCGGTCCTCGAGGCCATTCAAAAAGCTGGCTATGAGCCGCATCAAGCGGGATGACAACTACCACACCAGTCCAACCCGCGGCTGCGGCCCGCGCGACCGAATCTGTGACCATCACGGTCGGTGGCATGACCTGCGCCGCTTGTCAGTCGCACGTGCAGCGCGCGCTCGAGCGAGCGACCGGTGTAAAGAAAGCGGCGGTAAACCTGATGACTGGACAAGCCACGGTCGCCTTCGATCCGAACGCCACCGCACCGTCTGCATTAGTGGATGCGATTCTCGATACCGGGTACGAAGCCGCTCTTCCAGCTGCGGGCCAAAGCGCTTTTGAACAGCAGGAAGAAAGCGAGCAGGCTCAAATCCGCGAGGCGCGGGAACTCGGCATTAAGGCGATCGTCAGTCTCGCATTGGGCGGGATCGCCATGGCTCTGTCGATGCGCATGATGAATGACCCGTGGGTTCGCTATCTGCTGCTCGCCATCACGCTTTTCGTAATGGGTTGGGCGGGACGTCGGATTTACATAGGCGCTTGGATCGCCGCGCGGCATGGGTCGGCGGATATGAACGCGCTGGTGGCCCTGGGCACGGGCGCGGCGTTTCTTTATTCGCTGGCCGTAACGGTCGCACCCGATTTTTTTGAAGCGCGCGGCATCATGCCGGATGTTTACTATGAGGCCGCGGTGCTGATCTTGGCCTTCGTAGTCTCCGGCCGCGCGCTCGAATCCCGCGCGAAACGGCAGACCACTAGCGCTCTGCGCAAGCTGATCGGCCTTCAACCTTCTACGGCGCGAGTGGAGAGGGACGGAGTCGAGATAAACCTTTCAGTTGACCAGGTGCGGCGCGGAGATGCAGTGATGGTGCGGCCCGGCGAAAAACTGCCGGTCGATGGGGAGATTATCGATGGATCGAGCTACATCGACGAATCCATGCTCACTGGGGAGCCGGAGCCGGCCAAGAAGCAAACTGGCGATCGGGTGATCGGCGGCACGGTCAACACTACGGGCAGCTTCCGCTACCGGGCGACCACACTTGGAGAAGAAAGCGCCCTTTCTCGAATCGTGATCGCTAATGCGGCAGGCGCAGTCCTCTCGCGCGCCCATCGAGCGGCTGGCGGACCGCATTAGCGGCATTTTCGTGCCGACGGTTCTGGCGCTGGCCGCGATCACGTTTGGAGGATGGATGCTCGCTGGCGGCGATCCTACGAAAGCAGCCATTGCCGCTGTCGCCGTGTTGATCATCGCATGCCCGTGCGCGATGGGGCTGGCGGTTCCGACCGCGGTAATGGTCGCAACTGGACGCGGCGCACAAATGGGGCTGCTGATTAAGGGCGGGGAAGCGCTCGAGAAGCTGCGCCGCGTCGATACGATCGTTCTCGACAAGACCGGCACGGTAACCGAGGGCCGGCCGCGAGTGATTGAGGCTAATCTCAATGACGACGCCCTGCGCCTGGCAGCTGCAGTAGAACGCCGTTCTGAGCATCCTCTTGGACGTGCGGTGGTCGCGTTCGCGGAGAGCCGCGCTTTAACGATTCCGGATGCGCAAGATTTCCGGGCCGAATCGGGACGGGGCGTAGAGGCGCTGGTCGAAGGCCACCGCGTGCTGGTCGGTAACGGCGCTTTTCTTGCTGAACGCGGAGTTCCGGTGAATAGCGGCGGGATTCAGGTGGCCGTCAACGGTAAGGGCGCAGGCACACTGACTGTCGAGGACCCCATTCGCGAAGGCGCGACGGAAGCGATCCGGGAGCTTCGAAGCCTCGGGCTTAATGTCATTCTGCTCACCGGCGATCGCGCTCAAACGGCGGACGCTGTCGCACGCGAGGCTGGAATCGGACGCTATGTCGCGGAAGTGCTGCCTCAGGGCAAGGTCACCGAGGTTCGGCGTCTCCAGAGTGAGGGTCACATTGTCGCAATGGCCGGCGATGGAATCAACGATGCTCCGGCCTTGGCTCAGGCAGATGTGGGATTCGCGATGGGTTCCGGTACAGACATCGCCATAGAAGCCGGCGATGTTACTCTGCTTCGTGCCGACCTCATCAGCGTAGCGCACGCGATCTCACTCTCCCGCGCGTCATGGCGGGTAATGAAACAGAACCTGTTTTGGGCGCTCGGCTATAACGTGATTGCGATTCCTGCCGCTGCGCTCGGGTTCCTCAGCCCGGTAATCGCCAGTGCGGCGATGGCGGCCAGCTCCGTCAGCGTGGTCTTCAATAGTCTGCGCCTCAAACGGGTCCGTCTCTGAGATCGGGAATTTACGATGCTGCGATCATCGGCGCCGGAGTATTCGGCGCCTGGACCGCCCTTCAGCTCGTACGCTCCGGCGCAAGTGTTCTCCTGATCGATCAACATGGTCCCGGCAACGCTCGTTCAAGCTCCGGCGGAGAGTCGCGCATCATCCGGCAGTCCTATGGCGCGGATGAGATCTACACTCGCAGCTCCATGCAGTCGCTCGAGCTCTGGAAACAGTTTCCGTATTTCAGGGAAACAGGAGTATTAGTCACATCGAATCCTTCAGATCCCTATCTTCTGAGTACGAGGGAAACCCTGGCGGGCCTTGGCTGCACGTTTGCGTGGCTGGATCATCGTGCGCTGCGAAGACGTTTTCCGCAGATGTCGTTTCATCGTAATACGGCTGGCATTTACGAGCCGAAAAGCGGCGTGCTGCTAGCGCGGCGAAGCGTGCAGGCCGTAGTGGATGCCGCCCTCCAGTCGGGCGTTCGATACGAAACCTGGTCGGCGCGGGCCCCGTCCGGTCGCGGCAAAGTTAGCGCGCTGCATACGACCGGCGGAGAGATGCGTGCGAAAATTTTTATTTTCGCCTGCGGCCCGTGGCTTCCCACGTTGTTTCCAAAGCTGCTGGCTGAACGCATCCGCCCGAGCCGCCAGGAGGTCTTCTTTTTCGGGACGCCGCCAGGGGACGGCCGGTTTGCTCCGCCGCACACTCCCGCTTGGATCGCGTTCCGTGAAGAGGCGTACTCGGTTCCGGCGCTCGATGGGCGTGGATTCAAGCTCGCCGTCGACAGGCACGGTCCATCGGTCGATCCTGAAACCGGCAATCGTGAGATCACACGCACGCGTCTGACGGAGGCTCGGGGGATACTTTGCAAACGATTTCCCGGACTCGCCGGCGCGCCTTTAATCGAAAGCCGCGTTTGTCAATACGAAAATACGTGGAATGGCGATTTCCTGATTGACCGCCATCCTGGCTTCGACAACGTTTGGATCGTAGGGGGCGGCTCCGGCCACGGGTTCAAGCATGGCCCGTTCGTGGGCGAATACGTTACCGCGCAGATTCAGGGCGCCGGCGTTCCGGAGCCGCGATTTTCACTTATGTCTAAAAAGACGGGGCGGCATCGCACCGTGTATTGACGATCTAACGGCTCGCGAACAACACTAGCGCGTATACGACCGGCACGCTGAACAGGCTCGAATCGATCCGGTCGAGCCAGCCGCCGTGGCCAGGCAGAGAGGACCCGCTATCCTTCGCGCCCGCACCGCGCTTGATCGCCGATTCGCATAGATCGCCGATCTGCCCCGCCACGTTACCCGCAGCCGCGATTGTCAGCGCCAGCCCGAGCGGCGCAGCGGCTAAAAGATAATGCGCATAAACAGCCCCGGCCAGCATTGCTCCCGCCAGCGAGCCGAGTGCGCCTTCCCAGGATTTAGCCGGGCTCACGCGCGGCGCGAGTTTGTGCTTCCCCCACGCTCGACCGACGCCCAGCGCGACTGTGTCACCCACCCAGCTCAGGAGCATTGCGAACATCAGCCAATGGTGACTGATCGCACGCAGTTCGATCGCGCAGCGCCATGAGCCGAAAATATACAGGACCCCCAGGCTGAACACAGATGCCGTCGCCGCTGCGTCTTTCAGATCGCGAACGCGCAGGGCGAGCACCATAGCGAAAAGCGCTATTAGGACAGCGATCAGCCCCGGCGCAGGCGCGAGAAGCAGGACGAGTCCAGCGGCCATGCCTGGGAATCCCGCGCGAGGAATCCCAAATCCGGTGGTTAGCTGATCGTACTCGTGAAATGCGAGAAGGCCGATTGCAGCCAGTGCCGCCGTAAATAGCCATTGCGGTCCCAGAATGAGCCAGGTGACCACCGGAACCAAAACCAGCGCGGTTGCGAGGCGCTTCATCGCGTCGGACCATATTATCAATTGTCGAATCGTCTCGATTTCGACCCGAGCAATTCGTCATAATGATCGAGGAGATCATCATGGCCAACCCCTTCGTACACGTGGAACTGAATACGACAGATGTGGATAAAGCCAAAGCTTTTTACAGGAAGCTTTTCGATTGGACGCTGGAAGACGGCCCAATCGCCGGAATGGGAGGCAGTACCTACACAATGATTAAAGTCGGGAAGGGAACAGGCGGAGGTATTATGAAGCACCCGATGCCCGGCGCTCCCTCGACCTGGCTTGCCTATGTTGAGGTGGACGACATCGCAGCCTCCACCAACAAAGCCAAATCGTTGGGAGCGACTATTATTCAGGACGTGCATGAGGTCCCAGATGCCGGATGGTTCAGCATCATTATCGATCCGACCGGAGCGGCGCTGGGCCTATGGAAATCGAAGGTTTAGAGCAAGCTTTGTACTATAAAGTACTCGACAGCCGGGGTCATCTCCCGGTATGATGGCTTGATGGCTTCAGTTCAGCCAATTCGACGCGTGGCAGACCCCATACCCCTGCATGACCACGCCATGGATAATCTGCGGTATATCCGCGAGACCATGGAGCGTGCCGGTTCGTTCACGGCGGTGCCGGGTTGGGGCGGCGTGGCGATGGGCATCACGGCTCTGGTGGCGAGCGCCGTTGCGATGCGTCAGCGCTCTGCGGATGCGTGGCTCGCGACCTGGCTGATCGAAGGCGTTCTCGCCATCGCGATTGGCATCCTCGCGATGTGGCGTAAGGCGAACGTGGCTGGGCTGCCCATGTGGTCCTCGCCGGCGCGTAAATTTCTGTTTAGTTTTATCCCCCCGCTGGTAGTAGGCGCGGCGCTCACGATGGTGTTGTGGCGTGCCGGGGTGGTCGCACCTATCCCTGGTATCTGGCTGATGCTGTATGGAACAGGCGTTATCACTGGCGGCGCGTTTTCGGTTCCCGTGGTTCCTGTAATGGGCGTGTGTTTCCTGGCTGAGGGCGCACTGGCCATTTTTCCGGCCTGGTCCATGCCGTGGACCGACATATGGCTAGGAATGGGATTCGGGGGTTTGCACATCGTGTTCGGAGCGATTATCGCAAGGAGGTACGGTGGCTAGAGATAGCGCTCTTCGCGCCGATCACGCTCCTTCGATTAGTCTCGCTCGGTCGAGTGCGAGCATTCCGGATCTGGACCGCCTAATTCACGAGCGAGTCCGCCTGGGAATCGTGAGCGCCCTCGCTGCCAATTCTTCGCTCACATTCAACGATCTAAAACGCTTGCTCCAAACCACTGATGGCAACTTGAGCGTCCATGCGCGCAAGCTCGAAGAGGCCAAATATATCGCTTGCACGAAATCCTTCGAAGGGCGGATGCCGAAGACCGAGTATGCCTTGACGTCCGGCGGCCGGAAGGCTTTCGAAAAATACCTCGACCACATGGAAGCTATTCTCCAGGCGGCCAAGCGTTGATCCCGGGCGGCGGTTGATGAACAATTTGATTCGGAGGTTAGCTTTGTAATGAGAAGTACTTTTGGAGATGGCCTGCATGTGGCCATCATTATGGACGGTAATGGCCGTTGGGCCAATGCGCGCGGTCTTCCGCGCGTGGCGGGTCACCGCAGGGGCGCAGAGGCTGTCCGCCGGACTATAGAAGCTGCGCCATCGCTGGGGATCTCGGTGCTCACGCTGTACGCCTTCTCAGCCGATAACTGGAGCCGCCCGCCTCTTGAAATTTCAGCGCTGATGAAACTGCTGGGGCGCTATCTGGTTCAGGAATCCGGCCGTTGCCTGGCCAACGGAGTGCGCCTGGAGGCGATCGGCCGGCGCGACCGCTTGCCCGCGTCGCTGGTGACGTTGCTCGAACAGACGGAGCGCAAAACGGCGGCGGGACGTCAATTGCTCCTGCGGCTGGCAATCGATTATTCGTCCCGACAAGCTATACTTGATGCGGCTCGATACCTCGGAAGAGATCGCAGTGCCCCCGAGGAAACCCTTTCGCGGCGGCTGGGTCCCGATGTCGATCTTCTGATCCGCACTAGCGGCGAGCAGCGCTTGAGCGATTTCCTGCTATGGGAATGCGCCTACGCGGAGATGGTCTTCATGCCCCGTATGTGGCCGGAGTTCTCTGCGGAAGATCTGGCCGCCTCGGTCGAGGAGTTTCACCGCCGCGATCGCCGGTTCGGAGCGATTGCTACCACCGCCGCTCAGCGGACGGCATGAACCGGCCAACAGTCATAAAATTTGACCACCCTCGCGCCTTACGCTACTATGGACGTGCGGGGTGGAGCAGTCTGGTAGCTCGTTGGGCTCATAACCCAAAGGTCGAAGGTTCAAATCCTTCCCCCGCAACCAAATCAAAAATTATTCCCGGATCGAAAGTGTCCGCGCTAAAGCGTCTGAGCGAATCTCCGCGGGATTTTAGGCGATAAGTTTGGAATCTGGAATCGTGAAGTAAAATGTGGAGCCCTGACCGGGGGATGAGGTCGCCCAAATCCTGCCTCCGTGGCGCTCCACAATTTTCTTGCAGATCGCGAGACCAATACCGGTGCCCGGATACTCTTTCCCATGCAGACGCTTGAAGACGCCAAACATCTTATCCGCGTATTGCGGCTCGAAGCCGATTCCATTATCTCGAACCGAGAACACCCACTCCCCAATATCGTGTTGCGCCGAGATGTGAATGTGCGGAGGTTCTTCGGGTCTCCGGTACTTTAACGCATTGCCGATCAGATTCTGAAGCAGCTGGATGAACTGCGTCTGGTCGATTCCGACGGTCGGCAAGAGGTCGTTGGTCACGATTGCACGGCAGTCCGCAATGGCCATTTGTAGATTCATCACGGTGGCCGCGAGCACGGCCTCCGCATTCACCGGTTCCGGCCGAACGTTGGGAACATTCACCTGCGAATATGCCAGCAGATCTTTGATGAGATCGCTCATGCGCTGCGCGGCCGACTCCACGTATTCCAGGAAAGCGCGTCCTTCCTGATCGAGCAAGGGCTCATACTTATCGACGATGAGCTGCGAATAAATGCGAACGGTTCGAAGCGGTTCCTGCAAGTCATGGGAGGCGGCATACGCGAACTGCTGCAGGTCTTCGTTCGAGCGCCGCAGTTCGTCTTCCGCGCGCTTGCGCTCGGTGATGTCCCGGAAGTTGCACTGGATGACTTCTTCACCCGCGACCGTATAGCGGATGGCCACCATCTCCGCATCCATACGCCGGCCATCGCGCGCCGCCAGTCGAACGTTGTCAAGCCGGACAATTTCTTTGCTGCGCAATTCTGCCAGCGTTTCTCGAAACTGTTGAGTTAACTCAAACACTCCCGTTTCCCACAGCTTTTTGCCGATCAAATCAGCTCGCGGGCATATGCACAAATCGAGGAAATGGGGATTGACATCAATTATTTCAAGGCTCGCGGCTTCAAGGACTAATATTCCATCCGTGGCGGTTTCAAACAGACGGCGATAACGGACTTCCCCGGCTTGTTGACGTTCGGTCACATCGTCGATCGCCAGCAGAATCAGATCGCCCCCGTCACGCTCATCCGAAAGACGACGCGCATTCAATTGCATCCGCCGGTGGCCGATATTCGGAAATGAATGGTCTACCTCGAAGTTTTGAAAGGGTGAATTGCGAGCAAAGATGTTTTCGAGCAGCGAGCGAAGCCGGGGAATATTCCATTGTCCATTTCCGAGCTCGTAAAAGAGGGCCCCTTCCGTTTCTGCCGGCGTTACCTGAAAAGCGCGATAGAAGCCAGGAGCGGCCCGTTGTACTCGCAAATCTCTATTTAAGACGATTAAGGGCTCCCAAATTGTCTCGACAATCGCTTCCGCGTATTGGCGGGCGTGCTGTGCGTCGGCCAGGCTGACCTTTAGCGAATCGATATCGACCATAGTGATCACCGCGCCGTCTATGCGGTTTTCGCTGGTGCGATACGGGCGGCAGGAGACGGAATACCAGCGCCTGTTCGCAGCTTGAATTTCTACCTGCGTTATCTGCAGTGCATCGATTGCCTGACGGAGCATGTCGATCAGATGTGGAACTTCAACCGTTCCGCGCAGGTCGGTTACCAGTCTTCCCACATCCGCGGGGATCAGATTGAGAAGCGACTCCGCTGCAGGAGTGAAGCGCCGGATCCGCAGATCGTTACCGACCATGATGATGGGAAGATTCGCAGCGCTGAAAAGGTTCTTCAGATCGTCAGTAGTCGATCCCAGATCGGCATTTTTAGTGCGCAATTCCTCGTTTATAGTAGTCAGTTCCTCGTTGACCGATTGCAGCTCTTCTTTGGTAGTCCCGAGCTCCTCGTTGGTGCTTTGGAGCTCTTCATTCATAGAGCGGACCTCTTCATTGCTGGCACGCAGCTCCTCGATATGCGCTTCGTGCTCCTCGGCCATGCTTCGAAGATGCGCTCTTGCTTCTGACAACTCTTGTTCCAGGCTCTCGAGTTTTTGCTGGACCGCTCCAGAATCGGGGGTGTTCGCCGAGGCGGCTGCCGGCGAGTTCGCTTCAGCTGCTGCCTCAATGGTTTCCAGCGATTCCTCGAACAGGACTAGGAGATAAGGCTCATTCCCCGATTGTGAAGCGATCGGAATCACTTCGAGATCGACTTGCCGGGAGCCCTCTCCTTGGCCAACCGGTACACGGAATTCCCGCACCGGACTGTTTTGATCGAGCGCGGAGAACACCAGCGCCTGCACTTTGAACGCTAACTCCTCGCGAATCACGCGTAGCAGATTCAGGCTGGCCGCACCAGGAGCGGGATCGAGGTAAGGACCGGTATGCCCCTGGAAGGATACGATCTGCATGTCGCGTCTTACAACGACGCCGCCAACCGCGTATTTATTTTGAATGGCTTGATTGACAAGTGCCTGTACCCCAGCCCCGGCCAGAGGTACTGCAGGCGGAACAGCGGCGTTTGTGTCCGAAACCAAATCTATATTAAAGCGCGGCGCTATGGGGTTCTTCCGGTAAATCTTGTGTTCCCTGTTGATCATTGTAAACAGGTCCGAGGCGGGTGGGACTGACTCGGCACTACCCAGCATCAAAACGCCGGACGGCTTCAGACCGTAGTGGAACATCGAAAAGATTCGTTGTTGTAACGCCGGCCCCATATAGATCAAAACGTTGCGGCACACGATGAGGTCCAGGCGAGAAAATGGCGGATCGCGGGCCAAATCGTGACGCGCGAAAACGCAGGCCTCGCGAATCGATTTAATAATCTGATATCCGCTATCGGCTTTTATAAAATACCGGCTTAATCGCTCAGGCGATATATCGGCGGCGATCGTCTCCGGGTAAACTCCATTCCGCGCGCGCTGCAACGCTTTCTCACTAATATCAGTGCCGAAGAGCTGTAGTTGCGTTCTTTGGCCCGCGCCAGCCAACACTTCGTCGAGACAAATTGCGATCGAATAAACCTCTTCGCCGCTGGCGCAGCCAGCTATCCATGCGCGAAACGACTCCTCATGCTTATGCTCCTTCAACTGAGCGGCGAGATGATCGGTCAATACGGCGAAACTTGCGGGCTCACGAAAAAGGGATGTAACGTGGATCAAAATGTCTCTATAAAGTGCAGTCACCTCATGCGGGTTCTTGTCAAGATAGTCCGCATATTCCGCTAAGGTTGCCAGTTTATGTACAACCATGCGGCGAGCCAGCCGGCGCTTGACCGTGCCTTGCTTATAGTCGCTGAAATCTACTCTACTGCTGTTCTGGAGAAGAGCAAAGATCCGTTTGAGAATGGCTTCCTCGCTGGGGGCGTCTGGCAACTCACCTGCTGTTCGCCATATAGCCGGATCCCGGCTGACTCGGACCAACTCCGCGGCGATCTCTTGCGGAGGCAGAATGAAATCGGCCGCTCCCGTGGCAATTGCGCTCAAGGGCATGCCCGTGTACTTCGCCGTATTTTCCGCCTGAGCAAAGGTAATTCCACACGCGGCTTTAACGGCCGTAAAACCCTCAGCTCCATCCGCGCCAGTACCCGAGAGAATCACGGCAATAGCGTGGCTCCCAAGATCTTCGGCCAAAGAGCATAGAAACCTATCAATGAGAAAGTGGGGAGCCGGCGCGTCCACGCGAGGCTCTATATTCAGAATGCCCTTTTCGATCTTCAAACTCGTGTTCGGAGGAATAACGTAAAACGTATCTGGTTCGGCCCGCATTCCATCCTGAATCTCTCGTACCGCCATCGAGGTGACTTTGGTGAGTATTTCAGTGAGCTTGCTTTCATGGGTCGGGTCGAGATGCTGGACAAAAACAAATGCCATTCCCGTGTCGCCCGGTAACGGCCGTAAGAGCTGCGTTACGGCTTCCAGGCCGCCCGCAGAAGCGCCGATGCCCACGACCGGAGTCCGAGCCTTGTCCGGCGCAGGCCCGTCTTCGCCAGCCGGGTTGTCGTTCGATGACGCCTCCGAATTTTCGCTTGGTTCCACCACGTTTCCTAATAAACTAACATGGAAGCCTAAGAACTTCTAGGAACGCTTCCGTACATAGCGACTCGGAAACTGCGCTTCGTCAAAAGGCAGCATACCGCCGTTTCGCACAAAGGGTACAATAATGGCGGCATTCCCGGTAAACCAAAAAGCGGAACATCCTATGCCCCACTCCGAAATACCCCGACCGAAGCGCAATCATTTTCTGGCTCACCTGCCGCCGAAAGACAGCCGTGCGCTAATATCGCAGGGAGAGGTGATTAGTCTGAAGTTGAAGAGGAGGCTTTATAGTCAGGGGCCTGTTGATAGTATCTATTTCCCAATCGACTGCGTCATATCGATCCTGATTGGTCCCGAAGAATCGCTATTGGAAATGGCTACGATCGGGAATGAGGGAATTATAGGCGCTCCCGCGATCCTGGATGATGGCAGGACCATCGGAACCACGATTGTCCAACTCGAAGGGAAGGCTCTGAGGGTTGATATGGGCACATTTCGGCGTGCAGTCGCACACAGGCCCGCCGTAGAGAACCTGATGAAGCTTTCCCTCTATGCGTTGATTTTTCAAATCATGCAATCTGGCGCCTGTCACCGTCTCCATACCGTTGAAGAGCGGTGCGCCCGTTGGCTTCTTCTGATGCATCACGGCGCTGGGAATGATACGTTTCTGCTGACACAAGAGTTCCTCTCGGAAGTGATCTGCGTCCGTCGAGCGAGCGTCAACGCCGCCGTCGGCCTGTTCAGGCGAGCCGGATATATACGATATGTTCGGGGCCGGGTCACGATTATTAACTTGAAGGGATTGGAGTCCGCTTCCTGCGTTTGCTACAAGCTCATTCGCGATGAATACGACCGATTGGGTGTCGAAGCGCGGGAATAAGTAGCTGTTCGATCGTAATTAGAGGATACTTGAGGGACCATGGCTACGCGTGACATCGTTGTGATCGGAGCGTCCGCGGGCGGTGTGCATGCTCTCCGGAAGCTGGTTCGGGGATTGCCGGCGGATTTGAATGCTGCCATATTTGTGGTTCTGCACACATCGCCCGGATATAAAAGCATGCTGCCGGAGATTCTGGCTGCTGCCGGTGCGCTTTCCGCCGTAACCGCCGAGGATGGCTCGCCGATTGAGAGTGGGCGTATCTATGTGGCGCCCACCGACCGGCACCTGCTGGTCGAGCGCGGCAGAGTACGAGTGGTCTTCAGCCCGCGAGAGAACCTGTTCCGGCCGGCCATCGATCCCTTGTTCCGAACGGCCGCTTACGCTTACGGCGCGCGCGTCATCGGGATCCTTCTCAGCGGCACACTCGACGACGGATGCGATGGTCTGGCGGAGATTGGGGAGAGAGGGGGGCTGACGGTTGTTCAGGAACCATCGGATGCCGAATTTCCCCAGTTGCCGCTTAACGCAATTCGTCGAGTACCGGTAAAGCGTGTTCTTCCAGCCAGCGAGATTGCAGTGCTGTTGACGAGCGAGGCGACTTCACCCGTTGTTGCCGAGGAGGAAATTCCCGTGCCCGAAACTTCAGACCGACGCTTTAATGGAATCACCTGTCCCGACTGCAGCGGACCGATCTATGAGGAGCACGGGGGCGGTCTACGATTCCGTTGCATCGTTGGGCATTCGTACTCGCCGGAGACGATGCGCGTCGAGCATGCGAAAAAGCTCGAAAACGCGCTTTGGTCCGCGATCGCCACGTTTGAGGAACATGCAACCATCTTGCGCAGGCTCGCCCGGGATACGAGCGGAGATCGAGATCTTGAAGCGGAAGCGCGGCAGGAGGATGAGTACGCTCGCGAGCTGCGTGAGTTCGTCGCGAAAGTCAATGGAGAAGCTGTCCATAAGTAATCGCCCCCTTAACCTGCGCGTAGAGCTGATCGTAATTCAAGCACCGAAAAAAAGGATGCTGTTGCGGCGCTGCCATGAAGCTGGTTCTTCCGAAGCGATCCCGCCAGACCGGTACGACATCGCCGCTGAGACCCGCGCGAGCGGCGGAATCTTTGAGCGCTGTGTGGATATCCCGCTGCTGAGCCGCTGTTTTTGAATCGAAACCGCCGTCCATAAACACAACAACGATCTGCACATCATCGATATTCAGATGGGCGATCGGCCGGGTTTCGACATCGGCCGTCGGGCGATTCGCGGCGGCGGTATTCTTCCGGCTTTCAGATAAAACGTAATGCACCAGAGGATTCCAGCCTTGCTTGATCACGGCTGGATTCCCGCGCACGTAAGATTCGCAATCGAACAGCAGGTGGGGACTGGGATAGCTTCCTGAATCGTGGTTGAGAAAGTCGACAAGAAGATTCCCGCCCCGTAGCCAGGCTTCCGGACACCGGCTGAGGTAGTAATCGGGCTGGAATAAACGATGCGGCTTGCGGGCTTCCGGGGCTCCGTGGATTATGTAGTGAAGCAGCGGATTGATGCCGGCCTGCCGAACGTCTGGATTGCGCTCGAGATAATATTCAGCATCGAAGAGCGGATGAGGCTGGCGGCCCTCAGCCGCGCCATACTTTAGATAATGGCCGAGTGGATTGAGCGCCCGATGCGGCCACATCGGGATAATTCCGCAAGTAGAAAGCGGTATCGAATAACGGGTGAGGCTTGCGTCCCTCGAAGGCGCCCGCAAGGATAAAGTGCAATCGTGGATTGATCCCCGAAGCAACGTCGGGATTGGAGGCGCGATAATAGTTCGCATCGAACAAGTTCTGCGCGCCGCGATGCCACAAAACTCCTAAATACGGCAGGATCTGAACCAGCCGCTTTATTCTTGTCAGAAAGCTAGGCCCGGGAGCACGAGACGGAGCGGCCGACGGCCGTTCCGGAATTCCGGAGGGCGCGTCCTGATCTGGAGTCAGCTTGAGCCGGCGATCAATCTCCGCGCGCGCCCGCTCGATCAACTCGCAATCCATCGCATTCATGCGCATCAATTCGGCATATACCTGGGAATCGCAGGCTTTTCTCAGCTTCTCTCTTCGCGCTTCCAAAGTGCTGCCGAACCCTCCCGATACGTTGACCGGTGGGTGGGCGCAGTTCAAATTGGGGAAAATGTGGCGGAGAAGAAGTTGTCCGGCGATCAGACTGTCCTCGAATCGGTCCACCACGCCGAGAAAAGATGTGTCGAGCATATTCTCGATGGCCCGGTCCAGGTCGGCCGGCGCGGGCGTATCGTTCACAATGCCGTTTGCAAGCAGGTTTACTTGAATGTCGCTTATATACCACGGCATCTCCTCGACCAGACGCGCCACGAATGGGCCCAATTCCAATTCATTCGCGAAATCACTCACAGGATCGCCCACGGACGGCTTCTCGCGGAAGTAATCGTACATGGATCGAATGCGATCGATCGGATCCCGCAAAAAACAAATATCAAAGAAGATGAACCCCGGAGCTGCCGCGACCGGATGCCGTATCTGATGGCTCGTTACCGCCCGCAGATCGGGATTGCATTGGAGAAACGAAAGCAGATCGCTATTTGAAATCGACGCTTCGCGTTCCTCGGTATCGAATCTGGCGAATTGCTTACGAAAGCTGTTGTATAAAATTTCCTCAATGGTCGATCCGGCATTCTTCAGGATGTGGTAATGGAGGATTACAAAGCGCATCGGTCTATCTAGGGACGCTGATCTGGTCCACCTGGAAATCGACCGGAGCCGCTATCGCCGGAGTTCCCTGACGCTGGATTCCCACGGTCACGTATCCGAAGGCATCCTTTTTGTAAAGCTGATCAATCCGATACCATCCTTCAGGCCGCACCGGGAAGGCGCACGGCTTATTTTCAAAAAGAACATAGCCGCTGGTATCATACACATCGCAGCTGGCCGGCTGGGAAACCCCGGGTTCCGACACCTCAACTTGAAACCGGTAGCCTTTTGGAGCCGAACGATCGGGCAGAATAAGAATCGAGTAGGACAGATCCAACAACTCGCCGGGAACGCCCCGTATATTCAAATTCCTAATTATCCAGCCGTGGATATTGGTATTGAGCGCCTGAGCGGGCGAGTTATTTTCATTAATATAAGCGCTCGAATAGGAATTGCTGATATGACAGTAACTGTTAGGTTGTATTCCGCAATTGCTGTTATTAGAAATATAGAAAACAGTCTGCGACGCAACTACATTTCGATAGAAGCCGAATTCCATGCCGCCGGCGTCGCAAGGCTGTTGATGGAAATAAGCAGTTTCATATAGAATTCCCGAGCCGCTTGCTTTACCGCCGAATCGCCCGCGCAGTCGAAGACCAAAGCCGGTCGCGCCGGAGCGCACCGGGCTGAGCAAAGTACTCGCTTGGAATCGTGGTTTTGAACTTGCCGGCCAAAGGATTTCCTGAAAAATCGAACCAGAAGGGCGGGGCATCCGGCTCAGCGGAGGGAAACGAACAAACCCCGCTGAGCAGCTTTGGATCGGTGGCCGGAGAGTCGGGCTCGTAAAAATGATAGGGCAGGATTGTTCGATTTGCTGAAGAATCGATTTCCACCTTGCTGGTCCCGCTGTATTTGAAGTATTGCGGAGGCTGGCCTGAAGTCATGATCGCGGTCCAGAGCGGAGTCTCGCTGTTCACCGCAGCCGTGGCGGACCATGTGCCTATCGGCTGGACGGGATGACGGATATTTTCTCCAACGCCAATACATAAAAGCGCAGCCGCCGCAACCGTCAAAATCGGACCGGAATGAATCATCGCTGAAGAACTATTCTATCTTTTTACTATCATAGGATCTATGAAGCAGATCGCGATCGCCGCGGGACTTCTGCTGGCTGTCGTCGGCCTCGCGCCGGCTGGACGCGGCCGTGTCCCGGTGCATGCCGATTCCGCGCGCCTCAAGGGAGCGTTTCGGAAGCCTACCCAGAATGGCTGGGTATTCGTGCATCTCGAAGGCACCCCTGGCGAGATCGGGTATCAGCATGGATTTCTACTCGCGCCTGAGATTGCGGACGCGCAGGAAGCGGTGAAGCTCATGCTCACCCATGATTCAAAAAGCTGGTCTTTTTTTCGCGATGCCGCGCAAGGAGTGTTGTGGCCTCATATTGAAGCCGAATATCGCGAGGAACTTCGAGGTATTGTCGAGGGCTTGGCCGCGAAGGGCGTGCCGCTCGATATTTGGGACATCGTCGCTACCAACGCCTGGCTCGAGCTCGATCCATATTACGTGAACTGGGCCGACCAGGACGCTTCACGGCATACAGCCGACCACTGCAGCGCGTTCGTCGCCACCGGCAGCTACACACGCGACGGCAAGCCGGTAATCGGACATAATAACTGGACCGATTACGTGACCGGCTCCCGGTGGAATATTATCTTCGATGTCGCACCTGAACACGGTTACCGCTTCATTATGGATGGGATGCCCGGCCTGATTCATTCCGCCGATGATTTCGGGATCAATTCCGCCGGCCTTATGATCACGGAAACTACCATCAGCGACTTTCATGGGTTCGATCCTAACGGGACGCCCGAGTTCGTGCGGGCCCGCAAGGCCATGCAGTATGCGGCATCTATCGACGACTTCGCGCGAATTATGAAAGAAGGAAACAACGGTGGGTATGCGAACGACTGGCTGATCGCGGACCGCAACACCGGGGAAATTGCGAGTCTCGAGCTGGGTTTGAGGCACGTCAACCTCTGGCGTACGCTTGACGGCTACTTTGCCGGATCGAATTACCCGATCGATCCCGCATTGATCAAGGATGAGACAGATTTCAACGTCAACGATCCAAGCCTCAGCGCTAACGCCCGCCACGTTCGCTGGGATCAGCTGATGGCCCAAAACAAAGGCAAGATCGACATCCCGCTCGGGCAAAGTTTCCTGGCCGATCACTTCGACACATTTTCGAAGACAATCGATCCGGGAGAGCGCTCCCTTTGCGGTCATATCGATCTGACTTCGCGCGGATCAAAATCGTGGCAGCTCCCCTATCGCCACGGCGGGCACGGTGCAGAACAAGGTAGCCGATGCCGCCATGGCAGCGCAAATGTCGTTCTCGGCCGCTATGGGCCACGCCTGTGGCCTCTCCTTCAAAGCCGCTAAGCACCTCAAGGAACATCCCGAGTTCGCCTGGGAAAAGGACGAACTGCGTAACCTCGATGCGCACCCGTGGACTGTGTTTCAAATCGCGAAGTGAGTCCGCTGGCGCTCTTAATCAAAAGATCAGTTTTAATCCAAATTGAATCTGCCTGGGATTGGTGGCTGTGGTGGTAATCAATCCCGCGGATGGGCTGATTACCGGGACCGTCGAGGTAGTGGTGGTGCCGTTCGTAAATATAGTCGCATTGGGCGGCCCGAAATTCGCCCGGTTCAGAGCATTGAAGAATTCCGCTCTAAACTGGAGCCTGATTCTTTCGGAAATGCTCGTGTTCTTAAAAAGCGGACAGATCCAGATCGGCTAAACCCGGTCCGGTGAATGTCCCGCTGACCTAAATTTCCCCATGTGCCAAAGGTAGGGAGAATGAAAGCGTTTGGATTGAACCACTGGTTCGGGATTTCCCGTAACGACAGGACCTGTAAAGGATGGATTGAGGGATGGTCGATCGGGATTCCTGGTATCGCCATCCTCGGAGCGGTTTCCGCCGATCTGGGGTGTGAATCGGAAATCCAGTCAACAACGTTGCGATCGCATTTAATTGCCAGCCGCCGACCAGCTTGCCTTCAACGCCATTAGCATTGGTCAGCCATCGCTGACCGTGTCCGAAAGGAAGTTCGTAGTTGCCCGAGATGCTGGTCTGGCTGGTTACGTTCAAGGCAGACAATCCCCAATCTCTTGGCAGATCGTTCCGATCCAATATCATTTGCGCTTGATTATTCGCCTGCGCGCCGGTGAGTCCCGAATTCATATCCAGATTTTTCGACCAGGTGTAATTCGCCCGGAATTGCAAGTTGTGACTCAGGCGATGGGTCACATCCAGTTGCAGCGCATTATAGCTGCTGTTGCCCTCGGTATTCCAGAAGAATCCGGCTCCCAGGTAAGGGTTGGGCCGAGTCCCGACGGGAATATATTGCGCGCCTTGCGGAACGAAGCCTCTTAGAGCTCGGGGCGACTCCGCCGGTTACGCAGCCGCTCGGGTTGGAACAAATCGCGGCAGGAATGCTGTTGGGATCTACGCTGAGCAGGCCATGGTACCCATGCGATCCAACATAGGCGGCGCGAAGAGCGGTGTTGTGGCTAAGCTCCTGCTCGATTGTGAAATTCCATTCCTCAACCGTTGGAGTCTTCGCATCGGGCTGCACTCCCGACGGCGCATAGATCGTGCAGGGCTGGGGAATCCCTGGGCCGCAAGACGGCGGCGGAGGCACGTTCGGTAGAACTGGCAGGAGCGAAGGCAGGGAAGCGTTCGTAAAGGAAACCGATCCGTTATAGGGAGGCAGCGAGTTCAGTTGAAAGCTGAGAGCGTCGATCAACGAATAGTAGATTCCAAAGCCCGAACGGATGGCGGTCTTTCCGTTTCCAAACAGGTCCCAAGCCAGACCGAGCCCTGGGTCCAAACAGCCGTGTCGCATTATTCTGCGTGAAAGCCGAACTGCCCACGCGCGGCGTCGTGTCAAGGATCACCGTTCGAATCAGTGATGTAGTTGGCGGCTCTTCCCGATTCCTCATTCCATCCAGTGGTAAATTCGTGGCGGATTCCGGCTTGGAGCGTTAAATTGCGCCGCAGCTTGATCGCGTCTTCGAAATACCACGCTCCGAACAGACTTCGCCAGCCTAGCTCGTTCGCGTCCGGCACCACTTGAAAGGTTGTCACGGTTCCTTGGAGAAACGTCGCCAGACTGGCGAAGGTGGCGACTCCCAACTGCCGTGAAGCGGTGTCCTCATTGTCCTGGAGCCGCTGCAACCAGACTCCAAAGCTGATCTGATGCCTTCCTTTGCTGATTGAAACGCTGTCGGTCACAGTATAAAGATTTCTGCGATTCCAGACCCCGGCGGCATTGTTGGGGCCCGCTGACGTTATGGAGCCGTTGCTGGTGGTTGTCGCGCCGCCGCCCACGACGATACCCGCCGGGTCCCGCTCCGGATACGAAGGAGTCGCTTGCCGGAAATGTAGCGAGCAGCGACGAACCGAGGCTGAACGCCGCTCGCGAGAACCCGAAACGGAAGGTATTGAGAATCTCCGGTGAGATGATATGCGTCTGCTGCAAGCTGGCGACCTGCATGCGAAGCGTCGTGTAAGATCCGAATAGCGGATCGGCCAAAGGGATCAGGCTATTGCCGTCATCGATCGTATAAGCTCCGGAAAGCGAGTCGCGATTCCCCATAATGTAGTCGGTTCGCAGAGTGCCGAAGTCTTCGCGAATGGACTGCCTGGGATTGTTGTACGAGAATGCCGTCCCGCTCGGCACTCCATTCGACAACAACTCCGGGCCGTTGGGAAGCGGGCCAGAAGGACATGTACTGCAGCATCGCCGGGTTCAAATTCGCGGCCGGAGCGTAAATGCCGGTAGAGGCATTCGGTAATAAGCCCTGGCGCACTTGCAAGTCGGGCACGACGCTCACGGCGCTGAGCGCTTCCGCCTGGCGAAATCCCTCATAATTCCCGAACAGGAATAGCCGGTCTTTTTTGAGCGGACCGCCCAATGCGCCTCCGAACTGGTTTTGCCGGAAGGGAGGAACAAAAGACGTCTGGGCCAGAACGCTTCGTGCATCGAGCGCGCTGTTCCGGAGAAATTCAAACAGGGTTCCATGCAGTGCATTGGTCCCGGATTGGGTCACGACACTGACTTGCGCTCCAGCTCGCTTCCCGTATTCGGCGGGGTAGGTGTCCGTCAGAACATTGAATTCGCGGACGGCATCGATGCCCAACAGCTCCCCGCTGACGCCTCCCGGCGTCACGGCAAGCTGGCTCGACCCGGTATACTCAATTCCATTCAGCATGAACAGGTTTTCGCCGGTGCGCCGTCCCGCCACCGAAAACGTATTTCCATCGCTGGTGCTGGTATTGGCGCTTTTCATGGCACTGTAATTGATGGTCCCGGGATTGAGTGTAATCAGATTGTCGAAGCTGCGGCCATTGAGCGGCAGGTCCTTAACTTCGCGCTCTCCCACCACGCCGGAGACCGGGGCGGTAGTCGATGTTGACCACGGGAGCCTCTTCTGAAACCGTCACCTGTTGGACGAATTCGCCCACTTCGAGGCGCAGGTTCACCACCGCCTCCTGCCCAACTGACAAATTGATTCCGGTCCGCACCTCGGATCTTAAAGCCCGTCTTTTCCACCTTCACTTCCTGCGGTCCCAGAGACAGAGCGGGAACTCTGAAGTTGCCGCGTCTCGTCGGTTGTGACGACCCGGGTCGCCCCGGTTTCGAGACTCTTCACCGTGACTGTTGCGCCGCCACAGGCGCGCCGGATTGGTCCTCCAATTTCCCCGAGATATGCAGGCGGTCAGTACTTGAGCCCACCCCGACCCGGGACTAATCGCAAGATCGCAATCATTCCCAACAAGAACACTCAGAAACCAAAATGCGCGATTTACCGATTCATTCCTGCGCTGCGTCAAGCGGGCCTCCTAGTTGGAACTTGGCGTATGTAGTCTAGAATCCGCACCAGCGAAAGCATCGAGACCGAGCAGCCGGGCGCCGCGACTCTCGCCCATACCCCACCCCAGCGCCACCATTCTCTGCGGATTGGCGCTGAAGACAATTTGAAACGTGTTTGGGTCATCGGGGCGCCCGGTGGATTTCCTTCTATCGGACAGACCAAAGCTAAATACTTAAGGATAGTATAGATGTCTCCTTCGTCCGGCAGGGTTACATCCAGGTCCTGCGTACGGAAGCGCACGCGGGCGCCGCGCTCGGCCAGACGAAATGCCAGGAAACCCGAGCATTCAACGGCTAACTCAAACCACGTCACCCAACTCGGCTCGGAACGTCTAGATCGAAATAGATTACTACCTTGACGATCTTGCTCGCGCGCAAACTCGCGCACCTGCAAATCGCCGGTGTGCGCGGTCGCTTTCCAATCCACGTGGCGCGCGCTTTCGAGCGCCTCATACGGGCGAATCCGATAAAAATCATGACCGCGGCCGCGCTGTAGCGCCTCCATTTCACCGCTTACCGATGCCAGCAGCGCCTCGAAACCCGGTTGTGCATCCAGGCACGGATAGACCAGGATGTCGCGATGCGCGGTTACCAGCTCGCGGCGCTCCGAAAACCCGAACGGAAAGCGTGTCGAAAACTGGAAACTCCGCTCTCGCTGCGGGCCGCGTTTGGCGAAGTACAAATCAACGAATTCTTCGACCGTGGCCCCTCCGGGAATTACAGGGAAATAGAGGATCGAATCGAAGCCGCTCTCGGCGGCGCCCGCCAAATGAATGCTGAAGGATGGAATCCATCGCTTCAGATTCTTCAGCCGGATGCCGGCCCGGATCTTGCGCCGCGCCGAGATGTGCTCGGGCAAAACCAAATCCAGCTCCAGGCCAGCGAGGCCCAGCTTGCTGATAAATCCCGAGACGAGCAGCGTCGAAAGCATGGCTGCCAGGATCAGAAACAACAGATTGTTCGCTGAAAGGAACGCGGCGAATCCCACCACCAGCAACGTCGCTGTGTAGGCCAGGCCTGCGCCCGTGATCTGCTGTCGCAATGCCTTGCGACCAGGATGTTTTCAATGTTTCGATACCATCGGCGGAGCACGTTCATTGGTTCGCCTTTAATGTGCTTGCCGCCGCCACACGGCCGATGGCGTTTACCAGCTTTCGGTACGGAATATTTTTCAGCGAATCGAATCCGAGCCATTCGCCATCGCGCCAACTCGATCCATGCCAACGTACCAGGATCGAGAGATGCTCGAGATTCGGTGCGCCTTGCGGCATCGATTCCCGCGGCAATCTCTCGCAATCGCCGATCCATCGATCTTCCGGCGCCCTCAGTCTCAGAAAGGGAAAGTTTTCGCGGCTCCTGCCAGCATCCGCCGAGCATAAACCACAGCTCCACTGCATTCGCCGCAGTGGACGGTGTAATCGCTACACCTGCGAGCTCGGTCGAGCGAGCGCGCGAGCTCTCCCGCTAATCCCTGCACTTCGGCAATGCGGGTTGCGCGCTGATGTAATCGCTCGGCCTCTTCGAACTGCATTCCGGCGCTGGCGCGATCGCGCGCCGCCTCAGCCGTTTCGAGCAGAGATGCGCCTCCAGTGCGCAGGAATTGCTCTACCCGCGCCGCCTCGCCCCGGTATTCCTCGATCGAAACTACCTGCTGGCATGGCCGAAGACAGCGGTTCATCTCGCCATAAATACAGCCGGGATGATTCGGCGATGGTGTAAGATTATCCTCGCACCGGCGCAACTCAAAAAGGTCCAGCAACCCTTCTTCAAATCTCTCGGCGGCGGCGCGGCTCGCGAAAGGTCCGTAATAGAGACCCCGGCCCAGCCGGGTGGTGAGCAGAGTCCGGGGGAAAGGATTGTCAAGCGTCAGCTTCACGAACGCCGGCGGGCGCAGGCGAGTCAGGCGCGGCCAGTCTTCGGGGAAATAACGCTGGGCCAATTCGAAATGCACCAGTGACGATTCAAGCTGCGAGCCGGTCAAGCCAGTACTCAATCCGTTCTGCTACGCCGCGGAAATTGAGCACACGCGAGACGCCGGTACGCTCCGAGATTAAACGCCTCAGCCGTCGCCGCAATAAGGCAGTGCGGGCCAGATACGGTTTTCCTTCGTTCGCCCAGAGCAGGAAAACTGCGGGCTGGTCCGGGACCGAAGCGATCTCGGAAATGCCAATGACGGCGGGTTCCCGCATGCTTCGATTGTAAGAAACATTGTTAATCTGAAGTCGTGGTGAGTCCAGAGAAGCTCGCCCGCCGTCTGGCGCTGGCAAGTATCGGCGTCAGCGCAGTACTCGCCGTAGTTAAGATTGTCATCGGCATCGCCGCGAATTCCGAGGCTCTGGTTTCCGACGGTTTCGAGTCGGCCGGGGACTTTTTTGCCTCAGGTCTCGTGCTGGCCGGGTCTATGGGTGGCATCGAAGCCGCCCGATACGGAGCATCCCTATGGGCATGGGCGCTTGGAAACCCTGACCGGGCTTGCAATCGGCGTGCTGCTGATCGCGACGGGAATCGGCATTTGCTTCCGCGCATTTGAACAACGCCACGATCACCACGTTCCGGCGCTCTATGCGATCTGGCCGCTGATTGGATCGATCCTGGTGAAATCCGGACTCAGCGCGACTAAGTTTCGTTTCAGCCGGCGCATCGGCAGTTCCGGGTTGGGCGCCGACGCCTGGAATGATCTTGTCGATATTCTTTCGGGAAGCGTCGCGCTGGCGGCCGTCCTCCTGTCGGTTTTCGCGGCCTCGAAGATGTCTCTCGCCGATCACTATGGAGCGTTCGCCATCGGTCTGATCGTCGTATTCCTAGGCGTGCGAGTGGTGCGGCAGACAGTGCTCCATCTGATGGACACGATGCCGGATGAGAAGCAGATGGCCCAGATCCGTTCCGCCGCAATGCATGTCCCGGGAGCGCTCGCGATCGAGAAATGCTACGCTCGCAAGACCGGACTTCGCTATCATGTCGATCTCCACCTGGAGGTGGACCCGGACCTGACCGTGCGCGAATCACACGAAATCGCCACAGCCGTCAAGCGAACCATCAAGGAGGAGATCGAATGGGTGGCGGACGTGCTGGTTCACGTGGAGCCTCACCAGGTGGCGAAACAGCTTCATTAAAACAGATGGAAAATCGCGCCATTGCCCGGCTCCTTTACGAAACCGCCGACCTGATGGAAATCGCCGGAGAGGATTCATTTCGCATCCGCAGCTACCGCAACGCCGCGGGCGTGATCGAAGGACATCCGGAGCAGATTTGCGCGATCCTCAAAGATCTCGAGCGAAAAATTACGGAGATTCCCGGAATCGGGAAGGGAATCGCCGCCGTGCTGGTCGACATCGAGCAGCGCGGCAGCTTCGAGCGGCGCGATCAGTTACTCGAAATCTATCCTCCTACCGCGCTCGAGTTTTTGAAGATTCAAGGCCTCGGTCCGAAAAGCATTCGGACTTACTGTGGGAGCATTTCCGCATATCGACCATCGATGATCTCGAGCGCATCTGCCGTGAGCAGAGGCTCCGCGAATTGCCGCGGATGGGCGCAAAGCTGGAAGAGAAAGTATTGCGCTCTATCGCTTCCTATCGCCAGCGAGCGGGCCGTTTTCTGCTCAGTTTCGCGCAGGGAATAGCGGATGAACTGAGCGAATTTCTCGGGAGCATTCGCCGGTGTCGAGAAAATTACGCCCGCCGGAAGCCTGCGGCGTGGCCGGGAGACAGTCGGCGACCTGGATCTGCTGGTGACTGGACCCGGCGCTGCGGACGCGCTCGAAAAATTCGTGGCTCATCCCAAGGCGCAGGAGGTTTTGGGCAAGGGACCTAACAAGGCCAGCATCAAATTCGGTCACGAATGTCTGCAGGTGGATCTGCGCGCGCTTCCAGCGGAAAGTTACGGCGCGGCGCTTCAATATTTCACCGGCAGCAAGGACCACAACGTCGCGCTGCGGCAGCGTGCCCAGAAAATAGGATTTACGCTGAGCGAGTATGCGTTGACTCGCATCGAGAATGGGGAGCGGCATCGCCGGTGCAACCGAGGAAGAAATTTACGAAAAGCTGGGCCTCTGCTTGGATTCCGCCGGAGCTGCGCGAAAACTCTGGCGAGATCGAAGCCGCCGCTATGGGGAAGCTGCCGAGGCTGGTGGAACTCAGCCAGATTCGCGGCGATCTCCACATGCATACGCGTGAGAGCGACGGCCGGGCATCGCTTGAGGAGATGGCGGAGGCCGCGCACGCGCTCGGTTACGAGTACATCGCCATCACGGATCATTCCAAGGCTCTGGCCATGGCCAACGGTCTGGACGAGAAGCGCGCAGTGGCGTTCGCGCATCAGGTTCGCGAGATGGATCAGAGGAATTTCGGGCTAAGGGTGTTCTCCGGCCTCGAATGCGATATCCGCCGCGACGGCAGTATGGATCTGGCAGGAGGACGCTCTTGGCTGAGCTCGACCTGGTCATCGGGAGCGTTCATAGTTATATGAATCTGGAAGCCGCGGAGATGACGGACCGGCTGATGCGCGCGCTCGAGTCCCCTCATCTGCGTGTGCTCGGTCATCCGACCGGGCGCGTGCTCCTGCATCGCGAGCCTTTTCCGTTCGATTTCGACGCCGTGGCCGCCGAAGCCGCGCGAAGGAACGTCTATCTCGAAATCAATGCCAGCCCGGAGCGGCTGGATCTGGGATCGACGCTGGTCCGGGCGGCTAGAGCCAAGAGGTTGCAAGTTCGCGATCTCCACCGATGCCCACCATCCCAAACATCTGGCGAACATGAGTTACGGCGTGCGCATGGCGCGCCGAGGTTGGCTCGAAGCGAGCGATATTCTGAATACTCTGCCCGTGGCCGAATTTGCGCGGGCGATCCGGCCCCAATGAAACTAATTTCTTCAACTGAGCTTAACCGCACCCCGATTTTCACCGTGACTCTGGACCGCGCCGTCGACCCGGACGGGTTCGAGATCAAGCGCGCCATCGTGCAGCACGGCGGCTCCGCTGTGATCATGCCGGTCGACGATCGCGGCCGTATTCTTCTGGTTCGGCAGTACCGTCTCCCGGCGCGCCAATTTTTGTGGGAGTTGCCCGCGGGCCGAGTGGATGAGGGTGAGACGCCCCGTGCGGCGGCCCGCAGAGAACTTATCTGAAGAGACCGGCTATCGCGCCAAGAAGTGGGAAAAGCTCGCCGAATTTTATCCCAGCCCCGGCTTTCTGGCGGAAAAAATGACAATTTTCCTGGCCACCGGATTGACCGCGGGGACCGCGAAGCCGATGGAAGACGAGCGCATAGAGGCTCGTTGGTTCACGTCCGCGCGAAGTCGGCGAGTGGATCGATACAAAAAAGATCCTCGACGCGAAAACCATGATCGGATTTTTTAGCTGGAAACGATTCCGCGCAGGTAAGTGAACATCGCTTTGAAGCGCACGCGCCCGGTGGCTGACGCCATCTTTTCTTCGAGCGCCGCTTCGCCGAATGTGCATGCCAACGGATCGTAATAAAACAGCGGATCATATCCGAAGCCGCCCGATCCCCGCGGAGCGTCGAGAATCCGGCCTTCCACCTCTCCGCCAAATGTCCCCACCAGCGTTCCGTCCCGGACCAGGGCGATCACGCAAACGAAACGGGCGCCTGCGGTTCTCCACGCCGCGCAGTTTTTCGAGTAGCAGAGCGTTATTAGCCGCGTCAGTTGCTTCGGGACCGGCGAATCGCGCTGAGTGAACTCCGGGCGCTCCATGCAGCGCTTCGACTTCCAGCCCGGAATCGTCCGCGAACAGATATCCGCGGATATAAGCGCCGTAATACAGAGCTTTTTGACAAGCGTTCTCCTCAAATGTCCGGCCCAACTCATCGGGCGCGGGCGCGGAGATCGCGCGGATATCAAAATCCGGCGCGGCCATTCGGAACTCGCGCAATTTTCCAGGATTCGTGGTCGCGCAATAAACAGTCACGCGGCTTCGAATTGCTTTCTGGATTAGGATCAGCTTTTCAATTCCGCCGCGCGCGAGCGCGACCAGACTTGATAGGTGCGTATCGTCGAACGGCGATCTTTTCGGCGGTGGCTTGCAGCTCGACGAAGCCGCCGGAGCCGGTCATCACCACGTTCATGTCGACCTCGGCTTGGGAGTCCTCCTCGTAGCAAAGGTCGAGCATGGGAATGCCGCCGACGATTCCAACACTGGTTGCGGCGACGAAATCCCGGACTGGCGTCCGCTTGAGAGCGCCAAATTTAACCAATTGCCGCACTGCAATAGACATGGCGATGTACGAACCGGTGATGGCGGCGGTGCGGGTTCCGCCGTCTGCTTGTAATACGTCGCAATCGAGAATCACACTGCGCTCGCCTAGCGCCGCGAGATCCATGACCGAGCGCAGCGAGCGCCCGATGAGCCGCTGAATTTCCATGGTCCGTCCCGATGCGCGACCTTTGGAAATTTCCCGGGGCGTGCGCGTGGCGGTGGCGCGCGGCAGCATCGAGTATTCCGCCGTCACCCAGCCTTTGCCGGAACCGCGCAGAAAACCCGGCACGGTTTCCTCGATCGAAGCGGCGCAGAGCACGCGCGTGTTTCCGATCTCGATCAGCGCCGAGCCTTCAGCGGTGAGCAAATAGTCCGGTATGATATTCACGGGCCGCATCTGGCCGGCTTCCCGGCGATCGATTCGCATTCATCTTCCTCACATTTATTCTTATGCTTTTAATAATTCGTAGAACAATAAAGAAATAAGCACGACGCCAGCCAATATCAAAATGAAGCACGGGATGGCGCTGCGGATGGAACGTTCCGGCTTGGCCTTGCGCGATCCCGCGGGTTTGAATTTTGCCATGTCTGATTCCGGCGCACCTAATACATGTAACACAATGCCAACGCGGGGAAACCGGTGAGGGCGGCGATACAATGGGATTATGGCGCCTAAAGCTTCAGCGGCTTGTCCCGCGCGTGGTGGAGCGGTTTTTCGAGTTTTCGTTACTGGGAATGCTGGCGGCCGGGTATTTCGCGGTAGTCGGCTCCGGCTATCTAGACTGGCCGACAGCCACGCTGACGTTAATCGGATTATGCCTGCGTGCGTTCATGGCGGCCGGCATCGTCGATTTCGAGTTTTCGGACCGCGTGGTTGCAGGCATTACGATTCTCTACATCGGCTTTTATCCGATCGATTATCTGTACATCTCGGGATCCGTTTCTCAGGGCCACCGTGCATCTGGTGTGTTTCCTGGCGGTGATGAAGGTGCTGACCGCCAAGACCAATCGAGATTATACATACGTGAAAATGATTGCGGTGCTGGAACTGCTCGCGGCTGCGGTGTTGTCGGCGCGGGTAAGCTTTTTCGGATACCTGGCGCTATTCGTTCTATTCGCGATCGCTGCGTTTGCTAGCGGGGAAGTGCGGCGCTCCGCGCAGTTGCGCCGGCGGTCGTGCGAAGCGGGTTGCGAGCTTTTCCTCGTCGTCTGGTGGCCTTGGCTGGATTTCTTGTTTGTGGGCATCCTCATGATGACCGCGGGGATGTTTTTCGTGCTTCCGCGCACCGCCCGGGCCGCGCTCGATCGATTCGTGCCGCAGCGTTACCACCTGCCCGGCTTTTCGAACTCCGTCACGCTAGGGGAGATCGGGGAAATTAAACAGAGCAGCGCGCCGGTGATGCATGTGCGGTCGTATCAAGGCGAGGGATTACTGCAGGTGCGCTGGCGTGGCACATCGCTCCAGGATTTCGACGGCAGGCGCTGGTCCAATCCGCCGGGCGGCGAAACGCTTGCGGATCGAGCGCGGTCTTCTGACCCGTCCGCGCACCACCACGCGCTCCGGCCGGGCCATCATTTATCGGGTCCACTTTGAGGATATCGCGCCCGACACTTTGTTCATCGCGGGCGATGCCGGAAACCATCAGCACCACTCTGCCGCGTCTGATTCTGACGCGTGGCGGAGCATTTCGCATCCCGTCGCGATTCGCATCGAGCGGTCTGTCCTACGGCGTGTATAGTTTTCTCGAAGATGAAACGAGCCCACCTTCCACGAGGCCCGAGCCGCTTCCGCCGGTCGAGCGTAAACAGTTGCTGCAGTTGCCTCCCACCGACGAGCGCATCTTCAGTTTGGCGCACGAGATGACTGCCGGCGCGGCCTCCGAGTACGAGAAGGCCCGTCAACTGGAGCATCGGCTGCGCCACGATTACGGCTACACGCTGGAACTGCCCTCGACGGCGGTGGCCGATCCGCTGGCGAATTTTCTTTTCGTGCGGAAGAAAGGACACTGCGAATACTTCGCGTCGGCGATGGCGGTGATGCTGCGCACGCTCGGGATTCCCTCGCGCGTGGTGACCGGATTTCAGAGCGGCGTATATAATCCGATCACAGGCTGGCAGGTGGTACGAGCCTCCGATGCGCATAGCTGGGTAGAGGCCTGGATCGCCGGCCGCGGCTGGACCACCTTCGATCCGACTCCGCCCGATCCCGCCGCAAGCAGCGCGGGCATGGCGGCGCGCCTGGCTCTGTACTTCGACGCAGCCGAGCAGTTCTGGCAGGAGTGGGTGCTGAGCTACGATATCGACCGCCAAATCGTTCTCGCCGCGCGCGTCGATGAATCGGCTCACCGATTACGCTTCGGCGGAATTCGGGACGCCTTCGCCCGGCTCGAAAATTCTCTGCGGTCGAGCGTGATGCTATGCTCGCGGGCTTGCGGCCGGAGTCGGGATCGCTATTCTGGCTGGGCTTGGCATCGTGGCATTACGGCCCTGGTGGAGGGGCAGATTGCGCGTTCGCAGACTCACGCGCGGGGAGGGGAAGGCATCCGACGCGACGCTTCTTTATCAACGCATGCTCGCGTTACTGGCGCGGCGTGGGATTCGGAAACCTCCCTCTCTCACGCCGGCCGAATTTGCGCGAGTGCTCCCGTCCTCCGATCTCACTCCCCTGGTAGGCGATCTCACGGGCGCATACAACGAGTTCCGTTTCGGCGGCAGGCGTGAAGTAGCGCCGCACATGGTAAGACTGCTGGATCAACTGGAAAGACTTTCATGAAGCTGCGGAACTTGGGGAAATCCGGCCTACGAGTGTCTATGGTCGGTTTGGGCTGTAATAATTTTGGAGGCCGCGTGGATGTCGACGGCACTCGTAAAGTTGTTGATAAGGCCCTTGACCTCGGCATCACGCTGTTCGATACAGCCGATGTTTACGGGAATCGGGGCGGATCGGAGGAGTTCCTCGGCCAGACGCTCGGTGATCGCCGCAAAGACATCGTCCTTGCGACAAAGTTCGGCATGACGATGGACGAAGCAGAAAAGAAAGGCGCTTCTCGCCGCTATATCATGCAGGCGATTGAGGCCAGCTTGCGTCGGCTCAGGACCGATTGGATCGATCTTTATCAGGTTCATCAGGCCGATTCCCTGACACCGATCGAAGAAACTCTGCGCGTTCTCGACGATTTGATCGGGCAAGGTAAGGTACGCTACATCGGCTGTTCCAATTTTCCGGCTTGGCAAGTAGTTCGGGCTCAGGAAGCCGCTGCGCGCTTCAATCTTAACGGATTCATATCGTGCCAGGATGAGTACAGTCTGCTGGTGCGCGATGTCGATCGCCATCTCGTTCCGGCAATTCAGGCGTATGACGTCGGCCTTCTGCCCTATTTCCCGCTGGCAAGCGGGCTGTTGACCGGGAAGTATCGTCAGAATCGGCCGATGCCTGAGGGCGCGCGCCTGACCGAGACCAAAGGGTTGGCGGACCGGTATTTGACGCAGACAAACTGGGAAAAGGTCGAGCGCTTAGCGGAATTTTGCGCCGCTCGCGGTCACAGCATGCTGGAACTGGCCTTCTCATGGCTGGCGACGCGGCCAGGTGTGGCGAGCGTCATCGCGGGAGCCACAAAGCCGGAGCAGATTGAGCAAAATGTGACGGCGATCAATTGGGAGCTTACGCCGGAAGACATCGCGACCGTGGATCAGATCACGCGTCCCGCTTAGCGGCGGCCTCAAAGTATTTCATCGATGAAGTCTCTGTGCGGCTTCCGCGTAGCGTTTTGCCGCTGGGTTCGATTCGTTCCACTTCGGCGGCGCAGCATCGGAAGCCAGGCGTAACAAAGCGATGGCGACCGTATCGTCAACTCTCGCCATATTGGCGTAATCGATTTTGTCCCACTCATCGCTCACGCGGTGATAGTCGGGAAATTCGAATGCGACGCCGAGCGTGTGCGCCGGCACGCCAACGTCGGCGAGCGCCTGATTGTCACTGCGCGAGAAATACGGATCGCTCTCCTGATTGTCCTTGTAAATTCTCACGCCCGTGAGCCGTCCGGCGTCCGCAACAATCTGCGGCAAGCTGGAAAAATCGAATCCCGTCAGTGTGGCGGTGCCGACCTGCGGACCATTCGATGCATCGGTGCGCCCCACCTGCTCCAGGTTGAGGTCGGCGATCGTTTTTTCGAGAGGCACGAGGGGATGGCGGCCATAATAACGCGAGCCGAACAGACCAAGTTCCTCGCCGAAGAAAGTGACGAAGAGAATACTGCGTCTGGGGCGCGGCTCCAGGGTTGCCAGCGCGCTGGCGATTTCGATGACGGAAACCGTGCCGCTGCCATCGTCGTTGGCGCCATTGTAGATGCGATCTTCGCCGGTAGAGCGGGTACCGAGATGATCGTAATGAGCGGTGAGCATCACGTAAGTATCTCTAAGCGCCGGGTCGGAGCCGCGCAGAAGCCCGGCGACATTGTGTACCTTCACCAGACCTTTCGAGCGCCGCGGCCATGTGCAGCGTCACGCGTCCTTCGCCATTTTTGAGTAGATCGATTAGTTCTGGTTTCGCGATCAGGTTGAGGGGAATTCGCCCACCGCCCTCAGGGTCCCGCACCAGCGGGCCAGAGGGCAGTTCGCCCGCGGCAAAGAGCACGAGTGCCGGTCCGTCTAGAGTGCGCGGACGGCCGCGCACGCGCGTCAACACCACCACTTTTCCGCGCAACTGATCCTGCCTCGCTGCCGCCGTGTTATGATCCAAGGCCACGATCGGCACGTCGTCCAGGTTGAGCGCCGAATCCGGCAACAGATAAACCTCGCTTCGGTCGATATTGATGGTTTTGCCGCCGGCGGTGACAGACATTTGAAAACCCGTCCAATCAGGCTCGCGAACGGTTACGGTGGCGGTCTGAAAATAGCCGTCATCTCCAGCAGGTTCGAGGCCGGCACGGCGAAACTGGGCAGCAATGTACTCAGCGGCTAAATCGAGACCAGGCGAAGGCGTCGCCCGTCCTTCGAGAAGATCAGAGGCGATAAAAGAAAGATGTCCGCGTAGAGATGCGGCAGAGATATGCTGCATCACGCTCTGCATCTCGGGAGTAAGGCTCAAATCGGCGGCAAATGCGGATAAAGCCGCCGCAGCGAGCAGAAGCAGAACGCGCATCACTGCCATTTTAAGTCTCGTGCGCGTCCTGATATTCCTCCAACCAAGCGACTGGATCGCCTCCAGCTTGGCCTCGTTCGACTTCAGCGGATCGTCATCGAAGTCGTCAAGCTCCGTGATCCATTTGTGAAGATCCGTAAAGCGCACAAAGGTTGGATCGACATCGGGGAATCTCTCGGAAAGCGCCAGCGCGATGTCGTCGAGATTGGTCCAGGTAAGCTTAGGCATCGATTTTGGTTCCCTTCAAAGCGCCGCTGACAGCCGTATTCATGATGATCTCGGCCAGCTTTTGAGTGGCGTTATTGAGTTGGTCGATCTTCGAGCGGATCAGCAGGTAATCATCCCCGTGATACACCACCAGCAGCTCATTGATGCTCGGTGTCGATGGCCGCACGTTCCTCGCTCGATAATGCGAAATAGATATTCGCCTTTCCGCGCTTTTTCGGTGGCGGCGAGGATCGCGTCCGCCTCTATTCGCGCTTCGCGCACCTGGCGTTCCCGGAAATCCTGCTCGGCCTTGTCGAAGGATTCGAGAATCATCGCCTCCACCTGGTCGTCGGTAAGACCGTAGGACGGTTTCACGTCCACGCTCTGCTCCTTACCGGTGCGCAAATCGCGCGCGGTCACGTTCAAAATTCCGTTCGCGTCGATAAGAAAACGAACTTCAATACGCGCCAGTCCGGCCGGCATCGGATTAATGTCCTTGAGATCGAATCGAGCCAGGCTGCGGCAATCCTTCACCAGCTCCCGCTCGCCCTGGACCACGTGGATCAGCACATTGCGCTGGCCGTCGACGGCAGTAGTGAATTGCTCGGTGGCTGAGGCCGGAATAGTCGAATTGCGGTGGATGAGCTTGGATACGATGCCGCCCATAGTCTCGATGCCGAGCGAAAGCGGCGTCACATCTAGCAATAACTGGTCCTCGTACATCGCCTGCGAGAATACCTGCCTGCACCGCAGCGCCGAGCGCCACCACTTCATCAGGGTTCAGATCGGTATGTGGCCGTGCGCGAAAAAGCCTTTCGACCGCGGAACGCACCAGCGGGATACGAGTCGAACCACCCACCAGAACCACTTCGTCAATTTGCTCGACACTGACGCCCGCGTCGGCGATACAGGCGCGGCAGGGTGCAAGCGTACGTTCAACAATGGGCGTAATTAATTTGTCGAGCAGCTCGCGAGTGATCTCGCGCCGATAGCGGCGCCCGCGATATTCCGCGTCAATCGTTGCGACAGGAGCGAAGGAAAGACTCTCTTTGGCTTTGATCACCGCGCGGCGAAAGAGCTCGACGGCCTCGCTTCTTGTAGAGATGTCCTCGCCCCACTCCGACTGAGTATCCTCGAGCGCGATCCGCAACAGCAGGTTATCGATATCGTCGCCGCCCAGGTGTGTGTCGCCGTGAGTCGCAAGCACCTCGAAAATTCCCTCATGCAGGCGCAGTATCGAAATATCGAAGGTGCCGCCTCCCAGGTCATAGACGGCGACGATGCCCTGCTTGCGTTTATCGAGGCCGTAGGCGAGGGCGGCGGCTGTGGGTTCGTTCACCAGCCGCAATACTTCCAGACCCGCGATACGTCCGGCGTCCTTCGTGGCCTGGCGTTGCGCATCGTTGAAATAGGCGGGAACAGTAATGACCGCATGGGTCACAGAGCGCCCCAGCGCCGCCTCGGCATCGAGCTTCAACTTGCGCAGTATATGCGCCGAAATCTCCGGCGGCGTGAACACCTTCTCGCCGAGTTGCAGCTTCAGAATGGAATCGCTCGAGGGCGCGATGCGAAATGGAAAAAGCTTCAGTTCTTCCTGTATATCGTCAATACCTCGGCCCATCAGACGCTTGACGGAATAGACGGCGCGCTCAGGATGGGTGAGAAGCACGTCGCGGGCATCGGAACCGGCGATCACTTGGCCAGTCGGGCGCTATGGCTACTACGCTGGGCACGATCCCGGAAAGAATTCGGGGGCCGGTCAGCTCCATAATCGCGACTAGGCTATTAGTGGTGCCCAGGTCGATGCCCGACGATAGGCGACCGCGCCATCGGCCTTACGGCCGTCTCCGAAATCAATCTGCAGAGTGGACATTTGGCGTCTTCTCCGACAGCTCTTTTTCAACCTCGCGCACCAGGTTTGAGATGTAGCGGCGCCGGTTCAACTCGCCGCGGATCTCATCGAGCATGGTCCGATCCGGCGAGGAATCGTACCTGCTGGACAACTCCTCGAGCGCTTCATCGATTTCCGCCCGCATCCCTTCGAATCTTCTGCCGCGCCTGCTCCAGTTGCGCCCGGGCGGAATCGTCGCCTCCCCGCAACTCCTCAAGCGCCATATTCAACTCGAACACTTCTTCGAGCAACTCTGGAGGAACGTCCTTCGACAATTCGAGGCCGTTGCTTCTAAGAAAATACTCGGCGCGCGCGACTGAATCGCGAAGGGTTCGGAAGGCGTCGTTCAGCAGCGCAGTCATGTTAAGCGACCGTTGCTGATCCTCCGGGTTGGCGCGGGTGAACCGGTCAGGATGCCATTGGCGGCTGCGCTCGTAGAATCGCCTCTTGAGATCGTCCGCGTCGAGCGAGAGCTCGAGGCTCAAGCCCCAAAGATTCGTAGAACTCCATCAGGCCGAAAACGAGGTGCCGCAGCCGCAGCTCTTCTTGGCATGTGGATTCTCGAACACAAAACCGGACTGCAGCAAGGAATCCTGCCAATCGAGCGTCATGCCATCGAGAAACACGAGGCTCTTCGGATCGATGAAGACCTTGACATCTTGAAAATCGAGCACGTTATCGGTGGGCCGCGGCTTGGGATCGAACTTGAATTGATAACTCAATCCTGAGCACCCGCCGCCCGAGGACGCCCAGACGCAGACCACCGGTCACACCTTCACGCAGGAAGGCTTCGCGGATCTTTTGGACCGCCTTGGGCGTAACCGTAACCATGAAAGAATTAGGCCTGGACTTCCTCTGGCGCGAGTGTCGCCGCTTTCTTCTTATAGTCGCCGATGGCGGCCTTGATCGCATCTTCGGCGAGCACCGAACAATGGATCTTCACCGGCGGCAGACTGAGCTCGTTAACGATATCGGTATTCTTGATCTCGAGAGCCTGGTCCACGGTTTTGCCGCGCAGCCATTCCGTCGCGAGCGAGGAGCTCGCAATGGCGCTGCCGCAGCCAAAGGTCTTGAACTTTGCATCTTCGATGACGCCGGTTTCCCGGTTCACCTTCACCTGCAATTTCATCACGTCGCCGCATTCCGGCGCGCCCACCATGCCGGTCCCAACATTCGGATCGCTCTTATCGAACGAGCCGACGTTGCGCGGGTTGTTGTAATGATCGAGTACTTTGTTTGAATACGCCATAGTTTTACCTCTAATGAGCGGTCCATTGGACCTTCGTCAGATCAATCCCTTCCTTGTGCATCTCGTAAAGCGGTGAAAGCTCGCGCAGTTTCTGTACCACATCGATAACCTTGGCGGAGACATAATCCACTTCCTCCTCCGTATTGAAGCGGCCCAGACCGAAGCGGATGGAGGAGTGCGCGAGATCGTCGCCCGCGCCCAGGGCTTTCAAAACATAACTCGGCTCGAGCGTAGCCGACGTGCAGGCTGAACCGCTCGATACCGCTACATCGTTGATTCCCATCAACAAGGACTCGCCTTCTACATAAGCGAAACTGATGTTCAGATTATTCGGCAGCCGGCTCTCCATGCTTCCGTTGATGTAACATTCGTCGAGCGAAGCGAGCAGACGGTCTTTCAGCTTGTCCCGCAGAGTAAGCCAGACGCTTAGATTCCTCGGGCATCTCGGCCTTGGCGAGAGCGCACGCCTCGCCCAATCCTACGATGCCGGTAACGTTAAGCGTTCCCGATCTCATGCCGCGTTCGTGGCCTCCGCCATCCATCTGGGCAGTGATTTGCACTCGCGGATTCCGCCGGCGTACGTATAACGCGCCCACTCCCTTCGGACCATACATTTTATGCGCGCTGATCGACATGAGATCGATGTTGTCCCGCATTACATCGATCGGGATTTTGCCAACCGCCTGCGTTCCATCGGTGTGGACCAGCACGCCGCGTTCCTTCGCAATCTTCCCGATCTCCCGAATAGGCTGGAGCACGCCGATTTCGTTGCTGGCATACATGATGCTCACGAGGATGGTTTTGTCAGTGATCGCCGCGCGAAACTGATCGAGATCGATCAGGCCATTGGTCTGCACGGGGAGATAGGTGACGCGGATTCCTTCCTTTTCCAGGCGCTTGCAGGTATCCAAAATGGCCTTGTGCTCGGTCGCCGCTGTGATGATGTGGTTTCCCTTCTCGGCATACATCTCCGCAACGCCCTTCAGCGCCAGGTTGTCCGACTCGGTGGCGCCGCTGGTGAAGACGATCTCCTTGGCCGTTGCGCCGATCAGGTCGCTAATTTGTTTGCGCGCCTTCTCCACGGCTTCCTCGGCTTGCCATCCGAAGCTGTGATTACGGCTGGCGGCATTTCCGAAGACCTCGGTGAAATACGGCCGCATCGCCTCAAACACGCGCGGATCGAGTGGCGTGGTGGCATGATTGTCCATGTAAATAGGAAGTTTCATCGCGTCTCGGTTCCCATTCTAATCGGTTGAATACTGGAGATCATCGGCAGCACCGGGATATTCATGTCATCGTGCGACATATCTGAGATGCTGATACTTGAAAGAAGTCGCAGGATTCCCTCGTGCACCTTGCGTAATGGTTCACGCACCGGGCAAAGGTCGCTCTGATCGCATTCGGTGTGCTCGGTAAAACAATGCGTCAGAATGATCGGGCCGTCGATAGTGCGAATCACCTCGAGAGCCGTGATTTCTTGTGGATCGCGCGCCAGTCGGTACCCTCCGTTTGTGCCTTGCTCGGAAAGCAGAAGCCCCGAGCGCGCCAATTTCTGTAGGATTTTGGAAAGCAGCGCCAGCGGGATGCGATAGGCATCGGCAATATCCTTGGCGCTCGCGCTTCGCCTGGCAGTCGCCAGATGGCGCAACGCAATGAGCCCATAATCCGCTTTCTTGGTGAGCTTAAGCATGAGGACGTATCTAAGACTATTTCAGTCCTACATCGATTATGCGGACTTCCCTCAGGAATGTCAACCAGCCGCTGGGTGTTAACGAGCCGCGGCCGACGTGGTCTGTTTTCGTTCCGGATGCAAGGTTAGTTTCTGCACACGCCAATTCAAAATCTCGCCGACGTAGAGCTCATTTTCCCCGGCACATGCCATTTCGTGAATCCAGCCAAACTCCTTCATCTGCCGGCCCGATTTGCCGAGCACTCCCAGAACCTGGCCGTCGAGCGATAGTTTGTAGACGCGACCGGGGAAGGCATCCGCGCTATACAGGTACTGCGTCGGACCGGGCGTGATGCAGATCGCCCAAGGCTGCCCATTCTGCGCCGCCGCTTGCTGAGGATTGGGATCATTGCCCATCCAGGGGTGCGCGTCGGGTGGAATCGGCACGTCGATGTGAATCACGTGAAGCAAATTGCCATCGTGATCGAACACCTGAATGCGGCGATTTCCGCGATCCGCCACGTAGATGTTCCCTTTAGCATCGGCGGCGATGCTGTGAGGCGTGTTGAACTGGCCTTCCGCCGTGCCGCGGTCGCCCCACTGCTTCACCCAGTCGCCGTTCTTGTCGAATTTGGCCACGCGCGAATTGATGTATCCATCGCTGATGAAGATGTTGCCCTCCGGGTCCCAGGTAACATCGGTCGGCTGGCGGAACATGCCGTTGACGGCGGGGCGCGGCGGGTTGACGTGCGTCCACGGCCCGCTGCCTTCGTCGGACGCTTCTTTCTTGCGGCCGAACACCATCACGACCCGCCCTTCGGGATTGAATTTGATGATCATGTCCGAACCTTTGTCGACGACCCAGATATTGTCGTCCTTGTCAATTCGAACGGCGTGAGCGAAGGACCACGCGTACAGGTTCTTGCCGATCTCGCGGATGAACTTTCCGTCCGGACCGAACTCCAGCAGTTGCGCGGCGGTCGCGCCATAGGCCGGACCGGTCGAGTTACCGCGGGAGAAAACGAAGATATGTTTCTTCGAGTTGACCGCGACACCCGACGCTTCGCCCATATTCATGTCGGCAGGCAGCTTCAAGATGTTCGCCGCATCAAAAGGGATTTCCGGAACAGTCTGCTGTGCCCGTGAATATTGAGCTGCAAAACCGGCGCCGAGCAGCGCCAATGGAAAGAGCGAATAAAGTTTCATGGCGACCTCCATACTAAACTACTAAATGGTCCTCAACAGAATACAATATCCAAAGGGAGTGTGCCATTTGAAAACTTTGATTTCGGGTGCCGCGATTGTAATGATGATGCTGAGCACCGGCGGCCCGGCACAAACCATACAGAGCACCAACGCCGATTCTTCGCAACTGATCGACGTGAACGTCACCGAGGGAACCTCGATGTCGGTCTCCGTCTCGCCTGATGGACGCACGCTCGCGATGGATCTGCAAGGCAGTATCTGGACCGTGCCGGCATCCGGTGGAACGGCCAAGCGCATCACGGACCTTTTCAATGACGCCCGGCAGCCGATGTGGTCGCCCGACGGGAAGTCGATCACCTTCTTCGGTTATCGTGACGGCGGCTATGACCTCTGGGCCGTGGCGCCGGACGGCACGCACCAGCATAAGGGGACCTGGGGTCCATTCGATGACCGCGAGCCAATCTTCTCTCACGATGGAACCAAGGTCGCTTTCTCCTCCGACCGTGGCAACCCGCTCGGTAGCAACTACAACATCTGGGTGGTCGATCTGCGCAGCGGCGAGTTCAAGCAATTGACCAAAAACCCGCCGAAGATTATATGCCGAGCTGGTCGCCCGACGATAAAGAGATCGCCTTCGCATCGACGCGCGACGGCGGGAATTCCGTGTGGGCAGTGAACGTCGCGGATGGAACCGAGCGGAAGGTTTTCACTGCTACCGGCCGCGTGGACGCGCCCTCGTGGGGACCGGGCGGGAAGATTGTGTACCACTCGACGGCGGGAAATGGGAGCCAGCTCGAAGTTGATGGCAAGCCTCTCACCGGCGAGCGAGAATGCGTTTGCCTTCCGAGTGTCCTGGGCCTCGCCCACCGAGTTTTACTACGTTTCGGACGGCAAGATCCGGAAGCGTTCGGTGAACGGCGGGGCCGCGCAAACGATCGAGTTCAACGCCATGCTCCAGGTGCAGGCATGTGCTCGTCACTCATAAACGTGACTTCGATTCCACCACGCCGCGCCAGGTTATAGGGAATCGTTCGGCCGGTCATTTCGCCCGACGGTAGCAAGGTAGCGTTCGCGGCGGTCGGCGACATCTACGTCATGCCGGTTGGCGGGAAGCCGGAGAATATCACCAACGACAAATATCTCGACACGGATCCTGCTTGGTCGCCGGACGGGAATCAGCTCGTCTATTCATCAGATAAGGGCGGCGACCGGCTGCAGTTGTGGATTCGCGACATGAAGACCGGCCGCGATCGCCAGCTCACGCATATGACTACTCAGCCGCAAGGCGCGACTTGGTCGCCGGATGGAAAGCGTATCGCTGTTTTCGATGTGGACGCGATGTGGCGCGCGGCCAATATTTCAGTGGTGGATGTCGCTACTGGTAACGTCACTAAAATTCACAACACTCTGTTCGGGCCTGGCACTCCGACCTGGTCGCCGGATGGCAAACGGGTAGCAATCGCGATGGTCGCGCCGATCTCCAAGCGTTTCCGCGAAGGAACGAACCAGGTCCTGACCATGTCCGCCACGGGCGGCGACGATCAGTGGTACGCGCCGGTCCCGATGCTCTCGATCGATTCCCGCGGCGAATGCGGTCCGGTTTGGTCGCCCGACGGCACCAAGATGGCGGCGATTTATCAGGGCGTACTCGCGGTATGGCCGGTTTCCTGGTCAGGCGAACCTTTGGGCCCCCCGCGCAACATGACGGCGGAGAGCGCGCACGCGCCGAGCTGGTTCGGAGACTCAAAGCGCATTCTCTATCAGGGTCGCGAACAACACAACTGAAATCGATCGATATCGAGACCGGCGAAGTGAAAACCATCCCGCTCGACCTGAAGTATACGCCCTCGATTCCGACGGGCCGCATCATCGTTCACGCCGCGCACCTGGTGGACGGCATCGGCCAAACCGCTCGCAACGATGTCGATATTGTGATCGAAGGCAACCGCATCCGCAGCGTGCAGCCGCATTCGGCAAGCGTCAACGCGAATGGGGCAACGATGGTCGACGCCACGGCCTCCAATCTTGTACGTGATGCCGGGATTGATCGAGTCCCACTCGCACTTGCAGAAGGATTTCGGCGAGGCGCAGGGCCGGGCATGGCTCTCCTTCGGAATTACTACCGTGCGCAGCCCCGGCAACACTCCGTATGAGGCTGTCGAAGATCGCGAAGCGAACGAAGCCGGCGTGCGCCCCGGCCCGCGAGTTTACGGTACCGGCTGGTTGTTTGAGTGGAAGCGGACCTATTACAAAATGGGCATCGCGATTTCAAGACCCGCTCACTTTGAAATGGAATTGCAGCGCACCAAAGATCTGCAGATCTCGATCTTTTGAAGAGCTATGTGCGGTTGCCGGACCTGCAACAGAAGCGCATGGTCGAATTCGCGCATAGCATCGGTATCCCGGTGGCGACCCATGAGATTTATCCGGCGGCTTTCGTGGGAGTGGATAGCACGGAGCATACCGGCGCAACCAGCCGCCGCGGTTATTCGCCGAAGATCGCCACGCTGCAGCGCAGCTACGAAGACGTGATCCAGCTCTTCGGAAAATCCGGGAGAATCCTATGCCCGATGATTTCAAATTACGGCGAGGACAAGCTCTTCGACGACGAGCCCGGCATGAGAAGCGATCCGCGCTTCAAATTGTATCCGCAATGGATGCAGGATCAGGTGTCACACCCGAGGCCTCGGAGTCCCGAGATGCGAGCGGCGCTAGGCGACGGCAGCGGCAGCGAAAAGATGGTCATGGATGTCATGAAGGCCGGCGGGCTGATTGTGGCCGGCACCGACACGCCCAACGGGTTCAATCTTCACGGTGAGCTGAGAGTCGTATATCATGGCCGGCATGACGCCGTTCCAGGCGCTTCAGACTGCGACCGTAAATCCTGCTAAGGCCCTCGGTCTCGATGCGGGCAGCATCGAAGCCGGCAAGCTGGCCGACCTCGTGATCGTGGAGGGGAATCCGCTCGACAATATCGAAAACGCCCACCACGTGAAGCGTGTGATCGCAAATGGCCGGCTCTACGATCTCAACGATCTGCTCAATGACAGCACACCCGTGAAGAAGCGGGCCACGGGGATAGGGCGTTAAGGCCGCAGGTTGTCGGGCCGTAAGAAGATCTGGATGGCGGCCGCTGGACTGGCGCTGATCGCCGCCACATCGTTCGTTGTCCTGCGACAGACGCGGCACGACGCATGCACCGGAGGAATGCCAAATCCGGCTATGTCAATTCTTCGGCGTGTGCCGGCTGCCACCAGGACATCTACAATAGCTATCGCCAGACCGGGATGGGGCGATCTCTCTATCGCCCGACATTCCGACCAACCAGGTTGAGGACTACAAGGTCCACAACAGCTTTTACAATCGCGCGTCCGACCGCTACTACACCATGGTCGAGCGCGATGGGAAATTGTACCAGCGGCGCCACCAGATCGGGTTCGGCGGAAAAGAAACCAACGTGGTCGAGAAACAAATCGACTACGTGATCGGTTCCGGCAACCACGTTCGTAGTTATCTGCATCAGACCGCGGAAGGAAAACTGGTGGAGATGCCAGTGAGCTGGTACTGCCGAAAAGGGCGGCTATTGGGAGATGAGTCCCGGCTACGACCGCCCGGTTCAGGAGGATTTCCGCCGCACGATTGCCGCCGAATGCCTGTTCTGCCACGATGCTTATCCTTCGCCCGCTCAGAATACAAGCTTCGACCGTGCCGAGCCGGTTTTCGGCGATAGTATTCCGCGAAGGAATCGATTGCCAGCGATGCCACGGCCCCGGCAGGCGCGCACATTGAAGCCGCCGGGTCTGGGCACGCGACGGCCGAAGCCATTCGCCGCACTATCGTTAATCCCGGCCGGCTCCCTCGCGACCGGCAACTTGAAAGCTGTTTCCAATGTCATCTGGAAACAACTAGCCGTCCGCTTCCCACCCAGCTTCCGCGTTATGATCACGGGCCGTTTGACTACCGGCCAGGCGAGCCTCTCGGCGATTACTTCGTTTATTTCGATCATGCCCCCGGCACGGGCTATGACGACAGCTTCGAGATTGCGCATTCCGCTTATCGCCTGCGCAAGTCGGCGTGCTTCCGGTCGAGCGAAATGACCTGCACCACCTGCCATGATCCACACCAGACTCTCAGCGGCAAGCAGGCCGCTGAGCATTACACCGCTGTTTGCCGCGGCTGTCATCAGACTGCGCACGCATCCAAAATGCCGGAAGAAGCCGCCAGTTGTGTCGACTGCCACATGCCCAAGCGCCGCACCGACGATGTGGTGCATGCCGTCATGACGGATCACTACATTCAACGCCGGAAACCCGCCGGCGATCTGCTGGCGCCTCTTCACGACGCCGATTTTGCGGATAAGGATGCGTATCGCGGCGAGGTGACGCTCTACTACCCGCAGAAGCTCCCGCCTATCGCCGGAGAACGCACTGTATCTCGATATCGCCCAGGTCCATAATGGAGTCCAACCTGAAATCGGGCATTCCACGGCTCCAGCAGGACCTTGAGAAGTACGCGCCCGCCCGCCCCGAGTTTTATTTCGAACTTGGGGACGCGTATTCGAAGACCGGCAATCGGGACCAGGCGATTCATTGGTATGACGAGGCGCTTCGCCACAGTCCAGATTTTCGTCCCGCGCTCGAAGAAAAAGGGATCGCTCTGATCGCCGCGCAACGCCTGCCGGAAGCGGCGGAGGCGCTGGAGAGAGTCGCGGCCATGCCCTCTCCTGACGGCGTCTCTCTGCTCGATCTTGGGGGAGTATATCTCCGGCATGGGAAAGCTCGAACAGGCCCAGCAGGTTCTGGAGCAGGCGATCAGCGCGAATCCCGATCTTCCGGAGGCTCAGAATCTGCTAGGGCTGGTGCTTGGGCAGAAAGGGCGATTGGGCCGGCGCGGAGAAAGTCTCTTCGCAATGCAATTTCCATTCAGCCGGACCTCGCGGAGGCGCATTATAATCTCGCGAATCTGCTGGCGCGGGGCAGCAATCTGGCGGAAGCTCAATATCATTTTCAGAAGGCAATCGCAATTAAACCCAGCCTATACGGAGGCCCATCATAACTACGGCCTCCTCCTGATTCTAATGCGCTCTTATGATCGGGCCGTGGCGGAATTACGGGAGACAATCCAACTCGATCCGAAACTCGCCCAGGCTTACAGCGATCTGGCCGATGTGCTCGCCGCTCAGGGCCACATCGAGAGTGCTGCCGCGGAATACCGGCAAGCTATTCAATTGGGCCCCGAATCCTACCAGGCTCACCTTGGTTTAGGACAGATTCTGGCGCGTCAGGGCAACGCGGCTGAGGCTCGCAGCCATTACGAAAAAGCGGCTGAAAGCCCCGACCCGGATATACGCGGCGCAGCCCTGAAGGCGCTTCAGTAGCCTAAAATTCAAAACGCCCGACGAACTGGAGCATGCGCGGATAGTACGGCAGATCCGTCACCTGAGCGGGCGCTCCGAAGGACGCAGCGTTGACGTTCAACTGGTAATTCCCAAAATTGGAATGGTTGAACAGATTGAACGCCTCCACCATGGGAATGAAGCGGAAATGCTCGTGTACGGTAAAGGTTTTCGATAGCCGCAGGTCTAGGCGTACGATCTGGTTTCCAACCAGGCAATCGCGATGCGCAATGTCAAACCCAGGATCAGTCGGGGCAGCGCTCACGCACGACGACGGACCGTAAAACGGTGAACCGGCGGTGAAGAGGCGATCGTTGACTCCCGACAAACTATATGGATTCTGACTGGACAAGTCCTGGAAATTCTGGCCCGATCCATAATGGAACTGACCACTGAGAACAACTCCCCATTTCGCCGTGTAACTGGGCGCGATCGTCAGAGTGTTGGTCTGATTATCCGGCGAAGGAGCCCATTCGGCGTTGAGATTCATCTGGTTGTCTGGATAATAGAACGGACCGGTGGTGGAATCCTTCAGCCGGGAAAGCGTATAGGCCACCTGTGTCGAAAAGCTCTGCGCGAACCGGTGCGTCACGGCGACTTGCAGCGCATTATAGATTGAGCCTGCAGCATTTGGTGTCGTGAAATTCAGGATGCTGGAATAATACGGATCTGGCCGGCCGAAGGTGTTGGGGTTCTGCGGATACCCGGTGGCCGGATTATAGAACAGATTCGCGTCTGTGCGTTCCCAATCGTGATAAATACGGAAATGCACGTAATCAGCCGAGAAGGTCCAATCCTTGGTCAATTGATGCTCCACGCCGACGCTCATCTGGAGCGAGTATGGCGTCTTGACGTTCGGACCGAGAGGCTGAATGCTCTGGATGCTGACCGGCACCTGACCCGAGAGGAACTGTTGGCCGGTTACTCCTTGAACGCCTCCTACATTGAACGGGGTCGGCTGCTGCTGAAGATTGATCGGGTTGGCAGCGGTCGGGTTAATAGAGGGCGAAAGGGTGGTTTGACCATTGAAAATCGAATCGTCGATGCTTTGATTCGCCTGGATGTCGGCATAGAACAGCCCCGCTCCGCCGCGGATTACGGTCTTGCGCGAGCCTGTCACGTCGTAAGCGAAACCAAACCGCGGCTGGAAAAGAAGGTTTTGGTTGTAGTGCGGTGTGGCGGGAGCGCCCGGACCGGTAAGGTGCAGGTTCGGATTGAAAATGCCCAGATCGTTGTCGTAACGCACGCCTAAATTAAGAGTCAGCTTGTTATTAACCTTCCAGTCGTCCTGGACCCAAGCTCCCGTGTTATTGGTCGGGAGATTGTAGTTGTAATTGCCGAACCCTTGAGTGTAGGAGGTCACGTAGGGATTGAGCAGCGCGATATTCCAGGTACTCGGCTGAAAAATGGTTGCGTACGGGAAGATTTGATACAGCGGCACGCTGGTGACGGCGGAGGTGAAGCCCAGAACAGTTCCGCGAAGGTTTTGGCCGAAGTCGCCCGAATACGGCACGTGCTGGTAGTCCGCGCCAAACTTCACGCTATGGTTACCCTTCAGCCAGAACATATCGTCGCGAAATTGGGTATTGTTCTGTCCAAGTTGCTGCGGATAATTGTAGGGAGATCCCCAGCTATTACCATCCAGATTCCGATACTCTTGTGTATTAATCAGCGCGGTGTTCGACCAAGCGAAATGATCGAAGCCAATCTTCGCTTCATTCACCAGGGCGGGCGTCAGGGTCCAGGTCCACGTCCCCGTCACTGCATAGAAAGTTCGGGTGGCGTTGGTGGCTCGCGTGGGCGCCGAGGTTCCGGTCACATTCGCGAATGGAAGCGCGTATGTGGAGCCCGAGCCCCTCACTGAAAGCCGCTGGTTATTGTTGATCTGATAATCCATGTGCAGCAGGTAGGCACGAGTATTCAGAATGTTCGCGAATGTGAACGTATACTGCTGGCCGGTGGGGCTGAGATAGGCAGTCGGCGCATCGAAGATCGTACTGGGCTGGCGCTCGCCTTCGAAGGAGAAGAAGAAGAACAGCTTATCCTTCTTGATCGGACCGCCTACCGAACCGCCGAACATCTGATCCGAGAAGGGCAGCACCTTGTGCGCCACGGGATCCGACGCGTTAAAGTCGCTGTTCCGAAAATATCCGAACAGACTGCCGTGGAAGTTGTTGGTGCCGGATTTTGTCTGCACATTCACCTGCAAGCGCGAAGATCGCCCCATCGTGGCATCGAACCGGTTGGTGATGATCTGGTACTGATCGATTGCATCCTCGCTGAAGATCGGCTGACCGAATGAAGTGCCTGCCGAGTTCTGCGTCACCTGCTGGCCATCCACGTTGATCTGCAGCTTGCCGCTATCGGTTGTGCCCAGGGGCGAATTCTGCACGTCGTTGCTGGTGATGCCCGGCACCATCATCGCCAACTGCAAATAATTGCGCCCATTGAGAGGCAGCTTCTGGACCTCGGTGGGACTGATGTCGGCGGCCACCTGGGAGGTCGAGGCCTCAACCGCATTGGCTTCGGTCTCGACGTTTACGGTAGAACTGGTCTGCGCCAGTTGCAGCGCCACGTCGATGGTCGGCACTTGGCCTACCAGCAGCGTGACCGTCCGTTCGGCCGGCGCGAAGCCCGGGACCTCGTATCGCAGCCGCACCGTTCCGGCGCGGAGGACGGGAAACTGGTAGAGACCACTCGCGTTCGTGGTCGTGTTCAAGGTCGTCCCGTCCTCGAGCGTGGCGGTGACCTTTACATTGGCTACAACCGAGCCGGACGGATCGGTTACACGTCCGCTAATACCGGTCTGTTGCGCGAAAATTGGCAGCGCGAATAATGTAAGCGCGAGGATTGCGCAGAATTTTGTAAAAGCCCTCATTTGAATACCCCTCACCTAAACTTGAATACTTTGAATCGACGATAACTTAACTTATCGACAAAGTCAAGCTAAATCATGAGATAAGAGGGATTCTACTTACCTAGGACCGTCCCAAAACGCCCTTCCATTTCCGCATCACCAGCTCGATTAGGTTGAGCGCGATCGCCAGCGCCAGCAATCCCGGCCACAACTGCAACGTCGCGGCGATCGAGCGATGTCCGGCATCGAACACGGTGCGGGGATCGGGTTGGAAACGGCCTCCGGTGAACTCCGCAACCTGCCGAAGCAAGGAATCATCCGAGCCATAATCGGCCAGTTCGGCCTCAGGCCGGTACAATCCCGCTTCCGGGAAGGCGCGCGATTCCACCAGAGGGCGGACTCGGAACAGACCCTCTCGCGCGCCGATCTGTAATCGCCCGCGGAAAGCTCCCTCGGCGATCTTCTTCACCTCGACCGGCCGCTGAAATCCGTCGGGACCGAAGACGAAGATCTGCGGAACCGTCTCCGGGTCCTCAACGCCGCGGCCCAGCCGGTAATCTACAACCAGATCGCCATTGGCGCTATCGAACTCCACCGTGGCCTCACCGGCTTGCGCGTGGGGCAGCAGATCGCGGCACAAATTGGTCCAGAACTTGTCGAATCCCTTCCAGCCTACCCAGTTGGCGGCCCAGCGCGCCTTGGCATCCGACGCAAAAATCGCAGACCGTCCCAACCCGTACTGCCAACGCGAGAGCAGAGGGTCCGCATCGATCCCCAGCACCGTCTCGGCCGCCGGTTTAGCGATGAATTTTACATACCCTTTAAGCGCTGGAGCCGTCTCGATTCCGACCCCCTCGAGAATTTCAGCCGGTTTGAGAACCTTCGGCGTCAGCGGCTTCTCGACCGCGGTCGAGCCCGTGTGTTCCATCACGTCCTTCAGCACAATCTGCTCGAGGCCCGCGGGCTCGTTCAGGAAATACGATTTTCCTCCCGCGGAAGCCGCGATCTTTTCCAGGTAATTCCGATTGACGTCCTGGCCAAGGCCGACGGTCGAAATAGTCACATGCCGGATCATCGCCTCATGCGAAAGCTCCATGCTGTCGCCTTCTTCGGAAATACCGTCGGTAAGCAGAACGATATGCCGGTAGGCGGCATTGGCCGCCATAATGCGCCGGAAACCCTCGTTCAGCGCGGGCGCGATCTGGGTTCCCCCATCCGGCATGATGCCGGAGATCATGCGCTTGATGAGGGTGCGGTCTTCGGCCTTACGGATCGGAACTGCCCATGAGAATGAGTTGTCGAAAATGAGCACCCCAACCAGATCGATCGGCCGCAGATTGTCCACTACGCCAATCGCGGCCAGCCGCGCCAATTCCATCTTGCGCCCTTCCATCGACGATGATTTGTCGATGATCAGCACGACCGCCGTCCCTTCTGGCGATCGCGGAGGGGCGAGCTTTGCGGGCAGCGTGCGGTCGAGCGCGTCTTCCGTTTTCTTGCCTTCCACGTACGTGTTCCGATCGCCCCCGATGGCTAGCAGCCCTCCGCCTTCTTTCACGTATTTTTCGAGGTCGTCCTTGCGCGACGGTGCGATCGCTTCCAGGTCCCAGTTATCGAAGATGACCAGTTGGTAGTCGGAGAACTTCGCATTCGCAAAATCGCTTACCCGCTGAACATCGAACTGCGCCGCCGCCAACGTTGACGTCAGATGCGAGTCGGTCGAGGCGGGATCGAGCGTAATGTACAGGACCTTCGGGCGCCGCAGCACCATTGCCTGATCGAAGCGAACTTCATCCCCGCTAGAGGCGCGTACCGCGATAGAGAGATCGAGCGCGCCGGGAGTGTTCAGGCTGGCGTGCAGCCGGATGGGATTCGTCCCCGCCACGAGGGAAACCGGCGTCTTTCCCAGTGTATGCCCCTCGGCCGCTAATTCGACCTCCGCCGGTCCAGGCTTTCGGCGTCGAGACCGCCAAGTCGATCGCAAACTGCTCGCCCGTAAAGGCCAGCGATGGAAGGCTGATCGATTCGAGGCGCAGGACCGGCTGCATGCGCCCAGCCATCGGAAATGTGTCAATGGGAATGCCCAATTGCTGCGCCTGCCAGGCCGCGCGCGCGATACTGCCTTTGTTCTGTTTGCCATCCGAAATGAGCGCGACCCTGGGCACCATGTCTGCGGGCAGCGCCGCGACAGCCTCCCGAATTGCCGCTTCGAGATCGGTAGCGCGTCCGGCTTCCCCCGCGGTCTGGCGCAGCCTCCAGGGCTTCTGTTCCTCGCCCCGGTCCATCTCGCGGGTGGAGCGCGCGAACGGGATCACACGCATCCAGTGCCGGCCGCGTTCGGAGTCGATCGCGGTGGCGAGTCGCGAGGCTCGCTGCAAATCCGAAGGGGAAACGCTCGCAGAGGTGTCGACCAGCACTGCCAGCGCAACCTTAGTTTCTGAAACATTCACGCGTGGCCCGGCTAGCGCAACGAGAATCGCCGCAAAAGAAACAGCTTTCAACACTAGCGCGGAGCGCCGCGCCGTGCGGCGCCACTCGAACAGCATCCACGCCAGAGGAATCCACGCGAGTGCTAAAATCCACACGCGATCGAACGTCATGAGGCTTTCCTCCACGCCGCCCTGCGCCAGGCGACGCTCGCCAAATGGGCGGCACGCAAACGAAACGCGCGGCTGCGGCCATACAACAACCAGTCGATCAGGAGCCCGAGTCCGCCGAGAAACGCCAGCCACGGCCAAATGTCGGTAGTCGAAACGCTAGCGACGGACGCGCGCGGGATTCCACGGCGCACCCCGGGCGGCGGACGCCAGGTCGCAACGGCCAGATCCGGCAGCGTTAGCGAATATGCCGTCTCACGATCCCCGGTCAACACGCGCACAGTCCCAGGAGATCCCGAAAAGAAGCGCAGTTCGTTTCCTTCGATGCTGAACGGCAGCGGGCGCTGATCCTCAGTGAGCACGCGCACTGTGGCGGGGTCCGTTCCTTTGATTAGCGGAACGCTCACCGTGCCCACTGTGCCGGCCTGCACTTCCCAGCGGCGGAACGTCTCTGGGGCCATCCAGCGCAGAATGTTCGCAACCAGAAGCGGGGTCGCCAATTCGTATTTCATGGAAGAGCGCAGTGGATTGAAACCGATCACCACCATCTTCGGCGCGTCTGGTCCGCGACCGGGCCGTCCCAGAATCAGTGGACCTTCCGCGCTTTCTGCCACCGGAATATCTCCTGGAGCGGCGGAAAATACTTCACCGGATTGGAGCTGTACGTCCTTGGTATGCAAACCTGCGCCCAGCGGGGTGTCGGACCGCCATGCGTCCAGCTTCACGCTGGAGCGTACTCCCAGCACTGGAACGGGCGAGCCCTCGGCCGGGGGCTCGATCCAGATCGAATCCACACGCGGCCGCACTGGAGGCGCGAAGCGGTCCAGCACCACAATATTCGCTTTTACCTCCGCGTCGTATTTTGCAGGCTCCATGAATACAGCGTCGACCTGTGGATCGGCGGCAAATAGCGGACGCAAAGACTCTGGCTCGGATGAGTACACCGTCACCAGCAGCGGCTTTTCGGAGGGCAATTCGATTACGGCGCGATCGTCCTGGGGAAAGGCGTCCCGGGTCCCATCGACGAAACGAATCCTGGCCTCCAGGTATCCCGCGGCGCGGGTTCGATAGTTGAATGTCGCCTGCTCTTCCGCGCCTGGCTTGAGCGTCATGCGGCGCGCTCCCACCGGCGCTCCGCCAAATTGTAGACCCAGATCGATCGCGTGCGGCCGGGCCCCGTAGTTACGCACCGCGACGAAGATTTCCCAAGTGTCGGGCGAGGTCTGGGATCGCCTTAACCCAATCTTCCGCAGCCCGACATTTTCCTGCGTCACATCCACCCCGAGCACCCGAAGATTCGAGGGAACGGAAGACAGCGTCGCCTCTTCTTCGGGCACGCGGCCAGCCCCGGCGAATACGATTTCTCCCGCCTGAGCCGACTGTAGCCGCTGCGCGCGCTGAGCGAACTCGAACGCCTGCTCCAGATTTAATTGCGACGCGCCCGCTTCGGACTGGCGGATCGCGTCTGCGATCGCCTGCCGGTTCGACTCGAACGGCGTCACGGGAGTGGCGAGGGCATCCGCGCGCACCACCATCACCCGGTCGCTTGGCGGCAGCGACTTCACATAAGCGCTCGCCAATACCTTGGCCTGATCCATCAACGTGCCGGTCCTGGTCCGCGCTCCCATCCAGGCCGAGGTGTCGAGAATCAGAACATGGTCCCGCGCGTTTTGGAGCGCGCCCCAGCGAGGTCCGGCTACGGCCAGCAGCAGCAGTGCGAGGCTTATCAGTTGCAACAGCAGGCTCCATGGCTGCTGGATACGGCGCCGGTGCTTCAATTCCGTGCGGACGTCGGCGGCTGCCCAGAATCTCAGAGTCGCCACGATTTGCCGCCGCTTGGACCGGTCGAGCAGATAGAGCGCGACCACGCCGGCCGAGATGGCGCTCACCAGCCCAATCAGCTCGCCCAGACTGAGATTAAGGAACGACATCTGTTTGCTTTCCGATTATTCCATGGCTCCGCTTCTGACCAGCGGTCCGAAGATCGCCTCATCCACCGAGATGCTGGTGGGAAGCCCCACGTAGCGTCCATTGTTGCGCAGCGCCACACGGCGCAATCCCTGTGCGTACTCGTCGAAGGTGGTCCGATATAAGGCGCGGGCATCGGTGTCGAACGACAGCTCGACGTGCTGACCGGTTTCAGAATCTTCGAGCTCCAGTTCGCCCTCCCAAGGCGGGTCCCGGTCTTCCGCCGCCCATATCTGGACCAGAATCAGCTCATGCCCGAAATCGGATAGAAATTGTAGGGGCTTCTCGCAATCGCCATCGTCCAGGAAATCGGAGATGACGATCAATAAACCCCGCTGCGGATAGGCGGCGACAAAATCACGGGCAATTTCGAGGAAGTTGGTTTTTCCGCCCGGCTTAATGGCCGCAAGAAAATTCGCCGCCGGCTGGAAACGATGGCGTCCACCGCTGGCTACGAACGCGTCACCCAGCCGGTTGGAGAAGGGTTGCAGACAGATCGAGTCGAGCCGCACCAGCCCCACGTAGCACATCGCTGCCGCCAGTTTTCGCGCATAATCGAATTTCGGAATCGCGCCGGTTTTCATCGAGTCGCTGATATCGATCAAGAGGCGCACCGGAATGCGTGGTTCCAGTTGGAACATCTTTAGAAATAACTTTTCGAGACGCAGGAACACGCGCCAGTTCACGGCGCGCACATCGTCGCCATGATGAAAATGGCGATGATCGAGAAACTCCTGGCCGGAGCCGGCAAAGCGCGAGGTATTATGTCCGCCCACCAGGCCCGGCAGCGACTTCTGCCATTGAATCGTCAGCCGCTCCAGCTTCTCGAGCAGCGCCGTTTCGATTAAAGACTGGGGCACGTTAGTGAACCGCTGCGCCGACGGCCGGAATGATACGGCCTAGAATCGTCTCCGGAGTCTGACCTTCCGCGTGGGCGTCGAAATTGAGGATAATCCTGTGGCGCAGCACCGCCGTGGCGACCTCTTCTACGTCTTCCGACGACAGGTGCAGCCGGCCCTTCATCAGCGCGAGCACTCGCCCGCACTCCACCAGCGCCTGAGCGCCGCGAGGCGAGCTGCCGTAACGGATGAATTTAGTAGCCAGTTCATGCGCGGTTGGTGTGCCGGGCTGCGTCGCCATGACCAGATCGATCGCATAATCCTGAACGTGCGGGGCCACCAATACCTGATGACACACCTGGCGTAATCCCAGAATCGCGTCGCGGTCGAGAATCGGCTGAAGCGAAACCTCGTCCCTCTGGATGGTGCGCTCGACGATCCGGTTCAGATCGGCGCGCGACGGGTATCGCACTACGATCTTCATGAGAAACCGGTCGAGCTGGGCTTCGGGCAACGGATAGGTCCCTTCCATCTCAATCGGGTTCTGGGTCGCCATAACCAGAAACGGCGCCTCCAGCTCGTGCGTCGCGGTGCCGCTGGTGACGGTGCGCTCCTGCATAGCCTCTAGCAGAGCCGACTGCGTTTTCGGCGTGGCGCGGTTAATTTCGTCGGCCAGAACCAGGTTCGCGAAAATCGGTCCCGGCTGAAAACGCAGGCCCTTCGACCCGCCGTCGGTATCGATGATCATGCTGCCTACGATGTCGGCGGGCATTAGGTCCGGCGTGAATTGTATGCGCGAGTATTTAAGGTGCAGTACCCGGGCGAGCGTTCGCAGAAGGGTCGTCTTGCCCAGTCCGGGGACGCCTTCGAGAAGCACGTGCCCGCTAGCGAGCAGGCAAATCAGCACGCCGTCGACGACGTCGCGCTGACCCACGATAATCTTGCCGATCTCTTCGCGGACACGGTTCAGTTGAGAAGTTGCAAGCTGGAGGGCGGTGTCTGGCTGCACGCCACAATTCTACCGCAGCGCCTGCTGAGGCGCGGCATCCAAAAAGCTTTTCAAATCCGATTCGTCGACCGCCGGCTCGCCCGGTGCCACATGACTCAGTTTCCCCGCTTTCATCCATTGTTCCAGGCGGTCCACCAGGCTGAATAAGTGATCAAAAGAATCAACTATGAATAACAGCGGCTGGTAATGATTGATTTCGAATGCCTGGTTGATGGCCCACTCCACTTGGATCGGGTAACGCTGCACCAGGGACGATTCCACCGCGTGCTGGATTTCACCATAGGAGCTGAGCAGACCGCTTCCGTAGACACGGGTGCCCGACGGCGAGCGCATCAGGCCGAACTCGATGGTGAACCAGAAAAATCGTGCCATGGCCTTGATGATGCTGGTGAGAGCGTGGACGCGTTCGGCTTGGTCGCGGATGCCGGCCACCACATCGGCCGCGGTGTGGGCGCACTCCCCGAATCGCACCAGCGCCTCGGCGAAGTGCCGGTCCGTATGCATCGGCACGTGTCCCGCGATATCGTGGAAAATATCGGGCTCGGGGAGATAGTCGAGCTGATCGCTTCTTCGTATCGTGACGGTGGTGGGAAATTCGCGGTTCCGCAGGCAATCGAAGAACAGGAAAGCAGGAACGTACCCACTCACCGCCTTGGCCTGAAATCCGGTAAGCGGCTTGAGAAATCGGTTAACGTCATCGAGACGGGGAATCCGATCCGGGCTGAGGCACAGCGACTGAATCCCGGCGAGAAAGTGCGGGTTCGCGTATTGCTCCCAACGCGGTAGCATGCGCGAGTAGAGCCGCCTCCAAGCTTCGTGATTTTCGTCCGAATAGAGATCGTAGGGTTGGCGGATGTAAAGTTCGCCCCGGCTCCGGGCGTCCTCAATAAATAGTGTCTGATTGGTGGTCCAACCTGGTTTGATCAAACCAGGTTGGACCGCGCCCGGCTCGATCCGCTCGAATAACGACGCGGCCATGCATTACACCCATCCTCATCGTAGCAATTTAGGGTATCTGCGGTTATGGACAGAGTGTTCGCGCCTACAGTATGTTGACACTATGCCACCGCGCCCTGTGCTCATCGTTGGCGCTGGTCCTAGTGGACTGAATTTGGCGCTGGCTCTGACCCGCCGGAATGTGCAATGCCGTCTCATTTCTGAAGCCGGCGGCCCAGGTGAGGAATCGCGCGCAATGGTGGTGCAGGCGCGCACACTCGAATTTTACGGCCAGTACGGCTTTGCCGGCGAAATGGTCGAACAAGGTGTGGTCGCCGAAACGGCCCACGTGCGCGAGGGCGGAGAGCCTGCCGGTAGTCGGGAAGTTCTCTCCATTAGCTTTAAAGAAATGGGCGCTGGCCTCAGCCCTTATCCATTCGCCCTCGCTTATCCGCAGGACGATCACGAACGGTTCTTGATCGAGAAGCTTAAGAATACGGGCTGTGAGGTCGAGTGGGGTGCGAAGCTAACCGGCTTTAGCGAGCATGAAAACGGCGTTAGGGCTACCATCGAGCACAATTCAGGCCGCGTTGAGGAGGCGGAAAACGCATATATCTGCGGTTGTGATGGCGCGCGTAGCTGTGTTCGGGAAACGCTGAAGCTCGGTTTCCCGGGCGGCACCTATGAGCAACTTTTCTATGTCGCGGACGTGAAGATTGCGCGCGCCTTTTCCCGGGATCTATACATCAACCTCGGCCAACACATCCTCACGTTGATGTTCCCTGTGCGATCGAGCGGAATGCAGCGGTTGATCGGACTCGTACCGACCGAACAGTCACATCGCGAAACACTCGGCTTCGAAGACATCCGCGGCCACGTCGAGCCGCTTCTCGATATTAAAGTGACGGAGGTGAATTGGTTCTCTACCTATCGCGTCCACCATCGCGTTGCCGACAAGTTCCATGTGGGACGCGCTTTCCTGGTTGGCGACGCCGGCCACATCCATAGTCCGGCAGGCGGTCAGGGCATGAACACCGGAATCGGCGATGCCGTCAACATCGGCTGGAAACTGGCGCACGTGCTGCAGAACCGCGCCCACACATCCCTTCTCGACACCTACGAGCCCGAGCGGATCGGCTTTGCACGTTCACTGGTAGCCACAACGGATCGCGCGTTTACGGGCTTGGTGGGGGAAGGAGTGGCAGGCGAGTTTACGAGAAAGATTATCGCGCCTCTCGTTTTCGGCGTCGTCACCCGCTTCAGTTTGGGCCGCCATGCGATCTTCCGCACGATTTCCCAAACGCGCATCCACTATCCCGACAGTCCCCTCAGTCAAGGCGTAGCCGGCGACGTCCACGGCGGCGATCGCCTTCCCTGGACGGGAGTTCACGCACGGGATAATTTCGAGCCTTTGCGTTCGCTGGATTGGCAAGTACATGTGTACGGTGATGTAGACAAAGATCTCGAGACAGCCTGTCGCGAGCTTGACCTGCCTCTGCATGCCTTCGCGTGGAGCGACAGCGCAAAAAGTGCGGGACTCAAGCGGGATGCTCTGTACCTGGTGCGGCCCGACGGCTACATCGCGCTAGCTTCATCCGAACAAAGTGTCGGTAAGCTCAGGACCTTCGTTGAGCGATTTCAATTGTGTTTTCAAATTCATCCATTAGCGGCGTAGATCTCGAAACGGGGCAAATCGAGTTTCCGCTAGCAAGCGCCACCTTCCGCAGCGTCCGCTATGCTGAAAGCATGTACCCCCTTAAAAAAGGTAAATTCGCCAGCCAGGCCCACGTCGGCCTTCCCGAGGGCACATATGAGGAGGAGCACGGACGAAAGGGATTTTACGGAAAAACCGCGCACCTTTATCACACTCACCCGCCCACCGGCTGGACTCGCTTCGAAGGCAAACTTCGCCCGCATTGCTTCGACCTGAATAAGCTGACTCCGTCCGATCTCACCGATCCGTGCGGCTCGCCCTCCGCTTTCCTGGGCAATGACGACGTGAAACTCTACGTCTCGCGCCGTTCCCATCCCATGCCCTTCTATTTTCGCAATGCGGATGGAGACGAGCTCTTCTTCGTGCATCGAGGTGAGGGGACCATCGAAACCGATTTCGGACCGCTGAACTTTGAGACCGGCGATTACGTAGTGCTTCCGCGCGCAGTGACCTATCGCGTCGTGCCCAAGACGCAGGACAACTTCTTCCTCATCATCCAATCCAAAGGCGAGTTCGATCCGCCTGAAAAAGGTCTGCTGGGTCAGCACGCGCTCTACGATCCCGGGGTGGTGGTCACGCCAGAGCCTTCGCCGCAGGCCGATGGCTCGAGTCCCAACGGAACTGCGGAATGGGAAGTTCGCATCAAATCCGACGACGAGTTCTCGAAGGTTTTTTACCCGTTCAATCCCCTGGACGTAGTCGGATGGAAAGGAGACCTCGCGGTCTGGAAGATCAATCTGCGCGATATTCGACCGGTGATGAGCGCCCGCGCGCATCTGCCGCCGAGCGCGCATTCGACGTTCATCACGCGCGGGGCGGTTGTGTGCAGCTTCGTTCCCCGTCCACTCGAACAAGATCCCCAAGCCCTTCGCGTGCCCTTCTTTCACCGGAATACCGACTATGACGAGTTTATTTTTTATCACGACGGGGATTTTTTCAGCAAAGACAACATCAAAGCCGGTATGGCTACGCTGCATCCTCGCGGCATCCATCATGGGCCGCATCCGAAGGCACTCGCGAACCAGGCCAAGAAGACCGTGACCGACGAATACGCCGTGATGCTCGACGGGCTTAACCCGATTCACGTGCTGCCTGCCGGCGAGCAGTGTGAATGGAAGGACTACTGGCAGTCCTGGCAAGAAAAAAAGTAATCGATTCCCGTGTGACGGCGGCGATATTCGGAGTTATCGCCGCGATCGTGATCGCGACCCGACTGTGCCACTCCCGCGTGCTTTGGGCGGATGACAATCTCCCGCTCGCCGCCGCGATGCAGGTTGCGCGGGGGAAGATCCTTTACCGGGATATCTGGTTCGACAAACCGCCTTTGGTAACTTGGATTTGCCTGGCTTGGGGAGCGCGCGCCGGGTTATGGATGCGGCTTGCAGGCGCTGCCTACGCGATCGCCGTGGCCGCAGCGGCAGGGAAGTTCGCGCGTGCCAAATGGGGCGAGATGGAAGGCGTTTTCGCCGCCTGCTTTGCCGCATTCTTCCTTACCTTCGGCCTGCCCTCCGCTGTGATTCCTCTGGCGTCCGACATGCTTCTGGTGTTGCCTCACTTGCTTGCGATCTATTTCGCGTGGCGCGGGCGTGCCTTCTGGAGCGGTGCTTCCGCGGGCATTGGTCTTTTATGCAGCTCCAAAGCGATTTTCGTTTTGGCCGCGTGCGCCCTCTGGCAGTGGCGGCAGGCGCCCATGCTCCTCGCGGGTTTCCTCGCGCCGAATGCACTGGCACTGGGCTGGATGGGACTGCACGGCGCGGCCAATCAATACTACCGGCAGGTCTGGCAGTGGGGTTCGACATACGCGTCAAACACATTTGTCGAGCACCCGCTGTCGGAAGGTTTTAAGCGAACGGCGAACTGGGCGGGATTTCACGCAGCCCTGGTCGCTGGCGCGGCGGTCGCGTGGGCGAGAGATCGTGAGCGGAAGATGTGGCTCTGGGCCGCAATTGCCTTCATCGGGGTTGTGCTCGGCCTGCGCTTTTTTCCGCGCTATTATTTTCTGTTGCTGCCACCGATGATTCTGGCGGGCGCGCGAGGGTGGACATCGTTGTTCGCCGCGTCGGCTCGCCGCCCGATCTGGCTCCCTTATGCCGTCCTGATAGCTCTGCTTGCAATTCCGCTGGTGCGCTTTGGTCCGCGCTACGTGACTCTCGCCCGCGGTGGAACGTGGAGCGATCTCAATATGGATCGCGATAGCCAGGAGGCGGCCGCTAAGCTTCGTGCTCTGGCGCGGCCGGGGGACACTCTATTTGTGTGGGGGTTCCGTCCGGACATTTTCATCGATTCCGGTTTACCGACAGGCACGCGATTTCTCGAAAGTCAGCCGATTTCTGGCGTCCTCGCCGACCGGCATCTCTTTTCAAGCGTCGCCATTGCGCCCGAATTCATCGCACCCAACCGGCGCGAGCTGTTGAAGACGCATCCGACCTGGATCGTCGATGGCCTCGGTCTGTATAATCCCGCATTAGCGTTGGCGCGCCAATCCGAGCTGGGGGCCTGGTTCAGTCAATACATCGAAGCCGCGCATACGCGCTTTTCGATTGTGTATCGGTTGCGATAAGTTCAAACTGGCCGCCGCCGCTTTCGCAGCCGGATAAAAATTACGCGCAGCGCCGCCATCACCGGAACCGAGAAGAACATTCCCGGAACGCCGTAGATCTGTTCGCCCGCCAGCACTCCGAAAAGCACCAGCAGCGGATGAATCTTGACTCCGGCGCTCATCAAATGTGGACTCAGCATGTAATCCTGAAAGACGCGGTATAGCACCACAAAGATGAGGATCCATAATATATGGGAATATCCAGTGAACAACGCGACCAGGAGAATCACGATTGCGGCTGTCAGGGGCCCGATGACCGGTATGAACTCGAGGACCGCGGCGACGCCAGCCAACAAGATCCCATAGGGCACCCCGATAATCGATAGAAATGTGAGGTAAGCGACGAACGTCGCGATCGATAGCAACACTAGCGCCCGCATATATTGAGCTAGCAGAAGGTGCAGGTCTGAAAAGACGTTGTCGACCAGACCTTTCTGGGGGCTGTCCACGTCCTCAACCACGGCTTCCCGAATCTCCGCCCCGTCCTTGAGGAAGAAAAAGCTAAGAATAGGGATCAGAATGAGCAGGAACAGAGTCGCCAGACCGGTCAGGATCTGCGGGCCTACGCGAGTTAACAGCGGGATCGCATTTTGACCGAGCTCATTCACCCGCTGACGGATAATCTCCCCGAGTCTCGGCCGCAGTGGCTCCAGCCAGGAGGGTAGGGGCATGCGGCTCAGCGGGTCCGGCTGCTTGAGCGCCGCGGGCAGCCTGCTCGCTAGCGTCGTCGCGTCTTCCGCGACGCGCGAACCAACGAAGACCGCCACCGTGATCAGCGCGCCCACCAGGACCACATAAACGACCGCCAAAACAGCCACCCTCGGGATGCGCTTGGAGGCGTGCCGCTCCATATATTCCACGACCGGCGAAAGCAGATGCGCAAAGAATAATGCTAGAGCAAACACCACCAGAGTCTCCCGAATCGCATAAGCGGCGGCGACTACCAACGCGAATAAAAGCAGCGTCCAGGCCACCTGCAGCGTGCGTCGATCAAGTCCGAACATGGCTTAAGGATAACTGGGTCGCTTACCATGGAAAATAGTGACTCGAACGCCAGCGGATCATATGCGTGCGCTTGTCGCCGGCTTGGAAGAACTCGAGGAGAAGCTCCGGGCCGGCGGCGGACAGAAGAAAATAGACAAGCAGCACAACGAAGGAAAACTCACCGCGCGCGAGCGGATCGCGAAGCTCGCCGATCCCGGGACCCTATTTCTAGAAATCGGTTTGCTGATCGCCCACGATCGTTACGAAGGACAGGCTCCAGCCGCCGGCGTGGTTACCGGCCTCGCTCGCATCGAAGACCGGCCAGCTGTAATCGTAGCCAACGACGCCACTGTGAAAGCTGGCGCGTGGTGGCCAGAGACCATCCACAAGATTCTGCGGGCGCAGGAAATCGCGATGCGCAACCGCTTACCAATCGTGTACCTGGTGGACTCGGCGGGTGTCAATCTGCCTTATCAGGACGGCATTTTCCCGGGTGAGTATGGCGCGGCTCGAATCTTTTACTACAACTCCCTGATGCGCCGGAAATTGCGCGTACCGCAGATCGCGGCGGTCATGGGCATGTGCATCGCGGGAGGCGCGTACCTGCCCGCGCTCTCCGACGTGATCGTGATGGTGGAAGGCACAAGCTTCATGGGTCTGGGAGGTCCCAACCTGGTGAAGGGCGCCGTCGGCGAAGTGGTCGATGCTGAATCTCTGGGCGGCGCAGCCATGCATACGCAAATCAGCGGCGTGGCGCATTACATGGCCAAAGACGAGGCGGAGTGCTTGCACATCATTCGCCAGAAAATCGGCGAAACTCCCGCGCCCATATCGGCTCCTAAAGGCGTCATGCCGGCCAAGTCCGCCGAGGGGCTTTACGATCTGCTGCCTGCCGACCAACGCCTGCCATATGACGTAGAGGAAGTGATAATGCGCATTGTGGACAGGGAGAGCTATCTTGAATTTCAGCCGGATTATGCGCCCGAGATGTTGTGCGCGAATGCGCGTCTGCATGGCCGGTTAATCGGTATCGTCGCGAACCGCCGCGGTCTACTCAAAACGCCCGCCGGACCGCGCATCGGCGGTATCGTTTACACCGAGTCGGCGCGCAAGGTCGCGTATTTTGTCGAGAACGCCGAACGCCAGGGTCTCCCGCTGCTCTATTTGCAGGACGTGTCCGGGTTTATGGTGGGTCTGGACGCGGAAAGCGGCGGCATCATTCGGGCGGGCGCGGAAATGGTGGAGGCGATGGCTTGTACCACGGTTCCTAAGATCGTTCTCACGCTCAATCACGCGAGCGGCGCAGGTTATTACGCCATGGCCGCCCAGGGTTTTGACCCGCATTTCACCTTCGCCTGGCCAACGGCGCGCATCGGCGTAATGGAGGGAGACGCGGCAGTGCAAGCCATCCACGGGCCTGGGCTCGCCAAATACAAAGCCGCCGGAGAACCGATACCGGCAGAGCTCGAAGCCGAGATCGAGCACACTCGCGCCGACTACGAAAAATGGCTGGACGCGAGATATGCCGCCGCTCGCGGGCACGTCGACGCGCTCATCGATCCACTGGAAACGCGCCGCATCCTGATGTTTGCTTTCGATGCCGCGGCTGCGCAGGGACATCGCGGCCATCTGGCTCTGGAGATTCGATAGACTCGGCAATAGAGTGTTACAGATCCTGGACGGCGCAGTCGTACGTAACGAAATTCTCGCCCGCCTGAAGCCCCGTGTACAACAATTGGAACGGCCGCCGGGCCTCGCGGTGATTCTGATAGGGAACAATCCCGCCTCGGAAATCTATGTTCGCGGCAAGATCAAGGCCTCCGCCGAACTGGGTATTTACAGCGAAAAGCTCACGCCGCCTGAGAGCATCGCGACGGAAGAGCTACTGGCGACTATCGACGAACTGAACCATCGGCCGGAGATCGACGGCATTCTGGTGCAGATGCCGCTGCCCCAGCAGATCGACATCCGGCGAATTCTGGAAGCTGTTGCGCCCGATAAAGACCCGGACGGATTTCATCCTGTGAACGTAGGGAACCTGGTAGCCGGACGCAAGGCGCCGCGAGCCTGCACGCCAGCCGGTATCATCGAACTGCTGAAGTATTATCACATTCCTCTTGCAGGACGGCGGGCGGTCGTGCTCGGGCGCAGCGATATTGTCGGAAAGCCCATGGCGCTGATGCTGCTTCAGGAGAATGCGACGGTGACCATCTGCCACTCGCGCACCTCCAATCTGGCCGAAGAATGTCATCGCGCCGACATCCTGGTGGCAGCCATCGGGAAACCGGCCATGGTAACTGGCGAGTTTATCGCGCCCGGCGCGACGGTGATCGATGTCGGCCAGAATCGCCTGACCGATCGCCGGGAAGCGGTCCGCCTAGGAAAAGCCGAAGAATTCGACCGCAAGGGAAGCGTGCTGGTCGGGGATGTGAACCCACTGGACGTGATGCGCGCGGCCGCGGCCTACACGCCGGTGCCGGGCGGCGTAGGGCCGCTGACCATCGCCATGCTCATGTCTAATACAGTTGCCCTGGCGGAACGCCACGCATGCTGCGAGTAGGATTGACCGGAGGGCTCGCCAGCGGGAAGAGCTTTGTCGGGCATGCTCTTGAAGAACTAGGTTGCGTGCTGATCCAGGCCGACGAACTCGGGCATAAGGTGATTGAACCCGGCGGCGAGGCATATGCCGGTGTCATTCAGGAGTTCGGCCGCGAAATCCTGAATCGTGATGGAACGGTCGACCGGCGACGCTTGGCCGCGGAAGTCTTTGGCCAACCGGAGCGTCTGCAAAAGTTGAACGCTCTCGTGCACCCTCCCGTTCGTGTCCGGGCCGAGACATTGATCGAGCAGTTTGGCGCGCGGCATCCCAATGGTATTGCCGTGACCGAAGCTGCGATACTGGTCGAGAGCGGAACCTATCGCGATTACGACCGCCTGATCGTCGCCGTCTGCCGCGAGGACCAGCAGCTTGATCGGGCCATGAAACGCGACCATCTCACACAGGAAGAGGTTCTGGACCGGCTCCGTCGGCAGATCCCTCTCCAAGAAAAGTTGAAGTACGCGGACTACGTGATCGATACTTCTGGAACCAAACAACACACGCTCGAACAGACGCGCGCGGTGTATGCGTCGCTGCGGAGCCTGATGAATCCGACGGAGGAAAAATCATGAGATTTCGAATCTTGCTTTTAGTGGCCTTACTCGTGGCCGGATTCGTGTATTTGACCAATCATTCGAGCGAGCGTCTGCGGCGGGCCTTCTCATCTTCTGTGCCGCTGTGGAGCGGACCAGGCGTAGCGCGTTCGGCGGCGACCATGACGCCCGACGAGATCAATAATATTGACATATACAAAGCTGCACGCGACAGCGTCGCCTACATCACCAGTACAGTCTACCGGCGCACTATTTTCTTTGAGCCGGTGCGGCAGGCCAATCTAGGCTCTGGATTCATCATTAATGACGAGGGACAGATCCTCACTAATTTTCACGTCATCAGCGGAAGCAGGAATGTCGAGGTTACGCTGCCCGACCAGACTCGCTATAACGCCGAGGTGCTGGTGCGCGATCCCGGCGACGATCTGGCGCTGATCAAAATCCAACCTAAAAAGAAGCTGCCGCACTTGAATCTCGGCGATTCCGATCGTCTGCAGGTTGGAGAAAAGACGCTGGCGATCGGCAATCCGTTTGGTTTATCGGGCACACTCACCACCGGCGTCGTCAGCTCGCTCGGCCGCGATATTCAAGGCGAGAATAACCAAACGCTCGAAGGCATGATCCAGACAGATGCATCCATCAATGCTGGAAACAGCGGCGGACCTCTTCTCGATTCTCAAGGAAACGTGATCGGCATCAATACCGCCATCTACGGACCCAACGGAGGGAGTGTGGGCATCGGATTTGCGATACCGATCAACCGCGTCAAATCCATGCTGGGCGATTATCGCGCCGGGCGCAGCTTCGGGAGGCCGCGTCTGGGTATTTCCACCGTATATATTCCAGGCGGGGATTTGGCCCAAGCCTTACATCTCCCGTCGACCGGCGGCTTGCTGATTCAAGAGGTGGCACGCGGCACAGCGGCCGATACATCCGGCCTGCGCGGCGCCCAACAGGTGGTGGCGATCGGGAACCAGGAAGTGGGTGTCGGCGGCGACCTCATCACGGCTATCGACGGTAAGGCGGTTTCGGAATCGGATGCGATTCCGCGCGCGATCTCGCACAAGCACCCAGGCGACGTGATCGATCTTACAATATTCCGGAACGGCCGCACCGTGGACGTCAAGGTGAAACTGGGGACGGCTCCAGAGGAGCCCTTTTAGAGATCCTGAGGAGCCGTTCCAAGCCCGCACACGCGGTTTATACTATGCAGGTGAGCTCGCCGGAAGCTGCGAGAACCGCTATCCCGGAGCAGAGCACGCTCGCGCCGCTCGGAGCGGGAAAGGCCCTGGCCGGATTTTTCGTCTCCGGCTTGCTGCTCGGATTTCTGGGCGCGATCCTCCCGTCATGGCAGCACCATCTCTCTTCCGAGTATTCGACCATAGCCCTATATTTCGTGGGATTGATCGCGGGCGTGCTGGCGTCGGTGTGGATCTCGCCTCCGCTTCTTAAAGACAAGGGTGTGAGATGGACGCTCACCTTCGCCTGTGCGAGCGCCGCGACTGAGCTGCTCTATCTGGCTATTGTGTCGCCTCCGTTTTCGCCGTGGTGGCGGATCGCCGGAATGGCGGCGATCGGCTGCTCCGCCGGCCTTCTGCATACCGCCATCTTCCATGCCATTTCACCCATGTATCGTCACAATCCGGCCGCTACGGTGAATATTGCGGGAATTCTGTTTGGCCTGGGTTGCCTGGCGGTGGCTCTGCTGGTCGCCCGTACTTTCTACGCTTCAAGCGCCGCGAGTATTCCGCTCTGGATCGCCGCAATCCCAGCGTTATTTTCCGTGGGTTACGCGCGCTCACGCTTTGAACAGCAGCCAGTGCCGCATCCGCCATCGCTCCGTGCGATTCTCTCCGAATTGCGGAGCCTCGGAGCAATCCTCTTCAGTTTGCTGCTCTTCTTTCAGTTTGGCAACGAGTGGGGTATCGCAGGCTGGCTGCCATTGTTCCTGACTCAGCGACTCGGCATCAGCCCGGTGATGTCGCTGCTGCTGTTAGCCGAGTATTGGCTGGCGTTGCTGCTAGGCCGCGTGGCCGCGCAGTGGATTCTGCCGAGGGTCAGCCACGGACGCTTGCTGGTCGCCAGCCTGCTCGCTTCTATTTTCGGCTGCGTGGTGCTGATGGCCACCAATAACCGCTTCGGCGCGATCAGCGGCGTTTTGCTCCTGGGAGCGGGGTTTGCGCCTATTTATCCGCTGGTCGTCGAAAAACTTGGGGCTAGATTTACATACTATCATCCCGGCTTTTACAACGGGATTTTCTCATTTGCGATCGCGGGAGGACTGCTCGCCCCGTGCCTGCTCGGATACTTTGCCTCGTTTTGGGGCGTAAAAATAATCATGGGATTACCGCTCGCAGGATCGGTGGTTGTGTTTCTGCTTTCGATCCTGATTTGGATCGAGGCGAGACTTAGCGCTCCGGCTCGGGGGAAAGGCTGACTACCTCAATCCTTCACATGCCGTCTCCACGGTCGGATAAAACCGAAACATGGTATCGAGCCGCGTGACGCGAAAGGAATCGCGAACCGCTCCGGTGGCGCCCGCCAGCCGCATTTCCCCACCCGCTTTTCCGAGGCGGCCATAGGCGTCGATGAATCGGCCCATGCCGGTTGAGTCTATGTGCGTGACACCGCTCAAATCGAAGACCAGATTCCTGCGGCCGTTCTTCAATAGCTCCGGCACCAGCTTTTCGAGTTGCGCGCATTCCTCGCCCAGCACCAGTTTTCCACGTAATGTGATGATCGTCGTTGCGGATTGGACATCTCTGTGCTCAATCGCGAGGGCCATCAATCCAGATTGTCGAACACTTCCGTATACGCGACTTCCTCGCCCGACGCGAGTTTCAAGCTTCCTTCGCGCGTCAGGGTTTTGCGATCGGGAGAAATCGTGTAGCTCGCCTTACCCACGTTTTCGCCTTGCTTGGTTTCCTCCACCACGAACGAGTACGGATCCTCTTTCTTCCGCAGCTTGCTTTTTCGAAGCGCGAGATGGACCAAGTGCCGGCTCAGCAGATCAATGGAGATGTGATCGTAATTCGGCGAGCCGGTCACGCGGTAGTTGTAGCCGTCGGGCCTGAAATAGAAATTCACCGAATCTTTCTGGCCGTCGGTGGCGACCCCATCCTCCTGGTATCGGAGTCCATCGCGTTCCTCCAGAATCCGGACCTCGAGTTGAGCGAACAATTCGCCTTTGTTGACCTTCGATTTCTCGCGATTGAGGCGCCACCTGCCCACTAGAGGCGAGCTCGGACCGGGCAGAACCTTCATCATCACGTTCTTAAATTCGACCACGCTCCCCGCATTATGCTGCTGCAGCGCGAGATAACCGTCCGTGTAGGTGTTCTTTTCGTCGACGTAATCAACCGTCTTCCGGTCGTTGACGAATATCTGGATGTGGTTGCCTTCAACGATGACGTGCTGGGTCCACCAGGTATCGTCCGGGATCAACTGCTCGAACACTTTCACGAAGCCATACAAACTGCCGGTGCGGATCGGATCCGTGTGAGTGTTATCGATCTGCGCCTCGTAGCCTTTCGGAAAGCCAGGACCGAAGGCCGTGCGGAAAAACATCCCCGAGTTGCCGCCATGATTGATCCGAACTTCCGCCTTGAACTCGCAATTCTGGCATTTCTCGTTCATGTAAAACAGATGACTTACCGGGCCGTCCCCGCGTATCGACCCGTCCTTGATCGTCCAGGAGCCCGGATTCTCGTTGGCTTTCCAGCCATCCAGAGTTTGACTGTTGAAGATCGGAATCCATTGGTCGACGGCGACGCGTCCAGCCGCGTGGGAGGTTAACGTAGAGACAACAAATAGAAAAACTGCGATTCGCATTAAGCAAAAGTGTAGCGCACCCGTAGTGGCGTCGTCGGTTGCGTAACTCTCGACTCAAAGCACTTCTCCGACTTAGCGACCTTGGAAGCCAGTAGACTGGGAATAAAACTGCCGATCGCGCCGCGTACTGGCTATTCTTGCTTATGTGGAGGCTCCGTCAGCCGAATAAGCGGCGCCTTCAATCGCCTCGCAAGTTCCGCATCTGCGGTTCGGACCTCGTGCAGCAGCCCATGAATCACGGCCTTAAACGCCCGAGAGAGTTCGATAATATTGAGTTGCCGGACTAGGAAATCTTCAAATTGCGCCGTCACTCCGCTTGGCAAGAGGTCCATGCCGCGACCGTGAATGGCAGAAAGGCCGTGGCGAATGCAGGCAAGCGCGAACACGTTGTCACGGATGCCGCTGATCATATATTCCGCCTGCCATAACTTCCTCCTGGCGATGCAGCTTCGCGCATGAATTGCGTATAACCAGGCCATCCCGATAATCGTTCCACTCTGCGGTGGCGAAGGATGCTGAGGGTCATTCGCCTTTCCGAATACAAGTCGGAATGTCGGAGCCAAGGCGCGAAAATCTGTCTCGGCGACGAAAGCGAGGTCGACCTGGAGTGTATTGGCAAGTAGAAATACGCGGTACGTCCACGCGCCAGACACGACGTCAAGATGGTGCATAGCGCGGTGTTGATCGTACATGTGCGCCGTCCAATCGGAGAGGACAGTCGCGAGATCGGCAGCAGTGCAGACGCCAAAGGCGAGATCTACATCCGACCATTCATCTTCACGGGAAACGGCGGCCGAGCCCGTGACAGCAGCGCCAGTGATCCGCTCGTCGTTTCTTGCAAATTCCAGGAGACTGGAGCGCAAGCGAGCGCGATCTTCGGGAGTAAACATAGATAAGCGTGTTGGTCCTGCGATAAGCGCGCGCTTATCGCTGCCCGAAGTTATCCGCTGAATCCGCGCCCACCTTGCGATAGCGCCGATACTCGAACTCATTCCAGATCAGGTTGAGCTTGCCCTCGCGCGCACGCACATCCGCCTTCACCGGTAGCACGAAGGGCTGATCCCCGAGCTTGATGAAATCGTAAACGATATCGAAGGTCAGATCGCGGATCGGGAAAGTGGTCGGGCTCTGTCCCACGGCGAAGACCCGCGTAGGCATGCGCGTTTCCGCGTCCACAAACACCTGTCCGGAAAACGGAACGGTGATCCGCGTCTTCGAACTCGCGATTTCAAAATGCGATCCCGCCTGCGCGATCTTATAATCGAATACATACATGCTGCGCTTGTTCACCGTGGCCCAGTTATGCCAGGTGATCTCAGCGTGCGCCTTCGGATCGAAGATCCAGGCCGGCAAGCTGTCGAATGGGACCGAAGCGGTCGTCCCGTGGACCGGCTTATTGTCCGAATGCGCCGCCTTCTTGCCGTTTACAGTAAGGGTCTTTAAGTCTTCCTTGTGCCCGGTGTAGCTCAGCTCCTCCGTGGATGTCTCGATGGTGCGCCAGCGCTGGCTCGTTCCACTCTGATCGAGATTTCGCCGCAGTGACCTGGTTACAAATAAAGTCCGGCAGATCGCGGCTGTATTTGAGCGCGTTTTCCGTGGTCTGCGCGAGAATTTTGGTGATTTCGCTATCCGGCGGAGCGGGCGCGTCGTCCGCCGGCAGAGTTTGAGCGTGTGCCAGGGCCGCCATCGCCACCAGAATGCTTAACTGTCTCAATATCCCCATTACAAACTCGTTTTTCTATCTTACCGGATTGGGCGGCGGCGTGGAATCGTCCGTGTCGAACATGATCGTCGCATCGGATTCGAACTTACGATATAGGCGGAATTCGGCCTCGTTCCGAACCAGGTATTTGCCGTCGTGAGAGGTCAGCTCATACCTCACGGGAAGCACGAAATCTTTATCCCCGATCCGCGTGACTCCGTACCACAAATCCAGTTTGACGTCCTGAATGGGGAAGTCCGGCGGGATTTCTTCGCATTCGAGCAGAATCCGCATCACCATCTTCGTGTCGCGGTCCGCATACACAAAACCGTGATAGCCCGCGATAATCCGGCGCTGTGACGGCTCATCGATAAATCGTATAATTCGACCTCGACTGCGGCACATGATAGGCGAACACATACATGCGCTTGCCGTCGAGAGTGGTCCAGCGGTCCCATTTGAATTCGGTCTGAGTTTGCGGAGCGAAGATCTCCGCGAGCGTCGTGCCGAATTCGCCGGAGGATCGCGCGCCTCCGAGCTGGTCGTGCTCCATATTGTTGGTCATCTTGCCGTTCACCATCACGACCTTGTACTTTTCCTGGTGCTCGAAGTAGGTGAGCTGCTCCTGGATTTTGTCGACCAGTTCCCAGTGGTCTCCGCTTCCTGTAGGATCGATATTCCGCTGAGTCACCTGGGTGCAGATGTAGTTCGGCAGGCTCTCGCTGTAGGTTTCTGCATTCTCAGTGATCTCGGAGAGGATCTTCTTCTGCTCGTCCGGATCAGGTGGCGTGAGCACCACCGGCGCAGGTTTCGGCTGAGGCGGCGGAGCGGCGGGAAGATTCGCGGAAGCCTCACTCAGCTCGCGCAGCGCGGCCACCGTCTTAGGACCGGCGCCTAATCCCTGCAAATCTTCCACCGTGCGGGCGTCCAGTTTGTCGGCGAGCGCCATCTTATGCAGATAATCCGCAACCTTGCGATCGTCGTTTTTCTGTTGAATGGCGGACTTGACGAAGCTGACCACCTGCGCCGAGGTCATCGTCACCTGGGCAATCAGCGTCGCCGCTGTCACCAGGAGAAATGCACGCAAGTGCTTCACGGATGAGCCGGCCCCGCCGTTGCGGGAATCTTATCTTTTGAATCCGGCACGGCGGGCTCTTCTTTGGTCTGATCCTCAGGAATCGCGTCCGGCGTATCGAAGGTGACGGTCGTCTCCGCGCCGAACTTGCGATACAGGTGGAAATCGGCCTCGTTCCAGGTCAAATATTTGCCGTCCCGCGATTTGATTTCAGTCTTCAGCGGCAGCACATACTCCTGGTCGGCGATCTTGATGAAATCGTAGTTCACGTCGAGACTGACGTCTTTGATCGGAAAATCGGCTGGGATGTCGTCGCACTGGAGCTTGATCCGCATCACCATTTCGGTGTCGCGGTCGGCATAAATCAGCCCGTGATAACCGGCTGTGATGGTGCGGTGCACGCCTTCGTGATAGATGGTGTAGTGCGATCGCGACACCGGCACGCGGAAAGAGAACACGTACATACGCCGCCCCCGCAGCGTAGCCCAGTGGTCCCAATCGAATTCGGTCTCGGTCTCCGGCGCGAAAATCTCCTCATAGATGCTGCCGAATTCGCCGGACGAGATCGCTCCTCCCAGTTGGTTATGCTGCATGTTATTCACCGCCTGGTTGTTGACCATCACCACTTTGTAGCTTTCCCGGTGGTCGACATAGCTGAGATCTTCCTGAATGGTGTCGTGGAGCCGCCAGTTTTCAGTTCCGGTGGGATCGTAGTGCCGCCGCGTGACCTGCACGCACATATAATTGGGAAGCCCCTTGGCGTAGTTGCGAGCGTTATCGATAATGTCGTGAAGAATGCGGGCCTGCTCGATGGCGTCGGGCGGCGGGATGACCGGTCTCGGCGGAGGCGGCGGGGGCGGTGCGGTCACGGCCAGGCTCTCCGAGGATGCGCTCAGCGCGCGCAGCGCCACGATGGTTCTAGGTCCCGCGCCCAGTCCTTGCAACTCCTCCACCTTGCTGGCCTCCAGCCTGTCCGTCAGCTTAATCTTGCGGACATACTCGGCGACTTTTTGATCGTCGTGATGCAACTGAATGGAGGATTTAATAAAGCTGAACACCTGCTCCGCGGTCATCCGCATCTGAGCATGCGCAGCCAATGCCATGGCGAACAAGATACACAACTGCCGGAATCTTGCCATTCCCTTATCTAGACGTTTGATGCCGCCTCGAAGGTTTCTGTTGGGCTTCCTGCGAGCCGGCCCCAGCGCGGTCTGAATCGCTGCGAGCGCGAGCGGAGCCATGGTCCGGTAGCCCTTCGGCGTTAGGATGCAAGCCGTCGTCGCCCAAGTCCTCCTTGAGCTCGCCCGCATTATCCAACATTGCCGGATAGTAGTTCAGATAAGTGTACCCGCGTTGGGAACACAGATGCTCCAGCCAATCGTTCAAGGCTTTTATCAAAACCGGCGGGCGTCCGGGCGTTCGCTCATACGCCGGATTCACATCTTTATGATAATCGCTGACTGGCAGCACGGAGGCGAAGATCACTTTGATCTTATAAGCCGACGCCAGATCCGCGATCATCAGATAATTATTTTCAATCGATGTGAGCAGGAATCCCGCGAGCCAGATCGTTAGTGCCGGCCAGGATCAGCACCGCCGCCGGATGCAGATCGATTACGTCGGACTTCATGCGGCCCAGCATTTCCCCGGTAATCTGACCGGCGATGCCGCGATTCACGAAGTCGCGATCGGGAAAGTACTCATTCAGCCGCCAGAAGTCGGTGATCGAGTCGCCAAAAAACACCACCCGCGGGCGCGCCGCGTCGGGCGGAGCGAGTTTCCGGTTCGCCTCCGCGTAGCGGCTCAAATGATCACGATCGCTCGAGCGAAGCTGCGCGTCTTTCTGATCGAGAAGCGCGCGGAAATGAGAATCGAGGCGCGTCGAATCGTCGCGCAATTCTGCAAACTGCTGGCGCGCTGTTTCGGGAAATGGAAACGGTTTCGGTACCGCCTCGGCCAGCGCCAGATAGGCGCGCAGATTCATCAGGAGCGCGTAGGTCGATTCCCCAACGCCCGGATTCGCGCGAAGCTGAACACACGCCTGCCGGACGTTTTCAATGACCGGAGCGGAAGCGCGTTGAAGATCTGGAACCGCCATGCCGCCGGCCTCCATGAGCTCCGTCGAGCGCTGGCAAAGTTGATTAATATCGGCTGTGCTCATCAGCGCCGTGGGCGCCTGCGGCGCAACTGGGAGTGCTTGCGCTAAGGCGACGCAAGCCCCCGCAAGCAGGAGCCAGCCCACTTTATTTGCTGTCAGGACTTTCCTCCTTTTGGAGTTGAAGAGTCACCGTGCCGATGGGAAACTGCATGCGCAGCCGGATCTGCACCGGTAGGTGGCGTTCGTCGTCGCTCAACCAGATCGCCACACGTCCTTTACGCGTATACACCACGCCGTTCAGCATGGAAGGCTCGTAACGGATGGTTTGGAATGAGCCGGCGGGCGTCTTCACTTCTTCCCGCTCCTGCGCTTCAATCTTCACCGGCGCGGAGCGCCGCCCGTCGCTCATGGCGATTTGCGTAGATTGGCCGGGCTCGAGATTCATGGAGCGCAACTGAAGAAAGGCCCCCATTACCTCGTGGGCGCAGTTTGGAACGTCGATTTCGTCGGAGTGCATCACTACGTTTTTGAGCAGGTCGCGTTCGATCAGCGTAGCGCGATGCAGCGTACGGTCATAAGTAACGGCCGTTTCGCGATGGCGCTTTCCCTCCTGCGAATCCATCAAACTGCTGGTGGCGCAGAACGGATCGTCATAATCGGCTGTATAGGTGTCATGAATCTTGTAAAGCGATGAGACGATTCCTCCCGATTCGATTTTCATCTCAGTCCGCGTTTTTTGCGAATCGACGACCACGGTCCCGGCGCGGATCGTACGCCAATCCACGTCGTATGTGAGTCTTTCGGGATGAGTCAATCCGGCAGAGGTCACGATGGGCTCCGGCCTGGGGTCGGCCGGCGCAGGAATAATCCCTCGTCGAACGGCCGGCACTCCTGGCGCCGGAGGTTGCGCCGCCAGCAACCAGCAGGCGGCGAGAAGCACGACCAGCGCGCCAGCCGAAAACGGCAATGGACGAGGCCTCGCGTGGGGCCTGAGATGCTGAGCCACTCTCTTTATGATAGATGAAGATGAAAAGAGTCCAGTTGATCACCGATGGAGCCTGCATCGGGAATCCCGGACCGGGAGGGTGGGCGTGCATTTTGCGTTACGGCGATTACAAGCGCGAACTGTTCGGCTCCGAGCCGATGACCACCAATAATCGCATGGAGCTCACCGCTGCAATCCAAGGTCTCCGTATGCTGAAGGAGTCGTGCGAGGTGGAAGTGATCACCGACTCCGAATATTTGAAAAACGGCATCACGAAATGGATTCACGGCTGGAAGCGGAGCGGCTGGCAAAGCAGTTCGAAGAAGCCAGTGGCGAATCAGGACTTATGGAGCGAGCTGGACCGCCTGGCCTCCGAACATCAGGCGCGCTGGACCTGGACTAAAGGCCACGCCTGCCATGAGGACAATAATCGCTGCGACGAATTGGCTACGCGCGCCGCGCGGGAGCAGCTCAGATCGAGTTAGATTAGTCATTATGTCCAAAACATTCTTCCTTCTCTTTGTTTTTACCGGCCTCTGCGCCGCGCAGCCTTTTGTTGTCGGGTTGAAAGTCGGCGTGCCGCTGACCGACGCTCTTTCCGCCCAGTCCTCAAACACGCTTCAATATGTCGAGGACACCAACCGTTACGTCATCGGACCCTACCTCGAGCTGAAATTGCCTTTTAAATTTTCCGTAGAAGCCGATACGTTGTACCGCAGCTATTCCTTCACCGAATCCACTTCTCTCGTCAACACCAGCACCTCCGTGGGTTCCTGGGAATTTCCAGTCCTGGCCAAATACAGGCTATTCGGCGGACCCATACGGCCGTACCTCGAAGGAGGCGTAGTCTTCAGCCGCCTGATCGGAGTGCCCAACGTCCCCGATCTAATCCATCGCGGCGATTACGGCATTGCGCTCGGCGCAGGGGTCGAGGTTCACGTGCTGGTGCTGCACCTTTCGGGCGGGGTTCGATATGACGGGTTTATCTTTAAGAACTTCAGTAGCGCGAACGGGTTACTCGAATCGAACCGCAACCAAGCCATGATCCTGTTCGGAATCGGATTTTAAACGGGGTCAATGGTCCGACTTTTCGGCATTGGGCTGCGAGTAGGACGGGGCGTTGCACAAGGGGTAGATTCCCAGAAAATTTCGGGCCCAATCACTTGAACCTAGAAACGGCACTGCCGTACGAATAGCGTGGCCAGAGAGCCAAGAGGCGGCTCGAAAGCCGCCTCGCTGCCAAGAATGGACGCTCTCCGATGCTAATTCAAGATTGCGTGCGCGAACGGCGGCAAAACCGAATCATCGCAATTACTGCAACGCCACTCAGCAGCATGAGCAGCGTGTTGGGTTCGGGCGACGCGGTAAATGAGCCGAGAACGCCGTTCGGTAGGGTAGTGCTCCCCGCATTCGGTTCATCTAATATGGCGGTCGCGCTGGCATCAGCCGCTGCGTACAGCGCGCCTGGATTACCTGGCAGGATGCCATTGCTGAAGAACTCACCGACGTCTCCATCGGAAAGATTAAACGCCACTCCGTATACGTCAAAATAGCCACCGCCGAACGGGTAACCCGGACAGTCAGCTGGTGAATTCGCCCCGGCAAAGAACAAGTCGTCGTAGGAAAGCCCCGCACTCGTGAATGCTGCTGACGGTGCCGTTAGCGCGGTGGCATAAGAAATTGGCATGTACAACCCGGTAATCGACCCGGAGACACCGTCATTCGAGTCCGTAAACATCCCCGTAATGCCGGTTACTTCGTAAGTGTTAGGTGTCGAAATCCCAGATGTGTTGTCAGGCGCTAGTACTGCAGTAATGGTCCCTGAACTCGTGATGCCTCCTCCGCTAAAGGAAAACTGGACTGTATTAGCGTTGCTTAACGGCGCTATGGCGCAAATCATCGCGGCCAGGCACGCTCCGCGAGAGTATAGATTGGTCACTGAAATTCCTCCTCAGAAATTTGTTGGATTGGTCCCCGAACTGCAGACCGGAGTATATCAGAACGACACTCCCAATCGCGAGTAGGAGATGGCTGCCAGTCTCACAAAGGGTAACTTTTGGCAACACTGCCAAAAGTTCTCAATCCTACGCGTCCAGCGTTGCAAATGTCAATTGCAAATTTGAAAGCTAAAAAGGGCTCACGGCCTCTACCGGCGTTATCGTCCGCTCATCAGACGCATCGCGTCGGCGAGCGCGGTGGCGTCCCTGGCTTCGGCACTCGCGCCATCCTCGACCATGGTATCCCCCTCGCCGGGAGCCAGAAACAGATTCGTCTCGACACCGTGCTGCCGCGTGTAGAGATCCCAATACCTTCCTCCTAACGCGTATAGCGATTCGTGCGTCCCGCGCTCGACAATCCTCCCGCCCTCTACTACCAATATCTGGTCCGCCCGCCGAATCGTCGAAAGACGGTGAGCGATAACAAACGTGGTTCGGCCTTTCATCAGGTATTTCAAGCCTTCCTGAATCAGCGCCTCGGATTCGGAATCGAGGCTGGAAGTCGCCTCGTCCAAAATCAGCAGACGTGGATCGGCCAGAATGGCTCGGGCAATCGAGACGCGCTGGCGCTGCCCGCCGGAAAGCTTTACGCCTCGCTCTCCGACGATGGTGTCGTAACCCTTCTCGAAATTCTCGGCGAACTCGTCCACGCGCGCGATCCGGCTCGCATCCAGAATCTGCTCTCTGGTCGCTCCGGGACGTGCGAAGGCGATGTTCTCCTCGATGGTTCCATCGAACAGAAAAGTATCCTGCAGAACGACGCCCAACTGCGTGCGATAACTGTCCAGGCGCACGGTCGAAAGATCGACGCCGTCTACGCGGATCATGCCCTCGCCGGGAACATGAAATGCGGCGATAAGGCTGATGATGGTGGATTTCCCAGACCCGGACGGTCCTACCAGCGCGGTCACTGTCCCCGGCTCGGCGAGAAAGCTAACATCGTAAAGCACCTGTTTCCCGGCTTCATAGGAAAACCCGACATGATCGAATACGATCTGGCCGTAAACCGCCGGCAGCGCGACGGTACGGCCTGGGTCGCGATCCTCGGGCCGCTCGTTTAAAACTTCCCGCGTCCGATCAAGGCCGGCCAAAGCTTCGGTCAACTGCGTTCCGATGCTCACGATCTGGATCACCGGGGCGATCAGGAATGCCAGGAAAGCGATGAAGGTCATGAGCTGGCCGAGAGTCAATGTGCCCGCCAGAATCTGGCGCGTGCCGACGAACCACACGATTGCGCCCACGATTCCCATCAACACCGTAGCCGAAAGGCTCATCAGGGAAGTAGCGGTGAGCGATCGAACTACATTGTCAAGAAGGCGTTTCACTCCGCCCGCGAAAACTTCGGCTTCCCGCGCTTCGGCATGGTAGCCCTTTACCACCCTCACGCCGCCGAGCGATTCGGTCAGGCGTCCGGTCACCTCCGCGTTGATCTTGCCGCGTTCCCGGAAGATTGGACGAATTTTCGTGAAGGCCTGCTTCATCACGTAGGAAAAGGTAAGGACGAAAATCGCTGTCAATCCCGTCATCATTGGGCTGATCCGGAGCAGGATCACCAGCGCAATCACAGCCGTCATCAGGCCGCCGACAAAATCCACGAGACCAGTGCCGATCAGGTTGCGCACACCCTCAACATCGGTCATGATCCGCGACACCAGCACGCCGCTTTTGTTGCCGTCGTAGTAGGCCACCGGCAGCAGACCGATATGGGCCTGGACCTTCTGGCGCAGCTCGGAAATGAGCCTCTGGCCGGTTTTCGAGAGCAGTTGAGTCAGCGAAAACGAAGTGACGCCCTGGACGATGGTTGCGGCCACAATTCCCAGCACCAGCGGAGTCAGCTCGTTAACGTGCCGTTTCCCGATCACGTCGTCGATGAGAAATCTGGTCGAGTAAGGCAGGATCAGACCGCTCAGCCGATTGATCGCCATGAGTACGAAGCTGAAGGCCAGCAGACCCCGTCGCGGGAGGATCATTTCGCGCACGTCCGGCCAAATGGCGCTCAGACGTACCGACTGCTTGGGCTTAGATTTGGATGGATTTTCCGCCATTCCTCTTAAGTGTAGCTTGCGGTACATTGGCGGCATGGCCGAGCGCATGGTTCAACCCGATAAGGTCCAACTCGATAAGACTCATCTCTATGTTGGCACGTCTGGCTTTGCCTACCCGAGCTGGAAACCGAGCTTCTACCCAGCTAAACTTCCGGCCAAAGACTTCCTTCGGCATTATGCGGCGCGGCTGAATGCAGTCGAAATCAACTACACCTTCCGGCAGTTGCCGTCCGCCGCCACGCTCGAAAAATGGGTGAATGCGACACCTTCCGGGTTCGTATTTGCCTGCAAAGCGCACATGCGCATCACCCATTTGCTGAAGCTGCAGGAGTCCGAGTTTACACCGTTGTTTTTTCGCGCGATCGATCCGTTGCGCGCCGCGCGGCGCCTGGGACCCGTGCTTTTCCAATTGCCTCCTCACTTCAATGCAGACGTGGCATTGCTGTCAATATTTTTGGAAAAACTCCCGGAAGACATTCGGTATGCCTTCGAGTTTCGCAATTCATCCTGGCTGACGGATGAAGTCTATCGGCTGCTGGAGAAACACGGTGTCGCGTTATGTCTCGCGGAGTCGGAGAAATTTGAAGTGCCGCAGGTATTCACCGCCGGATTCGTCTACGCGCGGCTGAGGAAAGAAGATTACACGGCCGAAGAACGTCAGGAGATCGCGGCGCGCGTCGAAGGGATACTCGGTGACGGCCGCGATGCCTATGTTTTCTTCAAGCATGAAGAAACGCCCGCCGGAGCGCTGTATGCCGAAGAGTTAATGAAAGCTTTGCAAAAGGAGCAAAATTGAATGTCCGCAGCCAAAGACGCAGCCCTCAAGGGGATTGATTGCGCGCTCTCCGATGCGGTGTCGAAGATCGCCGGAACCTACGAAATTTGCCTGATCGATGCCAATGGCGATCCGGCGAAGGAAGCAGAATGTAAGGCGATTCGAGATCGCAGCCTAGGCTTTGCCACGCGAGCGTATCAAGACATGATGGATCTTATTGACCGGCAGTGGCTGACATGAGCTAGCCTCGCGCCCGCTTCCGCGCTGGCCGTGCTTCCTGCACCGCGACAGGCTGGGTGGCTGATGCCGCGGGTTTTTTTGCAATCGCAAGGCTGGCCTGCAGAGCCTCCAATATATCCACAACCTTGGCCTGCTTCGGCTCGGGAGTAGCCACGACTTCTTTCCCCTGCTTCTTGGCCTCGATCATCTGCAGAAGGTTCTCGCGGTAATCGTCCTTGTATTTTTCCGGCTCGAATTCGCCCGCCAGCGCCTCGATTAGGTTCGTCGCCAGCGCCAATTCCTTCTCCTTCACCAGGCTCAAATCGGTGCGAAACTCGTCTACTTTGCGGATCTCATGGCTGTAGTACATGGTGTGGAGCAGGACGCCGTTGTGTCCCGGCCGCAGAATCACGATGTGTTCGCGATTATGCATCGCAATTTTCGCGATGCCCACATATCCGGATTTCTTGAGAGCGTCGAACAGCAGCGCGTAGGGCTTCTCTCCGGCTTCATCCGGCGCCATATAGTACGAAGTCTCGAGATAAATCGGGTCTACCTGATCGGATTTGACGAATTCAAGGATCTCCATTACCTTCGCCGTGGCCGGAGCAACCTTCTTCACCTCTTCCTCCTCGATCACAACGTAACGATCTTTCTCGTATTCGTAGCCCTTTACGACTTCGCTGCGCGGGATAGGCTTGTCTTCGGCCTGGCAGTAGAGGACCTGTTTGACCCGGGAGCCGTCGGGTTTATGAAGCTGGTTGAAACTGATGCTTTCGCTGCGCGCCGCGCTGTACAATTTGACTGGGAGCGACACCAGCCCGAAGGTGAGATGCCCTCGCCAAACAGTGGATGCCATAGGAGATCCTCGCGCCTAATATAACGCAAAACATTCCCAGGTAATTGTGTCTCTTCGCAAATATTCAGATAAACGCCATTTCGAGCGCACTCCTGAGCCGGCGCCTGCTGCGGCCGATTCGCCTCCGACTGCCGAGTCGCATCCGCTCTCGTATTGCGTCCAGCGGCATCATGCGACGCGTTTACATTACGATTTGCGGCTTGAAGTAGACGGCGCGCTCAAATCATGGGCCGTGCCCAAAGGACCCACTCTCGACTCATCGGCAAAGCACCTCGCCATGATGGTAGAGGACCATCCGCTTGCATACGGAGGCTTCGAAGGAAACATTCCGAAGGGCAATTATGGGGCGGGAAGCGTGATGCTGTGGGATCGCGGGACCTATCAAATACTCGGGGATGCGTCGGCGGAAGAGCAGCTTGCCCGGGGAGATTTCAAGTTCCATATTAACGGCGAGAAAATCTCCGGCGATTTCGCGCTGGTGAGAATCAAGAGAGGCAAGGGCAACGAGTGGCTACTTCTGAAGAAGAAGGATTCATTCGCGAAACCCGGTTGGGATCCGGAAGAACATTCCCGGAGCGTTCTGACCGGACGTAGCCAGGAGGAGATCGCGCAGGGTCTCGAACGAGCGGTTCCGCAAGCAAATCCTCATCTGCGGGAGATCCGTCAAGGCGTGCGCGCGCCCATGCCGAGCGATGTGTCGCCCATGCTCGCAATGATCGGCAAGGGTGGCCATCCGCCCTCGGGCGAAGACTGGCTCTACGAAGTCAAGTGGGATGGGGTGCGCGCCATCTGCTATATCGAGGGCGGCCGGCTCCGCATGATTTCCCGCAACGGCAACTCGATGGAGCGGCAATATCCGGAATTATCGATCTTGCCGCATCACATTCAAGCGGCCACCGCCATTATCGATGGTGAAATCGTTGCGCTTGACGATCGGGGCCTGCCGAGCTTTGAACTGTTGCAACACCGTATCACCATCTCCGACGCCGGTTCGATTGCCGCGCTGGCCCGCAGTCATCCGGTGGTGTTCTACGCCTTCGACCTGCTGTATCTCGACGGATATGACTTGCGCGGCCTGCCTCTCATCGAGCGCAAGACCCTGCTCAAAGAAGTTCTGAAACCGGGTGAACTGGTTCGCTACTCCGAGAGCTTTGGGGACGATGGCGAGCAGCTTATGCAGGCCGCGAAAGCCCAGGGATTGGAAGGCGTCGTCGGCAAGCGCGCCGGCAGTCTCTACGAATCTCGCCGCACGGGAAATTGGGTGAAATGGAAAAACGTCAATTCGGCGGAGTTCGTGCTGTGCGGATTCACTAAGGGCGAGCGCGATCTGTTCGGCGCGCTGGTGCTCGGGGTTTACGATCGCGGCAAGCTGGTGTGGGCCGGCAATGTAGGAACCGGATTCGATCGCCAGATGATGGAAGCGATCCATTCCCGGCTCGCTCCGCTGGCGACGAAGACGTGTCCGCTCGAGCCGGACAGGAATCTGCCTCGGGATGTAACGTGGACGCGGCCCGAGTTGGTCTGCGAAGTCAGATTCTCCAACTGGACCGATGATGGCAAGCTGCGCGCCCCGGTTTTCGTGGGTCTGCGCCCCGATGTCGATCCGCAGGAATGCATGAGAGAACAGGCCGCAAGTGTTTCACGTGGAACACTTTTACGCGATACCGGGGAGACCACGATCACCGTCGATGGGCATCGCCTGAAGTTCACTAATCTCAACAAGATCTTCTATCCGAAGGAGGGATATCGGAAGCGGGACCTGTTAAATTACTACGATGCGGTCGCGCCGCTAATTTTGCCGTATCTTAAGGATCGGCCGCTCTCGTTGAAGCGTTATCCTAACGGCATCGAGGCTAAGTTTTTCTTCCAGAAAGAAGTAGCCGCGAGCTCCCCCAAATGGCTGCGGACCGAGACCGCCCCGGACGGAGTTACGTACATAATCGGCGAGGATCGCGCGACATTGCTATATCTGGTGAACCTCGGCTGCATCGACCATAATCCCTGGATGAGCCGCGTAGGCTCGTTTGAGCACCCCGATTATCTTCTTATCGATCTCGATCCTCACGAGTGCGGTTACGAAAAGATCGTGGAGGCGGCCCTTCTAGTGCGCGCCAAGCTCGATTTCATTGGGCTGGAGGGTTATCCCAAGACGACCGGCGGGGATGGGATGCACATCTTCGTACCCTTGGCGCCTCGCTATACCTACGAACAGGTGCGATCGCTGGCGCAATTGCTAGCCGAACTGGTTGCGGGAGAGCGGCCCGATCTGTTCACCACGCCCCGCGCTGTTTCGAGCCGCGATAAGGGCAAGGTTTATTTCGATTGGATGCAGATCGGCGAGGGCAAAACCATCTCCGCGCCGTATTGTGTGCGGGCGTATCCGGGCGCGCCCGTGGCGACTCCGCTGGCCTGGCGCGAGGTGACGCCGCGCTTGCATCCGGAGCAATTCCATCTCCGAAATGCGCTGGCTAGGTTCGACCGCGTAGGCGATCTGTTCGAGGGCGTTCTGAAACATCCGCAAGAGCTTCAGAATGCGATTGAGCGGCTAGCAGGGAGTGTGAAGAGTTAACGAGGGTGCTACAGTTGGCCTCATGGCGATAAAAGGGATGCGCGGCGCCATGCTGGGATGGTTCGCCTCTTCTCTTCAGGATCTTCGCTACGGCGCGGTTTTGTTGCGCCGGGACGCCGCTGTTTCCGCACTAATTGTGCTGGTGCTTGCGCTGGGGATCGGCGGTAACGCGGCGATCTTCACGCTGCTCAAAGCCGCATTTCTCGATCCGCTTCCGTATCGCGACGCGGGGCGGCTGGTCACGATCATGGAGAACAATGGCTGGATCCCGAGTGTCTCGGAATTCCTGGAAATTCGCACGCGCAGCCGTACGCTCGAACAGATCGCGTTTGCCGAACACGCCGACATGCAGCTCTCCGGAGCCGGCGAGCCCGTTCGCGTTTTCGCCGCGCGCGTGACGGCTTCCTTCTTTCCGCTGCTGGGCGTGAGTCCGTCGCTGGGCAGGACGTTTTTCGACGAAGAGAACCAACCGGGCCGGACGCCAGTGATCCTTCTTAGCGATGCCTTCTGGCGATCGAGACTGGGGGCGGACGCCGGCATTATAGGACGCACGCTTCGACTTGATGGTCAACCGGCGGCGGTCGTAGGTGTCCTCCCACCCGGATTTCATTTCGACTATCCGACGCTGCGCATCGAGGAGCCGGTGGACATCTACGTCTCCTATCCGATCCAGTCTTCTGCTCCTTTTTTTTCGAGCGGCAGCGGCCGTGGCGTTGCGGTTCGCGTCATCGGCCGGTTGAAAGAGGGTGTCACGTTTGCACAGGCGAAAGCCATCTGCACGGCATCGCCCGCGTGCTTACGCGCGAGCATCCTTCGGCATTTCCCAATCTTCAACACAATCCAAGTCTCTTTACCTTCGACGTTCTCCCGCTGCGCGAAGCCATCGTAGGGACTCAGCGATCTTTGTTGTGGCTGCTGCTCGGAGGGGTGGGCGTGCTACTGCTGCTCGCGTGTGCAAATACGGCGCAACTGCTCCTGGCGCGCTCGCTGCGACGCGGCCGTGAAATTGCCATTCGCTCGGCGCTGGGCGCGAGCCGCGTCCGTCTGATCCGGCAATTTCTTCTCGAAGGCATCGTGCTCGCGGGCTGCGGCGGCGCGGCTGGGTTGCTGGCGGCCGGGTGGATCGTACGCCTTCTCGTCAGTCTGCTTCCGGTGCGCAGCCCTCTTCTGGCATCGGCCCATTTGGATGCACGTATCATCGATTTTACACTGGCCATCTCACTGCTTTCAGCGATCGTTTTCTCGATCGTTCCAGCGGTGAAGGGAAGCCGTTGGACGGCAGGACCGAGTCTAAATGCGCACGGCACCACACGCGAGGGAAACCGGTGGCGCCACGCGATGATCGCAATCGAAGCGGCGCTCTCCGTATTTCTGTTGTGTGGAGCAGGATTGGTCGCGCAGAACTTATTTACATTGATCTCCGTTCCGATGGGTTTCGATCCGAACCATGTGCTGGCGATGCGGTTGCAACTACCGGGCCGGCAGCAGAACGCAGTAGACCCGAAAGCGAGACTGGTATTTCGGGAATACCTGAAGAAGGTCGCTGACATTGCTGGAGTGGATTCGGCCGCAATCGTAACGGGTCCGCCGCTGCGCCCCGCGCGAGGAGGGCCTTTTGAAATTCTCGGACTGAGGGACGGAAACGGCGATCTCATGAAGGTGCTCGCGTTTACCAGTCAGGTCAGCCCGGATTTTTTCCGCACGCTGCGGATCCCGCTACTCGCCGGGCGTAGCTTCCGCGAGGACGACGCAGGAGGACGGGTAAATGTTGCGATCGTCAATGAGGAATTCGCGCGCCGATTCGGATTGGGCGCGAATGTTATCGGGAAGCAGATTAACGATGGGCCGGGGGCCCAAATCACGATTGTCGGGATGGTCGGGAATGTCCGTGCGCGCGGCCTTCAAACCGCCCCGTTTGCTGAAGCCTACATCTCATCTCTACAGATTTCCTGGGCGAACGTCTACTTGGTCGTACGTTCCGCGCTTCCGCCGGCGGCACTCGTCAAACAGGTGAGGGCGGCGGTCGAGTCCTCAAACGCGGACCAAGCCGTGTTTGGCGTCATGACCATGAAGGAACTAATCGCGGATTCGGTGACGCAACCACGTTTCAATGTGTTCCTTATTGGCGTATTCGCGCTGATAGCGATGACGATGGCCGCGGCCGGAATGTATAGCGTGATCTCCTGCCTAGTCTCGCAGCGAACCAGCGAGATCGCGATTCGCATCGCGCTGGGCGCAAGCCGAGGCGCCATTATTCGGACCATCCTTGGAGCGACCACCGCCTGGGTGTTCGCCGGTTTGGCTTGCGGTTTGGGCTTGGCGCTCACGACCAGAAACACGGTCCGTTCGCTTTCGAATACGGCGGTTGAAGGCTCTCCTTGGATGTATGGCTCGGTGGTGCTGTTCTTTTTCGTGGTGACGCTGGTGGCCGCGTATCTGCCCATGCGGCGGGCAAGCCGGTTTAATCCCGCGGCGGCTCTGCGCTGCGAGTAAGGATTGACCTTGGCTATTTCATAAGCGCGCCCATGGCGACGCCGCTGGCGTGGCGCGAGGTGACGCCGCGCTTGCATCCGGAGCAATTCCATCTCGGAAATGCGCTGGCCAGGTTCGACCGCGTAGGCGATCTGTTCGAGGGCGTTCTGACATCGGCAAGAGCTTCAGAATGCGATTGAGCGGCTGGCGGGTGCTGTGAAGAGTTAAGAAATCGGTAGTTTGCGTGGTTGTCTTACCTTAAACCTCGCAGACTCTCGACGGAAGGCACGAAATAATAAGAGCCGGTCAGCGGCTGAGTAAAACGTGTGAGCGCATCGCGCGTGCCGGTGACTAGGCCCGCCATGCTATCGAGCATTCTGGAAAGCCGCTTCTGGTCAGCGCTGAATCCGACGAACATGGTGCCATGGTCGTCGACGCTTCCGTAGGGCATGTTGCGACGAAAGATGTTCCCAAACTCGTCCTGATCAGTGCGAGCGACATGCGAGTCGGACGGCTTTTTCTCGAGTTCGATGCTATCGAGCTTGGTGCGTCCCATGATGCGCTCCTGCTGATCGGTCGGCAGGGCTTCCCACTCAGCTGCTTTGTGTTTCCACTTTTGAAGCAACAGCACTGTGCCGGCAGCACCCGGAACTCCTTCGGACAAGAGCGCTGCGATGGGAGCGTCGAGCAGCGTCGGATTCTCCGAGCCATCGATGAAGCCGGTAAGGTCGCGATCGTGCCGATAAGGCCAACTCGAGGTTTCTTCTCCTAGCGAGGCTTGGCCCGCGAGGTCATGGACGACCGAGCGGGCCATATCGAAGATAACGTCATAAGCACTGCCGGACAGCCATACCAGTGCATCACGTTGCGTGCTTGGCATAACGAATCCTTCTGTGCCTTGGATCTCGTGGTTAAAGCCTTCTACGCCGGGAGGGGCGTCATCCGGAACGATATCGCGCCAGAGCTCAGGCCGAAAGCCGATCACGAAGTTCACTCCTCCTGTGGTGGTCCGTGGTTCACGGATAGCAGCGATTGTAGAAGCGAACTCCTTCCATTTCTTTGCGTCCAGAAGGTCAAACTCCAGGTACGCGTGAGAAGAGGTTCCAAGAGCGAAGATTCCAGCCTGCGGCGTGTACATGCAGGCATTATATCGGGCACCCGTTCACAGAATTACGAACGATTGCGCGGACAAACTGATCCGCTACCAAAAAAATCAGCTCTACCAGGGTACAATTCGAGGAGTGCCGGACCGTCTTTATCTTTCCTGCTGGATTCGAGGATATAACGCGTCCAACATGCTTGGGCACTTCGAAAAATTACTGGCCCTTTTTCCGTTCTCGAAGCTCACGCCGCTGATTCCGGTACTGCGCATCTACGCCCTGGAACATGCCGAGCCGCCTCTGGTCGAACGCGCCTTTCCCCCGGGGAGCGAGCCGGGATTGATCCTGAACGCGGCCCGAGAAGTTACCCATGCAGATTGCACCGTGCAGGTGGACGGGTTTTGGGATCTGTGGAATTACGATCGCGACTGGCGCTTGACTCCGATTCCAGTAATGCTGGCCTGCTTCGGTCCTGAATTCGACAACGATATCGGGGATCAATTGCGCATTGAATTTGGACTCGATTCGCGTTTTCTGCCTCAGCCGGAGATCGAGGGCTCGGTTCGCATGGTGCAGTCGAATATTCGAAGCCTATTGCACCTGGTGAGCGAGATCGACGGGATGCTCGATCTGGAGCGGCGGCAGTTGTGGTCGGAGAGCGGCGTCAATTTCGCGGAAGTTCTGGCTCAAGCGCTTGGGAATTTCCAGGTATAAGCCAATGGTAATACGCTTGCTCAATAATGGTCTTATGAAACGCGTTGCCTTTACGATTTTTTTTCTTCTCATGTCTGGCCTGGCGACTCTGAGCGCACAGGTGCTCACGCTACAGGACGGAACGCCCGTCCGGCTGCGCCTGGAACGCACGATCTCTTCGGCTACCGCTCACGAAGGGGAGACGGTTGATTTCGAGGTTACCGAACCGGTGATCGTGCGGGGTTTGGTGGTGATTCCGAAAGGGAGTCTGGCGCTAGGTCATGTCAGTAAAGTGAGACAGAAGCGGCGGTTCGGACGCGCCGGCGAGCTGGAGGTCAGCGTGGATACGGTACGCCTGGCCGACGGCAGCACAGCGCCCCTTCGCGCCACGAGCCAAGAGGGAGGAACGCCAATGGACGGAGGCCGTATTGCCGCGACGGTGGTTGCCTCGCCCGTTCTGGTATGGGTGAAGGGGAAAACCGTTCAGTTGGACCGGGGCATGGATACGACGGCTTATGTCCGCGGCAATATCCCTATAGATGAAGCGAAGTTGAGAGCGGGGAGTCCGGGTACGACCATCACCCCACCGCTTCCGGCCGCGGGTGGCATCCTCACGAACCTCGACGTTATTCAAATGCAGAAGGCCGGTCTTTCCGAGGATGTGATCCTCTCGAAGATTGCGACTAGCGATACCGATTTCCGCACCAGCCCACAGGATCTGATCGATTTGAAGAATGCCGGCGTAAGCGATCGCATTATCCAGGCCATTGTGCAAAAAACGCCACAACATTAGCGTCTTTTTGGTGAAGAAAATCGATTTCATCTACTTTGACGCCGGGGGCGGCCATCGCTCCGCCGCAATGGCTCTCAAAACCGTCATAGAAGGGCAGGGAAGGCCGTGGGAAATCCGTCTGGTGAATCTCCAGGAGGTTCTTCATTCGCTAGACATTTTCCGCAAGGTCACCGGAATCCGCCTGGAAGATATCTACAACTTGATGCTGGCAAGGGGATGGACATTAGGCTCGGCTCAAGGGCTGAAGTTTATGCACGGAGTAATCCGGCTGTATCACGGGCGTACGGTCCGGCTGCTCGCGCGCTACTGGTCCGGGACGGAGCCGGAGATGGTGGTATCGCTGGTGCCGAACTTCAATCGCGCGCTTTTTCAGAGCCTTAAGACTGCCCGGCCAGGAGCACCGTTTGTGACGATCCTCACGGACTTTGCGGATTACCCGCCGCATTTCTGGATCGAGCGCCAGCCCCAGCACGTGATCTGCGGCACCGGACATGCCTGCGATCAGGCACGCGCCCTGGATCACCCGGAGGATCGCGTCTTCCGTACTTCCGGAATGATCCTGCGGCCTTATTTTTATGAAGACATCCAAGTGGACCGAGCTGCGGAGCGCAGCCGCCTCGGGCTCGATCCCGAGCGTCCGACTGGCTTGGTGCTGTTTGGGGGGCAAGGTTCGGGAGTGATGCTCGATATCGCCAGGCGTTTGAGCGGAACGCAACTGATCTTCATCTGCGGACGAAACCAGGCCCTGACGTCGAAGCTGCGCGCGCTTGGGAAGACGGGCGCTCCGCGGTGGATCGAGGGATTTACCAGCGAAGTTCCTTACTATATGCACCTATCGGATTTTTTGATCGGAAAACCGGGGCCGGGCAGTATCAGCGAAGCCGTCGCCATGAAGCTGCCGGTAATCGTCGAGCGCAACGCCTGGACGCTTCCGCAGGAGCGTTACAATGCTGATTGGGTCGTGGAGAACCGCGCCGGTCTGGCGCTCCGGAGCTTTCAAGACATCGAAGGGGCGGTTGAGGAACTGATCGGAAGACTGGATAGTTATCGCGCAGCCGTCGCGAGGATCGAAAACCGGGCGGTCTTCGAGATTCCAGAAATTCTCGCGAGAATATTGGATTCCTAAGCACACTCCTGTTTGTGGGTGCCCTATGGTTGGCAGCTCTCGCACTCGGACCTTGGCAGGCCGGTGCGACTGGCAACAATGGCGGCCCGCCTGCCTACACCGCGGCGAGCATCGCTAACTCCGCCTCGAATATCGCGAACTACTACGCGCCCAATATGTTCATTAGCATCTATGGGCAAAACCTCGCGTATGTAACCAAGGCCATCAGCGCGGCCGATATCAGCGGCGGAATTCTGCCGACGGCGCTGATCGGCACTGGAGTCCGGGTGTTGATCAACCAGATACCTGCGGACATCTGGTACGTTTCGCCTACGCTGGTCAACGCCTTGGTTCCGATTTCACTCGTCGCCGGTCCTGCGGTGGTGCAGCTGGAGGCCGACGGCGTGGCCGGTCCGGCGATCACTATCATGCTCCAGGCGACCGCGCCTTCCCTGTTTCAGATCGATGCGACGACGGTGCTGGGAACATTGGTGGACGGCTCGCTGATCACCTCATCGGCGCCGGCGCACGCGGGCGAGCTGATCATCTTGTACGCCACCGGCCTCGGTCCCACGGTTCCGGCGGCCGTTCCTAATCAGGTTCCGACGCAGGCCGCGCCTTTGGTGAAAGGAAGCGACTTTCAAATTCTACTGAACGGCGTGCAGGTCGCTCCGGATCGCGTATTCTACGCAGGCGTCACGCCGACCTGCGCGGGTTTATTCCAAATCAATTTCACCCTGCCGGACGATGCGCCGCCCAATCCTGAAATCCAGATTGGCTCGGACGGAAATATAAGCCCGCCGGGCCGGTATCTGCCGTTGCAATGACATGCACAACGGAACGCCGCTGCGTCCTGTGCGCTCTTCAATAAGGGGGATCTAGGCTAGACTTGAGGAGAGGAATTATGGTTAAGCTCGCGCGGGCGATTCCGATATTTTTAGCGGGCGCTATGGCGCTGTGCGCGCAGGAAGCCGCGCCGGCCGCCGAAGCCAAGCCGGTACCCGAGCCGAAGGTTTTTGAAGTATCTTCGGGGACGCACATTCCCCTGAGCATGATCAACAGCGTCAGCACGAAAAACTCTGTCGCCGGCGACCGCGTGTATCTCGAAACCGTGTTCCCCATCCTGGCGAACGGCCGTATCGTCATTCCGCCCGGCAGCTACGTGGCCGGAACGATCACCGAAGTCGTGCGCCCGGGAAAAGCCAAAGGGCGAGGCGAGTTTCATCTGCGCTTCGATTCGCTCACGTTGCCTAACGGTACTACGCGGGATTTCCGCGCCCGCGTGAGCGAGCTCGATGGACGCGCCAGCGAAGAACTGGACCGCAAGGAAGGAAGTATCAAGAGCGAAGGCAACAAGGGCGGTGATACCCGTACGGTAGGTGAGACGGCAGCGGCCGGCGCAAGCGTGGGCGCGCTCGCGGGCAGCCTTAGTGGTGCGGCTGGCATGGGCGCTGGAATCGGAGCCGCGGCCGGAGCCGCCGCCGGCCTTATGACAGTGCTGTTCACGCGCGGACCCGAAGCCGTTCTCGCCAAAGGGACCACGGTCGAAATGGTGCTCGACCGGCCGGTACAGTTCGATGAACATGAGCTGGATTTTTCCAATGCTCCGCCGCGCCGGAACGGATCGAGTGACGGTCCAGGCCCGTTGCCGAGCAAAAAAGCGCAGACAGGCCCGCGCGGCTGGCCTCTTTAATTACATCGCTTCGGCCTGTCCGCTATACGCTATTAAATCCGATCTGTAGCCCTAGATTCTGCTTTCGATTGCAAGCTCCGGCAAGTCCAATCCTCCGTATTTCAGCGCTTAGAAGGGTCGATCACGTAAGAAATCAGACAATTATGTTGCATAAGGAGGAAAAGATGTTACCATTTGTGCAGTTTTCAATTTCTCACCAACGGAGAGGCCAGGGAAAGTAATTCTGCTTTCTCGCACCCCCTCCGCGCGAGACAAACCACCGTGCGCGGAACCTGCACCTGGGAATCTCGCATGCGGAACGGGAGATCGGAGATGGATATTACGAAAATGCTCGTGGAATTACGCCGAGAACAGGAGCAGATCGCACAGGCGATCGCTTGTATTGAGATGCTTGGACGGGGCCGACCTGCGCGACGTGGACGCCCTCCGGCTTGGACGCAAGATGGAACAGGAAGTAAGATCCGGAAAACTACAACCACTAAAGCCGATTCTGTCGAGAGTGACGGAGGGTCCTCGGTCCGTTTGAAGTAGTGCTGCTGTTCAGGCGGACCGGCATGATAGGATTCTAGCGGATCAAAATGGCGCGAGCTGTAGCAAGTTGGTTCGGGTTCCTGCAACTAGAGGCTGATCTCGCGTTAACCTTTATTGAAACTGCGAGAGCTCATATTGATCCCGCGAACTCTGCTCGCTCTCTCAGCAACGCGCGCACGGCACTGGACCAAATTCGACAATGCCTCAAGAGTCCCGCCGCTTATGGTCTCAGTGAAGATGATGTAGTATTCCTAGAATTGCGCTGTGCAAAGGTCGAATCATCCCTAAATTCAGTTTAGAGTTCAAATGTATCAGAAACCAATTCGCGCCATCGTCTAAAGCGGTCCGCAATTTTACGATATACTCGATCCTCTACATCCCTTCATGTAAAGTATTCTTACACGGTGCGAAACGTTCATAATCAGTGTTTCACCGCACCCCGATTCAGGGGTTCAGCCGAGTCTAAATTCCACCGGTCCTCTGTTATCGTGTACCTGTGGAAGCAATCCGATCTCCCGCCGAACTCAATAATACAGCCGGCACTGTGAAAGCATTCCGAATGTTCGGCGTGCCGGTGCGGCTGCATTTCACCTTTGTCCTGCTCCTGATTTTCCTGGTTGTTGCCGATCTGGGCAGCCGCGAATCGAGCCTGAGCTATGCGCTGTTTCTGCTGGGGCTTTTCGCGAGCGTGCTGCTGCACGAGATGGCGCACGCCTTCATCGGATTGCGCTTCGGAGTTCGCACCACGGAAATTATTATGTTTCCGATCGGGGGATTGTCGCGGATGGAGCGGATTCTAAATCCCGCCGAGGAGCTATGGATCGCGATCTCCGGGCCGCTGATGAATGTGTTGATCTCGGCCGGCATTTTCGGTTACATGTTGGTCATGCAGCAGGCGGTTTCCGTGAAGATTTCAGACCTGCTCCAGCCCAGCGACACGAACGCGCTGGCGCGGCTGGCTTATGGAAACCTATTGCTGGCCGGATTCAACCTGTTGCCAGCTTTTCCGATGGATGGCGGACGCATTCTGCGGGCGCTGCTGGCCTGTATCCACCCGCAGGAGCAAGCCACGCGCATGGCCGCCTGGATGGGCCGGATGTTGGCCATCAGCATGGGGCTTTACGGACTGCTTGCGCCGCAGTCCATGCTGGTATTCTTCGCATTCTTCATTTATTTGGGCGCCGCGCATGAGAGCGCTGCCGCCATGGGCCGCACGCTGACTCACGGTATTCCGGTGCGCGCGGCCATGATCACTGAATTCCGCGCGTTGGGACACGGCAACACCATTCGGGATGCCGCGAACCTGCTGCTATCCACCTCGCAAAAACATTTTCCGGTGGTGCACGGGGATCGGGTAGTGGGCCTGATAGACCGGAACCTCTTGTTGAAAGCTTTGGCTTCGGAGGGACCGGAGGCATACGTCGCTGGAGTGATGGACCGCACGTTTCTATCGCTCGATCCGGGCACGGATCTGGCCCATGTCCTTCCGTTGATGGCGCACGGCGGCCGCTGCGCTCTGGTGATGGAGGACCACAAGCTGCTGGGGCTGCTGACCACGGATAATCTGTCGGAATTTCTGCTGCTGCGACGGTTCGGAATGGAACCCGTAGTTTAAAGCCGACCTTTTCCGATTGAAGCCGTTTTCCAGGCGGCGAGACAAGATCGCGAACGCCGTTTATGAGGTCGAGACCGGCTGTAGCTTTGTTGGCAGATATGGTCCGGGTCAAGGGCGCTTCGACGCGCCACCATCCTAGGATCTCAAAATTTCATCGCTTCTCTGCCGGCGAAAGCAATCGCCAATCCTTAAAGCTAACGATTGGCCGTCCGGCTCGGCATGTACTGTCGACCCCGGCTCAATTCGACCTTCAGCGACCATCGCTGCCAGCGGCTGTGTTAACTGCCGCAGGATGGTTCGCTTCAACTCTCGTGCGCCGTATTCATCGCTAGTCCCCTTTTGGAGCAGGAAGCGGCGCGCCGACTGGCCGATCTCCAGATCGAAAGCGCGTTCAGCCAGACGATTCTCGATGTGCCGCTCCAGATCAAGTATCTGCTGATCGAGAATTGCCGCCAGAGATCCCGCATCGAGCGGCAGATACGTGATCACCGAGTCGATTCGGTTGAGGAATTCGGGCGAGAACTTGCGGCGCGCAGCGCTCATTCCGATACCCTTCAGTTTTTTGCCGGCATCGTGGGGTTCAACCGGCAACATCGCCTCGAAGCCGAAATCCGGATGAATCTCCTTACGCATTCGGGACGCACCCAGATTGCTGGTCAGAAAAATCATGGCGTTCTCGAAATTCACTGTCGTGTTGTCGCCCAGCCGCAGTGTAGCTTTGTCGAGCACGGCCAATAGCAGCCGGGTCATACTGGGCGCGGCTTTTTCAATCTCATCGAACAGCACCAGCGAGAGATTCGAGGCCTCGCTTGTCACTCCGCCGAGCTTCTGTTGGCTCAGCACCGGTTGAGTTTCACGATGGCCCAGGTAGCCGGGTGGCGCGCCGATCAGCTTGGCGACTTCATGCTCCATCTGAAACTCGCCGCAGTCGACCTTCAGCACCTGCTTCACACTGCCGTGGAGGATTTCGGCCAGCACCTCTACCGTTCGCGTTTTGCCTGTCCCTGTGGGACCCAGCAATAAAAATACTCCGACCGGCCGCCCATCCGGCGCTAATCCGGCTTGATGCATATGGACGTAGGGCACGATCTGCGCCATGGCGTGCGGCTGGCCAATGAGGCGATCGCTCAACTGGCGCAGGAGATCGCTCGTTTCCGTACCCTGGCGGCGTGACTTGGTCGAGACCGGCGGAGTACGCAAAATCGATTCCTCCTTGGCGACGATTATAGTGAGCCAAAGCGATCTGCGCGGGCACAGCGAGCGTTAAGATGCTGCACGGTCAGCAGCTTTGATCGAAGGATTCGCGGAATTTTAATTTTAATTAAGGCTACTTGTGCCGATAGGTGATGCGCCCTTTGGTCAAATCGTACGGCGAGAGCTCCATCGTGACCCGGTCGCCCGCCAGTACACGGATTCGGTTGCGGCGCAATTTGCCAGCCAAGTGAGCAAGCACGGTGCGGTCCTGGTCGAGCTGAACGCTGAACAGGCCGCTGGGAAATTTTTCAACTACGGTACCGGTGACTTCTATGCTGTCTTCTTTACTCATTGTCCTCCCAAGCAGATTATAACCTAGGGATGCCGGCCACCATGCCGATCCGAAAGGCGGAACGGTATAGTCGCGCGCGCGGATCGACCAGACCTGCGGCGCGCGCCAGCTGCTCTAATTCGCGCGGACGAAACGCCGCTTCGACCGATATAGGACCGTCGTTCACCGTGACCGCGTCCCAACCCAATAACCATCTGGTCCAGGGGAGGAAATAATAGGCAATCGGGTTGCGCTCGAGATCGATCACCAGCACGGCCCGTCTCGCTATGGTTCCAAAGGCGCCGAGGAGCCTCACGATTTCCCGATTCGTGAAGTGGTGGAGAAACAGGGAACAGAACACGATATCGAAACCGGCGCACGCGAAAGGCAAATTGAAGGCGTCGGCCACAACGCGCGGAGTATCGCAACCTTTCAGATGAGACGCCACGCGGTCGAGCGATGTCACGCGCGACTGCGGATACCATTTCTTCACCAGAGCACCCATATCGCCGGACGCGGCGCCAACATCGAGCAGTGAAAACGGTTCAGCAGGCCTCACCACGCCCGCTAACAAATGTCTTAGAGTGCTGTAGCCTCCCCAGCGGCGATTGATGCGCACCAAGTCCCCGAGGCTCGCCCGCGCGCGCTCATAAGGAAGCGTATCGAGGATCTCCGGTGTCAGCACCCGGCCACGCAAGCAGTGGATCAAGATAACAACTATTGTTACGCGACGATTGTTTACGCGGCCTCGGCCGCCCGCGCGATCCGCTGGCGGAGAGACTGGCGAATTCGCAAGAGCCGCACGCGGACACCGGTAGAGCTTATGCCTACACTGCGTGCGATCTCCTCCGATGAAAAACCCTTCAAGCTCTGCTCGAGTACGGCGCGATCGCGCCTAGGGCAGCATTCGAGCATTAGATGCAGCTCCAGCGCTTCCTGATCCATCGTGTAAGAAGGGTTCGAATCCTCAAGGCGAATCGTGAGGGGCCGCCGGAACCGTGCTCGCAAAAGATTCCGAGCGATAGAATTTACCCAAAAGTTGATCAAGCCCGGATCGCGTAGCTGATCGCGATATTCCCAGCCCCGAACCCACGCAGCCTGCGCAATCTCCTCCGCATCTTCAGTCGGAGCGCCATGCGCTAAAAGGAATCGACGTGTGGCAGTATATCCAGCCGCGAACGCGTCTCCGTATTCGGCGGCCTGCATTCAAGCAGATCTTAGCAACCTTGTTGCCACGGCGTATTTTCAATGGATTACCTATCGGGAGATCGATCGTGCGGTAAAAACTCCCAGTTTTTCTATCCTTATCCGTAATAGCACCCGATCAAATAAGGGTGCGTGAAATTCTTTTGGTATTGATGACAGCCGCGCTTGCGACCGGCGAGTCTTACCCAAGCTGGTGGAGTTTCGCATCGCCGGAAGCTTCAGCCCTGGTCGGAATTCGTTGGGAACGCCTGCGACAATCGCCGTTTGCCGAAGCTGCGGAGGCAGAGCTGTCGTCTTCGGACGGCCTGAGCTTTCCCGATCTGCCGTCCCTCTGGGAGGCGAATCAGATTCTTATCTCTTCGCCCACGCTGCTCGCCATGATTAGCGGATCGTTCCCGGCTGAAACAGTGCGGAAGCAGGCCACCGGCAAAGGCCTCTCGGCGGCGAACTACCGCGGAACCGATCTGTGGATTTCCCGGGACAAAGCTACGCTCAGCATCGCCCAAGTGAGCGACAAGCTTCTGCTGGTGGGAGCGCGTAAGACCCTCGAATCCACAATCGATCGAAATCTCTCCGAAACAGATCCGGCGGGATCGAGACGGCGATTCTCGCCGCTGCTGGCACGGGCGGCAAGGCTCGCCCAAAATCAGGATTTATGGGTGTTGTCGAACAGCTTGCCGGACCCGCTGGCGAGCCGCTTCGTTCCTCTGGATATCGAGACCGGGAGTTTCGAGGGAGCAATGTCGATGCGAGACGGTCTTCAACTCGATGTTAGCCTTGATGCCGGGTCGGAAGCAGAGGGCCGCAGAGGTCGCGGAGAAAATCGGTCAATCAATTCCCAGCCTGCCCGGTATTGCCCATGCATTACAGGTGAGGACGGTCGAGGGCGCTGTTTTGCTGGACCTCGACGTAAGCCGGGATCAATTCTCAGCCAGCCTCCGGCACGCGGCCATTGCTCCGGCCGCCAATCCTGAGCCATCTGCCGCTCCGGAACCGCTCGGGCCCCCCGCGCCCCAGATCATTCGAATTTTCGGGCTCGATGAGAGCCCCCGCGAGATCGTCTTGCCGCCTCCCGACCCGTTTAAAAAATGAAAGCGACAGGACCGCCTTTAACCCGAGTCCGAGGGAAGACATTTAAGTTCGCATTCGCTCTCGGATTCCTGCTTGCCCTGATGTGCCTCATCCCTGCCTACCGGTTCGCAATTCGCGCGCCCGGTATTGGCGCTTACCTGGATGATGGCGTATATCTCGTCACCGCCAAGGCTCTGGCAACGGGACACGGCTACCGGATCATCAGTCTTCCCAGCGAGCTTCCCCAAACCAAATACCCCATCCTGTTCCCATTGATCCTATCCGCGGTATGGCGGCTCGACCCGCATTTTCCCGAGAACGCGCTGCTACTGAAGCTCATTCCGTTCACCTTCACCCTGCTGTGGCTCTGGTTATCCTATCGGTTGTGCAAACAGGAACAGATGCCGGATATTGCCTCTGGGATGGTAATACTTCTGACCGCAACCTTGCCTTGGGTGATAGACCTCGGCTCAACTTTACTCTCGGAAGCTCTCTTCGCGACGCTCTGTACGGGCGCCCTCATGATGATCCGGCGGCTGGAAGAAGGGTCTACAAAGAGATGGGAATTGGCTTCGGCCGCCATCCTCGCTAGCCTGGCTTGCCTCACCCGGGCAGCCGGGATTTGCGTAATTTTGACGGGTTTATTCATTCTCGTTAGAAGGAGAGCCGTCGGGAAGGCCCTTCAGTATCTGTCGATCACTCTTCTCGTCTACGGCCCATGGCCTCTATGGGTGGTTCTCCAGCATCCGGCGGCTCGAGATCCATACTATTCCGACACAAATTATCGCGCCTGGAATATTTTGTTCAATTTCACATGGAGCCAGAAATTTTCGATGCTTCTTATAAATGGAGCGCTCCTGTTGGCGAGCCCGCTTCAATTGCTCGGCTTTGTGAGTCCATGGGCCGTAGTTGCCGGCGGAGTAATGGTAATTGCCGCTCTCTTAACCTGGCAGCGTGTTACGGCCATCCATGCCTTTGTGATTCTTTACGTGCTGCTCATCCTCTTTTGGGCATGGCCTGCGACAAGGTTCGCGGTGGTCATCTTCCCTGTTGTATTGCTGCTCGCTTGGCAGGCAGCGCGATTCGGTTGCGAACGCTTCAAAGTGAATTCTTGGATCGTCTGTAGCGCCGCCTTTCTCATGCTCGGCCTCCTTTGCGCCAGGAGTGTTTTGAGCTTGATGCGCGAGAAGGAACGGTCCGCAATATCGGAGATTAGCTGGCGGCGCACGGAAGATCTGTTGGGCTGGATTCGCCACAATACCCCGGCCGACGCCGTGCTGCTCGGCAACCTCGATCCAATGTTCTATCTATATACCGATCGACATGCGGTTCGCGGCTTTGAAGCCGATCCATTTCAGCTATTTTACGCGCCCAATGGAGGAAATCACCCCCTCGGCACGGTCGACGATTTCCGGAATACGATACTACGAAGCAATGTGCGATATATCATCCGCATGCCAAACGCGGACTTTGCGGAAGCGCCTTATCTGGATCGCCTCCTCGCGGAATTCGCGGCCCAGCCGGGTGCGGCGGATCTCGTGAAAGAGAACGGCCGCGATTCAGAATTCATGATTTACCGAGTGAATCAAGCGGCACTCGATACTCGGTCGAGGGCGCGGAATTTTTCGGACTACGGTCCCCGGTGATACAATCCGGGTTTGTATTCCGCGACGATTCGAACGTTTTTCGCTTTTTTCGCGTTTACCGGAGCGCTGCTGCTGGTCATCGGCGTTCCCGCGCAAGGGCAGAAGAAAAAGAAGAAGGCCGAGCGAAACCACCCAGACACTTGCCGGTGCTCCCGGACCCTCCAGGCGCAATTTCCGCCGAAACCGCGCATTTGGTTTTCCACGTCTCGCCGCTCTCTTCCAAGGGACTGCTTTCGCAGCAGGTGCGCGACGCGTTGAAGGAGCTGCTCCGCGACCGCCATGGCGCGCCCGTCGTGAAGCTTCGCGCATTCGTCGCCGGGAGCGGCGATCTTCGGCGGGTTCCCTCCATCGTAAGTGAGGTTTTCACGCGAACATAAGCTGGCGCTGCCGGCTCTGAGCACGATTCAGGTAGGCGCGCTGCCGCTCGAAGGAGCGCAAGTGGTGCTCGAAAGTATCGAGGCGGAGAAAAAGATCGATGAACCCACAAGGACTCGCGTTCTTTTCGGGTCAGCAGAATAAAAATGTGAGTCAAGCGGTAAATCAGCTTCAAACCGCGGTGAAAGCGGCGCAAGTGAAGCCTGAGTCCGTGCTCCGGGCCACATGTTTTTTGAGCTCTTTGGACGACGTGCAGACGGCGCGAGCGGCGATCGCGAACGCATTTCCGGCGGCTGCGGCGGATTACATTCAACTTCAGCGCGCGGCCCTGGAGCCGTTAGCTGAGTGTGAAGCCGTGGGACGCCTGGATGCGCCGCCCGCCTCGCCCGTCGTTTTCCTGAATCCCGCGGGACTCAGCGTGAGCCCGAACTATTCACAGATTGCTCTGGTGAACGCCTCGAAGATCGTCTTCAGCGGCGCGCAAATGGCCTTTCGCGATCAGGACGGCGACATTCGTCTGGCGCTCGGCCGCATGCAAAAAGCGCTCGAGGCGCTCGGCGTAACTTACAAAGACGTGTTCTGGTCCAGTACCTATCCGCTGACCCGGCCGGTCGCCGACAAGGTCCGCTCTATCCGGTTCGAATTTTTCGACCATTCACGGCCGCCCGCAAGTACCATGCTGCTATTTGAGGGATTGCCTTCGCTCGATGCGAGCGTCGCGTTCGAGGTGATTGCGGCAGCACCGAATTGAGGAATGCGCCGGGAGTTGCGATTCAAATCTCGCCGCGAATTAAATCCTGGTAGGTCTCGCGCTGGCGCACCACCCGCCAAGTATCGCCTCGGATCAGCACTTCCGCCGCGCGGGGCCGCGCATTGTAGTTGGATGCCTGTGCAAATCCGTACGCGCCGGCGGAGCAGACGGCCAGCAGATCTCCCGGCAGAACGTCCGGCATCTCGCGGTCGCGGGCCAGAAAGTCGGCGGTTTCGCACACCGGTCCCACGACATCGAGCCGCGCCGTCGCGCCTTCCCGCCGGAGCAGCGGGAGGATCTCGTGATAGGCGCCGTAGAGCACCGGACGGATAAGGTCGTTCATCGCGGCGTCCACCACCGCGAAATCCTTCTCGCCGGTCTTCTTTCGATAAAGCACGCGAGTGAGCAGCACGCCCGCGCGCGCCGACGATAGAGCGGCCCGGGCTCGATCAAGACCTGCAGCCCACGCCCAGCCACGCGCTCGCGCAAGGCCGCGACGAATTCGCCGATCGGGGGCGCCGTATCTTCAGGCTTATAGGCGATGCCGAGACCGCCGCCTAGATCGGCATGACGGATCTGGAATCCTTTCGCTCTCAAGCGCTCGATAAGGCGCAGTACCCGGTCCACCGCCTCCATCACGGGACAGAGGTCCAGGAGCTGCGAGCCGATATGACAGCTCACGCCTTCGATCAACAGATTCTCGAGCTGGCGCGCGCGCTCGTACACTGCTTCAGCCTCGTCAATATCGACGCCGAATTTATGCGCCAGCCGCCCCGTCGAGATGTGGGCGTGGGTCGACCGCATCCACGTCGGGATTCACGCGCACGGCGACGCGCGCCTTTACCTGCGCGGCGATGCGCCAGCGCATTTATCGAGCGCCAGCTCCGGCTCCGATTCGCAGTTGAACACGAAAATACCGGCTGCCAGCGCCTCATCGATCTCGCCGGCGGTTTTGCCGACACCCGAAAACACGATCTTCGCCGGATCGCCGCCGGCCTGACGCACGCGATAGAGCTCGCCGCCGGAAACAATGTCGAATCCCGCGCCAGCCTCGGCCAGCAGCCGCAGCAGCGCCAGATTTCCGTTGGCCTTCACCGAGTAACACACGCGGTGCGGCATATCGCCGAAGGCGACGTCGTAGGCGTGGAAATTCTCCAGCACAGCGCCGGCGGAATAAACGTAACAGGGCGTGCCGCACTGTGCGGCGATATCGGCCAGCGCGACGCCCTCGCAGTACAGCGCGCGGTCGCGATAAGCAATCAAGCGGGGTCATATCGCCTCGCGCCGCTCATCGCGTCACCTTCATCGCGAGCACGGTCTGATCGTCGGTGATAGGGGTGCCGTCGCGATAGGCGTCGAGATCGGCGAAGATCGCATCGACGATGGCCTTGGGCGGCTCGCCGCCGCGATCTTTGAGCAAGCGTAAAACATGAGCGCGGGAATAGTCCTCCCCTTTCGCATTGAGCTGGTCGTAGACGCCGTCGGAGAAAAACAGAATGGTATCCCCGTGCTCGGTCTGGAACGGGACTTCGTCATACTGCCGATCATCAAGAAGGCCGATGGGGATGCCTTCCGCCTGCGGCTTCAGTACCTCTCCGCGGCGGTAAATCAGGGGCGGCTCCGCGCCGGCGTTGCACAGGGTCAGCAGTCCCGTGCGCGGCTCCCAGAGCACGACCAGCAGGGTGGCATACTGCGCGTCCACCTTGCGCTCAAGGAGCGTCTCGTTAAGCGACTGCATCAGCAGAGCCGGGCTTCGCCGCTGCGGGGCCAGGGTCCGAAGCAAGCCGCTGACCAGCGCGCCGTACAGCGCGGCCGCCGCTCCTTTCCCGCTCACGTCGCCAAAGACGATCACGGCATAATCGTCGCCGAACTCGAAGAAGTCGTACACGTCTCCGGAAATTTCCCGTGCGGGACGCGCGCGAAGCGCCGATTCGAGACCCCGGATCTCGGGCGCCTGCCGGGGCTGGAGCACGTGCTGGAGTTTGCGCGCAGCCTTCAAATCCCGATCCATGCGTTGCTCGCGCGCCGCCAGCTCTTCATACAGACGGGCGTTCTCGACGGAGCTCGCGATTTGAGAAGCCAGCATGGAAACAGTCCGCTGATGATCCTCCGTGAAGTAACCGATGCGTTCGCTCTCCATGTTCAGCACGCCTACCACGCGATCCTGCACAATCAGCGGCACCGCCAGCTCGGAGCGGACGCCGGGGACAGTACTGATGTAGCGCGGGTCTTCGCTGGTGTTCATCACCCGCACAGCCTCGCGAGACTCCGCCGCCGCGCCCGTAATGCCCTTGCCTAGCGGAATATTGTCCAGCTTCACGCGCTGGTCATAGCGAACGCTAAAGCGATGCCGAAGCAGCTTTCTTCTCTGTGTCCACCAGCAGGATGCTGAAGGCGTCGTAATTAATCACGGCCCGAATGGTGGCCGCAATCTTACTCAGCAGCTCATCCAGATCCAGAATCGAGCTGAACTCCTGCGAAAGATTCGCCAGCGTTCGCAGCGTGCGGTTCTGCCGGTCCACGCGCCGGTACAGATTCGCATTCTCGATAGAGGCGGCCACGCGGGCCGCGATCAGCCTCAGCAGGGCGCGGTCATGCTCCAGGTACGCCTTCACTCTTGGTCGACTGCACATCGAGCACGCCCACCAGTTTCCCGCGGGCGATCATGGGAACTGCAAGCTCGCTGCGTACCGCATCCAGCGCGTTCAGGTAGCGCGAATCGTTCTGCACATCTTCCACCATCACCGGCAGGCGGCTCAAAGCGGCGGCGCCGGTAATGCCCTCGCCCAGCCGGACCACCAGGCTGCGAACGATCTCTTCGCGGTGCCCGATCGCGTACCGGATGCGCAACCCCTGGACGCGCTCGCTATAGAGCAGAATCGCAAACAGGTCGTAGGGAATCACGTTCTTGACGATGGAGGCCACGCTCTCGAGCAACTTATCGAGATCCAGCGTTTCCGCGGTGACGCGCGCCACTTCGAGCAGAAAATCGAGCAGCTCGGCGCGCTCGCGAAACCGGATTTGAGATTTGCGCGGGGATGGCCATGCGATCGCGGTTCAGCGGGCGGCGGCCTCGATAATCTTGACGCTCGCGCTAGCGCCGACCCGCGTGGCGCCCGCCGCCAGCATGCTCTCCAGATCTTCAAGCGTCCGAATCCCGCCGGAAGCCTTCACGCCGATTTCCGCGCCCACAGTCTTACGCAGTAGCGCCACGTCCTCGACGGTCGCGCCGCGCGGGTCCGAAACCGGTGGAGGTCTTGACGAAATCCGCTCCAGCCAGTTTCGCGAGCGTCGCCGCCGTCACCTTCTGGCGATCGTCGAGCAGTCCTGTTTCAAGAATCACCTTCACGATCGCTCCGCTCGTGTGCGCTGCCTCGACCACAGCGTGAATATCCCGCCGCACCGCATCGTGATTTCCACCGAGTAGCTCGCCCACATTGAGCACCATATCGATTTCCCGCGCGCCCGCACGAGTCGCCTCTTCCGTTTCGGCCACCTTTGATCGGTTGTGGCATTCGCGCCCAGCGGAAATCCGGCGACAGTGCAGACATTGACGGCGGACCCGCTCAGCTCCACGGCCGCCAGCGGAACCCAATATGGATTCACGCAAACGCTGGCGAAATTGTATTGACGGGCTTCGCCGCATAACTTCCGTATATCGGCGGCGGTGGCATCCGGCCGCAGCAAAGTGTGATCGATCAGTCGCGCGATGGAAGCGGCCGTGAGCTGCGCCGAGCCGATTCCCGTCCCGTCGATCATACTTGTCAGTTTATGATAAGTGAATGGCAAATGCGGGCGCAGCGCCTTCGACGATCGATCTGGAAAAGCAATTTCTCCTGCAGAACTATGCGCGCTATCCGCTCGTGCTCCATCGCGGGAAGGGCTGCTACATCTATGATACGGCCGGAAAACGTTATCTGGATTTGATCGCGGGTATTGGCGTCAACGCCCTCGGTTACGGGCACCCGCGTCTCACCAAAGTGATCGCGGAGCAGGCGCGGCTGGTGCTTCACACTTCGAATCTGTACTATCACGAATATCAGGGCCCGCTCGCGGAACGCGTCGCCCGCGCCAGCGGTCTCGACCGCGTATTTTTCTCCAACTCCGGCACCGAGTCGATGGAGGCTGCTCTCAAAATCGCTCGAGCGCATGGCCGCAAGATCAACACAGATAAGTTCCACCTCATCTCGCTCGAAAATTCGTTTCATGGGCGCACATTAGGAGCGCTGTCGGTAACCGGCCAGGAAAAGTATCGCCGCGATTTTGAGCCGCTGTTGCCGGGCGTGCACTTCGTGCCCCGTAATGATATTACGGCGCTCGAGCAAGTAGTGGACGACCGGACTGCGGGAATCATGGTCGAGCTGGTGCAGGGTGAAGGCGGCGTTTATCCGCTTACGGCCGAATACGTGCGCAAGGCGCGAGATCTCGCCGACCACTATAACGCGATCCTGATCTTCGATGAAACCCAGTGCGGCGTAGGGCGGACTGGAACGTATTTCTCCTATCAGATGCTCGATCCACCGGTGCTGCCGGACGTGATGATCGCGGCCAAGCCGCTCGCCTGCGGCATTCCGCTCGGTATCGTTGCGGCCAACGAGCGCGCTGCGGCGGCCCTCGGGTCCGGGATGCACGGTTCGACGTTTGGCGGGGGACCGCTGGCCTGCCGCGTCGCGCTCGAATTCTTCGATATTCTCGATACGCTGCTTCCGCACATCGTCGAGGTGGGCGGCTACTTCCGCACGCGTCTCTCCGATCTCGCCAAGCGTTACTCTTTCATCAAGGAAGTGCGCGCCTACGGTCTGATGATCGGAGTGGAACTGGATATTCCCGGAAAGCAGATCGTGCTCGATGCGATGGAGGAAGGATTACTTATTAACTGCACCCACGAGGTGGTGTTGCGTGCGCTGCCGCCCTATATTCTTACGGAGCAGAACGTGGATACGGCGATCAGAATTTTGAACCGTGTGCTGAAGAAGGCGAAAGCCGACCCTATAACAAATCGTCCCGGCCGGAGCGCTCCAGGGTCTTGACCAGCTCGCCCACCTGCTGCGCGCGGCTGCGATGCGCGACCAGCAGCGCATCGGGCGTGTCGACGACGATCAGATCTTTCACGCCCAGCAGCGCGACCAGCTTTTTCTCCGCATCGACGTAATTCCCGGAGCTCGCCTCCATCAGAGCGCCGGAGCGGCAGGCATTGCCCTGCGCATCCCGTTGTTGCTGCAGCTCGTAGACTGCGTTCCAGCTTCCGACATCGTTCCAGCCGATATCGGCGGCTGCAAGGCCGACCACGTTTGAAGGCCGCTCATGCGATGCCGGCTCCAACACGGCGAAATCAATCGAAATATTTTCGCATCGCGGAAACGTTTCCCGAAGGCGCGCGGCAAATTGCCTGTTTCCAAATGCGGGAAGGCTCGATAGCAGGCCTGCGGTATTTGGAAGAAATCGGGCCAATGCCTCCAGCAGCACCGACGTTTTCCAAAAAAACATTCCCGCATTCCAGTAGAAGTTGCCCGCTTGCGAGAAAACACGCAGCCGTCGGCTCATCGGGCTTCTCGCGAAACCTGAGAATGTTCACCGCCTCGCGGGACCCGGCCTTCACGCCTGCGGGAAACTCGATATAGCCATAGCCTGTCTCCGGCCATCTCGGCTGAATCCCGAGCACCACGATTTTTCCCGCCTTCGCGGCGCGAAATGCAGGCTTGAGCAGGCTCGCGTACTCGCGGGGACGTCCGATCACATGGTCGGCTGGAAACACGCCCATCACCGCTTCGGGATCGATAGATTGCAGGATATGCGCAGCGAGACCGATCGCAGGTGCGGTATTGCATTGAGCCGGCTCGGCCAGAATCTGGCGCTTTGGCACTTCGGGAAGCTGCCGCACAATTTCCGCGCGCAAGTGATCGTTGGTGAGAATCCACAGCCGGTCCGGCGGCAGCACCGGACGCAGGCGGTCCACCGTCTGTTGAATCAGGGAGCGCGGGCCAAAGAATCGCAGCACCTGCTTGGCGTGGCTGCGGCGGCTGCGCGGCCAGAACCTGGTTCCTCGGCCGCCAGCCAGAATCAGACCATAAAGATGGTTCATGAGAAAACGCTACCGGGAAGACTTACTCGGATCGGGTAACCGCGCACCAGCAGCAGCGTGCGATCCCAGCGCGTCTTGAAGAAAAAGTTCTTCGCCAGATCGAGAAAATGGTTCGCGTTGTAATCGACCCAGTCCTGCGTCGGCGCGTCATAAGACCAGAAGATCAGAAGCGGCTTGCCGATAATATTTTCGCGCGGCACAAAACCCCAATAGCGGCTGTCGAGCGAATTATCGCGATTATCGCCCATCGCGAAATAGCTTTCCGGCGGCACCACTACTTCGCCGTTCACCACGTTGTGCTTGAGCATCGCCAGGGCGCGATCGTATACCGGTCCCTGCGGCGGCGCGGCGGGGAAATTGTCGCGATACGCATCCGGTTCTGGAAATATGTGCTGCACGTAAGGCTCGGTCAGCGGCTTGCCATTCAGATAGACGACTTTGTTCACCAGATGAATGTGGTCCCCGGGCACGCCCATTACTCGCTTCACATAGTTCTGCTGAATGTCCATGGGATAGCGGAACACGATAATGTCGCCCCGCTTGGGCGCGGTGTAGGGCAGAAAATACCGGCTGATCGCGCCGGCCGGCGCATAGGAGAGCTTGTCTACCAGCAGATGGTCGCCCACCACCACCGATGGGTCCATGGAAGGCGTGGGCACAATGAAGGCCTGTACCAGCGTCGTGGTGCCGAACAGCAGAACCAGAATGTTGATGGTCCACTCGGCGATGAAATCTCGCACGGAACCGGCAAGTTTACTCATCCGTCTATTGAATGGGATATCCGTGAATCAGCATGAAAGTCCGGCGCCAGCGGGTCTTCGAGAAGAAGTTTTCGGTCAGATCGATCACGCGGGTGATGCTGATCGTCGAGTTGCTCAGGTGGTTGGTCTCGCTGCCGTCCGACCAGTAGATGATGAGCGGCTTGCCGATGATGTTCTCGCGCGGCACGAAACCCCAATAGCGGCTATCGAGCGAGGAGTCGCGATTATCGCCCATCGCGAAGTAGTAGCCCGGAGGCACGACCACCTCGCCGTTCACTACGTGATGTTCCAGCATATCGATGGCGCCCGGATAAATGTTCGCGTTTGGCTCGCCCGGAAAATTGTCCCGATAAGAATCGATGTACTCGGTCTTATTCACCTTGTACGGCTCATCGAGCTTCACCCCGTTCAAATAGACCTGCTTGTTGACCATGCGGATACGGTCGCCAGGCACGCCCATGCAGCGCTTTACAAAGGTTTGGGAAATATCCACCGGATAGCGGAATACGATGATGTCGCCCCGCTTCACCGGAAGATACGGAATCAGGTGCTTGCTGACAGGTCCACCGGGCGCGTAACTCAGCTTGTCTACCAGCAGATGATCGCCGACCAGCAGCGTGTCCTCCATCGAGCCGGTAGGGATAACGAATGCCTGCACCAGGAACGTGGTCAGGAACAACAAAAGCAGAATCGTGATGGTCCACTCGGCGACGGTGCTGCGCGGGGGCGCCTGTCTGGGTCGCTCTTGGACAATTCCCTCTGGAGCAGTCGCCTCGGGAATCGGAGTAGGAACAGGAATGGGAGGAGCTGTGGAAGCCGTGGTGTTTTCGGGGCTCACTACTTTTCATCTTAACTTGTTTAGCGCGGCTGGGGGCGGGACCGCCGGAGCCATCTGAAAGTTTTTTCGATTGACTTGCTGCTGATGGTTGTATATACTACCATTGTCGTTTATATATACGAGTCCATATAAGAAGAGAGGTGTCAAATGAGAAACAAATTGGTTTTAGGGATTTCCATGGTCCTGATGGCTGCTATGCCATCACTGCATGCGCAGGCGCCGCCAGCCCAGCCGGGCAGTACTCAGGTCATGGTCATCATGACGGTTAAGTCCGGAATAACTCGGGATCAAATCATGAAAGTCATGCCCGAGGAGGTCAGGGCTACCGTTCGCCTGTATCTCGACGGCAAGATCCAGCAATGGTATGGGCGCGGGGACGGCAAAGGAGTGATTTTCATTCTAAACGTTAAACAAGTCGAGCGAAGCAGAGGCCATCATGAATGAGCTGCCTCTCGCCAAAGGCAAGTTCGTGGATGACGAATTCATCCCGATAGGTCCACTGACGCCACTTGGCATGCTGCTCGCCGCCCCGTCGGCTCCTTAAAAGTCCGATTTAAAACGGCGTGCGCTCGAACGTTTCGTCGGGGACGCGACCCCGCGCGCGTCTGCTGCCGGGCCACTCCAGGCGCATGTCCTTACAGACCTCGTCCAGCATATCCGTCGTGCAGACTTTAGTCTCCAGGGCGAAGGCGGTTAGCAGCAGGTTATCGCAAATGGCATTGATGACGCGCGGTATCCCTTGAGCGCGTAGATGGATCTCCGCCGTCAATTCTTCGGAGAAGATCGTCTGGTCGGGCATACCCGCGCGCTCCAGGCGGGATTGAATGTACTCGGTTGCGTCACGCAGAGTGAACGGCTGAAGATTACAGCGCAGCACGATGCGCTGTTTCAGCTGCCGAAGATTGGGCGCATCCAGTTTCCGGTCCAGTTCAGGCTGCCCCGCCATTACAATCTGCAAAAGCTTGCCGTTGCGATTCTCCAGGTTCCCCAGCAGCCGGATCTCTTCGAGCACTTCCCACTCCAGATTATGCGCCTCATCCACAATCAGCACTACGGTACGCCCCTCCTGGCTCTGTTCCACGAGTAACTGGTTTAGCGCGAATAGAACCTCGGTCTTAGAGGTTCGGGCACAAGGCAGGTCGAGATCGTAGGCGATCATCTCGAAGAACTGCTCGACGTTGATGCGGGAATTGAAAAGAAAAGCGAACTCGTAATATTGGGCTTCCAGGTAATCGCGTAGGCATTCGAGCATGGTGGTCTTCCCGGTCCCCACCTCGCCCGTAAGAACGATAAACCCTTTTCGCGCCTGCACACCATAAACCAGGTTTGCCAGCGCTTCTTCATGCTGCTCGCTCCGAAAAAAGAAAGCGGGATCCGGACTTAGACTGAACGGCCCCTCCGAAAAACCAAAGAATGCGTTGTACATGGTTGATGCGACTGCCATCCTCCCAGCCGGGTCTCTCCTAAACCCTTCTGGTACAGTGTACTTATCGATTGTATCATCAATTTCGTGAATTCTAACCCTTTTCAGATCTGATAGCGCTACGATACTTCGAGGGCCACCCAGCCGGGTAGACTGGCGGGTTGACCGTCTTCAAAGACAATGCGGCGGGTTTTGGGGAATGGCAATCCCGTTTGAATGGCCCGTTCGTAAGCGGGCATGGTCCGCAGGATTCGGCGGAAGGAGTCGTCCTGAGTATCGAGATAAGCCGATTTCCCCAGGAATCCGCCCCCCCATCCGATCGAAAGCATACAGGTGTCCTGGTTTCCGATGGTCTCGATGCGCATTTCGAGTTCGCCCAGCTTGGCAGCCAGCCGCGAGAGGCCGGACCACTCCGCATACTGCTTGTGGCGACCAATGAGTTCTGCCGCATAACGATTCGACGCTTGAAACAGCCGCGCGCGATCGGAAGCGGAGCGCTCCTCCCAGGCGCCCTCGAAAAAAGTTCCGGGCATCGCCATTTCGGCGAATATCGGCGTGCTCTCTTCAATGCGGCGGGCGTCGACGGAACCTCGAGGACCTTTCCAGCCCAGATCGTATTTAATATTGGCGGCCGACTGAGGGCCGCGCGCAATCAGCGTCGCGACGCGCAGTCAGGTACACTTTCAGATTCGAGTGCGCGATCGCGCCCGAATCTCCCGCGCCCACCCGTCGCATCCGGTTCCCCGCGGCGCCGCCCAGAACCGCATCCTCGGCCTTGGTAGCCGGATTCCGCAATACCCGATCTTCTTCCAGCCTATCGGCGATGCCGCGCAAAGTTGCCTCCGTCCAGCGGTCCCACACCGATCCGGTGCGAATGGCTCCTTTTACCGCCGTGGCCGGTAGATAGGGTCCGGCTGGTGAAGAGGCAAACGTGGGAATGAAGAGATTTTCCGCGCGGGCGCGCTCCCAGACCGGAATCGCGCTCGGATGCTCGAACGGAATGCGACGGCCTGCGAAGTTTTGCGCGAACCCTCCCCAGGAAGCGAAATCGAGTTTGTCGGCTTTCTTGAGCTGCGCCAGATATCCATCCAGGCGCGGTCCTTTAGCCAGCAGGCGAAAAATCCGGCGCTGATCGAGCACGTTCACGTGATCCTTCCAGACCATGTAATCGATGGGCGCCAGCTTCTGCCCGTCGCCGACCAGCGTGGGCGTAAGACAAGTGACGCGATACTCTCATGAGACCGGCCTCGCCGTGATAGAAAGCGGAATCGGTATCGCGACCGCGAATCCTGCGCGATACACGGGATGCGGAAAATCTTCGGGCGCTACATCGGTCGCTGTCCCCCGAGGTTCGGCTGCCGCCACAATCACCGATCCCTCGGCGATCATGCTGGCCGGTTTCTTGGCATGGCCCCAGCCTGCGTCGCTCTCGACGCGTCCTCCGCGCGTGATGAGCGAATAGTTGCCGCGCTGCCAATCGATCGAGTCGGACTTCGGCCGGATGGAACAGCGAGAGCATCCAGTATCCAGTTTCGCCCGATCCATTTCCGGATTTGATCAATAGATCGGGCAATGTGCCGTCGACGATCTCCGGCATTTCGCGCGCGGCCCCATCCGCGGGAGCGTTCGCCGCCGAATCCGGAATCGGCCAGAAGACGCAGCGCGGCACTCGACGCGCCCGCGCCAGCGCTCGCGCGCCGTTTCATCGGAGAATGCCACGATCATCCATAGTCCGCTGCCGGGGGTGAACTCGAGACATGCGGTCGAGTGCGGCACGATACCTGAGCCGCGGCGATCCACGGCCGCGCTAGAGCGCACAGAAGTCAGAAAAGGACCCGGCGCGCCCGCATGCACCAGGCACTCACTGGGGCCGTCCACCGTCCACTCATGGTCGGCGAGCGGCCGCCCGCTCACCAGCGCTTCAACCACGCTGAGCGGTACGAATCGCGCGCCCTTCCATCGCACCTTTGCGGAAGGCGGAGGCGGCCACAAGTTGCGCGGGCGGGACCACAAATAGAGTTTCGTTTCGATACGGAAAACACGAGCTGAATCGCACCGCCGGATGCGGCGTGCGCGCAGTAGAATCCAGCCATTCCTCGAGCATTCCCAGCCTCGCCATGGCGCCGGTCACGGCCGAATAAACCGAGTCGCTATGATAGATCCGGTCCACAAGATCGCGGTCGCCCGGAATCGGTCCAATGCGCCACGGCCCGGTGGGCAGCAGATCGGACACGAATGGCAACCAGCTCGGGGCTTGCCGGGAACGCAGACATCTCAGCTGGCCAGTTTTTCTGCGAACGCGCCGTCGTTGGCGAGCGCCTGTACCGCAGCCAGATCGGCAGCCGAGGCCAGCTCCGCTTCAGCGCCGGCGGAAGAATAGAACGCGCGATTGCGCCAGACCAGCTTCACGTTGTGAAAGCGGATGCGGCCGCTGCCGCGCGATCCTCCGCCTCCAAGCGCGTCATCCTCGAGCAGCCGTAACCCTTCTAGTACCCGCGCAGGCAAGGACTTTATCCTCCTCGCACAACACGTCCACCACCATACGCACGCGGAAACGCGCGCCGGCCGGGACGCGTTCGAGCGTTCTGGGGTTGGCTTGCGCGGTAATGCGATCAATCGCGTTCTCGCTCTTGACCTCAGTAATCTCATCGTCGAGATTTTCCCGCATCTGCGCGGTGATGCTGTCGGGATCGAGCGGAGCGTCGTAGATCGTCAGCCGGGCCGGGCTCGCCGAGTGCGCCTCCGACCGCTTCGCCCTCGACTCGATCGACGCGCCCGGGGCTGCGCCCGAACAGCAGACAGATCTCGTCGTCGGGCGCGATCGCTCTGGTGAATGCGAACTTCCTGGCCACGGCGTTTCGATAAATACACCAGCTCGGAAGGCGATGTCAGGCCCATCGCGTTTTCGAGCAGAGAACGTATTTTTCCTCGCAGCGAACTGCCCGGAATGTAGGGCAGGCCGAACGCATCTTTCACCACAGGGTTGTCGGCGCCGCCGATCTCGAGCGATCCCTTTCCGGCGCCGATGTGGAGTCCGGTTTCACAATGCAGGTCACCCGAAAGAATCAACTTTCCCACAAGCTGCAGTTGCGTTTGGGCCGTATGCGTGCTCATAATCCTCGCTATTTGTCGAAGAGGCTTACTCGTTATAAGCAACGATGGCCTCGAACAGATCTTTAAATCTCTCGTAGCCGCGAGCGTCGTTCCTTCGCGTGACCTGCAGCAGCAATCGTTCTAGACGCATCCAGGCTCCGCAGGGAGTGCCGCGCGATAGTATAGGCCAGGCGCGCGCGAAGCATAACGAACTGATGCTGGCGCTCGTTTTCCGGCGCCCCTGACCGCGCGCCGCACGGCGTTATACAATCGCCGCAATTGGCTCTTGGTACCCGAATCCATGTCTCGCATCCGCACCACCACCGCGTGGGCCTGATTATCCAGATACAGGCTGTCGGAGATTAATTTTTCAAGCTCAATTTCAGGGGGGCCCTCGAAAGGACGTCCGCCGCCAGGGCCGTCCACCGGCATCCCGGCGTTCGCCTCGATCGCCACCCCGATTTCCACGACCTTCATCGCGCCCTCCGCCGGGACGCTGGTCGGGACCACGATTCCCGCGCTCACCCCCGCGATTCTCCCCACCGGGGCGCGGCGGACGATCCTCGCGCGGCCGGTCTTCGCGCCGCGGGCCTGGCGGCTTTTGAGTTTCCTGCTTACGGTTCCTGCTTGGGTGCGGCCGCGGTTGCGGCTTCCGCATTGTGTGTTTCTTCGGGCTTAACTTCTTCCATGCGATTTCCCCTTCCGGCTTTCCCGTTACTGTTCCGCCAACAGTCTCGCCCATTCTAACGCCACGCGACCGGACGGGCCGCAACTTGACGGTGACAGCGCTTCGGCCGATCAGGTCGGCAATCAGGCCGGCGCGCGCCTTTTGAAAATCTCCGCGCTCCGGTCCGGAAGACGGCCGCGACGCGCCCAGAATGCGCCGGATGCGGCGATGATAACGCCAGGGCCGCTCGCCTCCCGTGCGCCGGGCTTGACGCCGGGACACTCTCGATTGCGTTTCACGATAAATGCCGCAGAGATCGCGCAGATACTGCGCGGAGCAGCCGAACTCCGCGATCATGCGCATCAATGCATTTTTCAGACTCGGCGGACTCGGCGAACTGTTTCCATTCGAGCGTGCGGCCCAGCACCCACATGCAATCCTTGTCGGAGGACTTGGCGGCTTCCAGGCGATGTCCGGCCTCTTCAAACACAGATCCAAGTGAGGCATCCACTGCCGGCGCCAATGCTAGCGCCATGGTGATGGTCTTGCCTTCGAGTCCGGCAAATTCCTGGAGATTCGCTTCAGCAAAAGCGGTGGAACAGACGCTCGATTTCGCGTGCCAGCGCGATCAATGCATCCCACGCGCCGTAAACCGCGAAATCGTCGCCGCCGGAGTAGATCACCGTTACCTTGCGCCAGAACTCGGGCATCGAGCACAGCACTTCCAGTTCGCCCGCGAAGAACTGTTTGAACATCACGGAAAGATGGATATGTTCCTCGATGGTCTGCGCGCGGCGAATACGGATACCGAAGTTATCGACATCGCCACGCAGGACGCCCCAGGTATTGAGACCCGTCGCACGGGCGGCCAGCGCGCTGGTCGAAGCCGGCTCCCGGCCATCGTCGCTGGGCGCGGCGTGGCGTGCGAAGGGCAGAGCCTCCGCCGATCCTGTCAGGCTCCAGACGTGCTTCCCTTCCCCGATGTGTACCCGCCCGGGTGTTTCCGGGGACCATCCCGCCGATTCCGCCTCCCGCACTTTCATGCCGAGTTGGCCGGCGAAGTATTGCTCCGACTGCAGGATCGCGCGGCGACGGGTTCGCGGAGAATCCGCCCGCTGCGGGCGTGCCGCGGCGGCGATCCATTTCTTCATTCAATCGCCGGCGAACATCGCTCCAATCCCCCAGATTCTCGGTCGCGCTCCACAATAATTTCAGCGCGCCGTTGCTCAGTGCGGCAGATCTCGGCCGCGGCGGCTTCAAGAAATATCTCGGCGATGCGCCGCGCGATTCCTCCGGCAGCACCAGCAGAAACTGCCCCGCGCCGCTCGATCCGAGCAGAATCTTTGACAGACCCAGTTCCGCCAGCAGCGCTCGCGGCAGAATCTCGCTCAGCAGACTAATCCAGTGCGAGCGTCCGGTGAAAACTTTGTCGTGATCCTCTTCGGTGGTCGCAAGCAGGAATTCGTCAATTCCGAGGAGTTTGCCTTGAAGAAAGATTTGCACGGAGATCGGAAAGCGAAACCATCACTGTATCACGGGGATCTCTGGAAATGATAACTCCAGGACAGGGTGACATAGGACGGCAGATAAACACCGACGACCCGCTCGAAAGGCGCACTTTCGCCCGGCAGCGCCAGTACTTCTGTGGTCTGGCCGGTGTAGCCGCTGGCGAGCAGGAAGTTGACTCCCGTCTTCGATCCGGTCGTTTCGGAAGCGCCGGACAAGAGCCCCGCGAAATTCGCGAACGGGAACGCCCACGAAGCCGTCCCCCAGGGGCTTGCGCCCTACCTCCTCATACTCAGCGCGTGCATGGAGATGGAAAGGAAGCCGATCCACCGTACCCAAAAAATCGACAATCAATCGCGGAGCCTCAGGCACGGGCAGGCCGTCCGATAGATCGCGTGCATCCGCTTTCGAAATGGAAGCCCGGAAACTGCCGTAGCGAAATTGATGCCGTGCGGCAATCGTGATGTAGCGATTCCGGCTGGGGCCTTCATCAAATTGCAAACCCGTATCGGGATCAATTTTGGCGAGCGATGCCTCCTGAGTTACATGAGCAAGTGTTACTCGAAAATCCGTCCCGAAGATGGTTTTGCTTACGACCATCTGATAGGCGTGAGCGCGGCTTACGGGAGTTCCCGGTCCGGTCCCAGTCCCGATTCGTGGGTCGTTAGTAAAGAATGCCTGCCCGAAGCTGAACGATACGGTGGGCAAAAACCGCCTAACGGGAGGGAGAATGCTAAGAGTCGCTTTCGGTGAGTTCACGCCTACCCAGTTGTGAGATGAATTCAAGGGATTCAGCAGGTCCACGTTGTCTATATCTATCTGGTCGCGCCGCCAGCCCAGATTGTAGTGCAGCCACGGAGTCAGGCGGCCATCCACGGCAAAGTAAGGCGTAAGGAGGTTGAACGTGATATTGTTTGCGGTAACTTTTTGGAATGGTCCGTAGATCGCTGGATTGGTGGACTCATAGTGGTCGAGATCGTCGCGTCGCGGCGCTTCCCGGAGATAATCCATTCCGGCCATGATTGAAAAGAAGTCGCTAAACTTCTTCAGATAATCAAACTGGCCGCCGGTCTCGGTGCGAAACTCGCTTTGTCGAATCAAACCGTCACCAAAGTTTGAGAAGAGTGCGAGATTATAGGTGCGAAAGAAACTTGAGAGCTGAAGTTCGCTGGCCGGGGTCACCTGCCAGACATCGTTCAATGCGATTTCCGCGGTGTGAGTCTGGTCGCGCTGCCGGGGATCAATTGTGTCGTGGAGATTCGGCACATCGATCGGCACCAGGCCCGGGACCTTGGACTTCCCGAAGTACCCGATGCCGAGCAAAGTGAGTTTGTGCTTGCCGATCGAATACATCCGATAGCCGTTGATTTTGTACTGCTGCCGGTGTTCCAGAGTATCGAGAAAGCCATTGCCATAGGAGAGCTCGATGGTCAGCCACGCGTGCGTGCCGGGATTCACAGGACTCCACCCGGCCGTCAGATCGGCGTCGCGATAGTCGCCCGTTAGCGTGAGAAAAGGCTCCAGGCGGGAATGGAACCCGTAGATCGCCGCGAGATCCACCGAGTGATTCCCTTCTCGCACATTGAATGCGCCTCCATCGGTCTGCGACGCTCTCAATGATCGCGGGGACCATGATATTGGGATCGGAGTAGCCGTTTCCATGTGCGTTTGCGCTGAGATTGTTCGGGACGAGATAGCTGCCCACCTGAAGGAATTGCGCGATTGGCTCGCCATGATCCCCGGCCACTCCGGGCGCGAAGTACTGCGGGGCTTTGATGCCGCTGGAGGCAGTTTCAATGGGCAAACTGGGAATGGAAACGGGCGCTCCCGGCCGGCCTGGATTGGCGTCAAGAATATCCCTGCGGACGATCACCCGTTGCGCGGGGTCCGGATTCATAAGGTCGATGTTCTGAACGTCGGCAGTAACCGTTACCGATTCCGTCTGTGAAGCTAAGCGGCCGAAAACCAAATTCAAATTGACATCGCTTCCTTCGGTCATGGTAAGTGGCCTCTTTATATCGAGGAAACCCGGAGAGGACGCGGTAAGAGTATAAGCGCCGGGCGCGACGGCGGCGAAGACAAATCGTCCATCCACGCCGCTGCTCGTCTCTAGCGCTGGTGCGCCCGATGCCGGCACAAGTCTTATCTGGGCGTTCGCAACCGGATTACTTTGCAGATCGGTCAACTGCCCTGTGACTTGGCTCGGAGCGGCTTGCAACGGCAAAGTAAACACCCAGGCCGCCAGCCCCATCGTAGCGGCCCACCCTGCGGACACTCCGTAGATTATACCGCGTGGAAACGCGCGGGTTACGTGCTCTTTGCCCTTGCGCGTTCGCGCTTTCAAGTTTATACTGCTGTTTTTGTGGGACAAGCGATTGCAACCCGGGAAGACTTCGATCCGGCGGCGCCCCAGCGCGAGGCGGCCTTATTCTATGGCCTCTTCTTGCGCGGGCATTCGGCCGAAACTTTGCGGCGCGACATCGACGTCCCTAAAAAGCTCTTGGACAAGCTTTTAAGGCGGCATCGCAACGAGCTGGCGATGCGCCAAAAGGTGCGGCAAGTATACCAGTATCGCAAGCAGGTGCTGGCCGTCTTCGATGAGCTGGTCACCCGCGAGCGCACCCGCGAGCGACTCCAGTAAGCCGCTACAGTTCGCTTAGATCGCAGCTTCCATTCCCATTTCAATAAGACTGTTACGATGTATAGACATACCGATGGAATCCATCAAACTTGATCTGAAAAAGACAATCCATCTGCCCCGCACGGACTTCCCGATGAAGGCGAACCTATCTCAATTGGAGCCGAAGCTGCTGGCGCATTGGGACGAGACCAAGCTTTACGATCGCATCCGCCAGGCTCGAGCCGGTCAGCCCACCTACATTCTCCACGATGGTCCGCCCTACGCTAACGGCAGTATTCACCTAGGCACCGCATTCAACAAAATCTTGAAGGATTTCATTGTAAAACTCAAGAACATGGAGGGTTACGATTCGCCCTACGTTCCTGGTTGGGATTGCCACGGTCTGCCGATCGAGATCAAAGTCGACAGCCAGCTTGGTGCTAAGAAGGCGGGGATGTCCGCCGTACCAGATTCGCGCCGCCTGCCGTAAATATGCGGAAAAATATGTCGATCTTCAGCGCAAGGATTTCATCCGGTTGGGGATTCTGGGCCGCTGGCAAGATCCTTATTTGACGATGAGCGCCGATTACGAAGCCGTAATCGCGGGCGCGTTTGTCGATTTCCTGGACCAAGGGTTACGTCTATAAAGGTCTCAAACCGGTCAACTGGTGCATTCATGACCGCACTGCTCTGGCCGAGGCCGAAGTCGAGTATGAAAATCATACCAGCCCGTCGATCTGGGTGCGCTTTGCGCTTACCTCCGATCCCGCGCTCATCGATCCCGCGCTCGCCGGCCGCCGCGTTTGGGGATTGATCTGGACGACTACGCCCTGGACCATTCCGGCCAACCTGGCGATCGCCTACCATCCCAAATTCACCTACGTCGCGGCGGAGGTCGGTGGCGACGTCTACATTGTCGCCGAGGATCTCCTGAGCGCGACCGCGGAGGCTTGCGATTGGGAATCGCCCGCAGTGCTGTGCTACCTTCGAAGGCTCGCGCATGGCGGGAACGGTCTTCCGCCATCCGTTCCTAGAGCGGAACTCGCTCGGCATTCTGGGCGATCACGTCACTTTGGAACAGGGGACCGGCGCGGTGCACACCGCCCCTGGTCATGGTCAGGAGGACTTCGAAATCGGCCGCGCCAACGGCCTTCCGGTCTACTGCCCTGTGGATGGCGCGCGGGCGTTTTTATCAATGCCGAGGGCGCGGACGGCCGCCTGCCGGAGGAGTCTGATCGGCAAGACCGTCTGGGAAGCGAATCCCATTGGTGCTCGAATTGTTGAAGCATGCCGGAGCGCTCGCGGCATCGCAAAAGGTCGACCACAGTTACCCGCACTGCTGGCGCTGCCATCATCCGACCATTTTTCGAGCCACCGAGCAGTGGTTCATCGGAATGGATCGCAATCATCTGCGCGAGCGGGCGCTGGAGGCGATCCGCACGGTTAAGTGGACTCCGGCCTGGGGCGAGGAGCGCATCTCCAACATGATCGCGACACGACCGGATTGGTGTATTTCGCGCCAGCGCGTGTGGGGCGTGCCGATCATCGTATTTTATTGCGAGGCATGCCAGGAGCCGGTGACCGACCGGAAGATTCTCGACCGCGTGGTTGAATTGTTCCGCGAGCACACCGCCGATGTCTGGTATTCGAAAACCGCCGCTGAACTGGCCGGACCGGATGCAGATGCGGAAAATGCGGCGGAACATCCTTCCGCAAGGAGAGCGACATTCTGGACGTTTGGTTCGACTCCGGGCTCCAGCCATCTGGCGGCGCTCACACCGAAAAATGAGCTGCCCTGGCCGTCGGACCTGTATCTCGAGGGCGGCGATCAATTTCGCGGCTGGTTCCACAGCTCGCTGCTGATCGGCGTGGCGCTGAAAAATGCGGCTCCGTATCGCGCCTGTGCCACTCACGGCTGGACGCTCGATGAAGCCGGCCATGCCATGCACAAATCCAAGGGCAACGCCATCGAACCGGAGGAATTATCAAGAAGTATGGCGCGGAACTGCTGCGCCTGTGGACGGCGTCGGTCGAATTCACCGAAGATGTGCGCCTTTCCCCTACCATCACTCGATCGCCTGGTGGAGGCTTATCGCAAGCTGCGAAACACGTTCAAGTACATGCTCGGCAATCTGCATGATTTCGATCCGGCTCGCGATAGCGTAGCCGCCGGAACAGATGCTGGAGATCGACCGCTGGATTCTTTCGCGCGCCGAAGAGCTGATCCGGCGCTCGCGCGCCTGGTATGACGAGCTGGCGTTTCACAAGGTCTATCGCGCCGTGTACGACTTCGCTACAGCGGATCTGAGCTCGGTATATTTCGACGTACTGAAGGATCGTTTGTACACGGCCGCTACGCGCAGCCGGGCGCGCCGCAGCGGACAGACGGCTCTGTACCGCATCCATTACGCGCTGGTCCGGTTGTTGGCTCCGCTGTTGTCGTTCACGGCCGAAGAGGTGTGGGGATATACGGCGAAACCCGCCGGTGCGCCGGACAGCGTTCATCTGGCGCTGCTCCCGGAGCCAGAGGAGGCGAGCGGCGGCCTGGACGCGCGCGGCATGGAAAAATGGGAGCGGCTTCTCGGTGTCCGCGAAGACGTGCTCAAGACGCTCGAAGAAGCGCGGCAAGCCAAGGTTATCGGCTCGCCGCTCGAGGCGCGGGTGCGTTTGCAAGGCTACGATCTTCCCGAAGGTGCAGCCGATTTGCCCTCGCTCTTCATTGTTTCCCAAGTAGCCGTTGAACCCGGAGACGAGCCTCGCGTGATCGGTGGAACGCGCGGACGGGATCAAGTGCGAGCGTTGCTGGAAGTACTCGACCGCTGTGGGTCGAGGACGCGGATTTTCCAACCGTTTGCGATTCCTGCTCGGCGGCGCTCCGGGAAATGCTGGGATGAATGCGCGGGCGCGATCGGCTGCCATCGCAGCCGCGGTGGTGGCGCTCGATCGTGTTACGAAAATATATATCCGCTCGCATTTCACGGCTTGGGACGTTCATCCGGTCATTTCCGGATTTTTCAACATCGTCCATACGGAAAATCCCGGCGCGGCGTTTGGGGTTCTGGCCGATTCCGCCAGCCAGTGGCGCAGTCTTTTGTTGGTCGGCGTATCGCTCGCGGTGATGGCGATCATCGGCACATTACTCTGGCAGCCTGCACGGATGGGCGCTTCAACCTCGCTCATGACAAACCGGTCTGGCGCTGGTTTTCGGCGGCGCATTGGGAAATGTCTGGGACCGCATTGTGCGCGGCACGGTCACGGACTTCCTCCAGTTTTACTTCGGCTCCTATGAATTTCCGTCGTTCAATGTCGCCGACAGTGCGATCACCATCGGCGCGGCGCTGCTGTTGCTGGATCTATGGCGGACTCGTCACGATAAGCGCGATAAATAGGCAAAGATATACTCATAGAAGATGTCGCCGTGCGCTCGTCGGTCTTCTTTTGATCGCGGGTCCGTTGCTGGCCCAAGGCATTTCGCCGTCCGAGTACCGCGCGCGGAGAGCCGAGTTGCGCAAATCGCTCGATGGAGTAATGGTCCTGTTCGGCGCGCGCGAGCCGGAGGACCTGCATTCCCGTTTTTTTCAGGAAACCAATTTTCTGTATCTTTCCGGCTGGCGGGAGCCGGGCGCAATCATGATGCTGACGGCCGCCGAAGAAATCCTGTTCCTGCCTCCGCGCGATCCGGTGGAGGAAAAATACTCCGGTCCCAAAACCGGCTTCGATGACCCAGAACGCTGCCGCAAAAATCCGGGTTTGACAAAATACTTCCGTCCTATCGCGCTCGAGACAAACTTCTTGCGAGCGCTCGAATCCTCACGCTAGGGTCTACCTCACTCCCGGACGATCCGCAGGCCGCTAAGCTTAAGCGGCTCGCTCTCATGCACGAGGAAGCGTCGGTCGCGGCCGTCATCGCGAATCTGCGAATGATCAAATCCCCGGCCGAGATCGAATTGATCGCGAATTCGACGAACGCGACGGTGGCGGCGCATCTGGCGGCGTGGAGCAAGATGAGACCCGGGTCTCTACGAATACGAAATTGCCGCGACCATGACCAACGTCTATCTGGAGCGAGGCTGCGAGCGAAGCGCCTATGCCCCGATTGTCGGAAGCGGACCCGACAGCGTCGTGCTGCACTACATGGCTAATCGTCGGCGCATGGATTCGGGTGAAGTGGTCCTGATGGATGTGGGCGCGGAGTGCTCGGACTACGCGACGGACGTGACTCGCACCGTGCCCGCTCAATGGAAAATTCACGCCGAGAGAGCGCGAAGATTTACGATATCGTGCTGGGCGCGCAGAAGGCGGCAATCGCAGCCATCAGACCCGGCGTCAAAGCTGCGCGGCGAGTAAAAGCTCGCTTCAGCAGATCGCCTACGACTACATCAACACGCATGGTAAGGATCTGCATGGCGATCCGCTGGGAAAATATTTCATTCACGGATTGAGCCATTTTGTCGGTCTGGACGTTCACGATCCAGGCGACATGGATGCGCCGCTCAAGCCAGGAATGGTGATCACGATCGAGCCCGGCATTTATCTGCCCGAGGAGAACATCGGCGTGCGAATCGAAGACACCGTCGTGGTGACCGCGGACGGGTCGAGGAATTTGAGTGAAGCGCTTCCGCGCGACGCCGCAGAGATCGAGAGGCTGATTGGAAAGTAACTTTCGCAAACGGATCGTGGCGTATATCGCCGTGGTGGCCAGCTTGCTTCATTGCAGCCATGGCCGCCGCAATGACGCCCATCGCCGCGCGTATCGATCACTACGCTTACGATGTGATGCTCGGGTGGCAGCCGGCCGGAAATTCGCCGCCGCAATCCGTAGTCGTTGCAATCGACGAGCAGACGCTCAGCGCCGGTCATGGGATGCAAAACATCCGCCCGATTCTCACGAACGTGTTGGAGCAGATCGCCGCGGCGCAGCCGAAGGCCGTCGCGCTCGACGTAATCCTGCATGATCAGGTCGACCCGGGTAGCGATGCGCGCCTCGCGGACGCGCTGCATGCAACCAAGAATTTGATTCTGCCCTGCGACACGATCATCTCTGGAAACGTGAGGGAGTGGGAAGATCCGTTGCCGAGGTTTCAGGCGGATGCGGCGGCTCTGGGTCACGTTCACCTGGAAGAGGCAGGCGCGGACGGCGTGACCCGCCAACTGCCGCTCGAAGAAATCGTGGATGGAAAGCGCCGATGGGCACTCGCGCTCGAGGCATTCAGGGTATCCCAAGGAGAGCGCATCATCGAATCTCCCGACGATCTGCAGGTCGGGTCAGTTGTGATTCCATCGCGCCGCGCGAGCGGACGCCCGATGTTGATCCGGTATTTGCCATCGGGAATCCCGAGTATATCGGCGCTGGCCATCGGACAGAATCGGGAACTGTTGCGCGGCAAAACGGTGTTTCTCGGCGTCACGGCGCTTTCGGCCGCGCGCGACCGCGTGGTGATTCCGTACGGTCAGGAAGTTTCTGGGCTGGAGATCCATGCGCAAGCCTTCGAGACCATCGCTCGCGGACGCTTCCTCGTTCCGGCGGCGGACCACACGGTCTGGATGCTCTGCGCGCTGCTCGCCATCGCGGTGGGACTTGACGTTCTCGTTGCTTTCAGGCTGGCAGGCCTACGGGCTCGGCGTGCTGCTGCTGATCCTGGCTCAGGGAGCCCCGGTCGAATTCTTTCCGCTACGGAATCGTGTTCCCGTTTTTCGCGCCAATAAGCGTGGCCTGGCTGTGCACGGCTGGAGCCGCTAGCTTCCAGCATTTCTACGTGCGCCGGCAATTGCGCCGGTCGGAATCGGAAAAGTCCCGCTATCAGCAGGCTATTCATTGGGCCGCGCATGAGATGCGCACACCCCTGACCGCGATCCAGGGATCAAGCGAAATCATGACCCGCTATTCGCTGCCTGAAGAGAAGCGCCATCAGTTGAGCGAGATGATCAACTCCGAGTCCAAACGTCTGGCGCGAATGATCCAGACCTTTCTCGATGTCGAACGGCTGGCCGATGGTCAGATGGAGCTGAAGCGCGAGCCATTCGCCGCCGCCGATATGGTGGATACATGTCTCAAGCGCGTCGCGCCCATCGCGGAGCGAAAACAAATTTCGATCTTGGTCGACACCACGCTCGATGGCGGGCTGACCGGCGACCGCGAGCTGATGGAATACGCCTTTTACAACCTGCTGACCAATGCCGTGAAATATTCGCCGGCCGGGACCGAGATCCACGTATTCTCGGAAATCGCGCGAAGGGGAACTGCGTCTGGCCGTGCGCGACCAGGGCATCGGCATGGATGCGAAAGAGCTGAAGAGCATCTTCAAAAAATTCTACCGGACCAAGCGCGCGGAAGCTTCCGGAGAAGTGGGAACCGGCATTGGACTCTCCATCGTGGAACAGATCGTAGCCCATCATGGCGGCCGGATCGAAGTGTCGAGTGAACCCGGGAAAGGCTCGTGCTTTACCATGATACTTGCGGCTTCCGAAACCGCCGCGGCTCAGAATGCAGAAACTCTTGATCGTCGAGGATGACGCGTCCGTCCGGAACACGATAGTCACGTGCCTGGAACTGGAAGGTTATGCGGTGGATGCCGTCGGCTCCACTCGGGAAGCAATCGACCGCCTTCGCGAGCATAGCTACCCGATCGTGATCTCGGATATTTATCTGGATGAGCGGACGGGGATCGATGTATTGCGCACCGCGCGCCAGCAGAATCCGGATTGCGCCGTGATCCTGATGACCGGACGCGGCAGCATGGAAACGGTGATGCAGGCCACCGAGGGCGGCGCCTTCGAGTACCTGGCCAAACCCTTCGAGATGGAGCAGATGATCGATACGATCAAGCGCGCCGAGAAGTCGGGCACCGGCGAGTTTGACGACGATGAAGCCGCGGCTATCGAAGACCTGCCCGATACCGAGATGATCGGCAGCTCGCCGCGAATGATCGAGATTTATAAAACTATTTCCAAGGTGGCGCCCACCGATGCGACGGTCTTGATCGAGGGCGAAACCGGAACCGGCAAGGAGCTGATCGCGCGCATGCTGCATCGCAACAGCAAACGCGCGCAGCAGCCCTTCGTGCCGGTGGATTGCGGGGCCATCGCGCCATCGCTGCTCGAAAGCGAATTGTTCGGCACGCTCAAGGGCGCCTACACGGGCGCCGATCGGGACCGCATGGGTGTATTCGAGGCGGCGCACAGCGGAACGGTTTTTCTGGACGAGATCGGCGACATCAATTTGGGATTCCAGTTGAAGCTGCTGCGTTTTTTGCAGGAGCGCGAGATTCGGCCGCTCGGCTCGGCGCGAGCCAAGAAGGTGGATGTGCGAGTGATCGCCGCCACCAATCGCGACGTTCAAAAAATGGTGGAGGAAGGAACCTTCCGCGAGGACCTGTGGTATCGCCTGAATGTCGTCCGCCTGACCGTTCCGCCGCTATGCGAGCGGCCGAGCGATATCCCGCTGCTGGTCCATTATTTTCTGAAGCGTTATAACGAGCGCTATAACCTGGATACCCGCCTCACCGATTCGGGTCTGAAGGCGATGGTGAATTATAGCTGGCCGGGAAATATACGCCAGCTCCAGCACATGATGGAGCGGCTTACGATTCTGGCGCCGGGCGGCCGCATTGACGACGCAGCGGCTCAGCAGGCCATCGAGCAGATGGACTCGCGCGATCACGCGAGCGACACGCTGGCCGATACCGAAGCCGATCAGATCCGGCGCGTGCTAGCCGCGACTAACGGCAATAAGAGCCGCGCCGCGAAGATCCTAGGCATTGAGCGAAAAACGCTGTACCGGAAGCTCGAGAGAATGGGGCTATAGCGTCTTCATTTAAGGCCGAGCCATTTCCGATGGAAGTGGAACTCTGTTGTGCGCGCACCATTTCCGTGGTTGCGCGTGTGATACGTCCTTGCAGCTAACGGGTAGGTCTATGCTGGCCGACTACCCGTGTATCACCGTGTCGATTCGGCGGCCGGCTCTGGTTTTATATTGGCCGGATTCACTCACGATCAATCTCGTTCGTGTCTCACAAAGGGTAAGTTTCAGGACGCAACAAAGTGGATTAATCGTGTTTTGTCTGGCCTGCGGGTTGTCTTCTGATTTCAGGGCACGAGCAGCAGAAATCGAAAGCTGAACCATCGACCATCAAAGTGTGCCACCGATGGAAGCCCACGGTGCAGATCAGGCTTTTCAGCCAATTGGATTCGTGTTCGCGGTTCGGCCAGAGTCTCCCGAGCGGCGCTAAGTCGGGTTCCATATGCCCGTGTCGTACCAGCTTAAAATGTCTTGGGTGGGTTTTGCAACGCGCGTCGAGATCAATGAAACCGGCCCTTTCAGAGTCTCATAATTCAGTCTCAAACCGAATGCATGTCGTCGACCAGGGCCACGGGGTCTTGCTCAGCGATGCTGAGCTCACGATTCTGGCTCCCGGCGGCCGCATCGATGATGCAGCAGGGCCAGCAGGCGATCGAACAGATGGACTCGCGCGATCACGCGCGGTAATAAGAGCCGCGCCGCGAAGATCCTCGGCATTGAGCGAAAAACCTTGTACCGGAAGCTCGAGAGAATGGGACTATAGCGCCTCAACGTGCCGGCGGGAGCGTGACATTCTCTGCCACGTACAGCACAAGGGCGATCCTGCCGGAGTTTTCCAGGCGATGATACTCCAATGCGCCATCGTCATGTTTTAGCGGCGTGCTTCTGAGCGGCACATCCGTGTCGCCAACCTTGAGGCGCACATTCTCGAGTCCCACTTGCATCGCCTTGCCATCGCCGCCGGGGCGTCGAGAAACTTGCCTGGCCCCACGCTTTTGAGCCGACCGGGGCTACGATCACGCCGTTCACTTTAATATCGCTCGCCAGCATGAAGGCGATCGGTCCGCCGTTTTCGGCAGTCTTTGAACTCCGGTCTTCCACCGAAATCAGCGATACCGGCGTTCCTTCGGGCAGAATCCGCGGAGCGAGCCCCGCCGCCATTTTGGGCACGTGGGTGGTTAGCTTGCGGAGAATGAACTCATGTAGCCAGATTATCTGCCGCTCTGCCCGCGAATCCGAGCAGGACGTCATCAACGAGCCGCCGCACGGGCCGCGAGGTGCCCGGATAATATAGCGTGGAGATCTCGCCGGACGCCATACCGCCCAGAACGTCGGAATAATCGGGCTGCCAGTGCCCGTTATCGCCTTTGCGGACGAATGCGGTTCCGATGGCGTAGAGCGCTCGCGAGCGGATGCTGCCAGTGCCCTTATAGAAGTAGCGGGGGTCCTGATGAAAGATCGACTGCATGACCACGTGGCCGATGATGATGCCGCTTACGCTGTCGGCGTATTGGGCCCCGAAACGCTTCGCATAGCCCTCCGTCCCCTGGCCGAATTCAGGATAGTTGTTCCGCGCCTGTTGGATTCCCGCGGCAATCCCGTCGCCGATGAAGCGACACCGGATCGGTGATGGTTTTCCAGCCGAGCTGAAATTTCTGCGCGGCAGTCCAGAGGAGCCGCATTCGGCGCATAGCTGACGAAGAAATCCGGAAACACGCCTAACACACGCTGCTTCTCCTCGGCTTTCAATTGCTGCCGCGGCCAGCTCGTGCGGCGGAAGAGTAACGTTTACCGAAGAGGACGCGGCAGCCACCTGCAGCACGGCGGACAGCAACGGTTGATTGTCGCCCGAGCCGACCGCCACGTTCGCCGCGGTCCAAACCGCGAATCCAGGAGCGGCGATCGTGATCTTGTAATTTCCGGGCTCAACAGCGGAAAAGCGGAAAGATCCGGCTTGGTCTGTGATCTCTGTACGCTGGCCCGTGGAGGCGGTGGTTTCCAAGGTGACAATGGCGCCCGCTACTGCCGACCCGGAGCTGTCCTTCACGGTGCCCTGGATGGCGCCGGGCGCGCTTCCCTGGGCCTCTGCAGATTGGGCGGATGCCAATCCTGGAACGAAGATTATCCAAAGGGCGGCCACGAGGCCTGCAGGCGTCGGGAGAAACGTCCATCGCTGCACCGCAGCCGCTGTCGGAGTTAACCAAAGGGCGATCCGTGATGATATCAGGTGTTCCCTCGTGCGACTCATACCTGAGAATGATAGGTACGCGCAGTGAAGAAAGACGCGGCCTGTACGTAGCCGGTTTCAAGCATCGCGCACGAGTTGAAGCAAACCGAGCGGTGATAAGAAAACCATACACGAGTGGCTCGTGCTGCTCTCAAAGGGGTTCGCCGGGTGTATTCTTAAATGGAGGCGAAAAAATCGTGCCCTTGACATGGCTCCCTGTCCGAGTACGGGTCAACGGTCGGTCAGGAAGTTGTGTCTGAACTATTTCCAATGCAAACATTTAAAGGAAAAACAACATGACACTCACTTCTGAACAAGAAAAGGATCTTCTGCAACGCGGATTTACGCGGCGAAGCTTCGGCCGGATCGCAGCCCTGGTGGGCGCCGGAGCGTCGTCGCTGTCGTTTTACAATGAAGCAGCTTTGGCGCAGGGACTTTCAAGAGTAGAAGCTCCGCCCGATGCTGTCCTGATCAACGCCAACGAGAACCCGTTGGGCCCATGCGACGAGGCTCGTCAAGCCTGCCACAACATGGTCCAATACGGCGGACGTTATCGTTACAGCGAAGGCGACAAGCTGCAGAAGAATGTTGGCTGAGCAGGAAGGGCTGAAGTTGGATTACGTCAAGGTTCACGACGGGTCGAGCCCCGCGCTCCACCAATCGGTGTCTGGCCTTCACTTCGCCTACGCGCCCGCTGATTATGGCGGATCCAAGCTACGAATCGGCCGGCCGCGCCGCGGAGCTTTTTGGCATCCAAGGTCATTATGGTGCCGCTGACCAAGGATTATGCGCACGACGTAAGGGCGATGGTCGCCGCCAGCCCGGATGCGGGTCTGATTTACGTCGTCAATCCCAACAACCCGACCGGCACGCTCACATCGCAAGTCCGATCTGGAGTGGCTGGTCGCCAACAAGCCTAAGGGTTCGGTGGTGATGATCGACGAAGCTTATACCCACTTCTCGAATGCGCCGTTTAACAGCCCGATGGTGGCTGCGGACAAGGACGTCATTATTCTGCGGACCTTCTCGAAGGTCTACGGTATGGCAGGTCTTCGCGCCGGCGCAGCATTCGCGCGGCCGGATCATGCAGAAGCAAATCAATAAGTTCAGCACGACCATGATGCCCATCACCGGAATGGCGGCGGCGAGCGCCAGCCTGGGCGTGAAAGACCTGGTTCCCAAGCGCCGCAAGATCGTGGCCGACACTCGGGAGGATGTGTTTAGCTGGCTCTCCAAGCACAACTTCTCCTACATACCGTCGGTTTCGAACTGCTTCATGATCGATGTGAAGCGCCCGGGCCAGCGAGGTATTTCAGGCCATGGCTAAGGAGAAGGTCTACATCGGCCGCGTTTGGCCGGTTTGGCCGAACTACGTTCGGGTCACGGTCGGAACGCCCGAAGAAATGGCCAAATTCAAGGCGGCATTCCTGAAAGTGATGGCCTGATAGGGTAGCTGATTGAGAATAGGCGCGATTTTCCGGCGTCAACGTTACTCGTGGACGCTGTTCCTGGGGGATTGTTCCGGCGGCTTAATCGCGGCACTGATCGCGCTGCCGTACGGTCTGGCGATGGCAGCCCTCATGGGGCTGCCACCGGTCCTGGGAATTTTCACGTCTATTCTGACCGCTCCTGCGACGGCTCTTTTGGGCAGCAATCCCCTCCTGATTGGGGGTACGGGTAGCGTCACCGTTCCCTTTATCAAAACCGCCGTGGAGCAGCAAGGCATCGGGGGCGCCGCCAAAGTCGGCCTGGTGGCGGCGATCTTCATGATCGTATTTTGCGTGCTCCGCGTGGGGCGTCTCGATTACCCATGTCCCGCAAGCCGTGGTCACGGGTTTTTCCTGCGGGATCGGCGGCCTGATTCTGTTTTCACAGCTCGACGTCATCATGGGATTAACACCCAGCCGGGCCGGATCGCCCCTGGGCCAATTGATTTCTGACGTGGAACGCATCTCCGGTACCCGGCTGCTGCCGTTTATTATCGGGACCAGTGTGGTCGTGAGTTCGATCCTGATCGCCAAATGGATTCCGCGCAGTCCGGCCCCTTTAATCGGATGTGCGATTGGCGTGGTGGTCGCCAAACGCGATCGGTTTCCGCGGGAGCGAGATCGGAGCGCTGCCCACCGGTTTGCCGCCATTCGCCGCGTTCACGCTGGAGCGCGCAAGACGTCTACACGTTCATTCCTTCCGGCTTCTTCCTGGCGTTCGTCACGGCCATCAACGTATTGATCACATCCCGCGTAGTGGAGCATTTCCGCGGACGGCACCAGCGAATGAAAATATCGGATGCCGACGCCGAACTGGGCGCCTACGGAATCGCCAACATCTGTTCGGAGCCATCTTCGGAGCGCCAACCAGCGTGGGAATTCCGGCGCGCAGCGTCGCAGCGGTGCGTTGCGGAGCGACTACGCCCATCGCCAATCTGCTGCACGGCTTATTTCTGGTGGGAATGCTTCGTTTCGGCGCCGCTATCATTGCGCACGTTCCTAATGTCGCTTTGGCCGGGGTAACCGCGTGGATGGGAATCTCATTGTTGAACTGGAGCGCCTGGCGGCGTCTGCCCACAATGAATCGGGTCGATGCAGTAGCCTTTCTCGCGACGGCCATCGCGGTTCTGACCGTCAACGCCGCATTGGCCGTGGCCATCGGCTGCTCGTTCTATGTTGTACGCGCGGTCCACAAATCCTTCTTCGATAAAGGCGCTCCGCCCCCAGTTCCCGGTGAGACGGTTACTTCCACGCAGACGCAAGCCGCGGTTTCCGCGCCTCGGGCATGATAAGATTTCTTCTTGAGTAACTCGCGCACAACGGAGCGCGGCGCGAATTTTTATTGATTTGTTATCATGGTGCGCACTGCGCCCTGCTTAAATGAAACGCCCTTCGCTGACTACCTGGATGATGATCGCGCTGGTCGCGGGCATCATATTTGGCGCTGTATTTCCCGGACCCGCCAAGCAGATGGGCTTACTTGGCACAATTTTCCTGCGCATGATCAAAGCCATCATTGCTCCCCTGCTTTTCGGAACTCTGGTGGTAGGGATCGCGGGCACGGGCAGTCTCAAAACCATGGGCCGCATCGGCGGCAAGGCCATGCTCTATTTCGAGATAGTCACGACTATTGCGCTTTTCATCGGACTGGGAGCGGTGAATCTGGTTAAACCGGGAGCCGGCGTGCAGCTCCAAGGCGCCGCACCCAGCTCGCTCGCGCAGGCCAATGCCGGTTTTGCCCAGGTGATAGAACATATTTTCCCCACCAGCGTCATCGACGCCATGGCCCGCGGCGACGTGTTGCAGCTCGTGGTATTTTCGTTCATTTTCGGCGCAGCCTGCGCCGCGATCGGGGCCAAAGCCCGCCCCATGGTTGAATTTTGCGAATCGCTTTCAGAGGTCATGTTCCGGTTCACCAATTACGTCATGCTGCTGGCTCCTTTTGGTGTGTTCGGCGCGATCGCGCAAACCATTGGCGAGAAGGGTCTGGGCGTCCTGGTAAATCTTGGGAAGCTGGTCGCGACGCTATATGCCGCGCAAGCCTTCACAGTGGTTACGGTATTTCTGGCATCGGCCATCCTCGCGCGCGTTCCGGTGAGGCGTTTCATGACCTATGTGCGTGAGCCGTTCCTGATTGCCTTCTCGACCGCCAGCAGCGAGGCCGCGCTTCCCATTGCGCTCGAGAACATGGAGCGTTTCGGCGTTCCCAAGCACATCGTGGCTTTCGTGCTGCCGACTGGCTACAGCTTCAACCTGGTCGGCTCGACTCTATATTTGTCTCTGGCTTCGATGTTCGTCGCGCAGGCCGCCAATATTCACGTGCCGTTCGGAACGCAGCTCGTGATGATGCTCACCTTGATGCTCACGAGCAAAGGCGTGGCGGGCGTGCCTCGCGCCTCGTTGGTGATTCTTGCAGGCACGCTGGCATCTTTCGGTCTGCCGGTTGAAGGTGTTGCGGTGATCCTCGGTGTCGATACGCTGATGGACATGGCCAGGACGGGAGTGAACCTGCTCGGAAACTGCCTGGCGACGGCCGTGGTCGCCCGCTGGGAGGGATTCAGCCTCTCTACTCCCGAGCCGGAAGCTTTAGCCGAAATCGCCCGAGCGCGATAAGATAGCGGTTCGCTTGCACGACCATGAGACTGCCACTTGCCTTATGGTCCTCATTTGCGCGACACTAACAAGCTTTCCCGGTCTTTTTCTTTCCAAATGCGGATGAGAATTCTTTATCACGATCATTGCTTCGATGGCGCGGCCTCAGCGGCATTCTTCAGCCGTTTCATTGAGGCCAAGTTTCACCCCGATGCCGAGTTCGCCTACACCGGCATGGCCCACAAGGCCTCGCAGTTGTTCGAGCCGGATGTGTTCGATGGCGATGAGAATGCGATCGTCGATTTCAAGTACTCGCCCGATCCCAGGCTCACCTGGTGGTTCGATCATCACCAAAGCGCGTTTCTAAGCCCTGAAGACGCTGAGCATTTCCGCAGCGATACCAGCGGCCGGAAAATGTACGATCCTACCTTCCGCTCCTGCACCATGTACATTGCGAGCGTAGCCAAGGAGCGCTTCGGCTTTGAAGCCCCCGATTTGGCCGAATTAGTCGAATGGGCCGATATCATCGATGGCGCGCGTTATGCCGACGCGCAGGAAGCGGTCGAATTGCGGGCTCCCGCCACGCGTCTCACGCTGGTAATTGAAGGGGCGAGCGGCTCGGAAATTGTGCAGAAAATTATCGCCAAAATGCGGAGCCAACCCCTGGCTGAAATTGCCGCGGATCAGGAAATTGAGGCAGTTTTCAAACCGCTTTATGAGCGGCATGTTCGTTCAATCGATATCATCCGCAAACAATCGCAGTGCGAGGACGGTGTGGTCTATTTCGACCTGGTGGCTGAAAACATGGAAGGCTACAACAAATTCATCCCCTATTATCTGTTTCCGAAATCGACCTATACGGTCTCGGTGAGCACCTCCAGTTTTCGGACCAAAGTATCTGTGGGTTCGAATCCATGGTCGATCAAGCCGGTGAAATACAACTTGGCGACGATATGCGAGCGCTACGGTGGCGGAGGCCATTCCAAAGTCGGGGCGATCAGCTTTCCGATCGGAGCGATAGAAGAAGCCCGCGAAGCCGCGCGGGAGATCGCGTCTGAGCTCCGCGATTGAGCCCAGTGAGAGGGATTAAAATCGTAGTCACGGCGGCGTTAATCCTATCTTCGTTTCTTTGCTCTGGAAATGCAGTAGCCCAGTCGGGGGACAAAGAGCCTGCCGCAATTCTCGAAATCGGGGGCGCTCCTGGGTGGAATATCCCAAGCGCCAGATCGAGCTTCGGCCCGACTGTCGCGATTGAAATTACTCCGATAGAGAACTGGCTGGAATTGGAGGCGGGCGTTACGCCTATTTTGAGCCGTCACTCAACAGAGTGGGATACGGATCTTCTGTTCAAGAAACCCTGGACGCTGTCCAAAAAAGTGGAGTTCATGTTCGGCGTTGGTCCGGAGTGGATTTACACGAGGGAAAACGGAATCACGAGGAATTCAGTTGGCGCTGAAGTCGCGCTGGACTTTATGTTCTGGCCTTCCGCGAAGCGTAGATTCGGCTGGTATCTCGAACCGGGCTATGACTACACCTTTGGGCGAGGGCATGAGCAATCCATCGGTATAAGCGGCGGCCTGCTGATCTCAATCCCGTGAACCGTAAGAGTTAGACCACAATACGACCCACGTTATTTTCGCTTTTGCGACGGAAATTAGCGGCCGCGAGATCCGCCGCGCATTCCACCAGCGCTGCCCGACGAGATGGCGCTACCCGAGCCTGCCGAAGAGCGTGAAATCCCGCCCCCGCCTGTCGCCATTGCCGAGGTGGCTGGGCTCGAAAGCGGACGAGCTCCGTTGTAGGGGTTCGAACCCGCTACCGGTCTCGCAAAATTTCCTCCATACCCTCCGCCGTAGTAGTAGGGCGCGTAGAAGGAACCCACCATCATCGGGCTATAAAACGCGTATCCGAAGGGGCTCATGTACATCCCATCGTAGGGAACATAGGTAAACATCCCATACCACTGATTCCAGCCCCACATTCCAGCACCCGATCCGGCCCCTAATCCAGTAGAGCTTCCGAATCCCATGCCGCCGGGACTACTAACGTACTTCGCCGCGGAAAGATTAGCCTCCGCGACATACTCGTCGCGCCGCGCGCTCCAACGGTAGAAAGCGTCGGTATCGCTGCTCTTGAAATTTCGAGCTTCGAGCGCCGGGCCCAATTCGACTTCGCGACCGCTGCGGGCCGTTATTGTATTGGAGCCGGAGGTCAGGCGCGCCTCGCCTTTATACACGCGGAGAAGAGCCGGGTCGCCGGCATCCACGCGATAGAGACCTTTTTGTAAGAGGGCCATCTCCGTATCGCGGAACTGTAGCGTAATGGCATTGTCCTTGAGCAGCTCGCCAACCTCGACCATCGCCGAACCTGACAGAACCTCAATATGAGTGTCGGCCAGTTTGTTCGATACCATTCGGAACGAACTGTTTTCAGCCAGGCGTAGAAACACGCCGGGGGTCAGCAGAACTTCGGCGCGCCCATCTTGAGCGGCCAGAATCTGGCCAGCCTTTACGTCCGGGAATTCGGCAAATTTCGGTGCGACCGCGTTTCCATCGAGCGTGACCTGGCCTTCAACGTATTGGATTACGCCGGAATGCGCGGAAATCACGGCCTGTCCCCAGGCGGAACCTGTCCAGGCCAGAACGAGAGCAAACGAGACCCTACTCAACATCGCGATACTCCTTGCCATAATAATGCATCATCCGGTAAAACTAGTCAACAGGCACTCGAAACTATAATATTGAAAACGTGACCCGCGGTGGAATAGTCGCAGCGTTGATCGCGGTGCCGTGTCTGGCAGCCGCGCCGCCTGTCTTTTACCCCGACGTTCTTCCGATCCTGCAGGCCCGCTGTCAGGAGTGTCACCGCCCCGGCGAGATGGCTCCGATGTCATTGATCACCTATAATGAGACCCGTCCCTGGGCCAAAGCCATTCGCGAGGCGGTACTCAGCCGCAAGATGCCGCCTTGGTTCGCCGACCCCTGTTGCGGCAAATTTGCGAACGATCGTTCGCTGAGCGCGTCAGAAATCAAGGTTATGGCCGATTGGGCGGAATCCGGCGCGGCGAAAGGGAACGAGAGCGACGCGCTGCCCGCCCGCGTCTGGCCCGACGGCTGGAATCTTCCCTCGCCGCCCGATGCGATTCTCGAGATGCCTCGCGCGTTTGAGGTGCCGGCCGGCGGCGCGGTCGAGTATCAATACTTTATTGTCCCGACCGGCTTTAAAGAGGATCGATGGGTGCAGGCGGTCGAGGCGCGTCCCGGAAACCGCGCCGTGGTTCATCACGCCGTCGTTTATATTCGCGAGCCTGGCTCAACCTGGACCCATGGTCCAACCAAATCCGACATTCTTACGGTCTATGGCCCCGGCGGATCACCCGAAGTTTGGCCGCACGGCATGGCGAAATTGATCAAAGCCGGTTCGGACCTGGTATTCGAGATCCATTACACGCCCAACGGTAAGCCCACGACCGACCGTAGCCGGGTCGCCATGATCTTCGCGAAATCCCCACCCGAGAAACGCATCCTGAGTTTACAGATGTCGGATATCCATTTCCTGATCCCTCCCGGCGATCCCGACCACCGCGTCACGGTCTGGGGGACTCTGCCCAATGACGCGCTGCTGCTGGGATTATTCCCGCACATGCATCTGCGCGGCAAGGCCTTCGAGTTCACCCGCATCCGCGACGATGGGCAGCCGGAGATATTGCTGAAAGTCAGCCATTATAACTTCTACTGGCAACTTTTCTATCACCTGGCGACGCCGCTCCCGCTCAAGAAGGGCACTAAGCTCGAATGGACCGCCTGGTTCGACAATTCCGTGAATAATTCGCTGAATCCCGACCCTACGGTCGCGGTCAGCTACGGCGAGCAAAGCTGGGACGAGATGATGGTCGGGTTCTTCGATGTCGCCGTAGACGCGAATGTCGATAAAAATTTGTTCTTCGTTAGATAGAATCGGCAGGGGTGCGCGCGAGTTGACGGGTCATGCTGAGACCGCGCCACAGATAATCGATCCCGCTCCACACTGTGAGCGCTACAGTCGACCACTTCCCCAACGTGACCAGCAGTTCATCCGGCGCCCCAGCCAGGTGCGCAACCAGCACCAGCACGAACGCGACCTGAGCCGTAGTGCTGGCTTTTCCCCAGATCGAGGGTGGAAATTTCCGCAGCGATTTCGTGAACAGAAACGCGCCCGAGCCAAACAATAAAATGCCGGCATCGCGTCCCAGCACCAGCACCGCCAGCCACCTATCTATATCCCCATCGAGAGCCAGCGTGAGAAATGTTCCGCTCAACAGCACCTTATCCGCGAGCGGGTCGAGGTACTCGCCCAGCCGCGAACTGGCATCGAAACGACGCGCCACCCATCCGTCGAATCCGTCGGCGAGGCCGGCCACTGCGACCCCTACCAGCGCCGCGCCATACTCATGACGCCATAGTAGAACGAATAAGACGGGCGCCAGCGCCAGCCGCAGCGCGCTCAGAAGATTGGGGACGTGCTTCAAGAGACTATCTAGGACACCAGGGCGTGTGTGACCCGCGTCGCCAATTGGTCAAAGCTCAGGATCTCGTATAATGTCGGGTCGGACATGATGCGATTTACCAGAGCAAAATGCATGGCATGGCCCGCTCTCTCCGCGATCACGTGCCCCAGCAGCGGTCTGCCGATCAGCGCCAGATCGCCGATCAGGTCCAGCGCCTTGTGGCGGCAACACTCGTTTTCGAAACGCAGCCCTTCGGGGTTCATGATCGAAAGCCGGTCGAAACACACGGCGTTGTCCAGAGACGCCCCGCGGATTAACCCCATGTCGCGCATTTGATCCAGCTCATAGGCGAACCCAAACGTCCGAGCGGGCGCCAGTTCCTCGGCGTACCGTTCCGGGGTCACCTCCATATCCAGCACCTGCCGGCCCACCAGCGGATGATCGTAGAAAACATCGCAGGTCAGCAGAAATCGATCCGACGGCAAAATCGTGATTCGCTTGCCGCCGCCTTCGACCGACACGGGCCTGCGGATCCGGAGATAACGCCGCCGGCGGCGAAATTGTTTGATGCCCGCCGCGCGGATCAGGTCGATAAAAGGCTTGCCGCTGCCGTCGAGGATGGGCACTTCCAGGTTGTCGATCTCGACAAATGCGTTATCCACGCTCATGCTGTAGAACACGCTCAACAAATGCTCGGTGGTCGAGATCAGAACGCCCTGCCGCATCAGGCTGGTGGCATAACTTACTTTCTGGACATGGCGCCAGCTTGCCGGAATCGTGAAGCCATCGAGATCGGTGCGTATGAAAACGATGCCGGTCGAAGGAGGGGCGGGGAGGATGCGGATGTGGACCGGAACGCCGCTGTGGAGGCCGATGCCCGAGGCCTCCACCGGCCTCTGCACGGTAGTTTCAAATCGCACTAAAATCTCCGAGCGAAGCTATCAGTTTGACCAACACTCATTCTAGCAATCCGACTCGCTCCAACTTTAAGTTTTTGAAAAAAAGCCGGTTATACGCGCAACAGTGTGGCAATTCAGACACAGCAACGGGCCTTAGTGTGGCGAATTCGCAATGTTACTATAGATCAGATGGCCCGCCTTTTCCTAATCGATTCCTTCGGCTTCATCTTCCGGGCTTATCATGCCCGAGCCCGGTCCGGGGCGCCTCCCATGCGAACCGCTAGCGGTATTCAGACCGAAGCAGTTTATATCTTCCACAATATGGTGAAGCGGATAAGATCGGCGTACTCGCCCGATTACCTCGCCGCAATTTTTGAAAGCGCTGGGTCCAACTTTTCGCGATGAGGCGTTTGCGTCCTATAAAGCCAACCGGACTGAAACGCCGGCGGATCTGATGGAGCAGATTCCGTGGATTCGCAAAGTACTTGAGGCGCTACGCATTCCGGTCCTCGAATACCCCAGGTTTGAGGCCGACGACGTGATCGGCACGCTGGCCTGCCGCGCTGTCGAGCAGGGCGCAGAGGTCGTGATCGTTTCCAGCGACAAAGACATGTTGCAGTTGGTGAACGATCGCGTCCAGATGTTGAATCCGATGAAGGACGACATGTGGTTCGATGCCGAGGCGACTGAGAAATTTATGGGTGTGCGGCCGGGGCAAGTGGCTGATCTGCTGGCTCTCAAAGGCGATTCGATCGACAATATTCCAGGAGCGCCGGGTATCGGCGAGAAAGGGGCGAAAGATCTCATTTTGCGCTTCGGCTCGGTGGAAAATGCAATCGAGCATGCGGAGGAAGTGGAGCGGCGCACCTATCGCGAAAGTCTGCAAACCCATCGCGACCAGATTCTATTGAGCAAGAAACTCGCGACCATCCATTGCGAGGTTCCGATTGAGTTCACGCTCGACTCCGTCGAGATGCAGGAACCCGACCTGTCTTCGCTCCGCGAACTTTACAAAACGCTTGAGTTCTCGGGTCCATTAAAAGAAATTGGACCCCGCCCGGCCGTGAAACGCGAATACCAGACGCTCGATTCGGAAGCGGCACTTGATGACTGGATCGCGAGCCTGCCCGCTAATGCGTCGCCGCTCGCTGTTGCCGCGGGCGAAATGATGTCGAGCAACGTGCTCGGATTCGCGGCCGAAGGGGGCGACGCGTGTTCCCTCGCTTCGAACCGTATCCCCGAACGGGCGACGATCGCGCACGACATCAAAAATCTGCTGCGCCGCTTCGGAGATGCTCCGGGTCTCGAGCACGACGTAATGCTATATGCGTTTCTTCTGTCGGCCGATCCCGCCCGGTGCGATCTGAGCTTCGCTGGCTGAGAAATATCTCGATGCGCAGCTCGATGCGGACCCGGCGAGCCATGCCCAGGCCGTGCTGGCGCTTTACGCGAAGCTGCGTCCTGAAGTCGATGCAGCTGGTCTGGCGGAGCTCTACGCTACTATCGATCTGCCGCTTGTGCGCGTTCTCGCGGACATGGAAAAAACGGGGGTGCGCGTCGATCCGACGCAGCTCGGCGTATTGAGCAAGCGCATGGAAGAGGAAATCGCCCGGTTATCAAACCAGATTTTCGAACTCGCCGGACGAGCCTTTCAACCTCAACTCGCCGCAGCAATTGGGCAAGATTTTATTCGAGGACCTGAAGCTTCCCGCGCCGGTGAAGTACGGAAAAGGCAAAGTGATTTCGACTGCCGTCGATGTTCTGGAAACGCTCGCGGCAGAGCATGAGATTGTCCGCCATGTGCTCGAATACCGGCAGCTCGCCAAACTGAAAGGGACCTATGTCGATGCGCTGCCGCGCGCTGATCGATCCGGTTACGCAGCGGTTGCACACCACCTTCAATCAGACCGGCGCAGCCACAGGGCGTCTATCGTCTTCGAATCCCAACCTGCAGAATATTCCGATTCGGACCGAGCTCGGCCGCGAGATTCGCGCCGCCTTCGTGCCGCGCCCCGGCTGGAAACTGATCGTGGCGGACTATTCGCAAATCGAATTACGACTGCTGGCCCACATGTCGCATGACGCAGTGCTGGTGGAGGCGTTCCGCAACGGAGAGGACATTCATACGCGCACCGCAGCAGAGGTGTTCGGCGTGCCTCCGCTGATGGTGACGGCGCAGCATCGCCGCGACGCCAAGGCAGTGAATTTCGGCATTGTATACGGGCAAACGCCCTTCGGCCTCTCCGTCACGCTGGGGATCGAGCGGCGCGAAGCGGACCTCTACATCCGCGCCTATTTCGAGCGCTACTCCGGAGTGCGCCGATGGCTCGACCAGACGATTGCCGAAGTCCGGCGCACGGGCATGGCGGTGAATCTTTTCGGGCGCCGCCGCCCCATTCCGGACATGCAAAGCCGCAATCCCAACGCCCGCAATTTCGCCGAGCGCACCGCGGTCAATACGCCGCTCCAAGGTACGGCTGCGGACCTCATCAAGCTGGCCATGATTCGCATCCATGAGAAGTTGCGCGGCGCGCGGGCGCAGATGGTGCTCCAGGTCCACGACGAGCTTCTGTTCGAGGCGCCTCCCGAAGAGGTGAATGACGTTCGCGCCATGGTGAAATCGGAAATGGAATCGGTACGGCGGCTCGAAGTGCCGCTGCTAGTCGACGTATGCGTGGGAGACAACTGGCGGGATGCCAAGTGAGCAAGGCTCACTGTAGAATGGGAACTTAGCCTTCCAATGCCCCGCGCGCTGCCGGTTCTGCTGATTTCCCTTGCGGCGCTGAGCGCGTGCAGCCGGCCTGTTCCCTCCAACGTCGGCGCGACCGTCAATGGACGCGCCATTACCTACGCGGATCTCGACAAACAGTATCAATCGCAGTTCGCATCGCCGGGAGAGCGTCCCAGCGACGACCAGTCCGAAATCCAAAGGCTGGAGGTGCTGCGCACGCATGATCGACAGTGAAATCATGCTGCAGCGCGCCGAGAAAATGGGATTGATGGCGGTGGATGCCGACGTGGACGCGAAGTTCAATGAGCTCAAAGCGCCTTACACCCAGGAGGAGTTTCAAAAGCAGCTCAATGCCCGTAAGATGACTGTGGACGATCTGAAAGCGCAATTGCGCCGCGACCTGAGCGTATCGAAGTTGTTTAACAAAGAGATCACGTCGCAGATAAATATCACCGACAAGGACATCAGCGATTTCTATAAGGCGAATAAGGCCAGTTTCAATTTGGCCGAGCCGCAAATCCACATGGCGCAAATCGTGGTGACGCCCGCTCCCGACCCGAACGTTCGGAATCTCAAGAACGATAAGGCGCAGAACGACGAGCAAGCCCGCCAGAAAATCGAAAATCTAATGGCGCGGCTCCGCCAAGGCGAGGATTTCGCGATGCTGGCTCAGAATTATTCGGAAGATCCCAATTCATCGCAGAATGGAGGCGACCTGGGGTTCCTTCCAGAATCGGCCATGGACAAGGCCAACGGCGAGCTGCGCAAATCGTCATGGCGCTGCACCCGGGCGAGACGAGCTTCCGTGATACGGACGGCTGAAGGCTATCGCATTCTCAAAATGATTAGCCGCGAGCCAGCCGGACAGCGTGAGCTCACCGACCCCAAAGTGCAGCAGACCATCCGCGAAACGCTCATAAATCGCAAGGATCAGTTGCTGAAAGCCGCCTACTACGAAATCGCGCGAAATGAGGCCAAAGTGGTGAACTACTACGCCAACCGGATTATTGGGAACCGCGATAAGAAGTGATCGACGTATCGAGAAGCGCTACGGCGCGGGCGTTTTTTCAAGTTGCTGCTTAGCCCACACGCGCGCCGGATCGAGCTCGATCGCCTTCTGAAATTCCTTCCGCGCCTCAGCATCGCGATTACTCTTGCGCATCGCAAGGCCCATCCAAAGGTGAGCGTCCGCCGACCGTGGGTCGAGCTCAATCGCCTTTTGAAAATCCTTGATCGCCAGGTCGATCCCGCCGCCGAGACCTGCCGGCAGATAATAATTTCCGATGCCACGGCTTAGGTAGTTCAGCGACGATTTCGGATCGAGTTGAATGGCCTTATTGACTTCGTCGGAGGCGCAGCGCCCATATTTCATTCCTTGAAGAACGTTGGCTGAGATTGCTTGGCCGCACAGCGTACCGAGTATGCGATGATACTCAGCCGTCTCCGGCTTCAGCGCAACCGCGCGCTCGGCCGCTTTGATGCCGGCCTCAGCCGCGCTGTGGGCCTGATTCTTATCGTGTGTCTCGATGGCGACTTCGGCCACGATAGGATTCAGCCAAGGCGAGCCGGTAGTGCGCGTCGTCATCGTTGGCCTGTTTCTGCGCCGCCACCGAGAACTGGCCGGCGAGCCGGTCGAGCGCGGCGCGGTCCTGTGCATCACGGGCTTTCTCCAGGTCCGAGCCGCCAACCACGGCGCCAAGCCATAACACAAGAAAGAGGCCAATCATGTGCTTTTTAATTTTACCCCGGGTCCGCGGATTCCGAGTTAGGTAAAACGGGCGGGCCGATGAGCTATACTAGTCACTCGAGCCTTACAGTTGCTTTTAGCTTTTTGGTTTTTCGTCGTCAGCCTTCTTGCCTTCGGCCAGGCCCGCTCTGAACAATCTGTAGTTCTAAATGGACCATCTATCGAACCACCGGTTATCGTGATTGGCTTCGTCGGCGGACGCATAAAGCGCGATAACCTCGTCCATACGGAGGTCCAGCTGGCCGCTCGCCTCCGGGGGGATTACCCGGCGGGCGTATACGCGGAGGCCTTCGAAAATCGCCGCGGTGAGCAGGCGCGCGAAGAGATTCTCCGGCTTCTCGATACCAACGACAACGGAAAATTATCGGTGGAAGAGAAGCGGAACGCCCGTATCATCATCTACGGGCATAGCTGGGGCGCTTCCGAGACGATCACGCTAGCGCGGGAACTGCAAGCAGCCAGCATCCCCGTGCTGCTTACGATCCAAGTGGACAGCGTCTCAAAAGGCGGCGAGGATGACGCGATCATCCCAGCGAACGTACGCCAGGGGATTAACTTCTATCAGCTCACCGGATTATTGCATGGCCTCTCTAAGATTCACGCGGCGGATGCGGCACACACGCAGATCCTCGGAAATTTTAGATTCTACTATGCAAAGAATTCCGTCAATTGCGATCAGTATCCATGGTTTGCCCGTGTCTTCATGAAGCCTCACATCGAAATTGAAAATGATCCACGGGTTTGGGACCGAGTGGAATCGCTGATCCGCTCGAAATTGCCCCCGGTTCCGCACCAACCGGTAGTCGCATCGGCTAACTAGCCGCTTTACTCAGTCCCGCCGTTCGATTCTAGTTCTGTCGCGATTCCCTGCGGTTGCGCTACTGCGCCCGCCCGCGGCCGTTCCTCGAAATGCGCTTCCGTCAAATACGCTGCCACTACGCTGCCGGCGATAATGGGATGAAGCACGGCCACCGGCACGACATATTTTTTCGATCTCACAAAAGACTCCAGAACCCCATCTACCCTCCTGCTCCGAGGCAACGTGCCGGGGACCTGTTGGATCACCAGGCTCGAGTACCGCAAATCGGAGTTACGCCGGCTGTATTTCACTAAGCACCGAGCGGCCTGTTTCGGAGTCATAATGCCAATATCGGCCGTGAAATTGCGATGAATCGCTTTCGGATAATAGAGATTCAGGACGTACCGCGCGAAATCCGCACAGTTGTAAAAAAACAAGTTAAAATGCGTCCTGTTCACGCGTGAGTTCAGGATCTTGATAACGCGATCGTCCTGCTGCGGAGTGGTCTCAATCTCATAGCTGTAGATTTTACGGTCATAAGCTTCACCTACCAATTGAGTCCAATCGCCTTTCGGCTCGTTGCCGTTTGGATCGTTCGGCACCAGATCCAGTAGGTGAGCACGCCGGTAGTTATCCCGAAGAGAATTGACCGTCTCAGCGTCGGCAAAGGCTGGGATCTGATCTGGCTTTTCCACGGCGTACAAATAGGCGATCAGCGGAATTGCGATCCAGTCGTGACCTGCGACGCGGTGATAACGGCTGATCACAATTCCAGTTTCCCCAGGCTCACAGCGGCGTAGGAGAATAGGCGATGCCGCGCAGACACGGGAAAGGTATATTGCGGAGTGTCCCGTGGGATTAAGGCCTCCGAATGAACCGAATGGCTCCTCCAGGAACAAAGCCGCTTCGGCCCTCGCGCCGATTGCACCGGACAGTAGCAGGAACATCGACAACACTGCCCGTCTCATTTCACCACCCCTATTTTATAGAGAGCACGGGGAGGGCCTAAGTTGCAGATAAAATGGTGGGCTCGGCAGAACTCGAATCTGCGACCTCCTGCGTGTCAAGCAGGCGCTCTAACCAACTGAGCTACGAGCCCGAGGGGACCGATGTTTCTAAAATATAGCATGAGCGAAGGACACGTCCCCGCTACTATATGTTGTGGACTTTTCACCTGCGCCCCAATTGACAGGGGTCTTCACGCTTTACTTTTAACTCGGATCGGTTTAGCATGGATTCACCCTCCCGGGTAAATGCCGGTAATAGGAAGGAGCTGAATTGCTCAGATTACGACGCGTCGATATCCAAGGTTTTAAGTCATTCTACGACCGGACAGAGATGCGGTTCCACGGATCTGGTGTTACGGCCATCGTGGGTCCAAACGGTTGCGGCAAATCCAATCTAAGCGATGCCATCAGTTGGGTGCTGGGCGAGCAAAGCGCCAGAACTCTGCGCGGCACCCGTATGGAGGACGTGATCTTCGCCGGGACCCGCGAGCGTAAGCCGCTCGGTATGGCGCAGGTCACTCTTACCATGATCGATCCCTCGGCGCTCCAGGATGTCACGATTACGCGGCGGCTGTATCGTTCCGGAGAAAGCGATTACCTGATTAATGGTCGCGTCGCGCGCCTCCGCGACATCCAGGATCTATTCAGCGGCACGGGACTTGGCCCAGAGAGCTACGCGATAATCGAGCAGGGCCGCATTGGCCAAATTCTTTCCAATAGGCCGGCCGATCGCCGGGCCATTATCGAAGAGGCCGCCGGCGTTGGAAAATACAAAACTCGTAAAAGGTTGGCGGAATCGAAGCTCGAAGGCGCACGACAGAACCTGGCGCGTGTTTTCGATATTCTCGAGGAGGTCGGGCGGCAGGTGAACTCGCTGAAGCGGCAGGCATCGAAAGCGCGCCGCTATGAGGAGCTCCGCACAGAGATGCTCGAGCATCTGCGCCGCGCTGTTTCCGGGCGCTTTCAGATGTTCGAGCGGGAAGCCGCTAAACTGGCTCTCGATTTAAATCGGGCTCAGATCTCCTGCCAGAATCTCTCAACCGAGGTACAGGAAAAAGAGCAGGAGCACACCCGTATCCAGGAATCCTGCTATCGTACCGATGCGGAACTTACCGCCGCGCGAGCCTGCGTCTCCGGGATTCATGTTGAGACGGAGCGCACACAGGGCAGGCTGGAGCTGCAAGCAAAGCAGATTGGCGCGATCGACGAGCGGCTGGCCGCGGGTGAGGCTGAGACCAGAGAGCTCGAGACCCGTCATCTGCGCGAGGCAGGCGAACTGGAAGTGCACACCGAGGTGGTGGCGGGTATCGAACGCGAGAACGAGTCCCTGCGAAATCGCCTCGAATCGAAAATGCGAGAGCGCGATACGCTGCAGAACGATTTGCGGGAGCGCGAGCGCGCCATTGAGGCTGCCCGGCAACAGGTTATTCATCTTTTGGGCGAGACATCCAGCTTGCGTAACCAACTGGCGCAGATCGAAGAGCGCCTGGCTGCGATCGAGCGCGATGCGGCCCGTGCCCGTAAGGAGGAGGAGTCGTCGTTAGGCGACCAGGCTCGCCTGGAACAGATCAAGGTCGATCTGTCGCGAAAGCTGGCAGCGCAGCAGCTGCAGCTCGAATCGCTAACGGACCGGCGCAGGCGGGTTGAAGAAGAGATTAAGGAACGGCAGGTGCGTACGTCGGCGGCGCGGCAGAAACTGGACGAGATCCGGGGCGTGCTCTCGCGGCAGAAGGCCCGTAAGGATTCGCTCGAGGAGATTCTTTCTCATCGCGCCTATACAACGGAAGCGGTGAAGCGGCTGTTCCTCGGATTAGAGCATGGGCGGATCGAGGGCTTTCATCCGAAGGGCGTGCTCGCCGATTTCGTTGAAGTGACCGATGCCGCCTGGGAGAAGGCGTGCGAAGTTTTTCTGCACGAGGAACTTGAGTACGTCGTGGTGGAAGGTTGGGCCGAGGCCGAGCGGGGCGTCGAGCTCTTGCGCGCGGAGGGGGATGGCCGCGCCACATTTCTTGTTCACAACGGCGATACGCATCCCGAACTAACTGCTGTGCCGGATCTTCCCTCGGAAGCCGGCGTAATTGGCCGATTGAGCAATGCGTTGCGTCTCGTGAACGGATTTGCACACGAGCCGGAGGGTCTGCTGCCCAGGCTCGCTCGCTGCTTTTTGGTTTCCGATAACCGAACAGCTGAGCGCTTGGCGGCCGCGTATCCGGAATTCTATTTTCTTCTGCAGGATGGCGTCAGCTACTACGGTCAAGCCGTGAGCGGCGGGCGCAAAACGGCCGGCGGGCCGCTCGCTTTGAAACGCGAATTGCGCGAGTTGGGCATACAGGTGGAAGCACGGGCGCGGCAAGCCGATGAGCTAACGGCGGAGCTGGAAGATCTGGAGCGGGGCACAGCAGGGCTGGCGGAGGACCTGGAGGAGCTGCGCGGATTCCAGCAGACTCAGGAGAAGGACGCTCTGGCGCTGAGCCATGAGGAACGCAAGCTGGCCGAGGAATATGCGCGAGCGGGGTCGCGCCGTTCAGTCGCGCGTCTGGAGCTTGGGCGCCTGGCGCGCGAGGATGAGTATTGCCGCGCCCAACGCGAGCAGAGCCAAACGCTTGTGAGCGCTAAAGAGCAGGCCCGATTCGATCGGGAGAAGATGCTCGAGGAAGCTCGAGCGGAGTTCGAGCGAGGGCAGACTCGCGGCCACGCCGTAAACGAGGAACACTCAGCGTTGCGCGCGGAATTGGCGGCCCTCGAAGAGCGCTGCCGTTCAGAGAAAGAATCAGTGGCGCGGCTGCAGGCCCAAATTCGCCAACTGGCGGCGCGCCGCGAAGATCTCGAACGCGATCTGGAGCGCATGGGAGTGGAACGGGCACGGCTTCTGGCAGATAATATCGAGCTGGATCAACGCGCCTCGCAGCTCGCGGTGAATCTGGCCCAGGCTGTTTCCGAGGTGGACCGGCTGACAATCGAGGAGACGCACGGCCGGGCCATGCTTGCGGCGCTCGCCGAGTCCCTCAAATCACTGCGGACGGAGATGCAAATCGAGCAGGAGCGGCGGTCGGAGATCGAGCTGGAGCTGGTCAAGAAACAGGCTGAGCTGAAGTATTTGGATGAAACCAGCCGCAAGGAGTTGAATGCAGCCGCTGCGGAGATTACTGCGCCGCCTGTAGACGACGAAGCCGCCGTCGTGGAAGCTGAACAGCGATACCAGGAAGTTCGCGCTCGCATCGACGCGCTGGGACCTGTGAACTCGCAAGCGCTCGAAGAGTATCAGGAGGCGCAGCAGCGCTACGAATTTTTGAACGCGCAGCGGCAGGACTTGCTGGACTCAATTCGGGACACTGAAAAGGCGATTCAGGAACTGGATACGGAATCCCGGCGCCGTTTCAAAGAAGCCTTCGAAGCGGTCAACATACATTTCCGGCAGATGTTTCAGACGCTGTTTGGCGGCGGGCAGGGCGAGATGCGCCTTACGGACGAAAATAACCTGGCCGAGAGCGGCATCGATATCGTAGCTTCGCCTCCTGGCAAACGCCTCCAGAATGTCCTGCTGCTTTCGGGCGGCGAAAAATCGCTTACGGCGATGGCCTTGTTGATGGCGATCTTCCGCTATACGCCCAGCCCGTTCTGCATTCTGGACGAAGTGGACGCCCCGCTCGACGAATCGAATATTCAGCGGTTGACGCGGCTAATCAAAGAAATGGCCGCGCGAAACGCAGTTCATCGTCATCACTCACGCGAAAAGCACAATGGAAGCTGCGCAGGCGCTCTACGGAGTCACTATGCAGGAGCCGGGTGTATCGACTGTGGTGAGCGTGAAGTTCGACCCGGTACCGCATGTCGTAAGGTCGGAAGAGCCGGTGGTGACAGCGGTTTAGATTCTTAAGAAGAAACGACTACCTCGATCCGAACTTAAAGGAGGCCTCCAACCGCTTGGTAACCCTCAATTGGGAAAAGGGCCCATCGTTAAATGCATTGCGCGATGGCGACTCGAGTACTCATACGCGCTTTAGCAGTACGGGAGGCCGATGGGCGCCTCCGCACTCTTATGAGGCGAGGATAGCGGCAGAAGGCGCGAGGGAACCGCCGGGCGAGGTGATAAGGCGCGGAGGACGCGGGAGAAAGAGGACGATCATTGGAGTGAATGCGAAGGGATAGGGCATCACGTATTCCGGTTGTGTCATACCATGGATCAAGACAGCGATCAAAGATAAATGGCTCGCAACGCGAAGACCGACGCCCATTGGCAGGGTGATGAACTCGATGCGATCGTCGCCGATTACTTCGACATGCTCGCAGCTGAGCTCACGGGGCGCCCATACGTCAAGTCCAAGCACAGCGCGGCCCTGATGACTCAGATTGGCCGAACACACCGGTCAGTCGAGTTCAAGCATCAGAATATCTCGGCCGTCCTCGATAAGCTCGGGATGCCGTGGATCTCGGGATATAAGCCCAAGAAGAACTACCAAAATGCCATCTTCGGGGCAATCGAGCGGTACCTGATCCAGCATTCGGACATTCTTCAATCTGTCTGGATTCCGCTAATGGGGCCGACTATTTCTTCCGTCGTATTTGTGGACCCACCCGTCCCCGCGCCGTTTAACGACTCTATGCCCGATGCCTTGCAACGCCTTGTCCGAAAATTCGACCCAGTGGAAAGGGATCATCGCAACCGTTCTCTGGGAAAGGCGGGCGAGTCTTTTGTTATCGATCTTGAGCGGCATCAGTTCGCCCAAGCTAACCGGCCGGATTTGGCCCGGCGTGTCCGGTGGGTCGCCGATGAAGACGGGGATGGAGCAGGCTACGATGTTCTGTCATTCGATCATGGCGGGCGAGAGCGTTTGATCGAGGTCAAGACCACTAATGGGTCCGCTCGGACTCCGTTTTTTCTATCTCGAAATGAGCGAGCTCTCGCAACAGAGCGACCGATGGACTGGAGAATATATCGACTTCACCTGTTCGCCCAGGGGCCGCGCATTTTCACGATTACGCCTCCGCTCGAGAACGCGCTTAATCTCCGCCCAGAAGTATGGCGGGCGTCGTTTTGATATATCGTCGTTTTGATATATCTTCGATAAACGTAAATGGCATTACGCGAGGGCAGACGAAATAAAATCCAGCCGACCATCTCTCCGAAGCTTCGGGCAGAAGTTCTTGCCCGCAATGGCTCCACTTGCCAGATGTGCGGACGGACTCCCGGAGAAATTGATCCGACCACCGGACGAAACATTCGTCTCCATATTAGCTACATCAAGGACAAGAGCCTTGGCGGAAAGGAAGAACTGTCGAACCTCCGTGCCCTTTGCTCAACCTGCAATCGGGGCGCGAAGAGTATCACGACTGAGAGGCCGAGCATTCAGTGGCTGCTGTCGCAAGTTCGCCGCGCCGGGCAAGATGATCAACGAGCAGCGTTTGAGTGGCTTCGGAAAAAGTTTGGATAGGACTCTACCAAAGATACTGCTTCGCGTCGGATCGCCTTTCGTAACTGTCCAGCACGTGCACCACGCGCAATTTTTTCAGCTTTGTGGGGGAAAGCTGGCCGATGGGCACATACAGAATCTTGCGCCTCAAATGTGATGCGATGGACCGAAAAATAGATCGGGGCGGGCGCGCGGCTACATACACGACCAGCCGCTCCACTGAATAATCGAGCGCGGCCATCAGCAGCCGTTCCGGTTTTGATTCCGCGAAATCGTAGTCATGATCCGACCACACGTCGAACAGCCGGCGCGGAGGAAGAGTCATCAGGAAACCACCATATTCGGCGCGGCCAATCCCGGGCCCCACCAGGTGATCGAATGGAAATGTCGAATAAAACGCCATGTCCGATTCATTTTGGTGCTCGCCGAGCCAGGTGGTCAGATATTGGTAGCGGTCCTCGCGGTCTTCGTCGAAGATCACCACCACCGCGCCGACATCGCCCGCCAGCCGGTCGGCTTTGCGCACGTAAATCTTACGCTGATGCCAGTTGCGAATCGTCTCGCGGATATCGATGCCATCGAGAATTGAGGTGGTGAACGGCTCGATGCGCACGCGCTCTTCGGACAGAATCGCTTTCGCTTTCTTCTTCAGGAACCGTCCATAATCTTCGATCACCAGGTCCTCGGGCGGATAGGAACAGATGGCATCGCCGGTGGTCTGGCGGGCCCATTCACCCGGAGATTTTTCGCGCTTGCGAGGCTTAAGGCCTACGGGTTTCAGGCGCTGTTTGGGGCGGGGAAGGCGTCTGCGGATGCGCAGCCTCTTGGTGTTGATCCAAATCTCACTCGCCGTGAGCCGCACTGTGTCGAGACTGGAGTGTTCATGCTGCGCCAGATAGCGGTTGGCCATCTGCCACACTTCCCAGCCGTAATTGTCGTCGACAATGGAACGTGCGGCGACGGCCAGATCGTAAATATTCGCCACCAGATCTCCGCTGAGCTGCGCCAGATTGCGGGTATAACGCGCAATCATGCGGCGATGCCAGTGAACCAGTTTTTCGCCGGTCGACTCTTTATATTTTGCTTCGGCTTCCCGCAGGAGATCGAGTTGGACTCTGGGCCGGTCAATGCGTTCTTCGCCCGCTCATTTCCAGCCGGAAAAATTCGTATCGTTCCTGAAGAAACGGATATTCGATGGTGATCTCGGCCAGGCATTCGGGATGCGGATTCACCAATTGGAGATCGAACCGTTTCGAACGCCGCGGCGGAGAGTCCTGAGGCGATTCCATGGCGTCGAGCAGAGGATCGAGCAGATTGAGCGACACCACCACCAGCACTGTGGCGGAGGGATCGGCTCCCTGCAACTTCCACGCCATGGCCGAAGCATGCGCGTCAACTTCCTCATTGCGGGGTTGCGGCCAGAGGCGATACGCCTCAATGTAACGATCAAGACCGATGCGCCGCGTTGCATAGGAATCGGGATAAGTGTCCGGCATGTGCGGCCGATCGATCGAATCGGGCTCGAGGAAGATTACTTCAATGCCCAGCTCTTGAGCGGTGCGCAAGGCTTCGGTGAAGGGGTCCGCCGGCTCGACCGGCACATAGATGGCGCGGTCGTCATCCTCGGAATCCGCGGTGTAGAGGATCACCGACATCTCGGGCAATCGCGCGAGCGCCCGGCGATACGCCGGCGCCAGAAAATCCGGTAATTCCACAGCAATCAGAGAAGGCTTTTCGGCAAGTATAAGCTGGCGCAGTTCGACCGCAAATTCGAGCCGCCCGGGAACCACGGGAAAGTAGTGGAAACGCCCCCGCTCCAGACTGCCCGCTGCGATCTCATTTTCGAGGGACATAGCGCAAGGCTTCTTCGCCGAGGGTCTGGAGGATAGAGGTTCGCAGGATTTCAGGACCAACAGCGGCAGCGGCTTCCTGCCCGAGCTTCATGGCGAAACGCGCGATGTTAATGCCGTCGCGAACGGTATAGCGCTCATCGGTCGAGTGAGCCTGCTGGAGGAAATCGGTGACGTAATTCAGAATCTGCTGATCGCCGAAGGGAAGATTCTCCCGCAAGATGGCCAGCTCTTCGTGGCGCTCCGGAAAATCGATCAGAATCTGCGGCTGCAAGCGCGAGTGGATATATTCGGGCAGATCGAAGGTGCTGGCATCGTCGTTCATGGTGGCCACTAAGCGGAATAGCGGATGCGCCCTAATCTTAACGCCCGCGACCATGGATTCCACATACCGTCGATTGTCGAGCAGCGGGGCGAGGCTCGCCCAGCTTTTCTCGCTCATGCGGTTGCCTTCATCGAGAATCGCGACGCCGCCGCGCAGCATCGCCGAGACCAGCGGCGAAGCGACATAGCGCAGGCGCGACTCGCCTTCAATTACAGGGGTGACCAACAAATCTTCCGGCCGGGTGTCGACTGTAGCCTGGAGAATGTAAACGTCGCGTCCCAGCCGCTTGGCAGCGGCATAGGCGAGAGTGGTCTTGCCGACTCCCGGTTTCCCAAGCAATCTCGGGTTCATGGGCAGATCCGCGGATCGATCACCAGCCAGGCGGCCAGCAGTTGCCGCATGACTTCTTCCTGTCCGACCCAGGTGACGCTAAGCTCATCGGGATGCGCGAGATGCAGCGGAATGCCTTCAATTTCGACAATCATGCTCTTTGTAATGTAACAGAGCGCAGTACTCGAGGCCTGATATACTAATGGCTTATCTGTCCTGGCGATCTGGCCGCGTTTTCGGGGCAGGGAGTATCTCGTGTTTTTTCGCGTTCGAGACCTGGAGATTCGGGCCGCCCGGTTTGACGTGGAACTTGCTCCGGACGTCATCGAGTTTCTGGACCCCAAGCTCCGGCAGAAGGGACTCCTGAGAGCGGCGGGAAAGGTCGAGCTGGTCGTGGATTCGCTCGGAGAGATTCGGGCAAAAGGACATTTGTCGGTCTGCATGGAAGCAGACTGCGACCGTTGCCTGGACCCGGCATCGTTTCCGATCGACTCGGATTTCGAGTTGTATTATCGGCCGGTCGAAGAAGGTTACGGAGAAGAGAAAGCGATTGACGAAAGCGAAGCGCAAATTGGCTTCTACGAAGGCGACGGTTTGGAGCTCAACGATGTTTTGCGGGAAGAGGTCCTGCTGGAGTTGCCGATGCAGCGGGTTTGCAGCGTGAGCTGTAAGGGAATCTGCCCGGTGTGCGGGCAGAACCGGAATCAGATCGAGTGCGCCTGCCATGCGGCTGCGGTTGATGACCGTTGGGCGGCGTTGAAAAAACTAATTTAAGCAGCTAATGACGAATCATTAGCCGGAGTTATTCATGCCCAATCCAAAACGACGACATTCGAAGCGCCGCACCTCGCTGCGCCGCACGCACGATTCGCTGCGCCCGGCAGGTTTGGCCGAATGCCCCAACTGCCATGAGCCTAAGCTCCCTCACCGGGTGTGCCCGCATTGCGGCAAGTACAAGGGACGCGAGATTATCGAGGTAGCCGAAGAGTAGCCCGTCTGCGCTTCCATGCTGACGATTGCGGTCGACGCGATGGGCGGCGATCATGCTCCTAAATCCGAGGTCGAGGGCGCAATTCGCGCGGCCACGGCGTTCGATGTCAAAGTAATCCTGGTGGGCCAAGAGGACGTGATTCGGGAGGAGCTGAAGCTTCATCCCACCGCGGCCGAGCTTCCCATCGAGGTCCACCACGCGAACGAAGTTATCACCATGGAAGACTCGGCGGCCAAGGCTGTGCGAACCAAGAAGGATTCTTCCATCCGCGTCGCCGCGCGCCTGCATCGGGAAGGCGTCGGCTCAGGGAATGGTATCCGCGGGCAACTCCGGCGCGGCCATGGCCACCGCCAAGATGGTGCAGGGGATGATCCGGGGAGTGCATCGTCCGGCCATGGCGGCTGCATTTCCGACGGTCAAGGGATCGCCCGTGGTGGTGATAGATGTGGGCGCAAACGTCGATTGCTCCCCCGAAATGCTGGCGCAATTCGCGGTCATGGGCGAGATCTATTCGCGCATCATCTTCCATAACCCGGAGCCGCGCGTGGGCCTTCTCTCGATCGGCGAGGAAGAACATAAGGGTAACGATCTAACTCGCGCCGCGACGCCGCTGCTTAAAGTATTACCTATCAATTTCATCGGAAATGTCGAAGGACGCGATATTTATAGCGGAATCGCCGATGTCGTGGTGTGCGACGGGTTTATCGGCAACGTAGCTCTGAAAGTGAGTGAAGGGCTCGTGGAAATGATTAAGAATATGCTGCAAGAGTCGCTAGCAGCAACAGTTACCAGGAAATTGGGCTATGTTCTTTCTCGCGCTGCATACCGAGACTTTCGCAAGCGCGTCGATTATTCGGAGTACGGCGGCGCTCCGCTGCTGGGGGTTAAGGGAGCTAACATTATTTGCCACGGCAGGTCTAACGCTAATGCCATCAAGAATGCGATTCGGATCGCCGCCGAGTTCGCGGAAGGCCGGGTGAACCAGAAAATTGAAGCGGAGCTGGATCATCGGGCATCATAGAAGGGAGCAAAATGAACCGCGTTCATTTTATTATTGGTTGCAGTCTGCGCTTTCTGCTCCGGTGGGCGCGACAGAAGCTGGACCCGGTGCATTGGACGCTAACTTCCGATGCCGCCAAAGCGCCGCCCGGGTCCGATGGTTCCTCTGCGTCTGACGGCGACTCTTGACGAGGGCTGGCATCTATATTCGCTGACGACGCCAAAGGGCGGTCCGATTCCAACTACGGCCGGACTCGCGGAGAACCCGATCGTTGCGTCCACCAAGTTTTACGAGCCGAAGCCCGCGCGCAAGTTCGATCCGAACTTCAATCTCGATACGGAAACGTACGAACAAAAGGTCACGTTTCTCATTGCGGCGGATCTTAAAAAGGATGCTCCTGCCGGACCCGCCGAACTGACAGCCCAGGTGCGTTATCAGAGCTGTAACGACAAGCTCTGTCTGCCGCCCAAGAAGAAGACTGCGTCATTCACGTTCAATGTAGACCCTTCGGCGCCGGCGATTCCTGCGTTTGTAGTGCCGGCTGGGTATCAGGAAGTAAGACCGGGTACTGAGAGCGCGTCTGCATCGTCAACCGCGCCCGTTCCGGCGAGTGCACCCGCTCCGACTGGCAATCTGCCCACCTTCCTTCTCACTGCTTTCGGATTAGGATTGGCGTCGATCTTCACCCCGTGCGTCTTTCCGATGATCCCGATTACCGTGTCTTTTTTCCTGAACCAGCGCGGAGGGATCGCCCAGGCGCTGGTTTTCTCAGTCGGAATTATCGTGTTTTTCTGCTTACTGGGGTTGGGTGTTACAGCAGTTGTAGGTCCGTTTGGGATCAATCAATTAGGATCTAATATCTGGGTTAATGGTTTCATTGCACTGGTATTCGGTGATATTTGCGCTGAGCCTGCTCGGGGCCTTCGAGATTGCACTTCCGTCCAGTATGCTGACCAGGCTCGATCAGGCGTCGCGCCGAGGCGGTCAGTTAGGCACTCTGGTAATGGGGCTGACGTTCTCGCTGACATCATTCGCCTGTATCGGACCGTTTATGGGAAGTCTTCTGGTTGCTTCGGTTCAGTCCAAGGGAGTGACGCCGGTACTGGGGATGATGAGCTTCGCCACGGGTCTGGCTGCGCCGTTTTTCTTCCTGGCAGCGTTCCCTTCGTATCTGAAGAAATTGCCGAAGAGCGGCGGTTGGCTGGCGCGCGTAAAGGTCGTGATGGGCTTCGCATTATTGGCGTTCATGCTCAAATATGCTAGTAACATCGATCAGGTATTGCAAACCAACTGGTTAACCCGGGATCGCTTTCTCGCTGCGTGGTTCGTCTTGGCTGTATCTGGCCGGTCTCTACCTTTTGGGACTGCTGCGACTTGAAGGCGTAGAACCGGGGGAGCGGTTGGGCATCGGACGTTTGCTGGTCGCCAGCTTGTTTCTGATCTTCGGTTTCACCCTGCTGCCGGGAATGTTCGGCGCTCCGCTCGGCGATCTGGATGCGTTCGTACCCGCGGCGACGGGGCCGAGTTTCGCTGGAAATGCTGCGGCTGAAGTTATTCCGCCGATTCTGAAGGATCAATATCCCCAGGCACTCGAGCAGGCCCGGCAGGAGCACAAACTGGTGCTGGTAACCTTCACCGGTTATGCTTGCACCAACTGCCACTGGATGAAGTCCAACATGTTTCCGCGACCCGAGATCGCCACGGCTTTGAAGGATTTCGTTCTGGTGGAGCTCTACACCGACGGTACCGATGCCGCGTCCGAAGCCAACCAGAAGCTCGAAGACGAGAAATTTTCGACGAACGCGGAGCCATATTATGCGATCGTCGATCCGGATCAGAAGGTCATCGCAAAGTTCGAGGGCATGACCAAAAAGACGGATGAGTTTCTGGCGTTCCTGAAGACCAGGTCAACGGCTAGCTGAGACTTCTCGCCCAGTTCTGGTGGCTGTGAGCAGAATCACAGCCAGCGCACACAGATACATTCCTCCGCCGATCAGCAGCGTAGCGCGGAGCCCTAGATATATCGCCAGAGATAATGGCTCCGGCGGAGCCGAGCACGCTCGCAGCGGCATTAAGCGACCAGGCCCAGCGTATCGACGGCGCATGCAATTGCTCGAGTCGTGTGAGACCGCTCGGGAACGGCATACCCATCAGGAATGCAGCGGGCGCAATCGAGAGCGCTGTGATCGCCATTTTGGCGAGCAGCGGCCAACCTGCGGCGGCTGCGGTGAGCGGGGGCGCGACGAAGGCTAGCGCGTCTACTAGTACGGCGATCGAGGCCAGAACGCGGGCCAGTTTCGCATCGTCGCCCGCAATCACCTGGCGGCTGAAATAGCTGCCTACGCCGCTTGCGACCAGCATAGAAAAGACAATCACGGTAAGAGCGTAGGTGGGATGTCCCAGTAACAGCACGAATTTCTGAATCAGCGCGACCTGGATCAGAATGTATCCGGCACCGAGGCACAGAAAGTACCACAAAAACGTGAGCACCCCTTTTCGTTTTGGGAGGCGGCTCCGAAGCAGCACGCGCGGCAGCAACAGGATCAGCGCCGTAGCTGCCACGCTTACTCCCATGAGCCAGAACAGCAACGGAACTGCACGGTTGATCTTGTAGTCGGCGCTAGCGGCATTAGCCTGCTTCACGAAATCCCAAATATCGTGGGGCTGAACGGTATAGAAAAAAAATGGACGATCGTCATCGACCGGCGAAACATCGTAGGGATAATTCGCGAAAAATGCATCCCGGCCGGAGCTGCTCAGCAGTTGTCCGAAGGGATTCACGGCCGCGTCGCCCGGCATGTATACGGCCTGAATGCGATTTTCGGCCAAGCCCCGCCGCGCGCGTGTAATATCGTCCGCGCTGAAAGGCTTTCGAGAGATCAGAATGGTATCGAGCGCGCCCCACCCCGACAGTTTTGCCGCATCCTCGCGAATGACCATCACGTGCCGCCAGGGACTCTGCTCTCCCAACCGATCCAGAGCATTCACGGCTAAGGACACGATGCGTAAGGACTCGCGCGGCGGATCGAAACCCCATCGCGTGAAAGCCAAAATGCCATCGCCGGTGAGGTGCGTCAGATAGTCATAGAACGCGTCGGTGGTGTAGAGATTATTTTCCGATAGCGCGAATGCGCCCGCCGCTGTCGAGGCCCAGGTATCGACTAGCGTGGCCTGAAGAACTTGATATTTTTCGCGGCTGCGCCGCACGAAAGACCGGCCGTCTTCGACGAACAGATGCACTTCTGGACGGAGATACAGCCCATGATTCTCGGCCTTGAATTTATCTTGCATTACTGTCCGGGCGATGATGGGATTGATCTCGACGGCGGTGATGTCGCGGCTGCCCGAGGCCAATGCTCGCGCCACGTCGTAGCCGCCGCCTGCGCCGATGATCAGCGTTTTGGCGCCGGGGCGTACCAGGTAGGGGAAGCCGGGTCCAGTATGGGTGAGCTGGAACCGGTCGGCCGGGGTTAAACGATCCCAATCGTAAGGGGCGATGGAGGTGGCGGCGTCGCCGTCAATCACGATGTTCCAGATGTGATCGAAGCTGACGCCGATCCGTGAAAAGCTGTTCCACCGCGTGAAACGCTCGGCCGGCAGCGCCTGCCCCTTGGCGGTGTGGATATCGAGCATGGGGTGCCTGTCGTTTTCCACCATCAGCGTCACCAGCAGTAAAGAAACCAGCACGGCGGCGGCGCGCCGCTTCTTCGAATCCGCCATGTTGAACCAGATGGACGCCGCGATCGCATAAAATACGGCAGCTGAAATCACAGTATTCGGCCCGCCAAACCAATTGAGAAACGGAATCAATAGCAGGCAGCCGGTGGCCGCTCCAGCGAGATCGAAAAAGTAGGCGTGGTGGACACGCTCGATCGCCACCGATATGGCCAGCGATACCACAGCGCCGGCGAGAAAAAACGGGAGCGCGCTGGCCAGGTACACCGCGGCCAACGTGGCGTTGCCGGGATTGCCGGGACGCGAGATCACGAACCACAGCGACGCTACCACGCACAAGCTGTTCAGAAGCGATAGCGCTCCTAATTTTTCAAAAAGACCGGCGCGTCCGATGCCCTTGCCCGACCGGCCCGCCACGACATAGGAAAATACGCCCCCCGCGCCGAGGCCGAACAACGCGATCGAAATCGCCAGAAACGCGAAATGATAATAAAATACGACCGAGAAAATGCGGGTGAGCGCCAGTTCCAATATCAGCGTGGCGAGACTGGTGAAGCCCAAGCCGATATAGAGTTGGGGCCAGCTAATGACGGCCGTAGCAGACTCCGCCTCAGATGGAGACGAAACAATACGCGGCAAAGTATTACTTTAGCAGGCCGCGAGTAATTCCCAGAACCTGAGATGCCAAATTCAGGCTGATTCTGGCGTCCACCAGGAACAACGGAGCGAATGCCAGCCACGGACGCCAGGGGAGAAACGGAAGCGCGGCCAGGATCATGAGCGGAGTCAGGACGCGCCCGAAGGCGTAAGCATCCTCCCAAACGGAACGGTTGCTTAGAAATATAGCGGCGATTGCGAGCGCATAGACGGACGCTGCGATTGGGTCCCATCGGCGCTTGATGGCCAGGCGAGCGGCGAAAATAAGTGTGATCACGATTCCTGTGAGTGCGATGTAATCGAAGATCATCGCCGGAACGGCCTTGAACCGGGGCAGCGCGTAGAACACCGGATGGAGAATGCGGTCTGCCAGACCGGCGAGAGGAATCCAGTTTATGTAGGATGGGAGCGGCGACGGCTCGGCGCGGCGCGACAGGTAAATGTACCAGTTCACGTAGATATACCACCCGGTCGCAGGCAAGACAGCCGCGGCAGCGCAAACGCCATCGAAAAACCGCCGTCTGGTGACAAGATAAAGCGAATAACCAGCGATGATGGGCAGCGCAGTCTCGCGGGTTAGCACCGCGCAGGCGAGCACTGCGATGATCTTCCATCGCGCTCCTGTTTCTACGTACAGCGCGAAGCCGACGGTGAGCGCCGCGAGCGCAATATCCACGGTCATGCGATCGATCGAAGTAATGGTCGCCGGAGTCAGGACAAATACCAGTCCCCAGGCGGGATTGAGCCTAGCGCGCGAGGTCAGCAGCGCCAGCCAATACACGCCCGCGAAGGCGAAACCCAGGATCACCGTGAAATAGGCAGTATGAATCCACTGATCGTGTCCCAGAGCGAGAATCCACGCGAGCGCCGGAACCAGAATTCGCTGATACCGGAACGCCGCGCCCGCGATGGCCTGCGCCGAGCCGCGGCTGCATCCAAGGATCGTGCGCGATCAAATGATATACCTGGCCATCGTATCCTTCCGTGCCGTAAAAAATATACAGATGCTCGGATTTGAGAAACGCCGGCACAGGCATGCCAGGTCGTATGCAAAACAGCGCCGTCCAGTTGCCTCCGTAGTTGTAGCGGACGGTGAGAAACTGCCACAGCCACAAGACGACGACCGCTAGCAGGCCCGAGGATGGCAGCGCGATGACGATAGGATCCGGTCACGTCACATCATGGCAGCCGGGGGCGCGGGCTCATCGGCTCGTCCAGCCTTCGCGAGCGGGAGGCGAATCATGATGAAACTCAGCAACAGAATCACCGCGAAGCCGGCCAGATAGGACGGATATCTTGAAAATCTCCAGCACGGGAATATCTTTGAATTTGAAATACGCGAATAGCAGTCCCGTCAGCGCTTCGCCGGCGATCAGGCCGCTCGCCACCAGGATTCCGACATTGTCGACGCGCGTGCGCTGCGCTTCATTGTTTCCGGCGGCACGGCTGCGCGAATCGGTCATCCAGCGGAGCACGCCGCCGACAAAAATGGCGAAGGTCGTAGGGAACGGTAGATACATGCCGACCGCGACCAGCATGGGGCTGCGCACCCGTAGCATGATTAGCGCGATGCCGAACACCGCGCCTGTTACCACCAGCGGCCACGCCATTTCGCCCCCGACGATGCCTTGCGCGAGCGCGGCCATCAATCCCGCCTGAGGCGCGGCCAGCTTGGGATCGCCGAACCCGTGCCTCCGCTTTTGATGTTGCCGATCTGGAGTACGTAGAGCGCCCAATACATCACCAGGCTCGCGAGAACCACCGCGATCAATTCCACGATCTGGATGCTGCGCGGCGTGCCGCCGAGAATATAACCGGCCTTGAAATCCTGCATCAGCTCGCCCGCCACTGCCGAAGAAACGCAGACGACCGCGGCGACGCCCAACACGACTGCGACTCCGCCCGGTCCCGATACGCCCAGGGCCACCATCAGCAGCGCCGCAATGATCAGCGTCGAAAGCGTCAATCCGGAAACAGGATTATTGGAAGAACCGATCATCCCGCATAGGTTTCCGGAAACCGTAGCGAAGAAAAAACCCACGATCAGCATCACAATGGCCGATACCAGGGCTGCGATCATCATGTCGGGAAATATAAAAATAAAGCGCGATCATCATCAGGAAGACCAGGCCGATCAGCGACAATACCGTCTTCGATCCCATATAACGTTCGGTGCGGGCGACGGATTCGAGCGGCGGCGCGCCGTGACGAACGTCGTTGAGAGCGCGTCCCAGACTCGACGTGAGGTTCTTGCCCATTTTGAGCAGAGTGTAGGCCGCGCCCACCATCATCCCTCCCACCGCGATGGGCCGAATGATGTATCGCCAGACTGCGGCGGCCAGATCGGGCCATCCGCTCTCGCCCGCACCCGGCGGCATAAACCGCTGCAAATTGGGACCGAGAAAGTACATCATCAGCGGTACGAGCACGCCCCAAGCGAGCACGCTGCCCGAAAAATTCAGCGCCGCCAATTCCGGTCCGATCACGTACCCCACGCCGATCAATGCCGGACTCACGGTGGGCGCGGAAACGATCGAGACCGCTCCGGTCTGTAAAACATTTCTGCTTTCCAGCGGCCCGAGGCGGACAATACTCTTTCCGATCTGCCCGATCCGCACGATGAAGTCTTTGTCGACTGCGTAGAGATGCAGTTCGCCAAGCGCCTGGATCAGAGTACCGAGGCCGATGCTCCAGAAAAGATAGCGTGCGACATCGGCGCCGCGCCGCCCCGCTTTATGAATCTCGGATGCGGCGATGGATTCGGGGAAGGGAAGCGTGGGATCTTCGACCAGCGCCCGCCGCACCAGCGACACGAACAGCACGCCGAGGACTCCGCCCACCAGCATCAGGGCCGTCGATTTCCAATAAGCGTGCGCGGGATCGAATGAGGTCCAGGAGCCGGACATCACGAACGCCGGCAGCGTAAAAATAGCGCCCGCCGCCACCGACTCGCCAATGGAACCCGCCGTACGCGCGATGTTTTCCTCGAGGATCGTGCCTTTAACGGCGCGCAGGACGGCCATGCCGATCACCGCCGCCGGATAAGTGGCCGCAATGGTCATGCCCGCGTGCAGGCCTAGGTAAGCGTTGGCCCATCCCAGAACCACCGTCATCACCAGGCCCAGCAGGACAGCACGCAGCGTGAGTTCCTTCATGTGGACTTTTTCGGGAACGAAGGGCCGATGCTGGCTGGAGACAGGCACGCTCATAGCGACTTTGTCCGAAGGCACGATGATATCATTCGGCGACATACGCGCGGCGTTACAATCAAGTTCGCCGATTGTGAAAGCTGTCTGTCTTTTGAGCGGAGGACTCGATTCCTCCACGTGCTTGGGTGTCGCACGGCGCGATGGCTACGACTGCTACGCGCTCTCATTCGATTATGGCCAGCGTCACCGAGTCGAGCTTGAAGCGGCGGCTCGCGTGGCGAAATTCTTTGGGTCGAGCGAGCATCGAATTGTGCGAATCGACCTGCGCGCGTTTGGCGCGAGCGCTCTCACTGCCGATCATCTGCGAAATTCCCAAAAATCGCTCGGCCGGCGAAATGAAACACGGCATTCCGATCACGTACGTGCCGGCCCGCAACACTATTTTCCTCGCGTTCGCGCTCGCCTGGGCGGAGGTGCTGGAATGCTCCGACATTTTCATCGGCGTGAATGCCGTCGATTACTCGGGGTACCCCGATTGCCGTCCGGAATTCATCGACGCCTTCGAGCGCATGGCCAATCTGGCGACTAAGGCAGGCGTCGAAGGAGGCGCTCGTCTGCATATTCACGCGCCGCTTGCGAAATTGAGCAAGGTGGAGATCGTTCGGCTGGGCAGAGATGTCGGGGTCGATTTCGCGATGACGCATAGCTGCTACGATCCCGATCCCGAGGGGCGCGCCTGCGGCGAATGCGATTCCTGCGTTCTGCGCCGGAAAGGTTTCGAGGAGGCGGGTATTGAAGATCGCTGAGATCTTCTATTCGATTCAAGGCGAGGGCATGCTCGCCGGTGTGCCCAGCGTGTTCGTTCGCACTAGCGGCTGCAATCTGCGGTGCGAGTGGTGCGATACACCGTATACATCGTGGAAACCGGAAGGAAGCGATCTCCCGATAGACCAGATCGTGGCTGAAGTGCGCTCGCATCCGGCCTCTCACGTGGTGGTCACGGGCGGCGAGCCGATGATCGCCGAGGGAATTATCGAGCTCACCCGGCGTCTGAAGGAACTCGGTCTGCATATTACGATCGAGACGGCGGGCACAGTCTACAAGCCGGTGGCATGCGACCTGATGAGCATCAGCCCGAAGCTGGCCAACTCCACGCCTCATCGAGCGGGAAGGAGGCAGATGGGCGGCGCAGCACGATCGTCTGCGTTATCAGCCGGAGATTCTCAAAAAGCTGCTGAGCGGGTATGAATATCAGCTTAAGTTCGTGGTGACCGATCCGCTGGATCTGGATGAGATCGAGATGATCTTGAGAGATACCGGAGCCGACCGCAGCCGTGTTGTTCTAATGGCTGAAGGAACCGATACCGCAACGCTTCACAAGCGGGCGGAATGGCTGGTGGATATTTGCAAACGGGAGAATTTCCGCTACGGTCCGAGGCTGCATATCGATTTATACGGGAATCAGCGCGGAGTGTGACGCAGTCCGCATCGCCTTTTTTGTAATTATGCTCAGCGGGATTTCTTTTATTTGCGCGAAGGTAAACCAGCTTGCGCCGTCGGGTTTTGTTTTGGCGGTCGCCTCTTGGACTATGAACTGGTAATGGCGATGCATGATCGTATGACGGAACTCGCCCACGATTTTCCCCAGCCGCGCGCCTGGAAATGGTCCGGGCAGATCCCAGAAACCTTTCACTCGCGGACTCGGCGCTAGCAGAATACGATTTCCCCGGTGGATCCACAGAAGCGTTCGTTCCAGCCGAACCGGGGCGGGTTTAACGAGCTTCGCCGGCAAATCCTTTTGCGTGCCTTGACGTTGCGCCTCACAGTGGCGCGCTAAAGGACATTGCCCGCAGCGAGGCTCGCGCGGCAGACACACGATTGCACCCAGTTCCATCAGCGCCTGATTCCAGCGGCCGGGATTGCGCCGGTCAAGGAAACGATCCGCCTGCTCGCGGACATTCGCGTGGTTATCGCCGAGCAGGCGCACGATAACCCGTCGGACATTTCCATCGAGGACGGCGTGGGGAAGATCCGAAAGCGATGCTGGAGATTGCCGCGGCAGTATAGTCGCCCACGCCCTCCATTTCCGGATAGATTCGTAATCGCGAGGGAATCCGCCAGATTCGCGATGCGCCGCGCGGCCTTCTGTAGATTGCGCGCGCGCGAGTAATAGCCGAGTCCGCTCCACATCGCCAGGACCCGAGACTCGGGCGCGCCGGCGAGCGCGAGCGGCATCGGGGAATGCTTCGAGGAATCGCTCGTAATACGGAATCACCGCCGCCACACGCGTTTGCTGCAACATGATCTCGGAGATCCAGATCGCATAAGGATCGCGGGTGCGGCGCCAGGGCAAGATCCCGCTGGGCCTGCTCATACCAGTGCGTGAGTGCGCCGCGAAGGGATCGGAGGTTCAAGCTTCTATACTAGATACGTGGTCCATAAGTAGCTCCTACCTTGAACGATTCCATTTCCATACGTGGCGCGCGCGTCCATAACCTGAAGAACATTACGCTCGACATCCCGCACGAGCGGCTGACGGTGATCACGGGGTTTCCGGGTCCGGCAAATCGTCGCTGGCGTTCGACACGATCTATGCCGAAGGGCAGCGGCGCTATGTCGAATCGCTGTCGGCCTATGCCCGCCAGTTTCTGGAGCGCATGGAAAAGCCGGACGTGGACGAGATCGAGGGAATTGCGCCGCCGGTCGCCATACGGCAGAAGAATACAACGCGTAATCCGCGCTCCACGGTCGCCACTTCCACTGAGCTGTACGATTTTTTGCGCCTGCTGTGGGCCCGCGCCGGCCGCACCTTCTGCCCTAATTGCGGTATCTACGTCGAGCGCGATACAGTCGATCAGATCGCCGCGAAAGCTGCTCGCGCTGCCGGCAGGATCGCGCTGGTATGCGCTGTTTCCGATCCCGGTCGGAAAAATCCACTGAAGCTTTGCGCGATCGCCTGTTCGATCTGCGCAACAAGGGATTCAATCGGCTTTATCAGGAAGGGCGAGTGTTCGAGTTTTCGACGCCTGAATCGCTGCTGGATGTCGATTTCTCCAAGCCCGTGTTCGCGCTGGTGGACCGGCTGGCGATTTCCCAGACGCTCACGAATGACCTGCGCCAGCGCCTGGTCGATACCGTCGAGATCTGCTATCGCGAAGCGGGCGAGGCGATCTTCGAGCCGGCGGCCGGCGGCGAGCCGCTGCGCTTCAATGAAAAGTTCGCTTGCAAACGCTGCGGCAAAGAGTTTCTCGAACCCGAGCCTAGCCTGTTCAGCTTCAATAATCCCTACGGCGCATGCAAACGTTGCCAGGGCTTCGGCAACACCATCGATTACGATATGGACCTGGTCATCCCGGACAAGACGCTCTCGGTCCAGCAAGGCGCCGTGGACCCGTGGACCAAGCCGCAGCATTCCTGGTATCTGGCGGAGTTCCGCCAGGCCGTCAAGGGTAAGTTCCGCTTCACAGTGCCGATCTTCGAGCTGCGGGAGGACGAACGGGCGCTGCTTCACGATCATATCCGGCGGTACTTCCGGGAGGTGGAATCCAAAAAGTACAAAGTCCATGTGCGCGTGTTTCTGAGCCGCTATCGCGGCTATACGATATGCCCGGACTGCGGCGGATCGCGCCTGCGTCCCGAGGCTCTGTATGTCCGCGTGGGCGGAAAAACGCTGGCGGATCTGGTTCGCATGAATATTGCCGAGACGAAAGAAGTTTTTCGACAGCGCTCGAGCTCTCGACCGAAGAACAGGCGATCGCCGACAAAGTGCTGGTCGAAATTCAGCAGCGTCTGAAATTTCTGAACGATGTGGGTCTCGAATACCTCACGCTCGACCGCCTCTCGGCGACGCTGTCGGGCGGCGAGGCGCAACGAATACAACTCGCGACCTGCCTGGGGTCCCGGCTGGTCGGCGCTTGCTATGTTCTCGACGAGCCATCCATCGGACTGCACAGCCGCGACACCGGCCGGCTGATCGGGATTCTCAAGGAACTGCGCGATCTCGGCAACACGATTCTGGTGGTGGAGCACGATCCCGAGGTGATGCGCTCCGCCGATCATATCGTCGATCTTGGCCCGGGGGCGGGCGAGAATGGCGGACGCATTACGTTCGAAGGCTCCTACGGGAACCTCATGCAAAATGGGAATGGCTCGCTCACGTCGCGCTATCTGCGAGGCGAGCTTAAGACATCCAATCTAGTTCAACGCCGCACGCCCAATCCGCGGCGCGTGGTCCGCTTCATCGGCGCGCAGGCGCATAACCTGAAGAATATCGACGTGGCGATCCCGCTGAATCTCATGGTGGCAGTGACGGGCGTGTCGGGCTCAGGTAAATCGACGCTGGTGCATGATGTGATCTACCAGTCTTTGAGCAAGCGAATGAATCGCGAAACATCCGACGGCGCAGGCGGAAGAGTGGGGCGTCGCGCCCGAGAAGCTATCCTGCCGCAGGGTGGAAAAGGCGGATCTGCTGACGCAGGTGATTCTGGTGGATCAGTCGCCCATCGGGCGAACGCCGCGCTCCAATCCGGTCACCTATATCAAGGCGTTCGATATCATCCGGGACCTGTTCGCTTCCACTCCGGAAGCCGATCGCCGGGGCTACACCGCCGGGCACTTTTCCTTCAATGTCCCGGCGGCCGCTGCGAGACCTGCCAGGGCGATGGCACCGTGACGGTCGAGATGCAGTTCCTGGCCGACGTCGAACTGGTGTGCGAGGACTGCAAGGGCATGCGCTACAAGCAGAGCGTGCTCGATGTGCGTTATCGCGGACTGAATATTCACGAGGTCCTGGGATTGACCGTGAAGGAAGCGCTGACGTTTTTCGTCAGGCACTCCCCGGCTGGTGCAGAAGCTGAAAGTCCTGAATGACGTAGGACTGGGTTATTTGCGGCTGGGACAATCGGCGACGACACTTTCCGGCGGCGAGGCGCAGCGCGTGAAACTGGCGGCGCATCTGGCGCAAGCCACCAGCGAAGGCACCCTGTATATTTTCGACGAGCCGACTACCGGGCTGCACTTCGACGATATCGCTAAGCTGCTGGATGCGTTCGAGAGGCTGCTGCACTCGGGCGGTAGCATCCTGATTATCGAACATAACCTCGAAGTGATTCGCCGGGCGGATTGGGTGATCGATCTTGGGCCCGAGGGCGGCGACCTCGGCGGAAGAATCGTGGCCGAAGGGACGCCGGAGCAGATTGCGGAGGTCCCGGAATCTTATACTGGGCAGTATCTCCGAAGAGCATTCGGGATCTGAACGTGCTAAATCTCCGTGTGGCTTTGAGATCGTTGTCGAGGTCGCCGGGATTCACCGTGACCGCGGTACTCACTTTGGTGCTGGGAATCGGAGGCATCAGCGCAATTTTTTCGGTGGTCAATTCGGTGTTGCTCAGGCCGCTCGCCGGCGTGGATACGGAACGCATCGTCAGGATCTCCGAGGACTCGCCACGCCGGAGCGGAGGAGCCCGCCCTCGAACCTACCGGGAGTGGCGGCAGTTAACGGATATCTTTGAGCAGATCGCGGCGATACAGGAGTGTGACCCGAATTTGACCGGTCTCGGTGAGGCTGAGCAAGTCTACGCTCCGTGTGTCAGTTCCCCGTATTTCGCTGTTTACGAGGCCGGCGCGCTCCTTGGCCGGACGTTTCTGCCCGACGAAGAGCGCGCTGTGGTGCTCGATTACAGCTTTTGGATCTCTCACTTTGGCGGCGATCGTGGGGTGATCGGCCGAAGTCTCACTCTCGATGAGAAGCCGTATACCATCATCGGCGTCATGCCCGCGGAGTTTCGACCCTACGGGAAAAACCATACCGATCTCTACATGCCGTGGCTGCCCGACCAGAATGAAAATGTTGGAATCACAGTTGTCGGCCGCCTGCGCCGGGGGGGTTCGATAAGGGCGGCGTCGGAAGCGCTGAATGTCATCGAGAGGCGGTTAGCCCGCGCCACTCCGCAAGATTATGCCGGGTTGACGCCGCGCGTGGTTCCCATGATCGAGGTGCGAGTCGGCCAGTATCGCGAGCTGCTGCGCCTGTTGCTGGGGGCGGCTGGGCTGATGCTACTGGTGGCTTGCGTTAATACCGCGAATCTGTTTTTGGCGCGTGGCATCGCGAGGCGGCGAGAAACTGAAATTCGTGCCGCGCTGGGCGCCAATCGCCGGCAGCTATTAGCACCCGCTCTGGCCGAGAGCGCGATCGTATCCTTCCTCGGCGGCGGATTGGGATTGCTGGCCGCGTGGGGAACCGCTCGGCTGCTGGCGCTACGGCTTCAGAATTTCCCGCGCGCAGAGGAGATCCATGTCGACTCGCGGGTCGCACTCGTTACGCTCGGTCTTGCCGTGCTGACTGCGTTTGCGGGCGGCAGCATCGCGCCGCGGTTTTCCATCAAGAGCTCAAGACGAGGCGGCCTGGTGATCGCAGAACTGGCACTGACGTTCGTGTTGTTAATCTGCTCCGGTCTGCTGATCCGCAGCTTCATCTCGATGAACAAAGTCGATCTGGGATACGACTCACGGGGCGTCATTTCCGGCTTCGTATCTCAACCTGAAGATCTGCATGATCAGCGCGAGCGTGCGGTGGCGCTGCGCCAGCGCGTTCGCGAAAGATTAACGAGATCACCCGGAGTCGCGGCGGTGGCCATGACAACGTCGATGCCCCCGGGCGGCGTGGGCATCGACACGTACATTGTGCGGGACGGCGAAGATCCGGGAAAGACTCCGCCCGCGGGAGAGAAGCGCGCCTACGTGGTGACTTCAAGCGGGGAGTATTTTCACGTAGCGGGCATCCGGCTACGTTCAGGCCGAACCTTCACTGAACGGGACAACGCGAGCGCGCCGCGTGTTGCGATCGTCAGCCAATCGATCGCCGATCGTTACTTCGGCGGTAACGCACTAGGTCACTACATCCTGTATCCCGAGTTGGACTATAACGCGAGGTCTGCCGGTGCGTTCACAGCTCATGAGATTGTGGGTGTTGTCTCCGATATCAAGCAGAAGTCGGTGAGTGAGACCGGCGTGATGACTATGTATTTGCCCGAGGCACAGGCAGCCGTGCGCTTCACCTACATTGTCATCCGCGCCGCGAGCGCCGACCCCATGCGCCTGGAACGCGCCATGCGTCATGCGGTTTTCGAAGAGTCTCCGGAACTTGCTGTCAGCCCGGTGCACTCGCTCGAATCGGAAAGCTCATATCTAACCGATACGCCCCGGCGAGCGATGTGGCTGCTGGGGCTATTCGCCGCCGTCGCGTTGGCGCTGGCGAGCGTGGGCGTGCATGGAATTGTGGCGTATACCACCGCGCGACGCTCGCGGGAAATGGGAATTCGTATGGCTCTCGGCGCGCGCCCGGAGCAGTTGTTCGGTCTGGTGACGCGCCAGGCTCTGCGATTGGCAATTACCGGAGCGGCGATGGGCGGGGTCCTAGCCTACCTCTGCGCGGGTCTCCTGCGGGCGCTGCTGTTCGGAGTGGAGCGAAGCGATCCGGCGACCTATGGCGCGGCGGCTTTGATTCTGTTAGCAGTCGCAGCGCTGGCGAGTATTACCCCGGCATTACGGGCTGCCCGTACCGACCCGGCTGTGGCTTTGCGAGCCGAATAGAAGATGCCGGTCACCCCTCACGTAGAAACTCACTTCCGCTCTTCCGAATCAGTTCGCGACGTCGTGATCGGCATGGCGGACGGGTTGACGGTTCCTTTCGCGCTCGCGGCGGGGCTTTCGGCGGTAGCTGCTTCGCGTGTGATTGTAGTGGCAGGACTCGCCGAGATCGCCGCCGGCTCAATCGCCATGGGACTCGGCGGCTATCTGGCGGCACGCAGCGATGCCGAACATTATTCGAGCGAACGCGCGCGCGAAGAAATGGAAATCGTCAAGTACCCCGAAGACGAGCGCAGCGAGGTTCTGGAGATTTTAGATTCCTATGGGCTGACCGGCGAGCAGAGCGCTTCGATTCTCACCGCTTTTGAGGCGAAGCCGAAGGTTTGGGTGGACTGGATGATGCGCTTTGAGCTCGGCCTGGAGGAGCCTGACCCGCGACGGGCCTTACGCAGTGCCGTGACGATCGCGGCCGCTTACGTCGCAGGCGGTCTCATTCCGCTGGGGCCCTATATGGTTGCCGCCCAGGCTGTCACGGCCTTGCAGTATTCTGTTGCGGCAACCGTGGTCGCACTCGCGATTTTCGGCTACGTGAAAGGCCGTTTTACTGGCGCGCATCCGCTGCGCAGCTCCATACAGACCACGGTAATTGGGGCGCTGGCCGCCGGCGCGGCGTATGCGATCGCAAAACTGTTCAGTCCCTAAGAGCTACCGGCAGGTGTTCTTGCAGGATTTATGGTCGGCCTTGCAGAAGGCCCTCGCCTGCTTTGTAGTGGCCTTATTCGCGCAGAACCGGTACATACTGCCGCATTGATTCTTGCATTGACTTTTAGGACTGGCTTCCGCGGCGGGAAGCATGCCGATCAGAACCAGGCCGACGATCAGAAAGCGCATCATGCTTAAGACATCGTCGGGCGCGTGGGTTGACGTTAGAGTCAGCCTTCTCCGGTCTCGGTCACGAGTTTATCAACGGCGATCGCATAAATAGCCGGTTTGCCGTGCCGATCGCTGGTGAAGAAGATCCGCTGGCTATTGGGCGAGAAAATCGGAGCGACCATTTCAGGATTGCTGGCGCGGTGCTCGGCAAGGGTCAACTCACGTTTAGCGGCTCGCACCAACAATAAAACGAAAGGCGAGGCTTTGCTGCCGCTGGCTCCGACGAAGACGCTGGCATCCACATTGCATCCGAAATTGACGAATTGCGTGGTATTGGCGATGATCTTATCGTCATTCGTGTCGGGCGTAAATTCCCGGAGATTGTGAAGTTTGCGACGATCCTCCGGGTAATTCAGATAAAGCACGGAGCGGCCATCCGGGTTCCATAAGGCCGGTCCGGTTTGGCCTTGTGCCAGCCGCAGTGAATAGTTTTGCTTCCCGTCGTAATTGACTAGCCAGACGGCGTCACCGCAGCGATAGAGTATGGATGCCCGGCGCGGACGCGGAATCGGGTCGTGAAGCTCGTTATCGCAGGCGGCCAGAGTCAGTGCCGTGCCGCTCGCCATCTGCACCAATTGCAGCCGGTGCTGTGAGCCCCGTTTCTCGACGGGCTTTTCCACTAATACGGCATACTGGCCGTCTTCGGCGACGCTGAATCCCCGACCGCGCTCGAAATCTTCGGGAATGCGGTAAATTTCGCGCGATTTGAGAGTCGTCAGATTGACGGTCATGAGACGGTTGCCGTCGAGATAACAAACGGAACGATCGCCGGGAAGCAGCGTGAGAGAGGCAGCATCGAGATCGTCCGCGTCTGTGAGCTGACGCGCTTGACCGCTTTTCAAATCCATCATAAAGGCTTCGATTCGACCGGTAAGATCTGAGGCGTAGAGCAGGGAATTGCTATGCCGCGAAATAGCGCGATTGTAATACGCCGGCAAACGGCTGGTGCATGCGGGATCGGTCAATCGAAACACAGGAAATTCGGTGGAGGGGTCCAGGTAGCGCTTGATAGCCGAGGGGAAGATGCGTTCCTTGGAAGTCGAGGCGGCGGCATAAAGCGACGGCAGGCTGAGGAGAAACCAGCGCCGCGAACGCGCCACGGAGCCGCGGCTCGCCAGTTCCATAAGTCGATCCTAGCAAAACGGGCGTTTTACTTGTCTCGCGATTTATTCAGAAGCGGAATATCCTTCCCCGGCTTTGCGACGGGCAAGCTCTTCAGATACGCGTAAATGTCAGTTAGTTCCGCGTCCGGCAGGACTTTCTCGGTGTATGCGGGCATAGATCCAGAGGGCCTACGGACGTAACGGATCAGAGCTGACACCGGCAGGCTGGTTGCGGCGATTCTCGCTCCATCTCTGCCGCCTTGGCCCGCGTACCCGTGACACTCATAACAGCCAACTTTCTCGTAAAGGCGCTTGCCGTTTTCCGCATTCCCGGTTTGGGCTCGGACGATGGCCGGAGTAATGAGAGCCGATGCCAGCAATAATAAAAGGTTTCGCATGACCAATCCCTTAACGCGGTTGGGTCAGGACATCGACGAGTGCGGGCTCTCCGCGCTTTACCACCTCGATGGCGCGCTGGATTGCCGGTCCCAAATCGTTTGGATTCTCGATCGGTCCAGCAGAGTACACGCCGTAAGCTTTCGCCATAGTGGCGTAATCGATATTGGGATCGGTGATGCTGGTGCCGATACTGGCGCGGTCGATCCCGCGTTCCGAACGCGCGGCCATGTCCTGGACATACATACGCTCCTGATGGTACGCACGATTGTTATGCATGATGGTCAGGAGCGGGATGCGATGATGCGCGGCCGTCCATAATACGCCGGGAGCATAGTTCAGATCGCCATCGCATTGAATGTTGACGGACAATCGGCCGTATTTCCGGTTCGCGAGCGCCGCGCCCACTGCGGCCGGCGCGCCATAGCCAATACCGAAAGCTCCCTGTCCGCCGATGTACTGATAATGCTTGTCGAAATCCCACAGGCGTGTTGGCCAGGAACTCATAAACACGACGTCGGATACAAGCGACCAGTCTTCATTCTGGATCTGGTTCCACACTTCGGCGGATACGCGAGCGGTAGTGATCGGGCTCGCGTCCCAGCCCCACGCTGCTTGATTCAGGTTCTGCTCATGTATCCGTTTGGCGGCTTCCGAAAGCTTGGCCCCTCGTTCCTGAAATGCTCTCTTGCGATCGCTGGTGATCAGGCGTTTGCATGCTTCGATCAAGGCGGGGAGGCTCGCTTCCGCATCGGCCGCCATGGCGAGGTCCACTTCGGTATAACGGCCGAAGTCCTGATAATTGCTCTTGGCATTAAGCTCGATCGAGGAAATCGTAATCAGCTTTGCGCCCGGCTTGGTTATGGATCGCGTTTCCATGCCCATCCGATTGACCGGGGTCTGCGAGTGCGTGGCGTGCCAGAAATCGGAATCCTCCAAGCCCAGGATTACGTCAGCTTCGGCAATGCTTCCGCCACCATACAGCGGATGGCGCGTGGGGAAGTTCATCCGGAACCGGAATGGCCGATCCTGAACCGGCGCCTGCAGAGTTTCGGCGAGCTCGACCAGAAGCTTAAGCCCCTCGGGAGTGCGCGCGCATCGCCCGGCGATGATTACCGGGTTCTCCGCGGACACAAGCATTTTGGCCGCTTCGGCAATCGCGCCGGAATCGCCCGCTGGCGGTCCCGCGAGGTTCAACTTAGGGACATGCAAAGTACGCTGGTCCGCTTCTGAAAGTGGCTCCTCCTGCAATCCCGCATCCGCCACAAGCACCACCGGACCCATTGCCGGAGTCATCGCGATCTTGTAGGCCCGTACGGCCGATTCGGCGAAGTGCACGAGCGATGCGGGAGTGTCGTCCCATTTGGTGTAATCGCGAACCATGGCCGCAGCATCCTGGACGCTATGGGCCCACTCGACCACGCTCCGCCGGTAGGCAACGTCCAGAATGTTGCCCAAAATAATATACACGGGCACGCGGTCGGCATACGCGTTGAAAATAGCCATGGAGGCGTGCTGCAGGCCCACCGTGCCGTGGGCCATAATCAGCATCGGCTTGCCTTCGATTTTGGCATATCCGTGCGCCATCGCAACCGAGGATTCCTCGTGGCAGCAGGTCAGCAGCTCCGGGCTCTTATTGCCGCCGTAATTGATGATCGACTCGTGGAGGCCGCGGAAAGACGAACCTGGATTTGCGGCGACGTATTCAAAGCCCAAAGACTTGATCACGTCGACCATGAAATCCGATCCAGGGTGGTCGTCTGTGTATATCGCTACGCGAGGTGGAGGAGGAAGGGTTTCGGCTGCGACCTGGCTGGCCGAAGGCAGCGGAGCGGCCTGTCTTATTTGGGCATCTTGCGCGTTGGCGACCGGGGGATGAGTAACCAGCGCGGCAGCACCCGCGGCCGCGCTCTTCAAGAAGCCGCGACGGCCGAGAGAACCTTTCTTCGACTTCGCCATGCGGCAACCTCCCCGAGAAACAGCTATGCGAGTCCATTCATTCTAAGGTGAGGGTTGTCAGAGGTCAAGGGACCGGGATGTAAAGTTTTGCGACGGCCGGCCGATTGTTGATCTAAGGAGTGGATCATCATGATACGCGTCGATGCATTGCTGACCTTGGGAACGCTAATTTGCTGGGCTGCATTCGGAGGCTCGGCCCCGGAAAACACAATTTACCGGGGTGGAAATCTCACGGGTGTTTCACCGGATGCATCAGGCATGCTGCTGTTCCCGAACGATCAGGCCATGGTTTTTCAAACCGGCGATGACTCGATCCAGGTGCCATACGCAAGTATCAGCAAGGCCGAGCTGGGCGCGATCAGTGTGCACTCGCCTCATGTGCCTGTTTTCAAAGTTTGGGAGGTCTCGAAGCGTTTCACCGGCAGAACCAAGACCCAACTCCTGACGGTGGCGTTCAAGGGAGAGGAAGGCGAGGACATTTCCATGATCTTCGATCTGGCGCAGTCCGCCGCGCCGGGCGTGCTGGCGACGATCAATGGCCATACCGGCAAAGGCCCGACGGTCCTCCCGCACGTCAAATTAACCGACGACCAGACAATGGCAAGTGGTCCGGCGGATTCGCCTAAAGCTCCGTGGTGGGGCGACAATTACTGGAAGACGACGAGCAATTCGGACAAGTGGGATACCCTGCGGGCCGCAAGCACACCCAAGTAAGCACCGGCGAATGGGCCGAGCGGTCCATGTTATTCTGAAACCGGCATCGGTCCGATTCATGCGTCCCCCCACCGCAGTTATAGCCGGCGTTATGGGGCTGCTATCGGTTCTGGGCGTGCTTCGGGCACAGCGGCCTTTCAAGGAATATCCGGCGATCGAGTACGAAAATTTCCCGATTCCGCCGGATTCTTCCAGAAATACCGAATGGGTTCGAGCGCGACTCCGTTATCCTGACATCTACGGTTATCCCGATCACAGCCGTTTTCGAATGCAGGACGGCAGCCCGTTTCCGGGATACTGGACCATGGATTATCCGCGCTCCGACCGACATCTGCTCGCTGGCGTCCGGCGGCTGACCCGTATCGACACACGGTCCGTTGAACAGGTTGTGGATCTCGACGGCACCGACGATATCTTCAACTGGCCGATCTCCTATGGAGTCGAGGTGGGACATTGGCAGTTACCCGACGACCAGGCGGCGCAAATGCGAGAGTATCTTCTCCGCGGCGGGTTTTTCATGTGCGACGATTTTCATGGCTCGGAAACATTCGAGGGCGTGAACGAGTGGCAGGTCTTCACGCGCAGCATGACTAAAATATTTCCAGACCGCCCCATCGAGGACATCCCCGAGAACGATCCTATTTTTCATACCATCTACGATCTGGACGAGAGGTTCCAGGTCCCCGGCGCGCAGTACTTCGATACTGGGATCACCTACGAGAAAGGTCCCACTGGTAAAGTGCCGCACTGGCGCTGCATTCGCGACGACAAAGGGCGGATCATTGTTGCGATCTGCCATAACATGGATCTGGGCGATGCCTGGGAGTGGTCGGACGATCCCAAGTATGAGGAAAAATGGGCATCATTGGCCTATCGGATCGCCATGAATTATTTCATTTACGATTTGACCCACTAAAAGTTATTTTTACCGCAAAGCCTGAAGTTACTACATCCAGCAATCTCCAATTATTGAAGTTCACGCGGCGCATGCTGGCATCTCACTTGCAGATGTCGAATAGAGGAGCGGCCAAATGAGACCAACGATTAAAGAGGAACCATTGTTCTAACGTGTTTTGCATTACCGGTTCTGTGCCAGCAGACCGACTCCCAAAAAAGGACCAGCGCCTATCTTTCACGTAACGGTGATCCAGCGCACCACCAAGGCGATCAATTATCAGTACCGCGCCGAACCCACCCGATTGATTTCGCCGGTACGGTGTTGCTGGCGAAGGCTAAAGGCGATGCGATCGTACAATCCAAGCAAGGACGGACTGAGATCTCCGCGAGATTTGAGAATCTGTCGGATCCCGGACGCTTTGGCCGCGAATATCTCACCTACGTGCTGTGGGCCCTTACGCCGGACGGGCGACCCCATAACCTGGGCGAAATCGTTCCGGGTAGCGGAGATAAAGCCAGGTTACACGTAACCACCGACTATCAGGCGTTTGCCCTGATCGTTACGGCAGAGCCATACTCGGCGGTGCGGCAGCCGAGCGACGTAGTGGTGCTCGAAAACCAGGTTCGACCCGATACCGTCGGCAAGATCGAAGAAGTAGATGCGAAATATGAGTTGCTGCCTCGCGGGGATTATGCCTGGCAGGTTCCGGACCAAGCTTAGCGCGGAGGCCAACGCAGCGCCCAAAGTCTCGATGCGCGAATATGAAACGCTTTCGGAGCTTTATCAGGCGCAAAATGCGATCGGGATCGCGCAGTCTTTAAATGCCCAGGAATATGCTCCCAATACCTACGCCAAAGCGCAGCAGTTATATCAGGAGGCGCTTCAGCTCCACAATAGTAAGGCGAATAGTAGTCGGGTAATCGAGACCGCCCGCGAGGCGGCGCAGACTGCGGAGGACGCCCGAGTGATTGCCGATAAACGTGAGCAGGACACCAAACTCGCGCAGGCGCAATTGGACGTTACTGCGGCTCAGCAGGCCAAAGCGCAAGCCGAGGCGGAGGCCCGAGATGCGAAGAGCCAGGCGCAAGCCGCGCAGGCTCAGGCTGAAGCCGAACGAGCCGCTCGCCAGCGTGCGGAAGCGGAAGTTGCCGCGGTTCGCCAGCAGACCGCGCGCCCCGCAGCAGCAACTCCATCCCCTGCACCGCAATCCCAAAATATTCAGCCGCCGCCGGCGCCGCGCCAAGATACTGCCCAAAATTCAGCGGCCGTGCGCATGCAACTTCTAGAACAACTGAATGGGCCCTTGGCGACTCGCGATACACCTCGTGGATTGGTGGCGACAATACCCGCCTCCGCTTTCAAAGGGGCCACATTGAGCGGCGCGGATGCCGATCGGGTGGCACGAGTCGCGGCGATTTTGGCGGCACATCCGGGACTACGGATCGATGTCGAGGGCCATACCGATAGCGCTCAGGCCGAGATGATTTCGGCTCAGCATGCCGAAGCGGTGCGCGATATGTTAGTCGCCCATGGAATTCCCGCGAATGCCGTTTCGGCGCATGGCTTGGGCAGCGGGCACCCCGTCGCCTCCAACGCCACTCCGGCCGGCCGCGAAGAAAATCAGCGCGTTGAAATCGTGATCTCCGGCGATCCAATTGGGAATACGCCGTTCTGGGATCGCGGATACTCGCTAAATTCGCGCTAACGCCCTCGTTCGGGTGGGCTGTGCTATTCTGGACGCGACTCGAGAGCCTCAATGCGCGTGCGCTTAGCGTTTATAGGAGGGGTCGTATTTTGCGTCACCCTCGGCGTGCTCCTGGCACAAAAACCATTCAGAGAATACGAGGCGATCGAGTACGAAAATTTCCCTGTCCCGCCGGACTGGAATCAAAAAACTGAGTGGACGCGCGCCCGTTTGCGGGTTCCAGGAATCGGCCGCGGCCGACGGAGCGATATCAATTGGACAATGGATTACCCCCGATCGGACCGGCACCTGCTGCAGGGCGTGCGCCGGCTGACGCGTATCGATACGCGCTCGGTGGAGCAGGTGACGCAGCTCGACGGCACCGACGATGTCTATAATTGGCCGATGCTTTATGCGGTCGAGGTCGGCCATTGGAGTTTGCCGGACGAGCAAGCGGCTCAATTGCGCGATTTTTTGCTTCGCGGCGGTTTCCTGATGGTCGACGATTTTCATGGCACGCAGGAATGGGATGTGTTTATCGACGGGATGAGCAAGGTGTTCCCCGACCGGCCCATTGTCGATCTCGAGAACAGCAATCCGATTTTTCACACCATCTATGATCTCGATAACCGGTTCCAGGTGCCGGGCGCGCAGTGGTTTCGGAGCCAGCGCACGTACGAACGCGATGGTTACGAGCCGAAATGGCGGGCCATCTTCGACGACAAAGGCCGTGTGATGGTCGCGATCTGTCATAACATGGATCTCGGCGATGCCTGGGAATGGTCGGACGATCCTCGCTATCCGGAGAAGTGGGCTTCTCTCGCGTACCGGATCGCAATGAATTATTTCATCTACGATCTGACGCACTGAGCGGACGCGGATCATCAGCTCCGATAATTAAAGGGGCCCCGCTGTGTTATTCTGGAGCCAACTTTAAGAGCATCAATGCGTCTTCGCTCTGTTTTGTTTTTAACCTTGGCGGCCTTTGCCACCTGGGGGGTGTTGCATGCGCAGAAGCCCTTTAAAGCTTATCGCGGCGTCGAATACGAAGACTTTCCGCTGCCGCCCGATTACCAGGAAGTTACCGAATGGACCCGGGCACGGCTTCGCTATAGTTCGTTCCTGAACGTTCATGGAACGCCTGACGGCTATCACCGCTGGACCATCGATTATCCGCGTTCGGACCGGCACCTGATGCAGGGGGTGCGGCGGCTGACTAGGATCGACACCCGGTCCGTCGAGCAGATCGTCGACCTCGATGGCACCGACGATGTTTATAACTGGCCGATGATGTACGCTGTCGAGGTAGGCTACTGGAATCTTAGCGACGATGAAGCAAAACAACTCCGCGAGTATTTGCTGCGCGGCGGGTTTTTCATGTGCGACGATTTCCACGGCACCGTCGAGTGGAATAATTTCATGGCCAGCATGCAGCGAGTTTTTCCGGATCGCCCGGTGGTGAATCTTGTAAACACAGATCCCATCTTTCACGTCATATATGATTTGGACGACCGGTTCCAGGTGCCGGGCGCTCAATACCTGTACACTGGATCGATCCACGAATACGACGGTTACGGGGCCGAATGGCGTGGAATCTACGATGACAAGGGACGAGTGATGGTAGCGATCTGTCATAACATGGATTTGGGCGACGCCTGGGAGTGGTCCGACGATCCCCGCTATCCTGAAAAATTCGCATCCTTGGCTTATCGGATCGCCATCAATTATTTCATGTATGATTTGACTCACTGAGTATCGATTCACTAACCATTGATTGACTAGCAACGCGCGGCAAACGAGATGTTCCAATTCTTTTTTAAATATCCGCTCTCGGTATTCTCGAAAGGCACCTTCGTGCTGCTGGGTGGATGGCCCGCCTGGACGCTGGGCGCCGCGATTGTGGCTGCTGCGATAGGATTCGCTCTGCTGGTACGCAGCCGGTCGGCGGGTTCGGCGCGGGTCACTGGCGTTCGCTCCGCGGTGGTGTGGCTGTTACAAACCCTACTCGCATCGCTGCTTCTGCTGATGCTCTGGCATCCGGCCCTGAGCGTGGCCACGCTGCGGCCGCAACAAAACATTGTCGCAGTCGTGGTGGACGATTCGGCCAGTATGGCGATTCCGGACGCGGACGGGAGCCCGCGCATCCAGAAGGCCAAGAGCGTGCTGGATTCTGGCTTAATTCGTTCTTTACAGCAACGCTTCCAGGTCCGCCTTTACGGCTTGAGCGATCAATTGGCGCGCGTTGACCGTCTGGATCAACTGAAGGCCACCGGCCGCGCGACCCATATCGGGGACAGCCTGAAGCAGGTTCTCGCCGATGCTGCCAGCCTGCCGATTGGCGCGGTGGTTCTACTGAGCGATGGCGCAGATAATTCCGGGGGTGTCGATCTCGAAACCATTTCCGAGATCCGCCGTCAGCGCATTCCCATCCACACCATCGGATTCGGGCGTGAAAAGATGGCGCACGATCTCGAGATCAGCGATGTGCAGGTTCCGCCTCGCGCTCTGCCCGACTCGCGTTTGGCCGCGCAGGTCAGCTTTCATCAGCACGGATATGCGGGATCTAGAATCAAGCTGACGCTGCGGGATGGCGCGAAAGTCCTGGCGACTCGCGAAGTGGTTCTCAAAAGCGACGGCGTGGAGCAGACTGAATCGGTGATGTTCAATGCCGGCGCGGCGGGAGTAAGGACGATTGAGGCCTCGGTCGATCCGCTACCCGGGGAAGAAAATGCGTTAAACAATAAAGTGACGCGCCTGGTGAACGTGGACGATCGCAAGACGCACATCCTTTACATGGAAGGCGAGCCTCGCTGGGAATTTAAATTCCTGCGCCGCGCGGTCGAAGACGACCGGAATATCCACCTCGCCACGATTCTTCGCTCTACGCAGAATAAGCTCTACGTCCAGGACGATTACGGCGACGCGCCCAAGAATATCAAGGACGGCTTCCCCACGCGGGTCGAGGATTTGTTCGCATTCGACGGACTGATTATCGGCAGTACGGATGCCGCTTACTTTACTGCTCCGCAGCAGGAATTGATCCATGAATTTGTGGATCGCCGGGGTGGAGGTTTGCTGTTTCTGGGTGGCCGCGATTCGCTCGCGGATGGCGGCTATGCCGAGTCGCTCATGAAAGACCTGCTGCCGGTCAAGCTGCCCGATCACAAAGGCACGTTTTTCCGCGTGACTCCCTCCGAACATCCGATCGGGGCTAAGGTGGAATTGACCGCGGCCGGCCGCGACAGCCTTATTACGCGTCTCGATGAAGATCCCGATCAGAATGTCAAGAGATGGAAGGATCTTCCATATCTGATGAATTACCAGGATGCCGGTCAACCCAAGCCGGGAGCGGTAGTGCTGGTGGACGGAGTCATAAACGGCACTCATTTTCCGCTCCTGATCACGGAAAATTTCGGGCGCGGGCGCACCGCGGTGTTCGCGACCGGCGGAAGCTGGCGCTGGCGGATGCTGCTGCCGCTGGCCGATAAGAGCCATTCGATTTTCTACACGCAGTTATTGCGATGGCTGGTGAACGATACGCCCCGGCGCGTGGTTGGCTCGACGCCCAAGCAGGTTCTGGAAGATGAAACGCACGTGAAACTGCAGGCTGAAGTGCGGGATCGTACGTATCTTCCGGCCGGCGACGCGACCGTCGAAGCGCACCTCATGGGGCCGGAGGGATTGGCCGACACGGTTGAAATGCGGCCAGAGCCGCTTCAGCAAGGAGTTTACACCGCTGATTGGACCACGCCGAAACCGGGGTCCTACCTGGTTGAGATAGTCGCTAAGCGCGGTACCGAAGACCTGGGCCGCGACGTGCTCACGTTCCGTCGGGAGGATGGAGTCGCCGAGAATTTCCGGGCAGAGCAAAATCGCGAACTGCTTGAAAAGCTGGCAAATGAGACGGGCGGCCGGTACTACAAACCCGAGGATGCAGGCAAGCTTTCAAGCGAGATCAACTATTCCGAGGCGGGGATTACGATCCGGGAAACACGCGATCTTTGGGATATGCCGGCGGTATTTTTATTGCTGCTCCTGCTGCGCGCCGGCGAGTGGCTGCTGCGGCGCAAATGGGGTGTAATTTGATACGATTTCTAACGCTTGTACCTCTTTTGTTGATGGCGGCATCGCTCCGCGCCGAAACGTTCTACCTTACTGTCGCCGGCCTTGGCGGCGAGCCTGAATACGAGCAGCGATTCAGCGGATGGGCCAAGGACCTGGACAAACTCATTAAAACCGCCGAGCCGAGCGCGAAAACGGAAACGCTCTTCGGCGCCGAGGCGACGCGAGCCAACCTCGAAGCGCGCCTCCGCGACATCGCCAAACAAGCTAAGCCGGACGACTCCGTCGTGCTGATGATGATCGGACATGGCAGCTTCGATGAGCTGGATTACAAATTCAACCTGCCGGGTCCCGATATCTCTGCGACCGATCTGGCTGCGCTGCTCGATAAAATTCCCGCGAAACACCAGTTGGTGGTGAATATGACCAGCGCAAGCGGCGGATCGATTCTGGCGCTCGAGAGACCCACCCGTGTGGTGATCTCGGCCACCAAATCCGGCACCGAGAAGAACGCTACCGTATTTGCGCGCTACTGGATCGAGGCGTTGCGCGATCCCTCCGCGGATACCGATAAGAACGAGGCGATCAGCGCCCTCGAAGCTTTCCATTACGCCGAGCAGAAAACCGCGAAATTCTTCGAGGATCAGAAGCGTCTTTCCACCGAACATGCCGTGATCGAGGACACTGGAAAGGGAGAGGGTGTAAAAACTCCGGGTCCGGACAACGGCGAGGGGCTCGTCGCCGGTCATTTCACAGTGATGCATCTGGGCGCGGTGGCCGCGGAGTTGAACAATCCTGAAAAGCAGAAACTTCTGAAGCACAAGGAAGAGGTCGAGGGAAACATCGACGAATTGAAGTATCGCAAAGCCTCCATGGATTTGAGTGAGTACAAGAAACAACTCGCGCAATATCTGATCGATCTCGCGCAGACTCAGGAGGCGCTTGACAAGTGAAATTCGCTATCCTCCTGATCGCTGCGTTGCCGCTGGCCGCCCAATCCACCGATCCAGCCCATTGCGCCTTGCTGCGCCATCACGGTGATCCCGATGTCAAAGCCTGTTACCAAAGCCTGACGCGCTCGCGCGATCCGGGCATCCAGGCCGAAGGATATTGGGGTCTTCACGATTACAAAACCGCCAACGACGCTTTCCGCGCCGCGGTCAAGCTGCACGACAAAGATCCCAATCTGCGCGTGCGCTGGGGGCGGATGTATCTGGAGCACTGGCAGCCCGCGGACGCCGAGAAGTTGTTTGAAGAGGCGCTCGATATCGACAAGAATTATGCGCCCGCGCTGCTGGGGCAGGCTTTGGTGCAAGCTGCCTCTTTCAATGGAGAGGCTAGCAAGACGGCGGAACTCGCCCTCAAGAGCGATCCCAAGCTAGTGGAAGCTCGCGAGCTGATGGCGCGCGTGGCGCTCGAAGATAACGATCCTGAGAAGGCCGCGGCGGAGGCGAACCAGGCTATCGAAATGTCTCCCGAGGCACTGGACGCGATGTCAATTCTCGCGACCATAGACTGGCTGGACGACAAACCTTCCACTCCCTGGATCGATCGCATTCTAAAAATCAATCCGGTTTATGGTGAGGCTTACGAAACCGCCGGGCATTTCTTCTTTATCAACCGGCGCTACGACGAGGAGATAAAGTTCTATCGCAAGGCGCTGGAGCTTGAGCCTACGCTCGCCAGCGCACGCAGCCATTTGGGCGTAAGTTTGATGCAGCTAGGGCAGGAGCAAGAGGCTCGGGCGCAGCTCGAAGAAGCCTGGAAGCAGGGATATCAAAGCCCTGAAACCGGCAATTCGCTGACACTGCTCGATAGTTACAAAAATTTTCAAACCTTCACGACTCCGACCACCGTTCTGCGTCTTCACAAGAAAGAGGCGGCGCTGCTTCGGCCATATTTCCAGGCCGAGCTTGATCGCGCTATCGCTACCTATCAGAAGAAATATAAATATACATTGTCGAGCCCGGTGCAGGTGGAAGTTTACCCCGACCACGAGGATTTCGCCGTACGCACCCTGGGCATGCCGGGGATCGGCGCGCTAGGAGTGACCTTCAACACTGTCGTCGCCATGGATTCGCCCAGTGGCCGCAAGCCGGGAAGCTTTCATTGGGACAGCACTATGTGGCACGAGCTCAGTCACGTATATGTCCTCTCCATGACCAAGAGCCGCGTGCCACGGTGGTTCACAGAAGGCCTCGCGGTTTACGAAGAAACCGCCAACGGACATCCGGATTGGGGCGACCGGCTGGACCCGGAATCGATTATGGCCATCAAGGAGAAGAAACTTCTCCCGATAGCCGAGCTCGATCGCGGCTTCATCCACCCCACTTATCCGGCGCAGGTTACGGTGTCGTATTTCCAGGGCGGGAAGATTTGCAGCTTCATCGCCGAGAAGTGGGGTTACGATAAATTGCTGGCGATGATCCAGGATTTCAAGGAACTGACTCCGACGCCGAATGTGATCGAAAAAGAATTCAACATGAAGCCGGAGGAGTTCGACCGCCAGTTTCTGGCGTGGCTGGACACGGAAACCAAACGCACCGTGGATGGATTCGACGACTGGAAGACCCGCATTCAGACCGTCGCCGCTGAAGCCAAAGAGAAGGATTGGGACGCCGTGATCAAAAACGGGACTGCGATCCGCGACATCTATCCCGATTATGTCGAAGCCGGCAGCGTATACGAATTTTTATCGGAAGCATGGCTCGCCAAAGGCGACAAGTCAAAAGCGATGGCCGAGCTGGAGCTGTACAGCAATATAGGCGGCAGGAATCCCACCACTCTCAAACAGCTCGCAACGTTGCAGATTGAGCAGGGCCAGAAACGGGAAGCGGCCACTACGCTGGAGCGGCTGAATCTCATTTATCTCGAAGACGACGAAGCGCATCAGCGGCTGGGGCAGTTATATCTCGATCTGGGAAATCCCACCGGCGCGATTCGCGAATTTCAAGCAGTGCTGGCAGGCTCTCCGGTCGATTTGGCCGGTGCGCATTATCAGCTGGCGCGCGCCTTGCAAGCCGCCCGCCGCGACGATGCCGCCCGCGATGAGGTGATCTCGGCGCTTGAAGTCGCGCCCGGTTTTAAGCCGGCTCAGAAGCTTTTACTGGAACTCTCCGGGAAGGAATAAGATTAAAGATCCTAATGACCACTACTACTCAGTCCCTCACGATTGAATCCGCCGAGCTGAAGGATCGGATCGTACGCTTTCAGCAGGTGCGTGACGATATCGTCGCCCAGGTTCGCAAGGTGATCGTCGGCCAAGACGAAGTCCTCGAGCAGGTGATGATCGCTCTTTTCGTGGGCGGCCACTGCCTGATCACCGGCCTTCCTGGGACCGCGAAGACACTGCTGGTGCGCACCTTGGCGCAAACCCTCGGCCTCGAGTTCAAGCGTATCCAATTCACTCCCGACTTGATGCCATCCGATATCACCGGAACCGACATTATCGAAGAGGATTCGACCACCGGCCGCCGTAGTTGGACCTTCGTCGCCGGACCGATCTTTTCGAACGTGCTGCTGGCGGATGAAATTAACCGCACGCCACCCAAGACGCAGTCGGCTTTACTTGAAGCAATGCAGGAGCTTTCCTGCACAGTACGCGGCAATCATTATAAGATCCGACCGCCTTTTTTCGTCTTGGCGACGCAAAATCCAATTGAGCTGGAAGGCACTTATCCGTTGCCTGAAGCGCAGCTTGACCGCTTCATTTTTAACACGTTGCTCGACTATCTCTCCGCCGATCATGAGATGACCGTGCTGAACCTGACCACGACCACGCATCAGGCCCAGGCCGAGCCAGTCACCACTGCGGAAGAAATACTCGATTTCCAGCAAGTCGTGCGCATGATCCCGATAGCCGATTCAGTGGCGCGGTACGCTGTGGACCTGGTGCGCGCGACACGCTCCACGGACCCGAGCGCCCCGGACTTTATCAAGAAGTACGTAAATTTCGGAGGAAGCGTGCGCGCCGCGCAGTTCCTGGTGCTGGCGGCCAAGGCTCGGGCGCTGATGCGCCATCGCTATCACGTGGCCTATGAGGACATTATCGCGCTGGCCCGGCCCATCCTGCGTCATCGCATTCTTTTGAATTTTCAGGCGGAATCCGACAAGCTCACGCAGGACGATATTTTGAAAAAGCTTCTGGAGGCGATGCCGCCGGCAAAGGCGTAGTCTCGCCGGTTCCACAGTTGTATGTTGCAGCGCTTCCTGGACCCTTCGGTGCTCGGCAGTATTTCCGGCCTCGACCTGGTGGCCAAAACTGTGGTCGATGGTTTTGTGGCCGGGCTGCATCGCTCTCCGGATTTCGGGTTCAGCCAGGAGTTTGCGGAGTACCGCGCCTACTCTCCAGGCGACGATTTGCGCCACGTAGATTGGAACGTCTTTGCGCGCACCGAAAAGATGTTTTTGAAGCGCTATCGCGGCGAGACCAATTGCCAGCTTTTGATTCTGATCGACGCCAGCCGCTCCATGAAGTTCACCTCGCATCGCATCGACAAGCTGGAATATGCGCAATTTCTAGCGGCGTCGCTTGCCTACCTGGCGCACTTGCAGCGAGACGCGGCCGGCTTGGTGGTGTTCGACGACGAGGTCCGCAATTACGTGCCTCCCTCGACTCGCCAGGGTCAATTGCCGCGACTTCTGCATGGCATCGAAAACGTGAAGGTGGGTACGCGCACGAATTTCGCAAGTCCGTTTTTACACCTGCAGGCGTTTCTGCATCGCCGCGGAGTTACGGCGGCAATCTCGGATTTTTGGGAGCAGCCGGAGAAGATTATCAGGACCGTCGAACCGCTGCGCTATCGTGGAAATGAGCTGGTGTTGTTTCACGTGCTCGATCCCGAGGAGATTCGTCCCAAGCTGCGTCAATCCGTGTTGCTGGAAGACCTGGAGACCGGAGACACGCTGGAGGTTTCTCCGGATTATACGACGCACGAATACCGTCATAAAATCGACGACCACCTGGAAGACCTGAAGACACGCGCAAAAGGCGCGGGAATCGATTATTTTCTGATCGACACCAGCCGTCCGCTGGATGCGGCGCTGCGGGAATACCTAGCGATCCGCAAGGTGCAGATGTAATGCCGGGAACTGGAAAAATCTGATGGGCTTTTTCGCGCCATGGTTTCTCGCTGGGATGGCCGCCGTAGGGCTGCCGCTCTGGATTCACCTGCTCAAGCGGCATAAGACAGATCCGCGTCTGTTTCCGTCGCTCATGCTGTTTGAGAAGCGCGAACAGAGCTCGGTGAAGCATCGCCGCCTGGAGTATCTGCTCCTATTCGCGCTGCGGGTGGCGATGTTGATTTTGCTGGCGCTGTTGTTCGCGAATCCTTTCATACGGCGCATCATTCCCGCCTCAAACAGCAAACGGCTGACCGTGATCGCCGTAGATCAATCCTTCAGCATGCGCGCCGGCGATCGTCTGGCGCTGGCCAAAGAGCAGGCTAACAACGTAGTTTCAGGCCTCAGGCCGGGCGATCAGGCGGAAGTGGTCGCGCTCGGGAGCCGGGTGCAGGCGCTGACGCAGGTCACGAGCGATGCTGCCGAAATGCGGGCCGCCATCAACTCCATCCAGCAGACCGATAGCCGCGCCTCCTTTGGAGAGCTGGCGCGCTATGCGCGAACGCTGAGTGAATCGACGCATCTGCCGCTTGAAGTACATTTGATCAGCGATCTCCAAAAATCGGCGTTGCCGCCCGGGTTCTCCGATCTTAGGCTGGACGCAGCTACGCGTCTGGTATTCCATCAAATAGGGCAGCCCGCGCCAAACTGGACCGTAGAAAATGTGGTTGCGCCCCGGCGCGTGTACGATCCGAAGCGTGTCCGCACTCAGGCGACGGTCACGGGTTTTGATGCACCCGCGGCAAAGCGAACCGCCTCCTTGGTTCTCAATGGCAAGGTCCTTCAGACCAAAACGGTCGATGTGCCGGCGAACGGGCGCGGGCAGGTTGAATTTCTAACGCTCGATGCGCCCTATGGATTCAGCCGGGGCGAGGTACGTATCGATTCGGCCGACGCGCTTCCGGCCGACGACGTGTTTCCGTTCGCGGTGGAGCGCACCGATCCGCGCAAGGTGCTGTTTGTCGACGACGGGCGGCATCCGCTGGCCATGGTCTATTTCAAGGCGGCGCTCGAATCTTCCGGCGACGCTGCATTTCAACTCGAAGGGCTGCGGCCCGAGCAGGCGGCAAACGCGCCGCTCTCCCATTACGCATTCGTGGTCTTGTCAAATCTAGGATCGTTGCCGGGCGGATTTGAAGACGCGCTGCGGAGCTATGTGAATGGAGGAGGATCGCTGCTGATCGCGTTGGGACCGTCCTCAATCGCGATGGCGAAAGTGCCGGTTACAGGCGAGGCTATCGAAGGCACCAGCTATGCCGGCCGGGAGAACCAGATATTCTTCTCCGTCTCGGAACTCGACTCAGGACATCCCGCGCTGCGGAGCGTCGATAAATTTGCGGACGTGAAGTTTTATCAGGTCGCTCGCGTGATGCCGGTCAAATCCGTAGTCCTGGCGCGGCTGAACGATCAAACGCCGCTGGTGTTGGAGCAGTCTATTGGGGAAGGGAAGGTGCTGGTGTTCGCTTCTACGTTCGATAAAGAGTCGAACGACCTGCCGCTCCACGCCGCGTGGGTTCCTTTTGTCGAGCAGACGGCTGTATATCTTGGCGGCGGCACGGAACAGCCGGTGAATCTTCCGGTCGATTCCTACGTCGAGCTGCGCAGCGCGCAGAGTAAGGGCGCGGCTGCCGCGGAAGTGCTCGGTCCCGACGGGAAGAGGCTGCTGTCTCTCGAAGAGGCGGCTTCGGCCAAGAATTTCGAAGTCACGCGCGTGGGATTTTTCGAGCTGAAGACGGCCAACGGACGCCAAAGCCTCATTGCGGCGCATTCCGACCGGCGTGAGTCGGACTTGAGTGTAATTCCGAAGGAGACGCTCGAGCTATGGCAGGCGACTGGATCGAGTGACCAATCCGGCGCAGGCTCGTCTGGTCAGGACAGTCAAGATCAAAAGAGGCCCTGGAGTCTCTGGCCTATTTTGTTACTGCTATTGTTAGGAGTAGCGGCGGCCGAGTCAATTGTAGCGGACCGGTATTTGAGGCCGCCGACAGACCAACTCGACGGAATAAAAAAGGAAGCGGCATGAACACGCGCGAGCAACTCAACCGGTATTTGCGCGGCCTCGAAACGCGCCTGAGATGGCTGGCTGTATCAAAAGGAGTCGCGATTGCGGCGGGGGTGGCGCTCGGCGCGACTTTGGCGCTGGTGTTCGTGACTAACGCGCTGGCATTTTCAAGTTCCAGCCTGACGGTGGCCCGTGTGGTGCTGTTTCTCGCGCTGGCCGTATCTCTCGGATTCGCGCTGGTGCTGCCTTTGCTCCGGTTGAACGGTCGCCGTGCAGCCGGCCGCGCCGAATCGACCTTTCCCGAATTCAACGAACGGCTGCTGACCTATGTGGAGCGCGCCAATCAAGGGAAGCCCGATCCGATGATCGAGCTGCTTGCGGCCGATACGGCTTCTATCGCCGCGCGGACGCGAGCGGAACGGGTCGCGCCGCCACGGTCTATTTTTGCGTTCGCCACCTCGGCGGGAGCCGCGAGTGTAGTGCTGCTTTGGCTGATTCTGGCAGGACCGGGATATCTGGGCTACGGAGCGTCTCTGCTTTGGGCGGGACTGCCCAAAACCGGCGCAGTCAGCTTCTATGACATCGTGGTTCAGCCCGGGAACAAGCTGGTGCGCCGTAAGGCGGACCAAGTGGTTACAGCACAGCTCACCGGGTTCCAAGCGCCGCAGGTTCACCTGTATGCGCGGTACCTCAGCGCGTCTAAATGGGAAGAAGCGACCATGCTGCCGCGCGCCAATGGATCGGCCTACGAATTCCTTTTTGCCGCGCTACCCGAGCCGGTGGAGTATTACGTCGAGGCCGCAGGTGTCCGCTCCAAGACGTTCAAGCTGGACGTGGTCGATCTGCCCAGCATAAAGAAAGTCCGCGTGACATATCACTATCCATCATGGCTGGGATTGAAGGATTCAGTGGAGGATCCGGGTGGAGATTTGCGCGCAGTGGCAGGCACGACGGCGGAGCTGACGGTTGAGACAGACCGTCCGCTCACCAACGGCACCATTGAAATCGATGATGGGTCGCACGTCATCCTCACTCCGGAGAACAACGGGACGCTGATCGCAAAGGTCCCCATCCAGAAGGACGGGATGTATCATTTCGCCGCGGTCGAGCAGGGCCAGAGCGTGCGCCTCAGCGAGGATTACTTCATCGAAGCGCGGCAGGATCAGGCTCCCAACGTACACATCACTCATCCGCGTGGAGACGCGCGCGTCAGCCCCATTGAGGAAGTAACCATCGGGGTCGATGCGGACGACGACTTCGCGCTGGAGGGGATGGAGCTGCACTATTCCGTGAACGGCGCACCGGAAAAAACGATTTCGCTGCTGGGGACTAAGGGCGTGAAGACGGCCAGTGGAAAGACCGTGCTTTCCCTCGAGGATTATAAGCTCGAACCGGGGGACGTGGTCAGCGTATACGCGACAGCGCGTGACGCCCGGAATACCACTCGGACCGACATGATGTTCATCGAGGCGCAGCCGTTCGAGAAGAACTATACGCAATCGCAACAGATGGGCGGAGGTATGGGCGGGGGCGGCCAGCAGGACGACCAGAACCAGATTTCGCAGCGGCAGAAGGAAATTATTGCGGCCACCTGGAATGAGATCCGCGGCGGCGGCAAGGACAAGGTCAACTCGAGCGAGAATGCGAGGTTTCTCGCCGAAATACAAACCAAGCTGAAGGAACAGGCTACCTCGCTCGCGCAACGCGCCCGCAGCCGGGAACTAGCCGGCGCCAATCAGGAATTTCAGTCCTTCGTCAAAGATATGGAGGAAGCTGCTACCCAGATGGGACCGGCTTCAGACAAGCTCAAAGGCCAATCCTGGAAGGACGCGCTCGAGCCGGAGCAGAAGGCATTGCAACATCTGTTGCGGGCCGAGGCCACATTCCGCGACATTCAGGTTGCCTTCGGCAATCAGGGCGGCGGTGGCGGCGGCGGGGGGAGCGCGGGGCGCGATCTTGCGAACCTGTTCGATCTGGAGCTCGATACCGAGAAAAACCAGTACGAGACGGGACAGCAGCAGGGGACGTCAGCGGAGCAGCGTCAAAAAGATATCGACGAAGCCTTGCAAAAGCTGGAGCAGCTTGCCCGCCGGCAGCAGGAACTGTCTCAGCAGCAGAATAAATCCAAACAGCAGACCTTCGAGCAGCGTTGGCAACAGGAAATGCTGCGCCGGGATGCCGAGGAACTGAAAAAGCAGATGGAGCAGCTTTCGCGAAATGGTTCCCAATCATCCCAATCCCAACAAGGCGGCCAACAGGGACAACAAGGGCAGCAGGGACAAAGCGGCTCTCAGCAATCGCAGTCGGGCCAGCAAGGCCAGTCAAGCCAGCAGAGTGGATCGCAGAGCAGCGCATCGGCGCGATCCATGAACCGGCTGGACCCGGGCACCGATCAGCGCCTGCGTGAATCTACGGACCGGCTTTCACAGGCGATCGACGACATGCGAGCGGCTCAGCAGGCTTCGCAGCAACAGGGCGGCCAGAAGGATGCGGCCGACGCCGATGCGAGGCGCGCGGCGGAGCGGCTGCAAGAGGGCAAGGATATGCTGAATGGTCTGCGGAAGCAGGAAGCGTCGTCGCAATTGGGCGATCTCTCCCAGCGCGCGGATCAACTGGCGCAACATCAGCGCGATTTTACGAATCGCCTGCGCCAGGATTTCGGCGACCAAGCAACTCAGGATTCGCGGATGGGCCGGAGCCTCCTGCCTCAAACGGGAGCGTCGCGCCAGCAGGCCCAACAACTGGCCGACGAAAAAGACAAGATGGCCGCGGATGTGGACCAGCTCGAAAAGGACATGCAGAAAGCGGCGCGCGATCTGGCGGGTACCCAGCCGGGCGCTTCGCAGCGCGTTCGCGAGGGGCTGAGCGAGCTTCAGCAAAATGAGGCGCACAACCGCATGAAGTATTCCGCTAACTGGATTCGCCAGGGTCAAGGCGGATTGATGGTTCCGCGGGAGGCGCCAATCACGCAGACGCTCGATAAAGTGAGTGACGATCTCAAGCAGGCCCAGAGCGCGTTGAACAATTCGGGATCGCAGGAGGGAAATGGGCAGAGCGACGCGGCAAGATCCTTGGCGCAAGTGGAACGGCTGCGAAGTCAGATGCAGCAGATGGCCGGCCAGCAGAACGGACAGCAGGGCGGACAAGCGGGCCAAGATGGACAGCAGGGCGGAAATCAAGGAGGACCGGGCGGCGGCTATGGCGGAGGGAATCGCCGCGGAGGGTATTATGGCGGCGGCTTCGGCCGTTTCATGCCGGAGGGAGTTTACGATTTACCCGATACTCGTCCGGTTGACCCAGCCCGAGTGATCCATGACGCCACGGCCGAGCTCAACGACCTGCGCACGATGTACAAGGACAATCCGGACGTCGCACGCGACATCGCCGGCATCGAACGCCAGATTTCCGCGCTGCGGGTCGGAGAAGTGAGCAATCAGGAGTTGCAGAACCGAATTAATCGCGAGGTTCTGCCGAATCTGGAGGCGCTCGAAGTCCGGCTGCGCACACAGGTCGAGCAGGACGGCGGCGACACCCAGGTGCGCAGCGGCGCGACAGATAAGGTTCCGGCAGGTTATATGGACGCCGTAGCCGAGTACTTCCGAAAACTGAGTAAAGGGAAATAAGCGCGGCCGCAGGGATGTCTCTTTGCCCACGGCAGCGCCTGATCGCTCCCGTGGTTCTCCTCGCCCTGACCATGGGCGTGTTTTGGAAGCTGGTCCTCACTCGGCAATACACCTTCCTGGATTCACCGGACCTCACTTATCAGGTCGCGCCGTGGCTACAGGTCCAGGCGTCTGCCTGGCACCGGGGCGACGCTCCCCTATTGTGGGACCCCTATATCGGCGGCGGCCAATCCCTGATCGGCCAGATGCAGCCGGCGACCGCATATCCGCTCAACTGGCTTCTTTTTCTGATGCCGTTGCGAAACGGCTTCATCCGGCAGAGTGTCTTGCACTGGTACTTCCTCCTGATTCATTATCTGGCGGCACTTGCGTGCTATGCGCTGTGCCGCGACTTGGGCCGCTCGCGTATGGCCTCGATCCTGGGCGGTGCCGCATTCGCCTTTGCCGGATTTGTCGGAACCACGGCGTGGCCCCAATTGCTGCACGCAACCGTCTGGGCTCCGCTCGTGCTTCTATTTTCTCTGCGCGCAATGCGTGGCGATCGCCCGCTGATGAATGCGCTGATCTCGGGTGCATTTCTGGGATTGGAATGGCTCGGAGGGCATCATCAGATTCCGACGTTCACCACTTTGGCGATCTCCGGCATTTGGATTTTCCACATCGCTACCGGCAAGACGCATCGGGCGCAGGTCAATCGCCTGATCCTGTATGCGGCCCTGATTGCAACGATGGCGACGGCTGGCGCGATGCAGACTTTTCCGGCATACTCTTACGGGCATGATGCTGTCCGGTGGGCGGGTGCCGATCATGCGCTCGCATGGAATGAAACGGTGCCCTACTCTGTGCATGACGATTTTAGCCTGGCGCCGACATCCGTGCTCGGAATATTTATCGATGGTATTTTCACGAACTCGAATCCGTTTCTAGGTATTACTGTCTTCCTCCTGGCGATTTCAGGGGTGGTGCTGGCCTGGGATCAAGTTGCCGTTAGATTGCTGGCCTCAGTTGCGGCCGGTGGTCTGATATTCGCGTTTGCAAATTTTACGATACTTCACGGGGTGCTTTATTCGCTAGCGCCATTTGTCGACAAAGCACGCGATCCAGCGATGGCGGCGTTCCTATTTCAACTCGGAGTTTGTCCGCTAAGCGCCTTCGGTGTCGATTCCATGCTTTCGCCCGCAGGATCGAAATCGCTGTGGATAAAGCACGCGATTGCGGCGAGCGGTATCGTTGCATTGCTGATATGGGTGTTCCTCGCGGTTGTTTCGGCCGTGAAAATTCCATCGGATCTACGCCTCGGCGAGGTGGCGATCACTGCGCTCGCGGCAGCTCTGTTGGCGGGACTCCTGAGCGCGGTGAGGAGCGGCACAATTGGGTCTCGCAGCGCCTCAGTGCTTTTGGTAATGCTGGCGATGCTCGAAATCGGCAGCGTCGCGGGCAGGAACTGGCACAATCGCGATTTTCCCTGGCAATTCTGGCCGCAACTGTCGCGCGATCAAGATATCGCCAATTTTCTTCGGAGCCGGCCCGTGCCTTTCCGCGTCGAGTTGAATGATCACGACGTACCTTACAATTTCGGCGATTGGTACGGAATTGAAACGTACTTCGGCTATGTCTCCTCGGCGCCCGCGGCGCTCATGCGGATCGAGGGTGACCAGCGCGCCCGCGCTCTGCTCGGTGTCCAATACTACGTCGGCAAAGGGGCGGCGCAGGCGGGTCAGCCTGCTATTTTTTCAAGCCCCAGCGGTATCAAAGTTTTTGAAACGCCTGGAGCGACGCCACGCGTGCGCGCCGTTCACGATGTTATTGGCATTTCGGACGCGAAGGCCGCCGGCAGGCAATTGAACGATCCGGTATTTGATTTGAGTCGCAGCGCATTTGTGATTGGCTACCCGCCGAAGCTTGAGAAATGTGAGGGCGATCGTGTTCGCCTGGTTCGACACGATCCGCAACGTGTGGTGATAGAAGCCGCGATGAACTGCCGAGGCATGGTGGTCCTGGGCGATGGATATTCGAAAGATTGGATCGCGACGGTTGACGGCAAACGTGCGCCGCTCTATGCGGCTTATTCCGTTATTCGAGGTGTCCCGGTCGATGCCGGGAATCATCGAATCGAATTCCGTTATCGTCCCGTTTCGGTCTACCTGGGAGCGTTGCTCACGACCGCTTCGTTTCTGGGGGTCTTTCTGATATGGTGGCGAAATCGCAGCGGTAGAACTAATCGCAAGGAACCAGTCGAATCATACTTACATTGACGCTGAAAGTGCGGTCGTCGGAATCGACTTTCCAGACTGGCGAACCTTGAAGCTCGATCAAGTATTCCGGAGCTTCCGGGACATCGGCTTCGAGAAGAAATACTCCCGATCGATCCAGCTTCCACGTGCCCGCCAGTTTACCGTTCACCGCGGCGCGCACTTCGCCGGGGACGCCCTGCGGCGGAGTATGACATCGAATGCGCAAGCGCTGCGGTCCGCTGCCGATACGAGTGAGCCGGGCGACCGCGCGCCCGCCGATCCAACGATATCTATTGCCATAGACCCCCTCCAGGTCGTACCATCCTTCGAGCAGATGGCGCTCATGGCCGGGCTGTGAGAAATCAATCATATCGTCGCGATCTCCCGGATAAAGCTCGGTGCGCTCCTCAGAGGACAGCAGGTTATAGACGCCGTCTTCATTGGCCGCTTCATATCCGCATTCGACGCAGCGCAAAGCATCGGCGGCATGGCGGCCAAGTGCCCCGCGGCAATTTGGGCAGCGCAGAAGGGTTTCGAATCTCTCGATAGAGCGAGCCGGACCGGGTGCACCCGATTTCTTACACACCGCCGCAATGGTGCCTCCCAGGAGCCGCGCCGCGAGCCGCTCCGACCGGAGCAAATCCAGGCGCATCGCCGCTCGTTTCACGATGCGCTCTACCCAGCCTCGCTCCGGCGCAAAAACTTCGTACTCATGCGAACGAAAGTATTTGCGGATCAGCCCCTGCCAGTCCTTCAGCGTCATGCTGTAGTTCTGGGGAATTCCGAAGCTCTCCTCCTGCCGCGCTCCGATTACATCGGTCACCAGGAATCCGAGCAACCCCCAATCGTGGAGACGCTTCTCCCACGGCTTCATGGTGTTGTAATACGCGCAGCGGAACAGACGCAAGGAGAGCAGACGTTTCAGCGACTCTTCGGCGAACAGAAACACGCCGCCGGGTTCGAGCACACGCGCAGCCTCACGAAACACCGCCTCCATGTCCATAAACTGACTGAGCATTTGGAAAGCGCAAACCATCCGCAACGAACCGTCGGCGAAAGGGAGATTCGCGGCATCGCCCACCAGCCGGATCGGGGCGCGCGGCAGCGTCCACGCTTCCTGCAATACCCGGCCGTAACGCAGCGAATCCGCCGAAAGGTCGAGCGCAAAGCCGTCCGCGCCGAATTCGTTCGCCAGCATGTAGCTCGAATGGCCGGCGTTCGCCCCGATTTCGAGAAAGGGGGACATGTCTCCGATAAACTCCAGATGATTGCGAATGATTCTTTGGCGGCGTGCGTTCTCCTCGGCATACATCCGCAGATTGCGCTCCGGCTGGCCCAGGGATGTGAAGCCGTGGAATTCCACCTCCGCGCGTTTCACGGACAAAGGTTGAGTTGGCATTACCCGATTAACATCTCCGTCGTAAGCGCGCGCAAATCGGGCACCAGGAGATCGGGGGAGTTTGCCGACAATTCATCCGCGCTCGCAAGACCGGTGGCCACAGCGACCGCGCGAATGCGATTCAGCCCGGGCGGCACGGATATCGTTAGGATGGTCGCCGATTAGTACGATGGGGCTGTGGGCATTTATCCAGCCCTCCCGGCGGGCTTGTTGAATCGCGATGCGAACCAATCCCGCCCGATCGCGCGCGAGCTCGGCGAAGGCGCCGAAACGCAAATAGCGGCGGAGCCCCGCGCGCTCCATCTTCTTCCATCCGATCCGCGTCAGATTCCCGGTCACCAGGCCGGCTGGGATGCCACGGCGAAACAGTTTGTACAGCAAGAGCCGAGCCCCGGGGCATACCTTTTGCCGGAGGTCCGGACAGCTTCGGACGTAAATGGCTTGCGCATGGGTCACGATCCGCGGCATATTGCGGCGGATGGAAGCGGGGGTTGCACCCGCATTGCGCAACATTTCAGCCACAATATCGCGGTCGAGCATGCCCTGTACCGCCACGCCTTCCGTGGTCGTCTTCAGCCCAGTGGTCCGGTGGACCGCCTTCACCAGCGCCTCGCGATGATGCGGACCCGCCCGGCGAAGCAGAGTTCCGTCAATGTCGAACAACACCAGAGCTGTGCTCATCAATATTCTTATCATATCGGGTGGACCGAGAGAGTTTGGCCGCTACTGATAGAATAGGCATCTGATGCAGCTTCTGATGGCAGGCCCCGAAAAGCTTCTGCTTCTCGAGCTCGATACGGAGTTTATCGAGAACATCGCGCGGCAGGCCGGCTTCGAGTTTCGCCTGGACGATCAGTTGCGCCGTGTCGTGATTGACCTGAACGCGCAGGGCCGACAAGCTCCGCTGCTATTGTTCGACGCTGCCGATCCGGCGAATCTAGGATGGTTTTCACGCTGTCAATTCTATGTGGACGGCACCAGCGGCGCAGTCCTACAGACGCCCATTCAGCTCGCCAATCAGCGCGATCGCTCAGGCCATATGCTGCCGCACGCGATTCGGTTGCAGATCAATAAGGAGCTGCCCGCCGGCTTTCGTCTGCCGAACCGGGCGCCCGTCACGGAGCAATTGTTATATTCGGTTCTTCACAATTTTCTCAACGCTCTGCTCAACACGGGCGTAGGTGTCTGCGGGGGGCCGGTAGTGAAGCCGCTCGCGGGGCGCACCGAGCCGCCCGGCAATCGCAATTAGGGTGTCCCAAGGAGGTCCATGGCTGCTCCCGGATTAGTCGAATACCAAGAGGCCACGCCGGAAGTGCGGGCTGTTTACGACGACATTATGGCTACCCGCAAGACCGACTGGATCAATAATTTTTGGAAGGCGCTGGCCCGCGATCCCGTCACACTTCGCCGGACCTGGGAATCGATCAAGTCGATTATGGCTCCCGGCGCGCTCGACGCCGTGACGAAGGAGATGATCTATGTTGCGGTCAGCACCACGAATCAGTGCCCCTACTGCATCGCGTCACATACCGCTGCGGCCCGGAAAGCCGGAATGAACGATGCCCAATTCGCCGAACTGATGGCGGTGGTGGGCATGGCGAACGAGACCAATCGCCTCTCCAGCGGCTATCAGGTGCAGATAGACGAGAAGTTTAAGGCGTAAAGGTATGCAGGCCCATCAAGCGCTAAATAATATGAAGCTTGCCGATCGCATGCACCGCATCGGCACTGAGACCGCTTTTGAGGTATTGGTGCGCGCTCGTGCGCTGGAGGCGCAAGGGCGGAGTATCATTCACCTCGAGATCGGCGAGCCCGATTTCCCCACACCTCGTCACATAGTGGATGCTGGAAAAAGCGCGCTCGATGAGGGATGGACGCATTATGGGCCATCGCAAGGCCTGCCCGAGTTGCGGAACTCGATCGCCAACTACGTTTCGCGCACCCGCAGTATCGAAGTCGATCCGCGGAATGTCTGTGTCGTGCCTGGCGGCAAGCCGATCATCTTCTTTTCCATGATGGCTACGCTAGATGAAGGCGACGAGGCGATCTATCCAGATCCTGGTTTCCCGATTTACGAATCGATGATCCGGTTCCTGGGCGCCACGCCCATCCCGATGCCATCCATTGCGGCATCCGGTTCTGGGATCGATCTGGATCTGCTGCGCTCGAAACTGTCAAGCCGCACTAAAATGATCGTACTCAATTCTCCCCAGAACCCGGCTGGCGTCGTGGTTTCGGCGGCGGATATTCGCGCCATCGCTGATTTGCTGCGCGATCGGGATGTGACGATCCTTTCCGATGAAATTTACTCCCGAATCTATTTCGGCGAGCCTCCTCTTTCAATCGCAAGTCTGCCTGGGATGCTGGAGAAGACCATCATCCTGGATGGATTCTCGAAAACCTATGCGATGACGGGATGGCGCTTGGGTTATGGGGTGATGCCGGAGTGGCTGGTCGACCCCGTGAATAAGCTGATGGTGAATTCGAATTCCTGCACGGCGAGTTTTACGCAGCGAGCCGGTATCGCGGCGCTCGAAGGACCGCAGGACGAAGTTGCACAGATGATCGCCGAGTTTCGCCGACGTCGCGATGCTTTCTGCGCAGGACTGAACTCGCTGCCCGGCTTTCGATGCGCCATGCCGGACGGCGCATTCTACGCGTTCCCCAACATTCAGGACACCGGTCGCAGCTCGAAAGAATTGGCCGACGGGCTGCTGCACGAGGCGGGCGTCGCTTGCCTGAGCGGAACAGCCTTCGGAGCATTAGGGGAGGGATACCTGCGCTTTTCGATCGCCAACTCGCTTGGAAACCTCATGGAAGCGGTGGATCGAATTCGTAAATTTCTCGTCTAGAAACCACATCCCGCGCCACAGCGCCGCTGAGCTATCCTGACTCTTTGGCAAATATCCAATCCTTCGAACCGTATCGCTACACGGCTAAGGCCGGTAACCCTGCAGACCTGGTCACACAGCCTTACGACAAGATTAACGCGGAGATGCAAGCCCGGTACCTGGCTCGAAGTCCGTACAATCTCGTCCGAGTAATTTTGGGCGAGCATTATCCCTCCGATAACGATTCCGATAACGTTTATACGCGCGCGGCGAAATATCTGGACGACTGGATTCGCGAAGGAATTCTGAAGGCAGATACAGCGCCCGGAATCTACCCATATTTCCAGGATTTCGAAGTTCCAGACTCGGGCGAGCGCCTCGAGCGCAAAGGTTTCATCGCGATTGGGAAACTTGAAGACTATTCGGCTGGAATAATCTTCCGGCACGAGCAAACGCTTTCCGCACCCAAGAGGGATCGTCTCGAGCTTCTGCGGCATACTCGCGCTCACTTAGGCCAGATTTTCATGCTTTATCCCGACCCCGAGGGTACCGTCGATCAGTTGCTGGATGAGGCCACCGCCGCGCCGGCCGTGCTCGACGTGCTCGACGATTACCAAGCCCGGCACAGGCTGTGGACGATAACAGACCTAGGCCGTATCGGCCGTATCCAGGATCTGATGAGATTGAAAAAGCTGGTGATCGCGGACGGGCACCATCGATACGAGACCGCGCTCGCGTATCGCAACGAAAATCCCGGCTTGGCGACGGCAGAATTCGCAATGATGACCTTTGTCAATATGTATTCGCCGGGATTGAAGATCCTAGCCACCCATCGCGTACTCCGACATATCGAGGGATTCGATCCTGCCGATTTCTTCGTGAAAGCCGTCAAGTCCGGCTGGTCCGTGTCGGCGTGCCCCTCCGTGGAGGCATTGAAGCAACGGCTGGTGGCGCACAATCAAAGCGATCCTAAGCTGGTACAGATCGGCGTAGTCGCGAAAGACGAGTCGCGCTTGATGCAGCGTCCGCGTCATAGCGGTCACCTCGACGTTCCGGTGCTGCACCACCAGGTGCTCGGCGGGTTGCTCGGCATTAACGAAGAAGCGGTCCGGGATGAGAAAAACATCCAGTACGTTCGCGGAATCGATGCGGCCGCCGCTGAAGTGGAGCAACACGGAGCGCAAATCGCCTTTCTTCTAGAGCCGACACCCATTGCTGATATGGCCCATATCGCATTTGGTGGCGGCGTGATGCCGCAGAAGTCGACCGATTTTTATCCCAAGCTACTAAGCGGCGTGACGATTTACCGCCTGTAGGATAACTTCTTGCGCAAATTAAATGCCGCGGTCTTCGGCACGGGATTCATGGGAAGGGTTCACGCCGAGGCGATCCGCCGGCTACCAAACGTGGAGGTGACCGCCGTCGCCGGTTCTACTCAATCGACGGCTGACCAGTTCGCGGCGCAGGCCGGCATCCCACGCGCGACCGCGGATTGGCGAAGCCTGCTCGGCGACCGATCACTCGATGCCATTCATATTTGCACTCCGAACGCGCTGCATTATCCCATGGCTAAAGCCGCGCTCGAATCCGGTAAGCATGTCATCTGCGAGAAGCCGCTCACTATGAACGCCGCCGAGGCTCGCGAGCTGGGGACCCTGGCCAGGCAGAAGCAAGTGGCCCACTGCACTAATCACAACCTGCGTTTTTATCCCATGGTGCAGCAGGTGCGCGGCATGATCGAGGCAGGCGAGTTGGGGGAAATTCTGATGGTCAACGGGTCTTATTTTCAAGACTGGCTGCTTTACGATACGGATTGGAATTGGCGCGTGAATCCGGAATCGAACGGACCTTTGCGCGCTATGGCCGACATCGGTTCGCATTGGATGGATATGATCCAGCATCTGACTGGTCTGACAATCACGGCTCTATGCGCCGACCTTCAAACGTTTCACAAAACGCGGAAGCGCCCCGACCCGATAACCGTCCAAACCGAAGATTGCGGCGCGGTGCTGCTGCACCTTGGTGAGCGCGCACGCGGATCGTTCGCGGTTAGCCAGTTGTCGGCAGGCCGCAAGAACCGATTACAGCTTGAAATTTACGGCGTCAATTGCGGCGTGGCCTGGGACCAGGAACGCCCCGATGAATTATGGATTGGCCATCGAGACCGCGCCAATCAGATTATGTTGAAAGATCCCTCGCTTCTAAATGCCCACGCCGCGAAATTCGCCGATCTGCCGGGCGGCCACAGCGAAGGCTACGACGATACTCATAAGCAGGTATTCCGCCGATTCTACGCGCGCGTGACCGATGCTGCCGCTCCGGTCGAATATCCCACATTCGCCGATGGCATCCGTGGTATGGAACTGCTTGAGAAGGTACTCGAAAGCTCTTGCCAGCGGCGCTGGGTACAATGCTGACGATCCGGATATGATAGCTTTACATCCAGGGGTGCTATGAAACGATTCGCTCTGCTGTTCGCTTCCGTAACGATGGCTGCCTCCGGACTTCTCGCGCAGCAAAAAGGTTCGGCCTCCGCTCCCGCTGAGACCAAGGTGAAAGTCGGCGATATCGCGCCGGATTTCACGCTGCCCGATACCAACAACAAGCCCGTGAAGCTTTCCGATTTTCGCGGCAAGAAGAACGTAGTCCTGGCCTTTTTCGTGGCCGCGTTCACCGGTGGTTGAACCACTGAACTCACCGCCTACCAGTCTGGTATTGGCAATTTCAATGACACGAATACGCAGGTGTTAGCGATCAGCACAGATTTCATTGCGACCCTGAATCACTGGTCGAAGGAGCTGGGTGCGAATTTCCCGATGCTTTCGGATTACAAGCGGGTAGTCTCGAGAGAATACGGGGTGTTCAACGAGAACTCAGAGCTCGACAACCGTACGACTTTCGTAATCGACATGGAGGGGAGAGTGGTCAATATCACTCAGAATCGTGATGCGATTGATGTCACGGGGACTCTGAACGCGTGCAGCCGGCTGAAGCACGCGAGCGCTAAGTAAGGCCGGCTTCGCGGCGCAGTTCTAGAAATTTGGGATAAACCAACGACTGGAACAGAGGATCTCCGCCGCTGTCCGGTAGCGGCCATAAAGTGAGTAGCTTGCGCGCTTCGTCTTTCTGCCCCGCCGCAAACAGGGCGGCTGAGTAGAAGATTCGGGCTTCTCCGTCGGTCGACGGTAAGGATCGCTCGTATAAGTCCTTCAGAACTGGAAGATCGCTCGGCGGCTTGACCGTTCCGCGCCACACCGCCATTTGCTTTTCCACCAATTCCCGTTGGCTTGGCGGCGCACTCTCAAGCGTGTCGATTGCCTGATCGAGACGTCCAGTAGCGTATTGCCAGACCGCCTCACGCCACACTAGGATCGGATCGCGCGCTTTCTCCCGAAAATCGAAATAGCGCTTTGCGATCGCGTCCGCGCCTTTCAGGTCCCCGCTCAACCAGCGTGCATAAGTGGCTTTCAGCAGGTCTTCTTCGCCGAGTAAGGCGGAATTGGCCTGATTAGCCTGCAGGAAATATTTTTCCGCATCCGCGAATCGACCATTGATGAAGAACGCTTCTCCCCGTGAATCGAGCGAATTGGCGGCCTGGCCGGGCTGCCGTCCATATTCTTCGAAGATTTTCTGCGCCACCGCAAGATTGCCTTGATAGGCTTCGGCGTATCCGAGCAGGTTTAGCGCGACTGGATTCCCAGGGTCCAGTTTAAGAAGACTTCGGTATTGTTCCGCCGCTTTTGTGAAGTCGCGAGCGCTCAACTCAGCTTCAGCTAGAGCTTCGATCAGCGGCGTATTGGCCGGCTCCAGATGCACCAGAGTTGCTAGGGCGTTCAGCCGTCTGGATACGTCTTTGCGCAGGGTCGCCGATGCCAGTTCGATTTGGGCGCGATCTATAGGCGAACGAAGCGAGGGACGTTCGAGTGCCCGGCCCGCCACTTCGATCGCTTGCGCTGGATTTCGTTGGGACAAGGCCTCTACCCAGGACATCCAGGCAGCGCCGAAATCAGGATCGAGTGTTGTGGCGCGTTCGTACTCGCCGCGCCCCCACGCTGCGACAGCGTCAGAATTCGAACTGGAAAACGGATGCGCAGCAGGCTCCAGATCTTTGGCCATGGCATTTATCGCGGACAGCATTTGCCCATCCACGGCAGTGGTCTTCACCATTTTGTGATGTAAGGCGTCTTCCACTTCGATATTGAAGCGCAGCGCGATTCCTTGCTTCGTAATAGGCTTCGTAAAATATCCATGCACGAAACGAGTGGCTTGGACGCGATATGCCTCGCTGACGTTAGGGACGAGCGTGGGAAGGACATTCGGTAGCCCCTGGATTTCGGCTGCCATGATGGCCGGGGCAGCGGTGGAGACCCAATCAAGCGACGCGTCGCCGGTCAGATTCTCGAAGGGAAGAAACGCGAGCCGCTCGACGGACGGCTCTGGCGATCGAGAACATGCGCCTAACGTCAACGCCACCGCGGCCAAAACAGCGGAGACTCGATTCAGAGAACTTTTTGCTCCGTCTCCATCAGTTTCTTGAATTCCGGATCCTCGCGCAAGCCAACGAACTCAGGCTCTTTTGCGAACTTTTCGCGATCTTTAAATCCTTCCTCCAGCGCTTTGCGGATGTAGATCAGAGCGAGGTCGTTTTTGCCGGCTTTGGCATAAGTTTTCGCCAAATAGTAGTGAAACTTTGCCCGCTCCTCCACGCTGCGCTCCTGCAGCAGGGTTCCTTGGCTGCTGTGGCGCTCGAAAATCTCTGGATCTAATTCGAATGCCCGCTGGAAAGCCGTGGAAGCCAGATCGTAATTCTTTCGCGCAAAGTAGGCAGTGCCTAGATTGCTCAACACCGCCGCTGAATTTGGGGCGATGCGCAGCGCCTTTTTGTAGTCGCCGATCGCGCGCTTGTACGACTTCTGCGCATAGAAAACCGTGCCCAAATTATTGATCGCCTCGGAATAGTTCCGATCGAGCTTGATCGCGTGCTCGTAATATTTTCTAGCCATGTTCAACTGCATCAACTGGTGATAAGCGATTCCGATTTTATTCGAGATCACCGCTGAGTTGGGCGCTTCTTTGTATTTGTCGATGGCCTCGCGATACATCTTGCGCGCCATCATAATGTCGCCCCGCAATTCCGGGGTAACTTTCGTGGAGTCCGCGGGCTGAGCCTGATTCGCGGGAACAGTTAAACGGGAAGCACCAACCGCCGGCGGCGGAGCGGTTTGAAACGCGGCGTTCGCTGCGACGACGAGCAAGAGACTGGACAGCATACCGGCCTCCTTATCTTTTTAACTGTAGCACCAGACGAGTTGGCCGATGAGCGCCCTCGAATCCGAAAGAGAATAAAAACATGGAGGCCGAAGGTCTTTGCGTTTGTCGACGAGACGGGATTTTCTGATCGCCACGGCGGTAGCGCCGGTGCTCGGCGCCGCACTCCCGGACAAAACGCGGGTGCGCGTTGTGTCGGTACCGGCTGCGGGTATTCAGCCGCAAGCGGCTCTGACTGATGAAATTCTGCACCTGGTTTATTTCGCAGGAGACCCCAAGCACGGCAATTTGTTCTATACGCGATTCGACGCGGCCGGCCATCGGCTGCCTGCGACACGCGACTTAGCGTGCCTGTATGGAGCTTTCCGGCCGTCATCGCCCGTCCTGACGACGGCTTCACGATAGTAGTCTGAATCGAGAGAGCGTCGAGCGCGCTCGGCTATTTGAAAATATCCTTGATCCGCCCGAAAAATCCTCTGTGCTCTTTTTTCTCGGGCTGGGGCGGCGGGGCGGGAATCACCGGAATGCTCCTGGGTATCCTGCGATCAACCGTACTCGGAACAGCTGCAACCACAGGCGCTCGTTCACCATCGGCGCTGGGGGTGGGCATCGACGACGATGGCGCCCAGCCGGAGATCTGAGTCCGTCCTCCGCCGTGCAATTGACAGACTTCCACCGGCTGAGTCCCGGAGATGAAAACCTGATTCCGCACCTTGGGGCAATTGGCGGTGGCTAGTTGCCCGGTTTCGGCGTCAACCTCGGCCGTGACGATGCCCTCCGGAGCCTCGAACTCCTGCACGTTGCGATATTCCCGGTGCTGGTGCGCGCGCTTCATAAACTCCGCCCAGATGGGTAGGGCGCTATGGGCGCCTTCCAGCTTAAAATCGCGATTATCGTCGAACCCAACCCACACCACGCAGATGATCTTGGAGGTGAAGCCGGCGAACCATCCGTCGCGCGAAGTACCTGTTTTGGCTGCAGCGGGAAGGTTGAAGCCGTGGGCGTGGACGGCAGCGCCGGTTCCGGAGCGCAGTACTTCCTCCATTGTGTTCTCGACCAGATAGGCGACGCGCGGATCAAGCGCCTGGCGCCGATCCGGCTGAGATTCATAAATGGAAACGCCGTGTTGATTACGGATGTTTTTAATGAAATTGGCGCGCACAAGCTGCCCGCCGTCCACAAACACAGTATACGAGCTGGCGATTTCGAGAGGCGTTACTTCGTAGGCCCCGAGCGCGATCGAAGGAGTTGGCTTGATATCCACGTTCAACCCGGCGGCGCGCGCGGTCTGCGCGACCTTATCGTATCCGATCATTTCGGCGACCTTGACGGCGGGGACGTTCAGCGAATGCGCCAGCGCAAACCATAAGGGGATCTGCCCGAAGTACTGGTTCTCGAAATTCGCCGGCTCATAAGGTTTTTCGTCGAACCAGAACGTGGTGGGCTCATCGTCTACCATCGTCACCGGTGTAATCGCCGGGATACCGTCGGTAAGCGCAGAGGCAAACGCGGCGGCGTAGACGAAAGGCTTGAAGGAGGAACCCGGCTGGCGCTTCGAAACAGCATGATCGAGCTGACTGACGCCGTAGTTGCGGCCGCCGACTAAAGCCAGCAACTGGCCCGTTTCTGCATCCAGGGCCACCAAGGCCACTTGCGCCAACGGCATCTGAGGGGTGCCGTACAATTTCGAGCGGCGCTTCCACCGCTGGTCGGTTTCGACTATGCCGGCCCGCACCGCAGCTACCGCGTCGCGCTGCAGGTTCATATCAAGAGTGGTGTAGACGCGATAAGAGCTGTTCTGAAAATCGCGATCCTGGAAACGGCTCTGCAGAGTTTCGTTTACCAGGTCTACAAAGTAGGGCGCATCACTCGATTCGGCTTCCTCGCGAGTCACCTTCAGCGGCGACGCCGCAGCCTCTTCATCCTGCCTTTCCGTAATGAACCCGTCCTCGCGCATGGACTTAAGCACGGCGTTACGCCGAGCCAGAGCACGGTCCGGATAACGAAATGGATTTCTCCCGAATGGCGATTGAATCAATCCCGCGAGCAGCGCCGCATCCGGAAGGGTAATGCGGCTTAGATCCTTTCCCAGGTATGCCTGGCTCGCCTCGCCAAAGCCGTGGATGCTGAAACTTCCGAGATTGCCGATATAAATCGCGTTCGCGTAATCCTCAAAAATCTGCTGCTTCGTAAGTTCCTGTTCCAGATGAAGAGTGATCAGCGTCTCGGGAATTTTGCGGCGCCAGCCGCGTTCCGGTCCCAGCCACAGCGTGCGTGCCAATTGCTGTGTGAGTGTTGAGGCGCCTTGGCTGCCGCGCCGATCTTTTAAATCCACCCACGCGGCTCGCAAGATACCGACAGGATCGAAGCCGGAGTGCTGGAAGAAATGTTTATCTTCGGCCGCGAGTACGGCGTCTACCATGATTTTTGGAATATCGTTGAAGTGAACGATTCGACGTTTTTCGCGCTTGCGATCGAACAAATTCGTGATCAGCTCCGGCTCGAGGAGATATTGCGTCCGTTGGCTCTGATCGCGCAGAGAGATGATTTGGGTGACGCGACCGCGCTGAATTTTGACTACCGCGCCTTCTGTGTCGTAAGCGTCGGGGCCGGGATTGATCTCAATCGCGTCGGGCCGGACGCGATACCATCCCAGCCGATTATTGCTGGACTCCGAATAGCCGCAGCGCTGAAGGTAAGCCGCAATTTCCCCCGTTTGAGATTGATCCCCCACCATGACGGGACGGGGAGCCGCATAGAGCAGTGAGGTATTGGCAAAAGGTCCAGCTTTGAGCTTCTCTTCAGTGATGCGCGCGTATTTCGCGTAGTAGTATGTGAAGACGGAGAGGCCGATCGTTACCGTCACAACAAACGCGAGCAGGAACGCCTTGCCCCAGGGATTCAAAATAAAGCGAACGAAAAGCGCCTTATTGGGGATTTGCAACCTGAGGCCGCGTGGCCGCGTCCGCTTCACCGTGTTATGATCCCGACTCTGCAACGCCTGTCACTTCTTGGTTTCTTCAAGCGAGAAAAGCTCTTTCCACATATCTTCGTGCGGCTCCCAATCCGGCTCTTGATGCCCGGTGATCTGGAGCTCTGAGACTGTGAGGGTACCGTGCCCATACAGGCAGATGTACTCGGTGCGGGGCGCGCCCAGGAGCACGTGGTTCCAGGAACCCGTCTGGATAGGCATCCGGAGACGCCGAAGACAGGTGCGGCAGCGATAACGCTGGTCCCAAACGATGGCCCACATCAGGCCGACCGCGATCAGCGTATAAAACAGCATCGTGAAGGTGTATGCCAGATCGTGTGCGAACGGGTCCGATCGGACATACAGGAATGTGTCCGGCGTTGGATACGTTTGCACGATAATCCAGCGGAGGCCATAGAGGAATCCACCCGCGACGGCCAGCTTCGCAACCAGATAGATCCAGTACCTCATATATTCTTAGACACTGCCCAGCGCCTTTCGGTTATCGAGACTACGTGGTGTTCAATTCCTTTTTCAGTCTGACACATCCCGCGGACTTCAGGGTAGGGAATTGGCGCAGGCTGCTTGTTTCCAATCAGTGTGGTGGTTTTGAGCCAATGCGATCTGCGTTTACATTGTAGAAATTTAATTGGAATCAGAGAGTTAAGTTTGGTCTGGCAATTGCCTTTGCTGATGCCGTGAAAACGATGGCGAGAGCGGCAACGCGAGTTTTCGTGTATATCACGATGCTCGCCGGTACACTGATGGCGCAGTTTCCGCCACAGTCGCCGGTGCCACAGGGGTTATCCGACTCCTGGTGATGACAGCGGCGTTTCGCCCGATCGCGGAGTCGCGCGCGTCAGTCTTATGAACGGAAATGTTTCGGTGCGGCGCGGCGATTCCGGAGAATTGGTGGCGGCGGTTCTGAACGCGCCTTTAGTGGCGACGGATCGCTTGGTGACCGGGGAAAACTCGCGCGCCGAAGTGCAATTTGACAACGCCAATATGATTCGCCTCGGACCCGCGACCGAGGTGCGTTTCAGCGAGCTTGCATACGGGCGTTATCAGATCGAGATCGCGGCCGGAACCACCATTTTCAGCCTTCTACGAGATTCCAATGCGCAGGTTGAGATCAGCACTCCGAGCGTCGCGGTGCACCCTTTGAAGAAGGGAAGTTATCGAGTCACGGTAAAGCCGGACGGCACCAGCGAGATCACCGTGCGCGCAGGCGGAGCGGAGGTTTTATCGCCGGGCGGATCCGAGCAGATTGATTCGGGCAAGACCATGCTCGCCCGTGGCCCGGCCTCCGATCCTGAATTCCAGATCATTGCATCTGGCCCGACGGATGACCTGGACCGCTGGAGCGCGGCGCGCGACCGCCAACTGGAGCGTGCGATCAGTCCTGGTTATGTCAGCCGGGACATCTACGGCACTGAAGACCTGGATCTGTACGGGCGCTGGACTAACGATCCGCAGTACGGCAACGTGTGGGTTCCGGCAGTGGATCCGGGTTGGGCGCCTTACCAGTGCGGGCGCTGGGTGTGGCTCGATTACTACGGCTGGACCTGGATTGGGTGCGAGCCTTGGGGCTGGGCGCCGTACCATTATGGACGTTGGTTTCAGGGCAGCTTCGGCTGGGGCTGGTATCCGGGTCCGGTCCTCTCGAACGATTATTGGAGTCCCGCGCTGGTCGGCTTCTTCGGATGGGGTGTTCCCGGAGTCGGCATTGGAATCGGCTTCGGATTCGGCAATATAGGTTGGGTGCCCCTGGCCCCGTACGAACGATTTTATCCATGGTACGGCCCCGGGATCTACGCTGGATTGCGCGGCGGCATGGCCGCCGATAATCTTCACATCGTAAATAATACGAACGTAGCCAGCATGTACCGCAATGCCCGAGTGGCCAACGGAATCACCAGCATGAGCGCGGGGAATTTTGGACGGACCTCGGTCGCCAGCAGCACCATGGTGCGAGCGTCAGCAAGCGATCTCGCGCGGGCGGGCATGATACGAGGACAGGTGCCGCTGAGTCCCTCGCGCGAGAGCACTCAATTCACAAACCGTGCCGCGGCTATCCAGGGAATGCCTCGCACCAGCGAGAATACGCGCTTCTCTTCGCGAATGCAGCCCTCCCGGGTCGAGCATGTTCCGTTCGAGCAGCAGCGGCAGAGCATGAATCGGATGACACAGGCATCTTCGAGTGGCGGCGCGTCTCGAGGCAGCTTCGGACAGATGCGGGGCAGCAGTCCCTCCGGGGCGGCTGGAGGTAGCTGGCAACGATTTGATCAGGCTGGCGGTGGATCCGCATCGAGAGGTTACGCGGGCCAACAGCCTGTGCGGATCAGCCCCCCGATCGTGCAAAATCGCGGTGCTTCAAGCGCCGAAGCCAACCGAACGGGCAGAGGTTCGCCACGCGCCGGTTCTCGCGGGAGTGCCGGGTCGAAGCGCTAAGTTTTTCTTCCCTCGTACGGCCCGGTGGGGTTCGCCCCTCCGGGCCATTTTTTAGGTGTGGAATCGTATTAGCATAGAGATAAAGTATTCTGTAGACAATTTAACGTTAGGTTACATAATATCCGTTATCGGAAGCAACGCCTAGATGACCGATCTTGAAAAAGCCGTCAAAGACCTCCAGGAAAACCTGATTGTGTTGGCGGAGATCGAGCGCCGCCAGCCCACGATGTTGAAAGAGAATAGTGTTCTCATCATCGCCACCGAACAGCGCCTGGTTAGGCTGAACACCGAAGCCGCCGAATTCCGACGCCGGACCGATCAAAACCTCGCCGAAATTACCGACAAGCTAAACGGACTTATCGGATACATCGACGGAATGCGGCCGCCTCAATAAACCGGATCACTTCACTGATGCTCTATCGAAATAAATTGCGAACCACAAACAGCACATTAGCCGGCCGCTCGGCGAGCCTCCGCATAAAATAGGGATACCACTCGGTTCCATAAGGTATATAAACCCGCAAACGATAGCCCAGGTCCACTATGCGCCGCTGCAAATCCCGCCGGATACCGTAGAGCATCTGAAATTCGAAATTCTCGGGCGCGATGTTCCGCTCCCGCGCGTAACGAAGCGCCTCGCCTAGAAGTTTTTCATCATGGGTGGCAATGGCCGGATATGATCCCCGATCCAGAAGCATTTTCATGAGCGCCAGATAATTACGATCTACATCGCGCTTGTTCGGGTATGCTACGGAGGCCGATTCCTCGTACGCGCCCTTCACCAGCCGCACCGGAATCAACTGCGCGTTGAGACGCTCAATATCAGCGGCGCTCCGAAACAGGTACGCCTGAATAACGGCGCGCACGCAACCCAGATCCTTCGCCAGACGCGAGGTGAGGCGCAAGGTGCGATCCACATAGGCGCTCGATTCCATGTCAATCTCCACCCTGGTTCCATCGGCTTTGGCCTGCTCCGCCACACGACGAACGTTTTCGAGACAAGCGTCTTCCGACAGATCAATACCAAACTGCGTCAGCTTGATCGACACCGTGGCCGGAAGGCGCCGAGTCGCGATTTGCGCTCAGCGCATCGAGATCGGAATCGCGCGATCGCGCCGCCTCTTCGAGCGAGGTGACCTTTTCGCCCAGATGATCGAGCGTTGATGAGACCGCTTGGCGCTCAAGGCTCGAGCATACCTCCAGCGCTTGCTCCAACGTCTCTCCCGCGATAAATCGCCGCGTTAACTTCTTCGACAACGGATGAGGTTTCCATCCATCTTCGTATTCCCCTCTGCCCGGAGAGGAACAAGAAGAAATGGCGCATCATGCGCGGTGGTTTACCCCTTGACCAGTGTGGCACAGGACGGGGCAGCGAAAGACGTTCTAAAGCTTCCCTTGTCGCCTGCCGATTACCTTTATGGACGATAGCCAAGGACGACCAACTGCGGTTTCAGGGCTTATGAACAAATATACGCTATTAATTTTACTGGCACTCTTAGCTTGCTGCGGTATTTCCGCTCAGACCTTGACCTCCATCCAGATCGGCGCAACCGTAAACGGTCCCATCATCCTGGTCGACGGAATAGCATATACATCGCCACAGGTGTTTACATGGCCGACGGGAAGTGAGCACGTCGTCCAATTCGTGCAGTCGGTAGATGCGAGTGGTAATCCTCTCCCATATCAGGCCAATGCCGGCGGCACGGTTCAATACTGGTTCGTACAGTGGGTAGACAGCACTGGGTTATTAGACGTTCCAACCGTGCCCATACTGACGATCACCGCCCAGCCTTCGCTAACCTCTTTAATCGCCACCGTAACGGTTAAGTACGATGTGCATGTCCAATTCTCGAATGAGATCTCATCACCGGTCGCCTGTCCGGGCACTCCAGGCGGACCGGCGCCCGCAGGGATTTACGGGTTTGTTTACGGCGTTGTGTATGTCAATCCCCCCACTGATAACTACTGCATCGCAAATACGACTGATGTGTTTCTGCCGGCGGGCGCAATCGCGCTAAACGCGTTTCCTTATGCAGGGTGGGTCTTCTACGGATGGAATATCAACGGCTTTGAAATAACGGATGCTCTGGCAAGCTACAACATCACCGGTCCAACCAATATCACGCCGCAGTTCTCTATAGCAAAGGTAGTTCAGTTTCAGACCAATCCTCCAGGTCTGAGCGTGTTGGTGGACCGCACCCCGATTAAAACTATAGGCAGCTCCTCCCTGCCCTCGATCAACGGTTGTTCACCCGACTACACCCGGTTGCCGCCAGGAGCTCCGTCCGGCTTTCCACCCCTGTGCTTGGGACAATATGATTTTTTGCCAGGCTCAAAACATCAGCTTGGCGCGCCGACGCCTCAGCAGGACCAAGGTAGTAATTATTGGGTCTTCAGTGGATTTGACAACGGCCAGGGCCAGAATACCGTTTACACGGCCGGTTTGGATACTACCACCATCGATACGGTGACCGCAAATTTCACTGCCGGCGTGCTAATCAGTGTAATCACCAATCCCAGCGGCCTACAGCTTACGATTGATGGGCAAAGCAGCGTGACGCCGTACCACGTCGTTTGGGCACAAGCCAGTACGCACCAGATTAGCGCGCCAGCTCAGCAAACCGACTCGCATGGCCGCGTGTGGGTATTCTCAGCATGGTCCAATGGCGGCGGTCCGTCTCAGAGCATTACCGTTCCCAACACGAACGGCCTTTCTATAGCGGCCACTTATGTGGAACTGGAACAACTCCAAGTGACGAGCGTGCCCAGCAGTCTTATGTTTACGGTTGACGGAAGCACCTGTGTGACACCCTGCCTGGTGAATAAAGCGGCAGGATCGCAAAGCCAGATTACGATCCCCGCCTCGATCTTAACCGGCCAGACTTCGCGTTTCGATTTCCAATCCTGGTCCGATGGCAGCACCCTCGCCTCTCGTATGGTCACCTACAGCCAGGACACGTTAGTTTTACAGGCAGCTTATCAGACCTCCTATCTTCTGACCGCGGTGTCGAATCCCGCTAATTCTGCAACTTTTAAAAGTAGCCCCGCATCGACCGATGGCTTTTACATTTCCGGAAGCTCAAGTAGCTGTAACCGTGACGCCCAACAACGGCTATAAGTTCATGAGCTGGGGCGGCGATCTCTCGGGATCGTTTGCAACCGGCATATTGACGATGAGCACTCCTCATAATGTGATCGCCTCGCTTGCCAGTGTTCCGTTCATTCCCCCTGCCGGTATCGAGAGCGCTGCCGGACCGACTCCTGACGGCTCCGTTGCATCGGGTTCGCTCATTGCAATTTACGGTCAGAATCTCGCGCCATCATTCCAGATCGGCCCCTCCAGCCCTCTGTCGCAGACAATCGATAACGTGACGGTCACAGTGAATAGCCAGCTCCTTCCTTTAGTTTTCGTTTCGCCGGGCCAGGTCGCGGCTCAGATACCCTGGGAAACGCCGCCCGGAAATTACACGCTCCTGGTCCACTCGACCGGTCAGCCGGATATTAGTGGCCCGATCACGGTATCCCGTGACGCGCCGGCGATCTTCACGCAACCGAATCCTCAAAATCTTCCACTGGTTTTGGCTTTGCATCAAGATGGCACTGTTGTTACGCTTGCCAGCCCAGCTCTTCGCAATGAGCAGATCTCGATCTACGGTACTGGATTCGGACCCTACACGGATCAGATCCCGGATGGCTTCCCGCCCCCGGCTGCGAACACGTTCCTGGTCGTAGATCCGATCACAGTGACTTGTGGGCCGGTGCAAGTACAACCAGATTGGGCGGGCGCGGCCACTGGGATGGTCGGAATGACGATCGTGAAGATCACTATCACGGATGCTTTCCCATTTTCCACCACTGCGAATTTGGCCATTGCCGTCAATGGAAAGACGAGCACTCCCGTATCGCTGCCGCTACAGTAAATACGGGATCCACGGGTTTGACCCGCCCTCCGCCACTGCGATATTCTGAGTACTTAAATGGCTAATACTGTATCAGCGCTAAAGCGTGTCCGCGTAACGGAGCGCCGGACGGAAATCAACCGGGTCCGCAGAACGCGGCTGCGCCATCAGATCCGAACGTTGCGCCGGCTGATGGACGCCAAGGACACTAAGGCAGCCACCGGGCTGGTCCCAAAGACTTTTTCTCTGATCGACCGCTCCGCCAAATGGGGCGTGATTAAGAAGAACACGGCTGCGCGCTATAAGAGCAGGCTCACGCTTCGGCTTCGCAAGCTGGATACGAGTAAACAAGCTACGAAGTAGTCAGAGCCAGAATCATCTCTTCCATTACAATGCGATCATCGGGACGCGCATCTCGAAGCGATCGATCTGCCTCAAAGAGCCGAACCACGGCGCGCTCTAGTTGCGCCCCAGAAAAGGCCTTTACAGTTTGCTCGATCTGCCTCGCCCGCTCCGGCCAGATGCGGCCGCCCGCTTTCGTGAAATGAGCCTGAATCTGGCCTGCGTTTCGAAGACCCGCTTCGCAGGCGGCCAAAGCCAGCCGGAACTGCGCGGAAAGGAACGTGAGTGCCAGCGGCATATATTGGCCTTCCCCTGCCAGCATATCCAGGATCTGGAGAGAACGAGCACGGTCGCCCTGGCCGACCGCTGCTACCAGAGCGAAAATCGTGGTGGCGCGCGCATCTGGAACCAGCGCTGCGATGTCTTCAGCGGTGATCTTGCGCTCCGTCCCAGCATACAAACACAGCTTTTCGATTTCGACGGCGGCCCGCGCGACATCGCCGGCCGTGGCTTCAAGGAGCAGCGCGAGCTCGGCTAATCCGAGCTTCAATCCCGCATGCCTGGCAATCGTCTGCGCCTGCGCGCGCGCGTCCGCCGGGGAAAAATACTTGAACTCTACCTGCGTCTCGATAGTCGAATAGAACTTCCTGACACGCTCCAGCCTGGCCTTGTCCTCTCCCTCAAAGTCGTAGCGGCTGGCCTCGATAACCAGCACTGTCCCGGAGGCAGGCTCGCGCAAGTACGCCGAAAGATCCGACCCGATCGCTTCGGCCCCGGGCTCATCCTCTGAAGCTGCGACCCGCCCCCGCGGCAAGGCTGCCTCTGCGCTCGCTAGCCAGATCAGCCGCCGCGAAGCGAACAATGAGAGCGATCGTGCATCGTCGAGCGCCGCCGCCAACGGCGTCTGGCCAAGATCGTGGCACGAGAATCCGCTCTCGCGTTCTTCCGGTGGGAGCACTGCCTCCAAAAGCGCGCGGCGGCAGCGCTGGCGCTGATACGATTCCGGACCCAAGAACAAGTAGGCTGCGGCCGGACCGTTCTTTTGCAGACGGTCGAGAAACTGTTCTGGCGTCATCGAAAGCTTCAGAAATTCTCGAGGATCGAGGTCACCAGTTGCTGCGCGACTTCCTTGCTGACCCGATCGAGGGCGGCGTCGCTCTCATCGAAAAATGCCTTCGGGTCTACGCTGACCTCGTAGCGTTCGCGCGCTTCGAAATTAGGGCGGCTGAAAAGGACTTTTCCGGTGGCGCGCTCCGTCAGAGCAACCCTCAAGTACACTCGCAGATCGACAGCGCTGGCGCGTCCCGTGACGGGATCGAACACGGTCGAATAGGAAACATAGTTGATCACGGTACCGGTTAAAACCGCATCCGCCGCCTTAGGATCGGAGACCAGATGGTAACGCGTGCGGGCCGCGAACTCCCGCGAAAGCGCTTCCGGCAGCCGGTCTGTAAGCTTGTACCGTGTGGTGGCATTCGTGAATGCGGGGATACAGATCGTTTGAATGTTCTTCGGCAGCAGATCGGTTTGACCTGCGACGTGGTATCCGCACGAGACAAGCATAATCGCCGCGATCGGGGCGAGGAACCCAGCCATCGCACGCAGAGCGGTCATAAAATTTCGCGCGCCACCGCGAGGGCGTTTTCGGCCGACAGGCGGAGATTATCCGCTACCATCCAGATCCAACATGCGCGGGATTGATTGGGATCGTCGGCAATCGCGCCGACGCTCAAGCCGCTCTGCCCGGCAATCCCGGCATTCGACGGCGGATCATCGGGACGCACATCCAATCCGGCGTCGGCAAGCGCGCGAGCCAGCGCTTGAGATCCGGGATTCTCTTCAAACTCCACCCACACCGAAAAGCTATGGCCGTGAAACACAGGCGCCTGAATCAGGCGCAAAGACGGCATCGGTATCGCAGGGTATGCCGCGAGTAACGAGGCGAGGTGCCGCTCCGCGCGCTGCTCTATAAAATCCAGCGGCTCCAGAGCTTCTTCACCGTAGCGCGCTAGCAGGTTGAAACCCAATTGCGCATCGAAGACATCGGTTTTTAATTTATGAAACGACAGCACTGCGGTCGTCTGTTGCTGCAACTCCTCCAGGCCGCGCTGGCCCCGTTCGCTCGCCGGCTCGAACACATGTACGACTGAACGACGAATCGCGGCGGATTTCGCGAGCCGCGCGAACAACATAGCCACAGCGATAGCCGCCGGATGTGCGATCACCTCGATCCGCGATTCTGGCGCAGGATGCTCCCCTCCCGGATGATCCGGCTCGGCCGAAGGCGCGCGCAGCCGGGCGTCGATTTGTTCTTCAAGCGCCGCCGTAAGATCGATTAACACCGGACCGTCCGCTGGATTCACCTTCAATGTCCGCCGGCTGGACGCGGGGGAGCCTGCCAGGAATGCGACTCGCGCGCCTTCGAGGCTTTCGGCCGCCAGCGGGACCATCAGAATCGCGCTGTCTTCATCGTCGGCCACCAAAGATGCGCCCTCCGCGGCTCCTGAAATCAACTGGAGCCGGGGGGCCGGTTGAGATTCGCCCAAAAGTTCGCAAAGCTCCCGGGCCAGCAGCGTATCGCCGCCAACCACAGCAACGAGGGGGCGTTCAAGTGATTTATCCAATTTGATGTTCCGGGGCGCGCGGGTGGTGACGGGGCCGCCGCCGCAGTAATCCTCCTGCGCGAATTGCGATGCCGCTGCCCACATAAGCTGCGGCCATGCCCAGCAGAACCGGCTGGGAAAAATTCCAGATCAGATAAATCAGACTGCCCAGCATCACAAACGTCAGCGGCGAGCGGGGGCGGGTCAGGCTCAGATCCTTGAAACTGGGATAGCGCCATGTGCTGACCATCAGGAAAGACAGCAGGCCCACCAGCATCAGCCATCCTACGGAAAAAAACCACCAGTGCAGCGGCGTCCCATCGCAGGCGTATACCACGCTCGCCAAGGCTCCCGCACCTGCGGGGATCGGCAGGCCTACGAAATACTTCCGGTCGGGGCGCCCGGGATTTTTCGGAATAGGATTTTTTTGCACGTTGAAGCGAGCCAGGCGGGCCGCGCCGCAAAGCAAAAACAGAAACGCGAGAAAGTAGCCCGCGCGTCGCAGATATTCGAGGCCCATGCCCTGTACGGGTGGCTCAATGAACTGGACTCCCCAGGCGAAGGCCAGCGCCGCCGGAGCGATTCCGAACGCAATCACGTCGGCGAGCGAATCCATTTCGCGGCCAAAATCGCTAACCGTATTTGTCATCCGCGCGATGCGCCCATCCAGACCGTCGAGGAAAACAGCCACTGCGATGGCTATGGCGGCAGAGTCAAAATGAATGTTCGCTCTATCCGATCCGGCTACCACGCGCATCGCGCCTTGGAACACTTCGAGCAGCGCATAGAATCCGAGAAAAACATTACCGGCCGTGAACAGCGTCGGAAGTGCGTATGCCGCGCGTCGCGGACGACGCTCTGGCGAGCGCGGATCGATGAGCCGTTCCCGAAATGTCAGCTTGTTCATTCCACTCCTTCGGCAATCACAATCCTACGGGCGATGACGCTTGATCCGGCCGCGACGTGTTCACCAATCCGGACGGCAACCTGCCATTCCGGGCCCAGAAATACATCCACGCGCGAGCCGAACTTGATCAGCCCCACGCGTTCGCCCACATCCACCAGATCGCCGGGCCTTTTGTAACACACGATTCGTCGCGCAATCAGGCCGGCAATCTGTTTGAAGACTACGCGCGTGACCTGGCCGTCGACTTTGCCCTCGATCGTGATCGTGTTCTGCTCGTTCGAGTGACTCGCTTCTTCTTTGCTCGCCACCAGGAACTTTCCAGGTTGATATTTTATGCAAACAACTTTCCCGGCGATCGGTGTACGATTCACATGCACGTCGAAAATGTTGAGGAAGATGCTGATCCTGTTACCGCCGGCCGCCTCCCGCTTCACGGCCACCACTTTTCCATCCGCGGGAGAGACCGCCACTGGACCCGAGGGCATTTCACGCTCGGGATCGCGAAAAAAGTATAAACAAAATGCGGCCAGAATGAAGAAAGGAACCGCAAAGGGCCAGCTCGTCAGATATGCGACCAGCCCGGCGCCGACGATCAGCCCGAGCCCATAGTAAATGCCGTAAATCACCAATCTGCTTTTATTGTCGCATGCGTGAATTCAGGCGTCAGTTTTGAACCGGCAATTTGAGGCTTGGATCCGACTTCTTCGCGGCGAGCACGCCGCTCGATGGAATAACCACATGAAGCGGCGCCTGGCGCAAGGTAACGGAGAAGGTGGCAGGCTCACTTGAAGTGTGCACCCATACGGTCTGCGAGGGACTATTCGCGAACTGGATTTCGATGGGTACTTCCACTGAAAAATCGTCGTCAACGCCGCTCTGAGCGACCGTTCCCGAAAGCTTCACCGCCGGGGCCGCGCCTTTCACGGTGTACTGAAGCTTGAGCGACGGGACTCCGGTGGAATATACCCAGTTATCGAAAAAATCGGCGATACTCGCTTCGCTCATCCGAGGAGGCCGGAATTCCGTCGCCAAGGCCTGAAAATCTTGCGTCGAAATCGACCGGAATTCATACCGGCGGCGAAGCTCTGCCAGCATTTTGAGAAAACGCTCGTCTCCCATTCTGCGCCTCAGCATGTGCAATATCCATGCTCCCTTTTCATAGCTGATAATACGCCAGGAATCAGGAAACGTTTTGGAATCCAGGCGCGTGCCCCAAACAATGGGCCCGGCCGATTCGATCGTGCGACCTTGGTCGTTCTTCCCCAACAAGTCCTCGCGGTAACCCTCCAACACTCCCTGAACGGCTTTAGGACCTTTCTTTTTTTCGAGCCATAGCAACGCCGAGTAATTGGCCAGAGCCTCGAGCAGCCAATCATCCTGATAAGAATCGGCTGCGACCACGTTGCCCCACCACTGGTGAGCAACTTCATGAGCCTCGATCAAATCGGAAAAAAAAAGCTGGCGCCTCTGATCCCGAAGGCCGGGCGGAAGCCCGCTAGGGGCGATGTAACTCAGAGTGGAAAGATATACCAGTCCGGGAAAGCCCTGACCGAAAGTCCCCGGAATCGGCGCGACAGTAAGGGTCTTGAGCGCGGGCGGCCCGAAGCTGGCGGAAAAGAATGACAGCGCCGAGGAAACATCCGCAGCCACCGAGCGCAGCCGTGCGAGCGGATCGGGAAGCACGTTCTCTTCGGGTAAGGGCGCAACTGTATTGCCGCGGGGGCGGCGCGGCATCTTTATCGGTTGTGCTTTGCTCAGCGGCGGGTCGGGTTCAGGCGTTTTGGGCTGAAGCGCTAGTTCCAGGTGACGATTCCCATAAACTTCAACGTTGTAGCCAGGTACTGATCCCGATACTTTTTCGTATTCTCCCAAATTAAACCCGGCCAGACGAATCGGAACCGGCGTGCGCCACCGCGTGACTCGCCAATCGCCATCGGTCCGATCTTCCACCATATCGCCCACCGTCACCAGCGTCAGGCGTTTGGGGTAACGAAAGGAGAGATCATATTTACTAAAACCGCCCCCCCGCGGGTACCAGGTCGCGCGAGCATTCACGTAATACACTCCGTTTCCAGCCGAAAGGATCACCGCGCCTTCATGATCGAATTCGAACTCATGCTCGCTTCCGGCCGCCAGGGCTTCCGGAGCCACTACCAGGAAGACATTATCGCCGCTTTCGCTCAAGGCTTTATCGCGCACTGAATCCTGGTAGAAAATCTCAGCCGGGGCGCCATCGATACGCGCGGCGGTCACTTTCATCGCCTGCGCTATATTAAATGGGAAAACACGAAGAGAGCTTGCCCCGACCCGCGTCGTCACGCGGGTGGTGGCCGTCATGCGGAGGTCCGAATCCAGCGCGGCGTCGATACGGAAATTCGCCAGAGAAAACCAGGGTTGTGGAGGTTGAGACCCGCCCTTACGGCTGCTGCGCGCCGCAAAACTGGTCCATATGTTGTAGGTTAGGTTACTGCCACGCTCTACCAACTGCCCGGCCATGATCTGTTCGCGCGAATACGGATCATAGAGCAAATCGAAGGTGCCGAGATGACGGCCGCTCATCGAAAGAAACGTCATCCCGATCTTTTGCGGTGGGCCTAGCAGATCCGCGACCAGCCTAGTCTCAAACCCGCGTTCGATCTCGAACACCGTGGGCGTCCATTTCTCCGCCAATATCGGACCCATCTCATTGATCCTATGCCCGGATCCTTCGCTCTCCATCCGATCCCGCAAGGTATGCGCCGAGTTGTCGGTGAAAAGCATCAGCGCCGCGCTGAAATGCTCATCCAGGTTGGGCGCTTGCGTGAAAAGAGACAGCGACTGCCGCTCTCCGCGGTAGGGCGGCATAAGAATCGCTTCCGCGTCCCCGCCCTCCACTTCCGCAGTGAACAAAGCGGCGCGCGGTACACCCTCAACCGGCTTCGAAAAGATCAAATACCCGTCTGTGAGGTAAATTCGTATGTCTTCTTTTTGAAAGCTGAAATCGCGGACGCGATAGCATTCCTGTGGATCCAATCCCGCTTGCCGAATAGAGCGTGCGAGCCCGGCGGCTGAAGGAGCCGCCGAACATAGAGAACAACACGTCAGTAAAAGGAACGCGGAACGGCCCACGGCTATCAGTTTAGCGCGCCGGGCTTAAATGAACATCTCCTCGTCGGCGGTAGCATGCGCCGGATCCGACCTTCTACTGCGAAACAGATAACCGACCGCCGTACGAACCCCGTTGGTAACGCCCTGGATCTCGCGCAAGGGCTTCATGACGCCACCATGAACCATGGCAACAGTCTGCTGAGCCCGGCGCATGGCATCGTCCAAAACCATCTCGGCCTGATCGAGCTGAACGCGCGCACGGGCGGACGCGTCCTCAAGTAGTTCATCCACGCGCCCCATTTGCTTACGCGCAGAATCGAGGATATTGCCCGTTTTCGCAGTCACCTCTTCGACGAGCTTCTTGCCCTCGTCGATTAGTTTTTTGCTGTCGTCCACTGCCAGACGCGAACTTTCAATGACTGCCTCGACTTTAGGTGTCAGCCGCGTCGTAATATCGATGAGAGCCTTGGATTTCGCATAAATGGCGATCATCACGGCGGCCTGAGCAAGCAAAGCGACCGCTACCAACGCGACGAAGATAATCAACACAATTAATAGATTCTGGTCCATGGCCTTAGTCGGCAGGCGCTTTTACGGATTCCCGGTATGCCTGCTTCCCTGCCTCGACTGCTGCAGCCAGATTATCTTTGTGCCGCTGCAAGGTGTCTTTACTGCGGTCGATCGCGTCGGCAGCCGTGTCGCGCAACTCCGAGCCGCGACGCTTCAGATAATCTGCGCTGTCCTCCGCTTTGCCGCGCAACATATCGCGGGTTTCGGTACCCGCGCCCGGGGCGAAGAGCACGCCCACCGCGACACCCAAGCCCAAGCCCAGAAAAAAATACGAAAATTTGCTGCCCTCTTCCATCTTGTAAATCCTCCCTCTCCGAGTCTAATGCATCTCTAATGCCACTCCAGGGGGAAAATCGAGATAAGCTTAAAGCCTGCCCTGTCAGCGTCCGAAGTTGCTCGACATTCACGGCCTGATGGCCTACTCCGCCCGGATTCTTACCGATCGTGCACAAAGCGTCGCTGAAATGCGCGAGAAATTGAGCCGGCGCGCAGCGCGTCCTGAGGATGTCGAGGAGGCCCTAACGCGGCTAAAGCAGGCCGGCTATTTGAATGACAAGCGCCTTGCCGATTCTTTAGCTAACTGGCGGCGCGAAAACGAACGGGTTGGCAAAGCGCGAGTGGAGCGCGACCTGATGGCCCGCCGCGTGGCTCCCGCAGTGGCGAGGCAAGCCACTGATGCGGCCTATCGCGAAGTGGATGAGATCGCGTTGATACAGAGTTTCCTCGAGCGCAAATACCGCGGCAAAGATCTAGCTTCGCTGCTGTCTGACGAGAAGCGGCTGGCGGCGGCTTACCGAAAATTACGCACAGCCGGCTTCAGCGGCGGTAATTCGATCCGAGTGCTCAAACGCTACGCAGCTGAAGCCGTCCGCCTTGAGGAAAGGGATGATCTTGGCGAATAGCTTAAAACTTAACCTTCGGGGCCTCTTTGGCTGAAGTGTCGGCCTTGAAATAGGCGTTCTCGCGCTGAAAACCGAACATGGATGCCGCGACGTTTTTAGGGAACAGCTCGATATCCGTGTTGTAGCGCTGCACCACTTCATTGTACTTGCGCCGCTCCACGGCAATACGATTTTCAGTTCCCGCAAGCTCATCCTGCAGGCGCTGGAAATTTTCGTTAGCTTTGATGTTCGGATAATTCTCCACCACCACGAACAGCCGGCCCAACGCGGAATCGAGCTGTGAATTCGCGGCAATCTTTTCGCTCGGGGTTCGGGCGCCCATCATCGCCGCGCGGGCTTTGGTCACCGAATCGATCACCGACTGCTCGTGCGTCGCGTAGCCCTTCACCGTTTCCACCAAATTCGGGATCAGGTCGGCGCGCCGCTGCAGGGCCACGTCCACCTGGCTCCATGCGCCTTTGATGCTTTCGCGCTCGCTCACCAACTCATTCCGCGATCCCATCATGCTTCCACCGAGAAGCACAGCCACTAGCAAGATTACTCCTAATACGACGAACGCAGCTTTCATGATTTCCTCATCTCTCCTCTAACCGGTCGACGAATTCCACGAGCCGCCGAATGCATTCCAGATAGCGGGCGAATAGCTCGCCGGGATCGCTCCCGAAGCGCGATTCCAGCAAGCTGTCAGACTTATCCTCGCGGATGTCGAGCAAAACCTCGAATGGGCTCGCGTCCATCTTGAGGGTCGCGGACATTTGGCGAATCACCGCCCGACGGTCGGTTTTAGCATCAACCCCCGCCGCCACCAGCGCGTGCCGCGCCAGCACGCAGAACGTGGAGACAGACTCCAGGCATAGATTCATCAGGGCCACCGGGTCGGAAAGTACACGCGCGCCCTGCCGCCGCAAACGGAAGAGCTTGGCGCGCAGGTCATGCTCGATCTGCGCCCGATAAAATCTAGTATCGATTTTTAGGTCGGCGATGACGTCGATGCCGAAAAGCACCTTGCGCCGGTCCTTCATATCGTGGAATTCGATCGGGAAGCTGTCGACGGAATGATACGCTTCTTCTTCGCTCATCAGCAGTGGAACCGGATGGCCGCGACCGCTCCACCATCCGAAGATCGGCTCGGCCTCGCCCAGTTCGAGGGGAGTGATTTCCTTGAGCACGCACAGCACATTGAGGTCGGAGAATTTATCGTGATAATCGCCGAATGCGGCCGAGCCGTAGAGCACTACCGAGAGCAGCCGGTCGCTATAGACCTGCTCCAGTCTGTCCACCAGCTCTTTCAGATCGTCCATTTTACCCATTCCAGATCACCAGCCACTCGATGCGCCGCCGCCGCCCGAATCGCCGCCCCCGAATCCTCCAAATCCGCCGCCACTGCTGCCGGAGCCTCCAAATCCCCCGCCTCCCCATCCCCCGCCACGTCCCATCATGTTACCGAGAAGCATCCCGGTAAGGAATCCCGGACCTCCGCCTCCTCTGCCACCGCCGCTGAAGCGGCCGATAATCCACATGACCAGAAAGAATCCACCGAGCAGTAGCGGCCAGGGGATTCCCACCCGCCCAGCCCTCCGCTCCGCGCCGCGGGACGGGCCTCCATCCAGGGCGACGCCTTTCGCCTGGGCGATATGCGAACCGATCTCCTGCGCAGCGGCGAACAGCGCACCGCCATAATTTCCCGATCGCAGGATCGGCCGCACTCCGCGAAGCACGCTCCCTGCGAATCCATCGGTGACGATCGGCTCCAGACCATAGCCAACTTCCGCGCGATCCCGGCGGTCCTTTACAGAGAGCAATAGCAGAATGCCTTCGTCTTTGCCCTTCTGTCCGATTCCCCACTGCCGATAAAGGCGGTTCGCTACGTCCTCGATCGGCTCATCTTCGAGCGAATCGACCAGCACGATGGCCATTTGCACGCCTGTCGCTCGCTCCAGGTTTGCGCAGTAAGTTTCAAGACGCTGGGCGCTGGGCGCATCGAGTACATGCGCAAAATCATTGACGTATCCGGTGGGCTTGAGCTTCGAAGTGTCTAGTCCGAAAACCGCAGTGGAAAAGAGCGCCAACAGCGCGATGGTCGCGCGCATCAACGCACTGGCGGACCGGTGAGATCGGCGCGCCGCACTCGGAAGCCTTCCAGACGTCCCAACATTGCCACCGCCATGCCCCTCGGATCGAAGAACTGCTCAGCAAGCTCCTGCACTTCCTCGGCAGTAACGATTTCGATGCGCTCCAGCATCTCGTCGAGAGTAAAGAAGCGCTTGAAATACAGCTCCTGCCGCGCCAGATTTCCCATCCGGCTGGAAGTGGACTCGAGGCCCAGCACGAAAGATCCTTTGAGATGATCCTTGGCGCGCCGCATTTCTTCTTCAGTTACCCTATGATCGACTAGCTCGCGCAACTCATTCACGATCGATTCGACCACTTTGCCGGCGGATCGCAGTGAGGTTCCCGCATAAATGAGCATACAGCCGGCATCGCGATACATCGTCAGCTCGGAGTACACGGTATAAGCTAGCCCCTGCTTTTCGCGGATGTTCTGAAAAAGGCGTGAGCTCATGCCGCCCCCCAGAATCGCGTTCAGAATATACGAGGCGAAGCGTGACTCGTGGGGCATCGGGATTGACGGCACGCCCAGGTACACGTGCACCTGCTCCAGAGAGTTCTTGTTGCGGAATACGAGCGGCGCATGCGGCTGCGGCGGTTTTTCCAGCGCCGGCGTACGCCTCGGTTTCAAGTCGCTGAAGTAATCCTCGGAAATTTGCGCCAGCCGGCGATGGTCCAGATTTCCAGCCGCCGTCACCAGGATGTTCGATGGCGTGTAGTACTGATGGTAATAGCGCTCGAGATGATCGCGGTCGAAAGCGCGAATGGTCTGCTTGGTTCCCAGAATAGGGCGCCCGAGCGGATGCCCTTTCCAGAAATTACTCGAGAAGATTTCGTGGATCAGATACTCGGGGTTATCCACTTCCATTTTCAATTCTTCGAGAATGACGCCTTTTTCTTTCTCGATATCCTCTTTTAGAAAAAGCGGATTGCGCACCAGGTCGGCCACAACATCGAACGCTTGAGGCAGATGCTCATCGAGAACTTTGACGTTATAGCTGACCAGTTCTTTCGAGGTGAACGCGTCCAGGCCGCCTCCTATAGAATCGACTGAACGGGCAATCTGTTCCGCCGAGCGGTTTTTGGTTCCCTTGAACACCATGTGCTCGATGAAATGCGAGATCCCGGTCTCATGCGCCTCCTCCTCGCGGGACCCGGTCCCGATCCACACGCCCACGGAAACACTGCGGACGTGCGGCATGTGCTCAGTGATCACCCGGATTCCGTTGGGCAGGGCGGCCCGTTCGATGTCTCGGATCGTATTCGCCGTTCGAGGCATGGTGAGTAACTTATTGTACCGTGGCTGAAAAGGTTAGCCCTAATGATAACATGAAGTTAGTGGCCCAAGCCCTTGTAGGTATGGAACTTGTGGAGCTTCAGGCGGCCCTCGGGTCGACTCACCCGCCCTTCCGCGCGCGCCAAATCTATGAGGCCCTTTATCGCCATCGTGTCAATAACATCCAGGTAATTTCAAATCTTCCGAAGCCGCTCCGTGCTCAACTTGTGGAACGCTTTTCGCTGGGCTGGCCTAATATCGAGCACCGATATGACTCCTCCGACGGCACACGAAGGTATCTTCTTCGCCTCGCGGATGAGAAAACCGTCGAGGCCGTATGGATGCCGGAAGGAGAGCGGTCGACCATCTGCATTTCCAGCCAAGTCGGGTGCCCAGTCGATTGCAGGTTCTGTTTAACGGCGCTGATGGGGCTCGAACGCAGCCTCACGGCGGGCGAAATCGTCGGTCAGGTGCTCCGCGTAGCCGCCGACACCCGTCTGGAGGCGAATGCGGATCGGGTCAACATTGTGATGATGGGGCAAGGCGAGCCCCTCCTCAATCTCCGCAACGTGATCAAAGCCACGCGGCTGTTGACCGATCCCGTAGGCATCGCCATCTCGCCTCGCCGGATCACGCTTTCTACATCCGGCATCATTCCGAAGATCGTCGAACTGGCCCGCGAGCCTATCCGCCCCAAGCTCGCGATTTCGCTGAACGCTTCAACCGAAGAACAACGTCGGGCGCTGATGCCAATCACGCGCAAGTACCACTTGACGGACCTGATCGATGCCTGCCGCGCCTACCCGCTACGACCCTGGGAGAAGCTGACATTTGAGTATGTGCTGCTTAAAGGGATTAACGATACCGATGCCGACGCGCGCCGGGTCGTGAAACTACTGGCGCGTCTGAACGCGAAGGTCAATCTGATCGCACTCAATCCTGGGCCGGGAATTCCGTTCGAGACGCCGGAACCAAGCCGGGTAGCCGCGTTCCAGGCCATTGTGCGGAGATCGATTCCGTGCTTCGTCCGCAAGCCTCGCGGATTGGATGTGTACGCGGCCTGCGGGCAGTTAAAGCGAATGGAGCCTAGTTCGTTAATCGCCGTAACGGAGATTCAATAACCGCTCCCGTAGGCGGTGTCCGCCGGTAAACCCGGACGAATGGCCTCCCACCCGATGTCGCAACCAGCCGCATACTGGAATCTAAACGCTTGAGAACCGCATTGAACGAAGCGCCGTTGACGCCCGGAGTCGATTCGTCCGCAACCAGAATGACGTAATCGATCGGCACCGGAAGTGTCGACTGAAGCCATTTAAGTACTTCCGCCGCGTCGTCCCTCGGGGTCTCAAAGGACCACAGTCCGTACCGTTGCGCGATTTCGATGGCTGGGCTGAACACCACCGGGAAAATATTATTAGGGGCCTGATAATCGGTCATATCGATACATTTACATTGAGCAGCCACATAGGAATCCAAGTGGAAGAGCGGATCTCGCCCAAGGTCCTCGAATCCGTAACGGATTGGTATATCCGGCGTTGGGTAGCGCAGCCGGACGAACCGCGCTCCCCGAGGAATCTCCTTGGTGGCATAGAGATAATCGTCAACCGCATCACTGTAATTCCAGAGCGAATGCTGCGTCGAAACCAGGGTAGCGATTAACAGCGCGAACACATAAATATCAAATGGAATGCGTAAAGGCCGGAGGCGGCGAGCCGTCGCCAGCACGAGACCACCCAGAATAAAAACGCCCCAGGCAAATCGAATCTTAGCTTCCTTGCCGCCGAATCCTGCATCGGGAACGGACAGATAGACCAGGAACGCGGCCACGGTACCGATCGCCAACCCGCCGCGCGCAGTTTGCCAGTCCCCCTTTCGCATGGTCAGAATTGCCAGGACCATCAGGCACAATACCGCAGGCTGTAGCAGGGATTGATTGCCTGCGCGTCCCGACGAGGTGACGAAAACGTGCATCGGAAATATTTCCAAGGCGCGAATGAATCCGCTGTGGAAATTGATAGGCTCGCGTGAACTCGCCGCAAACCAGCCGAATAGCGCCACGACCGGCACGAACACACACGCGACCGCCGCGAGCCGGCTTGCAACGATCCGGTACGGCAAAGGCTCGGCTAAGAGCCGCGGCACTGCGACGTTCACCCAGATCGCGATCAGAACCACGGCCAACCCGGCCAGAATCGCGGGAATCAAATGCGTGAGAAAAAGTGCTGCCATTCCGCAGGCCAGCACCGCGGCTCGCCGGATTGTGAACGCGCTCGCGTGGCGGATATAGTATCCGATCACGAACGGGCAAAGCGCCATCGCCAAATAAAAGTTATAGAAGCCAAGCCATAGAAACCAGGATTGCAATAGAAAGTTCGTCAGCGGCGTCCAGCGTTGGGCGTCGGGCGAAATGGCTCGGATCGCATAAGAGAACGCAAAAAACCCTGCGCCGATCGCCAAACTGATGAAAAGCTGCTCCGCGTGGGCCGCGCCCACAATCGAAGCGATCAGGCCCAGCACGATGGTCGATCCCCAGTTGGGCACGATACGGTGATTAAAGCCATAGACCGTCGCGTACTGTGAATGAGGGTGCAACAACAAATCGCGCGCGACGATTGCAGTATAAAGATGCGATGGCCCGTCCTGAGTTACCAGGTGCGTAACCGACCAAGGGATCCACGCCTGGAATGCCAACAGGGAGAAGGCCAGAATCGCCTGGATATGCTTCCGGACGATGCTGAATGCGCTACGCACGTACTGGGTATTCCCCGTGGCCACGCGTGAACCGCTCATGATAGCAGTGTCCCAAAGATCGCCGCTCGCTAAACTAACAATATGAAGCTTGGAATCGATTTCGGCACGACGCGCATCGTGGTGGCGTCAGCCGATCGTGGAAACTACCCGCTGGTCCCGTTTGAGACCGCCGACGGCGTTTTCGATTGGTTCCCTCCCCTGGTGGCGCTTCGCGGGAAGGAACGGCGCTTCGGATGGGATGCTTGGAATGCGCAGGCGGATAGCGGCTGGATCATCCTACGTTCGCTGAAGCGTTATCTCGAAGAATCCGGTCCCGAAACGCGCTTGGCCCTGGGCGAAGTTCAAGTACCGCTGGCGGAGCTGATATTCGGACTGGTTACTGCTTTACGTCAGGCGCTGCAAGCCCGCTTCGGCGAAGCCGAGCCGCTGGAAGCAATGTTAGGCGTCCCCGCGAATGCCCATAGCAATCAGCGATTCTTGACGGTTGATGCGTTTCGGCGCGCTGGGTTCTCAGTGCTGGGCTTGTTGAACGAGCCCTCGGCGGCATCGATTGAATTTGGACATCGGCGCAAGGTCAAGGGCCGCATCTTGGTTTACGATCTGGGCGGCGGTACTTTTGATGTATCGCTGGTCGAACTCAACGACAACGCAGGCGCTCATACCGTGCTTGCCTCCGAAGGTATCCCCACGCTCGGGGGCGACGACTTTGACGTGATTCTGGCGGAACTGGCGGTCGCGCCGAATGTGCTCGCCTCTCTTCAGCCCGCTGAGCAATTCCACCTCTACGAAGAGTGCCGGCGGCAGAAAGAAGGGCTGCATCCAAACTCCCGCAAAATCGTAGTGGATCTCGACACGGTTCGCGAAGGTATGGGACAGGCAACTATTGCGATATCAGATTTCTACGAGCGCTGTCGCCCTCTGCTCGAGGCCAGTCTTGCAGCGGCCCGGCGCTTGGCGGAGCAGGGCGATTTAGCGGCCCTATACGTAACTGGCGGCGGGAGTGAACTGCCTCTGGTCGCCCGCATTCTACGCGAAGAATTCGGACGCAAGGTGAAGCGCAGCGAATACACACGTTCGGCAACAGCCATCGGACTCGCGATTCAGGCCGATGCCACGTCCGGATACCGGCTTCGCGAGATGTTCACGCGCAATTTCGGAGTTTGGCGCGAGGGGGACGCCGGCCGAAAAATAATTTTCGATCCCATCTTCCCCCGCGGTACACGCCTGCCCGGAGCGGACGAGCCTCCGCTCTCGGTGCGCCGCCGCTATCAACCAGTGCATAATGTGGGCGACTTCCGTTATCTGGAAGCCAGCCGCATCGGCGAGCATGGCGAGCCTTCCGGCGATATCACGGTGTGGGATGAAATCCTGTTTCCGTTTGACCCGGCACTTGCCAATACCGCATCTCTCCACAAGCTTGCGGTGGCGCACTCCGGGCCTGCCTCCGTTCAAGTGATCGAAGAACGCTACGCGTGCGATGCCGCGGGAGTGGTCACAGTCGCCATCCGCAATCTGACTGCTCATTACGACCGCGAGTACCGTCTGGGGCGCTGGAGCGGCAAGACCGCCGTCGTGACTCCCACGGGCAGCAAGCGTGGGCGAAAGACTTCTTCATGAGCGGTTGGGTCAGGGGGTCTGCTCGCCGTGCGCTTTAGCTGTCCTCAAATGCGCGTAAAATCCCAGATCCTCTCCGGTCAGAAGCTTGGTCGCAAAAATGATCTGGCCCGTGTGCATCGCGAAGTGCTCCACTACGTGAAAAATCGCTTCGAGCACCGTGATCTGGTAGTCTTGCACGGCGATTCGCTGGACTATGCGCTCGCCGGAAACGGAGTGGATGAAGGTTGCGGCCGCTTCGACAGTTGAACGCAACCGCCGCTTCAATTCAGCGGAGTCAACACCGCCGCGAGCTGCGAATTCGCGGTCGCGCACGCGAGTATCCGGTTCGCCTCCCACGCCGCTGAGAATCCATTGCCGGACATTGCCTGCCAGGTGCAGCGCCAGATTCCCGACCGCGTTCTCGTTCTCGCTATGGCGGCTCCAGATCTGCTCGGGCGTCAGCTTGTCGATGCAAGTCTCCACGCGGGCCTCGAGTTGGATGAGCTTATCGGCCGCGAAAGCGGTGAACGTGGATTCAATCGACATCGAAGTGTCCTCGCTTGATTCTCACTTGCCCAGCGGAGAAATCGCACCAGATCGCTGCGGCGGTCCCAGATGAATTGCCAGAAATCAAACGCCGTAATAGATTCGGCATGATAGCCCCAATAGGTTTCCATGCGCCAGCGCAAGTAAGGGCTGCGCCAGGGAGTCAGACGATATCCCTTCGAAGCCCGCCAGAGAAACCCGACCATCCTAAGAAACCGGCTCATTTGAGCCCCGGAGAGGCGCCGGCGGACTCCTGTCTCGAGGCCACAGCATAATAGCCGTTGCGCGTGCGTACTGTGGGATGACCGAAGCCGTTTACTACTACTTTGATCTGGCGAAAACTGCCGTCGAGCGCCTGATTGGTTGGGGAATAGGCGAGGATAAATTGACTGCGTAGTTCGTGCGCTACCTGCGGCGTGATCCGGTCCACTTCGGCCAGATCCTTGGGGTAATAATCCATGCCGCCCGATGCTTCCGCCAAATCTTTTAATGCATGCTTGGCCTTCCTGGCCTCGCGCGGCTCCTCTTCATTCAGAAGGCCTATGCAGTAAATCAGCACTTCCGATTGGCGCGCCTTGCGCACCAACTGCTCGAGTGTCTCGGTGCTGGTATTGTCGTTGCCGTCCGTCACCACCAGCAGTACTTTTTTATCCCGCTTGCCGTTGTCCTTCAGGTAATCGATAGACATGCTGATGGCGTCGCGCATGGCCGTTCCGCCTTTGGAATCGATTTTTTCGAGCGCTTCCTCCAGTTTCTTGGTGTTGCTGGTGAAGGGCTGATCCAGATACGCATCGTCATTAAAATTGACGATAAACATCTCATCCTGAGGATTGGAAGCTTTCACCAGGTCCATAGACGCAGCGGCAACCTTGGCCCGTTTATCCCGCATGCTGCCGCTATTGTCGATAATGATGCCCATCGACACCGGCACATCCTCGCGGCGAAAAATTTTCAGCGGCTGCTCCACATTATTTTCATAAACTTTGAACGCGGACTGTGGGAGATTTGTGAGCAGTCTGCCATTTTTGTCGACAACGCTGGTATACAACACTACCAGGCGTGTGTCCGCGCGGAATACCGGAGTCTCGCCGTCCTGCAGCGTGGGAGCGTTCGGTGTGGGAGCATTCTGGATCGGCGGATTCTGAACTGGTGGATTCTGTGCCGACAGGCCGACCGCCAGAGCCAGAAGAAAGATAGCGTTACTCAGTGGGCGCATAGTATCCGGTGCGAAACATGGCTTTGAGCTGCGGTAAGCCGGTGGTCTTCACCAGCTTCACTTGGACGCGCCGGTATTTGCCGTCGCGAACCGTGTTTTTCGGGCTATAGCCGAGCACGTACTGATTTCGCAGCTCAATGCCTATTTTCGCCGCGACATCCGGCAACTCATTCAAATTCCCTACTTCAAACCGCCGGCCGCCGGTTTGCTCGGAAAGTTCGCCGAGCAGCGTCGGGCCGCTGAACTCTTCCGGGGTCCGGCCACGCGAAGCGATAGGCTCGAAAATTCCAATCGCATAAATCTGTACATCGGCTTCGCGGACGGCGTTCTTTACTTCGGATTCGGTATAGCGGCTGGAATTGTCTCCCCCATCGGAGATGATCAGAATGGCTTTTCGGGGGTTCCGCGCCTTTTTCATCTGATTCATCGCCATGTACACGCCGTCGAGCAGCGCCGTTCGCCCCTTGGCTTGGGTGAACATGAGCCGATTCTCGATCTCCTCGGTATCGGGAGTAAACGGAATGACCATCTCCGGCCTGTCATTGAATTGGATGAGGAAAAATTCGTCCTCGGGATTGGCCGTTTTAAGAAACTGCTTCACTGCCTCCCGCGATTTCTGTAGCTTGCTTCCCATACTGCCGCTGGTATCGAAAACCAACCCGATCGAGAGCGGCGCGTCTTCGCTCGAAAATTGACTTATCTCCTGCTCGATCCCGTTTTCAGCCAGCTTGAAATTCTCTTTATCGAGACCCGTCACGAAACGGCTCATCGGGTCGGTTACGGATACAGGAATCAGCACGAGCGTCGTATCGACGCGGATATTGGCGCGCCGGTCGACCACAGTTTCATTGGGCTCGGGACTCTTTGTCGAGGTGCGCGGCGTGATCGAAACCGGTTCCTGCGGAGCCGGCTTCGGATCTCCCGCTAATACCGAGGACAGCAACAGCGGCGCAACGGCCAGCGCAAGAAGTGAACGCATAGTCTTACGCACTCGCCCCTAGTATATCCGATCCCCACGCAATGTCTCGACACTGCCGATCCCTAGGTAATGCCTCGGCATTACCGACCCAAGGTAATGTCTCGGCATTACCGACCTGCATGATAGAATCGATTGTGCCGAACCGGATTTTTGGCGTAATCCCCGCCCGGTACGCGTCTTCCCGATTCCCCGGCAAGGCCCTCGTCTCGATTGCCGGTAAACCCATGCTCCAGCATGTGTGGGAGCGGGCTTTGCAGGCGCGATATCTCACTGAAGTTCTTATTGCCACTGACGACGAGCGGATTCGTGGCGCCGCCGAAGCATTTGGCGCACGTGTGGTCATGACCCGCGCAGATCATTCCTCCGGGACGGACCGCGTGGCGGAAGCGGCCTCCGCTACGAATGCGCAACTAGTGGTTAATATCCAGGGAGACGAACCGCTGATCGACCCGTCCGCGATCGACGCCGCGGTGCTGGGTCTCATGGAGCAGGATGACGCGCCGATGGGAACGCTCAAGAAGCGTATCGAGCGCGCCGAGGAAATCGCGGACCCGAACATCGTCAAAGTAGTGACGGACCGCCATGGCAATGCCCTCTATTTTTCTCGCTCGACCATCCCATTCAACCGTGACGCCGGGGATAACTTCAAATCTTACTTCAAGCACATCGGATTGTATGTATACCGCCGCGATTTTTTGCTGGGTTATCCGGATATGCGCATCGGCCCGCTGGAACAGGCGGAGCGCCTGGAACAATTGCGCGCGCTTGAGAACGGCTTCAAGATTCATGTCGTCGAAACGGAGTACGAATCGGTGGGCATCGATACCCGGGAGGATTGGGAGCAGGTTTCAGAGCTCTTTGAGAGTTCATGGTGAGCAGGTAATGGCCAAGTATATTTTCGTCACCGGCGGTGTGGTTTCATCGCTCGGTAAAGGCATCGCGGCCGCGAGCCTGGGTTGTCTGCTCGAGAGCCGCGGGCTGAAGGTGACTCTCCAGAAATTCGACCCCTATTTGAATGTCGATCCCGGGACTATGAGTCCGTTCCAGCATGGCGAGGTTTTCGTCACCGACGACGGCGCGGAAACCGACCTTGACCTGGGTCACTATGAGCGCTTTACTCATGCCCAGCTTACCCAGGCCAATAACCTGACCAGTGGGCGCATTTACGAGCAGATCATCTCGCGGGAGCGCCGCGGCGATTATCTCGGCAAGACTGTGCAAGTGATTCCGCACGTCACTAATGAAATTAAGGCAGCGGTGAAGCGGCTATCGAGCGGCGTCAACCAGCCATCCGTGGACGTTGTGATTGTGGAGATCGGGGGCACTGTCGGCGATATCGAGTCGCTGCCGTTTCTGGAGGCCATCCGTCAGTTGCGTCATGAGCTGGGACGGGAGAACACGCTGTTCGTGCATGTCACGCTGGTTCCGTGGATCGCGGCCGCTCAGGAGCTGAAGACCAAACCGACGCAGCACAGCGTCAAAGAATTGCGCGCGATCGGTATCCAGCCCGATATTCTGTTATGCCGCAGTGAGCGCCCGCTACCTCGCGACATGAAGGAGAAGATCGCACTATTCTGCGACGTTGACGTGCCGGCCGTCATCACTGCTAGCGACGTATCGAGCGTCTACGAATGCCCCTTGGTTTTCGCGGAGCAGGGCGTCGATGAGATCGCCTTGCATCTTCTCGATCTGGACCGCGAAACCGGCGCGCGCGAGCTCGGCCGCTGGAGCGATATGGTGCGGCGGCTAGAGAATCCCGCGCGGCAGGTATCCATCGGCTTGGTCGGTAAATATGTCGAGTACGAAGATTCTTACAAGAGCCTGAAGGAAGCGCTGCTCCACGGAGGTCTGGCGCACGACGCTAAGGTAAACATCACCTGGATCGAATCGGAGGAGCTGAAGTGGCCCTCGGCGATCGCGGAGCTGGAACAGTTCGACGGCATCCTGGTCCCTGGCGGGTTCGGACGACGCGGCGTCGAAGGCATGCTGTGCGCTATTCGCTATGCACGTGAATTCAACGTGCCCTATTTCGGAATCTGCCTGGGAATGCAAACCATGGTGATCGAATTTGCGCGGAATGTTTGCGGACTTCCCGCCGCCAACTCGACCGAGTTCGATCCGGGCACGCCTGATCGCGTGATTTACAAACTGCGCGAGTTGAAGGGCGTCGATGAACTGGGTGGAACCATGCGCTTGGGCGCGTACCCATGTTTACTTGCCGAGAATAGTTCTGCGCGCCAAGCTTACGGCCAGGCGGAGATCAGCGAGCGACATCGCCATCGTTATGAGTTCAACCGCGAATATGAGAATGTGCTGAAGGAGCACGGTCTGCGGCTCACGGGCGAGACGCCGGACGGCGTTTACGTCGAGATCTGCGAGCTCTCCGGTCATCCCTGGTACCTGGGCTGTCAGTTCCATCCCGAGTTCAAATCCAAGCCGCTCGAACCGCATCCCTTATTCCGGGCTTTCATCGGAGCGGCGCTCGAACAGCAGCAGCGGCGGATGCACCGGGAAATCCACGCGAGTGCGAATCACATCCCAGCTTGAGATTGGCGGCGGCGCGCCGTTGGCGTTGATTGCTGGGCCCTGTGTAATTGAAAGCGAAGCGCACGTCCATTTTCTGGCGCAGGAAATCGCCAAGGCAGCCGGCACGTTTATTTTCAAAGCCTCATTTGACAAGGCTAACCGGTCAAGCTTGAACTCCTACCGCGGTCCCGGCCTGAAGGAAGGGCTGCGGATATTGAAGAGTGTCCGCGATGCTGGGTTCGCCGTGCTCACCGACATACACGAACCGGCGCAGGCGGCTGAAGCGGCTGAAGCCGTGGATATTCTCCAGATCCCGGCGTTCCTATGCCGGCAGACGGATCTTCTGGTCGAAGCCGGGCGCACCGGCAGAGTGGTGAACATAAAGAAGGGCCAGTTCGTTTCGCCTTACGATATTCGCCTCGCAGCTGACAAAGTTGCTTCCACCGGCAACGATCGCATCATGCTGACTGAGCGCGGGAGTTCATTCGGGTATAACAATTTGGTAGTGGATATGCGGGGTTTGGTGATCATGCGCAGCTTCGGCTGGCCGGTGGTCTTCGATGCGACTCACAGCGTGCAACTCCCCGGCGCCGCAGGTACAGTATCGGGCGGTGAGCCTCAGTTTATCGAGCCGTTAGCGCGTGCGGCGGTCGCCGCAGGAGCCGACGCAGTATTCGTCGAGGTCCATGAGGCGCCTGAAAAAGCTCTTTCCGATGGCGCAAATGCCCTGCGGCTCGACTCCCTGGGGCGGCTATGGCGAAAGCTAAAGCGGCTTCACGAAATCCAGCTATAAGATTTTCTCAAAGGAGTGTTAGGTCCGCTACCGTCGGTTGGACCAGACCAATGTGCCCATCAACGTAATTGCGATTCCAACGAGCACAGCGCAACTAGGTTCCGGCACCGTGGAAGTAATAGGTCCCGTTTTTGGCCGTCGAACTCGCTGAAATTCTCGTCGAACGTTGAAAATGCCACAGCGCCTGGTCCAGAGTCGGATGTAATCGAAAAACTGACAATGTTCCGAATGCCGGCACGTCATACGGGACATCCGTTGAAACCCAGTCCACCAGAGTCTCGCCAGGACCGAGCACCCCCGTCGTATCAACCCAGCCAGTCGGTGACTGGATTGCTCCCACACTTCCAGTGACCGTCAATGAGAGCAACAGAAGGCCGACAGGAGTCTGGTTGCCGATTTCATACGCATAGGAGTATGCTCCGGTTGTTCCAGAAACGGATACATTCAGAATGGGACTGGCGCTTGCGGCAGCGGAGGTCACAATCAGCCCCACGGAAATAATTAGCGCCTTAAATCCAGCCATGAACTTCAGTCCTTTCAGAAGATCTGCATGAGCTTGGGAGAATTTCGCGCAAGGGTCTCCGGTACCAACAAAACAGAATCGAGTTGAGCTATAAAGGCCGGGCTGAAGCTCGCTAGAAGCGACCCAGGCTGGGCGCTCATGAGGTTCGGGGTTGAGATGTCCAGTGTATGACTAGTCCCTTCGTAATAGGCGCGCCAAACGAGCGTGGAGCAGAGGAACGTGCTGGTGGAGTTCTTCAGGGCGTTAACCGCATTCAGGAATGAATTAAAATACGGGCTTAACGTTCCCAGAGACGCGTTGAACAGTACGTCCGCGCCGAGAATCAGGGCGAAATCCGCAGTGCTCCAAAAGGGTAACCCTTGGTTAGCGACGCCAGCGGGCCAAGCAACAATCGCGTTTCGGGTCACTCCCGCTAGCGGTGTTCTTGGCCTGAAACCTGAAATGGTAACGCTTGCCCAGGCTAGTGTTTGCTCAAGAGGTAGAGAGCGAACTTGTTGCCCAGATGCTCCGGCCTCAGCGGCCGTGACTGCTTCAGCCACCATTGGTGTTCCGTTAGGGTCGCCACCGAGATAGAGGGCCGTATGGGTGTAAGTTGCACCGAACAAAAGAACCTGTGGAGATGAGGGATCTGCCGTAACTAAAATGTCGGCCTTTCGAAGTGGCAGAAGGGCCGTAAGCGAATTGGGCGGGTTTGGGGGGCCAGGAAGGAATGATGCCAGCGAAGGATGGACGGTAATGGTATTCGAAGAATTGGAGCTAGTTTGATCTTGAACCTGAATAGTAACTGAAGAACCATACAGCGAAACGTAAGGCAGCGCCTCCCAGTTGCCTTCGGAATCGACCTGCACTTGGCCGACAGAAAATCCGCCTACGAGCACATCGAGGTTGTCCCCCGGCGTGCCGGTTCCCGAAATAGCAACAAACTGCGATTGTGGGCTTGCACCATCTGACGGGGCAATGATACAAGGGGAGCCCACCGGGCAGGTCGTCGCGGCGGCGGTAAATGTCGCCGAGTAGGCCCCCCCAGTAAAGAAAAATGGGCCTCCAGTAGTGGATGAGAGGACATCAGCAAAAGCTAAACTTGGCCCAGACAACGGGCCGATGCATTTCGCTAACGAATAGGTGTTATACACTGAATTGCTTGTATCTAGCACCGTCCTGCCGAGCGTAACGTCTAGGAACCATACAGCACCGTAGCCCACTTGGATCGCCATTTGGTCAGTAAAGGTCTGGGTACCAATACCCCCCACTGTCACGGTTGCTGTACCCAAGCTATAGGAATAGCTGCTGCCAGCAACTGCCATCGTTAAAATGACTGTGGTGTCGCCGGCTAGCACGATTGTGACTGGCGCGTTAGTAAAGCTAGTTCCTCCCAGATTCCCGGAACCGGTGACTTGCAGAGTGTAGGTCATAGCAGATGCATTGCCTACAATGCCAAGCAGCGTTGTCAGGACCGCTGTTTTTAACGCTCTCATGTTTCGTACCTCCCGGAACCAACGTTTCGCTAATCCGGGTAGTATACATCAAATCGTCTCCGCTGGAGCTCATTTTCTTTCGAATCCGAGCAAGCCAGCACACTCGTGGCTGGAGCCAAGTTGCACGCCTGTTCGGCGGCCAGCGTCTAGTAATATATGATTATGCAGAAAAGTAGGCGTCGGGGCTTTTCGCTCATCGAACTTTTGATTGTGATCGCCATTATTCTTATCATCGCGGCTATCGCTGTGCCCAAGATGAATAATCAGATGCAGGCAGCGCATGAGATGGCGGCGATCCGGCAGATCAGCACCATTCATCAGGGTGAAACCCAGTATTATTCACAATTCGCTCGGTACGCTACTAGCCTGGCGGAGCTCGGACCGCCCGCGAGCGGCGCTGCCACTCCCGCGGCTGCCGATTTGATTCCCAAGGTGCTCGCCGACGGCAAGAACAGCGGCTACATTTTCACATTACAGGCTACCCCGACGGGCTACTCTATAACGGCTGTTCCAGAGGCATTCGGCAGCTCCGGCCGCCGCACGTTTTTCTCCGATCAAACCCTGGTAATCCGCAATAACTGGGGTCAAGATCCGGCGACCGTGAATAGTCCCGAAATCAAGTAGTACAACCTCATGTTGACCGCGCGTCGCACGCATCCGTAAGATAAAAGTAGAGTATGACGTCGCGCAGCCGGGAAGTTCTGCATGAGATCGTCGCAGCCTATATCGAAACTGGCGAGCCGGTTGCATCCCGATCGATTGCCCGCCGCCGTTGGGATGCGCTGAGCGCGGCTTCGATCCGCAACACAATGGCGGACCTGGACGAGGAAGGCTATCTCTCGCAGCCTCATACTTCCGCCGGGCGCATCCCGACGGAAAAGGCATTTCGCAGTTACGTGCAATCGCTGAGCTTGCGCCGCATGGCAGCGGCCGAGCTGGAGCGGTTGCGCAGCGAATTCGGCGGCCTCGAAACAGTGGAGGCGCGCGTTGAGCATACCTCGCGCACGCTCACAGAGATGACTCACATCATGGGCATAGCGGCGGCCATCCCGCAGGCGAGCCCCGCGCTAGAGGAGATAGAACTGGTAGCGCTGCCGGACCGGCGGGTTCTGATGGTGGTGGTCACACTCGATCATCAGGTGCGAAATCGCGTGGTCACGCTAGATGAGCCTGTCACGCCAGCTGAGCTGAGTTCGATTCGCAATTACATCAATCGCAGCTTTGCCGGTTGGAATCTGGAGGACGTCCGGCGGGAGTTGTCGGAACGGTTGGAGCATGCAAGCGCGGCGTATGACGCCATGCTGACTAAGCTCACACTGCTGTACTCGAAAGGCCTGCTCGATATCGGTCCGGCTCCCGAAATTCACATGGGAGGCGCGAGCAACCTGCTGGGCCTGGACCTGCACCTGACCAAAGAAAAGATGCGGGAGTTGTTCTGCGCACTCGAAGAGAAGAAACGAGTGTTGGAATTGCTAGATCGGTTTCTGGAGCAGCCGCCGGGCGAGATCGGCGTGCACGTCGGCCTCGGTGAGATGCATCCGTCGATGGGCGAGCTCTCGCTCATCGGATTGCCGGTGGAGCTGCCCGGAGGAATCTCCGCGGTTATCGCGGTGTTAGGGCCGATTCGCATGAATTATAGCCGGGTAATGTCCGCCGTGCAACACGTCGGGCGAGCCGTTCAAGGGTCCTAACTCAACCGCGACTCTTGGACCCGAATGCTAATCTAAAATTGTATGAGCAAGCAGAATCCCACCCCAGTAGGCGAAGACTCAGCTACAGGCGGCGGTGACCCGGCGGCTTTGGCCACGATCACGGCCGAGCGCGATCAATTGGCCTCGGAAAAGGCCGACCTGCAGGATCGCCTCATGCGCAGCCAGGCGGAATTTCAAAACCTCAAGAAGAGAGTGGATCGCGAGCGCCTCGAACTTTTTGAATATTCGAGTGTGGAGGCGGTCCGCGTGCTGCTTCCGATCCTGGACGATTTCGAGCGCGCCCTAAAAATTGGCAGCGCGGATCGGGAATATGCGGGCGGAATGGAGCTGATTTATCAGCGCCTTTTCGACGCCCTCAAGAAACTTGGCCTGGAGCCGATTGATTCCATAGGCAAGCCGTTCGATCCGCAGATTCATCACGCGATCGATATGGTAGAAACGGATGAAGCGCCAGATCATACTGTTCTCGACGAGTTTCAACGAGGTTATAACTTCAAAGGCCGAATGCTGCGGCCGGCCATGGTGAAGGTGGCTATTCAGCCGATGTCGAAATGAACGTGACGAAACGCGATTATTACGAGATCCTCGGCGTCGCCCGAGACTGTGATGAGCAAACCTTGAAGGGCGCATATCGGAAGCTTGCCTTGCAGCATCACCCCGATCGAAACCCCGGTGACCATGCGGCTGAGGAAAGCTTTAAGGAAGCAGCCGAAGCGTACAGCGTTCTTAGCGACCGGCAAAAACGCGCGGCTTATGATCGGTTCGGGCATCAGGGAGTGGCTGCGGCTGGAGGCCCTGGATTCGATCCATCAGGCTTCCCCGATCTTGGCGATATTCTCAGCGATGTGTTTGGCTTCACGGATATGTTTGGCGGATCGCGCCAGCGCCGCACCCGCGCCCAGCGGGGCGACGATGTTCGCTACGATCTCGAAATCAGCTTCGAAGATGCGATGCGCGGGCTTTCCGTGGACATCCAGGTGCCTCGTCTCGAGGAGTGCGGGCGCTGCCGGGGGAGAGGCGCCGAGCCTGAAGATGGCTTGGTCACTTGCCCTGTGTGCCGTGGCCGCGGCGAGGTAATTTACCAGCAGGCGTTTCTCTCGGTTCGCCGGACCTGCTCGCAATGCAACGGGCGCGGCCAGATCGTCCGGCGGCCCTGCAGGGAATGCAAGGGTGAAGGCTATCAGAAGCGCGAGCATAAGCTGAAGGTCAATCTTCCTCCCGGCGTCGATAACGGCACACAGCTCCGTCTTTCCCAGGAAGGACAACCCGGCGCGAACGGCGGTCCGCCGGGCGACCTTTACGTGGTCCTTAAGGTCGCCGAGCACCCGATCTTCGAACGCCATGAAAACGACCTGCATTGCACTGTGCCGATCAATGTTTCCCAGGCCGCTCTCGGCGCATCGATCGACATTCTTACCTTCGATGGTTTGCAGACGGTCAAAATTCCCGAAGGCTCACAGGCCGGCGCCAAGCTGCGGCTGAAAGGGCTTGGCGTCCCGCGGCTGAACGCCAGCGGCAGGGGTGATCTCTATATGCACCTGGATGTTCGGATCCCCCAGAAACTGACTCGTGAACAACGCAGTCTTTTCGAGCAACTTCGCAATCTGCTCCCGGCCGAGAATGAGCCTTCGGAAAAAGGCATTTTCGAGAAAGTGAAGGACTACTTTCACTAAACTAATCAGCCCTCAATCTGCGCCGGGCAGACTGAACGCGATATATTCACCGGAGTAAGCGCCGCCGCTGACCGCGACAATGATGTACTGCTTGCCATCCACCGAGTAGGTCATCGGCGATCCGCTTTGCGGTGCGGGCATCCACACGGCTCCCACCTGCTTTCCAGTGGCCTTGTCGTAAGCTCGCAACATTGCGCCCCGCGGATGTTCAGGCGTGGTCGTAACCTGAGGATCGCCAAGGATCACTAGCGTCTTGGTCACCATCAACCCGACGCTGCCTTGCTGACCCGTCTTCGGAATATTGAGTCCTTTGAGCGCCGGGTGATTGCGAACCACATCCGGCGTGTCGCCGTGCGGCACCTGCCATACCAGATCGCCGCGATCCAAATTGATCGCAGAGAGTACGCCATAGGGCGGCTTGACGAGGCTGAGACCGTCGATGCTCAAACCACCGCCGCCACGTCCGGCGGAGTCGCGGCAGCCGCTGGTTTGCCAACGATCGCGTCAAGCTTGGCTTGAGTCTCGCTAATCTTTGGCGCATCGGCCCCGCTGCCGAATCCAGGGCCTTCATTGACCCGGAAGGGCCGGCCCGCCACTCCCGCAAGGTATCGAATATCGGAGAATCCGGGCGGAGGTTCGACCAGCCCCAGCGGCGACACTCCGGCGTTAGCCGCTTGCGCATATACGGTGTGGGTCTCGGGATCGTAGGATGCGCCGGGCCAGTTCGTACCGCCGCCCAACGTTCCGATGGTCAGCGCAGCAATCGGCCCGTCAACCTTGCTCACGACCGGCGGCAGGAACATGGGTCCCATTCTGTACTTCTTGACCACCTCCAGCGCCTTTGCGCGCAGCTCCGGAGTGAAGTCGATCAGTTCGTCGACCGTGATGGCCTGGCGAGCATAGGCCGGCGGCTTAGTGGGGAATGGCTGCGTCGGCGAGTACCACTCGCCCGGCACGTCGCCCTTGGGCGCGGGCCGCTCCTCGATCGGCCAGACTGGTTTGCCGGTGACGCGATCGAAGACATAGAGGAAGGATTCCTTGCTCGGCAGCGCGACCGCTTTGATCGGCGCGGCCGTCCACGTTAATATCGGCGAGAATCGGCGCGGACGAAAGATCGTAATCCCACATCGGGTGATGGACCACTTGATAGTGCCACTTCCGCTTACCGGTTTTCAGATCGACGCAGACCAGGCTGTCGGCGAACAGATTATTCCCCGGGCGGTGTCCGCCGTATTGGTCCGAGGTCGGATCTTCCACTGCGAGATAGACCAATCCGAGGTCTTCATCCGCGGTGATTTGCGTCCATACGCCGGCATTGCCATTTACTTCCGCCGAGTCGTTCAGCCAGGTATCGTAGCCAAACTCTCCCGGCTTCGGAATTGTATTGAACTGCCATAGCTTTTTGCCGGTATGCACGTCGAAGGCGCTAACCATGCCCTTAGTGTTGTTGTGGGTCACGGGCTGCGTGCCTTCCTTGAAAGAGGAGCCGACGATCACCACGTCCTTCACGACAGTAGGCGTCGCATGCAGACCGATTTCGCCGGTTTCCAAATCGATCTGCTGGTTGAAGCCGTTTACCGCGCCGATCTTCATGTCGACGATTCCATCTGTGCCAAACGAGCTGACCGGCGCGCCTGTTTTGGCATCGAGACAGACCAGCCGATAGCCCGGCGTAACGTATAGAATGCGAGCTTCGCGTCCGTCAGTCCAGTAGGACAGGCCGCGTCCCGAGAGCTGCCGCGGCGCAATCGCGGCGCGATGTCCTTCCCGGAGGCTGTGCGACCAGATCAGCTCTCCTGTCTTCGCGTCGAGTGCGATGACGGATCGCCGCGTGCCCGCCGTCGTATATAATCACGCCCTTCACCATGAGCGGCGTGCCTTCTAGTTTGTATTCGGGACGCGGGCCCAGGTTGTCGGTTTTGAAGCGCCACGCGACCTCCAGCCGGTTGAAGTTGGAAGCGTTGATCTGATCCAAAGGTGAATATTTGGTTCCCTTTGCGTCGGCGGTGTAATAGGGCCATTCGCCGTTTTTCGTGGAAGGTTGGCCCGCGGCCTGCCCCCGCATCTGTGGTGCGAGGAGAACGAGCGAGAGCGTGGCCGCCAAACCAGATAATGACAGACTCTTCAGCGCACATTTTATGTGTGGCATATTCCGGGCAAGTATACATCACGCGCGAACCCGAGTAAAGGCGCCTGGCGCATGTGCCGCTGATCCAGGTCATAAATTGCAGCTTGACCCGACATCCGCCCGCGCCTAACCTAGCGGTATGAGCACGATTATGCTGAAGGTCAATGGGCGTACTCACAACCTGGATCTCGACCCGGCGACTCCGTTGCTCTACGTACTCAGCGACGATCTGGAACTGCGCGGACCGAAATTCGGCTGCGGTCTGGGCCAGTGCGGTGCCTGCACCGCGATCGTCGATGGAACCGCCGTGCGCTCCTGCATTACGCCCGTGAGCGCCGTCGCCGGCAAGGAGATCACTACGCTAGAAGGTTTGGGAACGCCTGAGAAACCCCACCCCCTGCAGAAGGCATTCATCGATGAACAGGCTGCCCAATGTGGCTTCTGCCTCAACGGCGTCATCCTGACCGCCAAGGCATTCCTCGATAAGAATCCGAAGGCGACTGATGCGGAAATCCAGCAGGCGCTTTCAGGGGTGCTGTGCCGCTGCTTTGTACACACCCGAATGCATGCCGCCATTCAGCGCTTCGCCAGGGAGGTATCAAAATGACACGCGATGCTCTGGCTGCGCTCGATCGCCGCGGATTTCTCAAGAGCGCGGGCGCTCTGATTGTCGGTTTCTCTATGTCCAGAGGTGAAGCCCGCGCGCAGTTCGGGAATTCCCCGATTCCGGGATCTCCGCCGAATGGCGAGCTCGATTCCTGGATCGCGATCGCGACGGATGGCGCCATTACCGCTTACAGCGGCAAAGAAGAACTGGGACAAGGCATTGCAACCGCGCAGCAGCAGCTCGTCGCCGAAGAGTTGTCGGTGCCCTTCGAGCGCGTGAACCTGATCTACTGCGATACCGCGCTCACGCCTGACCAGGCCTACACCTCAGGCAGCCAATCTCATCCTGCCAACTTCAATCATGCAAATCTCGCACTCGCCTGCGCGACGGCACGGGAGGCGCTACTCAAGACCGCATCCGAGCGTCTCCACCTCCCAATAGACCAGCTCACGGCTAGCGACGGTATCGTCAGTGCTCGCGCGGATGCCTCGAAAAAGATTACGTACGCCCAGCTGGTCGGGGGCAGGAAGCCTCCATCTCGCGCTCGACAGGAACGCCAAGCGCAAACACCCGAGGGAATGGACAGTTCTCGGCAAGCCGATCGGCCGTACCGATATGGGCGCCATGGTCACAGGGCAATTCGAATATGTTCACAACGTCCGGCTTCCCGGCATGCTGCACGGGTGCGTGGTGCGTCCTCCAGCTGTGGGCGCGACGCTGGTAGATGTGGACGAGAGTTCGGTCAAAGACATCGCGGGTGTAGTGAAGATCGTGGTCCGCAAGAATTTCGTTGGCGTGGTAGCGCAGAAACCGTGGCAGGCAATACGAGCCGCCGCCGGAGCTTAAACTCACCTGGACACCCGGTGCTGGCCTTCCCAAACAGTCGGAATTTTACGATCGCCTGCGGGAGCTCCGCTCACGCGACACTTTGCTGGTGGACTCCAAAGACACTGGGCAGGTCCTCGCTCAAGCCGCAACGGTCGTTTACGCAAGATACGATCACCCGTACCAGATGCACGGCTCGATCGGCAGCTCCTGTGCAGTCGCGGACGTGCAAGGCGACAAAGCGACGCTTTATTCTCCTACGCAGGGGGTCTGGTACCAAAAGACTACGGGAGCGATGATCCTCGGCCTCAAGCCCGAAAATGTTCACGTGATCTACCGCCGCGGTTCCGGCTGCTATGGCTTGAATGGCGCCGATACGGTCAGCTATGATGCGCTGATTCTCTCGCAGGCAGCCGGCAAGCCGGTACGCGTGCAACTCAGCCGGAAGGACGAGATGGCTTGGGAGAATTATGGTAACGCCTGGACTATCGATGAACGCGCTGGTCTGGACGCCAACGGCAACATCATCGCGTGGGAGCACGAGTCCTGGACGCCATCGCTCGGAAATCGGCCAGGACCGGGAACGCCTGGCAATGTTGTAACCGGAATGCTGATCGGATTTCAGCCAGCGCCGTTCGCGCCTGGCCCCGCACAGCAACCGCGCGCGTACAACAACGGGAGCAATGGCATTCCGTCATACGTTGCAGGCGGGATCGGCGGTATCGATGGCGGTACGGGCACAGTGAAAAGCGAGAAGGTGCTGGTGCACAATGTTCGATCTCCGTTCTTCACGGGCCCGCTGCGGTCACCCGCGCGCTTACAGAACACCTTCGCGCATGAGAGTTTTATGGACGAACTGGCTACGCGCGTGAGAGCCGATCCGGTGGAATACCGCTTGCGGCATCTTCATCATGAGCGGGTCATCGGTGTGCTGAATGCAGCCGCGAAGTCAGCCAACTGGGAAACACGTCCGTCCCCGAAGCCGGGAAATCCTAAGACCGGTATAGTTACGGGCCGCGGCATTGCCTGCGTGGCTTACGAAGGCGACAACGGCTACACCGCGATTGTGGCTGAAGTCGCCGTTAATCAGGACACCGGCAGCGTAATCGTGAAGCGGCTGTGGGTCGGCATTGACGCCGGTCCCATCTCGAATCCTGACGGGTTACGCAATCAGGCTGAAGGAGGCGCGCTACAAGGCATGAGCCGCGCCATGGGCGAAGAGGTCACCTGGGACGAACAGAAGGTGACATCAGTGGACTGGCATATGTATCACTCGTTAAAGCTGGGCTTCGAGATTCCGAGGATCGAATGCGTGCTAGTCAATCGGCCGGACGACAATGCGACGGGAGCGGGCGAGACCTCGATCACAGTAGTCGCCCCGGCCATCAGCAATGCAATCTTTGATGCCACCGGCGTTCGTCTGCGCCAGATCCCCTTGACCGCCGAGAAGCTCAAGAATGCCTTGCAGGCGCATGCCTGATCGAGAGGATCGACAGCGGGCGTGTGCCTATCTCTTGACGTATTTCTTGAGATCTTTTGGGCCGACTTCCGCGCCGTATACGTTTCCGTCGTGGTCCACGGCGACTCCTTCCGAAATACTCGATCCACCCTTCGGATCGGGATCCGGAATGAATGCAGTCACCTTGCCATCCTGTATACTTCCGATCCGAATGCCTCTTTGTACGCCGGGATTGTATCCGTAAGCTCCTGGCCGGTTCGACTGGGACTCTGAATCGGTCACGTAAAGAGTATCTCCCGCGATGAAGATTCCGCTCGGCCGTCCAAACTGCTTCCATTCCGCGACAAACTTGCCGGCCTGATCGAAGATCTCGATCCGGTTATTCGTGCGATCCCCCACAAACAGCCGGCCTGCGGAATCGAAAGCGAGAGCGTGTGGATCAGCGAAATCGCCGGGCCCTGTCCCCTTCTTTCCAAACTCCTTAATAAATTTCCCGTTCTTGTCAAACTTCACGATTCGCGCGTTAGGACAATGACAGCCGCTGTGTCCGTCCGACACGAAGATATCGCCGTTGGCACCAACCACAACATCGGTAGGAGCACCAAAAGCGTCCGGACCTTCCCCGGCAGTTCCCTTCTCGCCCAGCGTCATCAGGATCTTGCCATCCGGACTAAATTTAAGGACCTGAAGCCCCTTCGACCCATCTTTGGCCGCCTGATCGTCCGTCACCCAGACGTTTCCTTGCTTGTCGACAAAGAAGCCATGCGGCTGCACGAACAAGCCTTTTCCAAAGTGCCTCAGAACCTTTCCAGTCTTCTGATCGAACTCGAGAATCGGGTCAAGATCCGAGTCCACACAACTATTAGCGCCGCATCGATCATAGGCCCAGATATTGCCGTCGGGGCCAATATCGACGCCGGCCGTCGATCCCCATTTTCTCCCGTCGGGCAACTGCGCCCAGTTGAGCACCGTTCGATAAGGATTGGGCACATCGCTGGAATTGGGAGGTGGGTAACTGGTCTGGGCAAGCGCCGTTCCTCCAGGCGCTAAAAGCATCGTGGCGACGGCACCAAAGAGTGAGATTCTATCGATGTGCGACATGAGATTTACGAAGCTCCTGTTAATTGCTCAAATGAAGACGGGAGCGGATTGCGCTCAACGAACTGCCGCTGATGCCAATATGGGTACGGAACAGTGCGGTCGCTCGCCCCATCTAAACGTTTTACCTGGTCTTCGGTCAGCTTGAAGTCCACCGCAGTCAGGTTCTGCATAAGTTGCTCTTCATTCCTGGCACCGATGATCACAGACGAAACCGTCGGCTTTCGCAGCAGCCAATTCAGTGAAATCTGCGGAACGGTTTTGCCGCTCTCTGCGACCACCTGATCGATTGCCTCAACTACGCGATAAACATGCTCGTCCTCTACCGGTGGGCCGCTATCGGCGGTTACTGGCAAGCGGCTCGTCTCGGGCAACGGATGACCGCGACGAATTTTGCCTGTCAGTCGTCCCCACCCAAGCGGACTCCATATCAGTGCCCCGATCTTCTGATCGATCCCGAGCGGCATTAGCTCGTTTTCGTAGTCGCGGCCGATCAGCGAATAGTAGACCTGGTGTGCCACATACTTCACCCAGCCATAACGCTCTGAAACCGCCAGCGACTTCATCAGATGCCAGCCGGAAAAGTTCGAGCACGCGATATAGCGGATTTTCCCACTCAGCACTAACGCGTCCAGCGTAGATAGCACCTCATCTACAGGCGTAAGCGCGTCGAAGCCGTGCATATGATAGACGTCGATATAATCCGTGCCCAGCCGGCGCAGACTGTTTTCACAGGCGGAAATCAGGTAGTAACGCGAGGATCCAACATCGTTCGGTCCCCTGCCCCTACGGAACGTCGCCTTGGTCGAGATCAGCAGGTTGTTACGCCTTCCCGCAATCGCCTTTCCCAGAATTTCTTCTGCAAGGCCGTCTGAGTAGATGTCCGCGCTATCGAAGATATTGACGCCAGCATCGAGGCAGATGCCAATCAACCGCTTCGCTTCCTCCGGGCCCGTCGAACCCCATGCTTTGAAGAACTCGTTGCTGCCGCCAAAGGTGCCTGTGCCGAAGCACAGCTCAGAAACTTTCAATCCGGAACTGCCAAGAAGCCTGTATTCCACTCTTCTCCTTTTTATGTTCAATTCCCGCGCCTGTTAGAAGGCCGTCTCTCGCCTGGAGCGCCATACGCCGCCAAACCCTACTAACGCACTGGCGCGTTCGGGTCGGCGGCGACATCGTACATGCGTTGCACTGCGCGGATGTCGGGGTTAAGATTCCGGGCCTGCGGCCAATCTGCCCGGTGCGACGAGAGGTCAAGTCGTTTGACCGTTTCCTCGGCCGATAGTCCCTGCTTGCGAAATGCGTCCACCTGTTTTTGGACATCTATCAGATACGATTGAAATGCGCGAATCTTTTCTTTCCCCTTAAAGGGCGTCCCGTGTCCTGGCAGCACGGTATCGAAATCGAGCGCGAGTAGCTTTTCGAGCGTGGCGGGCCACTCATTCACCCACGCATCCGCCATGTAGGAGATATTCGATTCCATCATGTCGCCCGTACACACAATGCGCTCCTGCGGCAGATACACGAACAGGTCGGCGTCGGTGTGGCCGCGGCCTAAATAGAGGAGTTGAATCTCACGGCTTCCGCGGTGAAGTGTCATACGCGTCGAGAACGTGATGTTGGCCGGAGTCGGCTTGACTTCTTTCTCCTGTACAATTCGGAGCTCAAGCGCCGCAATTTGCCGCTGCTGCGTCGCACGCTGCTGCGGGTCGTCGGATGGCGGCTGTGCTTTGAGAGTGTCAAGCCGTTGCTGGAGCAGAGCCGGCGCGGCCTGAGTTGCGTATGCCTGCTGCTGCAGCACATTGCCGAGCCGGCCAGACAGTCTTTCGTAATTGTTGTCGGGCGCAATCAGCATGACCTCCGGCCCGAAGATCTGATTCCCGTGCGAATGATCGAAGTGGATATGCGAGTCGGCCACAAACCGGATGGGTTTGTCGGTAATCGTCTTAATATCCTCCACCAGCGCACGCGCTGTTGCGGGAGATTCGCCAGGATCCAAAAGAAAAACATCCTGATCGTTCACGACGATGCATGAGTTCGCGCCAACCGACATGGAGCCAGTCGAGGTTGCATAATAGACGCCGTCCGCGATTTTCTCGAAGCGCCGGCTCGGCATTGATCCAACAGCAGGCTGAGCTCCTCTTCCCCCAGGTCCGCTACCAGCCTGCTGCGCAAACCCCAGTATTCCCAACGCCGATGCGAGCACAGCGATACTCAAGATATGGGCAGAGCGGCGCGTGCGCATTGTAACCTCCACATCATCTTGAGAAGAATAGCAAATTATCCGGCGTTTAGCTCCTTGCGCCGGCTCACCGAATCGCCGTCTCCTCTTTTTAACTCACTAAAAATCGCCGTCGAGAGGATCGTCATTCCGCCGAGCACGAAGAAGGCTCGGTGGATGCCCTCAATGAATTGCGCGGGATTCGACCGATACCGGTCGGGAATAAAGAAGACGGTCACGAGCGACGCCGAAGCAACTCCGAAACTGATGGCCATCTGCTGCACAGTGCTTGCAATAGAGCTTGCGCCGCTCTCCTGTTCCCCGCTCACGTCCGCATAGACCAGTGTATTCATGCTCGTATATTGGAGCGACGTGAAGAAACCATAGCAGAAGACTTCCGCCACGATCACCCACACGGGCGTGCCTGTCCCGATTGTTGCGAACAACAGGATGAGCAGGGCAATGATCAAAGTGTTCGAAATCAGCACAGCGCGGTATCCAAGGCGTGCCAGAATTCGCGGCATGGTCACCTTCAGGCTGATGGCCGCAATGGCCTGCGGCATCATCAACAAACCGGATTGAATGGGTGTGAAGCCAAGGCCCACTTGGTACAAAAGCGGAAACAGGAATGGAATGCCGCCGATGCCGAGGCGAGTCAGGAAGCTGCCGCTCACGGAAGCGCGAAATGTCCGAATCCGAAATAAGGTGAGATTCAGCATCGGATGCGCAGTCCTCGTCGCGTGGACTCCATAGCCCGCCAGGAGGATGCCGGAAATTATTAATAGGCCCAGAATTTCGCCCGTGTTCAGCGTATGTTCGCCGAACACCTCCAGCACATACGACAGCAGCGCGATGCCCGACCCGAACAGAACGAGCCCGGCTACATCGAGAGGGTTCGTTCGTTCGCGGTAGTCCGGCAGATGCAGATAGACCATGCACAAACCGGCGATGCCAATCGGAATATTCACAAAGAAAATAAGCCTCCAGTGAAAATATCCGACGATCATCCCGCCGGCCACGGGTCCGAGCATTGGACCAATCAAAGCCGGAATAGCGACGAAGCTCATGGCGCGGACGAGTTCGGATTTATCGAAAGCTCGCACTACGGTGAGCCGGCCGACGGGCACCATCATCGATCCGCCGCAGCCCTGAAGGATTCGGCAGGCAACCAGCACATGAATGTTGCTCGATATGCCGCAGAGCAGCGACCCCAGCGTGAAGATGCCGATGGCGGAGCCAAACACACGGCGTGTTCCGAACCGGTCCGCCATCCATCCACTGATCGGGATGAAAATCGCGAGGCTCAGCGTGTAACTTGCGAGGACCGACTTCATGCTAAGCGGCGCAACATGGAGCGCGGCCGCGATTGCCGGCACCGCGGTATTGAGAATCGTAGTATCCAGCGACTCCATGAAGAACGCTACCGCGATCAGCCACGGCACCAGACGCTTGCTGGAAATGCTCAGCGAGGGTTGAGGGGATGAGGCCTCAGCTGGGCCGCGCGGCCTCACATTGGGCAAGCTCGGCTGCATCGGCCTCCGTAATCGCGTTCACAGTTCTGCACGTCGCGACAAACCAATTATCGCCGACGCAAAAGTGACAGAGTAATGCTAACGGGTGCGTGCGTCATAGAAGTCGTATACAATCTTCCATGTCGCTTCTTTACCCGGCTCGATATGCAGGTCAATGAATGCCTCAGGGCAGACCGTCGTGCGGATCGACCACAACACCAGCTTCGACAGCGGGTGATCTCCCGTTTGGCGCACCCCCGCTCCCGTCTTGCGATTCTCCACCCGGATATCGTAATCCGACGCGCTCCCGCCATAACCTTCCAACTCCGTGAACACCGTCTGGCCGGGTTCCAATTCATGCAAGTAGCGCAAATCCGGGCCGCTCGTCTCCGCCAACCCATGCAAGTCGGCTTTGGCTCGCGGAACGAATTGGAACCGCAGGCTTATATCAGGGCCCGTGGGTTGCCCGTCCAGCATGAAGAAATTATGCTCATACACGCTAGTCGAAATGATTTTGCGTCCTGTGTTTCGCAATCGATGCTCTAAGATCAGCTTGTTCCCTTCCAAGCGAACCTTCTTGCGATACGAATAGGCGTATCCGCCGGTGTCGCCCAGTTCGTGTACGAATTCGATCGAATCGCGTGATTTATGAAAAGACCGCTTCCCCGGATCGATAATATCGTATGTCCGAAACTGCTGGTACCGGGATTCGTCCGGTTTACGCACCGCGCCGACGCCGATCCTGACAAACGCTTCTCCGACTTTCGCTTCTCCGTAGCCGAGACCCGCGCCATTGGTCAGGAACTCTTCGACTGGTCCCGTGATGGCGTCGTGTAGCTTGGGATCGTAGTGTTCAAACCATTGCCCGAAATAACTGTGCTCGTTCCATTCCAGGCTGGCGATCACGCCGGACCAGTCGAATCGAGTCCCCCGATAATATCCCGATTGCACATCGGGGAGGTACAGCTTCGCATGAATCTGTGAATTGGAGATTTCCGCCTGCGGAACCTGGGCAAATATGGTTCCAGTCACAAATAAAACCAACCCTAGTACGCGGCGCATATAGGACCTTCAGCTCCTAATCCAGAATTGCGAATGCAATGATATTTGCTCCGGCCGCTGCCGCAACGAACTGCTTCCCATCGAACATGTAGGTCATCGGCGAAGCTTTCCATAACGTGTTGGTCTCGAATTTCCAAAGAGGTTTGCCGTCGGTCGCATCGACTGCCATCAAGGCTCCGCCTTCTTCGCCGAAAATTACCAATCCTGTAGCGGTGGAAAGCGTGCCGCCCCAGGAAACTGCCGGACCTGGTTGCGGCAGCTCCCACGCAATTTTGCCGGTCCGGATGTCGATCGCTTTGAGGACCCGCTGCGGCTTTGGATCCGGTGCCGTTCGTTGCGTGCCGCCCAGATAGGTCTTGCCTGGCTCCCATTTATCTCCAGAACGTTTCGTATAGACGCTGCATTTTTCGAACGTTTGAAGATAATAAAGTCCGGTAGTCGGGTTGTATGACGGAGAAAACCAGTTCGTCGCCCCGTCCTGTGAAGGACACACATGCGTGCCGGCTTCGGACGGCGCCTGATTGGGATTGAGAATCGGTCTTCCGTCTGCGCCGATCGCTTTCGCCCAGGTCAGATTTCGGACGAAAGGCTGAGCCAGCAGCAGCTCGCCCGTGCCGCGATCGAACACGTAGAAAAATCCATTGCGGTCGGCGTGCAGCATCAGCTTCCGCGCTTGCCCCTGCCAATCGGCGTCGATCAGTACGGAAGTTTCCGTGGAATCCCAATCCCACAGATCGTGCGGCGTGAACTGGTGATACCACTTCAACTTCCCGGTCTTGCGATCGAGGGCCAGCACACAATCGGAATAGAGATTGTCGCCCGCTCGCCGATCTCCGTTATACTCTTCGGACGGATTGCCGGACGGCCAATAAACGATGTCCAGATCTGGATCGTACGTTCCGATGAACCAAGTAGGCGCGCCGCCATGTTCGATGTCGAGTCCTTTCCAGGTCTCAGAACCTGGTTGACCTGGCTTCGGGACGGTCCAGAAACGCCACACCTCTTTGCCCGTTGCTTGATCGAAGGCCGCAACAAAACCGTTCCCGCCGTGCTCGCCTCCCGCGACTCCGCTGATCACCAAATCGCCGGCAGCAAGGGGCGCGGAGGTTGTGAAATAGTTCAAACGCGTATCCGCAAACGGCGTCTCCCACAATAACTCACCATTGAAGCGATTCAGCGCGATGATGTGCGCGTTATCCGTATCCATAAATACGCGATCTCCGGCAACAGCAGCCCCTCGATTGATCCCGTTTGAGCCTTCTGCTACCAGTCCCCTCGTGCGCGGGCGCTGATAATGCCAGATCTGCCGCCCTGTTCCCGCGTCGAGCGCATAGCACTCATTGGCGACGGTGATGTACATGATCCCTTCTGCAACCACGGGGGTCAACTGAAGACGCCCCGAGTTAGGAACATTGAAAACCCACCTTGGACCCAGCCGGCCGACATTGTTTTTGTCGATCTGGGTCATGGTCGTGTAGCGGTTCCCCTGCGTTTCGCCATCATAGCTCGGCCAATCGTGCTGCGAGGTCACTTCGCGAAAACGATCGCCGCCTCGCCGCAGTAAATAAACCCGCTTGTCCGCGAGCAGTTGCAGGTCGTCAAAGCCTTCGTTCAGCACCTGGCCTTCGAGAACGCGGCCGTCGGTGGTCTCGACTTTCCTTCGAACTACTGGCCGGGTCGCGGGCTGCTTTTGAATGGAGCGTAGGAAGCGAATCAGCGGCGTCATCTCTGCGTCGGCGACGTGCATCGGGGGCATGCCTCGCCCCGGGAGGCCCTGGTGGATCAATAACGCCAGTTGCCGATCGTCCCGCGGCGCTAGACGAAACAGAATGGCTGGGCCCAGCTCGCCGCCGTTTCCATCTGACCCGTGACATTTCGAGCAAGTCTTCTCAAAAGTCAACCGCCCGGCGCTGATATTTTGAGCTATGATGCCAGACGCGCCCAGGACTGAACTTATCATCAGGATGCTTGCACGAAAGTGGAACATGACCACCTACAATATCAGTTGCAACCGAGATTGAGGAAAAGGAGAAAGTGAATGCATAGACGTGACCTGCTCAAGACGGTATTGGGCGGCTCTCTGGCCTGCGCCCTTACGAACAGAGAGGCGGCGGCCCAAGCCCGTGTGGAACGCTCCATTCGCGGCTTGCCATCACCGAAAATTCAAGACATTCAGGTGATCCAAACACAGCCGGACGGGGTGCGTCTGGCGGTCGTCAAAATTATCACGGACCAGGACGGTTTGTATGGATACGGCTGTGCTACGTTCACTCAGCGCGCAGATCTAATAGGGGAAGCGGTACAACGTTATCTGAAACCACTGCTGGTTGGACGTCCAGCCGACCGGATCGAGGACACTTGGCAGCTCTGTAACGACAGCTCTTACTGGCGCAATGGACCCGTTCTGAACAATGCCATCTCGGGCGTGGATATGGCGCTCTGGGATATAAAAGGGCGGCAATCGGGACTACCTGTGTATCAGTTGTTGGGTGGTAAGTGCCGGGAAGCGGCCGACTGCTACGGGCATGCCTCTGGGGCAGAAATTCCGGAAGCGATCGACAACGCAAAGAAATATCTTGAACAGGGCTTCCGTAATGTTCGTGTTCAAGTGGGTGTGCCTGGGATGGCGGGCTACGGAAGCGGCGGGGCCAATACCGCGACTATCGTGCGGGCACTGCATAACGATCCAGTCTTCGAACCGGGAGCCTATATTCGCAGAGCGCTGAAGCTGTTCGAAGCATCCCGGCAACAGTTAGGTGACGAAATCGGGCTGCTCCACGATGTGCATGAACGGGTAACGCCGAACCAGGCCGTGCAGTTCGCCAAAGACTCCGAAAAATTCAAGCTGTTTTTCATGGAGGACCCGCTATCTCCCGAGGATATCGCATATTTCCGCCAGATTCGTCAGAATTGCGCGACACCAATCGCCATGGGAGAACTTTTTAATAATCCGCATGAATGGCAGCCTCTGATAAGCGAACGCTTGATCGACTATATTCGCGTACATCTTTCGCAGGTGGGCGGGCTTACCCCGGCACGGAAAATCGCGATTCTAGGCGAGAACTTTGGGGTGAAGACCGCTTGGCACGGACCGGGCGACGTGTCTCCGGTGGGACACATGGCGAATGTCACCCTCGATGTAGTCAGTTACAATTTCGGCATCCAGGAATACTCACCCTTCAATGAACGGGCGCGCGAAGTGTTTCAAGGCTGCCCGGAGATGAAGAACGGGTATCTTTATGTCAACGAGGCGCCGGGATGGGGGATCGAGGTAAACGAAAAAGCCGCGGCGAAGTATCCGTTCGGTTATGGCGAACGGGGCGAGCGCCAGAAATTCAATGGCGGTTGGGGAGTAATCCGGCAGCCCGATGGAACGGTCATTAAGCAGTAATATCTAGATTAGATTATGCGTTTCGCTGATCTAAAACGCAGCGCTGGAGGGCCCGGAGAAATTGCGCAGGCAATTTCGTGGAGCCGCCGTAATTTTCTTCGGGCGGCAACCGGCGCAGGTATCGGCGCCGCTTCTCTCTTCGGCCAGACAGGCAGGACGGGAGCGGCTTCCTTACACAGCCGGAAGGCCGTCGTCGTCACCTTTGGAGGAGGCGCTCGCGACGATGAAACGTTTATGCCCGAAGGCCAGGAGAATATCCCTCACTTATTGTCGGAGTTGATGCCGCGCGCAACCTTCTTCACTCAAGTGGTCAACCGGGGTATTCTTGGCCATTATGTTGCGACTGCGAGCCTCGCGACAGGCGTTTACGAGACATTTAACAACTTCGCGTTAGTATCGCCAGATCACCCCACCGTCTTCGAGTACTTTCGCAAGGACCTTAGACGCCCGGCTACCGATGCATGGGTTATCGCGCCCAGTAATGGGTTCAATTGCATAGGGGAGAGCGGCGACCGCTCCTATGGCCCCAGTTTTGGAGCCGGCGTAATCCTCCCGAAGCGCCTTCTCGCAGCCGCGTTGCCCTCTGACGGCGGCATTGAATACGATCACCTTTTGCGCGATAACTACGAAACGCCTCTCTATGCGCCCTCGATCGCAGCGAACCCAGCCGACTTGCATAACGTAGTGGAAGTCCTGAAGCTGTCGGTATCGGAATTCGCGGCGCAAGCACGTAGCCTGGCGAGTCCGGACGAGCTTTCGGTCTATATTGCGAAGCAGCTCATGCGGCAACTCGCGCCTAGCTTGGTTTGGATCACCCTCCACGACATCGATGTGGCGCATTCAGGGACTTTCTCGCTCTACGTCGAGGGAATCCGTCGCACGGATCGTCTCTGCGGTGAAATCTGGAAAGCCATCCAAGGTAACCCCGAGTATGCCAATAAGACGACCATGTTCATCCTGCCCGATTTCGGCCGAGATTCCGATTACGATCCCGGCGGCAACGGATTTCAGCACCACCGCACGGGTGACCAGATCTCCCGCACTACCTGGATGCTGGTTTTAGGACCGGGTATTCGGGAAAATATCGTTGTCGATCGGTTGGTCGAATCGACAGATCTTGCGCCTACCTTGGGATCGCTGCTCGGATTCGCACCGCGGCTCGCGCGAGGCAAGGCGCTGACGGAGGTACTGTAGCTGAAATGCGGCCGGACCAGCTACAACCAGAGCAGTTCAGCTCATATCCCCCGCAAGCCCGGCAGCTAGCCACCAGTCACATCGCCTTACTGCGGCGCCTCCCCGTAAGCTTTGTACCCCTCCTGCTTCGCGAGCTCATCCTTTACGATTGGAAGTTCCCAGCCGAACGGAAGGAAATTGATCAGCAGCTTGCGTATCTCTCCGGGCTCTCGATAGAGCAGTTGGGGCAGACCATGGCGGGGTTCGCGCAATTGCGCATCTCACCCGAGCTCGAAAAGCTAGATTGGGTCGCTTCGCCGAGCCGCTTTTCCGAGCAACTCTCGGCATATTTGTGGGCTAGCCAGCAAATCGATACATTTCGCCCGGCAGCTATTAAATATGTCCAAGAGTACACGCAAGGAATGTCTCAAGATTCTCTTGCGATTCCTCGGCTGGGGATTGTCATCATTGGTCAGGGCGTCACGGATAACAAATATCAATTATTTCGGAAGCTCCGGCCTTACGGCGTTCATTACAGCCATGTGAATCAAGAAAATGGCCATAAGAAGCTGTTAGAGGCAGTCGCAAAAAGAGCCGCCTCCCATCCCGTTCCTTACGGGCATTGGTACATTGATGGTGGCTTGATCGATAAGGCTCCCATGGGGCTTGCCTGCGTTTCCTATAACGCGCTCACGCCAGTTCGGATCGCTTTGCAGAGCCGGATGCAACGCGCCATTGAGTCTGGAGTGGGACCCGAGGCCGTCAGCAGCATGCTCGCCCAGATTCAGCCGGAGGAAGTGGGATTGCGCGGTTCAGACGAGCACGCCGTCTTGAATCGCTTTCAGCTTAGCTTGTTTACCGAAGCATCTGGAACGCAGATCTTCAACACGACCTTCGTTCAGTGGACCGCTCGTGAGGTGTCGAGGCGCGCTCAACCCTTGACACTTTTGGCGCGCTATGCGCCTCGCCAGAAGGAGCGCCCGATGAATGAACTACTTTCTGAGGCGAAGTATACGCCGACGCTCGATCCCGCAGGTTCTCTAATCGATGCTGATATGGGAGCCTATTATACTTGGTTGAATCAGCAACGACTGAGCGGCGCAGCTCAGTCATCGTTCCTCGTTTGGTTCGAGGATCATAGCGAAGCACTGATGATCTCGCCTTCTCTGAGCCGTGGCGTGGAATCGAGCGCGCCCATTGACCTTGTGGATGTGCTTAACCAAATCTAGCCAGCTTTTATAGTGTAAGATTAACAGCACACAAGGTAGCGAAAATGATTGCCACGCGAATGACATACTTGTCCTTCTTCTTTCTGACTCCGCTCTTGCTGGCTCAGCCGCAGGCCCGCCCTCCCAGAACGTTTGCAAGTCATTGCGTTATCTGTCACGGGGACGATGCTACCGGTACAGACCGGGCGCCCGCGATCCTCTCCTTCGTTACTTCGCATTCCGATGAGGAAGTCTCCGCTTTGGTGCGGACCGGCCGCCTCGATCGCGGCATGCCCAAATTCGATTTCAACGACGCCGAGATAAAGGTGCTGATCGGTCATCTGCGCGGCTTGGCTTCTGGTGCAGTCACCGCCGCGGCCGGACCAGGACGCGGTGGCCGCGGCGGCAGACTGTTCCAGCCCCACCCCGCCACCCTGAAACTTCAGGATGGGCGCGCTTTGGAAGGTACGCTGACCAGTTCGACCCCGTTCAGCGCCACGCTGCTGAGCGCCGACGGCAAGTTCCACCTGCTGGCGCGCAGCGGCGAAACCTATACAGAGCGCCCGATCGAGCCAAAACGGGACTGGCCCAGCTACGACGGCAGCGATAACGGCAACCGCTATAGCTCGCTCGAGCAGATTAATACAACCAATGTGAAGAGCCTAGCCCCCGCCTGGATTTTTCCGGTTCCCGGCGCGCCGCGGTTGGAAGTTACCCCGGTCGTCGTGGACGGCGTCATGTACATTACCGGGGCCAATCAAGCTTATGCGCTCGACGCAACCACGGGCCGCCAGATCTGGGCGTTTCGCACGCCTCGTACGAATGGCCTGCTCAGCGAAGCGGGCGGCGGCGCCAATCGTGGTGTCGCGCTCTCCGCAACCCGTGTCTTTATGGTCACTGATAACGCGCATCTGCTCGCGCTTGACCGCCTCACTGGCCGCAAGGTGTGGGATGTGACGATGGCGGATACCAAAGAGGGGTACAGTGCGACGGCCGCTCCCATGGTGATCGGCGATCTGGTCCTCTCCGGTGTTGCGGGTGGCGAGGAAGGCGCGCGGGGTTTTGTCGATGCCTATCGGGCCGACACCGGCGAACGTGCCTGGCGCTTCTGGACGATCCCGACGCGCGGCGAGAAAGGCTCGGAAACATGGATCGGAAACGCTCTCGAACATGGTTGTGGCGCCACCTGGATGACCGGTTCCTACGATCCCGCTTTGGGCTTAGTCTACTGGACCGTGGGCAATCCCTGCCCGGACTTCAACGGCGATGAGCGCAAGGGCGACAACTTGTGGACAAACAGCGTAATCGCCCTGAACGTGAGGACCGGAACGATGAAATGGTATTACCAGTTCACGCCGCACGATACCCACGACTGGGATGCGAACGGCCCGGTTATCCTAACCGACGAACAATGGGAAGGCCGACCCCGCAAGTTGCTGGTGCATGCCGATGTGAACGGCTTCTTCTTCGTTCTCGATCGCACGGACGGAAAATTACTACTCGCCACGCCCCTGGGTAAACAAAACTGGACCACTGGATATGGCAAGGACGGCCGCCCCGTTGTGACCGCGAATTTCGAGACCACGCTCGAAGGGACACCAACCTGCCGGACCGGAGCGGCGAAGTGGGCCTCAGCATCCTTCGATCCATCGTCGAAATTGTTTTTCATGCGGGTTTCCGACGGCTGCTCCACGGTCCGTAAAGATCCCACACCCCCCGAAATGGGCCAGCGATTCTTTGGCGGTGGAGGGCGCAACGGTCTGCCCAACTTAACTCTTTCCGTGGAGCCTGGTGGCCGCGGAGGGGCCGGAGGTGGAGGGGCAAGCCTGAGTTTCATCCAGGCCGTGGACATCCGCACCGGTTCTAAAGCATGGGATTATCCACTCCTGGACGGCGGCGGTACCGGCACGCTCGCGACCGCCGGCGGACTTACGTTTTTCGGGGAAACAGGCGGCACATTCACCGCGCTGAACTCAAAAACCGGAATCCCGGTCTGGCATTTCGAATCTGGCCAGGCGTGGCGCGCTTCACCGATGACCTATATGGTAGGCGGAACGCAATATGTGGTTCTTGCCGGAGAAGGCGGAATCCTGAGTTTTGCTCTGACGCAATAGGGAAAAGGGAGATATCCCACGTATGTTCAAAAGCATCTCATTAGCTTCGGCTGTGTTGGTCATTGGTTTCGGGAGCGTCATGTACGCCGCTTCCACGGATCTGCAGATTTACTGGGTTGATGCCGACGGGGGCGCCTCCACTCTGATCGTGTCCCCGACCGGCGAGTCTTTGCTGGTCGACACCGGCAACGGCCGGCCGGATAATCGCGACGCGAAGCGCATCTTCGCCGCCGCGCAATTGGCTGGCCTGACGAAACTCGATTACGTCCTGCTCACCCATTATCATGGCGATCACATCGGCGGGATGGCGGCTCTCGCCAAAATGATTCCGATCGGCCTGTATATGGATCACGGCCCCTCGATCGAACTCGACCGGCCCAATGTCCAAGTGGCATACAAAGCGTATGAGGAACAAGTAGCCGGCAAGCGCAGGACCCTCAAACCGGGAGACACCATTCCGCTAAAGGGTATGAACGTTGAGGTGCTCATATCGGCCGGCCAGGCGATCGATAAGCCGCTGCAGGGCGCCGGGGCGCCGAATGCCACCTGCGCGGACTTCAAGAAACATGAGCCACCCGAGCCAGATCCCGATAACAATATGAGCGTCGGGATTCGGGTAAAGTACGGCAATTTCCGGTTCCTCGACATGGGCGATCTTACTTGGGATTATGAGCAGAGGCTCGTATGCCCCGTGAACCTGATCGGCAAGGTGGACCTTTATCAGACCAGCCATCACGGGCTAGACCGGTCCAATTCTCCTCAGCTTATCTCTGCGATACAGCCGACCGTTGCGGTCATGAACAATGGCGCGACCAAAGGCGGACCGGTCAGCGTATTTGACACTCTACGGCATTCGCCCGGCCTTCAGGACATCTGGCAGGTCCACTTGGCCCTGAAGATTCCAAAAGAGGTAAATACGAATGAGCAGATGATTGCGAACATGGGGCCTACCGCGGAGTGCAAAGGGGATATGCTGAAAGCCTCGGTCGATTCGAAGGGGCAGTTTACGATCACGAATCTGCGAAACGGATTCAGCAAGACATATCAATCGGCGAAATAAAAAAATTTCGATCAGAACGACAGCCGGAGCGCGAATTGAATATGCCGCTCGGAGCCGACCGTGGACGTCGTGATCTGGCCGAAGTTTCCGTTACCGCCCAACGAGGCTTTGTCTCCCAGGTTCTGGTCCGGAATTCCCAGGATCGGAGTATTAGTAATGTTGTACCCTTCCGCGCGGAACTGGAGTCTCCAGCGTTCAGTGATGACGAAATCCTTGAACAAAGAGAAGTCGAGCGTTCTGGTCGGCGGGCCAGTGCCTGCCTGAAGGCCCAAGTCGCCACCTGTGAGAGGCGCGGCAACCACATACTCGTTGATGTTGAAATATTCATTCGGAGTACGCCCCCCCGGGGGCGCCTGATTGGCGACGTATCCCGGAGCGATATCCGGTTGGCATAGAGCCCAAACGCCCTCACAACCGGTGCCGGTAAGGCTATAGGGTTGTCCCGTGCGAAGCGTCAGAATTCCATTGGTATGCCAGTTGCCCACGATCATATCCAAGCCGCGATTCATATTGTTGCCAAACTGCTTGCCCCTGCCGAATGGTAAGTCGTAATTGAACCCGGTCGTGAAACTGTGCCGGATATCCCAGGAGGCACTAGCATATCCCGAAGCCCAGTTCGCATCGTTCGGAGGAGGCAAAGAGTTACCGCTCGCGTACAGGCCGACCGATCCCGTGAGTGGCGTTACGAAGTTCGCTAATGCGTGGCTCCAGGTGTAGGACGCGATGAACTGGAGTCCATTCGAGTAGCGCTTTTCGAGCTTCACCGAAGCGGCATTATAATTGGCCCAGCCGTTCGACGTAGTCATAAACAAGTTGTTGCCAACCGACCCGCAAGTCGGGCACGCCGCCGGAATTTCCTGCTGAGTCAGCGAAGTGATCGCCGAATTGGTGGTCCCGATATTCGTAAAAGTATCGGAATTTTCCATCATCACCTGGTGTGCCGAGTGATTTCCCTCATAACCGAGTTCAAGGGACATATCCCGAGGCAGCTCACGCTGAATAATGAAGTTCCACTTGTGCACCATAGGGTTGTCGAAATCCGGCTGGACTCCGCGCAGCGAAACGGCGGCATTCAAAGCGAACGGGTTATTCGGAAACCCGCCCGTAAGGCCGCCCGGCATGTAGTCGCACGCCGTGCAGGCGGGGTTTGAAACGCCTGTAAAGCTGGACACGCCGTTGGTTCTCGACATGACCACCGTCTCGTTGAAGGGGACGCCTTCACCGCGGTTCGGGAAGCCGCCCTGGTTCTCCTCGCCGCCATAGAAAATCCCATAGCCGACCCGGATCACTGTCTTGGGCATTACCTGATAGGCCAATCCGATACGCGGGCCAAAGTCGAACTTGTCCCATCGCACCAGATAATTGCTGACCTGCCCGCGGGAAACTGTGACGTTCGGAAATGAAGTTGCAAAATTAGGGGGCAACGGCAAGTTCTGATTCTTTCCCGCGGGGATATAAAGCGTCTGATTCTGCAAATCGAAATTCGCCTGATCCCCCCATTTTTCGCCGATGGGCGACCAGAGTTCGTAGCGCAGGCCGATGTTGATGGTCAGTTTACTTGAAAACTTCCAGTCATCCTGCACATATCCCGCATACGCAACCTTCTGGTCTGAAATAAAGTTCGTGGTCGAAATGTCGGCGCTGTCTATCTGCCCCAGCAGGGCGGACGCCAGGGGATCGCCTGTGTTGCTGCCGACCGTTCCGCCCAGTGAGAATGCTTTCGCCGAAGGGAACGCCGTTTCGTTGTTGGAGTAGAAAAGCGCCCCGTGAGGATACTGCGACTGCCAGAACGGATTTTTAATGGACCGGAACTCAACGCCTGTCTTCAGGGCGTGAGAGCCTCTGTTGATCGATACGTTCTGGACAAGATCCCAAACGTTGTTGTATTCCTGGCCTCCTCCGCCGCCCACGCCAACAGAACTGTAGGCGTTGGAGCCGCTGCCGATGGTTATACTCGGAAGGCCGCCGCCTTTCCACATAGTATTCGTATAATCGTAGCCGCCGATACCCAACGCTTGAAGTTCATCCGTGCTGGTAGTGGCCGCCCAGCGAAAGCTGACAAGACGGGTAAAGGAGATGCGGCTTTCCGTGAGCAGCGCGGGAGTCCAGACCCGGGTGTAGCTCAGTTGCGCGTTGCGGGTGAGGTCAAATCCGTCGTTCGCCCCGCCGTTGTCGAGAGCTGTCGTGTACTTCGGTTGTGTCAGCAGGTTGACGTTCCCAATGCTTACGGAACCGAACAGAGTATCCTTGTCGCTTAGCCGGTAATCGACACGAAGATCGCCCTGGTCCGTTTGCCTATGAGCCGCGGTGTCATAGAAGTAATCGTTCGTAGGTTGGGTGCCATTAACGACCGGTTCGTTGGGACTGGGGAACAACTGCAGGATCTTTAACACGGCCGGGTCCATACGGTTCATTGGAATTATATTTCCGGGAAAAGGGGACCGCGATATTGGCGTCGAACCGGAGTACGTCGTCGATAAGGGGTCGTAGATCATGTGCTGTACAGCGCTGAGGGGATTGCCGGCGCTGTCGGTGCCAGTCCCTGTAGCGCCCAAGATGCCGGAGAAGTCACCGGTCTTCTCCGCCGCTGTAGGAACGGTGGTGTAGCCTTCCGAGCCGAAGCCCCCAAGACCGCCCGAAGTGTTCAGGCGGATTCCTTCATAGTCGCCGAAAATAAAGAGCTTATTTTTGACGATCGGACCCCCCAGTGTGGCACCGAAAATATTCTGGCCAAATGGCGAGCGTGCGATGCCGGCCCGGTTAAACACCCACGGGTTCGCGTCGAGCTCCGTGTTCGCCAGGAACTCATAAAGGCTGCCGTGCACCTGGTTTGATCCCGATTTTATGTTCAAGTTGACCACCGCGCCGGCCGCGCGGCCATACTCTGCGCTATAGCCGTTAGTCTCGATCGTCATTTCACTGATCGCTTCCGCCGAAGGCTGGACCGCGTAAGAGGCCCCGTTCAAGAAATCGATAAAGTTGCTGTTGTTGTCGGAGCCGTTCAGCAAATAATTGTTCTGGCCATTCGAGGTCACGCCGTTGGCGGAGAATCCGCCGCCGAGAACATCGCGGGAGTTATTCTCACCCGGAACGACGCCGGGGGAAAGGCGCGCCAGAAACATAATGCTGCGGTTCCCGCCGAGCGGCAGTTCCGTTAAGGCCTTGGAGCTTAAATCCGAGCCCACCTGAGCGCCTTCCGTCTGGAGCAAGGGCGCCGCGGCAGTGACCTCAACGGTCTGGCCCGTATTGCCAACAGTCAGCGTGATATTAATCCCGGTTCGTACCCCGGCCTGCAGAAGAATGTTCTTCTGTTCGGCAGTTTGAAAACCAGGCGCGCTGACACTAACCCCATACGTAGATGGCCTGAGCGCCGGGCGGACGAAGTCGCCGGACTCGTTCGTCGCGAGCGAATAAACCTCACCGGTTGAGGTGTCGGTGACGGTGACCTTTGCGTTGGGAACAACCGCGCCTGAAGGATCTGTGACGATTCCGGCCAGAGTCGCGAGATCGCGTTGCGCCAACAGCGCGCCAGCACAACTGAGTGCAAGCAAGGCAATTCGTAGGGCGGCGAAGTAGCGAGACATCGTTTCTCCCTCTGTGATTAAACGATTAAATCTGAAGGATGCTATCACGTTCAAAAAGGTAATGCAAGGGGGAATTTGACTTTGTTCTTATTCGCAACCAGCGTTAACAAACCCAAAACACCTTCAGAAATCAGCGCGTCAAGAAAATATTATGGGGTGATTCGCGATAGAACTCAGAATCAGTATCGCGCAGTAGTCTGGCCGTTCGCTGCCAGCCGCTCGTTACTTCGTAGACCCAATCATTTCCGTGACGCGGCCAACGCTGGTGTCGCCTGTATATAGGTTGCCTTGTTTATCCCAGGCCATGTAGTTGGTTTCGATGAACTGGCCGGGCCCTCTACCGGATCCGTTACCTACCGCACCAAGCACATTGCCATTCTGGTCTATTTTTAAGAGCTGGCCATCCTGACCGCTCGCCACCCATAGCGTGCCGTGCGGGTCAAAAGCGATGGCGCACATGAGATTTCTCATTTGAACCGTTTTGACGAACTTGCCGTCTCCGGTATAAACGACGAGCCGATATTGCTCCCGGTCGCCGAGCCAAACATTGCCGTTTCGGGGATCCACGGCAATCCCATGGACCATGCTGAATTTTCCTTGTCCGACACTGTTGCCGTACCATTGATTGATAAATTTGCCGCTTTTATCGAGGTGAATTACGCGCGCGGCGCCTATATTATTGGTTGGATCGTCTGAACCGGTGTCATTAGGGCTCTCGTTGGCATGGCCCTCCCCAATATAGATATCGCCGTTCGGAGCAAAGGCGAGGTCCAGCGGCTCCCAGAGAAGCCTTTGTCCCTTGGTTTCATCCCAATCCCCTCTGTGTCCCCGGATGCCGAGGGTAATAAGGACTTTCCCTTCGGGACTTATTTTTTCAACTGTGGCGCCGCTCTCGTCACAAATCCAAACATTATCCTGCGCATCGACTGCCATACCATGCGCCTTGATTTGGTGGCCGATCACCTCCTCGCCGACTGTGCGGATAAGCTTATGATTTGCGTCGAACTCAAACAGTTGCGGTTTTCCGGCAGCGTTGCGCTGAAAAACCCAAAAGTCTCCCTTCGAATTGATGGCGACCGCCGAGACACCGCCTCCGCCGGGGGGCAAAGCAAACGGGTAAGCGTAGGTGAAACCCAGAGTTTGTTTCCACTCTACCCGTTGTAATGCTTGGCGCGTTCCGCCCAGTCGATTATCACAAACGGGCGAGTGAGAGCACGGCGGCACGCCCTCAGGATCCGCCACCGGAATCGCAGCAAGCACTGCTTTGCACTCCCCCGAAATCTTGGCTGAATTCCGTCTGAGACAATCCTGCGCCCCCAACCCGCTTTGGCCGGTGCAGTATTTCGCGATGTCGTCCGAGCAGGCGGCCATACGCCCGCCGCGACCTGCGGCTGGATCGGGGGCCGATCCTTGCAGAAACCAATCCGGTGATTGAGGCCGCTGGGCTGGGACCTCCGCCTGAGAGAACGCCTGCGTCGCAGTAAAGATCGTGCTGAGTGCGACAGCAGCAATTCCAGCGAAAATACGCGCGTTCATTTTCACCCCCTGCATCTCATTGTTGCGGCCGCCCCGTTGTCTGCGTGGGCTCTTGCGCCGACTGTCTTTTCAGATACTCTTCGTAGGCTTTAGGGCTGAGCTTCTGCTTCAGATAATCCTGATATTCCTTCATCAACGCCGGATCCCTCGGCCGACTGTAGATATCAGTGGATTTGTACTTGCCCTCGCCGAACTTCATCTTGGTCCAGTCGTCGTGAATATGGGTGATCTCCGCCTCGTCGACGATCCCTTGCGCCAGGTGCGGGGGAATGAATGAAACGCCCTCCCGATCTCCGAAAACAACGTCGCCGGGCATCACCGTGGTGTTGCCGATCCGGACCGGAATATTGATCCCGGTCACCATCACATTATGGATAGCTGGCGGCGTGGCGCCTTTGAAGTATCCGGCCAGATCGAGCGGCGAGAGGCCATCCAAGTCGCGGATAGCTCCGTCGATCACAAAGCCCGCATTGGTAGTCTTCATAATGTAGAAGCCCAGATTATCGCCGATCACGCCGCCCGAGGCAATGCTTCCAAACACGTCAACCACAATTACGTCGCCGGGTTGGAGCAGGTCGAGCGCATTCTGGTGATCAAGCGGCCGTTGATGGCCTTGGGCTTTCCACGCGGCCGCGTCCACTTCCGCTATGTCGGCCCGGAAGGGCATCAGCTGCAAGGTCACCGCCCGTCCGATCAGTTTCTTTTCCGGATGCAGAACCTGAAGGCTGCCCACGAACTGGTTGGGAAACCCGCTGCGCGCTAAACCGATTTCCTCTGAGGACATATCCTTGAACTTCTCAAGCACCGCATCGGGGACTTTGGGCCTTCCGTCCGGGAAGCGCTCGTAAGGGCTCTTGGCCGTGTACTTGATCAACTGTTCAGGGGTCATCGTGAACACTTGTCCCCGGGCCGGCGCCAGGAAAAACCAACCTGCGAGCATAAGGGTGACCAGCGGCTGGAACCGTCCGGCGGAAAAATGGAAGCCTGCATTGCCTTTAATCTTGAGCCCAGAAAAAGGTCCGTTTAATGCCACGTCAACTCGGGAAGCGACGGGCGGTCGGACAGCCTGCCCACTCAGAAAAGCTGCGAGGCTCAACCCATACTTGGTTACTTTGGTGAAACGTAGCGTCGCGTCGTAGAGCGGATCGCCAAATGCAATTGGCGTGAATTTCATCGTTAACTCCTGCTTGTTCGGCTTTGTGGTCTCTTCCCGTGTCAGAGAATCATACCACCGTTATGCCGGCCAGCGAGCATGGGCTGAACCTGCTTCCGATTCGGCGAGTCTTGCGGAGACTGTCGTGAATGCGGTTTTTGTGAAATTCGTTTGAGGCAAGTCTGGCTCCTGACGAACTCGTCTTCGGAAAGCATTGCCCTAGAGGTCACTTTCACCCACTCGAAAGAAAATCGTTACCAAGAAAGCAGCTGCTGCTTGAGCCTGGATTCTCTGATCGCACCGTTGCTTCCCCGTTTACTGCCGCTTCGGGTTGTCGATTTCACGTTTGGCATCCGGCGTGACATCTAAGCCGTTCCTTGAAGCATGAGATCGGTAGAGAGCGAAGGCGATCACCAGGACGGCAACAACGATCAGCCACAGCAGAAATGCGCTTCACGTCCTTCCCTGTGCGGTTTCTGCGAGGCAATTATGTTGTGTTGCCGAGGCCTGCTTCAATGCAGATGTTTGGGACGACATATGCGTACAGCGGCACTCGTAACCAGGCGTCGCGGCGCTATGCGCTGAAGCTCTATGTTCATACGGTTAAGAAACCCGGAGATCACGGATGCTTGCCTTGGGCCAGGGCGCGCAAACCCACTCGGGCCACTTCTTCGGCATTCTGAATTCTGGCTCCGAAGTGTCCCGGCGAACCCGCCACTTGAGCAAACTCGGATTCAGTGGATCCAGGGCAAGGCGCGCACACGTGCAGGTACGTGGCGGAAATGACAAGTCCGCCTCCCACGCCACGCACGTCGCCAGTAACGCCCGCACTTCATCGGTTTTTCACCGCGACGATCTGGAACCGTTCCTTGATGCGATCGTTTTCGAATCTGAGCCCCGATTGTTAACCAAATGGCTGTAGGTTCGAGATGGAATAGCATGATTTCTGAAGACCGCCGAGTTCGGGTGACTGCGTAGGTAGAACTGGCCGAAAACGCCGATCGGGCGCCAGAGGCCGCGTTCGAGATAGCAGCACCCGTTTTATGAATCCGCGATCCCAACTGGCACGGAGCAGATTGCTCCACACATAGTGCGGATAGAAGCAGGGCGAGCCGGCGGAATCGGAATCAGCGACTTATAAAGGAAGGCACGGTCTGAACCAATTTTCAGAAGTTGGCGAGTAACCACAAGGTTCTCCTTCTCCCTAAAGATCTTTAATACAGCCGGCTGCGGCCGACTCGCCTGATTACCCGGGCTACCTGCCCGGTACTCAGTAAATATCGTTTTTTTTTGCGTTGCGGTTGCGGGCCATAATGGGGCGGAGTTTGACCAAGCTCCAGGGCCCAAGATCGGGCGCTTCGCCGATAAAGCCATCGGTAACATTGGCGAGGTTCACGCCACGATCAATTGCCGCCGAACCTGGCTTGAGCCTGAAATCAAGTCTCCCGCTAAGTACAGTTTTTGAACATTGGTGAGATCCCAGATTTCATGGGCTGTTAACCCAACCGTTGCGGCAGTTCATGGTGGGATTAGCTGCCGGAGGACCCACCAAGAGCGGACATCGCACGCCAGCAGTCATCGTCACTCTGCCGGTTCTGGGCTACGACGAAACCAGTATTCGGGCCAATTACTGGATGATCCATCAGGTTCTGGCGGCCGGCGTCCACGGCATTCAGCTCTGCCATGCGCGCAGTCCCGAGGCGGTCAAGTTATTCGTCGCGTGCCGCTATCCCATCGAGCGGGCCAATATCCAGAAGAACGACCTGGAAGTGGGCATGCGCGGAAAGGGTAGTGAAGCCTTTGCGGCGAAAATTTGGGGTGTTTCGACCACCGAGTACAGGCGCCTGGCCGATCCCTGGCCGCTGAACCCAAACGGGGAGCTCATGCTCTCGGTCAAGATTGAAAGACAAGCACGCGCTGGCCAATGCCGAGAAAGTCGCGGCTGTGCCGGGAATCGGTTTTGCGGAATGGGCTCCCGGAGATATGAGCCTGTCGCTCGGGATGCCCCGATCATCACGATCCGCCGTATGCTCCCGAAATGGCAGCGGCACGCGCCCGCGTGATGGCGGCGCTTAAAGCTAATCATGTGGGATTCCTCGAAACCGTCCGCATGGACGATATCGAACAGTTGTTCAATGAAGGAAGACGGTGACCCACGGCTCAAGCGAAGCTTTGACCACAAGGGCCGGAAACTGACGAACCGGGCAATGCCCTATTGATTTCCTTTGGCCCGGCCGGGATTCGCGGTGTTGTTCATATTGATGAGCTGATAGCCGCCCATCGCCAGCCGAACATTCGGCCCGGACGGCGCTTCCACCGCCATCTGATGCCAGGTCATGGGAGCGGCATATAGCACGTCCCCTTCCACGGCGTGGTATTCGCCCATATTTTCGAATTTGCCGCTGATCTGACCCACCTGCACAATCCACCATTCCGCCGGACCCGCGTGCATGTGACCGAAGACTGAATGGGGATTGAAAGGAGGATCGCCCGGCTTTGCGGGACCGCTTCCGATATTCCCGCTCCCGGTTCCGCATTTGTTATCGGCGGGATTCACGTAACCTACCAGCGGACTGGCGAAGAGATGATCGTCCATCACCGCGACTCCCGTTTTGCAGGTCGCAATGGCGTCGGTGAAGGTGTTGAACATGAAACGATTCGGCGGTGTGTAGGGCGCGGGTGTGTGGTTGAACGACACTTTCACGATAGTCCCGTCTTTTCTCGGAGCCGGCTGAGGACCGTCAGACGGATACACGGTCTTGTAGTTCGTGGGATTCACTTCCACCCAAAGCGAATTCTGATCGCCGGTCACGTCAAAGGAGAAGACGGTGGATTTCATGATGTTCACGATTGAGCCGCGAGTTGCAGTCGCAGGCTCCTGGCCCTCGACGTTGAAATGCACTTCTCCAGCGATCAAGACGAATACCGTCGGCGTATCGGGGTGCATGCGCGCGGTGTATTTCGTTCCCGGCGCGCCGGAGTTGTAAGTCGCGTCCTGTTCCGGATCGAGAATAATCTGTTCTTGCCAGGTGTTCTGACCGGCATGCATCTGCTTCAGATCGGAAAGCTTCCACAACGGTCGCATGGGCGGTTTGTAAACCCCGCCGGGGGTCTTATTCACCGACCAGGTCTGTGCGGGTCCGCGGCCGCCTCTACCCGCGTCGCCCTGGGCTGAGGCCACCATGCCAAGCGATGCCGCCAGGCACACAACCGTAAGAAGGGATGTCGTTTTCACAATTATCCATGTTAACGCCAAGGTGCCCAAGAAAATTTCTTAACAGAAAACGCCCGAAACGCTTCTGGTGTAGTTCGCGTCTTTTTGACATGCATCCAACCCGAAATTTTGCTCTACTCGCTGGGCATAAGTGAAGTGCTCACCGAGTACCGCCTCCAGATACGGAACGATTCCGGCGCAGAGCATTCCGAGCTGATAGGAAAATCCAGGCAAAACGCCGCGCAGGTGCCCTGGCGATAATTCGTTCAGATGAGCGGCAATCACTCCCCAGCCGCCCTGCACGCAGAACTGCATCAGGAAGCCGCCGAGGACGAGCAAGCCGGCCGTCGGAGCCGCGATCCACAAGGGGATAATCACAAACGCGCCCAGAACTGCGCCGATCATCGCGCGCCGGCGGCCAAAACGATCAGAGCAATATCCCACAACCAATCCACCGAGGATTGCGCCGATCATCGAAACCATGGTGGTTTCGGCGACATGCTGCGGCGTAAAATTCCGCCGCTGCAAAAAGGTCGGATATAAATCCTGCGTGCCGTGAGAGATGAAACCCATCATCGTCAGCAACAATACGAGATAGAGAAATCGTCGCCACACGGCAGGCAGCGATTTCCGGTAGGTGCGCCAATCGGTCCGGTTCTCGCTCCACGCCGGGGATTCCTTCACGCCCGTCAGAACATAGATAGAGAGAAGCGCCGGCAATCCGCCGAGGAGGAACATCACTCGCCAGGCATACGCCGCGTTCATCCTGAGCATCGCCGGGTAGACCGTCAGGAACGCAAGCGCGGCCAGGAGATTCCCAAGCGAGTATCCCTGATGAAGCAACCCTGACAGAACTCCTCGCCACTTGGCAGAAATCGATTCGAGGGCCAGGGACGCGCTGACGCCCCACTGTCCACCCATGCCGATCCCGAACAACATCCGCAAAATCAGGAATGCCGAAAACGTCGGCGCGAGACCGGAAAGCGCCGACATCAGTGCGTAGAAGACGATATTGATGGTCATCGGCAGCCGCCTTCCGAAGCGGTCCGCCATTACGCCAAAGATCAACGCTCCGAGCGGTCGCATTGCCAATGTGAGCGTCAAGGTGAGTGCAACATCGGGACGCGACTTGCCGAAAGCTCTTCGCGACATCGGTGATCAGAAATGTCAGGACAAAGAAATCGAAAGCATCGAATGTCCAGCCCAGGAAGCTCGCCAGAACGGCGTTGCGCTGGTCGCGTGAAAACGTCAAGTTGTCACGGCGAGCGCCAAAACAGTTCGCTGCACGACGATCTTGGTCAGCGGCACCTTATACGCATTTTTGGCGAGCGGCTGGGCCCCGGCGACTGCGGCTTCACCAGCCTGGGCTGCCAGTTCCGGCGTGATGCGCTGCCCAGTCAGCAAGCGTTCCGCCGCCGGCGCTCTCCACGGAATCGGGGCGACGCCTCCCAGGACAATACGCGCGCTGCGGCAAATCTCTTGGTCCATTTCGAGCACGATCGCTGCGCTCACGACCGCGTGGGTCCACGCTTCGCGATCGAGAACTTTATAATACGTGCTGCGCGTTCCGGCAGGCGGCGCGGGCAGGTAAACTCCAGCCAGCACCTCATCGTCTTTTAACGCGTTTTCGCGCGCGGCATCCTGGCGCGGCAGAACAAAGAAATCTGCCGCCGGAATTATACGCTCGCCCGAAGGGCCGACTACGCGGAACTTGGCGTCGAGCGCCACCAGCGCCGGCGCGGTATCGGAAGGATGAACGATGAAGCTGGGACCGCCGCCGAGGATGGCATGAAACTGGTTCTCGCCGGTAATCGAAAAACATTCGTTCCCACCCGCCTTGTAGCAGGGGAAGCCGTTGCGATAATACCAGCACCAGGGCCGTTGGCAAACGTTACCCGCCAGCGTTCCGACGTTGCGGATCTGCGGAGTCGCCGCGCTCTCAGCTGCTTCCGCGAGCACGTTGTATTGCCGGCGAATCAGCGGGTGACTGCTCAATGCATCGAGTGTGATCATGCCGCCGATGCGCACGCCGCTCGCTTCGGAGGCTACCCGGTCGAGACCCTGGATCGATCTCAGGTGGACCAACACGTCGGGCGCGACGAGGCGATCTTTGATCATGCCGAGCAGATCGCTTCCGCCTCCGGCAATGGCAACCTGGCTTCCAGCGGCGCGGGCTTGTTCGACGAGCTTCACGGCTTCCCGAAGATCCCGAGGATTAGCGTTGGTGAAGGTCTTCATACCAGCGCTCCCAGGATTCTGTCGCGGGAAATCGGCAGATCTTTCATCCGCTTCCCGGTGGCATTGAAAATTGCATTCGCTACCGCGGCTACCGCCGGAACTTTGCCCGATTCGCCGATGCTCTTCGCGCCGTACGGGCCATAGCCGTCGTCGCTTTCAATAAATATCACGTCGATCTGCGGGGCATCGCGGTGTGTCGCTACCCGAGCGCCGTAGTAGCCAGGGGTCAGCGGCTGCCCGCTTTTCTTGTCGTATAAGAGATCCTCGTGGAGGGCCATGCTGATGCCCATCGTCGCCGCCCCTTTGATTTGTCCCTCGGCGGTCAGCGGGTTCATGATGCGCCCGCAATCGTGCACCGCAAGATATTTGAGAATCCGCACGCGTCCGACCTCTGTATCTACCTCGACCTCGACAAAGTGCGCTCCGAAGCCCTGGCGAACTTTCCCGCCGTCGACCGTCGGGCTTGGCGAGGCCGACGCGGTGAGAAAATCGCTCCCGCGCGGCAGCCCTTTTTCGGCGATATGGCTCTTGAGATCGCGCGCAGCTTCGACCACCGCATAGCCCGTCTGAATCGTAGTGCGGCTTCCGGATTCGCCTACTGAATAGGGGCATCGATCGGTATCGCCCCACACGACTTTCACCTTGGATAGAGGGACGCCCAGAGCTTCCGCCGCGATCAGACCCATGGTGGTCTTTGCGCCGCCGCCCACATCGGTGACACCCACGTGGAGGAAATATTGGCCCTTCGAATCCACGCGCAGCACGGCGTTGCTCCGTCCGAGGCCGGCGCGGAACACCATAAATGCCATGCCCGCCCCGCGCTTGAGCGGTTCTGAATCCGAGCCTGGCTGCGGACGCCAGCGCTTCTTCCATTCGAACGCCTCTGCGCCGCGGCGGATGCATTCATCGAGCGTGTAGTTGGTGAATTCCGCCCGGTCGTTGGCTTTGCGCGTCCGGTTTTTCAGCGCAAACTCCACCGGATCGATCTTCATCTTGTAAGCGACGTCGTCCATCATCGACTGGAAGCCGAAGTATCCCTGCGGAAATTCAGGGCCGCGGAAATTTGCCGAAACGGTTCGGTTGGTATAGACCGGGTAAACTATCTCCTCGATATTCGGGCACTGGAACGCGTCCATCCCGGCGATCCCTCCCGAATTTTTCCGGTAGCCGCCCATGCCGCTGTAGCCGCGAAATTGAATTGCTTTGAGAACGCCCTCGCGGTCGACGCCCACTTTGAAATATTGGGTCGTCGGCCAGCGGCCGTGCACTCCGATGTAATCCTCTTTGCGTGAAAGCTCGAGCTTCACCGGCGCGCCCGCCTGTTTCGCCAGCATCGCCGCGATCAGATCCGCGTCCTGATTCTGATTCTTATTTCCGAAGTTGCCCCCCATATACTGGCAGACTACTCGCACTTTCTCGATCGGAATTCCAAGATCGCGCGACATGTCATTCCGGCAATTAGCGATGCCGCCGGTGGGAGTGTAGACGGTGAGCCGGTCGCCATCCCAGGCCGCCACGCAGCTACGCGGCTCCATCTGCGCGTTGTGCACCAGCGTGGTGGTAAAGCGCTCCTCGAAAACATGATCGGAGGCGCGCAATCCTTCTTCGATGTCTCCGCGCCGCTGAATCATCGGCTGCGCTTCGTTCTGCGCGTTGAGCGACAGATTGCCCTCCGGCCAGAGCTGCACTGCGTCCGGTTTCATCGCCTCTTCGGGATCGAGCACGAACGGCAGCGCTTCGTACTCGACAACAATGTGGCGCAGCGCCTCTTCGGCGACGTGCCGGTCGATCGCAGCTACAGCCGCCACCGGTTCACCGACGAAACGCACCGGATTGTTGAAGGCGTACCGGCGTTGCTTGGTGATCTTCTTGATCTGATCGTTGTACTGCACCCCGCCCGCGATAGAACCTGCGCCCCAAACCACATTGCAGTTTTCATGAGTCAGAATGGCCTTGACGCCGGGCATGGCTGCGGCCTTCGAAGAATCAATTCTGCGGATGCGCGCGTGCGGATGCGGGCTGCGCAAGACGGCGGCGTAGAGCATCCCGGGAAGCGATACATCTCGCGAGTAAACGGCTTTGCCTGTAACACGCTCGAGGGCGTCGATGCGCACCGTCGGATGCCCGACCGTATCGAGATGCGAAAGAGTCGTGCCAGGCGCATCGCTTCGATCGACGTTTTTGACCGGCAGGGCTGCCGTGGCGGCAAGCGTCGCCTCGACGTAGCGGTTGTAGGCCGAGCAGCGGCAGAGATTCCCGACCAGAGCCGCCTGCACGTCGTCCGCGGTGGGCCGCGGATTTTTCACTAAGAGCGCTTTGGCCGTCATCAACTGGCCCGAAGTGCAAAAGCCGCACTGCGGAGCATCATGCTTCATGAACTCTTCCTGCAGCGGATCGAGCCGTTCTCCTTGCGCCAATCCTTCCACTGTCTGAATGGATCGCCTATCCATCCAGACGGCGAGCTGGCTGCAGGAATAGATGGGCTTGTCATCAACGAGCACCGTGCACGCGCCACATTCGCCTCGGTCGCAGCCGATTTTGGTGCCGGTCAGTTTCAGATGATCGCGCAGGACCTCCGCAAGAGTCCAATGGTCTTCCGCTTCGATCCGATGCGCCGTGCCGTTAACTGTCAGCCGGATCGCGGCGCGCTTGTTGGATCGCTCGCGGCTCTGCGCCTGAATCGCCGGTGCTGCTACCAGCGCCGCGCCTGTACCCTCCAGGAATCTGCGCCGCGAGATTCCACTCTTGCGTTTTTTCATAAAATCTGCGGTCTACTTTTCAGGCAGCCGGGTAGTTTGACGGGCTACGATCTGCCCCAGCCTTGTGGACCTGGTCCCTTTAGCAAGACCCACAGAATGTTGAGGTGATTATCCAGCATTTTCCCGGGTTGACCGGTTTCGAAGTTCGGTGCGGCATCTCACCAGCGCGACATTGCCGTAAATCCTGATATTCGCATCGTGGAACGTCATCGATTCCGTGACGGCCGGACCCGCGGCGGCCTTCAGCACTTCATCCTTGGATTGAAGCATCGCCGTAGAGTGGCTGTAAGTCAGATCGGGATGATAGATCTTGTCGAGCGTGGCGACATCCTTCTGAATGGTCGCCTGCGCCATGGCTTCCAGAGTCGCCATAGCCGCTTTTTTATCATTCGGGTTGTTGTTGGCGGCTAGAAGGGCCACTGGCAACGAAAGTACTCCGCAGAGAATCACCGCGAACGAATTTTTCATAATCACTAATGGTAGTCCTCGAATCCCGCAATGTCTACTTTCAACAAACACAGCAGGTGTATACTGTTGGCGAGCCGCCAGGCCGAATAACTACGACGAATAAATCCCGTTTGGTCAAAATATTCATGCGCCACGTTTTGTAAAATTGAGCAAGCCGCCGAATCGGTGACGACACTCAATCGCGCGACCCCGCGGGTGTTGTTTCCTGCTCATGTCTGCGAAGAGTATTCGGTTGCCTTTCCCTTGATGGTTTCTTTCGCTGTGATAATGTCGGCTGTACTCGGTGAGGACGCGCGACAGGGGACCCTCGCCGAATAGGATCACTTTGGACAGGCATTCCTGTTTGACCGAGCGGACCCATCGTTCCGCGAACGGATTGAGATTCGGGCTTTGAGCCGGTAGCGGAATAGCCTCGCACCGCCAGATGCCAGCGCCGACCGAAACGAGGCACAGAACTTGGTGTCGCGATCGTGCAGAACATAGCGACACGAATGAAGATAGCCCCACGTCTCCAGCGTCGCGCTGCGGCCAATCTGCTCCATCCATTCTTGATCTGGATGCCTCGTGATCCCGGCCACGCTCACGCGGCGGCTTTCGAGATGAAGGAAGAACAGCACGTAGTAAGTCACCAGTCCTCGCCAAGTGAGCACTTCGACTGTGAAGAAATCACAACCCGCCAGCACATTCATGTGAACGGCGAGGAAATCCTTCCACGTCGTGATTTGGCTTCGTTTGGGAGCCGGAGCGATTCCGTGGCGACGCAGTATGTTGCCCACCGTCTGATCGGACACGTGATGACCCAAGTTGGCGAGAGCCCCAACGATTCGGTCATATCCCCAGCCGGAGTTCTCTCGCGCCATCCGAACCACCAGATCTTCGACTTCGCCTGAAACCGGAGGACGACCTGGCCCAGGAGACGCTCGCCATGGAACGGAAGAAGGCATTCCTGGTGATGGCGAGAAGGCCGGGAGGATGGCCCGGCGGCAACTCCCTGGGAACGTTACCCGGTGGCAGCGCCAACGGCCCCTACTTCCTGAAGCGGGACGTAGACGCAACCGCCGTGAATGCTATCCTCACCCCGAATCCCACGACTGTAGCCAAAAATTTGCGGCATCTGCGGTAATGGCGGCATACTTGTTCCCCCGCTCATCTGTTAACGTGACATAGCAGCGGCGGAAGCGCGAAGCAAAGTCTGCTTCATCGAAATGTACAGCTTGGCCGCAGCTTCCGTCCTAGAAGGAGGCCTTATGTCACTCGGCCATCAATCTACCCATCATCGTGTCCAAATGACTTGGGTTGTATGGATAGTTTCGATCGGAGTCAGCGCTTCTGTGGGCCATGCACAGGACCCGGTTGCCTATCTTCGCCGTGCACTAATCCCGTTCCTTGTGCGCAATGCACCGGCAACTGGACTGACGACTACGGCGGAACTTGGACGATTACGACCAATAGCTCGAACGAGGTCTCGGGGTCAGTTTATGTTGAAGTCTTTGCCTCCGGTTGTGACAACCAGACCTATACGGTATCGGGCAGCATTTCCCCGGTGTATGGTACTGGCTCGATCGATGGTTATACCGCAATTAGCATTACCGCGAGTGACCCGTATCCCGGATATACGTATGGCTGCTCCATCCCCATCGCTCCGGAAGTGACCCTGACTGGAAATGTGCAAAACGACGGATGTGATCTCATTCCGGATGATGATGCTACGGAGCAAAGTGAAGTTGGAACCTTTTATGACAAGCTTTAGCAAATCACCAGATCTAGCTTCTGGTGAAACATAAACCTTCCGTGGGTGGAATGTCGGCTACCCCACGATTGCACAGTGGCAAGGCAATCTTTCGACCACGACCGACTTGGACGGAAGACAGGTGTCCGAATATCAAAATGGCGATTCAACCGATTACTGCCACTTCTCCGGCTCAGCATACGATCCGGCGGGACTCAGCGGCGGCTGGTGGAACGTCGGCTTCTATTTTGAGAATACCTGGAACGATGACTACGTGGGCTGGAACCCCGGCGCCGTAACATATTATCGCGCCAACACTACTATTCCCTGCTACGCCAGCATACCGCAACAGATGCCATCGGCACTGAAGGAAGTAGCGGCGACACAACCGACTACTTTTCCGACACTATCATTTGGTCGATCGACACCACCACGGCCGGGTCGGGGAAGGACGGTACCCTCGAGACGACGACATGGCCGTGAGGATGGAACTTGGAAAGAACGCCGATTCTATGAAAAAGGACTAAGCGTGATGTATGAATAGACCAAATGTGGCACTCGCAGGCTTCACTTATGCGATGGCTTTTATTAATTGCACGTTCGCTCAGAGCGCAACGGGAGTACATATTAGCGTGAACGATCCACGACCCCTCGCAGAAGCAGTTAAACAAATACAGCAGCAGGTTGGAATCGCAATCAATTATGAGGATATCTCGTACGCATATGCCGGGGATATTGTAGTATTTCAATTTGGGGTCAAACAACAATCGATAAAGCTGAGCCTCCGTCCGGAATCTTCGCTGGTACGATACTTGAAAATAGCCTCGCAATGACGCTTCTCGCAGGCTCATTGCTCGCTCCTATCGTTGTCTGTCTCGGGATCAACAGGCCGAGAGGTACCATCCCGAAAGCGATTTTGGTGCCGCTGTTCTGAGATACGGCCGCCAAAAGAATCCGTAACGTGTCCCCCACGCTTCTTTGCTGCGAAGGGAAAGTTATGGGCGTGTCCAAAATCGGCTTGAATTGACTCCATGCGCCACCTGAATCTCTCTCCTGCGTCGGCTTGATCACTAGCGCGCCGTCCGTTATGCTGGCGACATAGACACCGGGATAACCTTTTGCTGCGGATGCATTCACCAACTGATTAAGCAGATCTAATACATCCGAAATCCCGGTAACTGCAAGGTCGGAATCGAGCGAAAGCTGCCCGCCTCGCGGCACAAGAAACTGGAGGTTGGGATTTGTGGCCCTCTGTTCGGCCGTTTTAGTCGCCATGATAGCCGCAGTATTGTTAACATGCATTCAACGTTCACATACTCAATCAGACACCGAAGACCTCGACTTCAACTCCACGACCGCAGCCTAAAACGCCTGGACCATGGCTGAAGAATTAATCAGAGTGCGATGCCGCCTCTGGCACTGATCGTGGTCGTAGTGCCGGAGGGTTGGAAAGCATGATTGGAAGTTCTCCAGGTACTAGTAAATAAAATTCGAGAGCCGTCATTTCTGCGGCACCTGTCAGAGATGGAGGCTATTTAGTTCTTGCGAGAGTTCTGTCGACGATCGGAATGTGGCAGATAAGATTTAGATCCTTTTTCAAAGGACCTGATACTGCTGAGCTGTTCCTGATGTGCCCCCGTTCTCCGTCCAAACTAAACTGAAATTCGAATCGCTTCACCCTGTGGACACCATATCAGTAGAAGCGACAGCAGGGAGCAAATCCATTGCTGTTGTAGCATGAGAGACGTGGTTATTTTTTCCCTGAAGGAGTCGAGACACGCCAACCCACATGCCGCAAAACCTGTCGCATGAAATCATCACGGCCGCCATTGCAGGATTCGAGGCCCAGAAAAAACACATCGATGCTCAAATCGCCGAGCTTCGAAACCTGCTGAACGGTGAGCGCAACACGGAAACGGCTCCCGCTGAGGCTGCTCCGAAACGGAAGATTTCCGCCGCCTCGCGTCGCCGGATGGCTCTTGGACAGAAGAGAAGGTGGGCTGCGATCAAGGGACAATCCGAATCAGAAGGTGTGGTGGAAAATCCCAAACGAAGAATCAGCGCAGCGGGGATGGAGCGGATCATCGAGGCCAACAAAAAGCGTTGGGCGCAGAAGAGGACTGAAGCGGTAAAGGCGAGCAAGTCACCGGCGAAGAAGGCCGTGCCCGCTCGAAAGAAGATCGTTGCCAGAAAGGCAACGGCTGCTTGAGCCTGAAGTAGCCTTTGCTCTTTTCCGTTTACCGCTGCTTCGCCTTCTCGATTTCCCGTTCGGCGTCCGGCGTAACATCTAACCCGTTCCTCGAAGCATGAGACCGGTAGAGAGCGAAGGCGATCACCAGGACGGCAACAACGATCAGCCACAGCAGAGTGCGCTTCACGTGGAACCCGATTCCATCTTAGTGCCGGCGGCTGATCGCTCCACGCGAGCATTGCGGCTAGCCGAATCGCCGCTTTTTCAGCATCCGTCTTCCGGGCCAAGCAGCAGGACATCCGAAAAATTGCCGAGGCGCTCGGTAATCGCACGATTCTGGAAGGCGGCGTCCGGGCGTGGGTCGCATCGCTTTGCAACCGTGAGGCTGGTCATTCACGATTGGGAATTATTCCATACCTGGACCAACGCCTGGATCAACTTGCTCACGGCAATCGGACCCCGGCCTGCGCACGCGTTGTGGGTGGCTTTTTGGAAGATCCCCAATTCGTGACGCGGCATCTGTTCCATCTTGCGCAATAATTCCAGTAAATCGGGCGAACCGAGTTGCTCGTTCGAGCCGGAACCCGGCTGGCGCAGCTTACTCAATGCCGAGAGATGATCTTCGATGCACACGGCGCGCCACCCGATCACGGCCTGGGTATCGCAATCTTGGGTCGAGTACGATCCAAACAACTGCTAACAGCAGGAAGAAGAGCATCGCGGCTTGCGATCCATCCATGGTGATAGATAGTGTCGCGAGGCGTTCATTTTTCTCATCTAGTAGTCAGGACTTAGCCTTACGAAACATAGTTGGGGCGGCTCAGGGCGCCAGACAAAAGAGCCAAGCGGACGATCTTCGGAACATTGAGCCATTTCGGAGAATAGGGCGTTTCGGCAAATTGGTCGAACGGCTGCTGCGCGACATTCGGGTGGCCTAATCCCTCAGGATCGGCTGACGCAAGGCGATATGTGGGGATTAATTGTTGGCTCTGGGTAATGCGGAACCTGCACGTCGCCGCCCAATACCTGTTTACTACAGTGCGGGAGTGCAGCGGACACTACCAGACTGCGCGTCTGGTTGGCCGTGATATCGTGATCACTATGAACCGCAGGCAGGCCCTGCTCTTGTCGCTCAGCGTGCCGGGCCTCGCTCAGATTCGCGGTGCCGGTAGGGCACCAGACGGTCAAACGCAGAGCCAGCGGCGTCATCCGGCGGCACCTCCGGGAGATTCCTCAGTGCGATGGAACCCTCGCCCGGTTTTTAACGGGGCGCCGGTCCTCTTTGTGTCGAAGACCTTTTCCGGCCCTGCAAGCTGGCTCGGCAAAACGATCGAATTCCGGCCTGAGGGCGACGGATTCTCCGCCCTCGCCGGAGCAGAGATCGTCGAAGCGCGCTACGGGCTGCCCGCAGGAAGTTTTGCATAAACCTTCCGTTTGCGCAAATAGCGGTTGAGCAGCACCCTACTCGCCGTTCGAGTTTTCTTCCGGAGTCGGCACGACACTGCCATGGAACTCCTAGCTCTGGGGCAGCAGGTCGCCATCCTGAAGCGGAAGCGACCGCGGCCACGCTTAAATCCGTGGGACCGATTGTTCTGGACGATGTTGCGCCAGGTTTGGTCCCGATGGGCTGAGGTCCTGGTGGTGGTCAAACCAGAGACCGTGGTTGGCTGGCACCGAGTGGGATTTCGGCTCTTTTGGAAATGGCGGTCACGAGTGCACGGGGGGCGACCGAAAACGACGGCTGAAATGCGTGCGCTGATCCGACGCATGGCGGAAGAGAATACGACTTGGGGTGCACCCAAAATATACGGCGAACTCTTGAAGCTGGGCTTCGCGGTATCGGAACGGACCGTAGCGCGATATCTGAGCCGTCGCCGGAGGCACCGCGATCCGGGAAAACGTTGGCTGACTTTCCTGACGAATCACCGCGAGATGATCGCGGCCCTCGATTTTTTCACAGTCCCGACGGTTACGTTCAGAATACTGTATTGCTTTTTCGTCATCGAGCATGGACGCCGGCAGGTCCGGCACTTCAACGTGACGCGACACCCGACGGCGGAGTGGGTACTTCAGCAACTGCGCGAGGCGTTTCCGGAAGCTGGCCCGCTGCAGTACGTCATTCTGGATCGTGACGCAAAGTTCAATGCAGATGTTCTCGCTTTGCTGCAAGCCACGGGTCTGAGGCCCAAACGCACAAGCATCCAATCGCCCTGGCAGAACGGCATTGCCGAACGATGGGTAGGCGGCTGTCGCCGGGAATTACTCGACTATGTGATTCCGCTGAATGAAGGCCATGTGCGGCGTTTGATCCGTGATTACATCTTCTATTTTCACGAGGACCGTATTCACGACAGTCTCGGCAAGGATAAGCCGAATGGTCGGCCGGTTCAAGACAAGCCCGCTCCGGATGCGACAGTGCTTTCCTATGCGCGCTTGGGCGGTCTCCATCATCGCTACTCCTGGCCGGAAGCCGCGTAACGGTCGTGCGGGCTTTCTCCCGCTGGGGTTCTTCAGCACAGCGTTTGTTCCAGCCCACAACGAGACGGGAAAGCCATCCCGAAAATTGCGAACGCCGCGTAACAACCCTCCGTCTACTCACGCCGGAAACACGGCGCCTCGGGGCACTCCGCAACCTAAAGCACCCCCCGCGCGAGCTTCGTAAGGGCCAGTCGATGCACGAACCGATTTTGACTACACACACCGGCGCAGATGTCGCCGTAATAAATCGCGACTTTCCTCATTCGAGCCCCGATCCAGTTTTCGAGAACCACAAACTCTATCACGTGCCACCTTCATAGAAATCCCTGAGCTGGCGGCCCGGTTCGCTACGAATGAATGTTTGCGTGTCTGTAGTCAAAACTTCTTCGACGGGCAGAATCAACAACTTGGGCACTCCTCGGGTCGGACGCTGCAGCTCCCTGCTCCGCCACTGCAACCGGTTCCGGCGATCCCCGGTTGGAGTGGCAGAGTAGATCAGCGGCGCTCTAATACCCAGAAAGGGAGGCCAATAAAAGCTAGGCTCTCTTCCATGGACTTCTGAATCGATGCCACAAGATCGAAACTCACGTTCGGATCGTTCCTGGCTTGCTCTTCGAGCGCCTCGATCATTTCCGTTTGAATGAGCGCCAGACGGCTGCGGTAACTTTGCTGGAGAGATTGACCAACCACTTCAGCATTTCGTGAGCGCGATCGCGAAATCTGCTTAGATCCGTAGAATCGAGGCGCGGGTCGTCAGTCAGGGATTCGAATAGATCCTTCATCTGGAGACCGTATCGATACACTCTCAGATATCCTGCGAAAACGGACGCTTTGCTCGATCCTGCGAAGTGCGGGCGCTCCGATTCCTCGACCTCTTCCGGGGAGCACCTGACTCTCCAGATTGAATTCCAATCGTCGGGCCGCAAGAAGTTGACCGCAGTGATGAATATTCGGGTCGTGTGGTGCCTTAGGCCGGCGCTCAAAAGCTGAAGGGCCTGAAAAATTGATACCAAGCCCGTCGGGTGAGTGAAGCGATTTTGTTCTGCCGAAAGCAAATCACGATCTCCGCGCATAGCTTTCTCAATCAAAATGCCAGCAAAATGCGGAAAAGCCTTGAGTAGATCCCATGATTCGTCCGAGTGATTGGCGTAAGAAGTGGGGCTACCGCTCCTCTCACTGATTTCTGGCGACGTGAGGGAGTCGAAGAAGGGCCGGAGATACTCGTCCAGACATTCCTCGGCCGCGTCCCGGGGGAACATGCCGATCTCAGCACCGAGGTGCAGCCACAAGAAGGCATCAGTCAAGAAGAGTCGATGCATCGCGGCTGTGGGCAGGTCTCCCGATGAAATCGCCTGGTTTAGAGCATCGACGTCTGGTATGAGGTCGGCATCCAAGAAGTCGATGAGCGGGTCCATTCTGGGCTCTAGATAACCACCCGCTCAATCAATTCGAACGGGGCATAATAATCGCCTCGCGGTTTACAGACTGTGATATGGTCCTGACGGGCCGCGCATTCCTCAGGATAATCTCCTGGGAACACCTGGACGCGAACAAGGTTCTCACCGCAGCCGAACAGCACTCTTGCCTTGAAGGCCCGTCGATGGTACTCGGATTTCAGAGCAAGAGTGGCCTGTTGAATGCCGTTGATGAATTCGAGATCCTGCATCTCTGAGTAGCCCGGTGAGGCTTCCAGCGCAGAGACAGCAAGTCGTTTCGCCCGGGCTACAGTCAACACCGTGTGTGCCCACCCAGTAATCAGTACACCTCGGTGAGCAGGAGCGAATAGTGCGAGCCATGCGTCGAGAAAGGGATGTCTGCCATTGCTTCTCTGGCACGCGTTGATCATTGCCTGACGGATTATTAGCGCGCCTTCGGAGTGCCCCACAAGCACCAGATGACTGTAGGTACGAGGTTGCAGTTTTTCCCACCGTAGCACCAGAGAAATGAGGCGCTCAGATTGTGGCTTAGCGCGAACTGGAGCAAACAGAGCGGATGGAGGACTCGGAAATACTGTAGCCAAGAAGCGAAGGAGGCGGTCCGCATTATCGGCCACGTGGTGCTGATAACTTGGATAATCAAGAAAAAAAAGATCGGCCTTCGACCATAGTGATTGATCTGCGGCGCGATCGTCCGTCATTCCAGGAAAATTCAACCAGGTATCAATCGCACCACCGAAGAATCCGTGTACAAATACGATGGCGGTGTCGGTGCCGGGCTCGTCAGAAAGCCAGACGTAAGATCCTTGCCAATCACCATCTAAGTTTCGTCGACTGTGCCGAGCCATGTTGCGTATCCATTAGAACGTTCCGGTTGCGCTAGTGCGTAGTCGGTTGTGGCTTACTCTGAAACATTAACACGCCCTGTCAAAAGACCTTGCGAGCCTAGTGAACGAGCTTGGGCTGCTCGGATGGGACGCGCTATCCGGGAGCTGGCGGCCTCCATGAATTCTTCGTTTCGCCGAAGTCGCTCATGATAAGAAACGAGTTATACACAGGCCAACTCGTGCAGTGGCGGCGCGTGCTGACGAAAGCCTAGAAGGATTTCGCCGTCGTGGTGCGTGTTGTTGATGGACTTCTGCTTTTTCACGTCGTCCACGAACCGTTGAAAGCACTGGCAAAGCCGGGAAGCGCACTCAAACGCTTTCAACAAAATATTGCTCTTATTACCACCACTGGAGAACTCATCTCTCGTTGGGCCAAGGACGCGCGCGATCACGAAGGATCCACCGGCAGCCGAAGGCCTCGACAGCACGAGGATAGTGTACTGAATCAGGGTGCGGCGCGGCAATAGTAGTTCCTCATCGCTCGCTGGTGCGTGCTGCTTTGAGCGCGCGTTAAGTCCCGGGTGGCGGTTTTATCTGGCTCCTCAGGTAGGACTTCTATGAGAAGGCCGGCCTGTGTCAATAGTTTTTTCTGCCGCCTTCCTGCCCGTGCGGCTGAGCAATGGGAGGCGCAGGTTGGCATACCTTATAGTTCCCCTTCGCCTTGATCTTTGGATCAGGTAGACGGCGAGGGCCGCTGTCCAGGCCGAGCGCAGCGAGTTCATCGCAGAGCCTGGACAGTCGGCCGCAGCCGGCTGTATGAAAGATCTTCAGGGCGAAGGGGAACCTTGTGGTTACTCGCCAACTTCTGAAAATTGATTCAGCCCGTGTCTTCCTTTATAACGCTGATTCCGATTCCGCCGACTCGCCCTGCTTCTATCCGCACTATGTGTGGAGCAATCTGCTCCGTGCCAGTTGGGGTCCTCGATTCCTAAAACGGGTGCTGCTATCTCGAACGCGGCCTGTGGCGCCGGATCGGCGTTTTCGGCCAGTTCTACCTACGCAGTCACCCGAACTCGGCGGTCTTCAGAAATCATCCTATTCCATCTTGATTCGGCTACGCGGCTACTGATGAACTCGAAACTGCTCGACCATGGCGCAGCGGCTCATAAGGTTGGCCGGTAATCCACAACCTATGTAACAACACCGCCAGCTTGCGAGCTACTGCAACTACTGCACGCTTCTTAGCATTCCTGCCGCCGCGCGCAACCAGCTTAAGGCCCCACCGTCGCAAATCCGTGTCCGGTCCCCGCCAGCCTAATATGTATTGCGCTCCCTGCACCAGAAGTTTGCGCAGATACGGGTCGCCTTCCTTAGTGATCCACAGCTGCGGCCGGCTCTCTCCGGAGTCTCGTCTCTTGGGCCGCAATCCCAAGAAACCGCCCAGGTCCCGGCTCCGGTGGAATCGTTGTGGATCCTCCAGCGTCAGCACATACGACAGTGCGATCAAATCTCCCACCCCTTTCACCTGCCGTAAGCGGGCCGTCTCCGGATACTTGGTCCGGGCGATCTGCGTGAGTTTTTGTCGTAATGGTGAATCTGCAGCGTCACAGTTTCCACGGCCGTCATCAGCGGTTGCAACGCCTCTTGCAGTGCGGGTGGAAATCCCGCCAGGCGCTTCGCCGACATCTGATCGGCGTCACAACTCGACAGCCGTTCACCCATCGACTTGGTCAGCCCGCGTGCAGAGTTCACCAGCTTGGTCCGCATCTCTACCAATCCAGCGCGGGCCCGGATCATCACGAGGTGTCCCTGCGCCGTTTCACTGCGATGTCGGATCGGTGACAGCAACTGCGGATCTACTCGGGCCAACCGCGCCAGCGTACGCGCATCCAGCCGATCGTCTTTGCGTGTACTTTCGGTGATCAGCTTCACCCGTCGGGCATTCGCCACAATCACCTTGTGATTCCAGCTTTCCAACAGCCGCTTGATCCATGGCGAGTGTGTTCCCACCTCAATCGCGATGCGGCTGGCACCCATACTCGCAAACGCCTGCGCTAAACCTTTCTTGCTCGTCGCAATGCCCCTTTCCAGCAGCACGTTACCTTCACGATCCAGCACGCAATACCGACTGCTCTTGTCCCCGAGGTCCACACCGATCGTCAACTCCAGATGCTGCTTTTCCCCACAGAACCTCTCCTCGAACTCTTCGATTCAGTGATATTCTTCTTCATGCCCGGTTTCCGTTCTGCACTTCGAGTGCGCGATCATCGGGAGCTTACCGCATCCCGCGGGAAGCCGGCCTTCTCATTCCATCTCGAACCTACAACCCTTCGGTCAACAGCCCATGAAATCTGGTTCTCACGTATCCGGCACCGCGGAACCGCCGTGGAGTAGCCACGCCTCATGGGTGAACGATTTTATCGAAGAATGCGTGCAGTTCCCGAACGGCGCGCTCAATGACCAAATCGATGCGATGACGCAGGCACTCTTGCGCTGGCACGAGGTTCCCACTGAGCCAACGATCGCCTATTACAGCGCGCCAGTTCGCATCAGCGCGTATTGACGCGCTTCCGTCCAAATCGCCGGGCAGTACATAACAGTGTGATACTCTGGCCCTCAAATGTGAGGATTGGGTATTGAATGCCACAAAGCGTCGCGATATTGGGTGGAGGCGTTGCAGGACTGAGCGCCGCTCACGAATTATGCGAGCGCGGCTTCAACGTCTCGGTGTTTGAGAAAAGGGATGTATTCGGCGGAAAGGCCCGGAGCCTTTCCGTGCCCGGCACCCATACAAGCGATAGAAAGGACCTGCCCGGAGAACACGGCTTCCGCTTCTTCCCCGGATTCTACAAACATTTACCCGACACCATGAAGCGGATTCCTTGTGGGGGAAATAGCACTGTTGCAGACAATCTGGTCGAAGCGACGCGCATTCTTTTAGCGCGAGCAGGGCTTCCGCCGCTTGATCTGTTGGCGCGCCTTCCCCAAAACTCTCAGGATTGGATTGTGGCGCTCCACGGCATACTCACGGGGATCGGCGTTCCCGAGGATGAGGTGCTGTTCTTCGTCGATCGCCTGCTGGTTCTGCTTACGACCTGCCCCGAGCGCCGCCTGAAGGAATACGAGCAAATCAGTTGGTGGAATTTCATTGGCGCTGCACAGAGATCGAGAGAGTACCAAACGCTGTTGGCGCAGGGACTCACGCGGTCTTCTGGTCGCTCTCCGCGCCGAAGATGGAAGCACGCGGACGGTGGGCTATATCCTGCTCCAATTGTTCGCCGGCATTATTTCCCCGACCGGTTTCGACAGACTTCTCAACGGGCCTACCAACGAGGTTTGGCTATCACCTTGGGTAGCGTATCTCGAAAAGAGGAATGTGACGCTCGAAAGCGGCGTAAATATCAAACAATTCTTGGTGGCGCCATCCGGTGTGACGGGAGTAGTCGCCGAGCAGGCCGGACAAGCGGTAGACATTACCGCGGATTACTACATTGCCGCGATACCGATTGAAATTATGAGCGGGCTGGTCACAGACACCCTGGCGGATCTCGCCCCTTCCCTGGCGGGGTTGAGCGCGCTCAAGACAAAATGGATGAACGGGATACAGTTTTATTTGAAGACTGACCTGCCGCTTGATCCCGGGCACACCCTCTACGCCGACTCGCCTTGGGCCTTGACCTCGATTTCGCAGAAGCAGTTCTGGAAGAACGCTCCGCTTTCCGACTACGGTGACGGAACTCTCGGGGGCATCCTCTCGGTGGACATTTCCGACTGGGACTCCCCAGGAATACTCTTCGGCAAACCCGCACGAGCTTGCACGGCAGATGAGATCGAGAGCGAAGTGTGGGCGCAGTTGAAGGTTCACCTGAATGTGGGTGGCGCCACGCCAATTCACGACGGCAACCTCGCCGGTTGGTTCCTTGACCCGGACATCGAGTTCCCGAATCAGTCAGCCGTAACAAATCAGGAGCCACTCCTCGTAAACACAGCCGGTTCGCTGCAGTATCGGCCCGATGCAGTCACGAAATTGCCTAACCTGTTTGTCGCGTCTGATTATGTGAGGACTTACACTGACATCGCCTGCATGGAAGCCGCTAATGAGGCAGCCCGGCAGGCGGTCAACGGTATTTTGCAACAGTCTGGATCGAATGCGCCGCCTGCGGAATTGTGGCCGCTTGCGGAGCCTGATTTCTTCAAGCCTATGATCGAATACGACCGTGTGCGGTTCAATCTGGGATTGCCCCACGCGGGGCTGTCGCTATAGATATTGGCCCCTGACGTCTGAAGAAGTGCTGCCTTAAGAACACCCCTGGGCTTCCAAGAGACCGCAGCGCGACAATGGATGGCAGTCTCATCGACGCTGGCCCGTCGAGCACGAATTTACAGTGAGGCTGTGCCCGCCGTTGAAGCCAAAGCACGGTTCGTCCGAGCCGATGCTACTGCTCCGACCCGCTGCCGGAAGGGCGATACTGGGCATACGAGCTGAAGCTCGACGGATATTGGGCACTCGCAATAAACCGAACGGCAAGGCGCACCTGCTATCCCCACCTTCCGAAAACGCGACTCAGAGGCGAAAACATCACCGACGTTTAACAAGGGAGAGAAAAGTGAAAGACATTATGAGCGATGAACTTGGAGCGCCCAAAATAGTCGATCGGAGCACCTTCCAGGCGGAGCTGGACGCATTGCGGGTTCGAGAGAAGGCGCACACAAAACAAGGCGACGCCATTGCAGCCGCCCGCCGGCGGCTCCCCATGGTCGAGGTGGATGGCGCTACGCCCCTCATTGGCGAATGTGGTGCGGTGACGCTATTGCGCGCGTTTGAGGGACGCCGGATGCTCATCGCCTACTACTTCATGTGGTACACCGGCCACCCTGCGCCGGAGCAGTGCGAGGGGTGCACCTGGGTTACATCGCAGGTCCCGAGCAGTCGTATATTCATTCTCGCGACGTCACCTTCGCCATTTTTTTCCAAGGCCCGTACGAAGACAGCGCCCGTTACCGCGACTTCATGGGCTGGGAGATGCCTTGGTACTCGGCCCAGGACTCGCTCAACACGCTCTTAATTGGACGACGGGTGGGCAGGATGCACATCGTGTGCTACCTGCGGCACGGGGACAGGGTGTTCGAAACCTGGTGGAGTACCGGCCGCGGCGTCGAGGTGATGGACAACAGCTATCGGTTGCTTGATTTGACCGTCTACGGGCGGCAGGAGACGTGGGAGAATTCGCCGGCGGGCTGGCCACAACGGTTTGAAGGCAAGCAAAATTTCCGTACCGATGGACGTCCCACCGCCCAGTGGCCTCGCCTGAAGGCTGGGCATTCTGACGACCTTGGAACCGACAGGCGCTGAGTGCTTCCTCTATAACAGCGACTGAACGAGCGCTTCGCGAGGTATACGTGAAAAATGCGCCGTGAGGACCAGCTCAAGCCCGTCCTGGCGGGGCAGTTTGAATACGTGGAATGGACGCACCACACCGGTGCTCTGGCGTCGAGCCATCCCGAAGGATCAGCGTACAATATCCCTAGCCGATACCATTCGGGTCACGGCCGGACATTACGAAATCGGTGGGAGTGCGGAAGGGTGGGCCCACGTAGTGTAAGTTGTTCATGGGTCCTCCTCGGTTGATTCTGAAGCCGGCCTCCGGCCTGGCGTTCAGCCTTTTCGCCCGGAGGACCTTGCCCCAGACTTATACTTAAAACCCAAACGAAAGGCCCCACCCGGACGTAAACACTCACAGACATAGCCAGAACTGGGCCTTGCGAACCTCGTCAATTCCGCGCGTTAACACGACCAGACCCGCGCCGCTGCGCGCGACTTTTTTTACGCGCCGATGCAAGCTCGGCGCGCTTTGGTTAGCATCCTCTTTGACCGGCTGTCGATTTGCGGTCTACAACGTAATTTGCTCGTAATCGATGGGGAGAGAGAACCGGCTCCTAAGGCGACGCAGATAATCGAGACTGTCGGCGTCGATCGCGCTCTCACCCACGACGGTCAGACGAGTTGCTGGTTGGCCGCCCGGCCAAAGCGAATATTCGAGCAGTTGCCCGATTACTTCGCGAAGGTAGGCCCGCGGCGAAGCGGCAGTCTTAATCTCGTAAAACCAATATTCCTCATCGCGCTTCACGACAATATCAACGCGGGTGCCCACGCCGCTGGAATTCTCAGTACCAACATTGTCTTTCCCATACTGCGACAACAGCCGGCGGTATAGCGCTTCTTGCAGCTCATTGTGCCGAAGCGAAATATCGAGCTGCTTCTGAATCTGGTTCGCGATGGTTCCTGATGCCTTCACTGAGCATCCTGGGCGGAAGGTGAACGGAGCCGCAACCGGCACGGTGACTGGCTGCGATGTTCCCCCGCTTTCGACGTAAGAGTAAAGCGGCAACAGCCTATCTAGGTCACTCAGAATCGCCTCATAATCGATACTATCGAGGTGTTGGCGCTTCCCCAGAAAAATAAACACCCCTTCTTTGACCCATTCCCAAGGGATCGCTCCCGGCATGTAATCCTCGGATGGGGCGTTCGCTCCCTCGTCATGATGCCACATACGCATATCGGCGAAATGTTCGGCATTAAGCGCCATGTAGTCGTTGAAGAGCTTTACCTTCGGGGTTAGTACGTTGAGAGGCGCTGGCAGCGTGCGGCTGCTCTTGAATGAAAATGCTACGCCAAATCTGAATCCACGTTGGGCCGAGATTTCTCTGACATTGAATTGAAGTTCAGAGCGACCTCCGTGGTGAAAGGCCCAGTCGTCCTTGGTTGTCTGCGAGCTGAAAATCTCATGGCCCGCCGTACGGGACAAGCCTCTCAAACGCGCCCGGATTTCCTGCAGGGAACCTATCGGATGCGTGCGTGCACGCGAGTTTAATTCCGCGGTTATTTCTTCGAGGTCAGGAGCGTTCGTTTTCATATGAGCAGCTTCCTCCGACGCTTGCCGGGTTAATCAGATATTTTCTTCCGGCGCGGCGGACATCGGCGTGAGAAGGTTTCTTGTGCACCACAATTCTCCTGACTATAGCCCTTTCATCCTTACAGCCCAAGCCCCGCCCCTGTTTCTGATATCAACAGCCAGATGCCGTACCGGCTTCCGCCCGGCCATCGAGTGTGCAGCAAAGCTGTACTGGGCGGACTGCATCATGAGTACTGGTTGGAAAAGGTCGCGGCATGAGCAGGAACAATATTCTTGCGGACCACACCCGGTCGAGCAAGGGCCCGGAAACCGGTTCCGTCATTGGACCGCCAAGCGGCGCCAATGGGCTGTTGATGAGCCAGATCGGCGGGAATTTCACCGATGCCGGCAAGGGAATCCTGCATGGGTTCTTCGTGACAACACTGATGCCTCTCGTTTCGGCCAAACGCAAGTTCCATTCGGGTTTAACTACCGGCGCTCTGTCCAACTCCTCTCGATCCAGATGAAACAGCCATTTCAGTTAACGCACCACGAAGGCGAAATCCTTTTATGGCTTTCGCCAGCATGCGCCATCACTGCGTGAGTTCGCCTGTCTGCAACTCGTTTGTAATCAGCCCTGAATTCGACGATACGAAGAATCGATGCAAACCGCGAGGTCCCGGCAGCATGCCTATCTAAGCCAGTCTACGAACCCTTGCGAGTGTTAACTACCGCGAGAGTTTCCAAATCGTCCGGGGGAGCCAGCCGTTCCGGTTCGAACTTTCTCTCCCCGTAGGGGGATGTCAAGAGAAAAAGCTTCTCCTCCGAGTTGGACCAGGCGAAATTCGCGTGGCGTCCAGCCCCACCCTCCACGCGTTCACTAATTCGTTGTGAGGGGAGCCAGGTTTGGGCCTTGCCGGCGGCTGGTTTCCGATTCCTGCTTTCCCTCGTATGAGAAGTGTTATTCAGAACGGCCCGGAGCTGTCAAGGGCGCGCCGGTCGGCGCGGCATGGCGAACCCTTGACGGCGAGGACCGTTCTGAGAGGATCGAGGAAGAGGGAAAGCAGATGCTGGACTCCGAAGTCGATTTCTGAAACACGGCAAGCGAGACGGTTGCGCTTTGTGTGTCAACCATGATTCTATCTGAGACTCGTGGCCTATAGCTTTTTTAGGTATCAAATTACTTGACTCACCCGAATGTGGTACGATTTTGTTCGGCGTGACAGGCTGGCTGCTACTTTGTGCGGTAGTTTCAGTCGGCCTGATTATATGCGTTTCCGTAAGCTCCAAAGGCGGCAAGGTCAGTTTTCAGCACCATGCAGAAGGTCACAGAATGGCCATGCTTAAAAATGTCCCTGTATGTGATCCAGCCGTGCAAGTAGCAACGCGTGCTACCGGACTTGAGTGCCTCGACAAATGGCTCAGTCGCTTTGAATCCATTGGGCCCTTCGCTCCAAGTCGTGACTACCACACCGGGCTGAAGTACAGTAGTGGCTTTTTCGTCAGGCACGCAGATACCGGGGACGAACTTGGACCTAGGGTCGTTAACAACGACTTCAAACTTAGCGCATATTTGCACATCTTGGGCAATAGTCTTCCCGGAGTTCTGAACATTGGCACCAATGGTTATAGCTTCACCTGTTTTTACGTATACCGCCCTAGTACCCCCCCCCGACGTTCTCAGTGAAGTTAGCGCCGTTGACAGAGACAACTCCGACCCAAGCTCTCTGATCGGTGCGCGAAATTTCAATGCTGGCATCCAGGGCGCGCTGGGCTTGCTGCAAGGAGCCATCCATCGTGCGGGCCAACCAGTTGATGTTTCCGATGGCTTGCCATGCCTGATCGGTGGCCGCTACGCCACCGCGCTTCATTTCATCAAGCGTTCCCCTCATGACGCCGAGTTGTCCACCATAGATGCAGAGCGCCCCGATACCGATAATGGCCAATACGCCCTGCACGGCCAAGGAAGCTATTTGAAACACGCTAAACTCCCGCTTAAGTTCCTTGGTTGGATCTTGTTGTGTTGCGCCTATATTTGTGGATTCTGTGGAAACATCAGCCTTTTCTACAGCGGGATTAATTAGGGGTGGAAGACGCGGGTTGTCTGGGGCCTTTGCGCTTGGATTGTTGCTTGCTTGTTGGCCATTCATGGGTTCAGCCTGATTCTGGAACTCTCGCCTTACCACGTCGCAGAGGTGGTGCTTTAATGACCTGCTTAAGAAGCTTTCGGAACTTTCGATACTGCGGCGTCTTCTTGATATCTTGCTGGCTTTCGTCCTCTACCTTGTCTTTGGGTTTTGGGTCTGACATCACCCCGCCTCCTGACTGGTCAAATTATTCCAAGTCAAACGCTTCCCGGCGACCGATCCGAGAACTTTATGGAAGCGTTCTGCGTCCGTATCGTGACGCTCATTGTAACGGAACGATTGTTCGTCAAGGTATCTGAATAAATGAAACGGCTCAACACTCACATACGTGCCCTTGATGGATCGTTTCAACAGCGACCAGAAATTTTCCAGCCGGTTTGTGTGGACGTTCCCATTGACGTAAGCCTCGGCATGGTCGATGACCTTGTGAGTGTATTCGTCAAGACCATCGTAAGATTTCAAGGCATCTGTGTAAAGCGCAGACTTGGGTTCAACGTTCTCTCGAATCTCGGCCTGAAGGGAATGTTTCCGGCGAGTATCTACGACCGAGGTGCGGACTCTTCCAGTCTCACGTTCAAGCAAGCCGAACACAATCGCTTTACCCATCGGCCCGCGACCGTGGATCTTTTCTTCCCGCTTGTGTCGGTGCATGAACCGTGCCGCACCGCCGACAAAAGTTTCGTCCGCTTCCACCGTGCCGGACATCTTATTGATGCTCCCGGTGTGGATCGCGTAGCGGATACGATGCATCATGAACCACGCGCTTTTCTGGGTGACTTCCAGAGCCTTTCCAATCTCATAACTGGAGACTCCGTTCTTGCAATTCGCCATCATCCACATCGCGCAAAGCCACTTGTCGAGCGGGATAGCCGAATCCTCGAAAATCGTACCGACTTTAACCGAGTACTGTTTCTTGCATTCTCGGCACTTCCACATAAGCCGCGTTTGAAGAAACGATGCCTTCTTGCTAGAGCAGCGCGGGCAAACCGGCTCACCCTTCGCCCACTTCACAGACGCGACTTCCTGAATGCACGTAAGCGGGTTACTGTAATGCCTTATAGCTGCCATCAAACCGCTGTTATCATTCATGTTGACCCTTTCCACAATTCAAGTATACGCCAGGAGGGAAGGTGAGTCAAGTGATTTGTTACCCTTTTTTAGGTTGTCCGAGGGGGCATAGGATTTAACAAGAGACTCGTGCTTGAGGCACATCTGCCTAATAACGGGGTGGATACTCTCCCTCGAACCCGAGCGTTTCGAGAATCGACTAGCCAGCGGCAGGGATGAGCCCCGACGGATGACATTGACTCTCTTCACACGCTCAAGCTGCTTGCCTTTTCAATTGCCTTGGATCGAAAGGTCCTCCTTTTTTCCAAATCTTTAAAACGATCGCTGCAATCTTACGAGCGAGAGTCAGGCGTGCCATCGCCGGCTTCATGCCGTTGGATAGCAAATCCTGATAGAGATCTCCCAGCACATTGCTGGAGCGGCTGGCCTGCGTAGCCGCGCCTTTGAACACACTCTTCAGATCATGGCTATGGTTGTGGTTGAGACCGCGCGGCGCCGCCAGCCTTTTGGAAGGTTGCAGTTGTCCTTCTGTGAACCGATATTCGCCACTGGTGCGCGGCCGCAATGCCAGACCCGAATAGGCCCATAGTTGTCGTTTCGTTCGGAAACGATGCGGCGTTTGGAGCAGTGCGATCAAGAGCGCGACACGGATCGGGCCCAGCAGAGGAATCTGTCGGAGAAGCTGCTGGGCGGCATGCTTCTTGCTTTCTGTCAGCAACTCCAGCCGCGCCTGCCGACGTATCTTCATCAAAGCATCAAGTTGTTCATAAAGTTGCTCAGCGCGTCGACGCACAGCCGCCTGCGACAGTTGTTCCAGCCAACTGTTGCGGTGGCGCGGTGAATACACCTTTTCTCCAGCACAGGGAATCGCCCAGCTTCGATAGAGAGCTTTAGTCCGATTCATCACACGGGTGAGATCCTTGGTCACGGTGAGATAGCTACGGCTCAGTTCCCGCAATGTGCGCACCCCGGAATCGCCGTGATAAACCGGCGTGAGAAGTCCCGCCCGAAGCAACTCGCTGAGCTTCCGTGCATCCACCCGATCGTTCTTATTGCCTGCCTTTAGTAGCGCGTTCTTCCGCGGATCGCAGACCACCACCTGGGCAACGTGAGGTTTCACCAGGTCGTACAGCCAGGCCGCACTGGTTCCTTCCTCAAACGTGACGCATAAGCTCCCACGCAATCCTCGAATGAATTCCAGGATGGTGCGTGCCTTGGTTTCGATGACGCACTCCATCACCAGCTTTCCGGCGTCGTCCCTCACCGCAGCCGAAATACTGGCCTGATGCACGTCCATGCCGATATACTTTCTGCTCTCCATATGTTGTGCTCCATTCCGTCGGTCCTAAGCCGACGCTCAAAGCCTACTCTGAAAAGGGCGCCCCTTCATAATGCGTTTAACAGCTCTGACACGACGTCCGGAATCCAAGTGACCCGGTAACACGGCAGCATGTACGATGTCTCAACAGGCACACCGTCCTGGAAGCGCACCTTTAAAAGCACCTGATAATAACGGGGTATCTCCCCTGACGGTTTTCGCGTGCATGACATACACGCGCCGTTTCGGATGTCGAATGAACTGAGGAACAAACTGGGCCTGCAGGTTCAGTCCATGAAGCGTGACGGAGAACGCGTTTACGCGCTGAAAAAGTGAGCCTGCGTTTTCAACAACCGTAACTCAAAGGAGAACATGCCAGAAATTCTGCGATTGGAGATTAACGTTCCGGTTGAGATCGCTCTACAGTGTGAGAGCGGAATTATGGTCGCGGGCCGCTACGGCGATCGAGTCATGTTTTCCCTGACGGACCAACGACGGATCTACGTGGCGCCGTATGTCGCCAAGCGCATTGACGAGCTCGGCATCCAGGCCGGCGAGCTGTTCCAAATCTGCAAACGCCAAGTTCTGGATGGCCGGCGCAAAACCATCCATTGGCTGGTAGAGCGCGTTGAGGCCGGGTCCGAATCCCAGCTCGAACGGGATTTACGAGAATCGATTGAAAGAGCGAAGGCGACGAACACCTCGGACTCAGAGCCTATGGCATCGCTGGTGTCCCCCGTACAGCTACCGGGAAGGGCCATTGCGGAGTGCCAGAGACGCAATTGGCCCAGGCGCTCAAGACAGCGATTTGCGGCGGCGGCTGAGGCCGAGAGGTTCGCCAAGGTGCTCGATTACAACATCCGTTTCACGACCGAAGACGTTCGCAGCATGGGTATCACCATCTTGATCGGCATGCAGCAGAGAGCGCCGCGATGAACACCCAACGGGCTCCGGGAGAAGTCCTTTCACCCTCGCAAGTGAGCACGGTCATGGACTGCGCCTACCGATGGTATGCGAAGTATGTCTTGGGTTTGCCCGAACCCGCTACAGGGAATCTGACCCTGGGAAAAGCCGTGCATGCCGCCCTGGCCGCAAACTTCGCCCAGAAGATTGAAACCAAGATCGATCTTCCCGTGATTGGCGTGATAGCCGTGTATCGCGAGGCCTGGACGATCATGAGCGAGCTAACGAAATTTCGCGACGATGAAAATCCCCAAGATCTCCGCAGGACCGGTGAGATCCTGGTCGCGAAATACATGGATGAGGCGGCGCCGCGGATTGAGCCGGTCGCGGTGGAGATGCACGTCCAGGGCGTGATCGTCGGAGTGAAGGTGCATGGCTACATCGACCTGTTGGACGTGGAGGGCCAGGGTGATTGACATTAAAACCGCAAAAGAGGCCCAGCAGCATCGATCCCATGCACAAGTTCCAGGTTGCGACCTATCGGCATCTGACGCCCGGCGCGAGGGGCGCGGGATGTATTCACACGCTGGTGAAAACCAAATCGCCCCAGTTGGTTCAACAGTCCTTCTCCGTCACCGAACAAGAGCTGCGGGCCACGCGCACTCTTTATCCCGTGGCCCAGGAACTGATGCGCGGAGGGGTCCACCTCCCCAATCGTCAGTCCATGCTGTGCAGCCGGAGAAATTGCGCCTTTTGGCGGCACTGCGAACAGCATTGGGGCGGAGAGGTTCCGGAGACTTGAAACCCGCACGCAATCCCGCCTATCTCGCCTGGATTCGAACGCAGCCGTGCGTCGTCTGCGGATCCACTCGATGGATTGAGGCTGCGCATACGGGCCCGTACGGGCTCGCCAGAAGTCGCCAGATTCCTCCGCCATCCCGCTATGTGGTCTGCACCACCGCACCGGAAAAGACAGCTATCACAAAACTGGTACCTCGGAAGTTCGCCGCCGTGCACGATCTGGACATTTTCGTCATCATCGAGCGCTTGAACCTGAAGCCAATTGTGCGCATCGCGGGCGGCCTGTTTGTGGCCCATCTTGAAGGGCAACGGTATGATCTCGGAAAGATCGAAAACGGGATTGAATCGGCGCTTCGGAACCTGCAAAAGCAATGCGGAGAGAACCGTCTGGCCCAGGAAATCGCTAATGATTCCCCATGTTGGCGCGCGGGTTCAAGAAAAGGGACGGGCGTCGCGTGAGCTACAGTCTTCGAGAGCCGGAATGGGAGGCAGTGTGCGAGTGCCGGTACGACGAGGCTCGCGATAAGATGGACAGAGGAGACTGCCCATTCCATTACGACCTAGTCGACGATGCGCCCGAGGCGGTTCGTCAACACGACCGTTCGTTCATCATCCCTGCTCTCGACCCTGACGAACTGGACAGACACTAGAGGTCCGATGTTATCCGCAGGGCTGACAAACTGATTTCGGAAACCGATGGGACAAAAGAGCATTGGGGAACTAGATGGGTGAAATGGCGACGGTGGTTACATCAACATCGAAAGGCGTCATCTTGAGCGGCTTCCTTCATTTCGCGAGGCGGTGGCTCCCAGAAAATGACTGCGCAGAGCCGCGAGCGCACGAGTTCCCGCCTGCCCATCCCAAAGTGGAGGAAGCGTTCCTTGCTTGGGGGATTCCAGCGTCTCGCACATGCCGCCAGGATCGATGGCGCCGTCGTGCCCGCCAGCCGGTTGGTACCGCACTCAGCCGTAATGGGGCGCTCCGTGTTCTCGCGCAGCGTTACGCAGGCTATCCCGAGCGCCGTCGTCTCCTCCTGAATACCTCCGGAATCCGTTAGCCACAACGAAGCTTTTCGCCTGAAGGCACAGAAAGTCTAAGTAACCCAGCGGCTCTAAAAGGTGAATCCGGTCCATCCCAGGGATCGTGCCGCCTTCAGGCTTCGCCCGGGTCCGGGGATATAAGGGCCAATACAAGGGTACACTTTGAGAAATGACACATAGAGCATCGAGAATCTCGGCGAACTGCCGCGTGTTATCGACATTCGCGGGACGATGCAGGGTCACCGGACCCAAAGCGCCCGCCGTCGATTCTTAACCGGGCCGCCACATCGGACTGAAGAGCACGCGGAAGATAATTCCGCAGCGAATCGATCATCAGCTTTCCGACCATGTGGACGCTCTCCGCTGGCACGCCTTCGCGACTTAGAATTTCCAGGCCACTCCGCTCCGTGACCAGCAGCACGTCGGAGATGGCGTCCGTAACAACGCGGTTGATACGGCGCGGTGACTCGCTCACCATCCCGAGGATGGCTTTGTAATCGGCTTCATCCATTACGTTTCCTACACGAATGCGATTCAAGCTATGGGGCCCTGCCTCTAACCCCGGCGGGACTGATGTCTCCCACTGAACACGCCAGTTTTCGCTGGACGACACTGGTCGCAGAAAGTCGGCGGAGCCGCAAGAGGCAGTTGTAATCGGGGAGCCCCGCGCCCCGTGAAACCGATGTCGTCCTGGTCTGGCGGCCGGACCGTTGGGCCGGTCCGTGGCGGACTTGGTGGGGACGCTCCAGGAACTTCAACGTCTGGGCGTCGGTTTTGTGTCACTCACAGAAGCCTCGGATTTAACCACGCCCATCGGCCGCGCCATGGCTGGTCTGCTCGCGGTGTTTGCCGAGTTTTAGCGTGAGATCCAAATCTGAAATCAGCTAAAAATCGGCCGTACGTCCGTTCGCCGCTTCCTGGACCCAAAGAAGTCCTAACTTACGCACCCTTGCCAGAAGGACACCATCGACCATCACACGCTGGATGTTGCCACATCCCGGATGTCGCGCAGAGGTTCTCCGGCCAAATACGATGTCGGCTAATTTGCCGGGTTCGAGGGACCGAGAGCCTAAAGCCTTGGCCGCTGACAGCGTGACAGTTTGCAGAGCTTCCCACGGCTGGAATCCGTATTTCACTTCCGCCCGCAGCCCCAGATAATTCAGAATCGCCAGCACGCAAGCGGCGAGTCCGTGGCGAGAATCACCATGCCGCCACTTCGGTGAACGCTCAGCAGCGTTTCCTTTTCCCTCTGGAGACTTCAAGCTGCGCCGCTGGATTCCGCACGCGTGATCGCGTACCTCGATCATCGTCTTCTGCTCCCGCGCCGTGTTCAAAGCCGCTTTGAAGTCCCATCTTCTTCCTGAGTTTTCGCAACACAACCTTGAGACTGCAATCACCCACGTTTGCATATGGAGAGCGGGCCCTCCAGTGAGAAATATCCGGAGTCGTCGCTCTGCGCCGACCGTTCCACCTTGCTCATTGTGTCGGTTGATCTGCGCGCCAGCAACGGCCTGATGACTTTGATCAACAACCTGGCCAATGAATGGACGCGGTATCCGGTGTCTCGCCACAAGCAGCGTAGAAAAGCTGAGCGGCAATGTGCGAAGCAAGCGGATCGAGACATTCCAATAAGCTACATGAGGGCACCTAGGTGAGCAACCCGAACCACGCGGATCGAGTAAGATGGTTCCCAGGATCAATAGGTCCTTCTCGGAGGCCAGATGCAAATGCCGGCCGGCTCCGCAGGTTCTGCATCGAAGGGGACGTATACTCGGACATTTCCCGGCGCGCCAATGCAGATCCGGATTGGGATCGATTTAATAGGCCAGATCGAAAGTGAAATCTGGGCTACGCTGGGCGTTGGCGGCCAGGAGCTGTGGGGAATTCTTCTGGGGAACATTCATTCTTCCGCCGTTGCAGAAATTCAAGCATACAAGTCTCTGGAATCGCCGTGGAGCGCCGCGACGCCGATTCGATGGGAGCGGACCCTTGCAGAGTCTCGGTCGCGGACTGACGGGCTCTCCATCGTTGGATACTACCGAACGGACCAGGGCCATAGCATACGGCTGCGCGATGATGATTTCACTTTGATCAGAGAGTGCTTCTCTGAGCAGAACAGCGTATTTCTGGTGATTGATGCTGCGGCGGACAGCCAAAGTTCTAATGCCGGGTTCTTTTTCTCGGACAAAGGCCAAGTACATTCGGCATTTAGTCCTCTCGAATTCCCTTTCGATGCCCATAAGCTTCGTGTGCGAGCCGAACGACGGATAGCCCCAGCCAAGACCACGCCGAACCCGATCTCGAAATTGCGAACGTCAGTTCAAGAGGAGATGCAGAGCCGGTTTGTTTCGAAATCCGCCCGACCGGAGTTCTTTGAGGTGCCCGGGGCGGGTCACCCGCTCCCGGTTCGCGTGGCCTATTCGGCGATTCACGATTTGCGGGCCGCTCTGGAGGAAAATAGCGAAAGACTCGGCTTACTACTCGGCTCTGTCTTTCGAGACGCTCTTCTCATTCAGAATTGTGAACTGCTTCCGCAGTCGGAGGAGACGCTGTATGATCCGGAGGCGGCCCAAGCAGCTCTTGGCGATTGGCTGCAAGACAGGTCGAAGGATGCTCCCGCGGGCGCGCCTTCTGTGGTTGGATTTTTCCGTACGCAGATGGGTGGACGTCTGGCGATGACGGAATCCGACCGCCCCCTTGCTAAATGGTACTTTCCGGCTTCGGGCGCGGTTTTCATGCTGATCCAAACGCACCGGCAATGGTCGGCAGCGCTGTTTAGCTTGGACAGTGAAATTGCATCACGAGTTCCCGCGACGGAGTTCTTTTTCGACGAATACCTCCTCCGCAATCGGCGCTTGACGGATCCGATGCGCCCCTCGGAACCGAGTCCGTTACCCGCGCCTCCGGTGTGGTCGCGAAAGACCGGATGGCTAGGGGCGGCGCCGTTAGCGGCGATTCTGGTCGTCGCTGGTTTGGCATACAACTGGCCCCGCTCCGCGGATCGGGCCGAACGTCAGGTTCCCGGCGCATTGACCACCCGACCGTTAGGCCTAAACGTCAAGCGCTCGGGAAACGACTTGAGGTCACGTGGGACCGCTCTTCCGGCGCCGTACACCAGGCCTTGAGTGGCACACTCGCGATTCGCGATGGGGTCACACGAGCTTTGCTGCTCGACAAAAGACAACTCGCGGAAGGCCGAATCTTATACACACCTTTGCTCGGTGATATGGACATCAGGCTTGAAATTGCAACCGATGATCACCGGACCCAAGCGGAATCCATCCAGATTTTAGGTTGGAATGGAAGGCCGCCTTCAGAGTTATCGGCCATTCTCCCGCCGGACGCGGACCGAGCCTCTGGCGTTCATCAGCCGAGCATCGGGAACTCTGAGATCAGGCCGCAGACCCCTTTTGCTGGCTCCGCGTCGCAAAGGGCCAACCCCACGCTGAATCCTAAGGATTCAATGGTCGCCAGTCCGCATGACATTGAGCGGCAGAGGCCCCCGGTCACGAATACCGCGCTCGATGAGAGTGGATCGAAACCGGCGAATGTTCCTGAACCGGTAATCGCTCCGCCTGAACCGCTCAACAGCTCCTCTTGAGTCGGTCAAACCTGCTGCGGAAACCGCCAAAGCGGTGGAGCGCCCAGAACCCTCCAATTCTGATTCACGACCACCCGACCCCTCTCCGGCATCAACCAGCACCAGCATCCCGGGAGCTCCCGCAGTCGCGCGCGTCGCGGAACGGCCCCTGGCGTCTTCCTCCGTTCCGCCAATTCCGATCCAAACAAGCAATCCTGCAATTACCCCTGAGATAAGCGACACTTTGAAAAAGGCCGGGCCGAAGGGTCAGTTCATCGCCTCTGTCCGGGTCTCGGTGGATGCGTCCGGAAATGTCAAAGAGGCCGAGTTGGTTTCGTCTGCCGGCGGAACGAGCGTGACCAGCTTCCCGATCAGGTCCGCTGCTGTGCGCGCCGCAAGATTGTGGAAGTTCCGGCCCGGCACGCTGAATGGAAATCCGGTACCCGCCGAATATACGATTCAATTCCAATTTAGATAATCAAGCGCCATCACACCAACGTACCCGCCCCTCGGGCGTTGGGTTTGTGGCGATGTTCGGCGTTTACGTGCAAACCGGAGTGATCTGCTTTGAACATATAAATATGGATGGTGAATCCCAAGCGCGTCCGCCCCCTCATGCGCGAGGACAACTCGCTATGCGTTCCGAAGCCGCGCTGGCTCAGCGCTTTTCGCATCGCCTACCGGTCCGCCGCAGGCCCGTGGGTCGCTGCCGTCGAAGAGGCGATCCAGTTGGCGATTCTGATAGCAGGTCCAGTCAAGCGCCCTTCCTTGACTCAACAGAGACGGACCTCTTGCGCAGCGCGGTGGCGCGGTAAGATCGCTTGCCGCAGCTCCGGCACCGGAATGGCTGGCACCCGAACGCTCGCGCCGGCGCTCCGAGGAATCCTTCAGTTTTCGAGCGCCGCATATCCGTCGATCTGCACTTCAGGCAGGACATCGATCTGTCGAGATTGCTCACCTTAGTATCGAGGTATGGTTTGATCCTCGGCTCGGCGCTCCTTATGTGGCCGTATCACGCGTATCTCGGAGAAGTTGCCTCCCGACCACTTTCTCTCGCTGCCGATAACACCACTCAACGGGCGCCCGTTCGTGTCCGCGAAGGGAGGTCTCGCCCCGGATAGTGAATTCTCCGCTGCTTCGATTCCATAGTGAAAACGGCGTGTGTTCGTGGCACCCTTGGGAGCCGCTTTTGTGCATGCTCTGCCCGTATCCACTCGAGGACAGCCGCGCATCGCATCTCAGCGAACTTTACTCGTCTGGCCCGTAAAATAACAACAGGGTATTGTCGGGTTTTAACGGCTAAAAGAAGACAGTCGCCCGGCCCATACTGCACGCGTAATTCTTGTCCCTCTTTTGCGGAGCGGCGAATGCGGTCGAGGACCGGTTTGCACAAGTGTTCCGATGGAGGCGCCAGCCTTGCGGCCAACGTTCCCGCTCATCGTCTGGATGAGTTTCCAGTCTGGCTATTCCTCGGGGGGTTGCTCTCCAGCATTGCCCGCCTCCGCTTCACCAGCCGGCCACCAGTATGCTGTAATGTCGTCTTGCCGGCTCGACAACTTTTCATCGAACGGCCACCTGTGTCTTAACTGTTTGTGTCAGCCGAGGGGGCAAGCGCATGTACCACTAACACCCTTGAGAACTTCTGGAGTCTTTTGAAACGCGGTATCAGTGGAACCTATGTCTCGGTCGAGCCGTTTCATTTGTTCCGCTACTTGGATGAGCAATCTTATCGCTACAACAATCGGGAAAAGATGACTGACTTTGACCGGTTCAAGTTAGCCGCTTCCCAGATTGTCGGCAAACGCCTAACCTGGAATGAGGCCACTGGAAAGAATCACGAACCGCAAACGTATCCTGACCGAGAAGGAACGGAAGCGCCAGAAGCGCGGGAAGCGCTCGTTAAAGTTGACCGCCCAATCGAGGTAAACTTCGGCGATGGAAGAACAAGGATTAGTGTCCTTCGAGATGTACGAAGCTACGGTCGCCGCTATTTTGTCTCAGATTTCGGAATTATCTGAACTGTTTGGAGCTTTGTCTCGCGTTCTTATTGAGCGCGGGATAGTTCCAAAGGAGGTTCTGGTGAATGCGATTGAGGCGACCCACAATGAAGAAAGGGAGCAGAAGACGAGGGAAGCGATTGCCAAGCTTCGGGGGTCCTCACCCATTGAAGATATTCTGAAAGATTTCGAAGGGCCGATCCAAAAGATTTCGGTTCTCACGTGCCATCTGGTTTCTTGCTGACCCTCTTGCTCTTCTTCTTGCGCTTTCCGAAGGGATTGGGCACCGCGCTCTTGGAACCGTCAGCACTTTCTTGACGGCTTCGCGGAACCGCGTCCACGCTTCCGGCCCTTCGATCACTTCCGGGTGGGGCCTCATATATTCGTTATACACCGTATCGGAGCACCGCCATGCAAAGCCACCTCCAGTTCCTTCAAGAATCTTCGCGTATCAGAGAAATAGTTAGGGTAGGCCGTCTTTAGCGTGTCAACAGACTGTACTGCAACGAGCGCAACCTGAACCCGCGCTGCAGTAAAAAGCGGTGCATTCGGCGTTCGCGTCAACGCACAAAAGAGAAATAGAACACATTTGTTATCAAGGTTCTCTCTTATCAACGTTTTCATGGAATGGGTCTGAAGCGTTTTAGATCTAATGGGTGTGAACAATGTTATTGAGACGAATTTCCACCATGATGGGCGTTTCCGCCATGAGTAGAGCCGCCAAACAGCGTGCTAAACAGCGTACTCGAGAGCGGGTATTGATCGTCTCCGCTTGAGGAGGCGTTGAATTCATAAGCCAGATCAAATGTCATCATCCCTCCGAATCCCCGCGATTTCATCCAGGCCACGTAGTTGCCGATTCCACGATTTCCGGTGTAGGACACAAACAGCGGTGCGGAAGTGACAAGGTATTCCGCTTCGTAAGTTGAGCTATAAAACGTGTTGGCCGCTGTCCAGAGTGCTGAATTGGTCACCATCGAGTTGTAGCTGAGAACGGTAATGGTATAGTCCCCGTTCACCAGTGGGCCAGACACGGATTGCTCGGCCTCGAAAAATGGGATTCCTATCCCGATCTTTGCGGGGATTACACCGGCGGCAGTGAATACTCCGACGAGTTGGCTGGCAGTTCTTTTCCACGCGTCGCCGGCGCTAAGAATCGCCGAATTGAACCAGCTACAATCGGTTCCTTCGCAGTCTTCGCCCCCCGGCTCGGAATTCATGTCATAGCACTCGACATTGATCTGATCGACGATGGACTGCTCGTCCGCAGCTACTGTGGAGACTCCCGTCGCATTGATTACAGCCAGCGAGATGATCTTAGGACTCGGCAGCGCGGCTCGGAGCGCAACGAGGAACTTCTCGTAATTGGTTACGTCGATATTATCTTCCCAGTCGATATCTATACCGTCGTACCCGTAAGTATTCACCAGCGCAACGATGTTAGATATAAACGTTGAACGTAATCCTGAGGCCGTCGCTTGCGAGAATGCGCTGGTAGAGGAATCATTATCCTTGATGCAGAGCAATACTTTCTTTCCGGCGGGTTTGGTGGAATTAATGAGACTCGCTTCCCCGGTTGTCACATAGTAAAGGCTGACCGTCCCATCTGCAGACCCGCTGGTAACTCCCGGCGCGGCTGCGAAATGAATGACGTGGGTAACTTTGGACCATGGTATTTGGGAGATAGACTCGATGCCGTTCTGGGCTGGGTAATAGGCGGAGATCCACTGCCCGTAGGCGCTTGATGCTAGGAGTGCCGTAAATAATAATGGTTTCATGTTTAATATCCAAAGCAGGCCCACTGAACCACGTCGGAAGCTCCCGTTGTATTGGTGATTGTAAGCGTAGTGGCACTGGCCGGAACTACCTGCACAGGATTAGCGCGAGTGGTAACATCGTTTCCAACACAATAAAATGTTGAGGTGCTCGTGTAGCCGGGGCTAACCGTGATGATCTGAGCGTTTGAGGCCAGAGTAGCGCGACCAAAATATATCAGAGCCGTTGAACTTGTAGAGGTATCTGCGCAAGTGCCGGCTCCGGTGGTCGTAGACCCACAGGCAATGATAATCGGTATTCCCCCGGTGTGTGAAGGAAGTGTTTCGGTGCCGTTATTAGTAATGCTGGAGATGACCGGGGTAGTAATCGTAGGGCTTGTGGCCTCAACCACGTTCCCAGATCCAGTTGACGCGACGAACGAAAGAGTTGCCGGATCCGATGTGCCGGTGCTGAGAATAAACCCGGTCGCAGGAGCCGCAGGCAAAGTCATCATGAACGGTGTAGTAATCGAGGTAGGTGCCTGCCAGCCGACACCAGCGGCTGTATGTAAGTTGGTTTGTGCGCCCAGGTCGTCGTAGCCTACGACTGTGCCGCCTACGCCCGTGGCCACCCCTCCTGATAAACTAAGATCGCTAGTCCATGCTGGGAAAGTACCGTTGGAACTAAATACCGTATTCGCAGCCCCAACTGCAAGCCTTGCAGCGCCGGTGCTGAGTTTTCTACGATGATGTCTCCCTGGCTGGTCATAGGATTGACAAATCCACCGGTCGCGCCCGCAGCTATGGCCCATGTGCCGTCGCCACGCCAGAATGTGCTCGAGGATGCGCCCGTCCCGCCATTGAGATTGCTGACGGAAAGATTACCCGTCACTCCCGTTGAAAGCGGGATTGACGGCAAATCTCCCGCGATTAACGAACAAGGACTGAAGCTGGTCGCTGTCCCGCACGTCCCAATGACGCGGTGTGGAGTCTGGGCGGCTGTGAGACTAAGGGAGATCGCGGGCGTTGTGGTATTCGTCGCCACGGTCGCTGTCAGCCAGGATGGAACAGCCGGAAATGTGACTTGCGTGACGGATCCGGCGCCTTTTCCGTTAAGTTGCGTCTGGATCGAGCTGGTTGCATCGAGGTATCCGAATACCGTTGGAGTGACCCCGTCCACGGTCTTGTTGGTGAGAGTTTGAGTGTCCGTCGTGCCCACAACAACACCCGCCGGCGCCGACACGCTCGAAATTGCGCCGGTCGTCGTAGCGACCTTGAGAATCCCCGTGCTGAGCGCTCCAGGGAGCGTGAGCCCGGCAGCGGACATAAAATGCATATCGAAAATGCCGGAGGCTCCAGCAACAATCGTGTGTGGCGCCGAGAACGTGAAATCCGGCAAACAGCCGAACGACCCAGCGGCGTTATATTGAACGGAGAGAGCTGTGGAAGTACAAGGACCTCCACCGACCGGCCCATCTTTGCTCTGCGTTCGCAGATCCACCCGCGTTTGAGCGTGCGCAAGGGCGCTAACCAGAGCCGCGGCTGATGTAAGACTCAGGCCGCGCAGCATAAACCTGACGAATTTCACGGATTGCATCATGTGTTTTTCGTGGCGCGGGATAGCCCTGCGCGCCCTGAATATAGCGGAGACATAGAGCACCACAATGTTTCGCAGAGGTCTATTATGTTGAAGGATAAAAGAAGAAGAGACTGGATCGGACTGGTACTATTTGGCCATTCTCGTTATAGGCCGCCGTATTCTTTCCGCCACCGATAGAAGGTCTGCTCCACGATCCCCGCTTCTTTGCAAGCCAGCGGCACGGTCTTGCCCTGGCTCAAGTAGAGCAGGCCAAGAAGCTCAAGGATCTGCAAAAGGAGAACGCGCAGTTGCGACGCGCCATCGCCGATTTAACGTGGAGAAGCAGATCTGAAGGACATCGCCGAGGGAAACCTCTAAGTCCCGAGCGGCGCCGCATTGCCGTTCAGCACGCTCGGGAAAAGGGATTGAGTAAACGGCGAGCGTGCCGGCTGGCGCGTCAGCCGCGGGGGACTCAACCGTATCAGCCCACGCAACACCATGACGAAGACCGGCTGACGCAAACGATCGTCACGTTGGCCAGCCAGTACGGCCGCTACGGTTACCGGCGCCTCACGGCGTTGCTGCAGCAGGCGGGCTGGTGCGTCGGCCAGGATCGAGTGCAACGCATCTGGCGTCGCGAAGGGTTGAAGGTTCCGCCAAGCAGAAACCACGCGGAAGGCTGTGGTTGAACGACGGCTCCTGCATCCGGCTGCGGCCGGAACGGCGCAAGCATGTGTGGAGCTACGATTTCGTCGAAGCCCGCATGCACGACGGCCGCAGCTTGCGGCTGCTGACTCTGCTCGACGAGTTCACGCGGGAGTGCCTGGCGATCCGCGTCGCGCGACGGTTGAATAGTGCGCATGTGATCGAACTGCTGGGCGACTCGATGCTTCAACACGGCGTGCCGGAACACATTCAGTCGGATAACGGCGCGGAGATGACCGCGCGGCGCGTTCGGACGTGGCTGGAAACAGTGGGCACCCAGCCGCTGTTTATCGAACCCGGCAGTCCATGGGAAAACCGATATTGTGAATCGTTCAACGGCAAGTTGCGAGATGAATGTTTGAACGGGGAGATTTTCTATTCGCTTAAAGAAGCGCAGGTGGTGATTGCGATGTGGAGGAAGCACTATAACACCGTGCGCCCGCACAGTGCGCTGGGCTATCGAGCGCCAGCGCCGTTGAGCTATGTTGCAGCGGCCTAGCCGTCGGGCTGACGTTGAGTCTCCCTTCGCCTGCCAAATTTTTCATAAGGCCGGCTGCGGCCGCCCTCAAGGTTTAAGATGAACTCGCTGCGCTCGGCCTTGACCGCGGTCCTCGCCGGCCCAACCGATCCTAAGATGCAGGCGAAGGGAGCCCCCGAATCTCGCCGCTGCGCTTCGGGTTATACTCACCGTCGAACTGGTACAAAATATCGGGCGGGTCAGCCGTTCGATTGGGCTTTGCGGAAACGACAGGCGAGCTGCTCATAATCCTGGATGCGGATCTTACCGTCCCTCCCGAGGATCTGCCGCGTTTTTACGGCGCCTGGCGCTCGGGCAAAGGGGAATTTACTAACGGGGTGCGCCTGGTTTATCCTATGGAAGACTCCGCGATGCGGTTTTTTAATCTGGTGGGGAATAAATCTTTCAGTCTTGCATTTAGCTGGCTCCTGAGCCAGAGTATTAAGGACACGCTGGTGCGGCACCAAGGTTCTCAGCCGGCGGCACTATGAAACGATCGCCGCCAATCGCACCTATTTTGGCGAAATCGATCCGTTCGGAGATTTCGATCTGATCTTCGGCGCGGCGAAGTATAATTTAAAATTCGTGGGCCTCGCCATTCGCTATCAGGAGCGAGTGTACGGAGAGACGAACATCCAGCGTTGGAAGCATGGCTGGCTGTTGCTGCGGATGATGATGCTAGCGCTTGGGTGTATCAAATTCGTATGAAAAAGGCGCTCATTTCCGGTATCACGGGGCAGGATGGCTCCTTCCTGGCTGAGTTTCTGATCGCCAAGGGTTACGAGGTACATGGGATCGTGCGGCGCGCCTCCACTTTCAATACCGGGCGTTTAGATCCGATCTATGCCGATCCTCATGAACGGGGTGTGTCGCTTTTTCTCCACTACGGGGACGTGACGGACGGCGCGGGATTCCGGCGAATTCTGGAGAAATCCCAACCCGATGAGATTTACAATCTCGCGGCGCAGTCGCATGTGCGGGTCAGCTTCGACCAGGCTGAATATACCGCGGACGTGGTGGCGACGGGGACGTTGCGGCTTCTCGAAGCATTACGGGACCACGTTGCGGGCGGCAAGCAAGTTCGTTTCTATCAAGCCGGCTCCTCGGAAATGTTCGGCGCTGCTAAGCCGCCCCAGACCGAGTCGACTCGGTTTTATCCGCGTAGTCCTTACGCCGCTAGCAAGGTCGCGGCGCACTGGTACGCGGTTAATTATCGCGAAGCCTATGGCTTGTTTATCTGCAACGGCATTCTGTTCAATCACGAATCGCGGCGCCGCGGCGAGACTTTTGTGACGCGAAAGATCACGCGCGCGCTGGCCCGCATAAAATTGGGACTTCAATCCAAGCTTTTCTTGGGGAATCTGGAGTCCAAGCGTGACTGGGGCTATGCCGGCGATTATGTCGAGGCGATGTGGCTGATGCTGCAGCAGCCATCGCCGGACGATTACGTAGTGGCGACTGACGAATCCCATTCCGTGCGAGAATTTCTGGACCTGGCTGGATCATATTGCGATCTCGATTGGAAAAAATGCGTGGAAACCGATCCCCGGTATTTTCGTCCGACCGAGGTCGATTATCTGCTCGGCGATTCCACCAAGGCTCGAACGAAGCTGGGGTGGAAGCCGCGGGTCGGGTTTGAGGAATTGATTCGCATGATGGTCGAGAGCGACCTCGAGTTAGCCCGCCAGGAGAAAACGCTCAAAGCGGCGGGCCACAAAACTATGCATCCCGATCTATCGCGGGCGTAGTGAGCCCGTACAAATGGACGCGGTTCACCGTGCGGGCGGGAGCGTGATCGGCCACGTACAGCACGATGGCGATCCTGCCGGAGTTTTCAGGCGATGATACTCCAATGCGCCGCTCAGCGCGATGATGACAATAGGGGCTGGCAATGCCGAGGACCGGCCCCGCGATCAATCCACGCCAAGTTCCTGTGTAATGCTATTTTGCCAGTTCCGCCACAGTAGAACAGGCGCTTTCCGAAATCAGGGACGAGCCTCGAATCTAACCTTCAGCGCGCTTGCAAAGGTCTTCCCTTTACAGCCCCCATAATCTCCCTAGCATGATTCCCAATGAGCTGCCGATATGGCCGGCAGGTTTCGCATGGCAATCTTACTCTAGTAAATCGTAAACACCATCAACCGAAAGGCATTTGTGGGCCATCTTGTGATACGTCTCAAGCCAGACCCGTGAACACCCTCGTCGTTTGGGCTCCGTATTAGGTCAGGCGTCATCGAGCGCATGCGCTGTTCCCCAGCGAGTGGACATTCGATCATTTCGAACAGGAATCAGTTTCTCATCACGTCCGCACGCGAGGAGTCTTGCGGTGGCCGCTCCTGTTGCGCATCGCTCTGCGGCGAGCCGCTCGCAATCACGCAAGTCTGCGATCCGCGGTCTACGTCATGGGCGAAACTCAATGCCCACGAACCAAAGCCCAGGGGCCAAATGGCTAAGTGCCCAGCCCGCGCCTGCTCTGAGCAGATTTGTTGGATTACAAGCCTGAAAACCTGCCATCCAGCAATCTATGAGTGACAGGGAAGACCTACAGGTAAGATTTGCGTCCGCGGGCCCTTAATTACAATGAAGCGATCGTAACCGGCACGTCATGCAGCCACCAACACAAGGTCTCTCGAACCTCGGGAAGCACAGTTGGCTGACTCTCTTCCGAGGCATGCTGCCGTTCAATGGCTCTCGTGCCCTTCGCGATTCCGTGGCCGGCATCGAACTGGCGGCGATGAATATTTCGCAAGCTCTTGGCTACACGAGCATCGCTCGCATGCCGTTGACGTGATGGTATGGACCCGGCCCGGTGATGAGAGGTTATAGTCACCAGGAGGAGGAACCGCCAGGATGTCAGTTAAGGTAATCGGTCTGGATACTGCCAAGCATGTGTTTCAAGTGCACGGAGCGGACGAAACGGGGCGAGCGGTTTTAAAAAAACGCCTGAAGCGAAGCCAGGTTGCCGATTTCTTTGGCAGCATTCCGCGCTGTATGGTCGGGATGGAGGCGACGCGGGGTGCGCACTGCTGGGCTCGCGTGATCGGCTCGTTCGGGCACGATGCGCGCTTGATCGCACCGCAGTTCGTAAAACCCTTTCTGAAGGGACAGAAAAACGATCCGTCGGATGCGGCGGCTCTGCGAGGCAGTGAGCCGTCCAGAGATGCGCTTCGTGGCTCAGAAGTCCATCGAGCAACAAGACCTGCAGGCGCTACACCGGATTCGCAGCCGGTTGATCGGTTGCCGCACGCAGCTCGGCAATCAGATCCGGCTTGCTGGCAGAGTACGGCATCATTCTGCACTTCACCTCAGCCAGATTCGAATGCACCTGCCGGCATTGTTTTCCGAGCCGCATCCGCTGCTGAGTTCCTTTGCTCGCGAACTGATGACGGGTCTCTACGAGGAGCTTTGCGCCATGGACGAGCGCATTCGTGGATTGGAGCGGCGGATTCAAACTTGTTTCGAGAGCAATGATCTCTGCCAGAGAATCGCGGAGGTGGAAAGTGTCGGTCGGTGATTGCAACGGCAGTCGTCGCGGCTGTCGCCAATGGCAGCGCGTTCGGAACGGACGCCAGTTTGCGGCTTAGATGGGCCTGGTGCCACGGCAGTATTCCAGTGGCGACAAACAGCGCATGCTGGGAATCATCAAGCGTTGCGATCCGCATCTAAGAATGCTCCTTATTCATGGCGCGCGCTCGGTGGTGTACCGGGCGGAAGGGAAAACAGACAATCGCAACCGCTGGATCGCAGAGAAGAAAAGGAAGTTTGGTTACAAGAAGGCTTGCGTGGCTGTGGCGAATAAGAATGCCCGGACCATCTGGGCGCTGCTGGCAAAGGGTGAACGGTTTCGACGGGCTGCGTAGTTCTCCAAACGAGATTGCAGGATGACGGTGATGGCGCAACTGGTGAGACCGGCTCTTCTCGAACCTGAAAAAGGTCTGGGCCGGACGTCACTCCAAGCGATGAGGCCGATGACGTGCTCAGTCACTCCAGTAACTTTTCGGGCGATTCCGTCATGGCTGACGGCCACGGTAGCGACGAATACCACGAGACCCAAGATTTCCTTCAGTCTTACGGCCAGGAAAACTGCACACCTCGTCATTGGATGTGCGGCACCGCGACGCCATTTACTCCTTATTCTTTAATCGCCGGAGATTTGCCCCTTATCCCGCTTTCAACGGGAGTCACAGGTAATCTTCCCGTTGCTAATCTTAGTAGTAGGATGGGTGCATCAGCGAACACATTCTGGCGCGGCAACGGCACATGGGCGACGCCCGGTGGGACTGGTGTTAGCGCCGGTGTAAAAATCCCCATATAGCCGTTTGAAAATTCCCCACCCTCGGACGAGGGTATGAAGCCGGTCGATCCTCCGTGGAGGAGGACCGCCATTGCTAAGGGGAAAAGACGTGCAACAGATGGTGGAGATGAAGCGAGAGGGCCTGAGCACAAAGGCCATCAGCAAACTGACGGGTTACGACAGAAAGACGGTGCGGAAGTATCTTCTGAAGCCAGAGACGGTTCCGCGCTATGGGTCGCGATTGAAGCGGCCGTGAATGGCCGATCGCCTTATCCCTAATGGGACGACGAATTGCGCAAAGTGGCGCGGGATGCCTACGTGAGCTGGCGAGCGAGCCGCTACTCGGTTCCCTGGCAGTATGTGGGCAAGGAAGTCTGGGGGCGAGCAAGGAGTCGATGTGGAAGTGCGCTACAGCGGACAGCGTATCGCGGTGCATGCCGCGCCGAACGCCGCCACCAGATCGTCACGCATCGACCGCATCACCAGGGCATTCCGCTCGGAGGCGAAAGGGGCGGCGGTAAGATTTTGATCCAGATGCGGGAAACAGCGCCCTCGGTGGAAGTACGGCCGCTAGCCGCTTATGAGAGCGCGGCGATGGGAGGTGCAAGATGACTCCCATCGAACGGCTGCAAACTTCGCTCGCCAGCCTGGGGCTGAAGGCAGTCGAAGCTCGCCTGGAGAATCTGTTGGAACAGGCCGCCAAGAAGCCTCCGGGTTATGCCGAGTTCTGAACGAGCTGCTGGGCTGCGAAGTGGATGCGCGCCGCACGCGATACTTGCGGGCGCGTTTGCAACTGGCGCACCTGCCCTTCGTGAAGACCTTCGACCAGTTCGACTTCGGCTTTCAACCGTCGATCGACGAGAAGCAGATTCGTGAGTTGCGGAGCTTGCGATTCCTGCACGAAGCCAGCAACGTGATTCGGTTGGGACCGCCGGGTGTGGGCAAAACCCACTTGAGCGTGGCTCTGGCCGAAGCCGCGATTCAGTCTGGATTCGGAGCGTACTTCATCACGGCGCACGATCTGGTGCCGACCTCGGCCGGGCCTATCGAGAGGGTCGGTTGGACCGGCGCATGCGTGTCTACCTGGCGCCGAAGGTTCTGATTATCGATTTATGTGAAGTTGTCAGTAATGTGGAGTAGTCGCTCCAAAGCCCCGTCTTCATTGAGCTTCCCAGCCTTCAGCTTCACATTAATTCAGTAGCATCGGAATGGTCGCCGTCCGGCGGCCGGACACCAACTCAACGAGGTAAACGATGCTACAGTCCCTTCTTCCCAAGGCACATCACAAGTTCCGCGCATTGCCGCTGCTGGGCTCCGTCGCCGACGGCTTTGACGATTGGCTCGCGTCGAGCGGCTATACTCCGGGGTCGCGAAAGTTCTCGATCCGCTTTCTGAAAAGCGCAGACGAGGATCTGCTGAAGCGCGGAGTTCGCGAGATTACCGCGCCGATCCTGTATGAGTCGTGGCGTGATCTCATCCGGGTATTTCCCAACCACGCCGGCACGCTTCGAACGATGGCTCGATATCTGAACGCCGCTGGAATCATTCAGACCGGCGTTATTGAGAAGGCCACGCCGGTTTCTCCGGCAGCGCTGGTCAGCGATGAATACGCGGCCTACCTGGATAGAGTCCGCGGTTGCGCGCCGTCGACGATTTCGAACCACAAACTTGTATCCCGCTGTTTTCTCGAACACCTGGACTCACGCAGCGTGGCGCTGGATGCCATTCAGCCGGGCGACATCGAGGCGTACATCACGCAAGCCGGCCAGCGCCTGTGCCGCGGAAGCCTGCAGCATGAGATAGCCGGCGTTCGCGGCCTGCTGCGGTTCCTCTCCACAGACGGCAGAGTGCGTACGGGACTGGATCGCCAGATCGACACGCCGCGGCTGTACCGGCTCGAACAGTTGCCTCGCTCTCTTTCGTGGGACACAGTCACAGCGTTGCTGAAAAGCATCGATCAAAAGTCCGCGATGGGGTTGCGCGATTACGCAATGTTTCTGTTAATCGCTACTTATGGGCTCCGCGCCAGTGAGGTCGTCGGCATGAGCCTGGACGATATTCGATGGCGGCATGGCAGCCTGAGAGTCCATCAGCGGAAGACTTCAACGCCACTGGAGCTTCCATTGACAAACGAAGTATCTGCCGCACTTGTGAAGCACCTGCGCCGAACACCTCCGGCGGCTCCTTACCGCAGGGTCTTCCTTCGGATGCGCGCCCCCATCGGCATACTGAAGCCCACGGCCGTTACCGAAGCCTTTCAGGCACTGCTCCGCAGGAGCGGAACCGAGATTCCCTTTAACGGTCCGCATTGCCTCCGCCACTCGTTCGCGGTTCAGTTGCTCAGGAACGGAACGCCTCTCAAAACCATCGGAGACATCCTCGGCCACCGCAGTGCTGAGAGCACATCCGTATATCTGCAGCTGGCTACAGGAGACCTGCGCGAGGTTCCGCTTCCCGTTCCTGATCAAAAAGCGACCGCGCACAAAGGAGCGAAGCGATGATCGAGGCATCTTTTTCATCCGGAATCGCCGCTGTACTTCAGAGATATGTCGGAATGAAAAGAGCGCTGGGGCGGCAGTTCAATTCCGCGACGCACGCACTTCAATCTCTGGATCGCCTGCTCGCCAGGGGCGGATATGCAGACCTGGACGCCACAGCCTTCAACACCTGGTGCAAGGCTCATGAACATCTCGCATCGGGTGTACGCCGGGTTCGGATGCTCGAAGTGCATGCGTTCTGTCTATATCGTCGCCGGACAGAACCCGGTTGTTTCCTGCCCGATCCACAGACATTCCCGCCATATCATCAGCGCCTCCTGCCGCATATTTTTACCGAATCGGAGATAGCGCGGCTGTTGAAAGCGGCATCCGGCATGAAGGGAAATCCGTCAATACCGCTTCGCCCGGAACTCACCCGCCTGGCAATCGTCCTTCTGTTCACGACCGGCATCCGGCGCGGAGAACTCCTGAATCTGACAGAGGGCGACTACAACCGCCAGGAGAGAACGTTGCACATTCGGCGGACGAAGTTCTACAAGTCCCGATTGCTGCCGGTTCATGAGGGCATCGCCAATGAGATCGAACAGTATCTTGCCGCGCGCGCGAAGCTGAAGCTGCCCTCGTCAGCTCCCACGCCACTGATGTGGAATGCGCCTAGGGGAGGGCGCGCATACACGGGCACGGGCATCTCCTATTGCATCAAGCCCCTCCTGCGTGAATGCGGCATTAAGGCCGCGAGCGGGCTATCGCCGCGAATCCACGATTTTCGGCATTCCTTTGCTGTCAATGCGTTGCTGCGCTGGTATCGCGCAGGAGCAGACGTGGATGCGAAGCTGCAACTGCTTGCAACTTATCTGGGGCATGGCTCGGCATTATCCACTCATCATTATCTGCACTTCATCGAACCAATGCGTGCGGCGGCCAGCAAGCGTTTCGCCGGACTGTACGGCTCACTGATCGTCCCTGCCGGCAGGAAAGGTCGCCCTCGTTGAAGAAACCAGCGACCGCCACCCTCCTTGGCGCGATTCTCCGCGATTACTTCATGGACCATCTGCCGCGTATCCGGGGATCCAGCCCGCATACGATTCACAGTTACCGGGACACTATCGCATTGCTGCTCCGCTTCATCGCGGAGCAACGCAAAATTCCCGTTGCGGCTCTTGATCTCGCCGATCTCGATCCGCCGGGCATTCTCGCGTTCCTTTCTCATCTGGAAGATCAGAGGAATAACGGCGTGGCCACGCGCAACGTGCGACTTGCAGCCATTCATGCGCTGTTTCGTTTCGTGGCGTCGCGAAACCCCGAACAGCTGGATCATGCGCAAAGGGTGATGGCGGTTCCATTCAAACGCGCACCGAGTCGCGCTATCGATTACCTGGAGTACGAAGAAATCGATTCGATTCTGAAAACTATCGACAGGACCACGCCACAAGGTGTTCGCGACTATGCTCTGTTGGCGACGATGTTCAACACGGGCGGCCGTGTCCAGGAGATCGTCGATCTGCGGGTTCGTGACCTTCAGATCGTCAAGCCGTTTCAGGTGCGACTCTTCGGCAAGGGAAAGAAGAGCGATACTGCCCACTTTGGCGAGAAACTGCGGCGGTGCTGCGGTCTTTCTGCAAGCAACGCAAGATCGAGCTTTCACCTGAAGCCCATCTCTTTGTCAATCATCGCGGCCAACCACTGAGCCGGTTCGGTGTTCGGTACATTCTCTCCCGATGTCTGGGCGCTGCCTCGGAAACAGCGCCAACGTTGAGAAAGAAACGTCTCCATCCGCACAGCATGCGGCACAGTACCGCCGTGGCGCCTGCTTAAATCAGGAGTCGATCTTTCGACCATCAGTCATATGCTCGGACACGCGAGTCCGGCCACAACCAATCGCTACGCGAAAGTCGATCTCGCTATGAAGCGCAAGGCTATCGCGAAGGTCAAGCCGGTTTCCCGGAAGTCCAGAACGCCATGGGCGAAAGACGGCACGATTCTTGACTGGCTGGAGTCCCTGTAGGCGCAAATTAATGTGGAGTGGGGACTGCACCGGCCTCAATGAAGACGGGGCTTTGGAGCGACTACTCCACATTACTGACAACTTCACATAAATCGATTAATGTTGAGCTCAACATTAATCGATGAAATGGGCTACCTGCCCTTGGACGATCTGGGCGCGACGATCTTTTTCCAACTGGTCAGCGCCCGCTACGAACGTGGCAGCATCATTCTAACTTCCAACAAGAGTTACGGCGATTGGGGCTCGATCTTCGGCGATCCGATCATCGCCACGGCGATTCTCGACCGGCTGCTGCACCATTCCACAACGATCAACATCCGCGGCGAGAGTTACCGCTTAAAGGAGCGACGCAAAGCAGTCTGTTCCCGCGAGCCGAAGAGTAAACCAGACCAGCCCCCTTTCCCTCCTCAGAGGTGTCGCAGAACGGTCCTCGCCGCCAAGGGTCCGCCACGCCGCGCAAAAACGGCGCGCCCTTGACCGCTCCGGGCCGTTCTGGCAGCACTTCCTAATATGAGGGAAAGGGGGCAGAGCGGAATCCAGCTTTCGGCTTCGGCCGGGAGCCTTTTGGGTGGGGATTCTTCAGCCGGCGAAATGGGGAATTTTCATCCGGCGTTGACAATGGTGGATATACAAAACGAATGACTACCCGAGGAGACATAGCGAAGAAAACTCAACACCCGGACCCGCAAGACTTGCAGTTGGGGCTGCGAACACCGTATTTCTCCCAACGGTACTGACCCAGCACGGACTGGCAGTGTTAGTTTATCCGGAGCGTTGACCACGGGCGTACGTAGCACGTGGTTGGCTATCACAATCTGTGGGCGCAGGCTAACCTACATACAGCTGCTGGCGTGGGCTCGCAGGCGCCCACTTCGATTACCACACCGTTCATGGTAGCCCAGCTCCTGCAACGGGAGTTTACTGAACACCGGCACTTCGGATCCAGGAACACTTACCTTTGTTGCTCCCGTGGGAGGCGGCAATGTCGTCCTGTCCACGCCAGCTCCGGTGACGCTGACGGACGGGGCGATTATTACCTGGGCCATCGCCAACGCAGTCCTGGCGAATGCTACCCTTACGCTCGATGGAAGCAGAAAGCTTAATATTACTAACCCTGGCGGAAGCTAGTCCTTAGAGCGGTGCGGGACAGCACAGGTTCGCGCGGCCTAACGCTCGGAACCGGTTGCGTTTGGAGAGCGAGCGGAGGAGGAAGCGGCGCTATCATACCATCGACGGGCGCTAATGCGGTAGACGCGTTGGCCTTCTATTACGATTGGACGAATTGCTATGCGAACTTTAACAAGAATTTTAATTAGTATTCTGGCACTTTTACTATCTGCAAGTGCCTATGGGCAATGGATAACCGGGTACTACAGCGACCAGAACGGGATAGAGTCGATTTCTCAAATCCCGTGGAACAAATACACCCACATCATTCATTTCGCAGCTGCGCCGGGAACGACAAGCGGCACCGGTGATGGGAGCGTTGAGCTTCATTACCTCACTCAGCCCAATATCAACGCGCTGGTCGCTGCCCGCCCGTCCGGTAAGAAAGCAATCGTCTGCATCAAAGACAATGACAGCTACACAAGCGCGTTCTCGCAGAGCACCGCGCCGGCCCTGCTCGCCAAGTTCGTCACCAACATCGCCACATTTGTAAATGGCAATGGATACGATGGCGTGGACATCGACTGGGAAGACAACGTGAATGTTTCTCAATACAACAGCTTATTGAGCGCCCTACGAACTGCCTTGCCGAACAAGATCATAACCATTGCAGCGGGGGACTGGAATTCTCTTCAATCGGTGGCCAATACGAGCCAGTCCCACCTCGATCAGATCAACATTGAATGCTATGACATGGATACGGAGCCAGGAGGCAGGGCCTGCTCTGGCTCAGATTGCTCTTGGTTCAATTCAGCGATTTTGCAGGTCAGTGATGTGCACAAGCGGACTTGCGACCATCGTATAGGCGTGTTCACGAGCGCGGGCGTAGCGGCGGCAAAGATCGGCGTCGGTATTCCGTTTTATGAACGGGAGAATCAGGGTGTCGATCAACCCCAAGTGCTCGGGGATTTCACGCAGGTCACGCTGCATTATCGTGACTTGGTGAGTAACTCGACACTTTGGCAGCGGTCTTATATGCAGGTGGATACGGTTCATGATGGTTGGTATCTCAGCATCCCATCGTTGAATTATTTCATCACGTACATCGGAAACGCCGCAATTAACGCCTATGTGGGGTGGATGAAGTCCAAGAGCTTCGGTGGCTTCATGACATTCTCCATTGAGGACGAATTTAATCCATCCGCAAACGGCGACGATCAATATCCGCTCTCAAGTACATTGTTTAACATCTTGTTTGGCGGCTCTACTCGTGGTGGCAACGCCCATTACAGCGGAAACAGGTCGTCCCATTAGTAATTAATCGACACCAACGCGCGTTGAATCTAAACGCTCCAGACCAGCCTGATGAGCATACTTTTCTATTCTGCCTCCTCGCTTGCCTTCATCTGAGATCCGCTTCACGATGCCAGCTCTGTATAGGCCGGCACCAGAGCGACTGCGACGGCGGAGCCGCCACGTAGCCTTGAGGCAGAGCCGGACCTTGGTATCTGACACGAAAGAAAACGAACCGGCTGCCCTCGAACTCCTCCGGCGTCAAGCAATGCAGCGTTGAATACCGGCCGCTCCGAAGTACTCGCTGCGCTAGGCCACGATCTTCGGCGGCTTGTTCGAACAAATTCCAAAACCAACTCACCTTCAAACACTCGAATCCGCCCTCTCCACGTGAGCGTTCTGGCTCGGTTTGCCCGGCTGTATATGGATGGCATTGATCGGCCTTTCGATGCACTAGGAAAATGGCGCGAGGTGACCTCGGGACCATTATCACTGTGAATGGCCGCAAGCGCGCCGCGTCACTCGATGATGCGCCTGGTATGCTGCACACTGGGATTGGGATCGGATACCCCGGCTATCCCATTTGTGGTTGAGTGGGGCGTGGCGCATGGCGCGCCTGAGCAATGACGATGCCGTTCACTTGCTTCTGAATAAATCGCAAATCACGAGGTCTTTAAAACAACCGATGTGACGGAAGCTATTTAAATGTCAAGCAGAGGGATGAGGAAGAACCAAATTTTAGCTAGAAAAGTACCGACCATACTAGTACTAGACTTTCATTACCTTTTTACTGAAAAGCTTGCAAATTTACTCTTGACTCCTGATCGGAGCCGACCTATCCTGAAGTTCCAAGGCCTTGAGTTCGTGCGGAGGGAGAATCCCAAGAATGGAAGATGGGATCCCAAAGAAGGCCTTGTCGACCAAAATATTAGGGAGAGACAAAATTTAATGTCCTGTGAATGGGACATAAATGGCGGAGCTACGCCAATAGGGTACGCACCAAAATACGCCGATGGCATCGTCACCATTGTCTGTAATCAGTTCTCTAGCGCGCTGGCGTGCTATCCAGGTACGCTCTCGAAGCGAGCATAAGGTGTCGGAACAGTTGCGAATTCGGGGATTTACAGTATTTCTGCCCTGTTATGTAGAGGTCGTTCGCTGGTCGGACCGAATGAAACGGATTGAAGTACCGTTTTTCGACGGATATATGTTTTGCAGATTCCCAAAGGCGGATGCAATCAAACTCCTGCAAACGCCTGGTGTCATCGCGATAGTAGGTGGTCTGGACAGTGCAGCGGGGATAGTGGACGAACGTGAGATTGAGAGTCTCAAACGTATTATATCGAGTTCGCTCGAGGTTATCCGTTGTGAGACGCTAAGAAGCGGCGAACGCGTGCGGGTAATATCTGGGCCATTGCGTGATCTTGAGGGTACTGTACTTACCGATGGTGCGAAGTCTCAACTCATAATTACAATTGAAATTGTGTCTCGCTCTGTCGCAGTAACAATTGACAGACGCTCCGTGGCCTCCCTTCCAATCAGGCCGATTGAGATATCAAACTGGGTGAAATGGAAACTTCGCGCTCAGGCTTAAGCTGACGAGCACTGCTGGTTCATTCCTCGATCCATATTACTGGGTTTCGTATCGTCAGATAGCTTTGCTGAGAGGATTCCAGGCTGATGAGAGCTATATTGCGCAAAAATGAGGATTAAATGTTAGTATTCCTTGCTACCATCGCATTCCTCGTCGCTCTTGCTGTAACTCCTCTAGTTCGAGGTATAGCCATCCGCGTAGGCATGTGGGATGAGCCAGACTATTGTCGTAAAGAACATCAGCAGCCCATTCCCCGCCTGGGCGGCGTTGCCGTGATGGTTGCTTATCTTGCCGCACTATTGGTGAGTCACTTTTCGATCGATGGCGCGAGAGCCTCACGGGTGATGGACTCCGTGCTTGTTATAATGCCGGCGGCTGGTATAGTATTTCTGGTCGGACTATTTGATGATGTGAAAGGCCTCACGGCTTTTCCAAAACTCATGGGCCAGCTCGCAGCTGCTTTAATTGCATATACGCTTGGGCTTCGAATGACGCAGATTGGCTCTATGCCGCTGCAAAGGTGGCAAAGCCTGGTGCTCACGGTCGGATGGTTGGTATTTTTTACCAATGCTTTTAATCTTATCGACGGTTTGGATGGCTTGGCAACCGGAGTTGGCCTGAGTGTGACCTGTACGATATTGATTGTTGCAGCTGCAAAAGGACATGTGGCCCTACTATTTGCGGCGGCTCCTCTTGCCGGGGCGCTCTTGGGATTTTTATGTTACAACATTAACCCAGCCTCGATTTTTCTCGGTGACTCCGGGAGCCTCACGATTGGATTTATTTTGGGCGCGTTCAGTATTATCTGGAGCCAGAAAGCGACCACCTTATTGGGAATTAGCGCTCCTCTTACGGCCTTGAGCCTTCCGATCGCGGACGTCTGCCTAGTGATGTTCCGGCGGTGGGCCGGAGGCGCGTCTATCTTTGTCGGTGACCGTAGACACATTCATCACAGACTGCTCGATTTTGGATTGAAGCCGTGGCAGGTATCTCTACTGCTGCATTTGGTATGCTTTGTCGCGGCTCTTTTCGCTTTAGGGCAGGCTTTGCTCGGTTCTCAACCGCTATCCGTAGCTTTGGCAATCCTATTCGTTATATTAGCCGCATTAGGAGTATGGGCCTTGAGCTATGTAGAATTCGAAGTATTGAGCACAGTTCTGAGTTTAAAAGAATTCAGAACCAGAGTTCAGATCAACGCCGAGTTCGAAAAACTACGGCGCAGGGTTGACGCAGCAGAGTCCATTGACGAATACTGGGATATCGTAAGTTCGACTTTACTGCGCATGGGCGTGACCAGAGTGGAACTGTTCACCGGCGATCAAAAACTCTCAGCCGGGACGACGCGTATCAACAAACAAGAGTTATTTCAGTTTTTGATTCCACTCGGCGACCACGCGTCCTTGGAATTGATGGCGATGTCTGCCCAGAGTATTCAACCCTGGCTGGAAAATACATTAGTACATTCGCTACGCCGAAACATGGTGCTGAGGATATCTAAGCGCCCCGGACTAGCGATGTCTTCAGGGGCCACGGTTTAGTGAGGCTGAAAATGCATCGTTTCCCGATTGTGCTGATACTTTTCGCCGGTTCCATCGTGGGGCCGTGCGCTTCGGCGGAACCCTTGCAAGCGGCTCCGGTAGGGGCGTCCCTTCCTGCAGCCGCAGTTAAGTCTCAGCCGACAGAGCTTCCACCTTCGTCGACAAAGCTTTCACCTTCTTGGAGCAAGCGCGGGAGCCTAGACCCGGACTATGTGCTGGGTATTGATGACGAGGTAACGATCCGAGTGACGGATGTGAGCGAGATTCCGCAGACCCCACTGCGTATTGACAAGTCAGGCTACCTGCGGCTTCCGTTGGTCGAACGGATCAAAGCCGCTGGACTCACGCTTGAGCAGTTTGGGGCGCAGATGAAGGAACGACTAAAAAAATTCGTCCTTGACCCGGAAGTTTCTGTGTCGGTCTCGACCTTCCGCAGCCAGCCGGTATCCGTTATGGGTGCGGTGAAAAATCCTGGTGTATATCAGTTAGAGGGGTTCAGAACCCTTATGGAAGTAATCTCCCTTGCGGGCGGACTTGATGATGCGGCAAGTGGAACCGTCAAGATCACCCGCCAGCTCGGACAGGGCCGCCTGCCACTCGAAAACGCTGTCAACGACCCAAGCGGGCAGTTTAGCACAACCGAGATTAGCCTGAATTCGATCATCGGAACGCATCAAGCAGTCGACGATATTACCCTGCAACCCTTTGATGTGATTACGGTGACTCGAGCGCGGATGGTGTACGTCATGGGACAGGTGAACCGGGCAGGAGGTTACATAATGCGGGAAAGGCGTACGATGGGACTCTTGCAAGCGTTGGCTCTGGCGGGCGGTCTTGAGTCGACAGCATCGCCGCAGAATACCCGGGTGCTCCGCTCATCCGACGACGGCTCGTCGCGTAAAGAGATTGCTGTAGACCTGAAAAAAATTCTCGAGGGCAAAGTGCCCGACGTTGAGCTTCTGCCAGAGGACATTCTCTTCGTGCCAACGAATGCTCCTAAGAAAGTGGCGCTGCGGGCACTTGAAGCAGCCGTTCAAATGGGCACGGGCGTTGTAATCTGGGGAAAGTATTAGGGGTCTTCGCCTCGTTCATCAACGTTGAAACACATGTCACAGATACCAGAGTTCAACCGCGGTCTTTCGCCGGCATCGCCTGCAGAGCGCTACCTGTCAGTACCTGCTCTGGCAAGGCATGAACGATCCGCCGTTGGGGAAGGTTGGGAAGAGAATAGATTTCCGGAGTACTGGTCGATAATCAAGCGACGTCTTGGCATTATCGCTTGCTCCACATTGCTGGGGGGGGTGGCGGCGGTTTTTTTGACCCGGCTTGAGCTCCCAGTTTATCGAGCTCACACGTCTCTCGAAGTTCAGAGCATCAACGAGAATTTCCTCAACATCCAAGCCGTCAGTCCAACGTCGCCAACCTCGGGTGTCAATTCTGAGGAATACGATATACAGACTTTGATGCGGGCTCTCCAAAGCCGCTCTGTCCTCGAATATGCGCTTTCCAAAGACGACCTCCGCAAGAGGACCATGGAGGCCGAGGAGCGCCGCCGGGTTCCCCTGTGGCGAAAAGTCTTTGGAATGCCTACCCTCCCCACGGAACCTCTTAGCACCGACCAGCTCGTAGCAGCGATTTCCGATGCAATGAAAGTGCAGGCGCAAACTAATACGCGGGTGGTTGACCTGAGAGTCGATTCTATCGATCCACAGATCTCTGCCGATCTTGCCAACGCCATCACAGATTCCTACACCGCTCTGACTCTGCAGAAGCGGTGGGATACGGTCCAGTCTGTTGGTAACTGGCTAACCAACCAGATGAGCGACCTCAAAAAAAAGCTGCAGCACTCTGAAGCAGAAATGCAGAAGTACGCTCAGGCTTCGAACCTGCTTTTCACTGCCGATACTGATAATGTGGCTGAGCAGCGGTTGCGGCAACTCCAGGAAGAAGTGGTGCGAGCGCAGGCGGACCGCATATCCAAGCAATCGCAGTATGAGCTTGCTTCCACGGCACCCGAGGACTCACTGCCGGAGGTGTTAGATGACGCGACTTTAAAAAACTATCTGGTTGATCTCACCCAATTGCGACAGCAACTGGCCGAACTGAGTTCCTCCTTTACGGCAGCATATCCCAAAGTGGTGAAGCTCAAAGCGCAGATCGGTGCGCTCGAGCAGGCGCGCGACCAGGAACGAACCAATATCACGAAGCGCATCCAAGACGAGTTTGATGCAGCGCGCCGGAGGGAAAGCCTTCTTCGCGCCGACTTCATCATTCAAGCGCAGCAACTATCTGCGCAAGCAGTGAAGGTCGCACAATACAACCTGTTAAAGCACGAGGTAGACGCAACCCGCCAGCTCTATGATTCGCTTGACCAGCGGGTGAGGGAAGCCGGCCTTGCCGCTGCGATGCGCGCAAGCAACGTTCAAGTTATGGATCGCGCAGTGGTTCCGGATGCGCCGCACGGTCCAAACGAGTTGGTGAATACCGCGCTTGGCCTTTTCTCCGGGATGCTGATTGGAATGTTTGGTGTAGTCCTCGATGGCAAAGTTCGGAAACGCGGACAAGCGCCTGGCGAAGTCTCCATGTATCTAAACATCTCGGAACTTGCAGTGATACCGGCGAATATAAAAGATACTACTTGGCGGCCGCGTCTGTTCGGAAAGCTGAGGCAACAGTCACTCTCTATTGCGGACTCCGATATAGTTGATGATCGGGTGGAACTCGCGTCCCTGCGTCATTCTTCTGCCGTGGCGGACTCCTTCCGGGCGGCAATTGTCTCGATTCTGGGAAAACAGAATGGGATGTTGCCCAAAATCATCGTGATCTCGAGCGCGTTACCAAATGAAGGTAAGACGACGGTGGTCAGCAATCTGGGTATTATGCTGGCCCAAATACAACGCCGCGTTCTGCTAATCGACGGTGACTTGCGCCGGCCCCGCCTACACGACATATTCGCTCTCGATAACAGCGCCGGTTTCAGTGATGTGCTCGCCGGACGCCGGCCACCAAACATCCAGCAGACTAAGGTGCCTAATCTTTCGGTTCTCCCGAGCGGATCCAGCCGCGACGTGGATGCGCTATTCCATTCCAACCTGCCGAATGTTTTCCGTCGTGTACGGGACCTCTACGACGTGGTGCTGGTCGACACGCCACCGCTTTTACAGATCCCCGATGCGCGGGTCATCGCGCATTACGCGGACGCTGTGATTCTCGCAGTGGACTCGAAATCGGCTACCCGCGAGGATGTAGCGCTTGCAGCCTACCTTATGGCTCAGGACGGCATACCATTCCTTGGGACCATATTGAACAACTACAGTCCACACAAGTCAGATCGGGGTTATAGGTATAGTGTTCAACAATACTATCAGCAGACGGATAAATGAGACGGAATCCAAACCTGCATTTGCCATCACAGCGATCGTGCGGTGAGCAATGGTGCCATTGCCCGTTGTAACTTGGCGAATATTACAGACATGGCGTCGATTTTAAATAGAGAAATGGCTGCACAAAAAAGAGATTTTAGTTTCAGGTCGGTAGCGCTGAAGCTTACTCAAATCCAGAACTTGCTTCAAAGCGACTCTCTTGGAGGCCGGTTGCTGAGCGGAACACTTTGGTCCGGAGCGGCTTCTGTTTTGTCTCAAGTTCCTAGCTTGGTCATATCCGTTTTGCTGGGCAGGGTGTTGGGAATGGCGGTTTTTGGGCAACTCGCGATTATCCAAACCATGGTTGTGATACTCAGCGGGGTTGGCGATCTAGGCCTGGTTTTGGCAACGACCCGATATGTGGCTGCACGCAGGAGCGACGCCCCTCCACAGGCAAGCCGTATCATCGGCTTCTCAATATGCGCCACCTTGTTTTCCGCGGTGATGATCGCGACAGTCGTTATCTGGTCGGCCCCGTGGTACACTCGTACGATTCTTCACACCCCCGAACTTTCCATCTATTTGCAGGGTGCATGCCTGTTTTTGGTCCTGGAAATGCTGAATCGAATTCAGCTGGGTGTGCTCGCCGGGCTTGAGGCCTTCCAGTCAACCGCCTGTGTAAATGCACTGCGAGGTCTGTTCTTGCTCTTTGTTCCCGTAGCGGCTTATTTTCGTGGGCTCAGCGGCGCCATTTTTTTGCTGACCTGTATGAGCGCTGCGACCTGTGCCGGTGCGCAACTTATGCTGCGGCGTATTTGTTCTAAAAACAGCATTCCTATCCGGTGGGATTTTAAAATCCCCGATACGGGACTGGTGCGTCTCGCTGGGTCGCTTTGGCTCAGCATATTGATGCTCAATCTTACTACTTGGTTTAGCACCGTCATTCTCGTGCGACAGCGGACCGGGATAATGGAAATGGCTCTGTTTACGGCCGCCGACAAGTGGAAGACTGCGATCCTGTTTCTTCCTACTGTCTTAGCACAGGTAACGACACCACTCATTGCGCACACGTATCACGCGGGGAATCGAAGGGGTTGCATGCGTATTCTTTCCACCAGCGCTGGCGTGAGCGGCGGAGTTACCGTGCTTCTGGTGGCCGCCATTGCGGCGTGCGGACATCTCCTCATGTCAGCTTATGGATGGACCGGGGAAGATGCGGTTAAGGTGTTGGTGGTTGCCTGTTTGGGCTGCGTGCCCATGGCATTGTATGCCCAAGGCAGCGCCGCATACTGGACTATGAGTCATCCAAAGAATATGTTGGCAGTAGATGGCGTACGTTATTTTCTTCTGATGCTTTTAGTGGCTGCCGGTTTAGGCCGCAACGCCGTTCTTCTCGCAGCCGCAAACGGTTTGAGCATAACGGGAGCAGGTCTGCTGCTGCTCATATTGATTCGAAAAATCCTCCGAAATACGCCCGTGGAATGCGCAACCTCAACAGTGCCGATCTGATTTTCAGAACATACATGTCCATTCCGCTACCTTTTCTGGCCGGAACGTCTCCCGTTAGCCAGAGCCGTCGCCAGCTCTCATCGACACTGAGGACCGACACCGTCACCGTGCTAGCTCTGGTGTGTCTGATCTCCGCTTGGTTGGCTTCTGTGCTTCTGGTCGAAACAGCCGCCACAGGGTGGAATTGGGAAGGACGTCCCTTTCTAATCGATCAAAAAGGTGTGATCTATTACGCGTTACACACGATCGGAATTCTCGCTGCGCTTGGAGCGGGAACGATAGCGGGAATCCGCAGCAAGTTCTCCCGATTGCGAGGCGACGCGGCGATGGCAGCCGCTATCCTCTTCGCGGTCGCGATCGGGTGGGGGTTAGTTACCTACTCACAAGAGCAGTGGCTATCGACGAAAATCGTCAGCGCTACAGGTCCGTTTGTCTGGTTGAGCCTCGTTTTCATTTTTGCCGGGATGGACTCCGAGGCCTGGCCGCTGATCGGTCGCGCTATCGAAGTCATAGCATTCGCGACAACCATACTTGCCGTGCGCTCCGTCTTCAGTGAGGCCGCGTATTATCATTACGTCGGCCTTTCACGATCTCTTCAGTATGCGATTATTCTCGCCTGGTGCGGGGGGTGGATGCTCCTGAATGCAAGGATGAAGACAGGTTGGAGCCGGTGGATCAGGATGACGCCGTTCGTTGTATTCATTCTCACATCAGTGTATGCTCAGGCCCGGTCGTGGACCATCATTTCCGCGCTGTTAGCGATCGTTTTTTTCTTAGGAGTGCCCGCGCGCGGAAGAGAGCGCGGTGTGGGTGCCCGCCTACTCGCAGCGGCCATATGGATCCCCGCGTTATGTGTATTGCTGTTCATTGCGGCGAGCAGCCTTATGCCGGACGCTGTTAACGAATTTGGCGCGAGAATCTACAATGACACTCGCTCACAGCAATACGTCGAGTTCTTCACCGATGTGCAGCCGAACGAACTCGTATTGGGGCGAGGACCCGAAGGCACCTGGCATTGGCCGGGAATGGGCGATTATCAGTTTATCGACAACGGATATCTCTGGATGGCGTTCATCGGAGGTCTGCCAATCCTAGTCACCTACTGTATCCTGATCTTACTGCCCGCAGCCCGGGTTTTATGGTCGCCGGCTCCATTAGAAATCGCTGCGGCTGCGTGGCTTCTGGCCATTTGGGCATTGGCACTCGGCGGATTGGGAACATTTATCAGTCCGTCCTTAGGACTTCCCAGTTATCTAATGTGTTTATTCGCTGGCCGGTGCCATGAATGGCTGAGGACGAATAGGAGCACCCGGTCTACGGGGCAGACAGCCGAGAGATTGTGGAGAGATTACATTAATCTTGGGAGACCAAACATCACGCGGGCGCTGTGAGCAAAAAGAACGCAATTTTGAGCAAGGACTTCCCCATCGAGCCGGTCAATATGATTGACACCAAGTCAGCCGGATTAGCTCAAGTTATCTGCATTTGCGGCGGCGATGGATTCCCTATGGGGTCCGCTACAGCCGTACGCATCGCTCTGGTTGGGAGAGCCCTCCAGAGCGCCGGTATCAACTTCCGGCTGCTGCACTGCGGACCCAGCCCTACGCCATTGAACAAAAACAGGTCTGGAACGTACGACGGCATCCCTTACGAGTACACAACAGTCCTGCACGGTTACGATAATTTTTTGCTCAAGCTGCTGGTATATGCCTGGGCGGTATTCGGTCTAACTTGGAGACTTGTCAGGATCCGCCTGTCAGGCGTGCATACCGCGGTTTACCTCTACGTCTTGCGAGGGGCCCTGAACCTTTACGTTGGATGGCTTTGCAAGCTGATCGGTCTCCCGGTGGTTCAGGAACTGTGCGAATGGTGGCCCGGCGAACCCACCTGCTCCAAATTCGATGCGTGGCTTTATCGAAAAGCCATTTTCGCGAGCGCTAAGGGCATTGTGGCAATTAGTCCTATTATCGAGGATCGTGTCAGAAAGCGTGCTGCAGACGTGAATCCGAGACTCAAAGTGTACCGCCTGCCATCTTTGGTGGATGTTGAGAGATTCGCTCAGGTCAACTCAAGCGAACCTGCTCCGCCTCTCGATCATTTGCCAAGTTTTGTTTGGTGCGGCACCGGCTGGCTTCAGGATATTCTCTTTTTAGTTCGTACTGTCGCTCTGGTGCGGGAGCGTGGGTATCAGTTCAGACTTTTGATTATTGGTTCCCATCCAAAAGCGATTCGTGAGCTTATCCTGGAGCATGCCGCTGAGCATGGCGTCCCGGCAGAGAACCTGGTCCTGACGGGATGGGTGGACAACACCACACTTCAGAACGCTTACCGATCGGCCACCGCTTTACTTTTGCCTCTGTGGGATGATGATCGCTCCAGGACTCGAATGCCCAATAAGCTGCCGGAGTATCTGGGTTCTGGGCGACCCGTCATTACCGCTCCAGTAGGTGTGGTTGCCGAGATTCTTGAGGATTCGGTCAATGCCTGCCTTGTAGCTCCGGGTGATGAAGCGGAGTTTGCAGAGACCATGATCCAAGTTCTCGAGAATCCTGATTGGGCGCGGAGGATTGGAGCGCGCGGACGCGAGACTTGCTTGATGCACTTCGATTATAGATTGCATGCCAAGAGTTTGACTGCATTTTTCCTGGACTGTGCCGGGCTACATTGACTGAGATCCGGCTGGTTTTTAATTGTGGGCGAGAAGAACGATTTAGTGATCTCAGAACCCACTTCTCTACTCTGGGGCTTCCGTCGGTATTGGGGCCAAATATCTTTTAATATACGATGAAGTCTATTGCAACCTCTTCGAGCGATGGATCGCAGCCCAGGCTTCTAACGCCATCTTCATGGCCCATGCTCAATCGGTTTTGGGGTGAAGGAAGGCGCACGCTGTGGGACCATGCGAAACTGCTGATCCGGAATCTGGGGTGCGCAGCAATCGCGGTGATTCTGATTGCTTGCGGAGCGGTTCGTCGAGCGCGAGCGAAGGGTCTGGCAAGCGGAGTAATAAGCGGAATCTATTTTCACAAGCCGAACCGCCGGCTGTTTGCGCGTTGCGTTAGATGGTTGCGAAAGAACGGCTACACGTTCATTTCCGAGAAGGATCTTATTTCATTTATACGTGAGCATCGCCCTGTGCCCAGGGGAGCTGTGTGGCTGTCGTTTGATGATGGAGCCATCGAACTCTTTAAAGATGTACTGCCGATTGTTGAAGAACAAGAAATACCAGTTACTCTGTTCATTCCGACCGGAATCGTAGCTGGCGACGGATTGTTCCCATGGATTTCTATGACCCAAGGAGCAGTGCAACGGAAGGTAAAGAGCTTCCGCCCTGCAATGACTGTGGAAGATCTGCGTCGGGTAGCACTCATCCCGAAGATCACTATTGGCTCTCACACGGTAAATCATCGGATCCTGCCGAGTTGCAGCGACGGTACGTTGGATCGGGAATTGCGGGAGAGCAAGCAGATGTTAGAGTCGTGGCTAACAACTACCATCGACACGTTCTCCTATCCGAACGGGGAGTTTGACGATCGCTCAGGGAGGGTCCTCGACTCGAACAGGTACGCCATCGCTGTCACCACCGAGAACGATTTCGTTCGAGCGAGTTCCGATCCTTGGCGTATCCCGAGGTTCAGCGTTGCCGATGATATTTTTTTCCCCGAAGCCATTTGCAATATGGTTGGCGTATGGCAGCCTGTGATCAAGCGCCTCAAGCATCTAATGAGATGGGGATCTGGCAAAAGTCAGTAGCGGAGTCTTTGAGCACACCGATCTGCGCCGATGTTTAGTCCGCATAGCATCTTGACAGGAGCACGCATGCCTGTGATCTCCGCTCTGCCGAGCATAGCCAGACGCCGCGGTGTACGGGTCCTCATGACCACTCCATTACTCAATAAACCTGGAGGAGTCTCGCAGTATTTGAGCGTGCTGTTGCCGTATGTCCAGCACGAAATGCGTTGCTTCACGATCGGATCGCGGAAAGACGCGGAGAGCGGTGTGACGTCTGCGGTTCGTCTGCTGCAGGACTGGATATTATTTGCGAATACGATGCGCACGCGTTCATTCGATCTTGTGCATCTAAATCCTTCTGTTGGATCCAAAGCGCTGCTGAGGGATGGCGTATTACTGCTGATTGCGAAAGTCTTTAGGAAGCCAGTTGTCGTATTCATGCACGGATGGGATGAGGACTTCGAGCGTCGTGTTCTGAATCGCTTGGCCTGGTTGTTCCGGGCCGTTTTTGGGCGCGCAGACTGCTTCGTCGTGCTTGGCGCAGAGTTCGAGAAGAAGCTAAAATCGCTCGGATATTCGAAGGCGATCTTTCGACAAGCGGCTCCCGTCGAGGAGGGGATCTTCCGTGGTTGCAAAGAATACGTCGCCGCCCGCAAGCTAAGGAGCGGTGGCCGCGGCTGCAGGATACTATTTTTGGCGCGGATCGAGCGGACAAAGGGCATTTATGAGGCTCTAGAAGCCTACGGCATCATCAAGCAGTCGTTCCCTTCGGCTTCTCTCGTGGTCGCGGGCGATGGATCGGAGCTTCATAATGCCATCGAATACGCCCGAACGAAAAATTTAGCGGATCTCTCCTTTCGGGGGCATGTTGCCGGGGCCGAAAAGCTGGAGATCTTCAAATCGTCTGACATTTACTTGTTTCCCTCGTACACCGAAGGCCTCCCGATCTCGGTACTTGAGGCCATGGCCTGTGGTCTTCCAATTGTGACGTCAGCGGTTGGCGGACTGCATGACTTTTTTGAAGATGGAAAAATGGGCTATATGAGCCAGAATGCGCAGCCGGAGATATTAGCGGCGTTGGTTTCGCGGCTGATGAACGATCCAGACCTATGCTCCCAAATTGGTTCGTTCAATTCCCAATATGCGAGAGAGCACTTCACCGGCGAACACGTTGCGGCCCAGCTTGAACATATCTATCGATATCTATTGGAGCGCGCTGTTTGAAAATATTCGCAGCTCTGTCGGCGGTTGATACGTTCATTATCAATAGCCTCCTTTTCACAGGTTATGAGCACCATGAACCTGCGATCAAGAGTGTGCTTTGTAGTCTATGCTCCCGAACAGTTTAGCGCCTATCCACACGCCGTCGGTCTTGGACACGGCTACCGCTTCGTACTTAGAGATGCTGATTGAGCGTTTCTGCCGCAGTGACGATTTGGCGAGCTATGACCCTTATGATATGTGGAAAACCACGTTGGGTTTTCGCGTGAAGAAATTATACAATCGGCGACCGCTCCTCGGTGTCCTCCCCGCAGCCATGTTGGCTCTGTTTGACGACCTCGCGAATCATAAGTTGCGGTGGTGCTATAGCCGGATGGAGCACTCTTCCGCAAGAGCCACGGCCGCGCTATGCTTGCTGAACCTCTACCGTCGCCATCGCCATCCGGGGCTGCTGAACGACGCCCAGCGCCATCTCAAGTGGCTGGCCACGCACAGTTGCCAGGGCTTCAGCGGGCAGTGCTGGGGACTCGGATTCCCTCACGCCGTGGCGAGCGACGTAATTTATGACAGCGGCGTTCCGTTCTCCACTATCACGCCGTATGCGCTGGAGGCGTTCGTCCGCGCGGCGCAGATTGTCGAAGATCAACGCTTTCTTCCAGAAATCGAGAGTATCTTCGAGTTTTTCGAGCGCGACATTCAGATCATGGAAGAGGACGATACAGCTCTGGCCACTTCATACGGGCCGTTTCGCGATCGAACGGTGATCAACGCGGTGTCTTACACGATGTATTCCTATTGCCTGTTTCTTCAGTACGCCCCGGCGCCGAAGCAGCCGCTCATCGAAGCGAAGGTGAGGAAACTGTATGCGTATATCCGCCGGCATCAACAGGATGACGGTTCCTGGTATTACTCACCTCACGGCCGCTCGTTCATCGACTGCTTTCATTCCTGTATTGTTCTCAAAAACATCGTCAAGAGCGACCGGATCGTGATGCTGGAGGACGCCGCGGGAGTAGTAGCAGCAGGATACAGGCACCTGCTCGGGGCGTTTCTGGATCCCTCGCGCTTTCTTTTTAAGAGATTTTCAGTCAGAAACAAGGCTGGCCTCGTGCGGTATGACCTCTACGACAACGCGGAAGCGTTGAACCTGGCGTTGCTGCTCGGCAGGCGCGATCTTGCTGGTCGCCTGATAGCATCCATCGTGAAGACCTTTTGCCAAGGGCCGGACATTTACTCCCAAATCGATTTCATGGGGGGCCGGAAGAACAAGAATACTCTGCGATGGGCGGTCATGCCATTCCTATACGCCGCTTCACAGATGGTCGTCGGGGAGGCTGAATGCACCAAACCATTAATCGAGCTCTGCTCAAGCAATTAGCGGCGCACCATCGGCGGCTGGGTCTGAAATACCGGCTCAAAGGGCTGCCATATGAGAGATGTGCGGAACTCTCCTGGGCCATCGACTATGTGTCGTCGCGCCTCTCAGAGCCGCTGCGATATTTGGATATCGGCACCGGTGAATCGCCGCTTCCGACATATCTTAGCGCATACAGCGCTTGGGACATCACCTGCCTCGATAAATGCCCGTGGGTGCGAAACCAATATCGTTTTTTGCGCCAGATAAAACGCCGAAATGAGCCGGGAAAACCGTTTCGGGTGATTGAAAAGGACCTTCTAAACGCCGGACTTCCCGAAGAGTCGTTCGATATCATCACATGTATTTCCGTGATCGAGCATTTCGAGGGCCACTCCGATGCTGCAGCGATCGCGCAAATGTCCCGCCTGCTTCGTCCCGGAGGGATGCTCCTTGTGACGACGCCTGTGAATGAGCCGTTCTTTGCCGAGTTCTATCTCGACAAGAGTGTCTATGGTGACGAGTTTCGTGGATCACCGGTTTACTACCAACGTCATTACGACGTCAAGAGCATCGCCGAGCGGCTGGTACAGCCGTCGAATCTGACAGAGAAGCAGAGAGTATACTTCGGCGATTACGGCTTCCAGTGTTTCGAGAGAGTCCTTCAAAAGCCATGGCCGCTGCGCGCCCTCTACGCTTGGAACACACCGTGGCTGGCTTCCCGCCACCTCTCCTATCGATCGTCTCCTGTGGGCAGGAAGGATATGCGGATGAACACGGCGAGCGGCCTTATTCTTGTATTGGCGAAGCCCGCTCCCGCCGCTCAGCGGCTAGCTAGTTAATTCATTGACACGTGTATGTGCGGAATCCTTGGCACGATCAACCGGCCGTTTGACTCTTCGATCCTCGATTTAATTCGTCACCGGGGGCCGGACGATTATGGGATTTCAGAGCTGCGGGTCGGAGACCACAAGGTGATGATGGGCCATCGCCGGCTGTCCATAGTGGATGTTTCTCTAGCAGGTCGACAGCCCATGTGGACCGCTTCGCGGAAGCACAGCATAGTTTTTAACGGGGAGATCTATAATCATTCCGAACTGCGAGAGCAGATGCGTGGTAATGATTATCGCGGGCACTCCGATACGGAGACAATACTGAATTACTTGGCAGAGCGCGGCATCACTGGGGCACAGGACTTCAACGGCATTTTCGCCTTCGCGTTTCTCGATGAGGAGAAGCCGGCTCTCTATCTCGCTCGCGATCCCTTCGGAGTGAAGCCTCTCTATTACTGGGCAGGCGGCGCCAGCTGCGTCTTCTCTTCAGAGCTTAGGCCTCTGCGGGCTTTGCTGAACGAAGTTATCGACATGGATAGCCTTGCGGAGCTGCTCCGACTGCGGTACCTGCCCGCGCCCGATACCCTGTTCCGGAATATCCGAAAAGTCAGGCCCGGGCACATCATCGAGGTGGGCCTTCAGAAGCCGGAGCTTTACGTCCAGGAGTACGCTTTTACCAAACCGCCTCGCGGTTCGACGATGAGAATGACGAGAGAAGAGGCAGTCACAAGATATGGGGAACTTGTGACCGGGGCTGTGGAACGGCAGCTGATGTCCGATGTTCCGATAGGAGTCTTGCTGAGCGGCGGTGTCGATTCCGCCCTCATCGCCAGCATCGCCCAGCGAAAATCCGGCTATCGGATGAAGGCATTCACCGTTGGGTTTGCTAACCCCGATGAATGTGACGAGATTGCAGATGCGCGCGAAACCGCCCGTTTCGTGGACATGGAGCATCACCATGTCCGCATGGGTGTGCCGGATTTCCTGATGCTTATGCCCAAGATCAGCTCGATCGTCGAAGAGCCCCTGGCGACGACTTCGATTGTTCCCATGTTTCACCTTTCAAGACTGGCTGCAGAGCATGTCAAAGTCGTACTTTCCGGTCAGGGCGCAGACGAAGCCCTGGGAGGTTACCGCAGATATCAGACTGAATTGCTGCGTTCCTTCATTCCCAATGCGGCTCTTGCGCTGCTCCCCAAACGGCCGAGCGGCTTGAACGTTCGCAACGACACGCTGCGCCGTATGATCGGCAGCATCGGCATAAGAGAGGATGTAGCACGATTCGAGGCTGTTTATAGCGTGTTCGGCAAAGACCAGATCCATCGGCTGATTGGGCGCGATTGCAATCGCGCTCATGATCGCATTCAATACACCTACGATTACCTGGGCTGCGCCGGACGCAGGCACAGTGTGGAACGTATGATGAGCATCGATCTACGAATGAACCTGGCCGATGATCTTCTTCTGTACACCGATAAGATCACTATGCATCATTCGCTCGAGTGCCGGGTGCCGCTTCTCGACCTGCAGATAATCAATTTTGTGGAATCGCTGCCCGCGGCTTACCGTCTTGGCGTAATGCGCGGCAAGATGCTCCACAAGAAATTTGCCGAGCGCGTACTTCCCCCTTCGATTGTGCGGCGCAAGAAGAAAGGTTTTCTCTCGCCTACGAAGCATTGGTTCAAGCAGCCAGGTCCGATTTGGGAGATACTGCTCGATCCACAGTCCCGTTTTGCTTCGTATTTCGATGTAAGTGAAGTACGCAAGATCCTGCTTGAGCACCAAGCCGGGTTGAACAGAGAACGCCACATTTTCTTGCTCCTTAACCTACATTACTGGATGGCCGAATCGTTCGAATCGCAGGCGCACGCCGCCTAACAAGCGTAATCAATACATCCGGAGCTTATCCATAGATGCCCCCCCGCCAGATAGAGATCACCGGCCCCCCAGGGGATACAGTTTCGGTTCTCGGAATACAGGTGGATGCTTTCAAGTCATACGACCAAGCGATCCAGTTCTCGCGTGGCAAAATTGAGACCAGAACGAAAACGTTTTGTGTCGCGATGAATCCAGAAAAGATGTACCGCGCTACCCGGGATGGGAAGCTGAAGGCAGTGCTGGACCAGGCCAACCTCCGCATCTGTGATGGCATCGGCGTGGCGCTGGCGTCATGGCTTTTGCATGGACGCATGCTTTTCAGGTGTACCGGGGTGGACCTCTTTTTGCGCCTGATTGAGGCAGCGGCAGCCAAGGGTTGGAGGGTATTCTTTTTGGGCGCCTCGCCGGACTCGAACTTCGACGCCGTTGAGAACCTGCTGCGTTCCTACCCGGCGCTCCAGATCGCCGGATGTCGTGACGGCTATTTTGACGACTCTCGGGAGGTCGTTCAACTCATCAATGACAGCGGTGCCGATCTGCTGTTTGTTTCGATGGGATCGCCGCGCCAGGAGTATTGGATCAGTGAGCATCTTCATCACGTCACGGCGCCTTTCTGTATGGGTGTAGGAGGAAGCTTTGACATTGTGAGCGGCACTGCTCAACGCGCTCCGCTTGCGTTCCGCAAGACTGGGACTGAATGGTTGTTCCGGCTCATTCGTGAGCCGGCGCGCATCCGGCGGCAGGTGGCTCTGCCGCTTTTCGCTTGGAGTGTGCTGCTCCAACGGTTCCGGGGAAAATAAGCGAAACCAACGAAGAAGCTGTAAGCTGAAGAAGCTCATGCTGATATGAAATAGTTCAGGTGCTGGTATGAAAGAGAGGATTAGAAAACTGGTGAAGGATAACGCTCGTCTTCCGCAGGACGTCGAGAGTCTCAGCGATTCGGCCGATCTGTATGTAGCGGGTATGACCTCGCACTCCAGTGTAATGCTCATGCTCGCGTTAGAAAACGAGTTCGGGCTGGAATTCCCGGATAGCCTGTTGAGCCGGAGCGTATTCGAAAGCATCGACGCGATCGCCAGTGCGATCCAAAATCTGGAGCACGTGTAAGCGATGACCGCACAAGAAGCGGGCTCCATACAACCGCTGACGACGTCGGAGGCGTTTGAGAAAGTCCTGTCCATTGCAGCGCAAAATGCAGACGACGTCGACCGTGACGCTCGATTTCCAGCGGAAGCTATCACTGCGCTGCGAGCTGCCGGAGCGCTGGGCTGGTATGTGCCGCGCGAATATGGCGGAGCTGGCGCGTCCCTTGACGATCTCACCGAGGCGACTTTAGAACTGTCGCGCCGATGCGCTGCCACAGGCATGATCTTCGCGATGCACCAAATCCAGGTTGCCAGTATTGTGCGCCACTTAGCCAACTCGCTGTGGTTTGCGAATTACTTGCGGCGCTTGGTCCGGGAGCAGCGGCTGATCGCGTCGGCGACATCGGAAATGGGCGTAGGGGGAGACCTGCGCAAGAGTATCGCGGCGATCGAGCCTGCTTCGGATTCCTCGTATGATCTAGTCCGATTCGAAAAGAAGGCCCTGACCATTTCTTACGGCGCCCAAGCCGATGACCTGCTCACAACGGTTCGGCGCAGTCCGGCCGCCGACCACGGCGATCAAGTCATGGTTTTGACCCACTTCTCTGAGATGGAGGCGAAGCCGACTAGCGAGTGGGACAGCTTGGGTATGCGCGGCACTTGTAGTCCGCCGTTTGTGGTGCGGGCCCAATGCCTCCAGGATCAGGTACTGCCGATTCCCTTCTCTGCGATCGCCCCCGAAACCGTGGTGCCTTTTTCGCACATTTTGTGGTCACACGTATGGCTGGGTCTATCCACCGACGCGTTCGACCGGGCACAGAACTTCGTCCGAGCCCAAGGCCGCCAGAACCCGGGAGCCACCCCGCCTTCGGCTCTTCGGTTAGCAGCATTATCGGTACGGATGGCCGAGTTCCGGGCGCTGGTTCAAGCGGCGACAAAAGAATATAATAGCTTGGCGGAGGAGGGCCGGTCTAAGCTCTCAAGTGTTGGCTACGCCGTTCGGATCAATAATCTTAAAATTGCAGCCTCAGAGGCAGCCGTGGATGTCTGCCAGGGCGCGCTGGGTGTTTGCGGGTTTATGGGGTACATGAACCGGGGACAGTACTCGGTGGGACGCCAGCTTCGAGACGCCTATTCCGCGGCATTGATGATCGCCAACGACCGTATCCGTGCGACGAACGCCGCGCTGCTCCTGGTCCACCGGGAGGGAAAATGAGCACCGCGATAGGAACGAAGAGCGAACAGAATTTTCTTCAAGAATTGATTTACCATGGGCACTTTCTACCGAGCGATGAACCCGGAATATATGGCCGCGGTATGGTTTTTGAGGAGGTGAAAACTCGACTCGACGCCTTGATAACTTGCATAAGCGAGCCGGATAGGCCGGAAACACCGCGATTCCCTCCGCTTATATCGAAACGCATCCTCGAGAAAGCTGGGTATTTGAAATCGTTCCCCCATTTGTGTGGAGCAGTGTTTGGCTTTGCGGGCAACGAGGCGGCTGCATTCGATCTGGTGGAACGGGCGAATCGAGGCGACGACTGGAGCATGCACTTGAGGCCGACAAACCTGGTCTTAGTTCCGGCGGCGTGCTATCCGGCTTATCCCGCGATGGCCATGCGCGGACCCCTCCGCGAGGGGGGCGTGACGCTGGATCTCGGCGGATGTTACGTCTTCCGGAATGAACCTTCGGGAGACCCTGCCCGGTTACAAATCTTTCACCAGCGGGAAATGGTTCGCATCGGCGAAGCAGACGAGGTCCTCGCTTGGCGCGAAACCTGGATGGCTCGCGCCATGAACATCTTTGAGCGGGTGGGCCTGAACGCGACGCTCGATATGGCGTCGGATCCCTTCTTCGGCCGCGGAGGAAAACTGCTGTCAAGAAACCAGCGCGAACAGGGTCTGAAATTCGAAGTGCTGGTTCCGATTGCGTCGCCGGAACGGACGGCGGTCTCGTCATTCAATTTCCACCAGGAGCACTTCGGCTCGGCATTCGGAATTCAACTCCATGACGGAAAAGTTGCAAACAGCGCTTGTCTAGGATTTGGTCTAGAACGAATTGTCCTAGCCTTGTTCCGGGCACACGGCATGGAAGTCGGCAATTGGCCTGAGAATGTTCGGACGTGTCTATGGCCCAGCGTCCGGGAAGCCGTGCTGGCCGCAAATTAGGCGATGGTTAGCTTGCTCGGTCTGGACCCGGCCACCTATACTCCTAGCGTATTGCACAATCCGGAGCGGACTTTTCGCGAGACCAATTGTTATGTCGATATCTGGATTGAGTTATTGCATGCCTGCGGCATCGATTCTGCCAGCGCGCTGGCCTTCGCTTGTGCCGTCGATTTTGAGGGCGATCAGTGGACCTTCTTCAAGCCCCTCCCGGAGGAGTTGCTGTTTCTTTACGGGATCGATGTCCATGAGATGCAACTCTACCGTTCTGCGACAGAGCACGTTAGTGAACAATTGGCGGCCGGCAGAACCATGATCATCGAAGTCGATTCGTTTTATCTGCCTGATACGGAGGCGACATCCTATCGGCGCGCCCACACGAAATCGTCGATTGCGATTGAAGCGATTGACCCTGCCGATGAGCGCCTGCGCTATTTTCACGGTCCGGGATATTATGAGCTCTCCGGAGAGGATTATCGCGGCGTGTTTCGATTGAGAAGGGTGTTTTCTGAAGACGTATTGCCTCCGTATGTGGAATTAGTGCGTTTTGATGCCGGCCCGCGACTGGAGGGTAAAGATCTCCATCGCAACGCGCATGAAACCTTGAGGCGCCAAATGGCCCGGCGACCAAAATGCAATCCTTGGCTGAGGTTCGGAGCGCGGCTTTTGCAGGACGCACCGTCGTTACTCTCCGGGACGGAAAGCAGTTATCACGCCTACGCCTTCGCAACTGTTCGCCAGTGCGGAGCCGCATTTGAATCGGCCAAAAGCTTCATTGAGTGGCTGGCGGATCCGCCATGTACCCATGCCGGGCTTGCTGCGGAAGCCTTGGGCAAACAAGTGGCCGGCGCCAAAACACTGTTATTTAAACTAGCTCGGCGGCGGGCTTTTGATCCAGCTCCTGTGATCGAAGAATTGGCCAAGGACTGGGAAATGGCGATGGGCGCCCTAGAGTGTCTCTCGCTTGACGCTGGTCCTCCCCGTTCATGACAATGCCTTGCGCCATTTCGTCCCGGGATCTCTCGCGCACGATTCCCCTGGCGGCGGGATGGGAAATGGCCTACGCGGGGGAACCCGCCACACCCGCGATGGCGAGGACTTTGCCCTTTACTCTCGCCCGCGTGCCTGGCACTGTAGCTTCGGCTCTTCGCGAACAAGCGGCTTGGCGCATGGGCGACGGAGTCCGGTTCGATGCATCCGAGTACTGGTTCCGCTGCTGCTTCGACTCGCCGCCTGTTGAACCCGGCGAAGAAGTCGGTCTTCGCATTGGCGGGATCGCGACTATCGCCGAGGTCTGGTTGAATGGCGAGGAAATCCTGCGGAGTAATTCCATGTTCGCCTCACATGAGGTGGATGTGTCCGCTTTGCTCCGGAACCGCAATGAGCTGTTGATCGCTTGCCGGCCGCTATCTGCAGCATTGCGCGAACGGCGGCGCCAGCAGCCTGTGGCACGCTGGCGAACCCGCGTCGTCGCTGAGCAGCAGTTGCGCTGGTTTCGCACGACCCTGCTGGGCAGGGCCCCTGGCTTCGCCCCCGAGCCAGAGCCGGTAGGGCCATGGCGGCCCGTAGCACTGGTGCGCCGCCGTCAGATCGCGATCGAGGACTGGTCGCGTCAAGTCGAATTGAAGGAATCGGCTGGTCTCATCCGTGTTAACCTCCGCCTGCGGACCATTCAATCAGGCGCCAAGCCCATTTCTGGGCAATTACTGGCAGGAGGCCTGAGCTCCCCTTTCGACTGGCAGGAATCCGACAATCGGCACCACGGACGCGCGGTTATTTGCATCCCGAACGTGGTCCGCTGGTGGCCTCATACACACGGTGAACCGACCCTGTATCCGGTACGGGTGGAATTGCAGCTGGCCGATGGAGGAACCGCAATCTTCGAGGACACGCCCGTTGGATTTCGCTCTGTCGATGCGGATTCCGGCTCCTTGGGCGAGAGCTTCGCCCTAGACATCAATGAGACGCCCATTTTTTGCCGCGGCGTGGTCTGGACGCCCCTCGATGTAGTAACGCTTACCGTACCTTCCCTCGCCACGCGTAAACGTCTGGTACTGCTCCGCGATGGCGGATTTAATCTCATTCGAGTCGTAGGCACGTCCGTTTACGAAGATGAGAACTTTCACTGCCTTTGCGATGAACTCGGTTTGCTGGTCTGGCAGGATATGATGTTCGCCAACATGGATTATCCTTGTGAAGATCCTGCCTTCCGGCGCACGGTTTGTGATGAAGCGGAGGCCCACCTGTCGCGTCTGGCGCCGCACCCAAGCACCGCGCTCATCTGCGGGAATTCAGAGATCGAGCAGCAAGTGGGGATGCTCGGCATGGACGCCGCAATAGGCCGCGGGTCTTTCTTCGGTGAAGAATTGCCTCGCATCGCCGCCAAGTGCTGTTCTGGCGTACCGTACATCCCGTCCGCTCCGTACGGCGGGGATACGCCATTCCGAACGCGAAACGGCGTAGCAAATTATTTCGGGGTGGGCGCTTATCTTCGACCTCTCGAAGATGTCCGGCGGGCGGAAGTTCGATTCGCTTCCGAGTGCCTCGCGTTCTCCAATGTCCCTGAGCCAGAGATGCTCTACAAAATGGCGCACGATATACCGGGAGGAATATCGCCGGCGCATCCCGAGTGGAAGCGAGGCGTTCCGCGGGACTCCGGTGCGGGTTGGGATTTTGAAGACGTCCGCGATTACTATTTACGGCTGCTTTATTCCATTGATCCTGTTGTGTTGCGCTCCGCGAGCGCGGAGCGCTATTGGGAACTGTCCCGTATGGTTTCGGCGGAAATGATGGCGGAAGTTTTTCATGAATGGCGGCGTCCAGCATCGCCCTGCGGGGGCGGCATCGTGCTGTGGACTGCCGATCTGCAGCCAGGCGCCGGGTGGGGCATTCTCGATTCGGAAGGGTGGCCCAAAGCCGCTTACTGGTTTTTGAAACGTGCTCTGGCTCCTTGCAGTGTCTGGACCACGGATGAAGGCCTCAACGGTATTGACATTCACGTCGCCAACGACAGGATCGAGTCGCTTGACTTACGGCTTCGTATCGCCATGTATCGATCCGGCGAGCGCCGGATCGAAGAATCCAGCCGCGCCATCACGATCCCGAAAAATAAGACATTGACGTTTGGGGCAGAACAGATTCTTGGCCGCTTCGTAGATGCCTCGTATGCCTATCGGTTCGGTCCGGCCGGTCATGACCTTCTGGTTGCGAGCCTTCACATGGCTAGCGACGACATCCCGTTCGCACAATCCTTCCGCTTCCCCTCGGGACGCACAACGGAGCGCAGACCTATTTCCGAGTTGGGTATAAGCGGTGAGTCCAAGGTGCTCGCGGATGGGAGGATGGAGATGACGCTCAGCTCACGCCGTCTCGCATGGGGCGTACGAGTGGCCCTGCCGGGATTCCTGCCGGATGATGCTTACTTTGGGATAGAGCCGGGCGGCAAACGCCGCATCGTGCTTACTCCGCTAGAGCCGGCGATCTTACCAGTCAGCGTCCCTGTGACGGCGGTTAACGCGGAGGGCCGTTTCATGATTCCGGCCGCGACACGCGCATGAGCACCTCTCATCGATGGTTTCGTTCGGGGTCCTACTCGCTTGCGGGACATATTGATAATCCGCAAACCGTAGGCAGTCAGCTAGGCGTTGTCATTGTGCCCCCCTTTGGGTGGGAGGACGTATGCTCGTACCGCCCATTGCGCGTTTTTAGCCGGATGCTTGCCGCAGGAGGCATTCCATCGCTGCGCTTCGATCTGCCGGGAACCGGAGATAGCTCCGGCAGCGCGCAAGATTTCATGTTGCTTGAGGCCTGGATCCAATCCCTCGGCGATGCGGCTCGGGAATTACGTGCCGCGGCGGGAGTTGAAGATGTGGCTGTGGTCGGCACCGGCTTGGGTGCGATGCTCGCAGTTGCCGCGGCAGCCCGGGGCGCGAATTTACAGGACTTGGTTCTCTGGGGACCCGCAGCCACAGGGCGCGGCGTGCTGCGCGAGTTTAGGGCGTTACAGAACTTTGAACAATCGGAGTCTACCGAAGTCGGCGCGCTACCGGTCGCCGGTCTGGAAGTCTTAGGCTTTTTGATAGCTCCGGAGACCCTAAGCGCTCTGGAACGGTTCGATCTCTCGGACCTTCCGGGTTTGCAGAGCCGGCGCATCCTGATATTATCACGCGACGAATTTCCGTCTGACGCAAAGCTAATTAGGGCGCTCGAGGCATCGGGATCCGCAGTCGAAGTGAAAAAAGGAGATGGCTATGCTGCAATGATCGGCCTTCCACACGAAGTCCTTCCCCCCTACGAAACCGGCCGTGCCATCCTTGAATTCCTAACAGGCTCCCCCGGTAGACACACACAAAGTGAAGCAGAGACTGTTCCGGTAAAAAGTGTTTCGACCCAGCCTGCGGCGGAGGCACTGCGTGCCACTATGATAGAACGCGCCGGGGCGGAAGTGCTCGAAACGATGTATACGTTTGAATGCTCATCCCAGTCTGTGTTTGGAATACTTGCGGAACCGGCCCATGAGAAACCTCGCGCCGAATGGTGCTTGTTGTTCTTGAATGCCGGGGCGATTCGCCACATTGGACCGAACCGTATGTGGGTGGAGATAGCTCGCCGTTGGGCCGCGTGTGGAATTGCTTCGCTACGGATAGATCTTCAAGGAATCGGTGAAAGTGATGGCCAGGACAACCTTGATGTGACCGGTCTCTATCAGGATCGATTTTTAGAGCAAATCGAGACGGCGATGGATTCGTTACGTTCCCGTATCGGTGCGCAGCGATTTGTAGCGATCGGACTGTGTTCCGGCGCGTTTTGGGCTTTCCATGCAGCTATTCGCAACCCCGATGTTCGAGGCGCAATACTTCTGAACCCAAGTTTGTTTTTTTGGGACCCTGAAGTCGACCATCGCAGGGCGCTTCGGCGGGCGGTGAAAGGACTGACCGATTCTGACTCATGGCGCCGCTTGGCCCGCGGCGAAATACAGAGCGAGCGCATTAAACAGGCTGCGCGAGGCGTGCTCGGCAAGCTCCGTTCGGTTCAGACCGATGGCGGCCGGCAGCGTCAGATTCCCGCTGAAGCAATGGCCGATGCTTGGGCGGCGATGGAACGAAACCGAAGCCGGCTGACTCTCATCTTCTCGGAGGGTGAACCGCTCTTGCGCGAGATGGAGGAAGAAGGGCAGATGCCTCCCCGGGCCAATCCGCTTATCCGATGCCTCCGCATGGCCAATGCTGGGCACACATTCCGGCCGCTGTGGGCTCAAAGAAAGGCTCATGAGCTAATCGATCGAGAACTCGATATGCTGCTGCAAGATAAAAGAGTTCCCTAACAGGAGGGTCCCTTCGCAGAGAGCGGAAAGTCTTTGAACAGTAAAGAATAGCTTCACCAGGATGGGGAGTTCGCGGCACTCCCTAAGCAGCGCTGTTCCCAAATGCTCTCTGTTTCGTCTGAATATTAGAGACCGTGCAAATGGCGGGGCAGATGATGCTACAAGATGACGTTAACCGGACTGTTTATTATTCTGCCGGCGTTTACCGGCATTATCTTTCCGAACTTCTTACTCCGCCCGAGATTGCCTGCTTGCTGAAGTACCACTCCGAGGTGGCTGATCGCGACGTTCTTGACGTAGGAGTCGGAGCTGGACGAACGACCCGCTATCTGGCACCCTTGGCGCGCCGCTACGAGGCTGTTGATTATTCGCCCGTGATGGTCGCCTATATGAAAAGAACGATGCCGGAGGTTAGTGTCCGTCAAGCGAACTTTCGGGACTTGGGGATCTTCGATCACGGGTCGTTTGACTTTGTGTTTGCTCCCGACAATGTGATCGATGCTCTTCAACACGATGATCGCTTGCGGGCGCTTGCCGAAGCTCACCGAGTACTTCGTCCGGGTGGGACTTTCGTGTTTTCTTCGCATAACCTTCGTTATAAGAACGCGTTTTCGGGTCCTCGTCTAAATTGGTCCCGCAACCCGGTCAGGTTTGCCGCCAACTGCGTCCATTTTATTCTGAGTTGCTGGAACTATCTCCGCATCGCGCACGCGCGGACAAACATGCACGAATACGCGATCCTTAATGACCCCGGGCATCACTACGGGTGTCTGCATTATTACGTGGCGCGAGGGACAATCAATTCCCAGTTAGCCGGTGTCGGCCTACGACTGGTCGAAGCCTTTGACACTCGCGGTCACGTGATACCTGAAGGTCAAGACGACAGTCAAGACCCTAGTCTGCTCTATGTCGCCAAGCGCTCGGACAATTGAAGAGCGGCGATTGAGTTCCGGCTCAACCACATAAACCCATCGGCTTGCCAGCACGAATCCGGTCTTTTCTGAAACTAATTTACGCCGAAGGTGCCGGCGTTTACCCAGCCGCTAGATTGGCCTGAGGTATCTGCGACGAATGCGAACAGCGATTTCGTGCCGGCAAAACTGCTGTTGTAGCTAATCGCAAGATTCAGGGTAACGTCGTTACTCATTGCGTAAGCGCCGGACGCGCCCGTATTGACACTGCACTGGCTGTTACTCAGGACAGTGCCAGAGCCCACAGCCGCTTGAGTCCAGCTAAGATTGTTATTGGACTTCAGATACAGCATTTTTGTTGGCGCCCAATACTCTACCCAGCAAGAATTTGTCTGATTGAGCGCAACGTCCGTTATGAAATCTATCTCCTGAATGCCTGCAGATCCGGTAGAGCCTGTCGTCTGGATACTGAACGTCTGACTGGCGCCGGATCCAGCCGCAGGTGTGACGGATAGCACAGGGGTTGCTCCTGAGGTTCCTGTGCTTCCTGAGCCTCCCGTGCTTCCCGAGCCTCCCGTGCTGCCATAAAGGGCGCTATTCAGAGCCGTCGAGAGCGGATGCTGGGCAGCTCCACTGGCCGACGGAATGAACTCCTTATCTGTGGTAAACGTCATAAATCCGCCAAAGCCTTGAGCTTTGGCCCAAGCGACGTAGTCGCTGATTCCCTGAAGGCCGGTGTAAGAAATGAATTCGTCATATGAGGGGATGCTTAGGTACTCGGCTTTATGTACCGAGTCGTATTGCATGTAAGACGAGACCCAGAGAGTCGGATTGGTAACCAGATTGTTGTAATTTATAATATCCAGCGGAAATTCTCCGAGTACTTGAGGCTCTGTGACACCTGGCTGTATTCTTCCGTAAAACGGAATACCGACGCCAATCATACTTGGTGGAACCCCTGCACTGACGACACGGCCGACGCGCAAGTCACAAGTTTCTTTCCAGACGTCGCCAGCTTGAGCAAGAGGTGCAACGAACCAACTGCAATTCGAGCCGGCGCATGCCTCATCGGGCTGAAAATCCATATCATAGCACATGACATTGATTTGATTGACAAGTGAATAATTGGCAGCGGCGGCCGTATTTAGCCCGTCCCAGTCTCCTGAAGTCATAGTAATGATTTTCGTCGGCAGGGCAGCCCGAAGGCTGGCCAGCAAATTTGCATAGCCGGCGACGTCCACATCGTGCTCCCAATCGACATCGACGCCATCGTATCCGTTGCTGTTGACTAAATTGACGATATCGTTCACGAAGGTCGTAAGCATGGTATCTACATCCGTCGCAAACGCACCGTAATTTGCGTCGTTTACCTTGATGGCGACGAGTACCTTTTTCCCGGGTGGACGTGAAGCAATCAGCTGGTTGATCTCCGACTGAACTAAATAATACATCGTTAGATGGCCGGTGGCCTTGCCGTTACTATCCAAAGCCGGCGCGGCCGCGAAGTGGATAATGTGTGTGTAATCATTCCACGGAATGCTTGTTACCGGCATTACTCCATTGTTGGCGGCATAGTAGCCAGTCATCCACTGGGCACTTAAGCTCGCCGTCATCAACGTCAAAAAAAGCAGAACTTTTCTCATGCTGCGGACTCCTTCAGATGCCTTTTACTTGGTCTATAAAGAAAGGCGTACTTTGTTTCCGAACTTCTTCTCGGCCAAAAGTCGGATTGTTTTATCGTGTAACGGAAACTAAGAGATGGTGGGCGCCCATACGGTGCAATCTTAGGACCAAATAACCTCAGCTTTGCGCCGTTGCAACTAGAGCAGTTAGGACCTCCCGCGAAGAAGTTATAACCTTTTTACACACGGAGGCGGTAAAGTTTATGGCATGCAGTAAGATGTGCCGATCTCCCAACCAGGACGTCCGGCTTAGTAAAAATTCGTGCAGGAGCATGAAAGCGTCATCATGTGGCTCACCCTGGCGCTGGGTCGCGGGATGGAAAAGAGCACTCCGTCGATTTGGACGCGCGCGAAGCGCTGGACGCGCTGATCCGGACTTATCGAACGCTCCAATCGGGTTTGATCTATGAAACGCGTCCTCAGAATCCATATGCAGCCACGCTCCAGGCTGCGCTGCAGCAATCGATCGAGGAATTCCGGAAGCGCGTGACGGAGGAAACCGGAATGAATTCCCTGCGGGATGCGGACGTGCTCGGCGCGCTGGTTTTTTTGCAGCGTATGGAATCTAAGAACAATAATGGCCGGCGGCGCGGCCGCGCGTTTTCGGATTTTCTGCGGACGGCATTCCCTGCTCCAGAGGCGACGAATGCCCGGTGAACGTCGCATCGTACTGACCATATGGAAGCGCGTCTGATCGAATCGGTCGAAATCGCGCCGGATGTGCGCCATTTCGTGTTCGAAGCGCCGGAGCTTGCGAAGATAGAGTTCACTCCAGGACAGTTCGTGTCGCTCACTGGCATCGCGAAAGGAAAAAAGATCACGCGGGCCTATTCCATCGCGTCCGCGCCATTGGGCACGAATCGCTTCGAGCTATGTCTGAACGTACTCCAGGAAGGCGCTTTTCCACCGCATCTGTTTTCAATGAAGCCAGGCGACGCGGTCGAGATGCGGCCGCCGCTTGGCCAGTTGGTGCTGCGCAATCCCGATCGCGGCGCGATTCTGGTCGCCACCGGCACTGGGATTGCGCCGTTCCGCTCGATCCTTCACGCGCACCTGAACGAAAATTCGCAGCCATTCACGCTCATCTTCGGCGTCCGCTACGAACATAGCCTTATGTATGGCGCCGAATTTGAAGAGATGGCCAGGTGCTTTCCGCACTTTCGCTTCTGGCCAACTTTGACCCGGCCGGACTTCGCGTGGACCGGGCGCACCGGACGCGTGCAAGCGCATCTTCACGAAGCAGTCGGGGAGAGCCGCGATACCGATGTCCTGCTCTGCGGGCTTAAGCTGATGGTGGACGATGTGCGAAATATCCTGAAAGAAATGGGCTTCGACCGCAAACAAATTCTCGTCGAGAAGTACGACTGATGCCGGCGGGCAGTGCTACTTATACTGGGCGCGGCCTGGATATTCGCAGCAGCGGCGGTAATTCTGGTCGACTTGATGCCGAAGCCGCTCAAAGAATCGGATCACCTGGTGATCGGCTCGGTGGCGGGTAGTGTCCTAATTTGGATTCTGGCCGCAATCCTCATCTGCGCAGTTGTGCTTATCGTAGTTGCCAAATCGCACGTCAACGGGATTGGCGACGGGATCGTAGGGTGCCAGTGGATCACCAGTGATATTGCTGGCGACGATACAGAATTTAGTAACGTGTTCTTCGGTATCGGGGAACATGTCGCGATAGCGCGCAACGCCCCAAATGTAAAAGTGCTTTCTGCCTTCCGCTATAGCAACCAGATCACTCCCCAAGATATCGCAGAAGTCGGACTCGATCATTGCTTTGGGTGGGATAGTTGCCTGAATTGGTTCAACCTCGACGGGAAATTGGAAACGATCCGGCAATGGAGAATCGGTGAGGCTATATGCAATCACGACGCGCAGGTTCCGGGCGGGCGTATTTCCGCTATTGACCCAACTGGGTCGTATGCGCCAAAAAATCTTGCGGTCATCGGCAGTGTAGCGATGGGAGATCCACTTGATCCCGGCGTAATGAACATAGGCTCGATTGCTGGCGATCATTGCCAGTTCAGAAATCCGAACGTGATCACGGGCGGCTTGAGCTTGGGCGCTAACATGGACAAGCATCTGCTCAGCTTGAGCGCCAGAAGCCATTATCTCCTTAAGCGTCTTTTTGGCATATCGTATGCCCAAGCCGCCAATCAAGGCGAGGATCGCCGCCAGAATCCAATTAAGTCGATCCATCCAGTCTTTCGGGATATTGGCGCGGACATCGAGCGGTTTGACCGTCGATATGGATACTGGGTCGTCGCCTTTTTTCTGTTCAGTTGCGTCCCCCTTGGGATTTGGGGAGCTGGGAGGAGTGATGAAAGGGGCCGGTCTGACTGGCTGGGCTGGTTGCTGTTGTTCACGGCCGTCGTCTTTTGGGTTTTTGCTTTGGTTAGCGGGTTGATTGGGCGCTTGCCCTGGGATTGGTGGAACGGCAATGAGCAGGAGAAGACAAGCCAAAGCTCTAACGTTCATACAGAAAATGTATCACAAAATGTCTTGACACGGCCCAACTTATCGTATTACACTAACTACATGGCAAACCTACTCAGCACGGAAAAGCAAATCGGAATCATCGGGGCGCTTTGCGAAGGTTCTAGCATCCGCTCCATTGAGCGAATGACGGGCGTACACCGCGACACGATTATGCGACTTGGCGTGCGCGCGGGACAGGGATGCGCCACACTGCTGGATTCCAAGATGCGTAATCTTTCCTGTGAGCGTTTGCAGCTTGACGAAATCTGGGGATTCGTCGGCAAGAAACAGCGCAACCTTGAAGTCAGCGATGACCCGAGCCTTGGGGACGCATGGACGTTCTGCGCTATCGACTCCGATACCAAGCTGGTACCTGCGTTCAGGGTCGGAAAACGCGACGATATCACGGCCAATGCTTTCGCTGAGGATTTAGCCGCTCGGATGAGCAACCGCGTGCAGATTTCAACTGACGGACTGGGAGCATACATCGGAGCGATAGACCTCGCCTTCGGTGGTGAGGCCGATTTCGCGCAAGTCATCAAGACCTATGTGACGGATGATTCCATTCGTCCCGAACGTCGCTATAGTGCTCCCAAGATCATCACCAGCGAAAAGCGCGTTGTATCTGGCAGCCCCGATATGAAGCTGGCAAGCACTAGCCACATTGAACGCCTGAATGGTACGACGCGGCTTCACATGCGCCGATTGACGCGCCTCACCCACGCATTTAGCAAGAAACTGGAAAACTTTGAAGCGGCGGTAGCGCTTCACTTCGCATATTACAATCTGGTACTCCGGCACAACACTTTGCGCTGCACTCCGGCTATGGCCGCTGGTGTTGAGCAATCGTTCTGGAGCGTAGGGGATCTGGTAGAGGCCGTGACTGCATGACGTATATCGAGGAATTGCGCGACGTGATCCGAAAACTTCACGGCGTGGAATCTACACACGTTGGCAGCGTTCCCGTGAAAGAGACATATCAGGGCCGCACAGTGTGGGAAGGAATCGTAGAGGTTTTCGATTTGATCGAACATCCAAGCGCGACTAGGCTCTATGCTTGGTCGCACGCGACCGATGACCCAGAGAAGCCCCGGCGACACGTAACGGTCCTTCATGGCGACCGGATAACATCCCCGATCTTGGCGGTTAGGGCCGCAATCCTACAGGAGTTCAGGGACAATGCCCCAGTCGAAGGCTAAGAAGATGGGACGCCCTAAACTCCCGAAGGGTGAAGCGAAGGGTCGGATTGTCCCCGTGCGCTTCACGGCTGAAGATCTGAAAACGATGGCAATGGCCGCCAAAGCGAATAAGCAAACGATCTCGGAGTGGATTAGGAGCACGATTCATGCCGCACTCTGATGTGACGGATTTCAAATTAGGACACTACCCAAAGAGCTCTCGTTCGAACTCTCGGTTTTGAGAACCCGCGCCTAGCCCGGCCATTTGCGCGGCCCTTCTGGCTGGCGATCAGACCGCCTCCCAGTAGGCTGGCCGCTTCAACATATAAGGCTGCGCCCCAACTAATGCCTTTCTCGCCGCCAGCCAATACAGCGCGTCCGGAGCGCCGCCCGTCTCGGTGCCGGCTGGGCCGGCTTAAACGCATTATGAAGGGGCGCCCTTTTCAGAGTAGGCTTTGAGCGTCGGCTTAGGACCGACGGAATGGAGCCTGCATCGTCGCTGGGCAGTCCGAGTAGAGTCAGCCTGTCCGGTAGGCGATAGTCCAGTTCGAACCGGAATGATGGACGAATGGCTGGAAACGACAGGACAAGTCCGGTCGGCAGGGCGCTCAACCAGAAGCAATGGAACACTGAGATGGGCGTACACGACCGGCGGCCCTCAAAACCGGCACCTCGTATATTTTCCACCAAGCCAATCGAATCCTCGTGGACTCCTGAGTGTGGAGCCCACTACGGAGGAGTACTACGCGGCAATTCAAAATTTCCCGGCAAATCGGCAGCCGGTAATTCGTGCTTACCTGGACCGGGGATACCTGGTTGAACCCGTCCTGAGCGATCAGCGTTTCAACTGGCGCGCGATTACGGATCAGACAAACAATCTCGATAAGCTCCCCCGAATCATGTTGACTATGGAGCAGGGCGAACAAGAGAACGGCGATCCCTATTACCGTATTGGTATCGCCGAGGATCGACGACCCTACTTCTGGTGGAGCACTGGGGGGGAGCCGTCTGTCTGGCTGGAGCACCAGGAAACCATAAGATTTATCTCGGCGAACACCTATCTTAGCTGGCGGACTGAATCGAAGCGGGAAGACGATCAGGGGTGCCGGATGAATACGATTCGTGATCTTATCTCGGACGAGCGGGTCGCGAAGGTCGGGTCAGGTGCTGATATTTTCAGTTTGAGCGTGCCTGCGGATACTCCAGTTCGGCATCAATCGGCTGCTGAACTGTTGCATGCTGTCCTTTCAGCACTCGACGGAGTCACCAATGAGTCCCGCCACATGCTCGAACAATAACTTAAGAATAAATGAGTCCGCCGCTGTCAAATGCCAACTTGGTACACCAAGCGGTTCGGCGCGTTCAATCCCGAGTGGTACGTGTTTGCCTTCGCAATCCTCTCCCGAAAGATCCGACGCGCCCCAGCACGTCGCGGCAAGCTGCGGAGGCACCTGCACCCGCAGTGGTTCAGTATTCGCCGATTATCGCTGGTTCGTGAATTACTCTCTTTACCAACCCGCCTACGGCTCGGACGGACAGGTCGCCGTGATACATCATCTCCTTGAGGTTGAATTTCACTTTTATCGAGATCCGGCCGAAGCTCGTGGTGAATGTCGCTGCTTTGTCTTCTGGGCGCAGCGTAACCAGCTCCTTGGTGAAACCGAAATACACGTCGCCGTAATTGGCCGCTGCACGACGATGCCCGGTTGAAGATCACGCTTGTCCTTAGGCTCCAGAAACGTCAAGTTCTTTATCCGATCCAGCAGGTACTCATTGGATTGAGAACTGTCCTCGGTCGATTGATAGCGTCCCTGCTGGCCTGCGTTGACCGGGATGCCGCCCACGCTGATCACGTAATAATTAGTGAACTCCTTAGGAAGCGGGGTCTTGACCACGTCCAGAATCACCTTGGCGCTCTGCCAGCGGATCACCCCTTTGTACGTCTGGGTTGGCTGCGGCATTCCACCTCACTTTGGGCTCTCTGCCTGTGGGTTCTGTCCGTGGCGGGTCATGTCTTAAGGTGCGCCGCCAGTTCCTGGAGAATCGCCAGTCTTTTATCTCTCTCCAGTTTCGGATCTTCGATCTGGAGAAATTCGATAGCCTGAAAATCATCCCCACGCTTGCGATTCTGGCGCGGCTCTAAACCTTCGATCAGTACAGCTTCCATCGTGGCAATTACGATGCTGGTGTCTACGTTGGAGAAATCGGCGGACGTTCTCAGTGCTCCATTCTCCTCGACAGGGTACACACCGAACCAGGAAAATCGGATCTAGCGCCCCGTTAGGCGTCGGACGTGTGTTGTTGAAGTTGTGGCCCTGCTGTCCTGCCGAAATGTGGAAGAGGCTGCCCGGGCTTGCCATACATCTCCGCGAACGCTGTCCCGTTGGCTGCAGGAGCCGGAATTTGATGAGGCCTACCGCGCGGCGCGCCGTCAGGCCTATGGTCAATCTATCGCGCGGCTGCAACACGCCTCGAGTGCGGCAGCCTCTACGTTGCTGAAGATAATGGTGGACCCGAACTCGCCGCACGCCTGTCGGCTCCGGGCGGCGGACAGAGCCTTGAGCCATGCGGCCAAGGCAATCGAGCTGGAAGACCTGGAAGCGCGCCTGAGGAGATTGGAGCGGAGCGCAGAATAAGCCACACCTCGGGAGCGGAAGTTCTGAGCGACCTCTAGCGAATTGAGACTTGAAAAAAGCATTCGAGAGCTGGAAACCAGAATGATCACGGAGCCAGTGATCCTCTACTTCGCCGATGGCAGTACGCGGAAAATTTGCGGACGGGGCAACTTTCTGCTGCAGCCAAGCCGCTCCCCCTCACCTACCGCTACACTCAACGCATGCTTGTCTGCCCCGTTCGCGACTGTCATATGGCGCTGGCGCGTGAGGAACGGCGACTGCTCTGTCCGAACGGCCATTCCTTCGACGTCGCGCGTAGCGGATATATCAACCTGCTTCAGCCGCAGGAGCGACGATCAAAGCGACCGGGCGACACGGCGGCTGCAGTCGCAGGACGGCGGCGCTTGCACGATTGCGGTGTGACCGAGCCGATGCTGCGCGCGATCGCGGAGATTATGGCCGCCTCGCCTAGCGATATCGTTCTCGATGCCGGCTGCGGGGATGGTTTCTATCTCGGCGCCCTCGCTCGCCAGATCGGCTTCGATGCGCACGGCGTCGACATCTCGATTCCGGCCGTTGATACTGCGGCGCGGCGCTACCCCGAATGCGAGTGGATAGTGGCCAATGCCGATCGCTTCGTGCCATACGCCGATTGCTCGTTCTCAATCATCCTGTCGATCACAGCGCGGATGAATGCGGGCGAATTTCGGCGTGTTCTGCGCGATAACGGACGCCTCCTTGTCGCCGTTCCCGCACCTGAGGATCTCGTCGAACTTCGGGGCGCGAGGCGCGATCGCGTGTCCCAGACGGTCGAGATATTCGCGCCCGACTTCACGCTAGTTGATCGGCGCCGCTTCGCCACCGTGGCCAATCTCGATCCTCGGCCGTTGGCGACGTTCTGCTTTCGATTTATCGACCGATGCGATCAAAACCGGCCGAAGCGATGCGAGTGACATTCAGTCTGGATCTGCTGCTGTTTCGAGCCGCCTTATAACTCACCTGAAACCCGATGGGAGTGCCACGCGGCATGCTCTCTCAAGACTTTGTCCGTCATCAGCGCGCTCGGAACCGGCAAGCTTTGATTTGCAGAGCGGATCTCGAAGCGCGCCTGTCGAGATTGGAGCAGAGCACAGAGCAAGCCAAATCTGGGGACGGAAGTTCTGAGCGGCCTCTAGCGAATTATGAGGCTTGAAAAACGCATTGGAGCGCTGGAAACCGCTCCTCTTTTCCGGCGATGAAGGCCAACCAATGCATTGAAATGAGGCCTCAAGCCATTCCTTTATGCGCTAGGCAAACCATTCTGGTGGACCTATCACCAGAGCATTTCAGTGCTTGGAATGCCACGCTAAACTTCCGCTCTGGCGATCCTATACAATTAGCTTTCGATGGCCTCCCGCCCCGATGTCGCCGCATCTCTAAAACTGGTACGCGCCGACCATAGTTTCTTCGGCCATCCGCGCGGCCACTCTCTTCTTCACCGAAATGTGGGAGCGCTTCAGCTATTACGGTATGCGCGCGCTCCTAATCCTGTTCATGACCGCCGTCGCCGACATCGAGCGATCGGCTCGCTACTACGAAAAGGTCTTCGGCGCTCGCATTCTGAGCTTGGGTGACGGCAACGCGCCTGGGTACCTTCAGCTCGCGAATATCTGGATGATTCTGAACGTTGGAGGCGGGCCGACCCCGGATAAGCCGACGGTAACGCTCAGCGTCCCCGACCCGAATCACATCAACAGCTTTATGAATTTCCGCGTTGCGGATATTCAAGCGTGCTATGAATTATGGAAAAGTCGAGGAGCGAAGTTCATCACGGAGCCGATCCCCAAATACGGCGAGACGCGCTGCTACCTCCGCGATCCTGACGGATATATTATCGAGGTCGGACAGAGCACCGACCTCACCTACGGCTGACGCTCGGCCCGGGAAAAGCATTCTCATAATCCCCAAGCGAGTCGTCGGCGACTCTTCCAGAGCGCGGATTGCGGGCGGGCCACGGACGCCAATGGAAGAGTGGCGCGTCACTCAGGAGCTATTCGTGTTGGTGCTGTCCCAGCCAACCAACGGGTTCGAAGCGCGAGAGAAATGCCGCGGTTATAATCGGGTCCATGTCAGTGACAAAGGCCAGTCCCGCCATCACCATTCGCCGAGCCAGACCAGATGACGCGCCGGAGTGTGCACGCATCTGCTTTGACGCATTTTACAAACTCAACACCGATCACAATTTCCCACCGGAAATGCCGGAGCGAAGTATGCCCGAAGGGCTGCTCGGGATGATGTTCTCCCACCCCGGGTTTTACGCCATCGTCGCCGAAAGCGGCGGTCGCATCGTGGGCAGCAATTGCCTCGACGAGCGCTCGACCATCTTCGGCGTCGGCCCCATCACCATCGACCCGGCGGTGCAGAATTCCGGAATCGGCCAGCAACTGATGCAAGCCGTGCTAGACCGCGCGGCCGGGCGTGGGGCACCCGGCGTCCGCCTGCTTCAGTCCGCCTTCCACAACCGGTCGCTCTCGCTCTATACCAAGCTCGGTTTCGATCCGCGCGAGCCGATCAGCGTGATGACCGGCCCGCCACTGCGCCTCGCCGTCGAAGGCTGCAAGGTCCGCGTCATGCAATCTTCTGACATCCCCGCCTGTGACCGCCTATGCCTGAGGGTGCACGGACACACACGCTCCGGGGAACTCTCCGACGCCGTCAAGCAGGGACAAGCATTCGTGGTCGAGCGCGATGGCCGCATTACCGGCTACACGACCGGCTTGAACTACTTCGGCCACTCCGTCGCCGAATCGAATCGCGACCTCCAAGCGCTGATTGGCGCGGCAGAAAGCCTCGGCGGCCCCGGCTTCCTGGTCCCCACGCGCAACGCCTCCCTGTTCCGCTGGTGCCTGGAGCAGGGCTTGCGCGTGGTGCAGCCTAACACGCTGATGAGCATGGGCCTCTACAATGAGCCCTCCGGGGCCTGGATCCCGTCCATCCTGTATTAGCTATTGATGCTCCGGTCTCGCGTTATCACCGCAGACATACTTTCCTGTAGAGGCAAGCCATCCGTCAGCTACTCGGTGGGCTTAGCGCGTTTCCCCGGAACTGATAAGAGCGCAGCTAAATTTGTGAGGATCTTCCGCTTGACCGCCTTCCAATCGGAGTCCTTCTGCGCGCAAACCGACAACACCCTTATACGATATGCGGCAATCCGGCGGTTCCGCCGCGCCAGAGCCCTAGTGTCGAGTACGCGCATGCTCTGTGGGGAATATCCAAGACGCCGGACGCTGACGACGCGAGTCGCAGGCCGGCTTCATGTTAACTACCCAGGGCCCTTTTCGTCTGGCTCCCCGAGAGGAACACAGATCCGAATACGCGTTTGGAGAATTTCGAGGAAAGACTTTCTCCCGGTGTTAACCGAGCGCGGAAAATTCGAAGCCGGGTGAAACCGGAGACGGTGGCCGGCCGGTAGCGAGCGGGATTTCGGTCTTTTGGAAATGGCGGTCCCGAGCGCACGCTGAACGACCCTCGCCTGACTCTGGGCTTTAGGCCTGCGGACGCTGAGAATCGCCATGATGCGCTCCTTGTATCCCGGATTGCTGCCTTTTCGTGCCATTGTCTGCCATGTAAGCGTCGGGACGGGACGCCAGAATGCCTGACTCGACCGCTGTGCGAGCGTCCACCTGAACCTGGTCCACTTGGCCCAATATCTGCTTCCCCAGCCACACCCCATGGTGGCGTTGCCCCGCTTCCAGGAGCTTCATCTGCCCTGCGGCGTACGCTAATCGGCTCTTCCCGCTCCATCAGCTCTCCCAAACCAAGCTCGGTGCGTCTTCCCTGTTTCACTTCCAACTAGCCTACGCCAACGAACCCGAAGATCCGCTCGCCGGTTGCGCGCTCGCCATCGCATGGTGTTAATCAAGGTGCGTTTTCCAGCTAAGCTGCCGATCAGTTGGATTTAATCTAGCTCCCGTGCGTCGAGGGGGGCGAGATATACGCGAAAACCCGCGAGATGGGCGCCAAGCCCGGCGCCGGAGCGTATCGAGCCGCCCGCCGAACCGGCGAGATTCTCAATCTGCGGAAATAGTCCCCTGCCAAACGAGCCTGTTTCTTCGCGCGCGAACTCTGGCCAAGGCAATCCCGACGATCTTCCCCGCCGTCCCACCCAGGAACGACCATCCCAGGACCCGCAGCGCCATTGACGCCCAGGAGAGCCCGGAGGATCTCCAGTGCAGCGAGTACCAGGCGATCGATCCGATCATGACTGTCTGGACAAATCGCGCCCCCATCGCGCAGCCGCACGTGTCCGCCGTTCCCGGAGAATTTCCGTGGCGCCCGAATCGCCTCCATCGGGCTCTTCCTTTTCGCCTCGTGCCGATGCTCATCAGATGACCGGTCCTGCTCAAAAAATGGTCTGGTTTACGGTCACGTCAAACGGCAGCGACGCAATCCCGTTGGCCACCACGAAGAGGGAAGAGTCGCCGGTCTCGATCGAAGTCGGAATCAGGATGTTCGAGGTCACTACAGCGTTTCCCGTTGCCACGCCCATCGATGTCACCGTGTTCCCGTTGCTGTCGACCGTCGTATGGCCGGACGTCCGGCAGTACCAGACGTGATTGGTTTGCTTGTTCACGATTCTCACCAGCGGGTAATTCGTCGCCGTTTCGCAGTCGTCGCCATAGGCCACTGCCTGCGACAGGCCGTTGAACTGCATGCCGGAAACTTGAATCGTGTCGCCCGGGTTGAAATTCGCCGGACACGTCTGAATCACCGGCCGGAAGCTGTCCTGGGGGACGGCCGCGTCGGAGTGATAGGCGTAGAACGACGAATCATCTTCCCGGCAGAAGAGAATGTCGCCGGTCGGCAGCAGCAAAAGCCGCGTGGTGTACGTGTAGGTATCGTTGTTCGGCGGATCGTTCGTGCGGTTGAATGCCGTTCCGTCATACTCGAAAAACCAGGAGGGAGAGCTCTCCGGGTCCGTAGGATCTCCTGTCTTGACGCCCGCTCCAAACAATATGTTTCCGTTCGGGAGGATCGCCGCTGGTCCGTCTTGGATTCCGAGATTTGTGGCAATCCCGTTGACGGTCTGCGTCGGAATATCGGGCCCGTTCGACCAGTTGGGGTTGGTGTTCGCCGAATAAATCGCCGTATGCTGGTTCGCGCCGAGGAAGAACGCCGTGCCGTCATACCGCAGCAACCCCGGCCCGATCTCGTCGGTATTCGTATCGACGATGTTGTTCAGCAGGTGATTCCCCGCCGTCCACGAATCCCCAGCGATATCGTAGACCCAGGTCGTCGGAGAGTCCTGGCAGCTCGGCGCGACAATCGTATTGTCAGGCATCAAAACCCACGAATCCTCATCGCTGCTTCCAACCCGCTGACGCGGGCTCATGGCAGTCCAGGTCAGGGTCGTAGGATCCAGCTTCGCGATATTTCCGTCAGCATCTGAACCCAGCAGGAGTTCTCCACGCGGCAACAGCGTGCAAGGCGCGTCTCCAATTTCGCTCCACACCTTTCCCGTGGCGCCGGGTTTAGTAGGCGAGGCGAACGTGGTCCAGGTGTTCGCCACCGGATCGTAGATCTCGCACGTATTGTTCATATCCTCTTCCACTGGGCCGGAGGCGTCGGAGTACTCGCCTCCGCAAACCACCACCCTGCCGTCGGCCAGCACGGCCGACGCATAAAAGGTCCGGGATAGGTTCGAATCCGCGAGCCTGGTCCACGTTCCATTGGCATAGCTTCCCGTCAAATCCGGCGTCAACTTCCACCACCGGTTCGTGCTCCAGGCCGCTCTCGGAATTCCCAAAAAGTACAGATCCTCCGACATGGACTCCTGCATCATGACCGTGCCGTCCGTCAACAGGAACGCCGTTCCGCCATTGGCTCTCGACAGGCAGAAGATGATCGAGACCAGCGTCCACAGCAGGCAAATCAAAAACTCCACAACAGTAATAGCCGTACACACCGCGACCGCCACGACGCCCACGGCCGCGCAAACCAGAGTTGCGACAATGGCAAACAGAACGCAGAACAGCCAGCTCCACCAACTGCACTTCTTTGTTTCTTTCCACACCCAGGAAATGCACTCGGTGACATACTTCCACGTGTACGAAACGCATTGCAGCTCGATCTCAACTCCCCATTCCGCACATCGGGCATACGTCAAAGTGACGCTTCGAGTGCAATTAGACGGAAGTGGAACCCAGGTTCCTTTGGGAAAGCTCACAAATCCTCCTCGCCCGCCTGACGGGCTCTTAAGAACGACACTATGTTCAGAATGCCGTTAACCATAAGACGCCGAACACCAAGTAGGCCAATCTCCCCAATCCAGCGTTCCCAAACCCACTAATGGCTTCATAGCATTTCCTCTCGAAATACAGCGCAGCGGGCAGCGAGCGTTTGCTGGCCCGATTGAGCTCTTTGCCTCTGATGGTATAGCGACAAAATCGGACAAACACCGCCGACGATCGATATTGGCTGTCGAGCGCCGTGGATATCACTATTTGAAGTCCAACCCAGGGATAAGACCGCGTGCAGCGGTTCCCCCCACGGCGACGTGAAATCGAGCGCGGCGAGAGCAATGTTACGGTCCAAACATTGAAAATTATCGCCGACACGCTCGGCGTCAGGGATAGTTGATCTCGTGAAGGGGTGTTAGCCTAAACGCGGTCCCGTAGCTGTTTTCCCCGGCAAAGAGACATGAGGATTGAGAAGGAAAACCGTTGGATCGCGAATCGCAATTACCACAAGCCCAGTGCTCCGAACCGTTGTAGTCCCGGCACTTCCTGCGGTCGTGCGCGTCTTGCACCTTGGTCAGCTCGAAATATCCTCTGCTCGGAAGGACAAGAAGTCGCGTAAGTCCTGATTAACGAGTGTTGCTCGGCACGGCTCAACGGGGTGTCGGAATCAGCCGAGCGAATCTAAGTCCAGGTGCGACTCTCACCGAAGCGCCAGTTTCCGGCGCGGGTGGACGATTCCCTTCCGGTCTTTAGCTCTAAACCTAGATGGCAACAGGCTGGATCGCAGACCTGTTTCCTTATTTAGGTGATATTCGCAACCGTCGCCGGAACCCTGTCCTCGAATTTGAGCGTCAGACCTGAGCAGTTCCCGTCAACAAAGGCATCGCACCCGCAAGCTTCCCCTGTGGGCTCTCCAGCGTGCCTATCAACATACGGTTTGACCACGGCTCAAGTTGCGTTGTGGGACCTGGTTGCCGGTTTCTCTACCGCCGCAATGAGCAAACACAAACGATTCATATCTCTTTTGAGACCTACGAGCTGGCACTCAGAAGGCCAGCTTCAGGGCGACCTGCATGCTTCTGGACGGATATGTCGAGCTGACCGTACCGGCAGCCGCGCTTCCGATAACTGCGTTCGGATTTTGGAAATTAGCACGGTTGAATGCGTTGAACATCTCCCAACGCAGCGTCAGCCTCGTCCGCTCAGTGATCCGAAACACGCGGTGGATACCGAGGTCGGCCGTAATCAGCCCGGGCCCTTCCAGAATGCCCCAGCCAGCATCGCCGAAGGTGTACGCTGCGGGAATCGAGAATGCCGACGTGTTGAACCAGTGAGTAATGCTTCGCTGGTCGCTTGGCAGATTCGGCGTGCCGTTAAGGTTCGGCCGCTCGACGGGCTGTACCAAAGGAGCACCCAAAGACCCTGAGACGGAAGTGCTCATCGAAGGCGTAAAGTGCAACCCGGTGTACATGGTCCAAAGTCCCGACAGATCCCAGTTCCCGACTACATAAGAGAGCCAGCCTTTTGTGAGAAACTGCCGGCCGACACCGAATGGCAACTCATATACATGGTTAATCACTAGCATCTGCCGGCGGTCTTCCGGTACATTGCCCCATTCGCACGCATAGCACTGATCGTTCTGGGGGTAGTCATTCGAGTTTGGCCCTAATGTGTTGGCCATATTATGGGACCAAGTGTACGCCACGGTTCCGGTTAATCCACGGCTGTACCGCTTGGTAAGAGTCACCTGGAGGGAATGATATTTTGCGGCTCCATAGTTCGTTCGGAAGGGCAAGTCTCCAATCGCTGGGTTAATCGCATACAAAGGGCGCCTCGGGCCGAGCGCACCCGGGCCCGGAGCAGCCTGATTCGCGTTAACAACGTTAATCATGCCATTGGTTCGCGAACCCACATAGGACACATCGAGAAGAAGGTTGGAGACGATTTCCCGCTGGATGCCGGCACTCCACTGCATATTCCTCGCTAGCTTCAAATTCGGATCCCAAACGTAAAAGAGCTGAGTCAGCTGCGTGGGGTCGGCCAGGTTGGGTTCTACCGGCAGCGGCAACCCCTGTGATAAAAACATAGCCGGCGCTCCGCTGGCGTTAGTCGAGAACTGCTGAATCACGCTCATAGGCGGATTCTGCTGCATCATCTTGCCCCCATTGTCCCCGGCGAAATATGCGAACCCGCTTCCAGCGCGGAAGACGGTCTTCTGATCTTTGGTGAGCGCATATGCAATTCCTAACCGCGGCGCGAAGTTGTTGTTATCTGGGCAGATCATCGAGTCGCCACAATGGTTATTGGGACTGTTTGGAGTGATCGCCTGACCCGTGATGACGTTCAAATCGGACCAACGGTCAGAGACATCGCCCCACGGCCCTTGAAATTCGTAGCGCAATCCATAAGTAATCGTAAGCCGGTTGTTAACGCGCCAGCTATCTTCGGCGAACGAGGCAAATCTCCAGCGCCGCGCGCCAAAGATGCCGTACTGGACGCTGCGTTGCGCACCGTCAAAGGCGCCCAATGCAAAATCCGACAGAGCGGTCGTTGCCGTCGAAGATCCCACTTGCCGGGTGAACTGTCCATTGAAGTCCCATACACCTCGTGGTGAATTGGATGTGTGCCCGTTAAATTGATCGCGGACAAACTCAACTCCGAACTTAAGTGTGTGGGTTCCCCTTGTGACGCTCAGAATATCTTGGTACTGATACGTGATCGCATGCTGCAATTCCGGATAGGAGCTCGTGCTTCCAAACAGCGGACTGTTTGTAGAAGAAGAGCTCGCTCCGGCACCCATGAAACCCGGCAGCGTAATCCCCGGAATTCCCATGTTGGTATTGCTTATATTTATGTTCGGAATTCCAAGTTCCGTCGCCACGGGTAGGGTATTGTCTGTGAGCAAATTGTCTAGATGAGTTCGCATCGCTCCAGCCCGAAATTCGTCGACCATGGTCGGGCTAAGGATCTTTACGTAGTTCGTTGTCAACGCCCAGTTGTTCATCTGGCTGCTGCCAGCAAACCCCGGGCCCAGCGCGAGGTATGGGCCAACCGGTATACTTGGGTTATTTATTGGAGGGAGCGTGCCGTTCCCGACACCCGTGGTGTTCTCGTATTCATACTTGAAGAAAAAGCGGTCGGCCGAAAAAAGATTTTGATCCAGCCGGATATCGCCTTGGTCGACTCGCTTCGAGCTCGGCGGGCTGAAGGTGAAATTGTTTGCGCTTGCTGATGTGGTTGGGGTAGGCAGCACTTGAAAGAGCTTGACAGCAGCCGGATCGAGGCGCGAAGTTGGAATCTGGTTGCCAGGGAACGGCGTCCGGAGCCCTCCGGAATTTGTGGTGGGATCGTAAATCGTGGCTCCGAAACCACTAAAATCTCCCGTTTCCACCATCTGACGTTCCGCTAAGGTGGGAATGGTATCGACAAGGGTGGTAGGTTGAACAACGCGAGTTCCTTCGTAATCGACGAAGAAGAACGTTTTGTCCTTGCGAATGGGCCCGCCTAAGTTCGCTCCGAATTGATTCCGGTGATATGGCGCCAGGGATTGGCCTGCCTTATTGGCGAAAAACGTATTCGCGTTGAGATCGCTGTTGCGGAAGAACTCATAGGCCGTTCCATGCAGTTGGTTCGTGCCAGACTTGGTTTGAACGACAGTCACGGCTCCGGCCGCCGATCCATATTCAGCGGAGTAGTTGCTGCCCATCACATTTGTCTCCTGAACGCTATCAAGGGGAGGCAACACTACAAGGTTATCGATCCAAGGCGCTACGTCTATGATGCCATCGAGCATGTAGGAGTTGTTCTGGGCGGTGTTTCCATTGATGGACACGGCGGTGCTGGCACGCATACCATAGCTGGAGATGCCTTCAGTCATGCCCGGAGTCGAAGGCGACGCGCCTGGGATTACCTGCAACATCTGGGTAAAGCTTCGGCCGTTGAGTGGCGTCTCGATGATCTGTTGGTTTGTAACCAGCGAAGTGACAGCAGCGGTTTGCGACTGAACCAGGGAAGCTTCTGCCGTCACATCTACCGTCTGCTGCACGTTCCCGACATTGAGTTGCAGGTTGACCGTGATCGTATTCGCAGCGGTGAGCACCAGCCCCGACCGCACCAGCTTCGAAAATCCCGGGTGCTCTACGGTAACGGTTAAATTCCCCGTCGGAAAGTCATCCGCGCGGAACTGCCCCTCGGCATTAGTCACGGTAGTTCGCGTTAGTTGCGTGCCGTTATTTACCACCGTCACTGTTGCGGTCGGAACCGCCGAGCCGCTTTGATCGGTTACCGTTCCGACTACTGTTCCGCTTAGGGCTTGACCCGATAGAGTCGAAGCGCCCACAACAAGTACGAACAGCAACGAAGCTTTAACGTTGTTCTCCATAACTCCCTCCACTGTTTCCCGGGCTTCCCTCGTTCCGTCCCCTCTTCGCGAGATACGGACCACCTGGGAACGAACCACCGTGATGACCATTCATGCCTTCCGCGTGCATGAAACGCGTCCCTTACCGCGATCACGAAGCGACTTGCATTTGGCGGATCTTCCGAACTTTTAATATCATCTTCTGGCCCGTTTGAAAAGCGAATCGATCGTCTTCGGGATTATATTCGCAAGTTTGAAACAATGTCAAGTCATTCTGCTTGCGGACCACGCGGTCCTATGATGAAGTCTCGTGTCGTGGCCAGCGCGTGCTTACACACGAGAGGCGTGTTAATTATCAGGGGCCCCTTTGGTCTGGATCCCCGAACCAAATCGAAAAAATCTGTTGGTAGTTAGCACGCGATCACGACCTTGTGCATAACGCGGTCCCGGCACGGTAAGCGCTAGAAGCTACCCTGTCGAATACTTTACCTTGTTTGGACCGCGCCGGAATTGATTTGAGCGATTAGAAGGTGCGCGTTAACCGCGAGCAGACCTGAACTGTTTTCTAGACAGCGCCTCGTCGCAAACAAGTCCCGATTTGCCCATGTCGAGCACGATCAAGTTTTGAAGACAATAAAAATAGCCCTCCAGTCTACATTGTCGCAATGAATTCCTTTTTGATCGTGACTCCCAGTCCTGGCGCCTGCGGCAGGCTGAAGTATCCTTCTTTGTCCAGCACCGGCGGGTTCTCGAATATAGCAAACGGATTCGAGTATTCGCCGATTGGAACGTCGTTGAAGATTTCAAGATAAGGCGCATGAGGCCACGTCGCGACCAGGTGAAGATCGCAGATCGTTCCAAGCCGCCCGTCACCTTGATGCGGAATACACATCTTGTTCATCGATTCGGCAAGCACGGCGATTTTTCTGAGGTGAACAGGGCCTTCCAGCATCACTTCAGGCTGCACGATATCAAAACATCCCCGTTCGAGCAGAGTTCGGAATTCGTGGATACCGCGATTTCCTTCCCCGCCCGCTAACTTCATTTCGATCAGCCGGTTCAATTCCGCCAGATGATCGAAGTCGTAACGGGGAAGCGGTTCTTCAAGCCAGTACACGTTCAGGCGTTGGTATTCCTTAGCCGTTTCGTAAGCGCGCGTGAAGTCCCACGGGACGCCTTTAGAGGTGAAGTTTAATGGCGCTTTGTTGGCATCGCACATAATTACCCAATCGTCTCCAACAGCCTTTCGTACGGTTTCGACGAGGCGAACATCTTCTTTCATAGTTGGGAACGACGAACGGTATTTGATCGCCTGCCAGCCCTGCGACTTCAGCTTGACGGCGATATCGGCCCGCTCCTCCGGTGTTGAAAGACGAAGCATGCTGGCATAGGGCGCGACCCGCTCCCGCCCACCGCCCCACAATTTATAGAGAGGTTGGCCCGATAGCTTTCCCACTAGGTCCCACAGGGCAATCTCTGCTGAAGCCGACCCCCTGTATCCTCCCGGACTGGGGATGCCGTATAACTTCTCAGCGTGGATATCGATGTCGAAGGGATCCGCTCCCACGAGGAGATTTTTGATCGAAGCCAGCATCTCCGGAGCGAATTCCGGGCCGATGCCCGTTACACCCTGATCGGTTGTGATCTCTGTGAAGGCCCCGCCGCCTATCCGCACCCTTCTCGGATTACCTAACCAATCGGGATAGGAACCGAGATCCTTAATGACCTTAAGTTGTACGAGTTTGACATCTGTGATCTTGACTCGTGCGCCGCGCAGCTTCGATATCGCAGCAAAGCAGGGTAAAAATTTGAGAAGATCCCGCCGGGTTGGTTTGATCATATATTCGCTCCTTTCAGAAAAGCTGTTGAACACAGAGCCATAGCCTCATTCACGCAGGGCGTAAGTAAACACCACATTTCCGGCCGGAATCGACACAAACTGTTTTCCGTTTATCGCGTAGCTCACCGGACCGGCTGAAACTTGCCCGCCGACCATAGCCTTCCACAACACCTCGCCTGTCCGCGCGTCGAGCGCATAGAAATATCCTTCGCGACCTCCGGCAAAAACCAGATCCGAAGCGGTCGCCAGCACACCACTATCGGTGACATCCGTCATCTTGAACTGCCACCTCACGGAGCCGGTTTGCGGGTCTATCGCCTGAATCGCGCCCCAACCTTCCTTGGGGAGACGAGTATTGGTAGCGCCGGGCCGTAGCGCCGGAATTTCGTGGGTCGCGCCGCCGCCATTGTACTGAAGCCCCTCTTTGTACTCGTCGCTGCGGCTGGTATACGTCGAATAGGTATCCATCCAACTCGGAACATAAAACAAGCCAGTGCGCGGACTGTACGCCGGGTTATACCAATTAGTGCCTCCTTGGTTATTCGGGTAAATCAAGGTTCCTTCAGAGTCGCGCTCAAGCTTCTAACGGGCTTGCCTTTGGCATCGATTCCGGTTGCCCAGGTTACTTTCACGAAGGGCTTGCCTAGGAGAAATTCGCCGGTCCGCCGATCCAAGACGTAGAAGAAACCGTTCCGATTGGCGAAGAGAATGACTTTGCGCGGGCTTCCTTTCCAGTCGATATCGGCGATCACGGGGACTTGGGTGGCGTCGAAATCGAACTCGTCATGGGGAGTAAATTGGTAATACCATTTCAGCTTGCCGGTGTCGGCATCGAGCGCAACCAGCGAACACGTGTATAGGTTGTCGCCAGCCCGCACCTCGCCATTCCAATCCGGCCCGGCATTTCCCACGCCCCAATAAATTGTGTTGAGGTCAGGGTCGAAGGAGCCGGTAGTCCAGATGGAGCCACTGCCATGTTTCCAGGAATCGCCGGCCCAGGTCTCGTGGCCGGGATCATCCGGAGTCGAAGGCACCGTATGGAAGCGCCATGCTTCTTTTCCCGTCCGCGCGTCATAGGCCGCCAGAAATCCGTTTATCCCGTATTCACCGCCGGCCGGACCAGCGATAACTTTATCCTTTGACAACCAGGGGAGCGACCGTGACCGAATAACCAGCCTCAGGTGTCTCCAAGAGTAGTTCTCCCAAACGAGGCGGCCATCGCGCGCGTCGATCGCAATCAATTTTCCATCGATAGTCCCCATGAACAAAGTATTTCCAAGAATGGCGAGCCCCCGATTGACACGACCGCAGCAAAGCCGCGCTGCGGGCGACGGATTATAAGCATAGGTCCAAAAAATTCTGCCGCTCGCCGCGTCCAACGCCACTACAACATTCGGCGGCTGAACTGTATACATCACGCCATCGACCACCAGGGGAGTGGACTCGTACTTACTGGTCGGCTCAGCCGGCGCGCGTGTCTGCAACACCCACTCTAATTCGAGATTTTTAACGTTCGCAGGCGTGATCTGGGTTAGCAGACTGTACCGTTGCCCGTTATTCGTACCCGAGTACGTAAGCCAGTTCTGCGGTTCCCGATCGGCGTGAAGCAGGCGATCAAAAGTGACTTGGGCCTGGCAGGGCCAAGGCACCCCATGCAAAGATCAGAAAAGCGCACCGGATCATTTGTCGCTCCCTTTCAAAGTGACCAAATAGGCAACTACGTCCGCGAGCTCTTGATCATCTAGCTTTCCCTTGTAACTCGGCATTGCGGATTCTTTCATAATGTCGAAATCACGCAGATCGTTTTTGGATAGCGACATAAGCTTCCCCTCGGCGGTGAGAATCTGCAAACTGTCGGTATCCTGATTCAGAAGCCGCGCCAGAATTATCGTTCCATCTTTCTTTATGGCTCGAACCGTTCGATTGCCGGCACGGATCTCGGCGCTCGGGTCAACAAGAGAAAGCTGCAAACTTGTGGACCGCCTGATTGCGCCAATTTCGGTGAGATCCGGGCCGAGAAACGACTTTCCGGCGCCATTCACGCGATGGCAGTTCAAGGCAGTGTCCCCGGCCTTCGAAAATCTCTTTCCCGCGGTTCGCATCTCCCTTGAGCTTTAACCCGACCGCCGGCGCTGATGCTTTCATGGAATACAGATAGGCCACTATCATTTCGGCTTGTGCGTCTGAGTAATTGCCGGGGGGCATGGGCGTTCCCGCGAATACCCTTTTGAATAATGGTCATCAAGTCTCGCTGCGTGGCGGCGTGACGGAATTTGCCGCTGGCAAGATCGGTTCCAGGGATCAGATCTCCATCCGGACCATGGCAGACGGCGCATTTTGACATGAAGATCGCTTCGCCCCGCTCGATTTGAAAAGGAGTGATACCATGTTCTTCCTGCGCCCCAAGCACGCTAATGCTAAGAGCAACTGCAGTGAGGAATAAACCGGCTTGACTCACGCGCATAGCTGGATTGGCTCCTCTCGCATGCCCATGTAATAATCTGCTGAGCACCTCATTTTAGAATACGATGGCTCAAAAATCCAATGAGCGCGGGTTCGAACCGATCTATTTCCGTTTGAGCAGCAGCAAACTCTTCCTGGAAATCTAAAGCGGCTCGGTATGGGCCCGTGGCGCGGCGCTACCATCGCTGTTGGTCAACACCGTCGTCGGGTTTATCGGCCCGAGTACCTTTACGATGGAAAACAGTTCCGCCGCGCCGGAATGGAGGACCATTTCTGCGGCAAGCTGCTGGGCCTTCCCATAGGGGGCGACGTTTGCTATACCAACCATGCCGAGGCGATCGGGACAACATGGATGTGCTGATCTCATTGTTGGGTATGGCGGGCTGCAATTACATCACAGACGTTCCCGGCACCGACGATATCATGCCGAACCAGGCTGGGACGCCACTCACCACTTATCTCCGGTTTGATACCAGTTCCCGGTGAAGAATGTACGATGTCTCAACAGGCACACCGTCCTGGAAGCGCACCTTTAAAAGCACCTGATAATAACGGGGTATCTCCCCTGACGGTTTTCGGATCTTATTCAAAAGATCCCGCGCGGCGCCTGTCTCGGTGAACCAGCCAACGGCTCCCAGGATTCCGGCTCCATTTCTGCCGGCGAAGCTCATGACGTCACCATGGCCGAGCGGGCCCGGAGTGTGGCTGACGAGCGTATAGGCGATGCCGGTGATCCGGCTCTGAATGTATTCGTCCACGTAAGTGGCAGATTCGTGCTCACGTGGATGCAGGTTGTGCACTCCCACGCGAGGCTCAAGATACAGTTCAGTACGCACTGGCATGCTGGCCAACTGTTGATTGGAGAACTTCGGTGAACCGACATATATGGCGTTGTTTTCAGAAATCTGACGCCAGGAAAGCTCGTTTCCGTTTACCATCGAGACGTTCACCTTCCGTGACGCCAGTAATCTCCCGAGGCCCAAGCTGGTCTGTGGCCGCCGAGTTTCGATCAGATCTGGCGGGCCCTCATCGAGCGGCATGGAAAGCAGAGCGGGACTAGGCAGATGATCGATCTGCTCAAGCTCTCACAGAAGCATGGGCCGCAGAAGCTGCAGGAAGCTGTCGAATCGGCATTGGCCAGTAATTGTTACGATTCCGCGGCGATTCAGCATTTGTTGAGCGCGGAGGATCTGCGACACAGGGTCTGCGCGGCAATGGATGTGGGCGCGCTGGAACGGTATGCCCGGCCTCTTCCGGGAATGCAGGAATACGATCAGCTTCTCACTGCCAGAGGGGCGCGATGAGCAACCAGATGGTCAACCATCCCGGTGTAGAGGACGCTGGTCAGGACCGCGTGCAGCGAGCCGCGGGTAAATGGCTTCCCGCCTCGGACGTTGCCGTCCCCCGTGGTCCAGCGCTTGGTCACCAAGCCGATCCGCTGGGTTTCCTGAAGGACCGGGAGCGTCGATCCCTTAGCGATGTACAGGCCGAATATGGTTCGAACCTGCTCCGCTTCGGCGGGATTGACGAGGATCCGTCCACCCTTGGTGTCGATGTCGTAGCCGAGAACCGGATGGCCGCCAATCCACTTGCCTTTCCGTCGCGCGGCCGACATCTTGTCACGCGTGCGCTCCGAGATGATCTCACGCTCAAACTGGGCGAACGACAGGAGGATGTTCAGCGTCAATCGCCCGATGGAATTTGTCGTGTTGAACTGCTGGGTCACGGCCGCGAAGTTGACGCCGTTCCGGTCGAAGATCTCAACGATTCGGGCGAAGTCGAGCAGGGATCGACTGAGTCGGTCGACCTTGTAGACGACGACGCAATCCACGGCCCGGGCCTCGGCTGCGGCCAGGAGCCGCCTAAGCGCCGGGCGATCCATGTTGCCGCCGGTGTATCCGCCGTCATCGAAATGGTCGGTGATCACCTGCCAGCCCTCGTTTTTCTGGCTGGCAACGAACGCCTCCGATGCTTCCCGCTGGGCATCAAGGGAATTGAATTCCTGCTGGAGCCCCTCCTCGGTGGACTTTCGCGTATAGATCGCGCACCGGATCGTCTTTACTTCCGCCTGTCCATTGACCTCCCGCGCCGGCGCGAGTATGACGCTATTCCGTGCCATTGGCGTTTTCCTCCGCAGACATCAAGTTGAAGAAGAGGAAGCCATTCCACTTCGTTCCCGTCACCTCGTGGGCGATGGCACTGAGGGACCGGTGGATTTCACCATCGAACTCAAACCCATTCACGAGGACCTTCACGATGATTCGGCGGCTCTTATACTCGCGTTCGAGGTAGGTTCCAGGCGGCGGCAGCCGCGGGTCGAGGGCGCTGGCGACCTTGCGGCTGACGCTCAGCTTGGGGTCCAGAGTGGCATCTGACCCGAATTTGGTCTTAGGCGCCCGGATGCGCAGGTCTGCATCGTTGGCAATTTCCAACGCGCGGCGGCGCGCGCGTTGGGAGAGACCGCCTTCAGCGATTGCCTGGATGCGCCAGGCGATCCTTCGAAACAGGAACTGTTTGTGATTCGATCGGGACTCCGCGCCGAATACCTCAAGGTACTTCTGACGGAGCTGGCCGACAGGCATCGCGCTCAGCTCATCAATCTCTTTGGCATCGCGGTCTTCACATTGTTCTCCATTCTCATGGCAGTTAACCTCGTGTCCATGACGGCTCGAAGTCATGGAAGAGTCAAGTAGAGCGGCTTCTCGCCGGAGTCGGTCGCGATGCCGGAGGTATCCGGCGGCGAGAATTCTGGCGATGCAAATCTTCAGTCGGAATTCCCAAGACGATTCACCTCGCTGTGGATTGGCACCACAACGAAAGTCCGCTGGGCGGTCGTTCCGCTGTCGAGTGGCTACTAGAGTGTGCGAGACACACTCCGCTGTAAACATACGCAGGGAGTTCGAAAAGTGGAAACCGAGACGTTCGCCGCGTTAACCGCGAGTGGCCGCTCTTCGGGGAGAAGGAGAAGCCGCGCCGTGGCCCGCCGCAGCGGACTCACCGAACCAATCACAACGGTTCTCCGAGGCGGGAACAAGAGAACCGGATCGTCTGGAAATGTATGGCGGCAATTGGGGATATCTTGCGGGACTACGGCGGTGGCAGAAAGAGCAGTCGTGTCAACCAACCGGGCATTGGGGTTCGGAGAGAAATAGTTTGGCTCCCCGAGAGGAACACAGATCCGAATACGCGTTTGGAGAATTTCGAGGAAAGACTTTCTCCCGGTGTTAACCGAGCGCGGAAAATTCGAAGCCGGGTGAAACCGGAGACGGTGGCCGGCCGGCAGCGAGCCGGATTTCGGTCTTTTGGAAATGGCGGTCCCGAGCGCACGCTGAACGACACAATGCCTGCCGCAAGGTAGGCCGGATCTTAAGGTCCAGTGCGTCGTCCGATGGCTGAAATAGACGGCAACCGAGGAGGTTGCGGACCATCGGCGGGACGCGCGGGGAGGGCGGCGTTCGGAAGGACGCCTAGCCGAAGGGAATACCCGGAAACCACGCGCGTTGGGGATTGCTTCGGTTCGTCGGGGCCGGCGGCGGGAAACGGCAGCTAATCCAGGCGAGGCAGAATCCGCACAGGTTGGCGTCACCGAAGTGCGAAGACGCCCGTGAAAGCGACCGACCGACGGGGCATCGACCGACCCACGGGGCATTCATGAGCGCGAAACCGATGGCTTAAGGTTTCGTGCGCCTCGGCTCCCTCCCTCCGAAGCATCTCTGTTCGCTCAAGCAGAGCCACCGAAGCCCAGCCAGCGGGATACTCATGCATCGACATGCCCTGCGCCGGGCATGACACACCGTCGGACTCAGCCAGATTCTTCCCATGTAGGTCCTATTGCAGGCATGGATTTATTTGGCAGATGCCCTTGCATCCCCGTTACTGCCATTTCGTGCCATTTTCTGCCATTTACTCGTTGTTCCTGACGCGAAATTAATTCTACGCAAAATATTCTTCCAAAACAAGAGCAGTTGGCGCATTAATCGAAGTGTGCGAAGACAAAAAAGGTAAAGCGACGACGTACCTCGCGGGATGGGTACCGATGCCTGGGAGCTCGGGCTTGTTCCGACAGCATGCCGCGGAGTGCTGGAGAAACAACAAAAGGTGCTTCAATGAAAGGAAGTTAGTATATAATTAACACTGGTCAGATCGCAAGTTCCAAATCCTGCGTTTGGAGGGTACGTCGATGATCATGCAAGCCAAGCATCAGCAGTCGCTCCCGGTTCTCTCTGGAGTAACCTTAATGGTCCTCGTAACAATCACGGGGACGATGGAAACGGCTCGCGCGCAAGCGTCGGCTAAGGCCACGACCAAGGATCCGGTCACGTTCACGAAAGATGTCGTACCCATATTGCAACGCTCGTGCCAGGAGTGTCATCGGCCGGGCAGCATCGCCCCGATGTCGCTTTTAGCTTATAAGGACGCACGGCCTTGGGCCCGGTCGATCAGGCAGAGGGTCGCCAAGCGCGACATGCCGCCCTGGTTCATTGATCGGACGGTAGGGATTCGCAAGTTCAAGGAGGATCCGTCCCTCACCGACCAGGAGATCGGGACCATCGTCGCGTGGGTCGATGCCGGAGCGCCGGAGGGGAATCCAGCCGATATGCCGCCCCCCCGCCAGTTCGCGGATGCGGACCGGTGGCATATCGGAAAACCGGACTTGATTGTCTCGATGCCCATGAGTTACACGGTGGCAGCTCAAGCCTCCGATCAGTGGCTCAACTTCACGACTGACTCAGGGCTGACTGAAGATCGATATGTCAAGGCCGTCGAGACCAAGCCCTCGGTAAGCGGCATCAAGGTGGTTCATCATGGCGGGACCAGCATGATATTCCCCGATGGTACCCAGGGACAATTGAATGAATACGCGGCAGGTAAGAATGGCGATGTCTTTCCGGAAGGCTCAGGCAAGCTGATTAAGGCAGGCTCGAAATTCCGGTTCGGTATGCACTACCACTCCAACGGTCAGGAGACGACAGACCGAACCAGTGTGGGCCTGATATTTTATCCCAAGGGGGTTGTGCCCAAGCACGTGATCCATGCGGTAATGGACGAAACGAAGGACATAGATATTCCACCGGGCGCGGACAACGTGCGGTCGGATGCGTATTACCGAATGGAAAGGCCTGCCCGCCTTACCTCCTATCAGCCGCACATGCATAGCCGTGGAAAGGCACAATGCATTGAAGCCATCTATCCGGACATGAGAGTGGAGCAACTAAATTGTGTGAACCGGTACAATTTCGGCTGGCAGATTGTTTATACGTATGATGACGATGTGGCTCCGCTGCTGCCGGCAGGTACGATCCTCCACGTTATCTCCTGGCATGATAACTCGCCAAGAAATCTATTTAATCCCGATCCGAGAAGTTGGGTTGGATACGGCGAACGCTCAATCGAAGATATGTCCCGGGCATGGCTAGATTTTTACTATATGACTGACGAAGAGTTCAAGGCCGAAGTGGCAGCCCGCAACGCCCAAAACGTTAAACTGACAAGCCAGCGCTGATCTTCCAAGCTAGCGCAGGAAGGGGTTCTTCAATGAGGGTTCGCTCCTCGGGAATATGTGCCTTGACCGTAGCCGTCCTGTTCATCATCCTCACTCATGCAGGGGCGCAGGTCCGGTATGAGTCGGGTCAAGACGTGGCTCCGGTTTTTGAAGGCTGGGAGCGGAACGCCGATGGGACCTTCAATATGGTGTTTGGTTATATGAATCGGAATTATGAGGAACAGGTTGACATTCCAATTGGTCCGAACAACAACATAGAGCCGGGTGCGGCCGACCAAGGTCAGCCGGCGCATTTCTATCCGCGGCGCCAGGAATTTGTTTTCAAGGTGAAAGTTCCCAAAGATTGGGGCAATCAGGATCTGGTCTGGACGCTAATATCAGCAGGTAAGACCAATAAGGCTTATGGTACCCTTCTGCCCGTTTGGGAAATCTCAAGCATGGTATACCAGGAAAACCGGGGCGGCCCCGGTGATCTGAATTACCCGCCGGAGCCCGATGAAGCTCCGTCTATCGAGATGGTAGGTTCCGCGCGGAGAACCGTCACAGTAGGGGAAGCGCTCGCCTTGACCGTCGAGGTCACGGATGACGGACACCCCGTACCTCGTCCGCGACGGGCGGCCGGAGCAGCATCGGTTCGGGAGAATAGCGCCGGGAGCGGCACCTCTGAGCCACGAGTCTTGGGATCGTCTCAGCAGGAAACCCCCATCACCCAGGCTGTGGTGAGACTGGATCCCAGTGTGAGACTAGGGGTAACTTGGGTTGTCTACCGGCCCGGACCCGGAACGGTAACGTTCGATCCTATGAAGGTACCAGTTGTAAGTTTGGGGTCGCCTGGATCGGTCGCTGTCGCGGAGCCGCTCGCGGGCAAGGCGACTACTAAGGTGACCTTCAGTCAGCCAGGAACCTATGCATTGCGGGCCTACGCGGACGATGGGGTTCTGCTCACGCCACTGGATGTGAAAGTGACAGTCAAAGCAAAGGAGTAGGTAAGGTAGGGGAAACCAGTTGCACGCCCGAATCGATCCAGCGAAGCTTTAGATCCCGCTGGCCCGGATCCAGAAGCTTTCCGTCCATGCCGCCTGGAGGAATACTCTGCAGGTCTGGGTACTTGCCTTCATGGTTGAAGTTAAAGCGCACTGGTAAATCCCGCCATTGGTTCGATGCAAATAAGGGTAACTAGATAGTTGACAAACTAGAGTGAACCGCGCTACTTCTGGTACTGGCGTGACAGGCCGACACTAGGCGGACTTTTTAGTCCGCTTCTTCCTCGCGCGCATCCTTCTCCACTTCTCTTCTGCCTTCAGCACATCGGCTTTTGAGACAGTGAACATCTTGCGTATCGCGTAGTCAAACCGCTCGGCATCGGTATTGCCCGGTACTGGCGGCGCGGGTAATGGCTTCATCTCAACTCCATCATATCGCTAACTGCCCCAGATCCACATGGAAAATAGAGGAAAAGAAAATTAGGCAGATTAACGCTCAGAGCTTTTTTTGCGGACGTTGTGCCCGACTAATCTTGAGCATCACTGGGTGCGGTTGGGTTGAGGACGCTTGGCTTGTGTGCCCGGTTTGTCTCGTCGATACGCGCGTGATTAACGCCAGTTCAACCGGTGAGTATAGACCAACTCAGCATCCAACTGTGTGCTGCTCCATCCACAATGCGGACAACCCAAGGGCCATGGGCCGGGATAGTTCATGCTCCCAGTTTCCTCCGGCAGAAGTGACGCCATAGGGAGAGGACGCCTACAGCTAGGACAAGCGTAAACGCGCACTTCGCATTGCATGTAAGGACTGTCCGAAGCAACCAAAATCGGAATAATATCCATAAATGAAGTTCACTGCGTCGTCGTCGGTCCGCCCTGAAACCCAGGCCCAGGCCTTGAGGTTAGTTTCTTTAAGCTTTCAGGGCTTACCAGATTCACATAGTTATTCGCAATCATGCCAAGCACCGCCTGGTCAACTTGAACTTTCTCGCCAATGCCTAGTGACCAGTAACCTTTTCCAAACATCTCTCTCGCCGTTTGCAGTCCGGCCAAAAAAAGCAGTTCGGCGGCGATCTGCCGCAAAAGATTAGTGTCGTACTTTTCATCGTTCATCGGGCCAGAATATCACGCCTGCGCTTTTGCAATCGGGCTGAAGGAACGCTACGAACATCGTGACTCCATTACACAATCCCAATCCTCCGCGCCTCTGCTTCAATAGCCAGCAAGACGCGCTCGACTACGCCGACCAATGCGTCAAGGACTTCAATCGCATCCTTGCCGCGAACGATCTCGACATCCTCAAACGATACAAAAAGGGAGAACTTGAAATCGTACTTAAGATTCGCCGCGCTGGGTCCTGTTGTGAAAACCACGATCTCGTTTTTCGTTCGATCCCAAGAGGGCTTGAGTGGCATCTTAACGAATCCGGTGGCTTTCAATTTGCTACCAATGCGGACCATTCCTGTTCCGACTGGAGTAAGCAGCGTGTGCTTGTCTGCGTTGCTGAGATCCTTGAGGGCGCAGAGGGCATCATTCCCTCCCTTGTAGGGCTGGAGCCTTACAAAGAGCGCAAAGATTTCCTCCGGGAGATCTGTACAGCGCCCTTTCGCGGATCGGTTAAATTCAGCGGCACTCCCGGACATGGGGAAGGCCGCATTTTTGGGATCGACTTTCCCAGATGCGCGGGCAATAGCGTAACAAGCGTGATCGAGGGCGGATCTCATATTATTGACGGCATCGGCTGCGATAACATCCAAGCAGTCGGGAATAGACTCAGTGAGTCTGATCTTATGGACCACGTTCTCGGGATGCTTAGCATCCGGCTCAGCGATTGCTTCGTAGGGGTGTCTGTCGATGAAGCCGCCGAAAACAGTTTTGAAATCCTCGACGTGCTTCTTTGCTCGCGCGAGTTTGTGGCGTGAACTGTCGAGGATCATTTGCGCTTGCCGCGCTTCTGTCGCTGCCGTTCTTTGTCAGTTAATGTGGATCGATATTTCATCGACCTTGCCGGTGACTTCAGCCCAAGTCAAGCGTTTTCCGACAATACCCTTTACGGCTAAGTCAAAGCGCTCAGCATCCGTCATCTTGCGATTGTTGAAACGGTAAACTTGCTCATCGAGATATCTGAAGAGATGGAATGGTTCGACACTGACATAGGTTCCGCGAATCCCGCGTTTTAATAGACTCCAGAAATTTTCCAGTCCGTTTGTATGAATTTTACCGTTTACGTACTCCACGGCATGATCGACTACTTGATGCTCAAATTCCGTAAGCCCATCGTAAGATCTGAGAGCATCGGTATAAAGCGCAGAACCAACTTCTACATGTTTGCGAACTTCGGCCTGAAGTGCTTTCTTTTTCGTGCTCGGAACAATGGTGGTGCGGACAGTACTGTGTTTCCCGTCCTTACTCCGTTCAAGAATGCCCAGAACCGGAGTCTTGTCATGTCCGCCAGTTCCGGTGATGCGCCGTGCTCGCTTGCTAACGTGCATGTTGCGAGACTTGCCCCCGATGAAGGTCTCATCCGCTTCGACATGGCCCGATGCCTTCTCGGTAGGATTCAAGCCCAACATGCAGCGAATCCGATGATCCATGAACCATGCGGACTTTTGGGTGATCCCGATTGCCCGCCCGATCTCACAGCTACTGATTCCGTTCTTACAGTTCACAATTTGCCACATAGCGGTAAGCCATTTGTCGAGACCGATAGGCGAGTCTTCCATGGGGGTTCCGGTCTTCAACGTGAACTGCGGAGAGCCGTGGCCCTCCCTGCACTGCCAGCGGTTGTACTTCTCCAGGAAAAGGATATTCTTGCTCCCGCAACGCGGACAGATGACGCCGTCGGGCCAACGCCGTGCCATCAGGAATGTACGGCAATTCGCAGAATCAGAGAAGTATACAATGGCTTCTTGGAGTGTGGTCGGCTCTTGTTCCATGCTCCAAGTTTAGCTTGAGTGATTCAGTTTGTCAAGTAAATAATTACCCAAATAAGGGTCCGAGTCTCCCCGGCGGGCGCGGGCGGGTCGTAAACAAAGCAACGGCAAAATTTGGCTCGAGCATTGCCTCAATTTTTTTTCCGCCCGACTCGATCCAGAAGTGAGCACGGCCATCTGCATCGCGCGCCCGATCGGTAAATCCAGTATCGACATTGTGGCTCTTGAGCGGAAGCGGATCGGGCAGATCGTTCGATTGAATTCACCGGTGGCGACCAAACGATTATCTGCGACGATTATCTTTCGCGCCGCCAGATGTGCAGTCCACTCATCCCGCGAAACGTCCGGAATGCGGTAGTACGGGTGAAACCTAGTGAAATTGGCATCGATTCCGCGCTGAGGTTCGTCACGGTCACCTGTACTTCGAGGATTCCATCGGCAAGCCGGTAGTCATCTCGTACTCGTGAGCAAAGGGCCCATTGCGCCATGAGTTCAAGGATATTTCCAGAACTCAAGTTTGCTGGTTATGTGCACGGACTGCTCGTCTGCCGAGGCTTCGGTCATGTGCCAGAAACCCGAACCGGAGAGCAATCCGTGAGTGGGGATGGGGCCGCGGACGTTCCCAAGAGTCATGTTGAACGGATATTTTTGCCGTTGGCCCAAAATGCCTGTTCACCCAGCCGGTTCGCTCAGCGAGCAAGGAAAGGTGTACCATTTAACGCTGGGGTCTTCTGCACCTGAGAAAGTCCGAACTCGGGGAGTACAACATATTCTTACCGTGCACCTTCATTTCGTATGCGCGATTTCCGATCGAGGGAAAATCGACACCTCCACGCCGTTGGCCGCGTCAACTAGGCGGACGAGGGGAATGCCGTGGTCGGATGTCTGTTCGACCTTGTAATTCTGAGCGGCGGCAACAACGGAAAGGATGAGTGTCAAGGCTACGTTTTTCATGTCGTGAGTAATTGCATAACGCAACCCAGCCCGGCGGAACTTGCGCTATTTGCCCCCATTAGTGATCAGTACAAGCAGAGAATCACCCAAATCGCCTACTACCCTCGATCCGCCCGTATATCTCGTTGACATGTCGCAGCCGAAAGCGTATACTTCTCAAAGTTTAATTCGTGTGGTGTGGATAAAATACTGGGTAATCGACAGCTTGTTTACGGAGGCAAATATGCGAAGGGAGTTTATCAGAGCTCTGGTCATGCTTTGGTTCTGCGTGGCGGCTTGGGGCCAAGGCATAAGCACGCTCAACGGCACAGTTACCGATACCACAGGCGCAGCGATCCCCGGGGCAAAGATCACCGCTACCGAGGTGGACACGGGTCTAACTCGAGACGCGGTCAGTAATGGGGAAGGCCTGTACGTGCTGAACTCGCTCCGGCCGACCCAGTATGCACTGACGGCCGATGCGGCGGGGTTCCGTCAGTTCACGCAGACTGGTATCACCTTGCAGGCCAATGATAACCTCACCGTCAACATGAAGCTGGAGGTCGGTTCGAGCACCGAGACTGTGACCGTTCAGGCGGAGGCGAATCAGGTAGACACATCGAGCTCCACCCTGAAGCAGGTGGTTGATTCGCAACGTATGGTCGAACTACCGCTGAACGGTCGTAATGCCGCGGCTTTGACTACGCTTGTGGCCGGAGCCGTGAGTGCACCCAGTGCGAACACCGACATGGGAGCTGCCAAGAACATGCCGTCATCGATTGTTCCGATCTCCGTAAACGGGGGGCGGTCTAATAACGTGGCTTTCAGTCTCGACGGTGTTCCAGCCCAGGACATCATGAACAACGTGAATCAGCCTTTGCCGTTTCCGGATGCGCTCCAGGAGTTCAGTTTCCAGACCAGCAATTTCAGCGCGGAGTATGGGCAGAATTCCTCTGGCGTAGTCAATGTCGTGACGAAATCTGGGACCAACAGCTACCACGGAGATGCCTTCGAATTCGTAAGAAATGCTGATTTCGACGCCCGAAACTTTTTTGCTGCTACTCCGGACCCCTTGCACCGCAACCAGTTCGGCGGCACATTTGGCGGTCCACTTTTGAAAGAGAAGTTGTTTTTCTTCGGCGGGTATCAGGGCACGCGCATTCGCGACAGCCTGGGAGGTCTCAGCGCGTATGTGCCCACGGCTGCCGATAAGACGGGCGACTTTTCGAGTTTGCTCAGCGCCACGAACCCAGCAAATCCTCTAGGCCGGTCGATCACGGTGAAAGATCCCGCGAACAACAACCAGCCATTTCCCGGTAACCAGATTCCATTAACTCGCTTTGACCCCGCATCCCAAGGTGTTCTGCCATATCTTCCCACCAGTTCAAATGCGACTGGTCTGGTGTTCTATAGTCAGCCGACCATCCAAAATTTCAACGAATATATTACGAGGGTTGATTATAGCCTTTCGAACAACGACCGCCTCACTTATCGCATCAACCAGGATTGGTTTAATCAGCCGGGTGTTTTTAACGCTGCTAACATTTTGACATATGCCGATAGTAATGTTGACAGTTCATATAATACAGAGCTGGCGGAAACCCACATTTTCAGCCCAACACTGCTGAACGAAGCTCGGTTCTCGGTTTTTCGCACGGACACCAGCCGGGTACCCCCTCCAGGCACCCCCAACGTTGCGAATTTCGGTGTTCAGAATATTTATCAGACACCGATCAAAGCTATAGAAGCCTTGAGCGTTTCCGGGTACTTTACTTTTGGCGCACTAGGAGACTCAATATTTCCCCGAACCAGTTTCGTTTGGGCGGATACCGCGCGATGGATTAAGGGCAGGCATAGCTTGTCTTTGGGTGGCAACTTCGAGCGCTCCCGGTTTAACCAGGAAAACCTTCTGGATCAGGATGGCAATTTCACCTTTAGCGGCAGTACTACCGGTTCTGCGATGGCCGACTTCTACCTGGGCAGGATGGGGTCGTTCACGCAGGGTTGGGGTTCTTATCAAGCGGATCGCAACATTCTATTTTCCCTATTCATTCAGGATATGTTTAAGGTCAACTCGCGGCTAACCCTCACCTACGGTGTACGATGGGAGCCGGCTTTTCCTATGCACGACCTCTTCCACCAGGCCGAAGCTTTCTCGCCTGCCCTTTACGAGCAAGGTGTGACGTCGCAGGTGTACACCAACGCGCCTCCTGGAGAAATATTCTCGGGTGATCCTGGATTTCCCCCGGACGGACGCGCTGATTCGTGGGACAATATCGTGCCGCGTGTGGGCTTTGCCTACGACCTGTTCGGTGATGGGAAGACCAGCCTACGCGGCGGAACCGGGATGTTTCAGAACGTCCAGGCCACCGCTTTTTCTAACGACAGTCAGGTCCAGGTCTCTCCGTTCAGCCCGAAGGTCGCTTATACCAACCCGACGGCACCTTTTAGCAATCCATATCAGGGCAGCGCCAATCCTTTTCCTATTAGTCTTCCCATACCCAAAAACTTCGTCTTCCCGACGCCAATCACGGTGGATTCATGGGACACCGGCCACTATAAGCTGCAGACCCCGAACGTCTACAACTGGAACCTGACAATCGAGCATCAGTTTAGGACGGACTGGCTGGTACGAGCCGCTTACGTGGCCTCGCGCACCAACCACCTTATGGAAAGCGAGCAATTGAACGCGGCGATTTACGTTCCCGGCGCCACAGCGGCTACAGATCAGGCCCGCCGACCGTTTCAGCCTTATGGCAGCATTGTACAGGGTACCGCGTCCGGGAATGCCTGGTACAATGCGCTGCAGTTAACCCTGGAGAAACGGCTATCCCACGGATTTACGATTTTGGCCAATTATTCTTGGGCCAAAAGTTTGGACAACATTCCCGTGGGGGCCGATGTGACCAGCCCAATGCTAGCGGCTTCAATCACGATGCCTTACAATATCCCGAATTTCAAGTCGCTGGATCAGGGTCCTTCCGATTTCGACTACCGTCACAACTTTGTTGTGAGCTATGTGTGGCAGCTCCCGGCTCTTTCCAATGCGAATCTATTATTGCGCGAGGTGGCGGGCAGTTGGGTGATCTCCGGCATCACAAGCGCTCAAAGCGGCGCTCCCGTAACTCTCTTCGCGGGCACTGATCAGTCCTTGACCGGTATAGGGAAAGACAGTGTAAATGTGGTCAGTCAAAAGTTCTACCAGTCTGGACCGTGTGCGAACCAAGCACCGTGCGTGAATTGGCTGGTACCCTCGTCGTTTGCCGAGCCAGCGCTAGGCACGTTCGGTACTCTCGGTAAGGGAGCGCTCCGAGGCCCTGGGTTGTTCAATACGGATGCAGGAATCTACAAGAATTTCCCGATCAAGGAGCGATTGACCATCCAGTTTCGCGCGGAATTCTTCAACATTTTCAACCGCGCGAACTTTTATAGCCCCAGTAACCTGAGTTCAACGGGCTATAGCACCGGATCGCTCGGAGATTCACTCAGTGGAGCGGGATTCGGAAGCATTCTGGCTGCTCACGATCCGCGTATCGGGCAATTGGCATTGAAGGCTTCCTTCTAGTAATGGCTTCACGCGGGAGCCGACAGATCCGGCACATCAACAGAATGTAACGTAGCACTTGCGTGTCTGATGACGAAGGACCCCATGCAACGCGAGCTATAGCCCGTTATTTGCAGAAAGTGGTCGGGGCGATATTTGCTGTTTATCCAAGTTGGATAGATGCCCATTTCGTCTGCCTCCGCATGATTAAGTCTTTGGCCCAGCTTCCTCTTCCTACAAAGACGGAAGCAACCGTTCCAGACGCGCAGTTCGCCGAGGTCTGGCGCTTTCTTCATAGCTCGCTGCTTGCGTTCAGCTATTGCATCGGCCGATCGGCGCCCATGCTCCCATCGCGCCTTGCGGCAGCACTCCAAACCTTGGACCTGCCCAATTATCCAGAAAGAACTGGGCGGGGCGTCCGGGAAGCCAATGCACGTCGCATCATTCCATGGCCCGCCCCCAGCACGGGCTTTGAATTGCCGGCTAACTGGTGATATCTAGGGTCCCGCCTCAAGCGCGGGGAAAAGACTGGGTGTAGAATATCCCCCCATGAGATCAGCAAGACGGCCTGCGAGATCGATGGGAATTGCATCTTCGAGGTACGGGCCGACGATCTGGATGCCTACGGGCAGCCCCTGGGGTGTGAAACCAACCGGGGCGCAGGTGGCTGGGAGTCCAGCGAGAGTCGCGAATGAGACCCAATACGGAAGATTCAGATAAGGCTGCGGCCCTTCGCTGGTCTGCAGCCAGCGATCTTCCCACGGCTCGCTATGATCGTGCGGAAAAGCGGGGATAAACGTAGCCGGCAGCAGAAACGCGTCGTGCGTCTGGAAGTATTCGCGCCAGAGGTGCCGGGCCGCCGCGCCTGCGCCTTTGGACGAGAATAACTGTTTCTTCAGATTGGCCCAGCCTCCCGGGGTGTCGTCATCCATGAGCGCGTTCAGTCTTTGCGCTTTGCGGCCTCCCGGTGAGCGAAGGGCTTTGCGGGCGAGCGAAAGCGATCGGTATGCCTTATATTGCTGGTCGGGGATGAGGCTGCTGGGCCATCCAGGTTGGATCTCGACTCCGGCGCGGCCCAAAACCTCCACAGCGCTGTCGAGTACGGCGCGCACTTCGGCAGATACCGGGCAAGCGCGATCGTCGAACATGAAACCGATGCGGTAATCGGAAATGCGCGCGCCCCGCGGCGCGGGCAGCGACCAGCGCCAGGCAACGCTCTCGTCCGGCTCCGGGCCGCCGAGCGCTTGCATCGCCAGCGCGAGATCCGCCGGGTTGCGAGCTAACGGCCCGCGAACGCCCATGCCCGAGGTGGACGGCGGCTTTCCCGGAAGAGGCGGAATGTGCCCTTTCGAAGGCACCAGCCCGATGCTCGGCTTGTGTCCGTAAATACCGCAAAACGCCGCTGGGATACGGATCGAGCCGCCCATGTCGCTGCCTACGCTCAGATATGATAAGCCTGCGGCGACAGCAGCCGCGCAGCCGCCGGAGGAACCGCCGGGCGTGCGATTCAGGTCGCGCGGATTGTTAGTCACCCCGAAAATCGAATTATACGTCTGCCAATCCACTCCTAAGGCGGGCGTATTGGTCTTACCGAGGATAACAGCGCCAGCCTTAATCAGCCGTTCTACTGCAGTGGAGTTTTCGGTCGGAACGTAATCGCGCAGTCCTTCGGCGCCGGCGGTCGTGCGCACACCGGCCATTTCGAACGTGTCTTTTACGCTGCACGGTACGCCGTGCAATGGGCCCCAGCACTCGCCCCGCGCCAGCGCCTCGTCCGCCTGACGAGCGCGATCAAGAGCGGGTTCGGCGAGTAGAGTTACTATCGCATTGATCCGGGGATTCACCTCCCCGATCCGACGCAACAGATGCGACGTGACTTGATGCGACGAGATTTCGCGGGCCCGGATGGCTCGGGCTACTCGCGCAGCGGAAGCAAACTCAAGGGGCGCGTTCAAAGACATCTTCCAATAAACTGGCTACTACCTACTGCCTGTCTTTTAACGCGCTCTCAAGGAGCTTCTCCACTTCACTGATGTGCTGCAGGCGAGCCATCAACCACGCCTTCTTTGCGGCGATACTTTTCTGCCAAGCCTGCAATTCCGAGAAGCGCTTTCCCATGATGGGACCAGAGGCGAGAATCTCCTCCAAACGCCGGCGCCGCGTCGCGGCCGCCCGCTCCCATCGATCCAGAAACGCTGTTCCGGCGGCGCGGTTCAGACGCTTACCCTTGCTTGCCCATCCCATGTTGCCCACGCGAACCCATTATTGCTCGCCCGCAGGGATATAAAAAGGCCATCCCGCGCCTGGAAGGAAGCAAAGCCAGAATCCGACCCGAGCCTAACCGGATCGATACGACGATGAAGCGCCTGCCTACTTAGCGCGGTTCAGGTGCTTCAAGGCGGCCTTAACTTTGGTGGCTGCTTTCCGGATGTGTTTGGTCGCGCGCCCTTTGGCGCGTCCCCGCGTACGATGACCTGCGTGTTGTCTCGGCATTTTTTTCTCCTTCTTCTTTAGTAAGGTTGGGTTGCTCTCGACGCGCGACGCGGTGAAGCTTCGAGCCGTTTCGCGCGCAACATGCTTACTGCACAGCCTGACTTACTTCATAGCCTGGAGGATCGCCTGTCCATTGGGCGTCCCCAGGCCCGTACACACGTTGTATGTCGGCCCGGACAAGTAACCGCCGACAAGATTGGTCGTATCGTTATTCCCTGATAGAATCTCGCGCAACACTCCCGCATTTGCCTTGATCCGATAAAGGAGCGGATTGAGAAAACCGGCCTGGCGCTGTAATCCTTCATTCACAAGAGCGGTCAAGCCGGCCCACAGGGGCGCCACAGCGCTCGTACCGCCGATCACAAGATCCTGCGCATCGACCCGGACTTTATAACCGCTCCAAGGATCGGCGTTGCCGGCGATATCCGGCACGCCGCGGCCAGGTCCCGCGCCGGGATTAGCCGAAGCGGGAAGACTGAAGCCATTTTGATATACGGGAACGGGGAAATAGGCGCTGATGCCGCCGCCGCTCCCGCCGCCGGTTGGTCCATCGTTCCACACCACCTCATTGGCGATGGTCTGGCCGTCCGGCGATTCGAGCCGGGTGCCTCCACAGGCGGTCGCGAACGGGCTGGATGAGGGAAAATCGACATGCGCGACATTGCCGGGCGCAACATCGTCAGAGGAGCCCCCATCGCCGGCGGCCACAAAAACGGAAATGCCCATGGCGGCGGCGGCCTGAAACGCTTGATCCATGGAATCCATGTCGGAGGCTCGCCACGTTCCTTCGGCTCCGCCCCAGCTGATGGAGAGGATAGTGGGCTTGTTCTTGTTATCGTGAATGGCGGTGTTGACCGCGCGGAAGAAACCGCGGTTCGTGTTTTTGGCGAAGTAGACGATAAACTTGGCCCCGGGAGCGACAGCCCCCGCCACTTCGATATCGAGCATCACTTCGCCATCCGCGCTGTTGGGATTGCCTGACGGGGCGTTCCGGCCCCCCGCGACCGGCACCGCTTTCACCTTGGGCATGGGGATACCCAGAGTCTTGAAATACTTCGCCAGGTCCTTCCGCCGATAGCCGCCGCCCATCTCGACGATGGCGATAACCTGCCCTTTGCCTGTTACCCCAGAAGGGAAGTTATAAAGTTTGGCGATCTGATCGGGCGTGTAGGATTGCCCTCCTGCTGTATCCAGTCCGCCCAGGCTGGTCGCATGGCGCAGGCGCGGCGTGGCTTGTTTGCGCGTGTCGAGACCCATGACATTCTGAACGACGCCCTGGAGATCGGATGGGATTTGAACGGAGCCTTTGTAGCCGCGGTAAATACCGTTGCGGCCGCGGAAGCGAAAGAATTTTACTTTGAACGCGCGGCTGAAAGCTGCAATCGTGCCCCGCAGCTCCACCGTGCGGTGGGCGCGCTCGTTCGAATTAGTATTGCGCGCAGCCATGTCGGGAATAGCCCGCAAGCCATGCTCCAGCGCAAATCGTTTTACCTTTCCAAGGTCGTCGGAAGAAGCACCGAACTGCGTGGCATAATCTCCTCGGCTAAGAGGCTGACTCCGTTCTCGCGGGTTGACCGTCAGGGCGCTGACGAAGGCGCCCAACTGGTCCGCCTGAGGCTTGACATGCACGGTTACCTGAATGACGGTTTGCGGATTGGGCTTGCCGACCATACGGTCACCGGTTCGGGGCCCGCGTTCCGTCCCCTCGATCTGCACGTACTCACGCATGAGCACCGCTCCTTAGCGGAGATACCTCGGTGCCGCGAAGGACCGAGTAAACCCGGCCAGATCCAGCCGCCGCTACGCACGCACCTAGATCAAAAACCAGAGTTGGCCTAGGATATCACAAGTAATAAATTAATGCAAGATTTTTTATTGACAGTAATAAAAATTAAGTGTATAAGTAACCCATGCCTTATAACGCTTCCCCAATAGCGTTAGCGTCTCCTATCCCCATATCGCCGCCAACTCTCGCCCCTCTATTCGGCGTGCAGATCGGTCCGGATACTTCGGGCAGCTTTGCGATGAGCGCCAGCGGCCTGGCGGTGCAGAGGTCGGACGGGCGATGGGTTTCTAAGCCGCGCGACGAGCAGCGGCTGCTCGATGTGACGGATTTTCTGCTGCCGGGAATTAACCCGATGGTCTATTTTCTGCCGGTGGAATGCCTCGAGCGGGGCGATCTGACCGTCATTTCCAACGATCCGCTTACGCTGCGCTACGTGGTCGAACGGACAGAGGAAGGGGAATTCGAAGTCCTGGATCCCGATACCGGAGATGTTACCGATTTTATTCCCTTGCAGGTGCCGCTGTTTAATTTTTTTGTCCGGGTCGTCAGTTTGCTTGATTTTTTCCCGGATTTCAATTTACTAGGAAAAATCCCCGAGGCGCATCGCGGCTTGGAGGAGCAAATGCGGTTTTTCCGCGAACGCGGAAGAGGAGAGGCGCGTATGGGAGAAGGACGAGAGCGATTCGAGATGGACGAATTCCTGATGATTTCGCTGCTATCGCAGGGATCGTCGTCCACCACCAACCTGTTACCTTTGTTATTTTTATCTCGCGCGGGCAGAGGTGAAAGCGGCCTGCTGGCGGCGCTTGCGCTAAGCGGGGCTTTACCGCAACTGGCGCCGACCACTGCCCCCCCCACGACCGCTGTGCCTGCCGTGACACCTGCGCCACCGGCGGCTAATAACGCGTTACTGCTGGCTATGCTGCTAGGCGGCGGGCTGGGCAGGCGGCGGTGGCACGATGACGACGATCGCGGCGAGGAAGCAAATCGAGCGGAAAAGCGGGAACCGGAGAAGCGGGAGTAAACCCCGGAATTACGCCATGACTGCCCGTCCGCACCGACATTCCGCTAGATCCCTGCCGGGCGATAACTCCTGGCTGGAAACTCGTCGGCGGAAACGTGCACACCCGCTTATTATACGGTGTGGACGGAGATATCTCGCGTATTTTTCTATCCAAAACAGGTGTCTCGTCGGTTATACTCATTTCCTGGCAGCCGGTGGGGACCGGCGGCGGGGCGTACCCATGGCCTCGAAGATTCTATTTATTAATAGTCACGCCGCTCGCTATGGCTGGTATTTCGGGCGTAGGATGCCAAAAGGATACCGTCTAGCAGCTAAATTTTGGGGAAGCGGCTTAATCGACCGCAGCAAGACTTTGTATACGGGCTTCCCGTACGAGAATTTGTATCCTCTTCCAACTAGCCCGAGCGGACCGGCTGCGCCTCTAGATAAGCTGTGCGATGACGTAGGCAAGGCCATTCTCAAAGAAGCCGCCGATACGCGCAAACAGGTCCAGGTTTTTTGGTCCGGCGGCATCGATTCAACAGCGGCCATCATCGGACTTTTGAAAGCCGCGACCGATCAGGATTGCCTGAAGCGGCTGGAAGTGCTGTTAAGCGAGGAGTCGGTTAAGGAATATCCCAGCTTTTACAGGCGCTTTATCAAGCCGCTGCATCCACGCTTCGTAGGAGCGCCGGTGACTGAGCATCTGGATCCGAAGAAATTGATCGTGACCGGGGAGCACGGGGATCAGATATTCGGCAGCGCCAAAGCCATGCCGTATGTGATCGACGGGCGCGCGTTCGAGCCCTATGGGCAGATGTTGCCCGAGATCCTTTCCGAAACGCTCGGATCGGCGGGTGACGCCGATACCGTAGTGCGCTACCTAGAGCCTTTCCTCAAGGTGTGTCCGGTCGAGCTCCGCACCATCTTCGATGCGTTCTGGTGGATCAACTTCGCGCTTAAGTGGCAGATTGTGGGCCTCCGGCTGGCCGTTTTTCGCGTGCGCGACGTCCAGCTGGCCTTTAACGCTTTGCGGCATTATTTTACGGATCCGGGTTTCCAGCTCTGGTCTCTGGCCAATCACGACAAAAAGATCAAAGATAGCTGGGAAAGTTATAAGATGCCTTTAAAAGATTACATCTTTCGCTTCACCGGCGACGACGATTACAGGCGCAACAAAACCAAGGTGCCGTCCCTCAAGGCCGTATTTATCGGCGATGTATTGCACCCGGCGCCCTCTTACAGGGTGCTCATGGACGAGGAATTTGAGCCAGTATTCTGGGAGTTCCGGAAACGCGCGAACACCGCGCATCTTAAATTGCCAGCACGTAACATCGGGAAGTAATCCGCAGTTACGCCCGGCCAACATCAACGCAGGTAGAAAGGGGATCACATGGGCAACCTTCAACGAGCCTTACGGCGGCAAAAGCGCCGCGGCGGTAAAAAGGGCAAGGGTGGAAAAGGCGGCGGCGGCGGCGGTGGTTTAGGTGGCGGCATCGGCCAAGCCGTCGAGAAAGCCGTCCAGAACGCTGTCAAGAAACAGGTCCAGAAGCAGCTCAAACAGGCTTTGCAGAAAATGATGGGCGGCAAAGGCAGCAAAGGTGGGGGTGGTAGCAAAGGTGGCGGCGGTGGTACGGGCGGCGGCGAGAGCTAACCGTAGACCTGCCCACGGCTGGATATTTCGGCTGGACACTTGAAAAATACGCGGGGGTATCGATGTGAGGAGTGTACTTGAATCTGCGGTGAGGTCGTTTTCTTCTTCCGAACATTTGAAGAACGTGCTGGAAGGCAATTGGACAAGTCTCTACGACGAGCACGGCCAAGAGCTTCCCGGCATTCGTGGCCGCGCGGGAGCGTGTTCCATGACGTTTTCGGGATACGAGATTGGCGTCGATTTTATCGAGATGCAGCCCGGGTCGGCTTTTGCCCTGCATGTCCATCCCGGCGATCATATCTTGTATGTGGTGAAGGGAACGGGTTGCGTGCATATAGACGGCGTCGATCATCGGATCAAGGACGGGGATACGATCTTCATTCCCGCCGAGTATCCGCACGGAGTCAAAACTGTCGAGGACTCTAAGGCGCCGTTTCAATTCCTGGCGTTCGGGCATCCTCACAAGCACCTGGACGCCACCGATCGCATGTTCTTGGTTAAGGAACAGCCATCTTCCCATAGAGGGGGCCATCATTAAGCCGGAACCTTGAGCCGATCCCAGTAAGTTCCGCGTAATTTTTCGCGTGCCTTACGACGAAGGACCCATGCAACGCGAGGATCGCCTGTTATTTTTGCGGAAGGTGGCCGGGACGGATATTTGCTTCTTTATTCAAGTTGGATAAATGCCCATTTCTTCTGCCTCCGCATGATTTAGGTCTTTGGCCCAGCTTTGTGTTCCTACCAAGACGGAAGCAACGCTTCCAGACGCCGCAGTTCTGCCGAGGTCTGGCGCTTTCTTCATAGCTCGCTGCTTGCGTTCAGCTATTGCATCGGCCGATCGGCGCCCATGCTCCCATCGCGCCTTGCGGCAGCACTCCAAACCTTCCGGAGTTCGAGGTCCGGTGGAAGCCCCACCGTGCATCCGGCAGCGGGAGTATTGGCCTGTTTTCGGGTTTCGCATGGCGGGCGCGGTACATGCCCGGCCATTCCTTGTCTTCGCCCCGCATCGTGGAGCTGTGGACGGATCGCCAGCAGGATTGCCGTTTCTAAGGCGTCCCGTCTCTCGCCCTGTCATCGATTACTACTCTCCTTTCGCCGCCGGTATGGAGAGCAGCGTCGCGACATACCTTTCCAAGTGGGACGAATCGCTCTCGACATGATCAAAGCTAGCAGGGTGTTTAACACCGCAGATGCTACATGAAAATCAACGTGCTATGTCTGTCTAACACCGCCACTGTAATCCTGGGATCGAGACTGCGATCTGCACCGCCTGCCTCGGGCCAATCCTCGGAACCGAAAGAGCGACCCTTCGCCACTTACGCTTGCTCGGCGCTACCAGTCCTGCTCGGGATGCTTGCATGAGCCCGCAAGGTACTGCAAGTTTCGACCAAGACCGCCACTGTAATCCTGGGGTCGAGACTGCGATCTGCACCGGCTGCCTCGGGCCAATCCTCGGAACCGCAAGAGCGACCCCTTCGCCACTTTACGCTTGCTCAGCCGCTACCAGTCCTGCTCGGGATGCTTGCATGAGCCCGCAAGGTACTGCAAGTTTGGTAACAATATAGTTGGCAGACTAACGAGTAGCGACCCGCGAAACGGTTCCTGGACGGGAAAGGGGTCTCTGGTCCGCTGAGACCTACGTCGGCTTCCATGCTGTATGGAAGTTAAGCTTCTTATACATGTCAAACGGACCGCAGCACGCCAACGCAAGCGTACTACAGACATCCGGCACCTTGCGGTTCTGCCGCTTCTTGGCGGGTTTAGACACTTCGGTAGTGACCACGCACCGCTCACTATGCTGAACTATTGCATGTGCAACCAAAAATGGATCACGTCCCAACTCTTCCACTTCGCTATCTAGTGAGATCGGTTGCATATCCATCCGAAACGACACGTTGCACTAGATGCGCCTCTACATTTTCGCCTAGCAAGAGTGCGGCCTTATTGGATGCATCCTTAATCCAGTCCAACAAAAGATCATTGTCTTTGTGCCCCGCTAAACTTCCTCCACGATTTCGAGCGGAATTTTAACGCGACCACTTTTCCCTTGATGCTGTAGCCACGCCCAAAACTCAGGGATTCTATCGATGGGGTAGTAGGTATTGTGCGCCGTAATCAAGACGTTCGCATCCATGAGGTAGAGCACTACTGGACGCTCTTTGCGCTTACCCCAAGGAGAGGATTTACGTTTCTTGGCTTCACTCCTAGAACTTGCCCGGCCTTCGTGTAAGTAATCAAGCCTTCATTCAAAGACCGTTGTACTAACCCCAAGAGCGCATTTCCAAGGCGGTGCCTTCGGACCACATAGTAGCTTGGCCCATTTTCCTTTGCCTTCTGCTTCTCCGTCTCCTTGCTCTTGAATTCCAGCCACTGATTTCTGAAGTGGGTACCTAGGCCGGTCCAAATACTTTCGTTAATGAGTTTGGAGCGAAAAAGGCAGGGCGCTCGAACATTACCACGCGTATCTTATCGCCACTCAGCGAACGGAAGTGCGATACAAGGAGCTTGCCGAGCGGCTGGAGCGCAAAGGGCCGGAGCGGGAAACGGCAACCGAAAGGCCGGTTAAACGGAAGCGGGCCTGAGTCTATACGCCGCTCCCATTGCCAGAGCACTATCCCGATGACCTTTTTACGCAGGATCTCGCTTTCGGTTTGTTTCGTTCTGGGACTCGGGTTCACTTCGGAACTAACTGCGACAAGTCCAGACGCCACACGGCGCGTTATTGCCGCACCTGCCGTCGAGACGCACGCGGTCATATCCAACGCAGCTCGTCGGCGCGGCGGCAATTCAGAGCTATGAATCCTTGCCCGGCGAGAGGAGCCACAACGGGAGCTTGCCCTAGTTATGTGGTCGATCACATTCAAGCCCTCAGGCATGGAGGATCAGACTAGCCGGACAATATGCAGTGGCAGTCAAAAGCAGAATCCAGAGCGAAAGACCGCATCGAATAAGGACCTAAAGTTTGATTCGCGTTGGGCCCGCGGGGTGGCAGTACAAGGATTGGCAAGGAATCGTCTACCCGAAACCGAAGCCGCGCGGCTTCACTGAATTGAGTTATATCGCCACGCTCTTTGACACGGTTGAGATCAATACATCGTTCTATGGCACGCCGCGGCCAACGACGACAAAACATTGGGTGGAGTTGGTTGCAGAGAATCCCGAGTTTCGCTTTACGGCCAAACTCTGGAAAGCGTTCACTCACGACCGCAGCGCGACAGCCAAAGACGAGCGCGATGTAAGGGACAGCCTCATCCCGCTGGTGGATGCAAAGCGTTTCGGAGCGTTGCTGCTCCAATTTCCCTGGTCGTTTAAAAATATCCCGGAGAACTGGTCCTATCTCCTGGGCCTGATCAAACGCCTTGGCGAGTTCCCTCTGGTCTTAGAGGTGCGACATGCGAGTTGGAACGAGGAACCGATCCGCGATCTTCTGGCCGAGCTTGGCGTGAGCCTTTGCAACATCGACCAGCCGCAGTTCAGCCGCTCGATAAAGCCTAGCGCTCACGTAACAGCGCCAGTCGGCTATGTTCGGTTGCACGGGCAGAACTACAGACGGTGGTTTTCTGCTGAAGCTGACGTTCGCGAGCGCTACGATTACCTCTACACTCTGGATGAGCTGGAGCCATGGGCCGAGCGCGCTTGAATCATTGCCGGCCAGGCGGAACAGACGTATGCGATTACGAACAACCACAACATCGGCAAAGCCGTCGTTAACGGACTCGAACTGAAATCGCTGCTGGGCCAAAAGCTGCCTCCCCTGTCCGAACACCTTACCCAGCATTATCCCGAGCTCGCCACGCTAGCGCCGAGCCGCCAGTAGCCGCCTGGGCTCAGCTGTCCCGGCCGCCGCAATCTAATTCCCGAAAGCAAGACTCGCCCCTGGTGCACGTTAGGCCGAATCCAACTCAGCTGTTCAGGCCCCGCAGATTTCCCGATCCATTCATATAATGGCGCTTCTGTTATGAATGATCGCGCTCGTCTCCGGTAATGAGCCGCGCGCCGCGATCGAAACTGAGGTACTGGAATCCCCAGCGGATGAAGACGATCAACCGGTTGCGGAACTGCACCAAGTACATCAGGTGCACGAACAACCATAACAGCCAAGCGAGCAGGCCATGAAATCGCAGGCGGCCGAAATCGGCCACGCCCGCCGCGCGCCCAATCACCGCAAGGCTGCCCTTATCGTGATAGCGAAACGGTTCGCGTGCACTCCCGCGCACGCGGTCCAGGATTAGCTGCGCGGCGTAGCGGCCCTGCTGCATCGCCACTGGAGCGACCCCAGGCAGACTCTTCCCGTCCTGAACCACATGCGCCACGTCTCCGATGACCAGAATCTCGGGATGGCCGGGAACTGAGAGATCCGGCGCGACCATCACCCTTCCCTGACCATCGAGTTCGGCTCTGCAACGCTTCGCAAGGACACCTCCGAAATCTGACGCTCTCACTCCCGCTGCCCACAAGACCGTGCGGCTCTGAATGCGCTCTCCCCCGTCGAGCGTCACGCCTTCATCGTCGACTTCGGTGACTCTGATACCGGTCCTCGGCAGCACGCCCAGCCGGATCAGTGAGCGCTCCGCCGCCGCTGACAAATCTTGGGGATAGGTTGGCAGGACAAACGGCGACCCTTCGAGCAAAAGGATCTGCGCTTCCTCTGGGTGGATGGAACGAAAGCTGCCCCGCAGCGTATCTCTAGCGATCTCGGCCAGCGCGCCGGCCAGTTCGACGCCGGTCGGACCCGCGCCGACGATGATGAACGTGAGCCAGACGCGGCGGCGATCCGGGTCGGACTCGCGCTCGGCCGCCTCGAAAGCATAAAGAATCTTGTGACGTACCCGTGTGGCATCCTCGATGGACTTTAGTGGGGGAGCCGCCTGCTGCCACGTGTCATGGCCGAAGTAAAAATTGCGCGCTCCGGTCGCAACGATCAGAGTATCGTACGGGACGGTCTCGTGGGCCAGTATGAGACGGCGATTTCCCACATCCAAATCAACCGCCTCGCCTAGGATGACGCGGGCATTCTTCTGCGCGCTCAGCAGCGCGCGCAAAGGCGCCGCGATCTCACTGGGCGAGAGCGAGCCCGTCGCCACCTGGTAGAGCAAGGGCTGGAACAGGTGGAAATTCCGGCGGTCGATAAGCGTGATGTCCACCGCCGTCCGCGCATGTCGCAACGCCTTGGCGGCGTAGAGTCCGCCAAAACCTCCTCCGAGGATCACCACTTTGTGCATTCACCAGATTGGATGCCCTCGCGGGAGTGATTGGCTCTTTCAAAATCTAGTGGTGCTTTGGCACATCGCGGACTAGCACGGCGGAGCGCAACCGAAAACCTCGAAAGAGTATAGGTGATGCTGCTGCCCTGAAGTCACTGCCGCAGGCCCGCTTCACTGACGCGACCCGGTCCTTCACCTTTCAGTCCTAGCAATTCCTAGTACGTTGGTGCGATTGTCCCCGACAGCAGCGAACCCTATGCTCGGCTTGAATGGAAGCTCCTCAATGATCGAACACTTGGCCAGGCCGGTCCTCGACCGCATTCGCCGCTATGCGAAAGAGGGACGAGAATTACGTGTGCGCTATGGGTCGGGTGATTGTCTTCTTTTAGCGGTTAAAGATGGACAACACCCGGTTGTTATATTACGGGCCACCCGAGGACAGTTCACCGAAAAGCGAGGCGCGGCTGTCCTCCAGTGGGTACGGGCAGAGCATCCTCAAAAGCGGCTCCCGAGGATGAATCCTCGCGTTCGTGGTACGGTTTCTCAGAGGGCCGCAGTGTTGAATTGGCTTAGCGAACGTCTGGCACAGAACTGAGGCCTCGCCGCATCGGCATGCGACAATCCAGAATCCTTATCGTCGTTGAGGGTCCATGGCCATCGTCGCTGACCCAAGGAAATGAGCGTTGAGATTAACGCTGAACATCGTCGGCGGGCTCCTGGTGGTCCTTGGCTGCATTTGGTTCTTACAAGGGATCAACGTGCTGCCGGGCAGCTTCATGACGGGCCAGATCCGATGGGCCGTGTATGGCGGGATCGCAGTCGCCGTGGGAGTATCGCTGATACTAGGGGTTAACTGGACACGGCGTCGTCGGCCGTAAAGGTTGGCATCTCTTGAAAGATGTTTGAAGATCCGCTCGTGGGAACCGCTAAGGGCGGCTGAGGCCGTATCACCTTGGAACCTTGTTGGATTTTTCCACCTTTTTGAAAGCGTCGTCCTCAGGTTGCTGAATCGCCGCATCATCCTCATCTATATCGACCGGCGGTTTGTCGGGTTCCGGTTCAGTGATGGGCGGTTTATCATCGCGGGGTGTCGGCATATCCTCAACAGTTTAGACTATAGCGCTAGTGGCCGTATCTCGGCCATCAATGGCGTGAGACTTACGGCTGGATGACGGACAACCGGATATCCGCCCCACGAAGAAAACTCCGCCCACCTTTATGGTGCAGGCGGAGAAGATGCTGTTGACAGCATCAACAATTCGCGGGTCTGCTACATCGCCGTGAAGAATATCGGAGGCCGCACCGAATTGAACAGCTTAAGATTTCCAGACCACGCGTCCCGAACAGCAGAACGGCTTCAGATGACGGCTTCGCGACAATGTCGGGGGCTTGGCTTTGCTCCGGTGCGATCCGCGCTTCGCGTCTCGTCTTTGCCATTCGATCCTCACCATATCAGGTTCATATCCCGGATAAGGCCGTGCCGCCGGGAGTACGATGGAGGCGTGAATCGAGGCATTCCTATTTGCGAGATTTTCCGTGTTCCGGAAACCGGCTGGTACGGATTCAGCTACCATTTCGCTGGACGGCCGCCGCATTACATACTGGACACATGCCGCACGTTACAGGACGCGCTTGATAACTGCGATTCGCACCGGGAACATGTCTGGGAGAATGCGAACGATGCGGACACAAACACGATTTTGATTTCGCGGGCCTACAAACCCGGATCGGTCCTCGACTGCATGACACGGTTCTAATACCGCGTCTCGCTGAGGTCTTCAGGATCATCCCGCACCTGCGATCCTGAAGGAGAGATGATGGGACTCATAGTCGAGATCGGAGCAGCGCCGCGAGCGACGCGAAAAAAGACCGGTGCCCTGCGCAACCCTCAGCGAAGAAATTTAAGCTGATGCGCAACCGCCATGCTCATCCTCCACTTCCATCGCCGCGGACCGATAAACTCGTAAAGCCGGACGTTGTTGGAAAGCTCTGCTAAAATTGCGGCGATGCGGTCGTTAAATCCTAAGATCGAGCCAGCGATCTACAAGCTGCCTGCAAGGCAGTGTCGATTCCGATGCCGAGATGACGGGGAGCACAAGAAGAGTAGTGACACCGTACCGCTTAAGGTCGGGCGCTTGAGAAGCAAGGAGAAATAAGGAGAAATGATGATTAAATTGGCAAAAGCGTCGTTGCTTTTTACCCTGGCGTCGCTGGCGGCCTGGGCCCAGGTCAATATGGGCGAACAGAAGCCCGAAGCAAGCCTACCCTTCAGCATGACCACGGTGACCACCTTTGAACTGCCATGGCGGCTGGCCTTCCTGCCCGATGGCCGCATGCTGGTTACCGAAAAGGTCGGGCCCGTTTGGCTGGTATCCCAGGACGGACAGAAGATCCCGGTGGGCAATACGCCCTCCGTCTATTGGCAGGGCCAGAACGGCATGCTTGGCGTCTTCCTCTCGCCCCATTACGCCACCGACCAGAGTATCTATCTCACCTATGCCGAGCCGGGTGATTATGGCGGCGGACTGGCGCTAGCCCGCGCCAAGCTAAACGCCACCGCCACCTCAGCTAGACTGGGAAACTTCGAGGTGCTGTGGCGCCAGATGCCCAAGGGCAAGGGAGGGCAGGAGGGCGCGCAGGTCGCCTTCTCGCCCGACGGCCCGTATCTGTTCCTCGCAGTTGGCGACCGCCAGCGCATGACCCCCGCCCAGGATCCAGACCAGCCCGTAGGCAAGATCATGCGCCTGACGCTGGACGGCAAACCAGCCCCTGGCAATCCCGATTTCGGCAAAACCGGTGCTGCTACCATTCCCCTGATTGATCCGCCTCGTGACACCGAAGCCGCCAAGACCGCGAAGGTGGTAACCACCTATACCTTTCCTGGACCCAATCTGACACCGGCTGAAACCTGGGCCAGCGGCGTCCGCACGCCCTATGGCTTGGCGTTTTCCCCCACCGGCGAATTGTGGGAGGTGGAGCATGGCCCGCGCGGCGGCGACGAGCTGAACCTGATCGAGCGGGGCAAGAATTATGGTTGGCCGCTCGTCTCCTATGGCCAGAACTATAACGGCGTGCCCATTCCCAAGCCCGACACCCGGCCCGAACTGGCGATGCCGGTGATCTATTGGGTGCCGGTGATCGCGCCGGGCAATCTGATGTTCTACACCGGCACTCAGACCTTCCCGCAATGGAACGGCAACGGCTTCATCAGCGGCTTAGCGAGCGAGGTGCTCATCCGCGTGATCTTTGACGGCCATGGCGGCGCCAAAACCGCCGAGCGCTGGGATGTGGGCCACCGCGTCCGCGATGTGGAACAAGGCCCCGATGGCTCACTGTGGATGCTGGAAGATGCCAATCCCGGCGCCCTGATCCATGTGACACCCAAAGTGATCACTTCGCGTTAGGCGAACAAGAAGGTTTGCATTTCCCTCTGTCATCAGTGCGGTGAGCCCGTCGCCCTCGAGGAACAGGAGAATTAGCGGGAGGGGGCTTATGCGTTCACCGGAATTGCAGGCTCAAATCGACGGGTACTACAAGGAATGGCGCAAATCCAGAGCCAAATGGAAAACGCCGCGCGGAAAATGGTACGACATCATCCTTAAGCTCCGCCGGCTGGACACCTATCGATACGCACCGGAAACGGCGCTGAGCGATAAAGAAATCGTTAGCCTGCGCACAACGTTGCAGGCATCGCGCGCTACGGGCATGTTTCGTTGGTCTGTCCGGCGCGATGGTGATGCCGTCGTAATCCAAAGAGTCGGAATGTGGTGAAATGCGGGGCGAACCAAAATGAGGGCTTACCGTGCGCCTACCGGATTCGCTTACCGTCTCCCCGAATGATCCAGTAACGGTGCAGGCTTGGAAGATTCTCCGGAAGCGCCCATAAGGCATTTCAGCTTTCGCGCCGCACAATGGAAAGCGGGTCAATACGCGCTGATGCGAACTGGCGCGCTGTAATAGGCGATGGTTTGCTGAGTTGGAACCTCGTGCCAGCGCAACAACGCCTGCGTCATCACGTCCACCTAGTCGTCCCGCGCCATTCGGGAACTGAACGGACTCTTCGATGAGTCGTTCACCCAAGGCGCATGATGCGGGTGCGGAAGGTAGACATTGCCGGCTTCGACCAGGGGACTGATGGCTTGTGCCCGCGCTACCTTCCCGCCGCAAGGGTTCACCGGGAGTATGCCGGGAATCTCGTGAGTGAGCATCTGAATTACGGCCGAGCCGTTCGCTTTGTCCTCAATCAGGATCACTTCATGTAACTAGGTTCGGCCGGCCCGCGGGGAATTTAAGCCGGCTCGATCCCTCCATTCACTGTCCAGGGATACTCCATAGGGTGGGCCGCTGACCATCAATCGCGGCTGGCGCTCGCCGAGTAGACGCGCGACGTCCTGCGCGCTCGTCTCGTCGCCACACAGCACCCGGTGATCGCCGCAGAGCCACAGATCACCAATCCGGCTGGCGGCAATCTCCGGGAGCGGGGGCGCTTGGTTTGCTTTTTCCTCGTCGATCGGATCGCGCAGTGTGTCGAGTTCATGCACATCGAATCCGGTCAGCCCGAGATCAAGGATTCGCAACGGCACATTCGAGCCGAAAATCGTGCCTAAGCACGAGCGGCGTTTCAGCGGCTTCGACGACAAGATCCTTTCAATGTGTGCGCGCGGGATGACCACGCGTGAGATCCAGGGACACTTGCAGGAAATCTATCGTGTGGAAGTCTCGCCATCTTTAATTTCGGAGGTCACCGATGCAGTGATCGAAGAAGTAAAGGCGTGGCAGACCCGGCCGCTGGAGCCACTTTATCCGATCCTCCTTCTGGACGCGCTCATGGGTCAAGATGCGGCAGAGTATCCAAAAAGTCGGAGTCTCATCCTGTGGTCCGCAGAAACTCGCGCGATCCGAAACGTGGGTCATGTCCGGGTTTTCGAGCGTGCAATCCCAGATTAGGCGTTTTGGGGCTATTGACCCCGAGCAGCCCAAGTTCCGGATAGCGCGTGATTCCAGGACCTATCTGTTTTCTGATCGAGTATATTGAGCTTAAATCAGTGTAGGCCGCTACAGCTCCTCGGGGCCAAGAGAACCTATAGTAGACAATGATCAAGGAGGACGCCGATTATGGGTTCGACCAGACGCACCATACTGGCAGCGGGTGCCGCGGCAGCGGCCACGGCCGCCGTGCCGCGCGTATTTGCTCAGCAGGCGGGCAAAAGAGGAACTGGCAAGTTCTATGAAAAAGGCCCTGTTCGCATCTACTATGAGGAGGCCGGGTCCGGTTTCCCGCTGATGCTGCTTCCCGGCGGGGGATTGAACTCGACCATATCCTTCTTCAGCGGCAACTCGCCCTTCAACGCCATTGAGGAGTTCAAGGGAGAGTATCGCTGCATCACGGCGGACCTGCGCAACGCCCCCAGCGGCCAGTCCACCGGCCCTGTCGAGGTCGACCGGCCGTGGGAATCCTATGCCGACGACCAACTCGGGCTGATGGATCATCTGGGGATCGACAAGTTCATGGTGATGGGTTTCTGCATTGGCGGCCCTTTCATCTGGAGTCTTTTGAAGCGCGCGCCCAATCGTGTTGCCGCAGCCGTGCTGGCGCAGCCCGTGGGCTGGCGTCCGGAGATGCGCGACCCTAAGTACCCAGGCGCATTTTGGAGGACTTGGGGCCCGACGCTGATCGCTAAGCGGCCCGAAATCACGCTTGCAGACGACCGATCAATTTGTGACCAAGATGTTCGAAACCAACCCGGACTTCGTCTTCACCGTGACACGGGATTTCGTGCGCAGTTGCCAAAACCCGGTCCTGGTCCTGCCGGACGATGTCCCGGCGCATCCATACGCCGTCGCCATGGAGTGCGCGATGCTCGCGCCGAAAGCCGAAGTGAGCATGTTCCCTTGGAAGGAACCCAAGGAGCGAATTCCACTGGCAGTGCGCCAAATTCATTCGTTCCTCAAGGCGCATCAGCCCGCTTAGGCGGTCCAATCATGACAGAGCCTGGGTAGACGACTTTCAACACTGATGGCGGGACACACGGAGCGAGAATACCATCCCGGACGCTGAGCGCCATCGTCTAGCGTGCGGTTTGCCAACGCGTATCGATTGGCTTGGATGGGTCCGCCGTAATATCCAACGCGGCGCAATGATGGTAGAAGTACCCTCCGGGATTGTTATAACCGTGCTCCGCCATGAATTCTACGATCTGCAAAGTACATCGGGGGCAGTTGATGTTGGGTAGTTCCACGTCGGTTTCAAACGGTTCGATCGATTTGGATGTGTGCTGCCACAGCCCGTCGGCAAGCACCGGAGCCTTGGGGGCATTGTCGATCGTCGCCGAAACGGACCGGAGGCCTTTATCAGAATCCCGAGTTACGACCGCCGGATCTTCCGGCAACTCCGACCGCGAATTCACCGCCAGCGCGATACGATAGTGGCCCGGGTGAAACACGGTTTCTTGTAGCTTGATGTGGAGTTTCTGTCCGCCCTGGACCGTTGTGACTGCGTTCGTCGGCGAGAGACCGTCGCCCTCTGTGCCTCCGCAGGGACCCGCTTTCTGAGGATTGCCAAGGTTGTTCTCGACAACCCACGATGCCGGCTCCAGTAATCTAAAATGCGCTTCAGCGAAAGGTACTAACAGCACCATCGCGGCTGTGCAGCAAACCACGCCTACCAAAATCTTCATGAAGAACAGTATAGTGAAACACATGGACGATAGGAGCGCGGATTGCACGGCACTTAGCCGATTAGGATGAATCGGCGATAACATGGCGATGATCCGCGATCAGGCTTTTTGCGGCAACTTCACGCGAAACAGGCCGAGTTCCGAATAGCGTCACCCGGGCACAATTCTTAGGAACCGCCGATGATCGGCGATCGAAGCCACTTCTAGGCCAGCCGATCTTCAGCCAGGCGCTCAAGGGCGGGAACTGCTGAGGTGAAATACATGCTGATGTTGGTTGACTAACGCGCGGAAGTTGAGATGGAATTCAGCTCTACATTCCGAACCAGCGGCCCTAACCCCCCCCCGGCCCTGTTTACCGGCAAAATCCAAACGTTATGTATGAAACCGGCCTAGCGCACGCACTTGGCAAGCACGGGGTTCCAATTTCCCAATCAACTTCCGACGTTCCTTTTGACCTCACCCACCATCGAACACTTAAGTATCTTCCGAACCAGCAGGGACTAACAGTTGACGTCATGCGCCGGGCACAATGAGACGGTCTAGCCATCGCCGGGCCACACTGACGCTCCGCTCGAGACTGTCGTCGCGGGTACGCGAGGTAAACGACTAGGCGTCTGGTTATCGCTAGCCTTCAGGCTGGTTGATCAAGAATGTTGCAGTGGACTCGAAGAACCCTTTCAAAACTCGCTGAGCTTCCTCAGGAAGCATCGCTTCGTCCAATGCCCGGTTCATCAATTCAAGCCATCGGTCGCGAGGCGCTTTCCCGATTGCGAAAGGGGCATGACGCATGCGCAACATGGGATGACCCCGCTGTTCGATATAAGTAGCGGGCCCACCGAATCGAAAGATAAGAAAATCTCGAAGCCGCTGTTCGGCTCCTTGCAAATCATGCGTCGTATAAATCGGCCTCAAAACATCATCCCCGGGAACCTGCCGATAGAAAGCCGCAACCAGGCGCTCAAATCCCTCCTGGCCGACGGCCGAATAAACCTCTCGCTCTTCCACTAAGTTGATCGTATCAGCCGAACCGAATTTTGGAGCAAGTACTTTATAGCATGGCACGCTTCGTGCTCTTCAGGTCGGCCTAGTATGCGACCCCAGCTTCCGCTGGCGGCCCCGTTCTGTCCAACATGGGTCCAGTGCTTTCGATGCACCCATCACCAAATTCGCAAGCAAACCAGAGCACCTACCCAGCTTTCACGGTGCTCTGCAACGACGCAACCACCGAAAGATCCGAGCTACTTCGTGACGGCGTGTTCGGTATAAAGTCGCCGATGCGGTGGGGTTTTCAATGTCGATTACGCAATGTACCAATCGTGTGGCTACTTGCGACGGCTGGACCGATGTTCGGAAGCACGCCAGCCAGCCCGCCTCCGATCAGTCTGGACGCCGCTGTGAAGAGGGCGGAGAGTCTGCCGCGGATGCGCAGTCTGCTAGTGCGCTGGAACGGCGAGTTAATCCTGGAGCACTATTTCCAATCTGCACGCGCAACGTCCCTGGCGGAAATCAGGTCGGTATCAAAAGGCGTCACTCCGCGCTGGTGGGAATCGCAATTGAGAGACTCGTGCCTGGCGTGGACGCGCCTATTGCATCCTATTTTCCGTATCTGTCCGGTACCGCAGCCGATGCACGGAAGAAAGAGATTACGATCGCGGACCTTCTGACCATGCGCTCCGGATTGAGATCTACCAGCCGCTGGAATTACGGCGCTTGGGTCCAGAGTCCGTACTGGGTGCGGTATGTCCTCAGCCGGCCGTTTGTGAGTCCGCCGGGCGAGCAGCTGGACTACAGCACCGGGAACACTCATCTGCTCTCAGCCATTTTGACCAAGGCGAGTGGACGCGACACTTGGGCTTTCGCGCAAGAGGCACTTGCTAACCGGCTCGGCTTTAGCTTGGCGCGGTGGCCACAGGATCCCCAGGGCATTTATCTCGGCGGGAATGAAATGCTCATGACGCCAACTGCATCCAAACAGCAAGCGCCAGAAATGTTTCGGATTATGGGCTTAAGCCGCCAGACACGTAAGAGGTTCGATGTCCACTGAGTCAAGGGGTGCGGTTAATTGCAGATGGACTGAATCCAAACCCGGTTGTCTTTTTAGGCAGCGGCGCGTAGAATAAGGCCCGGTTCGTTTCGGCAGACCGCCTGGACCGAACACACATACTTGCGTCTGGCGCGTTGGCGCTATTTCTCAGTAAAGCGGAAAACTCAAACGGAGGTCCCATGAAGAAGCGGGTTTCAGGATGTATCACTGCCGTTATCGTGGCTGTGATTGTGCCGAGCGTGCTGCTGGCCCAACAATTGAGGCTGAAGGCAATGGCATAAAAGTTAGCTCGGAAGGGATTAGCGGAGATGGAACCCGCTTCGCGTGGAGCTACACGGCAACTACGACCCAAAGGATAATCCGATTGTTGGAACGGGAGCGCCGGGTGGGGCGGATATGATTGCCCTTAAACTTATCGGGCAAGGAGGAAGCGATGTCTTTGATGGGATACAACGAGCGAGGTGCTCGGGTAGGCCAACGGTTTTGCGGGTGCGCGCTGGCAGCTATGGCGCTCGCCTTCGCGTCGGGGACGCTTGCATGGAACGGTGCCGGACCCGATTGGAGGATGATCGGCTACGACTCGGAGGACAACCGTACTCAGCCATTTGAGCGCAGGATTGGGGTAGACAATGTCAGCCATCTCGCGAAGAAGTGGGTGGCGTCTACAGCTGGCGACGTTTCGGCGACTCCGGCGGTTGTAGATGGAGCAGTCTACTTCGGCGATTTCGGGGGCATGGAATGGAAGCTCAGCGCCGCCACTGGCGACGTGATCTGGTCGCACAGGATTTCGGACTACACCGGGATCGGAGGCGACATTTCGCGCACGAGTCCGACGCTTGCCGGCGACACGCTGGTGATCGGAGATCTGAGCGCACCGAACGTCATGGGGATTGACGCGAATTCTGGTGACTTGCGCTGGATCACGAAGCTGGATCCGGATCCGCACGCGATCATAACCGGTTCGCCAGTCCTTGCCGACGACACAATCTTCGTCGGCACCTCGCAGGCTGGCACTTCAACGTACCCGGGAGCGCTCGTCGCTCTCAACCCGCAGACGGGCGAAATCCTGTGGCGGACGTATTCTCTGCCGAACGCCGATGGCCTCCCCGGAGGCTACTGGGGCGCTGTGATGTTCGGGCCCCCGGCCGTTGATCTTCACGACCGCCTGGTCTTCGCGACCTTCAAAGTTGCCCAAGGCGAACCACCTGCGGTGAAGGCTTGTAATGCGGCTGCACCGGGCGGGTTTAGCGAGTCGTGCGAGCAGCCGGGGTCCTACCTCAGTTCAATTGTCGCGTTCGACCTGAAGACCGGAGCCCCGGTGTGGTCATACCGCGTCGTAGGTGAGGCCCCCTGGCAGAGAGCATGCGGCTCCCAGCCGGCCGCGGTGACGTGGTGCGCCCCAGAGTCCGATAACCCGCTGAAGGGCGGCGACAAGTGGGACTTGAGTGGTTCCGGTCCGAATGTTTTTGAGATTGGCCACGGCCGTGACCAGCGCACCGCCGTCGGCGTCGGTGAGAAAAGCGGTGTCTACATCGTTCTCGACGCCCAGACTGGGGAGTTTATCTGGAATACGCTAGTTGGCCCCGGCGGGGACATGGGCGGGATGGAGTGGGGCACGGCGTACGACGGCGATCGAATTTATGTATCGATCACGAACCAGCACCACATCCAGTACCTGCTGACCGATAATGGCAAGCTTACGAGTACGACAGCCACTGGCGGCTCGTGGGCAGCTCTTGACCCGGACAGCGGCAAGATCATTTGGCAGCGCGCCGATCCGCAAACGGAGGTTGTCGGGGGGCAGACCGTTGGCGTGTGGGACCTCGCACCGGTTTCGGCGGCGAATGGCGTTGTTTATGTTGCGTCGATGGCGAAGGGTGGCAACGAGTTCTATGCGTTGAACGGGGCGACCGGGGAGATTCTCTGGGCCTGGCCGGCAGGGAGTTCAGTCAATGCGGGGCCAGCGATCGTGAACGGCTCTGTGTACTGGGGCGCGGGCTATTCAAGGGCAGGTGCGGTGGAAGGCAGCGGTAACAACATGTTCTTCGCCTTCACCGTCGTTCAATAGGTAGACGAAAATTTAACTAACCCATGGCCTAAGAAACGCTCGACCGCTCGAACTGCCAGCACCATCCCACCGGTCGCAGGATGGGGTGCAGGAGTTCAAGGTCCACGACTAACAACCTATCCCTTGGTCGACGCCCCATTTGCTGCGCCGATGCTGCCTGGATAGCCCGATCGAGGTCCGCTGCCGGACCAGCTGCTCCGTCGTTGTGTGTAGTCAAAGAGAGGAAGATCGGCATCCGATAACTGTCATGTTCTCAATCAGAACCGATGTTCCGATAGAGACAGTATCCAGCAGGTGCTGTTCGGCCCGGCTGTCCATTCCTCCGTGCGCCAGGGTCTGGCTTTCAAAACGATGGCCGGCAATTGCTGAGTGGGAATTGCATTTCAAACCGATTCGCATTCATACTTTCGCCGTAACCCCTATCCAGAAGAGGCCTACCCAAGCTATGATGATCACATTCGGGATTCCTACTTGAGACAGCTTGCCCCAATAATTGGCAAAGTGTTGCCCGGCGCCGGTCAGTTCCGGGAGCATTTCAAGCACATTATCTTCGATATGGCTTGACGGGCTTCGCCAGCGGATCTTGAGTCCGTCAATAGAGCTTTGCGCAGCCAGGATACTCATGAGAACCAAAGTTGCAACGAGGCACCCGACAACCGCGAACACACAGGGAAGAAGCCGAAGATGCACTCTAATCGCAGGATCGGCGGTGGTATTACTCAACACCTGAAAGGAAACGCCATATGCGGCAAAAAGAAACCCTTGCAGCGTCAAGTTCCAGGACAGCCGTCTATTTATCAGCTCATCCTCGTGCTTCACGTAGTCCCGGTACAAATCGTAAATTTGTTTCGCATCTGTGAGTCTGAATTTCGCCATTGGGTCGGACGACATCGGGCCATTCTATATCAAATCGCGCCATACTTGCCTCTCCGTAAGACCCCGGAAATTCGGAGTCATCGCCAGTCTCAATGCGCGCACGCATTGGACCGACTGAAAGCGAGATGGCGCGCACGAGATCACATTCGGCTTACTCCTCCGCAGCCATGACCCATCTCGAGGCGAGACGCAGAATGTGAGGTGCCACTGATCCTCCCGCTGCGACGCGGTGAAATCGATCTTGAGGAGGAGTCGCGGCGATATGATCGCGAGGACCGAATCACGGTCGATCATAACGGGCGAATCCGGGAGCGCGACGAGTATTTATCGGCGGACGAGTGTCGTAATGATAACCCATGTATTAGGCCATGTGGTACAGTTAGCCTCCAGAAAGGAGCCAATATGAATTTCCTCTCACGGCGAGATTCTTCCGCTCTGACTTTTCTGAAGTTGCTAGCGTGCGCTGGGGTGCTTTGTATTGCGGGGACAGTTCCGGGTATTGCGAGTACAATCGTCCTTTATTCGACGACCGGTACTGGCGGCAATGGTTCGTCCCTGTACCCAAATTCACTCCTCACCATTGATCCCGCGACCGGTGCTCAAGAGTTAGCCGGACAACCCGGGCAAGCCGCCGATCTATTTGGGCTGGCCGACAATCCGATCAACAACATGCTCTATGGCACGGGCCCTTGGAATAGTTGTCCAGCCGTTTGTCCGAACCTGTACACCATTAACCCAAATTCCGGGGCCATCTCAGGCACAGTGACGTTGTCGCAAGATGTAGGGGCGATCGCCGCTTCGCCTCAAGGCACGCTTTATGGCCTATCGGGAAACACTGTCGGGAACCAAACTCTCGGAACCATCAATCCTGCAACCGGTCAGTTTTCCTCTGTCGGAACGCTGTCGTTGAGCTCAGGGTATTTTGTGGGAGCGATAGCCTTCTCGCCGGGAGGAACACTCTACGGTGTGACGACAGGCATCGTATCAGGCCCTGTCTCCCAGCATTTGATCACGCTTAATCCCGCAAACGCCGCAATGACGAGCGATCTTGGAACCCTCATAGGCGATTACACGGTACAAGACATAACTTACGCCGCAGATGGGAATATTTACGCGACCAACTTTAGCTACGGTCTGCTTAAGATTGATCCTCAGACCTTATCGAATACTCTCGTCGGCCTTGGGAACATTGGCGATCTGGGTGGCATTGCTTCCCCACTTTCTGGTCCCACTTCTGTTCCGGAACCGGGGACGCTTTCTTTGATGGGAATCGCCGCGGTGGGATTGCTTTACATTCCCCCCCCTGAAACTTTTTTGCGCCGTGAAGCCGCAAACCGGCAATTGTCCCGCCGATGTGGTCACGATAGGGGGATAACATATGTCAATACAATGCCGAATTTTCTTACCCATTGTTCTGTGTGGGCAATGTGCTTGGCGCATTTGCTCCTAGCTGAGAACCCACAGAAATTCCGGTCTATCAGTCGAGATTCCCGGCCGAAGCACGGCTGGAGTAATCAAAAAATCTATGAGACGTAAGGAAATCCCTGTGTCGAAATCCGCTGTTGAGGTGTGTTAACGCCAGGGTGGGCCCTTTCGTCTGGCTCCCAAAACGATTTGCAAAATCCTCGATTTAGTTAACATGCGTCAGCTTCCGCGAACGAGTTTGGGCCGGTCGGGTTGGACGCAGTGCCGGACCTCTCAGTCTCCGTGAATTCTTCCTTTCGAAACCACCCTGCCTGTTTCCTTGACACTCGCCCTCAAATCGTTTCCCATATCCTTATGCGATTGCTTCTCCTATGGTTTTGTCTGATGCCGGCCGAATTTCTGCCGGCGCAGACGATTGACACCGGCCGAATCCAGTTTGACGGCCATTGCGCTGTTTGTCACGGCAAGGCGGGAAACGGTGGCGAGCTCGGACCGGCCATTGCAATGCGGCTGCCGAACTACAACGATCGAGAGCTCGCAACACTGATTCACACTGGTCTGCCCAACTCCGGCATGCCTGCCAACAATCTCAACGGCCCGGAAACGACTGCTCTGATCGTCTTCCTTCGCTCGTTGAAGCCCCAGGGCGACAGTGCAATCCCAACGCGGGCAAAGGTTATGCTCGGCGCCAGTCGAACTCTGGAAGGAGTGGTATTGAATCAAAGCTCTGAGGACATGCAGTTGCTGACGGATGATCTGCGCCTCCATTTGCTGCGCAAAGACGGTACGGGTTACCGCGAGGTCACCAGTCAGTCGGATTGGCCTACCTATCACGGCCAGTTCAGCGGGAATCGTTACAGCGCGCTCGAACAGATCTCGAAGGCCAACGTGGCGCAACTCGCGCCGAAGTGGATCTTCTCGCTCCTCAACACCCCTCCACTCGAAGGAACGCCGATTGTGGTGAACGGGGTCATGTATGTCACGAGCGCTAATGAGTGCTATGCTCTCGACGCCGGCTCGGGACGGCAGATCTGGCATTACAAGCGCCAGCGCACCCGCAACCTGGTGGGCAATGCAGCCGGAGGAATTAATCGCGGAGTCGCAGTGGCCGGCGAGCGCGTGTTCATGGTGACCGACAACGACCATATGATCGCGCTGAACCGCTCCACCGGAAGGCTCTTGTGGGAAACCGAGATGGCCGATTGGCGCCAGAACTATAACGGCACCTCAGCGCCGCTCGGGGTTGGCAGCCTGGTAATCTCCGGCACCTCTGGCGGCGATGAAGGGGCGCGTGGTTTCATCGCAGCTTTCGATCAAGCCAGCGGCAAAGAAGTATGGCGCTTCTGGACAGTGCCGAACCCGGGCGAACCCGGTTCAGAGACTTGGAAGGGGGATGACATCAATCATCCCAGCGCAGCTACATGGCTAACCGGCACCTACGATCCGCAACTCGATACTCTCTATTGGCCCACAGGCAACCCCGGCGCGGATCTAAGTGACGACGAGCGTGGCGGCGACAACCTCTATTCGAGCTCGATTGTCGCTCTGGACGCGAAGACCGGCAAGCTTAAATGGTTCTATCAATACACGCCGCATAATCTTTGGGATTGGGATGCCGAACAGCCGCCTGTCCTGGTAGACACCGCCTGGAATGGCCAAGACCGCCATCTGCTGCTTCACGCCAACCGGAACGGCTTTTTCTATGTACTCGATCGCACTAATGGCAAGCTCCTGCTGGCGAAGCCATTCGTAAAGAAATTGACATGGGCGCGCGGAATCGACGCCAATGGCCGTCCGATGCTGAACCCCAACCAGGAGCCAACCACCTCGGGAAATAAGGTCTGCCCATCTTTGGAGGGAGCCTCCAACTGGTTCTCCACGGCATTTCTACCTGCCACCGGTTTGTACTACGTGCAAACTTTGGAGAAGTGCAGCGTTTATACCAAGGCTCCTATGGAGTGGAAGGCCGGGACCGGCTATTTCGGCGGCTCCTTCGAGGGCGCGCCGGACGAGTCGCCGCAGAAGATTCTACGCGCCATCAATATCGAAACCGGGAATATCGCTTGGGAACTTCCGCAAACCGGCCCGGCCAATTCCTGGGGAGGAACTCTCGCCACGGCAAGCGGCCTAGTGTTCTTCGGCGAAGACAGCGGTGCGCTGATGGCCGTAGATGCCTCAACCGGTAAACCGTTATGGCAGTTCCAGGCCAATCAGACCTGGAAAGCCTCGCCCATGACCTATATGTTCGATGGCCGGCAGTATGTCGCTGTGGCCTCGGGATCGGCCATTATTTCTTTCGCATTGCTCGCGCCGGGACCGCAATCGCAAACTGCGTCAACCGGCATGGCGCCTACAGCTACGCCTTCGCGTTCTGATACCGTGAACGCTGCGTCGGCTCTGACAGATGGTCAGCCGATCGAGAGGCGTCCGCCGGAAAAAGGAGACGACAAGCCCGCATTCCCCGAGCAGACGCGCGCTCCCTATCACGCCTCCGCATCCTTCAAAGTTACGACGCTGATCGATAATCTACCTGCGCCCTGGAGCCTCGCATTCCTGCCCGACGGGAAAATTCTTCTCACCGAAAGGCTGCCCGGCAGCATACGCATTCTTGACACCAAGGGTGTGCTCTCGGAACCTGTGGCCGGTGTGGCCGAGCTGGCGTTCCCGAGGCGCAAAAGACATTGGACTGCTCGACGTAGTGCTGGACCCGCATTTTGCGACCAACCACCAAATCTTCTTCACTTTTTTCGATTTCGTCGATGGTACCGACAGTAATACGTATGTCGCTCGCGCTCGGCTGGACGAAGCCGACTTGCGCCCTGCGGGACGCGAAAGTCATCTTTCGGGCTCAGCCGGCGATGCCGTCCAAAAGACTTGGCGCGAAGACCGGAGGCCGCATCGCGATCGCGCCCGATGGTAGTCTGTTCCTGACCGATCGGCGATCGGTCTGATTCCCCGCCGTGGGACGTAGCCCAGCAATTGGATAACGATCTCGGCAAGATTATTCACATCACCGCCGACGGCGCGCCTGCGGCCGACAATCCATTCCTCGGGAAACCGGGTGTTCTGCCTGAGATCTGGGCCTATGGCACGCGCAGCCAGGAAGGCCTGGCATTCGATCCGAAAACCGGGCATTTATGGGAAAACGAGCACGGCCCCCGCGGCGGCGACGAGTTAAACATCATCGAGAAGGGCAAGAATTACGGATGGCCGGTGATCGTACACGGCATCGACTATCCGGGTACGGCGATCGGCGAAGGCATCACTCACAAGGAAGGCATGGAGGAGCCGGTGTATTATTGGGATCCGGTGATCGCGCCCTCGGGCCTCGCCTTCTATACCGGCACGCTGTTTCCACAGTGGCAGGGTAGCCTCTTTGTCGGCGGCCTGCGCGCCATGATGCTCGATCGGCTGACGATCGCAAACGATAAGGTCGTGTCGGAAGAACCTCTGCTGACCGATCTGCACGCTCGAATCCGGGACGTTCGCGTTGGTCCTGACGGTGCGGTCTATGTATTGACGGACAGCGGCACGGCCTCGATGTCATTCAGCACGCCGCATACAAGTAAGCTGTTGAAACTTACACCCAAATAAGCGGTTCCGAGTCCTGGGATCGCGCCGCGATTCACTGCGTCAAGCGGAGCAATCTCGCCGGGTTCGTTTTAGCCATGCGGTCGATATCGGCCTCCGAGATGCCCTGCTCTTTGAGGTATCGGTACATCGCCAGCAGTCCGTCGGGATGTAAAGGATTCCCAGCTTGCCCCAGATCGCTCGAGAGAACGCAGAACTGCGGGCCCACCTCACGAATCGCTTTCACGTATGCCTTCGCCGCTTCGGAACCGGGCGGAACCCACACAAACTCGAGGTACGCGCCTAGTTTCGCCGCCTCCTGCATTTCGGGGATGGACATGCCCACCAACGGGCTCATGGCGTGCGTCACTAGGATGCTTTGAACGCCTTGGCGCTCGGCCTCGCGGATGAGAAGCAGAGCCTCAGTAGGCGAGGAATGCCCGGTTTCAAGTACCAGGTTGTTTTTGGCGATGATCGAGATCACCTGCACCGCTTCCGGAACCAGCTTCCCGTCCTTGGCAACGCGTGCAAACGGGCGCGGCTTGCCGGATGCAGTGACCTGGTGTTCGGAATCGAAGGTGGGCATCCACACCACGCGTCCGTATCCGCCTTTGACTTTGGTCATCCATTCCACCGCCGCAGGATTCACTCCGCCCACCGTGAGATCGAGCGAGATTCCGCCGAAAACCTCAATGCCCGGGACCTCTTTACGAACCAGGTAAGCCAGCGAGGCAGTAGGTTCATAGTGGTTCTTGAGCACGATGGCGCGCATCCCCCGGCTCTTGGCCAGACGAGCGAGATCGATAGCATCAATGGAGCGCGGAACACCGTCCGGATCGGAGTGGGCGTGCATGTCGATCGCACCCGTGAGCGTTTGCGACACGGCAGGATAAGCGATCAGCAGCGCCATTCCCGACAGCTGAGCTATAAAATTCATGCGCCTATCTTCACAATCGCCGCGCTGGCTGCGGCAAGGTCGATTCTGAGCTGTCCCTTTTCGAGCGGAATGCGTTCGGATTTCGCCGGTTTCCATGTGCCTGGCGATGTGACCTCCGCTCCACCCAGCGTGATGCCGGATTTGGCGTCGACAGCCGGACCGCTCAGCCGGAGCACGGAAGCTTGCCTGCCTTGAATCTGGCTGCTGGCGTTCATGATACAAGAAGCCGTCTGAGATCCTTTATTGATTAACGTGAGAGCGAGCGCATCCGGATTAAAGTGCGTAGCATAGGCTTTGACCTTTCCTGAGTTTGCGCCAACATCCACGTTCAGCAGTTTGCCTTTGCCGGCAAGCGAGAACGCGAGCATTCCGTAATATTCCGGCTTGGCCGAGTAATGCCCTTGCTCGTCATCCCCGATCGGGGAATAGGAACTGATGAAATCGAGGTGATTTACGCCCGTTTCCATGTTCACGCCCGAGCAGCCGTTCGCTGCGAGCGTAACATATAATCAAGCACCCACAGCGCGGCCGCCATAGTGTCGCTTATCCCCGGACGGCCGCCGCCCGAGAACGAGTTCACCTCGCAAATTCGATATGGAACACCGCAGTTATGCGACGCCTCACTCAACTGATGGAGCTGCGGCTGCAATTTCGGATCGATACCCAGCAACTTCTCGATCGAGCTGGTTGGGTTCTGGCCTTCGCGGTAGTTATGATGGGTAAGAAGCACAATATCGCTTGCCTTCATCAGCGGCGAACCGGGTTACGCAATCGGTTTTCCCTGCTGCATCCGGGCCAGCCAACGGGAGACCTGGAAACTGTTCCCGCAGCGCCGTCTTGTAATCGCGATATTCTTTAAGCCAATCCTCATAACTGTATTCTGGCTTCCGGTGTTTCGCTCGACCGAAGAGGTCCGGCTCATTGCCGATCTCGAAGACAAGCAGTTTCTCCCCGGCTATGGCCCGCACAGCCTTCGCCTCTGCGATGGCGTCGGCCTGTGATCCGGTCCCGAGATTCAATCCCCAAATCAGTTTCCATCCGGTCGCCTCAAGAAAGGTGCCTAGATCGCGCAGCCCCGCGTCGTTCACCACCGTCCCGCGAGCGCTCGAAACCGCAGGAGCGCTCGGTGAATAGCTCGCATAATCTGAAGTGTTGCCGCCCACCCGAATGACGCCGCGGGCACCCAGCGTTCGCACCAACTGCACATAAGTGCTATCCGCGCGACTCATCAGCTTGGGTCTTGCCACAGACGAGATCTCATACCCCAATCCCACGAAATCAGGTGCGATTGTACCGAGTGACGAGTCGGTGTGTATTGTCAAATGAACCGTCTCGGCCTCATCGCTCTGAGCGGGAGCAGCGAAAGCGCGAGGCGCGATTACGGAGCCGGCGGCGAGAATACTGTTGGCCAGAAAATCGCGGCGATTCATCTCATCTCCATCAAACATATTATCCAATCCGACGTTCACGGCTTATTTTATGATCCGTTGTGTCGAAAACAAAAGAGGCGTACGATTACCCAAAGTAACCAATTTTGGGAATTACGACCACGAATAAAGAGGGAGCATGAAATGAATCGTCGTAGCGTGTTACAGATGGCGGGCGGCTCTGTTGCGGCGGGAGCGATCGGCATGCTGAATGAGAAGACTGCCGCGCTCGCTCAAACGTATTCGCAAGCGACGCGCGGGATGCCTGCCCTCAAAATTACGAACGTGAAGACGATTCCGACTTGTCCTGAGGGCGGCAACTACATTGTCGTCAAAGTGGAAACCAGCGAGCCTGGTCTTTACGGCGTAGGGTCTGCCACGCTTACCACCAGGGGCGCGGCAGTCGTAACCGCGGCGAACGAATTCCTCGCCCCCTTTGCTATCGGACGTGATCCTGCGCACATCGAGGACATGTGGCAGACCGCTTATGTAAGTTCCTACTGGCGGAACGGTCCCGTACTGAACGGCGCATTGTGCGGCCTTGATGAGGCGTTGTGGGACATCAAGGCCAAGCGGGCCAATATGCCCCTTTATGAGCTTCTGGGCGGCAAGAGCCGTTTTGCGATAACCACCTATTGTCACGCCGACGGGAAAACCGTCGAAGAGACCTCGGATAATGTCAAGAAATTCGTGGAAGCGGGCTGGAAGCATGTGCGTATTCAGCTCGGAGGGTACGGCTCGCCGCTCCTTGGGAAGACACCTGACTTCAAAGGTGCGGGATTCGGCCTGCCTGCAGACGAATACCAGGACAACGAGCCATATGTTAAAGGCACCCTCAAGCTTTTCGAGTACATCAGAAAAATACACGGCGACGATCTCGAACTGATTCACGACATGCACGAACGTATCGAGCCCATCGAGGCTGTCAATTTAGTGAAGGCATTGCAGCAGTACCGTTTATTTTGGGTAGAGGACCCGTTGCCGCCGGAGCAGATGGGGTATTTCAAAATGATGCGCGAGCAGTGCAGCACGCCCATTGCTATGGGCGAACTGTTTAGCCACCCCATGGAATGGACCGGCTTGATATCGGACCGGCTGATCGACTTCATCAGGGTCGGGTTTAACCACGTCGGCGGCATAACTCCAGGCCTGAAGATCGCCCGCCTGGCAGAAGCATTCGGTGTGCGAACCGGCTGGCACGGCCCGGGAAACATCGACCCTATCAACCATGCTGCTCAAGGCCATGTCGATCTGACTATAACGAATTTCGGCATTCAGGAGGATGTGGACCTGGGGTGGGGAAATGTAATTCAGGAGGTCTTTCCGGGCTGCCCGCAAATGAAGAAGGGATATATGTATCTGAACGAGGCGCCCGGGATCGGCGTGGACGTCGACGAAAAACTGGCCGCGAAGTATCCCTTCCAGCCATTCCCCGCAGGGACGGGTTTCAGGTTCCCAATCAGGAACGCGGATGGTACCCAGATCAGACCATAGGGTATCTGGGCCGACAGTAACTGGTATTGACCGGTAATGAATCAGAACGACCGGATGTTCGGCTTTCATGCCTTCTTCTGTCTGTTCGTTTTTCTTGACACTCGCCCCTGAATCGTTTCTCATATTCTTAAATGCGATTGTTTCTCGTATTGGTTTGCCTGATGCCGGCCGGATTCCTCCTGGCGCAGACCACGGCCATCGGCCGAGTTCAGTTTGACGGCCATTGCGCCGTCTGTCACGGCAAGGAGGTCAACGGCGGCGAGCTCGGGCCAGCCATCGTGATGCGGCTGCCGAGCTATAACGATGGAGAGCTCGCAACCTTGATGCACACAGGTCTGCCCAACTCCGGCATGCCTGCCAGCAATCTCAACGATCAGGAGACGACAGCTCTGATCCGCTTCCTTCTTTCCCTAAACCCTTCAGGCGATGTTGCGATCCCGAAGCGGGCAAACGTCAAGCTGGGCGGCAGTCGCACTCTGGAAGGAGTGGTACTGAATCAAACCGACGAGAGCGTCTCGCACCAGATTCTCGATCTCGCCGCTGACGCCGGCATCAAACTTCATCGATACCGCGGACGCTTATCCGATGGGTGCCGACCTGGCACTCGCCGGTCGCACCGAAGAGATCGCGGTCCGCTGGCTTAAAGGCAAGCGCGGCCGGTTCATCGTTGTACCGCGCGATCACCGAACCTGAATGCCTACGCGGAGCGATTCGTACGGAGCATCAAGGAATCCTGCTTGGAGCGCGTGATCTTAATCGACGGCGACGGCGCCTTGCGCAAAGGGATTCACGAATTCGTCGCGCATTATAACTGCGCTTCATTATGCCCACCTCGCTATGTGGCTGATAAATCGGGGGAAGCTTGGCCGAGTTCTGCTAACGCGGGCTCACGCTTGAGCCTATGCGCTCGCTCGACCAATTGCACTGCGTTGGCGGTATCCAATGCGCGACGATTGAGAACCCAAGGGCCCTCTGGCAATGGATGCTCGGCTTAAATTTCCCCTCGTTCGATCGACAGACCGAGCGTGATCCCACTCACGCCCAAGTGGGCTGCGGCTTCCGTGAGACTTAGCCAGCCTTCTGCACGGCGTCGATCCTCGCAGTAGCAGGTGATGCCGTGATGACTGCGTAGCGAGATCACCCTTTCGCGGGTCCAGCGATTGCCCATTCCCGTGAGCAGTCCATTGCGCGTGAGGGTGCCGGCAATCATATCGTCGGAGCAGATCCGCGTTAAAGTCCTGACTGCTTCGACGACTTCTTTCGGTGTGTGAGCTCGACTGTGGCCTCGCCGTCTTCGGGGCATGCGCAATTCCGTGTGCACACCTCCCTTCCAGCGGATGATGGCGATAATCTCGCCTCCCTCAGAATCTACATCCACGACCACTTCTTCGATCAACGCCCGCACAGTTCGCTTCTTCAATCGAGCGTCGCTGTCCGGGTGGTTCCATACGGCCTCGAGTTCTCCGGCCAGGTTCACAAACTCTCCGAGCGTGGCTGGTGCGACCTTCCGGCTTTGTCCTTGTTGCTGGATCCTCAGTAGTATGAGTCCGCGAAGCTATGTGCCGATCGCCGAGCTCTTTCCGTCCTTCAACGCGATCGCTGAGATCCGTGTGAGCGAAGTCAACAATGTTCGCTTGGAATAGTGGGTACTTGGCTGGTTCGATGGTGTCCGGCGTTCCCTCGCCGGCATAGAGCGCGAAGGTTGTGCCCGCTTTTTTCCGCTTGGAGCGAATCTTGCCCTTGTCCCCATGATCCACGTCGTGGCGCAGGTCCGTCCGTAGGTCGTTGATGTGGACAAACGATGGCAAGGTCGCCGGGTCGACGCGAGTTCCAGGCCCCTCCCGGAAGAGGAAGTAGAGATCATCGATGAACGTGCCGTAAGCATCGCGTCTCATGACCGGCTTGCGAAGGCGCAGTTCGGCACGAACTGGGGGCGATTTTCGGCTGGATCGTACATGGCAGAAAATGGCACGAAATGTCAGAGAAACCGGGATACAAGGGAATCTGCCAAATGAATCCATGCCTGCAATACGACCTACAGGGAGAATCTGCCGGGTCCGACGGTGTGTGTCATACCCGGCGTGGGGGCATGTCGATGATCTGAGTGTGCCTCTGGCTACGCTCTTGGTCGGCTCTGCTTGAGCGAACAGATATGCTTCGGAGGGAGGGAGCCGAGGCGCACGAAACCTTAAGCCTCGGTTTCGCGCTCGTGATTTGCCCCGTCGGTCGGTCGCTTTCACGGGCGTCTTCGCTCTTAGGCGACGCCCACCTGTGCGGATTCTGCTTCGCCTGGATTAGCTGCCGTTTCCGGCAGCCGGCCCTTACGAACCGAAGCAATCCCCAACGCGCGTGGTTTCCGGGTATTCCCTTCGGCTAGGCGTCCTTCCGAACGCCGCCATCCCCGCGCGTCCCGCCGATGGTCCGCAACCTCCTCGGTTGCCGTCTATTTCAGCCACCGGACGACGCACTGGACCTTAAGATCCGGCCTACCTTGCGGCAGGCATTGTGTCGTTCGTGAGTGCGCTGTGCGCTGTTCGGCGAACCGACTTTTCGATACTATATACGTCAAACGGAGACGATCTGTCCGGCTGTCGCTTAATATTTTTCGAGACCGAACCGTTTCAGGACGGCCGCGATTCGTTCCATGCCACGGCCGGTCCGTTCAACAGACACCGCAGAAGTTCCACCATATGCCCGCCGCCCGGCTCCTGCGCGCCTACGGACCTGCGGATCAGATCCTGTTGCGCCGCCTGCTCGGGACTGAGATCCTGTCCGCCGCATGCACCTTGGAAAAGGCGCAGCAGAAAGTCACCTCGCCCGCAAATTTTCCGTGTGCTGCCATCGGCGAAGTAGAGGATCACCGGCTCGGTGATCATTCTGGTCTCCAGCGCTCGAATGCGTTTTTCAAATCTCATGATTCGCTAAGTCTGCTCAGAACTTCCGTCCCCCAGGTTTTGCTATTCTGTGCTCCGCTCCAATCTCGACAGGCGCGCTTCCAGGTCTTCCAGCTCGATCGCCCTGGCCGCATGGCTCAAAGCTCGGTCCGCCGCCCGGAGCCGACAGGCAGGGGGCGAGTTCGGGTCCACCATCATCTTCAGCAACGTAGAGGCTGCCGCACTGGAGGCGTGTTGCAGGCGCGCGATGGATTGGCCATAGGCCTGACGGCGCGCCGAGCGGTAGGCTTCCTCAAACTCCGGCTCCTGCAGCCAACGGTACAGCGTTCGAGGAGATGTATGGCACGAGCGGGCCGCCTCTTCCAGGTTTCGGCTGGACAGCAGGGCCACAATCGCATCTTCCTGCTTGCGGCTGAGTTTGCGGCCGGAATCTCGCGTTTTTAAATCGTCGGCGGAATTTATCCTCTGCATATGGCTCCCACGCGGGCCGCCCATCGAGTTCTGACACAAGAACAGCGCCGCATAATCTGTCAGATCGATTCTTTTCGGCGCTCGCTACCGATCTCCTCGAACGACCGGCCATCGCCATCGAGCGTTGCCTTATTGCCGGATAATTCCTGCCAGCGTTGGACCACGACATCGACGTACTTGGGATCAAGCTCCACTCCATAACAGATGCGCTCGTTCAGCTCCGCTGCGGCGAGCGTCGTCCCGCTTCCGAGGAATGGTTCATAGACCAGTTCGCCGCGCCGAAGATGGTTCAGGATTGGCCGCCGCATCAGCTCGATCGGCTTCTGGGTCGGGTGGTCGAATTTATCCTCGTCGGAGCCGCCCATGATGAACTTCGGTGAGGGCGACTCCCAGATGGTCGAGTTCTCGCCGGCCTTGCCGAACCACGGCGCGTTCTTCTTTCGCACAAACCAGCATGGTTCATGCTGGAACCAATACAGCGTCCTCGTTAACACCGTCCGGCCCTTGTTCCAGATGATCTGCTGGTGATGTTCAAACCCGATCTTCAACAACCCATCCAGCACCTCGCGCGTGAACTTCGAGGCATGCCAGACGTAGGCCACCTCGAGACTCGGAACGAGCGCGAACGCTTCGGACCAGTCGGCGCGCGTGTCGCCCGAGATTTTAGTCTCGGTATGCCCCTGCGTGCGTTTCTTCTCATAACTCGCATCGGCTGGTCCGCAGCCATTTAATCCCGCACGATCGCGCCACTCGGAATCGAGTTCAATCCCGTAAGGCGGGATCGGTGACCATCACCCGCGGCTTACGCTCGCCCAGCAGCCGCGCTACAGCTTCCGAAGAGGTCGCATCCCCGCACAGCACCCGGTGCGGCCCCAGGACCCAGAGGTCGCCAAGGCGGGACACCGGAGATTCCGGCAGCGGCGGAGCCGCGTTGGCTTTTTCCTCGTCGTCGAGCGCCAGCAGCTTATCGATTTCGCCGGTCTCGAATCCCGTGAGGCTGAGATCGAAATCCGATTCCTGAATATCCTGGAGTTCCAGAGCAAGCAGCTCTTCATCCCAATCGGCCCAAGTCACTGACCGGTTCACCATCAGCCGGAAAGCCTTGACTTGAGCCGGCGTCCACTCGTCGCACAGGATTACCGGGATCTCGGTGATCGCCGAGCTTGCGCGCCGCCTTGAGCCGAAGGTGGCCGTCGACGACTTCCCCGTCGCTTCGGACCAGGCACGGAATCTTAAATCCAAACTCGCGAATCGACGCGCACATCTGATCGACGGCAGCGTCATTCTTGCGCGGGTTGCGCGCGTACGGCACCAGTTTTTCAATCTGCCAAAGCAGAATCTCACATTGGTCGGGCATTTTCATTTGTACTCTCCTCACGGTTGAATAAAAGCCTAAAGCCCCCAATTGGGGACCCTGCTGTAAAACAGGGGCTCCCGGGGGTTGTCTTTTTTGGTAAAAGGCTCGCGGGCGGCTAAGGCGGCGTGGCTCTCCTGGCAAGGATACGTGCCCTCGCCTGAGACGGCAGCACAGCCGCCGCCGGACCTGGTCAGTGACGTCACGGACCGGTCGCGTCACTGGAATCTCGCAGAAGGCATAAATCATTTCTTAGATAAAATGTTTGATACCGGATCCGCCCAGAATGCCCTGTGCTGGCCCACAAACGCGCTCAGGCGCGTCGAGGAGGGGCTGCTTGGCTCTCGGGCACTAAGCAGAAAGATCCGGCCGTTTCAGCACCCGAGCGACTGATTCCAGCCGCCACGGAGTACCCCGGCGCGTCCGGTAAGCTTGATGATTCAAGACGGCAGCGATCCCGCGTAGAGTCTTGCCTTCGCTCGCGTAGCCGGCGGATTTCCACCAACGCCGCTTGCTCGCCGGGGTCCGCTTCGATGTGCTCGCCGTCGCCGGCCAGCCGTGAGCCGAACGCGATGTTGCCGGCTCGCTGGCCTTGGCTCTGCTTGTACCGCAGTGCATCGCGCGTGCGTTCCCCAATCGCCTCGCGTTCCCACTGACTCACTGCGCCCATGATTGTGATCACCAGCCGCCCCGCCGCCGAGCCCGTGTCCAGCGACTCCGCGACCGAGATCAGCGCCACTTTGCGCTTTTCAAACAGCTCGAGCAGCGCGCATAAATCTTTCACACTGCGCGTCAACCGGTCCAGCTTGGCCACAATGACCGCCTGCGCCTTCCCTTCCGTCACCAACGCCAGCAGCTTCTGCACACCCGGCCGGTTCAGGCTTTTTGCGGATTCGCCGCCCTCCACGATCACCTCCATAAGCTCGGCTCCCTGCACCGTCGCCATGGCATGAATCTTGGCCTGCTGTGCTTCGAGCGAAACTCCCTGGTCGGCTTGCCTGTCCGTCGATACCCGCGCGTATCCGATCGCTTTCATGACACTGGTGACATTACCGTCATCTCCGCCACAAAGCAAGGCGGGAATGCGCCAGCGGTTGCGGTCGTTCATCACGGCTACTCGATTTCGACTACGGTCTGTTTGAAACGTCATGCCGCTGGGCATGACGATCGCGACTGCCGTGCGAGCGTCCACCTGAACCTGGTCGACCTGGCCCAATATCTGCTTCCCCAGCCACACCCCCATGGTGGCGTTGCCCGCTTCCAGGAGCTTCATCTGCATGCGGCGCACACTAATCCGGCCCTTGGCTTTCCCCGCTCCATCAGCTCTCCAAAAGCAGGCTCGGTGCGCCTCCGCTCAATGGTGCGGACGCTCACGCCGAACCAGGCGGCAATCTCTTCGTCCGTGCATTGCAGCACACATAGCTTTTCAAGCTCGCCAAGATCGATATCGGCGCGCGTGCCTCGCATTGCCATTTCGGTCTCCTGGGATTCTTCTGGAAGCATTTTTATGACCCCGACAACTGGCCCTCTGCTCCGACTACCCGAGCTTCGGCGTCCCGCTTACCCTTGCCGATATTGGCCGCCCTTGTGCCGCACCTCGCCCGCCTGGATAAAATCGTTGCCGAGCCGGTCACTTTTCACCTGGTACCTGTCACGAGTTCCCCGCCCCTGTTTTTCATCGGGAAAGATTCTCGCCACATCTCGCAGAATTCACTTGCTTTGGGTTCGGACCAGAGGGATGGATGTCATGACCGCCAATAATGAGCGGCAAAGGAGCAACATGGCAACATTCACAATCGACACGGAAAACAACATCGCGGCGCACGCCGGGACTCCCGCCGAGGCCGAAAACCTGCAGGCGTTCGCTACCGAGAAAGAGCTGGCGAAGCTCAGCGCGGAATGGCCCGGTTCGCGGCTGGTCGAGGTCTGGAACAGCTTCGCCGGCATCGTGCCTTTCAACGAGCTGAAACCGGTGAAGAAGTTCACCAACCGCAGCGTGGCGGTCGCACGTATCTGGGGCGCCGTCCAGCGTTTGTCCCCGAACCTTGCCCAACAGACGGGCGGGCGTTGCGACTAGGAAGCCCAAAACGAAGCAGTCCTCGGCCAAGGTTTCCCGGCGCGCCCAGGCGCGAAAGGGCGGCGACGAGCGGAGCAACAAAAAGGCGGAGGTTATCGGGATGATGAAACGTGCGAAGGGCGCGACGCTGGCCGAGATTATGGAAAACACAGGCTGGCAGGCGCATACCGTCCGCGGGTTCGTCAGCATCCTGGGAAGCAAAGGTGGACAGAAGATCGAGTCCTCCAAGAACGAAGCCGGCGACCGCGTCTACAAGATCGCCAAGTAAACTTTCATTTGCGTTTGACCAAGCTGCCGCCGGGTTCAACGATCCGGCGGCGGTTCTTGCTTTTGTGAACTCCCGCTATCGGCAGTTCGTTAATGCCGCCCGTACGATTGTTCCTCCTCTTCCCGATCCAGACGGCGGAATTTCCAACACCGGCCATGATCCAGCTTTTCGAGGAAACTGTAGCGAGTGCCGGCCCGCGCGTGCGTTTCAACCGGATTGCCGCCGTCCTCACGTAACAGCCAAATCGCCTTCAGGTGTCCTTTGCGCCCACAGGAGGGCTTTACAAAGCCGCCTGCGAGCAGCCGCTTCGCGGCCTCAAGCGACCGAAAGCCAAGTGCGGCGCCGTCTGCTGCATAGATGGGGATCTGTTCGCGTTTCGAAGACACTTCGGTTATTGGATCGGAGGGAAGGAGTTTATGGAGAGTCCCGTCTCTCGGTATCACCTTTGGTGATTCTTCGGAACGTGCGCTCTGCGCTTTCCCGGCGAACTGAACCTTTACCGTAAATATACGCAGCACCCGCGAAAAGTGTAAACCGCTCTCGAATCGCTTTTCCGTTCTTCGGTACCCCGCGTCCGCCGACTCGCCGCCTGACGGGTCTGACGGCATTTCTTCAAAAACTCCCCTATGCGCGCGTGATGAAGTTGTTTTTGAAAACAAGTCGTCAGACCCGTCAGTTTTGCCCAACCCGTCAGCCATGAGGCTGTTCGTCGTGCGAGCGAAATCCGACGCCGATGTACACCGCGCCACGCTCTGAGTGGATTTTCGCGAAGCCCCGATCCGCGAGCTTCGTCCCGAACGCAGTGGAGGTCAGCGATGACCGTTCGCCGCCATCTGTGGCCCACTGCTTGTAATCGGCGTACAAAGCGGACGCGCTCGCCCGGCATCCCTCGCCGGCTATGCAGCGCTCGTCGATGAACCGCCCGAGTTGATCCATGTCTTCCCGCCATTGTTCCTTCGCGGCTTCGACTTCCGCGGGTTTAGCGAGCCCCTCGGCATACCAGAGCCGTGCGCCCTCGACCGCCCACGCGAGGATCCCTTCGGCTTCGCCCAGCAGTTTGTCGGGAAGTTCTCTGTCGATTCTTTCCTTCGGAATCGTTACCGTGAACGGGATCGGGTGCAGCCGGTTGAACGTCGCCTTGTCGTCCACGTCGCGGATCGTCGGCTTGCGGTTCGTGTCCATCCACAGTTTGTGCGTCTCTGCGAATTCGATTGGGTTCTCGTACTTCCGGGTGGCTTTGATTTTGCCCATGCCTTGCGTGATGCGCTTGAGCTTGCCCTGAGCGAGGCGCTGGCCTTCTTCCGTTTCGGAGGTCTGGACGAAACGTGCTCCACGAAGGTCCGCCAGGTCGGCTTGGGTGTTATTCGACTCCTGCCGCACCATCAACGTATCCACCTGAAGCAAAACACTGTACTCCTCTATCAGATGGCGGAAGGTGCTGAGCATCGTACTCTTGCCATTGTCTCCGGTGCCGAAAGGGATGAAGACAGCCTTCTCAATCGTCGTGCCGGTGAGCGAATAACCCAGCGCCCGGCGAAGGTAAGCCACCAGACGCCGTGAGCGGTCGAGATCAGCTTCCAATGCTTCCGGGCCACCGCCCATCACCTGGTCGAGAAAAGTGAGCCACCGTGGACACGCCGCCGACGGAGTGTGTCTGTACCGAACAAGCTTCGTGATGAAGTCCGAACGCCGGTGGTCCCGCAGTGCGCCGGTGCGCAGATCCACCGTGCCGTTCAGAAAATTGAGTGCGAACGGGTGGGTATCGAGATCCGCAGGGCGGATATATATTTCACATTCAGCCATCGAGAGCATACTACCGATACGGCGGGCGTCGAGTGATGAACGCGCGAACTTCTCGGCCTTCTCGTTCGTGCCCCGGTCAATGGTCTGCTTCAGAAATTCGAGCATCGTCATCTTCGCAAGACGCCGCGCCTGATCCGTGTCATCGACGGCCCACCGCATGCCGTCCCAAACCAGCCACTTTTTGTAAGCGTGGCAATATTTCAGATCGTCGCCGTACAGCGCAATCAGGCGTTCGGCATTGCCATGATCATTGTGTAGACTCGTTATAAGATCAGGGACCTCGCCGGCATGCTCAGTCTCTTGATATCGCCGAAGGAATGAGTCGATATCGGTTTCATGGCGAATTTCGTTTGTCATGCCTTTGTCGCCAGTCCTTTTTCGACCAACTCGATCAGTTCAAGCTCGCTATGCCCTCTTTCAAACCACTCAGTGACGTCTTTTGCGCTCTCGAGTTCCAGAATGACGAGTCGTGTCACGTGACCGAACAAGGCGCGAGCAATCCGTGCGGCACGCTCACGACCCGGCCGATCGTTATCGGGGACTAGAATGACTTCGCGGCCACCAAGCGCCTCGGTGAATTCAGGAAGCCATGAAGCCTCCGAACCCCCGGCGTTTGTTGTTGCAACGAAGCCCTGGCCCCGGAGGGTCTCCACATCCTTTTCCCCCTCCACGACAAAGACGATGGGAGCTTCGACGACTTCTGGCAAGTGATAGAGCACTTGTCGCTTGCTCTTCTTGTTGATCCAGCCGCCATCGCAATCGGGACGTCGTTGAAAGAACCCTTTCGGTTCAGTGCGAAGGACCTGGTAAAGGAGATGCCCGGCTTCGTCGGTGTAATCGTAGATCACAGTAATTTTCCGAGGCGGTTTCACTTGACGCTCCGCCCAAAGGCCCTTCGCCTTCAATGCGTCGATCACCTCGAGCTGCGCGCAACCAGCGTGGCAGTACAACAGCACCTTGCCGTCGGCATCCCTGATGCTCAGGCTCGGGTTGTGGTCATCGTGCGCGGGACATTTTGCCATCCAGCCGGAACCCGAACGACGGGCTCCGAGAGCATGAACGATGGAGTCGGCGGTCATTCGCAGGCTCCTCGCCCGACGAAGTAGTCCGAAGTGATCCCCGCGGTGATGAGAGCGTCGCGGATCTGGCGCTTCCGTCTGCCGATCATCTGCCGGGAACACCCGATCACGCGAGCGGTGTCAACTGCGGAGTGCCACGCCAGAGCGAACGCTGTTTCGCGAACGATCGCGGGAAGCGGAGCCATGGCCCGGTCGAGATCTATACGGAACTGGTGGATCGACGCCGCCGCCGGGCCGGTATACGGCACCGGGAGTTCGCGCGGTTGGCGGCTCTTAGCGAGACGGTATCGTAGGATGGACGTCAGCTCTTTATCCATCAGCCGCGAGGCGAAGGTCTGAACTGAAGCCCTCTCCCCGTCGAACTTTGGCCAGCGGGCAATGAACGTTAGAACGAGTTGGCTTTCGACGTCCTCGCGTTCATCAATAGCCAGGCGGCAACGATGCACGAACGCTCGCGCCTTGCGTCCCGCGAGATTCCGGACGACCGGCAGTGCCTGATCGAGAGTGATATCAGCCACGGCAGTATCCTTCCGCCGCCGTTGTTCGGGCGCCAGCGAGTTCGACTTCCATCGAGAATGGAAGGCCATGCCGGATTTCGAGCGTGCGGATCTCGCCGGCGTCAACGTCGCGCACGTAGGCAAAGAGCTCCACAATCTGCTGCCGAAGGTCCGACGTACCACCGAACGTTTTGCCGGTGGCCGCGGCCGTCCCGAACTTAACGTGCCGCACTGTGACCGGCGCCGGATTCAGGACCAACTCGCCGCCGCGGATCTGGATGAATTCAAAGAGCCCGAAGCCGAGTTGCTGCATGGCCGCGATGAACGCCGCTTCAGACGGCAGCAAGTCCAGGGTCGTGACGGGAGGGGTCATCGCGCCACCTCCGGTGCTTCGCTGCCAGTGGGTCGTCGATTAAGCCACTCGTTGATGTCCGAGGGTGAGTACCCCACCAACCGGCCAACCTTTCGGAGTCGGGGACCTTTCCCCTCGATGCGCCAGAAGCGCAACGTGCCGATCGACACCCCGACGAGTCGGGATTCCGGGATGAACCCGAACAGGATTTGTGATGTATTCATCTGCCCATAAGGGCGAAAAGTCGGCGGGTAAACGGAGTTTTCGGCGAAAACTACTGTAGCTTATTGAGGGATGGGCAAAAACAAATCTGACAATTTTGGTCGATGCGCGGCGAAAATTCGCTTACGTCTGGAATGACTGATTACAGCCGATCTTAAAACTGGTTTGGTATCCGGTGCCTTTAACGTACGGGATGGGATCGGCTGATATCTTGAAGCGTTTCCGAAGAACTTTCCGTATCCGCTGAATCCGCTTCTCCAGGTTTTTCCACTTCCGGCCCTGGACTTCCACAACCACTTCCGCACCGTGGGTGCCTTGTCTTTGCTTCTTTGCTCTTGGTCCATCAAGCCCGGATCGAATAGTGCCGGCTGATTGAGCGAGAAGCCGAAACGTCTCCCAATTCAGATCGGGTTTTCCAGTCCTACGGTCGTCAAAGCCAAGCTCGGTGTAATTCTGCGGTTCGGCGCGCTCACCCTTGCGGGTAATCTGTACAGTAAACTCACTCACAAACAAGATTTCGATCTCACTCCAATTCGCCGTACTCTGACTCTCTCTGTTGCCTCGACCTGCCGTTTCTTTGATGACCTGCGTTCCCTGGTGCCAATCGGACCATTCCGGCTTTGTGACCGCACCCAGTCCCTCGAGAACTGTATGGGCATACACAACCAACTTCTGATATATAAACTCAAGCGCGCCGCCAGCATGCTCCTGCTCCTTCCCCTTACTGATTGCCTGGGCTGTGCTGGACCGGCTGAGACGGTCGCAAAACACCGCAATGTGTCGCTGGAGTTGCCATGATCGGAAGAAGGTCGCCCTGGAAGCGCGTGATATCGTCGGGTGGAAAAATAGGAGGCTATCCTCCAGATCATAGACGGCCTTCACTACGATTTCGACAACGCTGGTATGCCTCAGTCCCTCGAATTCGTGCCCGATACGATTGCGGGCATCAGCTTCGATCTCATCGAATCGCCAGTCTCGATCGAGCCAGCATGTATATTCGCCCAATCCAATACCCCCGATATAATCGATTGATTTAACCGCGCGCTCGATCGCATCATCCAGGCTCAAGGGCAACGCCACACCCACTGCATCAAGCGGGAGAAAAGACCGCAGTGATAGCGGGTCCTCCTTTGCGGTAGCCGGGATTACCTTTGCAACCGGCACAGGATCATGCCAGCCACGATCCCGATTGTATCTGCGCCAGCGGATGATATTCGACTGCTTTACAGGCAATTGCGCCATGTCCCGCAAGTGTTCTGGAAACTTGCGCCGATATTCTTCTAGATCCTTATCGCCGGCCAGGATCTCCGGCTGTGCGGCCGCTGTGTCCTCTGGCAGAATCTCAACAAGAAATGCTTCGGCCTCGGGCTTTGTCGCGAACAGCTTAGGCTCGCGCGCGTCGTCAATGTTTTGCGGCCGTACGCACACAGCCCAGGCGCACTCAACCATCTCGTTTTCTGATTGATTGGGCTGTTCGTCTGGCTTATTGCCGCGCTGAACCGTGCTCCTTACTGATGATTTTGCCATCGCTCCCCTTTTCGCGATTCCCTGATTGATGTCAGCCGCCAACGGGTAGGGTTCCTGCTTCTCGCCTGGCCGGGCTACACGCTCTTTCCAGTTTAATATTCTCGCGCGATTCTGTTTAATGCCTCCTGAAGCACGTCAGCCTGGCGAAGAACCACTGCTTTGTAATTGCGTCCGTGCAGGCGAATGCAACCTACCGGCGCGGCGAAGGAGCCGATAATGCGATTAATCGGCGGCCCTTTCGCAGTCTTTACATTCGTGGATCACAGGCACCGTCAGGACCAGAGGCAACGCCAATTGGTTCGGGACTATTGATTCGGGAATCGTCTCCCGATCCCTTGGTTGATACAATAGGTCCTCTTGCCCCGGACACTGACGGCGTTCCTTTTCGCGGCAAGCGAAAAGGTCGAATTATGCTTGGACTAAGCCTTCGCCCGGAATTCCGCACTAAGCGGATCACGGGCACGATGATCGAGCTTTCCAACGCCTCGAAAACGGGTGCCACGCAGCGCCCCGCCTCCGAGTTCCTGGAAATCACATATCCCACAAGCGATCTGTTGAGCGCACTCGAGGCGATCGGCCCCAAGAATGAGCGCCCCGTGGTTTTCCTGGGGGAGCGCGGTCAAGGTAAATCTCACTTGATGGCGGTGCTGTACCACGCGCTAACGGATCAATCCGCCACCTCGCAGTGGTTGAAGACGTGGGCTGAGCGTCTTCAATACCCCAAGATGGCCGCACTCCCGCTGCGGTCCGGGATGCATGTCATCACCGAAAGCCTAGTTCATCAGAACTACAAGTTCTTGTGGGATCTACTTTTTGAGCGCCATCCTGAGGGCAAGTTCGGCTGCGGGCTATGGGAGGCCCAGGGAGCCGGTAAAACGGAGGTTCCAGGGACTGCGATTATTCTTGAATTGCTGAAGCGTCAGCCAACCGCGCTGATCCTCGACGAATATCAGACTTGGTTCGATGGTCTGACAAATACGAAGCAGTACCCGTGGCGCACTTGGGCCTTCAACTTTATTCAGATCCTTTCCGAAATCGCGCTAGAACGCCCCGATCTTCTGCTCCTGATCGTCGCGGTCCGTAACGGCGGGACGGATGCCTATCAGCAGATCCATCGCGTCGGACCCATTCCGATCGACTTCAAGGGCCCGTATGCGCGGCGGGACCGCCAGCAGTTGCTGCTGCACAGGCTTTTTGAGAATCGGCTCCAGATTCCGCCACCCGACGTTAACACGCTTATCGACGCGCATGTTTCTGAATGGCTGCGACTCTCTGAGGCTCCGTCCTCTGAGCACGCCGAAATCCGGCAGAGCTTTGTTCACGCCTGGCCGTTCGGCCCCCCCTTGCTCCAACTACTTGAGGATCAGGTGCTGGTCGCGACCGATGCCCAGGAGACGCGCGACCTCATCCGTATCCTTGCCGACCTCTATAAGCAGCGAGGGGAAATTGCTCCCGTTCTGACCGCCGCCGATTTTCAGATCGATGACGAGAAGGGCGGCATCGTCGCGCTGCTCGACTCAGTGTCAAATCAGCATCACAACAATTTGCGCGAGAAGGCGTTGAGAAATCTTGAGCAGGTTTGCGAGGTGCTGCCGGCCTCAGATGCGCCTCATCTGAAAGAAATCATCGGAGCGCTTTGGCTCCGTTCACTTTCCGTAGAGAAACTCGCCGGAGCGGACCCCGGCACTCTGCAAACTGACATCACTCGCGATGTTGCGATCGACGATAACCAGTTCCAAGTTGAGCTGCGCCAGATTGTGGATAACAGTTTCAATATCCACGAGGAAGGTACGCGCCTAGTCTTCCGCGAACCAGAGAATCCAAGGGCGAAGCTGATGGCGTTCGCCCGGAACGACAAGTTGTTCGTCGGCGGCGAGGATCTAACCCAACTTGCACTGGAGACACGGTACGTCATCGGCGGCGCGGAGGATGTTCCCAAGAAATTCCGCGTGATCGTGTTGCGGCGTGATTGGTTCAAGAATCCGTGGGACGGCCTTGATCCGACCGAGCATCCCGACCAATGGGATGACCGCATCCCGATCCTAGTGTTGCCAGAGGAACCCGATTCTATCCACGCTCGCCTGGGTGAATGGCTCCGCGCTCATGTATCCAGGAAACGGAACACGGTCCGATTCCTTATTCCAAAAGCGGGGACCGCCAATGCATTTCACGATCGGGATCTGCTGATTCTGGCGCGGGCGGTCGTCAAGGCTGAGGAATGGCGCAAAGAGGACAGCGAGTACGGCAAGCTCCAGGGCAAATACCAGAGCGAGCTTCGTGGAATTCTCCGCGTGCGCTTCGACCGCTTTGCCGTGCTCGATACCTGGAACTATCAAGAGCCCGCCAAGTGCCAGTTCCACATCGAAAATCATGGCGCACAAGGCGGACGAATCCCCGATGCGATTGACGACGCCGTTAGGCAGAATCTCTTCATCCCGGAAGACTTCGAGGATCTGGTCATGGCTCACGCGCAGAACAGCGACACGGTCGCAAAGCTTCTGCGCGAACTGGGCGAGCCGCGGCCCAACGGTCAGCCCTGCATCCCGTGGCTTGGTGAGATTGAAGCAAAGGAGCGGCTGGTGCGCGTTTGCGCGCGGGGTTTGATCGCGCTCAACACAAAGTACGAATTGCTCCAGCACAGACCAGGAGAGGATGCCGACACCGCCTACAACCGGATGAAGGCAAAGATCCCGGCTGGTAAGAATCTCGAAGAAACGTACATCCTTCTTCCGGAAGCCGTGCCTGCAGCCGGAGGGGTGAACCCTCCACCTCCGTCCACGACTAGTGCGGCCGGCGCACAGCCGCCGACCCTGTTTCCAACCGGTCCGTCCGGTAATCCGCCAGGAGTTCCTGCGGATGGCGAGGCACTGTCGCCGAGTCCCGGCTCACTATTCGGAGGGCCGACCATTGCGGCTCCTGAGCACTGCCACGCTCCCGCAACGTCGAGCTTGAATCTCCTCGGAAGGGCAGAAGCGTGGGGCATCGGACCGGCGACGAACCTCCGCAATGTGCATGTAAAGCTCGATCAGTTGACCGGTGCTCAATTGCAGAAGCTGCTGAAGGGGCTACCGGATGGCTTCCAATACGAGCTCGATCTGGACAAGGAGCAAGGCTGATGCCCCTTCCGCTGGAATTGCTGCGGAAGATCGAAACGGGGGAGCCCGCGGATGCGTGGGTTGCGATCCTGGATCACGCCTGGGCGCTTCTGTCGCCGGCGTTGTCGACTGGCACGGCTACCGGCGAAGTCATGCGCCGCGAGCGTGAGATCGCCTCCCTCGACCTTTTCCTGTCCACAGCGGCCTACGACCTTTGGAAGTGTTGCGGCACGAACGCGCCACGAAATTCTCACGAGATCCTGTGCTGGTGGGCTGCGAACCCAGCCGGTCGCGCCGTATTGATCCTGGATGGCTTGTCAGCCAGAGAAGTGCCATGGCTCCTTCAGACCGCCTCCTCGCAGGGGTACACGGTTCATCGGGGTGCCCTTCACCTCGCCGAAATACCGGCTGAGACTACTCCGTTCGCGAAGGCGCTCGGTTTCGCCCAACGATCCGCGCTTTCGAACGGAATGGTCACGAGCAATCCCGCTCTGTCGGGGGCGCGAACGGAATGCACAGACTTGCCGTGGGCGGATTGCGCTAGCTGGGTGCCGACCCACCCGGATGTGTTCTCATGGCACGAGTGGCCGGATTCACGAATGCACGAACTGAGTGACAAGGGTGTCGGTTTGGAAACGCTGGTCAAAGAGGCCGCCACTCAGCTAACGAGCAAGGATTTCTGGTCGCTCATCCATCGGCTCACCCAAGGCCGGAGGCTGTTGATCACTTCCGACCACGGCTACGCGGCAACCGGCCAGTTTGCGAATACCGAGGACGAGCAGCAGTCGAAGTATCTTCAACAATCGTTCGCTAGCGGCAGGTCGGCCCCGGGTGGGACTGTCGGACCGTGGGTGCCTCCGCTAGACCTTCGTATTGAATCTCCGCATGGTGCGCATCGTTTGGTGCTTGGCCGGCGCAAGTGGCGCAGTCCCGGCGGCTACCCGACTCTGCTACACGGCGGCCTCTCGGTGCTGGAAGCTGCGGTGCCTTTCATTGAGATTTCGCGTCCGCTGAACGCTGGAGCGTGAGCCGCAGTATGCAAGCAACACAGCCAAGTAAAGGGAAAACGAAAAAAGAAAAGCTGGCGCAGGAGATCGCTAAAGCCGTCGGTGCAGGCCGTCCCGTTACTGTAGAGACAGTCGATTTCAACGACCCCAATCGCCCCAAGACGTGCCTGGAGGTCGATTTCCCCATCATCCCAATCAACCAGATTTCCCAAATCGAAGGCAACGCGGGAAAGCCGATTTATCAGATGTCCAAGTGGTGGGCGCGCCGCCGTTCCAGCGTCTTCCGGTCAATGCTGCTCGCGGCCTCCATGAAGGCGCCCGAGGATCCTGCTCAGGCTGCACGGGCAGTCTGGGACGTCTACTATGCCAATCATCAGAAGAAGGGCGCGCTGAAGCATCTCAAGGTCGCCGACATCTTCATGGGCGGCGGCACCACCATCGTCGAAGGCAGCCGGCTAGGAATGCAGATGTACGGCTGTGATCTGAATCCAGTGGCCTGGTTCATGGTCAAAAATGAGATGGCCAAGGTCGATCCGGCTGACGTTCAGACGCTTCTCTCCGAGATTGAAGCGGAAGTCAAGCCGCAAATCATGCCGTACTATTCCTGCGATTGCCCGCGTGGACACAAAGGCAAGTGGACACGGGTAGCGACGGGTGAAGTCATGGGGCCAGACTTCGATCCCCTCAGTCTCAGTTCCGAAGCGAGGAAGGATTACCGCGTACGACGGGCCCGAAGTCATCTACATGTTCTGGGCGAAGCACGGTCCGTGCCAGATGACGGGTTGCGGGCATCGGACGCCGATCATGAGTTCACCGGTGATCGCAGTCAAGACGCTCACGGTCAAGGCATGGGAAGACTTCCAGTGCAAGGTGTGCGGCGAGCTTTTCGACGTCGAGGCCGCGGAGGCACGCATGGCACCCGACGTTCCTCTTGTGATTGCGGGAACGGAAAAGCGGCACACAATCCTTCAGTCCGACACGACGGTGAAGTGCCCTCACTGTGATTACGTTCACGGGTTCCCAGAATTGGAGGGGAAGGGGACCAACAAAAAAGTCTCTTTGACTTTGCTTATTCATCCGCAGTGGCTTGCGGGATCACCGTCGAAGGACCCAAGCGGCGCGGAGTTTGGCGGAACAGCAACGGACGATGCGACGAGCACCGCCGCCTGGAACGCGGAGCGGGCCAAGAGTCTTCGGCTGCTGGAGGTTCGGGGAGATTTGCCGGACTTTGTCACCTGTGCCGAGACCGGCGCCGTCATCGATACGGGCAAGGGAACTGTGCCGAGGAAGTCTCACTTCGCCTGCGGAGCGTGCGGAGTTGTTCAAGACGTTCTTGGGAGCATTAAAGCAACAAAGAAGACAGGGCCTGTCGCTGGATACGTAATTCAGGGTTATTGCCCAAAATGCGATGCCGACGGGCAGTCATACGATGGTCGGTTCTTCGCCGCCTTGCCACTCTCCGATGGTTTCGATGCGGCGCATCGTGAGTGGGCACTTCGGCAGTGCGCGGACCTCGCAGCCTACTGGCCGAAGAGCGAGTTGCCTTACGGGTTCATGACGCACATGAACAACGGTGGGATTCCGAATCATGGGTATACCCATTGGTGGAAGATGTTTAATCCACGGCAGCTCCTAATCCATTCGCTCTTAGCGCGATCCATCGGGGCTATCGGAGATCACCCCGATCATGTTCGAGATTTTGTCCTTGGTGCGTTCCAGCAGTACGTGCGGAACCAAAATATGTTTTGCATATGGGACATTAGTCGGGATTGCCTCGCTCCGATGCTCAGCAACGCGAACTATCATCCCAAAGCCAATATGGTTGAAAACAGTGTTTTTGCTCATCTTGGACGTGGGAATTGGAGGTCCTGCACCGAGGCGTTCGCCGAGTCGATCGAATGGAGAACTGATCCTTGGGAGATTCTGGACAAGAGGATGGTTGCGGCCATTATCGCCGAGAACGATGGGCCTTCCGGCGGGAAGAGTGAAAAGGTAAAGTGTGGTGACCCTGTCGAGAGCATCGCTTCATTGGAGTGCAGGTCTGCGACCGATCTTTCAGGAGTCCCAGCGGCATCCATCGACTTGGTTGTCACCGATCCGCCCTTCGAGGGCTTGCTTCACTATTCTGAGGTGTCAGATTTTTTCCACGTGTGGCTACGGCTTCCGTTGAAACAGAGATACCCGGCGTTTTTCGAGCCCGAGTACACCCCAAAGACTCTGGAAGTCGTGGCCAATCGGGCGCGCCAGCCTGACGATCCGACCAGTTTCTATAAGCGCCTGATGACCGAAACCTGGCGGGAATCCCACCGGATTCTGAAGCCCTCAGGACTTCTTACCTTCACGTTTCACCACAGCGAAGACGAGCCATGGGTGAGGGTGCTGGAAAGCCTGTTCGATGCTGGTTTCTATCTCGAGGCCACCTATCCGATCCGAAGCGACGAAACCAAGGGCGAAGGGGCCAAGCCAGGAACCTTCGGCTCCCAGACGATCGAATACGACATTATCCACGTTTGCCGAAAGCGCACCGAGGAGCCGACGCCTGTGAGTTGGGCAAGAATGCGGCGCGAGGTCCTCGCTGAAGTGAAGCAACTGGCCGACCTACTAACCCTTCATCAGAAGGCGGGGCTTGCGAGCGGAGACTTACAGGTCATTCGGCGCGGAAAAGCATTAGAGTATTTTTCGCGTCACTACGGAAAAGTTTTTGTCGACGAAGGCAAAGAGTTCACAGTTCGCGATGCGCTCATCGGCATCAATCAACTCCTCGACGAAGATTCGGGCGGCGGGAAAGAGCCGCCCCCCGTCAACGCAGAGCCTATGACTCGCCAGTTCCTTCGGCTCTTCGACGGAGTGACCCAACAGCCTCGGGATCAAATGCAGAAGCTGCTGCGTGGCACTACGATCGATCCGGCTGAGTACGAAGCCCGCGGATGGTGCAAAGAGACACAAAAGGTCTACCATCTGCTCTCCCCGGAGGACATCGCGAAAGATTGGTATGGGAAGCATCGCCGAAAGCTGACCACCGACTACGACCAGAGCATGGTGCTGATCGGTGCGAGCTTTCCACAAAGCGGCATCAACGTGATGGACACGCTGAACAATGACAACTTTCGCCCCCATCCTGCGTTAGGCCGGCTGCTCAAGTGGCACATCAATCACGGCGCGACCTCGCCGGTGCGAAATGCGGCGACCATCGCATCGCAGATCTATACCACCTGGGAGGCTCAGAACCAGGACAAGACGCGCCAGATGAAGCTGTTCTTCGATGACGGCGAGGAAGGATAATGCGCATGGTAAGCGATCTAAGCTGGTCCCGCCGTGGTCTGACTCTGCTGTGGGGAGCGGAAGGCTTGGATCGAGTTGCCAGAGCGTCGCAGGTGATCACGATCCGCGAGTTCTTCGCTCTTTCAAAGAAGTGGCCGGAGGATCTGCCTGCCGCCGGTGGCGACGCCGTGGTGGTCGCTGGATTGGAAGGTTGTTTGGACTCTTTGGCACCCGAAGACGCGATGACGTGGCTGGAACAGGATCTTCGGCAATTGCTTCTGGCGTTCCAGGACCGCTATGAAAATCAGGCCGGCCTGGTGCTCTGGATTCCCGGAGGCAAGAAGAGAATCACCATGCCTCGCGCGACCGAGGAATATCAATGGCAGGCAAGCGGCGCCTACCCGGGGACCACGCTGCCTCTCGGCCGCTGCCTTTGGGCGGGGGCGGACTCTGATGTGCGGCGGGTGCTCAATCCCTCCGAGGCCAATCAGGACCCCGATGGCCCAGCCTGGATTGGGTTGAATCATCCCCGGATCTCATGACGGAAACTTCACAGCTACAGCCGGGCCAACGGATCGTTCACCCGGAATTCGGAGAGGGCGTCATCGTTGAGATCGCCCAGCAGGGTGGCTTCGCGCGAGCCTTCTTCGGAATCGGCGAGAAACAGATCCCCGTCTCCTCGCTGGCTCCGCTTGTCAGTCGCGCAGAGCGGATCTTGCGAAATGTTGCTCCCGGCACTCCGGAAAGGCTCCGGCGCGCCTGGCTGGCCTACGAATCCTATGCGCTGCCGCTGATGGAATCGGCCACGGCTTTAACCGCCGCGAAGATTGACCTGCTTCCTCACCAGGTCGTCCTCACTCACCGAATCGCTACTGCGCTCCCGCGGCGTTTCTTAATAGCGGATGAGGTAGGGCTCGGTAAGACGATCGAGACCGCGCTCGTCCTACGCGAATTGGCCTCGCGAGGTGAGCTAAAGCGTGCGCTGATGGTGGTTCCTGCAGGTTTGGTCAACAATTGGCACCGCGAGCTGAACGAGGTATTCCATCTTGATTTTGAGGTTTTCGGGAGCGAGGGGGACGTCACCGATCGCAAGTCAAACGCCTTTGCCAAACACGACCGCCTGATCGCAAGTATCGACACCCTGAAACGTCCCACGCGAATCCAGCGGCTGAAGGACGCGCCGCCGTGGGATCTGGTTGTATTCGACGAAGCCCACCACCTGACGGCATGGCGCACAGGGAACCGCATCCGCAAGACCGAGAATTACAAGCTCGCCGAGGCGCTCAAGGGCCATACGCGCGATCTCATGTTGTTGTCGGCGACTCCGCATCAAGGCGATCACTTCCGATTCTGGATGCTCATCCAGTTACTGAACCCCACATTGTTCAGCTCGACGGAAGAAATGATCCGGGAGCGGCATCGCCTGAACACCGTTGTCTTCCGCCGAACCAAAGCTGACGCATGCCGGTCGGATGGGTCGCCATTGTTTGCGCGCCGATGGGTTCACACCGAGTCGTTCGTCATGGGCGATGAGGAACGTGCGTTCTATGAACATTTGAGAAATTACCTGGAGGATGGCTTCGCCTTAGCCAAACGTAAGGGCAGCCAGGGACGTGCTCTCGGCTTCGTAATGACGATCTTTCAAAAGATTGCGTCGTCGAGTTTCGCAGCAGTACGGCGCACGCTGCGCCGGCGGCTACTGATGCTGACGATCCACGAAGCGATGCTCCGGGACCAGAAGTTGGATATCGATGGTCGCGAGACCCTTTACACGGAAGCTCGCGCGATCATCCGACAGGAGTTCGGCCTTGCCGACGACATGGTCGGGCGCGGCCAGGCCGACCGCGTTCTCGCGGATTTCCGAGTTAAGCTGGCGCGAAAGCTGGATGATGAAGAACTGGCCCAAGCCAGCGATCACTACTCAATCGAGTACGAAAGCGCGCAGGCGGAAGAACTGGCCGCTGCCGCAATCAGCCTGGCGCTGCCAGAGGAGCGTCTTCGGATTCGAGCCTTACTTGAGGCCTTTCCAGCGCACGCGGAGACGAAAGTAGAAAAACTGCTTCACGCTCTCGGATCGCTCTGGCGGCAGGACTCCGGAGAGAAGGTCGTCATCTTCGCTACGTACCTCGGCACGGTCGATCTGATCGGCCGGGCTATCGAGCAGACGTATCCAGGTCAGGCCGTAGTTGTGCTGCGCGGCGGCGATCACGGCTCAAAACTCGCTGCCGAGAAGAAATTCCGCTCAAAGGATGGCCCGCGTGTGATGGTATGCACGGCGGCGGGCCGGGAAGGCATCAACCTTCAGTTCGCACGGATCCTTTTCAATTTCGATCTCCCATGGAATCCCATGGACGTTGAGCAGCGCATCGGTCGGATTCATCGTTACGGTCAACAGCACACTGCCCAGGTCTACAACCTTGTGCTGTCCGACACCATTGAGGGCAGGACCTTCTTGTTGCTGACCGAAAAGCTCACGGAGATTGCGCGCGCTTTAGGCAAAGTGGATGAAAAGGGCAATGTCGCCGAAGACATGCGGTCCCAAATCCTCGGCCAGCTCTCCGAACGCTTGAACTACGACAAGCTTTACGAGGAGGCATTGTCGGACCCGGAGCTGCGAAGGACTCGGCTGGAACTGGAAGCGGCGCTCGGCAATGCCGAGGAAGCTCGCCGGGTAGTATTTGACCTGTTCCAGGACCTCGATGATTTTCGGCTTGACGACTACAAGCCATTCTCCAATGTGGAGTCCAGCATGGAGCGGTTGGTCCATTTCGTATCGGAGGGAGCGCGGGAATCCGGTTCCGAAATCATGAGCCTTGGTGATTCCCTCTATGAGATTCGGCTGCCTGAGGGACGGACGATCAAGATCACAACAGACCGGGACAACGCAAGAGATCAGGCAGACCTCGATCTACTGGGATTGGATCACCCGTTGGTGCAGGAGTTGATTGGCCGATTCCGCCGGATTCCTTCCGAAGCATTGGGAGTTTCAGTGCAGAATGCTAACGGCGGCCACGCTGTGATTTCGCTTTGGAAGGTGGAGAGTCACGGTTCCAGCGGCGAGATTCGGGGCAGCCTGCAACCCATCGCTGTGGACGAAGGAAGGCAGCGACAACAAGCACTGGAGCGGTCTTTTGGCGAGGCATTCCGCTGGACTGGCGCAGTCTCAAAGCAAAGCGCAGGCGAGCGGCTCTGCTTGTTGCAAGACGCAATCGAGCCGATGCTTCAGCGTGAGGTTCTGCAGCAGGGTTTGGCTTCTCAAGAAGGCGGATATTCATCCGAACTGATCGGGTGGATCGAGGTCGTTTAACCGTTCATGCCTGCTCGGAGGAGGTTGTGGCCTTGGCGCTGAACACTAACCCGCGATCGCCGTACCGGTTTGTTAGAAATTGGCTGAGCCAGTGCTCAGCCGCGACCCTTGGCTCCTTGTTTCCGAAAGCAGTCGCCGTACAGACGGCCCGTGTGAACTCATCGTCTGCCGTGAGCCGGCCAACCTCCGCCTGAACAAATTCGCGCCACGCTTCTTCCAGTCGTCGGCGGTAGTCGACTTCGCTCTCGCCAAGTTGGAGTTGCCCGCCGTCGTCACGCGAGAAACGAAAAAACGCCGCGATCTGGTCGTGGGCTCCTTGGAGAGTTCGGTGGTCGAACCCATCCATGGACCGAAGTCGCTTCACCAATTCGGTCTCGAGGCGAAGTAGCGCGGCAGCCACCAAATAGCGGTCACGAGGGCCAGTGAACAACCGGACAACTATCTCGCTGTACACAGCGTGCTGGACGTTCATGAAGGTGTCGTTGTTGTCGCCGGGAAATTCCGAACCGACCATCATGGTCGCTATTTTACTCGTACAGCGCTTGGCCTGTTTAGTCTGCGCTTGTATCGTGCGTTGCGGTCTTCAGTTGCATCCACGCCCGCCGTTGATAATTCCAACAAACAACCTTCGAAATCGACCGAGTTCGCCTCTCGGAAAGGTTCCCAATCGCCAGCCCATCCGTGCCCAGGATCTCTGCCTGAATATCTGGCGCGAGGTTGAGCATGTTCATGATCTGCGTCAGCCGGGCGCGGGTTACGTAGCCCAAACGCGCGAGATCCGCGTAGTCCCGGACCTCGCCCCGGTCCAACATATCCTGAAATTTGATCGCAAGCGCCAACAGGCGGGTGATCCTCGGGATGCGCGGTCCCGGCGACTCCGCTACAGTCCCGGTTCGCGCGTCTGATCCGGCCTTGGGGGGGCGCGGACGCAACGGGATTGCCACCTCGACCTGCAGTGGCCCCTCCCCGGACTGGGCTGTCATTGTGATTACTGGCTTTTTGCTTGACATAGCTCTTTGGCTCCTGCGCTGCGGAAATTGACGGTGACTTTGCCGGTGCGCCCGTCGTAGCCGACCTTGGCGACCAGCAGTTGAATCATCTGCTCCTGCTCCTTGGTGGTCAGCGACGACCAGATGGCGTCGAACTCAGCCAGCGCGCGCCTGAGTTCCTCGGCGTTGATCCGTTCCGAGTCGAGATCTTTGCGTTCGGCGGCGAGTTCCGCCAGTCGCTGTTCCGTAGTTTCGATCTCCCGTTGTAGTCCGACGATGCGATCGAAGCGCGCGCCGGAGTCCGCCCTCGTGTCGGCGGCCTCCCGCACTAGGTTCTGGTTGCTTTGCCGTAGGCTCCGTCGCTCGACCTCCAACTCCTGGTCGAGATCCCGGCGTTGACGCGCGCTCTGATCCAGGGCCTCTGCAGCAACAGCTTCCGCCAGCTCCGGATCGCCTCCGATGCGCCGGATGCTGTCCAGAACGGCGGATTCGATCGCCTGCGCCGGAACGGACTTGGTCTCGCAGTTCTGCCATCCTTTCTGCTGGGCGTTGTAGCAGACGTAATAGCGATAACGTTTCGACTTCCGCATCGTGTAGGTGTGCATCATTGGGGTCCCGCATGGAACGCAGAAGAGAACCCCGCGCAGCAGAGCGCCCAGCTTGTTCCTGACGGTGGCGCCCTTGTCGCTGCCGTTGCGCCGGAGCGTTCCGTGGACCGTGTCCCAGGTATTCTGATCGATGATCCGGTCGTGCTCACCCTGGTAGAGAACGCCTTTGTGGTCAACCATTCCGGTGTAGAGGACGCTGGTCAGGACCGCGTGCAGCGAGCCTCGGGTGAATGGTTTCCCGCCTCGGACGTTGCCGTCTTCCGTCGTCCAGCGCTTGGTCACCAAGCCGATCCGCTGGGTTTCCTGAAGGACTGGCAGCGTCGATCCCTTAGCGATGTACAGGCCGTAGATAGTTCGAACCTGCTCCGCCTCGGCGGGATTGACGATGATCCGGCCACCCTTGGTGTCGATGTCGTAGCCGAGAACTGGATGGCCCCCGATCCATTTGCCTTTCCGTCGTGCGGCCGACATCTTATCGCGCGTACGTTCCGAAATGATCTCACGCTCGAACTGGGCGAACGACAGGAGGATGTTCAGCGTCAAGCGGCCGATTGATGTCGTCGTGTTGAACTGCTGAGTGACAGAAACGAAGCTGACGCCATTCTGATCGAACGCCTCAACGATCCGGGCGAAGTCCATCAGGGAACGACTAAGCCGATCCACCTTGTAGACTAGGACGCAGTCCACCGACCCCACCTCGATCGCCGCGAGGAGCCGCTTTAGTGCCGGGCGATCCATATTGCCACCGGTGTAACCGCCATCGTCGAAGTGGTCGGAGACTACCTGCCAACCCTCATTCTTCTGGCTGACGATGAAGGCCTCGCCCGCTTCTCGTTGGGCATCAAGGGAGTTGAACTCCTGCTGGAGTCCTTCTTCCGTGGACTTCCGCGTGTAGATCGCGCATCGGATGGTCTTCACATCGGTCGATCCGTTCGACGCCTTTGCCGGCCCGAGTCCGACGCTATACCTTGCCATTGGGCTGTTCCTCCGTGGACGTCAACGAGAAGAAGACGAAGCCATTCCACTTGGTTCCAGTCACCTCGCGGGCAATTGCACTGAGTGACCGGTAGAGCTCGCCGTCGAACTCAAATCCATTCACGAGGACCTTCACGATGATTTGGCGGCCCTTATATTCGCGTTCGAGATAGGTTCCCGGCGGCGGGAGTCGCGGGTCGAGAGCGCTTGTCACCTTGCGGCTGATGCTTAGCTTGGGGTCCAGGGTGACGTCTGGCCCGAACTTGGCCTTGGGCGCCCGGACGCGCAGGTCTGCATCGTTGGCAATTTCCAGGGCGCGGCGGCGCGCGCGTTCGGACAGGCCGCCTTCGGCGATTGCCTGGATGCGCCAGGCGATCCTCCGAAACATGAACTGTCTGTGATTCGATCGAGACTCCTCGCCGAACACATCCAGGTACTTCTGGCGGAGCTGGCCGACTGGCATCTTGCTCAGCTCGTCAATCTCTTTCCGCATCGCGGTCTCCACTTCGTTCTCCATTCTCATGGCAGTTAACCTCGTGTCCATGACGGCTCGAAGTTGTGGAACAGTCAACTAGAGCGGCTCCTCGCCGGATTTGGTCGCCATGCCGGAGGTATCCGGCGGCGAGGATACGGGCGATGGATCGCAAATCTTCAGTCGGAATTCCCAAGACAATTCACCTCGCTGTGGATTGGCACCACAACGAAAGTCCGCTTGGCGGTCGTTCCGCTGTCGAGTGGTTGCTGGAGTGTGCGAGACACACTCCGCTGTAAACATACGCAGAGAGTTCGAAAAGTGGAAACCGAGACGTTCGCCGCGTTAACCGCGAGTGGTCGCTCTCCGGGGGAGAAGGAGAAGCCGCGCGGAGGGCGGCCGTAGCGGACTCACCGAACCAACCACAGCGGTTCTCCGAGGCCGGAACGAGAGAACAGGATGATCTGGAAATGTATGGCGGAATTGGGGATATCTTGCGGAACTACGGGAGGCGTGGACAGACCGATGGCGTCAACAAATGGGCGGGCTGGGTTCGGAGAGAAATAGTTTGGCTCCTCAGGTAGGACTCGAACCTACAACCCTTCGGTTAACAGCCGAATGCTCTACCATTGAGCTACTGAGGAGCAATATTGGCGGGCTCTCTTATTAAACCAGACACAAATTCGGGATGTCAATGAGTTTACCGCGTACCGGTCGCGCGAGCCGTGTTCCGCCGGGCATAAAATAGAAAAGAGATCGTGCTCGCTGACGACACTACGCGTAGATATCGCGCCCTCCTCGAAATCTCGGAAGCGTTCATTGCATGCCGGGATTACGAAACTCTGCTTCAAACGCTATGGGATTCGCTTCATAAACTCATCCGATTCGATTACCTGGCTTTGATCCGATATGACACGCAAAAGCGGAGCAGCCGGGTAGAAGCGATTGTAGGAACTGGAGCTCTCGATGTTCCTCTACGGACCGACCTTCCCGTGGACGGAACGCCTCTGGAGATCCTGCTTGAAACACAACGGGCGCTGTATTTGCCCGACCTCAGATCGGATGCTCGATTCCGCCCGGATCTAAGGGACATCTTTCATCGCTTCGGAATCCAGAGCGGGTTCTGGGTTCCTCTCAAGCGTTCCGAGGAATGGTTCGGCTCTCTTTCCTTCGCTTCGCAATCGCTCGATGCCTACGGCGCGGACGAGCGCGAATTCATGGAACACATTGCGCGGCACGTGACGATTGCAGTTGAGAACGCGCTAGCGTTTGAAAAAATCAGCGAGCTTCGTAAGCGAATCGAAGATGAGAAGGTTTATCTCGAGGAGGAAATCCGAAGCGAATACCGGTTCGATGAAATTCTCGGCAGTAGCCCCGCGCTGCGGCAGGTGCTCAGGCAGATTGAGACCGCCGCTCCGACCGACTCCACCGTACTCATTCAGGGTGAGACCGGCACCGGAAAGGAATTGGTGGCGAGGGCGATTCATCAATTGAGCCGCCGCAACCACGGCACCTTCGTCAAGCTCAATTGTTCGGCGATTCCCTCCGGCCTCATCGAGAGCGAGCTGCTGGGCCACGAAAAGGGCGCCTTCACGGGAGCACTCGCGCAGCGCATCGGCCGGTTTGAAGTGGCTCATCGCGGTACTCTGTTTCTGGATGAAATAGGCGAACTCCCGCTCGAGTTACAGCCCAAACTCCTGAGAGTGCTCCAGGACGGTCAATTCGAGCGACTCGGTGGCTCCCGCACGATCCATTCGGATTTTCGGTTAGTGGCCGCCAGCAACCGGGATCTGCGTCTGATGATCGGCGAGCAGCAGTTTCGAACAGATCTGTATTACCGTTTAAACGTTTTTCCGATCACGATTCCGCCTCTGCGGGAACGCCGCGAAGACATCCCTACCCTGGTGCGATATTTCGTTCAGGAATTCGCCACTCGCATGCGCAAACAGATCGAGGCGATACCCGCCGAGGCCATGGAGACACTGGTCCAGTATTCGTGGCCCGGAAATGTTCGCGAATTGCGAAATGTCCTGGAGCGATCCGTGATCCTGACCTCGGGTAGACGACTACACATTCCTAAAGATGCAGTGGATGAATCCGCTCAGTTGCCGGACGCCGCAGGCATGGTGCCTCTGGCTACTGCGGAGCGCCGGCATATTCGGGAGGCATTGAACGCCACGAAGGGAGTTATCGGAGGGCCGAAGGGCGCTGCCATATTGCTCGGTATGAAGCGGAGCACGTTGCAATCGCGCATGCAAAAGCTTGGGATTCGACGCATTCAGTCCACTTGGTGAGGGGCCGAAATATCGTCTACTGCCGATATATCGGCTCCAATTCGGCTCACCGTTTCTACTATTTCTCTGAATCATTAATTCTAAAGCTACATCCTAACTCATCGGGTGGTGAAGTAAATGCTTTTTGTTCGGTATGATGAAGGCTCAACTCCGCCAATCGGGCGACGAAATCACCGTGCAGGTCTGTGGTCGGTTGGCCGAGGGATGGGTCACGGAACTGGCGCGATGCTGGCGCAATGCGCGGGCTAGTTATCCGGGCATTCACATCTCCGTGGACCTCCGCGGCGTAACGTTCATCGATCCGGCCGGAGAGCGTCTCCTGGAAACAATGCACCGCGACGGGGCGAGTTTCCTGACCGCCGGGTTGCTGATTCAGGAGGTCGTAAACCAAGTGACCAGCGGGTTGAAATGAAAAAAATATCGATTTCGAGACCAACCGCCGTCGTATCCGCTTTGCTCTTCATTAGCCTCGCGCTCGCGGCCCAAGGTCCGGCCGGTCCTCCGCAACAGGCGACCGTTCCGGCTAACATACCGCTGGGCGAGCTTTACTCGAACCCCCAGGATCAATTTCAGGGTAGCGTCCCCACAGGAAATGCGACGGCCACGCCGCTCAATCTGTCTTTGCAGGACGCTATAGACAGAGGCTTGAAGACGAATCTCGGGCTGTTGGTGCGCGATTCCGCGAACCGAACCGCGCAGGCTGAGAGAATTCGGGCTCTAAGCGCGATGCTTCCCACCGTGGGAACCAGCCTGTCCGAAACCGCCTCCCAGCTCAATCTAGCTACGTTCGGATTTAATTTCCCTGGAATTCCGAGCATCATCGGGCCTTTCGAATACACCGATCTCCGCGCCTTCGCCGGATGGAAAGCTTTCGATTATGCAGCGATCAAAAACCGGCAATCCGCGTCGGAGAACGCGCGAGCCTCGCGGTTGAGCTCTCAGGATGCGCGCGATCTCGTGGTTCAGGCGGTGGCTTCCGCGTATCTTCAGATCAACTCGGATGCCGCGCGGATCCAGGATACGCGGGTCCAGGTGGCAACGGCGCAAGCGCTGTTTGAGAGAGCCCGGGATCAGCATCTCGCTGGGATATCACCCGCGATCGACGAACTGCGGGCGCAGGTCGAGTTGAAGACGCGCCAGCAGGATCTTCTGGCGCAGGAGAATCAGTTCGCCAAGGACAAGCTGGTTCTGGGACGCGTGATCGGATTGCCTTCCGGGCAGACGTTCAATCTTTCTGAGACGATTCCTTACACTCCGCTCGAGGAGCCGGCACCGGAGCAGATTTTGCAGCGCGCATATGATTCTCGCGCGGATTATCAGAGCGCCATGCTGCAGGTTCGCGCGGCTGAGACGGCCCGCAAGGCCGCGGCTGCCGAGCGTTACCCGACGGCTTCCCGTCGCGGGCAACTACGGCGATGTCGGGCCATACGCTCGCAAACTCCCATGGGACTTTCACCGCGACAGCTTCGGTCGATTTAACGATCTTCGATGGAGGACGGATTCGCGCGGATATCGTGCAGGCCGACGCCGTCATCAAGCAGCGGAAAGACGAGCTCGCGGATCTTCAGGGGCAAATAGATTTTCAAGTGCGCTCCGCGTTACTAGATCTAAAGACCGCCGCCGATCAGGTCGCCGTCTCGCAGGACAATGTCACGCTTGCCGGTGAGGCATTGGCGCAGGCGCGCGATCGCTTCGCGGCGGGTGTGACGGATAACATTGAAGTCGTTCAAGCCCAGGAGTCCGTGGCGAATGCGGATCAGAGTCTGATTTCGAGTGTCTACCTGCATAATTTGGCGAAAGTATCGCTGGCGCGCGCCGTAGGTGCGACCGAGGCCAGTTTGAAGCAGTTTATGGGAGGAAAGTAAGCATGCCGGAACAAGTTGAGAACGAGGTCCGCCCGAGCGAGGATCGCATAAAAGAGACCCGCACCAGCGGTTCCCACGTCTCCCAACCGGACAAAGAATGGTCGTGCGGATTATCATATTGCTGGTGATCGCGGGGCTGGCCTATGGCGGCTATCGAATCTGGCAATACTATTCCACGGTCGAGTCGACCGATGACGCGCAGATCGATGGCCAAATTTATGCGATCAGCCCCCGCGTTGCGGGCCACGTGACTGAGGTCCTGGTGCAGAATGAGCAATTGGTAAATAAGGGTGACGTGCTAGTGCGGCTCGATCCCCAGGATTATGAGGTTGCGATAACCAAAGCCAAGGCTGATCTGGCCGATGCGACGGCTACCCTCCAAAGTGCGCAGGCTGAGGTTCCCATCACGTCCATCACCTCGTCCAGCACGCTTTCCGGCGCCAGGTCGGGAGCGCAAAACGCGAGCGCCGCGGTCAGCGCAGCAGAGCAGCAATTGCAGGCATCGCGAGCCAAACTTCAGTCGGCTGAGGCCAATGTTCAAGTAGCCCAAGCCAATTTCGAAAAAGCCCAAGGCGATGTGGATCGGTACAAGATGCTGGTCGGCAAGGACGAGATTTCAAAGCAGACCTACGATCAGGCGGTGGCGACAGCAGCGGCCGCGCGCGCTACCGTGGACGCGCAGAAAGCTGCAGTCGCCGAGGCACAGCAAAATATATGCCGTGTCGGAACAGATGGTGGATCAGGCCAAAGCCAGGCTGGCGCAGACCGAGTCAACCGTCGAATCCGCCTCTACCGGCCCGCAGCAGGTAAAGATGGCAGACGCTCGCGTGCGGGCGGCTGAAGCTAAGGTGCAGCAGGAGAAGGCATTGTTGGAGCAAGCCGAACTAAATCTTCAATACACCACCATCGTCGCACCCGGGAACGGCGTCGTAGGCATGAAGACGGTAACTGTGGGTCAAAACGTATCTCCTGGCGAGCAACTAATGGCTATTGTTCCACTTGATGGACTTTATGTAACTGCCAACTTTAAGGAGACCCAGTTAAAAAAAATGAGGGTAGGCCAGCCGGTCAAGATCAAGGTGGATGCCTATGGCCGGGAATACTCGGGAAAAGTCCAGGACATCGGCGGCGCTAGCGGTGCCAGGTTCAGCCTGCTGCCTCCTGAGAACGCGACCGGGAACTATGTAAAGGTGGTTCAGCGAATTCCAGTGCGCATCGAGTTTGATCCGGGTCAGGATAAAGAGCATCTGCTTCGTCTGGGTATGTCTGTTGATCCAACAGTTTACGTGCGATGAATTCTATTCATACCTGAGCGCTTCCACCGGATCTAGCCCTGCTGCCTTGCTCGCGGGCCAAATTCCGAAGAACAGCCCGATGCCGACCGATACAGCGATTCCGAGGCCCGCGGCCCACAGCGGGACAGCGGTAGGAAGATTGGGAAATGCGAAACGGCTGGCGAGCGAGACGAGCCATCCCATAAGCATCCCGGCAAGTCCACCGAGGCCGGTGAGCACTACCGCCTCCGTCAAAAACTGCATCACGATATCGGAGCGGCGCGCGCCAATGGCTTTGCGAACTCCGATCTCCCGCGTCCGCTCCGTCACTGACACGAGCATAATATTCATGACTCCGATGCCGCCTACCAATAGCCCGATCGAGCTTAGAACCACCATCACCAATGTCGTGACCAGGGTGACCTGGTGAAACTGATCCACCATCTGATCCGCGGTCGATACGAAAAAGTTGTCGGGGGCGGATAGCTTCACATGCCGCTGTTGCCGTAGCACCGCACGGAGCTCGTCGATTGCGGCCGGGAGCAGCCCCGGCTTCGCCTGCACCATCAGCAACATTTCCTGAGAGGCGGGATACATTTTGCGCATCGTGAAAAACGGGATCAGGATACGGTTATCATCTTGACCGGGGATCGCCGATGCGGGACGGTTCATCACCCCCACCACCTCCACTTCGCGGCCGTCCACCTCGATGCGCTTGCCGATCGCATCTTCAACTCCGAACAGCGCCCGGTAAAGGTCCTCGCCGATGACCGCCACGGCCATACGATGGCGATTCTCGGTATCGGTGAAAAAGCGGCCGGCTCGCATGTCTGCCTGACCGCTGGTCGCATAATGCTCGTCGGTACCGCCAATCTGCGGCTGTGTGTAATCGTTGCCCTTGTATCGCGCTCGATCCACCCCTCCCCCGACCGACGGCGGAAGCATGAACGGGCTGACATGCTCGACCGACGGGCAGCGCTCCGCGATGGCGACTCCGTTGTCGTAGGTGAGCGGTTTCCGCATCCGCTCCTCATTGCTCCGCCCGGCGAAGTTGGGGCCTAGACGCATCTTGAAAACAATCGCCGTATTAGTGCCCATACTACGAATGAGACCGGTGACAGCGCCATCCAGGCCGGTCAAAATGGAACCCACAGCGATGATCGTACCTGTGCCGATGATCACTCCGAGCACGGTGAGAAAGGAGCGGACCTTATTTTCCCGAAGGGTAGAGAGCGCCAAACCAATGACGGACAGAAGCAGTTTCATGCTATCAGGAAGTTTCGGCCCGCAGCGCAACGATCGGGTCGAGCCGCGAGGCTCTTCGCGCCGGATAGATCCCGAAGAAGAGGCCCACGGCGGCAGAGATCGTTACGCCCAGGATGACTGCGTTCGGGGGAACCGACATCGGCACCGGAGTGAAGTTGCGTACCAGGACCGCGACGGTCCAGGCCAGCGTCACCCCGATTAAGCCTCCGACGCCGGAAAGCATGGACGACTCAATCAGAAACTGATTCATGATGTCCTGCCGCCGCGCGCCCACTGATTTCCGCACGCCGATTTCGCGGGTGCGCTCCGATACTACTGCCAGCATGATGTTCATAATCACCACGCCGCCCACCACCATGAACACGCTCACCACGCCCACTGCAACCGCCGCAATGGCGCCCGTCAATTGGTCCCACGCCGAAACCAAAGTGTCGGAGGAGATCATCCCGAAATTGTCGGCTTCTTGAGGACGAAGATGGCGAAAGGACCGGATCAGCATTCGGATCTCATCCTCAGCCTGCTCCAATTCATCGCGGCTTAGGGCGGTGAAGTTGTAACTCAGACCCTTTTGGGCTCCGTAAATTTTGATGAACGTCTGGACCGGGATCGAAACATAATTGTCCTGCGATTGCCCGAATACGCTGCCTTTAGCTTTTCCTACGCCGATAACCTCGAACGGCCGGCCGTCGATGCCGATGATCTTGCCTATGGGATCGGTATTCGGGAAAAAACGATCCTTGAAATCCGCCCCGATGAACACTACCTCCATACGTTTTTCGTCTTCGATATCGGTGAAGAAACGGCCCATCGCGACCTCGGTGTTGGTCATGATGGCGGAGTTCGATGTCACGCCCTGCAGACCGACGCCGCTTACCAGGTCTCCCGCATAGGTTACGTTTGCGCCCCGGCCCGACGAGAGGCCGATCTCGCGAACCAGCGTAGCGTGGCTCCTCACATAGGCGTATTCTTCGAGCCTCAGCTCGGGATTCCTTCGCAGCGCGTCCAGGAACTGCTTGGGATCGCGGCGCCCCACAAACGCCATGCGCAGGACGCGGAATCCGTCGTTGCCCATACTGGATGCAGTCTCCGCCATGAAAACATCCATGCCGTGGATCACCGACATGACCGCGATCAGCGTCGCAGTGGAAAGAATAATCCCCAGCAGCGTTAAACAACTACGCAGCTTGCTCGACCGCAGAGAATCCCACGCTACGGCTGCGGATTCAAACAGCGAAGCTTGTGAACTCACCCTTATTCAGGATACGAAAGCGGCAGGCTGGCTGTTCAAAATTTCGGAAATCCATTCCATCACCACGCCATCCAGCCAAAACCGGGGACGCTGCCGCGCGATGAACCCCAGATGGCCGCCGCGATCCACCGCCACCAATCGAAGATGAGGATTGATTGCGAAAGCCGGGTGGCGGTAAACCTCGAACGGAACCAGCGGATCGTCCTTGGCCGTTACCAGCAGCGTCGGAACGCGAATTTTTTCGAGAAACTGATTAGAGGATTGCGTTCGATAGTAATTATCCGCGGTACCGAATCCGAACAGGCGCGCGGTGTAATAATCGTCAAATTCATAGATCGATGCGGATCTTAGCGAGGTGCTCGAGCGAATAAATTTCTGGCGCTTGAGTGTGCCGGACCCGGATCTTTTGCTTCAGACGGCCCAAAAAACGCCGCTGATAGACTGTGATTTCGAGGTTCATCGAGCGCCTTCGCGCACGCAACCAGATCGAGTGGAGTCGAGACCGCGCATACGCCCAGCGATCAGACCCCGGGCATCGTCGGCCAATTCGCCGGCCAGCTTCAGTGCGACATTGCCCCCGAGCGAAAATCCCGCTAGAAAGATCGGCAGCCCGCGCGCGCGCTTTCGGTCGCGGATTACGTGCAGCACATCGCTGGTCTGGCCGGAATGATAGTTGGAAAATGCCAGCGACTCCGTTCCGCCGCAGCCTCGGAGATTGAGACGGTGAGTGACATAGCCCGATTCGAGCGCCGCATAAGTCATGCTGCGCGCATATCCCGCATGGCTTGAACCTTCCAGGCCGTGGACCAGGATCAGCTCGCCGCGCGGCTCGCCTGCAGGATGCTGGGAATGTACCAGCACCTGCACGTCCTGCTCGGTCCGGTAGAGTACGGCCTGGACCGGCCATCGCCGTTCGCTCCGCGGCCGCGTCCAGAAATTTCCGGCGAGGGTAGCCAGATGAGCGTTCCTGAAAAACGGATCGAAGGCCCGCAAGCTCTCATTCTAAACGCCTGGAGAAGACGCGCGGTAATGGAAAAACGCGCGGTAATATTGTTACGGGAGGCCGCTTCCGGCGATCTACTATCAGGAGACTGTCAGGTCATTATGGGGATAGCACCTGAACCGAGATTCCCTCAGGGAGCGGACGAACCTTCGCCCCCACCGTTCCCCTACGATCCAAGCGGCGGCCAGGATGTTGAAACCAAATTGGATCCTTCGTCCCCGACGGTTATCATGCTGGTTGAAGATAATCCACCGGATGTTTATATGATCGATCGGGTTTTGAAACACTCTGGAATTCCGATGGATCTTCGGGTCGCTTCCGATGGCGAGCAGGCACTAGCAATGCTTCGGCGATTCGAGGAGGGCGCCGGGCACCCGCAGCCGTCGCTGATCTTATTGGACTGGAACCTACCCGGGGTTTCCGGCGCGGAAGTCCTGACGTACGCCCGCCAAACCGAACGTTGGCGGAATGTTCCGGTGGTGGTTGTCACTTCTTCGAATTCGCCGATGGACATAAGGGAAATCGCGAGGCTCGGCGCCACTGCCCACTTCCGCAAGCCAACCGATTTGGACGCGTATCTGGATCTGAAGAGAGTAGTGCTCGAAATGCTGCCGAAGCCGCCCCAAGCGCCATCTTGAACGAATGGCTATACAGGATGGGAGTGGAATCCCATTTTTCAAAGAAGCCGAAGCGATGCTGGCCGGACTCGGAAGAAGCATCTTCACCTCAATCCCCGCAATACCCCCGAATACAGCCGAGGATTCCACCGAGTTGCCGGCTTCGTCGACGCCCGAGTTGGATCTTAGATACCGCACGCTTCTCGAACAGATCCCGGCCGTGGTGTTCATGGCTCGCTTGGAAGACGGGCATACTGAAGCGTACGTAAGTCCTCACATCGAAACAATACTGGGTTTTTCACGCGAAAGCTGGCTGGACGATCCAATCCGTTGGTATTATCAGATCCATCCCGAGGATCGCAGCCGCTGGAATGTTGAGGCCGCCTCTTTCGTACTGTCGGGACAACCATTGCGCTCCGTATATCGCGTTCTCGCGCGAGATGGGCACGTGGTGTGGTTTCAGTGCGATGTCAAGATGGTCCGGCGCCCCGATGGCCAGCCTGGGTTCCTGCATGGGGTTGCGATCGACATTACCGATCTCAAGAAGGCGGAGCAGGAATTGGAGCGCGCCCGCGATGAGCTGGAAGTTCGAGTTCGGGAGCGTACTGCCGATTTGTTAAGGACGAATGCGGAGTTGGAATCGGAAATAGCAGAGCGCCAGAGCGCCGAGCGGATTCTGGCACGGCACGCCGAGGACCTTGCGCGCTCTAATGCCGATCTGGAACAATTTGCGTACTCCGCGTCTCACGATTTGCAGGAGCCCATCCGCAACGTTGTAATTAGCGCACAACTTCTGGAGCTGGAACATTCTCGGGGGTTCGATGCGCAAGGGCACGCACTGCTGACGACGGTGATTACCAGCGCACGTCATATGGAAAGCCTCATTCGCGATTTGCTGGAGTATACTCACGTCGCTCGCGCCGCCGAAGATTCCGCGGAGACGGCGGATGGAAATCAAGTGATTGAGACGGTGCTTCAGAGCCTCGGAGTCGTGGTCCGCGAGAATGCGGCGGAGGTTACTTGGGATTTTCTTCCTACAGTGAGGTTGCAGCCGGTTCGTCTCCGCCAGCTCCTTCAGAATCTCATTTCAAATGCGATCAAATACAAGGGCAAGGAGCCGCCCCGTATTCACGTTTCGGCCGTATCCGCCGATGGTTCGTGGCTGTTCTGCGTCAAAGATAATGGAATAGGCATCAATCCCAAGTACCACGAGAGGATTTTTGGAATTTTTAAGCGGCTGCATAACAGAGATCACTACCCAGGCACCGGAATCGGGCTCGCCATCTGCAAGAGAATCGTGGAGCACGCGGGCGGAAGGATCTGGGTTGAATCGGAATTGGGGGAGGGGGCCCGATTCCTGTTCACAATTCCGAACGGTCACTAACCGGTTCGAGATCGTTAATTATAATGCGCCTCCCTCAGATGTCGGAACTAGAGGCTTTAGAAATTCCAGAACCTTCTGAACGCTGTCGTCCACCGTCTCAAGGTCTGTCCGGCACTCCACTTCGGCGGCGAGCGGAGGCTCGTAGGGATCGTCAACACCCGTGAAACGCGTGGATTAAACCCGCGCGCGCCTGTTTATAAAGCCCCTTGGGATCTCGCTCTTCACAAACCTGCAGGGGTGCGTTCACATAAACTTCAACAAACCGATTACCCGAGCGTGCCCGCACCTGGTCGCGCGCTTCGCGGTAGGGCGAAATCGCGGAGACCAGCACAATTACCCCATGACGCGACAGCATCTCCGCCACAAACCCGATGCGGCGGATATTCTCGTTGCGATCCTCGCGCGGAATAGCCGAGGCCTTTACTCAAATGCTGGCGTATGATATCGCCATCCAGGTGTTCCACACGATGGCCGACCGCGCAGAGGCGTTCATGCAAGGCATTGCTCAGCGTGGTTTTACCCGCCGAGCTCAGACCTGTAAACCAGACGACCAAACCGTCTCCTCCCTCACGCATATTTTAATTTGCGCGCGGCTTTCCGATCGAACATAAAGGATCGCCCACGACAATGTTCTGCCAGCTCAAGGCGCGAATCGCGAGATAGTAGCTCTCGGCGAGGTTGCGGCCGCTGTAATAGGCGGGCAGCAGAAAATCCGGCCGCGGCGTCATGATCAGATACGGCTCATCGGTATGCCCCGATGCGCCGGTGACGCCCTCCAGAATATAATCGCGCCGTCAGGGTTTGCGGGCTTCCGTCGAACCACAGTTTAGGCGATTTCCAATCGCTGATATTCCAATTATCCGGCGGACGCGCGAAAGTGCGCCCATTAGTGGAAACGAACTCGGTCATAATTGCGCCGGGAAGCCAGTGGAAACCAAGAAAGCGGCGATGACGATTCGGATCGTTCGAGCCCCATCCGGCATAGCCGATCACGTTCGACAGATCGTAGAGTACCTTGGAAGATTCATCGAATACGACTCGATCTTTCGGCAGCAGGATGGCGGCGTTACGCAGCCAATCGTTTCCCTCATCGTCGAAAGAAGATTTGAGATCGATCACGAACTTGCCGCGATTGGCGTTCCCGCGGGCGGCGGCATCGGTGGCGTCAATGGACCGGTCGATCAGAGCTTTCACTCCATCGAAATCGTAGGCGGCCAGGCGTGTGACCAGGTAAATGGGAAACTGCGGATGCGAGAATTTTGCATCGCGCTTGCTGAAAAACGGATTTGGAATCGAGCCGCGCAAGCGAGTGAGGTTTCCGGCGATGCATGTCGGAATAGAGCAGCGTGAGTTCGCTGTCTACGGCTGCTGTATCCACATCCATTCCGGCGCCCGCGCCCGTGCTCGAGATTCGAAGCGGCACGCCGCCGGTGGTCACGATATAAAGAATGCTCTCCGTGAGCCGGCCCCTGGCGAGGAATCCCGCAATGGGCGCGGCGATTTCCCGATCGTAGTCGGGACGGGCGATGGATTCGTTGACGCTCGTTCGCAAATGGCAGATATGAGATAGAGGCACGCTCCGCCGACGCGCATAATAATCGCCGATGGTGCGCGAGAGGGCAGAGTTGTCGTTGACCACGACCAGCACGCTCTCGGGTCCCTGCGCGCAGAGCAAGCCGGCCGCGAGAGTGGCCGCAGCAAACCGATGAATATTCGTGAGATCAGAAAACATAGTAGCAGACGGGGACTGGAAGATGGGATGCTAAAACTCATCGGCAACAGATGGACCTGGACCAGCTTCACACCTTTCTCGAAATCGTGCGTCTGAAGAGCTTTTCGAAGGCGGCGCAGTCGTGTTTCCGCACGCAGCCGGCGGTGAGCGCGCAGGTTCGCCAACTGGAGCATGAGCTGAATGCTTCGCTTTTCGAGCGGTTGGGAACCAAGATCGCACTCACGGAAGCGGGCCGGATCTTCGCCCGGCACGCCGAGCAGATTCTGGAGCTTCGCCGCCAGCGCGCAAAACGCTGATTCAAGAACTGGAGAGAGTGCCGCGAGGCGAGCTGGTGATCGCCGCCAATGAAGCCACCTGCATCTACGTTCTTCCGCGAGTTTTTTCGGAATACAACCGGCGATTCCCCAATGTGCAAATCGTGGTGGATCGTTCCTATGGCGCGCACGTGGTGGAAGCGGTGGTCGACAATCAAGCCGATTTCGGCATCACCCAGCTTCCGGTGGAAGAGAAGCGCTTGCAGGTGGTCAAGATTCACTCGGATGAGATTAAGCTGGTGGTTCCTCCCGATCATCCTTTCGCGCGCGAAGCCGCAGGTGCTCCCGGCGGATTTAATCGGCCAGCGCTTGCTCATGCCGAGAGCCGGCGCTACGCGCAGCCGTCTAGCTGCCTGGCTCGAGCCGGTCGAGGACGAGATCCAGGTCTCGATGGAGCTGGATTCGACCGAAATGATCAAGCGCTTTGTCATGGAAGGGCTGGGCGTCGGGTTCGTTGCCGCTGCGCATTGCCGCGAAGAAATTGCGACGGGCCGGCTGGCGGCGATTTCTCTAGGACCCGATCCCATCGCGCGCCGGATTGGTTTAATCTATAGGAAGGATAAGGCACTCTCCAAGGCTGCGCTGGGTTTCATTGAGGTCACGCTAAATTACGCGTTTCCGTTCGCAGCCGGCAGCTTTGGCGGACTGAGATCATGCAGAGGGTCACGGTCAAAACGTCTACGATCTTCATCGCCAAGAGCGGGCGGACCCAGGTGTATCGGTCCGTAACCGAGGTTCCAGCGAACCTTCGCAAGGAGCTGGAGGAATCCACTAATAGTTTTAACTCGGCCACTATTCTTATCGCGGACCGCCGCGGCCGCGAGGAGATTGTGCGGGCTTTGAACGGGATGCCTTCGAGTCTGCGGACGCGCCTGGCCTCCTCGCTCGCTTCAAAGCCGCGAGCTTCCTTCCCGAGTCCGGAGCATCCGTCATGGACCCGATTCGTCCGCCGCAACTGGGTCGAAATTCTTTTGCCCGGAGCGGTCGGGCTGATCGTTTGGCTGGCGTTCAATTATCATTGAACGATTCTCTTTTACCGAATCGCGAACGTTCCGAAGACCATTCCCAGTTCGCGTTCCCGCGGTTTGAATACCTTGCTTGCCTCGATGGAGATCTCGACCGTAGTGCGGCCCGTGAGTCCGGCAGGCAAGGGGAAATTCATCGAGAACATCCCTTCTCCGGCGCAGCGTGGAAGAGCCGATGGGTTCTCCGTCGGCGCGGAAACGAAGAGTCACCGGTCCCGAAGCGAGCACAGCGTCCGGCGCGTATCCGGTCACATACAGCCGCTGTGAGGGCGAGCTGGGGCCGGAAAGTTTCACGCGTGGCGGTTTTCGGCATCCAGCGAAATCCCTCTTCCGCCGGGTACCAGGTAGGGCCGAGGAACTCTGCGAAGGCGGGATCGCCGGCGTCGATGGCGTCATGGCGCGAGGCGGCCGGATCGGCGTGCAGCATCGCGGCGTATTGCCCGGTGATGTCGAGCACGCGATGAGGCATGACGCTGAACACGCGAGCGCGGCCTGCATCGAGTAAACGTAGCGCCTGAGAGGGAGCAACGGTGAAGCGAGCGATTCCGCCTAAATCCGGGCGCGCCACAATTCCCTCGGTACTTCCCGACGAGGTAAACCCGCACTCCAAACAGTCTGAAAGGATTGTCTTCGAAGCCGCTTTGGAACAGGTCGTTATCGACGCCCAAGAGCATGGCGACCGGGACCGGGTGCGCGCGCGTTGCCTGTTCGAGGCCGAGCACAACCGAGCGCATGCGAGCGGCGCGCTCAGCGTACCAGCGGGTGTACGTATCGATTTCCCGAATCGACCCTCTCAGGTACAGCGCCATCAGGATCATCGCGATCGCGCGCCCGGTCCAGCCGGCTCGCCATGCCGCGGATAATGGCCCACCCGCCAAGCCATGCCAGGCCAATGATCGGCATCGTCAGGTAGTAATCCACCACGTGATCGGGAAGCGGCAGAACGGGAGCGAGTAGCAGAACGAACCATCCCAGAAAAAAGAGCGCCAGCCAGTCTCGCCGGTAAAGCCGCCATGCCACGAAGGCGGCGAGGGCCACACCGATTGAGGACGTGACGGTCCAGCCGCCAGCCGCATTCGCGACGAAAAATCGCCGAGCTGACTGGGCGCGATGGCCCAACCGATATAGGTCAAGAAATTCCCGGGCAGCCGCCGGTCCACAGCCAGTGTGTAGTATGGACCCGCTACTACGGGAATAAAGAAAAAATGAAAACAAGTAAACGCCACGGCAGGCACGAAGAGCGGAAGCGTGCTCCAAAATCGCTTCCGGGCGATCAGCAGGGCGTGCAGCGCGGCTACCGCCGGATACATGACGATGATTTCGAGCGCGCCGAAACCCGCCAGATAAGCCGCCCATTCGGTAATCAGCCATTTTCGTCCGCCCGATTCAAGCCATCGCAGCCGCGCATAGAACGCGGCCAGGATGCAAAACGCGCAGAGGATTTCGTTATAAGCGGAAGCCCATACCAGCGGAGTGGTCACGCAGGCGCTGGCGCCCACAGCAGCGCTGCCATCAGCCCCGCCGCACGCGAGCCGGTGAGCCTCGCGCCGATTAAATTCGCTAGCGTCAGATCGCCGAACCATGTGGCGAGCACCCACAGCCGGTACGGCAGCGCGTGCAATCCAAACACAGAGGAAAAAGTCAGAAAAAACAGCCGTTCGCTCAGCACTCGGATGGTCCCCTGCGCCTTCGGGATAAACAAGACATGGAAGAAATCGCGCACGCTGTGCACTTCGAGAGGCATGCCGAGCCAGGCGAAATCGTCGTTGAGAAACCACGTGCCGGGAGCGCGCCAGAACAGAATGAGACACACCGCAGGCGCGATCAGAAACCAGGCTGCGCGACGCAATTCTGCCGGGGCGACGCCGCGCGTCATTTCGGCAGAAGTCCGACCTTGCTGACGATAACGGCCAGCTCACGCGTATCGTGGGAAGGCGGAGCACCCGGCGCCAGAGCCTTGTCCGCCGAAAATTCGACCATTACGATTTCTCTGGAGAGCGCGCTGGCGGGAACATCGCGAGCGTAGGTGGACCCGCTTGATGTGGAAAATGTCTCCGGAGGAAGCGAAACGCCGTTAACTTTGGCGGTCAGCGTCAGCGGGCCGACGCTATTCAAAACCACATCCGGAACGGTGAATTTCAGCTCGAGTCGCGCGCCATTCTGTTCCGCGCCAGGCGGACGCCGCAACATGACGGTAAAATTTTTCGCGGTCCACCGCCACGCGTCGTTTTCGATTCCGTAAAATCCGCGAGTCAGTTGCACCACGGCGCGCGGATCGGCGATATTGACGATATTCCCCAACTGCCCCTCGTCCTCGGCCGCAACGGGACCCTTCGGCTTGTGCCTGCATCCGACGGGCATCAGAACTAGGGCGAGGAACGGAACGAAGGCAATCAGTCTCCGCATCGCTCCACCTCAACCAGGCAATTATAAAATGTTGGTCCGCCGCCGATATCAGTCAGTCGATCCGAGGTAAGAGCGTTGGCATTGCGCCGGTCGGGAGAAAGTTTATTCCAGCGCACTGACGGCGGTCGTACCACGCCTGGCGGGACGACTCCATCTACTTCCGCGACCAGCAGCAAGCTTCCGCGATCGTTGAACACGCGCACGCGATCTCCGCTGGCGATACCGCGAGCGCCGGCGTCGTCGCTGTGCATGTGCAGCACCGCAGTTTGCCGGTCCACTTCGGAGCGATAACCAAAAGTCGAGTTCATGCTGTCGTCGTTCTTCGAGGAAACCATCTCGAGCGGAAAGCGGCGGCGCAGCTCCGCGTCGCCCAGGCGCGACTCGACGGGCGGGTGGTAATCGAGATCCTCTGCGCCGAATTCGCATTTGCCTGAAGGCGTGCCGAAATTTCCGTGGGCGAACGGCAGGAAGGGATCGCCAGGCGGCGAAACATTCAGGCGTATGGAATGCTCGCGGTCCAGACGCTCCAGCGTGATTCCTTCCAGAAACGGATGACCGGAGGCGAGAAGCGTGCGGATCATATCATCTTCCGATTCTTCGAAACAGGCGTCGTCGAAGCCCATGCGGTCGGCCAGCGAGCGGAAAATTTCAACATTGGATCGCGCTTCACCCGGAGGCTTGACTGCAGGCCGCGCCAATTGCAAATAATAATGCCCATAGGCCAGATACAGATCCGTGTGCTCGAGAAACGTGGTGACCGGCAGCAGGATGTCGGCATAATCGGCAGTGTCGGTTTGAAATTGCTCGAGCACCACGGTGAAAAGATCTTCGCGCCGGAATCCGCGGAGCACCAGGTTCTGATTGGGCGCGATCGCGGCGGGATTGGAGTTGTAAACCACCATGCGCCTTCACCGGCGGCGCGTCGAAGCTTGGTCAGCGCCTTGCCGAGCTCGGACATATTCACCAGGCGCGCTTCCCGGCCCAGCGGCGATCGCCATTGCAGATCGGGCATTTCGAGGCCGCGTGCGATTGAACTGGAACGCCCCGGAGGTAGAAAGCTGCAGACCGCCGCCCAACTCCCGCCAGGAACCGGTGAGCGCCGGAAGCGCGGCAATGGCGCGCGCGGCCGCACCGCCATGCTCGCTGCGCTGCACGCCAAAGTTGAGGCGGATCACGGCAGGACGTGTATTCGCGTATTCGCGGGCAAGCTGTACGATATCGTCTTTGGGAATGCCGGTGAGCGCGGCTACACGCTCTGGATCGTATGCCCGGGCGCGCTGCTCCAGCGCTTCAAATCCATGGGTATAACTGGCGACATAATCGGAGTCGTGCAGCTTTTCCCCGATAATGACGTGCATCAGACCCAGCGCCAGGGCCAGGTCAGCCCCGGGATGAATCCGGAAATGCCGGTCCGCGAGCGCAGCGGTACGGGTGCGGATCGGATCGATCACATATAGTTTCGCTCCGTTGCGCCTGGCCTCGACGATGAATGGCCACAGGTGAACGTTGGTCCCGTGAATATTCGCGGCCCAGGCCAGGATCAGCTTGGCGTGGCGGAATTGTTCGGGCTCAGTCCCGTAGCGCACGCCGAGCGTCGCCATGAGCGCGGCGCTGCCGGCGGAGGAGCAGATGGTCCGGTCCAGGCGTGATGCGCCGAGGCGATGGAAAAATCGGCGGTCCATACCGGACCCGTTGAGCATCCCCATCGTGCCCGCATAGCTGTAGGGCAGAATTGCTTCGGAACCGAATTCTCGCGCGACCCCGGCCAGCTTTTGGGAGATCGTATCGAGCGCTTCATCCCAGGAAATGCGCGCGAAGCGGCCCTCGCCTTTAGCGCCCGTGCGCTTTTGCGGATAGAGCAGGCGCTGCGGCGAGTATTCGCGCTCCAAATATCGCGCAACTTTTCCGCAAAGGAACCCGCGCGTCACTGGATGGTGCGGATCGCCTCGCAGCCGGCTGGCGCGGCCGTCCTCAACGTTGACCAGAAGCGAGCACGCATCGGGGCAGTCGAGTGCGCATACCGAGTGCCGAATCTCCATAAAAGAAGAATACCAGTAGCGGAACCTTTTTCCTGAAACGGGGTTTCGTTAAGAGCATAATATTTGTGTTCCAATGTACTACTTGGAGGATATACGCAAATGAAAATTCACTGCGCCATTCTGGCGTGTTTGCCATGTCTGCTCGCAATGCCGGTTCTGGCGCAGCCACAAATCGGCGGAGGGACCTGTAACTCGTCCTCTCTGAGCGGAACCTATTCCTTGACCCTTACCGGACGCGATCTCAGCTCCTCCGTTGTATTTATCAACGCATTGCAAGGGATTGGATCGGCGACCTTCGACGGCCTAAGTGGCGTTACCTTTACTCTGACCAACAACAGCAATAAATTTTCCGGGATGGCCCAGACGCTATCGGGAACTTATAGCTTGCAGTCCAACTGCGTCGGTGTTCTGAACATCTCGACCGGGGACACGGCGAGTTTCAGCCTAGCTTCTTACAATAGCGGCAGCGGTTATCTGATCACCGGTCAGGACGGAGTCTATTCGTTCACGGGCAGCGGCACGAAGCTGCCGGCCTCCTGCTCGGTGAGCATGCTTTCAGGAACCTACGCCTTCAACGGAAATGGGTATGCGCTGGGTTCGAGCGGAATCACGGGCGTCAATTATATTTCCGGGCTGCTCACCTTCGATGGCACCAAGCGCGGTTACCGGCACCTGGTACGTGGCCGCCAGCGGCTCGACCCCATCCTCATCGACTTCCGGCTCGTATACCGTGACGTCAAATTGTACGGCAAACGCAACCGTAACCGATTCGTCGGGCAACGCTTACGTCCTCACGTTCACGATTACTTCGGCGACAGGATCGAATTTCATCGTCAGCGGCTCAAACCCGCAGATAATCTTCTCCGGATCGGGGCGAATCCTATGAAACAGAATCGATTAGCATTTCCGATTTTCGCCCTGTGCCTGCTAGCGGCTCCGTTCCTGGCGCAGGCGCAGACCACTCCCGTAACCTGTACGGTAGCGACTCTGACCGGAACCCATTCCCTGGTACTCACCGGACGGGACCTTCTTTCGACGACTTGTCCAAGGTTTCACTCAGTGTTGGAACGGCGACGTTCGACGGCGCGGGCAACGTTACGTTCAACTTGACCACTGATACCAATCAAACGACAGGGTGTGGCCCAGGTGTTGTCCGGGACCTATACCCTTCCCTCCACCTGCCTCGGCACACTGAGCATTACCACCGGAGACATGGCGTCCTTCACGCTTATCCCCTACAACCAGGGCAAGAGTTTCACGATCACGGGCGGAGATGCCACTTACGGCTTTACGGGTAGCGGCGCAGCGCAACCGGCTGCATGCCTGACCAGCACGCTTTCCGGGTCAATATGTTTTTAGCGGAAATGGATGGTCGCTAGCCTCGGGTGCAATCACTGGAGTGAGTAACATTTCGGGTCTGTTTCAATTCGATGGAGCGGGTGCGATCACCGGCAGCTGGTCGGTAATCGCGAACGGAACTGCGACGCCGGATACGATCACTGGACACTACTCCGTCTCATCGTGCACGGCGAGCGCGACGGTGACGGACCCTCACGGCGTGGCCTCCACGCTGGCGTTCACTCTCACGTCTGCCGATGGCGCAAACTTCAGCGTTCTCGGCGCAAGTCCAGGGAAGCTTGTTTTCGGCGACCGGACATTCCACATTTCACCAATCCGGGCTTGGCCGTGGAGCTCGCCGCCGGCAGTTCATTGACCACGCCCCCGGGCAGCCTTTTCAGCATCTATGGAACCGGATTGTCGACGGGGACGAACCAGGCGACGGGTTTCCCATTACCGCCAACGCTCGCTTCGGCCACAGTGACGGTCAACGGCGAAAACGCGCCGATATATTCCGTCAATAATACAGCGCTCGGAACGGAAGGTCTGATCAACGCCCAAATGCCGCTGGATATTCAGCCCGGCGTGGCGACTGTGGTCGTCAAGAATGGCACCACTACGAGCAACTCGGTGGCGATCACGATTCCCGCGACCGCTGTTCCCGGCGTATTCGTTAACGGAAATAACCATGCAGCCGCCCGAAATTTCCCGGATTACTCGGTGAATTCCGCGTCCGCGCCCGCTGCAGTAGGCAGCATCGTCGTAGTCTATTTCACGGGAGGTGGCCCGGTGCAGGGTCAAAGTTCGCTGGTGACCGGCCAGGCTACTCCGGACTCGCTATTCCCCAGTCACGGAGACTTACAGCGCAACCATTGGCGGGGTATCGGCGCCGGTGGGTTATATCGGTTTGGTGCCGACCACCGTTGGCGGCTTCTACCAAGCCAACATAACGATTCCTAACATTGCCGCGGGCGAACACAACCTGATCATTACGATCGGCGGAAAGGCGTCGAATACGACTGTGATATCCACGAAGTGAGTGCCGGCTGCGCTTATTGGTAGTGTCCTCATAGCCCTATGAGGACACTACCCGCTCATTCAATCATCCACCCGCGATGTAGACTGAGAGCAGTGGAGCGAAAGATCTTCTGGCTCACCTTCACGGTGCTAGGTCTGGGAGCCGATTCCCTTTTGCCGATGTGGTGGGCGCTGGGAGCGACGATCCCTATTTGCGTTGCGAGCTGGTGGGTAGCGTATCGCAGCGACTGGTTCTAACTCAAAGCACAAGTGGACCGGCTATGCTCTCGGGTTCGCGCGAATATCTCGTCCGCGCGGCCGGGAAGATTGGTTCTCAGCCAAAAGACGATGGCTTCTCCGGGCGGCATTACCGCCCAAGAAGGCCGATAACTCTCCTGGATGAGGCATCGGATTTGGTTTGCCTCCGGCCCCAGAATTTCATCCATGGCTCGATCTAAGGCGCGATCCAGGTTTCGATGCGTCCCGGTTGGCAGCAGGTGCGTATGAGCGGAAAGTACCGCTTCAAGGGCTGCGGGTTGGAACTCGTTACCGAATACATCAATGGGATATGAGCAGAATAGACTGAATGAGGATCGCCCCAGAAGTTTATTCCAGAACTGCTCGACGCGCGCCGCGGCTGAATATTGTCCCGCTTTCCAAAGGATCCCGACCATTTCCCCGTATGCGCGAAGGCCGCAGTCCGCATCGTTCAATGGCCGCATTTGATGCATCGCGGCTCCTACCACAGTCTCGAAACGGGCCCAATCCGGCTCTCCATTCACCATAGATCGTGCCAGCGCCTCGTGCGCATCGAGCGCGACTAGCCGCTGCTGGCGCATCGCCGCGCGAGGATCTATTCCCAAAGCGTCGAGTTGCTGCAAAAAGGCTCCCTCATGATCCCTAGAGGCGATCAGAAGGAGCACTTCGCCCCGCTTCGAGCCTTCCCGAAAATATTCGCCTACATTTCTCGCAAGCGCCTCTTCGTCCTTATCGTAAAGCTGAACCAAGTGACCCTGCGGACCCGGCATTTCAAGAAATTTGTTCCACGGCGAGAGCGGCATTAAACCTGCAATCTAGAGATTCGAGCGTCCAGAATCTAATCTGTTTCAAGATTTTTTAATCTTTTACGGGGACGTGTCGATCGGGAAGAGTGAAGCAGAAGACCGAACCCTGGCGGAGCGCCGATTCGTCCAGCCAGATGCGACCGCTATACTGCTCTACTATTCGCTGGCAAATTGCGAGGCCGACGCCGCTGCCGGGGTACTCATCCCGGGTGTGCAGGCGCTTAAAGAGTTGGAAGATCTCGCTTCTGTACTTCGGATCGATGCCGATACCGTTATCGGCAATCGAAAACACCCACCAACCGTCCCTCTGGCTCGCCCAGATATGTACACGAGGAACTTCCTTCCCTGTATACTTCAGCGCATTACTAATTAGGTTTTGGAATACCTGGGCCAGATGAACCTCATGCACATAAACCGTCGGCAACTCGTCCGCAGTGATCACAGCCGACTTCTGTTCTATGTGGGATTTCAGGCTCTCTAAGACACCGACGAGGATCGCACCGGCATGGATGCATGTCGCCGGCCTTTCGATGTATTTAGTCGCGCGGGAGTAGGCCAGGAGATCATTGATTAGAGTCTCCATCCGCAGCGCTCCCTCACGAATTCCGTCGAGAAACCTCGCCGCATCACCGTCGATGCGCTCCCCCAATTGAAGTTGAAGCAATTGACTATAGATCGCGACATTGCGCAGCGGCTCCTGCAAATCGTGGCTGGCCGAATGAGCAAATGCCTCCAAGTCTCTATTTGCGCGCCGCAGTTGTTCATTAGACCGCTTCAATTCGTTTTGAGCCCACTGCGCCTGCTCAAAAAGACGGGCGTTATCCATCGCGATGGCGGATTGGGCCGCGATGCCCGTAATAATCGCCTCGTGCCCCTCGCTGAACTTCCCCGGAATCGAATGCCCAAAAAAGAAGCCTCCGAGTACCTCTCCGAAACGCGAGATCACCGGCGCCGCCAAATAGCTTTTGATAGGCGGATGGCCCTTGGGCATACCATAATGCGGTGCATTCTTGCCGTAGCGGGAGTCCTGCGTGATATCGTCGGAACGCATCACACCCTCGCCCCGAAAAGTGGGTCCGAAAACAGCGGTATTCCGGGGCATCGGAAAGCCGTCAAACGCCTCGCGGGGTACGCCTGAGAGCGAGTACAGCAAGTACGATTCGCCCCTTTCATTCACCACATTATGGAAAAATGCGCCGAATTCAGCTCCGGTCATCTCCGTCGCCACGTCGGTGATGGATTGAATGATTTGATTCAGATCGAGCCTGCTCAACAAAATCGGCCCCAGACTGTTCAATAGCTGGACGATGTCTTGCGCCTGCTCCGCGCTCATAGCCGAAATTGCTGACAGTCGGGATCTTTCCACCTGAAGGCTAACAACCAGAATACCCCGTATCTGGCATCTCGATTGCACACCTTTTTCCTGTGTCCCCACGAAGCCGAACTGCCGTGGTTATCGCGGCGTGTGTAGTGGCAGTCATAATTGTTGCTGCTTGGTTGGCATCCGGTGTCCTGTCTCGATATGCCCGAGATCGTGCGATCAGCACAATGAAGGATAGTTTCGCCAGCGACCTCGAGGTGAAGACTCTCGACATAAGCCTGTTTCCGAGCGTTGCCATTACTGGCGAAGGCTTGGTTCTTCGCCACCACGGACGGACCGACTTGCCCCCTCTAATAACGATTCGCAAGTTCACGGGCAATGGAAGCCTGATTGGGCTCTTGCGAAAACACGTCGGATTGATTACTCTTGAAGGCCTTCGGATTGAGATGCCGCCGCCCCAGGATCGGGTTACTCTCGAACAAAAATCACAACAGAAGTCTAGCGGATTCGTAATCGATGAGATCGTCGCGGACGGCACGGTCCTGACCATGGTTCCGCGTGAGAGCGGGACGGAGCCGCTCCAATTCGATATCCGGCGCCTTCGAGTTTACGGTGCGGGACCCTCTCACGCTATGTCGTTTCGCGCCACTCTGTTTAACGCGAGGCCGCCGGGCGAGATCGAGACCACGGGGAAATTCGGTCCCTGGAATAAAGATGAACCGGGTAATGCTCCAGTCTCTGGAAACTATACTTTTCGAAACGCGGATTTATCCGTCTTTAAAGGTATCTCTGGGAAGTTATCCTCGGATGGAAATTACCGCGGTACGCTGGAACGCATCGAGGTTCAAGGCCACACCGACACACCCGACTTCACAGTGAGGATCAGCCGCAATCCGGTTCATTTAACCACCCAATTCCAGGCCGTTGTGGATGGCACGGATGGAAATACATGGCTGCAGCCAGTGAATGCCCGGTTCGGCAATTCATCCGTGACCGCGCAGGGCGGCATCGTAGGGGCTAAAGGAGCGAAGGGCAAGACGGTCTCACTGGACGTGACGGGGGCAAACGACCGGCTCGAGGACATGCTGCTTCTTGGAGTAAAGGGGGGCAAACCCGCGGTGACCGGCCTGGTTAATTTTCACACGAAACTGGTGATTCCTCCGGGCGACGTGGACATTGCTCAAAAACTTAAGCTGGACGGCGGATTTGAAATCAGCTCCGCCCATTTCTCGAAGCTGAATATTCAGGAAAAGGTAAACGAACTCAGCCATCACGGCAGCGGCAAACCGGAGGAGCCCGAGAGCGCGACTGTGGCCTCCGACTTCGGCGGTCAGTTCGCTCTCGACAAAGGACTCATGACGTTTCGGAATCTATCGTTCCGAGTGCCCGGCGTCGCGATTTCCCTCAACGGAACCTATGGACTCCTAGACGAACGGTTGGACTTCCACGGAACCGCCCGACTGGAAGCGAAACTATCCCAAACCACGACCGGCGTTAAATCTTTTTTTCTCAAGGCGATTGATCGCTTCTTCGAAAAAAAGAACGCCGGAGCCGTGCTGCCGATTAATATTGGAGGGACAACAGAAAATCCAACCTTCTTCGGGGTTGGTATCCGCCGATGAAATCAAATTTCATCCAGGTCCCAATCGCCAGCTAGGGGCAGCTTAATCGCCAGTGGGGAGACACGGGACCGCTCCGCACGGTGGCTTCTTTGCGTCCAAAGTCCACTGCACACCTTCGCGCGTCTCTTGAAGAAACGCTACGATCGACCGTTTGGAGATGCGGCGCACCAGTGGATCTACGACCCAGCGGAGCGACGATGGAATGTCCCTGCTCAAGCCGATTGCCTCGATTTCTATATAGACGCCGCCATCCCGTTCTTCGAATATAACCATACTGCATAACCGCCAGACGTAGCCATTGCCCTGGTCTGCGGGGAGTTTGCGCTCATCAGGTTCGCCGTAATTTTCGATCTCCTGCACACGAGTGGTGTGCGCGATACTATACCATCGCCGACTATCGAGCTGACGATATGAGGACTCGAAATCGGCATCCAGAGCAGCATGGGAAAGCAGAGCCCTATCGAGCAGAAGCATCGAATATTCGTCCTTCTCGCCAGCGCGGTCCAGCAGCTTTGATCCGATCACTACGGGTTTATAGAAATCCTTGTACAGGCTGTAGTCGCGAACGAATGCAAAGACATCGTCAATCTTGACAGCCGGTATGAAAGCGGCGGCGATCCAATCGTGAATAAGCCCAGAGGGTACACGCTTCGGATTGGGAGCGCCTATAGGCGCAACCCATATCTCGCCTTGATGCAGTTTCGAAGTTCGGTCCCGATCCCGGTCGATCCAATCGCGCTGCCCTGCGGAGTTGAGCCGCGTGAGCAGACGAGAATGCGCTGCCGTCACGTATTCATTCCAAGCTTTTAATGTTTCAGGTTGCAGAGTTTCGGCGTTCAGTATTGCCGCCGGGATGACGAGCAGTATACTTCTCATCCCTATGCGGTTCACTTCATTTCCCTCGCATTAGGGTATTTGCACGTTACGGACCAGACTGCGTCAGGTTATTGTTTTTGCTCAGCACTCGGCAGGAGATAACCGGTACGGGCGTGGATAATCACTCTGCGGTTTGTCCCTACCACTTCCACTTTGATGGTTCGCAGAACCGTTTTGTTGTCCCGGCGGGCCGGTACATAGCCGATGCTGTAACGATTGCGAATATCCTTCGCAATCTGGCGGCAGATGTCCACGATCTCGGGAACCTGCTCGGGAAAGAACGCTTCTCCGCCGGTGAGCGCGCGCCAGCCGCCGAAGCAGACCCGGATTTCGATCCGGATCGTCTTCGTCGAAAAGACCGACGGTATAAATGGTCGCGCGAGACCGCCTCACCGCCGGCATTACATCTTTAAAGTCATGGGTACTGGCGTTATCGCCTCCATCGCTCACCAGTACCAATACTTTTCTATCCTGTTTGCCGGATTCAAGATGCTTCAACGAGAACACAATCGCATCGTACAGAGCAGTCCGGCCCTCCGCCGGCCCACTGATAAGGGCGGTTCGTAGTTTTGAAATGTCGCCGGTAAAAAGAACGCCCTGCGGAAGACTGCTGCGCACGCTGTCATTGAAGTGGGTGACGAAGATCTCATCGTTCCGATTACTCGATGCGCTGAAGGCGAGTCCGGCCGTGATAACTTCCGTGCGCTTCGACCGCATGCTGAAACTGTTATCAATCACCAGTCCGGCTGTAACCGGAAGATCGTCACTTGAAAACTGAGAGATCGTCTGAGGCTGCCCGTTCTCAAATATCTTGAAATTTTCTTTTTTAAGATTCGATACAAAGCCGCCATTCCGGTCTTTGGCGCCCACATCGAGAAGCACCAAATCGGACTGGGCCGAAAAAGTGGGCGGCTGTTGACTCCAGATCGGAAAAGCCAACAGCACGGTCAAGTTCGCGATGTGCAATGGGCGCATACCGGAATACGACCTCACTCTTCGTTAGACTTTCCCAGCCTATCCAAGTTTCGATCACCAGATGCGAAACACTTTGTCCGAGACCTCATCTACAGAGAGCAATCTGTTTTCCAGGCAAAAGGAGGCTTGTGGCATGGAATCGATTCGAGATTTATTAGTAGACGAGATACGGGATCTGTACGATGCCGAAAAGCAGTTGGTGAAGGCCCTTCCAAAAATGGCGAAGGCGGCGTCTAACTCGGAGCTTAGCGAGGCAATCGAGAATCATTTAGAGGAGACCCGTGGGCATGTGGAGCGGCTCGAGCGGGCTTTCGAAATGCTGGGTGTGAAGGCTAAGAGCAAGCCCTGCAAGGCTATGAAAGGACTGATCGAAGAGGGGGCAGAGGCGATGAAGCAGGACCTTCCGGATCCCTTAAGCGATTCAGCCATCATTGGCGCTGCGCAAAAAGTCGAGCATTATGAAATGGCGGGGTATGGTACGCTTCGCGCCTGGGCTAACGCGCTTGGGCTCGACGATGTGGCCGGCCTGCTGGACGAAACGCTGGGCGAGGAAGAGGCTGCAGACCAGAAACTGACGGACATTGCGGGGGGCATTCTTTCAGACGCAACCTCAGCGGAAGCCGGAGCAGGCGAGGACGTCGAGAGCAGCGGGACAACAGGCAAAAAAAGAGCCGCGGGCCAAACTAGATCCACGACCAAAACTCGGCGCCGGGCCAGTTAATCGCCGCGTCAGTTCTTGCGCGTTCCTGGCAAAAATTACCCGCATTCCCTCGGCATGTGCCATTAAATCGCGAACTTCACATATTGAATCGGTTTGGTACTAAATCTGCCTCTATATGAGCGAGGCCGCACAAGATGTGGCGTCATACCTCGATGAGAATAGGAGAGAAAAAGATGAAACATCTTCAGACATTGGCAGCTCTCGGCGTGGCGGTCGCAAGCGTTTGTCTGGTGGCAAACGCACAGACAAATGAGTGGGAGAAGAGAACGGTGCTAACCGTTAACGCCCCTATAGAGATTCCTGGGCACGTATTACCGGCCGGTACTTATGTGATGATGCTGAATAATTCACCTTCGGACCGGCACATCGTTCAAGTGTTCGACAAAGACCAGAAACACTCTGATAACCACTATTCTGGCGATCCCGAATTATCGTCTGCAGCCAACCGGAAAAACTGTGTTTACCTTCTGGGAAGTTCCTCAAGGCCAGCCCAAGGCGCTTCGCGCATGGTTCTATCCGGGCGACAACTTTGGCCAAGAGTTCGCGTATCCCAAACAGGAAGCAACGAAGATAGCGGCCGACGCGCACATGCCTCGGTGCCTACCACGTCCGCTACATCCAATGAAGAGCTCGCTACAGCCCCGGTAAACAGTACTAATGAGAGCGGCGTGCTTCGAGCGAGCTTGATCGCAACACTTACACAGCTCCCCCTCAGAGCTCGTATAATACGCCGGCTCAAGCGGCACAGTCCGAACAGAGAGCCCAGGCAAGAGACCGGGCCGAGGCCAATGTGATGGCGCAATCGAATCAGAACGCGCCGTCAAATCGAAACACACAGTCGAACCAAACGGCTCGATCTAACCGGTCGACCGAGCCTAACCAAACGGCTCAGTCTAACCAGAGTACGCAAAATGAGCCGCAACAGATGGCACAGGCAACTCCTAATCAAGCTGCTCCGTCAACCCCGGCCCGGAACCAATTACCGCAGACTGCCAGTAACGTACCACTGCTAGGTTTGGTCGGGCTAATCTTTTTGGTCGCCTTCGGCCTAACGACAGTTCTAGCTGTTCGCTAATTATCCAGAGATGGGCAGGTGCAAACCTGCCCATTGCCCTATTCGGAGAACAAAATATGAAGATTCGACATATGCTTCTAGCCGTCTTAATCTGCGGCTCATGCTTGGTAGGATACGGGAAACCGCAGGATGTCAACCCGGACAATACTAAAGTCAACAAAAACGACGCGCCTACGGCCGATCAACAGAAGATGAACCGGTCGGATCGTGATCTGAGCCAAAGGATTCGCAAATCTATTGTGGCCGACAAATCGCTATCCACCTATGCACATAACGTCAAAGTCATCAGCCAGGGCGGGACCGTGACGTTAAAAGGGCCCGTTCGCTCTGAAGAAGAAAAGAAGTCAGTTGAAGCTAAGGCCGTAGCAATCGCGGGAAGCGCCGACAAAGTTAACAATCAGATCACTGTTAAACCTTAATTAGAAAACTCACACAGGACAAAACTTGGACAGGAGTGAATATGGCAGGAAAAAATACAGCGGTTTTTGGTATTTACAAATCGAGCAGCCAGGCTGAACAGGCCGTGGATCGAATTCTGGCAGCCGGTTTCTCGAACAATGACATCTCGGTCTTAATGCCCGATCAACAGAGCTCAAAAGAGTTCGCGCATGAGAAGAATACTAAAGCTCCTGAAGGGACCACCACTGGGGTGACCGCGGGGGGCGTGATTGGCGGCACTCTAGGCATATTGGCTGGAGTTGGGACCCTCGCGATCCCAGGCCTCGGCCCCTTCATTGCCGCCGGCCCTATTATGGCGGGACTAGCGGGATTGGGCGTAGGCGGAGCCGTGGGTGGTTTTATCGGCGCCCTAGTTGGCATGGGCATTCCGGAGTATGAGGCCAAGCGATATGAAGGACGAATTAAAGAGGGCGGCGTCCTGCTATCTGTCCATTGCGATACGTCTGAAGAAATATCGCGCGCGAAAGATCTCTTGAAGCAAACCGGTGCAGAGGATATCGCTTCGGCTGGTGAAAAGGGAGTGAGTTCGCATGGTGTATCTTCGGAAAGAGCGACCAGCCCTGTAATACCATCAGATCCCGATGCGGGGCGGCGAGTCCGATAGCAAGAATAGCCGTAGTCGCTGATCGCAGGGCAGTCCGCTTAATCGCTGACTGCCCTTCTTCTATATATGGACTCAAGTCGTAAGCATCCCGTTAGCCTTGGTGGGCTGCGGGTTGCTTCTTACGAATCGGCCCAGATTGTTTGCGAGAGTGACATACCCGGGAGTTCATCCGCGTTTCGCGGTAGTGGCCGGCTGAGGCAATCCTGGGTGATGCGAATCAGCCGGGTGGCTTTCGGGCCGCGCGGGCGCAGCGGGCGTCCGGCGGGGAATCCAAACGGTGACCTTATGAATGCCGCCATCGTCACTGAGCTGAACCGAGCCATCCTCGCCCGGATGGCCATCCAACTCGATTACCCGCGGCTCATTCGAAGCCCTCTTCCGCACCGCGATTTCATAAACCGTAGATCCGCGGCGGTAGGTGATTTCGAATCCCGTCCATTCCTCCGGAATGACTGGAGCTACGGTGAGACGATCGCCGTGGAGCTGGAATCCGAGCACCTCCTCGATCCAAATGCGATACATCCAGCCAGCGGAGCCGGTATACCAAGTCCATCCGCTTCGTCCCACGTTTCCTGGCGCTGAGGATACGTCCGCCGCGACCACATAGGGATCGCCGCGATAGCGCTCGACTGCAGCTAGGGTCGCGGCTGTTCTCCACCGGGTTCATCAGCTTGAGTAAGCGCACGGCGGCGTCTCCATCGCCCATTCGCGCCCACGCCGAGCGCGAGCCACAGCGAGCCGTGGGTATACTGTCCCCCGTTCTCACGAACACCGGGCGGATAACCCATAATGTATCCCGGATGCGGCTCCGAATGATCGAACGGAGGCGTGAACAGCAAGACCAGACGGTCGCGCTCCTTCACCAGATAACGCTCAGCGGATTCCATGGCGCGCCGGGCTCGATGCAGGCTCGCCGGCATCCGAAATCACCGCCCAGGACTGAGCCAGCGAATCGATCCGCGCCTCCTCGATTGACATGCGATCCCAGCGGCGTGCCGTTATCGAAGAAACCGCGCAGATACCATTCGCCATCCCAGCAGGAACGCTCCATGGCTTCGGCAAGTTCGGCCGCCCTGGCACGCCAATCCGGCAGCGAGCTTCTTCCCGGACTCGCGCGTTTCCATCAGCCGCGCAAAGGAGTCGAGCACAGCATACAAAAACCAGCCCAGCCAGACGCTCTCGCCGCGTCCTTCGATGCCGACCCGGTTCAACCCGTCGTTCCAATCGCCGGTTCCAATCAACGGAATCCCATGAGCGCCGAGTTGCGCGGCTCGTTCGAGCGCACGCCGGCAATGGTCCCATAGCGGAGCAGTGTTAGACGAGACGATCGGAACGAAACACGCGCTCCTGCTCTCCGGCGGCGAGCGGAGCGCCTTCGAGGAACGGGACTTCTACATCGAGAATCGCAGCATCCCCGGTGACCTGCACATAACGCTCCACGACGTAGGGCAGCCAGACCATATCGTCGGAGCAGCGGGTCCGCACGCCCAAGCCGGTTTCAGGATGCCACCAATGCTGAACATCGCCTTCAATGAACTGCCGCGCCGCCGAGTCCAGAATATGGTCCCGCGTCAGCTCGGGCGCGGCATAAAGAAAAGCCATCGAATCCTGCAATTGATCGCGAAACCCGAATGCGCCGCTCGATTGATACATCGCCGTGCGTCCCCAAAACCGGCAGCTCAAGATCTGGTAAGGCAGCCAGCGATTCAACAGGAAATCCGTCGACAGAAGCGGCGTATGCACCTGGAGCGCGCCCAGTTTCGAATCCCACCACGCGCGCGTGGATGCGAGCGCGTTCTCCACTTGGTCCGGCTTTTTGATAGCGGCTCACCAGCGTACGCATGGCTTCTATGTTTTCGGCTTGGCCGAGCAGAAAAATCACTTCAGCCTGGCGTCCCGGCTCGAGCGCCACCGCCAGTTGAAGCGCCGCGGCTGGATCGAGCGCCGCTCCGGTGCGATTATCCAGCCGCGCGCGATCCAGGGCGGCCGGCTTCGAAGCCGATCCGTTGCGCCCCAGGAATTGCGTGCGATCGCCGGAATACGAAGATCGCGCGAGGGCTCGCCGCCGCGAACGCGACTTGCCCGGTGTAGCTGCCGGTCCAATACTGAGTCGCCAGCAACGCTCCGGACGCTTCATCGCGAGCCGTCTGAATATGCAATTGTTGATCTTCGCGGACGGAGCCGAGCACCCATTCGGCGAAATACGTAACCGTCAAGCCGCCGCGGCCGGCCTGAATCGTTCCGAAGGCGCAGCCGGCAAACTTTGACTGGATCGCCGTCTCCGTTTTCCCCGACAGGAACGAATACCGTCAGTTCCTGTCCGATGGCGTGGCTGTTGTGCTCAAAAACCGTGTAGCCTTGGCCGTGACGCGCCCGATAAGCGTCCTTTTCCCGGATCGGCAAAGGTGTCGGCGTCCAGACAGCGCCGCTTTCGTCGTCGCGCAGATAGATGGCTTCCGATTGCGGATCGCTCACCGGATCGTTATGCCATGGCGTCAGGCGGTTGGTCTGGCTGTTGCCGCACCAGGTGCACCCTAGTCCACTTTCGCTCACCATCGCGCCGAATCTCGAACTGGCCATGACATTCACCCAAGGGTCGGGTGTTTGGCCGCCCGGCTTGAGATAAATTGCGTACTCGCGTCCGTCTGCCGTAAAGCCGCCCAAGCCATTGAAGTACGGCAACTCCAGAAACGGCAAGGGTGGAGAGGGCACTTCGTGACTAGCCGCCGATCGGGAAGAAAGGCGGTGTCGCGGTACTCTCGCCGAGCCGCCACCAATTGCTGTTGCAAAGGACCGCGGCTGCCGTTGAGCACGACACTCGCGGCTGCCATGATCAGATTGCGATGTTCGTCCGACAATGGCGTTCCAGTCGCGCAGAAATATTCCTCCGGGTTTGTCGATGCCGGATTCGGCGGCATGAGCCTCGATCTGCCGCACGAGCTGTTGACGAAATGGCCGGTCGTAGCTGGGACCTTCCTGATTGAGAATGATCAGGTCGGCGCTGAAACCGCGCAGGCGCCAATAGGTGTGGGCCAACAGCAGTTCACGAACCAGAGGCAGGTGACGAGGCTCGGCGACGGTCACCACCAGCATAGGAAGATCGCCGGAGATTCCGTAGGCCCACAGAACCGATTGGCCCAGCCGATTCCGGACCAGCCGGTCTCCGGGCGGCCGCAGGCGCTGGTTGGGATAGAGCAAGATGGCTCGCAAGCTCCTGGAAGCGGTGTGCGGCGGCGGGGCCGATACCGAGATAGCGGAATTCAAGCTGGCCCCGCGTCCAGGCCATTTCAAACGCGCGCGCCACCGATTCCGGACGCTGGTATTTGGCGATCAGCGCCAGCAGCGCCTCGCGTGAAGAAGCAGCCAGGGTCAAGAAATCGAGCTCCATGCGCTCGCGAGGCTCGAGCGTCACGCGGCAGCGCAGGCTGAATATGGGATCGAGCACGGCTCCCTACGGAACCGGTGAGGTCCCGTCGCAGTGCTTCCGGCAGTTCCGTGGTCTTGGCCCTTCCCAGAAATCGCGCGCGATCCGTTTCATACTGAATTTCGCCCCGTGGCGCCGGCCAGGATATGCGCTGCCCACATCGGAGGATCGTCGGGGGAGCGCGGGCGGCGGTGCGCGAGCAGCACTCCGTCGCTGAGCCACTCCGTTTCAACGAATATTTTGGCGAATGCGGGATGGGCGGTATCGGTACGATGCGGAGCAAGCGCCAGCTCGACGTAACTGGTGAACTCGAGCCGCCGGCTGCGCAGCGAACGATTGGTGATCGTGACGCGCCGCAACTCGGCGTCGTCCTCCGCGGCCACGGTCACGTCCATGACTGTCTCGACTCCCGAATAGACGGCGATGAAACTCGGCGCGGTCGGCTGAAAAAGTAACCGAACTGACGCCCAGCTTTCCTCCGATGGGCTGATAAGCGGCTGCCCAAATCGGTGTCCGTCCGCAGGTCGCGAATATAGAGAAAACTGCCCCAGCAATCGAGCGTGGGGTCGGAGCGCCATCGAGTCACGTCAAATTCATTCCAACGGCTGTAACCACCGCCCGAATTGGTCACCATCAGGCTGTAGCGGCCGTTGCCGTGGAGATGAGCCCGAGGAACGGGCGTATCTTCCTTCCAGGTGCGCTCGACGGCCTCATCGCTGACCGCCATCCGTACGGGAGCCGCTCTGGTCTGAATCTCTTCCTCGGGAAGACGCGCGATGGGGAGTCGCTCAAACAGAAGCGATTCGACAGCGCGAACGCGGACGTCGCCGTGAAAGCGCCGCTGCATGACGTCCTTGTGCAGAACGTTGTCGAGGGCCAGCAGACTCATGCCCTGGTGATGCGCCATATACGCGTAGATCACCACGCCCGGATCCCCGTGCCTTTGGGATTCACGGCTGAAATCGATCGATTCGTAGAAACCCATGGGGCCCGTCAGATCCAGATTCCGCAGCCGCCTGAGATTTTCGATGGCATCGCCTGGATCGACCAGCAGCGCCAGCATGGTGGCATAAGGCGCCACAACGAGATCGTCTTCCAGGCCCGGATTTAATGCCAGCGCGGGGACGCCAAACGCGCGGTACTGATAAATCTGATGCGCGTCCAATGCGCTATAAGCCGATTCGGAAGTGCCCCACGGGACTTTTTTCTCGCGTCCATAATCGATCTGAAGCTCGACCGCGTCGCGACAAGCGTGGTCGAGCAAGGAATTGGCGAATGTGCGCGTGAACAGGAGCGGCATCAGGAACTCGAACATAGTCCCGCTCCAGGACAGCAGTGTCTGTCCCGCCGCGGATGATACCAGCGGACGCGCCAGCGCAAACCAGTGTTCAATCGGAACGTCGCCTTTAGCGATCGCCACCAGGCTCGCCAGACGGCACTCGCTGGCCAGCAGATCGTAATGGCTCGTAAATTCGAGCGGGCCGCCCACCGCATAACCCACGCCGAACAGACGCCGGCCCGCATCGTACAAGAACCGCATGTTGATGTCCGGAGGCGAATCGGCCGGCGTTATTGGACAGCTCGCGCACGCGCTTTACCGTATCAGCTGCGTTAGCGCGAGCCTGCTGATACTGGGTGGCCAGTTGATCGAGCCACGCCGCAATTTCCGGCCGCAACTCCGGCATGCCGCGCCAGGCAAGAATCGCGTCGACCGACGCCGGAGCGCCCTCCGCAAGCGTAAGCAGCGAAGGCGCGGAGTAAAGGGCCCGGCGGCGCAGCTTTACCGCTTCTTCTCCCAACACCTTGAGGAAAGAATCCGGCGGGTGCGTCAGCGTCTCCATCCACGCCAGATACCGGTCTACGATTCCGATCCAGCAACTCAGTTCACGGGCCAGCCTCGAAACCCAATAGAAACGCTCGTCGCCTTTCTCCTGCCAGCGTTCCGTGTCCTTCAACTGCTGCACGGGACTGAGCGCTAACCGCATCCGGCTGATCGCCACGTGGCCATCCGCGCGTTCCGCGCAGCAAGCCGCCGCAGCGCCTGTATCGGCATCGCCATCGAAGGGTCGTTCCCGCATGCCTCGCGCAAAATCGCGAGCGTGTCGGTCAATCCCCTGAGGCAAGGCGGCCCGAGCAAGCGGATGCTGGAGAAGATCCTGACATCCCTGTTGCGAGCACCCACAGACTCGCGAGCAGATTTCCGCTATCCACTGTGGAAACGTAGCGGGGCATGAGCGGCTGAAGGGTCTTAGTGTCATACCAGTTGAGAAAATGACCTTCGTAGCGTTCCAGCCGGTCGAGGGTCGCCATGGTCTGAGTGCAGCGCCCCAAGAAATCGTCGACAGTGAGATAACCGAGGTCGGCGGCCGCCAATGCCGAAGTCAGCCAGAAACCGATATTCGTTGGCGAGGTGCGCTGGGCGACCTCGTCCGCAGCGCCAACTGTGAATTATCCGGCGGCAGCCAATTCGTATCCGAACCTGCCAGGTCGTCAAAATACCGCCAGGTCCGGCGCGCCAGGCGCCGCAGGAAAAACGTGTCCGCGCGGTCGATCTTTCCGTGCCGGAGAGGCGATACCGGGCTGCCCAGCCAGCGTAATATCGCCGGAGAAGAAAACCAGAGAACCAGAAATACGGAGGTTGGAGCGAACGCGCCCTTGGCGTGGAGCACGATCATCAGAACTACGGAAAAACCACTGATCGCGAGCATCTGCCGGAGCGTGGAACTGAGATGTCTGGCGGCGTGCTTGCCGGCAACTTCGGCGGTCTGCCACTCGAGCAAGTGCCGGTGGCTGATTCCACGGCGGTATACGACCCGGGCAATCGCGTCGACCGAAATCCAGGCCTGGTGAGGCAGGAAGGCGATCATCACCACCGTTCGGATCAGTTCATCCGCCGCGCCTTGCCAGCCCGTAACGGTGCCTTGCAGACGCCGCGCCAGCCGGTCCAGCAAAGGAGCAAAGGCGGGGATGGCCACGGCCAGGCCCACTACCAGGCTCCACACGCCGGGCGCCGCCGAAATGAGCCAGCCGAATAAAAGCAGCAGCAGTGAGGCCACCGGCACCAGGCTACGCCGCAGGTTGTCAAGAATCCGCCAACGATTCATGATCGTGAGCGGGTTCGGCTCGCGCGCGTTCGAACCATCTCTGGATCCGGCCGTAGGCACGCGCGAAAAAATCCAGGGCGCAATCTGCCAATCGCCGCGAATCCAGCGGTGCTGGCGCTTGCTGAAGCTCACATAATCGAGCGGCAGGTTCTCGAATAATTCGATATCGCTAGCCAGGCCGACTCCGGTGTGGGCGCCTTCAATCAGGTCGTGGCTGAGCAGAGTCTCGGCTGGGAAGCGATCTTCGAGAGCGGTTCGGAACGCCTGCACATCGTAAATCGCTTTGCCGTGGAAAATCGCTTCTCCGAACAGATCCTGCTGAGCGTCGGATACGGTTTGGCAGTAGGGATCGGTGCCGGTAGTATCGGCGAACACGCGCGTGAATCGCGTGGCGGTGGCGCCAGGTAATGCGATGCTGACCCGAGGCTGGATAATGGTATAGCCGCGCCGCCGGACGCGCGTGACGGGATCGATCTCCACGCGGTTAAGAGGATGGGCGATCGTTTCCACCATTCGCCGGGCTGCGCCGGGCGGCAGTTGGGTGTCGGCGTCTAGGGTGATCACGTACTGAACGGGCAGCGGCAGCCTACCCTCAAGCTGAATGCCCGCCTGATCCTCGCCCGCTAAAAACCGGTTCAACGCTTCGATTTTGCCGCGCTTCCTTTCCCGCCCAATCCACATGAGTTCGCTGCCGGACCAGACGCGCGGCCGATGAAAAAGACAAAACGCCCTCCCGGGTAGCGGCTGTTGAGGCCGGCGATTCCCTCGCGCTCGGCACGTAGCAGCTCGGCATCTCCTGGAGCGGTCTGGGCTGGAGAATCGGTGAAATCCGAAAACAACCCAAAGAAAAGATTCGCTTCGCGATTGGCGAGAAAGCGGACTTCGAGCTTTTCAACTTCGCTGTGCACCACTTCAAGACTCGACAGCATCATCGGCACCACCACCAGCGTGGCGTGCTCCGGTGGAATCCCCTCTTTAAAATCCATCTTGGGAAGCAATGCCGGGGGAAGCAGCGAGATCACGAGCGCGTTTATGATTTGTATGGAGAGCTCGCTTAGCGGGAAAAGGGCCAAGGCGGCAAGAATCGCGAACATCGCCTCGCGACGTACGCCCCCCTCCCAGGCGAGCGCCAGGGCAAGAGCCAGGAAACAGGCAGTGAGGACGGTGATGGCTCCCAAATATTCCGAAGTCGCTCGCCGCCGTAACGCGCGAATGAATCTGGTCCGAAACGGAACTTTGGCCTTAACTTCCGCTTCAAGTTGCGTAACGCCTTCGGCCAGGAGGTAATACGGCGCTTCCCGTGTTTGTGGATCGCCGGGTTGCGTTGCCAACTCCACCGCGCGCCGCGCGACTTCAAGTTCATCGGCACCGCTGTGCCGCGAGATGCCCTCCACCACGCGGCGGCACTGATCGCGCGTGGCAAAATCGCTGGATGCATATACCGTATCGGACCGCAGCTCGGCCTCCACCAGGCTAACCGCTTCGAAAATTTTGGAGAAGTCGATTTGCGAGAGAGCGCGGAGGCTGCCGAAAGCGTTCGCCGTCGAGATCCTCTCCGCTGCTTCCTGATTGTGCTCGCTTCGCACCAGTTCAGTGAGCGGTTGGTTCAGTCGCTCCTCGATCCAATGCTGTATGGGAGCGAGTGCGTTCTCTTCGTCCTGAAGTTGCTCGACTAGAGAGGTCACGAAGTAGGGCTGGAGCGCAACCGGCTCGACTTCCATCCGGCCTAGCAGATGCTCAAACTCTTCTGTTCCGCGACGTGCGCCCGCGGCCAAGCGATTGGCCCAGAGATACGCAGCTTCGCGCAACTGCTGTGTGCGATTGACGCGCAAAGCGAGCTGCCTCAGTTCTTCTATCAGCGCCATGCGCAGGAGCAGAGGGAAAAACCATAGCTCGGCAATCGTGAGGGGCGCAACCGTCTGGTAATCGCGCAAACAATCCGAGATGTTCACCTCGTTGAGTGGGTGGTCCGTGCAGGCAACGAGCTGGCGTGCCAGTTCATACCCGGGGGCGAGAACGGGGAGAGTCTTCCGATAATTTCGAGGCAGATTGCGGTTAATCTCAGCGATATGAGTGCGGATCAGAAACGCGTTGTCGAGCATCCACTCCGCCGCAGCAGTGAGCGGATGGCCCAACCGCGATGCCTCTGCGAGATCGCGGCGCGCGGCATCAAGCGTGCGTTCGTTCTCTCGTAATCGCGAGAAGATGGACGTTGTCGCTTGGCTCGCTTGATCCCGCCGCAGCGCGCATTGGCGCGCGAAATCGTCAGGCGAACGGCAATCGGGAAATTCAGCTGCCGGCTCCAGGTTCGGGCTGGATGGACCCGCCAGGTCTTCGCGCACCACGAAAACCGCCGGCGAGCCCGCGCCCTCTAATCGCTTTACAACGGCCTCGACCTCTGACGGCCCGACCTCCGCAACAACTAGAGATTCTCCTTCGAGCCGCAGCGATGAATATCGTTCTAGCTGCCGGGCCGAACCCTGGGTGGTTCCATCCGAACGAAAAAGAACATAGCGACCCCCCAGGGTGCGGAGCGCATCCTGCGCCTTCTCCGGTTCGCCTTCTTCGTTTGAATAAAAGCCGAGAATGGTGCGGAGTGGCTTCGCCTTCATGCAGTTTTAAGGAGCCTCACCGGCGAGCCCGGCTGCGAACCGTCCGCGCGAGTAGCGTCACGACGAAAAGCAGCCCGAAGACCACCGACGTGGTCTTGAGCGAAGCACCCACGGTGTAACCGGTCATCGCGGCGACCGCTCCGGGCACCGTCATCAAAGCAAACAAGATCATCCATCCAAGCATAACTATTCTGTCACTAAGCAACCCTAATGCCAAGTGGTAATATTAAGTTTCTTCAACCCCAAGTCGTTTCAGGGAGCATTCAGTCGGAAAATTTGACCCTTTGAACGCAGAAACTGCTTCAATTCTTAGGGCTTGTAACATATGATGGTCTCGTTTACGTATGCCAACCGCCGATACCGACCGGGAAATTCAGATCTTTCTGAACGGAGTCGTCCACGATCTCCGCGCGGCTCAGCGAGCGATCGGTATTTCCGCTGAAATCCTGCGAAGCGCCGCGCCTGAAGGTGTGGGTCAAAGTGTCGATTCAACCCTGCAGCGGCTGTTAGAGGGCGTTGCGAAAATGAATGCCTTATTGAGTGGCATAAGCGCCTACTCCATGAGCTTGCCGATCGGCAAGTACTCGTTTGGTCAGTTCCCCTCGGACATTGCGTTGCACGCCGCCCTCGCCAATCTGGAGCGCGAAATTCTCGACACGGAGGCGACCATCACGCATACAGAACTCCCGGAAGTTGTCGCCGATAGAGAACGGCTAACCTGGGTATTTCGTAATTTGATAGACAATGCGCTGAAGTACCGCGGCGCCGAGTCTCCACGCATCCATCTACAGGCGAAACGAAATTCCGATTCCTGGGTCTTCTCGGTGGCGGATAACGGCATCGGCATCGACCCGAAATATTGGAGTGAGCTGTTCGTTCCCTTTCATCGTTTGCACGGTTCCGATATCCCGGGAATCGGCTTGAGTCTAGTCATTTGCAAGAAGATCGTGGAAGCGCATCACGGAAGAATCTGGCTCGAATCCGTTGTGGGCACTGGCACGACCTTCTTTTTCACGCTTCCTACGGAAATGCCGACTCGATCTGATGGACCCTGACATGCTTAATTGAGTGCACCGTGACGCCTCAACGACGAGTTCGTATTTTTTTAGCGGAGGATAATGACGGGGATGTCTTCCTGGTCCGGTTGGCTCTTGAAAGGCGGGGGTTGGCACACGACCTGGTTGTCGCCCGGAATGGCGAAGCGGCACTCGCTCTGCTGGATGAGGTGGTACACGGTCCGAGTTCCGAAGTTCCGGAGCTGATCCTTCTCGATCTGAATCTTCCGAAGGTAAACGGTAGCCAAATCCTTTCGTACCTTCGTCAAATCCCAGCTTTTTTAGATATCCCCGTGATCGTTCTGACTTCATCAGATTCGCCTAAAGACCGCGACGCTGCCCTTTCCCTTGGAGCTAATCTATATTTCCGGAAGCCCACGGACCTACGCGCCTTCATGCAGTTGGGGCAAGTAATAGACGAAACTCTTCACTCGCCCCATGCACCCTACGAACACTAGACTCTTCGTGACATGTGCGCCACTAGCGAGATCACGAAGAGGACGAGGAAAATAAAGAACAAGATCTTTGCAATGCCCGCTGCGGCTACTGCGACTCCGGCAAAGCCGAAAACGGCTGCAATGATCGCAACCACCAGAAATACCAACGCCCAGTACAGCATGTCAATTCTCCTTTTGATTCGGCGAATACTGCCAAGCCGATTTCATCGACGTGAAAGGACAGGCACGTTCATTACCAACCCGCGGGCCTTTAACAAACCTGCCTCAGCCGAGAAAAAAATGCCCCGCCGATTAAAATTTGCACACTTTTCAATTATGAGCCGCTCCGCTTTCGAAGCTGCGGCGAGTCCAGTTTCGGGTGGGCAATCTTCGAGCCAAACGAACTCCAGGCCGAAGCAGTAGGCTAGAATACGATTATGCCGGTTAGATCTCCGATAGGGCGGGTCCTGGTCGTGGATGACGATCAACACGAACGCCAGCGTGTTTCGGAGATGATTGCCGCGATGGGCTACCTCGCGGAGACAGCTCAGAATGGCGAAGAAGCTCTAGAGAAAATCGGCTCGACGGCGGTCGACGTCATCGTGACCGATTTGATGATGCCGCGAATGGATGGGTTTACACTTTTGCGAGCTCTCCTGGAGCGCGGCGATAGAACACCCGCGATCGTGTTGACCGGATTTGGCGACATCGATCAAGCCGTTTCTATCGTCCACGATCTGCATGCGTTCTGGTTTTTGGAGAAGCCAGCTCAGCCCTCCGTACTGGCGACATTGATTGAGCGCGCGGTTCAACATAAAAATTTAGTTAAGGAAACCGAGCGCCTGCACCGGCAATTGAGTTATCAGGGATTGCTCGGAGATATGGTCGGCACCTCGGCCCCGATGCGGCAAGTTTTTTCTCTGATCCAACAGGTCGCGCCCAGCTCCGCTTCCGTTCTTATTACTGGCGAAAGCGGTACGGGCAAAGAACTGGTAGCCTCCGCAATCCATAAGTTAAGCTCGCGGGCGGCTCGCCCGTTCGTCGCGATTAACTGTGCTGCGCTTCCCGAGTCTCTTATCGAGAGCGAGCTGTTTGGCCATGAAAAGGGGTCGTTCACCGGCGCATTGGGCCGCCATGCCGGCTGTTTCGAACAGGCGCACCAAGGCACTTTGCTGCTGGATGAAATCGGCGAGATGCCGCCTCTGATGCAGGCTAAGCTCCTGCGCGTTTTAGAAGACTCGAAAGTCAGGCGCATCGGCGGAAACTCCGAAATTGCGGTGGATGTGCGGGTGCTCGCCGCGACGAACCGGCCGGTACAGGAGGCGATTGACGGAAAGTTTCTGCGGGAAGACCTGTATTATCGTCTGAATGTATTTCATATCGCGCTCCCGCCCTTACGCGACCGCAAGGAGGACATTCCGGCCCTCACGGATGCGATTCTCCGCGAGCTCAACCAAAAACATGACTATCGCATTACAGAGGTTCATCCGGCGACGATGGAGCGGCTCCTCAACTATTCCTGGCCGGGAAACATTCGGGAATTGCGGAATATCCTGGAGCGAGCTGCGATTGTCGCCAGAGAAGGCGCTGTGCTGCCGGTACATCTTCCGCGCGCCTTCGGCATGTCTTCCGGGCGCACGCCGCCGCCGGTGGAACCCGCGTCGCAAAGCTCCCTTTCCGTGCCGGCCGGCAAACCCTTGAGCGAAGTCGAAAAGGCTTACATTCAGTTGACCCTGAAAACCACCGATAACAATAAGAAACTGGCCGCGCAGATTTTAGGTATCAGTATACGAACCTTGCATAATCGGCTGGCAGCATTTGCAGCGGAAAAGGGTTCGGAGTCCGACAAAGCCGCGGCCGGCGGCTAATCACCGGAACAGAGCAGTTCTCGGCTGCCAGGCAGTTCCCAGGGAGAATGATGCGTACTGCCGTCCTGAGAAGTGTTTTGACCTTGCTCTGGGTCGTCGCGGCCTCAGGGCAGGGACCGCACGGGAGTCTCTTAGGAACCGTCGCCAATCCTTCCGGCGGCGTACTGGCCGGAGCGCAGGTTACGATTACCAGTCTGCAGACTAATGCGCAGCGGCGCGCCTCAACCGATACATCGGGCGAGTATATCTTCGCGGATTTGCCGCCTGGTTTGTATAAGGTCGAAGTCGCGCACCAGGGTTTTAAAACGCTGGCCCAACCTCAGGTCGAAATTGAAATCAACGATCGATTGCGTATAGAGTTCAAACTCAAACCGGGACCGGTTTCCGAGCTGACCGAAATAACCCAAAGTCCTTTTCTGGTCCACACCGATACGCCTGCGCTGGGAGGCAATGTTACTAGGAACATGCTGAGCAGCCTTCCCAATCTAGATCGCAACTTTGTGGAATTTATGGCGTTGTTGCCCGGCACTCTTCTGAATGTTTTAGGGGCGGATAACGTAGTGCGTGGAATTCCCAGAGATACTCGCAGAGACGTATCCGGGGCATCCGTCATCGTCACTGGAACGGGATCCGATACCAATGCCTTTTTCATCGATGGGATCTCTGACGATACCGAGTTTTCAAGAGGGGTCAATGTCGTTCCGGACCTGGACGCAATTCAGGAGATCAAGCTGGAAACCGCGCAGTATTCCGCGGAGTTTGGGCGTGCGGGCGGCGGTGTGATCAATGTAGCAATGAAGTCGGGAACTAACACACTTCACGGCTTTATATACGACTATTTAGGCAGCGAGAGACTGGATGCGCGCCAGTTCTTCGATGTGGACCGCCTTCCGCTGAGGGGAAACCAGTTCGGGATCGGCGCGGGCGGCCCAATCATCAAGAATCGCTTTTTTTTCTTTGCGAACTATTCAGGAGTACGTTCCGCGGCCTCCACGCAGTTTACTGGAGTAACCCCAACTCAACTAGAGAAAAATGGGAATTTCACTCAGTCCGGTTACACCGTTTACGATCCGGCTATGGCCCATGCAAATCCGGCCGATCCGTCTCAATCGATTCGCGATCCCTTTCCTGGAAATATAATTCCTTCCAACCGGCTAGACCCAATCGGAGCGGCCCTGGTCAATGCCTGGCCCAATCCCAATTTTTACTACCCGGGAACGCCGGATAATTACCTAGCTATCGAAAGCAACACCTCGCACACGAATGCCTTCGACTTCAAGATCGACGCCAACCTGGCTCAGAACGATCGACTCAGTGCTCGTTATTTGCAACAGCGTGTAAACCGGGATGACTCGGGTCCCTGGCCGAACAGCGCGCTGGGCAGCACGGCACGCGTCAATGGCTCGAATGCCGGTGTCAGCTACACGCACACCTTCCGTCCGCATCTTGTGAACCAATTCCTTTTGGGTTACAACTATGCGCATTACGGGAATTCAACTCTTAATTCCAACGATCTTTTGGATCAGTTTGACATTCCTGGACTCGCGAATAATCCGGCGCCTCAGGGCTTTCCCGCAGTAACCATTCGTAATCTGATGTCGGGAGCTAATCCAGGAGCCATTTCAGATTATCCGAATCCGTTTCTCGTTACGGAGAATGCTTTTCAGTACCTCGATAGCGTCGCCCACGAGGTGAAAACACATGCTCTGAAGTACGGGATCGAGTTTGCCCGGCTCCGAAACGATCGCATTCAAGGACTTGCCGGGAATGTGTCCGTCGATTACTCAGGTTTATATACGAGTTCCGAAATCGGGCAATCTCTTCCCACCGGTATTCCCGACGCTCTGCTCGGTCTCGCGCAGAATGTGGAAACTCAAGATGTTTACGACAAAACTCGCCTGCGCTTTTGGCGAATGGCAGCCTATTTTCAAGATTATTGGCGATATCGCAAAAAGCTTACTTTCAGCCTCGGCATGCGATATGACTATGACAGTTCCTATAGCGAGCAAGACGATCGATTAACCAATTTCGACTTCTCTTCAGGCGTTTTTCTGATACCTAAAGGTGCTGAACCAGCCGTACAGTCGTATTTTGGAGCGGCTGGAGGCGAGCTTCCGTCCAATTTTCAATATCCGTCCAATTTTCAATATGTGAATGCTGACCAGGTGGTTCCGCACGCCAACCGTTTAAATTTCGCGCCTAGGGTCGGATTTGCGTATTCCGTGTTTAGCTGGCTAACGGCGCGTGGGGGGTACGGAATATTCTATGGCGTAGATCCCGCAAGCTACTACAGCGATTCCGGGGTTCAATCGCCTTTCTTCAACTCGCTGACGTTTAGTGGAAGTCAGACCAATCCGGTAAGCCTCGCCGCTGGCTTTCCCTCGAGTCCTCTAACCTATCTATCGTCGCCGGGTCTATCCGGCTATTATGCGCCGCTCCACGCTCACACTCCATACTCGCAAAAATATACTGTCGGCTACGATCTGGCGATAACCAGAGCGGCAATGCTGGAAATCGATTACTCGGGAGAGCGTGCGCTCGCATTTCCGATGATCAGCTATGGCAATGTGCCACTTCCGGGACCCGGCCCTATCGCTCTGCGCAGGGAATTTCCGAATATCGGAATGATACAGGAATATCTTCCGATTAACGATTCCCGATACGCCGGGCTGGAGGCGCAATTCAGGCTCAGAACGTTTCATGGGCTTTCGATCCAGAGTGTATTCGATACGGTACGCCATAGAGCCTATACATCCGGTCTGGATGGGAACTCTATCACGGACCCATATGATTTTAGATATGACTGGGGTAACTCCGATTACGACATTCCAATACACTGGGTATCGGGTATTCACTACAATATCCCCCATTCACAAAGTGCTTCCAGAGTAGTAGGAGATCTGCTCAACAACTGGGAAATATCGGGGTGGTTCACAGTGCAGGATGGGTTACCATTCACAGTGACGCTGGGCCAAGATATTCTGAACAATGGCTTGGGCACGAACCGGCCGGAAGTTGTGGGCGAAGTCAATTTGCCGGTGAGCCAGCAACGGTGGTTTCATTGGTTCAATACGTCCGCATTTGCGCTGCCGACGGAGTATACGTACGGTAGCGAAGGTAAAAACTCTCTGCACGGACCTGGGCTGGTAGCGCTGGATCTGGCGGCCCAAAAATCAGTGTCTCTCGGCGAAACCCGCCGGCTGATTCTGCGGGCCCAGGCGGCTAACATTTTCAATCGCCCCAATTTCGGCCTTCCCGGCTCGGTTTTTGGCGGCGCTGATTATGGGATAATCCGGTCGCTCGCAACCAGCGCGCGCCAGATACAACTTTCGCTACGATTCGAACTCTGAATCGAAGGAGATCATGTTTTCACCCCGGCTTCTGCTGGCCGCCGTCTGTCTCCCTGTGTTTTTGCACGCCCAGTTGACCACCGGCCTGATAGAAGGTAGTCTCCGTGATTCCGATGGCCGTGCCCGGGCGAGCGCGCGAATCGTTATTACCGGCACTCCCCGGTTCCGAGCGGTGATTGAGACCGGCGCCGATGGCGAGTTCTCCATAGCGCTGCCATATGGAAAATATCTGTTTGCCTCCGATGCCGCACCTGCGTCCGACGTGAGCGTGATTGTCGTGCCGTTGCAAACGACACGCGTGAATCTTCTGATCGACGCCTCGGGAGGTCTTCATAGTAGGATCCGAGGCCGATCGCCCGATACCTGGTCTGAAGATCCCCAGGGGCGCGGGTTTCCCATGGCGATGACATTACAGGGCCTGCTGCTAGCTCGCGAGCCGGCGAGCGTGACGGAGCCGCTCGATTTCACCGGCCTAAGCGACAACCGGTTAGCGCTCGAATCGCAACATGGATACTCATGGACTGATACCCAATATAAGCTCCTGGGGATGGATGCCACCGATTCCTATCAGCCGGGAAGCCCAGTAATCCTGGCCGACATCGAGGCCATGGATGAGGTCGTGGTGCTGAGCGATTTCGCGCAAACTGCTTCCAGTAGTTATGGCACAGAGGTTGGAATTTTTCTCGCGCAGCCCGGCGAATCATGGCATGGCAGGTTCTCAACCGCCGATACCGGCGGATTTCTCTCGTCCTCGAATCTGCCGCCGCCCGCCGGCCGGGGAATGGTGCAACAGGCAGATCGATTTCACTGGTTCACACGAGACGGCGTCCAGGCCGGAGGACCTGTGACAAGCTGGGCCGACCTGTTCGTAATGGGCGCCGCCCAATGGTCGTCGCGAAACCGTTCCGCTGGCCGCGCCGGGCAACGATCAACGCAGCCGGCTGCTTTTGGGCGACATACGGGGACGTTTTCGGGCCGGCGCACGGGATCGATTCGATGCGCTATACAGCGGTTCGCGAATCAACTTGAATAACTGGGCCGTCCCTGTGGGCTTGGAGGCACTTGTGGGCCGCCGCATGTCGCCGAGTTTCGATTTGCCCGGTGGTTTCGACGGCGAAAGCGGCATCGACCATTTCGATTTTCTTCAAGCTGGGTGGACGCACCTCTTCTCGCAGCATTCTCGTCTCGGAATCCTGGAAGTGCGTTACGGGGATTCCACCGCGCATATGAGCACCGATCCTCCGGCGGCAATATTCGGGACACAAGAACCGGCGCTTGAACTGCTTACCGGTGCGGTTACGGAAGGACCGCCGATATCGACCCTCGCCGTCCGAACCCGGCAAGGCATTCAGGGAACCTGGCAGCCGGTTGCGCTCGCAGTCGCTGCTTCCCGGCATCAAATTGCGATCGGGGCGGGGTGGAAAACTTCATCCCCGCTCAACCGGGTTACGATTCCTTCCGACATCAATCTGATCACCCTACACGGCGCGCCTTCCGAAGTAGTGGAGTTCAACACCCCATTTGATAGCCGGTCGATCGTACGCTCCTTTGAGAGTTATGCCGCCGATCATGTGCGGTTAATCGCCGGTCTGTCCTCGATCTCGGCATTCTGGGTGATTTCACGCGCGGCTCGCTCCCGGCGCAATCCAAAGGCGATGGACAATTCGTGCATCCCACAAGTTTTATAGCACAGCCGGATTTAATCGTCTGGAGTAGCCTCTCGCCGCGCGCGGGTTTCGCGTGGCAAGTTCCGCATTTGCGCCGCCTGGCTCTTCGCGGCGCTTATTCCCGGCTGTATTCGTCGCTGGCCGGAAGGTATCTCGACTTCGGAAATCCGGATAGCCTCAGCGGAAATGTATATCGATGGATCGACTCGAACTCCGACGGCAGGTTTGAGCTCGGTGAAGAAGGAGCCTTGCTGACGCGTTTCGGCGGAGCTTACTCGTCTATTTCACCATTGCTGCGCCGGCCCTACGCGGATGAATTCAATCTCGGAGCTGAGTTTGCCCTCGGGCATCGCAGCTTTGCCGGCATCCACCTCTTTCGCAGGGACGATAAACAACGCATCGCGGCGATCGACACTGGCGTTCCCGACTCCGACTTCACGCCGGTTACGATTCTCGACCCCGTGGATCATGAACCCTTAACCGTATACGACCAGAACCCCGCCACGCTGGGTAAGGATCAGTATCTGCTGACGAATCCTCCGGACCTGCGGACGCTCAGCACCGGCTTTCTGGCCCAAATCGGCGCGCAATGGCGCGGTTTGCTGATTCGTCCGTCGTTTGTAGCCGAGAAAGATTATGGGCCTACCAATCCAGGGAACGCGGTTTTCGAGAACGATCCAGGCGTGATCGGAGCGTTGTACATGGATCCGAACACGTTAGTGAACGCATCCCGCCGAAGCTTTACCGACCGCGCCTACGTCGGCAAACTTCAAGCGGATTACCGTTTACCAGCGAGTTGGGGCGGGATCGAAGTGGCAACTATCTTCACCTATATGGACGGCCTGGAGTTCACACGCGAATTGCTGATAACCGGCCTGACTCAGGGTCCCTTCTTCGTGTCGACCGGCGATCAGCGGGCTGAGCACGTGATCAATTGGAATCTTCGTATTCTCCGCGAATTCGCCCTGCCCCGAGGCAGAATCGCGGCATCGGGCGACATTCTGAACGCGACTAACGCAGGCCATAAGATTCAGGAGAACGATATTAGCGGTCCTTCTTTCAACTTACGTTTGCCCACGGCAATTCAGGAGCCGCGCCTGGTGCGATTGCAGTTGCGCTATGAGTTTTAGCAAAAAAGGATTATGCTACCGCTTCCCCGCCCCCACGCGCCCGCTCTGGAAACCATTTGAGAATGTGCGGGAGCACCGCGCGCGCCGCGCGCTCGCCTGCATTCGACCAAATGTTGCGAGCTCTCAAACGCATTCCATCCGATATCCGACACCTCCGGCGCGATCACCACGTTTGAATGCCGCCGCCATTGGGATTCGGCTCGTGAGTTCATGATCTGGAAACAGCGTGTCACCACGCTCAGCATATTCCTGGGGTCAACAACTTCCGGAGGCATCGGCAAGTTGACACTCACCACGTGCGTGGCGCCCATGCGGCGGAGAGGCGCGGCCGGCACATCCATCGAAATCATCCCGTCCACCAGACAATGGTTGTGATAATGCACAGGCTGGAACAGCCCCGGATAGGAGCAACTCGCGCGTATCGGCAGAACCACGTCGCCCCGATCCCGGAAAATCGCCGGGCCGCCCGCGTTGAGGTCGGTAGCAATTACGGCCAGTGGAATCTTCATCCGCTCAAAAACCGAAACCTTCAGGAGGCGGCCCAGGAACTGAATCATCGGATCGGACCCGACCAGCCCATATTTGCTGAACCGCCATTGAGCGAGATCCGAAAAATGCATAGTGCTTGCCACTTTATCGATTTCGTCGCTTGAAGTCCCCGACGCAAATGCCGCGGCCACAATCGAGCCTGCGCTCACACCGGAAATAAAGTGGATCGGAATCTTCTCTTGCTCGAAAACGCGCAAGACTCCAATATGCGCAATGCCCCTCGCGAATCCGCCGCCAAGCGCTAGTCCGATGCGCACGTCACGCCGCGAATTTAGCGGCGCGGACCCATCGGCGGGCATCGCTCCACCAATTTCCTTCGGCCATTCCAGTCCCCTTAAGGCACGGCTGCTAAGATGGAACAAAACCGCACCGCCGCCTCGCTATTATATGGACGCCAAAACACAACTTCCGGTTCACGTTTATGCCCGCTCGCGAGGGTTCTATAAGTAATGAAGCGAATCGCCACTGAGAAAATGAGGCGGATGGCCGATGAACCGCCGCCACTTCTAAAAACGTGGCCCCGCGTTTACGCCTTCGTCGCTCGGCTGGCTCGCCGCCGTGATCGTCCTCTTTTACCTATTCACGAAGCACTTTGCGCTATGAGCGGAGCGAAGGTCCACTAATGAGATCACTCGACTGGGTGGTGATGTTCGCATGGCTGCTATTCCTGGTCTCTTACGGCCTGTGGCGGGGCCGCGGCTCCTCCACCGTCAATCAATTTATGCTCGCCGGAAAGACGATGCCCTGGTACGCCATGGGCCTCTCTATTATGGCCACCCAGGCGAGCGCCATCACCTTCATTTCCACTACCGGTCAATCCTATGTCGACGGAATGCGCTTCGTCCAGTTCTACTTCGGCTTGCCTGTAGCGATGGTGATTCTGTGCGCGACCGCCGTCCCGATTTTTCATCAAGCCAAAGTTTATACGGCCTACGAGTATCTGGAGCAGCGTTTCGATGCGAAGACCCGCGCGATCGTACCGATTATCTTCCTAATCCAGCGCGGCCTCGGCGCTGGTCTATCGCTCGCCGCTCCTGCCATCGTGCTCTCCGCTATTCTAGGCTGGCCCTTCCGGCTCACCACGCTTTTGATGGGCGGCCTGGTGATTCTCTACACCACGTCCGGAGGAATCAAGGCGATCACCTGGGCCGACGTGCAGCAGATGGCTGTGATCCTGGCGTCGCTGGTAATGGCGCTGTTTATCGCGATCTCGCTAATGCCGGCCGACGTTTCGTTCATGGACGCGGTGCGCTTGGCCGGAGCCGCAGGAAAACTAAACGCCGTGGACCTGCGCTTCAACTGGGACAATCAGTACAACATTTGGAGCGGGCTCATTGGGGGAACGTTTCTCGCACTGGCCTACTTCGGGACCGATCAAAGCCAGGTGCAGCGATATCTAACCGGCAAGTCCATCGGGCAGAGCCGCCTCAGCCTGCTCTTTAACGCAGTCGCTAAGGTTCCGATGCAGTTTTTCATTCTATTCATCGGCGCCATGGTATTCGTATTCTTCCTGTTTGTGCAGCCTCCGCTGCTGTTTCATCCAGTGGAATTGAAGCGGATCCAGACTACGGCCGAGTATCCAGACATGCAGGCGAGGTATAGCCGGGCCTTTGAGCAGCGCATGACGGCCGCGCGCCGCCTTAAAGACGCTCGCGACTCTGCTTTGCGTCAAGGGGCTCTGGTCGAATTTCGCGCTGCGCAGAAGGAGCTGGACGCGGCCCATGAGGTCGCACAAAAGCTTTCGAATGGGAACGATACGAATTATATTTTTCTTTCGTTCGTCACTCACTATCTCCCGCGAGGCGTCGTCGGCCTAGTTCTGGGAGTGATTTTCACCGCCGCGATGTCGTCGATGTCCGGAGAACTCAATGCGCTGGCGACAGTCAGCGTAATCGACATTTATCGCCGCCACTTCCACCGCCATTCTTCGGATCGCCAATATTTGATTGCATCGCGAGTGGCCACCGTATTCTGGGGCGTTTATGCCATGATCTTCGCCAGCTACGCCCACGGTTTTGGCGCTTTGATTGAGGCAGTGAATCAGGTCGGATCTCTGTTTTACGGAGGGATGCTGGGGATCTTCGTGCTGGCTTTTTTTGTGAAACGCGTCAGCGCGAACGCTGCATTTGCCGGCGTACTGGCGGGCGAGGCCGCGATTTTCTACGCCGCTATGTTCACGTCGGTCGCGTTTCTCTGGTATAACGTGATCGGCTGTTTCGTAGTGATCGCGGTAGCGCTGGCGATTTCGCTTTTCAAGCCTCTCAAACCGGCACGGCTTGAGGCCGGAGCGTGATAATATCAAGGTCAACGACTTCGTAACCCCGCAGTGTCCGCCTTTATGCCGATCGATATGCCGCGGCTCAGCCACTTGAAGACGCTGGAAGCTGAAAGTATTCATATCCTTAGAGAAGTTGCTTCGGAGTTTCAGCGTCCCGTAATGCTGTATTCGATCGGCAAAGACTCCTCTACGATGCTGCGGCTGGCCGAAAAGGCCTTCCATCCGGCGCCGATTCCGTTCCCCTATTGCACATCGATACCGGTTACAAGTTTCGCGAGATGCTCGCCTTCCGAGACGAGTACACGGCTCGTCTCGGAGTGCGGCTGCTGGTGCACACGAACCGGCAGGCGCTCGACGACGGGTGCAAATCCGATCCGGCTGGGAACTCAGCGATGCTGCGGACTGCTGAAAACCAAAGCGCTCCTGGATGCATTGCGAGAAGGTGGATTTGACGCCGCCTTGGGAGGCGCGCGGCGGGATGAGGAAAAGTCTCGCGCCAAAGAGCGTATTTATTCCTTCCGCGATACGCAGGGCCAATGGGACCCTAAGAGCCAGCGGCCTGAGCTTTGGAACCTCTTCAACGGACGCATCGGCCCGGGCGAGAGCATACGCGTCTTTCCGCTTTCGAACTGGACTGAGCTGGACGTGTGGCATTACATCCATCTCGAAAATATTCCGGTGGTTCCGCTGTATTTCGCGGCAATGCGGCCCATGTTGGTCCGGGGTGAAATCCTGATTCCAGTCGAGCAGCCGTTCGTGACCGCTTTTATCGGGGAGAAGCCACAAATGATCCGCTGCCGGATGCGCTCGCTGGGATGTAGCCCGTGCAGCGGAGCAATCCGATCGGACGCGGACACCGTTCCGAAAATTATCGAAGAGCTGATCTCCTTCCGCCGATCGGAGCGCGAGGGCCGGATCATCGATTACGACCAGGAAGGTTCGATGGAGCTGAAAAAGCGCGAGGGCTACTTCTGATGGCGGCTCGCACCGAGCCTTCCCTGCCCGGCACCATCGAGCAATTCCTCGCGCAAGAGCGGAACAAGACTTTGCTCCGTTTCACGACGGCCGGAAGCGTCGACGATGGCAAGTCGACTCTGATCGGACGGCTACTGTATGACTCCCACCACATCTACGAAGACCAGATCCGGTCCATCGCGGAATTCTCCTCCAGCCGGGGAAATCGTCAACTGGACTTGTCTCTGCTTACGGACGGTCTCCGCGCCGAGCGCGAACAGGGTATCACCATCGATGTCGCCTACCGGTATTTTTCCACGGCGAAGAGGAAATTCATCATCGCGGATACGCCGGGGCATGAGCAGTACACGCGAAATATGGCCACGGGCGCGTCGACGGCCGATCTGGCGATCATTCTTTTCGACGCCCGCAAGGGTGTGCTGCGGCAATCGCGGCGCCATGCGTTTATCGCTTCGCTGCTGGGCATCCGTCATATCGTAGCGGCGGTCAATAAAATGGACCTGGTCGATTATGACGAAGCTGTCTTCGACCAGATCAAACGTGAATTTGGAGATATCCTCGAAAAGCTTGGCTGCCGCAACCTCGATGTTTATTCCGCTGAGCGCACTGACGGGTGAGAACGTGGTCAAGCCTGGTCTGGGCAATGCCGTGGTTCTCGGGACCGAGCCTGCTCGAATATCTGGAGGCGGTCGAAGTCGAAGCCGATCCAGCTCGACGCGCCCTTCCGTTTCCCGGTTCAATATGTAATCCGTCCCAATCCTGGCGGGAGTAAACCGGAGCTGAGGGGCTACGCGGGACAGATTGCGTCGGGCAGCATCCGTCCCGGGCAGGAAGTGACTATATTTCCTTCCGGCCGGCGGACGCGAGTCAAGGCCATTCCCGGATTTCATTCCGATTTGGAGTCGGCCAGCGCGCCGATGTCGATCGCGCTCACGCTCGAGGACGACATCGACATCAGCCGGGGCGATATGCTGGCGAGCCACGACGATATTCCCAACGTCGGAAGATCGTTCGAGGCCGAAGTCGTATGGATGAGCGAAACTCCGGTTCAGCTCTCGCGGCCGCTGCTTTTGAAACACACCACGCAAACCGTTCGCGCGGATATTCGCGAAGTCGAGTACCGGATCGATCTCGGGACCCTCGACCCGGAGCCGTCCGATGTACTGGGATTTAACGACATCGGTCGGCTTCGTATCGAGACCGCCACGCCAGTGTTTTTCGACGCCTATCGCCTCAATCGCCATATGGGCAGCTTTATCCTTATCGATCCCGACACCAATGCTACGCTCGCGGCGGGAATGATCCTGCACGCGGTGGATCACGAACGCCGCCCGGAGAGCGCAATGATCCCAGTGACCGCGGCCGAAAGAATGGCCCGCTACCGGCATTTTGGCGCAGTGGTCCGGTTCGGCGATCGCATCGGAATCGGGCAAGCTCTCGAGCGCCGTCTGTTTGAAGAAGGTTGCGCCGTGGCCCTGCTCCCTGGCGCCGGATCGGCATTGGCCGGCGCCCTTCAGACGCAGGGACTGATCGTCCTTTTGCCCGGCGACACGGAAGGCGATCTTCCATCCGACGACCTCGCCGCCGCGGACTTTCTTTATGCCCGCCTGCAGAGCGATGGAGTTTTCTTGGGAGAACTACGCAACCCCAGTCCAATCGCGCCTGATCGGCATGGCGTACCTGATTGGATTTATTATCGCGACTCTGATCGGCTTGACGGGCGTCGGCGCCGGCACTCTCACCGCGCCCGTGCTCATCCTTTTTTTCGGAATGGCACCGGCACAGAGCGTCGGGACGGCGTTGATCTTTGGCGCTGTGACTAAGATCGCGGTTGTGCCGATCTACATGGCGCGCCAGCAGGTCAATCATCGTGTGCTGCTACTTCTTTGTATCGGCGGTATCCCAGGCGTGGTCGCCGGTTCTTTTCTGCTCGAAGCGCTCGACCTTCGAAAGCAACACAAATTGGTGTTACTCGTCCTTGGGCCAACGGTCCTGATCACAGCGCTTTATAGCCTGTATCGCTCGGTGCGGGCGAAGCGGACCGGCGTCCCGCTCCAGCGAGACCGCTCCGGCTTTCTCCCAATTCTCGCGGCAGGCATCGGAACCGAAGTTGGGTTTTCCTCCGCCGGAGCAGGCGCATTGGGTTCTCTTACGTTGCTTTTCCTGACTCCGCTAACGCCCGCTCAGGTAATCGGTACCGATCTGTCCTTTGGTTTGGTGCTATCGGCGATTGGAGGCGGATTGCATCTGTCATCGGGCCATTTCGAGGCCGGTCTGCTTCTAAAATTAATCCCTGGCGGTCTGATCGGCGCAATTGCAGGAGCTAATCTTTCCGCTATCCTTCCGTCTAAGCCGCTCCGCATCCTTCTTTCCATATGGCTCGTCTCCATGGGCGGCGAGCTGTGTTGGAAGGCTCTTACCTAACGCTAAATGAAGCGCAAAGCTGGTTGAAATCCACCAGCACGGTGGATAAGGGCCAGAAAAACTATCGTCTGCACTCGTGTTTTCAGCGCATTGAGAGTGGTGAAACAGATGCAATGAAGCATTCGTCGAAACGATGAGGCCGATGTTATGAAAACCAATTCAAGCCATTTGATCCGCAACGCCGCTTACTGGACGGCATTCAGCTTTCTGGCTGGATCCAGTTTTCTATTAGCGCAGGACTCCGCCAATACGCCGCCGCAGAGCGATCCCCCACAGAGTGTGCAGCAGGAACAAAGTTCGGCCCCGGACGGAGCTTGGCACAAAATGGGCGGCGCGCCGCCCCCGGCCGATGCTAACGCGAGTGGCAACCCCGCCAATCCCAATCCCGCGGACCCCGGAAATCCCAATCCCGCAAACGCCGACCCTCAGAACGGCAATATAGACCCGAATGCGCCGCCGCCGCAAAATGCGCCCCCCATGCAGGCCGCGCCGCCCAACGCGCCGCCGCCGCAGACCGGAACGCAGAATAATGGACCCTATCAAGGTCCCCCTAACGGCTATCAAGGCCCAAATGATGCGCCGTACTCCTATCCCGCGCCGAATCAAAATCCAAATCAGAGGCCTGGCGCTCCGAATTATCCGCCTCCGTCTGCCGCCGTCCCACCGCGCCTGACTTTACCGTCCGGCAGCTTTATCACGGTTCGGATCAATCAGCCTTTATCTTCCGACCACAATCATACGGGGGATGCGTTCTCTGCATCGCTGATGCAGCCGATTATCGTCGATGGCGTCATTGTCGCTCAAAGGGGCCAGACCATCGGAGGTCACGTGACTGAAGCGCAGAAGGCCGCGCGGAGTAGCGACACCCCGTCCCGATTGGGAGTCCAATTGACCGATCTTACTCTGGTCGATGGTCAAGTCGTCCCGATCCAGACGCAGTTTCTGAGCATGACCGGACCCAGCTCGGCGGGCCGAAACGCCGGAGCTATTGTGGGCACGACGGCGCTCGGCGCAGCCATAGGCGCTGCTGTCGGCTGGGGACCCGGCGCGGCCATCGGCGCGGGCGCGGGTGCAGCGGCGGGCACGATTGGCGTGCTGGTAGCTCGCGGGCGCCCGACCATCATCCCTCCGGAATCGGTTTTGACTTTCAGAGTTGAAGCTCCCGTTACCATCGCAACCGACAGAGCGCCGCAAGCGTTCCGCTACCTCAATACTAACAATTACAATCAGGCACCCGGAATGCAATCGCGAATGGCCCCGGGAGCGGGTCCTGGATATGGTTACGGCCCGCCTCCGCCGCCCGCCTATTACGGCTATGGATATGGATACGGCTACCCGTATTATCCGTATTACTACGGGCCGGGAGTGGGACTTTATTTCGGACCTGGATTCTATTATGGCCGCGGCTTCTATCGCGGCGGATTTCGGCGATAGGTCTGTTACCGGAAATACCGAGGAGTCGATAATCAGAGGGTCGGGCGCTCTACGGCGCGCTTGACCATTCGGCTCCCAAAACACCTCGCAAATGCACAACGGCATCTGCCGCCCCCGCCCTACACCTAGTGTCGAAGCGCTAATCCTGAGATTTTTGTTGTTTTCTACGCGCAGCCCAATATTTCTTCATTTTCTCGGATTGGGCTCTTCGTTGCGCGGCGGATCGGCTTTTCCTCTTTTGCAGAGGCGCGCCGGTCTGCGAATTTCCCTCAGTCTTGGGTGGACGGCCACGGGGCTTTGAGGGACCTTGAAGCGCCTGAATCGCGCGCTCGAGCCGGTCTCGTTCGGCAACCAGAAATTTCAAAATTTCTTCTGTCTCCATAGATGTTGATCCTAACATTTTGATACATGCTGGAGCAACATCTGGAAATTAATAATTTTGAATTAATATCTCCCTTAAACACCGGAGTTGTTGTATATGGAGGTTAAATACTATTCAACTTGCGGCTGACTACTTTCGGCGGCGCGCTCAGGGCGGTGGCGCAGCACGCCAATGAGCCAGTACAAACCCGCGAGAATCGCGATCGCCATCGCCCAGCGCATGGCGTTCGCCAGCAGTGCCGGAGTGAGGTCCGGCCACGGGAACCTGTATTTTCTGAATACTTCCCAACGATCGATCATCCAATGCCAGGCTGTGTGGGCCACCAGCGCAGATAAGATAATCGTTCCCATCCGTTCCGCGACCACGAACCGGAACAGTAGCTCTAGCGCCGGGATGAGCAGCGCCAGGACCAGGAGCTGCCCGAGTTCGACGCCGATATTGAACGACAGCAGCGACGCGAGCATATGCGTTCCGGCGAATTGAAGTGTTTGCCTGAGGGCGAATGAGAAACCGAACCCGTGCACCAGGCCGAACCCGAAGGCGATCATCCACCGCCGATGCACCGTGGCCCCGCCGACAATATTCTCGAGAGCCATATAAACGATCGAAACCGCAATTAAAGTCTCGATGAGCGGAGGGAACCATAATGCGTCCGGCGCCAGATTGTATGCGGATGCGATCAGGGTAATCGAGTGCGCGACGGTGAACGCGGTAACCACCGGGATCAGCGCGCGGAATCGCCGGAACGGAATCACCAGGCAGAACAGAAACAGAAGGTGATCGGTTCCATCAAGAATATGATCGAACCCCAAATGGACGAAGCGAAAGGCGGCCTGGTACCAGCGTGGATCCAGCCTTACCAGACCTGGATCGTTGTCGAACTCGAAGGCTCGAACCACACCGCTGGTAGGCAGGAACCTGAGCACGGTGACCACATGCACGCCCAATCGCAAGAGCCCGCCCGGACTGATCGAAAAGCGGGACTGATCCGATTGGATCGGATACTGAAACCACACGTCGAGCATGGTCTGGTCCCAAAACACTTCAGTGTTCGCGGGTAGTCTCGGTCCTTCGATGTGCGCCGCTGCCTGCTCATACGTTGCGAACGATTTATCGGACATCAGCGATATAGTGGTTCCGACTACGCGCGGTTTGGGTAGGAGCGTGCCGTCTTCGTACAACTTAATGAAATCGGAGATCCATAGCGTGGACAAGTCGGGAAGGTAGTCGTAGGCCTGCGTAAAATCCAGATAGCCCTCTCCGCGCGCCGGAAAGTCGACGTCGCGCATAGCCTTCATCGGCACGCGGACCAGCAGATTTAATTGCTTTCCCTGGGGCTTGAGAAACATCTGAACCAGCACGTCGTTGGGAATATCGTGAGCGATTGCGCCGGTGGGCAGCGCGAGCGACAGTGCCGATATCAAAAGAGCGAGTCGCAATCTAGTAGTTTACAACTGAAAACAGAATCGTGTATAGTAGCTTAGATCCGAAAGCCAGTCCCGTGGGCTGCAGGTTGGATCGATTTTGAGAACAGGGAGGTTGAAAATCATGAAACGGAATCTCTATGTGGGAGGGTGCCTTGTTGCACTCGTTGGCGCACTCGGAATCGGATCCAGCGTGCTCGCGAAGAGAGCCGTTCGGGCCGCCGGACCGGAGGCGCCGAAATTTGAAGTGGATGTGATGTGGCCGAAGCCGCTGCCCAATCACTGGATCATGGGTAACATCATCGGCGTGTCTGTGGATCCGCAGGACCATATCTGGATCATTCATCGCCAAGGCTCGCTCGAGGCCATGGAAGACTACGGCGCAGCCAATCCCCCCGGCGCCAAGCGGACGAAGGGCGTGGTGGAAGCGGAGTGCTGCGCTCCGGCGCCGCCAGTTCTCGAGTTTGACGAAGAAGGCAATCTCATTGGGCACTGGGGCGGTCCTGAAGCTGCTGAAGCGGGCAACTATGTGTGGCCGGATTCGAATCATGGAATCACGGTGGACTACAAAGGAAATGTCTGGATCGGCGGCAACGGCCGTGGAAGAGCACCAGGATCTCCGGCGCCCGCCGCAGGCGGCCGGGGACGTGGAAACCCGGAAACTGCGGCACGTATTGCAAACGCTACATCAGCTATCGCCACGGAAGATGAGCAGAGGGGGGCAGGACGCGGTCCCATTTACTATCACGACAGTATGGTCCTGAAATTCAGCGAGGATGGCAAGTATCTGGGCCAGATCGGCAAGGCAGGAGCGAGCAAGGGCAGCAACGATACCGAGAATCTGGGACTGCCGGCGAAAATTTTCGTCGACCCGAAGACCAACGAAGTGTACATCGCCGACGGCTACGGCAATCGCCGTGTGATCGTGTACGACGCCGACACGTTGAAGTTCAAACGGTACTGGGGCGCCTACGGCCATAAGCCGGATGACACGCCGGTAGCACGCTACAGTCCCGACGCGCCGCTCGATCAGCAGTTTCGCAACCCGGTACATTGCGCCGAACTCTCACATGACGGCTTGCTGTATGTCTGCGATCGCTCAAACGATCGCATCCAGGTGTTCAAACCAGACGGGACTTTCGTGAAGGAACAGGTGCTTTACAAGAACACCTTGGGTGACGGGTCGGTGTGGGATATCGCGTTTTCCAGAGACCCGCAGCAGAAGTTCATGTATCTTGCTGACGGAGCCAACGAGCAGGTCCACATTTTGCAGCGTGAAACTCTTGAAGTTCTGACTAGCTTCGGCGACGGCGGGCGTCAACCCGGCGAATTCTACGCGGTGCATAGCATCGCCACAGATTCGAAGGGCAACGTTTTCACAACCGAAACCTATCGCGGCCAGCGCGTGCAGAAATTCGTCTATAAAGGCCTCGCGCCCGTCAACAAGAAGGAAGAGGGTGTCCTTTGGCCGAAAACTGCCAAGAACCCCATGTAGAGTTGAGTTCCTGATTTACCTCAGGCCGGTCCGGATGCGTCAGCGCTCCAGACCGGCCTTTTTACTAGCCGTCAGCTTTGGCATTACGAAGGAGAAATGCTCATGCTTGTCATTGCTGCCCTTATAGCAATTTCACAATTTGCTCTCGCCGCTCCGGTGGCTTGTGGGGGGCATGGCGACGCTGCCACCATGCTGGTTTCCTCCGCGTGGCTAGCCGATCACCTGAAGGATCCGAATATAGTTATTCTGGCGCTCGGTCAGAAGCCGGAATATGACGCCGCACACATTCCCGGCGCGCGCTATGTAAACCCGGCGGAAATCGCGCCGCCAATTGGGGATCTCCATTCGCAGCTTCCGCCCGCCGCGGATTTGACGGCTCTTTTCGAGAAACTCGGCGTGATTAGCGACTCGCACGTAATTCTCTATATGAGCAAGGATGCGGTCACTTCCACCGCTCGCGCGTTTATGACTTTCGACGCGATGGGTCTGGGGCGTCAGACCTCTATTCTCGACGGCGGTCTCAAGGCCTGGCAGAGTGAAGGCCGTCCAGTGTCGACGGAAGTGCCCAGCGTCACCCCAGGCAAGCTCGAGCTTTGTCCACAAGCCGACGTCGTCGTCGACGCCGCCTACGTAAGCTCCCAGATTCACCAGCCCGGCACTCAGGTTGTCGATGCGCGCCTTCCCGCCTTCTACACCGCTGCGCAAACTCCCAAAGGACAGCGTCCTGGGCACATCCCCGGAGCCGTGAATATTCCGTTCTCTTCTTTATTCGACGAGCAGGGGAAATTCAAATCACTCGACGCTCTGAAGGCGCAGTTCGCTGCGGCCGGCGTCAAGCCCGGCGACCGCATCGTCTCCTATTGCCACATCGGCCAGCAGGCCAGCGTAGTATATTTCGCCGCACGGTACCTTGGTCATGATGCGCGCCTCTACGACGGGTCCTGGGAAGATTGGAGCGCTCATGCGGATCTGCCGGCCGAGACCCCCGCTGCCGAGGTAATTAAATAGTCGCTACAGAGCGGCTTCTTTACGGGTATATTTTAAGTAGCAATGATGACCCGGCGAGCCGCGATTTTGGTAAGTCTAGGCATCCCCGCTGGAATCGCGGCGCAGTCCGCCTGGGCCTTCGCCAAAGAATTCTGGGACGAGAAGAAGCCGTCAGATTGGAGTCCCGCCGAAATTCAGGAGCTGCTGACTGCATCTCCTTGGGCTAAAGAGGCCAGCATCTCCTACGATTCGGGACCGGGCGCATTGGGACGCAGTCCAGGTCTCGCCGGAACGGGCCGCATGAATCGTCGCAGTACGGTGCCCACCAGCACGACCGATCCCGGCGGCACCAGCGTCGGACATCAGCAATATAAAGCAGTAGTGCGCTGGGATACCGCGCTGCCTATCCGGCTGGCATCTCACAGCAATTCAACCGACGATCCCGCCGCGAACTATATCATCAGTGTGACCGGAGATTTGCCGATGCTCGGTTCGCATAAAGATGAGGATGACGCACAGCGTGAGCAGAGAGTGGAGATGCTGAGGGAGTACACCAGGCTCGAGCGGAAGCACGATCCGATCTATCTCGATAGGATGAAATTTCCAAGCGCCTCTGAAACGCTGTTCTATTTCCCGCGCCTCGAGCCGATTTATCCGGACGATAAACAAATCACTTTCGTCACCAAACTGGGACCGCTCGACGTCAAGGCGAAATTCGCGCTCAGGGATATGATGTACGAAGGCAAACTGGCGCTGTAAGAACAGGTCCGAAAACGGCCAGACGAAATCGCTCGATTCAATCATAATCGGTCCAGGTGGATATGAATCTGGATCGCGAAATCTGCGAACGGGCTAGGCTTGCGCGGGATGCCCGATTCGACGGACGCTTCTTCATCGGCGTAACGTCGACGGGAATTTACTGCCGTCCGGTGTGTCCGGCGCCCTCCCCAAAACAGACCAACATCCGCTATTTCCCGAGCGCCGCCGCTGCCGCGCAGGCGGGGTTCCGCCCCTGCCTGCGATGCCGGCCGGAAGCATCGCCTGGCACGCCCGCTTGGCTGGGAGCTTCAACCAGCGTTTCGCGCGCGCTGAAACTGATCGGCGAAAGCGCGCTCGATGATGGCGGCGTGGAAAATCTAGCCGGGCGGCTCGGAATCGGATCGCGCCACCTGCGCCGGTTATTTTTGCGGTATTTGGGCGCAACGCCGGTAGCTGTGGCGCAAACGCGGCGCGTACACTTCGCAAAGAAGCTGATTGACGAAACGGACCTGCCGCTCGCGCAGGCGGCGATGGCCGCGGGTTTCGGCAGCATCCGGCGATTCAATGCGACCTTCCAGAAATTATATGGCCGTACGCCCGGCGAGCTTCGAAAAGCCGCGACGCGTCCCCGCATGGTTCAGAATGCCGGTTATTATCGCTTCCGGCTCGGCTACCGTCCGCCCTACGATTGGGATTCACTCATCGCGTTCCTTGCCGCGCGCGCCACGCCCCGTGTCGAAGTAGTGACTGTGGATGAGTATCGGCGGACTATTTCTCTGGACGGGCACGCCGGAGAGATTGCGGTTCGGCGCGCAACCCGCGGCAATTATCTCGAGCTACAAATTCGTTTCAGCGATCCCGCACTGCTGTTCCGGATCGTGGAGCGCGTGCGAAGAATGTTCGATCTTGGCGCAGACCCTGCGGAAGTTACGGATCACCTGATGAAAGGCGCGCGAATGAAGGCGGTCCTCCGAGCCCACCCAGGCCTGCGGGTTCCCGGCTGCTGGGACGGATTCGAGATCGCGGTCCGCGCGATTCTCGGTCAGCAAGTGAGCGTGAAGGCGGCAACTACGATAGCCGGTCGCCTAGCCACCGCGTTCGGCGCTCCCGTACCAGGCGGCGAAAGCGTGCTGTTCCCGACAGCCGCAACGTTGGCCCAGGCCGACCTGACGGGCATCGGGCTGACCAGCCGCAGGGCACAATCGATTCGCGAATTAGCGGCGGCGGTAGAGCGCGGGGAGATCGTATTCGATGGATCGCTTGAACTGGAACAGTTCGAAGAGAAACTGATCAGGCTTCCAGGAATAGGGCCGTGGACGGCGCAATATATCGCGATGCGCCTGAGCGAACCTGACGCGTTCCCATCCGGCGACCTGTATCTGCGCGAGTTCAGAAAAGATGCCGCAGCGTGGCGCCCGTGGCGCGCTTACGCCGCGATGTATCTGTGGAGAGCCCATCAGAAATCAGGAGAGAAAATATGAACTATTGTTACCTCGACACACCCATTGGCCCGCTTTTGATCGCCGGGGATCGCGATGCGGTTCGGCGCATCGAATTTCCAGAAAACGGAAGGCCAGCCAGACCGGAACCGGATTGGACGGAATCGGCGCTCGGTCCGATTGGGGAGGCGGTACGCCAGCTGCGCGAATATTTCAGCGGGCAGCGCACCACCTTCCATCTCCCGCTCGCGCCGGAAGGCACCGAGTTCCAGCGCAATGTGTGGCGCCGCTTGCAGGATATTCCGTATGGCAAAACCATTTCCTACGGAGAGCTCGCGAAGCGCGTGGGAAACCCCAAGGCATCCCGAGCCGTCGGTGCGGCTAACGGCGTGAACCCCTTGCCAATCGTGATCCCCTGTCATCGCGTGATCGGCTCGAATGGAAAGCTCACCGGGTTCGGCGGGGGATTGCCAACCAAGGAAGCGTTGTTGAGCCTGGAACAGCGAGTGGCCGCAAGATCTTAACTTTGATTTATGCCTGAGGAAGCGTTAATGATCCGGAATCATCGATGAATATGTCGACGAGGTAACGGCGATGTGGCAGGACGCGCCCAGATTGAGCGATAATTCCTAAACGTCATGAATTGTCGAACTGTGGCCGTGAGCCTGGTCTTCCTGCTTCCTGGTTTGACTTCTGCCCAGTCCACCGACCCGGCCACACAGGAATTGATTCAGAAACTACTCGTCCGCATAGACAGTCTCGAAAAGAGAGTTGCGGAACTTGAAGGCGAAAAGGCTTCGGCCAACGCTTCGTCTCCGCGCCCACCGCAGGAGAGTCCGCCCATCGCTGTTACACCGGTGGCCGCCGCTCACCCCCACGACCAGCCCCCAGTACCGACGATTGCAGGACCTGAATCTCCCCAGCCGGTCTATCCCTCTTTGAAGATCACCGGATTCGGAGACGTGGATTTCTCGGCTACCGATCTGCACGGTGCGGCTGCGGGTTTTCAACCTCAGACTTTACTCGAACCCCATAGCAGTTTTGAGCTTGGGCAGACAACGCTGCACTTAATTTCAGCCCTCTCGCCGAAAGTTAACTTCTTCGGAGAGATCACATTCACGGCCCGAAGCGATGCCGGAAACGGAATACCGCCCGCCCCCGGGTTTAATGTAGAGGTCGAACGACTGATCGTCCGCTACGACTTCAATGATTATTTCAAGCTTTCCTTCGGCCGCTATCATACGCCCATCAATTATTGGAATACTGCGTTCCACCACGGCCAATGGTTGCAAACCACCATCAGCAGGCCGGAGATGGTGCAGTTTGGCGGCAGTTTCATTCCTGTGCACTTTATCGGAGCATTGGGAGAGGGCGCAGTGCCTCTCGGCGGGCTGAATCTGAACTATGATGTGGGCGTGGGAAACGGCCGCGGACAGGTCATCAGTCGAGGAGGCGACGCCGGCGACATTAACAATAATCGGGCTTGGCTGGCCAACGCGTACATCCTGCCGGATTTCGCGTATGGCCTGCAAATCGGCGGCTCGGTTTATCGCGACGAGCTCGATCCGCTTGGCGGTCCTGTGGCCAGGGAATGGATCGAATCCGCCCATGCAGTATGGTCGAAAGAGAACCCTGAGATAATTGCCGAATTCGCAAACGTCACCCACCAACCGCTCTTTGGCGGTCCAACCGCCAACAGTCAGGCTTGGTACATGCAAACGGCATATCGCCTGCCGTGGTTCGGGAAACTCTGGAAGCCGTATTACCGCTTGGAGCAAATTCACGTTCCCCACGCGGATGCAATCTTCCGCGAAGTCCCGACATTCACCGGTTCGACCGCCGGTGTGCGATACGACTTCGCATCGTTTGCGGCTTTCAAAATCGAGCACCGATATTATTGGCTCCGCGATGCCCAGAATATCTTCGGAATTTTTTCGCAGATAGCATTTACTTTTTAGCGGATGCGAGCTATCCGTCATTTATTTTCGCGGCGCGAAGTGCTGGTCGCGATTGGCGGGACGCCCTTTGCACACGCCTCCACCGGCGGAGAGGATTCCCACGCGGTTGCCATCGTGGTCCGCCCAGACTTACCAGCGAATAATTTGTCATTTGCGGAACTCAGGCGGCTGATGCTGGGAGATCGCCAGTTCTGGTCGTCCAATCTGAAAGTGACCCTGCTAGTCCGAGCTCCCGGTGCGCATGAGCGGGAAGTCGTGCTTAAAACGATTTATCAGATGTCGGAGGCCCAGTTCCGCCAATACTGGATCGCAAAGGTCTTTCGTGCCGAAGCTGCCAGCGCCCCAAGAATCGTATACTCGAATGAAATGGCAACGGAACTGGTAGCTGGAATTCCCGGCGCGGTCGCGTTCGTGGATGCTTCCCAGGTCCAAAAAGGTTTGAAGATCCTGAAGATCGATGGCCGTCTCCCCGGTGAACCGGGATATCCATTGCACTAGGAAGTAGCGTAGCATGGGCTCGCCGGACCAGATGCTCGGGAAGGTCATCTCGCACTACCGGATTCTCTCGGCTTTGGGACAAGGTGGAATGGGAATTGTCTATAAAGCCGAGGATATCCGCCTGGGCCGAACCGTTGCCTTGAAGTTCGTGCCCGACCGGATGACCGGCAACAACTTCGTGCTGGAACGCTTCCATCGCGAGGCGCGCGCCGCCTCCGCACTAAACCATCCGAATATTTGCACGCTCCACGATATTGGAGAGTACGATACTCGCCCTTACCTTGTCATGGAATACCTGGAGGGCCGCACATTGGCTGAACATCTCCGGGCCGGACCGATCCATCTCGACGATCTGATCGAATACTCCATTCAAATTTCGGACGCACTCGATGCGGCCCATAGTAAAGGAATTATGCACCGGGATCTCAAACCGGGCAATATTTTTTTGTTGATGCGCGGCGAAATCAAGATAATGGATTTCGGCCTGGCAAAGGTTGCGGCCGGAATTGGCAAGTCGGCGGGGCCGCAAAATTCGCAAATGTCCACGGCGATGATGGACGATCTGGTCACCAGCCCAGGCTCTACCTTAGGTACGGTGGCCTATATGTCTCCGGAGCAGGCTAGCGGCCAGGAACTGGACTGTCGCACGGACCTTTTTTCGTTCGGAGTGGTGCTTTACGAGATGGCGGCGGGCGCGTCCCCTTTCCACGGCAATACCAGTGCGCTCACATTTTCCGCGATACTTCACGGCGATCCCATACCGCCGGGCCGCATTCGTGCCGACCTTCCGGCGGAAATGGAACGAGTCATATTGAAGGCGCTCGAGAAAAATCGCGACCTACGTTACCAGTCAGCAGCCGAGATTCGCGCCGACTTGAGGCGGCTGCAGCGAGATTCCAGCTTGCGGGGCGGCATTGCGGAAACATTAATTTTGCCTTACACCCCCGCCACTCCGCCCGAGTCCGCGTCTATACATATATCCCAGGGACATAATATTTCAGGGCCGGCATCTTCGCAGACCATCGTAGCGGCGCCTCCGGTTTCAAGCGCGGAATACATCGCGGCCGGCATCAAACGCAATCGCCGGGCTGCAATTGCAATTGCGGGATTGCTGGCCTTGCTGGCCGCGGGAATTCTATACTGCGCCTTCCGCCCGAAGCCGCTGGATTCGCTCGCCGTGCTGCCGTTCACGAACATCGGAGGCGATCCCAATGCCGAATATCTCAGTGACGGGATCGCGGAGAGCATAATCAACAGCCTGTCACAGTTGCCTAAGCTGGAAGTGCGTTCGTTCAGTTCGACAGAGCGTTACAAGAATAAAACCCTCAGCCCGGATGAAGCCGGCAGACAACTCAAGGTCCGCGCTGTCCTGACAGGCCGCCTCGTGCGCCGGGGCGACGATTTCGCGATTAGCACGGAATTAGTGGAAGTGGACCGCAATCGCCAGCTCTGGGGAGCGCAGTACGAAGTAAAAGCCGCCGACCTTCTCGCAACGCAGGAGCGGATTTCGCGCGAAATTTCGGAAAAGCTCCGCCTCGAGCTCAATGGCACTGAAATCGAGCGTATAAATAAGCACACGACCGAGGACGCCGAGGCCTACCAATCTTATTTGCAGGGCAGGTTCCAATGGAACAAGCGGACGCTCGAAGGCTTACAGGAGAGCATCCAATATTTCCAACAGGCCATCCAGAAAGACCCTACGATACGCTCTGGCTTACGCCGGCGAAGCGGATGCATACGCGCTCCTGGCCGATTTTAATGTGCTTCCTACGCGCGAGGTGATGCCGAATATACGAAGCTCTGCAGCGAAGGCTATCGAACTGGACGACAATCTCGCCGAGGCGCACACCTCGCTCGCCTGGGCACGATTCCACGATTGGGATTGGCTTACTGCAGGAAAGGAATTCAAACGTGCCATCGAGCTGAATCCGAACTATCCCACGGCGCATATCTGGTACGCGGATTTTCTGATTGCCATCGGACAGTTCGATGCGGCGGAGCCCGAGCTGGACCGAGCCCTGGAAACGAACCCTCTCTCTCCATTGATCAATCTCGCACTGGCGTCGCGTCTATACTACGCCCGCCGGTACGCACCGGCCATCGAGCAATGCCAGAAGACCCTGGCTCTTGATTCCGGCTTCGTGCCCGCGCACCTCTTTTAGGGCGCGCGGAGTTGCAGAGCGGGCAGTTCCCGGAAGCAATTGCGGAGTTGCACAAGGCGCTGGAGCTTTCTGAGGGCGACACGAACGAGCTTGCCGCTCTGGCTTACGGCGACGCCGTTACGCATGATGTTGCGGCTGCGAGAGCGATTCTCAGCGAGTTGAACGGCCGGTCCAAACAAACCTATGTGCAACCGCTAGTGCTCGCCATGATTCATATCGGCCTGGGCGAGGCGAACGAAGCTTTCGATTGGCTCTCGAAAGCCATAGAAGATCGATCGGCGGGTCTGGTCTACTTGAAAGTAGATCCCGTTTTCGATCCCGTGCGCTCCGACCCGCGATTCGCCGATCTAGTTCAGCGAGTTGGGATTGCCCGCTGTTAAGTAAAATGCCAAAGTTGAAGTCATCCAGCGATGGGCGCTTCCCCCACTGAGAGAGCCGCGATCATTTTTTCCTTGAGCCGCTCCGACGCACTGCACCGCGGATTCGAGCGCGAATGCGATAGAGGATCAGTCCGGTCGCGGCATCCAGCGCCAGCACGGCGAAAAATGCTGCCTGGCTATCGAACGCCCAACGCGCCAGGTAGGCCAGGCCGGCTGGCAGGAATGCGATGGGATAGACGACGAATAGCATCATCTGCAGGCGCCCGGCGGCTCCCGGAGCGGAACGATGTCACGGGATTCATAGCGCGCGCCTGGTGAATCGAAAACAGGTTTCCGAATCCCAGCAGAAACACGCTCACGACGCCTGCGACTGAATAGGCCTCCGCCAGCCGTTCCAAATTGAGCGGCATACCGAGAATTGCGCATACCGTGGTAATGGCGGAGATTTCCAGCCCGATAAAAAATAGCGCGCTCATATTTTTGCCGATCAGGACCCGCGAGAACGGCACCGGCGCCAGAAAATAAATCTGCGCCGCGGCACGATCGAATCCGAACGAATTCCAGAAGCAAACTTCGCTCAATAAAAGAAGCGAGTATACGCTCACGACTGTTAAATAATTGTCTCCGATAAACATTCTGGGCACGCCCGTACGCCCCAGCGCCATCGGCAGCCAAATCACCAGGCCAAACGTAAATCCCATCAGGAAGACTAGCCGAAATCGCGGCGCGCGGAGCAGGAACCGTATTTCTTTCTCGATCAGCGCGGCCAGAGGATCGTCGAAAAAAATCGACGGCCAACGATAGAATTTTTCGATCAGCCCGGACGAGCGACTCGCATGCGTGCCCCGGCTCTGGCGGCTTCCGCATCGAAGGCAGAGCGTTCGATCGAACTGCCATCGGCCAAAAAAGGCAGCGGCTACGGTCCATGCCGCAAGATCGCCGCCGAATGCGCAAAACATCCGAGCCCTGGAGCAGGTTCGCCGTCGCCGCCCAGGGCCAGCCCGCCCACGCATCGCCGGCAAAAAACGGGCGATGCGCCCGGGTCGAACCATCGGTGAGCAGAAGTTGCGGCAGCGCCGCGCACATGACCAGGAGGAAAACTGCAATCTCGCGGAGCCGTCTGTGAGCCAGTATCCGCGACAGCAAATCCCGTACTGCCGACGGCCAGGAACAAATTGAACAGAACGTAAGGCAGAATCGCCAGAGCGCACCATTTGGCAAGCCCGGGATTCAGCAATACTCCCACGGCAGCCCCATAAGGATGAAAACCATCTCGATTCCGGCGGTGACGCGAAGCATCGTTTCGATCGCAAAAAATTGGCCGGCCGGAATCGGATAAGCCAGCAGCTTCCGCATTTCGAGTTGGGCGCCCGTGGCGGCAAGCAGCAAAGGAACTACTTGCCAGTAAAGAAACACAACCAGCAGAACCCACGGTAAAGAGGATTTCACTTGCGCGAAATTCTCGAGGGCTGGAAAGAAGACGAGCCGTGGCGATCGCAGCGAGCAACCAAAACCGTACCAAACGGCGCCGATCGCGGTGGTCCAGGCCATGCCGCCGCGCCAGTAAACGTTCCGAGTGGACCGCCATTGCGCCCATAAAATCGCGCGTGCCCGGTTCATGAAGAGTTCCTAAAGCCAGTCCAGCGTCTCGGCGGAACGATCCACGCCTACAGCGCGCACGAAAGCGTCCTCCAGCGTTTCCGACGCGCCGCGCAGCTCCGCCATGGACCCTTCGAGCACGAGACGGCCCTCCTGGATAATCGCCACGCGATCGCACAGCCGTTCCACCACTTCGAGAACGTGCGAGGTGAGAAAGATCGTGGCCCCGCGGTGTACCTGGTCGAGCAGAATATCTTTCATCAGGCGCGCGCCCACCACATCGACGCCTTCAAACGGCTCGTCCATAAGAAACAAGTTGCGGGCGATGGATAAGGGCCGCGGCCATCGCCACGCGCTTGCGCATGCCCTTGGAGTACTCCGCGATCAGCTTTCTGCGATCGCTGCCCAACTCGAAGAGGTCCAGCAGTTCTCCCGATCTTGCGCGGGCCACGGCGCGATCCAGTCCGTAAACCCGTCCGACGAACTCGATGAACTCGCCCCCGGTCAGATGATCGAACAACAGCGATTCGTCGGGCACCAGCCCGATCTGTTGTTTGATCTCCAGAGCGTGCTCGGGCATCGGCAGACCCAGGAGCTGAATGGCGCCTGAGGTGGGGGGCGCCAGGCCCATCAGCATTTTGATCGTGGTCGTTTTGCCCGCGCCATTCGGCCCCAAGAAAGCCAAAGAAACAGCCGCGAGGCACGATTAAGTTCAAGCCATCGACCGCCGCCTTATTGCCATAGATCTTGCGAAGATCCTCGACCTTTACCGCCGGGGAAAGCTCAGGCACGTCAGGCCAAGTTCAGAACTTTTTCCATCACGTGCGTGTCCTGCTCGATTTTTTTCTGCAGCATCATGATCGCGTAGATCAACTGCTCAGGCCGGGGCGGACAACCCGGAACATAGACGTCGACGGGAATCACCTGGTTCACCGGAACCAGCGCGTAATTCGAGAAAACGCCGGTGGAAGTGGCGCATGCGCCCATCGAAATCACCCATTTGGGCTCCGGCATTTGTTCGTAAAGGCGGCGAATCACGGGAGCCATTTTATTCGAGACGCGGCCGGCGATGATCATGAGATCCGATTGCCGCGGCGAGCCGCGCATTACTTCGGCGCCAAATCGCGAAATGTCGTAGCGCGAAGCGATCATGGACATCATCTCGATTGCGCAGCAAGCGAGTCCGAAGCTCATCGGCCAGATCGAGTTTTTGCGCCCCCAGTTGATGGCTTTATCGATAGTCGTAAACACGATCGATTCGTGCAAGGGATCAAGCTCCGATTCCTGATCGATGCGCGCGAACAGCTCCGGCGGCTGGCTCAGATGGAATTGAGATTCGTCTTTACTTTCGTCGGCGTCCACGGCTTCATTATGTCACGATACAATGGCAATCTGTGCCTAAATACATTCGCTATCGTTCCGCTTCTGCCATTTCCTACGGCATTCTCGACGACGGTATTGTCCGCGAGCTTCAAGGCGGATTCTTCGGTCAGCCCGACGGTCCTGCCGGAGACTGGGGTCACGCTCAAACTGTCCGCGGTAAAACTGCTTTGTCCCTGCGAGCCGGGTAAGATCCTGGCGGTCGGCCTCAATTACAAAAGTCATCTGGGCAGCCGCCCGTCGCCTTCGAATCCCGAGATATTCTATAAGCCCATCTCCTGTTTGCAAAACCCCGACGGGCCTATCGTCATTCCACCCGACGCCACCAACCTGCATTACGAAGGGGAAATGGTGCTGGTGATCGGCCGTCGCGTGAGGAACGCTACGACGGATCAGGCACGCGCGGCCATCTTCGGCGTTACCTGCGGCAATGATGTCAGCGAGCGCGAATGGCAGCTTGGGCCGCAGAAGGACCTGCAATGGTGGCGCGCGAAAGGCTCCGATACGTTTGGTCCGCTGGGACCCTCGATCGCAACCGGAATCGATTATGGCAACCTGCTGCTTCAGACTCGGTTGAACGGAGAGGTCGTACAGAAGCAATCTACCTCCGACCTGATTTTCGACTGCCCCACCATCGTGAGCTATATCAGCAAATGGGTAACGCTCGAGCCCGGCGACGTCATCTACACCGGAACGCCTGGAGCCACGAAAACGATGAGTGCCGGCGATACGGTGGAAGTCGAGATCGAAGGCATCGGGGTCCTGCGCAACCACGTAGTCGCCCAGTAAACCCGTTCAATCCCCCGGTATTGGCCGGAGAGGCCACAAATCGATAACCCACTCCGCGCACTGTGAGCAGATGGCGTGGGCGCGTGGGATCGTCTTCGATATAGCGCCGCAGCCGGACGATAAAATTGTCGATGGCGCGCGTGTCGGTATCTTCGTGGAGCCCCCAAACTTCTTCGAGCATCTTTTTCCGCGAAACCGGCTTGCCCTCATGCTGAATCAGATAACGGAGAACATTGACTTCCATGAGGGTGAGCGGAAACACCTGATCGCGGACGTGCAATTCCAGTCGATCGAATTCGACCGATTTGTCTCCAAAAGTGAATCTTCCGTTGGATGCCGGCGCGGCGGCTGTATCTGCCACGGCCGCACCGGCTGGATTCTCTCGCTCTCCTTTTGCCGAAAAGACGCCCGCAGCCACTCGCGTCGCCGCAACAGGCCGCGAATACGAGCAATCAGGATGGATAGATCAAACGGCTTGGCGAGATAATCGTCGGCGCCGGCAGCGAAGCCTTTCAGCACGTCTTCGGGACGGTTCCGAGCCGTCAGCATAAGCGTAGGAATGAACTGCCCGCCTTGCCGCATTTCGGAGATCACGGCAAAGCCATCCTTGCCGGGAAGCATCACATCCAACACGACGAGTTCGAATGCCGGCGGCTCCGCAGCAAGTAATTCAAGCGCCGCTTCGCCGGTTTCCACCACCTGTACCTGGTAACCCTCCGCTTCCAGATTGAAGCGTAGCCCTTCTGCCAGATGCTGCTCGTCCTCGACTACAAGAATCCGCACCGCTGGAGCCTGACTCATTTCGCGATGGGAAGCTGCAGCACAAACGTGCTTCCATGCCCGGGACCTTCGCTCTCCGCCCAGGCGCGGCCGCCGTGCCGCTTGGCGACCGATCGAACGATATATAAGCCCAGGCCGGTTCCTTTCACGCGCGTCGCCAATGCTCCCGGCACCCGATAAAAACGCTTAAAGATCTGCTTCAGCTCCGTCTGGGGAATCCCTGCACCGTGATCGACGACGCGCACCGATGCGTATCTTCCATCCAGGTTGGCGGTCTCCACTGTGACGTTGACCTCTTCGCCGGAATACTTGACTGCATTATCGATAAGATTCGAAACCGCCGCCCGCACCTCATCCGGATCGGCCAGAACCGTGGCGGGAGAACCGGACTGATATCGCAACGACTCCTCGGAAAGACGATGCAGCGCCCGAGCCCGCGCCAGGCATTCCTTTACGACTCCCCCGAGATCGACGGGCGAAAGATTGAGCTTGCGCCTGAGCGGCCCGACTCTTCCTGTCCGCAATACCTGCTCGATCGTCCCCAGCAGGCGATCGCTGTCCTCCAGCATGGTGCGATAGAATTCGTTGCGCTTCGCATCATCCACATCGCGTTTCAGAAGAGTCTCAAGGTAGAGCCGAATCGAGGCCACCGGAGTCTTAAGCTCATGCGTGACGGCGTTGATGAACGCATCGTGCTGCGCGTTTTTTCGGATTTCCCGCACCAGAAAGGTGGTGTTGAGCACCACGCCGCTGATAATCATGGTCAGGAGTAAGACCCCTAAAACGACCAGGATGCCCTTGCGCCAGTTCAGCAGAACCCAACCGACATAGAGCAGCAGCGTTACGAGAATCAGGCCGGCGCCGAGCGCGATGAAAAATGCGATCGACTTTCGCCGCCCGGCGATAACCATACTTCCAGCTTATATGAACCCGGGCGCTTGGCCCGGCTATGAGCTAGACCGCCGCCTGATACAGATATTTTTGGAATCCGGCGAAAATACCGCCGATCTCTTCCGGTCTGCCCAGATCGGCCACAGCGTCCGCAATCGCGTTATTGTACTTGAGCTTCAATAGCGGCGGCAGCTTGTCTTGGTCCAACTCCTCTACCCCGACCTTGACATATTGCGACAGTACAAAGTCGAGAAACACCTGCTGCCTGATACTGAAATGGGCGCCGATCTGCAGCTTGGCGCTCGTGGCTCTCTCCTCCCGGCTCAGCGGCGGTAGCGCATAGGCGATATGCGCCAGCACGTCGAACAGATCGCTTTTCTCGGCATCGATGAGCTTCTGCATCTCGGCCATCTGCTCTTTGCCGAATCCCCTTTCGGCCAGCCCCAGCAGCAGCTTCGCGCGCGTATCGGGAGCGCTCCAGAGGCCGCGCAGCTCGTCTTCATCCTTGAAGAACTCGGGCAGCCTGCCGAAAAGCATTTCCATGAACTGCTGAGCGGACATCGGAGTGCCGTCCGGGTGCCAAAAGCTCGTCATCATCATGTGCTGGATGGTTCGAGCTTTGCCATCGGCCAGGATCACCTTAATCTTCTGCGCGCGCGGAACTGGGTCGGAGGTTGGCCCGGGTTCCGGCGGCGGGACCGGCTGAAATTTCGGCTCCGGCGGAGGCTCAGGCTCGATGGGCTCGCCATCCCATTCAGGATCGCTGAAGTGGTGGTACGCCTTCACGAAATCGTAGATGGTGAAGGACGCCTTCCCGTCATAAATCCTTGTACCGCGCCCGATAATCTGCTTGAACTCGATGATCGAGTTAATCGGGCGCATGAGCACGATATTGCGGATATTCCGCGCATCCACACCGGTCGAAAGCTTCTGCGAAGTCGTCAGAATAGTGGGAATGCTTTTCTCGTTATCCTGAAAATCCCGCAGGTGCTCCTCGCCGAGTGCGCCGTCGTTGGCGGTGACTCGTTGGCAGTAACCCGGATCCTTGCTGGTTTTGATCTGGTTGATGAGATCGCGCACTGCCAGCGCGTCGTCCTGCGAGGCGCAGAAGACCAGCGTTTTCTCCTTCTGGTCGATCTGCTCCATGAACAGCTTCACGCGGTGCGCCTCGCGCTCCTTAATCTCGATGATCCGATTAAAATCGCGCTCCGTATAGCGCCTCCCGGCCTCTATCTCTCCTTCGACCACGGTATCGTCGGGCGTGTAGACATACTCATCGAGCGTCGTCGAAATCTGCTTTACCTTGAACGGCGTCAGGTACCCGTCGTTAATTCCCTCCTTGAGCGAATAAATATAGACCGGCTCGCCGAAGTAAGCATAAGTGTCCACGTTGTCCTTGCGTTTGGGCGTGGCCGTGAGGCCGAGCTGCACGGCGGGCTTGAAATATTCGAGAATGCCGCGCCAGTTGCTTTCGTCATTCGCTCCGCCGCGATGACACTCGTCAATAATAATGAAATCGAAAAAATCCGGCGGATACTCGCCGAAATAGGGGGATGGCTGGCCGTCCTTCGGAGGTCCGCTCAGGAACGTCTGGAAAATGGTGAAGAACAGGCTGGCGTTCTTCGGAACCTTGCCTTTTTTGCGAATGTCTTCCGGGGTGATCCGCTCCAGTGCATCCTCAGGAAACGCGGCGAATTCTTTCTTAGCTTGATCCGCGAGAATGTTCCGGTCCGCGAGGAACAGAATGCGCGGACGGCGCGACGGCTCGCTCCCGTTTTTCCAGTCTGAAAGATTCCAGCGGCTGTGAAATAGCTTCTGCGCAATCTGGAAAGCAATGAAGGTCTTGCCCGTGCCTGTGGCTAAAGTGAGTAAAATTCGGTCGCGTCTCGCAGCGATGGCATCGAGCACACGCTCGACCGCGATGTCCTGGTAATAATACGGCTGGAAGCGGCCGCCTTGTTTTTCAAAAGGGACGGCGGCGAAGCGGTCTCGCCAGGCATTGGCTTCGGCGAAGGTCAGATTCCAGAGTTCCTCCGGCGTAAGGTAGCGCGGCACATCGCCTTCCTTGCCGGTCTGCATGTCGATGCCGTAGATCCCCTGCCCGTTAGTGGCATATGCGAAGCGGATCGATAGTTTCCCGGCGTAACTCTTTGCCTGCGCCATGCCTTCGGTGAGCGGCTGGTCCCAGGCTTTGGCTTCGATCACCGCCAGCTTGGTGTTGCGATAGATCAGGATGTAATCGGCGGTGTGCGCCTTGCCGCGCCGGACATCGCGTCCCAGCCCGCCTTCAATGCGGCCCTTTGTGATCTGGTATTCGCGCCGAATCCGGCTGCCCTCGACCACGCCCCAGCCTGCGGCCTGGAGAGCGGGATCGATATGCTCGGCTCTAGTCTCGGCTTCATTCATGATGGGTCTATAGTTCTCCGTTGAAGGCTTGATGCAGCATGGATTTCTTTAGCTCGTCCAGCGCGGCGAGTTTTTTCCGGTAGATGGATTCGAGGCGTTGGGTTTCGGAAGACATCACGTCCACTATAGCCATGATTGATTTTTGTTCAGCGATAGATGGAACGAGGACCGGAAGACCGTTGAGAATTGCGTGATTCAGGCTGCTCATCGTGGTGCCAACGGCGCTTCCCTCCAGGCGTGTCCTGAATCGCTCTGAGCTAAAGAGGGCAACAAAGAACTTCCCATCGATTGACTTCGAGAGTCGCACAAAAAATGAGCCGGTGCCGCAGAGCCATCCTGCTTCACTGTCGGTGACAAGCGCACATCTTCCCAATTCTCCCCTTCGTGCGATCACGATGTCCCCGGCTTTAAGAACATAGGCGCTGAGTCGTGTTCTCGTTTTCTCGCTCACCATCATCCGGCTCGACGGAATAATTCGCGAGTCAATGATATTCATTGGATTCACGAGCGGAATACCATCCGGGATGTAGTCTGACTTGTGCAGCATCGTTCCGAAGGGGCCGGTTGAGATACTTTCGGCGACATCACCTAGTCTCTTCTCCGTCCAACCCGCGCCTCGGCGGCTGAAGACGGATTGCAGGTGGCTTTCAAACAGAGCACGGGCATTTTTGAGGTTCTTTTCGGCATTGGCTCTGGCGGTCGCGATCTTGTCAAACGCTTCGTCTAGGATTCCGGCGATCCGCTGCTGCTCGGGGAGGGTAGGGATTTTGGCGCCTTGCGAATATACTTCATCGCGATTGATGCCCGGTTTACCGCCCTTGGCAAGCCTTGGCAGTTTGAGCATTGTCAATAAGTAGAAAAGGAAGCGCAGATCATGTTGGCGCTTATCGAATGTCACAAAATACGTGACATCAAGCGGCCAAAACTTCTCCTCGGTTAGGGTGATCTCGCCCGCCGACCCTTTGCGCCCGACGATAATGCTCGGCTGGTCCGAATAAAATCTATCCGTCCGGTCTTTTTCCCCGTTTGCACCATAAACCGGATAGCGCCCGTTTGGTGTCCGGTCCTTTCGCTCCAGCGGCTTCCCGTATTCAAGCCGAAGAATATCTTTGAGCTGTTTTTGCTGCCACCCCGACCTCACAACAATCCCCGAATCGCCCGCAGTACTTCCGTGCTCTCAGCGTCCAGCGCGGCAATTTCATCCAGAATCTCCGCCGGGCTGCGATGCGCCGCCGCCTCGCCTCCATTCGGGTTCTTCACCGAAAGATCGAAGGTCCTCTGATCAATACTGCTAGCCTCCACGCTCCAGGATTTCGGCGAATCCGCAAAAGTCTTTTGCAGCGCGACGAACTCGGCTAGATCGGCGTCGTTAAGCGGGTTCGTCTTCCCCAGGCTGCGCCCAGGATCGAGCTGATAAACCAGATCTTGCGGGTCTGTACGCCTTTTTCAAAGAACAGCACCACCGTCTTCACGCCCGCCCCCTGGAAAACACCGCTGGGGCAATCGAGCACCGTATGCAGACTGCAGCTTTCAAGCAGCATCTTACGCAATCGAATCGAGGCGTTGTCGGTGTTCGACAGAAAAGTATTTTTGATGACCACGCCTCCGCGCCCGCCAGCCCTCAGAACCCTAATAAAGTGCTGGAGGAAGAGAAAGGCGGTCTCGCCGGTGTGGATGCGGAAGTTGTTCTGAACGTCTTTGCGCTCCTTGCCGCCAAAGGGAGGATTGGCCAGCACCACGTCGTAGCGGTCCTTCTCCTGAATATCGTCGACGTGCTGTGCGAGCGTGTTGATGTGCTGAATATCGGGGGCGTCAATGCCGTGCAGGATCATATTCATGATCCCGATCACATACGCGAGGGATTTCTTCTCCTTCCCATAAAACGTGCTCTCCTGAAGCGTTTTGAGATTCTTGGTGGTCTTCGCTTTCGATTTGAGAAAATCGAAGGACTCGCACAAGAATCCCGCCGAGCCGCAGGCGCCGTCGTAAATCTTATCCCCGATTTGCGGCTGAGCCACTTGCACCATCGCGCGGATCAGCGGACGCGGCGTATAATACTCACCGCCGTTGCGCCCGGCATTGCCCATATTCCTGATCTTGGCTTCGTAGAGATGGCTCAGCTCGTGCTTTTCGGTCTGGGAGCGGAAGCGCAGCTCATCGATCTGATCGATGATGTCGCGCAAGTTGTAGCCGCTCGAAATCTTGTTCTTGATCTCGCCGAAAATCTGGCCGATTTTATATTCGATGGTTTGTTCTGGACCGCTGACTTTCTCTCTGAAGCGGTGCAGGTACGGAAAAAGCTCGCCATTTACGAATTTAAGAAGATCGGGGCCGGTTTTGGTGCGGTTATGATCCATCTGGCCGCTCTCGTCTTTAGGAGCGGCCCATTCTCTCCACCGGTAGGGCTGGTCGAGGATAAAGGAGTACTTCTTACGCTCGAGCGCCGCTTCGTCGGCCCGATCCTGCTCCAGGCCGTCCAAATATTTCAGGAACAGCAGCCAGGAGGTCTGCTCGGTGTAGTCCAGCTCGGTGGTGCAACCCGCCTCTTTCCTAAGGGCGTCGTCAATATTTCTGAAGGCCTGCTCGAACATTCAAGGAATGTTTGATTGTAGCCCACCGGCTCGCCCGGCTTACGCCGCTTCGCGTTTAGGAATCACGCTGCCGATGCTGGCCACCCGGATCGATTTTGCGATTCCGAAAACCCGCATGACCTTGAGCGCGATCCAGGAGGGATCGAACTCATACCAGGCCAGCCCGTGCCGCGCCGAGGTCGGATGCGCGTGGTGATTATTGTGCCAGCCCTCGCCGAAGGTGATCAGAGCCACCCACCAGTTGTTCCGGGAATCGTCGCGAGTGTTGAACCGGCGTTTTCCCCACATATGCGTAGCGGAATTTACCAGCCAGGTAGCGTGCAGCCCGAACACAACTCGTACGAAAGTGCCCCACAGCAGCCACGGAAGGCCTCCGATCGCGAGCAGGAGACCGGAGAGAACCACCGTTGGAAGCCAGTGATAGTTGTTCAGCCAAACGTAGAAACGATCCTTGGCCAGGTCGGGCGCATACTTCGCCATGGCGCGAGTATTGTTGTGCATGGTCTCACCGGTCATCAGCCAGCCTGCGTGGGACCACCAGCCGCCATCGCGCGGGGAATGGGGATCGCCCGGCTTATCCGAGTTCTGATGATGGATTCGATGCGTGGCAACCCACGAAATCGGGCCGCCTTCGAGCGTCATCGAGCCGCAAACCGCGAAGAAGTATTCCAAATACCGGGGCACGACAAACGATCGGTGCGTGTGCAGGCGATGGTATCCCAGGCTGATCCCCCAGCCCGTGCACACCCAGTACAAAAAAACCGTCATCGCGAACGCTTTCCAACTGAACATGAACAGCGCGGCGACTGCTCCTATGTGCAAAAGCGTCATGATGATCGTGGTTGTCCAGTTGATTCCACCCCGCTCGGGGATGAAGGTATTATCGGTTCTCACTCAATGCTCCTGACCTAAATGGGGAATGCATTCCTACGTTAGCAGGGATTTCGCTTGTAGTTTGTAAGACTTATGTAATTTCGGTCCAGCCGTAAGGCGGAGCCATTAATGACGGCGGGCGAACCCCTTAAATAGCGGATAAGGGGATTCCCCTATGGCTCGAAGTGGATCGCCCCCACCACGCCATCGATGCCCGGCTGGGCGGAACCCGGCCGGGTGTACTCGATAAGAACCTTCACCGGCGGGTGCGGCCCGCAGGGCAGATCCACGGTTTCATCACTCTGGTAGGAGATCCTGACATTGCTGGGATCTTCCACCAGAAAGAACTTCTTCCCGCTGGGAGTTTCGAGCACCAGTTTGGCCTGCATGCCTTCACATGCCAGTTGCACGAACGATCCGGTGATCGACCCCCGGCGATCCGCGGCCGGCTCATCGCGGGCGCTGCGGTTCTCAGCCTGACCAGCCGCATCTCCCAGATGCTTGAGCAGGCGGTCCGCTTCGAGCCGGTCTTCACGGGTTTTTGCGACGCTTGCCAGCCCGATGGTGGCCTTCAGCGCTTCATCCCGATTTCCATTCTCTAATTGCGCGTATGCCACGATCGTAAATAGCTTCGGGGCATCAGCCTCGGTGATGTGATGCGCCAGTCCAATCGTTTCGAGCGCCGCCCGCGGCTGTTTCGAGCGCAGTTGAATAGAGGCAAGCTCCAGTAGCGCGTCGGTGCGATCGGGTTGCTGCCGCAGCAGCTCGCGTAATACCAGGATCGACACGGCGGGGTTATTCTGTTCGATCATTCGGCCATAGTCCCACAGCATTCTGGGTTCGCGACCTCCCAGTCCAAAGGCCGTCTCAAAATCCTTTTGCGCGGCGGCCTTATTTCCGCGACGCAAGGCCAGGTATCCCAAGGTAGCGTAAGGCTCCGGACGCTGCGGCGCTTCATGCGTCAAACCTTCAAGTGTTTTCTCAGTTTCCACTTCCCTGCCCGGCCGGTTCATCAGGTCCGCCAGCATCAGTTTTACGTCGAAAGGCGCAACCACATGGAAGGGCATATCTACGGAGGGATCTTCGAGCTTCATTGGGAACATGACCGACTGGAAGATTCTTCCCTGAAGATAAATCTGCAAGTCGTCCTCAATCTCCGGCAGCGTCTTGCTGTAAATCTTTGCCAAAGCGTCCGCGGAGTTTGTTCCCGCCTGGATCAGGGACAACAATTGTGTGAATTTGGGCCGGTAATCGGGACTTAACGCCAGCATATGCGTCAGCGCCCAGCCCTCGTTATATAAGCTTCCGGCTTTGTCCTTCTCGTTGTAGTAAGGCGAATCGCGGCCGGCGGCGAGAATCGCAGCGATCGGCACCCATTTTTCTACGCGCAGAGCGCGAAATCGGCCGATGGCCAGTGCGCCGACCTGAATCTTGTCGCCCATCGGCTTCAGAGTCGAATACAGCTCCGCCATGCCCTCGTTCAGCCAGGGAGGAAGGCTCAGGTTCGCATGCCGCGCAACCAGGTGAAAATATTCGTGGACCGCGGTCGGAAATGTCGTCTCCCCGGTCTCGCTCAAAACGATATAATCGCGCTCCGCGGTTCCCTGATAATAAGCGGTAGCAAATTCATTGATCCGGTATGGGTCGTACTCTTTCCGCGACCCGAAGGCGACAATACGCACGGGCAACGGCTGATCCATGGCGCTCGGCATTGCTTGGGCGAAGAAGCCCCGCACCTGCTCGAAATATTTCAGCGTTTCGCGCGTGCTCTTTTCGCCGGCGCTGCTGTACATTTCGAAGTTCGCCGATTGCAGACGAATCCAGCGCACCTCCGCTCCGCGGGCCACGCTGAGACAAAGCAAACCGGACGTGGCGAGCGTAGGCCAGATCCCCACTGCGGATAGTGTAGCTAAACTGGTTCGCATATGAACATTCTTCTGGCGGTTGACTCGTCCCCTGCAAGCGAGATCGCGGTTCACGAAGTAGCGGCGCGCCCTTGGCCTCCAGTGTCGGCCGTTCATGTGGTTACGGTAATGGAGGGTGAGTCGGACCCGGATGCGATAAAACTGGTTCAACACGCGGTCGCACATTTGCGCGGCCGAGGGATCGAAGCCACGCCCGTCCTGTTCTCAGGCGACCCTAAGACGCTGCTCCTCGATCACGCCCTCGAAATGCGTGCAGATTTCGTGGTGGTCGGCTCGCATGGGGCGGGCGCGGTCAAGCGATTCTTCTTGGGCAGCATCGCGGAAGACCTGGTGCGTTCCGCGCCCTGTTCGGTCGAAATCGTGCGCGCCGCCGGGCGGACGGATGCGAGTCGCGGGGCCATGAGAGTGCTGCTGGCCACCGACGGCTCGAAGAGTTCAGAGATCGCCGCCCGTTCGATTTCGCAGCGGCCCTGGCCGGCCGGGACTGAAGTCCGGCTTCTGAGCGTCGTCGAGTACGCTCTGCCCACAGTTCAAGTTACGCTCGAGCCTCCGCTCAACGTCGAAGAAATGGAATCGCTCCGGGAAATCGCTATGAAGCGCTCGCAAGACGCGATCACGGCCGCCGAGGAGATTCTGGCGGGCGCCGGTGTCCAGACTTCCGAATCGATTTCGGTGTTAGTAGAAAGCCCTAAGGAAGCCATTCTCGAGGAGGCGTCTCAATGGGGAGCGGATTTGATCGTGGTCGGGTCTCACGGCTACAGCGGGATCACGCATCTGCTGCTCGGCAGCGTCTCGGAAGCCGTGGCTATGAACGCGCTTTGTTCGGTCGAGGTGATCCGATCCCCGAAGTAGATTCACCTTCCACGCGAATCGGCATCGCGTGAACGCAAGGTGCCGGTGCCGAGTATCACGAAACCGACCGCAATCAACCAACGCAGGGCGATAGACCACGTGGTAGCGCCAGCGAGAAGGTTGCGCAGGCCCAGTAGCCCGAATCCCAGGCCGATGCAGATATACCACCAACCCAGAAACAGGGCCCTCCGCCGCTTGACCCAGCCGCCCCAGTTTTCGTCGCCCATAGCATCGTTCATAGCATCCTTTTCCGGTATTGGACAACCGGACCCGCCGGGTGATTGCGAGGATTTTGAAATTATGAGATACTTTCTCGACGCGCCGGGGTTTCTATAACCGACGGGGAGGATTGATGACGAAATTTCGATATGCCATTACATTTGCGGCAGTACTGGTAATAAGGTCCGGCTTCGGCCAATCTTCCGATGCGCAAGTGGTGATGACCGACAGAGCTGCCGCCCGATTACTGGACCAGGCGGCCTGGGGGCCGACGCCGAATTCCATCCTGCAGGTTCAGCAGTTAGGCCTTCAGGGCTGGTTGAATTGGCAGTTCTCGCTAAATACTTCAGATCTTCCCGACCAGCCGATCCTCAATTCCGCCGGCACCAACAATACCGATCTGCGGCCGGTACAGGCAGCCTTCTTTCAAAACGCCGCCACCGGGGAGGATCAGCTTCGCCAGCGCGTGGCGTTTGCGCTGAGTGAAATTTGGGTGGTATCCGAGGAATCGGGGGTCCCGTATGCCTACGCGTTTCCTCCTTATTGGCGGATCTTTCGCGATAACGCTTTCGGCAATTATCGTGACATTATCAAGGCCGTCACGCTGAATCCCGCCATGGGCCGTTATCTCAATATGGCAAACAACAACAAAGGGAATGCGGCCAAAGGCACCTCGGCAAACGAGAATTACGCCCGCGAGCTGATGCAGCTATTTACGCTCGGCCTGACTCAGCTCAACTCCGACGGCAGCCGCGTGCTGGATCAGAATCATAATCCGGTCCCAACCTATGACCAGGCCGTGGTCGACAACATGGCGAAACTGGTCACTGGCTGGACCTACCCCACGGCGCCCGGGGCGACCGCCCAGACCAACAATCCTCAATACTACTTCGGACCGATGTTTGCTGTGGAATCCGAGCACGACACCACCGCAAAAACGATCTTCGGCAACATCAATATACCGGCCGGGCAGAGCGCTGAGCAGGATCTCGAATCCCTGCTCAACGGCATGATGCAGCAGACCACCATGGCCCCGTTCGTCTGCCAGCAACTGATCGAGCACCTTGTAACCAGCAATCCCAGTCCTGCCTACATCCAGAGAGTCTCAAATATCTTTCTGAACGATGGCACCGGCGTGCGCGGGAACATGCAGGCCGTAATTACGGCCATTCTCACCGATCCCGAGGCGCGCGCTGCCGACGAAGGCGGCACGCTGGTCAATCCGACTTTCGGTCATCTCCGCGAGCCGATCTTATTTATGGCCAATCTGCTGCGCGGCTTGAACGCCACGCTCAGCAGCACCAGCACAATTTATAACGATGCCACTGAGATGGGGCAGGACCTGTTTTATGCGCCGAGCGTGTTCAGTTATTTCTCGCCGCAATCCCGAACCGAAAAAGGCCTGCTGGGACCCGAGTTTCAGATTTATTCCACCCAGACCGCCGCCTATCGCGCCGATATCGTCAACTCCGCGCTGTATGGCACGATCGACGCCGGGACCAAGGTCAATTTGACCTCGTTTGTGCCGCCCGCGCAGTCTGTCAGCGCTATCCTCGATTACATCAGCTACGTATTTCTGCATCACGCGATGTCGGCCAGTCTGACCCAGCAGGCCACCGCCGCGGCCAATGCGGTTACCACGCCGCTTGCGCGCGTCCAGGCGGCTCTCTATGTTGTCCTGACCTCGGGCGAATACCAGGTTATTCAATAAAGGAACATTGAAATGATCACACGTCGTGGAATAATTCGTGCCGGCGCGGCTTCGGTCGCCTCGCTCGCCCTCCGTCGTTTCGCGGTGCTGCCTGCGATGGCTCAGAGCAGCGCCTCCAATTATCGAGCGCTGGTTTGCGTCTTTTTGTTCGGCGGAAATGACTCTAACAATACTGTCATTCCCGCCGACGATGCAAATATCCAGGCGTATACGTCCATTCGCGGCGCTCTGGCGCTCACCGGCAGCTCGCTGACCCCCACTGTTTACGACACCTCCGGCGCGCCTTACGCATTTCACGCGAAACTCGCTGAAGTCGCCAGCCTGTTCTCGAGTAAGGAACTCGCTGTGGTGGCAAACGTCGGATCTCTGGTGCAGCCTTTGACGCGGGCCCAGTATGTCGCGCAACAGACGCCGGTTCCCCTGAACCTTTTTTCTCACTCCGATCAGCAACTGCAATGGCAGAGCTCGGTGGCACAAGGCAACAGCTCCACCGGATGGGGCGGCCGCGCGGCGGACTATATCGCCGCCCAGAACGTCAATTCATCCAAGTTCCCTACGTTCTTTTCGGTCGCGGGAAACAGCTTGCTGGGCACCGGAGCCGAAACTCAACCGGTGGCGCTTGCGCCTGGACAATCGCTCCAATTAACCGGGTTCAACACCTCAGCGGCGTCGCAGGCACGCTTAAACGCGCTGACCAATCTGCTGACTGCCGATACCGGAATTGCCCTGGTGCAGGCTGCAAACGATACGCTCTCGGACAGCCTCAACGATGCCTCCTCGTTGACCTCGGCGCTGGCTAAGGCCACCCCGCTCAAAACTGTTTTTCCCAAAACCACTATCGGAGCTCAATTGCAGCAGGTCGCACAGATCATCCAGGTGCAGGCGGACCTCGGAATGACGCGCCAGATCTTCTTCTGCTCCCTCGGGGGTTTTGATACCCACACCAATGAAATCGCCACGCACAATACACTGTATCCGCAGCTGAGCCCCGCTTTGGCAGCGTTCTACGATGCCACGCAGGAGCTCAATATGGCGGAGAACGTTACCACTTTTACCGAGTCCGATTTCAGCCGTACCTTCCAGCCTACATCAGGCAACGGCAGCGATCATGCATGGGGCAGCCATCATTTAGTGCTCGGCGGAGCGGTTCAGGGAGGCAAGATCTTCGGAAAATTCCCAACGTTTCAGTTGGGCGGTCCGGACGATACCGACGTGCGGGGCCGATGGATCCCGACAACTTCAATCGATCAGTACGGAGCGACGTTATGTTCCTGGTTCGGGATTCCCGACACCGCGCTCCCGACGGTATTCCCGAATTTTGCCAATTTTGGATCGCAGAAGCTAGGTTTCCTCGGCTAAACGTTTACAGAGTCATACCCGCTTGGTAAACATCGTGGAGGCGGAGAAGTCCCAGGCAGCGGCCGGTCGTTGCATCGATCACCGGCAAAACTGAAATTTGCGAGGGCCGGTTCTCCATCACCTGTAATGCCTCGTGGAGGCTCACGCCGGGATGAATTGTCACCGGGTTGCGGGTCATTGCATCCCCGACTCGCAGCCCGCGAATCTCGTCGTGAACCTGCAAAGCGCGCCGCACGTCGCCATCCGTAAGGAGGCCCACCAACTTCCGATCCTGAGAAATCACGCAGGCTGCGCCCAGGGGATGCTCGGTCATGGCAATAATCGCGCATTTGAGGGGATCTTCGACCGTGGCCCAGGCGATCTGGTCATTCACCTTCATCACTTCGCCGACGCTGATCCGAAGATTTCGCCCGAGTTGCCCAGCGGGATGATTTCGCGCAAAGTCCTGCAGCTTGAATTTACGGGCCAGCATAAGTGCGATTGCCAGCGCATCTCCCAACGCCAATGCGACGCTGGTGCTGGCGGTGGGAGTAAGATTATGCGGGTCGGCTTCGGCCTGGACGGATGCGTCCAGCACGACGTCCACTTGCTTTGAGAGTGGTGAGCTCACATTGCCGAGAATTCCGATCAGCGGAGATTCGCGTTCCCGCAGAATTGGGATCAGACAGAGCAACTCCGCCGTCGTGCCGCTCTTTGAAATTAAAATAGTCGGGTCGCCGGGCGAATAAATTCCGAGGTCACCGTGAGCCGCTTCGACCGGATGCAGAAACAGGGCGGGAGTGCCGGTACTCGAAAAAGTAGCGGCCAGTTTTTCCGCAATGCGGCCGGATTTGCCGATACCAGTGACCACCACCTTCCCGGCTTTGGCCAGGATACATTCCACCGCTTGTAAAAATTGATAATCGAGACGTTGGGCCGCCGCAAGCACGGCTCGCGCTTCGGTTTCCATCACCTCACGGCCCACGCCGACGGTATCCGGCAATCGTAATTCCTCGCGGAATTCTCAGGTTATCACGCATGCGCCGGAGCGCAGACGAGCGTGCTATCCGAGCAGGCCGCCGTTACCCATGCATGCGACTTCCCAGCCGGATAGCCGGTACCGCGCGAGCGTGGGGGGCAGAACCAAGTCAATCACATTCGCCTTTGTCGACCTGAAACATCCGGGAGCGGACATAATCGGCACATCGTCCTTGTAACCCAGCAGAAAGAGATTACCGGGCTCGACCGGCGCGAGGAACTGCTCCAGGTGGCATCCGACCCGCATCATGGCGCGGCCGATCACGTCTCCCGGCCCAGCCGGCGCAGTGGTGGAGGCGACCAGGGTCACGGTGGGTTTGGCCCGCAACAGGTGTTGCAGACTGCGCGCTACCGCTTCTTCATCCTCGATGGTCGCGAGCATGAAAGCCGGAGCTACGCCAAAGTGCTCCAGACGCTGCCGCATGATACTGTCGAACAATTGCTTGGCGCGGTCGCCATTGACTGGATCGCTATACAGCACCGCCACGGAAGGGCTGCGTACCGGCCGGGCCTGGAGAATGGGCCCGCGCTCCCGAAGCACATTAGTAATGGCCTCGAATTGCGACAGCGCCACCGCGAAAGGCGCGCTTTTCACTGTAGCCACGCGCTGGCCGGTTCGCGCAAAGCTGAAATTGGGGACAGTCGCGATGACGACGCTCGATAGGCAGTTGATCTGCTTGAGCAGATCGTCGTCCAATAGGACGCAGCAATCTTCAGTGGCGAAAAGGTTGGCCCGCCCACCCGCCGCGAGACGTATTTCCAGGCATCCGCATCCTATTTCCTTCCCTACCTGGCTGACCGCGTCGTCTTCCCCAATCTCGCCCTCTTCAAGTTCCGTGACCCACACTTTCACCATGCCCTCGATCACTAGCAGCTTAACGTCGTCTTCACTGAGGACATGTCCTTTTGCAAGTAGTTTTCGTCCACCGGTGCGGAAAATAGTATCGTAGAGAATCCGGCCGGTCGATTCCTTAACGTCGATTGTAAGCGGTCTCATGAGCCCTCCAACTTGAGCTGCCCGTCCGAGCGGCACACGCACCTCCGTGTACTGCCACGGACGAATCAGACCCAAAACTAAATTGTTAAGAGATATTGTGGCATATAAATAGACTTATTCTCAAGAGAATTATTTATATTTGTAATAAAATCTTTTATTAGCACGTTAAATAGTTGAAAAGGAGCCTGCGAGGGGGTTGGGAGCCGATCCTAGCCTGCTCAAACCGCGACTGTCCAAGCTCGCGTGCTATCGTAGTTGGTTTCACATCATGGCAACCTCAACCCCCATCACGGTCGCCCATGGCGACGGCATCGGTCCCGAAATTATGGAGGCCACCCTTGCGATCCTCAAAGCGGCAGGCGCGCGTCTGGACATCGAAACTATCGAGATCGGCGAAAAGGTTTATCTGCGCGGGAACACTTCCGGGATCGAGCCGAGTTCCTGGGCCTCATTGCGGCGCACCAAGGTATTCCTGAAGGCTCCCATCACAACTCCTCAAGGCGGTGGATTTAAAAGCCTGAACGTCACCACCCGCAAAATGCTGGGCCTGTATGCCAACATTCGCCCCTGCGTATCCTATTACCCGTTCGTTCGTACCAAGCACCCGGCGATGGACGTGGTTGTGGTTCGCGAAAACGAAGAAGACCTGTACGCCGGTATCGAGTACCAGGCCACCCCGGATGAGATGCTGGCTTTAAAGTTGATTTCTCGTCCCGGCACGGAGAAAATTGTCCGCTACGGGTTCGAGTACGCCCGGCAGTTCAATCGGAAAAAAGTCACTTGCTTCACCAAGGACAACATCCTGAAGATGACTGATGGCCTTTTCCATAAAATCTTCGATGAGATCGGCCCCGAATATCCGGAAATTGAGAAAGAACACTGGATTGTGGACATCGGAGCGGCGAAGCTCGCCGACACGCCGGAGGCCTTCGACGTGATCGTGATGCCAAATCTTTACGGCGACGTGCTCTCGGATGTCGCGGCGCAAATTGCGGGCTCGGTTGGCCTGGCGGGATCCTCTAATATCGGCGATCAGTGCGCTATGTTTGAGGCCATCCACGGCTCCGCGCCACGCCGCGCCGGACAGAATCTCGCCAATCCTTCAGGCTTGCTTAATGGCGCGATCCTCATGCTGGTGCACATCGGCCAGAACGACATTGCGGAGCGTGTTCACAATGCCTGGCTGCGCACGCTCGAAGATGGCGTCCACACTTACGATATTTACGAAGATGGTAAAAGCAAGGAAAAAGTGGGAACCAAAGAATTCGCCCAGGCGGTGATCGCGCGACTTGGGCAGGAGCCGAAGACGCTCAAAGCCGTCCGCTATGCCAGTAAGCCTGCCGCCCCGCCCGCGGCAGCCGTCCGCGCCGCCCGTCCCGAGCCGAAAAAGGAGCTGGTCGGCGTGGATGTGTATGTCGAGTGGCCCGCAAAAACACCCAACCCTCTAGCCGAGCGCATCAAGGCGGCCGCCGGAGACGGCTTGGCGCTGGAGATGATCGCCAACCGGGGAGTGAAGGTTTGGCCGGACGGCTCCCCCGAGACTTTTTGTACTGACAATTTCCGCTGCCGGTTCATGTCGAGCTCCGCGACACCGCAACAGGTGCTCGCGCTTCTCGGCCGCGTGTCTAATCTGGGACTGGACATTGTCATGACCGAGAACCTTCGCAACTACGACGGCAAGCCCGGATTTACGCTTGCCCAGGGTCAATAATATGGATGTTCGTCCCTTAGTCGGCGTCATTATGGGAAGCAAGTCGGATTGGGAGGCGATGCGCCACACCAGCGACATGCTGACGCGCTTCGAGGTGCCGCACGAATGCAGAGTCCTTTCCGCGCACCGCACCCCGCAGGTAACGGCCGAGTATGCTTCCAGCGCCGAACAGCGGGGCCTTGAAGTGGTCATCGGCGGAGCGGGCGGGGCCGCTCATCTGGCCGGCGTACTTGCGGCGTATACGGTTCTGCCGGTGCTTGGCGTGCCCATGGAGAGCCAGTCCCTCAAGGGTTTGGACTCGCTGCTCTCGACGGCCCAGATGCCGGGCGGCGTGCCGGTCGCTACACTCGCCATCGGAAAAGCCGGCGCGATCAACGCGGCTCTGCTCGCGATCGCGATTCTCTCGAATCATCGGCCGGAACTTCGGGAAAAACTCCGGGCGTTCCGAGTCGAGCAATCTGAAAAGGTCCTCCACGAAAAGCTCTGATCCCGGCGCCCGATTGCTGTCATGAAGATCTGTTATCTGGACGCATTTTCAGGAATCAGTGGCGATATGACGGTGGGCGCTTTAATCGATGCTGGGGCCCCATCGGAAGCTGTATTTGACGCTCTTCAAGGTCTGGAGACCGGCGCCCGGTTTGAAATCGCCAAAACCGTGCGTGGCGGCATCGCAGCATCCAAATTCCGAGTGGTGGTGGACAGCGCCGGTCCCGCGCATCGCCATCTGCCGAAAATTCTCGATCTGATCGGACGTGCGCCCATCGCCGATCGCGCTAAAAACAACGCCTTCGCTGTATTTCAACGCCTGGGAGAGGCCGAGGCGCGGGTTCACGGCGTGTCTATCGAGAAGATTCATTTCCATGAAGTTGGGGCATCCGATTCCATCGCCGATATCGTCGGCGCATGCGTCGCTCTCGATCTTCTGGGGATCGAACAGGTCTATTCGTCCGCGATCAACGTGGGTAGCGGCACGGTGAATACCGAGCACGGCGTCTTGCCGGTTCCCGCTCCCGCGACTGCGGCCCTGCTTCAAGGTAAGCCTATTTATGCGCGCGGACCCGAGCTGGAATTGACCACGCCCACGGGCGCGGCGCTCGCTGTTACGCTCGCCGCCAGCTTCGGACCGGTCCCGGCGATGAACATTGCGAGCATAGGATACGGCGCGGGCGATCATGATTTCAAGGAACACGCGAATGTCCTGCGCGTCCTGGTAGGGGAGCGGACTGGCGCGCCCGAAGCGACTCTGGTCAGTGTGCTCGAGGCCAATATCGACGATTCCAGCCCGCAGGTGCTGGGTCACGCTCTCGACCGGCTGATCGACGCCGGCGCGCTCGATGTTTCGCTGTCTTCTTTACAGATGAAGAAGAATCGTCCCGGCTCCCTGCTGCGCGTAATCGCGCGTCCAGAGGATCAGGAACGCCTGGCCCAGATTGTTTTCGCCGAGACTTCGACGCTGGGTCTGCGTATCTATCCAGCCGAGCGCCGCGTCGAGGAACGCCGGATCGTCGAAGTCGACACCGCCTTCGGCGCAATTCGTGGAAAAGTTTCGAGCCAGAATACTTTTGCGCCGGAGTACGACGATTGCCGAGCCGCCGCTCTCCGAACCGGAACTCCTTTGCCGCAAATATTCGCCGCGGCGCATGCGGCATACTTGAAAAACAGATGAAATATTACCTGACAACGCCCATCTACTACGCCAACGCCGCGCCCCACATCGGCCACGCTTACACCACCATCGCAGCCGACACGATACGCAGCCTGAAGCGAATGCAGGGCTGCGACGTGGTGCTCGCCACCGGCACCGACGAGCATGGTCAAAAAGTGGAGCGCGCTGCCAAGGCCGCCGGCAAGACGGAGCAGGAGTTCACCGATGTAATCTCCGAAGAATTCCGGCATCAATGGGAAATATTGAACCTCCATGTCGATCGCTTCGAGCGCACTACCAGCGCCCGCCACGCTCGCGTGGTCCAGGATCTTTTTCATCGTTGCGTCGACCGCGGATACGTTTATAAAGGAAATTACACCGGGCAATACTGCGTGTTCGATGAAGCCTATGTGAATAATGCCAAACCCGGCGATCCGTGTCCGGATTGCGGACGCCCGACCGAAACCATCACGGAAGAAAATTATTATTTCCGGTTATCGGCCTTTCAAGACAAGCTTCTCTATCTCTACGAAACGCAACCCGATTTCATTCTTCCCGAGACGCGGCGCAATGAAGTGCTCGCCTTCGTGAATCAAGGGTTGATGGATCTTTCCATTAGCCGCACCACTCTCAAATGGGGTATCCCGGTTCCCGACGAAGAAAAGCACGTCTTCTACGTCTGGTTTGACGCGCTCAGTACGTATATGAGCGCGGTATATGAGGAAAATCTCTGGCCCGCCGACCTCCACTTGATCGGCAAGGAAATTGTTCGCTTCCATGCGGTGTACTGGCCTGCATTTCTGATGGCCGCCGATCTGCCGCTGCCCAAACGCATCTTCGCCCACGGCTGGCTGCTGTTTGAGAACGACAAAATGAGCAAATCGCGCGGCAACATTGTGCGCGCGACACCCATTCACAAAGTCCTGGGTACCGATGCATTGCGCTACTTCCTGCTGCGCGAAATCGTTTTCGGCCAGGACGGCAGCTTCAGCTACGACGCGCTGGTGGGCCGTTACAACTCGGATCTTGCGCACGGATTCGGTAACTTGGCCAGCCGGACTCTGGCGATGATTCATCAGTACCGGCAGGGTATAGTGCCGCAGGCCGCGGGTGAGCCGCTGATCGCCCAAACCGCGAAGCAGTCTACCGCGCTGGCGCTGGAAGCCTTCGAGCGATTCGAGTTCTCGAAGGCGCTCGAGGCCATTTGGAATCTGATCGGCATGTTAGACAAGTTCATCGTCGAACGGGCTCCGTGGAAGCTGGCGAAAGAAGCTGGATCGTCGCAGCAGCTCGATGACACCCTGTATACAGCCGCCGAGGCCCTGCGCATCATTACCGCTTTGCTATCGCCGGTAGTTCCCGAATCCGCGGCTAAGATTTGGTCGCAGCTCGGTTTCAAGCAACCGATTGAAGATGTGCGCACGGCGGATCTGCACTGGGGCCGCTTGCAAGGTGGACAATCGCTCGGCGCAGTCGCCGGAGTCTTTCCGCGCGCAGATGCGAAGACTTCGATCGAACAAATGAAGGCGCTGGAGATCGAAGAGCTGGCGCGGCAACAGGCGCTGCTGGGTAAAACCGCTGAGGCGCAGCCACCGGCCGCCAACGGTAAATCGCAGATCACTATCGACGATTTTGCCAAGGTAGACCTGCGCGTGGGAATCGTCCGAGAAGCCGCGGCCGTCAAGGGCGCAAACAAGCTCCTCCATCTGAGCGTCGATATCGGCGAGCCGCAGCCGCGCAGCATCGTGGCAGGCATTGCACTCGCTTACAAGCCCGAAGAATTGATCGGGCGCAAAGTGGTGATCGTCGCCAACCTGCTCCCTCGCAAGCTGCGCGGACTCGAGTCGCAGGGCATGATTGTCGCAGCCTCGCACGGCGACGATATCCCCGTGCTGGCCGGGTTTCTCGAAGACGTTCCCATCGGGGCCCGGCTGAAGTGATCGATTCCCACTGCCACCTGGACAACGAGCAGTTCGAACCCGACCGCGAAGCTGTGATCGATCGCGCTCTGGCCGCGGGCGTCGAACATATGGTCGCAATCGGGACGGGAGACGGTCCTCCCGATCTTGAGGCCGGCATCCGTCTGGCGGAACGGTATCCGGAGCTTTACGCAACGGTGGGCGTGCATCCCCACGATGCTGCCAAAGCGACCGCCTCGACGTTCCAGCGCCTGGCGGAGCTGCTCCCACACCCAAAGGTGATCGCGCTCGGCGAGATGGGCCTCGACTATCACTACGATTTTTCTCCTCGAGAAGCGCAGCGCGCCGTGTTCATCGAGCAGATGCAACTCGCGCGCGAAGCCGGAAAGCCGATCGTCATCCATACCCGCGAAGCTTGGGACGATACTCTGCAGCTTCTCGAACAACGTTGGGCTCCCGCCGGAATAGGCGGCATCATGCACTGCTTTTCCGGCGGCCCGGTCCAGGCGCGGCAGGCGCTCGATCTCGGGTTTTATCTAAGTTTCGGTGGTATGGTCACATTTCCCAAAGCCGCCGAGATTCAGGAATCGGCGCGGCAGGCGCCTTCCGATCGCATCCTGGTCGAAACGGACGCGCCGTTTCTTGCGCCAGTTCCGAAGCGCGGCAAGAGGAATGAACCGGCGTATGTCGTCGAGACCGCGCGGAAGCTGGCCGAGTTGCGCGGCGAGACTTTAGAGAACATTGAAGCCATCACCAGTGCAAACTTCCGCCGGCTGATGGCGGGTTCGGTATAGTAGAAAAGCCGCATGGCATTCGGTAGGATTGGCCGCTCTCTCACCGCGCTTGAAATTTTCGATCTGGTGCGCTCCGACCTCAATCGGGTCGAGCGCGAGATCGGCCTCGAATCGGTCGCATCGGCCGATGCCGTGGCATACATCGGCCAATATCTTCAATCGGGCGGCGGTAAGCGGCTTCGACCGGTGCTGGTGCTGCTTTGCGGCAGGCTGTTTGGCGAAGCCAACCCTATTCTAATTCGCATGGCCGCCGTGGTGGAGATGATTCACACCGCCACGCTGGTCCACGACGATGTGATCGACATGGCGAAGACGCGCCGGGGCCGGCCTTCGATCAACGTCGTATGGGGCAATCACACCTCGGTGCTCGCGGGCGACTGGCTGTACATGCAGGCGTTCCAGGTCGCTCTGCGGGAACGTAATTTTCCGATCCTCGACCTGCTGATCGCGCTCACGCAGACGATGGTTGAGGGCGAGCTCCTCCAACTCGAGCGAATCGGCAAGATCGGCGTAACCGAAGCCGATTACACGGAGCTGATCGATCGTAAAACGGCGAGTCTTTTTTCAGCCTGCGCGCGACTCGGAGCGATGAGCGCCGGCGCTCACGAAGCTGCTGAACTGCGGCTCGGCGAATATGCCTGGAACCTGGGCATCGCTTTTCAGTTGATCGACGATGTGCTCGACTTTACCTCGCGCGAAAAAATTCTGGGCAAGCCGGTGGGCAACGATCTGCGGGAAGGCAAGGTCACGCTGCCACTGATCTACGCGCTCGAATCGGCGGGAACGGAAGAGCGCCGCCTGGTTGAGACCGTTCTCACCGACGGAAATTACGACCAGGTTCCGTTCGCCAAAATTCTCCAGATGCTGAATCGGCATTCCGGGATTGAGCGCGCCCAGGAGCGCGCTCGGGTGTTTACCGAGAAGGCTCGCGCCATTATCGGAGAATTTCCCGAATCGCCCTGCCAGCGGGCGCTGCTCGCCGTGACAGATCTGGTGACTGACCGCGATTACTGATGCGCGTTAGGCCAGAATAATTCCTATCTTAATAGTATTTTTAAAAAGAAAAAAGGTCTTCCCTTCCCTAAGAAATAGGGCTATACTGCGCATAGCTCAAAGGCGCTCCATTTTATACGCTATTTTTTCTGGAGGTTTTATGTTCGACAGCCTAGAAGAGCAAATCAGAAAAGACGAGGATAAAACCAGCTCGAGCAACCAGCGGATGATGCGATATGCCATCTATGGCATTGCCGGGGCTCTGGTGTTCGGCGGCTTGATCTTCGGCGTATATCGGCTAACCTAGCTATCAACAAGCCGGGCAACGGGAGTTCAACGAGGATTCATTTCGGCGCCGGGGCGGATTGACTATCCGATGCGAGGAGGACAATCTCGTTTCGCGGAAAGGCGAATTTTCGCCCTGTTTCGTCGATCACATCCACTTGGGAAATATACTGGCCTGGAGGCAGCTTCGCAAGAGAGATCTGGAACGCGAAGGGAGCCACTCCCGGCCGTGTCGTTCCCAATTTCGTTAGCCGTATCGGAGGGGAGTTGTAGGCTTTTCGCCCCGCGAGGAACAACTCCACCTCGGCGGAGAGGTTGGGAATTTTTCGGTCCGGGTCCATGGCCGGATCGTATACTTCGAAGTAGACGTAAAGAGTCTGATCCTTTCGGAAAACGCGCGTGATGCTGGGTACCAGTTTTTGGCCGTCCTGGATCGAGCGGATGACCAGCCATGGTCTTTTTGTTCGGTGCCGCCAGCCGAGCCGACCGCCGCGGTCACCGGCTCCTTCTGACTGCTCCAGATCACCGAGCTGAGGCGCAGAGATTTCCCGGAATTCAGGTCGGGCACGGTGAACTTGGTCTCGAATGTGCCCATTTTTCCGCTCTGATTTTCGCGGGCCAGAAAGCGCAGCGAGTACACGCCGGGACCGAGCGTTAGCCCGGCATCGTACTGCAGGTGCCGGCGGCCGATCTGCGCCGCATCCGCGTCGGTCAGTTTCACCGTGATGTTATCGCGCACGCCCGAGACCAGCTTGCCCGCGCTGTCGCGGACCTGGCCGATGAAATCCAGATCCGCGGTCTGCCTCGCGCCTTTCTTTGAGAGCCCTACTGCCGATCCGGGAATTTTCACCGAGATCGGCACAAAATAGCGGTCTTTAGCGACGCGGAAATAATCTACTTCCAGAGCCAAGGGCAGCTCGCTCACGGGATCGCCCAGCGTCAGAGCTTCTTCGAACTGCCGCTCTTTATCAGAGGCGTTGAACTTCTGGAACACCTTCGGGCCGTAATAACCATTGCGATAATCGAGCTTCACCTGCAATTTAGGGTTGAGAAGATTTACCTTGATGCGGCGAAATTTCCCATCCTCGGCGTCATTCTTGCTGTAATAACCAATAATGTAGTAGCTATTGATATCTTCCTGCGCTTGGCGGATTCCCATGGTCAGGTCGTTGGTGTCGAGCATCGCCTTTCCGCCGGTGTCGCTGGCGATCGTTTCCAGCGTCTCCTGCGAATCCTGAAAGCTGGCCCGCAGGCCTGCCTGCTTGGTTCCCGTGATCATGCCCGTGCCGCGCGGAGATGCTACGGAGGCGTCTCCGCCGGGAGGCAAAGCCACCAGACCGCGCGCGTCCACCGGATAAAACGAAACGTTCGCGCGTACCGCCGCATTGACGGTCGCCTTGATCTGGGACTGGTTCTCGACGCCCGTCTTGCCGATGCCGCTCGAAAAATAAACCAGAGCTTTCTTTTCCGGAAAAATGCTAAGTTTTTCAGCAGCGTCCTCGAGGGCCGTCAGTTTTCGGTCGGTATTGAAGATATTGAACTCGGTCTCATCCGCCACGAAACTGCCGCTGTCATCGCTCTCGTCCGCCGCCGTTGCCGCCATGTCGGCCAGATCGCTGCCCTCTCCCAAAGTGAGCTTTCGCAAGTGTCGCGATCAGACTATCGCGATCGTCCGTCCATTCCTGAACCACTTTCAGCGCGGTGGTGTAGGTCATGATTTCGACCAGATCCGACGCGGTCATCTGCGATCCCAGAAATTTGATTGCCGCTTCCTGCGCGCGCAGTTGCTCGGGAGGGTCCATCGAGGTCATGTCGAAGAACAGGCACAGCAGCCGGCGATCCTGAAAACGAATCGGGCTATTGGGAGTGGGTGTGACCACGGACTGGCCTGCAATGGGCGGAACTCTTTGTTCGAGAGTGCGCGGCGCGGTCGCCGTGAAGGACACCGGCGCCAACGGCTCCCCCGAGAGGCGCTGCAGCTCGAAGATTCGGATGTCCTGGGGCACGCCGTCCTCGAGAATCTGCACATCTTCTTTTTTGAGATTTGTGATCGGTTCGCCGGATTTGTTTTTTATCGAAAGATTAACAATCACCAGCTTGGTCTCGGATTTAAAGACGGCATCCTGCGCGCCGAGCGCGACCGCAAAAAGCGTAATGGCGACGATGGGAATCAGTAGTTTCATCTCAAAACCGTAGCCTCAAAGTGGCGGTCATCTGGCGCATCTGGCCCGCTCCGGTGATGAGTCCGTACTCGCTCGAGTTCACAATCGTAACCAGGCCGGAAGGATTCACATGGTTGAGCGTATTGGTAGAGTCGACACGAAATTCGAGACGCCGCCGCTCGGAATGAAGATTGATGCTGCGCGCCAACGATAAATTGAGCACAAACATGCCGGGCCCTGTAATGGTATCGCGGCCGGCGGTGCCGAATTGTCCCGGCGGCGGAACCGCGAACGCCGCGGCATTGAAATATCCCGAACCGGAGTTGAGCGGCAATCCAGTGGCGTCGGCGCGAAGTGCAGCGATCGAGGCGGTTCCATCCTGATTCCCCAGAATCGTCGCCGTGAGCGGCGCGCCGGTTTGCGCCGTAATGCTGCCGGAGACGGTCCAGTCCTTCAGCGCCTTTGCAAGAAACACCGGATGAGAGAGAAACCCTCTGGTCGCATCCACCGGCGAAGCCCATACCCAGTTGAGCGTCATAACGTGCGTGTGGTCGAACGTCGACAAGGCTTTTTCGGCGCTTTGATCGTAGAAGTTCTGAGCCAGCGCCGCATCGTCGATAGCTTTTGAAAAAGTATAAAGGAGATTGAACGAAAGGCCGCGCTGAAAGCGGCGGGTCAGACGAAGCTGCGCGGCTTCATAGGTCGCATCGCCAACCGGGTTATCGAAAATGAAACTGCCGGCATTAGCGATCGGCAGGCGTTGTTCGGATGTTCAGCGCCGAACCTAAAGGCGCTTGGTTGGGGGCTTCTTGCACATCAAGATTCGTTGTCTTGGTGCCTGTATAAAGAATTTCTCCCACTAGTCTCTTGGGCAGATTGGTCTGAATCGAGAAATTCCACGACTGGATGTAGGTATCGTGGTAGTTCAGCGCCACTGCGTACGTGTTGGTGACAGACTTGCCGGCTGGGACGGCCACTAGTCCAGAGGACAAAGTCAATGGATCGGCGCTGCTGGTCGTGATGATAGTTCGTGACAGCGAACGGAGGCTGCGCCGAAAGATTCGATTCGAATTTATTGTATTGATTGGGGGTGTAATAAATCCCATATCCCGCGCGAAACACAACCCTGCTCTTCGCGCTGGGCTTCCAGGCAATGCCGGTGCGGGGTCCGAAGTCGTGGCGATCCGGATTGATCAGCGCCGCTGGATAAAGCGCTCCGGTTAACGGTCCAATCTGCCCAGGGGTCACAGGGGCGACGGCCGCGAATCCCGGCGCGATATCCAGATTGGCGATATGCCCGTATTCTTCCTGCCATGGCGAGAAATATTCATAGCGCATACCCAGGATCAGGGTGAGATTATTCGCGATTCGCCAATCGTCCGTGCGCGAAAGCATTGTAGCCATTGCTGCGGAAGTATGTGCTCGAATCGCCGTAGCGGATGGAGCTGGTCTCCGGCAACCCCAGAAGGAAACTAGCGAAATCGTATCCGGTATTAGGCGATCGGCAGGCCATCGGGTCCGTATCCGGCGGTGGCGAGCTCGGAAAAATTGAAGGCTCCGCGTCCGTTCGAATCGGTGATGGTGTTGTTGAGATAGTGCGTGTAGCCGCCGCCGAAGCTCCAGTTGTTTTTGCCCCGGTGAAGCTGCAGCATGTCGCTCACTCCGTAATTCCAGATAGCGCTTTTCGAAAAATTGGTGTCGCTCAATCCGGCGAAGTTCGTGAAGCTGAGATTCGGCGGGCCGTAATCCAGCGGGCTGGGCGAAGCGCCCTGAATACCGAGCTGCGCGGCGATATCCGGCCCATTAGCGAAAAATGGAACCGTCGTATTGGTGTTGCGATTGAAGGAGAGCGTGACGTTATTGAAGCTGCGATTGCCAAACCTTCGCCTCCAGTTCAGGTTCGTGTTGATGCCCTGGCCGTTCACTATGTCGCAGCAGCCGAACGTCTCAAAGGTTTCCGCTTGGCGTTTTTGCACATTAAGAGTCAGCGCGAGCGTGTCCGTCGGCGTCAGCGTGGTATTGATGCGCGTGTTGAGATTCCACGGATTATTCGGATTGGACGCGATGAAGCGGTAATTCTGATTAACTCCGGCGATATTCTGGTTCGGCAGTGGCAGGTATGTCAAAAGGCTCTGGGCAATCGGGCTGATCCGCGACTGGGGAATCCGTTGCCGGGGAAAGGCAAACCGGTCGAGGGATCGTAGATGACGTTCGGAGGTCTGAGAAAAATCGCCGCTGCGCTGCAGCAGCGTAGGCTCGTTCAGCGCGCTATCTATGCCGTTGCGCAAGCGCGTGCCGTTATAATTCACGAACCAGAACACTTTTGAAAAATCGAAAGAGTTTCGGGAATAAAAAGCGGACCGCCCGCCGAGAATCCAAAATAATTTTGGCGCATAGGCAGCTTTGGGCTCCGCGATACCATTAACCGCAAACGGCCGCGCATTCAGCACGGAATTGCCGACACTGATAGAAAATCAGACCCGGTGATCCGGTTATTATTGGGCGGCGATTGCCGATGAACGCAGGATTGCCGTTCGTGGTCCCCGGCCGCGACCTCCGCGGCCGCCGCCACCCCCGAATCCTCCGCCTCCGCCGCGCCCGCCGAATCCACCACCGCCTCCTCCACCGAATCCCGCCGCCTCCTGCGCCGCCACCACCCCGGGACCGCCACCCCAGCAGGTCCGCCGACCGCCGCGGCCTGCAGCTGCAGGGATGCCCCGCCTCCAGGGACACCGACCACTGCGGCGGGTGCGCTGTTACCGGGCTGAGATGCCGGTCCACCCGGCCCTGCGGCTCCAGCGAATCCTATTCCGGCCGGGCCTCCCAGTCCGCCGAGTCCGCCGAGTCCGCCAAAATCGGGCCGCATATCGGAGGGTTGCGTCTGCAAACCCTGACTCACACTGCCATTCACAAGGAAGGATTCATTCGAGCCGTCCTGCGCGCACTCCGGGGGCAGGCTCCGTTCCTCGACCGCGACCGCGAAGGACTCTGGACCGCCTCCGACGCATTGAGATCCGGGCCGCCGCCTGGGCTCGTTCGGGGCCGCCGCGCGTGCGGTCGCGCAACTGTAGCGTGAAATCGATTTTGGTGGGATTGGAGCCGATCTGGACTTCTTTGCGAGCGCGATCGAAGCCGAACATGTCGACTTCAACGATCCACGCACCTGGCGTCATGCCCTTAAACTGAAACGCGCCGCTCTCATCCGTCACGGTGGTCAGGATGCGGTCTCCCTGGGTGGCTTTCACCGTCGGCGCCCGGGATCGGCTGGCCCTCGGATTTGACCACCCCGGTCTGGCCGAGACACGCGGCGGTGAACCACACGCCGGCGATCAGAAGATTCCGCAGCATAAAAACGTGAACTTCCGACCGCCGGCGTGCTGGATCTGCATTACATCCCGGCTCAATTGCTTCTTTAGCTCAATTTCCCGGGGACCTCGGCCTATGTCCACGGTCAGCTTCATCGTGTCGCCTGAAACTGTGCCTGAATACTTTGCCGTCATCGAATTGCCGTTCATTTCACGAGTAACTTCGAACGAGACGTTGTCCCCGTCCACTTTGCCGTTAGTGATGTCGACCGGTCCACCCCGTCCACCTTCAACCGTCCCAGTGAGTGTCGAGCCACTGGTTTTAAAGGTGAACGTCTGTGGTCCGCCCTTGCCCATGGGCGCGCTCACCCATTTGCCATCACGTCGGCAGCGAACGCCACCACACTGACAAGCGCCAAAAGCGCGCAGAATACAACTAAACGATTCTTCATGTTAAGGTCCTCTCTCTGAGATGCGAATTAATCGCTCGTTGTAATGATGGCATGCATCGTGTCTTAGTTACACGGCCGGGCTCACAATTGCTTTAACGGCTGGATACCGGCTAAAGATGACGCCCGGACCGATTTTCTTGGTGTTAACGTTAGAACTTGAGGTGGATGGTCTCGAATTCCGACGCCGCAGGAGCGGCTGCGTTTAGCTTCGGCGCTGGGTATTTCCGCGCCAGCCGGCACGAGTGTTGTGGGCCCGCGGCTTTCGCGATCCTGCCGAGGCGCGTCGGATTCCTCGATCCGCCGCTCTCGGATCTGCACGATCCCTTCCTTATGGCCGGCATGGCGGACGCGGCGGGCGGCTGCGCCGCGCGATCGAACAGCAGGAGAGGATATCTGCTGTACGGAGATTATGACGTCGACGGCACCAGCGCTGTCGTCATTCTGAAAAAAGGGATCGAGCTGCTGGGCGGCCAAGCCTCTTTTCACGTTCCCCATCGCCTGCGCGATGGCTATGGCATGAGAGCGGAGGTGGTCGAAGAAGCCGCCGCTTCAGGCGTCAGCCTTATCGTAAGCGTCGACACCGGCATTCGCGCCGGCGATGTAGTGCGCCACGCGCGCGAGCTTGGTATTGACGTGATTGTGACGGATCATCATCTCCCGGAGATTGAGTCTGCCTCCGGCCATCGCGGTGCTGAATCCCAATCGGCCGGATTGCGGGTATCCGGATAAAAATCTCTGCGGCGCAGGCGTCGCTCTGAAGCTTGTGGATGCGCTCCTTCGAACCTTTGAGTGGGACCGTCCGCGCCGCGAGCGGCTCATGGAATCGTTCCTGAAAATGGCGGCGATCGCCACGGTAGCCGATGTTGTGCCGCTGACGGGAGAGAATCGCGTGATCGTCAAGCGCGGTCTCGCGGGTTTGGCGCGCGTGAACAATCTGGGCCTGCGTGCGCTGCTGGACGTATCCGGCCTGGCGGAAGGAGAATCGCCCAGCGCGGGCCAGGTGGCGTTCCGCATCGCGCCGCGCATCAATGCCGCCGGCCGGATGGCCAGCGCCAGCGATGTGATCGAACTGTTCCTCACCGGCGATCCAGCCCGCGCGCGTGCCCTGGCGGAGCAGCTTCACGGCCAGAACAAGGACCGGCAACAGACCGAGGCTGAGATCGCGCGAGTCATCTTCGAGCAGTGCATCGCCGAGCCGGTTACCGATGGCGATGCCGCGCTCGTGTTTGCCGGCGAGGGATGGCATCGCGGCGTGGTAGGGATCGTCGCCAGCCGGGTTGTCGAGAAATTCCACCGGCCCGTATTCGTGTTGGGACTGGAGAATGGGATTGCGCAAGGCTCCGGCCGCAGCATTTTATCGTTTCATTTGCTGGAGGCGCTGGAGACCATGCCGGAGTTATTCAGCAAATTCGGCGGTCACCGGCAAGCTGCTGGTGTAACTTTGTCGGCGGATCGGCTGGTCGAGTTTCGCGAGCGCTTTCGCACCCACGCGGCGGCCAGACTCACGCCGGCCGACTTCGTGCCGGCGCTTGAGATCGACGCCGAAATCGGCTTTCGTGAAATCACGGATCGGTCGGTAGAGGACGTGCTGGGATTCGCTCCTTTTGGATTGGGAAATCGATCGCCGGTGTTTGTTGCGCGCAATGTCGAGGTGGCCGCCGCTCCCGAGATTCGTAATGAGAAGCACGTGTTCGTGCGCTCAAATCGGAAGGACGCACGCTGCGCGCCAAGGCATGGAATTTCGCGGAGCATGCGAGCCGATTGACTGAGGGCGCGCGGATCGACGCCGCTTTCCATTTCGAAGAAGATTCGTACTCGGCTGGACGGGGCTATGCGCCCTGGCAGATTATTTTGCGCGATTTCCGCTCGCTTTAAGCATTACGACGAGTGTGCAAGCCAGCAGAGCGATGCGACAGGATCGCGGAGTAGTAAAAGATACGCGGGACAAAGCGCATCCCGATCCTGTGATCGCCGGCGGGCACGCGAATTCCGCGAAACGCAACATCGGCCGCGTAGATGCGCGCCGGCGGCCATCGATACTCGCCTCCCAACCGGGATAATACGTATCAGTCGCCACGAGAAAGGAAGCAACGGCGGAATGCGTCTGAAGCATCACGGCCGAAGGCGCGTAGGAGAGTACTTCCACTTTTCCTGCATCGCCGGCCGCCGGTATCTGTTCGAATTCTCCATCCGGCGCTTCGATGATGGCGACCTGCGACGGGTCGAAGTCTCCGGTATGCAGGCGAGCGGCCGCTTGAGATAATCCGCTGACGCGCTCCGTCCGATGGACGAAAAAAAGCGAGGCAGCGCGCCATGAATTTCGTAGATTTTATACCCCTGTTTCGCGACGATGAGGTTCAAGCCCGCATCGGCGAGATTCACGTCGGGAGAGCAGGTAGCGATCATTCACCAGGCGCAGAACTGCGGAGGACGTGTTCACGACCTGATAACACGATGCCCCATCTTTCTCCCGGTGAAAAGGATAGGCGAACCTGAATTACTCGCTCTAGGGCGAGCGGATCGCAGCCGTTGGCGGTCGGAATGCCGATCAGCGGAGCAGTGCTCGACCATTCATAGGAAACGCCCGGAGTAGTATCGAAACGCGAAGGAGGCGAGCTCGCCTGGGTCAGCCTGCGCAGCGTCGCGATCAGCTCCGTGCTGCCGTCCGCCGAGGTCGTGAGTGATTCCGGGATCGGCGATTACCGAGGCAGTATTCATCGGCCTGCCAGAACTTACGATCACCAGATCGCAGGCGATCACAATTCCGGCCAATACTTGCAGCCGCGTACTCCGTAGCAGACGGTCCGCTCCCATTGCCGCCAATAAGGGCAAGCGCCAAAGAGAAAACGCACAGCGTGAACTCGGGATGGATGCCGATCCGGATGCTCGGCGGCAAAAGCTTCAAGAGGACGCGGCCAATCGGAGTCGAATCGCCCAGCATCCAAATCGCAAGCCGCGAGCAGGAGTGACCGCGAAAACTCGCGTCCAGCGTTTCGGTTTCCAGACGATCGCGGCGATTGCCAGACCCAGGCCCACAATACTGGAATACAAATACAAGAACGTTGGATCGGAGGGGCCATGGAACTTCGAGAGATCGAAAACATTCCAGTAATCGGGAATCGCCAGGGAGTAAAATGCGCCGGGTTTGATTCCGCCTCCGCCTCCCAGCCACTCGGCCCGATATTTGGCTACGCTGTTGCGGGTCAACTGGACGAGTTGGAATCACTTGCATCGCCGCCAGCAACAGCGCCCATAGCCACGAGATTAGAACCTGAAGCGGCAGAGTCCAGCGCGCCAGGCGAAACGCAGCCAAAACTAAACTGAGAAGAACTACCGATCCGAATACCGCGACCGCTACCTGAGGCAGTCCCGCGAGAACGGTCATGGACAGCGCCAGCGACAGCGCGGCCAGCCATATCCATCGGAATCGCGAACGCAATTCGATCACACACAGCCACGCAAACGGCAGCCACGATGCTCCGTGTACTGCTCCCATGTGCTCAGCCTGTGACGCGAAAAAACATCCCAGCTCGTAAATTGTGGCGCCGATCCAAGCCGCCGCGGGTTGAACTCCAATGCGTTTTAGCAAAACAAACGTGCATACGCCGCTGAAGAAAATCTGAAGGACCATCGCCACTTCCAGGAGCCAGGGAAGCGAGGCGGATCCAAACCACAGGCTCGCGAGCGTTGCGATCAGGACCGGCGGATAAAAAAGCGCCGTTTGAATATTCGCAAATATCGGATTTCCGCAGTAGGTAAACGGATCCCAAAGAGGCATCTCGCCGCGGCGGAAAGAATCCGCGACGAATGTCGCGAGCGGAAGATGAACCGCGCGAAAATCCCAGGGAAAAAGAAATCCGCGGGAAAATAATACGCGCCGGTGAAAAACTAACACTTCGATCAGCAGCGCCAGGTAATAGGGCAGGCCCTTCATTTTAGGGCTTCAGACGACTACCGGGCGGCCTGTTCGCCTTGTGCTCTTTGTGTGCTCTTTAAACGCCGCGCGCACTCCCTGGATCTGCTTCGCATGGTTCTCGGCGTGTTCCGCAAGAAGCCGCAGCATCTGGAGCAGCGTCATCGGACCTCGCGTCGAATGCGTTCCGCCGCGCTCGAAAGCTTCAGCCGGCTGATCCTTCAACAACTCGTAATTCGCAAGGCGCAGCGTACGAAAGATCTCCAGAGCCTGCGAGATCTTGCGCTTCTCGTAATCCAGCTTGGCGGCCCAGGCGTTCTGGTCCCAGCCCATGAGCGTGGGATTATCTTCGGCGATGAGCTGCCGGAAGCGCATCACCGCGACGGCTTCGGAGTCGGCCAGATGACACGTAATTTGGCGCACGCTCCACTTGTCCTCAGCCGGTTTGAAGTCGAGCTCGGAGCCAGCCGCGCCGGTGGTGGCCACGGCCAGCAGTTCGGCGCCGCGGCGATATCGTTCCAGCAGATCTGCCAATTCGCTCATAATTTCGGCTCCACGGTGGAACCATTATAATGAGTTCAGTCCTCGAGAAATACATCATGCAATCCAAGCTCCTTATTGCTCTCACGCTGGCAAGCTTTTGCTCCGGCCAATCCCAGCGTGGTTTTGAGCGTCCCGTGAGAGAGGCCGTACGCGGCACGCACGGCGCTGTGGCCGCTGGCAGCGAATTCGCCACCGAAGCCGGAATGCGCATCTACTACAAAGGCGGAAATGCCGTCGATGCGGGCATCGCGCGATGTTCGCGGCTTCAGTCACGGAGTTCTCGCATTTTGGATTAGGTGGAGAGGCTCCCATCCTGATCCGCACCAAGGATGGAAAAGTGTACTGCGATCGCGGGCGTCGGGACCATGCCCAAGCTCGCTACCGCTGAAATGTTCCGGAAGCGGCGCTTTGCAGCCCGGCGAGGTCATGGAAACCGATCCCGGCGGACTGAAAGGCGTTATTCCGGTGGCCGGGCTCATGCCGGCGCTGGTGCCGGGGATGGTGGATGCGGGCCTGCTCGCGCTCCGCGAGTTCGGCACAAAATCATTCAATGACGTGATCGCCTCGGCCATCGATCTCGCCGACGGCTTCGCCATCGATCAGATGCGCGCCGGCAGTATCGCAATGAGCCGCCGCTTTTTCGATCTGTGGCCGACCTCGAAAGCTCACTTCATGCCCAACGGCCACGTGCCCATGGTCGGCGAGATATTCCGGCAGCCCGATCTGGCCCGCACGCTGCGCTCCATGGCCGAGGCTGAGAAGAAGGCTCTGGCCGCCGGAGCCAGCCGCACCGCTGCGATCGATGCCGTGCGCGATTACTTCTATCGCGGCGAGATCGCCCACAAAATCGATGCCTTCAGCAAGGCCAACAGCGGATTGCTGCGATATGAGGATATGGCCGCATTCAAGCTCGAAGTGGAAGAGCCGGTCTCGGGCACCTATCGCGGCCTTCACGTTTATAAACCGGGGTTCTGGAGCCAGGGGCCGTCCATGATCGAAGCGCTGAATATTATTGAAGGTTTCGACACCCGCAACGCTCCCATTAATTCCGCCGAGTACATTCACCGCACAGTGGAGGCGCTGAAGCTGGCCTACGCCGATCGCGATACCTATTACGGAGATCCCAAATTCTCGAATATTCCGAGCCAGGTGCTGCTGTCGAAAGAATATGCGGCCGAGCGCCGCAAGCTGATTACGCCCAAGGCGTCGCTGGATTTTCGTCCGGGCGCGATCAACGGCAAGACCGGCCAGCATCCGGCGGAGACGGAGACGGCCATGGTGCACATCGACGACGAGTTGATGGCGCACGATACCACCTGCGTCGATGCGATCGATCGCGATGGCATCATGTTTTCCGCGACGCCTTCCGGCGCCTGGCTGCCGAGCGTGATTGCCGGCGATACCGGCATTCCGCTCACGGAGCGCGCGCAGAGCTTTGTCCTGATTCCGGGACATCCCAACGAGCTGGCCGGCGGCAAGCGGCCGCGCGTCACTTTGAGCCCGACCCTGGTGACCACGGCCGACGGCCGTCCCTACGCCGTGCTCTCGACGCCGGGCGGCGACAATCAGGATCAGGCGCTGCTTCAGATTCTGCTCGATACGTTCGAGTTCAATTTGAACGCGCAGAACGCGGTGGAGGCGCCGCGCTTCGAGACTCGGCATCTGATCTCGAGCTTCGACAATCACGCCTGGAACCGCGGCGACCTTCTGCTCGATGAGCGGATTCCACCGGCCACGGTCGCCGACTTGACCGAGCGCGGCCATCACACCAGCGTGCGCTCCCGCTACGCCAATGGAGCCGCTCCCGTGCTGATCAAGGTATTGCCCAGCGGAGTGATCGAGGCGGGAGCAGATCCGTTCTACGGCAGATCCGCCCACGCCTGGTAAACTTCAGCCCTGAACGCGCTTCTCTTTACCGGCCCAGAATTTTTCCTTGAGGAGCATCTTGCGGATCTTGCCCGTGCCGGTCTTTGGGCAGCGGCTCGGAGGAAAACTCCACAACTCTCGGCAGCTTGAATTTGGCCAGACGTTGGCCGAGATATGCCAGCAGTTCCGGCTCGGTGAGCGAGGCCCCCGGCTTCAGCACCACGATCGCTGCCGGCACTTCGCCCCATTGTTCGTGCGGCGCGGCGACCACCGCGCATTCGAACACATCGGGATGCGAAGAGATCGCCGCTTCCACTTCGAGCGACGAAATATTCTCGCCTCCCGAAATAATGATCTCCTTCTTGCGATCTACGATGTGGATGTAGCTCTCCTCGTCCCATACGGCCATGTCGCCGGTGTGAAGCCAGACCGGCGTGCTCCGAGGAAGAACCGGTCAGCACTTCGGCGGTCGCCTCCGGATCTTTGTAATAACCTTCCATGATGTGATCGCCCATCGCGACCACTTCTCCGATCGTCTGCATATCGCGCGGCACATCGCGCATTTCGCGATCCACTACTCGCACCGTAACGCCGGGCGTGGACCATCCCGCCATGGCCTGGCGCCGCCGCCGCTCGCTTTCCGAGGAATATTTGAGCCCCTTCGATCGCGATACGGTCAGCACCGGCGAGGTCTCGGTGAGACCATAGCCCGCAATGCATTCGCAGCTTGGAAACGCTTTCTCGACCCGCTCCACCAATTCCGGCGATGATGCCGCGCCGCCGATCATCACGCGCCGCAGACTCGATAGATTCCACTGAGCCAAGATCCGGCGCGTGAATCAAGGCATTGGCCATGGTGGGCACCAGGCACATGTCGGTGGCGCCGTGCTCCTGAATCATCCGGAAAACGAAGGACGGTTCGAATCGCCGCACCATCACCTGCTTGATGCCGTGCATGGTCGAGCATTGGGGCCGGCCCCACCCATTGGCGTGAAACATCGGGATCGTGTGCAGATCCACCGCCGTCTCGACGTCCTTGTAAATGCCGCTGATGTCGAGCGCATGCAAGATACAGCGTGCGATGCGCCAGCGTCACGCCCTTGGGCGTGCCGGTGCTGCCGCTGGTATAAAACAATTCGGCGATAGCCATCTCGTCATAGGAAAAGATATCGGCGCGCTCCGGGTGACCCTGCTGATCAGGAACTCATAGGTGAGGTCGGCCGCCGGACTTGCTTCGTCCAGCGTGATCCAGTGCTCGATATCCGGGCAGGTCTTGCGCAGCTTCTCGACCAGCGGCGTGAAGTCGCTCTCGAACATCAGCATCTTCGCGCCGGAATGATTCAGGATCGCGCTCAGCTCGCTCTCGGTGAGGCGGACATTCAGGGGCATAACAATCGCCCCCGCCTGCACCACGCCGTAGTAGCCTTCGAGCAACTGGTGATTGTTGAAACTCAGATATGCGATTTTATCCGCGGGCGCGATCCCGAAATCGAGGAGAGCGCGTGGCCAGCCGCTCGCATCGCTCGCCGAACTGCGCGTAGGTGAACTGGCGATCGCCCGAAACAACTCCGATACGCGAGCCGAAAACATCGACAGCCCGGTGCAGGAAGCGAAGAGGCGTAAGAGGAACAAACATCGGCTATCGATAACCCCGCATAAATGCTCTTCATTATACCCGCACGGGATGCGCCAGACGCTAAATGCTCACGTGTGGAGCGTGCGGAAACTGCTGGAGATACGAGAAAAGGAACGTGGTGAGTTCGACTTCTAGATCAATCCTCACGCGGTAGAATTTGACCCGTACAGAGCGAGGCAGATCTCCTGTGCAATTGGCACATCGTCGCCAGCCGGTTCCCCCGCGATAGCAAACCCTATCTCGACCGTTTTCATCACCCTCCCACTCTCACCCGCCTAGCCTGCCTCCAATCTCGGCTTAATTTGTAACCGAGGAGTTCATGTGCTCTGCCAACGGAGGACAGAACCGGCCAGAAAAGGGAATTTCTAGATAATCCCCGGCGGGCCTGCGTGCGTTGGATGTTCGTCGGTACACTACCGATCCCACTCCGTTGCGGGCTAAAAAAACGGATGGTCGCGCCAGCCGACCAGCGAAAAACTGGCTAAAGGGCGCCCGATAAATTTTTGATCTTTGAAAATATAAACGAACACACCGACGTCAGAGCGCCGCTACCCGGCGATGTATCAGCAGGAAATATAATCCCAGCGCCGCCAGCGCCGATCCGGAGCAGGCGATCGTGACCGGGGCGCTGAACACCGGGATCAAGCTGCCGACCACGAGGCTCCCGATCGGCATGCCGCCGCGGAACGCGACGTTATACACGCTCATCACGCGGCCTCGCATTTCATCGGCAGTGATGGCCTGGACCAGGGTTTGAATCATCGCAAACACCCACATCAGCGCTGCGCCGGAGCAGAAAATCAAAACATACGATAACGGGCAGCGACGTCGAAAGCGAGAACCCCGTGATCAATCCCCCCAACACAATCAGGGCCACCAGCGCCACCCGTCCGCGCCTTTCAGGCTTCCCAAAGAGGCGACTGTCAGGGCCCCGCACACCGAACCCGCGCCTGAACAGACCAGCAATCGGGTATAGGTGGTGGCATTGCCGTGAAATACTTCCTTGGCGAAAACCGGCAGAAAGGTGAGCAGCGAGAAACCAAATAACGTCATGGAGAATGCCAGCACGATCAGCGAATCGAGACCGGCTTTCTTGCGAATGAACCCGATACCTTGCTTCATGCTGAGCAGCATGGTCTCGTGGGTCTTGGCCGGAACGAAATTCACCCGGATCACGTAGAGCACGATGATGGGGGCCAGGAAGGAAACACCGTTGAGTCCGAAACACCAGGTGGCGCTGAGCTTTGCGAGCGCGACGCCCGCGAGCGTCGGCCCGATCACGCGCGCCAGATTGAATTGAATTGAGTTCAACGCGATCGCATTCCCCAGATCTTTCGCTTCCACCAGCGTAGGAATGAGCGCCGAGTACGCAGGACCGCCGAGGCTCTGCGCCGTCCCCACAATGAACGACAGACACAGGATGTGCCACACGTGGACCACGTTCATATAAACCAGCGTCGCCAAAATGAATGCGCAGACCATCTGGATATATTGGGAGATCAGCAGCATCCGTCGCCGGCTCTGGCGATCCGCGATGACTCCGCCCCACAGAGAAAATAATATGATTGGCGCCTGGCCCAGGAACGCGTCGAGGCCCAGATAAAAAGGATCGTCCTTGGACAGCGTGTAGACCAGCCAGCTTTGCGCGACGATCTGCATCCAGCCGCCGATGCTCGACGTGCATGCGCCGATCCACATGAGGCGAAAGTCGCGATAGCTAAATGCTTTGAAGGTACGGTTGAACAAAAGACGATTCTAGCAAGCGCGAGAGGCTGAGGTCAGTAAACCTCAAAACAGAAAACTTGATCGGACCCGGTTGGAGAGAGGGAATATTCTCCATCTTCGAGCGTTTCGCTCGCTTCAATGCGATACAGGTCCTTATCGAGACGAGTCACTGAGAGACGCAACGCACGCGGGCCGGTGCGCGTTCGTTTCTGCGACATGTTCACTTCGCGATGCCCGTTTTTTACATCTACACGGTATAACTCCAGCCGCTCCGGCTGAATCTTGTCGGATTCCATGATGAAGATTGGCTCGGCTAGCGGCGTGCGTGCAGGCGAGCTTGCGCCTGGAATCGTGTAGGTGGTCTCGTTCTTCTTGGACTCAGCCTTCGCATCCACGGCCTCGGTCGGGATCAGATTATCGGCATGGACCAGGTAAACCATGTCGGGTTTGGGAGGACGAGGACCGTCGTATTTCTGTGCCCAGACCGGCGCGGTTCCAACCAGCAGGAGAAGCGGGATCCAGCCTATTCGCATTCAGTTCTATCTTACGTCCTATTTGCTCACCACGAACCGATCCAGGTCCACATAGTAGCCCGACGATTGCGGCGCCTTCTGGCCCAGAACTCGGACCTCGATCGTATGCGGTCCCGGTCCTAAACCCCTGAACACCGTCTCGGCCTGCCACTGTGTGCTTCGCGAATATAGATTGATTGCCGGCCCCGCGCGGCCATCGATAACAACTTCAGCGATGCCCCGGTTCGCCGCTTTGGTATATACGTAAGCGATCGCGCCGCCGTTGAAAACGAGGCGCAATTTGCCGCCGGGCTGCTCTGAAAAAATAAGGGACCCATTCGACGCGCCGCTGAATCTGCCCCGCGACCAAGCGCCGCTGAATTCGATTTTCGGATCGGAATCCTCGTAGATTCCATCCCCGGCGGCAGTCTTCCGCTGGTCGCGTAAAGGTGGCATGGGCGAGAAAACAACATTGCGCAATTCATAATTGCCCGACTTTACGCCCGTGGGAGTGGTCCAGTGCTCCACGAAGTACTGCACCGTCGGGTAATCGTTTATGGCCGGCATGGGCGTGATCACGTGCTTTATGCCAAGCTCGCGGAACATCGCCGCTACCTCTTCTGGCTCACGTGAGTGGATCAGCCGTTTCCAGTACTCGTATGTGTGCCAGGTATCCGTATAGGCGCGGCCGTTCAATCCTGCGACGGCATCGCCCCCGAAGAATGCGACAGGCTCGCCCGGAGCAGTGCGATTCAGATAGCCGATCAATTTTCTTTGTGGACTCGCATCCTGTAAATAATCCTGCACCTGCTCTCTGCTAAACAAGGCAAAATCCCGGTGGTGCCAGCTTGACGCTGGAAGAAACCATATATTAAGCGCGGTCAACGCCACTGCCCCGATCAGCACGGCGGGTATCTCGGAGATTAGCCATGCGATTCCGATCGAGAAAAACGGCAGCGCCGGATAGAGGTATCTCAAGTTTGGCAAGGACGCGAAAGTTAATACGGCCCCCGTGACCCCAAACGTCAGCAGCGCTTTCGGCGATCGACGGTTCCACAGCAAGAGCAAGGGAGTCAGCAGCACAAAATATTGAAATCCGAGGCTGCCGTTTTGACCTTCGAAATATTGCTGGGAGTGGAAAGTCGTCTCGTAAGGAGTCTTCCAGGTCAACGTCCTTAAAAAGCGGACATCCTGCACCGCACTAGGCGAAGTTTCAAAATCCGGCGAACGAAACACATTGTTAAAAAACGGGTACACTGGGTTCCCCGTCTTCCACCATGCGTTGACATAGGGGGGCGCGGCGAACACCGCGAATAGGGTCGCCGCCAGCACTGCGGTGCGCCAGCGTTTCCGTGTGTCTTGAATCTGTATGAGAGCCCTCGCGCCCATTCCCGCCGCGGGAACCAGAAACGCCATGGTTCCCACTTTGATCGATAGCGCCGCACCGAGCAATATTGCGGCCCATACGATCTCGCGGCGATAAAGTGCGAGTGCGCCGCCGAGAATCATCGCCGCCCAGACGTTTTCGACCAACAACGAGCCGGTAACCAGTTGCACCAAGGGTGTCGAGGCAAACAGAGCCGTCGCGAGAAACGCTGCCGGAGGCCGCAGCCATCGTCTCGACGACTGGTAGATCATGGCCGCGATCACTATCAAAAGAGCAAAATTGAGCAGCCGTGCTGCCGCCTCTCCTCCCAGCAAATATGCGGCTGTGAAGGCCCAATCTCCGCCCATCGGCATCAATGCCCATGTATATCTCGCGAAATCAAATGTCCATCGTGCGTCGTGCGCCACGCTCATGGGGATCGCGAGATGCATGGCAAGCCCATCCGAGCTGACTTCCGGCTTCAGCGCGACCAGCCATTGCATGAGCAGCACGAACAGCAGCACGCCTAGCGCGGCGGCTTCACGGCGCGATTCACATCCGATCCGTAAGCGGCTCAAATACTTTCGCAATCGCTGCCGCTCGAGGACATAAGGGATGGCGAACACGCCCGCGTACACCACACGTGTGTTTACTGGAAAATGGACCGCGACAGAGATCGCGCCGATCCAGATTGCGAGACCGAGCAGGAGAGCGGCGATCCCGTTCGCTTTTCGGGCGATGAATTTGCCGAGCAGAAACGACGATCCCAGAAAATAGATGACTGTTAACGGCGCCGCTGGCTCATAGAAGCGCCAGCACCACCAAGTGGTGTAAATCAGGACCAGCAGCGCTACGATTTCCACGAGCCACTGGGAACGAAACCATATCGCGATCCCTGCCACGGCCCAGAACACAGCCGCGTAGCCCAGCCATCCAGCCGCGCCAGCCGGAGTCCACAGGTATTGAGTAAAGAGCCGCTCGTGCATCAATCCATAGACCGCGCAAACCGCCAGAGCCGCCAGCGCGGTCAGCGCCAGCGTCCGTCTCATGGATTTTTCCGGAACACGATCAATCGCTGAGTAAATACGATTGGCCACAGGATCTTTTCGAACTCGATGCGGCCAAACCCGGCGGCCGCTGTTACTACTTCAGCGCGGCCAAGCGGCCTCTCGTCGGGAAACTTCCACGCGCCCGCCGCTTCGGCCAGCCAGCGCGCCACCCGATACAACAGCGTCGGCGTGGGAAACGCAATCAACGCGCACCCTCCCGGTTTGAGCAGAGCGAAATGAGACAGAATCGCCTGGCGCGTCCCGGCGGGATCAAAATGCTCGATAAGTCCGACGCTGAAGACGGCGTCCGCTTCCAGTTCGAGTGCGGGGCCGCGGCAGTCCTGCTGGTGCGTGGTCACTCGGCGGTTCTGCATCAGCGAGAGACCGTAGGCGTTGGTATCGACCACGTGATATTCGCGCGGGGCGATCTCATCTTCGATTTTTTTGAGAAAGCAGCTATTGGCGCCGCCGAATTCAACCAGACGTTCGACTTGGCCCCCAAAGCGCTGCAAAGCACTCACTAAAACCGCAGCAGTGTAACGTCGAGTCAAGCGCGCGGTGAACGGCGTCGCGCGGTAGTAGCGATCCCAGTCGGTTGCAGTCCCAGTCCCGCGGCGCACGAAAACGAAATCCCGCTGCACCAGAAAATTGACGAGAAACAACGCCGATTCGGCCAGAATCTTAGCTTCAAGCACCCCGATTCCGAGCCGGCGCTCGAACAGAGTGAGAAGCCGATACGAAAGAAATCCGCTGGCGATCACCAGCGCCAGGTAGCGCGGGAGCGTCGACCGGTGCGGCTCCTTCACCAGAAACACAGCGCGGCGCGCCAGAGGATAGTTCACCAGCACCGCGATTCCGCGTGATGTGAGCTGCGCCGAGAGCCCGGTCAACCCTGCTTGAATCGCCAGGAAGAAGATCAGATTGTCGAGCAGCGCGGTGCCGAGCGATAGCATCGTAAAACGCGCAAGCACAAACCCGATACGCATCGAGTCGGCTAGCGGATTGAAGTGCGAGCTCATGTTGCCGGGAGCATAGATGGTGCGGACCGGCTCTTCGACAATCCCTATTGAGAGATGCTTGGCGGCGGTCAACATTCCGATCTCAAATTCATAGCCGGTGGAGTGGATCGAATCCAGATGCGCCAGTAGAGTTTGAGGAATGCCTCGCAATCCGGTTTGCGTGTCGCTCAGTTTTTGACCGACTAGAAGACGAAACGCCGAGCCCGCGATCCGATTTCCAAGACGGCTGCGGCCGGGCACCGCGTCATCGAAGCTCCGCGCGCCGAGCACCAGACTCTGCGGCTCGCGTTCCAGCCTTTGTGCGACCCGAGTGATATCTTCGGGATGGTGCTGGCCGTCCGCGTCGGCCGTCACAATGCCGCAGCCGGAATATTCAGAAAGAATATGAGCGATTCCAGAGCGCAAAGCGGCGCCCTTGCCCAGATTTTTCGGATGGTTCAGAATCGTCGCGCGGCATTGGCTGAATACGGAGGCATATCCAGGACCGCTTCCGTCATTGACGATCACGATGGCCCGGAATACTTCGTTGCCTCCCGCGACGGCCAGTTCTTCGATCAATTGAGGAAGCTCGGGGCCGGGCCGGTAGGCCGGAATCAGCAATACTGTCGGCAACTTTCAATCAGTATACCGGCTCGGCTAATCCAGCACGCCGACGAACTCGGCGATGATACGAAACCGCTCCTCTTCCGGGTCCAGGCTCCACGCCTCGAACTCCGGGTTCAGCGGCTCGAGCGTAATCCGCTGATGAGACCATGACTCGCCGGCCTTTTGAGCCTTCTCGCTTCGATATCGCTTCACGGTATATCGGTCGTTGGCGCCGCCGCCCAGATACTCGATCAGCACCAGCCGTCCCTGTCGGGAGCCGGTGACCCCGCGGCGAAACACGCATAGAGCGCCGTCGGGAATCCGAGGCTCCATCGAACGACCCTGGATGCGCGCGACGAACATCTCCGGGGACAGCCTCAAGCCAGCGGGAGTCTCCTCCCACCCTTCGGCCGTCACTTCCCGATTTTCGAGAAAATTCCCCGCCGCCACTGAAAGCGAATAGCGAGGCAGGTGTGTGACAAACTGCAGCACATTAGAGTGCACGTGCTCGCGATAAAGCCGGGCCAAGGCCCGCTCGAAATCTTCCACCATCACCTCGCGCCGATTGCTAATGCGCAGCCAATTCGATAACGTATCCTCGAGGCGCGCAATCAGATGCGCCGCGCCCATCTCGGCGGATTTCGCGGCCAAGTCCGCTTCGAGAACCGATAGCACCTCTGCTTCTTCAGGCGCAATCTGATCCCAATCGCGCCGAACGCGGACATGCAGACGGTCCGTCTCCGGATCCTCCAGCAGCACGCCGGCATTAGTCGGCTCACCCAGAGTTTCCACGGTGAGGATGGAATAACGCGCGGCGTGAGTGGTCGCAACGGACATACTCGCAGAACGGCTACGGAGCAAACGGATAGTAACCCTTACGGGCTCGCACCTTCACATCGGGCAGAGCGACTTTCACCGTGAGGTTACGGAACTGCTTGGTTGTGTCGGAATTCGCCGTGTCGGGAGTATAGCGCAGGATATACTGCGTAGTGACCTCGCCGGCGATATCGGCAACCGACTTGAATATGGCGTTCGAAAGCGCCGCCGCATAGCCGCCGGTGCCGACCTGCAGCGCATAATTACCTTCATCGGAGGGCGTGGAAAGATAGCCTGAAATATCTTTGTAGACGTTCTGCAGCGGATACGTAACACGGCCGCCGGTCTCCTCCGCAAGACGCACCAGGTTTTTGTCGCCCTCGCTCGCAAAACCGAAGTTAACCGTGCTCACTCCGTAAATCGTAACCAGGTTTCGCTGCGCGAGCTCCAGAACTTCATCGAGCGATTTCTTGCTGGAATTATCGTTCCCGTCGCCAATCACGATGATGATACGGCGAGGCTCGACCGGCTCGCCCTGGATGAGATCGCGGCTGGTGCAGGCTTTATAGATTGCATCGTACAGCGCCGCCCCTCCGCCAGGTTTTAGCTTCCGCAGCTTGTCGAGCATCTTTTCAGCATCGGAGGTCGTGTTCACCATCAACTCGGCCTCGTTGCTGTAACCCACCAGGTAGCCCGAGAACTTCTTATCGCCGGGCAGCATCTGCAGGATCATTTCCTCGGCGGCCAGCTCGAAACTCTTCCACTGCGCACGGCTGTTATTGCTGAGATCGACGAGGAATCCGATCACTACCGGCTGATTGCGCTCACGCGTGAAATACTGGATTTTCTGGGGCTGGCCCTGATCGAGAATCTGGAAATCCTGCTGGTCCAGATTCGTTACAAATCTGCCCTTCTCGTCGGTTACAGTGACAGGAACAATTACTTCGTTCACCTGCACCTGTATCGGCGGCTGTTGTGCAACCGCCAGAGCGGGCAAAAGCGCAAGCAAGACCCGAGAAGTCATTGAGAAAAGCCTCAACCGATTATAGAACGGCTGAGCGGAAGACGCGGGTCAATCCTCCGATTGAAAAAAACACGCGGCTGCGATTCGGCAATCAGGACCCGGAAATGGGTCTCGTTTTCTCGTTTTGAGTGCGCTGGAATTGATCGTTAAAACCGGGCACAACCTCGCCGACGAAGTCCTTGAAACGAGTGGCCGCTACTCCAATGAGAGCGCCCTTGATGTTATCCCACGTTTCGAGAGCCTTGTGCTTCTGGCGATCGGTTCCGGCATGCGGCGTATACCCGGATTCCGTAAGCTGCGATGAAAACGAGGAGCGCCTCTTCCCTCCGCCCAGCATCTTAGCCAGCAGAATCCCTCCTCCGAACGCAGCTCCCATCATCGCCATCGGGCTGTTCTGAAAGTAATGTTTCCAATCCGTGGCAGACTTAACCCGGTATTCCAGCTCGTGAATATTGGAGCCAAGGTTATCTCGCGTCCGCTCGATATGGGTTTCTATTTGGTTTGCCGTTTGGCCCGTCATTTGGTTTGCTGTTTGGCCCATTGTATGTTCTCCTTTAGAGTTTCCACGGTCCGTTCGGGTTTGGCATGAATTCTTTTAAAAAGCTTGACACCTGCGCTGAGCGTGCCGGCGGCGGCAATTGCCAGAGCGACGCCTACAATGAGTGCCGCTGCCCAACTCGGGAGCACGATTGACAACGCATAGACGATAGTTAACAGCAGGAACAGAGCGGCAAAAATTGCCGTAACAGCACCCGCACCTATCAGGAGACCTGCAGATTTTGCTTTGAGAGTCTCGTCCCGGATTTCTATTTTCACGAGGCGAACTTCGGAGCGCACAATCTCTTGGATGTTGCGGATAATGTCTTGAAAAACGTCGGAGATCGAGCGTTCGTTCGCAGACATGACGAATTCCTCCCCCTCGTTAATCATTGGTTGTGAACGCCCGCCCCACTAGAAAACCGATTACTGCCGCAGCTAAAAGGGAGGGGCCCGGATTGTTTTTTACGAGTTGCTCGACATCGGTCATCATGCTCTTGACGTCGTGCTCCCTAACGTAGTCGGCTGTAGAGGTTAACTTGTCGGCCGCGGAATGAGCCAACGAAGCTACTTTTTCCCCACCCGGCAGGCTTTCCGCGTTTTCGTGAAGCGTTGAGGCGGCGCTATCCAACCCACTCGCGGCAGTGTCCCTATTTTCATCGATTTTGTCGATTGCGGTTTTCCCAAAATCCGATACTTTATCCTTCATCTGTGACGCGGTGCCGGAAATCTTGTCTGAAACAGTTGGATCGGCGATCACTTCCGTAGATGTGCTTTTTGTTGGCATGAATACCTCCGCGGAAGGCAGAGCACGCGCAGTGCCATGTATCTAACGGCCGGGCGGAAGTTTTCCTTGGCGGCTCCGGCTAAAAACTTGCAATAGCGCTCAGCATGACTGCCTCGAACCTCTGGTCTATACTCCGCCGTACATTTTCAGCCTGGAGCGATCACGAAGCGCCGCGCCTAGGTGCAGCACTGGCTTTTTACACGATTCTGTCGCTTGCCCCCTTAGTTATTTTGGCGACTGCCATTGTGGGCTTAGTGTTCCACCACGGGGCGCACGATCAAATCATCGGACAAGCCACCGGCATGATGGGCCAGGATGGCGGGAACGCCGTTCGGGACATGATTGAACACGCGAAGAAGCCGGGCGGCGGAATCTTCGGTTTAATCGTCGGGGTGATTACCCTACTCTTTGGGGCTTCCGGGGTTTTTGGCGAGCTGCGCTCGGACCTGAATAAAATGTGGGATGTTGAACCCAAAACCGGCACGGGCGTGTGGGCGACGATCAAGGAGCGGGTTTTTTCAATCGGCATGGTTTTGGCCATCGGCTTTCTACTATTAGTTTCCTTGGTCCTCAGCGCTGGGTTGGCCGCTCTCGGAAAGTTCTTTGGCGGAATTCTACCGCTTCCAGAATTCGTGTTGAGCGGAATCAACTTCATAGTTTCGCTTGCGGTCATAGCGTTTCTTTTCGCGTTAATTTTCAAATACGTGCCTGAAACACAGATCGCTTGGAAAGACGTTTGGTTAGGCGCAGTCGCAACGGCTTTCTTCTTCACACTAGGAAAGTATGCGATCGGGCTATATCTTGGAAAAGCTGCGGTAGGGTCGGCCTACGGCGCGGGAGGGTCACTCGTTGTCATGGTCGTTTGGGTCTATTATTCGTCGATGATTTTTCTTTTTGGCGCGGAGTTCACCCGGCTCATCGAAGGCGCGCGGAGTAGCGCACGACGAGGCGCCCGGCCGCAATCCATCGATGCAACCGCGGCCTGACCCTGAAAATGTTAAGTTTTAGAAACCCGGCGCGAAGAGGAGACGTATACGAATATGCACCGGGTGGATGCCATATGAGCGCCGTGCGTCTGACTGAACGAAGGGCTATACTTATGCGTGAGAGGAGCGTCGATGAAACGCCTTTTGGGACTGGTCGCCGTTTTTGCAATTTCCTTCTCGCTGACCGCCGCCGACAACAAGGAAAAAGATCCGGATGAAATCGGCAATCGCGACGTTGGCAAGGGTCTGAACTGGTACTCGCTCGAAAAAGAGATCGCCATCGGAAAACAACTGGCGCAGCAGGTCGAGCGGCAGGCTAAGCTCATCGACGATCCGGTGATCTCGGAATATGTGAATCGTCTGGGTCAGAACCTGGTGCGTAACTCCGACGCCAAGGTCCCCTTCACCATTAAAGTGATCGACACCGAAGAGGTGAACGCATTCGCCCTGCCGGGTGGATTTTTCTTCGTCAACTCCGGGTTGATCCTGAAGGCGGACACCGAGGCCGAGCTGGCGGGTGTGATGGCGCATGAAATCGCGCACGTCGCCGCCCGGCACGGCACGCGGCAGGCTACGCGAGGGCAAGTGGCGCAACTGGCTACCATCCCGCTCATCTTCATGGGAGGCTGGGCCGGTTATCGGTGTGCGGCAGGCCGCCAGCATCCTTCTGCCGGTCGGGTTCCTTCAATTCTCGCGCGCCTTCGAATCCGAAGCCGACATGCTCGGTTTGGAGTACATGTACAAGACCGGGTACGATCCCGAAGCGTTTCGTCGATTTCTTCGAGAAGACTCGAATCGCTCGAAAAGAAGAAGCCGGGAACGATGGCCAAGGTTTTCTCCACGCATCCTCCGACCGACGACCGGATCGTTTCCGCGCAGAAAAATATTCAGGATCTTCTCAAAGCGCGTCCCGAGTACGTCGTGACCACGTCCGAGTTCAACGACGTGAAGGCCCGGCTGGCGATGCTGCACAATCGCCGCAAGGTGGACGACAAGGATCAGACCAACCGTCCGCGGCTGCGGAAGAGCGCCGGGGGCCGGTCACCAGCGCCGGCAGCGGCTCCGATGGTTCGAATACAGGCAGCGGTGACGACGATCGCCCCACGCTCAAGCGCCGCCCGGATTCAGATCCAAGCACGGGTCCGTAATTCTAGATGGCCAAGCGCGAGAAGCTGATTACCGTTATTTGCCCGTGCTGCCAGTCCGAGTTGCATATCGACCCGGAAACAGCCGCCGTGATCCGGCATAAGGAGCACGTCAAGCCTCCTTCGATTGCCGATTTCGAGACCGCCGTCCAGCGTTTGAAAGGCGAGCCTGGACGCCGCGAGGAAATGTTCGAGAAATCGGTGAAGGAGCACAAGAGCCATCACGACGTGCTCAACAAAAAGTTCGACGAAATGTTGAAAATCGCCAAGGAAAATCCGGACGAGCCTCCGCCGAAACGCGACATCGATTTCGACTGAACTTCCGCTATACCCACCACGGCGCTGCCGGCGGATCGCGAATCACGATCTGATTCAGGAACGCGGCGGCTTTCGAAAGCCCTTCTTCCGGCGACATCAGCGTATCCTCATGCTCGATGGAGAGGACGTAATCGTAGCCGAACATCCGCAAAGTGGAGATGAATTCGGTCCACCACTCATACGCATGGCCGTAGCCGCAAGCGCGAAAAATCCAGGCGCGGTTGCGCTCGTCGGTGTATTTCTTGGTATCGAGCACGCCCGTTCTCGGCAAGTTCGCCTCGTAAATCTGGGTGTCTTTCGCGTGTACGTGGAAAATGGAATCGCCCAGCACCCGAATGGCTTGGATCGGGTCGATTCCCTGCCAGAACATGTGGCTGGGATCGTAGTTGCAACCGACATTCCGGCCTGCAATTTCGCGCAGCCTCAATAGCTGTTTCCGGATTGTAAACGACGAAGCCGGGATGCATTTCGATCGCGATTTTCACGCCGTGATCGGCGGCGAAGCGGGCGTGCCGGGTCCAGTACGGCGTCACTTTTTTCTCCCACTGCCAGACCAGCAGGTCCAGATATTCGGGCGGCCATGGGCAGGTCACCCAGTTCGGATACTTGGCGCGATCGCTATCGCCAGGGCAGCCCGAAAAATCGATCACGATGGGAACTTCCAATTTTTCGGCCAATAGAATTGTCTTGCGGCTGGTCTCCCGGTGCGCTTTCGCGACATTCTTGTCGGGGTGCAAAGGATTGCCGTGGCAACTGAGCGCGCTGATCGAAAATCCGTGATCCGCGAACTTCTGCTTAAATTCCCGGAGCGCGGTCCTGTCGTTTAGCATCGATAGCGGGCAATGCGAATCGCCCGGGTAATTTCCAGTGCCCAGCTCCACGGTCGAAATGTTCAGCAGCCGCAGTTTCTCGAAAGCTTTCTCGAGCGACAATTGAGCTAGAAGAGGGGTGAAAACGCCGATTCGCATGCGGCCAAGAATATCACGCGAGGGCCGGTCTACACTAAGTTGAATATGGCCCCGATCGCGAGTAAACCTAAAAGGCCCAAGACCGCTGCGGAACGCCAGGCGCGCCTTAAGAAAATCCTGGAAACGCTCGATAAAATGTATCCCAACGCGACCTGCGCGCTGGTTCACTCAAATCCCTGGGAGCTTCTGGTCGCGACGATTCTATCGGCGCAGTGCACCGACAAGCGCGTCAACCAGGTGACGCCGGAGCTGTTCCGGAAGTACCCTACCATTCAGGATTTCGCAAACGCCAGCCAGGATGAGTTGGCTCAGGATATCCGTTCCACCGGTTTCTTCAACAACAAGGCGAAATCGTTGATCGGCGCCGCCCGCAAGATTCTCAGCGATTTCGGAGGGAAAGTTCCCCGCACGATCGAGCAACTGCTGACGTGCCCGGCGCTGCGCGCAAAACCGCCAATGTCGTGCTGGGCACTGGCTTCGGTATTGCTTCCGGAGTGGTGGTGGATACTCACGTCCAGCGCGTCGCGCGCCGGCTGGACCTGACCAGAGAGACCGATCCGGTCAAGATCGAGAAAGATTTGATGCAAGACGATTCCCAAAGAGAGATGGATTCTTTTTTCCCACCAGATTGATTCTGCATGGACGCGCGCTATGCATCGCGCGGAATCCGCGCTGCGCCGAATGCGCGCTCGATCCTTTGTGCTACGCGGAGGACAAGACAACCGAATCGTTAACGGCTGACGGGTTCTCCGGTCAGATGCAGACCCTTATGGATCGCATACAGCGCCAGTTCCAGCCGGTCCGAGACGCCCAGCTTGTCGAAGATATTGTGCAGGTGATTTTTCACCGTCTGCTCGCTGATGAACATCTTCTCAGCCATCTCCTTGTTCTTGTAGCCCTGCGCAACCAGCGCGACGATTTCCCGTTCGCGAGCGCTCAACGGGCTGCGCTCGCGACCCTTGCCGCCCTGCGCCGACGATCCGGCGCCGTCTACGCCGGTCTGAAACTGGCGCATCACCGCCGCCGTGGTGTGTGAATCGAGCCAGATTTCGCCCGCGTTCACTTTGCGGATGCTCTTGACGATCAGGTCCGGCGCGGTCTGCTTGAGCACGATGCCGCTACAGCCGAGCTTCATCGCCTGGACGAACTCATTCTTGTCTTCCGATGCCGTCAGATACAATGACGCGGGTCCGCTTATGAGTTTGCTGCAGCGCTTGAAGCGCGGACAGGCCGTCCAGGTTGGGCATGCGCAGGTCCAGCAGCAATACGTCGGGATCGAGTTCCTGGACCTTCTCCAATACCTCCCGCCCGTCGGCCGCCTCGCCTACAATGTCGAAGTCGTCCTCCAACTGCAATAGTTTTTTGAGACCGTCGCGAACGATCGGATGGTCGTCCGCGATCAAAATCCGCACCGTCGCTTTCTTCTTTTCCCGTTCCTGCGACCCGTCATCAGTTGGGGCTATCATGGTGTCCATAAGCTCCTGCTTCATCACTCCGTCCCGAGTTTAAGCGGTTCCAGTACTTTCCGCAATTCAGATACACCTAACGATTCGGCTGGATACTTGCCTTAGTTCTATGGCTAAGGTTGCCTTAGTTCGAACGGATATACTGTAGAATGACCGTGGCCAACGGGACTTGTTGACACGAATAAATGTGAGCCTTCGAGACATATCCCCGCCCCTGAAGCCTCTCAACCTGTGAGGAATCTTTACCATAGCACAACCGAACCGGATCGGCAATGTCCCGTGTTCGAGGAGCATGATCGGGCAGGAAGCCATAGTTGCCGGCGCGGGACCCGCCGGGCTCTCAGCGGCAGAGGCGATAGCGCGCCGCGGCCACACCGTACTGGTACTGGAGCAGAGTCACGAGATAGGTTCACCCATCCGGACCAGCGGCGGCAGCTTCGTCTGTGAGATGGAAGCGCTCGGTATCCCCTCGCGCCTTTATCACCCTATTTCGCGGATTCGCTTTCTTTCGGCCCACAACTCCGCCACGTTCGAGTATGCCGTACCGGTATTTTGCGTGATCGACGTTCGCGGCGTGTTTCAACATTCTGGCTGAGCGCGCGATCGCCGCGGGCGCGCGGATTCAGCTATCTACGGCTGCGGTTGCGCCGGTTCTCGAGGCGGGAAACGTCACAGGCGTCCGTACACGCTCCACGACGCTTCCCTGCCGCGTAGTGATCGACGCGACCGGATACCGCTCGACGCTGCTCAAGCAGGCCGGACTCGACCCGGGGTTCCGGCGCTTCGGGGTTGGCTCGGAATATGATCTTGTGGCGCCTCGTTGCGATCAGACGGAAGCCGTCCTGATTGCCGGAAGCGATGTCGCGCCGTCGGGATATGCCTGGGTTTTCCCATGGGGAGGTCATCGAGTGCGCGCCGGCGTCGGTATTATCCATCCCGATTCAGCCGCCAATGCGGACGAATATCTCGATCGGTTTGTCGGCATGTTGCCGCAGCTACGGAGTCGACATGAGAGGCGCGCAACCGATCGAGCATCATTCCGGCCTGATTCCCTCAGAGCGGTTCGCTCCGACCTTCGCCGGAAACGGAATTCTCGGCGTGGGGGACGCGGCCGGACAGGCATCATCCCTGCTCGGCGAGGGAATCCGCTGGGCCATTCGCGCCGGACAGATGGCAGGCGCGGTGGTCGCGCAGGCGCTTGATCGCGGCGATATCTCTCGAGCGGCGCTTCTGCCGTTCGAAAAGCAATGGCGCAAGCAGTTCGGCTCCGATCTTCGCCTGGCTCATCGAATCAATCAGCGGATCGCGCGCTGGGACGACCGGAAATGGGATCAGCGCACAGAGTTCCTGAAGCTGTTATCGCCGGAGCAGTTCGCCGAGGCGTTGAAAACGAATCTCACGGGTGGATGGTTGTGGCGCTTTCTGGCTGCGAATCCGGGGGCGCTAGCAGTCAATTCTTTTTTTCGCCGGTGAGCCCCATCCGCGTCAAGAAGCCAGTATCCAGCTTCCCTGCGATAAAATCGGGATGCGCGAGGATTTGCTGATGCAGAGGGATCGAGGTATAAATTCCCTCCACCACGAACATCTCGAGCGCGCGGTTCATGCGCGCGAGAGCTTCGGCGCGATCGCTGCCGTGGGCGATCAATTTCGCGACGAGAGAATCGTAATAAGGAGAAATCACACCGTCATGATACGCCGCAGTGTCCACGCGAATGCCCGCGCCGCCCGGCAGATTCAGTCCGGTGATGCGGCCCGGCGACGGCGCGAGCGTATCCGGATGTTCGGCATTAATGCGGCACTCGATGGCGTGGCCCCACAGCTCGATGGGCCTTCGCAAAATCTCGCTGAGGCGCTGCCCGGCGGCGATGCGGATCTGGCTCTTTACCAGGTCGACTCCGGTGGTCATCTCCGTGACCCCGTGCTCCACCTGGATGCGCGCGTTCACTTCGATGAAATGAAGATCCTGGTTTGCATCCATCAGGAACTCGACCGTCCCCGCGTTCACATAGCCGATCGATTTGAGCGCCGCGCGTAGGCTCTCCGACATTCGACGCCGCAGCTCGGGAGTGACGGCCGGCGATGGCGATTCCTCGATTAATTTTTGATTTCGACGCTGGATGGAGCATTCACGCTCGCCTAAAATTTCAACATCCCCATATTGGTCGGCCAATACTTGAAATTCGATGTGCCGGGGATTTTCCACCAGTTTTTCCAGGTACATGTCGCCGCAGGAGAACGCGGCGGCAGCTTCCGCCTGCGCCTGCGCCAGCAAGTGCTGCATCTCTTCAGCCTGACGCACCACCCGCATGCCGCGACCGCCTCCACCGGCGGAGGCTTTTAGCATCACCGGATAACCGATCCCATTTGCAACCTCCAGAGCTTCTTCCAGGCTTTTGAGGATTCCTCGCGATCCGGGAAGAATCGGCACGCCGGCTTCCTGCATGGCGGTCCGCGCCGCTTGCTTCATTCCCATCCGCCGGATCACGTCCGGAGGAGGCCCGATGAAGCGCAGTCCGCTGGTCTCGCACACTTCCGCGAAGTCGGCATTTTCAGATAAAAACCCGTAGCCCGGATGCACGGCGTCGGCATTCGTGATCTCAGCCGCGCTGATCACCGCGGGAATGTCCAGATAGCTGCGAGCGCTCTTGGCCGGACCGATGCAAATGGCTTCATCGGCAAATCGCGTGTGCAGACTGTAGCGATCGGCTTCTGAATAAACCGCGACCGTGCGGATGTCCAATTCTTTGCACGCGCAGATGATACGCAAAGCAATCTCGCCGCGATTCGCGATCAGGATTTTTTTGAACATAGGCGACTTGCCCTGGATCGGCGCAACGGATTCGGCTAGGGCGCTCATCGGGGACGAATCGCGAACAAGGCTTCACCGTACTCTACAGGCTGGCCGTTCTCAACCAGCTTGGCGGCGATCACGCCGGCGATTTCCGCTTCAATCTCGTTCATGAGTTTCATGGATTCAATGATGCAGAGGATCTGGCCGGACTCGACCGTATCGCCCACACGCACAAACTGCGGGGCGCCGGGCGCCGGCGCATCGTAGTACGTCCCGACAATAGGGGATTTCACCAGCACGTCTACTGGATTCGGCGGTCTGAGGCGCCGGTCAGGTGCGGCGTCGAGCCCAGCGCAGGCGGGATCGCCATCGAAGGCATTGCGCATTGAGCTCCGGGCGCCGGTCCTGGATGAGCAGTCGTCGCGACACTATGCTCCTGGTTCATGCCCGACGCGCCGCAGCCGAAGGCGATTCTCGCCGCGCTGCAATTCCATCTCCTCCACGCCGCTCTCATTGAAAAGCTGCAGTAGCTCTTTGATCTCTTCGATGGTCATTTAGAGGTTGACGAACTCCTTCGCGGTCGGCGTCAGCACCTCACAACCGTTCTCGGTAACCAGCACCGTGTCCTCAATCCGCACTCCTCCGAGCCCGTCAATGTAGACCCCTGGCTCGATCGTGATCACCATCCCCGCGCGCAGCTTCGTCTTATCTTTTTTCCCGATGCGGGGCAACTCATGAATCTCGAGACCCAGCCCGTGACCTGTGGAATGGATGAACTCGCGCTCCAGGTTGTGCTTTTTCAGCACTTCCCGTGCTGTGCCGTCCACTTTGCTTGCAGCGACACCCGCGCGAACGGCATTTACCGCAGTCAATTGGGCTTCAAGCACCGCGCGATACATATCGCGTATGCGCTTGGGAGGAGCGCCCGCATATGCCACGCGTGTCATGTCGCTGGAATAACCCTCCAGGCTTGCGCCCATGTCAATTAATAATAATTCATTCTCCCCAAGCCGATGCGCGGTAGGATGAGCGTGCGGCAGCGCCGAATGCGCGCCAGCAGCCACGATGGTATCGAATGCCGGTTTCTCCGCTCCCAGACGCCGCATCTGGAACTCCAGTTCAGCGGCGATGTCCCGTTCCCGCAAACCCAGGCGGATGTTCTTCATGGTCCGCGAATAAGCCTCGGAATTGGCGTGAACGCTGGTCCTGATCCGCTCGATTTCAGCCGGCGACTTGAGCATCCGCTGCTCCTCGATCAGTCGGCCGACAGGGTGCGAGAGACGAGCCTGGCCGCATCAATTTTTTCAGTTGAGCGTACTCCTCGTAAGGCAACCAGGTAGACTCAAATCCTATCTTTTTCAGCCTCTTACGCTTGATGATCGCCGCGGCGGCGGCGATCAGAGGTCCTTTGGCGACATGCGCCCTGCAGGTAACCTTTTCCGATGCTTCGAGCTTATAGCGCGGGTCGGTGAAGAAATGCGATTCCGAAGAGGTAATCAGCATCAGGCCATTGGAACCGGCGTAATCGGAAAGATAGCGGACATTGGCTGGCGAGGAGACGAGCAGCGCCTCGATCTTGTTTTCGGCCAGGATTGCGGCTGCGGCCTGGCGGCGCTGTTCAATTTCGGTCAAACTAACAGTCTAGCAGTAGCAGTTTTGTAACTTTTGATTTCTGAACCGGTAACAGCGGCTATGGGTCAACTTTGGTCGAACCTGCGCTTTGCCTTGCGCTCTCTGCGTAAGGCTCCGGTTTTCACGGCGGTCGCCGTTCTGTCGCTGGCTCTAGGGATCGGCGCGAACACCGCGATCTTTACTCTGCTCGATCAGATTCTCCTGCGTCTTCTGCCCGTAAAGGATCCGCAGCAACTGGTCTTGTTGAGCATGGTGGGAACCCATTATGGCAACAACTATGGTCGGCAACTCCCTTTCTTATCCGATGTTCCGGGATTTTCAGGATCACAATCAGGTTTTTTCCGGGATGTTCTGCAGTTTCCCGATCCGGACCAGCCTCGCCTCCGGCGGGCAGACGGAGCTGGTTTCGGGGGAATTGGTTTCCGGCAGTTACTTCCCGGTCCTCGGCGTCGGCGCGGCGATTGGACGCACATTTACGCCGGAAGACGATCGTATTCCCGGCGGCCATCCGCTGGTGATGCTGAGTTACGAGTTCTGGAGAACGCGCTTCGCCGCCGATCCCGCCATCATCGGAAAGACCATCGATCGTGAACGGCCACAATCTGACCGTTCTAGGCGTAGCACAGCGGGGATTTGACGGCATTGAGCTGGACTGGAACGCGAAGATTTTCGTGCCCGTCACGATGCATGACGAACTGATACCGGGGCAGAAGGATTTCTTGAAGGATCGGCGCACCCACTGGGTCAATGCGTTCGGGCGGCTCAAGCCGGGGATCTTGCCGGCGGCAGCCAAGGCTTCGCTTCAACCCTTCATGCACTCCATGCTCGAAATGGAGGTGCGGGAACCGAGCTTTCAGCCAGACCTCCGCCTCCGACCGGGAGCAAATTCTGAAGAACACGATCGATGTGCTGCCGGGCTCGCAGGGCCGAATCCAATATGCCCCAGCAGTTGTCTACGCCTTTGTGGGTGCTGATGGCGATGACGGGAGTGGTCCTGTTGATTGCCTGCGGCAATATCGCGAACCTGCTGCTGGCGCGAGCGGCCGGAAGGCAAAAAGAAATCGCGGTCAGGCTGGCGATGGGCGCGAGCCGCGGCCAGATCGTACGCCAGCTTCTGGTCGAGAGTTTGGTGCTTTCAATGCTGGGAGGGGCGGCCGGTTTGGCCGTCGCCTTCTGGGCCGATAAACTGCTGATGACCGTTTATATCGGCTCGGATGCGACTGGTCTGAAGATCTCGACAGCGCCGGACTGGAGCGTTTTACTTTTCACAGTGATCGTGACTTTCGTCACGGGTTTGATTTTCGGTTTGATTCCCGCCTGGCAGGGCACCAATCCCGATGTCGCGCCTACGCTCAAGGATCAGGCAGGCGCAGTGGTTGGAAGCGGACACGTTGCATTGCGCAAGGCGCTGGTGGCGGGGCAGGTCACGCTGTCGTTGCTTTTGCTGATCGGTGCGGGACTATTTGTCCGAAGCCTGAAGAATCTGCGCAGCCTGGGTCCGGGCTTTCCGGTGGAACGGCTGCTGGCATTCGAGATCAACCCGGCGCTCAACGGCTACACGGTTGACGCGGCCAAGAATTTCTTTCGCCAATTGACCGAAGGTCTCGAAGTCGATTCCCGGAGTGCAATCGGTAGGGATTAGCGGAGCAACGTATCTTGCAAAACGACGATTGGGAAAGCTCCATGACGGTGGAGGGTTACAATCCCCCCAAGAGCGCAGATCGCCCGCAGCCATATATGAACTCGGTCAGTCCCGATTATTTCGCGACGCTGGGAGTGCCGATTATCGAGGGCCGGGATTTCACTCTCAGAGATACGCAGCAGGTGAAGCATGGTCCTCAACCGGACGATTTACAACCAGCCGTCATTATCGTGAATCAGACGTTCGTGAAACGCTATTTCGCCGGACGCGATCCCATCGGGCGGCACATCGGGCGAGGCAGCGATCCGGGAATCAAGCTCGATATGGAAGTTATCGGGGTGGTGAAAGATATCAAATACACCAATCTGCGGGACGAAATTCCGCCGCAGGCATTTTGGCCTTATCTCGCCCGGACTTATATCGGCGACATGACCGTTTATCTGCGCACCGCCCGCGATCCCAATCAGGTATCTTCCGCCGTACGTTCTAAAGTTCGCAGTTCTGGATGCAAACATCCCAATTTATGCGATGCGCACGGAAGACGCCCAGCTCAACAATTCGCTCAAAACTGAGCGTCTGATCGCGAGTCTGTCCACAGTTTTCGGATTGCTCGCAGTTCTGCTGGCAACAATCGGATTGTACGGCGTGATGGCTTACTCAGTGGCCCGGCGCACTCGCGAGATCGGCATTCGCATGGCTCTCGGCGCAGTCCAAGGCAACGTAATCTGGATGGTGATGCGGGAAGTGTTGATGCTGGTCGCGATCGGAATTGCGGTTGGTTTACCGGCCGCTTTCCTGCTCACACGTCTGGTGCAAAGCCAACTCTTCGGAATAACTGCAACCGATCAGCCGACGCTCGCGCTCGCCACACTGGGACTGGCGGTGGTCGCGTGCATCGCCGGATATATTCCGGCTCTGCGGGCCAGCCGCATCGATCCCATGGAAGCTCTGCGGTACGAATAATGGCCTGCCAGGTTGTTGTATTATAGAACCCATGCGATTACTCGTCTCGTCGTTTGTGCTTCTGATTCCTTTGCTGGCTCAAGAGCCTGCCCCCAATGGCGCCGCGAAGAAAAAGATGGCGATGCCCGAACCCTCGAATCTGCAGATCCTGAAGGGTTCGAATCGGGAGATCATCCCGATTATGAGGAGTTATACGGCTGCGCTGGGAGTGCAATGCAACTACTGCCATGTGCAGGGCAACTTCGCCAGCGATGATAACCCGAAGAAGGGTGTCGCGCGCGATATGATCCGGATGGTCATGGATATTAACACGAAGAATCCTGTCGTCGACGCGAAGGTGACTTGTTATACATGCCATCGCGGCGCTACCGAGCCCGTGAATGCACCTGAGGCGAAACCCGCCGCACCGCCTGCTCAATAGGATTCCCGATCCCGATCGACCAAAACAAGGACGATCTCTGGCGGATGGTGGCCCGCTATACATCGCTCGCTATTCTGCTGCCCGCCTCCACGTTTGCCGGTTACGCGATAGGGTACTTTCTGGACCAGTTCTTCTCCACACGATACCTGCGGATCGTATTTCTGTTACTGGGAATTGCCTCGGGATTCGTGCAGTTGATTCGCGCTCTTACGCGGGAATCGACTAAATAGCCATGGCGGACTTTTACGAGCTGGCTTTGGCTCGGATCATCCGCATCTCGATCGCAGCGGGTGCGCTTGGATCGATTGTCGCGCTGCTCACCCACGGGTCTCGGGCGGCCACCGGATTTTTGGTAGGGGCGATCATTTCGCTGCTGAATTTTCGCTGGTGGATGGGTTTGGCAGGCGCGCTGGGAGACTCGGGAAAAGCTCCCCTGCGTGCCTCCGCGGCCTTTATGACTCTGCGGTATGTGCTGGCCGCGCTGGTCATTTATGCTATAGTCAAGGTTTTGGAAATTACTCTGGCGGCGGTCCTGTCGGGGCTTTTCGTATCTGTGGCCGCCATTATCATCGAAATCCTGTACGAGCTGATTATCATCCGATAAAAGCTATGCCTGAACACGAGCTATGGCTCACAGCGCTCTTTAACGACTATCTGGCCGGAGTTGGGAACGCGATTCTCGGCCTCTTTCACCTTACGGCGAGAGACCCGGCGAGACCCTGGGAAAACTGGATCGTGATGGAGCTGCTGGTGGTGGCGATCCTGATGGTCACCCTCGCCATTCTTCGCGCGCGCTTGTCGGTTGAGAATCCAGGCAAGCTTCAGCATCTGTTTGAGGCGACCTGGGGATTCATCAAAACCACCGCCGAGGAGACCGGCGTCTCTCACAGCGAGCGCTACGTCGCGTATTTCGGAACGCTATTCATTTTCATTCTGTTCATGAATCTGCTCGGAGTAATCCCCAGCTTCGAATCGCCGACCATGACCGCCGCCGTGCCCGTCGGCCTCGCAGTCTGTACTTTTTTTTACTATCACTACATGGGATTCCGGGAACAGGGCGTGGGCAAATACCTGATGCACTTTTTGGGACCGATCTGGTGGCTGGCGTGGCTGATGCTGCCGATCGAATTGATGAGTCATATGGCCCGTCCGCTGTCGCTCAGCGTCCGTCTTTACGCCAACATGTTTGCCGGCGAGCAGGTGACCATGGCGTTCCTGGGCCTGACCTACCTGGTGGCTCCCGCTATTTTTATGGCCCTTCATGTGTTTGTGGCGCTGCTGCAGGCTTATATTTTTATGCTGCTCGCGATGATTTATGTGAGCGGAGCCACGTCCCACGAACCGGAGGCCGCCGAAAACGAATTGGCATGATTTGCCGCTAAGTGTGAGCCGCCGATCCCCCCGGACCGGATTGGAACCACCTCCTTGGCGGAATTTTTATAAAAAAGGAAGAAACAATGCGCATCAAAATGTTGTTCCTGATTTTCGCTGTGCTGCTCCTGGCGACTCCCATGTTCGCCCAGGGAACCGGCACCGTGGCCAGTTGGAAGCCAGTGGGGGCCGCGATTGGAATGGGCATCGCCTCAGGCTTGTGCGGCATCGGCCAAGGTAGGGCGACCGCGGGCGCGGCCGAGGCTATGGCTCGCAACCCGGGAGCGTCGGCGGGAATCCGCTTCGCACTTATTCTCGGTCTAGCGTTGATCGAGTCGCTGGCGCTGTATACGCTAGTGATCGTTTACACGACCCAATAGAATTTCGACAGGATGAAACTTCAGGGAATTTTTCTTCCGATCACGACGCCTTTCGATCACAATGGCGATCTATATGAAGTCAAGGTTCGCCACAATATCGAAAAGTGGAATCTCACCACTATCGCCGGCTACGTGGTGTGCGGTTCGACGGGCGAGAGTGTTTTTCTCACCATGGAGGAAAAGCTCCGGCTTTTTGAATGGGTGGCCGAATATTCCGCGCCTGGAAAGATCTTGATAGCCGGCACAGGCGCGGAAAGTGTTCGCGAAACCGTGGAACTGACCAATCGCATTCTCGATTACGGCTATGCCGCCGCTTTGGTTCGCACGCCTGGTTATTACAGGAACCTGATGAACCGGCCCGAGACTCAGGAACTGTATTTCCGGGCTGTCGCGGATCAATCTAAAATCCCTATTTTGCTCTACAATCTCCCGCAGAACACAGGTATCGATATCACTCCTGAAGCGGTCGCCGCGCTCTCGCATCATCCGAATATTGCCGGGATTAAGGAGAGCTCTGGAAACGTCGATAAAGTCGGGCAAATGGTTCGCAGCTCCAAGCCTGGATTTCAGGTATTGGTAGGAGCGGCGCACACACTGGCGGCATCGTTCGCGGCTGGGGCCATGGGAGGAGTGGTCGGTTTCGCCGACGCAGCCCCGTACGCGACGATCAGCATCTGGGAGGCCCATCGCACACGCGAAACCGCGGCGGCGCTCGACTGGCAGAATCGCATCGCGCACGCTTCTCAGTTGGTGAATGCGAAGTATGGCGTTCCCGGGCTCAAGTATGCGATGGATTTGAACGGATACTACGGCGGTCCGCCCAGGCTCCCGCTCACAGTGATCACGCCAGAGGCTCGCCAGGAGATCGAGCAGGCGTTTGACGGGATCAAGGGCTAGCTCGCCTTGCGGGCGCAGCGCTTCCGGGGAACTTCCCTCGTCCGAAAAATCCTGCGATTCGCTGTCTTTACGCTAGTTGGCCTGGTCGTTTTGGCTATCGCGCTCCTTATCGTATTTCATTACGAATTTTTTCCAACGCCGCCTAAACCCAATTTCCCGCCGCCCAGAAATCAGGCCGAGGCGAACCGACAAGATCTTGAATATCTAAAACACTTGACGAAGCTCGACCGAAGCTTTTCGCCACAGGCCAAGGCAGCGTTTCAGCAGTTGGTCGATCGGCTTATTGCGCAAGCTGCGGGACAGGATCGCGCGGGCTTGGAAATGGGCGTGGCGCGCGCTGAGGCATTAGCCGATAACGGTCATACCAACGAAACGGACGCGGGTCGCGACTTGAATTATTTTCCGCTCCAATTCGATTGGTTCGCCGAAGGCTTGTTTGTCGTAAAGGCGGCTCCGGCCCAAGCCGATCTTCTTGGCGCGCAGGTGATTGCTGAAGGCGGACAGACATCGGCGGCTCTCACGCAGGAGCTTCATCCTTATATCGGAGGTCCGACTAACCTTCGCCAAACGCTCGCTATAAATTTCTTGCAATCGCCGCAGGCCTTACATGCGGCAGGACTGTTGCCCTCGCCGGATGAGGCATCTTTTACATTCCAATTGCATGATGGCCGCCGTTTCGAACGCGCCCTCGCAGCTCAGCCGGCGGGCCTCGTTAGCGGATCTCGGTGGCCGGAGCGCAGCTTAAGTCCCGTGCCGATTCAGGGCGACACACGGAAATGGGTTCATGTCCTCGACACTCTGAGTCAGCTCCCGCCATATCTCCAGAATCCGAATCAGGCTTACTGGGATATGTACCTGGATGACGCCATATATATACAGATCAATCAGGTGCGGAACCGGGGAGACGTTCCGCTGAAGGTCTATCTGGCCAATCTTCTCGACAAGATTTCAGAGAGAAATCCACGCTTTGCCATAGTCGACTTGCGGTTCAACTCCGGCGGAGATTATACGCTGACCGATGCTTTTACTGAGCATCTTCCACAAAGAATCCGATCCGATGGAAAGATCTTTATTGTTACCAGCGCCAATACATTTTCCGCGGCGATCGTTACCGCCGCGCGGCTAAAATATTATGCGGGCGCACGCGGCTATATTGTTGGGGAGAGAATTGGCGACCGCGAGCAACATTGGGGAGAAGCCCGTGATATGATGCTGCCCAATTCCAAGATCGTTGTCGACTACGCGACCGGGTATCACGATTGGGAGCATGGCTGCCACAGTCTGACGAACTGTTATTGGGTCAACTTCTTTCTTGGGGTCCCCGCCGGAAATTTATCGCCAGGGATTCCGGCCCCGCTTCGATTCGCCGACTATATGGCAGGTCGAGATCCCGCGCTTGAAGCAATCCGGTCAGAGATTCGGCGCTAACTGGAGGAGGCTCAGCAACTCCGGTTCGCTGAGGATCTGATCGGGATCGAGCACCCGGCGCGGGCGCCCGGTGAGGCGCACGATGCCGTTACGAAAATCGCGCCCGCGCAGCGCCACTACTCTCGAAACGCGATCGGCCACAAATCCAATCAGCCGGATTCCACCGCTCGCCGCGACTTCCACCACCACGATGCATGGAAATCTTCCGTGAGAGCCTGGGGCCAGGTCGAGCTTTCTACGCAGGTCAACGATTGGGAACTCGCCGCCGCGCATGGTGGCAAAGCCGCACAGCCATGAATGGCGCCCGTCGAACGGCTTGAGTTCCTGAGCCGGGAGAATGCCGCGTACTCGCGCCGCATCCATCGCAAAATCCGTGCGGCCCACGCGGAACAGGATATATTCCCCGGCAAGATTTTCAGACGGAGCGAACCGAGTCTCCACTGGAAACATATCGGCTCGTGCGGCCTAAATCATAATGGGAATTATGCTTCCCACCGCCTTAAGCCTTGAGCCTTACCGCATCGAGGACGTCGAGACGCTGCTCACACCCGCGCTCGCGATTTATCCCGAAATCGTCGATCACAATATCGACTGCACGCTGCGTCTTCTCGCGGGTGACGCGAACCGTTGGAGACCGCACCTGAAGACCGCCAAGCTCGGCTTCATCATGCGGCGCCTGGTGAAGCGGGGCATCATTCAAGCCAAATGCTCTACCACGCTCGAGCTGGATGCCGCCTGCCAAGCGGGGATGAGGGATGTTCTGCTGGCGTATCCTGTGGTGGGTGCGAACGCGGCCCGTATACGTGAGCTGGCGGCGCGTTATGCAGATGTGCGCGTCTCGGTGCTGGTCGAAAATCCGGCTCAAGCAACCGCGTGGTCCGGGAGTCGCGTGGGAGTTTTTATCGATGTAAACCCCGGCATGGATCGCACCGGGATCGCGCAGGAACGTATCCCCGCGATTGTGGATCTGTCGCGGGCGATTGCCGCTGCCGGACTCGAATTGCGGGGACTGCATTACTATGACGGTCACGTGGCCGCGCTCTCTCTTAAGGAGCGGGAGGCGCTAGCGCATCGGGGTTACGACCGGCTGATGGAGATCGTGGCGGCGGTTGAGGTCGCGGGCTCGAGAGTGCGCGAGGTGATTACGTCCGGCACTCCCGCATTTCCGTGCGCCGCGTCATATGGGCCGTTCCAGTCGGATTCGTTCGTGCATCGCGCCTCACCTGGAACAGTGGTCTATAGCGATGCCACGAGTCTTACGCAGATGCCTTCTGAATGGGGCTTTCAGCCGGCCGCCCTGGTTGTTTCGATAGTGGTAAGCCATCCCAGAGCGAACTATCTCACCTGCGATGCGGGCCATAAAAGCGTTTCGGCCGACGCCGGTGTTCCGACCTGCGTTGTGGCGGGCCGGCCTGACCTGCTTCCGTTAAAGCCGAGCGAAGAGCATCTGCCCATTGAGGTAGCAAACGGCGGTTCGAGACCCGATATCGGCGAAGCGCTGTATTTGATTCCGCGACACGTATGCCCCACAGTGAATAACTTCGACGACGCCGTGATTATACAAGACCATCGCGTGACGGGTATTGAGCGCGTCACCGCGCGCGGGCATGAGACGCCTATCTCGATTGCCCGGCTATCGCCTATCGCGTCGGCATTGAAGGCGCGGGCCACGAATAATCCTTGAACTGCTCGCGCAAAACGCGCTTATTGAACTTCCCGACGCTAGTCTTCGGCACCGCATCGATAAAGATCACGTCGTCCGGCAGCCACCATTTCGGGACACGACTTTGAAGAAAATCGAGAACCTCCTCTTTGGTGATGTGACCGGCAAACTCAGGCAGGGGGGCAACGGCGGCCAGCGGCCTTTCCTCCCATTTCGGATGAGGGATCGCGATTACCGCGGCTTCCATCACTTTGGGATGCGCCATGATCGCGTTTTCGAGATCGACACTGGAGATCCATTCGCCGCCGCTCTTCACCAGATCCTTGGTGCGATCCATGATCTGAATGTATCCTTCCGGGTCGATGGTGGCGACATCGCCGGTACGGAACCAGCCGTCCATGAACGATTCGCGCTGCCCGCGCTCTTCACCGCGTGGATCCATGTAGTAGCCGCAGGTCACCCACCAGCCCCGCACCTGCAACTCACCCATAGTGGTTCCGTCCCAGGCGATCTCCTGGCCGGATTCATTCACGATCCGAACGTCAATGCCCGCTACCGGCAAACCGTGCCGCGACAGCACATCGTAGCGGGACTTGTCATCCAGCGATTCGAGGTCGCCCTTCAGCGCCATCACAGTCGCGATGGGCACAGTCTCGGTCATACCCCAGGCCAGCATGATACGAATGCCGTATTTTTTTTCATACCCTTCGACGAACTGGCGCGGCAGCGCGGACCCGGCGCAGGCGATCATGCGCAAGCTTGAAATATCGTGCTTCTCGCGCTCCAGCAAGCTGTACAGCCCCATCCACAACGTGGGCACGCCGCAAGTGAAGGTCACTCGTTCACTCTCTATCAGCCCGGCGATGGCTGCCGGCGTCAACACGCGGCCGCTTAGCACGATTTTCGATCCGACCATCACCGCGGCATAGGGAACACCCCACCCATTTGCGTGGAACATGGGAACCACTTGCAGAGCGGTGTCGCGTTCGCTGAGCGCGAATGCGTCGGCCATAGCGAGCCCGTAACTGTGCAGCACCAGCGACCGATGCGTGTACAGCACGGCCTTGGGATGGCCCGTGGTTCCGGAGGTATAGCACGCAGCCGCCGCCTCGTTCTCGTCGAGATCGGGCCAGGCGAACGGGGTCGACGGCTCCGCCTGCAGCCTGCGCTCGTATCCATTCTCCGGCTCCGGGCCGCCGGTGTCGTTCAGCACTACAAACTCACGCACACCGGGCAATTCGCCGCGAATGGGATCGAGTAGCGGCATCAAAGACGCGTCGGCGAAGATCACCCGATCGTCGGAATGATTGATGATATAAACGAGCTGCTCCGGCGCAAGGCGTGGATTCAGGGTGTGCAGCACCGCGCCGTAACAGGGCGCCGCAAAGTACAGCTCCAGATGCCGGTGACTGTTCCAGCCCAGCGTGCCAACGCGGTCGCCTCGCTTGATCCCCATGCGCTCCAGCGTCCAGGCCAGCCGGTGAACGCGAGTGTGGAAATCGGCGTAAGTGTAGCGGTGCATCCCGCCGGTCTCCAGTTTCGTCGCGATTTCTTTCTTAGGAAACAGGCGCGCCGCGCGCTCCAGCAGAGGTGTGATCGTCAGCGGCGTCTTCATCATTAGCCCTTGCATTTCCGTTCTCCTCAACCGTAGTGGCCCGTCCCGCTTCCGCCACGGCGACATATCCGAAACCCAGGACAGCCATAAACATTGCCAGGACCTCGCTGTCGCCGAGATTGACTTCATATAAACCGGCAATGAGGATGGCCACGAGGACCGCAATTGCCCCGTGCAATACCCATCGATATTCATCTCCGGCGTGGGACCGGCGCAGGGCTCGCACGAAATCGAACAGCGCGCGGCCGAGCATCCACATCAGCGCCAGCATCGCGGGTACGCCACGCTCCGCCGCATAATGAACATAGATATTATGCAGGTGACCGTAATAGCCCGTGGGGAGCGGCAGCCGCGTTCCCGCAGGCAGGTATTGCAGATGCTGCGGCCCCACTTGCTCCGGGCCGACCCCCAGCCAGGGATGCGCCTGAATCATACGATAACCGATGGCGCGGCACATGGCGCGATGCGCATTCGAATCCATATCTCCGTTAGGATGGAACACGGACCACACGCGCTCCCCGATGCCAAACGGATTTACCAATAGCAGTATGGCCGCCAATACCGGCGCCGCAATTACCACCCAGCGTCTCCAGAACCAGATGAGATAGGATCCGCCCGCCGCCGTCGCTCCCCAAATACTCCGCGTTTCGGCCACCAGCAGCCCTGCGCCTATCAACGCGCCCGCACCGGTCAGCCAGCCGATCCATCGCCGATCGGTTGAGAAGAAAATTACCGCGCCGATGACCAGCAGAGCCATCATCATTTGGCCGCTGAAAGTCATCCAGTGGCCCATGAACCCAGTGATGCGGCTAGCGACGTAGCTCGTATAGAAATCCTGATGGGCAGCACGCGCCTTCTCATATTTGCGGACAAATTGCGCGAGGCCCAGCGCGGAAGAAAGCGCGGCGGCGGACGCCCAACCCATCGCCAGCCATCGCAGTTGACGCGCATTGCGGAAGGTCGTCGTCACCAGGAATAGCATTAAGTAGACATAGAATTTCCTGACCTGCGGCCAACCTTCCCGGATTTGTCCCGATGCGGCCAGCGATACCAGAGTTGCAATCACAAATAATGAAAACGGCAGCCAGACCGGCGGGATTCGCCATCGCTGCCGTGTAAGGATCAACGCCAGAACGGCCATCCCGATCAGGATTTCAAACGCCGCGATCGAAATGACGGAGCAGATCACGGCGGCTCCGGTCAGGTAGAGCGGCGCGGCCTCCCGACGAAATACTTCCATGTCAAAGCAATAATGATACTGTATTAGAACTCATGGAACTGAAAACTGCCGCCGTCGATACCGAGTTCACGCGCGGCCTCGGCCTCTACGATTCCACGATGGTGGTGATCGGGTCGATGATCGGCTCGGGCATCTTTATCGTTTCCTCGGAGATGAGTCGCGTGATCGGTAGTCCCGGCTGGCTGCTGGCCGCATGGGTGCTCACGGGATTTCTTACCGTGGCCGGCGCGCTCTCTTATGGAGAACTGGCGTCCATGATGCCTCGCGCGGGCGGCCAATACGTCTACCTGCGGGAAGCGTTTTCCCCGCTCTGGGGATTTCTCTACGGCTGGACCTTATTCATGGTGATCCAGGCAGGCACCATCGCCGCTGTCGGCGTGGGGTTCGCGCGCTTTCTCGGCGTGCTGTGGCCGCCGATCAATGAATCTAATTACATCATTGCGCCGCTGCGGATATCGAGCGGTTACTTCGTGTCGCTCTCCACGGCGCAACTTGTGGGCATTTTGTTGATCGTTCTGCTGACTTGGACTAATACGCGCGGTCTTGAGTACGGCAAGATCGTGCAGAATGTTTTCACCACTACCAAGATCGGCGCGCTTCTGGCGCTGATCGCCGCTGGGCTTCTTCTGGGCTGGAACGCAAACGCGGTGCATGCGAATTTCGGCGCCGATTTCTGGATTCCACGTAACGTCGATCCCGTCTCAGCGGGCATATCTGCAGTCACGGCGTTCGGCCTGTTCGCGGCGATCTGCGTGTCCCAGACAGGATCGTTGTTTTCCGCCGATGCATGGAACAACATTACGTTCACGGCCGGCGAAGTCAAAAACCCGAGCCGCAATGTGCCGCTGTCGCTCGCGCTGGGCGCCGGGACGGTGATTGGACTCTATCTACTTTGCAACTTGGCTTATCTGGCGACGTTGCCCTTCCCCGCCATCCAGCATGCACCGGCCGATCGCGTAGCTACGGCGACTCTGGAAGCTGTATTCCCGAATAAAGGTGCGGCGCTGATGGCCGTCGCGATCATGATCTCTACGTTCGGCTGCATGAATGGCCTGATTCTAGCGGGCGCGCGCGCATCCTACGCGATGGCGCGAGATCGCGTGTTCTTCCGCCGGGCTTACAGCTTGAATCGGGCGAAAGTGCCGGCGTGGGCGTTGGTTCTGCAAGGTGTGTGGGCTGCAGTGCTGATTTTGCCTCGCACCTACGATCCCCAAACCAAATCCTACGGCAACCTTTACGGCGATCTGCTGGATTACGTGATTTCCGCGGCGCTGATTTTCTACATTTTGACCGTCGCCGGTATTTTCCGGCTGCGCGCGACGCGGCCCGATGCAGAGCGTCCCTATCGAGCGTTCGGCTATCCAGTGATCCCGGCGCTTTATATCCTGGGCGCGGCGGTCGTGCTGCTGGTGCTGTTCATTTACAGGCCATCCAGCACCTGGCCTGGCTTGGCGATTATCCTGATTGGCCTCCCTGCATACTGGCTGTTTCGTCGCGCGCAAGGCTCGAGCGATGGCACTCCTTCTCACTGAGACCGACGTACGGGAACTGCTGAATCTCCCAGAACTGATCGCCGCCATGGACGGGGCGCTCTCCGCGTTTTCCGCCGGAGATGTCGTACAACCGATGCGGCCTGTCATTCAAGCGGGCACGGGATTCTTCGCGCTGATGCCGGCCTATGTGGCGTCCGCACCAGCACTGGGCGCGAAACTAGTGACGGTCTACCACTCTAACCTCACCCGCGGACTCCCGTCTCACCTGGCGACGGTCGTGCTGCTCGATCCTGAAACCGGCGCGCTGGATGCGATTCTGGACGGCCGCTACATCACCGAGATGCGAACGGCAGCCGTGTCCGCGATTTCGGCGATAAAGCTGGCGCGGCCCGATGCGCGAGTGCTGGCGATCCTCGGATCGGGAGTCCAGGCACGCAGTCACCTGAAGATTTTGCCGCTGGTGCGAAATTTTGAGGAGATTCGCGTCTGGAGCCCAACTCGCGAACATCTGGAGACGTTCGCGCAAAGTACTGGCACGCATGCAATGGAATCGGCGGAGAAGGCGGTACGGGGCGCAGACGTAATCGTGCTGGCAACATCTTCTGCCACTCCGGTTCTCGAAAGCTCCTGGGTCAAGTCAGGCGCGCACGTCATCTCGATCGGAGCCTATCGTCCCACCATGCGGGAAATGGACCCTGAACTGGTGGCGCGAGCACGATTATTTGTCGATTCGCGCGCGGCGGCTTTGATGGAATCCGGGGACGTCGCAATGGGCATTGCGGAAGGACGATTCGGCGAACAGCACATTGTTGCGGAGCTAGGTGAGCCGCAGGCAGTGCGGGTATCGTCCGAGGAGATTACCATCTTCAAATCGCTGGGTTTGGCGGTGGAAGATATCGTGGCGGCGCACTTGGTATTGCAACGCGCGAAAGCTCACGGCAAGGGACTCGCGATCTGATTCAAATTCCGCTGACGTCCTGGAAGGCTTTCTCGTCGAAGCCCACCGCAATCTTGGGACCGTTCACCAGAAGTGGCCGCTTCATCAGGTTGGGATTCTTGGCCATCAGCCGTATAGCCTCCGCGCGAGACGGCGGTTCGTCTTTCATATTGCGCTCGCGGTAAAGCTCATTCCGGGTATTCAGGAATTGCTTGTAATCGCGCGAGCCGATGAGCGCTTCGATCTCCGATTCGCTCAAGCCACGGCTGAGATTGACCTCCGTGACATTCACACCCTTTTCGCGAAGCCAACTCTTCGCTTTGCGGCAGGTGCTTCAAGTCGGTTTGAGATAAAACTTCATGGGTGAGTAATACTCCTTCTATATTAGGCTACATTAGGCTACCCGACCACTACCTACCCTTGACAACCCTGGACGAATCTGCCTAACCTAAGCTATGCATTTTAGTAGGTTGCCCTGCCGCGCGCCTGCTCCCCGAATGATATTAGCTTCAGCCGTCTGCGATTCGCAGACGTAACGCACTATAAAGGAGACCCGAGATGGCTCTGCCACTAGAGCAAATGGAATCGTTGATGGAGAGAGGTTTTTCGCGCCGGCAACTCGGCCGCATCGCCACGTTGTTGACGGCTGGCTCCGCGCTGCCGGTTTTCGGCGAGTACGCCATGGCTCAGCAGGCTGAGCAGGCTTCGGCGGCACGCCGCGGCGCCCGGCGTGAGATGGGGCCCAATACTGTGCGCATCAGCTCCAACGAGAATCCATGGGGTCCCTGCAAGGAAGGATTGGAAGCCATCATTAAAGTTGCCCCGCACGGCGGCTATTATGACTCGGAAGGAGTGAACAAGGAGTTTCAAAGTGCGATTGTGGATACGGAGGGCGTGAAGCCGAATTACATCTCGATGCACGCCGGTTCGAGCGATCCGCTGCACCGGTTTCAGTGCGCCTATACATCTCCGACCCGTAGCTGGACCATGGCGAACCCGGGCTACGGCGGCGGCGCGCCGAAGTTCATCGGCTCCAAGCTGGTGCAGGTCCCGCTGCGCGCGGATTATTCGCACGACGTCGAGGGGATGATTAAGGCCGACCCGAATGCCGGCGTCTACTATGTCGTGAATCCGAACAACCCCAGCGGTACGCTCACGGCGCGTAAGGATATCGAATATCTTCTGGCCAACAAGCAGAAGGACGCCCTTGTGCTTGTGGATGAGGCCTACATTCACTTCTCAAACGCGGAAACCGTCGCCGATATGGTAATTGCCGATAAGGACATTGTAGTCCTGCATACGTTCTCGAAGATCTTCGGCATGGCCGGTCTGCGCGCTGGATACGCTCTAGCGCGCCCGGATATCCTCGCCAAGATTCGCCAGTATGGGGTAGGCTTCAATCCCGTCACGGGCACGGCTTGCGGCGCCGCGAGCTTGAGATCGAAGACCGTGGTTCCGGAGCGGAAAGCGCTCATGACAAATATCCGCGAGAGTGTCTTCAATCATTTCGAGCAGAAGAATTATAAATACATTCCCAGCCAGACCAACTTCTTCATGGTGGAAGTTAACCGGCCGGGCGAGCAAGTGGTAGACGCCTTAGCGGATAAGGGCATCCTGATCGGCCGCTTGTGGCCGGTGTGGCCCACCAAGGTTCGTGTCTCGATCGGCACTCAGGAGCAGATGAATAAGTTTATGGCCGCTTTCGACGAGGTCATGGCGTAAAAGCCCGATCTGCGTCGATATAATTTGATTGCGAGGCCCGGAAGCGGATAAAACTTCCGGGCCTTATTTTTCGGATTTTAAAAACGACACTCCCTTCGCTTCCGGACCGGCCCAGATCACAACGGCTCCGATCAAGAGCACCGCGGCAGCAAGAACTCCCATGGACGCCGTGTAGCTGAAGTGCTCGCCCAGAACCGCTTCGACGTAGCCGATGCTCGACGCGAGCAGCACTCCTAGCTGGTAGGCCAGACCGGGGAAAAATCCACGCAACGGCGCCGGCGACAGTTCGTTGATATGGGCTGGAATCACTCCCCAGGCTCCCTGCACCATAAACTGGATCACAAAAGCGCCCATGATGATTAGAGGCTCGTTCGGGGCCAGAAGCCACAGCGGAATGGCGAGAACGGCCAGGAGCATCGCCGTTATCATCGAACGCCGCCGCCCGCGCCGGTCTGAGAAATGCCCGAACACAAGCCCACCCAGGAAAGCCCCGATCATCGAGATGGCTGTAATCATAGCCGTGGCGTTCACGTCGAAGTGGCGCTGCCGCTGAAGAAATGTCGGATACAGATCCTGCGTCCCATGCGAGCTGAAGTTCATGGCCGCCATCAAGGCGACAAGGTAGAGGAACATCCGTGAATTTTTGAAAATTGCGCGGCGGTAGCTGGCCCAGTCCGTCCGCGATTCCTCCCAGGCTACAGGCTCCTCGACCAGCAGACACACCGCCAGTGTGATTAAAGCTGGGACCGCGCCCGCGAAGAACATCGCACGCCAGCCCCATCGCGGAAACAGTGTAAAGTAGGCGATCGCAGCCAATATATTGCCAAGCGCGTATCCCTGCTGCAGCAGCCCCGAGACGATGCCGCGCCATTTAGCGGGAACCGATTCCATCGCTAAGGATGCCCCCACGCCCCAATTGCCTCCCATCCCGACGCCGTAGAGCAAACGTAGAACGAAGAAAATCGCGTAGGTGTGCGCCAGGCCTGATGCCACTTCCATGGCCGAGTAGAAAATAATATTGCTCATCAGCACCAGACGGCGGCCGTGGCGGTCGGCAAGCAGGCCGAAGATGAACGCGCCTATCGGGCGGGTTGCCAGACTGGCCGTGATGGTGAGCGCGATAGCCGGAATGGAACGTCCAAAATCGGCGGCAATTGCGGACACGACGAACACCAACACGAAAAAATCGAACGCATCGAGCGTCCAGCCGAGAAATCCTGCCAGCACCGCATTGCGCGCATTCGCTCGTCTGAGCAACTCACCATTAGAACATGCATGGGCTTGTGCAATCTATTGCACACATGTATAACAGCCGCCGGCCGACCGCATTAGAACATCCACGCGGGCATGCAGTCTAGTGCACAATGGAAAGAATGTTCACGCGAGGTGTCTTGCTTATCGCGATCGCGGCAATTCCAGCCGCCATCGTCGCGCACGCTCAAGGCAGTTACGAAATTCAAGTTTACGGTTCCGATCTGGTGGCACCTGGAAACACTATGGTGGAGCTCCATAGCAATTTTACTTTCGAAGGATCGAAGACGATCGTCGATGGAATGCTTCCCACCGAGCATCAGTTGCATGAAACGCTCGAGATCACCCGCGGAATTTCAGACTGGTTCGAGCTCGGATTTTATATCTTCACCAGCGCGGATACTCGGGTTGGCTGGCAATGGGTGGGCGATCATATCCGGCCTCGCGTGCGGGTACCGGAGAGCTGGAAATGGCCGGTCGGCGTCAGCCTGTCGACGGAGTTTGGTTATCAGCGCGCGCTGTACTCGCCGGATACCTGGACGCTCGAGATTCGACCGATCATCGATAAACAGTTGGGCAAGCTATATCTCGATTTCAATCCGACCTTGGATCGCTCGTTCCACGGCCCTTCGGTTCCACAGGGTCTCGTGTTTTCTCCGAACGTGAAGGTGGGCTACGACATTACGAAGGTCGTGAACGCGGGCTTTGAGTACTACGGCTCAGTCGGTCCGGTGATCAATTTCGATCCGCTGCGTCAGCAGATGCAGCAGGTTTTTGCGGTCACCGATCTTAATTTCAGTCCGAAATGGGAATTTAATTTCGGTGTTGGCGTGGGCTTGACCGCCGGCACGGATCATCTATTGGTAAAGATGATCATTGGGCGGCGATTCGGCGGCCACCAATAGTGGCCGCCCAAGGTCGCGGATATTCCTTACTCAGCCGAAGGCAGGCTGAACGCCAAGTACTCGCCCGAATAAGCGCCGCCGCTGACCGCGACGATAATATATTGCTTGCCGTTCACCGTGTACGTCATCGGCGAGCCGCTTTGCGGCGCAGGCATCCACACCGCGCCGACTTCTTTGCCGGTGGCTTTGTCGTAGGCTCGCAGCATCGCTCCGCGCGGATGTTCCGGCGTAGTCGTGAGCTGGCTATCGCCCAGGATCACCAGGTTCTTGGTCACCAGCAATCCGACGCTGCCATTCATGCCCGTATTGCCGATATTGATTCCCTTCAGCGCTGGATTATTGCGCACGTTATCGGGCGTGTCGCCGTAGGGCACTTGCCATTGCAGATCGCCCTTATCCAGATTGATCGCCGAGATCACACCGTAAGGCGGCTTCATCAGCGGCAGGCCATCGACGGTGAGGCCATAAAAACCGCCGCCACCGCCGCCCCGGCCCGCAGGCGGAGTCGCCCTGGGTTTAGTTGGCGGATTATCAGCGGCAGTGCCCGTCCCAGCTGCAACCGCTATCCGGAAAGGTTGATCGTTTCTTCCGGAGGCGAAGGGAATGTCCGAAAATCCCGGCGGCGGAGTGCGGAGCGTGAGTGCTTCAACAGAGGAATTTGCGGCTTGCGCGTAAACGATCTGGGTCTCAGGATCGTAGCCCGCCCCAGGCCAGTTCGTGCCTCCGCCCGAGTTGCCGACGTTAATCGCGCCAAGGAGTTTGTTAGGATCGCCGACCAGCGCGGGATTGAACATCCCCGCTACGCGATACCGCGCCAAAAGGTCTTTCGCCTGTGCGCGCATCTCCGGCGTGAAATCGATCAGATCGTCCGGGACCTTCAGAAAATTACGGGCATAAGCCGGCGGTTTGGTCGGGAACGGCTGGGTAGCCGCGGTCTTCTCGCCCGGCACATCCGACTGCTGCACTGGCCGCTCCTCGATCGGCCATACCGGTTTCCCGGTCACCCGGTCGAACACATACAGATAAGATTCCTTAGTCGGCAGCGCGACCGCTTTAATGGCTTTGCCATCTACATTGATGTCAGCCAGTATCGGCGCTGAAGAGAGATCGTAGTCCCAGATCGGGTGATGCACGATCTGGTAATGCCACTTCCGCTGCCCCGTTTTCAGATCCACGCACACCAGGCTGTCCCCGAATAAATTGTTCCCCGGCCGCTCCCCGCCGTAATAATCGGAGGTCGGATCTTCCACCGGCAGATACACCAGACCCAGATCTTCGTCCACTGTGATCTGCGTCCACACACCCGTATTCCCGTTCACATCCGCCGAATTGTTCTCCCAGGTGTCGTAGCCATACTCGCCCTTCATCGGAATCGTGTGGAACGTCCAGATCAGTTTCCCGGTTTTGGCATCATAGGCCCGCGCCAGACCTTTGGTGTTGTTGTGCGTGACCACCGTCATCCCTTCCTTGAATGACGACCCCACCACGATCGTGTCCTTCACCACCAAAGGCGTCGAATGCAGTCCCGCCTCGCCCGTCTCCAGATCGATTTGCTGGCCCGTTCCGGTTACCATCCCGACCTTCAGGTCCACCATCCCGTCCTTGCCGAAGCTGCTCACCGGCTGCCCGGTCTTGGCGTTCAGCTCGATCAGACGGTAGCCCGTCGACACATACACCACCCGGTCGTCGCCTTTCCCATCGGTCCAGTACGATACTCCGCGCCCGGAAAGCTGCCGTGGCGCAATCGCCGCCCGCTTCCCTTCCCGCAGACTGTAAACCCAGCGCAGCTCACCCGTGTTTGCGTCCAGCGCCACCACATCCCGCCGCGTGCCCGCCGTCGCATAGATCACGCCCTTTACCATCAGCGGCGTCCCTTCCAGCTTGTATTCGGGACGCGTTCCGAAGCTGTCGGTCTTGAAGCGCCATGCCACTTCCAGCTTGCTGAAATTCGCCGCGTTGATCTGATCCGCGGGCGAGTACTTGGTGCCCTTCAGGTCCGCCGTATAATACGGCCATTCCCCATTTTTAGTGGAAGGCTGCTGCCCCCATGCCGCCAGCGTCGCCGCCAACCCCAGTGCAGCCAAATTTCTATTTCTGTGAGACATCTTGATCCTCTCCTTACTCAGCCGAAGGCAGGCTGAACGCCAAGTACTCACCCGAATAAGCGCCGCCGCTGACCGCGACGATAATATATTGCTTGCCTTTCACCGTGTACGTCATCGGCGAGCCGCTTTGCGGCGCAGGCATCCACACCGCGCCGACTTCTTTGCCGGTGGCTTTGTCGTAGGCCCGCAGCATCGCTCCGCGCGGATGTTCCGGCGTGGTGGTGAGCTGACTGTCGCCCAGGATCACCAGAGTCTTGGTCACCAGCAATCCGACGCTGCCATTCATGCCCGTATTGCCGATATTGATTCCCTTGAGCGCTGGATTATTGCGCACGTTATCAGGGGTGTCGCCGTAGGGCACTTGCCATTGCAAATCGCCCTTATCCAGATTGATCGCCGAGATCACACCGTAAGGCGGCTTGACGATCGGAAGACCGTCGACGTTCAGGCCGCCGACACCACCTCCGCGACCGGCAGCAGGACCACCGCGACCGGCAGGGGGACGAGTTGGTTGCGGAGCATCGGCAGCGCTGCCAAACCCCGGACCTTCCGCCACTCTGAAAGGTTGATCGTTTCTCCCGGCAACGTAATGGATATCGGAGAATCCCGGCGGCGGAGTGCGGAGCGAGAGCCCGCTAATATAAGACATCGCCGCTTGCGCGTATACAATCTGAGTCTCAGGATCGTAGCCCGCCCCAGGCCAGTTCGTGCCCCCGCTGGCATTGCCGACATTAATCGCGCCAAGCAGTTTGTTAGGATCGCCAATCAACGGCGGATTGAACATTCCCGCTACGCGATATCGCGCCAGAACATCCTTGGCCTGCGCGCGCATCTCTGGCGTAAAATCGATCAGATCGTCCGGGACCTTGAGCCAGGGGCGACCATAAGCCGGCGGTTTGGTCGGGAACGGCTGGGTAGCCGCGGTCTTCTCGCCCGGCACATCGGATTGCTGCACCGGCCGCTCCTCGATCGGCCACACCGGTTTCCCCGTCACCCGGTCGAACACATACAGATAAGATTCCTTGGTCGGAAGCGCAACCGCTTTGATCGCCCTTCCATCCACGTTGATGTCAGCCAGTATCGGCGCTGAAGAGAGATCGTAATCCCAGATCGGGTGATGCACGATCTGGTAATGCCACTTCCGCTGCCCCGTTTTCAGATCCACGCACACCAGGCTGTCCCCGAATAAATTGTTCCCCGGCCGCTCCCCGCCATAATAATCCGAGGTCGGATCTTCCACCGGCAGATACACCAGACCCAGATCTTCGTCCACTGTGATTTGCGTCCACACACCCGTATTCCCGTTCACATCCGCCGAATTGTTCTCCCAGGTGTCGTAGCCATACTCGCCCTTCATCGGAATCGTGTGGAACGTCCAGATCAGTTTCCCGGTTTTGGCATCATAGGCCCGCGCCAGACCTTTGGTGTTGTTGTGCGTGACCACCGTCATCCCTTCCTTGAATGACGACCCCACCACGATCGTGTCCTTCACCACCAAAGGCGTCGAATGCAGTCCCGCCTCGCCCGTCTCCAGATCGATCTGCTGGCCCGTTCCGGTTACCATCCCGACCTTCAGGTCCACCATCCCGTCCTTACCGAAGCTGCTCACCGGCTGCCCGGTCTTGGCGTTCAGCTCGATCAGACGGTAGCCCGTCGACACATACACCACCCGGTCGTCGCCTTTCCCATCGGTCCAGTACGATACTCCGCGCCCGGAAAGCTGTCGCGGCGCAATCGCCGCCCGCTTCCCTTCCCGCAGACTGTAGACCCAGCGCAGCTCACCCGTGTTTGCGTCCAGCGCCACCACATCCCGCCGCGTCCCCGCCGTCGCATAGATCACGCCCTTCACCATCAGCGGCGTCCCTTCCAGCTTGTATTCGGGACGCGTTCCGAAGCTGTCGGTCTTGAATCGCCATGCCACTTCCAGCTTGCTGAAATTCGCCGCGTTGATCTGATCCGCGGGTGAGTACTTGGTGCCCTTCAGGTCCGCCGTATAATACGGCCATTCCCCATTTTTAGTGGAAGGCTGCTGCCCCCATGCCGCCAGCGTCGCCGCAGCGAGCCCTAGGGCAAGCGCAAAAAACGAAGGCCGGCTTACGGGTTTACTGTTCCTTTCGAACATACTTGGTTCTCCTCAATTCACAGTGTTCTTCGGTCGATATTAACGGCCACTGAACTGTAAATTATACACTGTTGGGAGTATGAAAACACTGGCCATCTTTTTTCTATGCGCCTTCTGCGCCTTTGCGGAAGTGAAAACCATGACGCTGCGGCAGGTCGTCGACCTGGCGGTTGCGCAGAGCCCGGACCTGGTGCTGGCGCGTCTGGATCAGCAAAGATTGCGCGACCAGGTCACGATCGCGCGCGATCCCTTCATGCCCAAAGTGTACGGTGGCAGCGGCGCGGCCTGGACTTCGGGTTTTCCCGCCAGCATCGAGGGTGCGGCTCCAGCCATTTTCAACGCCAGGACTCAAATGGCTCTCTTCGATCGGCCGCAATATTACCAGATCGCTCAGGCTAAAGAGAATCTGCGAACCTCCGAGTTCGACGCCGGACGGCAACAGGACGAAGTGATCTATCGTGTCGCTTCTCTGTTCCTGGATGCGGAACAGGCCGCCCGCACCCTCTCCTTCGCGCGCGCAGAGGCCGATAACCTTGCCAGAGTTCGCGAGTTGGTAGACGAGCGTGTAGCCGAAGGGCGGGAGTTACCTATTGAATCGAAAAAAGCGAATCTGGCGATGCTGCGTGCCCGGCAACACGTGGATTCACTCGATGCCGATTTGACCAATGCCGAAACGTCGCTGGGAGTGGTTCTCGGCCTCAGTCCGGACGATCAGGTTCGCGCCGCTCAGGAACAGCGCCCTGCCTTAGCCATTCCCGCTTCTGAAGAACAATCGATTCAAGACGCGATTGCAAACAGCAGCGACCTGAAGCGCCTCGATTCGGCGATTCGATCCAAGCTGCTAGAGATCAAAGGTTACCGCGCGGAGCGGCTGCCGAAAGTCAATCTGGTAGCGCAGTATGAATTGTTCGCAAAGTATTATTACCAAAATTATTTTGCTACATTCCAGCGTAACAGCGGCCAGCTCGGCGCATCCATCGACGTGCCCTTGCTGGTCGGCCGCGCCTCCAAAGCCTACGTTTCGCAGGCCGAAGTAGATATCGCCAAGCTGCGCGTCGAAGCCAACCGGACGCGCGCGCAAATCGCCGCCAATCTACGCGGCGCATTTCAGGATTTGAAGCGAGCCGAAGACGCCAGCGCGATAGCCCGTCTGGATCTCGAGGTGGCGCGCGACCAGCTCACCGTCGACTTGGCGCAAATGAATGAAGGCCGCGTTCTCTTGGCCAAGGTGGAGGAATCGCGCGCGATTGAGAACGATAAGTGGATGGCCTTCTATGAGGCTCAGCATACCGCCGAAAGCGCCAGGCTTATGGTACTCCGCAGGACGGGGACGCTGCTGAGCGCCCTCAAGTAGAGAACCTCACGAAGAGGACCAAAATAAAGATTTCGAGGATCTGTTCGGTAGCGCCCAAACAATTCCAGTTGATACCGCCGATCCGCCGGTAGAAATACCATTGAGCGAGGCGCATGATCAGGTACGCGCCGGCAATGATGACGATGCCCGCTCGAAACCCGCCCAGGAACGCTGCCACTATTCCCTGCGCAATGGCTGCCAATGCGATGGGCGTCGTGAGCGTGGAAGAGAACGCGAACAATCCCGAACCGACCGGCCGCGACACCCATGCCAGACTGACGATTGCTGCGCGCGGGACGGCTTGCGCAGCGATGTAAATTCCGAGAAAGTGCGGGTTCGCCAGGTGTGCCAAGGCCTGCCATCGCGCGACTACGCTCAGGACGATCGCGATCGCTCCCCAGGCTCCGACGCGGGCATTCTCACGCAGTACGTCGGAAATTCCCGTCCAGAACATCACTACCAGCAATGCCGCTAGCCATACGGGGAGAGTCCCGCTGGCGGCAAGGAATATTACCGCGCCGGCTGCGCCGAGCATCGCGCCGGCCAGCGGAAAAAACACGGCACTGCGGCCGGAAGGTAGCGAACGGCCGCCCCAAAAGATTATTGCCACAGGCTCCTTCGCCGCGATCGCAGTAGCCAAATGAAGAAAGGACCGCCGGCGAGCGCGGTCAATACCCCCACCGGAATTTCCGTCGGCGCGATCACTGTCCGCGCTAGTGTATCGCATAAGCACAGGAATCCCGCGCCCACCAGAAATGAACACGGCAGCAGCACCCGATGATCGGCGCCGAGCTTCAGCCGTAGCGCATGCGGAACAATCAAGCCGACGAATCCGATGGGACCTGTGAGCGCCGTCAACAGGCCGGTGAGAATCGACCCGGCGATGTAGCCGAAGGTGGTGAGCGCACTGGTCGCCACCCCGCGCGAGGCGGCCCACTCGTCTCCCACAGCCAGCAAATTCCACTGCGGCGCACGCATCGTGACCAGAACGCAGACCGGCAGCACCGCCGCGGTAAGCCACGCGAGCGTCGAATATTCCACCGCATCCAGACCTCCCATCAGCCAGCGGGAAATCGCGAAGGACTGCGAAAACGTCGCCAGATTGTGCAGGAACATGATAATCGCGAAGGACATGCTGTTCATGGTCACGCCGGTCAGCAGCAGCGTGAACGATGAAAGCCGCCGTCCTTGAACCGCGACGCCCAGAACGATCAACAGCACGAAGGCCGCGCCCGCGAGCGATAACAACCCAATGGCGCGGAACCCGATGCAGATTCCCACCACTGCGCCGACCGAAGCGCCGCTTGAAACACCCAGCGTATATGGCTCCGCCAGTGGATCGCGCAGCATGCACTGGAAGAGTACGCCGGTAATCGAGAGTGCGCCGCCCGCGAGTAGCCCCAGCAGTACTCTGGGCAGGCGCGCGTAAAACAAAATCTCGTAATCCGGCGAGACTCGCGCGAATGCACGGCCCAGGTCTATATGCGTGCTCCCGATGAGCGGCGCAATCACTGCCACAACGAGCAAAAACACAAGGGAGAACCAGATCGCCTTTTGAGGCTTCATCGCCCTATCGGGCTTCGTCGCTTTGTTAAGCTTCATACCCGATCCACGGCCGCCCCTGAGGTCGCGGCAGCAGGTGGGCGTGAACCCCAAAAACATTTTCGATCAAATCCGGATCGAGAACGTCGCTGGGCCCGCCGTCCGCGGCGATCCGGCCGTGATGAAGCACCATGACCCGATCGGAGAACTGGAGCGCGAGATTCAGATCGTGCGTTACCGCCACCACTAGTTTGCCGTTGCGGCTGAAGTCGGCGAGCAAACGGTACATCGCCAGTTGATGTTTGAGATCGAGAAAGGTAGTGGGCTCGTCAAGCAGCAGCGTATCTGGCTCTTGCGCGAGCGCCGAGGCGAGAATCACGAGTTGACGTTCTCCACCCGATAGCGACCGGAAATCGCGAGCGCGAAAAGCGAGCGTATCGGTGGTCTCCATGGCCCGAGCCACCGCCGCGTGATCCAGCGGAGATTCGAACCACCCGCCCGCGTACGGTGTGCGGCCCATCAGGACTACTTGTTCGGCTGTGAACGGGAATTCAAGACGAAATGTCTGCGGGAGGAACGCCACCCGCCGCGCATAATCGCGCCTGCGCCACTGGCGCACCTCAGTGCCATCGTATTTGCAGGAGCCCAGATACGGCTGGCGCAAACCCGCCATAATCCCAAGCAGCGTCGATTTTCCCGCGCCGTTCGGCCCCGCGATGGCGACCATGCCGGACGGCGGAAGCTCGAAGGTAGCCTCATGCAGGCCATAACCGAATCTCAAATTGGCCGCGGCGAAGCTCACCGTGTCTCGCTCACGCCGCGCACTGCGCGTCACTCACTCCGCTCCAGGATGCAGCATTTCGCTAATGGCGCGCGCCGCGTTCACCACGCGGGGTCCCGGGATCGTGTAAAAATCGGCCGCGATCGGGAAGACTCGATTATTTCTTACGGCGGCGATTACGCGCTCGCGCTGCCACAGTGAAATCACGCTGCGCTTATACTCCTCGCTTACGCCTCCCGTATTCGACATATCCCCCATATCCAGGATTACGTCCGGATTGCGCGCGATCACTTCTTCGAGCGACACCTCCGGATAGGCCGCCAGCGCATCGCGAAATACGTTTTCTCCTCCGGCGATCCTAATTACATCGTTCAAATAGGATGCCTTGCCGACCACCACCAGCCCATCCAGACGGCTGGGTGAGCGGCCAATCACGAACATCATCCGTGTGGGTGGAAGATGCGCTACGCGTTCATGGATCTGGTCAAGTCCATTGCGGATAGTTCCGATCAACTCTGCGGCCCTGACCTGGGTTCCGGTCGCGTCGCCGACCACGCGAATCGAGTTGTAAAGAGCGGCGAGGCTGTCCTGCGTAATTTCCAGAACGCGAAGGTGAAGGGCCTCCAACCGCTGGGCCAGGCGCACGGGATTTGTCTGAATAATCACCAAGTCCGGTTTCAGCGCGGCGATGGCTTCCAGATTCGGATTGATATAATCGCCGATCTTCGGTTTTAGCCGCGCCTCGGGCGGAAAGCGGCAATAGCGCGTAACACCCGCGACCCGGTCGCCAAGGCCGAGCGCATACAGCATTTCAGTGATGCTGGGCGCGGTCGACACGATACGCTGGGGCTGGGAAAACGCGGCCGGTGCAGCCCATGCGGCCGTGATTAGCAGCCAGGTTGTTGTGTGCCGTCTCGTCACCATGTGAATCGCAACCCTACCGTGGCGTTTCGCGAAAGCGAGCTGTAGCCGAGAACTTCCTGGTACAGCTCATTGAGCGCGTTCTGAATGCGCGCATACGGCTGGAGATGGCGGGTCGCCTGCCATGATCCATCCGCGTAGACATACCGATAGCCAGGGCTGCGGTTCACGCCGAACACAAAATCATTATCCTGGCGCTCGCCCACCAGACGCGCGCCGACGATCAGCGTCCAATCGCGCGGCGTCAATTCAACCGTAACCGACCCCGAATTGAGAGATCGTCTCAGGAGCTGCTGACCGAGGTCTCCCAGATCGCTCGCCGTGACGCGAGTGTATAACCGCGTGTAGGCGCCGCGCACGGAAAGATAACGCGTCAAGCGCACGGTACCCGAAACTTCCGCACCTCGCGCCCAACTCTTGTTAACGTTCTGCCAGGTGCCGGGGTTCACGGATTCATCATATTCGATCAGATCGTTAAATGAGTTTCTAAAAAATGAGGCCTCGGTGCGCACTCGGCGTCCATACCATTCGCGGGACAGACCGGCCTCGTAACTGTCGGTTTTCTCCGGCTTAAGCGATAGATTACCGACGTAGAATGTTTCCTGCGCGAAATTCTCGAGCAGCGAAGGCTCCTTGATCCCGCGCGCGGCGCTCACGCGAAAGAATGTGTTTGTAGGCAAACGAAACGTGACTGCTCCGCGAGGCGTGAACTCCGTACCGAACGCACTGCTTTCCTGGAGCCGAGCGCCGCCGGTAATGAAGATGCGAGGCGTCACGGCATATTGCTCCATCACGAAAATACCGTTTTCGTTCCGCCCGATATTATTCTCTGAGATAAAGCCGGCTTGCCTTTCATACTCATAGCCGAAAATCAGCGCGCCGCCCCGGTGGCTCAGCGTCCCTTGATATTGAGTGTTCAGTCGATCCGTAACCGTGAGACCATCCGCCGGATATAACGTAACGCTTTGCTCGACCAAAGTAGTTCCGGGCGGTGCGACGGTGGTAGATGGATTAACCAAGCCAACTAGATAAATGAACGGATTCGGCCCCGGCGTGGTTCGAATCAGGGCGGCAATATTGTACGGGCCTCCGTTGCCGTAGTCCAGAAACAGATCGCGATAGCGATGGTATCCGAAATTGACGCGCTGAACGAATCGTTTGCTGCGCGTATCGTCGAGACGCAAGCTTACCACTGAATCGCGATCGGTTTCATTTGCGGTGTAATCCGTGAGTCCGTAAAATACCTGCCCCGGCACCCCGGAATAGGAATCAAATTCACGGTAGACGGCGCGCAGGATAGTATTATCCGAGAAATGATATCCGATATTCGCGGTGCCCGTTGTGATGCGGTAGGCGTCGTTCACAAATTCACCGGTGCTGCGGAACTGATCCGCAGTGAAGGCATAATCGATCCTGGTTTTCAGACCGCCGTCGAGCGAGGCGGTCCAGTGGTCGGTTGAAAACGAGCCGCGCTCATATGAAATGGAACCATGCGGCGTATTCGATTCGGCATCGCCGTGGCGGGTAAACATCTGGATGACTCCGCTCGACGCTTCGGCCCCGAACAGCACACTTTCGGGACCTCGGACCACCTCCATGCGGTCGAGATCACTGGAGGTGAGGTGAACAAAATCGAGATCCCCGCCGGGTTCGGTGAGCGGCACGCCATCGAGAAGAACCAGGGCCGTATCGCTATCGCCGCCGCGCACGAATACGCTGGTGATCCCGCCCTCGCGCCCGGTTTGCGCCACACTCAGTCCGGGCACATCGCGCAGCAAATCTGGAACGAACGGATACTGGCGCGCAGCGAAATCGCTCTCAGTAAAGACGTCGGCAGCGACGCCCGCTTGATCGATCGCGACCGGCGCTCCGGTAGCCGTGACTACGACGCGATCGCTGGCAGGCGCGAGCGCCAGCTTAATTCGATTGTCTTTCGAATCGTCAAGGCGGACGGTTTGGGTCGCGAATCCGGCCTTGGTTATTGTCGCGTCGCAAGAAGCGGCTGAAAATTCAAACTGCCCGTCCACGCCGGTAACCATTGTTTCCGAGCCGCAGGCGACCTTCGCGCCCTCGACCGGCAGCGCGGTAGGGTCCGTGACCACGCCGCGCACATTGAAAAGGAACAGCAGGAAAAAAGTAGGTATCATGAAACGTTCTCCCTCGAGACGTAACTTCAATTTCGAGGAACCGGTCTCCTGACTTACGGCTGGCCTTTTTAAGGAATTGATCTTCCCGCTTTCGCAGTGACCAACTCCGGCCGTTTTATTCGCCGATTACAGTTGCGGGGCAGTGGCGGATTTCAACCGCCTTCCCGTGCATTCCTCGACTGCAAACTACATTGCCAGCGTACTCAGACCAAGCTCGGATGTCAACTCTTTTTCAAGTGCGCGATCGTCTCCAGGTGATACGTTTGCGGGAACAGATCGACGAGAATCAGCCGCTCCATCGTGTAACCCTGCAGCGCCGCAAGATCGCGCGCCAGCGTCGCCGGATCGCAGGAGATGATGGTTAAATATTTCGGAGCAAGGCGGGCCAGGTGCGCGACTACGGTCTTCCCCAATCCGGCGCGGGGCGGATCTGCTAGAACCAAATCGGGTATATCGGTGACACTGGCGAGATAATCCTCCGCCCGAGCCAGCATTGCTTGAACGCTAACCCCGGCCCGTTCCGCGTTGACCTCCAGATCCCTCGAAGCGCTGGAGCTGGATTCGACGGCGACGACCTTGGTAAATTTTCGCGCGAGAGGGAGCGCGAACAATCCAACGCCGGCGTAAAGATCGAGCGCCGTCGTGCCGGCGAACTCATCTAAAGCGTTTTCAACCAAGGGCTCGATCAAGAACCGGTTCACTTGAAAAAACGATCGCGGACTCACGCGGAATATCCCCAACGCCGTCGGATATTCAAGAGCCACGGTCGATTCGCACCACTCATAGAAGGACCGCGCTACCGGCCGGTCGGTTTCGAGTACATTGATCTGAACCCCGGTTTCATTGGTGAAGACTTCAATGGAATGCACGAATCGCGGAAAGCGTGGATCGTCGAGCCGCTCACGAAGCATCGCGAGCGCCTGATTTAATCTTGGCGACGAAATCGGGCAATCGCCCGTCAATGCGACCAGCTCATGCGAACGCGCCGCAAGATATCCGATGCGTCCGTCGGCGATATGAAACTGCGCACGATTCCGATACCCAAACGAAGGGCCGCTTACGATCTGAATCTCGCCCTGATAATCGATCTTTCCCACGCGGCGCAACTGTTCGCGAAGAATTTCTACCTTGCGGGCAAGCTGAAATTCGTAGGGCGCATGTTGATATTGGCAACCTCCACAGTGCCCGAAATATGGGCATGGAGGAGTCACACGCTCAGGCGACGGCGCGAGCACTTCGACCAGATCGGCGTGTACGTTCTCGCGGACATCGACCCGCGCCCTTTCCCCCGGCAACACGTAAGGCGTGAGCACGACGCGGCCGTCCAGCCTCGCTAACGCGTCGCCGCCATACACCCACTTTTCAATCAGAACTTCGTTTAGGATAGAGTTTTCCCCAACATCGAATGAAAGCACGAGTCTTATCCGGGATCCAGCCGACCGGCAGCCCGCACATCGGAAATTATCTTGGCGCTTTGAAAAACTGGGCCAAAATCCAGTACGACTACGATAGCATCTACTGCATCGTCGATCTGCACGCGGTCACGATTTATCAGAACCCGGCCGAGTTGCGCGCGAAGATCGAGGAACTGGCTGGAATGCTGCTGGCGATCGGAATCGATCCGACGCATTCCGCGCTGATAGTGCAGTCGTCCATACCCGCGCATGCCGAGCTGGCCTGGATGCTGACCTGCGTAACGCCCGTGGGCTGGCTGGAGCGGATGACCCAGTACAAAATGAAAGCTTCCTCCCAGGAAACGATCGGCGACGGGCTGCTGCAATATCCCGTGCTGATGGCCGCCGACATTCTGCTGTATCAGGCCGCGATTGTGCCTGTGGGCGACGATCAGTCGCAGCATCTCGAGCTGGCGCGGGATATCGCGCAACGGTTCAATTCGCTTTATGGCGAGACTTTCGTCATGCCCGCGACGCATCTGCCCACCGTAGGAGCGCGCGTCATGGGATTGGACGATCCCGAAAAAAAGATGAGTAAATCCGGGGCGCCCTCTGGGACCGGCAGCGGCCACGCCATCAACCTGCTCGATCCGCCGGATTTGATCCGCAGGAAAATCATGCGCGCTACTACGGATTCAAAACCCGGCGTGGATTTCGATGATCCCGGAGCTGGAGTGGCCAATCTTCTGACGATTTACCAGGCGCTCACGGGTTGGACCGACGCCTCGATGCAAGTGCATTTTGCGGGTATGCGCTATGGCGATCTGAAAAAGCAAGTGGCCGAGGCGGTGGTGGCGGCGCTCGAGCCGATCCAGCAGCGCTACCGCGAGATCGTCGAAGAGACCGGATACGTGGCCCGCGTGCTCGAGGAATCCGCGGCACGCGTCGCACCCATCGCCAACGATACCGTGCGCACGGTAAAAAAAGCGATGGGACTTTATACGCCTATGTAAGGTTTACGCCACGATGAAGCCTGGTTTCACGTCCGTTGATGAGTACATCGCCGCGCAACCTGAGGCCGTGCAGAGCATACTCGGGCTCGTGCGTAGAGTTATACGCGACGCCATGCCCGGGGCCGAGGAAGTGATCTCCTACAAAATCCCCGCATACAAACTGCACGGCAGCGCCGCGCTGTATTTCGCCGGCTGGAAGCGGCACTACTCGCTTTATCCCGCCACCGAGCGCGTCCTCGCGGCGTTTAAGGACGAGCTTTCATCGTATGACGTCACTAAGGGCACAATCCGCATTCCGTTCTCCCAACCCGTCCCCGTGAAGTTGATCGAACGCATCGCGAAGTTCCGCGCGAAGGAAGTGACTGAGAAGACGAAGGCGGCCATGCCTCAGAAATCACACGTCCCACGATTATAATGTCGAACCCTCGCGGGACCCTCGCGCATCAAGCTTCTCTTGATCCTTCAAACAATAGGCAGCCCAGGGGACCGCTTCAAGCCGGGCCGGCTCAATCTCACGCCCGCAGGCGATGCACCGGCCATACGTGCCGTCTTCAATGCGCTGCAAGGCATCGCGCACTTCCTCAAGCGTCTGCGAAATGACGGTCTCTTCCTCGGAACTTTCCGAAATGGCCTGGTCGGCTGTGGCTTCATCGATAACATCTCCGACCTCCGGCTTCACGGAATCGCGCGTTTCGCTTTCGAGGTGAGGAAGCTGCGCCAGCAGCTCACGCTCTTTTTCAAGAAGCTTCTGTCTGAAGTGTTTGGTATCCATGGTCCTCCACGCTACTGTAGAATATTCCCATGCCACGCCGTATTGTGCCCGCCGTATTCCTGATTGCTGCGCTCGCGCAGGCCGCCGTCACGCGGGTCGAAATAACTGACCGCGCCAACCTCCCTATCGCCAACTACGAGCAGATTACAGGCAAGGTCTATTTCGCGGTCGACCCTAAACTCCCCGCCAACAAAATTATTGTCGACCTGGATCGCGCGCCCACCAATGCCAAAGGACTGGTCGAGTTCTCCGCCGACCTATATATGCTCAAACCCCGCGACCCCGCCAAAAGCAATGGCACCGCGCTGCTCGAAATCTCGAATCGCGGCGGCAAAGGCATGCTTGGCATGTTCGACCTCGCCAACGGCCGCGAACTGCGCGCTCCCGAAGACTTCGGCGATCCGCTGCTGTTCGACGCGGGTTACACACTTGTGTGGATCGGATGGGAATTCGATGTGCCGGATCGTCCCGGCCTTCTGCGTCTGCATGCGCCCACGATTCAGGGGTTAACGGGGCTGGTGCGCTCACAGATCGTGGTGGATCGGCCCTCCACCTCCGCCACCGTAGGTGATCGGGCGCAAGTTCCCTACGCCATCGCCGATCCCGATTCAGCTACGCTCACCGGGCGCGATCACGTCAGCTCGCCGCGAACTACCATCGCGCGCGATCAATGGCGTTTTAGCGCCGACGGCACTCATATCGAATACGCAGCGGGCTTCGAGCCTGGACGGATTTACGACGTGGTTTACACGGCCAAAGATCCGACGGTGGTTGGCCTCGGATCGGCGGCGGTGCGCGATTACATTTCGTATCTGAAGCGGAACGGCGATGCCAAGCGCGCGATCGGATTCGGCACCTCGCAGAGCGGCCGCTTCCTGCGCACGTTTCTCTACGATGGATTCAACGCCGACGAACAAGGGCGCATCGTGTTCGACGGGCTTTGGCCGCATGTCGCCGGCGCGGGTCGCGGAAATTTCAACTATCGCTTTGCCCAGCCTTCGCGCGACGCCCAACCGCTGATGAATCTCTTCTATCCGGTCGACATCTTTCCTTTCACCGATGAGCCTGAAACTGAAGCCGGCATCACCGATTCGATCTTGGCGCGCGCGACCAAAGCCGGCGTTGTTCCGAAGATTTTCTACACCAACGGAGGCTTCGAATATTGGGGCCGCGAGGCCTCGCTCATCCACATGAGCCTCGACGGCAAGAAGGACGTCGCTCCCGCACCCACCACGCGCATCTATTTCCTCGCCGGAACCCAGCACGGCGCCAACGCTCGGCCCGTGCGTACGGTCACTCAAAACACGCCCAATCCCACCGATTACCGTTTCGCCATGCGCGCGCTTCTGGTTGCGATGAATGCCTGGATCACCGACGGCACGATGCCGCCCGATTCCCAGATCCCTCGCATCGGCAAGGATAATCTGGTCGAGTCCCGGGCGCTGGCGTTCCCTAAAATCCCCGGCATCGCGCTGCCCCCCCATCCCACTTTTGCTTGGCATCTCGACTTTGGCCCCGACTTTCGAACCAAGGGTATCGTCGCTTTCGAGCCGCCGAAAGTTGGTAAGCCGTATCCGGTCCTGGTCCCGCAGGTGGATACCGACGGTAACGAGACTTCCGGCATACGCCAGCCCTTACAGATGGTTCCGCTCGCGACCTACACTGGCTGGAATTTGCGAGATCCCAAGGCCGGCTCGCCCGATGTGATCTATGACATGGTGGGCTCGATGATTCCCTTCCCGCGCACCCGCGCCGAGCGGGAAAAATCCGGCGACCCCCGGCCTTCAATCGAAGAGCGCTATAAAAATCGCGACGAGTACGTGCAAAAAGTCGAACAGGCCGCTCAACCCTTGGTGCATGATCGCTTGCTGCTGGAGCGCGACGTGCCCCGGATCGCCACCAAAGCCGCTGAACGCTGGGATCTGGTCATGAGTCCCCCAGATGCAAAGGTTGACGCACGGTAGCCACGGCTGGTCTTGCTACCATCGGGAGTCATGAGCCCTAAGCAGCCGCCCGAGCCGCCCAAGACCCCGATTCCCGGCGTCCGGCATCTTGTCGCTGTGGGTTCCGGCAAAGGCGGCGTGGGAAAAACCACCGTGGCGGTGAATCTCGCGATCGGTCTGACGAGCCTCGGCCGCCGCGTAGGACTTCTGGATGCGGATGTCTACGGCCCGAATGTCCCGCTGATGATGGGGGCGCGCGAACCGCTGCGAGTGATTGGCGAGCGGATCCAGCCGCTCGAAAAATTCGGCGTGAAGCTGATGTCCATGGGTTTCGTCAATCCGGGTGATAAGCCGCTGGTCTGGCGCGGACCCATGCTGCACAGTGCGATCCAGCAGTTTTTGCGCAATGTCGATTGGGGCGAGCTGGATTATCTGATTATCGATCTGCCGCCCGGCACCGGCGATGTCGCGCTCTCGCTGATTCAAACTGCTCCGCTATCGGGTGCTGTAGTCGTGACCACGCCTTCCGATGTTTCGCTTGAAGATGCACGAAAAGCGGTGAACATGTTCAGCCAGGTGCGCGTGCCTGTACTCGGGCTGGTGGAGAATATGAGTTACCTGATCGCGCCGGTCTCGGGCGAGCGCATCGATGTTTTCGGACAAGGCGGAGGCAAGCGGACGGCTGAACAAATGGGCGTCCCTTTTTTAGGCGAGCTGGCGCTCGACCCGGACGTGCGCATCGGCGGAGATACCGGGCAACCTATCGCTTCGCGCGCAGCCGGTGACGCTCACGCTGAACCATTCCGCATTCTGGCAGAACGTGTCGAGCAGCGTTGCCGGGAGACGCAGACCACCGGCCCGTCTATGACCATCGAGGATTGAAAGGAACTTATGGATCTTACCCGTCGTGGATTTGCAACCACCGCTATCGGCGCGGCAATCGCTCGCTCCACGGCTAACGCGGGCGGCTCGGATCCGCTCGCCGATCTTACGCTCTCCGAGGCGGGCGCCCGGATCCGCCAGCGTAGCGTCACCTCTACGAGCCTGGTCGAAGCGTGCCTCGCTCGCATTGAAAAATATAATCCGCAATTGAACGCGTTCATCACGGTTATGACCGACCGGGCGTTGGCTCAGGCACGCGACCTCGATGCGGAGCAGCGCGCCGGCAAACTTCGCGGCCCGCTGCATGGGATTCCAATCGGCTTAAAGGACCTGTTTGACACCGAAGGCGTCCGCACTACCGCCGCGAGCGCCGTATTCGCCGATCGCGTCCCGCGGGAGGACGCCGAGGTGGTCCGCAAACTGAAATCCGCGGGCGCGGTTCTCATCGGTAAGCTCAACATGCAAGAGTTCGCTTATGGCGCGACTTCCGTCGTCAGTTACTTCGGCCCGGTCCACAATCCGTGGGACCTCGATCGCATCGCCGGCGGCTCCTCGGGTGGTTCAGCCGCGGCCGTCGCAGCGAGGCTGTGTTATGGCGCGCTCGGGTCCGATACGGGCGGCTCCATCCGTGAGCCTTCCGCCTACTGCGGAATCGCCGGCTTGAAACCCACCTACGGACGTGTGAGTACGAGGGGAGTTATTCCGCTCTCATGGTCGCTCGATCACGTCGGACCAATGTGCCGGACCGTCGCCGATACCGCCATTCTTCTGGGCGCGATCGCCGGGTATGATCCGATGGAAACCACCAGCATTGATGTTCCGGTGCCGGATTATGTGCAGGCGCTTCGCGCAAAGACATCGGCATTTCGCCTCGGAATTCCCCGCGCGCTGTTTTATGAAAAGCTCGATCCTGAAATCGACGCCGCCGTCACTCAGGCGACTGAGGTCCTCCGCCAACTCACTGCCGGGACGCGTGACGTTGAATTGCCTGCTTTCAGCAACCTCCCCGTCCTCGCCGCGGAAGCCTACGCATACCACTTCCCTTATTTCTCAAAAACACCGACCCTTTATCAGCCCATGACTAGGAACAATCTCGAGCGCGGCGCCAAAATCAGCACCGAATCCTATATCCAAGGGCGTCGTGAGCTTGACCGGCTTCGCCGCACAGTCACTACCGTATTTTCCACGGTTGATCTGTTGATTACGCCTACCACGCCCGTTTCGCCCGTGACTATTGAAAGCGTGAAATCGGATCTCGGCTTATCCGGCGCCGCCTCGCCTCTCCGAAACACCTCCCCGTTTGACGTGTACGGTCTGCCCACGATCTCGATTCCCTGTGGTTTCACGAAATCCGGTCTGCCGATCGGCATCCAGATCAGTGGACCGAATTTTGCCGAGTCGCGTGTGCTGGCGCTGGCCTACGCCTACGAACAGGCAACGAACTGGCATGCTCGCAGGCCCGCTGCCTTCAGTTAACCGAAGCCGACCGGGCCTCTGGGAGATTCATCATTTTCGCGAGCGCGGGCCAGCGAGAGCTGGACCGCAGATCCTTCGCGAACACTCGACGCAGATTCAGGAGGATCTGGGAATCGCCTTGGTTCAGGGAGGCGATAGATCGCGCTTCGCGCTCGAAGCGCTCGCCGAAATGACCTCATACGGACCGAGGCGGCTTCCACTCGGAAGGGACATAGAGGCCTAGCCGAGTCTACACCCTGGAGCTATAGCGTCTGACTGGGGGATGGGCTGGGAGCTTGAGCCGGACCGAGGATCTGGACATTTTCGGGCGTGAACAGCACCACGCGCACTTGGCCGCGCGGTCCGATCGGTCCAATCGCTTTGCCGTTCCATTGCACTTCGAGGCCGCCCGCATTGCCGACTTTCATCTTTGCGACTTCGAGGCCGGTCAGGGTCTTGGTCTGGCTTGGCTGTAAAATCCCTGAGAAAATCTGCTTGCCCTCGCTGGTGACGGAAAGCCACGTTTCCTCAGTCGCTGAAAGACTCAGGACCACATGCTTCAGCCCGTCAGCCCCGGTAGTGGTAGTCACGTCGACGGTCGGTGCGGAGGGCGGATCTGGTTGAGGATTTTTGACGTTATCCACCATCAGGGATGCAGCGGGCGATGGTGCAGGCTGGCTGAGCGCCTGGCTGGAGACGGGCTGCGGCGCCTTGTTCCACCACGCATAGAATCCCGAACAGCCCAGCAGCATCGCAAACAGAGCCGCCAGCGAGAGTCCGAAACGGCGGTCGGGACGATAGCGGCGGTTGCCGTCCTCGACCAACGGATCAAGCCCTTTGAGCGCTGGACCTTCGGCGACCAGGTTGAGCAGGCGGTCGTCCTTCGATACCTCACGCGGTCGCATGGCATAGCGAGGGTCGGCCCCCGGCAGCGGCAAAGGCTCAGCGCTAGCGGTGAGCGTATCGATGCCAAGCTGAATCTCTTTTATATCCAGACCCAGAGTCGCGGCATACTGCCTGGCGAAGCTCTTATAGAAAAAAATTCCAGGCAGACTTCCTAAGTCGTCCTGTTCAATCGCGAGCAAATAGCTTTGCATGATGCAAAGTTCCTGCGCGATCTCTGCTACCTGACGCCCTTGAGCTTCACGTCCCGTTCGAAGAATTTCGCCAACGGAGGTCATCATTTAATCACCTCTATTTTTGCATTCTGGGCATAACGTCCCAGGACTTCTGGCTAAATGTACTATCGGACTTTAGCCGTGTAAACTTGATAGGGTACTATAATACAACACCTTAACTACAGCAAGTGATCCCTGCCGCTCCTCTGATTACCGTAGTTGTCGTCAACTGGAATCGCCGGAATCTTTTGCGAGCGTGTCTCGACTCCTTGGCCCGCCAGATCCATCCGGACTTCGAAGTGATAGTTGTCGACAATGGCTCGCAGGATGAATCTCCCGTACTAGTACTCGAGATGGCAAAGACATATCCAGTTCCGCTCCGCCTGATTACCAACTCCAACAACCGCGGCTTCTGTGCCGCGAATAACCAGGCATTCGCGGGATCTAACTCCAAGCTTATCGCGCTTCTGAACAACGATGCTGAGGCCGAACCGGAGTGGCTAACGGCGCTCGAAGCCGTGATTCGCAGGGCGGATGACGTAGGCATGGCGGCATCGAAGATCCTGGTTTGGGAGGACCCGCGGCGTATTGACAAAGCCGGGCACCTGATCTATCCCGATGGGCAGAACCGTGGGCGCGGCTCCGGCCAGTTGGACGCGGGCCAGTTTGACCGTATCGAAGAAACGCTGTGGCCGGACGGGTGCGCCGCGATGTATCGCCGTGCGATGCTAGATGAGATCGGCGGGTTCGATGAAGAGTTTTTCGCTTACGCCGACGATGCCGAGTTGGGTTTGCGCGGGCGAATCGCCGGCTGGAACTGTCTGTATGCTCCCGGCGCGGTGGTGCGCCATCACCGGGGCACAAGCCTAGGCTTAAGCTCGGCCCGCCGGATCACGCTGATTGAGCGCAATCGCGTGCTGCTGGTGGTAAAACTGTTTCCTTGGAATTTGCTGTGGGCGAATGGTGCATACAATTTAGCGAGAATCGCCGCGGGGCTATGGGCAGCGATGCGCAATCGGGGGGAACTGCGCCACTATTCAGGGATGCGCGGCAAACTGACGGCGGCAACGGCGCTGCTTCGGGGGACCCTCGCGGCGCTGCCGATGATCCCATCCATGTTGCGCAAGCGCCGCGCCTATCGCCCCGCCCGCAGGCTGAGCTCTGGACAAATTCGCAAGCTCCTGTTACAGCACCGGATCTCGCTGCGGGAGATCTCCGAACAGGCGAATTAATAGAGGAGGCTTGCCCGGCCTGCCGCTCCCTCGAAGTTCGCACGCTGTTTGTGGCGGGAGACCGCCTCTATCGAACCACCGCGAAGACATTTCAGATAGTCGAGTGCCGCCAGTGCCGCCTGATTCGGCTCTATCCGCGCCCTTCGCCTCTGGAATTGCACGATTATTATCCAACCGATTATTGGTTCGCTCCTCAAGGCGCAGCCGTCGGCCGCTTGGAAGAAATTTATCGCCGCTTCGTGCTGCGCGATCATCTGCGCTTTGTCGAGCGCGCGCTCGGCGAATCAGAGGAAAAAGGACTCGTGCTCGACGTGGGCTGCGGCGGAGGGTTGTTCCTACGGATGCTTTCGGAGCGCGGCCGAACGCACTCTGGACATCGAAGATTAGTGGCGGGCCTCGATTCTTCTCCCGACGCCGCGGGCCTTTGCTGGCAGCGCGCGGGTGTGCCGGCAATCTGCGCCACTCTGTCCCGAGCGCCTTTTGCTCCAGAAAGCTGCGCGGCAATCACCATGTTCCATGTACTCGAGCATCTTTACGATCCCGCCAGCGATCTCCGGGCGGCGCACCAGCTCCTGCGCCCCGGCGGGCGGCTCATCGTGCAAGTTCCTAATGCCGCCTGCTGGCAGTTCCTGCTGCTCTCAGAGCGCTGGAATGGCATCGACGTTCCACGTCATTTGATCGATTTTCGCCTGGCTGATCTCGCCTTTCTACTCGATCGTTGCGGCTTCGAAGTGCTGCGCCACAAGCATTTTTCCCTTCGCGATAACCCGGCGGGGCTGGCAACCAGTCTTGCTCCCGGACTCGATCCGATGGCCCGCCGCCTGCGGCACGTCGCCGAAACTCCGCTCAAACACCTCTTGAAGGACCTGCTGTACTTGGCTCTGGTTTGCGCCTCGGCGCCGTTCACGCTGCTCGAAGCCGCGTGCCGCGCCGGGTCCACCGTCATGGTGGAGGCGCGCAAAAAAACGTGATTTACGACCGCCTTCGGCGCATGATGCCGCCGCCCCTCCGGCATTATGTGATGCGGTACGTGCAGCATTTCGAGGCGGCCATCGACCAGGCCGTAGCCCAATTTGCTTCCTCGCTCCCGCCCGGCGCGCGCGTACTCGACGCGGGCTCGGGTGAAGGAAATTACAAGCATCGCTTCTCCGCGCAGCGCTATTGTGGACTCGACCTGGCCGTCGGCGACGCCGCTTGGGACTATACGAAACTGGACGTCATCGGCGATCTCGCGAGGCTTCCTTTTCCCGACGCGATGTTCGACGCCTGTCTGAATGTAGTTACGCTCGAGCATGTCCGCGAGCCGGCGCGCGTGGCGTCGGAACTGGCTCGTACGCTCGCTCCCGGCGGACGCCTACTGCTGATCGCACCGCATGAATGGGAAGAGCACCAGCAGCCGCACGATTACTATCGTTATACTCGCTACGGTCTTGAATACCTGCTCAAACAGGCCGGTTTAGTGGAGATTTCGATTCACCCGGTGGGCGGATTCTTTCGTCTGCTCGCCCGGCGCATGCTGAATGGCTTGCAGTTTTTTCCCGGACCATGGGTGTTTGTTGCCGCGCTGTTCCTGGTGCCACCCGCGCTGGTGCTTCCGTTGTTCGAGCCCCTCGACCGCCGGCGCAGCTTTACACTGGGATATATATGTTGCGCCCGCAAGCCCTCCTGATTCCTCTGCTCTGCGCGGCTGTTGCCGCAGCCGCGGATTTCTCGGGCGCATCGGCATTGGAATTTACGAAACAGGTGGTTGCGTTCGGACCTCGGCCTTCCGGCTCGGAGGCCAATCGCAAGCTGCAAGCCTATATCCTGAATCACGTGAAGCAGGATGGCTGCGAAATCGCCGAAGATGCCTTTACGGCCAGAAACCCCGCGGGCGAGGCTATCGCGATGAAGAACATCATCGCTAAATTTCCAGGGAAGAGCGGACGTACCATTGTCGTCACCGGCCATTTCGATACCAAATATTTTCCAGGCAGAAAATTCGTGGGGGCCAACGACGGCGGCTCTTCGACTGGTCTGCTGCTCGAATTGGCCCGCGTGCTGAGTCATCAGCCCCGCATCGACGATATGTACCTGGTATGGTTCGATGGCGAAGAAGCATTTGGTGAGTGGACCGATACTGATAGCGTTTACGGCAGCCGCCATTTGGCGGAACGATGGAACAAAGATGGCACACTCCGCCGGATTAAGGCATTGATCAATGTGGATATGATCGGCGATAAGAAGCTCGGTCTCCAGCAGGATTCAAATTCAACCGCGTCCCTTAACAAGCTGGTCTGGCAGACTGCGGCAGAACTCGGATATAAGGCCTATTTCCTGGACAAAACTCTGGCGATGGACGACGATCACATGCCTTTCCTGAAGCTGGGAGTTCCCGCAATCGACCTGATAGATTTTGACTATCCGCCGTGGCACGAGGATACCGACACTCTCGACAAGATCAGCGCGCATAGTCTGGAGATCGTCGGAACGGTGGTGGCGGAAGTGATTCATCGCTTGGAAGGAAGGTGACCCGAATGCGTTGGAGTTTCGGGCTGGCGGGGTTTCTCATCTTCGCCATCGTAGGTCTGTCGCAATTCGGTCGTTTTCGAGATCCGGAGGACGATGTGATGCCGTCCTTTCCGTCGAAAGCCGAATTCCATTTCGTTCGCGTCGAATATACCGACCTGCCGCAGTATCATCGCGGATGGGGATATGCTTCCCGGAGCGGCAGAGGGGAAGGCTGGTGGATCGTCGACTGGCCGGCCGCGGATAATCACTTCACCGCCGGCATTCAGCGCCTGACCAGAATCGATACCGGCCAGCCGCTGCACTTCCGCTTGACCGATGACCGGCTCTTCGATTATCCCTGGATTTACGCGACTCAAACCGGCTGGTGGGGCTTATCGGACGCCGAAATTTCGCGTCTTCGGGAATACCTGCTACGCGGCGGATTCCTGGTGGTCGACGATTTTTGGGGACCCGAGCAGTGGGAAGTTTTCCGCCAGACTATGGACCGCGTCTTTCCGGGCCAGCCCATCACGGACATCGCTGAAACAGATCCGGTGATGCATGTTCTTTACGATATTCAGGAGAAGGACCGCACCTTCATACCCGGCTCCCGCCATCTGCGGCGCGGTCCTGGCGGAACGGTGCAGGTGGTTCAACCCCAGGGCACGACGCCTGCCTGGCGGGCCATGTATGACGACAAAAACCGGATGGTGGTCGCGATCAATTTCAATACCGACGTGGGCGATGCCTGGGAGTTCGCCGACGTTCCGTATTATCCCGAAGCCATGACCACGCTCGCGTACCGGTACGGGATCAATTACATTCTGTATTCGATGACGCACTAAGCCGCACAGAGGCGGGCGGCCCCATTACACTAGAGAGACCGCCGCCCGCCTTCGTTGTGCGGCTGTTACTTAGGAGTTGCGCAGATCGCGGCCCGTCATCTCTTTTGGCTGCGGCACGCCCATCATCCCCAGCAGCGTCGGGGCAATATCCTGCAATGACCCGTCCTGGCGCAAGGGACGCCGTTCTTCGTCCACCACGATGATCGGGACAGGATTAGTGGTGTGATATGTGTGCGGACCTTTCGTCACCGGATCGATCATGGTCTCCGCGTTTCCATGATCGGCCGTAATCACCCAGCGGCCGCCGGAGCGGCGCAAGGCTTCATAAATTTGTCCGAGTCCTGCGTCGACCGTTTCCACCGCGCGAACTGTGGGCTCCATCTTCCCCGAGTGCCCCACCATATCGGCATTGGCGTAGTTCATCACGATCACGTCGAAATGCCGCTTTTCGAGGGCCTTCACTACCGTTTCGGTGATTCCTTCGGCATTCATCTCTGGCTTGAGATCATAGGTCGCAACCTTAGGTGAAGGAACCAGTTCTCGTTCCTCACCTGGAAAAGGTTTCTCAGTGCCGCCGTTAAAAAAATAGGTCACATGCGCATATTTTTCAGTTTCCGCGACACGCAGATTCTTCCAGTTCATTTCCGCCATGATATTAGCCAGAATGTTGTTGGGATGCTCACGTGAAAGTACAAAAGGAACCGAAAATGTCTTATCGTATTGCGTCATGGTGGTGAAGTTAAGCTTTAAAGGGGCCTCGGTAAGTGCCTCAGTCATTTGGCGGCCGCGATCCGCACGATAGTTGAAGAAAATGCACGCATCTTCGGGGCGAATCCGCCCGACCGGCTCCTGCCGCGCATCGACAATGGTCACTGGTTCGATAAATTCATCGGTAATTCCGCGTTCATAAGAACGCTTCGCAGCGGCCACCGGATCGGTGTTCTTTTCGCCGCTGCCTTCGACCATTGCGGACATAGCGCGCGCGATCCGGTCCCAGCGCTTATCGCGGTCCATCGCGTAATAGCGCCCGGAAATGGTCGCGATGCGCCCGACGCCGATGCGCCGCATTTCGCGCTGCAAGGCTTCCAGGAATCCCGCCCCACTCTCGGGCGGAGTATCGCGGCCGTCCATGAAACAGTGAACGCAGACATCGGTCACCCCCTCGCGTTTGGCCATTTCGAGCAGCGCATAAAGATGTGTGTTCATCGAATGTACGCCGCCGTCGCTTAACAAACCCATTAGATGCAGACGGCGCGTGCGAGCATGATGCATAGCTGCCAGCAGAACCGGATTCTCGAAGAATTCGCCGTTCGAGATCATCAGGTCGATTCGCGTGACATCCATATAGATGACTCTGCCGGCCCCTATATTCAGATGTCCCACCTCGCTGTTTCCCATCTGGCCTTCCGGCAACCCGACCGCGAGCCCAGACGTTTGGATCAACGTATTGGGATATTCGCGCAACAGGCGGTCGTAAGCAGGCTTACGCGCCGCAGCGATCGCATTACCGTCGGCTGCGCTCGCCGGCGAATATCCCCAGCCGTCGAGAATTGTCAGGACTAGAGGTCTTCCATTCATCGGAAGGCCTTCCGGCCCGCAAATCGCGCATCCGGGCCCAGGTCCTCTTCGATCCTTAAAAGTTGGTTGTATTTGGCGATGCGATCGGTCCGGCTCAGCGATCCCGTTTTGATCTGTCCTGCGCCTGTGGCTACTGCCAGGTCCGCGATAAAGGTGTCCTCCGTCTCCCCAGACCGGTGCGAGATCACCGACGTGTAGCCCGCGTCGGCCGCCATCTTCATCGCTTCAAGTGTCTCCGTCAATGTTCCGATTTGATTCACCTTGACCAGGATTGAGTTCGCGATGCCTTTTTCAATCCCCATTTGAAGACGCGCCGTGTTGGTGACAAACACGTCGTCTCCGACCAGTTGAATTTTCTCGCCCAGCGAATCGGTTAATAGCTTCCATCCTTCCCAATCGTCTTCAGCCATTCCGTCCTCCAGCGAAACGATCGGATACTGGCGCACCCATCCGGCCCAGAAGTCCACCATTTGCTCCGGCGTCCGCTCGCTCTTGTCGGATTTCTTGAACACATATTTGTGTTTGGCCGAATCGTAAAACTCGCTCGCCGCCGGATCGAGCGCGATGCCGATCTGATCGCCCGGCTGATAGCCGGCCTGCGTGATGGCTTCGAGGACCACCTCAAGCGCTTCCTGGTTGGACTTAAGATTCGGAGCGAAGCCACCCTCGTCGCCGACAGCGGTGGAGTAACCGCGTTTTTTCAGCACGGTTTTTAGAGTATGGAAAACTTCGGCTCCCCAACGCAAAGCTTCCGAAAATTTCTCCGCGCCATAAGGGACGATCATGAACTCCTGCGGGTCCACGCTATTGTCGGCGTGCGCGCCTCCGTTGAGGATATTCATCATGGGGACGGGGAGCAGGCAGGCTGCGACGCCGCCCAGATACCGGTACAGGGGAGTTCGCTGCGAGGCAGCCGCCGCGCGCGCAGCCGCCATCGAAACAGCCAGAATCGCATTGGCCCCGAGCCTACCCTTACTGGGCGTGCCATCGAGTGCGATCATCCGCCGGTCGAGCGAGGACTGACGCTCGGCGTCCATGCCTAACAGCGCAGGCGCAATGTGGTCCTTTATATTTCCGATCGCCGTGAGAGTCCCCTTGCCGAGATAGCGGGCCTTGTCCCCGTCGCGCAGCTCGATCGCCTCGTGCTCTCCGGTGGATGCCCCGGATGGGACGGCCGCACGACCCATGCTGCCATCGCTCAGGTGCACATCTGCTTCGACGGTTGGGCTGCCGCGACTGTCCAGAATCTCTCTGCCCACTACTTTTGTGATTTCCATGGTATTGATTGAAGGAGGAGAAAGATCTAGCTTAAGGCTATCGGAGCGTCCGGGGCAACAGATCCTTACACCGCTGTTCTCCCAGGTTGACAAGATGTCACCGCTCCGGTATAGTTCTGAAGTACTGATCTGTCAATGGTTTGTCGGAGCTTTGGCGTATGGCCAGCAGCACCAATGAAAGGGATATCGACGTCAACTTCCCCGCCGAAGAAGACTACGAGCATCTTATAGAAGACTACAGCCACCTGGCTCCCCCTTCTGAAGGGGAACTGCTGCAGGGCCGCGTAGTCAAAGTCACTCCGCTAGAAGTGATCGTGGATTTCGGGTACAAGATGGAAGGTCTGGTACCGATCGAGCAGGTACAGCAGCCCGACGGAACAGTGGCCTTGGCGGCCGGCGATGCCATCGATGTTATGGTGGATCGTCACGCGCCCCAACCCGAAGGTTACGTTTTGCTGTCCCATTCCAAGGCCAGCCGTCTGCGGGTTTGGGATACGCTCGAGCGAGCCATGCGCGAGCAGCTTTTGGTATCGGCCCACGTGATGGAACGGACCAAGGGCGGTTTGATGGTGGATGTGGGCGTGCTCGCTTTCATGCCCGGTTCGCAGGTGGACGTCCGGCCCATTCACGATCTGGATCAATTCATCGGCCAGGACATCCCCGTCAAAATCCTGAAGATCAATCGCCGCCGCGGTAACGTGGTGGTCTCGCGCAAGACGGCTATCGAGGAAGAGTTGCAGGCGCGCAAGCAAACCGCGCTCGAGCTCCTGTTTGAAGGCGCAGTGGTCGCGGGTACCGTTAAAAACCTGACCGAGTACGGCGCCTTCGTCGATCTGGGCGGTATCGATGGGCTGCTGCATGTGAGCGACATGTCGCACGGGCGCGTCAATCATCCTTCGGAAGTACTCCACCCCGGCGATGAAATCACCGTCAAGGTGCTTAAATTCGATCGCGCCAAGGAGCGGATTTCGCTCGGTCTGCGCCAGTTGGCCCCAGATCCCTGGGAGACGCTCCCGCAGCGTTGCCCACCCGGCAGCCGCGTGATCGGCCGCGTCATGAGCATCACCGATTACGGGGCCTTCGTCGAGATCGAGCCAGGCGTAGAGGGCTTGATTCATATCTCCGAAATGACTTGGAGCCGCCGCATGAAGCACCCCAGCAAAGTGGTGAAGGCGGGCGATCAGGTGGAGGCGGTGGTGCTTGAAGTGAAGCCGCGCGACCGGCGGGTTTCGCTGGGAATCAAGCAACTGGAGGCCGATCCGTGGACCACCGTAGCGGAGCGCTACAGCATCGGCTCGGTGGTCGAAGGCCGGGTGAGAAAGCTGGCCGATTTCGGCGCATTCCTCGAAATTGAGGAGGGCATCGATGGGCTGGTGCATGTCTCGGATCTGTCCTGGACCAAGCATGTCAAACATCCATCCGAGATCCTGAAGAAGGGTCAGATGATGCAAGCGGTGATCCTGAATATCGATGCTCCCAACCGCCGGCTGTCCTTGGGGGTCAAGCAGCTTCAGCCGGATGCTTGGGAGAGCTTCTTCCGGACCCATGAGATTGACGATATGGTGCGCGGCCGCGTGTGCCGGTCCGTAGCCTTCGGCGTATTCGTGGAGCTGGCGCCCGGCGTGGAAGCGCTCTGTCATAAATCGGAGATCCCGCCCATGCCGGCGCGGGCCGCGGCAGGTGACGCGCCGCTGCCTATCGGCGACGAGTACGATTTTAAGATTATTAAGATGAGCGAGGCCGACAAGAAAATCGGATTGAGCCTTCGCGCCGTGGCAGACGACGAGGAACGCACGCGCCTGGAGGATTATCAGCGCCAGGCCGAGGCCGCAACCATGACCATTGAGGAAGTGATGAGCTTACGAGGAAAAGGGGAAGGCCGTTAACATGACCAAGGCGGAATTAATCGAAGAGGTCTCCCGCGTCGTGGAGATGACGCGCAAGGATTCGGAGGTGATCGTCGAGGCCATCTTCGACAGCGTGGTTCGCGCTTTGCGCGGCGGGGATAAAATCGAGATCCGGGGCTTTGGCAGCTTCCGAACTCGCCAGCGGCAGCCCCGGGTAGGCCGGAACCCCAAGAGCGGCGCGCGCGTCGAAGTCCCCGCTAAACGTATTCCATATTTCAAGCCCAGCAAAGAACTGAAAGACCTGGTCAATGCCGACTCTCGAGGGAGCGGTGAACCCAATCCGCCTGACGCCGCGCATACCTGATTCATGGACCATCTTTGGAGTCCCTGGAGATCCCAATACATCTCCTCGGGGATTTCAGGTGACGAGTGTCTGTTCTGCAGAAAGGCGTCCGATCTGGACGACCGGAAGAACTACAACCTCCTGCGCGCGGAACGAAATTTCGTTCTGCTGAACGTGTATCCATACACCACCGGGCACCTGATGATCGCGCCTTACGTGCATACGCCTACGCTCGAGGACTCCGATCCGCGGACGCTCGAAGAAATGATCCGGCTGGCCAGGAAGGCCGAGGTCGCGCTCAACGCAGTGTACCGGCCGGGGGGGTTCAATCTGGGTATCAATGTTGGTCATTGTGCCGGCGCGGGTATTCCCGGCCACCTGCATATGCACGTGCTGCCGCGCTGGTCCGGCGACGTCAACTTCATGACCACCGTCGCCGATACTCGAGTTCTTCCGGAGGATCTGGACACTACCTATGAGAAGTTGTCAGCGGCATTGAAGAATCA